>NZ_JBRFKD010000002.1:1595550-2392569 GCF_053098325.1 Providencia sp. PROV_01 | reverse complement strand
GCCAATACCAAGGTGTTCCATTTCAACGCCTTCAGATTCTTCGTTTAACTCAATGTTATCAGCAAAGAGTTTTACCACTGGGGAAGCGGCTTTTAAGTTGCCGTTTGAGTCTTTAGTGGTGTTTGATGTGCCATATAATCTATTAATTCTGTACTGGCTTTCTGGGTTCCCTTGTGACAACCCTGCTGTAATTATTACATTCCCTGATGAGTGTTGAACGCTCATATTCCAAAATGTATCTGATGCTTTGATTAGAAGATTTGGAGCATATTGATATGCATACTTCCCCGCATTGACAGATGAGTTGTTTCTCCATGTCTGTGTAGCTTGAGTCTTAATTTTAGACTCAATTTGAGTATCATTTAAAACCTCTGGTGCAATGATGCCACCCCAGCCATAATCACCAGCTAACATAACATCTGTGCCATTGAATTTCAGTGACTTATTACTCCCTAGTGTAAGTGATGTGCCTTCTTTCTGATTTGATAGTGATATGATATTTTGTGAAGAACCGAAACCAACATAACCTAAGTTTGTGTCATCTGAGTCTAGAAATTTGATAAATGCGCCAAATTGTGCACTTTCGCGTTTGAATTTGACAGGGTCACCGCGGCAAATAATTACGCCCCCCGTCTTATCAAACTTCCCATCTAGCAGCCTATCCCTTTCTTTCTCCGTTCTCAGTTGCATTTCAGTGCCATCAGGTAACACCACTTTAATCACACCGGATTCGGTCATGAGTCGGTTCAATATCATCATCAGTTGATAGCTTTCAGTAACCATCGCTGTTGCTTTGTTAACGCCGTCTGATACCGAACCAATCATCGTGATTGAAATAACGTATTTCACATCTGTTAGCGCCACTGGAACAGGAAAGCTTAACGTCATTTGTGTATCACTTTCCACCGAGCGAATAGCCGTCTTTATTAAATGAAGAGCAATGAGTTTGAGCACCTCATTGAATCCCTTCGATTCACTGTTGCAAACCGATTGTCTTGGCTGTGAGTTGCTCATAATTGCCATCCAGACTTAGCTGATTGAATATCGGCATGAACTCGCTCTAGGGAAGCTGCAAATGCTCTATCTGAATCAGCTATGGTCTGTTGTATTGATGTCATAGATGACTGCAATAGGCTAAATTTAGTTTCCAACCCTTTGATTCTACGCTGTTCGTCTGTTTCTGTTTTAGTTGTAGCCGTTAAAAATCCGCCTTCAGCGCCCTCCTTTGCTGCCTGTCGCATAGCACTATCTATTGCTATGCCTTTTATCTTTAAGCTCGGAATGGGTGCCGGTGTTATATAAGAGCTATCAATAAATACCTGACCATTTGTAATAAAGAACTTATCAGCGCTAAATCCAACACTTGCTGGCTGCTTCAGTCCCGTGCTAATCATCAGCCCTTCAATACGTTTTAATTGTGCTTCCAGCTTATCTAAGTCAGCGCTATCAACTGATATCTTTATAGATAGGGTGGCTATTTCTTTTTTATCTGACATGTCTGTCTCCATAAATGAAAAAGCCACCAGTGATTAGCTGATGGCTATGGATATTTTATTTAAGTATACTCACATCGCTTCACAATAAATTTCTTTACTTACTTTTTTCAAATCAATTAAGGGTATCAAAATGCAAAGAAAAATAATTGTTGCCGCACTCGTAGCGTTCGTTGCTCCAGTGATTGCAAATGCTTCATGCGACAGTGTTGTTGAAGAGATTACACAAAAGATTATTAATAATGGTGTGCCTGAAGAGGGTTTTACCATTACTGTCGTTTCCAATGAAGAAGCTGCATCACAGCAAGGTACTGTTGTTGGTAACTGTTCAAATGAAACACAGCAAATTATTTATACAAAAAAATAATTGCTGCTATGCAGAGGGCTTTATTCAAAGCCCTCTCACTTTTTATTCGAGTTGTAGAACGCCGTGTTCGATTGAATCTGAATAAGCCACTAGACCTTCATAAACAACATTATCACCATCAAAGGCTTTGCCCACTTCAATAGTGTAAGACAGTTACCCTTCCTCCCGCGCTAACTCATGAAGAGACTTGATTTGTTCTGGTATTAATACGATTTTGCTCATCAATAAATACTCCGATTTGGATTAAGCAATAAGTAGTGATAATATCCTGCCGCTGGTTAAGGATGACTGGTCCTACAACAATAATGATAAAGATGCATTTCCATTAGATATGCCCTTCTATAGAGGGGCTTTTTTTTATTTGCATACGCGTTTTTCAATATTCTTTTCCGTATTTCGTAACAATTTATACATAGATTATTTAACCTATGTTGGTACCATTCGCACACCCATTTGACATTTGGGTATTCATAAACAAAAAATTGGTTCTATTAATCGAATATTTCGCCCCGCGCCAACGAGGGGCTTTTTTTTATTCTTTCGGAATGCTTTTATCCAACTCTTCACGGAATTGAGATGGTTTATCGAAGTCTTGTGTTGCCATCTTATTTCTCCATTAAAAAACCCCGCAATTGCTAGGCTGACATATTTAGTTAAGATTTTTTACACTTATTCATCAGTCAATGTATTAATCTTAAAAATAGACATATATAACAATAAACCTACTAGGCAGTGTATATAGTTAGCCCATATTCCACTAGGCGGTGGTATGGGCTATTTTTTTTACCCTTTTCCCTTCAATTTTCCGTGCTGCTTTCCTACATAATAAAACCACCAATAACTAGTTGATAGCTATTAATATTTAACTTATGTACAACTAGTTGCAATTAACCAAGTAAAGAGTGCTAATTATGAATGAATATCACATGACAGGGATTGTAATTGAATTTATGTTAATCATGTGCACATACTATTGCTTCAAAGATATAAAAGAAGCATCCCCATCGGGAGCAGCATTTAGAACGCTAATTGGTGTCGTTCTTTTTCTTGCCTCAGCATATGGTGCAATGCTACTTTTTATTACTCTTATTATTTGACCTCAATAACTCATGTTGTTTTATTGTCTAAAATATCCACTTATAGAGATAAATCAGACCTTCAATTACTCCCCATCCAAGCGCTGTGCATACGAAACCAAGTAAAAGGAATGCTCCTGATCCAGGTAAGTTATTAAACATAATTACCACCTTGTTATTTACTATGCCTAGCCGCTTCAATCTCTCTAATGGCTTTTTTATCTAAATTACATTGCTCGATAACTGTTAGTAGCGACTCATTTATCAATAGAGAGTCACCCCAAGGAAATGTCTCAGGGATGTATTCAGGTAAACAATCATTGAGTAGATGAGCTGGAATGGACACTGATGGCGTTTGAACGTATTCTATTCGCGTGGTTGTGCAACTCGACAGTAGCATTACGAGGAGCATCAATAGCAGCACACTTATCATCCACAATAACGGTTTTGATAATGGTTTTAACCGTTTTAGAAGCCACTGCCGCCGCGTCACGTTCCCTAAGGTTATTTCGTGAGATTTCATTAAACGTTACCGAAAGTTCTAAAACGGTGGATAATATGAATTGACTTGTAGCCGCTTCATTTTCTAATCGCTCAATATCTTTTTTTACCAAAATATTGCTGTCATAAAGCGTTACAGCCCACCAGCTCACAGCAAACAGCGCTAAAAATAACCAGAATGAATTATCTATTTTCATAAATTCACCTGCTTACCTCGGTAGTGATCTAGGGCTTTTTGACATCGTTTTTCTAAACTTACCTTGTCAATACCGCAGGTATCATCTCTGAGTACATATACGCCAGTTGCCAAGTAGATAGGGAATCCGATAATGAAAGCGGATATGCATAAGCGAACTCGCCAAGGCATACGGCTTTTTCTACTTCTCGTCTTGTCATTAACCCTTTCCATTTGACGCCCCCAGCATATATCCAGCGTTTAAGTTCATTACATGCGCCAGCTTGGTCACCAGCGTTAAGCTTTTTAAGTAGCGTAGAACGTGAGAATGCCCCTGTTCCGACGTTATAAGTGAAAGAGTAAAGTGCAGCCCTTGTGTAATCAGGGATATTAACCTTAATTAAAGGGTTCACAGCCTTAGCGACAATTGCCAAGTCTTTTTCTAACAGCGCATAACACTCGGCTTTTGTATAGGTTTTTGTGGGGATAATGTCGGGGCCCGTGTGCCCATAACATACAGTAAGAACTCCCACTACATCACGGTAAGGCTTGGACTCATACCCTTCAAACTCTGCAATCATCGCAACAGTTAAGGTCACCAGCCCACCAGCTGCAGCGGCCATTTTTATTTTATTTGGTATTTTTGCCACTGTTAGCCTCTCTTAATTTGAATTCTTTCCGTTTGTAGTACCAATTCACTAAGAAGGTAGCGACAGTACAAATAATCCCGATGAGCACCGCCCATTGGTCTAAAGATAACGCCCCTGCCGCAGTGGTTATTACTCCTAATGCATAAGAAAAGGGGCTTGAGTATTTTTCGTGCATACGCATATCCACCCCCTGCGGAGTGTTCCGATGTTTAGTTAATAGAAAGCCACCAGTAATAGCAGCTAAATTTAGATTCATGAATTTAATCAGTATTTGAGATAAGTTAGAGGTTCAGCCCTATGTGACTTACCGAAGGGATGGCTGATTAACTTCGGAGTGAGGATTTTATGTCTAAATTTATTGTTAATGGCGTTTATGATTTATCTCATGCTTATGTAGTAGACCCAATTCCCAATGTTAAATATTTGGTAAATGTAAGCTTAAACGTCAATGGTATGAATGCAATGATTGGTATTGATGCTGTTTCTAACGATTTAAAAAATAAAACAATAGATGAAATTGGAAGATTAGCCTATCAGCAATTTTTAGCTAGCACGAGATGTGACTAATAGTCTTAGTTCGTTCATTGCCACTGCGTTGGTTTCTTGTATGTAGTTAACAGCTTGATTG
Organism: Providencia sp. PROV_01; assembly: GCF_053098325.1. Lineage (NCBI taxonomy): Bacteria > Pseudomonadati > Pseudomonadota > Gammaproteobacteria > Enterobacterales > Morganellaceae > Providencia > Providencia sp. PROV_01. Next base: position 2,387,679 of record NZ_JBRFKD010000002.1, on the reverse strand, counting down.
GCACTTTCAAGCTGTTTTTCTAATGCTGTTACTCGTTCATCTAAACTACGATCCGCTTTTACCTTAGAAATACGGGTAATTCGTGCTTTTTTGATATTTCGACTCATAACTACCTCTCTTAAATAGAAAAAGGCCACGCAATGCGCAGCCCTTGATTGATTCTCACCTACTGAATTAATACCTTCTGTTATATGCCTTCTGGTCTATTATTGCTCTCTGGCTATCCTTAACACTGTTTAATGTGCTATCAGCATAAGGGTCATCTTTAGGTCTTTCCTTGCTAAAATCTTGCTCAGAAGATACGCACGCAGAAAGCATTACCGCAAAAACGATTATCAATAGCCTCATTTAATACCTCACATTAATATTTGTGTAAGATTTTAGACTAATTGAGGGCGGTAAGTTCAGTTCCCCAATTAAACATTATTGAAACGATAAGACAGTTATAGGTATTGTGGAGGGATGCACTAAGAGTATATGGTGTTCAGGTTCCCCAAGGCGTGTACGTTTCTATCCTGATAAGTACAGATACCCCATGCGAGTTAACCAATCAGCCTTGCCATTCTCCACAATGAAAATCCTACTTACTTTAAAATCACTATGCGCAAGATAGATGCCGATAAATAGAGTTTCCATTGTGTAAATCGAGTTGCTTTTGTATATTTACCTTAAGTAACGTTAGTGATATAAATTAATCTGCAAACATTTAGAGAGCTTTTTTTCTGGTTTTTCCCAATGGTATGTATACCGCCACCTCTTGCTGTAGGTGGTTTTTTTTACTTGCTGAGCGTGGGTGATATACAATAACTATTCCACAGTTTGTCAATTTGCGATTTATCAAAAACTTCCCCAACGCCATCTATCGCTGGTATTGATATATTAATTTCCCCATCAGGCTTTATATATACTTTAACCACAAAGCGCTTAAATTCAACTTCACTGACAAAGTCATAGTGTCGAGATACATAGCCACAAACATAGCCAACCTCTCCACCATTATGAGATATTTTATTGAAGTTGTATTCCACGTCTTTAAAAGACTCTAATTTAGGGCTGTTCAAGTATCCGAGTACTGTACGCTTGGTTCTTTCAACAACGCTTATTTCATCTTTATAGGAAAGGGAGAGGCCTAGCACAAAGCCAGCACCTAGTAAAAATAACGCAATAATAAAATTAAATATTTTACTCATAACAAAAACAGTCTCTTAAATAGAAAACCCGCCATTACTGGCGGGTCTACACCGTAATCCTAATTTACCTAGTATGGGACGCCACGATTAAGTGAAATACGGTGTATCTCCTATATCGGGATGATATTTATTCTTTTCAAGTACCCGCATTATATCCCAAAACCTACTTGAAATTTTATCATCAATATCTATATTTTACTTGCTGGTTGTATTTATGTTTAACAAACAAAGTGAGGCAATTAAATGAAGAAAACACTGTTTGCTACTGCAATTGCAATGTCTTTGATATCTGCATCAGCTTTCGCTGCAACAGATGCAAAACCTGTATCTAAATGGACGTGCGAAGATTTTTTAGCAATCGATGATGCATTTTATCCAACAGCAATTGGTGCTGCTGAGATTATCACCCAGAAAGGTAAGGTAGAAGACCCTACTTTAGATATTAGTGGTATCGAAACATCCACTCCGTTAATCGTTGAAGCTTGCGAAAAAGCTCCCAAAGAATCATTTATTCAAAAAGTCGAAGCCCATTTGAAAAAAATGTAATCTAAAGACCCCATCTGCTTAGGTGGGGTTTTCTTTTATTATGCATAACTACACATGTAACTCTGACCAATCGTAACAGCAAGTCTTATGTTTATTTCAGGCATAAAAAAACCCCATATTGCGAGGTTATAAACAATTTTGGCAATTTACCAAATTAGCCTTAAATATGGCTCATTTTGTTAACTTTTGCAAGTTTTACAGTTCATTTTTACTTTTCTGTTCTTGCCTTTTATTTCTCATTAAAAAAAGTGAGTTCTCATCCAGATTGCTACAAATATATAACATTTTGACCCAGTGGGAATGATAGGTTTTATTCCAGTTATATCGACTTACCCCAGCCAATTCAGCAAGTTTTGTTTGTGAGTAATTATCTGCCTCATATTGCTGTACTGACAACCAAATCAACGCCCTTAGTCGCCCCTTAACTTTACTACTTAAATTATACGCTGCTGCATATTCATTAAATTCACACCAGATGTATTTACAGATATTCACCTGATGTTCGAAGTTTAAGTCATTACCATATCTATACATAATCCATGATCGGTGCTCATCACTTAGTGCATTTATAGCTCTTCTCCATGAACTCATTTCAAATGTATGAGGATCAATCATTGGCCTTGGTGTTCTATTGCTTCTGGTTTCTAATGCATAAACGGGGTCTGTATCTCGGCAAACAAGACGGCCGTTTAATTCTAGGTTTCTTGCTCTAACTCTTGGTGTCGTTTTAGTATCAGTCAAACCAAACCCCTCAAATGCTTCTAGTTGCCCTTTCGTTGTACCAGCGCAACTATTTACTGCATCATAAGCTTTGATACTTAAATATTCTAAATCATGTGAATAAATAGCCATGTAATCCTCCACTGCGTTCCGCACAACGCATTAACCGAAAACACCCAGACCGATTGACCGATCTAGAAATCGAAATAACAAAATTAACTGGCTACCGTGCTCCCTTTCCCATCCGTTTGGATCCTTATGCAACTCACTGTGGTGAATACGACACAATGGAATAGTGAACAAGTCATGGGCTTTAGTGCCTGTTCCACCCTGACCATGGCCTATTAGATGATGTGCATCATGCGCGATAGAGTTACAGACACAACATGGCTGTGATTTTACCCACTGCAGGTATTTATCATTAGTCCAGCGCTGCAGCTTCGGCTTTAACATCAAGCTAGCTGGTGGCTCGGGATCTACAGTTAATTTTAATACCTGTTTTATTTCTTCAACATCATTAAACTCGTCGCTGAGGAATGATGAAGAAAGAGAGATAGGCCCTATTGATTTATCGCTTAGTGAATTCGGTACTGGGATAATGAGCATGCGACCATTAAAATTTGATAGCTCGCTCACTCCTGGTCTAAATATCACAGCACCAAGCTCAGGAACGGGAATTGGAGTTAATATCCATGATTTGCTCATTTCGATACCATTTCATTCCAAATTGTTATTGCTGATGGCTTATCATTTACTGCTGGGCCTTTCGCCCCACAGCCGTGGCAATAAACGTAAAACCAAGTGCGATATTCAAGCGTTTGTATATGCAAATCTTCACTACCGCATTTGCATTGATTGATTTCTGGCATTTTGTTTTTCACTGTCTAACCTCCGCCAGTAATGTATTGAATTTTAATATCAATGGGTTATGCGTTTTCATTAACTCTTTAACATCACACTTAACATGCCGATTTGTTTTTGCTCTATATCTCTTGCTTTTATTGTCTAGTTCGACTGTTTTCTCATATGCATCTTGCTGAAGCACATAAATACTAAAAGCTCCTTCTTTTCTTCCTGTTTTATTTATCGCTTTAGCTCTGAGCAAAAAATCTACCGTGATTTTTGTATGATTATTAGATGATGCATATATACTTCTGATTTTCTTGGTTGTTATTTCGTTACCTGCTTTGAATTCGCTCGCGATTCTTAGATACAAAGGAGTCATACCACCTCCCCTAAGATTGCTTTGCCTATCTCCATCAAACGATTTTTTGAGACGTGTGTCCCAATTGCCTTTGGCTCTACAAATGGACGCCAGATAAGAAGAATTGAGCCTTTACTATTGCCCTTTTTCTCTTTTCCAGTATTGGGATCAACAAAATTAATACGGCCATCGATAATAGTTCGAACTTCATCAACGCTTTTTAGCGCCAATGAGTACCAAGATGTTGATTTATCCGCTGGCAATAACATCACTATTGGTTGGTTTTGCTTTGTGCATTGTTCCGCAGCTTTAACGATCCACGGTTTTATCTTACTGTAAGGCGGGTTACACCATATGGCGCCACGACTTACCCAATCACTTTGTAATGCATTCTGTTCTATAGTTAAGAAATATGAGCACAAAGCATTTTGCTCACTTGCAGCAGCATCTAACCAAAAACCAAACTCAAGCGTTAAAGCTTCAAATAACCACTGAGGTGTTTGCCAGCAATCTTTATCTTCTGGAGCAGTATTACTTGAATAAACAGCCATTAGATAACGCCTCGCTGCTGGTGGGATTTAACATACTCGCGCATATGCTTATAACGCTGCTGAACTTGAAAATGGTCAGCATGATGGTTTAAGTGGCGAAACTTCCTGCAAGTCACTAAATCACAACGGGATTGATTCCATCTGTTACGAAGCTTGCAAATAGTGCGCCATTTACGTAGCTGTTTGAACATGGCAATCATGCCTAGAACGTCAACACAATAGATTGTTTTAGTTTCACTACGCATCATGCTGTCACCTCTTTCGCTGCTTGCTCTGCTGCTTGTTGCCAAATACCTGCCCCCATGCCTTGCGGCCTACAAAGTCCGTCATGCGACGAACGCCTGATTTCCCAGCCAGTTCACTTGCAATTTCCTCAATACGATTTTGAGGTTTTGAACGGGAACCAATAATTCTTGTGAATGCTTCATCACGCTCAACAGCATCGACCTTAACTTTTTGCTCACCAGCAAGGCGCAATGTGAGGTCATCCCACTGGTTGCGTAGTGTTCTTGGGCACTGAACGTTTTTCTTCCAGAAATCATCTTGAATAACGCGTTTGTAGAATTGGCAAATTTCTTTGTGGCTATGCCCGTCAACGCTGACCATCAAGCGAACTTCGTTAGCCCAATCAGTAAGATTTGGGGCTTTAGGTTCTTTCAGGCCAAGTTCTTTGAATACCTCGCACTTGCGCTCAAATAACCATTCCGCGCATTTGAGGTCATTGGCTGAGCCCCATTTTTGAAAGTTAGTGCTGTAAATCACCGCCTCTGGGTAACGATTTAAAAAATCAATTTTTGACTGGTCGCTGGATTCGCAAGAATTCTGCGACAAAGAGTTAGTTACTAATGGATCATGTTTTGAAGTTACTGACGGATCGCCCCCAGATTCTGGCGGGTCAAAACGATTATTTTTGCTTGATTCTGACGGGACAGATTTTGATGCAACAGATTTTGATGCGTCAGAATTTGACGTATCAGAAACTGGCGGTTGAGAAAGTGCGGCCATTGCCGCTGAAGCTAATTTATCAACGTTCAATTGATAGATATTACTTGCGTTACGATTACCTTTACGGCGCTTTTCGCTTGATAACCAACCGGCTTTTTCTAAGTTTTTAATAGCGGTACGTACAGTACTTTCACCCGCACCTATTTGACGAGCAATTGTCGGTACCGATGGCCAACAGACACCATCATCATTTGAAAAGTCGGCGAGACGGGCCATTATCGCAACAGAGGTTATTTTCAAACCTGCACTTGCGCAGCCATCCCATACATAACTTGATAGTTTTACGCTCATGCTGTTACCTACTTAACTTCTGTGTAATATTTTTTGAATTGTTCGAGGGGCTCAAAACAGGGGTGCTCATAGTCATCGAGCATGAAAACAACCCGTTGCCTTGGTTTGTCCCACTCAACAACATGGACAATACGGCCTCGCTTATCTCGGAAGTAACGATTAAGGTTTTTATGCTTTTCATTGCTCACTAACCTCTCTCCCACTGCGGAAATAGTATTTAGCCCAGCTATCTCTTAGGACTTTGCTATCTACCAATTGTTGTTCGGTCTGGTAGTTGCCCGACTCGTCAGCTGAGGTTATGATCTCTACATATTGAAACGGACCACATTTCGATACAGGCAAGCATCTAAATTGCTTTTTTGATTGAAATTGGTTTACACTGCTCATGCTAGTTACTCCACACAAGTTGTTATTAGCACCCGACGCCTCGGACCGCATATCTGGGGCGTCAACCTTTCTTATGTAATTTGATGAGCGCATTGATAGCTCCTCTAGTGCTTGCGATTGCCCTATCCAACATGGTCATAATTTGCTTTTCTTCATGCCTATCAACAACACCGTCTTCCAATGCCTTTCCAATGAATACAACTAACTCACCGCGAGTTGTTGATGCTCGAGTTTGTAATTTAAATAATTCTGGTTCGTCCAAATCCTCTGGGCTTATCTTTTCCACCAGCAATAAATTTCTTCTGTTTGCGTAATACCCAGCAAGAAATGAGGTATTAGATAAATCTTCCATTGCCTCAAGCTCTTCACGTTCAAAAAAACGACATCCGTTTTTCTCATACAAGTTGTTATTGAACGTTGTTTCTGTCATACCCAATGCACCCGCCATCGCTGAACGTCCACCGGGATACGCCTTACACATCTCTTTCACGACTTCTTTTAATGTTTGTTTGCACATATCTACAATTCCGTTGTTTTGTTGGTAGTTAACTCAGTTAGTTCGATTTGCTATTGTTTGCCTGTTCCAATTAGTTCATACAAATCTGGTCTTATTTCATGAGGTAAAACAGCATTTTTGGTGGCTTTCACAATTGACATAACCAACCTAGCGTCTACACCACCTCCATGAAGCCAGCGCCAAACTGTTGGTTGGCTAACGCCGCATAAGTCAGCTAGTTTTTTTTGCCCTCCAGCAATATCAATTGCTTTTTGAATTGCTTTGTTTTTCATTTTTTAACCCTTTTAGTATTGTCGTGAGATAAATAATAGCAATGAGTATTAAATTATACAATAGCAATGAGAATTTGATTTTTAATACGCATGACTATAAATTCGCATTCATGAAAACGACACTGTCTGAACGCCTTCAAAAGGCTATGAAATATAGGGGCAATATGACTCAGGGTGCTTTAGCTGAAGCATCAGGCGTTGCTCAACCTACGATCTGGCGTTTAGTTAATGGAAAAGCCAAAGGCTCTGTTAAATTAGTTGATATCGCTAATGCGCTTGGCGTGAATGTTGATTGGTTGGCGAACGGTATTGGGGAAATGGAAGGGCCTAATAACGAGCATAGATTTAGGTTAGACAAATCTCTTAACATTTCAGTTTGGGATGAGACTGGTGAGACTGACGATTTCGTTTTATCCCCTATGGGCAAGCCATTACCGTCTTATCGTGCATATGTTCTTAGTCGCAATACTGGGTGCGCCGAGGCACCTAACGGGAGCATTGCTATAGTAGACACTGAGATAACACCAGGAACGGGGGATCTGGTGATAGCGCAGGTCAACAATTCTATTTCTGTATATAAATTTTTAGATGGCGGCAGTCACGGCTTCCTGTCAGTTGATGATAATAGAGTGCCATTGATTGATTTATCCTCTGCACTATTTATCGGTGTAGTTGTCTTTCTTGTTCGTGATTTCAGGAGGTAGCTTGTTTTCTTTTTTTTACTAACAAGCACCTCTCTATACTCACCAACCCCATCTCTCACCAAAACTATCACCATCGTCTCATTCCTCTCGAATATAACATTGTAGCTTTTGGTTGTTTACTGTGTATTTATACAGTAAATTGTTTTATACTTTATATTCTCAAGTAAAATTTGCAAGAATTATTCCATATAAATTCTGATAGCCTTTCGTATTATTATAAAAATAAAAAAATAACCCTTTTAATTTCAATATAATACAATCCATCTTAAAATAAACAAAATATACTTATTGCTATATTTAATAGCCATTGCTATATTTATTCCATCAAGACAATGACTAGGTGGATATCATGCAAACCAATTCAAATGAACCAATCGTCACTTTTAGCGTTGCTATGTCGCAAGAAGATGCTGCAGCATGGATTATGGAAAAAGCCGCTGAACTTCAAAAGCTGGCGGCACTTAAAGCTAAGCAATCAGACTTGCAGCGCCAATTAGAAAAGCTCGATGAAGATATTTTCGATCAGTCTGAACGTTGCCAAGTCATTATTAGTGCTTAACTGAATTCAATTGTGTGGAGTTCTAGCTATGTCGAATAAAGCAGATAAAACAACAGGAAATATTATTGAGTTGAAAATCAATGGCGCCACGGTTTGTTATTTGAGAACGGATGGCTCGGTAGCTGCGGATTACTTGTCATTTATCGCAAAAACCACTGAAGTCTTAATGCTGGATAGAGACTCGCTAGAACTAGAGGCTAATGCGTTCGGGAAAACTATCCAACATGGTTACAGTGCTTTTTCGACTATTAAAGATCCCAAAGGTCTTGAATAAAGGAATCAACATGAATAGTTGAGCTACCTTTTGATGCTTCTAGAAAGTGATTTACAACATTGTCAGATAGTTTAGTGTTCCATTTTTCAAATGAATGTTTTGGAAAATACTCAACAAAAATACTTTGTACTGCATGCTCACCCCCTTTTACATCAGTGATCATGTTGCATTGGTAAAGGCATTTAGCAATTAGCGTAGATTTAAGCATTAAAAAATTCTCTTGGTTGTGTAGGGCTTCCAAGAATACCACAGCCGCCTGATGTGGATAAGTTAGTTCAGGCAATCTTATTAACTATGTGGAGTGCTTAGTATGGGAATACTTATTCTTACTCGAAAACCAACCGAAGTTGTGGTTATTGGTGATGATATTAAAGTTACAATTTTAGGAGTAAAGGGTAACCAAGTGCGGATTGGTATTGATGCCCCAAAAGATATTAGTGTCCATCGTGAAGAAATTTATAAACTAATTTTTGCTGATAATAATAAGTCCGAGTGATAGTTATTTATTGTATTTAAATTAAAACCAAATCAATAAATAAAAAAATACCGCCAATAAATTCAGCGGTAAATAATTAACACACAGGGATCAGCTCATTCTATAGGAATATAAGTAACTGTAGAATTACTTAAGCTTAGTCCAAAGATATAAATAAACAAGAAATTAGCAAAAAAAAAACCGACATATAATATGCCGGCAAATAATAGCAAGTATCGCGTGTTACTTAATAAGTATAGTCAAAAATTAAAAGTCTGTATGCGGCAGAATGTGGAGGTAATTATGCAAATGCTAACTTTGGAGGAATGGGCGAGCGAACGTTATAGAAGTCGCCCTCCTCGCCTGGGGACATTACAACGCTATGCTAGGAATGGCTTGTTCTATCCACCAGCACAAAAAGAAGGTGGTATTTGGCGTGTGAGAGAAGATGCCGACTTAGTCGGTAATTTGACATCACCGGTTATCAATAAGAGTGATAACCCAAAATTACAAAGGATTTTAAACGATGGCTGCCCAACCACGTAAAAATAACGTCAACATCCCTAATCTCTACCCACTATTTAGCAGAAAAGCTAACAAGGTTTATTGGCGTTATCGTCACCCTATAACTGGAAAATATCATGCCCTCGGTGACAATGAGGCTGAAGCTCGTGAAATTGCGATTGAAGCTAATAACCGGTTAGCTGAGCAACGCAGCCGACAAGTTATGGCGATCAGCGATAGAGTAGCAAGAATTAAAGGAAAAGAGATCACCGTAAATACTTGGCTGGATCGCTACTGGGTAATACAAGAAGAGCGCCTTGCTGACGGTGATATAAAACAAAATACATACAAACAAAAAAGAAAACCTGTAGACCTAATGCGCCACTCTCTCGCAATGAAGCCTTTACCCGCTGTTGATGCGAGAGATATCGCATCAATACTTGATGAGTATAAATCTAATGGCCAACATCGCATGGCTCAGGTTATTCGATCTGTATTAATCGATGTGTTCAAAGAGGCGCAGCATGCCGGTGAAGTCCCACCAGGATATAACCCTGCACTCGCAACTAAACAACCAAAAAGACGAATTACCCGCCAGCGCCTTAATTTAGAGGAGTGGCAAAAAATATTTGATATCGCGGATAAACAACATAAGTACTTAGGCAATGCAATGTTATTGGCAGTCATTACAGGGCAACGACTCGGCGATATTTCAGCAATGAAATTTAGTGATATTTGGGATGACCATTTGCATGTAACACAAGAAAAGACAGGAAGTAAACTGGCCATTCCACTAGCGTTAAGATCTGATGCATTAAACATGTCTTTACGTGATGTTGTTACTAGATGTCGTGACCGTGTTCTCAGTCCTTATCTGATCCACTATTTTAGAACAACCTCTCAAGCAAATAGAGGCGAACAAGTTACAGCAAATACAATAACAACAAATTTCAAGAAGGCACGAAATAAAACTGATATTGATTGGGGTGAAGGAACGCCAGCTTCATTTCATGAACAACGATCTTTATCAGAAAGACTCTATCGAGAACAAGGAATTAACACTAAAGATTTACTGGGTCATAAATCGCAAAAAATGACTGATAAATATAATGATGATCGGGGTAAAGATTGGGTAAAAGTAGTTATTTGATAGTCTATATTGGGATAGGTTTTGATAATTCGTTTTGATAACTTTTTGATAACCATTTCAAATGTGACAATAAAAAACGGGAACTATTAAGCTCCCGTTATTAATTACACAATATAATAAATTACATGTGTTTAATGATTGCGTCACCGAATTCGCTACATTTCAGTAATTTAGCGCCTTCTAATTGACGTTCGAAGTCATAGGTTACAGTCTTAGCTTCGATTGCGCCTTCCATACCTTTAACGATTAAGTCAGCCGCTTCAGTCCAGCCCATGTGGCGCAGCACCATAATTAGATAAAACAAGCAACATATTGATTTATATATACATACCCATAATAAAGCATATTGGTAAATCCATAATTATCTATTTATAAAATACTTAAAGATCAATGCATAACAAATAGTTTTGCAGAAAGGCTTTTAAGCTCAATCATGCCTTAGAAAGTATTGATATCAATTTAGATAAAGTTTCTATTTTTTTAGCCGCTGAAAAAATTACTTCTTCAGTAAAAATTTGCCTATATACTTTTTTATCAGTTAGGTTATCACCTAACATCTTTTGAACCTTATTTTTACACTCAGCGCTTTTATCGAATTTTTTCTGCTGTAAAATATCCAATAAAAGCCCTTCCAAGCATGGTGTTGAGCCTATAAGTAGTATCTTCCTACTTTCAGCCTCTCTAACTTTCTGCGCTGGCCATGTCAGATCGGTATCAAGCAAAACGGCAACCATATCGTACCCTGAGTTTTTTTTACATGACACCGCATGAGAAATAACATTAGATGGCCCTTTTCCTTTTGCAGTAGTTATTGAAATTTTATACCCCCCCTTAGAAAACAAAGAGACTAAATGACTCAAAAAAGCCTTTTCTGAAAACCCTTCTCCTACCAAAAGTAATGTTTTCTTTACTTTTCGAATACTTTTCTTTTGTGCCATTTGATGGGTCCCTACAAGCAAATATCAGGAACACCGCCTAATGCACCTGTTATATATTTATTATAAAGATTATCTTGACTTCTGAGACCCTGGATATCATCCATTCTCCATGCTGTACTTTCACAGCTATCCTTTTCCACCAAATAAACATTATGCTTTTTCAAATGTTTTAAAACTTCAGGTGTATGACAACTAAATATTAACTGAGCATTACTTGTATTAATTTGTTCGTTTTCAAACATACTCAAAATCTCAGAGACCATCAAAGGATGAAGATCGCTATCTAGCTCATCAATAACTGCTACTCCACCATTCTCTAAAGAAACTAATAAATTAAATAAATGAGTGTAGCATGCTTGGGTTCCAGCAGATTCCATTATAAATGGAAGCTTAAATTCCTTTCCGTTATTATTATGAATTCCTATTGGAACTGTTCTTTCATACTCTTCGCCGCTATCCGAATCTATAAATTTTTCTTTTTTTAATTTTATATCGCTTAGTCCAAAATCCATTTTTTTCATTATATCTACAGCCTTTTTAAACACCTCCTTTTCATTACTATAATTTTCCGTTATTGCCAATACATCACTATAACTAAATTGATGCTTACCATAGACGCTTAAATTAGAAGCGAAAGCTAATAATCCAACTAAAAAATTCGCCATTTCATTATCTTTTCTATGATAATAAGAGATAATTGAAGCGTTGGATGGCACTGTTTCAATTTCTTTAATTGTAAACATTTCATGCTCATCAAAGCTTAGCTTATTAACTTTAATCTTTTGCTCGCCATTTTGGTCAATACTTCTCGAAAATGCCGTTGAATATTGACGACTTTTTGAATGTTTATATTTTACTTCCTCATGCACCACTCTATCTCTTGTAAATTTACACAAATACTTTGTATAAAAAATTTGACTTTCTTCATTGAGATAAGTGAAGCAAACCTCTATTTCAGATGCTCCTTTCTTATTTAGTGCATGTGGAAATAGTGGGAGCTTCTCTTTAGGCTCCAAGTCTTTAAAAGAAAAGCGACTAAACCAATGTAAAAATGCTAGCGGCTTTAGCAAATTAGATTTGCCAGAACCGTTAGCGCCCATAACGGCAAGAACTTTCGTTACCTTTTCTCCATTAAAAACAACATCATAGTCTGTTTCAGATGAGTTCTTTTTAAGTCTTAAGTCGACTTCAACTTCATCTTTAAAGGAATAAAAATTTTTAAATCGGTACCATAGAAGCATATCTTATCTCACTTAAACATATTTTTGTCTAACTTCATTGAGTTTACTAAAGTTACTCAAGATGTCTATGTATTTATGACTTTAGTTACACAAATATTGCTCATATATATAAATAATCATGTAATTATTGATTGTTTATGCATGTTGGATGGCATGTTTACACGCACGTCAATCCAGTGACCATTCGGAATGTCGCAATAGTCGTAATCTTCACGCTCTTCGTTATTTTCTAGAAGAATCATACTTAATTGACATAAGTTAATATAAATCAATGAAATAAATGACGCCAATTTTAATTATATGATTACTATGCACACATGTATGTACACATTAATTATGACAACAAATGATTGTTCCTGAATGACTCCTTGCCAAAAATAAAAATACTGGCTATAAATACACTGTATATAAATACAGTTAATTACCCTACGAAGGAGTGTTTTATGGTTACTATCAAGATCCGCTTTAATAACAATAAAGAAGGTCAGTTACCTACAGGTACTTTTGAAGCATTAAGAAATGAGATTACCAAAAGATTAAGCGCCAAATATCCCGACATCAATATCGATATAAACTGGAGTACTCAAGATAATGTGTCTATTGACGGTCTTGGGAAGAATGAGAAGAAAACGTATAATGAGAAGAAAACGTATATTGAAGAAACATTGGAAGAGATATTTAACGATGGTGATTGGCTTCCTGAAACCCAAGAAGCCGAAGTAGAATATTTTGATAAGTGATCTAAGTGCGCCAACTACTCGATCTGGCGCATTAGTTTTTATTGCCTATCTATTTCTTCAGAGCCTACCCCATTTTCAATATAATCCCGACTAAAATTGATATAACCCTATCGGCTGCTCACATATCATGCACTTCTTGATTCGGAGGTTACATGAACAACAATCAGCTACTTTTGCTTGCATTAAATTGCATCAACAAAAATAGAGAGCCATCTCACACTGAGCTATCAAAAATTTACGTTTTTTATAGAACTGAGATAGATTACAAAGGTATTTCAATTGACGAGTTTATGCTTAATCAAAACTGGCAACTCATTGATGATAAAAGTATTCATAAAGTGATTGGCTTTATTGAAACGCATCTTCATCTGTCATTAAAAAAGGCTAAAGATAGAAAAAATGTCGAACAAAACTCTTGGTGAATTTATTAAGCATTTGCGCTTATCAAAAAATATATCAACCTCAGAAATAGCAAAGAATCTCACGATTTCCGAAGCTGAATATATAAAGTGTGAAGCTGGAGAAGTATCTATCTACGTAGATGATTTGAAGAGCATTGCTGATATGTTATCAGTTAAAGAATCCACTTTGATAGAAAAATACAATGATTAGGCCTCGTTTTGGCCTTCCTGCTCTACCCTTTCCGCCTCCTCTGCTGCACGTTTAGCTTCTTCTTGCGCTAATCGCTCTGCTTCTAGCTTAGCGACTCTCTCAGCTTCAGCTTGCTTTTGATTGTAGGTGGAGTTAGGTGGCATTTCGACACGCATGTCTATCCAGCGCGATTCAGGTACGTCACAAGGTTCGTAGTTTTGGAAGTAAACAGGCACGCCTTCTTCATCAAAGTGCTTAATGCGCTTATTCTGGAAACGTTCTGGCATATCTGCGTTCTGTTGGTGGAAAACAAAAACTTCAATATCACCATCAGGTCTCACCTCGTAATCAATGAGGACCATGTTTTTACCGTTATGGTCTTGAGGAATGACAAAGCCGTTATTGATACCCCATGCACCATCTGCATTAAAACCCACAACACCTTTAATGAGGTAATGGCCAATACCAAGATGCTCCATTTCAACGCCTTCAGATTCGTCGTTTAACTCAATGTCATCAGCGAAAAGTTTTACCACCGGGGAAGCGGCTTTTAAGTTGCCGTTTGAGTCTTTAGTTGTGTTTTTGTCTGAGTAAAAAATACATCTCTCTGGTTTTGAACCAGTACTGCCCTTTCGTATCATTTGAAGCCAGCTATTACTATAATTTGGCAACAGCAATACTTGTGAATTACTCCCTGCTGAATATTTTGCAATAATACTTGAGCCATAAAAATCAGTTATACCAAGCTCTGCCATACCTTCAATTGTGTGTGCAAGGCTATAGAACCCAACTTTATTTTTACTAAAATCACTAACACTTGGTAAAAAACCGCCATTTTCAGCACCGCCTAGCCCAAAATTACCAACTTGCATTGCTGTTCCCATGGACTTAGGAAACGAAGTGCTGTACTTAATTTTCCCATCGGGCCCACGTTCATATAGTTGAGCCATGACGGATTGTTCGTCAGGCTTAGCTTCTAAGTAAAGAGTTGAGCCATCATCTTTTTTCAGTCTTAAAGTAGGATAATTCATCCCTTTTTTATATACCGTTATTGACTCCATTTCCCCTGTAGTTTTATCAACCTTTCCATCTAGCTGCTTATCCATTTCTTTTGTGGTGCGTAACTGTTGAGTCGTTTGGTCTGGCAATGTCACAGTGATAATGCCCTGCTCGGTCATCCAGCGCGTTAATATGTCGCTGAACTGCACGTTCGCACCATTCATGGACACAATTTTATTCATCGCATCCGAAACAGAATGAACCATTGTTGTGAGGATGACGTACTTCGCCCCTGTTGCTGCAGTTGGTAATGGGAAATTTAATGTGAGTTCAGTATCTGATTGAATCGACTGAATACTGTTATTGTAAACAGTGTTATTAATTTGAATCTGTATTGCCTGCTCCGCTGAAACACGATTAATGTTATTGAGCCATTTAGTGCCGGTACCGACTAATTTAGTACTGTTTGCAGTTGTTGTGACTGTGCCTGTGTTGTACATAGGATTCTCCGAAATTTAGATACAAAAAAACCGCAATTAAGCGGTTTGTTTGTGATTAGGTGTTTTTATAAGCTAAAAATAATCATTGAAATCGATGCAATAGGAACTGGAATACACGACTTGGTTATACATATAGTTGGCGTAACTTGGGTAAAAATCGATGGTCCACATTCGGTTTGCAATTAGCTTGTTATTTTCAACTCTAAACCCTGATAAATAACAGTTAACGTTTACCCTTTCATTTTCTAACCATGTATTGGGCATATCCATGCTGAACATCGGTTTTTCAAATGAGCTTGTGGCGACATTCCCACTCATTTTGATGGTGTGCCCATTATTAAAGAATGGAATGTAATCTGAATTGAAAACCACTTTACCCTGTTTGTTCCAAATCGTTAATCCATCGGCGGGTTGTAGATTTAAACCGTACGAAAAAACGACGACATACACCCAACCCGCCCCCCAAGATATAATTCGGTTGTTAGGCCGGTCATAGCGAAGTACTTGGCTTGTGCTTTCTGGTCGCAGGAAAACTAATGCAGAACTACGATTCGGTATATCGTTCGGTAAGCTCCAGTACCCTCGATTGTTATTGACGTCGATATAAATCTTCTTACGATAAACACAATAAGCCACTTCATTTTCTTGGGTGATACTTCGAAAGTTATCAATTGCTGCAGACGCACCTGCATTCAAAAATAAACCATAAGTATCAGGTGGATTATCTTTTAGCGTGCCGTATAAGAAAAAATGCGACTCACCATCACTTCCCGGCAACCAACCATCAGGGCCACCGAACTCATCATAATAGCAGTGGAAAGTATCTCCTGAAGTCCAATAGCTACCGACTCTTACCATTTGTACCGAGCCATAGGCTAGAAAATGACAAAGTGCTGAGGGAATAATCACCACGTTATACCGAGAGAGCCCGGGCACATTAACGGACTTGTTTCTGTTGTCTTTTTGTGGATATCTGGGATGGGTGGTAATTTTAGTGATGAATGTGAGTGGGTAATTATCTTTTGTTAACTCAATGGGCTTACCTCCATCTTTAGGGTTGATAAATAAGCCTAACTCACTCATGGTTTCCTCCCAACTTTAACCGCCCATCGCCCTGATTGGTCATAAATCATCAGTCCCGTTGCATCTAAAATGACACGACCTGCATCACCACTCACTTTAAAATCACCATAAACTTCCAATTTATTAAACTCCGCGCTACCTGTTTCCGCATCAAGCCGATAACCAGCCTTTCCTTTTTCATAACGTTTAGACTTAATTTCTACACCGATCAATAGCTTTTCAATTGTGGCCTTGTTGATAAACACTTCATTGATAAACACCTGACCGTTTTCAACAAAAAATACGGGCTCTAACTTGCCACTTGTTGGATTGAAAATACCAAAGGTATCCGCGCTGAAACCAATTTGCGTGACGACTTTACCGTTTTTAACACTAGCCCCAACTAACATGGCTGCATCATAGGATTGGCCGTTGTACATAACTGCAGCTTTAAATGAAATAATAGAAGACGCATTTCCCTGGTGATCAACTTCTACTTTTGACATTTTTTCAATTGCTGCATAGGTTTCATCAAATTGAGCATCAAGACGCTCTATCGACTGTGCAAACGCATGATTGTTATCAGCAACAACTTTATCAATACGAGTGATTGACGCTTTAGCACGTAAGATTTCCGTACCCTGAACATTCTGCTGGGCTGTTAACTGCCCGATAGCTTCAACTTGTGAGCCCTCAGTGTTTGCCATCGTTTGTTCGATATGATTGATTGATGCCTCATTGTCTTCAAAACGTGCTTTTGACTGTTCTTTTGCCTCCGTTAATGCTTTATCAGTATTTGCAGTCGTTTCAGTTAACTTACCAATACTTGCTTGAGTCTCTTCGTGCTGACTCTGTTGCGTCTGTTTAATCTGAGTTGTCGTTTCATCTAATGTCGCAATAGACTCTGTGTGCTGAGTCACTACAGCATTGATGTTAGATAACTCTTCTTTGTTAGCATTGATATCTTTACCAAGCTCTGCACGCACTTGCTCTGTGCGCTCAGATTGGGCCTTATCTTTCTCAGCAATCGATTTGCGCACATCAACAAATTCAGCTTCAGATTGCTCATGCTGCGCTTTTACATTCTCAGCTAATTCCGCTGTCGCTTGCTCATTTGTTGCTGTTGCCGTTGCTAATCGAGTCACTTCTGCTTTCGTTTTCAATAGCTCTGAATTCGTTTCATTCACTTGTGCATTTGTTTGCATCAGTGCTTCAGAGAAAGAAAATTCAAGATTAGTGATAGTTTGATTGATATTCGTGATATAGCCGGTCATTTCACCGAACTGGGCTGTCGTCGATTGTTCAAACTTCGCTTGCGCTTGTTTTAAATCAGCTGTTGCCGTTTCGACTGTAGTGACACGGCCTTTGATGTTGCCGACTTCTTTGTTTGTTTCCCCTAGATCTGCTTTGACTTGACTGATTTGCTGTGCTGTCGCTTTCTCATAAGTCGCCTGTGCATCTTTAATATTCAGAATTTCAGATGCGTTGAAGTCAACTTTTGCTGTGATTTGCTCTTGCCAGCGAGCAGCAGCTTCTCTGTCAGTAACCTGCACTTGTTCGATGCGGAATATCTCAGCTCTGCGATCTGCAACTTCTTCTTTTAAGCTAAAGTGAACTTCAGTCGTAAACTTGGTGTTCATCATTACAGCTTCGTTAACAGCTTCTATCTCGTGATCAATACTGATAACTTTTTGCTTGAAGTCGTCATTGTCGATTTGTAAGTCTGATAGATTGTCTTTGTTGAAGTCGATTTGCTCCTGCAGTTTCTGACCAGCTTCGTTGCTGAGGAATTTATCACCGATAACTTCCAATATTTCATCAGCCCGATCTTCTGGCTTACCATTGGCTTCAACAAACTGCGACTTGCCTACGGGGTTCACGGTTCTGACATAAACGTAATATGTCTGACCAGCTTTAAGTTTCCTTCCTTGAATCACCCACATTGTGCCATTGCCAAGGTATTCAGCTAATAGCTCAACCTCATTGATATTAGCAATCTGCTTTTCAGAAAACCAAAACTCATACTGCAGGCGCAGCGCATTTTGTCCACCCACATGTGGGATAATACCCAAACTGAAAAAGCCCGGATCAATATCAATATAAGACGGCGGGGGCGGTGGGTTAATATCAAATGAGACTGAGGCTTGTTCGCCTTTTTGCCCATCTTTATTTTGCGGTGCGACAGAGAGCAAGTAATTCCCTTGCGGTAAATTACCAATGCGATAACGGTTTTCTTGGGTTTTCGCGGTACCAACAATTCGCCCCGCTTGAGTTAGTTTGAGGACAAAATCAACACCTCGAACCGCCGTTGCGGTTGTCCAGTTGGCTTCCACTTGCCAGTTGTCACTATCTGCACTGACTTCAACAGAAAGGTTTTCAACTGGAGGAATGTAGCCGCCCAATGGCGTATCGGGCAACGGTTCAAATTTCACCCCCTGGTCAACCATAGCCTCTTTTTCGGGAACGTGCTGAACTGCAATAACACCGTAGGTGCCATCGCCTTTATCAGAAATCGTAATCGCCCTAAATAAGCGACGAGCCAAATCAGGCTGGCTAATACCCCATACCGATTTTGTGGCGACACCTTTTGGTACCGATTCAACTTTAATTTGATTGTTGCCTAAGTATCCTGTCACTTTTACGCGTTCATAACGCCCAGTGGCATTCATTAACGAAATAAATGCGGTACCGGATTTAGGTTTTGTTACTTCTCTATCAAGCGTTAAAATCTTTTGAGTGGCATCGATGGCTATGAGTCTACCACCAATAGGATCCTCACCCCCCACCCAGTCGTTATCCATAATTTCGATAATATCACCAGGAGTATGCCGCAGCCCTTCCGCGCCTACTTCAAACTCAACAGTTTGGGTCTCTAATTTTTCTGTCAATAATATCCACAGACCATAACGCCGAGCTTGTCCACGGCTTGTGCAGCCAAATGCATCAACTCGAAGCACGTTAAGGCCAAACTGAGCAACCAATGCATCATCAGAGACTTGCTCAACACTGGTTTTCCAGCCGTTTTGCGGATCAATAAAACGTACTTCAATAACGGTATGACGGGCTTTTAATGGACT
Organism: Providencia sp. PROV_01; assembly: GCF_053098325.1. NCBI lineage: Bacteria > Pseudomonadati > Pseudomonadota > Gammaproteobacteria > Enterobacterales > Morganellaceae > Providencia > Providencia sp. PROV_01. The sequence continues at coordinate 2,368,182 of NZ_JBRFKD010000002.1, read as the reverse complement.
GAAGCTGTAGTGGAAACGACCATTAACCACATTTGCATTTGTGTAAGGCCAAACAACATCACTAGGACGATCTTGAACAAATGTCATTTGTAGCCCGTTCCACACAGGCATGATGCGCATTATTGAGCACAGGTCACTGAAGTAATCATAAGCTTTTCGAATATCAGTAATATAAGCATTGCAGGTGACTCGAGGCTCTTTATTGCCGAAGCCATCAGGCACCAGTTGATCACAATATTGACCAATAACGTAAAGCGCAAACTTATCAACCTCAGCTATTTTCAGTCTTTTACCTAACCCAAATCGCTTCGTTGTTAATAAGCTATACAATACCCACGCAGGATTATTGGTATACGCAGGCTTAAACGTTCCATCCCAAATGCCACTGTATACGCGAGTTTCAGGATTATAATTGTTCGGCACTTGAACAATCAGCCCCCGAACTAAATAGTTACGTGTAGGATATTGATTACCAAACTGTTCACTTTCAAACGTTAGACCCGCTACTGCTGATCCCGGATAGGTTTGATTAATATCGGTGATTTCGGTGTAACTTGACCAAATAGTATTATTTTGTAATTTATCGCTATTGCTATCTGGCGTTAGACGAACCATGCGAATGCTAAAAGGTGGTGGTGGTAACTTATCGATAATCACAGCCATTAGGTATGGGGAATTACTCCTTTTACCACGGATAGTGATATTTTTTTCAGTTACCCACGCTCCGTTACGCTGCACCTGCACTTGCAGCTCAACCGATGTGCCAACACGATCCCCATTATCCTTCACTTCAACCAATGCTTGGGTACCAAATGTTAACCGTAAGCGGTCAATATTTCGTGACGTTATTGTGCGAGTTACAGGTGTGCTTTTTTTGATTTCAATGCTGACAGGCGTTTCACTTGATGAAGATGAAAAACCTTCTAGTGCCGGTTGTTCTAACGTACCTGCCACCCACTGAGCGGTCATACCGTTTACATTGCTGTTACCTGAGGAGTCAATAACGGGAGTATTATTAAGATAAACCCCCTTTAAATCGCCAACCGGCCCCTCAATTGGACCTTCACTCACTAAATCAATAATTGATAATTTCTGCCGTGATGTTAAATCGTTTGGCGCCTCATAAGGAGTATGTTGTTTACCGCCGCCTTTACCCATGATTACGTCTCCCCACTACCACCATGTTTGCCCACATCAATATCTTTTGCATCACCGTCATCAATAATTTCAACCGCTTGTGAAATCACCCTTGAACCACACATAATCTCACCGTATGCAATTGGTACCGCCATACCCTGCGCGACTGCGTTTTCAAGGTTGCTAAAGTATGTATTTCCCTTTTCTTCTTCAGAACGCGATAAATTAGCTGGCTTAGGCATTGGCGTTAACATTTGCGCGACCCCACCAATCATCATTGCACCGCCTGCCAGCATCATCGACGCGCCAAAACTCCAGCCTGCAGGGTTCCACCACCCAATCGCCAAAACGGCTGCGCCGGCAATAAATTGAAAAGCTCCACCTGTTTTTGCACCCTCGATACGCGGAACGATGTGAATTACCGCATTTGCCATCAGAGGTTCATGGACACGCTGGTGTAATTCGCTGGGGTCAATATCGGAACCGCTAATGCGAATTTGGTACCAGCCATCACGGAATTGTTGTTTTAGATTGGGAATTTGAAGAAATAAGGCATGAAGCCCTTCAGCTGCGGTTTTAATATTTAAATCGAATCGACGGCCAAATCGTTGCAGATCCCCATAAAAGCGGATGGTTGCCAATCGCGGTAGCGCCAAATCGAGTGAGTCATTCGTTGCCATCTTTCGTTATAAACCTCTCGCTTGCTCAATTGATTAGGAACGTGATGCAAAATAGTTTGGTCGCCCAAGTAGATTGCGGCGTGATTCGCCCGAGAACTGGCATAGCAACACAAAATGATATCGCCGGGCTGAATGTCTCTTTTGACTTGCTTAAAGCCATTTTCCGCTAAGTTATCTAAATAAAGCTCCTTCCCTTGCCGCCACCAATTGTCTTCACGGTCAAAATCTGGCAATGAGCAACCGGCTAAATGGTAAGCGTCACGAAATAGGCCATAACAATCTGTAGAGCCATGAATAAACTCACGGCCTAATAACTTAGGTACGCACTCAAATTTGATAATTTTTTCATCGCAAACCAGCCACCAGGGGAGATTTGTTTTTAACTGGTGCGCTCTATCTGCTGTACTTAAATAGGGATTGCCACCGGGGTGACTATGAGCAATAGCGATGACTTCGCCGATCTGGCTAGCTTGAATATAGTCCTCGGCAGCAATTGAAAAATGATTTTCAGGATCGGTATGTTGGTTTTCACAAGGAATATAAATCTCGGTACCGTCTTGAATAATCACAAGGCCACACGATTCCTGTGGCGCCATGCGTTTTGCATGTTCCAAAATAGTTTGTTCTAACATGAGGATCCTTATTGACTGAGGCGAGACGAAGAGAGGAAGCAACCTATTCGATGTGTGTTATTTCTTAATTTACAATCAGATAAACGCTTACCACATTTATCTTTAGTTGGGTCTTGAGTTGGGTTGCCGAGCTCATCAGCAACCGGCCCTCCTTTATACCCGCACTCTTCAGACCGATAGCCAAAATTACATACATCCGAAAGAATGACTCGAGCTGGAAAAGTTGCACCATCTGTTTCCGTTGGGGCGGCAAGTTCCCATGTTGCAGTTTCAGCATTAAGACGGGTTAGTTGCTCAATCACCCATCGGCTAACTTGCTCTTGCGTTGGATCCGCATTGTCATTGCCACCAGCAAAATTCGCGGCATCGAGGAATTGTGCCGTTGTCTTACGACGAATAACAGTACCTCCTAATCCTGAGTTTAGGCGGCTAGCGATACCAAAAATTAGGCCAAACAAATTAGACAGTGAAATGGTTGGGCGTGTCGATGGGCCTTTGCCATTTAAATCAAAACCATCTCCCATGATAGGGTAAGGTTCATATTCTTGGCCTTGCCAAATAACCGGTCCTGATGATTCATTGGTACCGTTGTGGAATCGATACCGAATTCCACCTATATTTGTTAGGTCTATTTCATAGAGTATAATTTCTGCTTCTGCCTCAAGCTTAGTTGTCGCGATCAGTAATTCCGGTGGGATGTTATGCATTTATTTTGCCCATAAAAAAACCACCCGAGGGTGGTTTATAAAGTATCTAGCTATTACTCCGATTTGATTTCAGCCATGTTCTTATCATATTGACCTTGAATATAATCAAACATTTCTACGGAGTCGTCACATTCCTTTCCTTTTTCACTGTTAAGTTTACATCTGTAGTATGTCAGCGTGCTGATGCTAGTCATAGCACTTAGATTTTCTATTTGCCACTTACAGAATTTAGGATCTTTATGGTCAGAGCAAGCCTCTTTCACCATTTTAATAAAAAAATCCTTTCCTGATTCATTATCTGATGCAATTGCAATAAACGGCAATAACATTATTAGAAATACAAATCTATTCATTACCCAACAGCTCCTTTGTTATTTTTTTATAAATTAGCTCATGATTTTAACTCGTTAGATTGCAGTGTAATCACTAACTGTCAATGGTAGCTTATGAGTTATGATATTTAAAGAATGCAAATAAATCACAAAGTGATCATCTCAACTATCAGAGCACTTCTTCAAATTCGGCACTTATTGTTTTGCGGATATTGCCGCTGTCTGAAGACCATTTTTTACAAACCACTACAACTGCAGGCTTATTTTTAGTCGGTTGAAATAAAAATGATTTTACCCCTCCATGGCGCTTTAAAAAATCTAACGCCTGATTAGCCTTTTCTGGTGTGAGAGATAGGTTCACATTGAATTTTTCAAGCTGTGAGTTTAGCCCATCAGGTTTACGTTGTTCATACCCATCACCAAAACTAACAGTTCTGACTCGGGGAGAGGATTCTGTTCCCATCCCCGGTTTAATAGGCCAGTTAAATGCTTCCATTACCCCTCCATTATTCAGCCCTCAAAGGAGGGCTTTATGCTATGGTTACGCTGAAAATGAACCACCATCACGGCGCTGAGATCTCAAATAATCCTCAGCTCCTTTTTTACCCACTTCATAAACTGCTTTAAGTGCTTGAGGTCCAATCTCACCATTTGATCCGTCATTCTGAATGGTGACATGATTGGTTTGATAAAAATCACCAGAATTCGACTTAGCATTCCCAGCAATAACTCCTAGCTTCCCATCGATTCCCCTACGTAAAGGTAATATCGCCTCTGGTCCTGCTTCACCCATTAATCCAGCGCCCCGAGCAAACGGGAATAAAGTTGGCTGTGATACAATTTGTCCACTGTACGCACTAAGACCAGGAGAGTTGTATACGCCCCCTTTTGCGTTAGCAGTAACACCACCAAAGCCAAAGGCTTCAAATCCTTTAACAATACTCATTTTGATAGCAATTTCCGCTAGCATTTTCAAAATTGATTTAGTGAAGTCTTTAAAGTTGGCTTGTCCATCCACTAGCACGCTAGACAGTGTGGAACTAAATCCATTTAATGTCGCTGATGTAACGCTTTGAATTTGCGCATTAGCATCTAAGGCTGCATCCCGATAATCACCCCAAGCTGTTTTCATGCCAGCCATCCAATCTTGCTTTGCAGCATCTTCTTGGGCAAACGTGGATAGTTTTGCACCCTCAACTTTCCCCCACTGCGGAGTATTGCCATAGGTTGAGCGTAACTGCTCTATTTCGAGTGCCCGTTGAAGTTCTAAGGATGATTTACCTAGTGAATCAGCAATAGCTTTTTGTCGTGCTTCTTGCTGTTTGACGTATTTATCAGCCTGATCTTGCAATTTATTAAGATGTTCTTGTTTGGAAATTTGGTCGCCCAAATCAGCTAATTTCATCTTATTGGCTAAAATACTTTCTTTATTTTTTAATAAAGATTGTTCATCAAAGGATAATTTACGAGTTTTGCTTGCCTCCTCTAAAACATTAAATTTGGCTTGTTCTAGCTGTAAATTTTTACGCTGCTGACTAATAAAGTCAGTGGTCGAGGAGTGCTGTTCAAGCAGCTTTAACTGAGCCTGAAGAGAGGTAACTTCAGCTTGTGCTGATTCATCGTTACGCGTTCCCATATCAGGGCGAAATACCTTACCTTTCGGTGTATTCGGCACTTTTCGATCTGCATACTTTCGCTCAATGTCTGCCTTGTATTCCTGATATTTTTCCTCTCCCAACGCTTTTCTGTCAAACTCTAATTTTTCTAACTCTTTCTTCCTTTGGGTTTCTCTTGAAGAAAATTTGTTTGCATATTCATTTTGAATTTGGATCTTGCGCTTTTGGCTCTCTTCCTCTCTTCTTTCTGACAGCTTTCTTGCATTTTCCATGTCTTGCTGATATTTTTTTTCCTTCAGCTCAAGAAGCTCATATCTTAGATCATCAGCTGTTTGCCCTGTTTTGTTGAAGTGAAGACCTTTGGATACAGGATTTATTTGGAAATCAACAAGCTTTTCTTCATATTCCCTTATTTGTTGGTTAAGCGTTTTGGCTCTTCCTAAGTCAAGCATTGCATCCCATGCGCCTACAGCCATATCTTTAACGCCAGCCCAAGCAGATTCTAAGAAACCTAAGTTTTCAACAATTTGAGACGTTCTGTCTCTCATTGAATTAGCATAAGATTCCATGGCGATTTTAGCGGCATCAGATGTACGCCCTTGTTCCTCAAGCGTAGTTATTTGCTCAAGTTGCGTTGCCGTTAAAAAGTGGAGAGACTTATCCAATTCCATAACAGCTTGAACCGGCTGATCTTTGAGTCGCTGAAATTGCTTGATAGTTTCATCGATAGATTGGCCTGTGGCCTTTTCCATTTTTGCCGCAACGCCAGCAACCATGTCTACCTGTGAGCCAGTGAACGAACCCGAACCAACGACTTGTGCCAGCGCATCAGCCATTTTGTACTGCGTGATACCGTCACCCGAAAGTGACCTTGCTAATTCATTAAGTTGGCCTTTGGTTTTAGCGGCATAGTTGCCCGTTAAAATAAGCTGTTTATTGTACTCGCTGAGCTCTTTAGACCCTTGATAAGCAGCAACGCCAAATGCCGTTAATGCACCAGCACCACCAAACATGGCCACTTTCCATGGTGTGATTAAAGATGTGATCGCTTTCAGTGAATTACCAAACCCACCAAACGAGTCTTTAATTTGCCCTCCCTGCTGAACGGCTACTAACCACGGTGGCATGCCGGAAGCCAAAGAAGTGACAATATCGGTCATTTGCATTGGCAACTGTCGCATTGCTTGGCGATACTGGCCAGAGCTAATCGTTACACCTTTTAACGCTACGTTTTGTTTTTCAAGTTTGCGAATGTAAACATCAGCTGAACTTGAAACACCAAGCTGTGCTGCTTGAATACGTAACATTTCAGTGCGAGACAAGTTCTGTTGAGTCACTTGTTCTTTTAACTTGTTAATAAAACGCTGCTTGGCCTGCGTCTGCTCTTCTTCGGCTCTTGTGGTTGTTTTAATTATCCCACCGATTCGATTTTGAAGTGTCGCATACTCTTTACCAACCAGGAGCCCGTTTTGTAAGTCTCTGTTAAGACGCTGGCGTATTGCTTGGGCTTCTTCAAGTCCTTTATTGTACTTTTGCAATGCATCCATTTGCGCATCATACTGTGCAACAAGTCCAGTATTTGATTCGGGGCGCTTTCCTTTACGCATCTCTTCTTCAAAAATGCGCTTCACATCTATGTGATTCTTTTCAACGGCCCGTGCTTCTGCTTCAAGCTCTGAAATTTTTTGTTGATGCGCTGCTGCGGACGCATCACTAAATTGTTTGAGTTGGGATTGCCGCTTCCTCTGCCTTTCACTTTCCTTTGCTGCAATTCGGTCCAATGCATCTTGACGCATTTTCGCAAATCGCTGGTCATCACGCTCCTGCTTATTTAATTCACGCTCAACACGTCCAGCTTTCTCAAGGAATTCGGTTGTATTCGCGCCAATCTTAATCTCAAGATCCGCTATTTGGTTGCTCATATCGCACCCCTCCGACAATTCCCTCGCAGATTGTCTGCAGTGTTTCGTCTGACATTTCTGTATCACTCGCCTCTACATCGGTCAGTAACATAAAATCGGTTAACTCAGTATCACCACCAAACATGGTCTGAAATACGGTTTTCTGTAATGCAGCAAATTCGGTATCAATAAGCTGAGGCGTGAACGGTACTTTGCTGAAATGGTCGGTCCAATCGCTATACTCGGTTGCACTGATTTCATCTAGCATTCGTCGCCAGTCAGGTCGCCCAAATTCACGCGCCAGTCGCAAAGCAAACACACGTTCACGTGCGACTACTTTTCCAGTGATTCAGGCTCCTGCGCTTCTTGCCCTTCTTTTTCACTAGGGTCGCTGTCATTGCTCATGCCGCTTAGTTTAGAGGCGGTATCAAATGCGGCTTTTAAGGCTGAATCACCCCAGTTATCGAGTATTTCCTGATAGATGGTTTCAATGTCGCGATTTCTATCTGTGTTCCAAATCGAGCGAGAGACAATCCATGTAAGTTGCTCAACGCCATGTCGATTTGCTTTAGCTCCCAGCGCGTGACCTTTGAGGTTTTCAAGTTCACTCTCTTGATGGACTAATAATTCAAAATACTCAGCACGCTGCAGGGCAGTTAATTCAGAAAGAATGATAACTTCTTCACCAATTTTGATTTCTTTTTTCTTTAAAAACATATCGATACCTTTTCGTTAATAATAAAAAAGGCCGCTTAGCGACCTATTCAATATCAGTGTGTAATGAGATAGATTTAAGTGACTCAATGTCTGTATTACTTAAAGAAAACCATTCACCATGTTTCCTTTTGTCAGCATATTTCTTATGAAGCATACCTTCTGTTTCAGAACCCCCTTTTATCAGGCATTCTAGTACTAGGTCGTCAGGACCTGAGTTTTGCAGCGACTTAATTCTTTGCTTAACATTAGACGAGTAGCCAATTTTTGTGAGTTTTGTTTTTTTTGAGCTTAAGATATAAACAAAGCAATCTTCCGCTGCATGTTTTCTCTCTGACTCTCTGTCGAACATGCTTACAATTCCATTGTGTGCTAATAGCTTCAAAAACCAAACTGACTCAATCCCGTTACGCTTTAATAATTCACCTATAACGTCCAAGTCATTAAGCATGCCCATCATGCATTCGCTCATGTCGTACCCACACTCCTTGTATGTCGCGATCATTTTCTTTAATTTCTGCTCCAATAAATTATTCATGGTGCTTACCTTATTTAGTAATGAACCCTTGCCGAAATAGGAAACCAGCCCATCGAAGCGACACCAGCTATAACTGATCCCCTCAAAGGCTCATTACCTAAATTTTGGCTCGATGTTTAACATGTGAATGTGCTTTCGGTGCACAGGGTGAAATGCATATAAAAAAGCCACATTTCTGTGGCTATATAATTGATTTAAAAGTTTTATTACTCTTTTGGTTGAGGTGCCGCTTTACCCTCTGTCTTTGGGGGGATCTCTTCTGCCATGGTTGGGCGCCCCGTATTCTTAATCTTCACTGTTCGAGTCATGGTTTCTTTGATTGGAATAGATTTACCTAGGCCGCTAATCCAGCCCTTAAATAAATCCAGCGTACCATTTGGGTATCGGATTTTGTAAAAGCGCGGGAGGCCTTCATCAAACCATTTAACAAGGTCTTTTTGCCCTTCTTCGCCCGGCAACCATGCAAGAGTGACACTGGTTTCACCCGAGGATTTTTCGCCCTGAGTGGTGTTTTCCCAGTCGCCATTGGGGTCGTCTAGATAGCTATCGTCTTCACTTGCCGCCGTAATTTCGCCCGGCTCTAGTGATTTGATTCTGGCCAATCGAGTAAAACCCGTATCAAGATACGGATCCTTGGTAGGGTCATCTGTTCCGGTGTATACCCAGAGTGTCGTGCCAGCCCCTTTTGTGGGCTCCAGTGGATTTGGTACTTTTGCCATCTTAAAATTCCTTACATTTCATATTCAATTTGGTAAGTAATATCAACCGATGCCCATAGTGCCATTTCATCATCACGATCATAATCAAACCCTTTTGGCGTCATATCGGTTAATACGTCACCTAAATTGGTTATGTTTTTGATTGCTGGATACAGTTTTTCTTCTACCCATTTATCTAAATCAGAATCGGTTTTGGCCGCTTTTAGAAAAAGCTCGATATGAAGAATGGCAGTCCATTGGTTGCTATCAAGGTACTTTGGATCTGGATGAGGTTCAGTTAAATAAACAGCAACAACAGGCAGTTCATTTTCATCGAAGTTAACGGGTCGCCCGTCATAAGTTGATAATTTTGGGATGCTAGCCTTGAGGCCTTCAATCACTAGTTCGCGGATCTTGGTGTGCTTAATCACTACCCCCCCTTAAAATACAGCCGCAATTGGTTGTTTAAAGCGTCACGCATTTCTTTACTCATGTCCTCCTCGCGGACTTTAATGGCATGCTCTTCAAAGGCTTCCGTTAGCGGTTTAGAAACAGGTATTTTGACAACATCAATCGGGTAGCGACTTAAGCTTAGCCGTTGCATGACGTGCCATTTGCCATTTTTTAACTGTTGAATAAACGCGCCTTTAAAGGTGAATTTACCCACTTTCAAAACGCTACCATGCCGCCGCTCAATCCCTCGACTTCGGGATAATTGAACACGCGCAGTGCCAAGTACAATCGCAGGCAAGTTTCCCCTGTTTACTGTGATGCGCGCTTTAGGGTTAGCATGCTTTGCACTGGCTTTTTGCAGCTTCACTCGCTTGCGAATGATCTTCTGTTGAATTTTGACTTCTTTAGATGTTTGCTTAACGCTACGACTCACCGCTCGAGCGGCAATACGATTAATCGCCTGTGCCGTTGCAATAGGTGTGACTTTCTCAACAATAATGTTAAGGTTTCGAATGGCTTCATCCTTCCCCTTCATCGTCATTATCCTCTAGAAAAATCATCCACTTGCCATTAAATCGCTGATAGCGAGTGACCAGATAAGAGCAACCACCAGCAGCCACTTTGTCGTTTTTTCTAGGTTGATAACCCGCTGAAAAAATGACATAAGAAAGCCCATCCCCTGTGACGGGGCCGAATTCAGGTAGAAAGTGAGAATCCACCCCGATGTGGTCTATACCGTTAATAGATATAGGCTTTCCCATTCGTTTAGTGGTGAGTGCGTCCAGTCGATCTGTTAACCTCTCAAACGCACTCATAAATTAACCGCCTGCTGCCGCTGTCGCTGGGAAAATATTCAGTTTAACGGGAACCATTTCCGCACTCGCTTCAGCAGCTTCCCATGTGATACCCACAGGAACGCCACCTTTGTCAGCAACAACCCCTTTATCACCTGTCACCGCTTGACCTGCCGTTAATGCAACGCCCGCCTTTTTCTTTAGTAAAAAGACACCTTCAGCAAATCCATCACCAGTTTCCCCTGGTTCAATATTTGTTGCAGCGATACAAGCTAATGCACCCACCATGACCAAATCGCCACTGATAATAGCGGTTGCACCTGTATTTTTAATTTCAACAGTTAACCCTTGTTGTTGATAATTCTTAGCCATAACTTCTCCTTCTGGCCCCGAGGAGCCAGATTTTAGGTATAAAAAAAGCCCGTTAGGGCGAGGGTTTTAACCTGTAATAAGGTTATTTCGTATCAACACGAACCATGCCGCGATAATCTACTGGGGCAACCCCTGCATCGATACGAACTTTAGTGGTTACACCGTCAGAGCTGAATCCTTCTTCTTGGTCAATGTAAGGCGTATCAACACCATCAAGGTAAGCAACTTCAATGGTATCTGTACCTTGCGCCGAGGTCAGGAACCACGTTGGTTTATCTTTACTCGCGCCACGAGATAAACGAGATTCACGGATAACTTCAACAATATCTTTGACTGGGTTAATGATCCCCGCGTTGATATCCGCACCTTTAACGCTGCTAGAACCAATAACTTGTTTGGCAGAAGTTGCTAAGGCCGTTGGAACCAGCATAAATGCAGGTTCAATATTTAACTCACGCTCACCTTCTTTTTGCTCTTGCATTAACGCACAAGCAGCCGCAATCGTATCAACATCCATACCGCCACTGGTTAAGTTTGCGTGTTTTGTATCAAACATTTTAATGTTATCACCGCTGAAGATTGCGTTATCCATCAGGATAGCGTAAACCAAGTCACCAATGGTCGCTTTGGCTGCGCGGCCTAGTTTCATCGGGGTATCAGTGAGCATTGACATATCATCGTTAATGATAGCTTGGCGAGTAATGCTGAATAACTCACCGTAGGTTGCCAGTGCGATAGTTGCCTTTTTATCACCCGTAGTGACGTACTTATATTCTGCCCCTTCGCGAACTTCACGAATGGAGTTAAACCCGCCCATTCCAACACGGGTAGCCGGTTTAAAGTCGCCTAAGTGTCCTTTTTTCGTCCATTTTTCAAACGTTTCTGGCGCTTCATTCCAACCTTGCAAAATAGATTTATTTGCTACATCTAACAAAATATTACCGAAGTCAGATGTGCCATGAGTAAAGGCCATGCCAACCATTTGCATTGAGTTACGAGTCGCAATACCAACGCCACGATCCGTTAATGACATGCGAGCCAATTCACGTAATGTCATGCAGTTATAAGGGTTATCAGCATGTGCTTCATCATATCCTGCACGCGCCATTAATGATGCTCGGACGCTATCCCCGACAAGATTACCGTTATTCGCATAAATATGAGCACCGTAATTATTTTTATTTGTTGGTGTCGCCTCTTTGGCTACCAAATCTAAAATTTTGTCTTTTGCTTGCTCGACGGTGCAGTTGATATCTGTCAGGCACTCAACCATGATGCTGTCATGCTTACCGCCGAACATCGCAAACAAATCTTTAATCCCATTCATGCGCGTTTGCTCGGCTTGTCGTGCTTGCGCCTGAATGCTTGCCGTATCTGGCTGTTGCGTATTAGTTGGATTTTGTGATTGTGGTGCAGGCTCTGTCGCCGGTGCGTTTGATGCTGTTGTGTTTCGTGGGTTAGCTAAGCTATTTTTCAAGGTGTTTTGTAATGATTTCGGCATGGATTTAAATTCCTCAATGCGTTTAGATGAAAGGCTGGCCATCGCTTTGACTGGCTCAATAACAGAGTTAGCAAAACCGTGCTCCACGCACTCTTCTGCCGTTAACCATGTCTCTTCGCCGAGCATGGCTTCAATTTCTTCTTTGGTTTTTCTTGTTTTCTCCATGTAGGCAGGAATCAAAACGTTTTCGACTTTATCGAGCAGATCGGCATAATCGCGCATATCATTGGCATCACCCCACGATACGCCCCAAGGTTTATGGATCATCATCATGGCATTTTTTGGCATTTTGACTTCATCGCCCACCATGGCAATAACTGACGCCATTGAAGCTGCTAGCCCATCGATATAAACCGTAATGGTGGCATTGTGATTTTTGAGTTGGTTATAAATGGCGATACCCTCAAAAACTTCACCGCCGGGCGAATGAATATGGAGGTTGATATGGTTGATATTACCGAGGGAAATTAAATCTTCGGTAAATCGCCGGGCGCTTATCCCCCACATGCCAATTTCGTCATAAATATAAATGTCAGCTGAAGTTTCACTGGTCGCTTTCATTTGAAACCAGCTTTTCTCCGGTGCCGACATTAGCGGTTTACTCATCGTCGTGCTGTTTTTTGGTAGCATGAGATGTGTGTTTCTCGTCTGCATTGTCGTTACCTTTGTCGTTGGCGGGATCTGTGTCATAAACCAATCCAAGCCGTTCATTTTCATCAATTTCCGCTTTGCGGCGGCGTTTAACTTCTGCGGGGTTACCACCTCTAGCGCGAACCCAATCACTCTCTGTTGCCGCCCCTCCTCGAATTTGTGTTTTCCATGCCGCTGACTCTTTAAGTGGATCTATCCACGGCATAACAGGCCCGCTGTAAGTCGCGTTGTACAGTGAATCACGGTCAACATCAGCTGGAACCACAATGACGCCAGCAGCAATAGCCATCTGTAACCATTGTCGATAAACAGGTCGGCTAACTGAGCCGCAGAAGGTATCTTGCAAGATGTAATACCCTTCAAATGATTCCACCAGCTCTTGCCGCTGCGCGCTGTATGTCCCGTTATAATCCCGTGCAATACTGGAATAACTACCGCGACTTCCCGCTGCAACCGCTCTAAGTTGACCATTCCGAAAGTTTTCAAGGTTTGGATTAGGCCTATCAGACTTGATCATGCCAACATCTTCACCCGGTCGTAATTCATCAAAAATAATCCCGGGAACAATATCGATAGTGCGGTCCTCATATTCCCGCTCATCATCGTAAGTCCCTGCATCACCTTTCTTGATGTACATCCCTAGAGAGGCCGCGATACGTGCGGCCGTCAACTCTGCATCTTCGTAGTCTTTTAGAGCACTTAAACGCATTAAGATGCCGGAAAATAAACTATTACCACGCAACTGATGTAATCGACGCACATATTTCAAGTGCAGCATGTTTTCCGTCAGGATAGATTTAAGTTCCCCCATCTGCTGGCCTGCGGTTAACAAGTTTTTATAAACAAAGTAAGTTTGTGGGCGACCCCAATCATTTAATTGGATCCCCTGTCGGATATTTTTCCCGGTATCATCCAAGTGAATCGGAACAAAATCTGGCTCAAGTGCTTCAAGCCAGAATGGAATACCCGCTTGCTTATCAAGCCCTTTCTGATTTCCTCTGACTAATTGAGCAAAAACTTCACCATCACGGATCCATGTTCGAACCAAAAGACGCTCAAGCATTGGACGGGTAAATTGCCCTGTAACCTCTGGACGAATGGACCATTCAGACCATGCAGTTCTGATTTGCTTGGCGAGGTCATCATGGATCTGCCCTGTAAGTGATAGTGGCTGCGGCTCAACAATAATCCCTTTGCTACCAACAATGCGCTCTTCCATTTTGTCGAGAATACCAATCACAAGGTCGTGGTTATTATCTAGCCATCGCGCTTGCTCACGTAAGGATTTACCACCAACTTGTGTTAATTGGTTCGCATTTCGATTCTCTCGACGCGCCTTATGAAGCCGAGAGGGGTTTGCAGCTTCATAAGCATGAATGGCATAGCGTGACTTGGCTCGTTGACTCGCCCATGACGGTGAAAATACCGCAATCGCCTTCTCCAGCATATTCATGAGAGCCTCGCTAATTTATAACCAGATGACTTGCGATTAGCGGCGCTACTTTGTGAATATCGACGCTCCCAATATTCCCGCCCCTTGCAGATCTCGCTAAGATTTTCCATTGTCATTGACTGCCCATTAAATGTAATACTCTTCCCCTGCAGTATTTCCATTTCTGCTTTTAAATACGCATCTAGCATTTCTTTAATTTGCTCACGGGTCATACCCATCCCCCTGAAGTTGCAGACACAGGAGCCCATGCCGAGCTTGTGCTAGGTGTGGTTTCTTGTGTTTCTGTTTGAATTTGTGTTGATTTTTGAGGAGGTTGATTAGGCGCTGGACGAGATGGTTTAACATCACTGATATCCGGCAACCGAGCCCATTTAGGCGGGTTCTCCCATTTGATTTTTTCGTAACCAAGCAAAATTACCAACGCATGCGCATAGACCATTAAGTCAAATGCTTCGTTAGCCCCTTTACCCGGTTTACTCCATTTCCCGTTACTGTCGCGCTCTTCATACGTCAATTCATCGTAGAAAGAATCATCAAGCCAATCTGGGAAATGAATATAGTTAGGGCCAACAGTGTCTCGCCCAAGATGAGCAGAAATGCGATCCTTAAGCTCATTAGTTTGTAATAAATGAATAGGTACATCACCCCGCGCTTTTGCTCGGCGATCTGAACGGTTAGTGTTATCAGGGTAAGATTTAGTAATGAGCTTGCTTTTCGCTTTACCATCCCCCTTAAATAAATAAACTCGCCTCGCTAACCCCTCCTTCTTACATTGTCGCCAAAATTTATACGCATTATCAGTTACCCCTTCTTCCCCACCGGTATCTATTGCCATGCAATGGACGCCCATTTCAACGTTGTCATGATCGTGAATTGGGTAAGTTTTATCGAGCACATCCGTAATGAGAACATCCCAGTCCTCCGCGTAAGATGAAGGATTAATGGGCAGCGATTCACCATCTTCATTTGTTCTTAGTGAATGAGTGATATCAAATCGGTCAATTATCCAACGCTCACCTCTGGTGCCATAGCCTGTGACCTGAACGACAAAACGCCGCTTTTTACCGCCCTGAACGTCAATAGTTGCAACAAGAAAACGAACGCCATTAGGCACTGAACCATAGTCCCAATACTCTGCTCGGGCTTTAAGATCATCGCCGCTTCGCTGTTCTTGACTGATTTTTGGTAAATAAGGTTGTCCCCAGTCGGTATTAATAACGGACTTTAGTGTTTCCTCACTACCGGTTCGCTCGTATTCCTGCTCCGCATTAAGTAAGTTATAAACTAACTTTTCCCATGTTTGATAAGCTGCTGCGGGGCCTTCCATCCAAAATGAAGCAATGCGCGACTCTCTTGGCTCACCCGTTACAACACCATTTTGGTCAATAGACTGCCCCTCTCTAAGCCAAACCCCTTTATTGTTTAGTTCTCTTTTCTGCTCAGGTTCGATAATTCCCATGCAGTGTGGGCACTGTAATCGAGCGGCTTTGCTGCCCATTGTTGGGTCATCGCCCTCACTAAAACCCACCATGTTTTCTCGAATAGGCAAGAAATACTCCGAACAATGCGGGCATGGCCAATACCACCGACGACGATCACCCCTATTATAAAGTGACAAAATCCCCGTTGTAGGTGGGGCTTCATGAGGTGTATTTCGTCGCCATTTACTGTCTGTTATTTCTCGACCTGGGGAGCTTTCAACAAGTGTTTTCCCTGCAGACATAAATGTGGTTGTACGCTTTGCGGCTAGTGTGTAGGCATCGCCCTCACCGTCAATATCTTCGGGAAATCGGTCATAATCCGTTAATGCCACAAATCGATAATCCGAAGAGGACATGATATTGACGGATGGCCAACCAATTTTTAAGTAATTTCCTGCCCTAAATGTTTTGTCATGGACGTTATTATCATTACGGTGTGGACTTAGTCTTTTAGCCACTTCACGACTAGAGCGAAAGGTTCTGTCTAATCGTTTTTTAGAATGCTCTCGCGCTTTTTCTTCCGTCATTTGGATAAGAAGAAAATCCGCGGGGTCACACACAATGACATAAACAATCCAGCCATCAATTAACCCCAGTGATTTACCTGTACGAGCTGGACCAACAAATATCACCGAATCATAGCGGCGATCTGAAAGGCAGTTCATGGGTTCAATAATGTAGGGGGTTAATGAATCATCCCACGGTATTGATGAACCTTCACCCATGGGAACACGCATATATTTTTTTACAGCCTGAGCAATTGGCATTCTACGGGGCGCCTTCAATAAGGATGCAACATCCTTTCTTACCGTTGATGCTGAAGCGTAATTTACTGTCATTCGTCAAAATCCTCCGCATCCATCACGCGAGAAGCGAGAATATCCCGTAATTCATCAACAATGATTTGCACCTCTGTGAGCTGTTCTGCATTCCAGCCCTTATCTCGCTCTAATTTATCGGGCCATGTATCTAAAACTTGGGTTATTGCTTTAACTAATACCGCCATTTCCAAATGCACATCGGCAACAGGAACCAATTGTTTAAGTGTGGTTTCTAGTTTTATCCGTTCGTTTTCAGACTGGAACCAATCTTTCCTATCTTTGGGTGGCATTAATGATGGATCTTGCAGACTGTTCGTATTGGCATCAGGGTCAGCGCCGAAAAGTATCGGGCCAATATCTCGTAAAGCGTAAACGGGATTTCCCCGAACCATATTTGCTATCGGGGTGTTTGCATCGAGCAATCGCTTTTTAACTGTTCCGCGATTCAAGCCGAATGCTTCAGCAATCTTAGCCACGCTCCAGTTGTAGGCGTCCCCCAGATTGCTGATGTTGGACATTGACACCTCACTCTGTCAGGTGAAAACTGATATTTTTATTTATTATCAGATAGATATAACACATTGAGGTGACAACTCATTTTGAAAATTGTCACCTCAATATTGATATTTACAAACTAAATCAAAAGGTTAGCCCACCTGCTGCTGACAGCATGAAAAATTGAAAATGAGCCGTTTCCCGCGCGCGCGCCGCCTCGTGGTAAGGGTACCCCCTCGGGAGTACCTTTTGAATTTTCCATAAAATTAATTATTTTCATTGAGTTAAGGTTTCTTTGAGCACAAAAAAACCACCCTTAGGTGGTTAGTCAATTACTACATAAATCCATAAGCTGAATTTTAATTGTCATATCTTTATAAAGAACTATCAGAACATCTGTAAGATAATTAAAAATGGATAACTCGCGAGAGTTAATAAACCTTTTCTTTCAAATAAACAAGCACTGACTTAAGCGTAACCCTCTGATCAAAGTACCATTTTGTATAATTCTTTTCAATATCCTCTAAGATATTCATTTTCATATCTTTCAAATCACTATCTATTTTATTTGTATTAGAAATTAACTCTATTGGTTTTGATCTTAGCTCAGCTAACTCGCTAGCTGAAACTAACTCCAAACCACTTTTCTTTTTCAAATGCCTCAAATGCAATTCTATTATAGAGAGCTTTTCTGTTATTAAGTCATCCACAGTAGCTTCTGTAACTCCTCGCTCCCCTGTTTTTTCAATTAACGATTGGAAAAAATCATCAAAAAGTGAAGATAATTTATCTTTTAATTTGGAAATTTCAGCTCGATTAAAGGCTCTATTATTTATGTAGGAAGACACTCCCCACCCGAGAACTGCAATACAAGTCGATATAAGTGCTATAATGTATCTATCCATTGAATTCATTTGAATCACACCGATGCAGCAGCGTTTATACGCTCATCAATTAACAGGATAATGCTAGGCAAATCATTATGCTTATACGTTAGCTTTTCCTCTAGCTGTTTTTTTGTGAACCCTTCATACCTTATAAGACCACCAAAAGACTCATCAATAAATGAACGACCATATCTATTATAACCAGTCAAATCAACAATAACATGGTCAAACTCCCTCAACGCAGGAGCTAGCAGCTTTTTCCGGAAGCGCTCACCATTCCCATCGCCATCAATCTCATAACGACCATATGGTTTTTTGGAAAAATCATTTACGATTGTAATCGTTTTCTGGCTCATCATACTCAACCTTTATATTCCACTGGATAAGTGTACCTTCAATGCTAGAAGGTAAATCAAATACTTCTGCTTTGCCATCTTTAATAATGTATAAACCATTTCCACTGAATATCCATAATTTACCATGTTCATTCTTATTAACTAGCGCTTTTATGCTTTTACTACCTTGTCCATGCTTAGTTTCACCGGTGCCTGACACATCATCTACCATTGATACAGCTATCTTAATAGCATCAGAAACTTTACCTAGTGCTATTTTAAGCCTTAACCCATTTACATCAAGTTGATCTTTCTGTAGCTCAGTATGAATTTTTCTAACTAAATCAGGTTGTGATAGCACCAACGTATCCCAATACCAGCTTTTATCAATAACAGTCTCAGGAATACCTACCCCTTTATCATAAATAGCTAAATAAAGCTGATCCTTAGCTAAATCACACTTGACCCACCATTTTTTATTGCTGGGCTCAAGCTTTGGATAGGCGTGATATGATACATTATTAATTGTCTCATGAACCGCCCCTCCATAGATATTCTCAGTATCAGGAGACATCCTACGTTTATAGATTTTTTCTTGTATAAAATCAACGATATCATCTCTATACTGTCCGCCGACTCCAGAAACAACAGGCATATAATCACGATCAAAAAAAGGTTTCAACTCATTATTTCTGCATAAAGTTAAAAAACCTGAGTTTTTCAATATACGATTAACCTTATTTTCTCTTGATAATGAGTAGACTTTAAATGATATGCCCCTGTGAATAGCTTTCTCAACAGCAGCATACAAAATAAGCATTGCAGCAACTTTCAAATAACGCACTTTTGAAAAATCTAACGTTACTTTAGTCTTTATTTCACGATCAATATCATCAATTATCTCTATAATATTTTTAAAATTTTTTTTATCTTCAATCTCGTAAATAGAGAATTTTTCTGGAAATTGTATGTAGGCAGATTCTCTCTTGCTATTACCTTTTTTGTTAGGTCTATAGCGTGAGTACTCGAGTCCCTCTCTTTTTAGCTTAATCAGCCACCTTTTCTCTGCGATCCCCTGCTTAATAGCATTTTTATCTTTTTTCATGCTGTTAGTTCACTTGGCTATTAGTAAGTTAGAAATTCATAAACAATCTTTATCATATTATGCTGTATTATTAATCATTTAACCAACTGAATTTAAGCGATATTCAGCTCATCTGAATATTTAGAGTAAATAACTGTATTTTTATAAATAAATGCTCTTATTACTCTTTTGGTTAAAATATTCACTTACAAAGATAAATCAGGCCTTCAATCCCGCCTCCACCCGAGCACTGCTTACACAAATGTAAGGTAGATAGAATTCATCGAGCCAAGTAAATGATTAAACATAGTTGCCTCTGGTTATTTAGTATTTCTAACAGCTTCAATCTCTCTGATACCTTCTAGTTGCCCATTAGCCTGATCTAGCACTGATAACAAAGGGCCAATCCATAGCACCGCTTGGCAATAAGTTAAGGTGCTGGTGGTAGTGGTACTAATACTGGCTCGGTTAATGTTTTGGGGATCGGCGTACATTGACCGTAATTCGTAGGTGTACTTGAGCAACCCATCAGCAATAGGCTGAGGCACAGGCAAATCACAAGTAGGCTCTTTTTTAAGAATCGTTCTGTATTCAATTACTCTCTCCTGTGACTTAACTTCTGCCTGAATGCCATAGCGATAAGCCGTGGTTGCCATTTGATTAAACCGATTGAATTGAAGCGACTGAGTGGCAATGATTTTGCTTTTCTTAAAGTTGTCATCTTTCAACAGTGAATTACTCTCATACTCACTTACAGCCCACCAGCCTAGACCGACAATCATAAGAAATAACCAAGTGGAGCTATCTATTTTCATAAGTTCACCTGCTTACCTCGGTAATGATCTAGGGCTTTTTGACATCGCTTTTCTAAACTTACCTTGTCAGTACTGCAGGTATCGTCTCTGAGTGCATATACGCCAGTTGCCAAGTAGATGGGGAATCCGATAATGAAAGCGGATATGCATAGGCGAACTCGCCAAGGCATACGGCTTTTTCCACTTCCCGTCTTGTCATTAACCCTTTCCATTTTACGCCCCCAGCATATATCCAGCGTTTAAGTTCATTACATGCGCCAGCTTGGTCACCAGCATTAAGTTTTTTAAGTAGCGTAGAACGTGAGAAAGCACCGGTTCCGACGTTATAAGTAAATGAATAAAGTGCCGCTCTGGTGTAATCAGGAATGTTGACTTTAATTAGCGGATTTACCGCTTTAGCGACAATAGCCAAGTCCTTTTCTAACAGCGCTTCACACTCGGCTTTCGTATAAGTTTTTGTGGGAATAATGTCAGAGCCTGTGTGCCCATAACACACCGTGAGTACTCCAATGGGGTCAAGATAAGGGTTAGGGTCATACCCCTCAAACTCAGTAACCATTGCAACAGTTAATGTCATCAACCCACCAGCTGCAGCGGCCATTTTTATTTTATTTGGTATCTTTGGCATGAGCCGCCTCTTTGCGCTTATCTTCTTTTCGTTTGAAATATAAATTTGTCAAAAATGTCGCTACACCTAAAAGCAGGCTTCCCAACACCCCAATCGCTGCCCACTGCTCAGATGAGAAACCATCTAACAATTGTTTTAGCCAATAGAATGTTGAACCCGTAGAGGCAGCATAGGAGGCGCCAGTTGTTAATTTATCCATACGCATATACCACCCCCTACGGAGTGCCCGAAATTAGTTAATAGAAAGCCACCAGCAATAGCAGCTAGATTTAGATTAATGAATTTAATCAGTATTTGAGATAAGTTAGAGGTTCAGCCCTATGTGACTTACCGAAGGGATGGCTGATGAACTTCGGTGGAGAATATAAATGGCGCAAGCTGAATATTTAGCTATTCAACAAACAGTTTCTATATTGTTACATCTATTGCCTGATGATAAAAAACAATTAGCGTATGCTGTTATTGAGAGTATTGGAGCTCAAAATTATGAGTCTTACCTCTTGGAGGCAGATCCTGATTTATCTGTAGAAACTGCCAAAGAGTTTGCTAAAAAAATCACATCTACATACTCTCAGATTTTGGCAACTGCTCAGGGATTCGATGAAAACTATCGTTTAAGTGACGTCGAATAGCGATTTTAAATCCATTCAATGCGGCGTTCGAGGCCGCATTTTTCAGCGCATTAGGTATTTTATCTTTTACTTTGTCATCTTGAATAGTCATAACTACCTCTCTTAAATAGAAAAAGGCCACCCGATATGTGACCTTAAATGATTTTACCCTTCTTTGTTAGGAGCTTTTAATGATACTATTAGTTTAGCTAATTGCTCCATTCCATCATATGCTGCTGGTATATTTTTACTATCTGAGACTATGTTTGAAAAGATAATATTTTCAAACTGCTTAAGCGATTCTGGCGAATTTTTGTTTCTTTGAGCAAAATCGCTATAACCATTAATAAATGCACATAAATTTCGCCTTAATGAAATTTGTGTCAGCTCAGTTTTTATTGAATTGTAGCTAAGGTAAGAAACTCTAAAATAATATAATAAAATAAAAGTAACTGTAGCAGAACCAATATACCCGTATATATTGTAGGCGGGTATGGAAATCCACCCCATAACTCCTAGTGCTTTTACTATTGCAGGCAATAAAACTGCCCCCCCTAACCCAAGAGTCCATCTAAAAGCACTCTTAAGCTCAATGCTTTTAGAACGGAAAAAACTTTTATATCCCTTATCTAAAGATACAAAAATTGCCGAGTCATTATTTTCATTTATTCTTTTCTCTAGAGCGCCTAGTTCTACTATTTTTTCTTGTAACTGAGTTTCTAATCTATTAATGCCTTTGTCTGTTTCCTTTTCAATTTCAAGAAATTCACTTTTAACTTTCGAGTAAAGCTCGCTCTTAATATCATCATATGATTTAATTTTATTTGAAATATCATTTAGCTTAAGCGCATGCACCTCATTAACATAAATAAATTTATAGTAGTAGTAATTATTCATTCTTGATGATTCATTATTTAAACTATTTAACAAGATACTTGAATTAAAATAAAGCAAAATTTCTTCAAATCGATATTTTTCACTCCTACTCAATGGGTGAGTATTCGCCTCTATTATAAGTGCTATTAATTTAAAGTAATTATTAATTAAATCCTTCGTTTCAAACTTACCTATTATTCTTTCATTTGTGTATTTACATTCATTAACAATATATTCAATGGCTTCATCGATAAAGTCTGCAACACTCTTTACCTCATGAATAAATTCTTCAAATAACTCGGAAACTTTTTTAGTCTCATGTGAAACAACTGCTGACTCATTTTCAAATTTTATCAAAGAGTTGATTTTTTCTATATTAAATACACGTTTTATATAAGTAGCGTCATCTTCATGATTAAATGAATTTATTACTGAAGTTACTTTCTCTATCTCACCAATTTTATTTTCTTTTGTTTCTTTTGTTTCTTTACTATCCATTTTAAGCTCTCAGACTAACTATTATTTAAATAAAGACCTATTATGCAGTCTATTAATTAACAGACACACTCCGTTACTCCGCATTATCTTATAATAACATTTTAAATAATAGCATAGCATAAGAATTACATCAGCTTTGAAACGCTCCCCGCACAAATGACGAGGTTTCATTCTATAAGTTCGGTTACAACGTATTCACTCTTATCACAATAGCACCGAATTCGCGTAGCGCACTAATGTTTTTAAAGCAAATTAACGCCAATTTTACATTTCCATCCCATATTGAGCAATGTTCCATCACTTAAAGTGATTCCCATGGAAACATCACCTGTATTTCTATTTAATGCAATGCTGGAATCTATTGCAAACTCAGAAATTATTATTACGGCTCCATCATCAATAGTTTCACCTGTGTTACTAGTTGGGGGGCCACCTCTAATAACCCACCCGTCGATTTCAATTGATGAAAACCCCGTATATGGTGATATGGATTCGACTTTTCGTAACCACCCTGCAGACTGAGACCCAATAGGCTTGCTATCTATATGC
The DNA here is from genome assembly GCF_053098325.1 of Providencia sp. PROV_01. Classification (NCBI taxonomy): domain Bacteria; kingdom Pseudomonadati; phylum Pseudomonadota; class Gammaproteobacteria; order Enterobacterales; family Morganellaceae; genus Providencia; species Providencia sp. PROV_01. The sequence continues at coordinate 2,344,923 of NZ_JBRFKD010000002.1, read as the reverse complement.
ATCAAATTACGGCTCAATAAAACACAGTCTAATTTTCTCTTTTCATCGTACTTAACTGTGTCAACCTCAGCTTTAGATACAGCACTAATAAATAATAAAGGGAAAAATAAGAATCCAATTAAAACTTTGTCCACGAAATATATACCAGTCTAAAAGAACATAAGGACTACTATGAAAAAGCCCCGCAATTGCGAGGCTTTAAATTCGTTTCCTGCCTTGCGTGTAAAGCTTCGCGCAGCATATACGAAAACTATAACTTTTTTGCTCAAAAAGTCAATAAATCATTTGTCATAATGATAGTTCCTGCCAAATTCATCACACATTCGTCGATAAAGCATGAATTCAGCAACCGATAGCCATGCATCAACTCTACGCCTACAAGTAGATAAAGATATGTGAGGGTGTCTATCATTCATTTCATTGGCGATGCAGAAGTTTGATTTTTTATAAACATACCGTTCCTTCAGCACATCCAACAAGCCAGCATCAGTTTTCATAACCTCACAAATGACCTTGTCCATTTTGCCGCCTTCAGCATCCGAACAGAACCACATGCTACTGAGTGTCTTTTTATCCTTAAACTCTTCCAAGAACATTAATAACGTTTCTTTGGATAGTCCTGATGTGCGCATTCTCTTCATTGCATCTTTTAAGGCTTTTTTGGTAATTGTTGGTTCTTCTAATAACAGGTTAAACATGCCTGCAGCATCTGGTACCTTGCTAAATGCCGCCCATCTTCCCCACATTTTTAAACGCCCACGGATCCACACGCTTTCCAGTGTACGTAATTTAAAATGCTCTTCACCTTTACCTGTTGTTAATGGATAAATCACTTAATACCTCTTTAGTAGGCCGCACCCTACGTTAACCGAAAACACCCAGACCGATAGACCGATCTAGAAATCGAAATAATAAAACTAACTGGCTTCCGTGCTCACGTTCCCAGCCATTTGGATCTTGATGTAATGCATCATGATGTACTCGACATAACGGGATAGTGAACAAATCATGGGCCTTAGTGCCCATTCCACCCTGTCCATGACCAATTAGATGATGTGCATCATGCGCGATAGAGTTACAGACACAACATGGCTGTGATTTAACCCACTGCAGGTATTTATCATTAGTCCAGCGCTGCAACTTCGGCTTTAACATCAAACTAGCTGGTGGCTCAGGATCTACGGTTAGTTTTAATACCTGCTTTATCTCTTCAACGTCATTAAACTCGTCGCTGAGGAATGATGAAAAAAGGGATATAGGCCCTATTGATTTATCGCTTAGTGAATTCGGTACTGGGATAATGAGCATGCGACCATTAAAATTTGATAGCTCGCTCACTCCTGGTCTAAATATCACCGAACCAAGCTCAGGGACGGGAATTGGAGTTAATATCCATGAGTTGCTCATTTCGATACCATCTCATTCCAAATTGCTACTGCTGATGGCTTATCATTTACTGCAGGGCCTTTCGCCCCACAGCTATGGCAATAAACGTAAAACCAAGTGCGATATTCAAGCGTTTGTATATGCAAATCTTCACTACCGCATTTGCATTGATTGATTTCTGGCATTTTGTTTTTCACGCTCTCACCCCCGCCAGCAATGCATTGAATTTCAGTACCAATGGATTGTGAGTTTTAGCCAATTCGCTTACATCACACTTCGTATAATGATATGTTCTCTTCCTAAACTTACTTGCCTCGATATCCTTCTTTATTGTTTTTTCATAGCTGTTATGCGCAATGATATAAATAATGTATTTCCCGTCTTTTCTTCCTGATTTCTTTACTGCACCACATCTGTATAAAAACTTAATTGTGTTGCTTGAGTGATTGTCTGTTGATGCGTAAACATCTTTTATAGTTTTTGTTGTGATTTCATGACCCACTTTAAAATCTTCAACAATACGAATGTGCAAAGGTTTCACGCTGCCACCCCCATTTTTTTAGCTAGCCACTGCGCTTGCTCTATAAATACCTTACCGCGTTGTTCTAATTCTTCTCTGCTGATGTAATCAAATGCTTTTCCATTCCATGTTTTATCGAATACAACAATTGCCCCGGCAAAAAATGCACCGGTTGGTTTCTGTTTTTCATCAGCGGGGATAAACCACTTCGGAACATCAAAACCAATACGCCCACGGATAAAACAGATGTGATCTGCATTTTCTGGCCACCACACCTCACTCGTTGCCACTTTCAATAAAAAGACATAACGGCCACCAAGTTCCCGCATCGCTGAAGCATGGGACACAATGTGACGAACGCCTGTTATTGCTTGCTTTCCATGATATGATCTACGTGAGTACGGAGGGTTACCAAAGGCAACACCGCCAATTTCTTTTAACTTCGCTGACCAATCTTGAGTGAGGGCGTTATCTTCAGCTGTATAGAAATGAGGAGCCTTACTATTTTCACCATCGGTAAATAGGTCTAGTGTGAAAGGTCCATAAATTGAATTAATGCCACATACGAGGTTTTCGGGTGATTGCCACTGATCGCCAATTTCATTTAATTTATGGGTAGGCTGTAACTTCAACGAATTGAGCTTTTTAACGTAATCACTTTGCGGAATGGCCTGCGCTACAGCATTGCAAATACGCTCACCAATCCAACGCATGACCGGCACAGCCATTGAATTACCTAGGGCGCGATAGCGGTGACCATCTGGACAATCCTCAATGGATTTATTATTGAAAGGTACTTTGGTGTGATTATCGGGAAAGCCCTGTAGGCGTTCGCATTCAATTGGGGTTAATCTGCGTACGATGTTGTTAATACTAACGCCATGACGATCTACTTTCGTTAATGTGTATGAGATATCGCTTTCGTTATAACCATTTCCATTACCGCCATTTTCAGGCTTGTGACCAATTGTATTTCCAGCTAATGCAATAGCCGGTTGCTGAGAGGCTTGTAAACAACCTACCGTTTCAGAACTAGCACCCAGTGTTGATGATGTTTTGCCGCCAGCTTGTGGATTAAAAACAATTAAATCAGTCGTGCTCTTATCGTCACGGCTTCTTAACGTTGACGCTGAATCATCTGGGGTATATTGACCAAATGACTGTAAACGGAACGTATCAACCACATGAAAATCGCCAGTGAATGCTTCTTGGTTGCCTAACCAGTGTTTAGCACCGCAATTTGCTAAGATTGTACCTGTTGTTTGATTACCGCTTGCAAGGCATTCTCCAGTATCGCTGGTAATTGCTTCTGCCTGCGTTCTGCTCGTCGCAATATCCCCTCGCATGCCTGCTTGCTCAAATAATATTTCTGGGACACTGATGTCTTTTCTAGCAGTTGCGACAACGAAGACACGACGACGGCGTTGGGGCACTCCGAAATATTGAGCGTCGAGGATCCGCCAGCTAATATTTCTTTGTGGTCCAGACACATAACCAGCGTTTGACCATTTTTCCCCTGTTGGCTTAAGTTCTTCACTTTCCCCGGCAAGTCCAGCAAGAAAGCATCCAAAGGCATTGTCTTTGCTGCTGAGGACGCCGGGGACATTTTCCCAGACGATGACTGACGGCTCTTTGCCGTCTTTTTCTCTGATTTCATCAATACAATCCGCTAATTCAACAAATGATAAAGTTAATTGCCCGCGTTCATCACTTAAACCACCACGTAAACCCGCTACGCTAAACGCTTGGCATGGAGTGCCACCCACTAGCACGTCAGGCGCAGTTACTTCACCTGCTTTCAATTTGTCGGTAATAGTGGTCATGTCGCCTAGGTTTTTAACGTCTGGCCAGTGGTGATTTAATACCGCGCAAGGGAATGGCTCTATCTCACTAAACCACTCAGGTTTCATTTTTAATGATTCCCACGCAACGCTTGCAGCTTCAATGCCAGAGCACACCGAACCGTATGTTAATTTCATTAGATAGTACCCCGCTGCTGGTGGGGTTTCACAAACATACGAATACGTTTATAACGTTGCTGAACATTGAAATGCTCTGATACAGAATTTAAGTGGTTGAATTTTCTGCATGCAACCAAACCACGGCGGGAATCGTTCCAACAGCCACGCAATTCACGAATAGTCCACCAGCGGCGCAGTTGATGAAGCATGGCCACTAAACCAAAAACGTTAGCCCCGTAAATTTCTTTAGACTCACTACGCATCATGCTGTCACCTCTCTCGCTGCTTGCTCTGCTGCTTGTTGCCAAATGCCTGCCCATGCCTTGCGGCCTACAAAGTCCGTCATGCGACGAACGCCTGATTTCCCAGCCAGTTCACTTGCAATTTCCTCAATACGATTTTGAGGTTTTGAACGGGAGCCAATGATTCTTGTGAATGCTTCATCACGCTCAACAGCATCGACCTTAACTTTTTGCTCACCAGCAAGGCGCAATGCGAGGTCATCCCACTGGTTGCGTAGTGTTCTTGGGCACTGAATGTTTTTCTTCCAGAAATCATCTTGAATAACGCGTTTGTAGAATTGGCAAATTTCTTTGTGGCTATGCCCGTCAACGCTGACCATCAAGCGAACTTCGTTAGCCCAATCAGTGAAGTTAGGCTCCTTAGGTGCTTTAAGCCCTAAGTCTTTGAACACCTCGCACTTGCGCTCAAACAACCATTCCGCGCATTTGAGGTCATTGGCTGAGCCCCATTTTTGAAAGTTAGTGCTGTAAATCACCGCCTCTGGGTAACGATTTAAAAAATCAATTTTTGACTGGTCGCTGGATTCGTTAGAATTCTGCGACGAAGAGTTAGTTACTGATGGATCATGTATTGAAGTTACTGACGGATCGCCCCCAGATTCTGGCAGGTCAAAACGATTATTTTTGCTTGATTCTGACGGGACAGATTTTGATACAACAGATTTTGATGCGTCAGAATTTGACGTATCAGAAACTGGCGGTTGAGAAAGTGCAGCCATTGCCGCTGAAGCTAATTTATCAACATTTAATTGATAGATATTGCTCGCATTGCGGTTACCTTTACGACGCTTTTCGCTTGATAACCAACCGGCTTTTTCTAAGTTTTTAATAGCGGTACGTACCGTGCTTTCACCCGCACCTATTTGCCGGGCAATTGTCGGTACCGATGGCCAACAAACACCATCATCATTTGAAAAATCAGCGAGACGGGCCATTATCGCAACAGAGGTTATTTTTAAACCTGCACTTGCGCAGCCATCCCATACATAACTTGATAGTTTTACGCTCATGCTGTTACCTATTCGACTTCTGTGTAATATTTTTTAAATTGTTCGAGGGGCTCAAAGCAAGGGTGCTCATAGTCATCGAGCATGAAAACAACCCGTTGCCTTGATTTGTCCCACTCAACAACATGGACAATACGGCCTCGCTTATCTCGGAAGTAACGATTAAGGTTTTTATGCTTTTCACTGCTCACTAACCTCTCTCCCACTGCGGAAATAGTATTTAGCCCAGCTATCTCTTAGGACTTTACTATCTACCAATTGTTGTTCGGTCTGGTAGTTGCCCGACTCGTCAGCTGAGGTTATGATCTCTACATATTGAAACGGACCACATTTCGATACAGGCAAGCATCTAAATTGCTTTTTTGATTGAAATTGGTTTACACTGCTCATGCTAGTTACTCCACACAAGTTGTTATTAGCACCCGACGCCTCGGACCGCATATCTGGGGCGTCAACCTTTCTTATGTAATTTGATGAGCGCATTGATTGCTCCTCTAGTGCTTGCGATTGCCCTATCCAACATTGTCATGATTTGCTTTTCTTCATGCCCATCAACAACGCCGTCTTCCAATGCTTTCCCAATGAATACAACTAACTCACCGCGAGTTGTTGATGCTCGAGTTTGTAATTTGAATAATTCTGGTTCGTCCAAATCCTCCGGGCTTATCTTTTCCACCAGCAATAAATTTCTTCTGTTTGCGTAATACCCTGCAAGAAATGAGGTATTAGATAAATCTTCCATCGCTTCAAGCTCTTCACGCTCAAAAAAACGACAGCCGTTCTTTTCATACAAATTGTTATTGAACGTGGTTTCTGTCATACCCAATGCGCCAGCCATCGCTGAACGTCCACCGGGATACGCCTTACACATCTCTTTCACGACTTCTTTTAATGTTTGTTTGCACATATCTACAATTCCGTTGTTTTGTTGGTAGTTAACTCAGTTAGTTGGATTTGGTACTTTATTGATAAAGTGCAGGGTCAAACCTCAATTCACCTTTCGTTCTGTAATCAGCCTCAATGGCGCGATTTTTCGGAATTAATTGATTGGGCCGTTTTTTCCACTGGTAAAAAGCTTCGGGGCTTATCCGAAAAAACTCAGCAATTTTATTAGTGGTTCCGAAGTATTTTTCGATCTGCTCTGTGGTCATAACACCTCCTGATTTCTAAGTTAAGTTAGATATTAATTGTTAATTTATATTTGGTCAATAAAAACTAAGATAACTTAGGTTTATATGAAATGGACTTAGGAATGAGTAAAACTGAAAACACCATCGGAAGCAGAATAAAGGCCTTGAGGGATATCACTAAAACCACCCAAAAAGAACTTGGGCGGTACTGTGGCGTATCTGATGTTACTGTCGGGTATTGGGAGAGAGACCTAAATGCACCACGGAGTGATGCTCTATTGAAATTAGCTAGGTATTTCAATACAACTGAAGCATATATATTGTATGGTATTCCATCTAAGCAAACATCTAACATAATCACGAGCGCACAAAAGGTGCCGATTTTATCTTATGTCCAAGCTGGCAACTTCACTGACTATGCGCCAAATCAGATTTACGATGATGATTTAGAGTTCATAGAGACAACCCTTAAAGTATCGCCTCTATCATTCGCATTGCGCGTCATTGGCGACTCCATGACAAATCCTTATGGCTTACCGTCAATCCCAGAAGGCTCAACAGTTATTGTTGATCCTAAAGCTGAAGTTGTTAGTGGTAAATTTGTTGTCGCTAGATTGCAAGGCTCTGATGAAGTTACCGTGAAACGTTATGTTGTTGATGGCCCCAATAAATTTTTAATGCCACTAAACCCACGATATGACAACATTCCAATCAATGGTAACTGTGAAATAGTTGGTCTCGTTCGTGGTGTTCAATACGAGCTATAACCTCCCTTCTTAATTTAAATCTAAATTTTCTTAGATTTTGCATTGACATAGATCCTAAGTTGAATTAGTTTATATCTAAGACAACTTAGGAGGCGTTCAATGCAAACCAATTCAAATGAACCAATCGTTACTTTTAGTGTGCCAATGTCGCAGGATGATGTGCGCGAGTGGATACTAGAAAAAGCCAAACAAATTAACAACCTGCAAAAATTGCGCAACGAGCGTGATGAGCTGCAATCTAAACTCGAAAAACTCGACGAAGAAATTGCAGAGTGCTTGGATATGTGTGCAGTTACTGTTAGTGCCTAACTGAATTCAATTGTGTGGAGTGCTTAGTATGGGAATGCTTATTTTAACCCGTAGAGTCAGTGAAGAAGTCATGATCGGCGATGATATTAAAATAAAAATCTTAGGGGTCAAAGGAAACCAAGTGCGGATTGGTGTTGCTGCCCCCGAAGATGTATCAGTACATCGTGAAGAAATTTATCAACGTGTTTTAGCTGAAAGAAATAATGCCAGTGCTAGTGATTGACCCTTGTAGTTTTTGGCGGTGCTGTACCGCCCTTTTTCATAATACATAAGGCCACTGATATTCAGTGTTCATACTAGGTAAATATATTCATTATTTGTCAGTGGTCTTATTTATTATTTAATTAAATTTTTATCTATATTTAGCCAACACCAAGGAATTTAATTCTCTTTATTAAGAGACGGAATCTTATTATCTAAATTTTGTGTGGAGTATTAATTATGTCTAATGAAAGAAACACTATTGCCGATAGCTTGGCAAATGATATCGCTAAACATTGTTCTGAATTTGAAAAATCACCTGAGTATGCAGAAATGATCCGCACTCATGTTAAAAGTCTTTATGAAAAAGCAATTAAAGATACTTTTAGCTGGGGAAATTTTCCTGACCGAGTTAGAAAAGCCCTTGAATCAGCACTTCCTGAAAATATTAGTGAAGTGGTCGACCTACCTAAATATAACTTATTAATGGCTAAAGAGCTTTCTAGCTAATGGGAAATGAATGGCGTCAGCGAGCAGACGGTTAACGGCATGAAAGATTTGGTGTTGAAATTTATCAAATCACATGAAATTCCAAAATACATCAAAGCATCTGACCTTTGGAAGGCATACGTAGATCAATATCAAGAAGAAGCGGCTCATGAGGGCTGGGGAAGACCATTGGTGGTTATTTCCGATGGAGAATATACATGGGAAAAAGGAGTTTTTCATATCGGCTTGGATAAAGAACCAGCTAGCGACTCTCCATACAGCCATAGAAGCAAAGAAAAATATTACCAGTGCGAAACCCACCTTAGCTTCCGTCAAGAAACTATTAGAGAAATGCGTGAAGACGTAACAGTTATGCATGATGGGTATCCAGTTTACAGTTTATATGCTGGCGAGCTTGAGTACTCAGACACCCTTGGTAAGAAAGTTGTTCAGTTCCGCTCTGAGTTTGAGCGCCTTGTTAGTGCGCTTCACTACGGCGGTAGCCTGTTAGTTTTAGATGAATCTGACGCAGATGAAATTTATTACAACAACGATTATTAATGGCGAGGGGGTTAATCATGTCCAATGAAATTAAATTTGATGCAGATATATTGCTCGAATCAGTTAACGCCCATGGTGCTGATGGCCATATTTACAATGACACAAAAAAGCGCTTCTTTAATGGTGCTCAAATACATACATCACCAGTAATCAATATTGATACCTATCTTGCTGATGGATATATCCAAACAGTTAACTCAGTTTACAGAATTATTGTGTGAGGCGCGTCATGACTAATAAATATAATTTCCCTGAATGTGGTTCAGTGGTTAACGCATGGGCTGATTTAGACGCAACACTAATATTTCAAATCAATAAAAATGGAAAATTAGTAAAGCGTAAAATTAAAAATGCACATCAATCAGATTGTCGCTGTGGCGTTGAATGTACTGAATGTGATTGGATTTTATATGCTGACAGTGATTATTCAGAATATCCTCATTTTGAAGAGTTAGCATCACAGGCTCTTGCTCATCAAGAGGAAATAGAAACCTTAAACATAAAATCTAAATATAGTGACTGACTCGCTGGGATGAATATGAGTGATAACCAGAAATACACAGCAATTAAAATACGCACACTTTGCACAGCCTGTAGCAATGATTGCGGTGAGCATTTAATTACTGTCGGTGACAATATTATTCTTTGTTTTACATGTATAGATAAAACTAAAGAAAAGATTGATTTGTATCGAAAGGAAATGGCTGAAAAGGAAATTCAACAGATGTATGAGGATATGATTAAATCTGATGACCCACCATACAGCGTATTACCAAATTCAAAAACTTATGCCGAACGCTTATATAAAGCTGGATATAGAAAGGTGGAGTGATGAATAAAATAAAACACCCTGTTATTCGCTACCACGGCGGCAAGTTTCGACTTGCCCCTTGGGTGATAGGCCACTTTCCAGATCATCGTTGTTATGTTGAGCCGTTTGGAGGTGCCGCCAGCGTTCTTATGCGTAAAGAGCGTAGTTATGCTGAGGTATACAATGATTTAGATAGTGAGGTAGTTAATTTATTCGCTGTATTACGCGATGCTGAACTGAATGAAAAACTTCAATTAGCTTGTAAATTGACACCCTATTCACGTGATGAATTCAAACTGGCCAGCGAACCCGCTACCGATCCAGTAGAAAAAGCCAGAAGAATGGTCGTTCGTGCCTGTATGGGATTTGGCTCTGCTTCTGGTCTTGGTGGTACATCGGGCTTTCGCTCAGATAGCAAAAGAAAATATGCCCTGTCCTCTCACTTATGGGCCAAATACCCTGAAAATCTTAGTGCTGTTTGCCAGCGCCTGCAGGGTGTGATTATTGAAAATAAAACAGCTGTGGAATTGATAAAGCAACACGATTCAAATGACACTCTGTTTTATTTAGATCCACCTTACGTTTCTGATACTCGAGTAAAAGGAAATCGATACTACAACTTTGAAATGACCAATGAACAACACCAGGAGCTAATTAATACAGTAAAACAAATTAACGGCAAAGTTTTAATTAGCGGTTACAACTCTGATTTATACAACAGTGAATTATCAACGTGGAGGAAAGTAACTAAAGACTCAAGAATATCTGCAGGTAGAGGTACTGGTATTCGAACTGAATGCCTATGGTTGAATTTTTAAATCTGTATGCGGCAGATGTGTGGAGGTATTTACTGTGACACGTACAAAAACATTGAAAACTTGGGCTCTGGAAGAATTTGAAGCGCCAGTGCCTAGTTATCAAACACTAATACGTTACGCAAAAAACGGCATGATATCACCCCAGCCATTTAAAGCTGGCCGTTGTTGGCGAGTCGACACAAATGCAAGATTTATTGGAATGAATAGCAAACCGACAATCAAGCAAAATGACGATCCGCGATTACTGAGGATATTAGAGGATGGCTCGTCCACGTAAATACAATATCAACATACCAGGATTATCTTGCTACATTGACGCCAGAACAAAGAAAGTGTACTGGCGTTATAAGCACCCTATTACTGGCAAGTTTCACGGACTAGGAACAGATGAAAGCGCAGCAAAAGCAATTGCGATTGAAGCAAACTCTCGACTAGCTGAAGCGAAAATGAACCAGTTAATTAAAGCCAAGGATGAAATTAGCAGAAAGCTAAAAAAAGGAATTACGGTCCATACATGGCTAGATCAGTTTTTAAAAATACAAAAAGAACGCATGGAATATGGCGAAATAAGGCTCAATACATATAAGCAAAAAATCGCGCCCGTTGAGGCTTTTCGGCAAGCATGTGGTAACCAAATTATTTCAGAAATAGATGTTAGAGACATTGCCTCTATCGTTGATGAATATAAAGAGCGCGGGCAAACAAGAATGGCCCAAGTTGTTAGAATGGTTTTGGTTGATGTCTTTAAAGAAGCGCAGCATGCTGGCGAAGTTCCACCAGGATACAACCCCGCGCAAGCAACAAAATTGCCGATGAACAGAATTAAGCGCCAGCGATTAGACTTTGATGAATGGCTTGTGATCTTTAATGAAGCTGAAAAAACGCAACGTTACTTGCAAAATGCAATGCTACTAGCGGTCATCACTGGCCAGCGTTTGGGTGATATTGCAAAAATGCGGTTTGATGATATTTGGGATGACCATTTACATGTTATTCAAGAAAAGACAGGCTCTAAAATTGCCATCCCCCTTTCATTGTATTGTGAAAAACTGGGGTATTCATTAAGTGATGTTATTGCTCGATGTCGAGATCTAATAGTTAGTCCTTATATACTTCATTATCACCACACGACATCACAAGCAAAGCGTGGCGGGCAAGTTTCAAGCAATGCAATCACAACATTATTTCAGCGAATTAGGGATCAGACTGATTTGAAGTGGGAAGATGGAACCCCGCCAAGCTTTCATGAGCAGCGTTCTTTATCCGAGAGATTATATAGAGAACAAGGCATCGATACTAAAACTTTATTGGGGCATAAGAGCCAAGCGATGACCGATAAATATCATGATGACAGAGGTAAGAATTGGCAGGTTTTAGCTATAAAATAACGCTTATTTTGTAGTCTATTTTGCAGAAGAGTTTTGCAGGAGTTTTGCAGAAGAAATTTTCTAGGCAAAATAAAACGGGAGTTTTTAGGCTCCCGTTATTAATTACACAATATAATAAATTACATGTGTTTAATGATTGCGTCACCGAATTCACTACATTTCAGTAATTTAGCGCCTTCTAATTGACGTTCGAAGTCATAGGTTACAGTCTTAGCTTCGATTGCGCCTTCCATACCTTTAACGATTAGGTCAGCCGCTTCAGTCCAGCCCATGTGGCGCAGCATCATCTCAGCAGAAAGGATAATAGAGCCTGGGTTAACTTTATCTTGGCCTGCATATTTTGGTGCAGTACCGTGAGTTGCTTCGAATAATGCGCACTCAGAACCAATATTTGCACCAGGAGCGATACCAATACCACCGACCTGCGCTGCTAATGCATCAGAAATGTAGTCACCATTTAGGTTCATACAAGCGATAACATCGTATTCTGCTGGGCGTAGCAGGATTTGTTGTAAGAAAGCATCTGCGATAACATCTTTAACGATAATATCTTTACCAGTTTTAGGGTTTTTAATTTTAACCCATGGGCCGCCATCTAATAATTCGCCGCCAAATTCCTCTTGTGCTAATTGGTATCCCCAATCTTTAAATGCACCTTCAGTGAATTTCATAATGTTACCTTTATGAACTAAAGTCACTGAATCACGGCCGTTATCAATAGCATATTCAATAGCAGCACGAACTAAACGTTTTGTGCCCTCTTCTGAACAAGGCTTAATACCAATACCACAGTCTTGTGGGAAACGGATTTTAGTCACACCCATTTCATCTTTCAGGAATTTAATAACTTTATCTGCTTCTGCACTACCCGCTTTCCACTCGATACCCGCATAGATATCTTCAGAGTTTTCACGGAAAATAACCATATCAGTCAGTTCAGGTTGTTTAACTGGGCTTGGAGTGCCTTTGTAGTAGCGAACAGGACGTAAACAGATATACAGGTCAAGTTGTTGACGCAATGCAACGTTCAGAGAACGAATACCACCACCAACAGGAGTTGTTAAAGGGCCTTTAATTGAAACACGGTAATCACGGATTAAATCGAGAGTTTCTTCTGGTAACCAAACATCTTTACCATAAATTTGTGTAGATTTTTCACCGGTGTAAACTTCCATCCAAGAAATTTTGCGCTCACCGTTGTAGGCTTTTTTCACTGCCGCATCAACCACTTTCAACATTGCTGGTGTGACATCGATACCAATGCCGTCACCTTCGATAAAAGGGATAATTGGGTTGTTCGGAACGTTTAGTTTGCCTTTTGCATCAATGGTAATTTTAGCGCCTTCTGCCGGAACTACTACTTTGCTTTCCATTAACCTCTCCTTTCACTTGCGTATTTTGCTTGTTAATTTTTTGTAAGAGACGTGTCAATACTACTTCAATCTGCGTCGAACGCCAATGATTACTCATCTAAGCTTCAATGCCGATCGCATTTAACGTACTGTTTTACCTTGTAAGTTAATCGAATATCTATTTATAAATACTGTTAAATCAATAAATTAATTTAAGCATTCCATTATTAGAAATAAATCAAACCGCGATGAAAAGTTGTCAATAACCCATTTGAGGGAACGACACAACTTTTGTTAAAATACTTCCCTCACAAAAAATAATATTAGCAAGTTAACTCAAATTAAAAATACGTTTTGCTCACACTATCACCATCCAAACAAATCCATATGTACTTATTTTTAAATGGAAAATTGTTTTTATTGATTTAAATGTTTTTAAAGTTGTTAATTAAATATTACATCGCCATGAAAAATACGTTCTAGGATCAAACCGTTAAATCTCCTACACTAGATGAAATAAGTCGCCGCAAATTAAAACCAATAAATTCTCATTGAATGACCATGAACAGACCGAACAAAAAATCAGTTCCGAAGAAAAATCGTTACTCGCCACCCTCGACTGCTTTAAAGCATAACGCTAAGCGTGTTTCGGTAAGACAGCAAATATCAACTAAAATCATTTTATTTAACAAACCCTTTGATGTTCTTCCTCAATTTACTGATGAACAAGGTCGCGACACACTAAAAAAATATATTCCAATCAACGATGTATACGCCGCAGGACGTCTTGATAGGGACAGTGAAGGGCTATTAATTTTAACCAATGATGGAAAACTACAGGCACGTTTAACTCAACCACAGAAAAAAACAGGGAAAATATACTATGCTCAGGTAGAAGGTATTCCCGATGAAGATGCACTACTAAAATTTCGGCAAGGGTTAATATTAAATGATGGTCCAACACTCCCTGCGGGAATCGAGTTAGTTGGCGAACCTGAATGGCTATGGCAAAGAACTCCGCCAATACGGGAACGCAAAAATATCCCGACTAGCTGGTTAAAAATTACATTATATGAAGGACGTAATCGGCAAGTCCGTCGTATGACGGCAAATATAGGTTTTCCAACGCTTAGGCTAATTCGTTATCAAATTGGTGAATTTAATTTGGGAAATCTTTCAGTTGGCGAATGGAAGGAGGTAACTGTTGTTTAAACCTAATGTGACTGTAGCAACTGTTGTGCATGCTCAAGGCAAATTTTTAGTCGTGGAAGAGTGGATAAATGATAAACCCACTTGGAATCAACCAGCTGGGCATTTAGAAGCTAATGAAACTATTTTGCAAGCCGCCGAACGTGAATTACTAGAAGAAACTGGAATCAAAGCCACACCAACACAATTAATTAAAATTCATCAATGGATTGCCCCAGATAAAACTCAGTTTATCCGTTTTTTATTTGCCGTAGAACTTGAATCCATTTGTGAGACACAGCCACAAGACAGTGATATTAGCAAATGCCATTGGCTGACTGCCCAAGAAATTCTAAATAGCAACTGCCTGCGTTCACCATTAGTGGCGGAAAGTTTGCGCTGTTTTCTCACAGGAAAGCATTATCCTCTCGATATTTTAACCGCTTACGGCGACCATTATCTTTAAGTACTTAACTTCTGCTTGGTGAATATTTCACCAAGCAATAATATTCCCTGCTAACTCTGGTGTAATGCGGGAACAACATGCTAAAGTATGGGGCTTGATTTTTCCGCAGTGAGATATTTCCATGTCAAATAATAGTACCATGTCAGATAACAGCCAAAAAAAAGTCATCGTCGGGATGTCCGGTGGTGTTGACTCCTCTGTATCCGCTTACTTGCTACAGCAACAAGGGTATCAGGTTGCTGGTCTGTTTATGAAGAACTGGGAAGAAGATGACGACACAGAATATTGTTCAGCTGCTACTGACCTTGCCGATGCACAAGCTGTGTGTGACAAACTGGGTATTGAACTTCATACCATTAATTTCGCTGCTGAATATTGGGACAATGTTTTCGAACATTTCTTAACTGAATACAAAGCAGGCCGCACACCGAACCCAGATATTCTCTGCAACAAAGAAATCAAGTTTAAAGCTTTCTTAGAATTTGCGGCTGAAGATTTAGGCGCAGATTACATTGCTACTGGTCACTATGTGCGCCGCCGTGATGTCAATGGTAAAAGCCAATTATTACGTGGTTTAGATAACAACAAAGACCAAAGCTATTTTTTATATACTCTGAGCCACGAACAAGTAGCTAAAAGCCTTTTCCCCGTTGGTGAACTCGAAAAACCTGAAGTACGCCGTATTGCGGAAGAAATTGGCTTAGTTACTGCAAAGAAAAAAGACTCCACGGGGATCTGTTTCATTGGTGAGCGTAAGTTTCGCGACTTTTTAGGCCGCTACTTACCCGCTCAGCCTGGCCCTATCGTCACTGTTGATGGCGAAACAATTGGTCAGCATGAAGGCTTGATGTACCACACCTTAGGTCAACGAAAAGGTCTCGGTATCGGTGGTACAAAAGAGGGTTCCGAAGAACCTTGGTATGTTGTCGATAAAGACGTCGAAAACAACATTCTTATCGTAGCTCAAGGCCATGAACACCCTCGTTTGATGTCTGTTGGGTTAATTGCTCAGCAATTACATTGGGTTGACCGGAAAACCATGACTGAGCCGCTACGTTGCGTAGTAAAAACACGTTATCGTCAAGCGGATATCCCTTGTACGATCACCCCATTAAGTGATGATCGCATTGAAGTGGCTTTTGACTACCCTGTCGCGGCTGTCACTCCAGGTCAATCCGCTGTATTTTATATCGATGAAGTTTGTCTCGGTGGCGGTATTATTGAAACCCGTATTCAGGAGTAAATGTGGCAAAAAACTATTATGACATTACGCTTGCTTTAGCGGGTATCTGCCAAGCAAGCGCGATGGTTCAAAAACTCGCACATGAAGGTGTTTGTCTTGAGAAAGACACTGAAACCATGGTCAATAGCCTCACCAATATGAATCCAAAATCCACTTTGGATGTATTTGGTAATGATGCCGAAAATTTAAAGACGGGCCTCAGTGCCATGTTAGGTATGCTGACTGGCGGTAACAGTGGTTTATCGGCTGAAATGACGCGATATATGTTAAGCATTATGACGCTTGAACGTCGCCTCAATAAAAACCAAGAAGCGATGAACCAGCTGGGCCAACGTATTGAGCAATTTGAACGCCAAGCGGGTTATTTTGAACCACTTTCTGAAGGCGTGTTTAACGCACTTGCGGGTATTTATGTAGATGTAGTCAGCCCAGCTGGACCGCGAATTCAGGTCACTGGTTCCCCTGATATCCTAAAAAACACACTCGTTCAAGCAAAAGTTAGAGCCACCTTGCTCGCTGGCATTCGTTGCGCAGTGCTTTGGCAACAAGTTGGTGGAAGTCGCATTCAACTCATGTTCTCTCGCAATCGTCTGGCTAATCAGGCGAAAGATATTTTGTCTCACCTTTAAATCTGGAGTTGCTACCAATGGAATTATCCTCACTGACCGCTGTATCCCCGATTGACGGCCGTTACGGTGATAAAGTCAGCACGTTACGCACTATTTTTAGTGAGTTTGGTTTACTGAAATTTCGCGTACAAGTTGAAGTTCGCTGGCTACAAAAACTGGCTGCAACCGCTCAAATCAAAGAAGTTCCTGCATTTGACGCTGACGCAATCGCTTACTTGGATGAAATTGTCGCGAACTTCTGTGAAAAAGACGCAATGCGTATCAAAGAAATTGAACGCACAACTAACCATGATGTGAAAGCTGTAGAATACTTTCTAAAAGAAAAGGTAGCGGACATCCCTGCTCTTCATGCAGTTTCTGAATTTATTCACTTTGCTTGTACTTCAGAAGATATCAATAACCTCTCTCACGCATTAATGCTGAAAACCGCTCGTGAAGAAGTCTTGCTGCCACAATGGCGTCAAATCATTGATAAAATCAAAACAATGGCTCATGAGTACCGCAATTTACCGTTACTTTCACGTACTCACGGTCAACCTGCAACCCCGTCCACCATTGGTAAAGAGTTTGCGAACGTTGCTTATCGTTTAGAGCGCCAATTCCGCCAGCTACAACAAGTTGAAATTCTAGGTAAAATCAATGGCGCAGTCGGTAACTATAATGCACATATGGTCGCTTATCCTGAAGTTAACTGGCACGAATTCAGCGAAACCTTTGTTACCTCTTTAGGCATTCAATGGAACCCATTCACTACGCAAATTGAACCTCATGACTATATTGCTGAGTTATTTGATTGCGTCGCTCGCTTTAACACTATCGTGTTAGACTTCGACCGTGATATTTGGGGCTACATCGCATTAAATCACTTCAAACAAAAAACAATCGCAGGTGAAATTGGTTCCTCTACCATGCCACACAAAGTCAACCCGATTGATTTCGAAAACTCTGAAGGTAATTTAGGCTTAGCCAATGCCGTCTTAGGTCATTTAGCTAGCAAACTCCCTGTTTCTCGCTGGCAGCGCGACTTAACTGACTCGACAGTATTACGTAATCTCGGTGTCGGCTTAGGTTATGCATTGATTGCTTATCAATCAACCATGAAAGGTTTGAACAAATTAGAAGTGAATGAGCAACATTTACTGGATGAATTAGACCAAAACTGGGAAGTATTGGCCGAGCCAATTCAAACAGTAATGCGCCGTTATGGTATTGAAAAGCCATATGAAAAGCTCAAAGAATTGACCCGTGGTAAACGTGTTACCGCTGAAGGTATGAAACAATTTATTGATAGTTTAGACCTGCCAGAGCACGAAAAAGCACGTTTGAAAGAAATGACGCCAGCTAACTACATTGGTTACGCTGTCACTTTTATCGACGAACTAAAATAGCTTTTATGTTTTCAAATTAGGCGGCTTATAAGTCGCCTTTTTTAATTATCATTTTGAATTCCCTGCTCTATCTATCATACTAAGCTATTCAAAGCTAAATATAGATAAATTATATTTCCGCTTCGTTTGATTTATATTTACTTAATCCCTTGTCGTTATTCAGAACTCTTTTTACCATAGCGTATCTAGTGCTACTATCTGATAAGTTGTAGCTATATCTTTTCAATATGAGGGTTTCCGATGCGTATTCTTATTGTCGAAGACAATGCGTTACTTCGTCACCATTTAACCGTCCAGCTTAAAGAGCTTGGCCATCAGGTTGATTCAGCTGAAGACGCAAAAGAAGCTGATTACTTTTTGCACGAAAGCTGTCCAGATATCGCAGTTGTCGATTTGGGCTTACCTGATGAAGACGGGCTTTCTATGATCAAACGCTGGCGTAGCGAGCACGTCAATATTCCACTATTAGTATTAACTGCTCGGGAAAGTTGGCAAGAAAAAGTACAAGCGCTAAACAGTGGTGCTGATGACTACGTGACTAAACCTTTCCAGTTAGAAGAACTGGTTGCCCGTATGCAAGCTTTGATGCGCAGAAATAGTGGTCTTGCTTCACAAGTACTCGAATTAGGCAATTTCGTGATTGACCTATCACGCAAAGAATTTACCGTTAATGGCGAAACCGTCAAATTAACCGCTTTTGAATACACTATCATTGAAACGCTACTACGCAACAATGGGAAAGTGGTTAGCAAAGACTCGTTAATGCGCCAGCTTTACCCAGATGCTGAGCTCAGAGAAAGTCATACCATTGATGTTTTAATGGGCCGTTTACGAAAAAAAATCCAACAATTTCATAGTGATGATGTAATTGTCACAGTGCGTGGTCAAGGCTACCGTTTTGATGTGAATGGCTAACATGAAGCTACGTAAATTTAAGTTCAAACCCCTTTCGCTACGAGCACGTTTTCTCTGTGCAACATCCGCGGTGATCTTGGCACTCACCTTATCCTACGGCATCGTCGCGATTTTGGGGTATTTGATTAGTTTCGATAAAACCACTTACACCCTATTACGTAGCCAAAGTAATTTAATTTATAGCCTAGCCCAATGGCAAAACCATAAAATTGACATTCGCGTCCCCCCAAATTTCACGTTAAACAACCCGACTTTGGTCATTATTTATGATGAACAAGGGCTCGTGTTATGGCGCCAACGTGATGTACCTAGCGTTGAACGGCTGATCCGTAATGACTGGCTTAAAAAAGAAGGCTTATATGAAATTGATACAGACATTCGCGAAACTCGCCAACTTCTAGATGACAACCCCGAATTCAATACAAAATTAGATGACATGGATAACGACGATGAACCGCTTACTCACTCCGTGTCCGTCAACCAATATGCAGCTAGTGAAAACCTGCCTCCGCTCACCATTGTCGTTGTTGATACACTACCACAAGACTTACAAAATACGGGTTTAGTTTGGGAGTGGTTCGGTTATGTGTTACTAGCTAACTTAATCTTAGTTATCCCACTATTATGGTTAGCGGCCTATTGGAGCCTACGGCCAATTAAATCATTAGTATCACAACTAAGTAGCTTAGAAAAAGGTGAACGAGATACACTGGATGAGAACCCTCCGTATGAGCTTCGTGGGCTAGTACGTAATCTTAATATTTTATTAACGAATGAACGTAAGCGTTACAGCAAATACCGCACGACACTTTCTGATTTAACACACAGTTTAAAGACGCCTTTAGCCGTTTTACAGTCAACACTGCGGCTTCTTCGTTCAGGTAAGCAAATGAATATTGAGCAGGCTGAACCCATCATGCTCGAACAAATTGGCCGTATATCTCAACAGGTGGGTTATTATTTGCACCGCGCATCAACGCAAGGTGATGAAAATATGATGCTGCGCGAAATTTCATCTGTTCCATCAATATTAGACAGCCTTGCGAGTGCCCTCCATAAAGTTTACCAACACAAAGGTGTTTCTATTACGGTTAATGTTTCTCCTGAAACAACTTGGCTGGGTCAACCAAATGACTTTATGGAAGTGATGGGTAATATCATGGAAAACGCGTGTAAATATTGCCTTGAATTCGTCGAAGTTAGTGCTATTGCCGGAACTGATAGCTTAACATTGGTTGTTGATGATGATGGCCCAGGCGTGCCCGAAAGCAAACGTAGTTTGATTTTCCTTCGTGGGCAACGTGCAGACACCCTTCGTCCAGGTCAAGGTTTAGGTTTGTCCATTGCAGTGGATATTATCGACCAATACGAGGGAGATATCACAATTAGTGACAGCCCGCTTGGTGGTGCTCGTTTATCCGTCACATTTAGGCAGCAATCTATGATTGAAGATAGTTAATCTGTGATATGCGTCCACTTGTCCCCTATTTTACAAACCATTTCCGGTATACTATTTATGAAGTGTTTTATAAATAGTAATTTAGGGTAATGTACTTGGTTCACTCTCAAGATAAACCTTTAATACCCGTTTCTCAGAAAGTTTATTTAACAGCATACCATTACACACATATAGGTCATTTTGCAGTATTGGAACCGGGTATATTGTAAATAAACTGATTAGCAATACTTAGCAGCTCCAAGGGACAATAAGATGGATTACAAACTAAATCTCGACTGGCAGAGTTTCCTCGACAGTCACTGGCAGAAGCGCCCACTGCTTATCAAAAAAGGGTTTGCAAATTTTATTGATCCTATCTCGCCTGATGAACTTGCAGGTTTGGCGATGGAAGATGAGGTTGATAGCCGTTTGGTTAGCCATAAAGAAGGGATTTGGCAGGTTGGTCACGGACCATTTGAAAGCTATGACCACCTTGGCGAAGAGAATTGGTCTATTTTAGTTCAAGCAGTTGACCACTGGCATCATCCAAGCTCTGCATTAATGAAACCATTTCGCGTCCTTTCGGACTGGCGGATGGACGACTTAATGATTTCCTACTCAGTCCCCGGCGGTGGTGTAGGTCCTCACCTAGACCAATACGATGTGTTTATTATTCAAGGTGAAGGCCGTCGTCATTGGCGAGTGGGTGAAAAAATCCCAATGAAACAACATTGCCCGCACCCTGACTTACTACAAGTTCAACCTTTTGACGCCATCATCGACGAAGAAATGGAACCCGGCGATATTTTATATATTCCACCTGGGTTTCCACATGAAGGTTACGCCATTGAGCCTTCATTAAATTACTCAGTTGGTTTCCGTGCCCCAAATACTCGTGAGCTGCTCAGTAGTTTTGCCGATCACCTAATTTCTAATGACTTAGGCAGTTATCGTTATAGCGATCCTGATTTATCATTCCGTGATAACCCTGCTGAGATCTTGCAAGGTGAACAAATTAAACTGCGCGAAATGATGGAATCACTGATTAATGACCCTGAGCTATTTCGTAAATGGCTAGGTGAGTTTATCTCACAATCACGTCATGAATTAGACATTGCTCCACCTGAACCACCTTATGAGCAAGAAGAAATTTATGATTTACTGAAAACTCAGCAAGAAACCTTATACAAATTAAATGGTCTCAGAGCATTGCGCGTTGGCGACCAATTTTTTGTTAATGGAGAATGCTTAGAAACCGAGTGTTATGAGGCTGCTGATAGCTTATGTCGTTATGATGCCGTTAATAGCCAAATTTTAGCTGATGCCATTGATGACGTTAATTTTATCGCACTGCTTACCGCACTCGTCAATAATGGTTATTGGTATTTTGATGATTAATCAATACCTTTAATATTAAATTTGTATTTTGTGTAAGGGCTCATTAATTATGGGCCTTTTATTAAAAATAATATTCTCAGTATAATATGACAAGGCTCTCCTCCCTATTGATGAAAACCGCTAATTGCCAATTACCCCCCCTTATTAATAACTAACTTATTTATTTTTTTATATATTTTATTTCCCAATTACATACTCATATTATGATCCTTACGTGCCCGTAAGCACGCAAAGATAAAGCACATTCTTTAATTCAACCCTAAACTGTTTTTACTTCACTATTATCATTCTCACGCAGCATTAATTATCCATTTTAAAGATGATAACAATATGAACTTAGAAACACTTTTAGCTTTATCATTGTTTTCCTTTGTAACATCCATAACGCCAGGTCCAAATAATATTATGTTACTTGCTTCAGGCATTAATTTTGGATTTAGCAAGACATTACCGCATTCATTTGGGGTATCAATTGGTTTTCTTATTATGCTGTTTGCTGTCGGGCTAGGAGTCGGGGCATTGATCCAATCATCCCCTATAACTTATTCAGTATTAAAATATTTTGGAATTATTTATTTGTTCTGGCTTGCATGGAAAACGACTATTAGCCATTCAGTTGCACAATCAAATAACCAGGAAATTAAGCCGCTAACTTTCTTAGAAGCAGCATTATTTCAATGGATAAACCCTAAAGCATGGATGATGGCTATTTCAGGAATGGCGATGTATACCAATATAAACGCCCCCTATTTATCAATGGTACAGGTTGCCGTTATATTTGCGGCCATCAACTGGCCATGTGTTGCTATTTGGGCGATGTTTGGCAGTAAATTAAGAGAAAAGCTAAAACAACCTAAGACATTAAAACGCTTTAATTTAGTCATGGGTGTTTTACTGGCGCTTAGTGGCGTTTCTGTATTATTTCAATAGCAAATTTACGCGTGCTTATTGTTATAAGCACGCTTGTTTATCATGAAATATCATGATTGCCTTGCGTGAATAGCCGTTAATTCCGCAATACGCATGATCACACTAACTGCCTGCTCCATACCCTCTTGTGTTATAAATTCATGTTTACTATGGAAGTTATAGCCACCTGTGAAAATATTTGGGCACGGTAAACCACGATGTGAAAGCTGCGCACCGTCAGTACCACCCCGGACGGGTTGGATAATTGGCTCAATACCACAATCAAGCATTGCTTGCTTTGCTAATTCAATAACATGTGGGTACTTCATGACCTCTTTATGCATATTATAATAGGTATCATCAAGTGTCAGTTCGATATAGCAGCTTGGATGTAACCCTTCCCCAACTTTTTCAGCAATTCGAATGATATTTTTCTTCCTAGCTTCAAAGCCCGCTAAGTCAAAATCACGAATAATATAATTCAATTCTGCCTTTTCTACTGTCCCTTTTAACGATGTTAAATGATAAAAGCCTTCATAACCTTCGGTGTTTTCAGGTGTTTCATCAGGTGGTAACATCGAATGAATACGGTTCGCTAGCCCTAATGCATTCACCATTACGCCTTTAGCTGTACCGGGATGCGTGTTATTGCCAACAATTTTAATAGAAACGTTAGCTGCATTAAAATTTTCATACTCTAACTCACCAACACCACCACCATCGACGGTATAGGCCCACAATGCATCAAATTGTTTAAAATCGATATGACGAGCCCCACGCCCTATCTCTTCATCAGGGGTAAATGCAAGACAGATTTTACCATGAGGAATGTTCTTACCCTTTAAACGTACTAGAGCTGTAATTATTTCTGCGATACCCGCTTTATCATCGGCACCGAGTAAGGTTTTGCCATCGGTCATGATGAGGGTTTTGCCAATCATTTCATGCAGCACTGGAAACATCACTGGGGATAGCACTTCATCACCTATACCTAACGCGATATCTCCCCCTCGATAATTTTCGAGTACTTGTGGACTCACATTTTTACCTGAAAAATCAGGTGCTGTGTCTAAATGTGAAATAAACCCAATAGTAGGAACATCCCAATCAACGTTTGACGGTAAATAAGCCATCACACAACCTTGATCGCTAAGCGTTATTTTTTCAAAACCTAATTCATTCAGCTCGTTAACTAATGCACGAGCAAACTTTAGCTGTCCTGCGCTGCTAGGCACTGTTTTGGCATTTAGTTTTGATTGTGTATCGAAAGCGGTATATTCAAAAAACCGCTCTAAGAGTTTGTCCATACCCTTCCCCCTAAAATATCAATGTCCATATTATGGGAAAGATCACAGATTCAATTATTGTTTCAAATCAGCTTTCCTGTTAATGCTCTCTATTTTTTGCAGGAAATCGTTAGTGAAATTTATTTTTTAGCGTAATTTTTGTAAGCTACCTATTACACTGGCAATCAATACCTATAATAAATAAGGGTAATAATCAAATTGTATTAATTAGTAGGTTATTATTTATTTGTTACCTAATTACCTCTCATTTGGTTAAATATCACTCATCCACTACACGAATCATCAATCATTAAATTGAAATAGTATGCTATATATGAAGTCTTATTATTTTATTTATTAGCTAATTAATAAACAAAACGAAATTTTACTCGTTAACAGGAAAATTCATGTCAAAAACATGTTTAATTTATGGTGTTAGTAAAGGCTTAGGTAAAGCATTGGTCGAAGGATTTCCTGAAAAAGCAGACCATATTTATGGAGTGTCTCGCTCAAAGCCTCCTTTTGAACACATTAACTTTACGTGGATCCCTGCTGATTTAAATGATATTCATAGCGCGAATGCCATTAAGCGGATTATTCAGGATCAACCTATTCATACCTTAATTTATAATGTGGGTATTTGGGAGAAACTGGCTTTTAGTGAAGAATACCAATTTGAATCGACTGATGACATTGAGCTGCTCAATATGATTCAAACCAATATCAGTGCTTGTTTATTAAATTTAAAAGCACTATTACCCAATTTACGTTTAGCGAAAAATAGCAAGATTATATTGATCGGTTCCACATGGGGCCTAGATAACCATAATGGCAAAGAAGTCGCCTTTTCCGCCACGAAATATGCCCTCAGAGGCATAGCACAGTCATTAAGAGAAACACTGCGTGAAGATAAAATAGCAATATCAGTCATAAACTTAGGTTATCTAGCAACTGAATACCCATTAACGGTTCCTGCCGACGAAGTCATTGAAAAAAGTAATGGACAGCTAATCCCATTACAAGATGTTGTCAATGCCGTACGCTTTATCACCAGTACGAGCAATGCAACCTGCGTCAAAGAGATTACGATGCCGGCCATGATGGATACAAATGTCTAACCTATAAGAGAAAACAATACGTTTCCCCTTATATTATTATGTATTGAAAGCTTATTGCGCTGTATTTTTAACCTGTAACTCTGTAATAAGCTTATTGATATATTCAACAACGACTTTGCTGGCTAAACCATAGTGTTTCTCATCAAACTCACTTTCCACTTGGCTAGGCTCTAAATTAAGTTCGACCGTATGTGCCCCATGTAATTTAGCCTCATGAACAAAACCTGCCGCAGGGTATACATGACCAGATGTCCCAATTGAAATAAAAATAGTCGCAGATTCAAGGGATTGATAAATATAATCCATTCCAATTGGCATTTCACCAAACCAAACAATGTGGGGTCTGAGCGGCTGAGGAAACTGGCAACAATGACAGCGGTCATCGGCAGATAAATCCCCTTTCCATTCCAATACTTGATTTGACCAGTTGCAGCGAACTTTTAATAGTTCACCATGCATATGGATAACTCGCTGACTTCCCGCTCTTTCATGCAAGTTGTCTATATTTTGCGTAATTAACAAAAAGCGGTCACCAAAAAGCTCTTCAAGCTGAGCAAGTGCATAGTGAGCGGCGTTAGGCTTAATATTTTCTTGCTGTAACTGCCGACGCCGTTCATTATAAAAACGTTGTACTAATTCAGGGTTACGTTCGAAACCTTCAGGTGTTGCCACATCTTCAACGCGATGCTCTTCCCATAATCCATCCGCAGAACGGAATGTTTGGATCCCAGATTCAGCTGAAATACCCGCTCCTGTTAAAACGACAATATTGACCTTTTTCATGTTATCCAATCTATTATCTATATAAAAAGACCGATTGCGAAGTCGCTGGCGGCGTATACATTTATTCTTGCGAGCTTTTTTTAACCTATAACGAAATCGCAACATCAAAGCTTCCTTTCATCCATATAACCAATAAATTTATATCATATTAAATATTAACTGCTTTTTACCATGTCATTATGACATGAATTTAGAAATGCTGATTGTGTGAAATTATTAAAATAATCAAGCTCCAAGTACTTATTTTATTGGCAGACTAACTATTTCCTTACCATAACTGATGACATTATCTAAATGTTAACATACTAAAACGCATCATCTTGCTGAATGCAAATAAAAATATCGAAGGTATCGATTTTGTCACTTTTTATTCATAAAAATGACATCTTTATTTCATAAATACGCCATAAAACTTCCACAATGATAAAACAATAAAAAAACCTTTCTTCTTCACTCGCGCTACCGCTAAAATATGCCTCGCAGATTTTACTGTGTTATTAACTCACCACTACAAGGGATTTCATGGAAAAGTTTTTTGAAAGAGCAATGTATGCTTCACGTTGGATTTTAGCGCCTATCTATTTTGGGCTTTCACTGACACTATTGGCTTTAACCATTAAGTTCTTTCAAGAGCTATACCATATTTTGCCAAATATCCTTTCAATTCCTGAAGCAGACTTAATTTTGACGCTATTATCATTGATTGATATGGCATTAGTCGGTGGTTTATTGGTGATGGTAATGTTTTCAGGTTATGAGAACTTTGTCTCCCAAATGGATATCCCTGACAGCAGTGAAAAACTAGGCTGGCTAGGTAAAATGGACGCATCATCATTAAAAAATAAAGTCGCGGCCTCCATTGTGGCAATTTCCTCTATTCACCTATTAAAAATCTTCATGGACTTAAAAAGCGTCTCAAATGACAAACTGATGTGGTATGTCATCATCCATTTAACCTTTGTATTATCTGCATTTGTGATGGGCTATCTAGATAAAATGACCAAGAAATAAACGGTAAAATTTACACTCAAAGTGCCTAATTTAAACATCTAGGCACTTATCTATTCACTAATTTCATCTTTATCTCCCTCGTCGATTTCTGCTTTGTGTTACCATCAATAGTCTAAAAGACTAGTACCAAGGAACTCTACATGAGCCAACATTTTGTCGGTAAATATGAAGCTGAAATTAAATTTCAATTATCGGATCCCGACACCTTCTTACACAAAATAAGAGCCGATTTAGCTGAGCCATTTACGGAAAATAATACAGAGACAGATTATTTCTATGAAAACCTACATTCACCACTGGCTGACAAGAACGTCAGTATGTGCGTACGTGAAATGGTGCCATCAGGCATAAAGTTGTGGATAGTCAAAGGCCCTGGAGCTTCTGAATGCAAAGCCATTAATATTGATGACTGCAACCATGTGCAAAACATGTTAACGACATTGGGATATCATTGCTACTTAACCACAACTAAAATAAGAAGCATTTATTTTCTGAATGATATCCACATCACAATTGATCACTTGAGTGGGATCGGCTGGTTTGCTGAGTTTGCCATTATGACTGATGAGCAGGACTTACTGGATAGTTTATATCAAACGTTGATGGCGACCGCCAAACAGTATGGTTTTACAGAAGCGATGGTAGAAACTCGTAGTTATAAACAAATGTTTTTAACAGCACAGTGATTATATAAAGAGCCAATAAATTTTTGGATTTATACCCTAAAAATCATTGGCTCTCTAACCCTAATAACTATTGCCCACTGAGAATACGTGCAGGGTCTAACTTACTCGCTCGGCGAGCAGGATACCAACTGGCTAGTAAGCTTAATACAATGGTTGTAATTAAAACATAAACCACATCCATGACATGCAATTCAGAAGGTAAAAAGTCAATAAAATAGACATCACCCGATAAAATTGGATGACCAACAATAGCCTCTATAACCTTAATCATTGGTGTTAAATTTAAAGATATGACGACCCCAAGTACAGCACCAATCAGAGAACCAACCAGCCCACCCAACAAACCATACCATAAGAAAATAGCACGAATCTGCCTATCTTTTGCCCCTAAGGTGCGCAATACCGCGATATCACTACTTTTATCTTTAACCGCCATAACAAGAGTAGAAACAATATTAAAACACGCAACGCCAATCACCAATATCATAGCTAAGTACATGATACTTCTAACCATTTGGATATCATTGTACATATAACCATAATCACCTATCCAACTTTTTACAATAACATGATGCATAGTTTTCAAGCCTGCATCATAAACGACTTGATCGGCAATAAATGGGTCTGTGGCTTTGATTTCAAATCCCGTCACACCATCACCATAGTCGAGATATTCTTGTGCATCAGCGAGAGGAACGAGTGCTAGCTGGTGATCAAGCAAGCCACTAAGCTTAAAAATACCCGTCACTTGTACACGAATACGCTTAGGCTGCTGAATCTTTAAGCTGGCATCGGTATTTGGGATCATGATTGTCACCCAATCCCCAACTTTCACATTTAATGCATCAGCCACACCTTGGCCTAAAATAATCGATTGTTTGCCCGCTTCAAAATGCTGCCAAGCATCATTAAGAATGAATTGTGGTAATGCACTGACTTGTGGCTGAGTTTCTCGTGAAACCCCCATCACTTGGATTGCTTTTAAATTTGCACCACGCTCAAGTAACCCTGTAAAGTTAATGTAAGGGCTAACGCCTTCAACCCCTGGCGTTTTCCGGATAACTTGTTCAGCAAAATCCAAATCCTTATAGGGTGGTTTAACAGCATAAATTTGCCCATGGGGAACAACAGATAACACACGGTTATTTAATTCGCGTTCAAAGCCATTCATCGCGCTCAAACCAATAATTAACACCGCAACCCCAAGAACAATACCCAACGTTGAAACTATCGAAACTAACGAAACCATCCCTGTTCGGCGGCGACCACGGCTGAAACGCAGCGCTGTGAGTAGTGAAAGAGGCAACTTAGACATTACCGCGCCCCCAAGGTAATATCCTGCTGCAAATGCCCATCACGCATTTCCAATTGGCGAGATAACCGGCGAGCCAGTGTCATATCATGGGTGACCACTAAAAATGCAGTCCGCTGTGTTCGGTTTAATTCCCCCAACAATTCAAAAATGGCATCTGCATTACGTAAATCAAGGTTACCTGTAGGCTCATCCGCTAAAACCAGTGCAGGCTCATTCACTAACGCCCTTGCAATAGCAACACGCTGGCGCTCCCCTCCTGATAATTCAGAAGGACGATGCCCCGCCCGATGCGCTAGTCCAACTGCTTCTAGCATTTCAGTGGCTTTCGAAAATGCAGTTTCTTTCGCAATACCACCAATTAATAAAGGCATCGCCACATTTTCAAGGGCGGTAAAATCCGGTAAAAGGTGATGAAATTGATAAATAAAACCTAAATCTTTATTACGAATAGCAGCTCGCTCATCTGAAGATAATTGATTAATATGCTGGCCACGAAAGATAACATTCCCTTCTGAAGGAGTATCTAACCCACCCAGTAAATGTAATAAGGTACTTTTACCCGAACCAGAACTTCCCACGATGGCCATCATTTCCCCCAGCCCCATGGAAAAACTGACATTTTTCAACACTTGCGTCGACAATGTCCCTTCCTGATATGTTTTACTTAAATTTTCACAGACCAGAAGTGGTTGTTTATTCATAACGTAACGCCTCAGCAGGTTGAACCGCTGCTGCACGCCAAGAAGGATAAAGCGTTGCCAGCAGAGAAATCAGCATTGCACTAAGTGCAATAATTAAAATACCAGAGTAATCAAGCACAATCGGTAAAGAGACACCTTTTGGTAATAAACCAATCAGCGGCATAATGACATTCAGTTGGCTAGAAAGTATCGTACCTAATATTGTGCCAATGAGTGAACCAATCACCCCCGCTCCAGCGCCTTGGATCATAAAAATCATTAAAATTCGCCAACGTTTGAGGCCAAGGGTTTTTAAAATAGCGACTTCACCTTGTTTTTCCATCACTAACAATGATAGTGAAGTAATAATGTTGAATGCCGCCACCGCAATAATTAAACTGAGCAATAAGCCCATCATATTTTTTTCCATGCGAACGGCTTGGAAAAACTCCCCTTTACGCTCTCGCCAATCTTTCCATACTAAGCCATTCGGCAACGCTTGCTGACTTAGAACATCAACCTTTAGGGGCTCATCCAAATATAAACGCCACCCAGTAATATGCCCTGTAGGATAACGTAACATGCGTGCGGCATCTTGTTGTGCTACGACAAGTTCACTTGTATCCGCTTCCCCATTTGTTTGGAAAATACCCGCCACAGTAAATAGGCGCTGGCTAGGAATGCGCCCCATTGGTGTTAGTTGACTCACCCCAGGTATAATTAAGCGAACTTCATCACCACGTTTTACCCCGAGCGTTTCTGCAAGTTTATTCCCCAGAAAAACATTATAACTGCCTTCTTTAAGGTCACTGCGTTGCCCAACAACCAGTTTATCCAATAACAGAGAAGGTTCTTCAGGTTCAATCCCTCCCATGACGCCAACGCCAACATTGGTTCGGCTTTGTAATACCACGTCAGATTGCACAATAGGTGCGATATGGCTGACACCGTTTAAATGTTGTAGACCAGTTATTGGATACTTTGCTGGGTCTATATTTCCAGAGGCAGATGTTAAAATTGCCTGCGGCATATAAGCAAGTATGCTATCTTGTAAAGATCGCTCGAACCCATTCATCACTGAAGTGACGGTTATCAATGCCGCCACCCCCAGTGTGATACCAATAGCAGATAAACTGGAAACGAAACGCCCAAATTTATCCGCAGCACGCCCACGTAAATAACGTAGGCCTATAAATAATGAGACAGATTGGTGCATGAAATCTATGATGCCCCTGTTGCCAAAGCGAAGTGTTCAGCGATAATAAAGGGTACGATTGATGAATGGAACCACTCGATGGTTTTTTTTCTGTTTTGAATGCCTTTTTGTCTGACTTTCAGACGAATTACGAGTTAAAACTGATTGTTTTGTTACGAATTTTGTAGTTTAACTATCCATTAATTAACTTAACTATTTTTCGTACAAAAATTGGCTATATTTGTGCTAACTCTTGTTTAACTGCTTACTAACCGCTGTGAGATACCGAAGATTTCTATGTTGTCAAAATTTCGTTATGAACTCCCTAGTCGTAGTGGCGATGTTCGCCATTTAGGTTGCCTTATCGGGGCGGCTGGTGCACTTGAATGTGGAGAAATAATACAACGTCATCAAGGGCCTGTTATCATCGTGACACGTGATATGCAAAATGCATTACGTTTAAGAGATGAAATTCAACAGTTTACAAAACACCCTATAGAGACACTTTCTGACTGGGAAACATTGCCATATGACAATTTCTCTCCCCATCAGGAAATTATTTCTCATCGTTTATCGACACTGTACCGCTTATCCAGTTTACAAAAAGGCGCGTTAATTCTTCCCGTCAATACACTGATGCAAAAAGTCTGTCCTGCTGACTTTTTAACCAGCCATGCCTTAGTGATGGCAAAAGGTGACAAACTTTCCCGAGATAACTTACGTAATGAACTCGATAACGCTGGTTATCGCCATGTAGAACAAGTTTTAGAACATGGTGAATATGCCACACGTGGCGCTTTACTCGATTTATATCCTATGGGAAGTTCATTGCCATTTCGTATTGATTTCTTCGATGATGAAATTGATAGCTTGCGAACTTTTGACGTTGACTCGCAAAGAACACTCGAAGAAGTAGAACAAATTAATTTACTGCCAGCTCATGAATTTCCGACCGATAAAGACGCTATTGAACGTTTTCGCAGCCAATGGCGCGAGCGCTTTGAAGTTCGCCGTGATCCAGAACATATTTACCAGCAGGTCAGTAAGAATACCTTACCAACAGGTATAGAGTATTGGCAGCCTTTATTCTTCGCGCAGCCACTGCCATCGTTATTTGAGTATTTACCACCATCAAGTTTAATTGTTTCGCAGAGCTTACAAGAAGCGGCTGAACGCTTTCAGGTTGATACTCAGCAGCGGTATGAAAGCCGTGGTGTCGACCCAATGCGCCCATTGCTCCCACCTTCAGAGCTATGGCTAACTGTTGAACAACTGAATCAATCGTTAAAAAAATGGCCTCGTATTCAATTATCACCCGAGTCTCTGCCCAAAAAAGCGGCAAATACCAATTTAGATTACCTGCCATTACCGGATATCAGCACACAGGGGCAAAGTAAAACACCGCTCGAAAAATTGCGGCAGTTTACTGAACAGTTTGATGGAACTATCGTCTTTTCTGTGGAAAGTGAAGGCCGGCGTGAAACTGTTACCGAGCTCTTAGCACGTTTAAAAATTCGGCCTGATATTATTCAAAGCTATACTCACCCTACTGACAGCCGATTTGCCATCACGATTGGGGCCGCTGAGCATGGCTTTATTCAATCCGATATCCATAGGGCATTAATTTGCGAAAGTGATTTACTTGGGGAGCGAATTGTTCGCCGCCGAACAGATAATCGCCGCACCATAAATACAGATACCCTCATTCGCAATTTAGCTGAATTGCGCCCTGGGCAACCCGTTGTTCATATTGAACACGGTGTAGGTCGTTACCAAGGTTTGATTACCTTAGAAGCGGGTGGTATTAAAGCTGAATATTTAATTTTAACCTATGCAGGCAATGATAAACTGTATGTTCCAGTTTCTTCACTCCATTTAATTAGCCGTTATGCGGGTGGCGCTGATGAAAACGCCCCATTGCATAAATTAGGTAGTGATAGCTGGGGGCGAGCCCGTCAAAAAGCCGCAGAAAAAGTGCGCGATGTTGCGGCTGAACTTCTTGATATCTATGCACAACGTGCAGCTAAAGCGGGCTTTGCTTTCAAGCATGATAAACAACAATACCAAGAATTTTGCCAAGGCTTTCCTTTCGAAACGACACCTGACCAAGAAGTCGCTATCAATGCCGTTCTCAGCGATATGTGCCAACCCTTAGCCATGGACCGATTGGTTTGTGGCGATGTAGGCTTTGGTAAAACCGAAGTGGCAATGCGAGCCGCATTCTTGGCGATTAATAATAACAAGCAAGTTGCCGTTTTAGTGCCCACGACACTACTTGCCCAACAGCATTACGATAATTTTAAAGATAGGTTTGCTAACTGGCCTGTCCGCATCGAAATGTTATCACGCTTTAAAACAGCGAAAGAGCAACAACAAATTATTGCACAAACTGCTGAAGGTAAAGTTGATATTCTAATTGGTACCCATAAGTTACTGCAAAGTGACTTAGTATGGAAAGATTTAGGCTTACTCGTCGTCGATGAAGAGCACCGCTTTGGTGTCCGCCATAAAGAACGCATCAAAGCTATGCGTGCAGACGTTGATATCCTAACACTGACAGCCACACCGATCCCTCGTACTCTTAACATGGCCATGAGTGGCATGCGTGATTTATCGATTATCGCCACACCACCAGCTCGCCGTTTGGCTGTGAAAACCTTTGTTCGCCAATATGATGACTTAGTTGTCCGTGAAGCAATTTTACGAGAAACTTTACGTGGCGGCCAAGTTTATTACCTTTACAATGATGTTGAAAATATTGAAAAGGCAAAGGCACGCCTTGAAGAGTTAGTTCCTGAGGCACGCTTTGTTGTTGGCCATGGTCAAATGCGCGAACGTGAATTAGAGCGCGTTATGACGGATTTCCACCATCAACGTTTTAATGTATTGATATGCACTACAATTATTGAAACGGGTATTGATATACCAACAGCGAATACTATTATTATTGAGCGTGCTGACCATTTCGGGTTAGCTCAACTCCATCAACTGCGTGGCCGAGTAGGACGTTCTCACCACCAAGCTTATGCATACTTGCTCACACCACATC
The DNA here is from genome assembly GCF_053098325.1 of Providencia sp. PROV_01. NCBI lineage: Bacteria > Pseudomonadati > Pseudomonadota > Gammaproteobacteria > Enterobacterales > Morganellaceae > Providencia > Providencia sp. PROV_01. Next base: position 2,311,224 of record NZ_JBRFKD010000002.1, on the reverse strand, counting down.
CAAAAGCGATGACCACTGATGCTCATAAACGCCTTGAAGCCCTTTCTTCACTGGAGGATTTAGGTGCGGGGTTTGCTCTAGCAACTCACGATTTAGAAATTCGCGGTGCAGGTGAATTACTTGGTGAAGATCAAAGTGGCCAAATGACCACGATTGGTTTTACCCTCTATATGGAACTGCTAGAAAGTGCTGTTGATGCGCTAAAAGAGGGGCGCGAGCCTTCATTGGAAGATTTAACTAGCCAACAAACCGAAGTTGAATTACGCATGCCTGTTCTGCTGCCAGACGACTATATTCACGATGTGAACATTCGCTTATCTTTCTATAAACGAATAGCCAGTGCTAAAAATAGTCAGGAGCTCGATGAATTGCGTACAGAGCTAATCGACCGCTTTGGCAGCTTACCTGACGCAGGTAAATTCCTGTTAGCTAACGCAGCTATTCGATTACAAGCGCAATCCCTTGGTATTAAACGTATTGAAGCCCATGAAAAAGGTGGTTTTATTGAATTTGGTGATAAAAATAAAGTCGATCCAAGTTTCTTAATCAGCTTATTACAAAACCAGCCACAAACTTATCGGTTAGATGGCCCTGTTCGACTAAAATTTTTCCACGATTTAACAGAACGAGCCTCTCGACTAGAATTTATTAAGCAGTTACTTATCGGATTTGAAGAACACCAAATTATCTAGGTTTAAAGCTATAAAATGATAAAAGGCTACTTTCGTGTAGCCTTTTATCTCTATAATTTTTGTATAATTATTATTCCATAAAGCCAAATGTATTTTTGTTCGGTTGCAGTTCTAAGATTGTTGATGAGTTTCTGGTGATTGGCAATTCATTTTGTTGCAAACAATAAAATGGTAATAATTCTTTTATATCACTGCGCATGGTTTCACACACTGAATTAGATGATGTTAGCACTAAGCGCCCTTTGTCATCCAAAGGAATAAACATTGATGGTTCATAGGATGTTCTAACTTTCCCAATGCTTTTATCAATTTGGTAAACGACGTCATATCCAACAATAACTAATTCCATTTTTTGTGTGTTAACACAGGTTTGATTTTGCATATCAAACAGAGATGGAAAGCCTTTCCCTTGTAACGCTTCAATCATGAAAATCATTTTGCATTCGCTTTGTGCAGGATGAAACCGAGAAAGGGATTGTTGGTTAAACGTGCCTAAGACTCCTGTTACTGTACAATTTTGGTACTCAACAAGGCGATTAGCTTTGATCGGCTCGACAGATAACACTGTCGCCAATTTCGTTTCAGGTTCTTGGTTGAATAAAGTCACGAGCAATACAATAACGAATGCCACTACAGTTGCTAATAACAACTTAAATTTTAGCTTCATTGTATTAACCCTTATTAAAATATGCCGCATCTATTGTAACCACAATCTAAAATAATTCGATAATTACGTACTATTTGTATTGTTTTTTGGAATTATCTTAATTTATCATCAAAACAAGTATTTATTATAACTGTATTAGAAACCATAAGTTTCACCATTAGTGCAACTTCACATATCACCTCAATTGAATGCGTTATTTTATAATTAATAATCAATAAGATAGATGGAGTGATTTCCATGATAACTTTTCGTTATATAAATACATTTATACTTAAATTATTTTAAACTTAAGGTAAGCTAAATTATATTGACTCAATATATATTAATTTGTAGGTTTTAATTTCATTTAAATAGAATATATAAGTAATAGTGGCAATATAATCGATATTCAATCTCTTAAATTTGATCTAAATAGTTTTTCCAAGTAATATTTAACATAAATAAACCTTGACAGATTCAGTTAATATACTTTATTAGCATACCTATTTATCATTATAAAATACAAAAAAACATGCACCTGTTATATAAATACACAGGTGCATGGCGATCATCAAACCAAATTAAACCAGTAACTACTCGTAGATTAATGCAGTTTTAACTTTGGTCGAATAATTCTGTTAATACTGCCAACAAGCATCATTAGCCCTGTCTTAATGTAACCATGTAATGCAATTTGGTGCATACGATATAAAGAAATGTATACAAAACGCGCAATTCGCCCTTCTACCATCATATCCCCACGCATTAAATTCCCCATTAAGCTACCAACTGTACTAAATCGAGATAGTGAAACTAATGAGCCATGGTCTTTATATACATACTCTTTTAAAGGTTTGCCTTTCATTAAAGCAACAATATTGTCATAACAAAGGCTGGCCATTTGGTGGGCTGACTGTGCTCTTGGAGGAACAAAGCCCCCTTCTGGCTTAGCACAAGATGCGCAATCGCCAATAGCAAAAATCATATCATCACGAGACGTTTGCAATGTCGGCTTTACTACCAATTGGTTAATACGGTTTGTTTCTAATCCAGCGATATCTTTCATGAAATCAGGTGCTTTAATCCCCGCTGCCCAAACCATTAGGTCTGCATGAATTTTACCATCTTCTTTCGTATTCAAACCATCTGCATCAGCACTGGTTACCATAGTTTTCGTCAATACATTTACACCTAGCTTATTAAGTTCTTGGTGCGCAGCACTTGAAATTCGCGGAGGTAAAGCGGGTAGGATACGCTCGCCTGCTTCAACTAATGTGACATTCAGTGCATCTGTGTCTAACCCTTTAAAACCATAACTGGTTAATTGCTCAACCGCATTATAGAGTTCAGCAGATAACTCAACCCCCGTAGCTCCCCCCCCAACAATGGCAATATTAACGCTCTCTTCTGCGTTATCGCGTACTGAATAACGTAAAAATAGATTTAACATTTCATCGTGAAAACGGTGCGCTTGGTGTGGGTTATCTAGGAAAATACAATGTTCTTTAACACCCGGTGTACCAAAATCATTCGAAGTACTGCCTAATGCCATGACTAAAATATCGTACTCAAGCTCACGCAAAGGAACTAATAATTCACCATGCTTATCATAAAGTTCACCGAGAACGACTGTTTTATTTTCACGGTCAATATTCGTTAGTGAACCCAGTTGGAAATTGAACGCATTATGGCGAGCATGAGCCAGATAGCTTATCGCATCGACGCCATCATCTAAAGAACCTGTCGCAACTTCATGCAATAGCGGTTTCCATAAATGACTCGGGTTGCGGTCAACCAACGTAATTTGTGCACGTTTCTTACGGCCCAACTTACGGCCTAAACGTGTTGCCAGTTCTAATCCACCAGCACCGCCGCCTACAACGATGATTTTGGGTTGAGATAAGGTCATAAATCCCTCGAAACAAAATATATTAATGTTATTTAAGGCTTCTCATCTAGAAAAGCCTTATATAACAATAATTAGCCACAGCTCCTTCCATACCAACTAGAATATCATGAGTGGTCTATTGGTAATACCAAATATTGATTCACATCAATTTAGTTGATTATTATGACTACGATCACATTCGTCAAATCATTTTTTCCACCAAATGAATCGAGTCAGCTTTTTGGTATTTATATCAATCAATTGTTTAATTCCACAGATAGAATGGTGATAATGAGAATCATTATTCTATCATTTTTTATTTGTTGCGCATAATCAATTACCCTCTTCTCATTTTCAACATACCTCTAAATAAAGCACAAAAAAAACTCCAAGGATGATAAACACCCTCAGAGTTTTTCATGAAATATTAAATTTTATTATTTAATTTTCTTGATACGCACATCAGTTGGAACTGAAACTGGCGAGTTATCTTTAAAGTATTGCATTAATGCTTCGTTGTCTGGAAGGCTATAAACACGGTCTTTACCTTGATTAAAGGCAGAGAAACGGCTACCACCAGTTGCTAAGAATTCATTTGCAGCAACACGATAGCTTTTATTCATGTCTAAGGGCTTACCGTTTAATTTCATTGATTTTTGAATAACTTTGTCACCCACTGGGCGGCTGTCATCCCACTCGTAGTAAAAACCTTTAGAAACAGGCATAACTTGCGGACGAGCACGATCCCATTGTTGCTCAAGTGCTTGCTTGATTTGAGCACCTGTCAGTGACTGTGTGACAACCACATTAGAGAACGGTTGCACCGTGAAAATGTCACCATAAGTCAATTCCCCTGCTTTCATGTCAGCGCGAATACCGCCACTGTTCATAAATGCAATTTGTGCACCGCCTGCTTCTTTACTGGAGGCTGCATATAATTGACCATCTGCAATAATCTTACCTAAGGTAGAATCCCCTGCTGGTAATAATTTTTTATCCACATTAGCCGTCAAAGACCCCATCACTTGCTGTGAAATAGGTAAGGCAATTTTTTCGTATTTTTGTACGAAGGTGGTTAACTCAGGGTTTTTCTCATAACGGCTGGTTTCAACGGGGATATTTTTTGCATTGATGCTAACAATATCTTTCGTATTTCTATCAATCTCAATATTTAATTGAGACAATAAAGTCCCATTAGATTGAGCAGAAATTACTGTCATTCCATTGATTTCACAATTATATGCTTGGTGCGTATGGCCACTAACAACAAAGTCTACATTAGTATCTAACTGTTTAACGATATCAACAATTGGGCCTTTGATATTATCACAACGGTTAATATCTTTAACTTTAGTGTCAACTTGTTGTGTTGCGCCTTCATGGATCAAAACACCGATACTATTAATACCCTGTGCTTTTAATAACTTAACTTGGTTATTGATAGTTTCAACTTCATTTTTGAATTCTAACCCTGCCGTTCCACTTGGCGTTACGATAGCAGGTGTACCTTCTAACGTTAAACCAATAAATGCCATTGGAATGCCATCAAACTCTTTAATAAAGTAAGATGGGAACAGAGTTTCACCTGTTTCTTTAACAATAACGTTAGCTGCTAAGTAGTTAAAATCAGCACCCGCAAAGGAATCTTTACCCACGCAACCTGCGGTTGGGTGACAGCCACCGTTTTGTTTTCTCAGCAGCTCTTCTTTACCTTTATCAAACTCATGGTTACCAACTGCGCTGGTTTCCATACCAATCGCGCTTAGCGCTTCAATTGTGGGTTCGTCATAGAACATTGATGACAGTAATGGGCTAGCCCCTACTAAGTCACCAGCGCCAACCACGATAGTTTTATCGTTTTGTGCTCTTAATTGATTAACCAGTGTTGCAATTGACTCAATTCCGCCTAATTTACCATCACCCGGAGCTTGTAAAGCACCATGGAAATCATTAATACCTATGACTTGTACTTTTACAGTATCTGTATTTTTGGGAGCACAACCCGCCAAGAGTGCACCAGAGATAAGCAGTGTGAGTAATCCAATTTTATGTTTCATTTATCCTACCTTTTTTTAATCTTTTTCAATTATCGACTACATTTTAAAACGGTAAGTCGTTGTCATTGATCCAGATAACGAATGTGCACGACGTGAGTGCCCATCATATAATTTTGGCGTTGTGTAGTCGTTTTCTTGCTGGTGGTGCCAACCCAAACCACCACTTAATGACACGGATAGATTCTCAGTTGGTTTCCAATAGCTAAACAGACCAAATTGGCCTTGCTTTAATCTTTCACCTTCATATTTAAATTCTGAATAGTTGGTACGGGCACCAACAGACAGTTCTTTGCTGATACGATATTCAGCCGCCATTGCAATCATGGTTTCGCCATCACGTACGTAGTCGATATCTGCATAAGCTGGAGAGTTAAAACGGCCACGCGTGTTACCAATTGGGTTACGCGCAAATTGTCCGACACCGTTCGCTTTTTTCGCTTGGGTGTAAGTTAAGCCTGTGCTTAGCGTCCAAGGCGATTCAGGGATACGCCATTCTGCCGTTCCTGCATAGTGCCAAGCACGCTTGTCAAAATTACGCTTACCTTTTTGTTTATCGGTCTCAGTACGCTTACCGTCACTACCATATTCATGGTTATAGATCTGCGTACCTAAAGTGACATCTGAAGTTAGTTTATATTTCGCTTCTAAACCTTGCTGACGGAATAAATCATCGGCTTGACCATAGAAATAGTAAACTTTCAATAGTTTAGTATTGTAGTTAATTCCACCCGTGATGACATGATTAACATTGTGTCGAACGCCGTTAGCATCAGTAAAATACATGGCATCAATATTTGGGCTATCACGACGCATAACTTTTTTATCGAGATATAATAAATCCAAACTCCAATCACTGATCGCAGTATTCGTGTAGTAACCGCTATAGCTGTTCAATGATAAACGCTGTGAATTCGTGAAAATACCCGTATTTTTCAGTGTAAACCAACCTGCTTTGGCATTAAATTTCACTGGCTCAAGGTCTAGTTTCACTTTTGCATAACGTTGACCAATTTTGTTGTACCCTTTCGCATGGCCATCATCATTATATAAAATTGCACGGGAGGCGAAGTCTTTACTTGCGCCTAACTTGATACCACCATAATAGGAAGCGTCAAAACCAATGATGTCAGCGAAATAACCTGATTTGAAATCCGCTTGAAAGTTTTGACCCCAAGCATTCGCTACTTGTTTTCTATAACGGTTTTCGTCTTTATCAAAACGGTTTTCTGTTTTTAAGTATTTCCACATGTTACGGGTTGACAGCTCTAGCTCCGAATCCGCAATGAATGAATTTTCCTTGATAGAATCTTCCCAGTTACTGGCATTTGCCATTGCTACAGCTAAATAGCAAGGAGAAAGCATTAATAACGCAATATTTTTAACTTTCATTGGAATTAACCTAGTTAATGATTATTTGAATTAATTTTATGCTGTACCATGTTTCCATGAACAACAAAACACCATTTTTATTTTTAGCTTAATAAAATAATTTCACTTAAAGACAAACAGATACATCCATTTCAAACACATAAGTCATTTTTAAAAAAATTTAATACAGTATTCGTCTGCATTTGTGTTTACTTATTTCTATGAATAGAGGTATCCCTTATAGGGATTACATAAATATATTATTTAATCGATAATGACACACTACTCACATTGCGCGTTTATTTAACTTAAAATTCAAGCAATGACGCTACACTTACCCATTAAAAAATAATTACCACTCTATTACTTATCTATTTTTTATGACAAAAGATGCCCCTGAGAAATAATCATCTCAAACAAATTTGAATATTTAACTTAAAATACAACTTCTAAATTGCTGTTTTTTTTAATTGATTACTTATCACTCTAAATTGTCATAAATCTTTAATAATACGAATGCTATCGTAATTTTATGTCAATTAAAACGATCGCTGTCACAACACGTTACATCGGTTGCATTAAACTACCCACTAATAGTGATATTGATCACGTTTTATCTTAAGGGATTCTTAATGTGTAAATCTTTCATTTGGATAGGATTTAATAAGTAATTCATTTATATCTGGTTAAAACACAGATTTAAATGGATATTTGTAATCAGCTTGATACATATAAAGACTTATGAATAAAATATAACCTAATAAAATTTCACATATAAATGCATATTGCTGATAGGTGTATAACCAATCTATGAATGTTTTATTTAATTCCTCATAGAAGAAAGCATTATTCCCTAGCGTTCAATTTCAATTAAGTAACATTTGAGTAAATGATAAGCATGACTTAGTGATTCCCTCCCCCTTTAACTCATCTTATGTTTCATTAATTTAAAATTATCTTAACTTTTGAAGATAATCGATTTCATGATTAAAAGTATCATAATCATATTTAATAATTCCAACCAAATGAAAAAACAGACCATAATCCAAATTTCCAGTTATTTATTTTAAATAAACTCAAAATACAATTAACAATAAATATAATTATTAATATTTTTATTTCAATAAAAAATCATCTAATTATTTTTAATAGTGAAATAAGTATTGATTCATTTTATCTAAAGCAATTTCAAATAACATTGAGATTAACTGTGCAATTATTAATGAAGTTACGGGTAACTTTTACTGTGGGCAATAATTTTATTATTTTATTTATGCATAATCATGGACTTTATGATGTGTATTGATACAAAAAAGGCCAGTAAATAAAATACTGGCCCTTTAGATATCATTGAAATTATTAGCGATGTTCTTGCCAACGTGAATGCAAGTCAACCAGTTGACGATGACTTTCTTTCCAACGCCCAACGGCTTGTAATTCTGTTAAGCTATATTGTCGACCACTATGATATAGCTTAGAAGCTTGGCTATCATGTTGTTTTGGTAAATTATCTAAAATACTGACAGCACCTTCACGATTATTACAGACTAAAATCATGTCACACCCAGCATTCAATGAAGCCTGTGCTCTCTCGGGATAACTTCCCATAACCGCCGCACCTTCCATCGATAAATCATCAGAGAAGATAACCCCCTGAAACCCAAGTTGTTCTCTCAATACTGATTTTAACCAAAATGGCGATCCACTCGCCGGACGGTCATCAGCTTGAGTATAAATAACATGGGCAGGCATAACCGCATCGAGTAGCTCTCGTTGAATAAAATCTTTAAATATCAACATATCTTTACCACGGATCTTCTCTAAAGTGCGGTCATCGCGTGGTGTTTCTTTGTGTGAGTCAGCTTTCACAGCGCCATGACCAGGAAAGTGTTTTCCTGTTGTTTTCATTCCCGCACTGCGCATGCCTTTAATAAAACGCTCCGCCATAACCATGGCAATTTCAGGATCTTCGTGGAATGAGCGTTCGCCTATCGCAATACTTTGATGGCCAAGGTCCAGAACAGGTGCGAAACTAATATCAATATCCATGGCTATCATCTCTGATGCCATTAACCAGCCCGCCTCTTCAGCAAGCTTGGCGCCATCCATTTCACTATTGAGCGCGGCAAATGCCTGAGCAGAAGGCAATGCGGTGAAACCATCACGAAAACGCTGTACTCGACCACCTTCTTGGTCAACGGCTATCAATAACCGGTGTCTTGATGCGTCACGAATTTGGCGAACAAGCTCTCGTAATTGCGCTGCATCATGAAAGTTACGGGTAAATAATATTAAGCCGCCCACGGATGGGTGTGCTAATATTTCGCGCTCTTCATTGTCCAATTCATAACCCTGAACATCTAGCATTATAGGGCCCATAACATGCCTCACTTATTAAACAAATTATCTCAATTCGATACTGTTTTCTGATAGCTTTCAGCCATCAACCTAATAAACCAAAATATTGTCTTAAAGACTGTGAGTGTAACAAAAAGTCAGATGACTGGCTTTCATTCCACTGCACTTCATACCACATTAATGTCATATATTTTACCCAAGGTGCCCATGATTGACAGCTTTTCGCCAATTGCTGTTTGTCACGATAAGCACCGTGAATATCACAATATTGCGTTAAGAAAAAATCTCGCTGAATGTCAGTCAGACCATTAAATTGAAAATAGGTTTCTAAAGAAAAAGCGATATCTGTATTGGCTGCATATTCCCAATCCAATAGCATTAACTGCCCTGTTGATGTACGAACAATATTTTTTGCATGAATATCCATATGGGCAGGAGCCAGTTTCAGCGTTTTGGGAAATGCATCAGAGGTAAAATGACGATGTAATTTTTTCCAGCGAGGCGAAAACCTTTTTTTATCAATTAAATAGCCATAATGTGATATTTCATCGCGTAGTTGTAAATGATACCCCAGCAGTGGAGCGCGATGTAATTGTGTGACTATATTTGCAAGCTCGCACTGAAAACTAGGTAACAGAAAAGTATTATTATCAGGGTGTTGTCCTTCACACCACCCTAATAATAACCATTGCGCATTTCGGCCAATCACTTTAGGTGTAAATGAATAAGCGCGTAATTGCTGCAATATCCGCGCTTCTTTCTTTCGGTCAACATACAAAGCAGTTTGTGCATTTCCATCAGCGCGCGCGATAAGCTTTATTTCACTACCAGATAAGGAACATTGCAACAAAAAGCTTCCACCTGATAGCCCTGTTAGCGAAGATATTTTCCAATCATGGACAGAGATTGTTGGAAAACACAACGCTAACAGCCGAAAAAGCGACTGCGGGTTACTCAATATTGTGCTTTCCAGTCCAAATAATTTCACCTGTTTGCACTTCCATCAATTGCATTTCAAGGCTTCTTTCTTTGTTGGAGCCTGACATCACGCTGTAGATCACATACTCTGCTTGAACATAGCGGCCTAACCCTATCGCTTTGCTACGGGTTACTAAGCTGTCTTCTTGTGATAAACCGAGTGTTTTACGTGCAGAACTCACCACACTGGCAGGAACAACTTTAAAGCGATTCGTATTTTCAACCGCGGTTGTCATAACTGATGTCACAGCCTGCACAGGCAGTGAGCCATTCGTATTATTTTTCACTGAGTCAACTAACAATACTTTGCCACTTTCTACCCCATCCGCACTCACCATTTGATTAACTAAAGGCGTAATGGAAGCTGACCAATCTATAGTTTGTTGTTTTGGTGGAGTTGGCACAACATCAACGGGTGGCGGAGTCACTTCCGGTTGTTTTTCAGGCTCGACGGGCACTATCGGGGGTTGTGTACCTGGTTGTTGAGGTGGATATGAAGGGCAGCCAGCCAAAATTAATGTCGCGGCAGCAACCATTAAAATGCGTTTCATTATTATTCTCCGGCCTTTGGCGATAAAAATACATGAACACGTACATTTGTTGCACGTGGAGAGGAAGTCACGGCACGAACTTTCGCAACAGAATTCGCCGCAATTTGCTGATGCATAATATTTGAAGTGTCTACTTTTAACCCTTGCTTATCATACCAATATAAACGATAAGCAATATTGACCACTTCAGATTGCGAATTACTCATATTGATCGTGGCGATAGTTTGGTGATTTTCATTACCTATCACTGGGTTTTCGACAATGACCCCTTGTGCAAGTACTGCTGGCTCCATAATGATGCGCTGTTGCTCATTAAAAACCAGTCCTTGTGTCTTTTTAAATACGCAACCACTTAGCAACACGGTTACCAAAGCAAGTAATGCAATACGGTTCATCGTCGACCCCTATACCTTATTATTTCGCCAATAGAGGGCCTAATGGGCGACCACCCACTAGATGCATGTGGATATGAAACACTTCTTGGCCTGAATGTTCATTACAGTTCATGATTAAACGGTAACCATTCTCTGCAATACCTTCTTCTTTGGCAATTTTAGCCGCTACAGTAAACAAACGACCTAACGCTAGTTCGTCGTCCGCAGTAACATCATTCACAGTCGGAATTAATTTATTAGGGATGATAAGAATATGTGATGGTGCTTGTGGTGAAATGTCACGAAATGCCGTGACAAGTTCGTCTTGGTAAACCACATCTGCCGGGATCTCGCGACGGATAATTTTACTGAAAATCGTTTCTTCTGCCATTTCAATTTCCTTAGTCATTTAATCGTTCTTGTGAACTAATTTATACGTTATTTGTACCAACATTTAAATGAAACAAACGATTGAAGTTTTGCGTCGTAATTTCAGCAAGCTGCTCAACACTAACGCCCTTCAGCACGGCCATGTACTCAATAACATCCCGAACGTACGCAGGTTGGTTTTCCCTACCACGATGAGGAACTGGTGCCAAGTATGGCGAGTCGGTTTCGACTAAAATGCGATCTAAAGGAACAACTCGGGCGGCTTCTCTAATTTGTTCCGCATTGCGAAATGTGACGATCCCTGAAAATGAGATATACATGCCCAAATCGAGTAGTTCCACTGCCGTATCTTTATCTTCAGTAAAGCAGTGTAATACCCCGCCACAATCCATCACGTTTTCTTCGCGTAAAATAGATAACGTATCTTCTCGTGCCGCACGAGTATGTACAATAACCGGTTTATTCACTTCACGACCGATACGAATGTGCTGACGAAAAGACTCTTGTTGTAGTGCAGCATTTTCTTGCTGGTAATAGTAATCCAGCCCAGTTTCTCCTAGCGCAACGACTTCGTTTCCTGCCGCTAATTGTGCTAGTCGTGCAAAATCATATCCCTCGTCTAAATTAAGGGGATGAATACCACATGAAAAAGCGATATTGTCACGCAGGCCAATCATTTTCTTCATGCTTTCAAAACCGTGCAACGTCGTTGCAACCGCTAACATGAAGCGAACATCACGAGCCGAGGCCTTTGCGATAACATCATCGACATTCGTGTGTAACTTTTCATAATCTAAACAGTCGAGATGACAGTGTGAATCAACAACAAACATATTTAACTCTTTTTAAAATGTAGGGACAGCCAATGAAGCTTCCCATTGTAATAATTGATTTGTCAGAATCAGTTCCTGATTCAATGCAGGAACTGTCAGTAATTGATGACGGCAATATAACCACTTATCATACATATTTATTAACTGAGTACGATTCATAGCACCGGCTAATTGTAGGACTTGAGACTGCTGATCTTGGTTGATGCAAAAAGCCCCCGCACCTTGTTGAATTTTAATGGCATCCGCAAATAAGCTGAGTAGCCAATTTAAGGCATCAGGCACCTCATCGATATTCAAACTAGGCAGCAAACTCAACATATCACCCGTTTGCAATGCATGGCTTAAACTATGACATAGTGCATTACGTTTTTGCCAACGTTGTTCGTCCAATAAAGCTAGCGCAGAAACCGGTGCACCTTGGCATATTTTTAATGCCGTTATCGCATTTTCAGTAGCAATACCTGGTTTTTGCTTTTGCAGCCAATAGAGTGCTATTTGTAAATCGGGTGCAGGTAAGAAATGACTTAGACAACGGCTGCGAATAGTTGCAAGCAAATCCTCTTGTTTATCACTTCCTAATAAAAAATAAGTGTCTTTTGCTGGCTCTTCCAATGTTTTCAATAACGCATTAGCTGCCGCATCCGTCAATGCCTCAACTTGTGGAATATACACCACTTTATTACCACTTTGTTGGGCATGGCGACTCAAGGTTTCAATTAATTTCCTAACCGCATCGACACTAACAGTCGACTTTCCTTTCTCTACCTCAAGAATATGATAATCAGGATGATTGCCTGCAAGCATCAAACGGCAACTGTGGCATTGTCCACAGCTTTTTAGCCCGTCTCTTTCTTGGCAAATAAGCCAACGACTAATTCCATAGCATAGCGCTTGCGCACCATTTCCCGGCATTGAATGAAGCAGTAACGCGTGGTGGCCTCGACCGCTTTGGTACGCAGTAATGATTTGTCGGTAAGGTTCATTTAACCAAGGATACCAATTCATGGGATTAATACCTTATGTGGTTTATCAAGCACGCGCTAACCATTCGGTCAGCGTTTGGCGAATATCATGCTGTACTTGCTCAATGTTTTGGCTTGCATCAATAGTGAGTATCGTTTCATCACCCGCGGCCAACTCAAGATAACGGCGGCGTGTTCTTTCGAAAAATGCTAACGACTCTTTTTCAATTCTATCTAATTCACCTCTAGACCTTGCTCGCTGCAAACCTAATTCAGGTGGTAAATCAAGGTATAACGTTAATGAAGGTTTGAAATCCCCCAACACTAAGTCACGTAATGATTGCATCAAATGACGGTCAATTTCACGTCCACCACCCTGATACGCTTGGGAAGATAAATCATGACGGTCACCGACCACCCATTTGCCCGCCGCTAATGCAGGACGAATCACTGTTTCAACCAGTTGTACACGGGCAGCATAAAGCATGAGCAACTCAGCCTTATCAGTGACCTTATCACCCGCAATGCCTTGCTTTACTAGCTCGCGTAATTTTTCTGCCAGTGGGGTGCCCCCAGGCTCACGAGTGAATACAATATCTGTGATCCCGGCTTGGTTCAACGTATCGACAACCGTGTTGATTGCTGTCGTTTTACCAGCGCCTTCAAGACCTTCAATAACAATAAATTGGTTTTTCATTTTTATCAGTTTTGCTGTTCAAATTGGCGGTAAACTTTAACGGCACGATTGTGGTCGTTTAAATTACGACTAAAAGTATGCCCACCTTTACCATCTGCGACAAAGAATATGTAATCCGTTTTAGCTGGATGTGCTGCAGCTTTTAACGATGCAAGGCTTGGCATCGCAATCGGTGTGGGTGGCAAACCATCAATCTTATAAGTATTGTACGGAGTATAATTATCTAAATCACTACGATAAATTTTACCGCGATACTTGTCGCCTAACCCATAGATGACGGTTGGGTCGGTTTGCAAACGCATATTTTTCTTTAGGCGGTTAACAAACACGGAAGCAACTTGGGCCCTTTCACTATCAACACCGGTTTCTTTTTCAATAATCGAAGCCATAATAAGCATTTCATAGGCATTTTTATAGGGTAAATCCCTATCTCGCCCTTTCCACTCTTCATCAAGGCTGTTTTGCATACGTTTATAAGCACGTTTCAGGATTTCAGCATCTGTTGTTCCCGCTGTGTATAAATAGGTATCAGGATACAACCATCCTTCTAAAGTACCTTCCTCGTTAAACCCAATAAGCGCATGCAGTTCTGTCGGGGTTAAGTTGGTGGTTTTATGCTCTAAATAAGGCGCATCTCGTAAAATATTACCCCAATCACTCAAGCGATTACCTTCAATAAAACGGATTGAAAACTGTGCTTCTTTACCACTCACAATTAATTGTAGGAGCTGTTCAACGTTCATTCCCGGTTGCAGGCGGTAAGTTCCCGCTTTTAGCTGAGCCAGTTCAGGACGTAGCTTGAGCAACCATTGGAATTCATTCCCTTTTTCAAGAATTTTATCTTCAATAAGTAACCCTTCAAATGCAACACGCCCAGTTCCTGCAGGAACTGTGAAGATTTTTTCTTGTGTGATACTGATAGGCGTTTTGGTATAGTTCAATACCTGACGGTATTGCCAATAGACAGCGACTGCAACAATAGCAGCCAAGGTAACGGCGATGAGAATGATTTTTTGGGCTAATTTCATTTATTGACCATTTCAATGCGTGTGTTGGTAATAATTAATTCATTTATAAAAACTAAATTTTGCAACGCAAAAATAAATACTCAAACAACTCACGAGACGCAAATTGCAATGGCGGACACTGTTGACTCATTTGAATGCTTTGTACTGGTAAAACTGGCATCAACGTATTACAAATAATCACTTCATCACAATGAGTTAACACGTTAGCAAAGCGTTCGACCTGCTGAAGATGGTACTGGCTATCCTCTAGTAGTGATATGATCTTTTGTCTCATTAATCCATTTACCCCACTATGAGATAAAACTGGGGTGTATACTGCTTGCCCAACTCGCCAGAAAACATTCGCACTACAACATTCAACAATAATACCGTCGGTGTCTAGCACAATCGCTTCATCTGCATCAAGTTCATCAACCTCTTGTTTGATAAGAACTTGCTCCAGACGGTTGAGGTGTTTCATTCCTGCTAGTAATGGGTTACGAGCTAACGGAATTTGGCTGAGAACGAGGCGTGCCCCTTTACACTGTAGCTGAACATAATTATTTGGGAAGGGAGAAACACTGACTATCACCGTCGGCGAGGTAAAACCTTTCGCGCTATATCCTCTACCGCCTGCACCACGACTTAGGATAACTTTAATCACAAACTCATCTTGAGTTTGCTCTGCACAAATCTGCTTTAGATGGTCTACTAAGCTTTTCCAATCTGGCTGTGCAATTTTTAATCTTTGGCTATCATGCTGTAACCGGGCAATATGCTCATTTAACATTTTAGCTTGCTGATTAACGCCATGTATGGTCGTAAAACAGCCGTCCCCAAAAGAGACTGCGCGATCAGTAACACTTATTTGCTGGCAAAGTTGCCCATTAACCCAATATGACATTGATAATACTTATAATAAAAGCTGATAAATCAGACATTAATCAAGTGGGATTATCATAAACTAAAGCGAAGAACTGTGCAAAGAACTGGACAAAATAAAGCCCCAGCCACATTACGTGACTAGGGCTAATTAATAACGGTAATAGATTAATTATTCGCCGTGATAACGACGGAAAATTAATGAACCGTTGGTGCCACCAAAACCAAATGAATTACACAGAGCGAACTCCATGTTCTCAACTTTACGTGCTTCACCTGGAACAAAGTCCAGTTTGCACGCTTCATCTGGGTTATCCAGATTAATGGTTGGCGGTACAATTTGATCGCACAATGACAAAATGGTAAAAATTGACTCAATAGCACCCGCAGCACCCAGTAAGTGACCTGTCATTGATTTGGTTGAGCTAACTAATACCTCTGTGCCTTCACCAAATACATTAACAACCGCTTGTGCTTCTGCCAAATCACCGGCAGGAGTTGAAGTACCGTGAGCATTGATATACCCCACGTCACTGGCTTTAATGCCTGCATCTTTCAGTGCATTTTCCATCGCAAGTGCAGCACCCGCACCATTTTCAGGTGGTGATGTCATATGATAAGCATCACTGCTCATCCCAAACCCTGCAATTTCAGCATAAATTTTTGCACCGCGCGCTTTCGCATGTTCATATTCTTCAAGAATAATAATACCTGCGCCATCTCCCAGAACAAAACCATCACGGTCTTTATCCCATGGGCGACTTGCCGCTTGCGGGTCATCGTTGCGAGTCGATAATGCACGCGCTGCACCAAAACCGGCCACACCGAGTGGTGTAGTCGCTTTTTCAGCACCGCCTGCAACCATTACATCGGCGTCACCGTAAGCAATCATACGTGCTGCATGGCCAATATTATGCACACCTGATGTACAGGCTGTTGCAATTGAAATACTTGGGCCACGGAAACCGTACATAATGCTTAAATGACCAGCCACCATATTAATGATGGTCGATGGTACGAAGAATGGGCTTACCTTGCGAGGTCCACCGTGCAGTAATGACTCACAGTTGTCCTGAATTAAGCCTAACCCACCAATACCAGAACCAATCGCTGCACCAATTCGAGTAGCATTGGCTTCTGTTACTTCCAATCCAGCATCTTTAAAGGCTTGAAAGCCCGCGGCGATACCATATTGGATAAATGGGTCCATTTTCTTAGCATCTTTACGGGAGATGCCAAATTCTTCGTAATTGAAATCTTTTACTAAGCCAGCAAATTTAGTTGCGTGGTTAGTAGTATCAAAATGATCGATTAGGCTGATACCACTCTGTCCGTCACAAACAGCTTTCCATGATGACTCAACTGTGTTGCCGACAGGAGATAACATGCCCAGTCCGGTTACGACTACACGACGCTTAGACACGTATTTCCTCCAAGGAGGGAAAAGTTACAAAAGGAACATAGGCGATCGAGTGATCGCCTAGATAAGTTTTTCGTACAATTATTTAGATGCGTTCTCGACGTAGTCAATCGCAGCCTGTACTGTTGTGATCTTTTCAGCTTCTTCGTCAGGGATTTCGCAATCGAACTCTTCTTCCAGAGCCATAACCAGCTCAACTGTGTCAAGAGAATCAGCGCCCAAGTCATCAACAAATGAAGCTGTATTTACAACTTCTTCCTCTTTAACACCCAGTTGTTCAACGATGATTTTCTTAACGCGTTCTTCGATAGTGCTCATACTATTAAAATTCCTATCAAAACTCGCTTTCGCGATGGTTTTCGTAGTTTATGAAATACAGGAAAAGATACAACCCAATCCCGGCTGTTGGAACTATTATTTTGCATTATTTAGCGTTAGATAACACTAATAATGCAAATAGTTCCATCATTTCTTTAGATCATGTACATGCCACCATTGACATGCAATGTTTCACCTGTGATGTAAGCAGCTTCATCAGAAGCTAAAAACGCTACAGCACTGGCAATTTCTTGTGCATCACCCAGTCTATCCGCAGGAACCTGAGATAAAATGCCTGCACGCTGTTCATCTGTCAATGCTTTAGTCATATCAGTTTCGATAAAACCAGGTGCAACGACGTTGACAGTGATACCACGAGAAGCGACTTCACGAGCCAATGATTTACTAAAACCAATTAACCCTGCTTTCGCTGCTGCATAGTTAGTTTGCCCCGCATTTCCCATCACACCGACAACGGATGCAATTGAAATAATACGTCCACAACGTTTTTTCATCATGGCACGCAAAACGGATTTAGACAAACGGTAAACGGATGAAAGATTGGTGTCAATAATATCTTGCCATTCATCTTCTTTCATACGCATCAATAGGTTATCACGAGTGATACCTGCATTATTAATCAAAATATCAATTTCACCAAATTCTTCACGGATTTTGGTCAAAGTTTCTTCGATTGATGCTGCATCAGTCACGTTTAACGCTAAACCTTTACCTTTACCATCAAGATAAGCGGTAATGGCTTCTGCGCCTTTTTCGCTGGTTGCTGTTCCGATAACGGTAGCACCACGAGCAATTAATGTTAAAGCAATAGCTTTACCAATTCCACGACTCGCGCCTGTTACCAGTGCAATTTTTCCTTCAAAGCCCATGTCGTCCTCAGCTATTTTCTAAAGCAGTGCTTAATGATACAGGATCATTGACTGCGACGGCAGTTAAATTAGAGACAATTCGCTTGGTAAGACCAGTCAATACTTTTCCTGGGCCTACTTCAATAAGATGTTCAACACCTTGATCTGCCATTAATTCTACTGTTTCCGTCCAGCGTACTGGATTATACAGTTGACGGACTAAAGCATCACGAATATTTTGTGCCGATTTCTCAATTTTAACATCAACATTGTTAATAACTGGATAGTCTGGCTCACAAAAATCAATTTTTTCTAACGCTTCGGCTAATTTATCAGCAGCTGGCTTCATTAATGCACAATGAGACGGGACGCTAACAGATAATGGCAACGCACGTTTAGCCCCCGATTCTTTACATGCGATACCCGCACGTTCAACTGCTGCTTTTTCACCCGCAATCACGACTTGGCCCGGTGAGTTAAAATTAACCGGTGAAACAACTTGGCCTTGAGAAGCTTCTTGGCAAGCTTTTTCAATTGATTCGTTATCCAAACCAATAATGGCATACATCGCACCAGTGCCTTCAGGAACGGCTTCTTGCATGAGTTTTCCGCGCAATTCAACCAGTTTAATCGCTTGTTTAAAGTCGATAACACCCGCGCAAACTAAAGCAGAATATTCACCAAGGCTGTGACCCGCCATGATCGTAGGCATCGCGCCATTTTTGTCTTTCCAAACACGGAAAATAGCCACAGAAGCTGCCAATAAAGCAGGCTGTGTTTGCCATGTTTTGTTTAATTCTTCTTCTGGCCCATTTTGTACTAACGCCCAGAGATCGTAACCCAATGCTTCCGATGCTTCAGCGAATGTTTGCTCAACAAGCTGATTTTCTTCAGCCAATGCCGCTAACATCCCTAAAGACTGAGAACCCTGTCCGGGAAATACCATAGCAAATTGTGTCATGTCTATTTTCTCAGTTAATTAAAAACGAACCAATGCAGAGCCCCAAGTGAAACCGCCACCGAAGGCTTCTAAAAGCACAAATTGACCACGCTGAATACGACCATCACGCACCGCTTCATCCAACGCTGTAGGAACTGATGCTGCTGAAGTATTACCGTGACGGTCTAATGTGACAACGACTTTATCCATTGTCATATCTAATTTTTTCGCCGTCGCAGAGATAATTCTTAAATTTGCTTGATGTGGGACCAACCAATCAAGTTCTTCTTTGGCTATACCGCTTTGTGCCAGTGTCTCATCAACAATATGTGCTAATTCGCGCACTGCAACTTTAAAGACTTCATTACCTGTCATGGTCAAATAGGCAGGGTCTTCAGAGCAACGGCTACGATTAGGTAATGTGAGTAAATCCCCATAACGGCCATCGGCATGTAAATGCGTCGAAATAATACCCGGCTCTTCAGATTCGCCGATAACAACAGCCCCTGCCGCATCACCAAATAAAATAATCGTGCCACGATCTGCTGGGTCTAATGTTTTAGATAAAGCATCAGCACCAATAACTAATGCTTTTTTGGTCATACCTGTTTTGACGAATTGATCAGCAATACTAATCGCATAGGTAAAACCTGCACATGCTGCTGCGACATCGAATGCCGCACAATCTTGAATACCTAGCATCTGTTGAATTTGGCAAGCAGCGCTAGGAAAAGCGTGAGTTGCTGATGTGGTTGCAACGATAATCAAACCAATGTCAGTTGCATCGACTTGCGCCATGTCTAACGCATTTTTGGCAGCTTGAAAACCCATCACTGAGACACTTTCATCTTCGTTGGCAATTCTTCTTTCATGTATGCCAGTGCGTGTCACAATCCACTCATCAGAAGTATCAACCATTTTTTCCAGATCAGCATTGGTACGTACTTGTGCTGGTAAGTAGCTGCCTGTTCCTAAGATTTTACTGTACATAGCCATAGGTTATTGATCACTCCTGGGTAAAACAATATTTAGTCGCGCTGTTATTCTTTCTGGGACTTGTTTTTCAACAGCTTGTACTGCGCGGTCAATAGCCGCTTTGAAAGCGCCTTCATTCGCTGCACCATGACTCTTGATGACAATACCTTTTAATCCTAACAGAGTCGCACCGTTATACTGGTCGGGGTTCATGTCCCCAAAACGTTTCATTAAACGTTTTTTTAACCATTTTTTCGCCAGTTGCATAAACCAACTGCTTTTTTTATGTTGATCACCGGTCGATTTTATCAATGAAAGGATGACGCGTATTACGCCTTCCATGGTCTTCAATGAGACATTACCTGCGAAGCCGTCACACACTAACACATCGGTTTTACCTGTCAGTAATTCGTTACCTTCTACATAACCAATGTAATTAATTGATGATGTTTCTTTTAATACTGAGGCGGCTTCGCGGATATTATCCAGACCTTTACTCTCTTCTTCGCCAATATTCAGTAACGCGACTCTCGGTTTAGAAATGTTAACCACTTCTTCTGCCATCACGGAACCCATTACGGCAAATTGGACTAGCATATCACTACTACAGTTAACATTAGCGCCTAAATCTAGCACAACTGTTTGGCTTTTTTGCTGATTAGGTAAGATGGTCATTAGCGCTGGGCGCTCAATCCCCTCTATAGACTTTAGCATTAATTTTGCTAGCCCCATCAGCGCACCCGTATTCCCCGCACTCACGCACGCTTGTGCCTGCCCTGTCTTTACTAACTCTAAGGCCACTCGCATCGAGGTTCCTTTGCTTTGTCTTATCGCATTTGATGGTTTTGCATCGTTTGCGATAATACCGTCCGCAGGAATAATTTCGACACGCGAAATTTGCTCAGCACTTTGGTGTGCAAGCAAAGGTTGAATGGCTTCGGGTTGACCGACAAGCAGTAATTTGAGTGCTGGATTAGATGCCAGTGCCTGCAATGCAGCAGGCACCGTGACGCGGGGACCAACATCCCCGCCCATAGCATCTAACGCAATGGTTAGATTAGCCAAGGTAACAACAAATTACTTGTTGATAACCTTACGGCCACGGTAGTAACCATCTGCAGTCACATGGTGACGCAGGTGAGTTTCACCGGAAGTTTTATCTACAGAAACTAGGGTAGCAGTCAGTGCATCATGTGAACGACGCATACCGCGTTTTGAACGAGTTGGTTTATTCTGTTGTACGGCCATTGACCTTACTCCTTAAGTACTTTTCTTTAAACTGGCTAATACGGCAAATGGGTTTGGTTTTTCTGCCTCGGGAGGCAGTTCACCATACACCATGTCCGCTTCGGACACTTCACAGTGTTCAGAATCATGAACCGGAACAACTGGTAAGGATAGAATTATTTCATCTTCTATCATTCCCAGCAAATCTATTTCACCAAATTCATCAATTTGAATCGGTTCGTAGAGCTCCGGTAATGCTTCGGCCTTTTCGTCATTGACGACAGGACTAAAACAATACGATACGTAGGCATGATGCTTGAAATTTTTTCCGCAACGTTGGCATTGGAGGGTGAGATCCACATCGGATTTCCCTTCGATAACCGTGAGACGTTGTTTATCAATATTAAATGATAATTCGGTTTCTACATCACTGTCTACACTGACTACTGATTCTGCAAGACGTGCAACTTGCTCAGGTGTATAACTCCCGACATAGTCGAGGTTTTTCTGAGCTGCACGCTGCGCATCGATAGTCAGGGGTAATTTTACCTTTTGCATAAGGCGCGCATATTAACTTTGTAATGAGCTATAGTCAAAGAAAAAGGCGGGGTAAACTCGCCTTTTCACCAAAAAACCGTAGGTTTTACGTTTTATAGTTTAAAATGAGTTAACCCTTTTGGCTACGAGTTTCGAGAAAAATCATGAAATCGATTATTTTGGCGTCAACTTCAACCTACCGACAAGCCCTACTAAAAAAACTGGGATTACCTTTTTTAGCAGTGGCCCCCAATATTGATGAGTCCCCCATTTTGAATGAGTCGGCTCAGGCTTTAGTTATGCGTTTATCTCATGCAAAGGCTAACGCACTCTCAGCTCAATACTCTCAGCACTTGATTATTGGCTCTGATCAAGTTTGTGTTATTGATAATAAAATTATGGGGAAACCGCATAATTTTGAAAACGCTTTTCAGCAGCTTAAATCCGCGTCAGGTAATAAGGTCACTTTTTATACTGGACTATGCCTGCTTGATACTGAAACAGATAAATTTAATGTGCAGTGTGAATTGTTTCACGTTCATTTCAGGCAACTATCTGATGCAGAAATAACGAATTACCTACTTAAAGATGAACCTTATCAATGCGCAGGGAGCTTTAAATCAGAAGGACTAGGAATTAGTTTATTTGAGCGTTTAGAAGGGCGTGACCCCAATACGTTAGTTGGGCTTCCGCTTATTTTATTACTCGAAATGTTACGTCCACACCAAGTTAGCCCATTATTTGATAATTAATCCTTTATACTGGCAGGGAAAACCTGCCAGTTAATCAAATGACTTACTTTTCTGCTTTACGGCTACGTAATATTTTTAGGCAGTGATTCAATTGGTTATCTAAAGGGGCTTGCAAACGCATCTCTTCACCCGTTTTAGGGTGCGTAAATTTCAATGCACTCGCATGCAAAAATAAGCGATTTAAACCTGTCCCTGCCAGTTGGCTATCAAATTGCTTGTCACCGTACCGGTCATCAAATGCAATAGGATGCCCTGCATAAAGTGTATGAACACGTATTTGATGTGTCCGCCCCGTGACAGGGCTCGCTTTTACCAAAGTTGCATTATCAAACCGTTCTTCCACTTTAAAACGCGTCTCTGACGGTTTTCCTTCACTGCTCACTTTAACGACTCGCTCGCCACTTTGTAGAATGTTTTTAAGTAAAGGGGCTTGAATAACTTTCATGTGCGACTGCCAGTTGCCTCTTACGAGTGCTAAATAATCCTTTTGCATTTGTTTCAAACGCAATTGTTCGTGTAACGCTCGAAGTGCTGAGCGCTTTTTAGCCACCAATAAAATACCTGAGGTGTCTCTATCAAGACGATGAACTAACTCAAGGAAACGCGCTTCTGGACGTAACGCTCTTAAACCTTCAATAACACCAAAGCTTAAACCACTCCCACCATGAACAGCAGTTCCCGATGGTTTATTCAGCACTAAAAGAACGTCATCTTCAAATAAAATGCAATTCGCTAATGCAGCGACTTTATCCAGTTTCGCCGAAACCGGTGCGGTTTCACGCTCAGCAACCCTAACGGGAGGAACGCGCACTTGGTCCCCTTCGACTAATTTATATTCAGGCTTTATCCGCCCCTTGTTAACACGCACTTCCCCTTTGCGGATAATGCGATAAATCATACTCTTTGGCACACCTTTAAGTTTAGTGAGCAAAAAGTTATCGATACGTTGCCCAGCTTCGTCATCGCTGATGTCAATAAATTGAACTTGATTTTGTGTATTCATTCGGGAATGCGTTAACTCTAATTGATTAAAATATGCGCTTATTTGCTTTCCCTATCATACCGACTCCACAAAATTTTTTATGTTTTTTTTTAATTTGGTTATTTTCTGCATGATTTATCCTATTTCTAAATAAAATTTCCATATAACTTCCGTATCGACTTGCTATAATAGCTATGGCAATGGAATAATATGAAGTTGCTGAGATGTTTAAAAAACGAAAGTTAACGTTTTATAGGATTTCTTATTTGATGGCGTAACAATGCAGCAATGGCGTAAGACATTTAGCAACATCAAATAAATTAGCGAGCAACGAATTTTGGCTTATTGGGTTAGGAACTTCCGTTTTCTTTAATAACTTACGGCATCCTGATTAAGAACGCTGAATTTTTAATCTAAAAATCAGGTTCACCGAATACTGCGCGTCTCTATACGAACGACTGCCGCGAGGCAGACGGTTTTGTAAAAATCACGAGGCCATCGGTTTACAGTAGCTCTTTCTTTCGCTGCTCTTTATTTAAAAGAAAATAATGAGTAAGTAATAACATGAAAAGAATGCTAATAAACGCAACTCAACAGGAAGAGTTGCGTGTTGCCCTTGTTGACGGGCAACGTCTCTATGATTTGGATATTGAAAGTCCCGGTCATGAGCAAAAAAAGGCCAACATCTATAAAGGTAAAATCACTCGTATCGAACCTAGTCTTGAAGCTGCTTTTGTTGACTACGGCGCTGAAAGACACGGTTTCCTTCCTATCAAAGAAATCGCTCGTGAATATTTCCCAAGCAACTATCACTCTCAAGGCCGTCCTAACATCAAAGATGTGTTAAAAGAAGGCCAAGAAGTTATCGTTCAAGTGGATAAAGAAGAGCGTGGCAATAAAGGTGCGGCGCTAACCACCTTCATTAGCTTGGCAGGAAGTTACCTCGTTTTAATGCCAAATAACCCACGTGCGGGGGGCATTTCACGTCGTATCGAAGGCGAAGATCGAACTGAACTAAAAGAAGCACTGTCTTCTTTACAAATTCCAGACGGCATGGGCTTAATCGTTCGTACCGCAGGTGTGGGTAAATCTGCAGAATCGCTGCAACAAGATTTACTCTACCGTTTACGTCACTGGGAAGCGATCCAAAAAGCCGCTGAAAATCGCCCTGCACCGTTCTTGATTCACCAAGAAAGTAACGTTATTGTCCGCGCATTCCGCGATTATCTGCGCCCAGATATCGGCGAAATTTTGATTGACAACCCAAAAGTTGTCGAAATGGCACGCAACCATATCGAAGCTATCGGCCGTGGTGATTTTGCAAGCAAAATCAAACACTACAGTGGTGATGTTCCACTCTTTAGCCACTACCAAATTGAATCACAAATCGAATCTGCGTTCCAACGTGAAGTTCGCTTGCCATCAGGCGGTGCATTAGTAATTGATACCACTGAAGCATTGACCGCTATCGATATCAACTCTTCACGTTCAACACGTGGTGGCGATATCGAAGAAACTGCGTTCAACACTAACTTAGAAGCGGCTGATGAAATTGCACGCCAATTGCGTCTACGCGATCTGGGTGGTTTGATTGTTATCGACTTTATCGATATGACACCCGTTAGGCATCAACGTGAAGTTGAAAACCGCCTACGTGAAGCGGTACGTCAAGACCGTGCACGCATTCAAATTGCACGCATCTCACGCTTTGGGTTATTGGAGATGTCTCGTCAACGTTTGAGCCCTTCTTTAGGTGAGTCAAGCCACCATGTGTGTCCTCGCTGTTCAGGAACCGGAACCATTCGTGACAACGAATCACTTTCTCTGTCCGTTCTTCGTCTTATTGAAGAAGAAGCACTGAAAGAAAATACCCATGAAGTGCATGCCATTGTCCCCGTACAAATCGCCTCTTACCTGCTGAACGAAAAACGCAAAGCGGTCAGTGATATCGAACAACGTCAAAGCCATGTCCGTGTTGTTGTTGTTCCTAATGACCAAATGCAAACGCCTCACTTCCATGTGATCCGCATTCGTAAAGGTGAAGAAGTCAATACGTTAAGCTATAACTTAGCGCAATATCACGAAACAGAGACGTTAAATCAGATTGATGAAACGACATCTGAACGTAAAACACCTGAGCAACCTGCAATTTCTGCTTTTGCACTGCAAGAGCCTGTAGACATGTCTACAGTGAAACCAAAAGAAACTGTAACAAAAGCACCTGTTAAATCAGCGGCGGCTGAACCTGCATCCCCTAGTTTGTTCAGCAAAATTGCGGCATTCTTTAAAGGCCTGTTTGGCGAAGAAGAAAAAGTGGTTGAGAAACCAGCGCCGAAAAACCGCAATAATAATGATCGCCGCCGGAATAATGATCGTCGCAACAATAACCGTCGTAATAATAATCGTCGTGACCGCGATGATACTGACAATCGTGATAACCGTGATAATCGCGACAACCGTAATGATCGCAATAATCGTAATGCATCAACGGATGAAACGAATAATCGCAATAAAGGTCGCAACAATAAGAATACGAACACGCAAGACGAGCAAACAACTGACAATGCGAATCGTGATAATCAGCAACAACGTCGTGAACAACGCGCTGAACGTCGCCGTCGTCAAGATGAAAAACGTCAACAGCAAGTTGCTAAATCACAACAAGATGTTCAGCAAGACAATGTAGAGAATGCGGCTGAAAAGGAAGAAGAACAACGTCCTGTTACGCCACGTCGCCAACGTCGTCAATTGACACAAAAAATCCGTGTAACAGACAACGAACAAGTGGCTGAAGTGACTGAAGTCGCGGAGGCAATGCCTGTTGCTGCATTACCAGCACTCGTTGCCCCTACTACCCCAGTTGAAAGTGACGCACAAACTGACGACCTGCAAGAGTTAAACACTCAAGCAGAAGGCGAAGAAAAGCAAGACACCATCATTCCACGACGCTCACGTCGTTCACCACGTCACTTACGTGTCAGTGGGCAACGTCGCCGTCGTTATCGTGATGAACGCCATCTAACTAAATCACCAATGCCATTAATCGCTGCCGTTGCCTCACCTGAGCTGGCGTCTGGCAAAGTATTTATTCATTACCCAATTGCCCAGCCTCAACAAGAAAGCATGGCAATCATCACTAATGAA
Organism: Providencia sp. PROV_01; assembly: GCF_053098325.1. NCBI lineage: Bacteria > Pseudomonadati > Pseudomonadota > Gammaproteobacteria > Enterobacterales > Morganellaceae > Providencia > Providencia sp. PROV_01. The sequence goes on along the minus strand of NZ_JBRFKD010000002.1, from coordinate 2,284,377 downwards.
GAAATGCTTGAACAACAAAGTATTAATAATGCTCCTGTAGCAGAAACGACAAATGTTACCCCGTCACAAAGTAGCGTGGCCGTCACTCCTGTCGTGGCTGAGGAAGTTAAGCAAGAGTCGCATGACACTCCAGTGGAAACCGTTAATACTGAAGAAACATCTTTAGTTAACGAAGCAACCACTGTCGATCACATGGTTGAATCAGCACCAATTGCCATCGATGAAACTAACGGTACACAGGAAGTTGAAACCGTCGAAGTAATAAAAGAGACTGTAGAAATAGCGGCTGAGATTATTGAACCGCAAGTTGAAATAGCTCAAACAGAAACGGTTGAAAGCGTTACTATCGTAGACGAACAAACGGCGCCTGTTATTGTCAATGAAGAGGTTAATGACGTCGTTGAAGAAACGCAGCTTCCTCAAGTTACTATCACGGCTTCAACTGAAGTAGTCAGTGTCGAGGAAGTTATCGAACCTGTTGCCGTAGCTGAACCAGCAACGGTAGCAAGCAGCCCAGCGGTCAGCTTACATAAACGTCATGCTTATTCTCCAATGACAAAAGCACCAGCCCCTGCAGTTGCTGCTGCACCATTTGAGATAACAGAATTCCAGCGTGAAGCCTCTACCTTTGAAGGTAAAGGTGGCGCAGGTGGCCACGTTGCTTCAAACGTCGCAACCTCTGAAATGGCAAAACCTGCTGATTTCTAACAACTCGCTAGCTGTAAACATAAAAGCCTTGATAGGAAACTATCAGGGCTTTTTTATTACAATACATTTCATGAATAATAAATTTTTTAATTAAAAAAAACTCATCATCTCGCCAGTTTTTTACATTGAGCTCTCAACGAATTTGTGTTTGTATTGCTGTGTTTATACACAGTTATTTTATAAAGAAAAGGGAAATATATGTTAAAAGTCATTGCGGAAGATTTTATTCAAAGCGAAGCGATTGAGATTGTTATGCCGCTATACCGTGAATTGGTCGCTGCAACTAAACAAGAACCATTGTGTATCAGTTATGACCTTTACGTTGACCAAAAAGATCCTGGGCACTTTATTTTTATCGAGGAGTGGCCGAATCAAGAAGCGCTCGATATTCACTGTGCCAGCGAACATTTCAAACGCCTCGTTCCTCTAATCAACAGCTATAAGCGTTCGGACCCTATTATCAAACTGATGAATGGTGCTTTTGAATAAGCACATTAACTAAACGTGCCCCCAAGCATATAACTAGTACCCATACACAACACTACAGGCCGAATTCTGATATCGACAAAAAAACCTACATAATCCTCTAAATATTTCTGCCTGTCGCTAGGCGGCAAGCTAAACAAGACCCTAGGAGCATACACGAGTATGTGACTAGGGCGAGTGTGCGACGCCCGCAACACGACAGACTGAAATATGATGAATACATAATCCTCTAAATAGTTCGGCCTGTCGCTAGGCGGCGAGCTAAACAAGACCCTAGGAGCATACACGAGTATGTGACTAGGGCGAGTGTGCGATGCCAACAACGCGACAGGGCGAAATATGACGAGGATTTTTAGAACCAAGGAGCTTGGATCATAACCGCCCCATAAAACAATGCACGACCGGCCAACTCTCCGCTAAACATCGCCAACATTATCAATACAAGTAAGACGGCGGATGGTCGTTCCTTGTATACTTTTACCGCCATAATGCAAGGCAATATCATACTCATCACTACTTGCCACCATAGCAAGTAGCTCCCGCCTTGGCTTGCAGGTAATTGTAAGCGAATAATCTGTGCAATTAATACCAATGCAACGCCTATCAGCACGCCAACTTTAATGGTCGAGGGTAATAACTTGCCTTGCCCAATAACAAATAAGGCTACTAGACTAAAACCAAGGACAATTGCACTGCCTATAAACGCGATTTGGGTTGCCGGTGTATGCCATAATGGGTGAGCAACCATTTGATAATAGACTTGTGCTGTGACAAGTATAGCGGCTAATCCACCAATCCCACTGATCCAGCCTAATATCGTATTGCGCGTGTTTACTGTGGGTTGCAACCAGCAAGATAGAGCCCACAAAGTGATAACACCATTTAATAATACAAATGTCACAGCCTCGCGACTTAGCCATGAATGACTTAGCCCCAGAACGGAACGGTATGCTTCGAGAGGCACACCTAAATGCCCCATTGACATAGATGAACCAATAACTTCAATCAGCCATATCAATAGCACTGCGCGACGTAATACAGAGCCTGATAATAAGGAGCCCTGACAGGCTTTCATTTGGTAAATGGTTAATGCGAGAACAGCACCAATCCCCCATTGGCTCATCACTGTAAAAAATACTAGTGGGAGTTCCATATGTTTAATATCCATAATTAATCCTCCATCCCAATGATCACAATATTTGGATGACTGATTGTGTGATCGGGCATGTTGTAACGCTGTTCTAGTACCGCCCAGTTCGTCGTGTGCTTTTTACGTAGTTCAGTGATATCACCAAACTCAATGGCACCCGTAGGGCAAGACTCCACACACCTTGGCAGTAGGCCTTCATCTAACCGTTCCGCACACATATTACACTTGCTGGTTTTCCCTTCTGCTGGGTCAAAGACAGGAGCATGATATGGACAAGCCATAATACACATCTGGCAACCAATACATTTCTCATGATCTTGAACGACAATACCGTCCGCCCGTTTGGTATAGGTGTCTGCTGGGCAAACTTTTAAACACTGTGGGTCATCACAATGGTTACAAGACATCGTAATAAATGCTTGAGTATTCGGTGAATCATCATTGAATTCACGAACTCGACGCCACAAGACGCCCGGCGGGGTCACATTCTCAGATTTACAAGCCATTGAACAAGTGCGGCAACCATAGCAATCTTTTGTATTTATTAAGAAACCATATTGCTTGACCATGATTAAGCCTCCCTTCTTACATCAACTAACGTACTATTACAGCAGTGTCCCGTTCCCAAATGTTCAACTTGGTCATTCGTGACATGACTGCTGCTCCCCCCCTGTTGTTCCCACCAGCCGTTATCCAGTGAAATTACGCCTTTTTTAATATGCGTTGTCACGACAGCAATGGCTCGGTGTTCTCCTCGGTCATTAAAGGTGATTGCCCATTCCCCATTCTTAATACCTCTGGATTTAGCATCTTCAGGGTGAATCAAGACATTCGGCTGGTTTCGTTGTACTTCAAGGATCCATTCATTCATTCCATGACTTGAATGCACACTACGCGCTAACTTGCGCTGAACCGCCATCAAAGGATACTTTTTGGCTAATTCAGGTGAACCTTTAACAGACTCGGTCACTTGGTAGTAAGCGACGACAGGTGAAAAATTTTTCTTTTGCCAATCTTCAACAAATAAGTGTGCTTTTTTGGTTGATGTCCTAAACACACCATCTTTGAACGGTATCCAATCCCCTTCGACTGGGCGTACTGGCCCTTTTTCTAACATTTGGCGAGTGATACCAGAGCCGACTAAACAGGCATCAATATAGTGCTCTATTGGCTTATTAAATACGTCGCCAAACCCGAAACGTTCTGCTAATCGGGCGAAAATCCAATAGTCGGGTTTTGCTTCACCTGCTGGCTCAACCGCCTTTTCCATTAATTGGACATATTGGCTACGAACGCCCGCCATCAAACTGGTATCTTCAAAAATAGTGGTCACCGGTAAAACTAAATCAGCATATAAGGCTGTTGAGCTCATGAGGTTATCGGCTACCACAACAAATGGAACTTTCTTTAGTGCTTCGCGAACCTTGTTGGTATTCGGCAATTGGGTCATAACCCCCATCGTCATAATCCACCAGAAATTAATCGGATGTGGCTTTTCATTGACGATAAAATCGCCAACTTTCGCTACAGGAATGGGAGGAATGTTTTTCACATTCGGCGCCGGTGGCACTATTGGACTAAAATTAGCCATTTGCCGAGCTCCGCCAGCATCACAAACACCCGCCCCTCGTTTACCTATATTTCCAGTCAATAAGGCGAGATAGAACTGGCTTCCTGCGACATAAGCGCCATGTTCGGTTCGTTGTGCTCCTGACATGTTTTGCACAATCATTGAAGGAGTTATTGATGAGTAATCCCGAGCAAGACGTACAATAGTTTCCGTTGGAACATCCGTTTCTTCACTGACCCGGGCAATATCCCAACCTTTTGCTTGCTGGTAAATTTGTTCAAAAACAGTGGTGTAATTCAAATCCTCTGGAAGTTCATGTTGAAAAAGTGCCGGTTTAATGCCCGATGAATCATGACGAACTAATTGTCTGCTTAATGTGTCGAAAACTAAATAGCTGTCCTTATCATCTTTGTTTTGCCTGACTTGTTTTTGATTCGCATCGACCAAATAAACCGCGCCAGTATGAGCCCTCAAGAAATTTTCATCTATCCGGTTTTCTTCAATAATAATTTTAATCATACCTAAAGCAAGCGCGGTATCTGTCCCTGGAATAATAGGTATCCACTCGTCCGCTTTTGCAGCTGTTTCACTAAAACGCGGATCAATCACCACTAATCGAGCGCCATTTCTTCTCGCTTGGTTATAATTTTTAAAATAGGCTTGCATCGTAACAGCTGGGTTATTGCCCCAACACAGGATATAACGGCTATCCGCTATCGTATCGCGGGTATCTGCATACCTCAGGCCGAGCATCGGGATCATCGCAGCTGTTACAGCAGAGCAACAAAGTGAACCCGCTTGTTTCGTTGACCCGCCTAAATAATCAAAGAAAGCCTTCCCCATATCATTTTTAATCGAGTCCATATTTCCGGCATGAGTGGAAATAAACAACCCTTCATTACCATATTTATCAATGGTCTCTCTAATATTTTTTTCAATAAGATCCAGCGCCTCATCCCAACTTATCGGTTTGAATTCAGCTTTACCTTTTTCGCCTACTCGTAGTAACGGTGTTTTGATGCGTTGATCATGATAGACCCATTTAGTTCGGCTCATACCTCGCAAGCAACATTTGACATTAAACCCTTCCGTCGCCTGAATTTTCATCAGCTTACCTTGGTAGGTATATGCGGTTAGGTTGCAATGTAAACACTCCATTGCACAAGTTGACCGAAATGTTTTGTAGTCCGACAGTTTGAGTCGCACCTTCGGTAAGGGTTGATTGCTGTTTCCTTGTGCATAAGAACAGGGGGCGATACTCGCCAACCCTACAACGCCAAGCCCTTTGAGTAGAGTTCGGCGTTTCAAACGTAGTGAATTTATCGTTTTCATTATAGTAAACCTCGACATTGCCTTTATAAGTACACTATATATATACGCCATTCACTAAAGATGAACTTGAGTAGCATCAATAATTCTATCTATTTATAGGTAATAAGGTGCTACCGCTTTCGGATTATTCTTCTGCGTTATTGGTTCGTTAGCAGCGCAAGGCAACTCATGGTAAAATTTCAGGACTTGTTAAACTGAGGTTTATGTATGTCTACTCTGCAAGGTGTTAATTCTGTTGATATAGCCGTAAGCATTTTAAATTATATTGCTCAAAATGGGGGCATTGCTCGTGCAGCGGATATTTCAAAAGGTTGTGAGATATCAAAAAGCCGTCTACATAAATATTTGGTTTCACTGTGCCGTACACAAATGCTGTACCAAGATACTCAAACTAGCCGTTATGGTTTAGGCCGCAATTTAACCTTCTTAGCTAATTTTGTTAAACCTGAAGACTCATACATCGACGCCATTAACAATAATTTGATTCAATTTCGCGATGAACAAAACGTTTCAACAGGCATAGCCACGCGTCTAGGAAAGGCACTGTCTTTAGTGAAATATAATCGTAGCTTCAAAAATATTGAAATTGACTTTTTACCTAACACGCCATTGCCTGTCGTAAAAAGTGCTGCTGGGCTGATTTATTCTGCATTTGATAACCAATTTGGTTCGAATTCCTATTCGCAGGACGAAATTAATAAAGTTATCCAACAAGGCTATGCCATCCGTTACCAACCAACTGAAGGAATTCCCGGAGCGCAATCTATTGCTTGTCCTGTATTTAATGGCGAAGGCCAGCTTGTCGCAGCAGCAGTGACGATGGGATTTATTGCAGAAAATGAAATGGAAAGGTTAGCAACCGCATTAATCAAACAAGTTAATAGGTTAAATTTATAATCACTACGTGCGGTCGATGCTATCTATCAACTCAAGTCAAAAACAATAAAGCCGAGATGACCTCGGCTTTACGTGGTAATTATTTCACATCAATACGCGGTAATTCACCCATCTCTTTGAGCTTTTTCGATATTTCACGACGTTCTTTGGAGAGTTCAGCGTTCTTGATAATATAATCATCAACACGATCATCATAATCACTACGCATATTCGCAATAATTGCCTGAATATCTTCAATCGACATACCTGGTTTTATATATTCACTCAAGTTATCCAGCAGCAAAACACGCTTCTGGTTATCACGAATTTTTTTCTCATTGTCGGTTATTTCACGACGAATTTTATTTTTGCGACGAAACATACGCACAAATTCCAGAACATTTTGGAAAGACGGCTTGTTAGCGTTGTCCATGTTTAAAACCCTCTAGTCAATATTCAAAACGCATTATCTATTAACACAATACAATCTAATCCTATTGAGTTACAAGCCCGTTTCGCATATTTATCAAATTATTCCGCTGAAAATTGATTTCACTTTATACTTTAACGACCAAATTTTCGGAGTGATCTTGATTACATTTATTTGTTTGATCTTTTTCTCTGATTTCTTGATGACCTGCCCCATCACCTCTGAGACAAAATGCAGATAATATCGTCGTAATAATAACAAATATCCCCATGACCAGATAGGTATCAGCAAAACCAATTTTATCATACCCCCAACCCGCTAATGGCGATAAAATACTTGCAACGACAGAGCTCATGCAACTAAAGCCAACCAAATAAAGTGTCGATGACAAACGTTTATCGAAATGAAGACTGTTATATTTAAAAATCGCGACTAACAGAATCGGGAGCTCAACGGCATGCAGTAATTTCATTATCGATATCATAATCGCGCCATCAACTAGGCCTGAACCAATAATGCGTAGCGCCATGACAGAACTCGCAAACAGCAATCCATTTTTAGCACCAATTCGGTTGACGATAAATGGCGCTAAAAACATTCCTCCTGCCTCCAAGAAAACCTGCAATGAATTTAGATAACCGTACATCTCATTACCTAATTGCTCACTTTGAAACTGATGGGCAAAATACACCATAAATTGCTGGTCATACACACTGTATATACAGGTACCTAATACAAACAATATCAAAGCCCAAAAATGGGGCTGTACAAACAATTGCAAAGCATCTTTCACAGTGATGGCTGAAGGTTTACCATGTTCAAGGCTATTATAGGCATCTGCGTTTGCCGTTTTTAAATTCAATAAAATAACTAAAAATAATAAGCCTGAAACGGTTGCCATAATAAAATTGTAATCAGGGTTCAGGTTAATATTACGCCCAGCAAAAAACGTTGCAGTCGCCCAACCCAATGAGCCCCACATCCTCGCTTTTCCATATTCAAAATTACGTAATCGGCTAACTCGCTCTGTATAAGATTCAAGTACACCAATGCCCGCATGAAAAGTCATGCCAATAAACAAACCACCAATAACACTACCCAAAAACACATTCCATCTTAGCAACGTACCGAAAACCATAAAAAATGGCCCAGATGAAATCAGTAGAACTGCAATAAATAACAGTAAATTTTTTCGTAATCCTAATTTATCTTGCATAAACCCATAGAGTGGCTGTGCGCAAAGTGCCACAATCGAAATACAAGAGAAAATAAATCCTGTATCCGCCCCATCCAAGCCAACATATTTACGCAGCCAGATTGCGACGACAGAAAACGTTGATGACCACGTGAAAAAGAAAAAAAACAATAATGCACTCAAAGAGGCATAATACTTTCTTGAGCCACGATTCATATTTCATCACCTATCAAAAATTATCTTGATGAAATGTTAAGGTTAACATTAATTTCAAACCACAAAATAGCCTGTTAATTGTGATGTTAATCACTAATGTTAACGTTAACAATTGATATATGTGATATCAATCACGATATACTCTCGCAAATTAATGACGAATGTCTGCTGGGTAAAAGATTTCATCAAATCATCCAAGTTATGCGGCTCTCAATCTCACCCACTCAATATCAGATAGCCTTAGTTTAGCTTTTACGGTAGATAAGGTATCATTAATCAACAAGGTATAGTGAATAGCAATAAATTAACCACTATCAATCTACTATATAATCATCAAAATGGTGAAAACGTTGCAAGATAATAAAAAACAACCGACCTTTTTTATTCATGACTATGAAACCTTTGGTAAGCGCCCTGCTCTCGATAGGCCTGCGCAGTTTGCAGGCGTTCGCACTGACCTTGATTTTAATATCATTGAAGAACCCGAAGTTTTTTATTGTGCTCCGGCTGATGACTATTTACCGCAACCTGAAGCCGTCATGATCACTGGGATCACCCCGCAAGTCGCATTATCTCAAGGCATAAATGAAGCCGAGTTTGCTAAACGAATTCATGCGGCTTTTAGTGTCCCTAATACCTGTATTATGGGCTACAACAATATTCGTTTCGATGATGAAGTTACGCGTAATATTTTTTACCGAAATTTTTACGACCCATATGCATATAGTTGGCAACAAGGAAATTCGCGTTGGGATTTACTCGACACTTTGCGTGCCTGTTTTGCGCTTCGCCCTGAAGGTATTCAATGGCCAGAAAATGAAGATGGTTTACCGAGTATGCGTTTAGAACATTTGACCAAAGCAAATGGGGTTGCTCATGAAAATGCACATGATGCAATGTCTGACGTTTTAGCGACTATAAATATGGCAAAACTGTTGAAAGCCGCTCAACCGCGAATGTTCGATTACTTTTATCAGTTAAGAAATAAAAATAAAATAAGTCAACTTATTGATATTGTAGAAATAACACCATTAGTTCATGTCTCTGGTATGTTTGGCGCATTGCGCTCTTATGTCAGTTTAGTCGCTCCACTTGCTTGGCATCCCGATAACAAAAATGCCGTTATTATGTGCGATTTATCTGCCGATATCTCACCATTAATTGAGTTAGACGTTCAACAATTACGTACCCGATTATATACGCCTAAAGCTGAATTGGCGGGCGCTTCTCCCGTTCCTGTAAAATTAGTTCATATTAATAAATGCCCAATTTTAGCGCCAGAAAAGACACTGCGCCCAGAAGATGCACAGCGAACAGGTGTTGACCGTGACTTATGTATGCGCAATCTGGAAACCTTACGCAAGCACCCTGAAATTCGTAATAAACTAATTGAGTTATTTAGCGAGCCTCAAATATTTGCAGAGTCAGATGATGTCGATACACAAATTTATAATGGTTTTTTCAGTCCTTCTGACCGCTCAACGATGGATATTATTCGTGAAACTTCCCCACAGAACTTACCTGCATTGGAATTAAGTTTTGAAGATAAGCGCATGAAAGAACTTTTCTTTCGCTATAAAGCACGTAATTACCCTGCAACCTTATCTTATGATGAGCAGCAGCGCTGGTTACAGCACCGTAGAGACTACTTTAATGAAGAGCGTTTAACAGAATATATGCAACAAATACAGCTATTACTTGTAGAGCATCAACATGATGAAAAGCGTTGCCAGCAATTAAAAGCATTGATTAATTATGCGAGAGACCTCGCCAGCTAATTTAGTCATAAAAAAGCAGATATTGAAATGCTTACCAATACCTGCTTTTTTTCATTTATATGACACGTGCCTTAATGGTCATGAGAATGACCGCAACCACAATCCCCTTCCCAATTTTTTCGTTTAGTTGTTTTACCTAAACCGGGGTTCATTGTATTTGTTGGGTCAGATTGCTTATAGAACGATTTCAACTGTTCAGGGGCTTTATATAAATGACCTACGTTATGCTCTGCAGGATATTGAGCGCCTCGTTCATCTAACAAAGCTAACATTTTTTCTTTTAGCTCTTTCGGGTCTACGCCTTTTTTCAATACATAATCCTGATGCATAACATGGCACATAAAGTGGCCACAGTATAATTTATGCACCAATAACTTTTCAATTTCTGGTGGTAACGTTTCAAACCAATTTCTATCATTGCGGCGTAATGCGATATCAAGAGGTAAAACATCTTCCACATCTTTGTTGTGGACAGCATGATAACGAACCGCAGAACCCGCAGCAGCAAAACGATGTAAAAATGCTTTTGTTCCCTCCTCGGGTGTACATTCAAAATAGCCGCCATCTGCGCTTGAAAAATAAGATTTTAGCCAAACTTTAGCTTCATCAATGCCGTCTCCAGCCATTTTTAACATTAAGTGGTGTTCGTAACGATCACGGAACTCTTTCATACGAGGCGGCAAATGGGAGGGCCATAATTTACTGAGAGCCTGCATAGTACGGTCAATCAGATTTGATGGCAGGAATGGGACTTTATTTAATACCGCATCAATTCGCCCTTTAATGGTGAAAAACATTGGCATTTTGTCAGTGCCGAATTTATCAATCATTAAAAAGGTATCTTTGCCATAAACTTCTGCAATATCGAAGCAACCGCGATGCATATATTCACCTGCTACTGGCAGGTTTTTAAATTCACTCAAAATATAACGACGGATATCTTCCAAAACATCTGGATTATTAGAACCGATATAAAATACCTGTGTTTTTTTATCTGCAGGGAAAGTATCTAAGCGAACAGCAAATACGGCTAATTTTCCAGCGCACCCTGATGCTTCAAATAGACGGCGTTCATCAGCATTAAAGCGTGATGGTGTATCGGCATCGACATCACGAACGCGTTCTGCATATTCGTGATCAGAGGCTAATTTATCGCTAACTTGTACGTCTTCACTGCTATAACCGCGATTTTGCAGATTTGTCAGAATTTCTTCTGGGGTGTCCCCTAAATCGATACCAAGATGATTTACCAATTCTACTTTGCCATCATCATTGACTCGACCATAGAGAGCCAGCTCCGTATAAGCAGGACCTCGGCGTACTAGCGACCCACCAGAACTATTACAAATCCCCCCAACTACAGAAGCACCAATACACGAAGACCCAATCAAAGAGTGCGGTTCGCGCCCTAATGGTTTTAAGATTTTTTCCAGATCGTACAAAGTGCTTCCCGGCATCGCAACCACTTGGTTAAATTCTGGTAAAACTTGAATTTGGTTTAATTTCAATGTACTAATGATGACGATATCGCGATCATAATCATAACCGCTCGGTGTTGACCCTTCGGTTAACCCTGTATTCGCTGCTTGCATCAGGACAATTTTGTCCGCTTCAACACACGCCTTGAAAACATACCATTGTTCGAGCAATGTTGTTGGAAATACAACCGCGATTGCATCCCCCATACCAGAGCGAAAGCCTTTGCGATAACGTTCTGTTTTATGCGGCTCTGTTAAAATATTTTTTTTGCCAACAATATTCCTAAGCGTCAGTAATAACCGTTGATTCTCAGGTTTCTTTGCATCATTCATTTGTGTGCCTTATTAATCGAATTCGTAATTATCATAGTTATGCATTATGTGTTGTAACAACAATATCACATAATATTATGATGTTAATAGGCTACACGCTTTATCTTAAATAATTCTTAACGGGTAAAAAAATAGCGCCTCAAGGACGCTATTTGATCAATTCTAATTCTGAGTATATTCAAAATAGTTCGTGTTGTAGCAAGGCGCCGAGCAAAACGAGCATGGGGAGCATACATAAGTATGTGACCCATGTCGTTTTGAGAACGCAACGCAGCTACAGCGCGAAATATGAAGAATATAGTTAGATGTCGCTCATTTGCGGCATAGGACGCTTAAACATACGCGTTAAAATAGCCATATAAACTAAACCAACCGCAGTCCAGACTAAACCATATACCATTGAATCTTCTTCAATATTTAGCCATAACACACAGACTGTTAATGTCCCTATGACAGGCAAAATCAAATAGTTAATGATATTTTTAGCCCCAGTCATACGGCGTTCACGAATAAAGAATTGGCTGATAACCGAGATATTCACGAAGGTAAACGCGATTAGTGCACCAAAGTTAATTAATGCAGTCGCAAAATCCATTTCAAACCAGATAGCGCCTAGTGCTAAGAAACCAACCATTAATACGTTATATGCAGGAGTGCGCCACGTTGGGCTAACATAACCAAATACTTTTTCTGGGAATACCCCATCACGCCCCATTACATACATCAAACGCGCACTACCCGCATGAGCCGCCATACCTGACGCTAATACCGTAACACATGAGAACACCAGAATGATTGACTGGAAGAATGTTCCAGCAACAAAACGCATAATATCTGGTTGTGTTTCATTAATATTCTTAAAGCGTGATACATCAGGGAAGTATTGCTGTAAGAAGAAAGAAACGGTAATAAAGATAACCCCACCAATTAACGCAGTTAAGAAAATAGCACGCGGGATAACTTTACCTGCATTTGGCGTTTCTTCTGACAGTGAGCTTAATCCGTCGAAACCTAAGAATGAAAAACAAAGAATTGTCGCCCCAGCTATCAGCGGAATCACTTCGGTTTTTTCATTAGCAAATGGGTTAAAGGTCCAAATTTCTCCTGTACCTTCACCGTTAGTGACACCGTGGATAACAAGCCCAGTAAACACAGCCATGACACCAACTTGGATAATCGCAATCACGGTACTTAAGTTCGCTATTACGTTGATACCGCGTAAGTTTGCTGCCGTCATCAATATGACTAGACCCACAACAAAAATCGCTGGTTCAACATTAGGGAAAATATCTTGTAAATAAATTTTAGCCAATAAGATGTTGATCATTGGCATAAAAATATAGGACAGCAAGGATGTCCAACCCACCAAAAAGCCAATATGAGGGCTCATTGATTTTTGGGCATAAGTGTACGCTGAACCGGCTGATGGGAAACGCTTCACCAATTTACCGTAGCTCAGAGCAGTAAACAGTATCGCAGCAAGTGCAATAATGTATGAAGTTGGAACATGTCCACCGGTTTTATCTGACACCATTCCGAAGGTATCAAATATCGTCATTGGCTGGATATACGCAATACCGATCATCACTACTTGCACCAATGTTAAGGTTTTTGCAAGTTGTACGCGGTTATTCGCACCCGTTTGATTGTGACCGATGTCTAATGGAATTGGAGTATTATTTTGCACGTCTAAGCCCTCCCATAACTTTCGATTGCATACTACTTCGGCTTAATCGACAGTTACTGGGAAGACTTTGCATCTGCCTATAGGCAGAGAAAAACGAAGAAAGGGAGAAAGGCGTGTGAGCGAAGCCACCGAGAGCCCCGTAGTCATCGATACGGCAGCCGCCAGCGCCTGGCCCTGCTGCGAATGCGAAAAAGTAAGCCATAAAAGCATTCCTCAAATCGGTAGCGAAAAATGTTTGCTACACGTAAATATTAAAATTATCTCTCCGGCTCTATGTCCGGCCCCGCTAGAATGAACGTTCCTAAAAACAAAAAAACCGATGCTTCATTTGATTAAGCATCAGTTATTTTTTAGTTCGCGCATTTTGCACGCCATAACTCGAAATAGCAAGTTAAATTGTTAACAAATCACCCTATTTTCCATGAGAAATTTTGATTATTTCTGACTTTTTGCCATATCTGCTTATAACCTCTTTTTCTTATGATTTTTATCAGGTTTTAATCAACAAAAAAACCCTTTGGTAGAAGCCAAAGGGTTTGGATTAATCGAAATTATTTTTTCGATTAGAAGTTGTAGTTGATACCGATATTGTAGCGACGGCCTTCTAATTCAGCACCGTAAGTCGCATTATCGATTCGGCGATCTAATACGTTATATACGCCACCAACAATGTTCGCATTCTTGTTAAGCTGATAACTTGCACCTAAATCAAACAAAGCATAAGATGCTGTACCACTTGACATTTTTTGTCCGCGACCTTGGTATTCAGAGGTTTTTCCACGGAAATTCATACGTGTCCATGTTTCTAAATCTTCAGTTGTTTGCCATGTCAGTGTGGAGTTAGCCATATGTTTAGGCTGCTTATTTAATGGCTTACCTTTATTTACACCACTTTTCTGTTCAGTATCAGTATAGGTGTAGTTAGCTGCAAAACTTAAGTCATCCACAATACGCCAGTTGAAAGTTAGTTCAACACCGCGCATTCTTGCTTTATCAACGTTCGCTTTATCGCTAATGAAACGATACGGTTGGTTAGGTTTGTCACCTTCACCATCTTGAGCTACTGTACATGCTCTTACTGTGCTACTATTTTCTTCACAACGCCTAACTTCAGTAATTTTATCTTTAAAGTCAGTGTTATAGATAGTTATCCCCGCAGTAATATTATCTTGATTGTTCCAGATAACACCAATTTCTTCGGTCACACTTTTCTCTGGTTTTAAGTCAGGATTACCATAAATAACGGCATTACCTGCATTACCACCTGTTGCTTGTCCCCAGTTTGCAGACGATTCACGCAAGCTTGGTGCTTTGTAACCTGTAGTTACCCCACCTTTAATTGTCCATTGTTCATCAGCATGCCATACACCATACAAACGTGGCGTCCAGTGTGAACCGTAGTTTTCGTCTTTATCCATACGAATACCACCCGTTAACGCAAAGTCATTGGTCATTAACCATTCATCTTCTGCGAATAACGCCCAGCTATATCGTTCAAGCTGATTATACTGTTTAAATTTATTACCTTCGTCTTTCAATTTCTCTTTACGATATTGACCGCCAATACTTAAACTATGGTCACCCAGTAAAAAGACACTTTGATTACGGAAAACAAGGTCTTCTGCCGTCATTTTACGGCCTGGGTTTTTTGTCTCATCATATTGAACATAGGTATCTGTTGATGCAATATCATAAATACCCGTATGGGTTAATGCCATATGAGTCAACTCATATTTGCTAAAACCGCTACCGTCGCCTCTTTTGCTTGTATAACCTTCACGGTCATCACGGTGTTGGTTATCACGTTTAAATTCTGCGTCGAAGGTATTTTTGTCATCTGGGGTCAACGATACTGTTGCTCCACCACTCGCCATGATTTGGCGGTTAAAACCATTAATGATTTTATCTTCACCACGATGAGAATATTGCCCTTGTAGTTTTACACCCAATAACCCATCAATTAATGGCCCAGATGTATAGAAACTGCCTTGGCCTGTATTACCTGAATTTTTACGTTCTGTTAATGTTGTATCAGCACGTAAACTGGTCGTCCACTCTTGTTGTACGCGACGAGTGATAATATTAATTACCCCTCCCATCGCATCTGAACCATACAGCGATGACATTGGGCCACGTACCACTTCAATACGTTCAATAGCTGGTAATGGTGGTAACCAACCTTGTTCAATACCAGAGCCATCACTATTTGGGCGAGTTGTACGTGTGTCAACACGTTTACCATCGATTAAAATCATGGTGTATTTAGCATCCATACCACGGATGCTGATATCTGAGCTACTGCCGCCACCGGTCACTAAAACACCCGGTACATCTTTTAATGCGTCAGTCACATCACGGTAAGCTTTAGTTTCGAGTTGTTCGCGCGTCACAACAGAAATAGACGCAGGTGCATCTTCAATTTTCTGTTGGTAGCCTGATGCCGTTGTCACATAGATTTTATCATTACTATCATCAGCAAATGCAGGCGCCGCAGCAATAGCCGCAATAATGCTAATTGCCACTTTTCTTTTATTAAAAACAACCATTCCCAACTCTCCAAGAGATATTTTGTTTTATATATGAATTGATTTGCTCACATTGATTTCATTGAATCAAAAAATATTTTTTATTATTGGGGTATTTAAATACCCATAGGAAATTCATGGTAAAAACCATTATATAATTCAATTAAATTTCCTGTGGGTAATTACTATTAATTAAGATTTGATTTTTTTAATATTGCGCCCTCTATATTTTATTTAATGTGCTTGCCAAGTGCTGCAAGCACACTATTCTATTACTATATTAACTTGCTAATTTATCAACCAGCCCATCTATTAGGACTTGTGGCACACCTTGCGAACAACGTTCAATACGACCCCGCACGCCATAAACCTCAGCAAGGCTTTCGGGGGTAATAACCTCAGCGGGTTCGCCTTGAGCAATTAAATTACCTTGTTTCAACATTAATACATGCTCCGCATGTTTGAGCGCAATATTAATATCATGAACCACCACAACCGTGATTATATTTCGACGTTTCGTCTCTTTTGCGACTAAATCCATCACATGATATTGGTAATTTAAATCCAGCGCACTTAACGGTTCATCTAATAACAATAAGTTGGGTTGACGAATTAAAGATTGTGCCAAACCCACTAATTGTTTTTGACCACCTGAGAGTTGGTCTAAATAACTTAACGCCAAATGCTCAATACCTAATTGACGTAATAACCCCATTACTTCGTCTTTACTATTCTCATTGCTCAAACCGCCTGAAGCACGTTGAGCAACAATCACTGACTCTAAAACATACAGGTGCACACCAGCAGGTAATGTTTGCGGTAAATACACCACATTTTGTGCTCGCTGGGCAAAACTCTGTTGGGTTAAGTCTTGACCATCCAGTAATAACTGCCCTGTTGCCTTATTTAACCCCGCCAACGAACGCAATAATGTGGATTTGCCACTACCATTTGGCCCAAGTAATACCGTGATCTTGCCGCGAGGCAAGATATCCGTCGATAGGTTCTCAATTACGGGACGTTTAGGGTAACCTGCATTAAATTGGTTAATAATCAGGCCACTCATGATACGTTCCCTCTATGACGCAAAATAATACTTAGGAAGAACGGTACACCAACCAACGAGGTCACGATCCCAACAGGGATAATCACACCCGGAATAATATTCTTCGACGCTATTGAGGCCATGGATAAAATTAACGCCCCAATTAATGCACTTGCAGGCAGATAAAAACGGTGATCTTCACCAAAAATCAACCTTGCTATATGTGGCGCAACTAAACCAATAAAGGCAATAGGACCGACAAATGCCACTGCTAGCGCCGATAAAATACTAATGCGTAATAACGTTGTTAACCTTAAACGGCGCACATCAATACCGAAACTGATCGCCCTATCCTCACCCAATCTTAAAGCCGTTAGCTTCCATGAACTCATCATGGCAATTGGGAAAATAAGTGCGAAAACTAATGCCATCACCCCAAGTTTCACCCAAGTCGCTTTTGATAAACTGCCCATCGTCCAAAAGACTAAACCCTGCAAGGTATCTTCTGTTGCGATGAATTGCATCATGGAAACCAATGCATTAAAGGTGAACACAAGCGCAATACCAAACAGTACGACACCTGAAGTTGCTACACGCGTCCAACGAGTGACTGCGTCTAACATCAGTGCGGCTAACAGGGCAAAAATAAAGGCATTGGCTGATATCACCCATTGATCAGGCACGCCTGGAATTGCAATACCAGAAACAATCGCTAATGCGGCACCGAATGCTGCTGCATTAGATACCCCTAATGTAAATGGGCTCGCTAACGGGTTATTGAGGATTGTCTGCATCTCAGCACCCGCAAGCCCTAATGACATGCCAATCACCACGGCCATCAATGCGTAAGGCAAGCGAATGTCCCAGACAATGACACGCGTTCCTGCATCAACCGACTCTGGGGTCATCAACGTTTGCCATAAGCGCTCAAGAGATAACCCTGAAGGCCCCAAGGTAAAATCTATAACCAGTGATAATAAAATTGCCGCGATGATAACAACTATCCATGTCAATCGACGGCGTAACATAGTTTGATAATGCTGTTTTACATTATTGTCAGCCTGAATAGCCGCTTTTTCAGCCGTAATCATTGGCTCGCTCGTAATACTCATCAACTCTTACCCGTTTTCATTACTTTTCGCTGACCCAATATACACCGGTTGGTTCGATGGCGAGAAACTCTCGATGCAATTCTTCTAGTGTTTTTTGCGGTTCTAGATCGGCAAATTGTTCTGGGTAGAACCATTTGGCGAAAACTTGCGTCGCAATCACATTGTATGGAGAGTTATAGTAATTGTGCCAGATAGCATAATCTTGCTTATCTTTTACGGCTGATAACGAGCTAATCCCTTTACGTTCAGTAATTTTTTTCAGGCTTTCTTGTGCATCAGCTAATGTGCTTTGTGCGCCTAATTGAACGCCTGCATCTTTACTACCTGGCGCTTTTGCACCAGATGCAATGTAAATATTTGGGTCTGCAGCAATGATTTTCTCTAAGTTCATCGTACCAAGCGCGCCCGGCAAAACGTCTTTAGCGATATTTTTACCACCAGCTAAATCAATAAAGTTCCCCATATTTCCATCACCAGCGGTACCACAGCAATCTTCAAAAGCACCAGCGCGTAATTCAATAAAAACACTTGGTTTTTTATCTTCTGGTATTTTCGAAGTAATATCAGTGACTAATTTTTGGTTTCTTTCATAAAAATCGACATATTTATTTGCCGCCTGTTCGCGGTTCAATGCTTTACCAAGTAAACGCATGCTTGGTAAAGTGTTTTCCAGTGGTTTATCACGGAAATCCACAAATACGACAGGTACACCAGCTTTTTCGAGCTGGCTAACTAATTCACTATTTTTACCCGGCCCATGGCCTGACAAACCAAAAATCGCAATATCTGGATTTAGAGTTAATACTTTTTCTGAACTGACGCTATCTGCACTGGTATTACCAATTAATGGAATGTTATCAATTTCAGGAAATTTCGCTTTATAAACAGCATATGTTTGCGGGTCTAGTTTTCGAAGGTCACCTTGCCAACCTACAATTCGCTCAATGGGTTTATCACCTTCTAGCAGAGCTATTGCACTAAATAGGCGCCCTTCGCCTAATAAAATGCGATTAACATTATCAGGAACCTCAACGGTACGACCTGCAATATCAGTCACTGTTACAGCCCAAGCGCTCATACTGGCACTTGCTAATAACGCTAAACTTATTCCTTTTACTACCGACCTAGCTACAGACTTCTTGGCTACCGACGACATAGTATTAAGCTCCACTCTTAACCTCATTGACTTACTTTTTTTTATGCGGTAACAATAAAGCAAATAAGAATACTTATCAATACGATTATTAGTTTAATCATGGCTTTCATCAATAGAATTCTGTGACCATCATCGTAAACCTAAACATTCAGCCTATTTTACCGCCAAAATGCAGGTTTATTGCGCTATATATAAAAAAACAGCACCCTATTAAGAGTGCTGTTATTGATGATAGATATTTAAAAAAACTATTTATCTAAATTTTCGCGGTAACTTGGAAAGCTCATGTCTTTATAACGGATAAACGTCGTTTTCTTCGCTATCTTATAACCAAACCAAATTGCTAAAAATAACGGAATTCCAATATAAGTTGCGGTAACCCCTACCCAATCAATTTTATCTTCTAAAAAAGCTTGGTAGTTTTGACCCAACGTGATTGTTAAGCACAAAATAAAGGCAAAAATAGGACCGATTGGGAAAAAGCCTGAACGATAAGGTAAGTCATTAAGATCTCTCCCTTGTGCAATATAGCCCCTACGGAAACGATAATGGCTAATGGCAATACCTAACCAAGCAATAAACCCTGTCATCCCCGATGTATTTAACAACCACAAGTACACCGTTTGGTTGCCAAACATGGAACTTAGGAAACATAACCCTGCAACAACCGTCGTTGCTAACAATGCATAACGAGGTACGCCACCTTTAGATAAACGGGCGAAAATACGTGGAGCCTTACCTTCACGGGCTAAGGTATACAACATACGCGTTGATGCGTACATACCGGAGTTACCTGCCGATAATACCGCTGTTAAAATAACCGCATTCATTACTGCTGCCGCAGATAATAAGCCTGCATTTTCAAATACTAAAGTGAATGGGCTTACACTAATATCTTTGACATCATTACGCAGTAAGTTTGGATCAGTGTAAGGAATGATCAAACTAATAATTAAGATTGCAAAGATATAGAATAACAAGATACGCCAAAATACTTTGCGCACGGCTTTTGGAATATTTTTAGCGGGGTCTTTCGATTCACCCGCAGCAATACCGATTAATTCAGTTCCTTGGAATGAGAACCCAACTATCATTGCCACACCAATCATGGCTGAAAAACCACCAGCAAAAGGCGCATCACCAATTTCCCAATTATGCCACCCGGCATTTTCCGCACCGCTCATGATGCCAAAAATCATTAATACGCCGACAACAATAAAAATGATGACCGTGGTGACTTTTATTAATGAGAACCAGTATTCAGCCTCACCAAACCCTTTAACCGAGATGAAATTCAGTAAGAAAATAATGGCAAGGAAAATGGCGCTCCAAATCCAACCGGGGGTATCTGGGAACCAGTAAGTCATCACTAATTGAGCGGCAACTAAGTCAACCGCAATGGTCACAGCCCAGTTGTACCAGTAGTTCCACCCAAGCGCAAAGCCAAAGCCTTCATCGACATATTTTGCACCATAGGTTGCAAATGAACCTGAAACGGGCATATATGCGGCTAACTCACCTAAACTGGTCATCAAAAAATAGACCATTAAGCCAATGATAGCATAAGAAAGGAGTGCTCCACCGGGGCCTGCTTGTGCAACCGTTGCCCCAGAGGCAACAAATAAACCTGTACCGATGGACCCACCGATAGCAATCATCGCAAGATGGCGTGCCTTTAACTCACGGCGTAGTCTTTGTGGGCCGCCCTGCGAGATAGTATTGGTATGTTGTTCTGACATTTGTTCCCTGCATTTTATTATTCAGCTAATATCGCAGGGATTCTAGCAAAATAGACTGTGAGAACTAAGCAACTCTTCACTGTTATAAGATACCTTCATAATTCACACAAAATTATAAGTAAAATGCGTTATCTCAAAAAATTCAGTATACCCTCTTAATAAGAGGACGACGTCTTATTTTCTTTATCGTGTCAGTAGCGGCAAATGTGACTGTTCAAGGCACATAAAAAGTGCAGCCAACAACGCGATAGCCTATCACAAGTGCAACACATTCACTGCAATCCTCTATAGCTTTTAGCGTGTCGCTAGGCGGCAATTGAGACTATCCAAGGAGCATACATTAGTATGTGACTTGGGTCGTCGATTGCAGCCAACAACGCGACAGGTTAAAAGATGACGAGGATTTTTAATTACAGTAAGACAGAAGGTTAGTAATCGCATTCGAAAGATGCTTTTGGCGGTGATAAATCAAATATAGCGTTCTTTCTAAATGAAGTTCATCTATTTTTAGTTCAACTAGAGAGCCATTTTCTAATTGCTCTTCGATCACCCGACGAGATAAACAACTTATACCTATTCCATAACGAACTGCATGTTTGATAGCTTCTGAATTCCCTAGCTCCATTAAAATATGAAAGCCAGGAAGATGTGCAAATAATAATTGGTCGAGCACGTCCCGCGTACCTGAACCTCTTTCACGCAAAATCCAAGGCGCATCACGCAAATCTTTTAAAGAAACTTTTTTATTCGCCAATGGATTTTGGGGTGAAACAAAAATAACGAGTTCATCTTTTAACCATGCTTTTGAAATTAACTCAGGGCTATGACAAACGCCTTCGATTAACCCAACATCGGCTCTAAATTCCATGACTGCTTTAATAATTTCTTCTGTGTTACTGATAAAAAGCTCTAAAGGAATATCCGGGTGGTCATGACGGTAACCCGCTAAGACTTCTGGTAAAATATAATTACCAATCGTTGTACTTGCTGCAAGACGCACTGCGCCCATCTCTTTTTTAAATAATTGCTCGACTTCTAACCCTTGCTCTAATAACGCTAAAGCTTTGGGATATAGCAGCCTTCCGTGCTCATTCGTAACAAGTCGTTTACCCACACGGTCAAATAATTGAACGCCTAATTGACCTTCTAAATCCGTTAGCGACGCGCTGACAGCCGATTGTGAAAGTGCTAATAACTGAGATGCCTGCGTCGTGGAGCCACTTTTTAATACTTCCGTAAAAACCTCAAGTTGCCTAAGTGTAATTCGCATAAAGGTAAGCCCCAACGTGATTTTTAGTATTTGTAATAATAATGTTAATATTAACGATTTATTCGCAATATTCCAGAAGAAACTTATAATCTATTTTGGTGGTAGATTATATAAAGATAATCAATTTAAATTATTATTACTTTTGTTATATCCTTATTACTAAATCTTATAAGCGGTAATAAAGAGTATTATCATGAATAAAAGTGACACCAACACCCTTGAGCAGAATAGCCTAAACCCTATATTTAAACTCATACCAGGTATTATTCTAGCGGGTATTCTAACTGCTATTGCAATTTACCTCGGTGACCAACCCTGGTTTATGGATATTGGTTTAGGTGCATTAACTCTCGCAATATTATTAGGAATTATTGTCGGGAATACTTTTTACCCCGTAGCCAGTCAATCTTGTGATGCTGGCATTAAATTTGCCAAACACTATTTTTTACGTGCCGGGATTATTTTGTATGGCTTTCGCCTTACTTTTCAACAGATCACTGACGTAGGCGCTACTGGTGTAATTATTGATGCTTTAACATTAACATCGACATTTTTATTAGCGTATTGGCTAGGTAAAAAAGTGTTCGGTCTTGATGAAGAAACAACATTATTAATTGGCGCAGGTAGTAGTATCTGTGGTGCAGCCGCGGTCATGGCAACTGAGCCTGTCGTTAAAGCTTCTGCGAGTAAAGTCGCTGTTGCCGTTTCAACCGTTGTTATTTTTGGTACGATTTGTATTTTTGTTTACCCTTGGATTTACCAATTAAACGCACACTTTGGTTGGTTTCCGGCAACAGAAGAAACCTTTGGAATTTACATTGGTTCAACAGTACATGAAGTTGCACAGGTTGTTGCAGCAGGCCATACAATTGGTACAGATGCAGAAAATGCCTCTGTTATTGCCAAAATGATCCGTGTCATGATGCTTGCGCCATTTTTAATTATTTTATCTGCGTTTTTAAGCCGTAAAACGGCCGCTAACCAAACAACAAAGACCCAAAAAAGTAAAATTACTATTCCTTGGTTTGCTGTATTTTTTATTGTTGTCGCAGGTTTTAACTCACTCAATTTACTGCCTCAGGCATTAGTACAGCAAGTTATTGCTTTGGATACCATTTTACTTGCTATGGCAATGGTTGCTTTAGGGTTGACTACCCATGTTAGCGCTATTCGCCAAGCGGGCATTAAACCATTGCTAATGGCGTTGATACTGTTTGTTTGGTTGATAGTTGGCGGGCTATTAATTAACTTACTGATTCAAAACATTTTTTAATCTACATTTTCCTCGTTTTTAGCCACCTTAACTGGTGGCTTTTTTGTTGATTTCATTTATTCACTTATTAATGGCATACTCCAATAAAAAGGAGTCAAAAATGAAATATATTGGAGCACATGTCAGCGCCTCTGGTGGCGTTGACCAAGCCGTTATTCGTGCACATGAAATCAACGCAACCGCTTTTGCATTGTTCACAAAAAATCAGCGTCAGTGGAAAGCTGCGCCACTGAGCGAAGAAGTGATTAAAAAATTTAAAGATAACTGCAAAAAATATGGATACGGTAAACACCAGATCCTGCCCCATGACAGCTATTTAATCAATTTAGGTCATCCTGAATTTGAAGCTCTAGAAAAATCTCGGGTCGCTTTTATCGATGAAATGCAGCGCTGTGAGCAATTAGGTATTGATTTACTTAATTTCCACCCAGGTAGTCATTTAAACAAAATTGAAATTGACGACTGTTTAGCGCGGATTGCTGAATCTATTAATATCGCGCTTGCTGAAACCGAGGGAGTGACTGCTGTCATTGAAAATACGGCAGGGCAAGGTACTAACTTAGGTTTTGACTTTACACATCTCGCAAAAATTATTGATGGGGTAAAAGATAAAAGCCGTGTAGGTGTGTGTATCGATACTTGTCATGCTTTTGCCGCAGGTTATGACCTACGCACTGCCGAAGATTGTGATAAAACATTTGACCAGTTTGCAGAAATTGTCGGATTTGAATTTCTAAAAGGAATGCACCTTAATGATGCGAAAAGTGAATTTGCCAGCCGTGTCGACCGCCACCATAGTTTAGGTGAAGGGAATATTGGTTTTGCACCATTTACTTACATTATGCAAGATAACCGCTTCGATGGTATCCCTTTGATTTTAGAAACCGTAAACCCCGATATTTGGCCACAAGAAATTGCGTGGTTAAAAGCACAACAAAATAATTAGCGATTTAGCCTACTTTCTAATAACAAAAACCCCCGCATTTATCATATGGGGGTTTTATTTGAACTGAATGACCTATAACGATTTCATTTCAATTTTTGCCATCATATCCGCTAATTTATTTCTATTTTTTAAGCCGACATCTGGCTGGGAAACTGAGAGTGCAGAAATTGCAGTCGCCATACGTAAGGTATGCTCACTGGACTCACCATTGAGTAGCCCGTAAGCTAGCCCTGCCACCATCGAGTCACCAGCCCCAACCGTGCTTATCACTTCACAATGTGGTGGTTTAGCTAACCAAGAACCCGAAGCATTAACCCACAGAGCCCCTTCTTCCCCTAGCGATATGACAACATGGGAAATGCCTTTATCTCTTAATTCATGGGCTGCAGCTACGACATCTTGTAAGTCTGGTAGTTTTCGACCAACCCAACTTTCTAGCTCATGACGATTAGGTTTTACTAGCCATGGTGACGCTTTTAAACCCGCCTTTAAGGCTTCTCGACTGCTATCAAAAATAATACATGGGCATAATTGGCGAAGGCGAGTCATCCACCGAGTAAATTCTTCTGGATCAATACCACTTGGCAAACTTCCGCTAACCACAACCATATCAAAATGGCCAAGCCAATTGAGTGATTCTGTCGAGAAACGGTTCCAGTCTTCTTTGCTGACCTCAAAACCTGAAAAGTTGAAATCAGTCGATTCCCCATTGTTTTCCGTGAGTTTTACGTTAATTCGTGTCCGTCCTGGCACCATACTAAAGCGGTTAGCCATGCCATTTTCACTGAAAAAATGTTGGAATTCTTCTTGGTTATCCTTTCCCATAAAACCACTAACAGTGATATCAATACCTAAGTCACGGAGTACTTTTGCGACATTGACCCCTTTACCACCCGCATTGAGGCTAGCGGTTTTGACTAAATTGACTTCCCCCACTTCGATAGTAGAGCATAAGCCCACAAGGTCGTAAGCAGGATTTAATGTAATTGTAGCAACCCGGCGAGTCATAACCACTAATCTCCCTTATCATGATTATCGTGTCTTTAAATTTAAGTATAGTTATAACATTAAAGCATATTGTTTTCAGTGATATTTGTACTTTTTCCTGCTTGTTTTTCTACAAGATTATGTCAGGATCAGCGCGCTGAAAAATAAAATAATAAGGAGAATATATGTCTGAGCCTGCTTACGTCGTCGTTGGTGTCGGTGTGCTAATCACTAACAAGTATGGGCAAATTTTGATAGGTAAACGCAGTAGTAAACATGCGCCCTATTGGTCCATTTTCGGCGGACATGTCGACCCCGGTGAATCTTTTGAAACCTGTGCAATTCGCGAAATAAAAGAAGAGATAGGTATTGATATCCAAGCCCCCACTGTTTTTGGCATCAGCAATAATTTACAAACTCACCAACAAGAAGGTAAACACACCGTTTCTGTTTGCATGCATGTTGAATATGACGGTGATGTTGAGCCTCAAATTATGGAACCAGATAAATGTGAAAGCTTAATGTGGGTTTCACCAGACAAACTCCCAGAACCGCATTTTGAGGCTAGTCGCAACGCGGTTGACCTCTGGCTAACACAACGTTTCTATCGCCAAAACGCCTAATTAATCGTAAGCGTACAAACATTCTCGCGTTGTACGTTTATTATCCATCCCTTTCTAATTACTCATTTTTCCCTGTTTTATTCTATTTACTATATTTACAATACTTCATGCTTGCCGTATCATTTAGCTAGTACAGTGAAACAATATATTTAGGAGCCACCATGGCTATTGATGGAACAACACAACAAAAAAATCCTTCTATATTAGGAGGTGCTATGATCATTGCCGGTACCGCAGTGGGTGCTGGTATGTTTTCTATTCCTATGGTGACTTCTGGCGTATGGTTCACAGGCTCCGTCATACTGTTGATTTATACCTTTATTTGCATGTTACTTTCTGGGTTAATGATTTTAGAAGCCAATATGAATTACCCTGCGGGCGCTAGTTTCCATACGATGGTTAAAGATTTGTTGGGTTCGACATGGAATTCAATTAATAGTTTATCCGTCACCTTTGTGCTTTACATACTTACTTATGCCTATATTTCTGCGGGTAGCTCTATCATCGCAGCGAATTTGTCAGAAAAAATACAGATACCTCAAGCAGGTGCTGGCTTTATTTTTGCCTTCATAGTGGCTTTTTTTGTGTGGCTTTCTACGCGTGCTGTCGATAGGTTAAGCACTATTTTAATTGGTGGAATGGTAATCACCTTTATTATGTCAATCGGTGGAATGGTTTCAACTGCATCTCCAGCTATCTTATTTAACCAAACTGAACAAGGTGAAAGCCAGTATCTTCCATATGCCTTAGCCGCATTACCTTATTTATTAACTTCATTTGGTTATCACGGTAATGTGCCAGGATTAGTAAAATATTATAATAAAGATAGCCGCAGTGTTGTTAAGAGCCTCGTCTATGGCGCAACCATTACCGTGGTTATCTATATTTTGTGGCAGTATGCGATTCAAGGAAATATTCCAAGAACTTCATTTATTGAAATCAGAGAAAATGGTAATAATATTGATGCATTACTGACCCAAATGAATATTTCCACCCAAAGCAGTTTTATTTCTCAGTTTTTGAACCTGTTCTCCTATATGGCTTTAGCGAGTTCTTTCTTAGGTGTATCTTTAGGGCTATTTGATTTTATCGCTGATTTTTTCAAATTTGAAGATAACAAATTTGGCCGCCTTAAATCCATATTAGTCACCTTTTTACCACCAACAGTACTCGCTTTAATTTTTCCTAATGGGTTTATTTATGCGATTGGTTTTGCAGGGTTAGCAGCGACTATTTGGGCTGTTATTGTCCCTGCCCTGATGGCGAAAGCAAGTCGTAAACGCTACCCTAACAACAGTTATAAAGCACCAGGAGGGAGCTTTATCATTGGCTTCGTGATCCTCTTTGGATTAATTAATGCGGTCGCTCATTTATTATCGCTATCTGGTTTACTTCCTATCTATTAACCATTCGAGTATGAATATAACCTACGGGTTATATTCATACTGATATTTATCTAAAAATTTTTCACTGAAAATTGACTTCAGCATCTTGCCTAATTCCTTATCTGCGAGTAATTTTGTCGCACTCTTTTTGACAACCCTAAAGAAGGTTATTTATGGCCAAGGCCAACGAAATTAAACGTGGTTTAGCAATTAACTACAATGGCAAACTATTACTTGTAAAAGACATTGATATTCAAGCACCTAGCGCTCGTGGTGCAAGTACGCTATATAAAATGCGCTTTACTGATATCAAAACTGGCCAGAAAGTTGAAGAGCGTTTCAAAGGCGATGATATTTTAGAAACCATTTCGCTAACACGCCGTGGAGTGAGTTTTTCTTATATTGATGGTGATGAATATGTCTTCATGGACAATGAAGATTACACTCCTTACATTTTCAAAAAAGCGGATATTGAAGAAGAATTACTTTTTATTCCTGAAGAAGGGTTACCAGGAATGCAAGTATTAACAATGGATGGACAAGTTCTTGCATTAGAGCTACCACAAACGGTTGATATGGTGATTGTTGAAACAACACCTGCAATTAAAGGCGCATCAGCAAGCGCACGGACTAAACCCGCAACCATGGCTACAGGACTAACAGTCCAAGTCCCTGAATATTTAACCAGCGGAGAAAAAATTCGTATTCATATCGCCGAGCGTCGTTATATGGGCCGTTGTGACTAATTTTTGTTTTTAATTTGATAGAAACAATTTTTTATATGCCTATGAAGTTACTGTTCATAGGCATATGTCATTAAAATTAAACATTGCATACCCTTCTCATATTAGTTTGCTACATTCAATTCTTATTCAACTCAAGATTAATCGTATTTTATTGTATAAATACCTAAGGTTTTATCTTTATTAATCCAATTAAATTGTTGAGTACCTTTTTGATTCGGAAGCAACATTTCTTTATTTTTTAATTTACGAATATCTGCAGATGCAGTTTCCAATTTACCATTATCATTCCAGCATTTAGTTTCAACTTTATTAGCATTCGCTTCGACAACACAAGGTGATGCAACTATGGCACCAGTAAATCGAATAACGCCTGTACTACTGCGTTTCGTCTCACTATTTTCTGACGCAACGATTGAAAAACTTGTGCTTAATGCTGTTACTGCCAGAAAAGTCATGACCATTTTTTTTACTGAGCTATTCATAATGAAATCCCCTTTTAAAATTATGTTATCGTCACTTTCTGTAATTTATTTACAGTTAAAGTATTTAATTTGGCTGAATTGCCTGAGGACGACATACTAATTCCAAAGGGATATTAATAATTTCATTTATGGTCGTAGTTTTTTATTTTTTGTTTTAATTATTTATCAAAACAAAATAAAGGACTTACATCACACTTAATTAACCACACAAAATGCAACACTTTATAAATAATATCTATTAGCATTAGCCCTATAATTTATGAAAATCGTCGCAACGCCACTTAAGGCTCATCTATACATCAAAAACTTTAGAATCGTTAAAGATAGTGTTAATCATCATGCATAAGAATTTAAATAAAAAAATCGCATTACCCTCTATCAATTTGATCGCATCAGGCCGACAGCGTGCTTGTTATCAGCATCCTGAATATGATGACCTATGTGTAAAAGTTCATTTAAGTGGAAGAGATGATAAAGAAACATTAAGAGAGGTTCGCTATTATAAGCGTCTATATAAAAAAAACTTCACAATAAAAACAATTTCTCATTACTATGGAACCCAGCAAACTGATCGCGGATTAGGATATGTATTCCAATTAATCAAAGATAAAACTGGAAATGTTTCACATACTTTAGATTACTACCTAAAAAACAAACAACTTTTTTTAAAACATAAAAAAAATATGAAAATTGCTTATGAGCAATTTAAAAAGAATATTTATAAAGAGGCTATCGCCACGATGGCACTTAAGACTTACAACATTGTTTACCAATTAGGTTATAAACCTCACGGCCAATTTCTGATTATTGATAACCTTGGGTCATCTAACTTCATTCCCATGGATTATTTTTCAGCTAGAATTGCTCGTGCTACCCTCAATCGCCGGTTTAATGATTTCGAGCAACGGCTTTATCGTGACTACAATATCAAGATATAGCACATACACTGATGGTTCACCTACATTATTACCGTTTGGTGGTCGACATAAATTACCTCTCACTCGCCAGTATCTATTTCATAAAGAAAATCCGAACAACAAAACACCCTGATAAACATACAGTGAATTGACTTTCTTCATTATTCTTTGTTTGACTTTTATTCTAATCATCCTTTTTAAAGTCTACTAAGCTATTCGTTTTACTCACAAATAAGCCGTCATTAGATATAAATTTAAACTTCTTTACATTTCAAACTTAAAAAGCACATATTTATGTAATTACACTGAGATAATAACCAAGAAAATGTGATTTAGATCATATTTCATTGACTGCAATTACCCGTGTTATAAGTAAAGATCCTTCATTGTAGACAGTTATCACATAAACCAATGGCAAATAGGCACTTTTATCTAATGTTTTGTAAATTTCACCTCTATTAACTCGCCATTTTGCTTTTGTTTATGTATGCTCTTAAAGGTTTGATTTGGGATTATTGCGATACCAAATCTTTTATGTAAAAAATGTAAAGAATGTCTTAGTAAATTTAGTCGATATTGATATATATCCTATACTCAATAAGTCATTAAATATGACTAGTACATTCGAAATTTAGTAGTGCTGCGATAAACACTTTCTGCGAAAAACACAGTTTTGGCATCTATAATGCGTTTTTCACAGGGATAAGTTTAGTTTTTTGTGTCTTTTTACACAATAAAGTACTAAAAAATGGTAAGGGATATATATAAGAATGCTAACTCCTGAAAAACTTAAGCGCTATGCTTGGCGCATTGTTCCGGCAATTGCAATCGCCGTAACTCTCACAGCATGTACCAACCCAAAGTCTGCTAAAAACACACAATATACTGCCAAATCAGATGCACGTATGCTAAATGGTTCTGCTGGCGACTCCTTGACGATGGCATCTCAAGATGAATTCGAAGAATTAGTACAAAGTGTTGATACTAAATCTAAAATAATGGATCAATACGCAAGCTGGAAAGGCGTGGCTTATCGTCTTGGCGGTACAACAAAGAAAGGTGTTGATTGTTCAAGTTTCGTACAGCGCACATTCTTTGAACAATTTGGTGTTGAACTCCCTCGTACCACTTCTGAACAAGAATCCTCAGGCAAAAGCGTAAAACGTAATAACCTAAAAGTCGGTGATATTGTTTTATTTAAAACAGGCCGAACTATGAAGCATGTTGGTATCTATATTGGCGACCAAAAATTTGTTCATGCGTCAACCAGTAGTGGTGTTATCGTTTCTGAAATGACTAACTCCTACTGGAGCAAAAGATATTATGCCGGTAGACGTATTATTAATGGCTCATAAGTTTTTTTAACATTCTATATCCCCCTTCCAATAAAAAAGCTTCCATACAATGGAAGCTTTTTTATTGGAAATCTTTATTAACTAAATTTAGTATAGCTATTTGATTCTTTTTGATAAAAATAGCTTAAATACCAAACCCACCTCACGATAACGCTCATTCAAAAACAAGTTATAAAACATAGCTGAACTAAACTTGTAACTAAAATAATAATGAATCATCGAGCCAATATAACCAAGCAAATATACTCAAAACTAAGCACTATAAAAGCCAGAAGACAGTTCTGCAATCGCGACGCCAGAAGCTTTTAAGCGACACATAGCAGCTAGCTCATCATTAGCATGAATGAATAGGCAAATTTCTTTTTGCCACTCTAAGATTGCGTTAGCGATCTGCATATCTGACAATGATTCAGACAATTGCTGCATTGCAATACAATCTGTCGCACAGTCATGGCTAAGTAGCTTCAGCCCCACAAGCTTATCGCTATCGGCATCATTCATAGGCACGACTTCAACATCCGTACCTATTTTGCCTGATAACCAGCGGTAGCTTTGCGGTAGCCTGTGCACCACCGAAAGACCTAATTTTTCCACAAAGATATCCTATTGAAACATTTTAGTATTTTGCCAAGTACTGATACTTACATTCTTACTTGACCTAACACGGGCTTAAGCCAATCATTCATCGTTCAAACCGAACTTTTAGTCATCCAAAAAGTAACATGAATGTTAAATGTCGAACTTTAAATATAACATTAAAAAAACAAAATGTCGTTAAATTTTTGTGACACAAATCATTGCACATTCATTTTAGTAGTAAATATATTAAAATTTAAACTAATTTTGATCTCTAAGCTCAACATCTCACTCAAAACACTTAACTTTTTTTTACATTTATGAAATGAAAATAGTAAAAAACAGTTTGTTTTTGAAGTTAAACCAAATTTTTATTAATGAATAATGTTGCAATAAGCATTAATTCATAAAACATAAATTTAACAAATTTAGCTCGAATGATAATTGATTTAGATCATTTTTCATTAAGGATTTTAATACCTCTACATTACTACTCGCTTTTATCGAGCAATGTTACTTTATCTCTAATAGATAAAATGAATGATCTAGGGAAGTAACTAGAAAATATTCTATTTAAAGAAAGGGGAATTGTGTGTTCTCAGTTTCATCCATGAAACTTGAAAACATATGGTTTACTTTGCTTTTTTCGCTAATAGAACAAATAACATTGATAATGCTACACAAGCAACCATAGAACCAACCATTGGCCATGCGCTCTGAGCGGGTATGAGTGATAATAAAGTCCCAACGAGTGCGCCAATTGAAAACCTTATTGTTCCTGCCAATGAAGAGACGGTTCCGGCAATATGTGGATAATTATCCAAGATCACTGCCATTGCATTAGAAGTAATCATCGCTATGCCACTAACATAGATTGCAACACCGATAACCAATGTCCAAAAATCTAATGCAAATGCCGTTGTAACAAGCAACCACACGCCCATCACAAATTGGATAATGATGCCAAAGTAAAGCATTTTTTCTGCGCCAAAATGCCTTACATAGCGGCTATTTATTGTCGTCATAATAAACAGGAAGATAATGTTGATACCAAAATAGTAGCCAAAATTCTGTGGAGACACCCCATTCAAATCGATATAGACAAAAGCACCTGCATTTAAGAACGAAAACATCCCGGCAAAAGAGAATGAACTCGCTAATATGTAGAACAGAACCTGTCTTGCTCTAAATAAAGTCGCAAATTGCCTTAATGTTGTACCAATATGAAACTTTTGCCTTTTAGCAACGGGCAATGTTTCCCGCACAAAACAGCTCACTAAAATAACGGCAACAACCGCAGCAATGGCGATACTCCAGAAAATGGCATGCCATGAAAACCAACGCATTAGTTCTCCCCCTAAAATAGGGGCTAATAACGGTGCCACCGTCATCACTAATACAACAAAAGACATACTTCTTGAGAATTCATCACGAGTAAACATATCTCGCATAAGTGCGTTAATCACAACACTTGCAGCTGCAGCGGCAAAACCATGTAAAAAACGTAACCAAATCAGTGAATCAATCGATTCAGTGATAGCGCAAGCCGCTGAAGCGATGGCAAAAACGACAACTCCACCCAAAATAACAGGTTTACGCCCAATGCTATCAGCCATAGGACCATAAAATAATTGCCCTATAGCAAAACCAAAAATGTAGCTATTGAGCGTCATTTGAATGCGCCCTTCATCTACATTAAAATAATGCATCATCGTCGGAAAGCTTGGTAGGTACATGTCGATAGCCAATGGCATTAGCATCGATAATAAACCTAGAATTAATATCAGCCCCAAATAGGATGAACGCTGCTGTTGCACTCTTTAAACTCCTGCTGTTTTTTTACGTGGTACATTAATGCTGTTGATTTCTTCTTCCGTCAGTGGGCGGTATTCTCCTGGCTCAAGAGCATCATCGAGCCAAATTTCCCCAACACGTTCACGGTGTAACCCACAAACGTGGTTTCCTACCGCTGCAAACATACGTTTTACTTGATGATAACGCCCTTCGCTAATCGTCAGCCTGACATCTCTAGGGCTAATAATTTCCAGTTTCGCTGGTTTAGTTGGATGTTTTTCCCCATTGAGCATAACGCCCTGAGCAAACTTCTCAGCAACATCTTGAGCAATATCATCACTCAATTGAACTCGGTACGTTTTTTCACAATGATGCTTGGGTGAAGTAATGCGATGTGACCATTGGCCATCGTCCGTCAATAATACAAGGCCGGTTGTATCGATATCTAAACGCCCTGCTGAATGCAGTTTTTGTGCAAGAGGCTCATCAATAAAAAAAAGAATTGTTGGATGTGTTGGGTCATCTGTTGAGCAAATATAGCCTTGTGGTTTATGTAACATAAAATAACGCGGCCCAGTAACTTGTACGAGGACATTGCCATCATAAGCGACTTCATGGTCAATCGTAACTTGAAAAGCCCCTGATTTAACGATTTCATCATCAACCGTTACAAGCCCTGCGCGCAGTTCTCGCGCTACCAAACTTCGGCTTATCCCTAATTGCTGGGACAAAAATTTATCCAGTCGCATAGATTCTCTTAACTTGATGGAATGCCAGTGAAGCGTACAATAACGCTCAACTGTCAGAATATAGAGTGAAAGGTTGTTGTGATTGTTATCACATAATTCATTATAACAATAACCCTTGTGAAGTGATAGTTTCACCGAAACAACTCACATCTTTAGACAGAGTCATCGTTTTAAATTAAATTTAACGTCATTCACCTGATTTAATTACATAATGCTGAATAATATGCCTTTTGTTTTACGCCCATACCAACAAGAAGCTGTCGATGCGACGGTTGATTATTTCCGTAAACAGACTCACCCTGCCGTAATTGTCTTGCCAACTGGAGCAGGTAAAAGCTTAGTGATCGCTGAATTGGCGCGGCTTGCTCGTGGCCGAGTGCTGGTATTAGCACATGTAAAAGAATTAGTTGAGCAGAATCATGCTAAGTACCTCACATATGGCCTACAAGCCGATATATTTGCCGCAGGTCTAAATCGAAAAGAATCTCAAAGCAAAGTCGTGTTTGGTAGCGTGCAATCTGTTGCTCGAAACCTTAAAGCCTTTGATGCACATTTTTCGTTAGTGATTATTGATGAGTGTCACCGTATAAGTTTGAATGATAAAAGCCAATACCAACAAATCATCCAGGCTTTACAGTCCAATAACCCTTCATTACGTATTTTAGGATTAACCGCCACGCCCTACCGTCTCAACAGTGGTTGGATTTACCAATACCATTACCATGGTATGGTACGTGGCGATGAAAATTGTTTTTTCCGTGAGTGTATTTATGAACTACCTCTACATTATATGATTAAAAACAAATTCTTAGTACCACCTGAACGCTTAGATATGCCTGTTCTCCAATATGATTTTAGCCAAGTTTCACTGACATCATCAGGTATTTTTAATGAACAAGAGCTTAATCTGTCATTAAAAAAGCAGCAACGCATTACCCCTAAAATTATTGAGCAAGTTATTGAATATGCAGCACCATTACAAGGCTGTATGATTTTTGCAGCAACGGTTGAGCACGCAAAAGAAATTTTGGGCTATTTACCCCAAAACAGTGCGGCATTAGTGACAGCTGAAACCCCTGCCGCTGATAGGCAAGCAATTATTAACCAATTTAAAAACAAAGAATTACACTATCTCGTTAACGTTTCAGTATTAACAACTGGGTTTGATGCGCCTCATGTTGATGTGATTGCGATTTTACGACCCACAGAGTCAGTCAGCTTATACCAACAAATTGTTGGCCGAGGATTACGCCTATCCGAAGGAAAAACCCGCTGTTTAATCTTAGATTATGCCGGTAATCCACATGATTTGTTTCGGCCTGAAGTGGGTTCTAGTAGACCCAACTCAACCAGTGTTCCCGTGCAAGTTTTCTGTCCATTGTGCCAATTTGCGAATATTTTTTGGGGTAAATGTACCTCTGATGGGCAAATTATTGAACATTACGGCCGGCGCTGCCAAGGCTGGGAAGAGGATGAAAATAGGCAGAAAAAACAATGTGAATTTCGTTTTCGCTTCAAGCAATGTCCACATTGCGGTGCAGAAAATGATATTGCTGCTCGTCGCTGCCAAAAATGCCAAGAGGTGCTTACCGACCCTGACGATATGCTAAAAGCCGCATTAAAACTTAAAGATGCATTAATCATTCGTTGCGGTGGTATGCAATTCATTACTGGAAGTGATTCCAAAGGTGAATGGATTAAAATAAATTATTTTGATGAAGACGGAACTAGCGTTTCTGAACGTTTTCGCTTAGCGACGCCCGCACAAAAACGCGTATTCGAATATCGTTTTTTACGAGAGCATCAGCGTGCTCCGGGTGTTCCATTTAAATGGAATAGTGCAAATGATATATTATTGCAGCAATCTTTATTACGTTATCCTCAATTTATTGTTGCACGCAAAAAAGAGCGTTTTTGGGAAATTAGAGAGAAAATCTTCGATTATCAAGGGCGTTTTCGCGTTGCAGATTCTCTATCATAAAGCGAAAACGATCATAATGATTGCTGGATGATGAATTTTTCGTTAAAATGCCGCCCGCCTTCCGATATCTTGTTCGCTGAATGAAGTATCCATAGGCCAAATCTCGAACCTGCTGCTGGGTCGCCTGTAGCAGGAATTTATATTTTCTTTTTATAGAGAAATAGTAATGTTAACTATCAATGCAATTGAACGTAAAGAGCAGGGTAAGGGTGCGAGCCGCCGCCTGCGCAGAGATAACCAGCTTCCAGCTATCGTTTACGGTGGCAACCAAGAAGCTATCTCTGTAACTCTTAACCACGATGAAATCATCAACCAAGAAAGCAAAGCA
This sequence comes from Providencia sp. PROV_01, assembly GCF_053098325.1. Taxonomy (NCBI): domain Bacteria; kingdom Pseudomonadati; phylum Pseudomonadota; class Gammaproteobacteria; order Enterobacterales; family Morganellaceae; genus Providencia; species Providencia sp. PROV_01. The sequence continues at coordinate 2,248,149 of NZ_JBRFKD010000002.1, read as the reverse complement.
GAATTTTACGAAGTTCTGAACCTGGTTATCGATGGTAAAGAAACAAAAGTAAAAGTTCAGGCTGTTCAACGTCACCCATTTAAGCCAAAAGTGACGCACATTGACTTCCTGCGCGCTTAATTAAAGCCCACAGCCGAGCTTTAGAATTTTCGGGACGCCGAGTAAATAACGCCGCAATTGCGGCGTTATTTATTTCTACCGATTCAACGCCACAGCCTATTTAGCCCCCCGGCGTTGTAACTGGTCACGCAAATTAGGTGGTGTACCGCGAATGGTCAACGTATCAGTGACAGGGTCCCAAAAGATACGCTCTCCCATAAGCATCGCATCAAAGCTAATCGTGATCCCTCCGCCACTCCCTGAGAACTTCGTTAATTGCTTCAACGTTCCTCTATCGGCAGGGAAACTTTCTTCGAGTTGATAATCATTTTGGCGAGCGAAATCATCGAAGCTTTGTTCTTCAACCATTGGCAGCTCTTTTGCCAGCGCCTGTAACTCAATTTCCTCTCCAGACTGTAATTGTTCTGTACAATAACTATGCACTTGCTGGCGATAAGCTTGACGTGTGTTTTTGTCCATTTGTGCATTATCACAAAAATCGTCAAGTGCCTGTACCAAGCCTTTATTCTGAACTTTTGCATTTAATCCCTCTGATGCAGCCAAAAAGTCCATAAAGAAATCAGATACTTTTCGCCCTACTCTACCTTTTAAGAAAGTTAAATAGCGTTTTGATTCAGGATTGGTCTCCCATTCCGTTAAATCAATACGAGCGACAATATCTGCATGAGGAATATCTAAATAATGTGTGGTGCCTAAATCCAATGATTCCGTGACAAACATGCTGTCACAACTATTGAGCACCGCAATTAATAAATATTCGACCGCGAGGTAACGGTATTGACAAAAGAGAACCACGCCCCCTTCAGCAAAAGGATATTTGGCTAATTCATCTTTCAAGCGAACGGTCATCGCACGGCTGAACCCTAAAAACTCTTCCTCGCCTTTACGCAATAACTTTAACGCATCGGCAAGTTCACTTTCTTCGTTAAATTCGCCAAATGCTTTACTTTTTGCACTATAGACGCGGTGTAACTCTGCCATCATGTCTTGTACGACACCATCTGCTGTCAATAAAGAATCCCGCAACATCACCTCTAGGGTTTGCTCATCTCTTTTAATTAACTGGTGTAAAGCTATCTGGTTAATTTCCAGACTCATTGTTGGCTCCTTCGTTATAGCGAAAATAATGTTGCGCGTATTCAAACATTGATATTATTCCTCTGCAACAGAAACCATCATTTGTTCTATTTTCAGCCTAATTACGCTGAACTAATACGCACTTTACGAATCTGAATTAGCATTATTATCACTTAAACAAAAATTTGTTGCGAAGAAAGAAGAAAAACCAGCTGTGATACGCTATGATATGTAGCTTTCATTAATTTAGGATGTCTCAATTTATGCCACAATCATCTCGCTATAGTGATGAAAAAGTTGAAGGTTTACTTTCTGACCTCGTGAGCGTGTTAGAAAAAAACCACACCCCTGTTGACCTTTCCCTCATGGTGTTAGGTAATATGGTAACGAATCTGCTGAATACGTCGGTTGCGCCTGCGCAACGTAAAATGATTGCAGAATCATTCGCAAATGCATTACTTTCTTCTGTTAAAGAAGATCAATCACACTAATTGATTAATGAAATAAACAGTATGGTCACCCACCTGCGCTACCGTGACAAAGTCTCTAACATGATTGGTTGGGGGCACTGGTTTGCACTATTCAATATACTGCTTAGCCTCGTGTTAAGTAGTAGCTATCTGTTTATTTTTGATTGGCCAGATACCCTAACTGGCCGAATTTATGCTTTCGTCAGTTGGATTGGTCACTTTAGTTTTGTGGTCTTTGCGACTTACTTACTAATTGTTTTTCCACTGACCTTTATTGTTATGTCTCAGCGGCTGCTGAGGGTACTTTGTGTTGCCCTTGCAACGGCTGGTACAACGCTATTAATTTTTGATATCCGTGTTTTTAGCCAATTTGGTTTGCATTTAACACCACAAGTTTGGGACTTGGTCATCAACCCAACTAAGGGTGAGATGGCTCGTGAATGGCAACTGATGTTTATCAGCATTCCGATTATCTTTCTTGTTGAAATGTTATTTGCGACTTGGAGTTGGCAAAAATTACGTAGTTTAAATCGCCAAACATTTGGCAAACCGCTTGCGGGTATTTTTATTGTGACCTTTATTATGTCACACCTGATGTATGCATGGGCCGATGCTAATTTTTATCGCCCTATCACCATGCAACGCTACAATTATCCATTGTCACAACCCATGACAGCCCGCAAGCTGCTTGATAGATATGGCCTGTTAGACTTAACTGAACATCAAAACCGCGTATTCCAGCAAGGTAGCCCAACAGCACTTAAATTAAACTACCCATTGAAACCTTTAAGTTATTATGACCAAGGCGCCGATTACAACTTATTATTGTTGGTCATTGATGATCTTGGAGACAAATCTCAACAAGATTCTATGGGTGCGTTAAACGAATTTAAAGAAATCAGTACACAGTTTACGAATCACTACACTGCCGGTCTACGTAACGATACCGCGCTATTTGGCTTATTCTATGGTATTTCATCAACTTATTTCGATAATATTCTCAATGGTCGCCATCCATCAGCGCTAATCGAAGCCTTACAGCATCAAGGATATCAGTTTGGTTTATTCTCAACAGATGGCTTTAATTCTCCATTATTCAGGCAAGCTATTTTAGCGGATTACTCATTACCTGCAAAAACTGCAGATAATGACAACTTAACAGTGACACAATGGAGTAACTGGCTAGATAGCCTTAAGAATGACTCTCCTTGGTTCTCTTTCCTCAATATTAAAGGAACACCTGGAAGCGCGAAAACCAATGAACAAATCAATCGCGTGATGTCTGTATTACAGCGTGATAATCGCTTGCAAAACACCATTGTTGTTGTGACCGCAAATTACAATAACCAAGGAAAAGCAGAAAACGAGTGGTTAGATGGCAAACGCTTCAATCGTAATAATATGCAAGTGCCACTATTCATTTATTGGCCAAACACACCAGCGCAGCAAATAGATAAGCTAACTAGTCATCAAGATGTCATGACAACATTGATGCAGCGTTTACTACATGTCAGTAATCCACCCGATGATTACAGCCAAGGTGAGGATTTATTTAGTGTTAAACGTACTTACCCATGGGTGATCACCGGTGATAACGACGATGTTGTCATTACCACAGATAATGCCACCCTCTACATGGATCAAAATGGTCAGTTTAATATCTATGATAAACAAGGTGCTATAGAACGAAATGAAAAACCTGACTTGGCTGAGTTGTTGAAGATCTTTACTGAGTTAAAACGCTTTAATGAAAATTAGTGTTTAAATATCAACCAGTCGCATCTTCAGTCTATTGCTTTTAGAAGTAAAATGAGTAGTATTAATCAAAGTTCGGCATGTAGCGCAGCTTGGTAGCGCACCGTCATGGGGTGTCGGGGGTCGTAGGTTCAAATCCTATCATGCCGACCAAAATTCCCTAAGAAAACCAACCTATTACGGTTGGTTTTTTTGTATGTGTGATTTTAAAAAGGTAAAATGGCGGTAAAACTGGTGTAAAACCCCGACATGGTTATACTAGCTTTAACCAACTGCTTATACAGTCCAAAATACTCTCAATTCAATTGATAGATAGGTATACATGCCTATTTAAGCGCTACTTATTCATATTAATCTTTTACCTAAACCAATCCTATGCTGTAATATTTTCAAATTAAGACATTTAGCATTGATAAACAACTGATTGATAATGAAAACTAACTTTAGAGCCACAACACTAATTGATATAAATGCTATATTTTCCATAGATACCATTGCGACGACAGAACGCTATGAAGACATTACCCAATGGCTCGAACAAGAAATATGTTATGTACTGGAAGCCAACAACGAAATATTGGCGTATGGTGTTCTACATTATTATTTCTATTCCCATGCTTTTATAGAGTTATTAATGGTAAATAAAAACCATCGTCGGCAAGGCCTTGGACTCACCTTAATTAATAAACTAAAAATGCAGAGTAAAACCCCAAAAATTTTTACATCTACAAACCAATCGAATACAGCCACTCAACAACTCTTAATAAAAGCTGGCTTTATTCCTAGTGGATACATTGAAAATTTAGATGATAATGATCCCGAACTTATCTATTGCTATATATCTGATTAAAACCATCTAAATGGTGAACTATAATAGCGCTTTATTCATCACAACCGTTTGCAAGGTGTGATTAAATTGCTGATACACCTCTTGAGCTATCACTTCTGGATAGCTTAATACCCTAAGCTCATGCGGCTTATTTTCTGGGTAATAACTTGGATGTGCGTGAGCGTATTCAGTTTGTTGAAAACCGCAATGTTGATAAAAAGACCAACGTTTTTGGCTAACTTCATCAATAATGGGGTCTATTTCTAGAATCACTTTACCAACATCATGACAAAACAGTTTTAATACCTTTTGCCCATAACCTTGCCCTCTTAATATGGGGGAAATAGCAAGATGCTCAATGTAATAATAATCTTCGATTTTCCAACAACCAATGAAACCAATAAAAGTGTCATTCTCTTTGAAATTGAGCAAATAATAATCGCTATGATTTAATATTGCCTCTCTTCCTTGGTAGCTTCTTTGTTCATATAATGGAAAAGCTGTGTCATACAACTGGTTAATCATTGCTATCGCTTCGCTATCTTCACTTGAAACTCTTAAAGCATGTAACATTTAATCAAAACTCACCTTATAAAAAATATTTTCTAGCATACCTATTTTAAATTTTCTGACAATTATTTATCGTGCACTCATAATATTAACCTGTTGTTTTATCTTGCTATTATTTTTTCACTCCATTCGCTGATAAAAATATTTGTAGCTCTATATTGACTTTTTTACCTAATAGTTCTAAAAATACTGTATATTAATACAGTCTTTGCTAGAGGCTATCATGTTACGTATCGAAGTATTATTTGATAAGAACGCTCCACAAAAACCGAGTTCAATTGTTTTGCAAGCACTTGAAACTGAGATTTTACGCAAACTTCAAAACCAATATCCAGATATGATAACGCGGGTTGGGTTTAGCTCACAACAACGCGTTAACATCTCTGGAACTAAAATAACGGAAGATAAAATTCGTATTGAAGAGATACTGGAAGAAATATGGATGGATGATGGTTGGATCCCAGAAGAAACAACGGTGGATTAACCTAATACTTAAAGGAATGTTTACCCATTGTGTAACATTCCTTTTTCTTTTACTAAAAGTCGTAATTAAACCCAGCCTCATCAACAAAAACACTTCTACTTGCAGGAGAATAAAAGCAAGACAATACGTTGATTATTAAAGAAACTACTTATTTAATAATTTCTCATATCTAAATTTTACTCGTTGTTAATTAATAGATTTTATGCCTAAGAAAAGCTTTAATTTCTTTCACTGGATTTAATTTTTTATTTCCTTCACGAGTTATTCTAACTTGTGAAATACAGCTATCAACATTCACGCAAGTAGAAACTTCATTTAGCGTTAGAGTTGATAAGCTTACTGAGGGTGAATTATTGAAATCTTTCCCCATAAAGATTAAAGCAAATACGATTGCTACTATAAATAATGGCACCTCATAAAATACTTGTTTCATTATCAATGCTCTTATTGTTTGAGTGATGAAATGATAATAAACAATCTATTTCTTTGTACCTTAAAAATGAGTTAAACCAACCTTAAGATATGCTTAAATCTGATTCAAACTTGAACTATGCATATTGTCTGACACTCACTGCCTGCTTATACTTGTTCATAGAGGTGATAATATGAATATCCTATTAGTCGAAGATGATCTTCAGTTGGGAAAGGCACTATGTCGAGGGCTGGAATTGGCAGGCTTTAGTCCTTGTTGGGTAAGGCTACTTGCAGACGCAAAATTACAACTTGCATCCCGTAATTTTGACTTAATGCTCTTAGATTTAGGCTTGCCTGATGGCGATGGCCATGAAGAGCTCATTACTTGGCGTAATATGGGGGAAACTATCCCAATAATTATTCTTACAGCAAGAAACCAAATGGATAACCTAGTCTCTAGTTTAGACTCAGGTGCAGATGATTTTTTAACGAAGCCATTCGCTATGCCTGAGCTTATTTCTCGAGTAAAAGCAGTTAGCCGCCGTATGGCTGGTTTTTCATCTGAAATATGGCAACTAGGTAACCTGCAATTAAATCCTCTTAATCACCAAGTGACCCTTAATGAACAATTGCTATTGCTCTCCGGGAAAGAATATTTATTACTCTATGAATTAATAAGAAATGCGGATAATGTTGTCAGAAAAACAGATTTAGAGCAGCGTCTATTCGGGTTAGACGATGTGGAAAGTAACTCTTTAGAGGTTCATATTCATAATTTACGCCGAAAAATAGGTAAAGAGCGTATAATTACTATCCGTGGTATTGGTTATTTATTAAAAAAAGAAGCACCACTAAGTGAAAGTTAAATCATTTTTTATTTATACATTCGGACTACAAATTAGTTCAGTTATTTTTCTTTGGCTGTTATTAGTTGGTTGGCTACAATTTTTTTATTGGCCTTCAATTCATGATGAATTAAATGAACAACAGAACGTCATCACTCAAGGGTTTGCTAAAACACTTGATGTGGTTGCTGATAAGCCAGAATATTTCAATAAAATTGCTGATAATCTACAAGAACTTTATTCTACGGCGATGGAAAGTGGCGACGATATTAGTTATCGACCGTTTATGATTGTTAGAGATAAAGAAGGAAATGTCTATTATCGAAACAGTGACAAGCTACACGTTCCATCGCTGAAATCCGTTTCTGAGCTCGCTGTATTACATAAAGACTGGCACTTTACGTCTGCATGGAATGACAAAAATACCTTTGAAGTTGTGATTGCCGAATCTTATAGTGACCGTAAATCTTTATTAGGTAGCCCAGCCGAAGGCACCGCCATCCCCCTCGCTTTTATTTTGGCTATTATGCTGTTAGCGATTTTAATTACTGCTTACTTTAGCCTACGGCCTTTAAGGCAATCTGCAAAACTAATTTCTAGCCGCCAGCCGGGTAATTTAACGCCAATAGAAACGAAAGAACAATATAAAGAAATTAGACCTATCATTGCGGCAATCAATAACCTTATGTCTCGTGTTGATGCTGCAAATCAACGCGAAAAGCGTTTCATGGCAGATGCCGCACATGAATTACGAACACCGATTGCAGCTGTCATAGCTCAATTACATTTATTAATGCAAATTGATAATCCCAAAGAAAAAGAAGAAATTATTAATGATATGCAAGAGACTTTAAATCGAGCAGCTTCTCTATCACATCAATTAATTGACTTAGCACGCTTAGAAACTGAAGATTTTTTATTAAATAAAGAGCAAATTGATCTTCCTGTATTAATCAGTCACTTAATATCCTCACATATACCTTACGCCATTAACAAAGACATTGATGTCGAACTACAAAGCCCAAAATCTTTTTATATCCTCACTGATAAACTTGCACTGAGTAATATTTTTACCAATTTGATAGAAAACGCGATTAAATACTGCCCAGAAAAAGGGAAAATAAAAGTTATTTTAAAAGACCTGACTCCATTTGGTGGAACTATTTCCGTTCAAGATAATGGCCGAGGAATTCCAGAAGAAAGCCGTCAACTTATATTTTCTCGTTTTTATCGAGTACCTGGAACAATGGAAACCGGAAGCGGTTTAGGTTTATCTATCGCCCAAAATTTAGCCCATAAAATCGGTGCTGTAATTAGAGTTACTGATGGATTAGACAATCGAGGCATTGGTTTTATTATTGACTTACCCTAAATCTAATTATGTTATTGAGTTAACAGCATTCACTATTTTTTCTAGCTAGAATACACCTTTTATAAGTTATTATACGTACACTTAAAAGAGGCAATAATGTCCAAGGCATTAGTTATTATTGATCTCATTGAAGAGATAATTGGTAAAAATGGCTTATCTAATTCAAGCTATCAACAGACTTGCTCTCGCAAAATTGTTGAAAAAGCCAATCAAGCAGCACAATATGCAAGAAGTCATCATATCCCAGTTATTTGGGTTAAAGTTGGGTTTTCAGACAATTACCACGATGTTCCTGCTGGCTCCCCAATGTTTCAGCAAGCCAAAAGCCTTGGTGCCTTAAAATTAAGTGGTAATGGGTGTAATTGGGCTCATGACCTTGAAGTGGCATTTCGTGACCCTGTTATGATTAAAAAAGGGGTTTCTGCATTTGCAGGAAACCATTTCCATAAATGGCTTACCGAAAATGGCATTACAGAATTGTTTATTGGCGGAGTTAGTACCGTAAAAGCCATTGAAAGTACGGCTCGGCAGGCTCATGACTTAGGGTATTATGTCACTGTACTTGAAGATTTATGTGCCGCTCCAACGCCAGAACTCCACCAGCAAAGTATTCAGGCATTGGATGGAATGGTAACGGTTTCTTCCGTTAAAGAATTTATGCAATTAAAATAACACTTAGGTATCTGATGAGATTATTTTAATTTTTGCAAGTATATCTCCCGTAGCCGGGTAGCAAGTTTCCCCGGCTTACCTTCCCCAATTAATTGGTTATTCACCATAATAACTGACCAAACTAATGTCGTTGCAGAAGTAATAAAAACTTCTTTTGCTTCTAACATTTCATCAATGCTAAATGACTTTTCAACAATGTCTATTTCTTGCTCCCGAGCAAGCTGTAAAATTGCTTGGCGAGTAATACCTGGCAATATCTTATTACTTAGTCCTCGTGTTTGTATTTGGTTCTGAGGGTTAATAATAAAACAATTACTGGAACTTCCTTCCGTAACATAGCCATTTTTAACAAAAATAGCGTCATCTGCACCTTGTTGCTTAGCGTATTCTTTCGCCATAGAAGCCGCTAATAAGGCGACTGTTTTAATATCACAACGTTGCCAACGAATATCATCGACAGTGATGACTTTTATTCCATATTTAGACTTTTCATTTTCAACAATCTTCGTCTTTTGTGTAAATAAGACCAATGTTGGCTTCGTTTTATTATCAGGATATAAAAAATTGCGTTGTTTTGCATTACCACGAGTCAATTGTAAATATACAAGCCCTTCCTCTATATTATTTTGTAGAACTAATTGAAGATGAATTTGCTTTAATTCTGCTAAATCGTAAGGTAATGATAGCTGTAATTCAGCACAAGAACGCTGCAAACGAGCCATATGATGTTCAAAGTCAACTAGCTTACCGTTAATTACTGCTGTCACTTCATATACTGCATCAGCAAATAAAAAACCACGGTCAAAAACAGATACTGATGCTTCTTCTGCAGGTAAAAACTGGCCATTCACATAAGCAATCATGCGCTGTATTCCTTTATCAATCAAATCATTACCTAACCTCTAATTAACCATACACCATATTATAAAAATTACCTTTCAATTCTTCACATTTTTGTAGTCATTTATAGATTTTCATCCGTCTTATCGGAGTATCTTTCAACCAAAAAGAATTCCAGCAAAGAGATTAAAATATAGTTTAATATTTAAAATTATTTTTAATATTAACTTGACATTAACATGCTAATTGCTAAAATGTTCTCACGTGATCTGGATCACATTTTAATTTGGGGTTACCGATGAACAGCATCAAAGAATTTATCAGCAGTGTGCAAGAAGTTATTGAATTACTCTCTAAACGTTTTATGTAAGCAAGTTAATCATTTTTCAGTCAATCAAACCTTTTAGTTACCTAATCATTAGCGTTAATTGCATTTATTTTGCACAACGACCTTGCAATCAAGGTCGTTTTTTTTATTCAAAAACATTTTCAATAATTTCAGCTACAACCATTGTCCCTATCGCAACTAAAATAAGATCCTGACCACTTACTTTCCATTCATAGCCGACATAAACAGGTAATTGTGCCAAAAATGGTGAAGGTAACGTTTTTTTTGCAATACCTGGAGGAAGCGGTTTTCCCCTACTCACTTGCTTTGCAATACCTGGCGGCAAGCCTCGATATCCCGTCAAACCATATTCAATAGCCAAAGGCCTTACATGACCAAAACTCACATTAAAACTCACATTCGAACCCCGTTGTTTATCGTAATACTTGTTCGATTTGGCATGTTTTAGCTGTTGATTGCCATTCTCTTTATTTGGTTTATCTTTGTTCTGATTTCCTTTATTTCCATGAATTTTTTGATTCCCCTTACCATTTTCTTGACCTTGATTGCCATTAGAAGATGAATTTGCAAATAATGGCGTACAAGCAATAACAGGCAATAAGATATACTGCAAAAGAACTGAACAAATCGGTTTTTTAAATATGTTCATAATAAATTCCTGCAAAGTTAATATAATATTAGGAGTATTTTTAAGAACATTATGCTTAGTTATAGAGACTCACAATCAGAAAATACTTATCACACGTAATGTTATGTAAATGTTACTTAACCCATCAAATTAACGAATGTCCTCCTTTATAATAACCTTTATTATCATTAGTATTGCTTTCATATACTAAGCAATACTTAGAACTAACAATAAGAATTAGGACGGAGTTTAATATTGTTCGCCATGAATTTTCATTACTAATATGATAAGGTCGTTTGACTATCTAATATTTTTATAAGTAATCGTTCCTAACCCCTAAAGAAGGAGAAACCATGCAGCAGCAACTGCTAGACTGGGTACGTCAGTTCAACCAAGATTACGCTAACCTTGCCTCTTTACTGATAGTGCTCGGTTTAATTCTGATCGTCGCCTGCGTATTACATTTAATTCTACATAAAATATTACTTCCACAACTCGAAAAGCGCGGGCAAAAAAGTGCAGGAACTTGGGTTCATTTAATCACTCAACATAATCTTTTTAATCGCTTTGCTTTTGTTATTCAAGGTGTTGTTGTCAATATCCAAGCAACGCTATGGTTGCATTCAGGTTCGACAGCACAAGCCGTTCTAAAGGTCGGTTCACAAGCATGGTGCCTATTATTTGGCTTACTCACCCTCTATTCTGTTCTTGATATTATACTCGGTGTGCTCCAGCGTGCCGCCAAAACTGCGCATTTACCGCTTAGAGGAATATTCCAAAGCCTTAAGCTGATTGCCACAATTTTAATTGGCATCATGATAATTGCGCTATTAATTGGTAAATCCCCACTAATTATTCTCAGCGGTCTTGGCGCAATGACCGCCGTCATGATGTTAGTTTTTAAAGACCCCATTATGGGCTTAGTTGCAGGAATTCAACTTTCAGCCAATAACATGGTTAATATTGGTGATTGGTTAGAAATGCCTAAATACGGCGCTGATGGCGCTGTTGTAGATATTGGTTTAACCACAGTAAAAGTGCGTAACTGGGATAACACAGTTACAACCATTCCTACTTATGCCCTTATTTCTGATTCCTTCAAAAATTGGAAAGGAATGACAGAATCAGGTGGCCGCAGAATTAAGCGTAGTGTCCGCTTAGATGCCAGCAGTGTACATTTTTTAACACCTGAAGAAATAGAGCAATGCATTAAAGCAAATTTACTTGAACCCTATATCGAACAAAAAATATCGGAGATTCAAGTCTTTAATTCTAGTCTACCTGATGATAAAGCGGTTCCTTTAAATCAACGCCGTTTGACGAATATAGGGACTTTCCGAGCTTATATTGAAGCTTATTTAAAATCACACCCTAATATTCACAAAAATATGACGATCATGGTCAGGCAGCTAGAATCTGACACAAATGGTATCCCAATCGAAATATATGCATTTACCAATACAACTGTATGGGTGGAATATGAAAGAATACAGTCAGACATTTTTGACCATATTTTTTCCATCCTTCCGCAATTTAATCTGATGGTACATCAATCACCTACCGGAAATGATGTTAGAATGATAGGCAATTCCCCAGAAAAATAATTAATACTAAGTGATTAGTTAAATTTTCTTATTCATCTACATCTAAAGTGGTATTTAAAAGAGGGATATATCCCTCTTTTTCCTTAGTTCTTGCCCATCGCTATATAAAAATCAATATTTCGATAGTTAATAAAAATAAAACTAATTTATGTTCTGATGAATAAAAAACCCTTATAAATTAAATAAATACATTCACCTTATCAGGGATAACATTGATGTAAGTCATGTAACTCAACAGAAACTTTTTTTAACATATAAAACAAGAAAGTAATGTTGTTATTTACATATAGGCAATGTCAATGCATAAAAATAAAATAAATACTCAATTTGGAGAACTGAGCAGGAGGGAGTTTATACAAACCTCTGCAACCGTTGCGGGTGTCGCTGCTGTTGCTGGCTCAATCACTCTTCCTTTTGCTGTTCAAGCAAAAACACCAGCAATCATGCCTGACGAAGTCAGTGAAAAAATTAGCTATAGCGCATGCTTAGTAAACTGTGGTAGCCGTTGTCCGTTAAAAGTTCATGTGAAAGATGGTGTTATCAGCCGTATTTCCAATGAAACGATGTATGACGACTCAACATTAGGTGAACACCAAATCCGTCCATGCTTACGTGGTCGTTCAGTGCGTTGGAAAACCTACAACCCAGATCGTTTAAAATACCCAATGGTTCGCGTTGGTAAACGTGGTGAAGGTAAATTTAAAAAGATTTCATGGGATGAGGCGACAACCATTATCGCCGAAAAACTGAAGTATACCATTGATAAATATGGAAGTGATGCCATTTATTACCAATATGGCTCGGGTTCAACAGGCGCAAACTTACACGGCCGTGCCGCTTGTAAACGTTTATTAAGCTTAACCGGTGGTTTCTTGGGTGATTATGGCACATATTCATATGCTCAATTAATGGAAATCACGCCTTACGTATATGGTAGCGTAGAAGAATCCTATTTATCTGAAATCCAAAATTCTGACTTAGTTGTCATGTTTGGCCACAACCTTGCTGAAACACGTATGTCTGGTGGCGGTCAATTTTACGAAACTCTCAATGCGTTAGATAAAAGCAAAGCAAAAGTTATTATCATTGACCCGCGCCGCACCGATAGCGTCACAACCCTTGGTGCAGAATGGATCCCAATTTATCCAGGTACTGATGCAGCATTAGTTGCGGCTCTCGGCTATGTCATGATCGAAGAACAGCTGACTGATGAAGAATTTCTGAAAAATTATTGTGTCGGCTGGGATGAATCGACCTTACCTGCTTCTGCACCGCGCAATGCATCATATAAAGATTATATTTTAGGAAATGGCCCTGATGGTATCGCTAAAACACCGGAGTGGGCAAGCAAATTAACGGGTATCTCAGTCGCACGTATTAAGCAACTTGCACGTGAAATCGGCAATGCAAATAGAGCATGGATCTCACAAGGCTGGGGCTTACAACGCACAGAAAATGGCGAGCAAGCTTGTCGCTCCATTATGATGTTACCTCTGATGTCCGGCAACATTGGTCGTGCTGGAACAAATACTGGGCTGTGGGGGAATAGCTATGCTTACCCTGTTGCAGGTTTTGCTTTACCTAACCCAGTAAAAGCCTTGATTCCGACTTATATGTGGTCAGAAGCGATTGTTCGCGGGAAAGAATTAACTGCAGAAAATGGTGGCATTAAAGGTGTTGATAAACTAAACAACGACATCAAGTTTATGTGGTGTTACTCCAGTAATGTCATTGGTAACCAACATGGCGATTTAAATAAAACGCATGAAATACTGGCGGATGAATCAAAATGTGAATTTATTTTAGTATGGGATAACCATGATACCCCATCCGCAAAATATGCAGATTTATTATTACCGGATGTCACAACGGTTGAAACCAACGATTTAATCAATAACTCCTATGCAAGTGGTGCGTATCACTATTTAGTTCGCCTACAAAATGCGATTGAGCCACTGTGGGAAAACCGCCCTAACTATGATGTTTTAGCCGAAATTGCTGAAAAAATGGGTGTAAAAGAGCAATTTACCGAAGGCCGTACCTACGCTGAATGGATTGAGTTCTGTTATAACAAAACACGTGAAAAAATGCCTCATTTACCTGAGTTCAGCGAAACCGACGGAGCGGGTATTATCGATCGTAAGTTCCTGAACAGCTCAGAAAATATTGCATTGAAGAAATTCCGTGATGACCCAATCAATAACCCATTAAAGACGCCGTCAGGTAAAGTGGAAATCTATTCAGAACAACTGGCTGAGCGTGTCAAAAATTGGGAGTTACCCGAAGGCCAGCGTATTCCTGCAATTCCTGAGTATTGCGTCAATAAAGAAGGCGTTGAAGCCCAAGCAAGCCAGCAAAAGCATCCGCTATTAATGACGGGCTTTCATGATAAAGGCCATGTGCATTCATCATATTACAATGTTGCGATGCTCCGTGAAGCCATTCCACATCAGTTTTGGCTCAACCCAATCGATGCTCAGCAACGCGGCTTGAACAATGGTGATATGGCGGAAATATTTAATGACCGTGGGCGTATTCAAATTAAAGTGAAAGTAACAGAGCGTGTATTACCTGGTGTTATCGCCGTTCCACAAGGTGCATGGCGTACTCTCAATGATGATGGGCTAGATGTCGGTGGTTGTATCAATACACTAACCTCACATGTCCCTTCGCCATTGGCTAAAGGTACCCCACAACATACTAACCTTGTTGAAGTTAAACGCGCTTAAGGAGTTGAATGATGAAACAATATGGCTTTTACTTTGACTCCACAAAATGCACTGGCTGTAAAACGTGTCAAGTCAGTTGTAAGGATGAAAAAGATTTAGATTTAGGTCCAAAATTCCGTCGCGTCTACGAATTTGGCGGCGGTAGTTGGCAAAAGCAAGATGGTATCTGGCAACAAAACGTCTTTAATTACTATCTTTCTATTTCATGTAACCATTGCTCAAACCCGACTTGTGTCGCGGGTTGCCCAACTGGTGCAATGCATAAACGTGAAGAAGATGGGTTAGTCGTGGTTGACCAATCCATTTGTGTTGGTTGTCGTTATTGTGAGTTGCGCTGCCCGTATGGCGCACCACAATTTGATGAGAAGAAAAAACTGATGAGTAAATGCGACGGCTGTTATGAGCGTGTCGCAAAAGGGATGAAACCTGTTTGCGTTGAATCTTGCCCGCAGCGTGCTTTAGATTTTGATGATATTAATGTTCTTCGTGAATTACACGGCACGGAGTGTGGTATTGCGCCAATGCCAGACCCAAGCCTGACGAACCCGAATATTGTTATCAAACCACATAAAGATGCGAAGCCATTTGGCGATAAAAGTGGCGAATTAAAAAACCCTGCGGAGGTATAAGATGCATGAATTACCACTCGTTTTTTTCACCGTCTTAGGACAGTCAGCTGCTGGGCTTTTCTTACTCGCTTATATCAGCCGTAGAATGGGTTCTATTGACGATAAACAGTTAAAAACTGCCAATATCGTGGCCTTTATTATTATGATAATAGGCTTAGGTATCGGTGGATTACACGTTGGCCAACCACTACGCTTCTTTAATATGCTGCTGGGTGTAGGCCGTTCACCAATGAGTAATGAAGCGTTCTTGAGTGGCGTATTTGTTGGATGCGCTGCTGCAACGTTGTTTTTTACTTTGTTTTTCAAACATACGTTATTACGTGAACTGGCTAATATTGCCGCGGTAGTGTCAGGACTTGCATTTGTTTGGTCAATACCTCAGGTATACAACATCGCCACTATTGCTAACTGGAATACCGGTTACACCACACTACAAATGTGGATGACGATGTTAGTCGGAGGCGGTGCACTCGCCATTGCAATCGGTGCTCGTGGCCTAGGTATTGCTTCATTCTTAATAGGTACTTTCGCTATTTTTGCTAGCCGTGCTGGTTACCAAGCTTTCTTAACCGAAACTGGTCCAGCTCTTAGCAACGAACAAACTGGCTTCTGGGGTTTCCAAGTCGTTGTCTTAGCCATTGCTTTAGCCGCATTCGTTGGTATGGCGTTAAAGCACCGCGCACCAAAAGCGACATTAGCGACTTGTGCTGCTGCAGTATTATTAGCTGAACTTGCTGGCCGCATCGCATTCTATAACTTGTGGCAAATAACCATGTAAGACGTTGTTATTACTATGTTATAGTGTTTCATAAAAGAACCCCACTTGGGGTTCTTTGTTTAGAAATCCAACACCATCCTGCATCAATATAACTGCAGGAAATCAGATAATGATGTCAGCCTTTAGCACGAAATAAGACGGATAAAATAATATGATTGACACGACAATGATCCGCATCCTTGGTGCGTTTTTCTACTACCCTCCGCAATCGGACACTTTACGCAATGTCTACCCTGTCTTGGGTGAAATACCACAATTACATTCTTGGGAAAACCCAGAGCAAATTCAGGCTATTTGTACTTTGTTGTCACAAATACAACCTGATGATATTGCGTATGATTATTCAATTTTATTCGAAGGACAAGGTAGTATGCCCGCTCCGCCTTGGGGCTCAGTGTATTTAGAACATGATAATACGGTTATGGGAGAGTCAACAACGGCTTATCGCGACTTCTTGCAAACGAAAGGTCTAGTCACTGATACAGGGCTACGAGAACCAGAAGACCAATTTGGCTTAATGATGATGGCCGTTTCTGCTTTAGCGGAACAAGAGGACGACAGCGCCATTATTACTTTATTTGAGCAATATTTATTGCCTTGGGCATATCGCTATTTAAAGTTAGTGCAGCAAAGCAAAACAGAGACTGCTTTTTACCCTACCCTTGCACAACTCACTGAAATTTACCTTAAATCACTACAATTGGAATTAGCGTTATCTCCAGTCAATACTGAATTATTCCGCTAAATAAAATACTAAACCAAATGAGCTTATTAAACAAAACATGGGCTCATTTGGTTGCAACCTAAAAAGAAGAGTTTGGCTCTTGTAAAAATGAAATTTCTTCTTGTGTTGATGCACGGCCTAAAATTTCATTACGGTGCGGATAACGGCCAAATTTATCAATAATCGCTTTATGTCGCATTTCAAAATCTAATGTGCCGTCGTCACCCAGCATGCGAAATAGCTCAACTGCCTGTAAATGAATAAAACTCGATTCAGAGTGCATAAATGGCATTAGAACAAACTTGCGCTGTGATAATGTCAGGAGATTATAATCATGTTGCTTAATCGCCTCTTGCGCTAATGCTAAAGCCATTGCGTCTTGAGCAAAAGACCTTGGCGTATCACGCCATAAATTACGAGAAAACTGGTCTAGAACAATAATTTCCGCTAAGCGCCCACGAATAGATGCCCGCCAATAAGCTAATTCTCCCTTAGCTGCACGTTCGCAAATATGCGCAAACCGTTGTGCTATCGTCAAATCAAATTTAGCGCTTTTTTCAAACCATTGTTTTGGTGTCGATTCCTCAAACCAAAATGAAAGCACTTCTTCCATGGCATTCATGATTTATTCCTATCTATTTTCTTATTAGTGGTTGTCATAATCCTAGTTAAAAAGAGCCTTAATTGACAGGCTTGAGCTCTAATATCGGTTAATTGCAGATAATTATTTTGTTTTTTGCGATCTAACACAAAAAAACACTCATTATCAACAAGGTAATTTTAACAATATTCCGCGTTATTTATTATTAAATCATTTATTTTCTATTTATAATAATTCGCAACTTTTTAATTTATAAAGATTTGCTTTTTAGTGTGCATGAGAGAATTCATCATGCCTAAATACATACATTTGGTTAACTCAATGTTAGAATTTAACCTATAATGCGTATGTGAATTAGATAGTTACTTACAGTCATTACTTTCAGCGGTTCATATTGGTTCTTATTAAGGAAGGCAATGTAAATGGCAGGACATATGGTACTCATTGGTTGGGCGTTATGGGTTAGCCCTTGTGGCACAGATTCATGTGATGCGTTACCGGTGACTGAAACTATTTTTACACAAGAACAATGTATTAGCCGAAAAAATTACCTAGAATCTAAGCGACCGAACCTCTATTTTCTCTGTGGTGAGGTCTATCGTGATAGCAATGAAATGACCGCTGAAGAGAAACATACCATACCCGCACCGCATCTCCCTCTCAGAACATTGCCAGAACGGCTTTCCCGTTAGTTTGAGCTAACTCCTTTAGCTCAAACTAAACAGGCACCAAATTAAATAATTTCAGCTATTGGGCTCTCTGCTTCAACAAAATCCCCTTTAATAGCCCCGTGTTTCAATGTTCCGGCTCGGTGTGCAACAATTTGCACTTCCATTTTCATTGCTTCCATTACACCGATTACATCCCCTTTTGAAACATTATTTCCCTGAGGGATCAGCCAATTAAACAATATCCCAGAGATGGGGGCATTGACCGCATCAGGATTGTGGACCTTCTGAGGCGCAGAATGCGCTGCTACGGAGTTATTACCTGAAAAACGAGAAAACAATTGAGTGGGTAAACCTAACTCGCAACGCTTTCCATCGATTTCAATGAAAGTACGTGTTATCTCAGGGTCCGATAATGGAATTTGCCGTTTTGCCGGTGGAATTTCCACATTAAATTCGGTCTCTATCCAACGCGTATGTACACTAAAATTATCACAAAAATCAGTTTGTTCCATTACTGCACGGTGGAATGGTAAAACTGATGCAACACCTTCAATAGTAAATTCAGCCAATGCACGGCGTGCACGCGAAATAGCTTGCTCTCGAGTACGACCCACTACAATTAATTTCGCCATTAACGAATCAAAGGTGCCCGGTATTGTTGTTCCAGCCATTACGCCACTGTCAACACGCACTCCAGGCCCCGATGGTGCATCAAAAACGGTAATGGTGCCAGGGGTCGGTAAAAACCCGTTTCCAGCATCTTCAGCATTAATACGAAATTCAAAAGCATGCCCTCGTGGGATCGGCATCTCCTTAATACTTAAAGGTAAGCCTTCTGCAATTCGTAACTGCTCAATCACCAAGTCAATACCTGCGGTTTCCTCTGTGACTGGGTGCTCAACTTGTAAGCGCGTATTCACTTCTAGAAATGACAGCGTTCCATCTTGGCTTAACAAAAATTCAACGGTTCCTGCTCCAACATAACCTGCTTTACGGCAAATATCGGTAGAGGCTTGAATAATTTGTTGTTGTTGACTTTCGGATAAAAAAGGTGCTGGCGACTCTTCAACCAGTTTCTGATTACGACGCTGCAGTGAACAGTCACGGGTTCCCACCACCAGCACGTTGCCATGCGTATCCGCAATAACTTGTGCTTCAATGTGCCGAGGGTTATGCAAAAACTGTTCAATAAAGCATTCACCACGACCAAATGCCGCGGTCGCTTCACGTACAGCCGAATGATAAAGCTCTTCAACTTCATGGAGTTGCCAAGCGACTTTGAGCCCTCTACCTCCACCACCAAACGCAGCCTTAATGGCAATAGGCAAACCATGTTGATGGGCAAATTCGAGGACTTCTTGTGCGCTATTCACCGGGTCTTTTGTGCCAACCACTAGCGGTGCGCCGACCTGTATTGCAATATGACGAGCCTGAACCTTATCGCCTAATATATCAATACTGTTTGCGCTAGGCCCAATCCAGATTAACCCTGCGGCTTCAACTGCACGCGCAAACTCAGCCCGTTCAGATAAAAAACCATATCCTGGATGCACCATCGTCGCACCTGATTGCTGAGCGAGACTAATCAGCTTTTCAATATTCAAATAACTCTCTGTGGGGGAATTTCCTCCAAGCCCGTAGGCTTCATCCGCCATTTTGACGTGGAGTGCATCAATATCGCTATCCGCATAAACGGCAACAGACTGAAAACCATAATCACGACATGCACGGATAATACGAACTGCGATTTCGCCTCGATTAGCAATCAATACTTTATGGTTTTTGTTATTATTCATGTTCATAAGCACAATGGCTCCCTTACAATGCTTTAAATTCACCGAGTGGATTAAAACGTATTTTGGCATTCACCGGGATTTGTCCTGCTAAATCCAAATGGTATTCACATACCGCGCCAATAACGGGATAACCGCCAGTTAAAGGGTGGTCGTTGAGAAACAAAACGGGCTGGCCATTTGCTGGCACTTGAATAGCCCCAATGCAAGTCCCTTCACTCGGTAGCTCCTGTAATTGTTCGCGTTCTAACGGTTTTTCACTCAATAAGCGCAGACCTATACGGTTTGATGACGCAGTGACTTGCCATAATTGATTCGTTAGTTGCTCAACGGCTTGTTTTGTAAACCAATCCGTTCGAGGTCCCAATACCACATCCAAAACCACTATGTCGCTTTCAGCGGGATAATCAAAAATAGGTGTTTCATACAATGAAACGGCTAATGAAGACGAATTGGTGTTAACCGTTAATGTTTGGCCTGCTGTAATTGGGGCTGGACCAACTTGCGCTAACGTATCAAACGAACAACTCGATAAAATAGGTTCTATGTTAAAACCACCCCGCACAGCAAAATAGCTACGTACACCTTTGTTCGGCCGGCTTAGTTTAATGGTGTCGCCTTTTGCTAAATGAATTGGTTGATAAGTATTAACTTGATATTGTTCGTGTTCTGCCGTGATAACGTCAATAACACAAGGCGCTCCAGTCACTGCAACAATAAGGTCTTTGTGTACCTGAGCCTTAAACCCACCTTGTGTTATCTCTAAAGCGGGTGAGTCTGATTCATTCCCCACAATACGGTTTGCACTACGCAATGCCGATTTATCCATACTGCCTGATTCTGAAATACCTAATGCCGATTGGCCAATACGCCCTAAATCTTGAAATAAAACCTGTAACCCCGTCGTTAAAACGGTTAAATCAGCAGTGGTACTCTCAGGTTTAGTTTCACTTTCTACTTTAGTTGGCAAGCTATAGCTAATCTGACTTTTCGTTGCATCAACAAAGTTGACCCGCGTTCCTGCCTGAACTAACGCAGGTTCAGGTCGATTGATATCCCACATTAATAGCTCAGTCACACCAATCAACTGCCATCCGCCAGGGCTAGCTTGTGGATAGACACTGCTAAACTCTCCCGCTAATGCAACAGAACCCGCAGGAATGCGCACCCTTGGTGATTGACGCCTTGGAACATTCAAATTAGCGCCTTTCGAAACCATGTAACCAAAACCTGGGGCAAAACCGCTAAATGCAACCTGAAATTCATTTTCTGTATGACGACGTATAACTTCAGCGGTGGATATACCTAAATGCAATGCAACATCGGATAAATCCTCCCCATTATAATGAACAGGGATAGTGACCAATTTGCTGGCCTTGCCGACGACACTTGACACATCCCTAAGCGAAATCTTTTCAACCAAATCATTTACATCAATCTTGATCGGGTTATAGCGAATTAAAATCGTCCTTGCTGCTGGCGTAATTTCGTCAATCCCATAAATTGGCATTTCTGTTAATGAATCAGTCAATGCCATTGTTTGTTCAAGACTTTCTAACTCCACCATAAAGGCACTTAAATTGACGGGTAAAAATCTCAATTGGCACCTCTATATATGATATGCGGCATCGGGTACATCCGTAATAAACATGTAACCAGGTGCATGGCTTAATGCGAAAGGAACCCCTGATTTCATCACTGCCGCTTGAGGCGTTACGCCGCAAGCCCAAAAAACGGGGATTTCCCCCTCTTCGATACGAACCGCATCACCGAAGTCAGGTTGCATAATGTCAACAATACCTAATTGTTCTGGTGCACCAATATGAACAGGCGTGCCATGCACTGCAGGAAACCTGCCAGTAATACTCACAGCATCCGCTACTCGATTTGCAGGTATTGGTCGCATTGAAACCACTAGCTCCCCTTGTAAACGCCCAGCTGGGCGACAAAGGTGATTAGTTTTATACATCGGAACATTGGATTTATCGGTGATATGCCGTACATCAATACCGGCTTCAATCATTGGTGTTTCGAAAGTAAAACTGCAACCAATTAAAAAAGTCACTAAATCAGGATATTGTTGGTAAATCGATGTCGCATCCGTAATTTCAGCGGTTAACTGACCATTTTCCCACACACGGTAACGTGGAATATCAGTACGTAAATCAGCACCTTCAGCTAAAACAGTTTGCCAACTCCCTGCTTCGCATACGTCCAAAACAGGGCAGCTCTTTGGATTACGCTGAGCATATAATAAAAAATCAAATGCCCAATCGCGTGGCAATGCAATCATGTTGGCTTGAGTCATGCCCGGAGCAAGGCCAGCTGTTGGTTTGTCATATCCTTCGCGGATAGCAAGGCGTGCAAGACGAGCGGCTTCAATGGCCTGCTGTGATGCCTTCATTAGCGGTGTCATTCGCGGTCTCCTTTATGAGCAAAACCATAAATTTCAATACCTTGTTTCTCTAGAATAGCGCGTACCTGTTTTGCCATTTCAAGAGCGCCAGGACTATCGCCATGAACACAAATTGACCCCGCGTCAACCGGTGTAAATTTTCCATCAATTGACATCACACCGTCCTCCATGACCAATTGCAACATGCGGTCTGCGACTATCTGTGGGTCATGTAATACAGAGCCGGCTAATTTTCGAGATACTAATGTACCATCGCTGTTATAAGCTCTATCAGCAAAAGCTTCTGCGACGACATTTAAGCCACATTCTCTCGCCCACTCAATTAATGGCGATCCTGCTAATGCGACTAATATCAGCTGCTTATCAATGGCTAATATCGCATCAATCACCGCCATAGCTTGACGTTTATCATGAGCAATCGTGTTATACAATGCTCCATGGGGTTTAACATATAAAACTTGTGTTCCTGCTGCGGTTGCTAACCCTTGTAATGCACCAATTTGATAAATCACGTCCGCAGTTAATTCATTTGATGCAATATCCATATTACGTCGACCAAATCCCACTAAGTCGGGATAACCAACATGAGCACCAACAGCAACACCATTTTCCTTCGCTGCTTTAAGGGTTTTTAATATCCCTTCTGGCGAACCCGCATGAAAACCGCAGGCAATATTGGCACTACTAACAACAGGAAGAATGGCGGTATCGTTCCCCATTTCCCATTGCCCAAAACTCTCCCCAAGGTCGCTATTTAAATCAATTTGCTTTCTCATGGCTTCTCCTTGAGTTATTTCAGATAATTAAAGATTGCACCGACAGACATTGCGCCCATATACCAAGTGAGTGCACACGTCACAACACCAGACCATAATAGCCAACGTGGATAATGGTAACCTGACATTAAATCTGAGCGTTTCCAGCCGATATAAACAAATAAAGTTAAACCAATAGGTAAAATTAGCCCATTGAAACCACCGGCAAAAACCAATAATGCCGCAGGGGCTGTTCCCATAAATAAATAGACAATCAGAGAGACTGCAATAAATATGATAGTTGCGACATTACGTTGCCTTTCTGTGATAGAAGACTTAAATGCCGTTAAGAAGCTCATTGAGGTATACGCTGCACCAATCACACTGGTAAGTGCTGCAGCCCATAGAATTAAACCGAAGATACGTAAACCAAAATTACCCGCAGCTGCCTGAAATGCTTGCGATGCTGGGTTAGCCGCATGTCCAGAAATATCAATAGTCACACCACTTGCAACTACACCTAAGATAGCCAAAAATAAAATGTAACGCATCAACCCAACAACTAAGATACCTTTTGTCGCAGCGCTAGAAACAACTTTAATGTTTTCAATACCTACTGCGCCTTTATCCAATAAGCGATGAGCGCCTGCATAACAGATATACCCCCCAACAGTGCCCCCAACAATGGTGGTTATCATGGCAAAATCAACCGTGTCCGGTAGTACGCTTTGGCGTAATGCCTCACCAACAGGCGGATTTGATGCAATAGCGACAAATAACGTTAAGCCAATCATCACTACACCTAATCCAATAATTAACCTATCAATAAATGTGCTGGCCTTACGGGAAGAAAAAATATAAATGGCTAATAGTGCGCTAATCAAACCACCCCATTTCGGGTCTAAGCCAACTAAGGCATTAAGCCCTAACCCTGCACCTGCAATATTGCCAATATTAAAAATTAGCCCGCCAAAAATAACTAATATAGCAAGTAAATAACCACTCCCAGGAATTGTGGCATTCGCAATTTCGGATGAGTGCATTTTAGTCAGGGTAACAACTCGCCATATGTTCTGCTGAACAATGAAGTCAATCACAATAGACGCTAATATCCCGAAGGCAAAAGCGGCTCCTAATGTCACGGTAAAAGTAGCCGTTTGTGTGATAAACCCAGGCCCAATGGCAGACGTTGCCATTAAAAAAATTGCGCTTATCAGTGATGAACGGCGGCTTTTCACATATTCAGCCGTAGTTGGTGCACTTTCTTGAGCGGCCATGTGCATACTCCTCTAATAGTTATTGTTTTAATTATTGATGTAGTTGTTGATGTCACAATCACTAAGGCAATTATCGTGCCATTGTTCTACTTGTTACCTATATTGTTAATTCATTTTTAATGAATTGTTGAACAATTAGTATTAAATGATGAATAAACAATCAATAAAAATCGTAATTGCTCGTTTAAAAATCAAGACGAGATCACTTTTTTAACAATTTTCACTGCACATGCATATTGCTTATCGACTAGTTCGCACCAAGTTGGTGCGATAAATTTATAATTTCACTATTTTTGTGCAAATACATGAAATGGGATGATGAGTAAAAAAGAAAGGAAACTTGCTGCCATAACTTGAATATGTGAATATAACGAATTATTACCCCTGAGACTAAAATTAGCCTTTATTATGAAAAAACAATCTGTTGCACAAACTTTATCTGTCACTATTGCAGAAGTTATACGTTATAAGATAACAGTTGGGGAGATCACGCCGGGTCAGCGCTTATCTGAAGCAACATTAAGTGAAGAACTCGATATCTCTCGCAACACATTGCGAGAAGTATTTCGCGTACTTACGCAGGAAGGTTTGTTAACTTATGCTCCAAATAAGGGTGTATTTGTCTCAGTCCCTGATATGGCCGCCATTATCGATATCTACCAAGTTCGCCGGCTTATTGAGTGTGATGCGTTAACTCATGCATATGCCTTGCATCCATCAGTTCATAAAATGAAAGAGGCTGTTCAAAAAGCTCGTGAACATGAAAAGACCGAGAACTGGGTCGGTGTAGGTACTGCAAATATGAAATTTCATACTGCCATTGTCGAGTTATCCGACAGCGAGCGTTTAATTAAATTATACCGTAATGTGTCAGCTGAATTACGACTGGCCTTTGGTCACCTCAATGACCCTAAAATTTTGTATGCTCCCTATATTGATAAAAACCACTCTATTCTTAACTTATTAGATTCTGGCCAAAATTTAGATGCGGCTAATATGTTGCGTAATTACTTAGACCTTTCTGAACGCACATTACTCGCTGCACTTAAACGGAAACAATCTGCTCTTTGAATTATTTAAAGTTTAATTTGTCTATTATTAAATTTCTCTATTCTTCACTAATTTCATTACATAAATTTTAGTGATAAATCATTTATCGCAATAACTTTTATATTTTAATAATGCTTCATTATCTAGCCATAATTTTATTAGATTAAATTCTATTTTTTGTTAACTAATTAAATAGAATGATTTAAACATAAAATCACATTCAGAAACCTTTCCAATGAAAATAATACTTTTAGTGGCTATTTTTCACTCTATTTAGTTTTATCGGCGAAAAACAAGCACTACAACAAACCATTTCATTAACAAATTTAAAACATTTACTCCATTTACTTTAAATATTAATTTACCTTCAAAACTCACCTAAAATTCACATTCATATATAATATTTAACATAAAACGTTATTATCATATAATAATTTAACAAAACAAACAAATTGATATAAATTACACATTGGAATTACTCAAATTTATCGAGTTAATAGTTGTAGTTTTCTCGAATATTCGATATAAAATTTATGATAATAAAAAGACATACATAAGAATTATTAATATAAAATGAGATTTCATTATGACATTAAACCAAGTGACTAAAAAAAAACCGTTTAAATTTGGCCTAGGATGGCAAATATTGGTTGCTCTTATTTTGGGCGTTATTGCTGGTGCGCTTTTACATGATAATACAGAGTACAAAGATTGGTTGATTTTAAATATTCTATCCCCGGCTGGTAAAATATTTATTCAGTTAATCAAGATGATTGTTGTTCCTATTGTAATATCAACCCTAATTGTTGGAATAGCAGGCGTTGGTAATACCAAGCAACTAGGCTCTCTCGGTTTTAAAACTATTCTTTATTTTGAAATTATTACTACAATTGCCATTATCGTCGGTATCTCTTTTGCCAATATATTCCAACCAGGTGTTGGTATTGACATGTCGCAATTAACTCAAGTCGATATTTCACAATATGAAAAAACTACCCAAGAAGTTGAAAGCCACCCTTCCGGGATCATTAATACGATCCTCACTTTAGTTCCAAGTAATATTTTTGCAGCGATGGCGAGTGGTGATATGCTCCCCGTCATCTTTTTTGCTGTATTATTTGGCTTAGGGCTTTCTTCTTTACCATTAGAGAAAAAACAACCATTACTCAATGTATTACAGACTTTCTCTGAAACAATGTTCCGCGTAACAAATATGATTATGATGTATGCTCCAATCGGGGTTTTCGCATTAATATCCGTTACCGTTGCTAACTTTGGTTTCTCATCATTAGTTCCTTTATTGAAACTGGTTATACTCGTCCACTGTGCAATTATATTTTTTGCGGTTGTTGTATTAGGATTAGTTGCCCGTTATTGTCGAATTAATATTTTCACTTTGATGAAAATATTAAAAGATGAATTGTTACTCGCTTATTCGACGGCCAGCTCTGAAACCGTACTTCCTCGTATTATGGATAAAATGGAAAAATACGGAGCGCCTAAGTCTGTAACAAGCTTTGTTATTCCAATTGGTTATTCATTTAACTTAGATGGCTCGACACTATACCAAAGTATTGCCGCTATTTTTATAGCCCAACTTTATGGTATAGAACTCTCCATTGGGCAAGAACTTATCTTAGTATTTACTCTTATGATCACTTCTAAAGGTATTGCTGGTGTCCCAGGTGTTTCATTTGTTGTTCTTCTTGCCACGCTAGGAAGTGTAGGGATTCCATTAGAAGGGTTAGCATTCATCGCAGGTGTTGACAGAATTCTAGATATGGCACGTACGGCACTTAATGTGGTAGGTAATGCCCTAGCCGCTCTGGTTATTGCCAAATGGGAACATAATTATGACGATAAAAAAGCTCGAGAATATGAAAATAGTTTTTAGTTTATTCTAAAGTAACTCTATAATAGAATTGCCTTCGATTAATATCGTTATTGAAGGTAGTTCTATTTTTACGCAATAAATGATCAGTTATTTGTTAAATATTTTTAAATTAGATATTTTTACTTATTAAGCGTAATATATTTCACATTTTTGTAATATTTTATATACAAACTGGTATTTTATAATTAGCGTTACTACACAGAATAAAACTTTTTAATTAACTACTCTTTTTGTTAGCCAAAGCAGGAAACAATGAATCAAATAAGAAGATTTCTTTTGTTTTTAAAGGTACTCCAACACCTAATGGTAATTTTTATATTTTCATTATCATACTTTATGCTACACAGCTGGTTCTAACAAAAAAATCCGTACTAAACAAGACTATAACTTATGATTAAAACGAGATAAAAGGTTTATTTATCTCGTTTTATATTATGAGTCTAAAAAAACTATAATACAAAAAGGGTTATCAGTAAAAAGCCAACTAATTCCTTTTAATCACGATTGCCTTTACTGCTATAGATAAATATAAAGCTAACTATAAAGTGACACTTCCCCTTCCGGCCTAGTTTTAAACCGTCGATGAGCCCAAAGATATTGTTCTGGCGCTTTCATAATTTCCATCTCTAAAACCGAGTTAATTGCTGTTGCATCCTGTAATGCATTACAACTTGGGTACTTAGGTATTTCTTTTCCCAGTATCAAATCATAATTAGCACCACTCTTATTTCTCAATAATGTTACTGTGAGTGTTGGTGATTTAGATAATTGAGCAAGTATTGATGTTCCCTTTGAGGTGGAACTATTTTTAACAGAAAAAAATGGCGCAAATATCGTCCCTTTTCGTCCAAAATCTTGGTCGGGTGCAAACCATATGGACTTACCATTTTTTAACTCTTGAACCATAAATTTCAAATTTTTACGGTCAATCATTCCTTTACCTGAACGGCACCGTCCCTTTGTTTGAATATATTCCATCGCTTTATTATTATGCGGCCGATACATTGCATTAACAGGGAAACAAAGGCCCATAATCCGACCACCTAACTCAAGTGACATAAAATGAACCCCAACAATTATTACACCTTTGTTTTTCGCAATCGCATCTAAATAATTAGACATTCCTTTTACTTGAAAGAGCTTTTTAACTCTTTTATCGCTCCAAAACCAGGCAATTCCAGTTTCAAATAATGCGATCCCCAAAGATTTTAGGTTATCATTTACCAGAATATCTATTTCATTTTTATTTTTGTCCGGAAAACACAACTCTAAGTTTCGTTTAATTATTGATACTCTTCTTTTAATAAAATACCGCGAATTGATACCTAAAAAAGCACCTAACGATATCTGCCATTTATAAGGTAATTGAACCAATAAAAATAAGATAAAAACCCCCATCCATGTTACTAAGTACTTCGGATGGACCAATTTCAGTGAAAATGGGTTTTTGGCGTACATTATATCTCCCAATACTTCGCCTTTGCAGAATGCACGCTATTTTAGACAATATTTAGTCTTTTAAATTCAACATGATTACTACAACAAAATGGGTTTTCACCCACAACTAGCTGAATATCCTTAAAATTCATCTTCTACTTAAGTAGATAACGGTCGGATAACCTTTTCAAAACTATTAAGCAATATTTGATTTTTAGTATGCCAATTAATCAGCAGCTCTGCCGGATTCCTTTTTCCTCTTCAGAACGATACGCCGATTAAACTAAAAACGTAATCACTTAAACAGTAGTGAACTGACAAAATTATCACATATATGGGTTAATTAATCTCATTATTAATATGCATTTTTGTCATTTTACGGATTATTTTGCTTATATTTGTCAATTTAGTCGCTATTTTTAGCAACTTGATGCCATCAACCATAGACTACTATGAGAAAAAATAAGATCAGTAAATTCGCCTAAGATTGTAGCCACTTATAGAGTGGATAGCTCCTCCTATTATAGGAATACCCTAACCACCCTTCACTATTCTCATCACCAGTTCTGTCGTTAACCCGAATATCCATCTGAGATTTTAATTTCATCTCAGCCATATCTACTCTCTCATTGTTTTAAAATCATTTGAGTGGTGATGTTCTTGATGTACTTATCAGCAACTAGAAGGGGTAAAATGACATGAATTACAAACAAGAAAAAACCCGTTATCTGGTTGAGAGATAACGGGTTCTTATTTGGTGCCGGCTACCGGAGTCGAACTGGTGACCTACTGATTACAAGTCAGTAAGTTAATCATTAACCATATGATTTAAAAGCATTTCACCATTCGCAAACGTGCCATGCTTGCAATCTTTGACATTCAATGTCGGATCCTTTCCTTTTTATGTGTCACAAATATGGCACGCACATCAAATCCCCTCTCATTTTTGTGTCACAATTTCGGCACAGCTCGTCACAACAACTCTCGCATCTATACAATGCTAGCTCTGACGATAACTCTAGACTCAATAGCCTTGGCGTCTGGTGTGTAACTACCGCCAGATAGGCTCCAAAAACGAATTAAGGCTTTTCTCGTTGAGGGTTCATAGCTGACAACTCTAGGCTCATAATGAGTGTTGGGAGTGAAAACATTATGCGCTGTAATTAGTGGGAGAATTCCATTGTGTGTTGATTCTACTCTTGATAGTAATAATACATTATCAAACTCAATCTCTAATCCTTGAGTTGTCAAATTCATTGATGCTATACCAGAGTTTGCAAATGAATTGTTTAACTCGACAGTCCCGTTATTCAGTGTTATGTATCCGTACGCAACATCACGCAAAGAACCAACCGATGATTTTTCAATATCAACTTTACACCACAGAACATCTGCATCAGCAGTGTCAGCGCCTGTGCACCCAATCTTAATAAAGATGTATTTCCCTGCGTTAGAATCTAGCTTTACAGTATGAGCAATAGATATCTCATGAAGTCCGTGTCTGCTTGTTCTTTGCTGATTGAAGTCAGATGCTCCCCAGTACATTTCGCTCGTAATAATAGATAAAGAACCGGAGTTTACATTAACCAGCGCAGAAACAGTGATAGTATCTCCGGCTGACACTTGCACGCATTTATAGATGTACGCTGTGCTTGTTGTGTCATTGTCGGTGATTTTTACTGACCCATCTGTGTTTTTATTCACAGCGCCAGTGCCTGTAGTCAATACATCCCATTTATTTGGAAGTGGCGATATTGCTAAGTTCATTATTTATTCTCCCAACCGCGGTCTGAAATTATATTTCTTACTCCTGCTTCGAGTGCTTTTTTGATATCTAGCTCCATGTCCCTCGACGTGTAGCAGATAACATCACCACCAAGCGCTCTGATTAGCTTAACGGTTTCTTTATATTGTGGGGTTATCCCGTTTGTGTTTGTCTGAATAATTACATTTTCGAAGTCCTTGTATATCCACACCACATCCGATGGAGTGTTTAAGTTTGCGAATGAATAACTGATTACAATCTGCTTGCTTACTTCACGAATAAGTAAAGCTTCTTTTAGTGTAGTGACTTGAACGTGTGCAAACGACTCACATCCTGCATCAACAATCATTTGCACGCCAGTGAGAAAATCTTCCACCTCCTTCCCTGTTCGCTTGTATTTAAGTTCAACCGTAAAGTTAACGCCATTCTCAGCAGCCCATTTCAAGAACTCAGAGAAACGAGGTATGCGCACTGAGTTTTCAAATCGAGTGCCAATCAGTCTTTTTAGTTTCAAACTATCCATATAGCTTGAGGTTAAATCACGTACATACCCTGTTCCGTTTGTTAAATCCGATACGAACGCATCGTGAAATACATACCAAACTCCATCAGCTGACATACACCCATCAAGTTCAACTCCGTGTGCTCCGTTCTCGATTGCTTGACTAAATGCATACATAGTATTTTCAGCTACGCCTCGCTGACCACCACGGTGAGCCCATATACGTAATTCATCAGGGGTTTCAACTGGACTAAGGCGTATTGCAATATTACCGTTTGCAAGCTCTAAATCTCCAAATTCAGTAGGGTATGATGTTATTTTATAACCTTTGGTTTCAGGTCTTACCCCAGCAGTAGAAACTATTCGATATTCAGCGCCTCCCCCATCTCCTTTAAATCTCAGACCTAACGTTTTAACTAAAACCCCGGAATCAATTGGCTCTGTGATTAAATGATTCACGGTATCAAAATACAAAGGGATTCTTTCTACTGTACTATTCAGCACATTTACTAATGGCCTTAGTGCAGCATCACCAACACTAACCCAAGCACCTTTACCTATACCGCCTGTAGATTCAGGGGTCGAACCAGCTAGAACTTGCTTAGGCAAATCACCATCCCAGCGGTAATATTCACCTGTAGTTTCATCACGAAGAATTTGATTACGTTGAGTTAATTCATTATTCGGTAAATCAGCGCCTTGTTGGAAGCTATCGATAGTAATATAACCAGCCGCGACAATAGCTGTATTCATATCGACTTTAAATTTCTCGACCAACTCTTTGAATAACCACTCCATACCCGCAGCTGTTAAATGGCAATTACCAAAGCGGTCAATGTACTTATGTTCTAATGATGTGGCCCATATATCTAATAATCCTGAGTTAAAGAAAAGGTTTTTGATATCACTACTTGGAACTGGCTCTTGTGTTGGCTTTACATTTTGTCTCATGCTTATTTTTTCCAATAAAAAAGCCAGCTCTAATGGCTGGCTTGTTGGTTAATGATTGCTGTTATGCGTTATAGTCGGCTTTTGCGTCGAAATATTCGGTTGCAGTTATTGTGTAGCGTTCGCCACCAAGTGGGCGCTTATCTGTAATGACCCACTTGATGTTTTCGAGTTCAACTGATGCTGCTATCACATATCTAGAAGGGGATTGTTTCTGATATCCATCGTATAGATTGAGTTCTATATCTTCTGGTACACTTGCAATAAAGCCGAACTCGGTATCATTCCGAGGCTCCGCTTTAAACTTCTGCGTTGTGTAGCCCATAGAATCAGTGAGATACACCCACATTTCATCATCAAATTTAATCTTTTCACTGGTTGTGAACACCTCTCCTTTTCGTTCCGTGATATATCCTGCTTGCTGGTTTGAATCGTAAGTATCCGCTATCAGTACCATGTCTGATGGGTACACATTCCCACCATCTGCAAGGGTTGTCAGGCTGATACTTGTTCGCTGATGAATAAGTCGGTTAGCTTCTAACAGCACCCTATCCATTGCTTGGTAACGATTTCGGCAACCTTGCAAAACAATCTTATTCGGCGTGCGTGATAGCCCTTCCGTAATTCCGTTTTCATCAACTCGAAAACGGATATAGTCTTTCTTATTGCGAACAGGTTCGACATATTCCAACTCAATCCCGTCATAACCACTTGGCATCGACATGTCATACGATATCTTCATGTCGTTACCTGTGATGTTTGAACGGTTAAAAGTAGTCATCGGGAATTCACTGGACTGTTCACGCGAGAATGTGAGGACTGCATTGTCGAAATAAGCTGTCACTCGTGCAGCATTACAGATAGTTTCGATGCGTTGTCCAAGAGAAATATCCTCGTCATCAAATGTGTAATCAAAGTATCCTAGGCGTTCATCAGGCAAGCTATCGTAAATTCGATACAGCCCGTCAATGTCGATATTCTTCTCGCTTTCACCTGCGGTAATTAGCCAAGCGTGCAGCACTGCATCTGCAAAGCTTCGTGATGGCCTGAGCGTATAATCAACTTGCTTTGATACTCGGTCATACGAAATAACCATACGCGTGGCCAATAAGTTATATTTACGCTCTCTGGCTCCTGTGGGTGCTTCAGTGGCTCTCACAGACACATTAACTATTGTGTCATTCTCAAAAACGACATTCTCACGCACTCTGACAATATGAGCGTTTTCGATTTTCATGATACTCTGGTCGCTGCTGTTATTGCGTCGAGTTAGCTGCACAGCGTAACGTCCACGGCCTGAATTAAGCGGCACCTTGTCTGTTTTGTAATAAACTCGCGCGCCGTTGTTGGCGCTTAGCGCAGTATTGAAGCTTTGACGAGTGCCAACTATTTCCTCGTTATCCGTGTTTATCTTCCAGATTTCAACAGTTGCATTGCAATTATCACCCCCACCAAGTTGTGCCTGTAAGTGAATCCACATCTGGTCGCCGTCAACAGGCGAAAAGAACGGGCCCACTGTTAAAAACTGATTGTCATACAGAATGAATTTTGTCGTATTCACTACTGCATTCGGTGGAAGTTGAGCTAAATCAGTACCACTTAGGTTAGTAAAGAAGAATTCGTAATATTCAACTGGGTTAATCAATGAACCGTCATCACTCTCTTTTGCATCAACTAACTGAGCGTCTATTTTTACATCTTTAGTTACCGAACCCTGTGGCGTGTCGTAACTTACATTCACTGTCATTGAAATAGAGCGAGGCTTTGTCAGCTCGTAGAAGTATTCAAACTCATCTTGCTTAACGATTTTTATCGCCGCTTCACCACCTTTTATCTCGCCAGAAACGACCTCGTTTGCTGTTGCTGTTTGCTGCGGGATATCCTTACTTTCGTTGGGGCCCGGCAATTCTTGTCCGTCGATATCGGGGAACTCGAAACCTTCGTTAATCAGCGGGATAACTTCTTTTGGCCTATATATCTTGTAGCTAGCCCCTGCCATTGCTGTAAAATCAGACTCAGCAAATCGGATACTTTCAGTTTTATATTCTCCAATGCCGATGTTTAGCCACTCGGTAACCGTTTTGAGGTTGTTGTTGTACTCAAACATTGACTGCTGAATGAGGTCAGGAAATGCCCTTACTTGACCGTGTATCTCTGGTCTTGCCTGATATGCCCTTGCAACGTTTGTTTGCCCTGTGAGTCGGTTATTCGGGCTGTCTTTAACATTCGACTCCGCAGCAGAAAATGACGGCGTTTTTGGCGCGAGAAACGAGAATACTTTTGTAACCAAATTAAAAACTGGATTCAGAATATCGCCAATGACACTTTTTGGTTGGTCGAACACTTGAATAAAGTGAGTCGGTGTTATCTCAAAATCTAACTCGTCATCTTCTTGCAGCTCACGCCCGTTAACGAGAATGACAATGTCACTATGCAACTGCTGATGCACTAGGAAATCGCTATAAAAAAAAGAGCCGACTTTTAAATCGACTCTTTCTTTCGGTATTCCAGCCACTCGCTGAATTTCAACTATCGGCATATTTCATAAACTCCAATTTCGTGAATTTCTTCTCAAGCACAATGAGCCTGTCCATTCTTACGGCACCATTCTCGCCGCGACTATGAAATGCATTGCCATCGATGATTAAGCCAATGTGGGATGGCTGAGAGCCGCGATAGCCAATGAATATCCCGTCACCTACTGGATGCTCAGTGTGCTGCCAAAACTCGACCTCATTCTCATAGCAAGTTACAAAGTCATGGTCCGATTCGTAGCCAGCATCATGATGAATTTCTGTACCTAGTACGTACCTAAAATATAAGACCACCAATCCCCAGCAATCACACGCTTCAAACGTACACGCACGATTCTTCCACGGCTTGCCTATCATCTTGTTTATGAATTCATTTCTCGTCATTAAACAGTCTCCAAGCCTGTGAACTCTTCCATCGTGTATATTCTGCCAACGTTCTTATTCAGCGGGTTATTCATTGACAGCGTGACAGTGACCGATTCGGCATCAAGTGAGCAGTCTTTCACGTACAGCGACCATTCGCTTATCGAGTTATCTTTGTCGGCTGAATCAAACAATCTAAACGTTGCGATAATTGGCTTCATTCGAGTGTTTGACCGCCATAACTTGAGCTGCTGCTTAAAGTCCTGCGCTACTCGACTGAACTTAACCGAAGCATCGATAATCGGCGTTTTGCTCTGCTGGCTTTCAGCGAGTTCAAAGTTACACGGCTGATACTCAACACCGCCCAATACTTTAGGCTCTATCTGCAAGCTGACTAAATGAATGTTTCCGAATGAATCATGGGAGAACTGGATGGTTTCGTAGAATGTACGCATCGGTCGTTGCGCTCTGTACTCTCTTAACTTCATTTATCCCCCTTACATCTCGGTAGGCGTTCGGTGACGACGATATCGAGCAGGCCCCATTCTTCAGGCAATAACTCGACAATCAAGTCTCCGAACTCATCATCTGTATTGTTCAGTTTTCGGCAAATAATGCTTCCTGTCCATGTCACCACGCCAGCAACTATCGAGGTCTGCACTGGCATTTGAACGAAGTGAACTATTTGCTCTTGCAGTCCACTGCCGCCCAAATCAATCTCCATGCGAAACCAACGCTTACCGTTATCAAGATAGTTAGGGCTTCGCAACCATTGAGCAAAGCGCCTTTCCTGCTCTCGCCTCAATACCCACCGCACACTCCAAACGGTTTTTAAATCATCCGTCAAAGGTTGGAAGATAGGAGCGCCAACCTGTGGCTGGTCAGTCCTAAATCCCGTGTCGATGGTCATGTTTTTGTCTGCCCTAATCGGCAATGGCATACCGCGAGGGTAATCAATAATTTCGTCCATCGTTACCTCTATCCGAGTCTGGTTGTTGCTGTGGTATTTTGAATTATCGAGCGATGCATAGGCCCCTTCTCATGCATGTCAGTTAGAAACGCTTGGACGGTCAATGTGTCGCCATTTTGCGTTGCTTCGGCTTCAAATCGGTGATTACCTGATGAATGGTCGTTAAATATAATATTCAAATTGATATTTTTGTTACCGCCCGCCTTATCCGCAGGAATAACCTTCCCTGACTTATTAGGAATGAAAGCCTGTTTTCCGTCGTAAGTCTGGAATATCTCAGATTCACCCGATTCATTAATACGGTAAGTATTGCCGCCTGATACGTTACCGCCGTAGCGACGACCGCCGTAATTAACACCTCTTACAGCATTAACCAGTTGGGAGCCTGCCGCCATTGCTTGCGCTATTGCTGGGATATTTGCAGGCCAAGGCATTGCAAGAGCATTACCGATTGCCGTTTGAAGGTTTAACGATGCTTGAGCAATTGCAAACGCTTTACTAACAGCAAACAACGCTTTATACGCTGCATTTGACTCGCCTACCGCATCACCGAACGCTCCAGCAAGTGAACTCGCAAACTCAGACGTGGAACCAAGAAGACCAGCCATATTGTTTTTGTATTCATCTTGCTCTTGCTTGAGTATTCTTTCGCGATCATATGTTGCTTGCTGCATGATTGCGGTTTTAGCATCCTCATACAGTTGAGCGTTTTCAGTATCAATAAGCCGATACTTTTCTAAAGCTTCTAACTTTTGCTGTTCCTGTAGGTTTATCTGAGCGAGTGGGTCTTCTGCTGTATCGGTGTAAGGATTTTCAGCAACCTTGGCAGCGGCTATCTCTTGATTGGCGTACTTTCTTCCCTGTTCAGCTTGAGCTAGGTTTCTTACCGCTTCCTCCATCTTCCAGATAGCTTCTGCTTTTTTCTCCGCTAATGCTATTTGTTCTGGAGTAGCCTTTGCGCCTAGTGACTGTACTGCATCGTATTTAGCCATTTGCAAGGAGTTTTCTTCGTAACCCTGACTTAGTCTGGCAAGCCTTTCCTGTAAGCGTTGAAGTGAATCACCTGCTTCATCTGTGGTTTTTGCAGATGATTTCGCGCTGCTAGTTCTTTCCCTTTCAGCTTGAGTTAAGTCATAATTAGCTGTTGCCTCAGCAATCAATAATTTCCTTTGTTTTGGGTTACTGGTGACTTTATCGGCTTCCATTTCAGCTTTTCTGATTGCACGTAAGCGCCCATCTTTTATCCTAAGCAGCTCATTTTGTTCTTGTAAATTCAAAATGGCTTTTTTCCCGTCATCAGTTTCGGGGTTGTCACGCATTTCGCTGTTCAGTCTAGCTTTCTCATCAGCAGCAGCTTTTATTTTTTTCTGCAACGCGCCAATCGCCGCCCCCATTTTACCAGCAACGCCAGATGCACTATTCATGGCATCATATAGGTCTTTATTTCTATCTGTTAGCTCTTGGGTTGCATCTGATACATATTTAGTAGTTCTAGCTAGCTTATTTTGAGCCTCTTCTAATTCCTTAGTTTTGATAGCTATATCACGCTGAATTTTTTCTAGGTTTTTTGACCTATTTTGATATTCGGCTGTATTTCTCGCTGTATAACTGTAGTTATCTTGTAGTATTTCCAGCTCATCTTTAAGGCTTTGTATTGACACTTTTTGAGCATCAATGGACTTACTTGCCTCGGCAATATTACCCATCAAGGCAACATCAGACATATCTTTCATCTTATTTTTCAATTCTTCGATTGAATCAGCGAAAGCTAATGCCTCTTGTTTGGCTTCTTGACTTTTTTGATAGAAGTAAAATACTGCACTAGCGGCTAGAATTGCCGCACCTGCTGGCCCACCTATTAAGCCTAAAGCTGATTTAGCAGCCATTGACGCGGCAGCCATTTTCCCTTGTGCTGCTGCGTTTGCATATGTTGCCGCAGTATTCTTAATGATATTTTGTGTGGCTAAATACATTGCTCCAGCAAATCTACCCCCCATAATTGCGGCTACAGAAATTAAGACACCAGAAACTACATTCATATTTTCACTAATGGTGATAATTGCTGAGTTAAATACTGAAATTCCAGTTTGAACAGTGGTTGATTCACCAAAGAATTTTGTAAGGTTGTTGCCCGCAGTTTGAATTGATTGAGACATCGTTGCTGTTGTATTGGCAAATTCTTTACCAATGGAGTTGCCTTGTGAAAGTAACCCATTAACAACAACATCGGTTGTTAACTTTCCTTGCGCAGCCATAGCCCTAAGCTCTCCAATCCCAACCCCAAGAGAATCAGCTAAAGCGACCATTAATCGGCTACCTTGCTCAGCAACAGAGTTAAATTCTTCGCCGCGAAGAACGCCAGATGCAATACCTTGTGATAGCTGGATTATGGCGTTTTCAGCCTCTTGCGCTGTGGCTCCAGAAACAACAAACCCTTGGTTTATAATTGTTGTTAGCTTGATTAAATCAGCCGCTGACGTGTTGTATTCTCTTGTACCCCTTTCTAACCTTGCATACAAAGTAGCGGTACCATTCAAACTAGATCTTGTTTTTTGCGATATATCAAAAACTCGCTCCGTTACATCTGCAAGCTTTTCATTTTGTCGTATAGAGTTAGCTAATTTATTACTTAAATCAGTCCAAGCGTCTGCGTAATTGGCAACCGTACTAGCCGATAGCACAGAGCTAACCGCGATTGCAGCCTTTGAGAATGATAGTATTGACTTTTCTGTCGTATTAACCGACTTTGTTGTTTTGTTAAATCCTCTATCTAGTTCATCTAAGCTCTTTTCCGCCTTCTTATTTGAGACCAATAAGGCATCAGTATCGGCCTTGATTATGATTTCAATGTTACCTGCATTAATTGTCATAGCGACCTCTTTAAAAAAAGAAAGCCCATACAAATGTATGAGCCTTTAGCTAAAATAAAAAACCCCGCCATTTGGCAGGGTTATGGATTTGTTAATTTAAATTAATTTGCTTTCTCTACGTCATCAACAAATCTTTTTAACGCATAGTAAGCCTTGCTATCTTTTCCATTTGATACAATCACATCACTTATTTGCCCTTTTGATGTGTATACTCTTAACCTTGCATCAGATGCAGCAGTTATTGCCTTAATTAGACTAAAATCAACCAAAAAAGCTTGACTTGATTTTCGAACTGACGGAGAAAATGAATCAAAGTCAGAGTAGCCATCTTTTTTTGCTATCTTAAACTCTTTTCCATCAATCTTAATTTCAGCCGCGTTAATGGTTGTTATTTCATTAAATACACTAACGTACAAAATGGCTTTATCTTTATTTTTTGAATTCCATTGAGCGCCAAGACCGGTGCAGACGAATGATTGACAGTCATTACCATGCTCTTCAATCGATATCACAGTATTTCCATCATAGCTATCTTTACTTATGTTAGTTCCTAACCCTGTTTTATTAGAGCACCCACTTAATACTAGCAGCGCGGCAACAATAAATACCTTTTTCATGCATCCTCACATTAATTTAATAAACCAGATTTAGTTTCGATAGCTGAATCAGATAACATATACTTATCAACAACACCATCTTTGAATATTACTATCAATTGCTTAATCTGAGAATCAGCCCCACCATCAAACAATCCGTAAAATGGAATAAGGGTTGTCCCTTTAATTTGTGTATTTGCTAACGTATAAATCCACTGCTCACCAGTTTCACTGCTAAATGTCGTCGCACTTGGTTTGCCAAAAATTAGCTTTACCTCTTCTTTAGTTGTTTTACCTTTCACCAGCTTTGAATTAATGCTTTCTTGCGTCTCATTTTTTATTGAATGATTACCTGATGATGCGCACCCAGCCATTAACGATACCGCCAAGCCAACCAACCCAGCTAAAAATAACTTTTTCATCCCTTGCCTCAATATTAGATTAATTTGCCTTATATTAGCTTAGCGGGAGTGCAAATTGAAGCAAACAAAAAACCTGCCGAAGCAGGTTTATCGTCAACCAAAATATTCTCCAAATAAAGTGTTTTCTGGTTTGTCATCAAAGAGTCTTAGCACTGTACCTTTCTTTAACTCGTCTTTATCATTGCCGCTCAAAATATCGTCTTTCTTACTTGATGTTATCTCATCATAGATATCTTTATTAAGATTTACAAAATACTGAAGCCCATTTTCTTCGCACATTTCAAGAGATATTTTGAACATTGTTTTTATCTGTCGAATATCTATTCCAGAAAATAGAGCACTATCATGGGCAAGAAAACCCAGTAAATTCATGTTTAATTGATATAGCAATATGTCATAACAGAATATTTTAACTTCACCTACACCTTGAGATGAATCTTTCTGAATATGTATAGCTATATCGTAAAGGTACTTTGCGACCCCTTCATTTTTAGTTATTCGGATTGACCCGCCTTGGTGTGTGTAGAACCGTCTAACTAATGCTCTAAATTTAGATTGAATATTATCAAGATGCTCTTGTTTTGCCTCAATGTATTCCATTGCATCAACACTGATTTCAGCTCTCTGCTTTTCTAAGATGGCCTTGTTTTTTCTAACTTTAGCTAACGTCTGCTGATGACTTGATATTTCTGCAATCTCTGACTCTAAAGCCCTAACTCTATCGATGATAGAATTATATTCATCTAGAGCCCCCATAGAGCTGAGACCGCTGAGTAAGCTGTCTCTTTTGTTTTCTAGTCTATACAGAGTATCTTTTAACAAAATATTCTCTAAATTTATTTCATTTATGCTTTTCTCTATCCTCTCCCTTCTGCTCTCCTGAATTTTTATATGGAATTCTGTGGCATCTTCTAACCGTTTCTGTACCTTGTCAGAGAAATGAAATTTAGCTTCATTAAAAATTTGCTCAACCTTTTTAAAATCCACTTTTACGACATCCTTGGAAGAGCTTAGTATCCTTCTTTTGTTTCTCAGTTCGCGTAATTGAGAAAATACTTTATCTCTGATCTTGTTAATTTCATCAGTTAGCTCATCAGCTTGTAATTTTAATGCGTCGTAATTACTTGCTATGATGAAGTTATCTTTATCTTGTAATAACTGTTCTAACTTATCCTTTAAATCCAATAACTCTGACTCATCTTCTAGTACATTAGCTTTCTCCAGAGAGTTACTGGTTTTTGTTAAATCATCTATTTTGCTAGCTGTCTTTTTATAAGCGTTAGGAAGAGATAGATCTATACCCAACAAGTAAAGGTTAACCATTCTTTGATAAAAATCGTTAATTGGCTGCCCTTGTTGCATTAAGGTGCCATTATAGTAGTTTCTTTCTGGCAAAAATCTTCTAGCAAAACAATTAAAAACTTGTTTAAAAGTTACAGTCCCATTCAGGTTAATAAAGACCTTTTCAGAAAGATATTTACCAAATGTTTCTGATTTACCTATTTTTACCCCATTAAGATAATACACTTCATCTTCAAAATTTAATTTGATAGTGTACTCTGTGGAGCCAACAAGCATGTCTAGATAAAAATCACCATAACCTGATAAAAATGACTTTAGTTTGATGTCACTGGTATTTTTTTTGTCTAGTTTTCCACCAAGCATTAAATGCACTAAATTTAATGAACTACTTTTACCTATGCCATTGGAGCTATCTGTAGATGACTTGCTGGCTTGTAGGCCTACAACAATATTCATACCACTCTTAAAGGTGATAGTTTTAAATCTAGGATTACTTGAATATAATTTTAAAAGCTTCACCATCGAACTCCAATTGGCCAATTATAAATAAAAAATCTAGACAAAGCTGTAACTTATCAGCCTTTATAGGTTCAGGGTAAGTGTCATTAACGATATCGAGGATTTCATCAAAGCCAACGCATTCATTGCACTTTATCGCATCTAATACATATGCTGAAATGCAATACAACGAGCTAACTGGAGCGATTACTTTTGTCGGTAATATCACTATTTAATTCCTATATCGCACTCTTCAAAAAAGTAAGAGACAATAACCCAAGCCATTGATGTTTCCTGATAACTAGCTTTGAATGTTTCATTTTCTATCCTATGGCATAAGTCCCCTAATACCTTGGAGTAATCTATTCTATATTTTTCTACTGTTAGGCTGTGTAACTCACTAATACTTTTCTTTGCCACATCCCTATGCCTTGCACCACAAGATAACAAGCTATTTTTCAGAGCCTCTGCATAGAAACAATTAACTACCAAGTCCCTTATCTCCGTTAATGCCTCATCGTCTATATTTTCATAAATTGGCAGTGATGCTTCGCTGCCATTATGTAACTCGCACGACACCTTAAGGTTCAAATTGTTTAGCTTTATTTTTTCATCCAGCTCTTTATTGTTAAAATCCACACTATAGTCACGATCTTTTGATCTATTATTCTTTGCTAATAATTCAAACACTATCTGCAGCGATATTATATCTGTATACTTATCATTTAGTTGCTTAAAAAAACGATTGAAAATCTCAATCAGACGCAAATCAGATAATGACTTAATATCATTAACAAGGTCAGTAAAGTCCTTTAAATGATCTCTTATGTCCGTAATGCCATTATTTTTACTGTATTCTTCTATAGTTTTTCTCTTTAAATTTTTTGGTTTATTAAGTAAATAGAATACATCGAAGGTATATCCAGAATATTTTTCACATCCTTCTGAAAATAACTTTAATGTATTATCTATCTTTTCTTTGCTTGTAGTTGTCGTGACTTGAATTACGTGTTTTGATTTTTCATCAATTAGGTCAATATACTCTTGGTTTGAACCTGCAGCATTGGCATTTTTAA
The DNA here is from genome assembly GCF_053098325.1 of Providencia sp. PROV_01. Classification (NCBI taxonomy): domain Bacteria; kingdom Pseudomonadati; phylum Pseudomonadota; class Gammaproteobacteria; order Enterobacterales; family Morganellaceae; genus Providencia; species Providencia sp. PROV_01. The sequence continues at coordinate 2,205,520 of NZ_JBRFKD010000002.1, read as the reverse complement.
AGTTTTTTCCTTCATAAAGAAAATTAAAAACATCACAGTAATAGTCTTCGGCGTGAATATTGAGAGCATATACATTCATAGATTGATTTAATTCAATTTCACACATCATAATAGCTATTGTATGTGTTATTTTTCCTACCAATTCAACACGTTCATTAAGCGTCATGATTTACCCTCGTACATCTTCTTGACGGTTTCCATGAATAGCTCTTTGAACTTATCTGATTCTAAGTTGGCTAGCTCATCTATGTTCTTCGGTTTTCTTTCTTCGTCTACAGCTTCCTGTAGAATCATTATTATTTCCGAGTTCATAGAGCGTCCATTTTTTAGTGCTCTCTTTTGAATTTTTTCTTTTAAATCATCAGGTATTCTAACGCCCATTGGCGTTAAGCCTCTCATGCCTTTCATTATAGCCACCCTCTGCAACATTTAGCATCACAGTGTAGCTAAAATAATATTGACGAAATACTTTTAAATTGATAGCTTTATAGCTACACTTTAGCTACACAAAGGACAAAAAAATGAGGATGAGAGAAGTTTCCCCATTGGGGTTAAGAATAGACCCCGAAATCAAAGAAATATTGAAGCTTATTGCAAAAAAAGAAGGAAGGTCTCTGAATTCAGAGATGGTTCAGAGATTAAAGCGAACGCTCATACAAGATGGTTTATTGAGTGCTTAAAACAGCGAAGCCCCGACTGCGCGAACAGTCGAGGCTTCTAATTTAGTCCGAAACTTGTAGGAAACGAACTATGAATACTATATCAACAATTAATGTCCCTTTCCACGGCGATAACCTTTATCTGGTTAATTATGAAGGTCAGCCATTCGTAGCTATGCGACCATTCATTGAAGGAATGGGGTTAGATTGGGCCTCTCAATATACTAAGATAAAACAAAGATTTAAAACCTGTGTTGTGAATATCACAATGCAGCTTCCATGCGATAACCAACGCCGTAGTGTAGTTTGCTTAGCCCTTAAAAAATTAACAGGCTGGCTTCATACGATAAACATAAACAAAGTAAAATCTGAAATCAGAGAGAAAGTTGCTGCATACCAAGATAGAAGCGACGACGTACTCTATGAGTATTGGACTACTGGCGAAGTTAAGGCTAAAGCGAATGCTCGTCAATCAACAGCAAAAGAACTTACTCCGCTACGTCAAACAGCCGAGCGTTTAATTGCTACTGGTGTCGGTAATATTTATCCTGATATCTGGAAGTATGTTCACAAAGAGTTCGGCGTTGAGCATATCAACGAGCTACTACCTGAGCAGATACCGCAAGCCATTTCATTTCTTGATGCGCTTGAAGGTGAGTACATACCTAAACAGCAGTTACCACAGGTTGGACTTGAAAGCCTTGCAATGCCAATGTCATTCTTTGATGGGTTCGATTGGCTGTTTGACCTTGAGGGTGTTGATAAAGCAGAATCACTATCTGAATTCTATAGATACCCTCAAAAGATGCTTAAGAATATGGCTGAATACCCGAACCCACTAATTGAAATGCTGACTAAACTTAGAAGCACGGGCGTAAATATAGATGCAGCCTATTTTTGGTTAAAAGCTCTACAACATCATTACGAAGTTAATACTAGCAGTTTAAATCGAAAAGAAAGGCAGCTCTCAGACATTTTGCTAAGCAATACTTCTGTGGCTCACAATATTATCAAGTCAATCATAGATGAATGGCGAAACACACTAGCGCCAGCAATTAAAAAGTTAAATCCTAACTTAGAATCTGAAGTATCCAAGCAGTTATCTGAACTCAACGGCGTTGTTTATTGCAATTTATTAACCCTTAAAGGAAAGCCAGAGGCTAAACTCTTAGCCTAATCCACCCCAGCCCAAGGATGGGCTATCAATTCTCGCGAATCGCTATAATTAAACAATATCAAATACCTACTGTTGAATAAAACGGCGCACTACCTCTTTCAAACATAGCAAATGCGCTAAGACCAGCAATACCACGGTTAACAATCAACTTAGCTAAGTCATCATTTAACTCGCTAATAACGTAAGCATCATTTGCCTCTACCTGAAAAACCACACAGTTATATCCGTGTTCCTGACTGCATTCAATGTGCCGATTAAAAGCCAATATACCTTTATCTCGCATTACATCAGCAGCGCAATCAGAAAGTATCTCTACAACTCCATGGCTTATTTTATCTCTAGGCCAAGATAGCATGGCGGGATGACGCTCATAAATATCTGATGACGGAACAGGCTTCACAGTTGGATTAAAGCTCATTTTACCTTCTTCAAATGGCTTGAATGTTTCTTTCATAACCTACCTAGCATTATCACGCATAATAATTTTATCAGCCCAATCCATAGCTTCTTCATACCGCTTATTGGATGGGATTTTATCTTTCTCGCTACGGGGAAATTTAGCTTCCATTGCAGCTCGGAAACCTGTCATTGTCATTCCCCACGCTTCCTGTTCGCTGATACCCAAATGGGCTACCGCAAGGTAGACATAAACACGCGGGTCGAACTCGTTTGTGAATTTTCCTTGTGGCTCTTCGTCTTCATCAGGCTTTTGGTCGCCCATGATACCGTGTCGCATTAGGTGACGGGCTAGCTTAATAATATCCTCAAGCTCAATATACCCCGCTCGATAACTTAACCACCCCTTTCCATTGATACTAAGTGAGCCGATTAGATTGCTGATATTTTCGTTACAGCACACCTCCATCACTTCCTTGCATGCCATAGCCATTCTTGCAAAGCAGACTGGCTCCACTTGCTTAGCGATATCAGGATTGTTTATTTTTGGGAATTTACCGCCATGAATTGTAACGAAAACATCAGTCAATCTTGTTAGTGAGTCCTTCGCTAGTCTGGACATCGCAGAAAATGAAGGTGTAAAACAATACGATTTGCCATCTACTACTGCTGTAAATTGCCCTACATCAGTTAATACTTGCATGAGACCTCAATAGAGGGGCTTACGCCCCTTAGATTAAGAAATGGTGACTGTTGCTTGACTAGAAGTAACACTACCCGCAGAAGTTGAAGTAATGACGCAAGTATATTCCCCTGCATCACCCGCAACCGTTGCCTGCTTGGTGAATGTCGCAGCAGTACCGCCAGATACATTACTGTTACCTTTCTTCCATTGGTAAGTTAGCGCTGAGCCATCGGTGGATTTAGCCTCCACTGATAAAGTTAGCGTTTGGCCTACAGTTAAAGTCTGGTCTACTGGCTGTTTGGTGATTACGATTTCTTCTGGAATGTCACGGATATCGACACCACCTGCGCTATTGGCTTCTAAAGACCATGTAGCAACGTCATCATGAGGATTTTCATCGCTCCACGTAGGAACTAAGAAGCAGCCTTCTGTTATATCTATAGGGCTGACTATTTTAAACCAAACATAAGGTTGTCCAGATGTTTCAACTGGGTTGTATTGATGTCGCTTTAATTCACGCTGACCATAGATGGCCTCTTTTCTAGAGACACCATCACCAGAGAATGTGACATTTTTATATGTAACCAAGCTCTCTTGTGTGTTTTGCGGTGACTGGTCGGCAGTAGCATCTACTGTTTCCCATTCGCTAGATGTTGATTTGCCTCTCATCATACCTAAGCGTTTGTAATCACTAGGTGATGGCTTGTTCTCAGGGCATGCAATTGCATAATATACAACTACGTCGCGCCCTGTGAATGCACCTGATTCACATCCTGCCATGTTTATTTACTCCGTTATCGTGAGATTATTGTGTTGAAATTGATTTCGAAAAAGATGCGGTTTTCACTCATATGGTCTGAGATACCGCCGATTGGACGCATTGAAATAATGCAACCTGTTTGGTAGTCATCAAGCATGGCGCTTCGAATCCTTGAGGCCAAATCATCAACCTCATCAATATTCGTATCACCAATCGCTGAAATAAGAAGTATTCTATAGCTATCGCGAGTAACGGCTTCTTCTGAATTAGCGCCGCCCATCCGTTGAATAACCATAAATCTATCTATCTGGCTGCCTTCTGTCTCCTTCCAGAACCGCTTTTGTAACTTATATCCTGTGCTGAAATTATGCGAAACAAGCCAATCTCCAATCGCATCATATATTTCACTTGAGGTCATATTTTGTAACCTCGTCTAATAACTTCCTGTATTTCCTGCGCTCCATCTACTTCAAAACCTTTGCGTAAGAAATCAGGCTCTGCGTTAGGGTCCCAATAATTACCACTGCCATCCGGTCTAGGTTTGCCTTTCAGCGTTCCTTTTGCCGCGTTGACTGCTGCTGCATAGTTTGCCGAATAGCCCACTCTAGCCTCATAGCCATCAGATAGTTTATGAAGCTGTCGATACTGGCTATTAATTAGTGTCGATGATTTTATAGGGGTAAGTAAGGCGGCATACTTAGCGCCAGTTATAGCAACTTCTGTTAATACTCTGGCGGTACGATTATTAGCTATATCTTGCAACTCTAGACTAATGTTAGACTTAACTCGCCTGATACCTTTGACTTTTACACCCATATCACGTCCTTATCTCATAATCTGGCTCTTCACCGAAAAAGCTCATATCATCTTCTTTAACTGTGATGATAATGTCAGCTCCTGCGACTCTCGGGTCAGATTGAGAAGTGGTATCGCCTTTGGCAATGTAAAAGCCGCGCTCTGGCCTTTGAACATCTACACCGTTACGCTTTAACTCAGTGTAAAAAACGTTATTGGTAACAAACTCCTTTCCCAAATCGTCTTTCACAACTTCATTGCTAGATTGCCATGTGCAGTCGATAAGATAAGGCGTGCCATAGGTGATTGTGTCATCCCATTTACCACCGCCACGAATGACAGGGTAAATTGTTGCTAGTGCGGTATATGACCAGTTAGCAGTTGCGCTCATCGACCACCTCCACACATACACCCACCTTTCGCAATCCACAATCCAGCATGAGCTGTTTGAGTCGGGTCAGAAGGGATTAGCCCATTAGCGCATCCGTACTTATCTAAGCCACGTAGAAGCGATGTAGCTGCTTTCCATCTATCACCAAATGATTGATACCGAAATGACCGTGACGCACCGTTGGGGGCTGATTGTGAGCTGATATACTTATCACCCTGACCAAGTGCCATGAGTGCAAGCAAATACATCTGAATCAATAGCGCTGTTGCCGCTGGGTAATGCTTATCAAGGCATTCCTGAATACTACCGACCTGCTCAATCAATGCGTCGAGAATAAAATCAGGTAACTCTATTCCCTGCCCCGTCAGGTATTCTTTGGCTTGCTCTTTTGTGATCATGATTACCTCACAAAGCAAAGCCCCCTTTCGAGGGCATAAAAAAACCGCTTTCGCGGCTATTCTTCTGGAAGCAGAGCAATTAGCTCATCGACCTTGGCTTTCTCGTCAAACTCAATGCCTAACTCGGTGAGCTTTTCGATTACCTCTTTCTTGGTTGGCTTTTTAGTCTGCTCAACTGATGGTGTTAATGCCGCAGCGGCTTCATCTGACAGCAAGCGCACATTTGGTTTTAACACTGGATGCAATTCTTCAAACTCAACTACCTGCCCCTTAATAACTCCATGCCAAGGGATAATAACTTCATACTTAGCCATTTTATCTCCTTAGCTCAGTTTCGCGCCGTAAACTACACCAGATTTACCTTCACCATCACGAGTGATTTGCAGACCTGCCGCGCTCATGATTTGGAAGTTGTAGTTGTCCTGTGGTATAAAGCGAGGCTTAGGAACAACACCTGTTGCCATGCCAACTAATGGAGTTACTACATCTTTGCGGCGCTGATACGCGATGAACTCAGTACCTTTAAGCGCATAAGTCGGGCGAATTTCTTTCACGCCAGCATATGGCAACAAGGTATCGATAATGCGACCATTTACCACACTGTTAGCTGCACCAGCACCAACAGAAACAACCACAGGCTTGATTAAGTTACCCCATGCTTCATAACTTACCCACATAACATCGTAAGCATCTACTTTGTTATTGTATGCTGTCTGACCAAACGCACCATTGAAACCGAAGAATGCTAGCAGTGCCGGTAAATCAGCTGTGGTTAAATCGATATCTGCACCTGAAGTGCCTAAATCAATCTTCGCTGTGTTGCGGTGGTTCTTCATGCCTTGGCCTTTGTAACCATCAACGCTGATTTTGTCGTCACCATTCAGGAAGTAATTAACAATTTTCTTGTTGAATTGGCGCATCTTCGCGGTTTGAGAATCCAACACTAAGTCAATCCCCACTGTGCTTAAACCTGCCGCATGACGCCAGTTAACGCCATAACCAGCAGTAAACACTGGAATTGGGTCACCGTCTGAGCCATATTCAGTATGGTCGTGTGAATATGGTGCTTGACCATCGATACTGATCGATACATCGTCAGCAATATCACCAACCACATTGTACAACTTGGCAGTTTTACCAATCGGCAACACAGTTTGCAGGACCATTAAATCATTAACGATTTCCATTCCTGTTTCTTGGTCGCGGAGTTGGATAATGTTACGGTCAATCTCAGCCCAAAATTCACGAGTGAAGCCGCCAACTTGGTTTGCCGCTAACGTTTCACCGTCCATCACGTTCTGATACTGGTTAATCATCAGATTGTGTTGCGTGTTGTAAATATTACGTGTCGCCCACAATCCTTCCCACTGACGTTGCAGTCGGCTATTTGTTGCTAAAGTTTCAGCAGTATAAAACATAGTTTTTCCTTTTAATTATGCAGCGGCAACAGTGCCAACACGGAAGCGAACTCGAATGAAATCCGCGCTAGACAGAGTTACTTCATCTTGGCTGTAGCCAATAACCGAGTCGGTATCAGCAGTTGCCAAAGCACCTTGACCATCCACACCAAATTTAATCGGCGAGTCTTTTTTGTAAGTGCCAGCAGGAACCAACAAAGCGAGCTCTCGACCTTCTTCCACATACTCACCGACAGCAGAGTCGCCAGCAGGAATAGCATCACGAATTGTCAGGCCTTGGTGATACGCAGGATTGGTGATGTAGATACGACCTGTTAATGCTGTAGCTTGTGCAAACTCATCATTTGCATCAATAACCACGAAAGTACCGGGCAACACATTAGCCTTTGCTGCGCGAGTTTCTGTGATTGATTTGCCGTCAAGATTTACACGGCGGTAACGACTAGTAGCCATTATTGAGCTCCTTTAAAGTATTCCGCTGGGTTTGGTGCGCCAACTTGCTCCTGCTGTGCGCCTGAGTTGCCAGCTAATGATGCTGCTTCACCGAGTTGCTTATGCATATCGATTAACGCTTGGCCTTGCAGTGAATTTGCAACCACTTCGCCATATTTAGCCGCTACTTCTTTGCGCATTTCTGTTTCTTCAGCGCGTTGGTTAGCGGTTAAGCTTTCAGATAATTGTGATTGGTTCGTTTTAATTTCACTTAGCGTTTCTTTGATTGGGTTAATTACGCTCTCATTGTTTGCGGCAATCGCGTTGCCAATGATAGTGCTTAGTTGGTCTAAATCTTCTTTAGTTAAAGGCATGTCGCCCTCCGTGCTATTGTTGATTGCAGGGCTTGCCTGCGGTTTACTGAATACCGATTTAAGTTTATTTGTTACCACTTTCACCCACGACTCTTGGCGCTCTACTTCTTCGCCTTGAATGTCAAATGTGATAACGCCATCTTCGTTAGTGTAGGAATGTAATTTAGCCGTGCCGTTATCTACCATGATGACTGCGTGTGTATCAGTGAAATCAGATACCCATACATATTCGTCACCAGTAGCAAACTGCTTGCGAGCCGCCATTGTTAACTTGTGCTCTTTCTCGCGATAAGTTTCGCCAGTAAGCGCACCATTGTTGATTTTCATCTCAGTTGCTTGGTCAGCGTTGACCATCATCCCAACGCCTTGAGTCGGTGTTGCTGCGCCAGACTCATGAAGTAATATTGCGTCATGGTCCATGCTGTGGATTTTTGCAATCCAGTTATAGCCTTGTGCTTTCTGCTCTTCGTTGGCTTCAAGTTGCTCCAAGAAAACAGCCACACTGGTATGAATTGGCTCTGAGCTTTCGCCGCTTTCCAGCGCTTCCACTCTTGCCAACACTTCGCGACCACCTTCAGATTCTTTTGCCTTGTTTACATCAATCCACTTTTCGACATAAATCCGATTGCCAACTTTCGCAACATTACGATTCCATGCGCCTATATGCCCCTGATTGATACCCTCAGCGGATAATGCTGATACGAACTCACCATTTACCGTTGGGTGACCAAGTGGCGCTAGAGTGCCTTCTAGACCTCTGTAGTGAGCATTGATTTCTGTGCTTGGATATAAGCCACCATTCATGATGACGTTAGCTGGTAGTGTGTAGCTTGGTATGATGATGTGCTCACGTCCGTTATAGGTTTCACGCCTGATTGATGCGCTGTTAACCTTGGTCGTGACGTTTACTTGAATCGGCATCGTTATTCCTCCGCCCATTGGTAACCACGTTCTTTCATGGCTTCTTTTTCCTCTTTCAGTTTATTGAGTAACGTATCGTTATACGGTCTGCCTTCTTTATCGGTCAGAATCGTCACCGTCGAGCACTTGCAGTTGATTGAATTACCATCTACAGCCCACCAATCGCGTTGCTCGTCAGTGGTAAATATTTTGCCGTGACGTGATGCATGATTAGGTCGAGTTGTTGGGCTCAGTGCTGATATGTGGACCTGTCGAGTCTCAAGGTTGAGAACTTCGCTAGCTTCGTCAGCTTCATCCATTCTAGCTCTACGCAATGCTGTGGTAATTTCCGTTCTAGCTACTCGATTAGCGCGACGAATTTCGATACCTGATTGCTCATTCAGATTTCTAGCTACCTCACGAGGATTTAGCCCTCTCGCTATGCCATCGGTAAGAATGCGCGCCATATCTGCTTTGACTTGTGCTGATAGTCCTTTCATTTCCTCAAACACACGAGCGCGAACTAACGCCATCCGAAGTTGATAGGGCTCACTGAGCAATATCGTTGCTACGCTTTGCTGTGTTGCTGCGTATGCTGTCGATTGCTGAGCTAAGTTTGCATATTCCTGCGCTGTTCCTCGCTCATATGCTGTGCTGACGTACTCATTGAAAAAGAAGTTATTGAATTCACCACCCTGCAATAACACCTCATCGACCATGAGCTCGCCGTCTCTCAAGATGATTGAAAGATAGTTAGGGTCTAGGTCGAATTGGTATTTTTTATTAACTACAGGTTCGGATGGTATTCTATTGAGTAGCTGTATGTAGCCTTGTGATACTTTTTTAATGCGCTTGGCAAAGGCTTTCATTGCTCCGCGCTCTAATTTATCAACCGCTGTCGGATCTGCTTTCGTTCCTGACCTTATCGCGGTTCGTATCTTCTGGATTTTCATCGAATTCACCTAACGGGTCATCACTGTCGTTTTCATGCCCTGCCGCCGTCCTGATTTCCTCAACAGTAAATACAGGTTCGCCAGTTGCTAGTGATGTCTGATTAATACGGCTCATCTTCTCAGCACTATCGAGTTTTTCAGTAGCTGATTGCTCGTTCAGGTCATCCCAAATAACCGTTTTCTCAGCAATAGGCTCTAGAACCTTGATTCGTGTTAAGTGGTCAATAAAGTCTTCCACCTCGAATGAAAGCTCGCTCTCCCTACGTGACTGACAACGTGAATTAAAATACTTTTGGTCTTCGGTGCTGGCTCTTTCTCCTGTTTGCATGCCGACGAGTATTTTCGATGGGATATCCATTGCTGCGGCGGCAGTTTGAAGATTGACGTTATATGTAGGCGTTGGGTCTGATACAGCAGTAACTAACGGGTTAACGTTAGCTCCCTGAGTGATCATAACTGCGTCATTGCCTATGTTGATTTCCCTAGCAACATCGTTATAAATCTCCTGCAACTCTGACATTTCAACGCCGTAGGCTCTTGCTAAATCATCAAGCTTGGCCTCTTTGTCAAAGTTCACTGACAGCTGTCTGGCTGCATTTTTTAGGAATGACTCACCAGAACCGCCTTCGACTTTTTCAAGGCTCACAAATGCGTTGTAGGCTGGCTCAAGGAAGCCAATCGCATCAATGGAGTAGTCACCTAGAATGAACACGCGGTCAGGATGAATATTGATGTTTCTAGTGCCGCCATTGGGTAGTGACTCGGTGTATTGCCACATCTTCGGCTGACCGTAGTCAGGCGAGTTAATATCAGTAACCCACTCAGTAGGTTTGATAGCACTAGCCCATGCAGGAGTGACCTTTCTCAAAAGTTTGGAGGCTTTAACCGGTTCGTGCCATTTACCATTGTCATTGATGTGAAGGATTAGGCCAGAATAGCGACCTACAAGACGGCGCTGATCTGCCTCTTTAAACTCTTTCCATATGCGTTTGTTAATTGCTTTTTTGAAAGACTTTTCCCACGCCGTTTCATCTTTCGACTCATCGGCACTATCTCCTTCAATGACTTGCGGAGATGTTTTCCAGCACGTGCCACTTAATTTAGTTACCCCGCCGTATGCAATCCCACCACGGCGAAATAGTTTGTATAAATCATCAAAGGTTAAATCTTGTTTGAATCCGTATTCGCACCAAGCAGATGATCGCTTAGCGTCAAGCCCCATGGTTGGATTGACCAAAGCCATACGGGCACGAGCTATCGCATCATTCACTAAGTGATTGACGGCTAGTTTCATGTTTTCTTGCATTATCGCCTCAGTAATCTTTTTGGAACCAATAGGCCTGCGTTAGATTTTTGTGTGATATACCCATCAAGCCCATATCTAACAGCATCCCAACAGTGGTTATTAGCATCCAAAATCACAGGCAATACTTCACCAGTGATCCGGTCTGTTTTATATGAGTAGAGACGGGCTTCCTTTGCTGTTTCTTTACAGCGAGGATGAATGATGATTTGTTTGAATCCGCGTAAATGCGTAATACCATCCTCAACACTACCCTGCCACTTTTTAGCGGCTGAGATATTGAATCCCTGCCGCTTTAAATAGCTGATAGTTTCAGGTCGTGCGGAATCAGCTTTAATAGGCCACTTACGCGCCTCTGGTATTTTGTCGTAAAACTCTGGCATGTGGTCAAGTTCAACGCCTACGCCATAAGCCTCATATTCGATATACAAACAGTCATTTAGAATGAATTGTCGCAATAATGTGTTAGGGTCTTTAGCGAAACCGAAGTCAGCACCGAAAAGCAACCTATCTGCTTTCTGCCACAGGTCATCAGGGAATGATTGAACGACATATTTATTGGCTAATACTTGCTTATCGGAGTTTTCAAGATAAGCGCCTTCCCATATCCACGCATAAGTAGCTTCATCTAGTCTGGCTCGGTCATTCAGCCGCTCATCTTCCAATACTGACGGGAACCACGGGTTATCATCGTAGTTCATCTCGACAACGACAGCGTTATCAGGTGGGTTCTTCCTAAAGCGTTTATCTGTTGCGCTACCGTCTCGCTCAGGGTTCCATGTCACCCATATTTCAGAGCCAGCCTCACGAACCGTAGGAGCAAGTTTTGTCCATGCTATTTCTGATACTGATTCAGCCTCATCGACCCATGCGATTAATATTCTTGCCTTAGATTTGATGCTATCTAAGTTATGCCGTAACCCTGCGAACACATAGCTAACTGAGCGGCACTTAGTGCGAATGTATTTCTCACCTAGTTCGTAGAAGTCATTTAACCAAGGCACAGACCTAATCGCCTGTTTAACTTCCTCCATTGATGATTCTTCAAGGGAGTTCATGTACTCTCGAGCGCAAAGTATTACTCCCGATTGACCATTCATCGCAGCCATGTAACCACGAATAGCCGTCATTAACGCGAATGTTCTCGTCTTTGCTGAACCGCGCCCACCATGTGAGCAGCGATAGCGATAGTTACCTTCGAATGCTGGAATTAATTTAGGCGGTATTTCAATCCTCGCTACCGTCATTGTTACCTCCGGCAACCAGAACTATTTTTGTTGGCTGTGGCGTCATTGACCCATCAGACGACTTAACATCAATATCTTGACTAATTTTATCGCCATACTTTTTAGGGCTCATTCTTGCCAAAGCCCACTTTCTCGTATCAATTCTTAACTTAGCCTTGGCTACTGCCGCCGACTCCTCGGCAACATCATCAGCAATATCAAATAGCTCCTCAAAAACAGCGTCAGCCCTAGACTCCATTGCTTTCGCGTACTGTTCACGAAAGTCTGGATTTTCCCGTAACCAGCGCATGACTTTTGTAGTATTTGGCATGCCTTTTCGTTTACATACCGAGCGCAAACTTTCACCATCGGCGATAAGAGCACATATATCGTCCGCCACCTCTGGTAAATAATCAGAAGGGCGACCCATTTTTGTTTTAGTCGCCATTAATTAACCTCAATCAGAACAATTAACTGGTTATGTTTATATACCATCGGCAACCAGTGATACCTTTGCCGTCATAAACTTATATAAAGCTCTATTAACGCCACTCAGTGAATGACGTTTGTAGAATTTTATAAATCAGTTATTCTGCTACTTCATCGTTGAATAACGTTTTCTTTGTTTCCTGCACTCGCTGATAGACGGAATCAACCTTAGTTAGCATGTCTACGCTTCCATTATCAAAGTTGCCGTTGTTGCTATTCCACAGTTGGACAAATAGCTCATATTCAAGTTGATCGTCGTTGATGAGCTTAATTGCCTTTGCGGTTGCTGCGGTGTTATTGCCTGTTAGCTTAAGTAAGCCTAAGCGGATTTTCTCTTTTGCTGTTAGTTCAGTAGTCATAAATTGCCTTTCTTTAGGTAATAAAAAACCACCCGAAGGTGGCTTGGTTTGGTGCTTAACTTATTATCTGTAAGTAGTTAGTGGGTAGTTGCATTCCATGCTCTTTGGCTAGTCGCTCCAACCTTTCGATAATTGCCCTCTTCCCTTCGTCGCTAGCATTTTTGTAATTGGCCTTTGCTGACTCTAGTATTGCATTCACCGTTGCAGAGGAACCTATCCCACCATTAAATTCAGCTTTATTTAGTATTTCATGTAAATCGTTTTTGAATCCTGACATTTCAATTCACCTTATATAGTTAGCCATGAATGATATTACTACATCTTAGTTGCAATTCATTATTGATAGCTTTCCATGATTGAGACCATATCAGGATCCATTTGAGCAACAATATTAGCTCTAGTGTCAGATAGAGATTTCTTACGACCTCCGACACCCCAGCGATTCATCTTGCGAGCACAGTGACTTATTTCTTGTTTTTCAGTTGCAATAAGCAAGTCCAAGCGATTTAGCATTGTCATATTAGATATCCCGTTAAGTGTTGCCTCACGGAATGTTTCATATACGCTAATTTCAAATTCAGGCTTAATCCATGCAGCATAGCGGATGGCTAAAAGCTCTGCCGCCCATACCCCTTGCTCATTACCACCCTTTATAACTTTAAGTGACTGATTTTCTTTCAAAGGACTTTTTTGTCCTCTGGAATCAAGAGCGGATACAAAGCGTTTTACAGAAGCACTTCGAATAAACTTACTTGGTTTTTGCGATTCGTTAGCCTCGCCCTTTAGCACTGCCGCTGAATGCAAATCATTTAGACTGTAGCGACCAGCGCTATCAACTCGAACTGATACGCCATTAACGATTACTTTTGGATAATTCATACGTATTACCTACATTTGAAATGAACCCTCGTTCACATAGAAAATCAGCCCGTCGAAGCTCGCCAGCTATAACTGACTTCCTCGAAGGCTCATATCAAAGTGATTGGATTCGACGTTTTAGAATTGCTCTGTGAATGAGCGGTGAAATGCGTAGAGGTCGCAGCCTAGCGATACTATGCTAGGCCACTTCTAGTCTGTTCCTAGCAGCCAAGATATTTGGATCACCTCTTTACTGGTTTAACAAATTATCTAACCTTGTCGGGGTTATGCATTAAAAAGCCCCCTAATTGGAGGCTCGTTGTTTCTCAATTTCCCGTATTGCTTTCTTGTCCAAGTTGCACTTTGCTATTGAGTTCATCGCATCAACCAACAGTTGAGGCATATCACCCCAATCAACATTCTCAGGGATATCAGGTTGAGGACAATCAGCGGTTAGGTGTGCTGGTATCGGTACTGGCTGAACGGGAATCAATACCTCTTTTGTAGTTCCGCAGCTCACTAACAACATCATCGGGCACAGCAGTATTAGCGCACTCATTGTCTTTGAGTACTGTTTTGATAACAGTCTTAACTGTGACATGTTCTGAGTCCTCTAATTGCTTTGCTTTGATGTTGGCTTGTGAAATTCGGTCAAATATAGAAAGCGTCCGGTAGGCATTAAATATAATGAGGTTACTCTCTATAATCTTTTGGTCTTTCTGGTCGCTTAGCTCTTTTTCGTGAGCTAATGCAGATAGAATCCAGAGGGAAAAAAATAGAAACGCAGCAAGCCAACCAGTTATTGGGCTAGTTATCCATTTCATGCCGGAATCTCAACATGCGGGCAATCAATGAACTTAGTTTCAATTGGTAGTGATGGGTCATTCTTCCAGTTGATACCGAAGCGCAATTTAACGCCTAACTCATCAGCGGCTTGCTTAACCGCTTTCAATAGTGGCTTAAATTCATCAATCTGCCACTTAGTATTCACAGGGATGATATCTACTGCATGACCTGTTAAGTGACGACTGTGCATTGTTTGTGATTTCTTTTCTGCAACCAGTTGCTTTTGTCGCTCTTGAGTTCGCAAGCCTTCAATAACAATGAAATCGACAGGGGTTATTTCCAGCGTGCGACGAATGACTTTCACTAAGTCAGGATTGACGTCTTTAAGGTTATTTTCGCTTCGCTGACTGAATTTGAAGTTGCTCATTCTTCACCTTTTTAAATACCTGCATGATGTTTCCTTTAGCTGCAAAAACCAAAACGCAGATGAACACATCACCGAGTAAGTTAGATAAGCTCGCATCGAAATCATTAGGCTTTATTAGTTGGTAGCTTTGCCATATACAAAGCCAGATAAGCACCATGCCGATAAATGAATCTCTATGACGAGCGTAATTACATAGAAACACACGAATGGCCATGAGAATTAACACGACGACATTCGTATAGTTGATAATCTCTTGATAACTCATTTTTTGCCCCTCCACTTTTCAGTTAAGGTGCTCATCAATACGGAGAAATTATTCTCAATGAGTCTTGGTAGCCATCTAATGGCCTTTGTTAGTGTCTCACTACTTGCGATAATGAGAAGCAATGAAATGAATAACGCTGAAACCAGAATGGCTGTTAATGTTTTACCTATCTCATAACCCGTCTCAGCTACAATTATTCGCTCTACTGATTCAGAGATAAGAACACCAGTTAAAAACGATAAGATAAATAACAGAACCTTTTTCTTGTTGTTATCTTTTGATGCTATGACCGCAACAGTTGCACCAATAATCGCACCTGTAATTACTCCGTAGTCAAAGCTTCCTGTCATTAATCCGATTGCACCACCGCCTGCCGCGCCGACGATAGCACCAGCTGCGGTACTTGGCATATATAACACCTGTGTTTTTAGTTAATAGATAGCCGCGCACAATCTCTATGCGTCAATTAAGTGTGTGTGATTAGAATTCTGTGGCGGCGTATTTGGAGCATCTGGTCGGAATCGAACCGACATATTTTGGTTGGAAGCCAAATGTGTTTACCAAATCACTACAGATGCAAATAATGAAGCTCCCCTCGGGACTCGAACCCAAACCGTCCATCTGTAGATAGCCGTTCTGCCGTGTTGAAACTAAAGGAGCGTAAAACAAAAAAGGCCGCACTAGGCGACCTCTTGAAATTTGACTTAAGAAATTTACGTACGATAACGTTTTCAAATAGTTACGTTATGCTACCCTCATTGATGAGGGAAACAAATTAAACGTTACCGCAAAATTTAAAAATTGAGGTAAGAGTCAACCCCCTCGAATTAGGGGGAATTAAAGTTTGAGATACCCATTACCAAAAAGCAGGGCAGCATTGAATTTTCGGCTTCGCTCCACCTGCTCTTCTTCTGACAACTTGTCACGCTCAGTATAAGGCGGCGCTTTGGCTGCGTCTGCTCTGGTTGGATATTTAGAATCCGTCGAATTCATCATACATATAAACCTCTATAACGCGAAAAGCCCCACCGAAGTGAGGCTCTATTTTCTTCGACCTCTCAGCCGATGCGGTTGGAGTTCCAGTCCAAATAGACGAAGTGACCAACTAGGCGGGATCGATAACAAGTGCCGCCTCTTTTACCTTGTTACCTGCTCTTTGCCTTTCACGACCGAGCATACACTAAATATACAGATTCATAACTTAATTTCAAGTGATTTCTGAAATATTTTTCATTTCAACTCCATACTGTGAGCGCTCTATCGCTATTTCATCCTGCATCACCATATATAGCTTCGCATTAAATAAACTAATACACCAACGCACACGGTCGATGCATTGTTTGATAGTCAGCCAAGGTGCTATTTGTTCCTGCATATAATTTGCGAGAGTTTGCAGAGTATTTCTGCCAAGATAGTAATCAGTAGCGACAACATAAATAGGATTGGACTTGTCGAACGCTTTCAATATTGCTTTCTCAACAAAATCAGCTTCATCTACATCGTTGGCGCGCTGAAACATGTCGCTGAGAGATTGTTTGGGAAATAATATTGCTCTGGCTTTTTCTTCAAGTTCCTGTCCTGTGTAGCCTTCTTTGCTTAATTGGTCGAATACCTTAGTGAAGCGTTCGATGTTTTCACCAGACCATCCTGTCATAAATCGCCATATACCATCACCACCGCCGCCATAGCCAAGATAATCACCGCCTTTCATTTCATCAGCCCATATAGATATGATCGCCCTTGTCCATCTTTCTTGGGGTGGGGTTAATCGTCTTGCTTTGCCTAAATATGACTTCCTTGGCGATTTTGCCAGTTGAAGATAAACATCAGGGTTACGCTCTCTCATCTTACCTCCGGCAATACTGTGTGATACCTATCTGAATGAGTGGTGTACGCTACGTGCTGCCGACCTTTGGTTGCTCTGCTATGCGGTACAACTTTTAAGATATTTCCTTCACTCTGGATAACGGCATAATGAAACCCGTGATCTGAATGCCAGCCTCTGGCCTTTTGTATTGCGTCACATAGGTTAAGTGTTAGCATCGTCTATCTCCCATATTGTGATATCCAGTGAGCCGCCCTTAACTCTCTCGCCACGCTTAATGCGAAAATCATCTATCTGTTCGTCGTCGTACCAAAAATTGGCGTGAGTAAGCGAATCGAAAACAGCTTTAGGCAAGTTATCGAGGTCTCTTTTTCGTTTATCTGGGGGATTTGCAGTGATGATTATTTTGATGCGGGAAGTGGTTTTGATATCTAGGTTTTGCTGCTCTATGTAATCTGTTACTTGTTTTCGGTAGCTTGTGCCTTTAGGTGATATGTAGTGCCTGCCTCTACAGTGTCGCCAGTAGGTATTGTTACTGGGTGGCCACGGTAATTTAAGGTGATATTCATTCATGCCTTAATCTTCCCCTCACTTTGCAATATAGCCTGAGTTCGAATAACTCCCTCTAGATGACATTGTTTTGCGTATTCAGCGTCCGTGATTCGCGTCCTGCGGTCTATTTCGTCATGACACCCACTACACGCCCAAGCTATAAATAAATCGCTAGACTTGCATCCTGTGCCACATAAACCAGCCATTCGATAATGAGCACCTACCACAGTTTCAGAATTTCCGTTACACACTCCTGGTATTCTGACTTGGCACTCTCTGCCCTTTGCTTCTTTGCGTAAGTTAGCCATACATAAACCCCATCGCTAAAGTGACAATCGAAAAAAATAGAATGACGTGTCTGGTTCGTATCTTGGATGGCTTATCTAGCCCTAAATATCGTTTTACCCATTCAGGGTTTTCTTTAAGTGCTTTGCGTAATGATTCCTTGCTCACTTTCTCGCCCTCCGCTTCTTAGCTGCTCGGTTTATCTTTGCGTGACCTGTAATGCGCTTAGTTGATGTGGGGTAGCTGTACCAACTCCGACTATGGTTGATAGACCATAAGGCGTTCTGTGATGCTAGTGATGCCATAGCGATTGCCATTTTTGATATGATATTCATCTCTCTTGCTGCTCCTTGTCGATTTCCTGTTGGCATATTTCTTGCGCCCTATCACCCGCGATAAGTTCTTTTGCTTTTGCAAATAGGTGCTTGTGCTTTGGAAGTGAGGATGTGTCATACCAAACACAGGCAACCAAATATCGACTGCTGATATACGCTATTTTCTGAATATGATTCATCTCTCTATCCTTAAAAGAATGTCAGCAACCGATTCTCAGTGATTTCATTGCATCCTCTGAAAATGTGTTTTATTGCTGCGTTAATCATGGCCTTGTAACAGCGTTCGAATTCATCTGGTTCCATGTTTGCAAATGACAGGCTCTTAGCCTCTGTACGCACATCACCGTTTAGCCTTACCGTTTGCTCATAAAATCCTGCAAGTATCGTCAAATCCTTCCTGAAGCGGTTAAATTGGCTATACTCGTCCATACAGTCGAGCCCTGCTTTATTTGCGCACCAGTGGTCGAAACAGAATTTGAAGAATACGAACATCTTTCGATGGAAAGCGGGGTTTCTTGTGAGCTTGGCGCTGAAGGTGTACATCTCGCCATTTTTGAATTTTGTTAAACGTGGTAGGTCGTGTTCGAATGCTGGTGCAAATATGCCATTGGCGCATTTGACCATTTCTATTTCCAAGTTAACCTCCTATTTTTTCCTGTCGAACTTCCTCATTTTCAATAATGTAACTCCGATTAATTTTATTCCTGTGTCATATCTATCAAACATGAAGTTTGCTAATTTCATGTTCAATATCAGCAAGTTTCTAATCATTGATAGCAGAAATAGTACGGGCAAGAGGATAAATACAACGACTGTAGCTATAGGGTTTCCCTTGTAACTCTCAATGAATTCTGCGAGTGGGCTTCTTTTCTTATCACTCACTGTTAGCTCTCCTGTTCCATCTATTATTTATTTAGGCCTTCCCAAGTCCATACCCATCCAAGTAAAATGTCGTGTCTTATCAGGCCTTTCATTTCGAGTGACTTTAATGTTCTAAGTGAGACATCTGGTTTTTTATTTCCCTTGCGAACTTCGCTTAATGCTATTTTCTGCTTTGTTGTTAGTCTCATCATTCACCCTCTTGCATTGGTGGGAGTGGGATGCTGTCTACATACATCCAGTGAGTTACGTTGAACTTTGATACCCATGCATCTTCATCAGCAAGCTGAAAAAACCTGTATGACTCCGCACAATCAACAATATCCAAGTAGTAAGTAAATTTTCTCAGCTTCCCGCTAGCAATAATTAGTAACGGCTTGCCTAGCTCGGGCATTTTGTCGGAACACTTAACCCAATTAGTTCCCTGCATTAGATGCCTCCCTCTGGCGAATTTTTTCTTGCAACGCTTTAAACTTCATCGTGTTAGCCAAATTCTCGATTTCCATTAATCGCAAATATGCTTTGCCGCGTGGTCTGTGCTTATCGGCTGCTAGCTCATGCTTAAAAAATATTGCATCTGTTCTTTGCCTGAAGTATTTAACGTTCGCATGGATGTATCGACCCGCTATAAATCTACCTTGGCGAAGGTACGCTTTGTTCAGCTCTGTTAACGTTGTTCCTTTCATCAATCAAACCTCCATATTTCCATTCGGTTGTAAAGTTCTCTGGAGTAAACTTCGTTATATGCTTTGCCTCTCGGCAAACATTTTTTTAGCTTTCTCTCTAAATGTTTTAGATTTGGGTTGCTCAATGGCTGCTTACTGCCTTCAAGTAAGTCATAGGCAATACCGCAATTATCTAAATCATTAAGCTCATAATCCTTGTGAAATAGAATGCCTTTCATCACTCAACACCTCGCTTAATTAATCGCTTTAAACTGGTAAAAATCATCGGCTGTTATTGCTGGAACCATGCAATTACCGAAAAGAATTTTTCCCTCTAGTGACTTGATAAATCTGAAATCCTTATACTCAGGTTTAGGCTGAATATTCACATCCATATCACTAGGAAATTCGTCATACTTTCCTAGCAAGTAGCACATAGCATCAGTCCATTCGTGCTTGTCTTTGTCAGTAAACATGTATTCTT
Organism: Providencia sp. PROV_01; assembly: GCF_053098325.1. Taxonomy (NCBI): domain Bacteria; kingdom Pseudomonadati; phylum Pseudomonadota; class Gammaproteobacteria; order Enterobacterales; family Morganellaceae; genus Providencia; species Providencia sp. PROV_01. The sequence continues at coordinate 2,185,444 of NZ_JBRFKD010000002.1, read as the reverse complement.
GAAGAATTGCGTATCCGCTCATCTAGAAGTCCTTATGATTTGGTGTGTTACACGTCCGCGCCTTGGAATCGGCGTTGTTGAGGTTTGCTACTTTGTAGGCAGGCGTTAGCGGCTTCCATCTGGTCCACATCCATAAAGTGACCATTTTTGAATCTCTGGTATACGGTCCCTGTTTTCCCGAATCGGTTTTTGGTCACGATAATTTCAGCATATGGGGCCGCTGATGAGTTCTCGTTATAAACCGCATCACGGTAAAGCATGATGATAGAGTCGGCATCCTGCTCAATGCTGCCTGAGTCGCGCAAATCCCCATTAACAGGTCGTTTGTTTGGTCGCCTCTCAACATCGCGTGAAAGTTGGCTGAGTGAGATAACTGGGGTTAGTAACTCTTTAGCCATTCCCTTGAGATTTGATGAGATATAACCAATCGCCAAGTCGTTACGCTCTGCTTTCGGTTTCTCTATCAGGCCCAAGTAATCGACCAGAATTAATGCCAGTGATGGATATTGTTGTTTGTGGCGTTTTGCTATGGCCCTGATTTGGTCCACGTCGAGTTTACTTGCATCGACAACCCATACATCCAAATCTTGGACCCTACCGATACCATTTGAAACTCTGGCCCATCCTTCATCATCCATTTTTGCAGGGTTTCTCAGTGATGAAACTGATAGGCCCGATGCCCCAGCAATTTGACGCTCCATGATTTGGCGTGAACTCATTTCCATTGAGAAAATCAGAACGCCCTTCTTATGGCCCGTTTTTTTATCGACTTGTGAAGCTACTCCCTCAGTTACCCGTAATGCAAACTCGGTTTTACCCGTTGCAGGACGGGCCGCAACGATAACGAGATCCACTGCGTTGATACCGCCAGTAATTTCATCGAGTTCAGGAATTCCAGTTTTCAGCGTGTCTGACTCATCTCCATTAGTTAGGCGTTGCTCTAACACCTCTGTAAAATCGGCTATCAGGTCCTTGGTGTGTACTGGTTTAATTTCATCGTTAGCGGCCCGTAGTTCGTTGGCCTTTTTGATGAGTTGGTCCATTGCTTCGGCGGCTGCGTCAATCGTTCCTGATTCGATAATGTGACGGTGTTGGTCCATCAAGCTAATCATTTCACGTCGATTGTGATTATCGGTCACCATCGTAGCGTAGCCTTTCAAGTTTGCTGCGCTAGGGCAGTTCTTTGCGGCTTCCATGATGTCAGCGAAATGCTTATCACCCATTGCCTCGGCAACCATCATTAAATCAATCATGCCGCGAGTTTTGGCTTGTTTCTGAATAACTTTGTAGGTTTCTCGGTAGAAATGAGATCCGAATGCTTCTGGTTTTAAAGTGGCGAGTACATCTGATGCGTTGAGTGTTAGTCCGTCTTTCAGCAAGCCACCAATCACGCTTGCTTCGATTTGGTTATTGACCATTGTTATCTCCCTGTCAGTTTCGGGCTTCCCTCACGGACTGCCGTTAGTGTTGCCTCTCGCATTAAATAATCGATGTCTGCGGTCCATCCTGAGTCGCTATCACCAAAATAAAACGGCTTAGCCAGTCTAACGAATGCCTTGACGTATGAGCGCCATCCATCAACGTTCTGAGTTGCCAGTTTAGGGATTATTTTCTTCAGGCCACGTTTACGCTTTTCAGTCACGTCGATAGCGTGAGGCAATCTGTCTCCCACCACTTCGTTGTAGGCGTTTAAATATTCCTGATAGTTGATTCTGACTGGTGAACGCTTTTTAGGTTTATCAGCGCTCTCACCATTCCCCTCTTGAGGGGTAAGGGGAGTATTTATATCTTGTTCTTTAACTTCTAATTCTAATAACTTCTTATTCTGTTTCACCTCGTTTATCACGAAGTTTGTCACCTTATCACCACTTGAAGCGTTGGTATCACTAGGTTTGATTGTCACCTCTTTAGTTACCTGCTTTGTCACCTCAAAATTAGCCTGATATTGACTATAATTTGTAATGGTAATTACTGTCCCGTGGCGGGTTCCAGAGCGAGAAATCATGCCTTCACTTTCAAAAAAATCTAGCATATCACGGACCTGTTTTTCCGTTTTCTCTTTCCCTTTGGGATCCTTTAACTTTCTAGCTAATACACCCGCCTTTGTGACTAACTGGCCCTCGCGAAGATCCCAAGAAATACCACTAAATTCGACTCTCTTCGGCTTGTGTCTGGCTTGGCCTAATAACCTAATCCAAAGGGATAACTTCGCTGTATCTTCTGCCCAGCTTGCATTTAGTAGACTTCTGAATATCGCAACATGACCCAGTTTAGAGTTATCCATGCGCGAACTCCCAGTATGGTTCTTGTTGCCAAAATCAGCGTATGCAACGTTACTCATGCCGTTTCCCTCCAGTGACTTCCTGACGATGCTCAAGCCGTAATTTTGCATCTTCCAATGCTGACCTGAGTGCCTTAGCTCCCTGCTCAGTGACCGAGCGATTAGCCCGATCACGCATGACGTTTTTATGCACAGCGCTGTAATTAAATTTGTTTTTCATGTATAATTACTCCTGCTTACGAAAATTAAATTAGCTCCATCTGAGCCTCATCGGTTGCCGCCTTTGAGGTTTTTCTTTTTAGCTTCCCGTTATACTCAAGCACTTTGATAATCTGCTCTGCATAGTCACCTTCAATCACTACGCTTCTAGACTTCTCAGGCATTGATACAGCTTCAGTAGGTAAGCCATAACGAGCTATAGCCTTACAAGCCAAGCTGAATATGCGACTCTTCTCTCTACTAGCTGAACTCGGGTGAATACCCATTGCTTTAGCGAACCCGTCATTTCCATCTTTAAACATCATTTGAAAGAAATAGGTTTCGAGTGTTTCTGGTTTACATGTGATTTTGATATTTTTTGCTGTGTCCATTTGTTAAATTCCTTTTGACGTAGTTAGTCCGTTGCTCACGATCCTGTGAGTTAAGTTTGCACACGATGCATGTGCGGATTGATTATTAAAGAGCGAGTGAATTACTTTTTACTGCTAGGGAATGGTTTAATTTCAATTGCCTGAACACCATTCTCTGTTGATGTTAATAAAATATTTCTACCCTCTCTTAGGGCTTTGCTAATTGCGGTCTGATGAACCCCAATTAAAGATGCTGCTTTTTCCTGACTGTTTTCTTTTACAAACTCAGATAAGGGAATTCTTTCCATGGTTAATCTCCTTTCTATTCCACAACGCAATAATACTGAAAGTATTAATAAAGGTCAATACATATGGTATTAACACTTTTAATAGCATTGGTATTAGAATTGACGCTATGAGTTCTAAAAATAAATTGACGACAGAACAGCTTGCCGATGCTAATCGACTAAAAGCTTTGTATGAGTCCAAGAAAAAAACACTAGGCATTACTCAACAGCAAATTGCTGATATGTTGGATATTAGCCAGGGTGGTGTTGGTCATTATCTGAATGGAAGAAACCCACTTAATGTTCAGATTGCCTCTGTTTTCTCTAATATACTTCAAGTCCCTATCAGTGACTTTAGTCCGGTTTTAGCTAAAGAAGCAGAGATGATCACAAATGCGCTATCGCCTAACGTGTCAAACCCTAGACCATATAGACCTGCACCTAAATACCCTGTAATTAGCTGGGTGCAAGCTGGGTCATGGAACGAAGCATGTGAGCCTTACACGTTAGATCAGATTGATGAGTGGTATGAATCAGAAGTGCACGTGCAAGGCGCTGCGTTTTGGCTGAGAGTTGAAGGTGACTCAATGACGGCATCATCAGGACAAAGTGTGCCAGAGGGATCGCTAGTATTGGTTGATACAGGTAGAGAGCCAATAAATAATAGTTTGGTAATAGCGAAACTGACTGATTCAAACGAAGCCACATTCAAAAAACTGGTTATTGATGGCGGTCAGAAATTCTTAAAAGGCTTAAATCCAGCGTGGCCTATAACGCCAATCAATGGCAATTGTAAGATCATCGGAGTGGCTGTTCAGATGATGATGAAGTTAGTTTAGTGACCTGACGAAACGTTTTAAATGAAGAAACTGCTAGAGCTGATATCCAACGCTAACATAATGATACTGCTAGTTATTATTGCTGTTCTGGATATCATTCTATTGTTACTGATTGCTTTTGATGCCTGACGACACGTTTTAGGGTGTGGGAAAAATAACATTTCCCATTTTGGGAAAAACCATATAAGATTGAATAAAGGCTTGAGTTAGGTGCTATGAGAATAATAGGAAAAGAAAAGATCATTGCCTTTTACACAAAGCATAATCAAGCTAGGGCTCCTTTAGAATCATGGCATGATGAAGCTGTAAGATCTAAATGGAAAACCTCGCATGATATTAAAACCAAGTACTCATCTGCAAGTTTTTTAGCCAAAAACCGTGTTGTTTTCAATATAAAAGGCAATGATTTTAGGCTCGTAGTTCAAATTATCTACGCAAATGATATGGTAATAATTGAAAAAGTTGGAACTCATGCAGAATATGATAAATGGGGGCTAAAATGAATGAATTTACACCTCGACTAATAAAGAATGATGATGATCTTCAGTTATTTATGATGAGGATTATTGATCTTGCGGAGAGCAACCCAGTAGAGGGCACGAAAGAATTCGATGAGCTTGAATTGCTTGGTATTCTTATAGAGCACTATGAAAACAAGAACTACCCCATTTCAAAACCAGATCCTATTGATGCAATAAAATTCAGAATGGAGCAGCAAGGATTAACAAATAAAGATATGACGCAATTCATAGGTTCTTTATCTAAAGTATCTGAAGTGTTAAATAGAAAAAGACCACTAAGCTTATCGATGATAAGGCGTCTACATGATGGTCTTGGCATACCTGCTGATATACTAATTCAGGACATAAATGACGTTGAATGGCTTGAAATAGATGCAAAGTTAACATCTGAAAAATTTAATTGCTCTATTAATTCTGAAACCTATAGCCAATATATCAATGGAAACTCATTATCTCTAATGAAAAAACTCGGCACATCGATAAAAAAACATGTAACGGATTACATTTCTGACGTACGCCATGAAAAATTAAAATTCAATGAAAGTGATAAACTTGTGATACAAAATTATCGTCAGGCTAGCGTGCCAGAATTAAAAGAAGATGAATCTACCAGTTATAACTACTGCCTTATTGGATAAGAACATGAAGATAAAACTTACTAATAAGAGAGTGCACAAACTCTCTATAGAACCTATCGAGAAAGAAAAAAAAACGAAGAAAGATAAAAAAGAAAATCTACAACAAGAATTTTCTTTCGAAGACCAGCTTTTTATAAATAAAAATGACAATAAAAAGGTAAGAATCAGATACATAGTTAACCTAATCGTTGAAAATATTTTTTCTTTGTACTTAGAATATGATTTTGACTTTGATACAGATACTGAAGTGGATAATACCTTTAAGGATTCGCCAGAATTAAAAACTTCGATTCCTAGTTACACATATCCTTATATTAAATCTTTTATAGAAACAGTGGTTGCTAGTTGCGACTATCCAAAAATACAAATACCCACGATTAATTTTTATGATCTAGATGATGATGTTAAAGTAGAAGGTTGATTTTCATTTAACACTCTAGCCCATAAGCCCTCCCCGCGAGGGCTTTTTTGTGCCCGCAATTCCCCGTAAGTGTGATTTTCCTCGCAAGATAAATAATTTTTGAAAATAAATTCCGTTTAAATTCAATCAAGTAATACTTTTGGTATTTATTTTAATATCATTAGTATTGACCGTGATTAATACCTTTAGTATTATTAATTTCATCAAAGGCAAGCAGCATGAAATATACGCCGAGTTCTTTAACAATTTGGATATCACACCTGATGCTGAGCAGAGAGATCTGCGTAACTCAGTTCCCTGACAATCCCCAGCCTTCAAGGGGGCATGGCATTCTCTGGCAAGCGGCGGACAGTGTCGGGTGTGAGCTAACTTTGGGATTGGTGGTTACTGGTGATACCAGTTAGTAAATGGAGAGGCGGTCATGATGTCAGTGGCAGCAAGCTAAAAGTCTCTAGCGAAAATATCCATTCAGCTGAAAGCAGCGAGCGGGACAATAATCACCCGCCACCAATCACCAAAGTTAACTCGGAGGAAATATGAACTCTAAGAAACGACAGGAAAGACGACGCAAGGCATGGATTGCTGAGCGTAGAAATAATCCACACACGGCATATAACGGCACGGACTGCCCGATAGCAAACTTGGTACTGGAACTCAAATCAGCACCAGACACACGCAAACAACAACGGCTACGCAAGCCGATTATGAGTGATGGAAGCATCACAGCAAGGGGATAGATATGGAAGACGATATCGAAGAATTCGACGAGCATCCAGACGATGACATGAGTCAATATCAGGATTATCCGTATGAATACGACTATTGACACTAGCAAATGGTGTAGCCAGTTCAAAAAATGCAAAGGCTGCAAACTTGATGCTGAGTGCATGGTTAAACCAGAGGAAATGGCTCTAGTGAAGGAAAACGGAGTAATTATTGATAAATGGGCAATACGCACTACCAAAATGATAGCAAGAGAGCTTGAGAATCAGAAAAGCATGCACAGTTAACTAATTACAGTCCATTAGGGTGGGCTGTGGTGAGATAGCTCTTTTGACAGCACGACAATAAACCAAAGGCGATAAATCGGTCTCGCCATAGATGTAAGTACCGTTTGAATCGGAGGATTTATGTAGTGATTAAATTTAACGTATCTGAATAAATTAAAGTGATCGGTGCCATGGTCTGTGAGACCCGCAGCCTAGAGCGATATCTAGGCAACTAACCAGAGTTCATCACTTAGTGGGCTGTGGTGAGTAACTAGGGGGGAATATGAACTCCAAACAAAGATGGAATTTAAAACGACGTGAAGCATGGATCTCCGAGCGTAGAAATAATCCACACACGGCATATAACGGCACGGACTGCCCGATAGCAAACTTGGTACTGGAACTCAAATCAGCACCAGACACACGCAAGCAACCACGGCTTCGCAAGCCGATTATGAGTGATGGAAGCATCACAGCAAGGGGATGAATATGTCAACTTTCGAGTTACTTTCTAAAAACTGCAAGAAGAGGCAGTTGGAGTACATGGAGCTAGCTAAGAGATATAGAGAATACAAAAAAATTCGCAACGATTTAGTGAAAATAGCATTAATGATGCGCCGCCACGCTCGTGAATGGGCAGCTATGAGTTAACTAATTACAGTCCATCGTGGTGGGCTGTGGTGAGTTGATTAATAGATAGGAGATAGAGATATGACTCGTTTAACAAATAGCTTGAAAGAAGTTATCACGCAAAACGCATTAGAGAAATCAGGCGTTATCCAGCAACAAAAAGAGTTAGACCTAGAATATAACAAATTAGCTTTAGAAGTGCGTATTGAAGCGCTTGGTGGCAAGGAAAAAGCCGACAAAGCAGAATCTCTCCACCAAGAGCTAGTGAAAAAGTCAGATGAACTCAATCAGCTTACTGATGGTTGTGTTTATATCTACAATGATACTGATTACAAAATATTTCCATCATTTGGCGGCATGAGAAAAAGGCTTAACTACGGAATCAATACCAGCACTCAACTCCTGACTCCAGATGAATCAAAATGCAGATTTGCCGCTGACCATCTGCTAAGTATTAAATTTTTAGAACTGGAAGAAAAGAAATCCAAGTTAGATAAAAAATACTGCGAAGTTAAAGTGAATGTTAGCACCGCATTAAAATCATGCACCACCGTAAAACGTCTATTAGCCATCTGGCCTGAAGCTAAAGAGTTATTACCGAAAGATGTTGAAAAAGCATCGGTTCAATTACCCGCACTTAAAGTTGAAAAGCTAAATGAAATTATCGGATTGCCAACTGAAAAAGCAGCTTAACTAGCATCGTGTTTAGTTAATAACGGAGGGAGTATGACAGATAAGTATTTGTGCTTTTCTTGCGATAAGGAATTAAGTGATTCAAGTAAAGCGTTCGTTTTTGATGTTGATTATAGCGAAAACCCGTGCGCTGAAAATTCGGAACATTGTAGTGAAGAATGCTTTTATCGTTCAACTGGCAGGGCTAGTGAGTATCGCAAGATTCTAGAAAGAAGAGAGTTACGAGATAATTTCGCAATGGCAGCTATGCAGGGAGACTGGTCAGCTCAGGATGGCGAAGTTGGATATTATGTAGACAATATCCCTGATGATGGTTTAATTAAGAGAGCTGAACTTTACTACCGCATGGCAGATGCAATGTTAAAGGCTAGGGGGTGATATGGAGTTTAAGCATAGTCCAGCACCGTGGATGGCTACAAAAAGAGAGTTTTTCATAGAGTTATATGATGACAACGGAAGTTATGTTGGATTGACTAACTCTACAGCCAACGCCCGCCTAATCTCGGCAGCACCAGAGTTATTAGAGACTTTGATTGAGGTTGTTGAAATGCAATCAAAAAACTACGGAAACGGCATGGTTACTCACATGCAGTTAGCTAATCTAGCTAAAAAAGCAAAAATTGTAATAGAAAAAGCCCTCGGTCAGCAGTAACCCACCACTTAATCATTCATATCGCTATTAATAGTGAGGAATACGCACATAAGGAATTAATTATGAGTAACTTCGGATATTGCGAAGGAGACACCTGTTTGCGTAATAGGTGCCAAGGAACCATAGAACGACATCCAGTGAATAATTGCTCTTGTCATTTAAGTGCGCCTTGCAACGCATGTACAGCACCTAGCGGATACTGCGATGAGTGCGGATGGGAAGAATCAGAAGATGAAATCATTAATGACTATGTTGTCAGTACAGACAAAGTTACTGGAGCTTATCGCTCATGGGAGCCTAGAAAATTAGACCCGACAAAATTGGATTACTACAGCAAGCCACACTCAAGCTGCTCAATGATTAAAGAAGGTGTTTATCCAGAGGGAATGGATAAAGAAGAAGTTAGGAAAGAAGTCATTGGCACGTTTGGCGGTAGGTTTGAGCACTTTGGTAATGGAAAATTTAAATTTATAGCCTACACGGATTAACGCACATAAGGAACATAGGAAATGGCAAATGAATTAGTCGTAATTGAGAAATCAAAGGCGCTTGATGTTTTCAAGTCATCAAATAGCGTCGAAGATATTATTAGCAAAATTGAGAGCGATGTTAACTCATTTGTTAATGATGTTAATACTGACAAGGGTCGAAAAGAAATCAAGTCTCTTGCGTACAGGGTTGCACAGTCGAAAACTTATCTCGATGGACTTGGCAAAGACTTAGTCGCAGAGCTGAAGGAAATCCCTAAGCTTATAGATGCCAACCGAAAGACAGTACGTGACCGACTTGACGCTCTACGCGATAAAGTTCGTCAGCCACTTACTGAGTGGGAGACTTAGCAAGATAGAATAAAAGCAGAACAGCAAATGTTAGCGTGGCACGAAGAAGCGCTAGAAATGAATGCCGCATTCGATAAAGCACTTGCTGAGCGTATCGAGTCAGACCATGAAATCGCCCTGCTCATGAATGAGAAATTCGACCGTGATATAGCAGAGGCTAAAGCCGAAGCTGAACGCCAGCGCATTGCTCACGAAGAAGAGTTGAAGCGACAAGCAGCAGAGCAAGCAAGATTAGAAGCCGAACGAAAAGCGAAGCAAGAAATCGAAGCAGCAGCACAGCGCGAACGCGAAGCAAAAGAAGCCGCCGAACGCGCAGAGCGTGAAAAGCAGGAAGCTATTCAACGTGCCGAGCGCGATAAACAAGCCGCTATAGAAGCTGAGCGTAAGAAAGCGCAAGAAGCTGAACAAGCGCGATTAGCAGAAGAAGAACGTAAGCGTCAGGAAGATGCTAAACGCCAGGAAGATAAAGAACATCGCCGTGTATTTAATCAAGAGGCATTGAAAGCCTTAGTCAGTAACGGATTTGATGAAAAATTAGCGACTGAATTTATTAAGCTAGTTGCAAGTAACCAAATCCCCCACATGACAATGAATTACTAATACCCACCGCACCAACACCAGAACACTTTCAATAACAATCGCTATCGCAAGATACGTGAGGATTTCGCTCATCCAGAGGTAAGCATGAATATTGATAAATACAAACTTTGTTTAGCTCAACAGCAAGCTGGAATTGCACGTTATCTCAAGGATGAGAACGGATGGAGCGAAGCAAACGAAACATTAAAAACAGCATACGGAGTACAGCATGAACGCAAAGCAGAAACACGCAAAACAGCAGATATTCACCCTACTTCGCGAATCTGAAATGACTGAGAAGCAAATCGAATTGTTATTTGCTGATTGGAAATTTAAACAGCAATGCGAAAAGACAAATCGCATTTTACATCAAGTTAATACTCGTGGAACGTATGCATTCACGTAAGGACGCAGCATGAGAATTTCAGAGTATGAAAACTTCGTCACCATTCCAGACCGTGAGCACATAGCAAATCAGGATGATGAGCTAACTAATGAAATGGCTCAGCGGTTTTATGATGCGGTCATGGATGAAACTCCGCATCTAATACAAAAACTTAATGAATCTGAACTTAATGGCATTTGGAATGGATTATTTAAAGCCGCTAAGTCTGAAAACTTACTGAGATAATCAAAGGGAAAAATATGAGTAACTCACTAGTTTCAATGGCTGGCTCACTTGCCAAAAAGTTAGAGTTGGCTATTGATGAGAAAGACCTAATTCAAACATTGAAATCCACGGCATTTAAAGCCGAAGCAACAGACCAGCAGTTTCTATCACTTCTCATCGTCGCCAATCAATACAACTTAAACCCTTGGACTAAAGAAATTTACGCATTCCCAGACAGAACGGGAATAGTTCCAGTTGTTGGTGTTGATGGTTGGTCACGCATTATTAATGAGAATAAAAATTTCGATGGCATGGAGTTCGTTATGGATGGCGACTCATGCACCTGTAAAATTTATCGAAAAGATAGAAACCACCCTACTTCGGTTACTGAGTATATGGATGAGTGTAATAGAAACACTCAGCCTTGGAAGTCACACCCAAAACGGATGTTACGGCATAAGGCAATGATTCAATGTGCTCGATTAGCTTTTGGTTTTGCAGGTATTTATGACCAAGACGAAGCCGAGAGAATCACCGAAAACACGCCAACTGGCGTTATTAACGGGCAAGAAAGCCACGAAAAAAGAGCTGAACTAATCGCTAAGTGCGAAGCGGCAGCAGCCAAAGGAATGGACGCATTTAAACAATTATGGATGGAGTTATCAGGGGATGAGCGAACCATTATCGGATCCGCTGAAAAGGAACGAATTAAAAACTCTATAGCCATCGATGCTGAATTTACCGAGGTGACAAGTGGAGCAGAGAACTGACGAATGGTATGCGGCAAGACTAGGATGTGTTACCGCCAGTAACCTATCAAAAGTAATGGCAAAAGGAAGCGGAGTAACTCGTAGAAATTATATGGCTCAACTAATTTGCGAAACGCTAACAGGACAAAAGGAAGAGTCCTTTAAATCAGCAAGTATGGAGCGTGGAAACGAGCTTGAGGCAGTTGCAAGGGAAATGTATTGCCTCAATGAGTTCGACGCCACAGTGACAGAAACAGGCTTTGTTCCCCACCCATCTATCGAAGGATTCGGAGCTAGCCCTGATGGGTTGGTAGATGAAGATGGACTTATTGAAATCAAATGCCCAAACACTGCAACTCACCTAGAAACGCTTAGGACAGGAAAGCCTAAGACTGAATATTTATTACAAATGCACGGGCAAATGATGTGCACGGGACGCAAATGGTGTGACTTTGTCAGCTACGACAATCGCCTTCCAGTAAACCTCGCCTATTTCAAAACACGGATTGTTTTTAATGACGAGCTAGCACAAGAAATCGAACAAGAAGTTCGTAAATTCTTAAATGAACTCAAGGAAGAAATAGAAAAGTTAACTAAATATGCGGAGGCTTCTTAATGGCTAGTCGCGGAGTGAATAAGGTAATTCTCATTGGTCATTTAGGCCAAGACCCTGAAATTCGGCACATGCCAAATGGGGGCGCAGTAGCAAATCTTACACTAGCCACATCGGAATCGTGGCGTGATAAGCAATCAGGAGAAATGCGCGAAAAAGCCGAATGGCATCGAGTGTGCATCTTCGGCAAGTTAGCTGAAGTTGCAGGTGAATACCTGAAAAAAGGCTCACAAGTCTATATCGAAGGTTCTTTGCAAACTCGTAAATGGCAAGACCAAAGCGGTCAAGACCGATACACAACAGAAGTGGTCGTAAATATCGGCGGCTCTATGCAAATGCTAGGTGGTAACGGTGGTAATCAGGCAGGAAGCCAGCAACCAGCGCGACAACCTCAGCAGTCACAGCAACAAGCGCAGCAGAATGAGCCGCCTATGGATTGGGATGACAATATTCCCTTCGCTCCTATCGGGCTGCCCTACCCACGCCACGCTATTTATGTGATTTAACCAAAGGATATATTTGCAAGGATGCAAACAGGAGATAGATATGACTATTGAGCGGAAGATACAAAAAATTGAATTGGCTACGCAGATAGGCCAACTGAAAGAAGAAAACGCGAAATTGAAACAAGCGATTATCAGCATCTACACCAATACGGAAGAAATAACGCTCAATGGTGAAGATGGTTATTACGCAGTTAAGCAAAGTGTTATTGATGATGTTATTGATTTAACAGAAGATTAATTTAACTCGCAGGGATGCAATGAATAAAAAATGCCGCCACGGCGCGGACGGCAAGGGATTGTCTAGATATGTTTATAGTTTCTCTGTGTAAGCAATTTAAGAATAGTTAAGCCATGGAATTTAGCAAGGAAGCTAGATAAAAAAATGCCGACACAGGGAGTTCGGCGAAAGTTGCACAGCTTGTTATTAATCTTTCGGGGTTAAGTGTAGAAGGTAAATAAGTGTTTGCCATGAAACGTTTTAATCCTAGCGATTAAATGGATGCAATGAAGAGGAATGAATAATGGCAATAATTCAGTTTTACATAGCTGACAGCAAAGATGAAGACCCATCAGAAATTACCAACAACCTCCGTTATGAATTACCAGATGACCATAATTTCAGTGCTGATGATGACCTCGATTCATGCATTGAAGAGTGCGCAGGATATTATCACCATGACTGTGATGGATGGGAGAGCAGATTTCCATGCTTATTTATGCTCTGGATTGACGATGAATACCTAGGGATATTTGAGGTTGAGCGTGAATTTGAGCCAGTATTTTCAGCTAAAAAGGTGGAGTGATGGATAAATCAAGGCAGCAATTTGAAGCGGAAATAAAGTCACTTAGCGACCCGTCAGAATTTGAATTAAAACTTAAACGTGCAAATAACGGATCAAATTACGCTGACCGTGAAATTGATTTAATGTGGATTAGCTGGCAAGCATCACGCGAGAGTTTAATTAATAGCTTACCAGAAAGCATTAATTGCCCTACAGCACCAGAATTAATATGGCTACAAGTTGACCCCGAACCAGAGGAGGAAAATAAACCTGTATATCCAGTTAATTTATATAGCGGCGATGTAACTTGGAGCGCTGACAGAGAATTTCCAACTGACACGTTATATATTCGTGCTGATTTAATTAAAAAATAAATAACCATGCAAATAATCGGATATGTATTACTCATGCTAATACAGGGTTCTGCTGTGCCTGTATCTGAGCAAATATACACACAGCAAGAATGCGAGAGCCGTGCCATGCAAATAATGCAGGTGCGGGATGTTGAAATTAAATGCGGAGAAATATGGAATGAAAATTAAATTATTAAATGATGGCGGTTATCAAGTGTTAAGCGATATTCAATTCCCAGTTAATGTTGAGGCTGAACAGCTTAATGGGTCAACTAGGGTTTACGTAAAAGCAAATGCTCTGGGGATTAAAAGTAAAAATGAATTCATATTTATTGCTGGTGAGTATGAGGTAATCAATGAATAAATACACCGGACTATCTGACTTCGAGATTAATAAAAAGGTATTCATCCTTAACTGCAAAGATGACTGTATTCAGTATAAAGATATCAAGCAGCGAACTGGAAGTTTAAAGTTATTTAAGCGCCAACTAAAAGCCAGTATTAAATATGATAATGAAGAAACATGGGAAGAAACAGAATGGATTGATTTCTTTGGTCACGATATGGCAATGAGCCTAGTAGAGACGAATAAAATTGCCATTAGATATGTAGATGAAATTTGGCAATGTGGCTCTGGTTGGAATGTAGCTGAAGATAAAAAACTAACTCGTGCGATATGCCTAGCATATTTATTAATGAAGGATGCGGAGAATGAAGGCTGATTATGGAGGTAGCCACACACCAAAGGAATTGCGTGATAGATGGCAAACTCCCCTACCTTTATTCACAGCATTGGACGCTGAATTCGGCTTCTATTTAGATGCAGCCGCCGATAAAAATAACCACCTTTGTTCTCATTACCTTACCGAAAAAGACGACTCGCTAAATTGCGATTGGGAAAGTTACGGAGCTATATTCTGCAATCCCCCTTACAGCGAAATTCAGCCTTGGATTAATAAAGCCGCTGAGCAATGTAAAAAGCAATTGCAACCTGTCGTAATGTTAATTCCGTCGGATACTTCAGTCGGTTGGTTTAATTCTGCACTGGAAACAGTTGATGAAGTGAGATTAATTACAGGAGGAAGAATATCTTTTATTAACGCTGGAACAAATAAGCCAGTTAACGGAAATAATAAAGGCTCAATGCTTTTAATATGGCGACCGTATATTAAACCACGACCGATAATTAGCACTGTCGATAGAGACGAATTAATGAATATCGGCAATCGAATATTAAATGAATGGAAAATAGTATAGGTGAATTATGAAATTAATAATTCGCGGCGAAGTCACGCCAACAGAAAGGATTGCTATTAATGCGGCTTTGGAAGCCCACAAAAAGAATCACAATCGAACAGGAATAATCGTTAATCACAAAATAAAGATAGGAAAGAATATCTACCCTGTCGAAATTCAAAACTGTCAAAAGTCTTATATGGTAACAATGAGAAATAAAAGGCAGAGAATATGACACCACAAGAGCATGAAAACGGATTACGAGCAGTTGCAAGGAAATGCCACAAAGAACTGAAGAATTACGACAAAATAACCAACGAAATATCAACCAAAACTCTACTCAAACACCTTCCAGAATTCACTAAATATTTACCATCCGATAAGAAACAAAAGTACACACCTAACATGTGGCTCAATCACTATGTTATGACGATAGATAAGGAGATTAACAGTGGATCTTAATGACGAGGTATTCGATGTAAAAAAAGCCGCTGATTTCCTTTGTAAGTCAGAAAGAACGATTTACGCATTGCTTAAGTCAGGACGAATTAGAGCAGCTAGAAGTAACGGAAAGAGCGGAAACTGGGAAATTCTAAAATCTTCATGCCTTGAATATGTACACAATAACCATCAAAATCAGCAAGCGAATGGTGACAATGCTGATAAATCTACGGAGGGATTTAAAGGATGTCCATCAAACAAAGGAACGGAATTTGGCACTGTGATTTCGTTTCGCCAAACGGCAAGCGCATTAGACGTAGCCTTGAAACGTCAGACAAGCGTCAAGCGCAAGAGTTGCATGACCAACTAAAAGCAGAGGCATGGAGGGTGGAAAAGCTAGGCGACTACCCTTCTGTAACTTTTGATGATGCATGCTTACGGTGGTTACAAGAGAAAGAACACAAGAAATCAATTGATGATGACAAAACAAAAATTGAATATTTCTTGAAGTTCTTTTCAGGAAAGCAACTATCGTCAATTACTGAAAACGATATCTTGAATTCAACATCAGGGATGATTAATAGGAAGCACAAGGAAGTTTGGGATATAAAAACAGCAGCTGCAAAGAGGAACGGAACTAAGATAGAGAAGTATCAACCAAAGGCAGCCTCGCAAGCAACAAAGGCAAGATACTTGGCATTTCTTAGGTCGCTATTTAAAGCCGCAGTTGAAGAATGGAAATGGATAGGAAAGTCACCAACAATAAAGATTAGGCAGAAAAGTGAAATTAGAGTTCGCTGGCTTACAAAGGAAGAAGCGGCAACACTAATTAAATGTATGCCTGAAATATTTAAACCGGTTGTTATCTTCGCATTGGCTACTGGGTTAAGGCGTTCAAATATACTAAATCTTGAATGGTCGCAAGTCGACCTTCAAAGAAAAGTAGCTTGGATCCACCCTGAAGATGCAAAAGGAGGAAAAGCGATAGGTGTTGCCCTAAATAATACCGCCTGCAAGGTATTGAAAGACCAAATAGGTAAACACCAGCGCTTTGTATTTGTTCATACTGAAGCATGGCATAGGTCAGATGGAACGCCAACAGCTAAAGTTAGAAAAATGAGAGTTGATGATAATACGGCTTGGAAAACAGGATTGCGCAGAGCCGGTATAGAAAACTTTCGATTTCATGACTTGAGGCATACTTGGGCTAGTTGGCTTGTTCAGTCCGGAGTTCCATTATCTGCACTTCAAGAAATGGGAGGATGGGAATCAATAGAAATGGTGAGAAGGTATGCTCATTTAGCGCCAAATCATCTAACTGAACATGCTATGAAGATCGACGAGCTAATGTCACACGATGACACAAATATGGCACAACCACTACTTAGAGCATTGTAATTATGCACACAAATAAAAAGAAAAAACCCGCTACATCTATGAAATGTAACGGGTTCTTATTTGGTGCCGGCTACCGGAGTCGAACTGGTGACCTACTGATTACAAGTCAGTTGCTCTACCAACTGAGCTAAGCCGGCGAATATGGCGGAGAGATAGAGATTCGAACTCTAGGATGGTTTCCCATCGGCGGTTTTCAAGACCGCTGCCTTCGACCGCTCGGCCATCTCTCCATGGGGCGCGATTATGGAGGAATCCCTGCAACTTGTCTACCCCTGAAAGTAAAAAAATTGATTTTTTTACTTCGTTTGGCTAATCTTCACTCAATCACTCTCTCTTTCCCAAGAAAAATGGTAGTATCTGTGCAAAATCGGTGTCTATCCTTTCTCTAGGCGTATGATTTTTAATCTAATAATATTTTAGCCGACGGGACGACTTGCTACAGTATGTACAAACAATCATTATTAAAGCCAAACACTCTTTTTCGTATTTTCGCAGCATTTATTCTGTTGCTAATAGTAATGCTTTTTTTATCGCTATTTAACTACTATCAAGCATTAGTTCAAAGCCGTCAGACTAGTTTGAACAGTATGGCGAGTCGGTTAGCCTATCAAATCGAAGATTATCGTTATCAAGCGAGCCATATCTACAAAATTGCCAATGAAAAGACATCAGTACCTCCCGCCGATAATCTCACTGTGACAGGAATGCGCCATGATATTTTTTGGTTAAGTAGCGCCAACCAATCAATCGATGCAATTGTATTTGGTAATAATAAGCAAAGTAGTAATGTTTTAGCCTCTAAGCTTGCAAATTATATGGAGATTGTCTGGGGTGCCCGTAATGAATATAACTCGATGTATTATCTCAATGGTTTAGACAATACACTAGTCTTAGTAACCACCCATTCAATTCTTAAACCTGAGCTACGATTTAAAGAAAGTTATCTCACCTTAACGGCAGAAGAAAAGCGCGCTGATATGTTGACACAATCAACATTGTTAGATCGACGGGAAATAATTTCAAATATTCAAAAATACTCCCCTGATGACCTTTATTACTATACTTATCGGCTGATGTTTAATTCTCCAGGGCAGTTAACGAGTGTCATATCTTTTGATATTTCGATCAATTCACTGATCCCCCCAAATTTAAATGGGGATTTTTTTACGATAAATACACGCCCTGCAAGCACAGGAAGCAATGAGTCTCATACAACTTGGGTTGGAACTAACCTCATCTTCTCCCACCCTATTGACGGTACCAGTTATCAACTTTATTACCATATTTCATTAAAAAGCATTATTTTTAATGTCATTAGCTATAACTTATGGCTAATGACTGGCATGCTTATCATGATCTTTTTTGCTTTGCTGATTATGCTCTTTATCCGTAAACGCCTGATTTCTCCCAATACAAATATGCTGCAAGAACTGAATTTTAATGAAGCACTGACTAGCGATATTATCAGTCATATTTCGTACGGCATTTTAGTTTACGACTTTAACACTAACAAAAAAATTCTGAGCAATGATATTGCTAATCAACTATTACCTTCCATGGATCTGGTTCACATTAAAGAAATGGCCATGGAAAATCATGATGTTATTCAAGTTTCTATCGAAAATATTGTCTATGAAGTTGTTCTTGTCGATAACATATCAAAATCCAATACAGTTCTCTTCATTATTACGGATAAAGATAAAGAAGCATTAACCCAAAAACGCCAAGAATTAGCGAATCGCGAATACAAAAAAAATATTTATATGCGTAAAGCTGTATTTGAGAATATGTGTAGTGAAATATTGCCTTCACTAATTAAAGTTGATAATCAATTAACCAAACTATCCGAAATTGCCAATATAAATAATCGTGCATTTATTTTAGAAATTGAAAATCAGCTTTTTCATATTAATCGCTGGTTTAAAAATATTAACTTATTAAATCAACTTGAGTCTCAAACTGACCCCGTAAAAACAGAGAACGTTTCTATCAGTAACCTTGTGAGTCAATTTTTAAAACAAAACTTATCGCAGTGTAATAACAAAGGGTTAGCGCTTTATTTTCATAATAATCTCAATCCAGATTCGCTTATCGTGGCTAATCTGGATTATTTAAAGCAATTAATACAGCTAATTTGGGATTATTCTATTGCAACAACCTCTTTTGGAAAAATTTCATTCACGTTATCTTATAATGCTAGTAAAAATATCATCTTACTGAATATTAGAGACAGTGGGACTGGCGTAAGTAATCAAGAACTGAGTAATTTGCAAAGTCCTTTTACTGGACAGATTTTAAATTCCTCTAACTTTACACGTTCAGGTATAACATTTTATTTATGCAAACTACTGGTAAAAAAAATGAATGGTGCTTTTTCTATTCGTTCTAGTGATGCAATCGGCACTCATTATGAAATTACGCTACCTGCAGCTAAAGAGTTACTAGTTAAAGACTACCCGGCTTTATTGGAAGATGTTTGTATACGCTTAAACATACATAATGCAGATATTTCACGGATTGTTAGGAATATATTAACTAATTATGGAGCAGAATATTTGGACTTAAGTGAGAGTTCCCCTCATACCAACTGGGATCTCTTGATAACTGATAATAATGAGGAATATTTTGAAAATATTGTTAAAGTAAATGGTACTCTTTCAGGAATAAACCAATTACAACCTCATTACATCGAAGCTAACTATAATTTTGCTGATGAATTAATTGATGCCATCTCATTACTGATCGAAAACACGGATCATGAACATGAGCATTCTAATAATCTGATTTTTCACAATGTTGATGACCAAACGGTTTCACGAACCTCGAATGAATCAATAGAAGATGCAATTGCAAGTTATCAATTAATACTAGCAAATAGTGGATATCGAGATTTGTTTATCACAACAGTACCGATAGATATTAATAAACTGTATAATAGTGAAAGTGTTGAGGATTTGACCGAATTGAAAAACACTGCACATCGTTTAAAAGGAGTTTTTGCTATGCTCGAATTTACTTTTCTTCATAAGCTTTGTGAAGATTTGGAGCGTTACATAGCAGATGAAAACGGATTGGAAATAAAAAATTGCATTAGCATGCTGGATAATTCAGTCAAAAAACTAATGCCAGAAGGTAACCAATAATATGAATAACCTAAATGTCATTGTTGCCGATGATCACCCTATCGTTCTTTTCGGCATCAGAAAATCACTTGAACAAATTGAATGGGTGAATATCGTAGGGGAATTTGAGGACTCAACCTCTTTGATTAATAACTTAGCACGCTTAAATGCAGACGTGCTAGTTACTGATTTATCAATGCCAGGTGATAAATATGGCGATGGTATTACTTTAATCAAATACATCAAACGGCATTATCCTGATCTATCAATCATTGTTCTCACAATGAACAATAACCCAGCCATTCTTAGCGCAATATTAGAGCTGGATATTGAAGGGATTGTGTTAAAACAAGGCGCACCAGCTGATTTACCTAAAGCTTTAGCCGCTTTACAGAAAGGCAAAAAATTCACGCCAGAAAGTGTGAGTAAGCTACTGGAAAAAGTCAATGCAAGTGGCTACGGCGATAAACGCTTATCACCAAAAGAAAGTGAAGTACTACGTTTATTTGCTGAAGGCTTTTTAGTCACTGAAATTGCGAAAAAACTTAACCGTAGCATAAAAACGATCAGTAGCCAAAAAAAATCAGCCATGCTGAAATTAGGCGTTGAAAATGATATTGCGCTGCTAAATTACCTTTCTTCTGTAAGTATTGATAACTCGCCTTCAGAGTGAGTTTCATTTCAATGATAAGACTACACCAATAAAAACCCAGTTATGGGTTTTTATTTTTGCATTCATCTTTAAGTATATTTAACAGTAGCGCGTCAGGGTCTCTCGTAAAATTGCAATTGTTGTTGGTTTTGACAAACAATCATTCATTCCTGCATTAATACAGCGTTGCTTTTCTTCTGCCATTGCATTAGCAGTTAATGCGATAACGGGTAAGCTAAACTCTAAGCGCCGCAGTTCTTTTGCCAGCTGATAACCATCCATATTTGGCATATTTACATCCGTTAAAACAATATCAACGTGATGATTATTTAGATATTTTAGTGCATCTAATCCATCTATTGCAGTGCCTGTAGTAAAACCGATAGACGCTAATTGTTCACTCAATAATGCTCGGTTAATTGGGTGGTCATCGACAATTAACACATGGTATTCACCAAACGAATTATCAGCAACCAATGGTTGATTTGCTATATTATTTTTCTGCGATTGCTCAATCGTTTTCATGATGACTTTATCAATTAAAACAGGCAACTTATCTAATTGATATGTATTATAAATCCATTGGTGTGATTTTATTTCGTGAAGTTCACCGGCATAAAAACTTGATAACTGGATATGATCTTCACAGGTTATACCTCCGGTATACTCATAATCGGTTATTAGCAGGTCATAATTTTGTGTTTTATCAATCGAGTGATGACCCACAACCGTAAATTGCTCATGACTTAACAAGCGTAAAAGAAAATTCATTAAAAATTCATTTCGGCACGAGATAGCAATACGATAATGTGCACGATATTCTGGAATGTTTTTCTTAATATATTCTTGACCATATAAAGGAATACGAATAGTAAATGAGCTACCAAGCCCAATTTGGGAATTGACCTCAATATCACCATCCATGAGGTTAATCAGTTTTTCACAAATCGCTAATCCTAACCCTGTTCCTTTATGACCGATATTATTTTGGTCATGAACTTGAAAAAATGGGTCAAACAACTGCATGACCACTGCATGGGTCATTCCAATTCCTGAATCACGTATTTCAATCTTTAAATAATTCTCATCTTTCCAAACATACAGCAATACAAAGCCTGATTCTGTAAATTTAATACTGTTATTAACAATATTAGAAACCACTTGTTGTAAACGCACAGAATCGTTCAAAATGAGATCAGGAATGTTAGGTTCAATATAAGAATATAATGATATTTTTTTCTTAGACACTAATGGCAAGTAGTTCGCTAATACGAACTCAAAAACTTCACGACAATTAAACAGTTTGCTTTCTATTTTCAACTGCTTAGATTCAATTTTTGAAAAGTCCAAAATATCACTAATAATCTGTAATAAAAGCGACGATGAGTTATCCATAGTGGAAACCAAACGTGTCGCTTTCTCAGATAACTCATAACGTTGTAGCAATTCTATGTTACCAATAATGCCATATAACGGTGTTCTTAATTCATGGCTTACTGTCGCTAAGAACATCGACTTAGCATGGTTCGCTTGTTCCGCTGCATCGGCTACATCTTGCAACGATTTTTCCATTTGAACACGAATACTGATGTCCACTAATACACAAATAGCGACATCTTCATTCTGATAACGAGAGTTTACAAAGCTAATTTGTAAATGTGTGCCATTGGTTGTCACCACATCAATATAATTGCTCGTTTTTTGGCGAATGATTGTTAATATTCGCTGTTTATCATCTTCATTTAATAGCCGGAAATAGTCATGAGCTAATTCATTACTAAGGATATTACCTCCATCGGTTAATCTTAAAATGATGATACCGACAGGTGCTGATGCCACTATTTTGTGATTGAATTGTTCATGCTCTTCAAGCCGTATCGCGGTGTTCTCTGCAGGTTCTAGCATTTTCCTTTCAAGTAACCAAATTAAAAAGAAAATTAGCCCACCCGTAAAAATATTAAGGACAATACCGTAAAAAATAGTATTTTCTAAACTAGTTAATATTTCAGACGTCGCAATGGAGAAAATGACCGTAATTTGAGAGGGCAGTAAGCGTTTTTTGAAGATTAATTTTGAATAATCTGAGTTAAAACCAAAGAATGAAGGCTCTGAAATATTGAGTAACGCTGAGCTCTTAGGGTTGATATCGATAGGAGAATATAAAACAGGCTGGTTATAGTCGTTAATTATTAGTATTTCGATAGCTTTATTTCGGCGTATATTGAATTGATTCAAGTTAATTGAACGTTCTAACCCAATAAACGCAGGCAGCATGTTATCGTGCTTGATTGCCTGAATTAAGTAAACTTGCCCATAATCTGGCTGTGCACCATGCATAATTGTAAATAAATTGCGCTCTTTTCCTTGTAACCTCAAGCCTTGGTAAGTCCGCACACTTTCATAGCTGACTTTTTTGAGTATTTCGATATCAGATATTGTTGAGCGGATCGGATAATCCACCATACAATAACTTCTTGAACCAACTAAAAAGACATGGTTTAAAGCTTGAGGTGCAGCAATACTCTCTTTCCAAAAGTAATTCAGTTGTTCAAAAGCCTGCAAGTAATTCTCTGCTCTATCCCTAAAATAATCACAATCCGTATTCGGCGTTAATTTATAGAAAGAGTAATTAGATGCGTTCGGTAATTCGAGAAATTTACTTGGAAGATTCTTTACTTCTGTCGATTCTTGTAGCTTTACTCGATATAGCTCAGTCATTGACTGGATAGAATTAAGTGTCGCTCCGGTTTGTTGAATATAGGCTTGCAGGTTTTCATAACCCGAATAGAACTGTTGACGAATGTCCGATTTGTATTCATTAAATTGCGAATAAAGGAAGAATAAAGTAATAAAAACGCCCATACCCCACAACATCAAGCCGAGGATACGAAATAAATCCCGAGAAAGTCTAAGTGATGTTTTAAACGAGGGTAAATATCTCAAGCGCTTTCCTGTATATTCGATACTATGACCGCTAATTATACTCGATTACATGATAAAAAAGCGACTAACATGAAAAGTATTAAAATTAAGACATTAAGGTTAGAAACTAAAACGGGCAGCTAATTACGCTACCCGTTCATTAAATTAAACGCGATGATTACTCTTGATCGTCGATATTTGCATCATCAACACCATTTTCTTCAGTGTTTTCATTTGCAATCTCATCATCATTGTTTTCATCGTCATCTGTTTCAGCAACGCGCTGCAAACCAACAACTTTTTCATCTTCAGCGGTTCTAATCAAGGTAACACCTTGAGTATTACGGCCAACGACGCTCACTTCAGACACCCGTGTACGAACTAATGTGCCGGCATCCGTGATCATCATGATTTGGTCTGTTTCATCAACCTGAATCGCGCCAACTACATTCCCGTTTCGCTCACTCACTTTAATGGAGATAACACCTTGAGTTGCACGAGATTTAGTTGGGTATTCAGCTTCTTCAGTACGTTTACCGTAACCATTTTCTGTCACAGTTAAGATATGCCCTTCTCCACGTGGAATAATCAAAGAAACGACTTTGTCGTTATCCATTAATTTAATACCACGTACACCTGTTGCGGTACGTCCCATAGGACGAACGGCATCTTCAGCGAAGCGCACAACTTTACCCTGAGCTGAAAACAGCATGACTTCGTTTGAACCATCTGTTAAATCAACACCAATCAGTTCATCACCGTCATTCAAGTTCACCGCAATAATACCGGCACTTCTTGGGCGACTAAACTCTTGTAAAGGCGTTTTCTTCACAGTACCACTCGCCGTTGCCATGAAGACGTTGTAACCCTCTTCATATTCACGTACAGGTAAGATGGCCGTAATACGCTCATCTTGTTCTAGTGGTAATAAGTTAACAATTGGGCGACCACGAGCGCCACGGCTCGCTTCTGGTAATTGGTAAACTTTCATCCAATATAACCGACCACGGCTTGAGAAACACAAGATGGTATCATGTGTATTGGCGACCAATAATCGTTCAATGAAGTCTTCGTCTTTAGTTCTTGCCGCAGACTTACCTTTACCACCACGGCGCTGTGCTTCGTAATCAGACAGAGGCTGATATTTCACATAACCTTGATGAGATAATGTCACCACTACATCTTCTTGGTTGATCAAATCTTCAATATTGATGTCTGCGGTATTTTCTGTAATTTCTGTACGACGAGGGTCGTTGTAGGTATCACGAATAATTTCTAACTCTTCGCGAATCACTTCCATCAAACGTTCAGGGCTGCGTAAAATAAACAGTAAAGCTTCAATTTGCACTAGAAGTTCACGGTACTCTTCCAGTAATTTTTCGTGCTCAAGGCCCGTTAATTTTTGGAGGCGTAAGTCCAAAATAGCTTGGGCTTGTTGTTCAGTCAGGAAATATTGCCCTTCATGCACACCAAACTGAGGCTCTAACCACTCAGGACGAGCGGCGTCATCACCCGCGCGTTCTAGCATCGCAGCAACATTACCCAGATCCCAAGAGCGTGCAATTAGCCCTGCTTTTGCTTCGGCAGGCGTTGGTGCTTTACGGATCAGTTCAATAATTGGGTCAATATTAGCCAGAGCGATTGCTAGTGCTTCAAGGATATGAGCACGGTCACGCGCTTTGCGTAATTCAAAAATCGTACGACGAGTGACAACTTCACGACGGTGACGCACAAAAGCAGCAATGATATCTTTTAAATTCAGTATTTTGGGTTGCCCTTGATGTAGAGCTACCATATTGATACCAAAAGAAACTTGCAATTGGGTCAATGAATATAAGTTGTTTAGTACAACTTCACCCACCGCATCGCGTTTAACTTCAATAACAATGCGCATACCGTCTTTATCCGACTCGTCACGCAGTGCACTGATACCCTCAACGCGTTTGTCTTTAACTAATTCTGCAATTTTTTCAATCAAGCGAGCTTTATTCACTTGATAAGGGATTTCGCTGACAATAATGGTTTCACGACCATTTTTCTCATCGACTTCCACTTCAGCGCTTGCACGGATATAGACCTTACCACGCCCTGTACGATATGCATCAATAATCCCACGACGGCCGTTGATAATCGCCGCTGTAGGGAAGTCAGGCCCTGGAATGTGTTCCATTAAGCCTTCAATACTGATGTCTTCATCTTCTATATAGGCAAGACAACCATTAATCACTTCCCCTAAATTGTGAGGTGGAATATTGGTTGCCATCCCAACAGCAATACCTGACGACCCATTAACCAAAAGGTTGGGGATTTTCGTCGGCATAACTTCAGGAATTTGCTCTGTTCCATCATAGTTTGGAACAAAATCAACGGTTTCTTTTTCAAGGTCAGCCAGTAGCTCATGGGCAATTTTCGCCATACGGATTTCCGTATAACGCATTGCCGCTGCGGAGTCTCCGTCAACTGAACCGAAGTTTCCCTGACCATCAACCAGCATGTAACGCATTGAGAAAGGCTGTGCTAGACGAACGATTGTCTCGTAAACAGCGATATCACCATGTGGATGGTATTTACCGATGACGTCCCCAACAATACGGGCAGATTTTTTATAGGGTTTATTCCAATCATTTCCCAATACATTCATCGCAAACAGTACTCTGCGGTGTACTGGCTTCAGTCCATCTCGAACATCTGGAAGTGCACGGCCGACAATAACGGACATTGCATAATCCAAATACGAACTTTTAAGCTCTTCTTCGATATTAACTGGTGTGATTTCTCTGGCAATCTCGCTCATGGAACCACTGTCCCTCATAACTTCGGATTCAAAGAGTAGAACTATACCACAATTCGCCAATTTAATAAAAATAAGAGACGGGTATTTGTCTTCCAAGCTATGTATAATAGCAGAAAATTAAGTTTATGTGTCCGAAACTTGAGGGTTTATCAATTAATAACTGCAATAATTGCATTGTTGTTTATATTTTAGCCATCAATTCTTATCGGACCGCTATCTCCCCCTACTGAACATAGTTTAAATATAATTATCGTTAATAGGCTTTAGGGAATAGGTTAAAAATAGGAGCTTCTTTGTATGAATGACACCCAAACCCCAACGTACCTTAACGTCGATAAGCAAGAGATCGAGAAATTTGAGTCCATCGCTTCGCGTTGGTGGGACTTAGAAGGTGAATTTGCCCCACTACACCGCATCAACCCTTTACGTTTAGGTTATATTATGCAGCGTGTAGACGGTGTTTTCGGTAAAAAAATTCTTGATGTTGGTTGTGGCGGTGGCATTTTATCCGAAAGTATGGCGCGTGAAGGTGCAGAAGTCACCGGCCTTGATATGGGGGCTGAACCCTTAATGGTCGCACGCTTACATTCTCTTGAGTCAGGTATTCCGGTTGAATATGTCCAAGAAACCGTCGAACAGCACGCAGACAAGCACCCTCAAGCCTATGATGTTGTCACATGTATGGAGATGCTTGAACATGTTCCGGACCCTCAGTCTGTCGTTAGAGCTTGCGCTAAATTAGTGAAACCGGGTGGACACGTGATTTTTTCAACCATTAACCGTAACAAAAAAGCATGGTTAATGGCTGTTGTCGCAGCTGAATATATTATGAAAATCGTGCCTAAAGGGACTCATGATGCCAACAAATTTATTCGCCCTTCTGAGTTAATTGGCTGGATTGACGGAACACCACTGAAAGATAAACATATCATAGGGTTACACTTCAACCCATTAACGGATAAATTCTGGCTAGGGCCAAATGTTGATGTAAATTATATGCTGCATACTGTGAGCGAATAGTCATTTAGTCGTGAAAAGAATAAATCACAAGCAGTACGTTTAAGAAAGCAGCAAACGATCGCAGTTTACAAAATTTATTTTAGTCCTCATGTCGGAAGCATTTTTTTTATTAATGCCTTTTACCATGCAGCTTACCGACATGATCTGTTTTCTTATCCAACCAGTTATCCACAAGATCCCTCTAATTTGTTCACTTGATAAAATCACATATTAACATTATCTTGTTATGGTATTCTAAACAAACTACTACATATAGTGGTACAAGCAAACATAACACTACTAGCCTCATGGCATTACACCATGAGCTTTTTTATGTTTTTTTAACCCATTTGTAGTTCAACCAAGGTGTACTTGCTCATGAACCAGAGTCTGTTAGTCACAAAGCGTGATGGACATAAAGAACGCATTGATCTCGACAAAATCCACAAGGTAATAACCTGGGCCGCGGAAGGCCTAAGTAACGTATCCGTTTCTCAAGTGGAGTTACGTTCACAGATTCAGTTTTATGATGGGATCAGAACTTCTGACATTCACGAAACGATGATCAAAGCAGCAGCAGATTTAATTACGGGTGATACACCTGATTACCAATACTTAGCTGCACGTCTTGCTATTTTTAACTTACGCAAGAAAGCCTATGGCCAGTTTGAACCGCCTGCATTATATAAGCATGTTAAACACCTCGTCGAAATGGGGAAATATGACAAGCATTTGCTGGAAGACTACTCTGAAGCAGAGTTCGAGCAAATGGATAGCTTTATAGACCATTGGCGTGATATGAATTTTTCCTATGCTGCGGTAAAACAGCTTGAAGGAAAATATTTAGTTCAAAACCGTGTTACCGGTGAAATTTATGAAAGCGCACAGTTTTTATACATTTTAGTTGCTGCTTGCCTGTTTTCACATTACCCAAAAGAGACGCGTCTCGATTATATTCGCCGTTTCTATGACGCCGTTTCAACATTCAAAATTTCATTACCTACGCCAATTATGGCGGGGGTACGTACTCCTACACGTCAATTCAGCTCTTGTGTACTGATTGAGTGTGGTGACAGCTTAGATTCCATCAATGCCACTTCAAGCGCAATTGTGAAATATGTCTCACAGCGTGCAGGTATTGGGGTAAATGCAGGCCGCATTCGTGCATTAGGCAGCCCAATTCGTGGTGGTGAAGCGTTCCACACTGGTTGTATTCCGTTCTATAAACACTTCCAAACTGCGGTGAAATCTTGTTCGCAAGGTGGCGTTCGTGGTGGTGCTGCAACCTTGTTCTACCCTATTTGGCACCTTGAAGTTGAAAGTTTATTGGTACTGAAAAATAATCGTGGGGTTGAAGGTAACCGTGTTCGCCATATGGATTACGGTGTGCAACTCAACAAGTTAATGTATGAGCGTTTGATTAAAAACCAAGATATTACATTATTCAGTCCATCAGACGTTCCAGGTCTTTATGATGCATTTTTCGCTGATCAAGACGAATTTGAACGTTTATATGTGAAATACGAACAAGATGAAAATATTCGCAAATCCAGTGTTAAAGCGGTTGAGCTATTTTCATTAATGATGCAAGAACGTGCGTCTACTGGCCGAATCTATATTCAAAACGTTGACCACTGTAATACACATAGCCCATTTGACCCACAGGTTGCCCCTGTTCGTCAGTCAAACTTATGTTTAGAAATTGCACTGCCAACTAAGCCATTAAATAACATTAATGACGAGAACGGTGAAATTGCGCTGTGTACATTATCGGCATTTAACTTAGGGGCGATTGATAGCCTAGATGAATTAGAAGAGCTGGCAATATTAGCTGTTCGTGCTCTTGATGCACTGCTTGACTACCAAGATTACCCAATCATTGCGGCGAAGCAAGGCTCAATGGGGCGTCGTACACTCGGTATTGGGGTGATTAACTACGCTTATTATCTCGCGAAGCACGGTGTTCGTTATTCTGACGGTAGTGCGAACAACTTAACGCACAAAACATTCGAAGCCATTCAGTATTATCTATTAAAAGCCTCGAATGAGTTAGCAAAAGAGCAAGGTGCTTGCCCATGGTTCAATGAAACAACTTATGCACAAGGCGTTTTACCTATCGATACCTATAAAAAAGAGCTCGATAAGTTAACTAATGAACCATTGCATTACGATTGGGAAGCTTTACGCCAAGATATTAAACAACATGGTCTGCGTAACTCGACTCTGTCTGCATTGATGCCTTCAGAGACATCATCACAGATTTCTAACGCAACCAATGGTATTGAACCACCACGTGGTTATATCAGTATTAAAGCCTCTAAAGATGGTATTTTGCGTCAAGTAGTGCCAGATTACGAAAATCTGAAAGGCGCATACGAGCTACTATGGCAAATGCCTTCAAACAGTGGCTATTTACAACTCGTTGGTATCATGCAGAAATTTATCGACCAGTCGATTTCTGCTAACACAAACTATGACCCGACTCGTTTTGAGAGCGGCAAAGTACCAATGAACCAATTGCTAAAAGATTTATTGCTCGCCTATAAGTTTGGTGTGAAAACACTTTACTACCACAACACCCGCGATGGGGCGGAAGATGTTCAGGGCGATCTGGAAGAAGTTGTTGAGTCAGCGGATTCCGATTGCGAAGGCGGCGCGTGTAAAATTTAATAGGAATTGTTATGTCACATACATATACAACATTTTCACAGAAAAAAAATGACCAAATGCTGGAGCCGATGTTTTTCGGCCAACCAGTTAACGTGGCACGCTATGATCAGCAAAAGTACCCTATTTTTGAAAAGCTGATTGAAAAACAATTGTCGTTTTTCTGGCGCCCTGAAGAAGTTGACGTATCTCGCGACCGTATTGACTATAACGCGTTGCCAGACCACGAAAAACATATTTTTATCAGTAATCTGAAATACCAAACGCTGCTGGACTCTATTCAGGGCCGCAGCCCTAATGTGGCATTATTGCCGCTGATTTCGATTCCTGAACTGGAAACTTGGGTTGAAACGTGGGCGTTTTCTGAAACTATCCACTCACGTTCATATACACACATTATTCGTAATATTGTAAATGACCCAGCCATTATTTTTGACGATATCGTTGAAAATGAAGAAATTTTAAAACGTGCTAAAGATATTTCTGGTTTTTACGATGACCTGATCGAAATGACCAATTACTATCATATGTTTGGTGAAGGCACGCATACTTGTAACGGCAAACAAGTCACTGTTTCTCTACGTCAATTGAAGAAACAGCTGTATCTGTGCCTAATGAGCGTCAATGCGCTCGAAGCCATCCGTTTCTATGTTAGCTTTGCCTGTTCATTTGCGTTTGCTGAACGCGAACTGATGGAAGGAAATGCTAAAATCATCAAGCTAATCGCACGTGATGAAGCGCTGCACTTAACTGGAACACAACACATGTTGAACCTGTTGCGCTCAGGGCAAGATGACCCAGAAATGGCCGAAATCGCGGCAGAGTGCGAACAAGAGTGTTATGACCTGTTCGTTCAAGCAGCAGAGCAAGAAAAAGAGTGGGCTGACTATTTATTCAGCGAAGGCTCTATGATTGGTTTAAATAAAGATATTTTATGCCAATATGTTGAATATATTACTAACATTCGCATGCAAGCTGTTGGCCTGAAATTGCCATTTGAAGCACGTTCAAACCCAATTCCATGGATCAACGCATGGTTGGTGTCTGATAACGTACAAGTTGCGCCTCAAGAGGTTGAAGTGAGTTCTTATTTAGTCGGCCAAATTGACTCTCAAGTCGATACCGACGATTTGAGCGACTTCGAACTGTAAGTATGGCAAGCCATAAAATCACCCTGCGGTTAACGCAGGGTGTTCAAGTCCCCTACCATACCGAAGTTCACTCCTGTTTGCTGGAAGCCTTAGAAGACAGCCGTATTCCTGTAGAATATCAATGTCGTGAAGGTTACTGCGGTTCGTGCCGAGTGACATTATTGCATGGTAAAGTGGGTTATAAACAAAAACCCATCGCATTTGTACAAGATGGCGAGATCCTTCCCTGCTGCTGCCATCCGCTATCGGATATTGAAATCGGTTAATCTAAAATAGGTGATTGCACAGCGGTTTATCCGTTACCTGTGCAATCACTTTTTATTCACTTACTTTATTGATTATAAATAACCATACAAACCTGCAAATACCCAGCCAAACACACAAGACACACCCACCCCAATTAACCCCGGTAGAATGAAACTGTGGTTGATAACAAATTTACCAATACGCGTTGTTCCAGAACGGTCAAATTGAATTGCCGCAAGATCACTTGGATAAGTCGGTAAAATGTAGTAACCATAACACGCAGGCGCAGAAGCGATAATATAGGCAGGGTCAACACCAATACCTAATGCAATTGGCACAACAGCGGCTAGTGCAGCGGCTTGAGAGTTAACAAACTTAGAAACTAATAACAAGATGACAGCATAAGCCCAAGGGAAATCTTTCACTAAAGAACCTAACGTTCCTTTAATTTCATCCATGTGTGCGCCGAACATGGTTTCCGCCATCCAAGCGATACCATACACCGCCACGATAGCAATCATCCCTGAACGGAATACTTCATTCTTTGAAATTTGCCCAGGATTGGTCTTACAGATAATGATAATTAGCGCACCCGCTAATAACATAAACATCTGGATGACTAAAACCATAGATAACGGCTTACCATTAACTAACGGCCTTAGTTCAGAGAATGCGCCAAGTAGTGCAACAACTGCGATAGAGGCTAAAAAAATCCACATCGCGACCCAGTTAATTTTCGGTAACTTTGTATTTAGCAGTGTCACACTGTCACCATAAACATAATCATGGTTTTCAGGGACTGAGATAAACTCTTGGAATACAGGGTCTTTATCGAGATCTTTACCTCTAAACCAACTGAAAATACCAATAGCTAAAATACCAATTAACGTTGATGGGATAGTAATTGCTAATAAATCCAAAAATTCGAGTGACTTACCATTGATTGTCACACCATTTAGCATTGCTACTAGTGAAACAACCGCGACTGAAACCGGACTGGCGATAATCCCCATTTGCGCGCCAATACTACTCGCGGCCATCGGTCTTTCTGGACGGATATTATTTTTAATCGCCGCATCGTAGATGATAGGTAAAATCGTATATACCACATGCCCTGTACCACACAAAATGGTTAAGATACATGTCACAAAAGGTGCCACAATAGAAATGTACTTAGGGTTTTTCCGCAGTAGTCGTTCTGCAATTTGCAGCATGACATCTAAACCGCCTGATGCTTGTAACGTCGCTGATGCGGCAACAACAGCAATGATAACAAGCATAACATCAACAGGCGGTTTTCCAGGCGGTAAACCAAAACCAAAAACTAAGATAACTAGGCCAACACCACCTAATAGCCCGAGTGCCATTCCCCCTTTTTTTGCTCCATAGAATAAGCAAACAAGGATAATGGCGAGTTGAATCATAAAGTCCATAGTTCCATCCTTTATATATATGTTTGCATATATTATCGGGATGATTTTCAAGCATTAATTTGATTTATGATAACTTCAAAATCAATTTAGTTTTATTTTTTATGCTTTTATTTTGACCTCATCACATAATTTACATTAAGTAACTGACATACTGTACAGTTAGCTGTCATTTTAATAAAAATCAACTAATTACCACACCTTTTTTAACAAATCACCCCATTTAAATTTACCTTTAGTCACTATAAATCATCATTTTTTCTTCACTTAATTAACCCTGATTATTGTCTTTAGTTTCGCTATCTACTTGATTATCAGTGTAAACTTATAATTACACCAGCTGTAATTTACATTTGACAGCGAACTTTCGATCGCATAATCTGCATCACTTGTTAATTATTGAAATTCAATCAGAGGAACTTGTGAAGAATCGTACGCTTGGCAGTGTGTTAATCGTTGCAGGGACAACAATAGGTGCAGGGATGTTGGCAATGCCACTTGCCGCTGCAGGAGTCGGTTTCACAGGCATCGTTTGCTTGCTTGTTGGATTATGGATGTTAATGAGTTATACCTCATTACTATTAGTCGAAGTGTATCAGCATAACCCTGCAAATATGGGCCTAGGCTCCGTCGCTAAAAAATATCTGGGTCCTGTTGGCCAAATAGTGACTGGGCTCAGTATGCTGCTATTAATGTACGCATTAACAACCGCTTACATAGGTGGTGCAGGCGTATTAATTTCAGATAGCCTGTCTTCTTGGTGGGGAATTAACATTTCAACCAACACTGCCATTATCGCATTTACTATTATTGGTGGTGCAGTCGTGTGCATTGGCACACATTCAGTCGATTTTATTAACCGTATTTTATTTACAGCAAAAACGATTTTTTTGGTCATCATGCTCGTTGTGATGATGCCACATGCTGAAGCGGTAAACTTAAGCACTATGCCGATTGAAAAAGGCCTTGTTTTGGCCGCAGTGCCCGTTATTTTTACCTCTTTTGGTTTCCATGGTAGCGTACCGAGTTTAGTTAACTATATGAATGGAGATGTACGTAAATTACGTATGATTTTCATTACCGGAAGCGCAATTCCTTTAGTAGCTTATATTCTATGGCAAATCGCTACGTTAGGTTCTATTCCATCACACACCTTTATCGGGATCCTAGCGCAGGAGTCTGGCCTTAATGGGTTACTCACCGCAATTCGCGATGTTGTTGCTACACCTCGAGTCAATATTGCCGTCAGCCTATTTATGGATTTAGCGTTAGCCACGTCTTTCTTAGGTGTTGCATTGGGCTTATTTGATTACCTCGCAGATTTGTTCAAGCGTAGCAACCATTTTATCGGTCGTGCACAAACAGGCTTGCTTACCTTTGTTCCGCCATTATTGGCCGCCCTATTCTTTAGTAGTTTCGTACAAGCATTAACTTATGCCGCTGTCGCGCTCTCAGTCTTAGCACTGATTATTCCTGCACTGTTAACCCTACGTGTACGTAAATTAGAAACTCAAGGTGGGTATCAAGTTAAAGGCGGTACACCTATTTTAGCCTTAGTGTTGGCATGTGGTGTGGCAGTAATCGCTATCCAATTTTCGATTGTTGCCGGATTTTTACCAAACGTTGGCTAAACTATTCGCTTATTAATAATATTCTAAAGATATAAAAAAACCGCCAAACGTAGTATTTGGCGGTTTTTTCGAGATTCAAACGGTTAAATCTAATAAATGATAAATTTAACAATCTTAGAATGAAAGGCCAGCCCCTACATACCAGCCATCGGCAACTTTATCGCTACTATTGCCATGAGTCCCTTTCATTTCAATCAAGCGATAACCTGCATCAATAGATAAAGGTTTAAATACGGTATAACGTGCACCCGCTTTCGCTTCGACATAAGACTTGCTACCTGAGGTCAATGACTCAGGAGCACCATAGGCTTCACCATAAATATTTAATGAAGGCATAGCCTGCCAATTTAACCCACCACCAACCGCTAATGCAGCACCACTACTATTGTGATCCGGTGATAAATATAACCCTTTACCCCCGACAAATGCAGAGAAAGGCCCAACAGGTAAACCAAATGTGGCACCAATACTACCCGTTTGCCCATCATGGTCACTACGAACCCAAGAACCATTAAATGCTAACCCTGCATTTTGGTTACCTAACCCTGCAGACAGCTCAGTAAAATGTTCACCCGCTTGTGCACTGACTGAAACTGCATGGGCAGTACCTACGAACAATGGTGACATCGCTGCTGCTAATAATAATAGTTTGCGCATTATTTTATCCTCTTGATATTATTACCTATGGATACTACGCGAATTTCACCCTATTTTCAGCCATTCTTACCTAGATTTACGCTATAGCCTTTATAAAAGCCGACTTTATTCATTACAAAATTTCACAAATCAAAAATTTTAGTGCGAAAAAGTGCGATGAATACCGTTTTTTTCACGGGTAATCACAGTAATTGGTTATATTAATTAGATAATCAATTCCATAATAACTATACTGAATTACAAGTTTATTGTAGTCCTGTTTTTTATTTTTTACAAAATATTAACTTATTAGTTAGGTTTGTGTAGTCCATTAATCCAAACAAAGGAGCATTGTGATGAAAAAGAAAGGCCTTACTACCGCCTCAGGCGCCCCGGTCGCCAATAATAATAATGTGATGACAGCAGGTAAACGTGGCCCAATGTTATTACAGGATGTTTGGTTTTTAGAGAAACTTGCCCATTTTGACCGTGAAGTGATCCCTGAAAGACGCATGCACGCAAAAGGTTCTGGCGCTTTTGGTACGTTTACTGTAACTCATGATATTAGCCGCTATACTCGCGCAAAAATTTTCTCTGAAATAGGGAAAAAAACTGAAATGTTTGCTCGCTTCTCTACCGTTGCAGGTGAGCGCGGGGCTGCCGACGCAGAACGTGATATTCGTGGTTTCGCATTAAAATTTTATACTGAAGAAGGCAACTGGGATATGGTGGGTAACAACACCCCTGTGTTCTATTTCCGCGACCCATTAAAATTCCCTGATTTAAACCACGTAGTTAAGCGCGACCCTCGCTCTAACCTGCGTACAATGGAACATAAATGGGCCTTTTTCTCTCAGTTACCAGAATCTTTACACCAGTTAACCATTGATGCTAGTGACCGTGGTATACCACAAAGTTACCGTCATATGCACGGGTTTGGTAGCCACACTTATAGTTTCATCAACAGTAATAATGAACGCTTCTGGGTTAAATTCCATTTCCGTTGCCAACAAGGTATTCAGAATCTGTCTGATGAACAAGCAGAGCAATTAGTCGGTAAAGATAGAGAAAGTTCACAACGCGATCTGTTTGAATCCATTGAGAAAGGGGATTTCCCACGCTGGAATTTGCAAGTGCAAATTATGCCAGAGAAAGAAGCCTCTCAAGTTCCTTATAACCCATTTGACTTAACCAAAGTTTGGCCGCACAAAGATTATCCATTAATTGATGTCGGTTATTTTGAACTTAATCGTAACCCAGACAACTACTTTGCTGACGTAGAACAAGCGGCGTTTAGCCCAGCTAACGTGGTTCCGGGTATCGGTTTCTCACCTGATAGAATGTTACAAGGCCGTTTATTCTCCTATGGAGATGCCCATCGTTATCGCCTTGGGGTTAACCACCACCAAATCCCAGTGAACGCCCCACGTTGCCCATTCCATAATTACCACCGTGATGGCGCAATGCGCGTTGACGGTAATAGCGGCAACCATGTGACCTATGAGCCAAATGAAGCCGGCTTATTCCAAGAGCAACCTGACTTTAGCGAACCGCCATTATCTATTGAAGGTGCCGCTGACCATTGGGATCACCGCGAAGACCAAGATTACTTCAGCCAACCACGTGCATTATATGAGTTATTAGATGATGCCGAGCACCAACGTATGTTTAAACGTATTGCGGGCGAACTGATTGACGCGACAGAAGCCACTCAAGTGCGCCAAATCGAGTTATTTAAACAAGTTCACCCAGAATACGGTGCTGGTGTTGAAAAAGCATTAAAAGCACTAAAATAGTGTAATTTATTAAGTGGTGGGGATAACCCCACCACTATTTCACCCTATTCCTGCATTCTAGCTAACAACCACTTTTTCACTTGTTGTCTCGACACTTTTATTCCCCCAGCTTTCAATTCAGGGTCTAAATAATAAAAGGCCATAGGATATTGGTATGGTGCGAGTTTATCTTTTAGCCAATCCGCCAGCTGATGTAAACCTACGGACTCATTTGCTTCAATAACCGCGACAGGGCGTTGCCCAAATTGCACATCATCAATGGGGATAATAAAACTTTGGCTGATATCAGGGTATGAATTGATGACTGACTCGATATCTTCTGGTTGAACACATTCCCCACCACTGATAAATAAATTATCTAAACGACCAAGGATCTGATACTCGCCATCAATAAATGCTCCTTTATCGTTGGTTTTAAACCAGTTATCTAGGCAATTTAAAGGGTGAATTTGCCCATCAAACCAATAACCAAGCGCTTGGCTGTCTGATTGGATTTGAATTTCACCACCCACAAGACGAATTTGCTTACCTTTTAAGGGTAAACCAACGCCTTTCTTGCCATCTGCCCGTTTAGCACAAACTGTAGAAGCCATTTCTGTCATCCCATAGCCACTCCAACACGCAATTCCATGTTGTTGTGCCAAGTCCGTGAGTGTTGAAGGGATACTGGCTCCGCCCAATAAAACAGCTTTCAACGCGATATTCGCCATTGAGTTATCATTCAATAAACGCCATAGCTGGGTCGGCACCAAAGAGGCATGAGTCACCCCATGTAATGCCTGGGCTAAAGGGATATTTTTTACCGCAAGTGCGCCGCCTTGCAAAAGCCAACGCCAAACAATACCCTGACCAGATACATGGAATAACGGCAGCGAGAGTAACCAACAATCATCTTGCTGGTAATTCATCATATTAACAACACCGGCAGCGCTATTGAGGTGAGCTGCAACACTGTGAACGGCGGCTTTAGGTAGACCTGTCGACCCCGATGTTAAAATCAGAGTAGCAGGCTGCTGAATAGCCTCTTGAAAAACAACCGGAGCAACCTTTTCATCACCAATAAAATGATAATAGAGTTGATAATCTAAATGGCGATAATTAGCTAATAAATTTGATTCATCAGTAAAATCAATGGCTGCGCTAACATTAAGATGAGGCAGTAATTCTGCTAATAACCGTTCTGGGAGGCGGGGATTTAACGGTAAGACACGAGCGCCACACGCAATAAGTGCCAGTTGACTCAATAATAATTCAACTGAATTTTTCCCACGCAAAACGATACACTGCCCTTGTGTTACACCTTGCATTAAAAAGTAAGTTTTAAGGTCAGTAACTTGTTGGCTTACACTTTCCCAAGTCATACTTTGGGACTCAGTTACAAGGGCGATCGCATTGGGACGAAGATTGGCCCAGTGTTGCCAAGGCCAATCTTTAAAGTTATCTAGTTCTGCCATACAAGCGTTAAATCATCTAACTGCTGGAGCGGAATATCACATTGAGGCCAAGGCCGTATCAATTGAGATTGAATAAGTGATACCGTATCTAAGCCTGGAATGGTATTTGGCGTTAGCCAATGTGCTACACGAGCAAGTTGCGTTAAACCAAAGCTACTTTCAATGGATGAACTGATCACGGCTTGTAATCCTAAGCGATGCGCTTCTTCTACTAAGTAGCGGCAATAAGATAAGCTGCCTGTCAGTGTTGGTTTAATTACAATCGCAGAAACGCCTTCCTGCGCCTCAACCATAAAGCCTTCTTCTCGTACACTTTCATCCCAAGCGATACTAATGCCGGTATCCGCTGCAAATTGCAGTGACTCTTCACGGGTTTTGCACGGCTCTTCTAAGAATGCGATACGGTCACGGTAGTCTGGGTTAACATATTTAGCAAAACCGTCAGCTTTTGTTCGAGTCCAACTGCGATTCGCATCCAAGCGCAGTTTCAGTTCTGGAACGGCCTCTAGTAATAAGTTAACCACCATGCCATCACGCACAGCTTCATATAGCCCAACTTTTACCTTTGCAACCTTTTCGCCTTCCATTGCATCAAGGCTCAAAATGAGGTCATCTGGGTCACCACTGCACAGTGGTGCTTTGCGATAGTCAGCCTCTTTTGGTAGCTCCCCTGTTAACTCCGCTAGAGCACAGCTACAGCCAAAAGCAACAGAGGGTAGTAGACTATTAGAAATTTTGCCTTCTTTCACCCATTCATTCATTCGCTTAATAGTTTCGGCGGTTGCTTCTTCTAATGTTTCACGACTGAATTCAGGTAGAGGCGAAATTTCTCCCCAACCTTCATTATCCCCATCTTGTAAACACACTAAAAGCCCATCACGAGTTTTTAGTCGCTGATAACGAAGGATAACGCCTGCCTCCATTGGCAGGCTGAACGAATAAATACGGGCTTTACGCATTATGGATTACGCTTATATTTAGAGAAGTCTGGAGCACGTTTTTCATTAAAGGCATTACGACCTTCTTGCCCTTCATCTGTCATATAGAACAGCATAGTGGCATTACCGGCTAATTCTTGCAGGCCAGCCTGACCATCACAATCCGCATTTAATGCCGCTTTTAAGCAACGTAATGCCATTGGGCTATTTTCTAGCATTTCACGGCACCAACGCACGGTTTCTTTTTCAAGATCTGCGTATGGGACAACTGTGTTAACCAAGCCCATATCTAATGCTTCTTGTGCATTGTATTGGCGGCATAAAAACCAGATTTCACGCGCCTTTTTCTGTCCAACGATACGCGCCATATAGGATGCGCCCCAGCCGCCATCAAATGAACCGACTTTTGGCCCAGTTTGACCAAATATTGCGTTATCCGCAGCAATAGTCAGGTCACACATCATATGTAACACATGGCCACCACCAATTGAGAAACCTGCGACCATCGCAACCACAGGTTTTGGGCAAGTCCGAATTTGGCGTTGAAAATCTAATACGTTAAGGTGATGCGTACCGCTTTCATCACGGTACCCGCCGTAGTCACCACGGATTTTTTGGTCGCCGCCTGCACAGAAAGCTTTTTCGCCCTCACCCGTTAGAATGATAGTACCAATGTGGTCATCATAACGTGCATCTGACAGTGCTTGGATCATTTCTTTCACGGTTTGTGGACGAAAAGCATTACGCACTTCTGGACGGTTAATCGTAATTTTAGCAATTCCTTCAGGAGATTTATGATAGCGAATATCTTCAAACCCTGTAGAGCAATCTTGCCATTCAATTGGTGCGTATAATTTTTCTTCGCTTGGATAAATCATTATCAGATTCCTTTAACCACAGTGTGATAAAAAATGGTGTAGTGCAGTTGCAAAGCCCATGGGGTTTTCCCGATGTGCATTATGCCCTGCATTTTCAATCAGCGTTAACGGCAAAACATATTGTTGCGAAACGCTTCGAAACTTTTGATCCTTTTCGCCACAAAAATAACGATAAGGACAGATTAATTGATGCAATTTGTCCGCCAAAAAAGGTTGCTTTGCTAATGATGTGTTTTCTAGCATAGCAGCAATGCTGTGCGGGTTATTTTGTCCACGTAACTGAATTAACTGTTGGCGCTGAGTGGCCGACAAATCAGCAAATACAGTTTGTTGATACCAGTCATCTAACACTTTTTCAATGGGTTCTGAACGAAAACGTTGCGCCCATGCCTCATCATTAGCAGCTCGAGCAACACGTTCTTGTTCATTGGCTAACCCCACATTCCCGCCTTCAATTACTAAACCTAATAGCCCGTTAGGCTGATAGTGACAGGCAAAATGCATTGCGAGCCGAGCACCGAGTGAATAGCCAACCAAGTAGTATTCATTAATTTGATGATACTGTAAAAGCTCGCTGAGTTGTTGATCAAAATGTGAAAAACTCTGGCATGGCTCTGAATGAGAACCGCCATGACCTGGCAAATCCACAGCTAATGATGGAAAAGTCCGTGTTTGATCAATCACGGGTGACCAGTCATCCGCACTGCCTAACAAACCATGCAACCAAATGATCCAAGGAGCCGATGAGGTAGAATGATGTCGATGAGCGGATAACATTACAATTCCACAACTTCATTAAGCAGCTGTTTTAAAGTACGCGCGCCTTCATCGCTTGCCACCTGTAATTCCACCAGCAATGTTCCTTGCTGACTATGCCAAAATTGTTGAACAGTATTTTTTAGTGTTCCCCAATCTGTCGGCGCACAATATTGTAAGCCAAACATTTTCGCAGCAGGCTCGAAACTGACATTTTGCGGCATACAGTAATAATTTTGCCTTGCTTCGTCTGGTGTGGGGAGCATAGAGAAAATTTGCCCGCCATTGTTATTCACGATGATTAGGACTGTCGGTGCTGAAGGTTCTCGCAACAGCGCCAAACTATTCAAATCGTATAAGGCAGAAATATCCCCAACAATAGCTAATGTTGGACGAGCTGTTGCTCGTTGCACTCCCGCCATGGTAGAAATCAGACCATCAATACCACTTGCGCCGCGGTTGCTATATACCGGATAGCCTAATGGAAGTTGTGCGAGTGCATCCACCAAACGAACAATTAAGCTATTTCCAACAAATAGTTGACCTCGTGGTGAGAGTAGTTCTGGCAATTGAAATGCAACCGCCGCTTCGGAAAACTGGTCATGTAACTGTTGGTGTACATGGTGTTGGGCTTTTTGCGCTAACGTCTGCAGAGATTCACACCACAAACTTCTCGGCTGTGCAGGATGGTTGTCCAGCCAACCTTTAATTGAACAGGTTAACTTTCTTCCCCTATGATTAGCTGGGTCTAGCCGTTGAGGTATCGAGTCGATAATCCAATACTCTTGCGGTTCACAATTGGCTTGCCATTGTAATAGCCGTTTTCCTGTTAAGCTTGAACCAAACTGGACAACTAATTCTGCATGTTTTAAAACCTGTTGAGCATCGGGATGCTGAAGCCATAAATCTGCGCAAGGGTATGGCTGCCCTGTTTGAGATAACACATCACCTATAACTGGCCATCCGAGTTCTTGAGCCCATTTAGCAACGAGCTCCCCTTCACTCGCACTCATTCTACCGGCAAGCACAACGCCTTTTTTTTGCCGCCAAAAATACCAATCTGCCACTAGAGCGACAGAATGAGTTAACGGTTCAGTGAGCCACGGGTGGCTCGAATTCCACCATTCCCCAAGGGTTTTCTGCCATTCATGTTCCCCATCCATATCACCATATAGTGGCTCAGCAAATGGGCAGTTGATATGAAATGCACCATGGCGTAACTGGTTCATGCCATTATCAATAGCGGTTACCAACCATTTAGCTGAAATATCTTGTGTCGGCCTTGGCAACATTAATGATTGAGCAGGATGAGATGCAAAAATATGCGTCTGCCGAATAGCCTGATTAGCACCGCAATCAATCAATTCAGGGGGCCTATCTGCGGTGAGAAAAATAACTTTTTCTCCAGTTAGTCCAGCTTCTATCAATGATGGATAAAGGTTTGCAACCGCAGTCCCTGACGTCACAATGACACCTACTGGCTCATTGCTGGCTTTTGCCAATCCAAGTGCCAGATGACCCAAACCACGCTCATCGAAATGGGTGTGACAATGTAATTTGGCGTTATTGATGGCAGCCAGAGTCAAAGGCGTCGAACGAGAGCCTGGCGCAATACAGATATGTTTCATTCCGTGGCGAGATAGTGCTTCAATAATCACTTCAGCCCAACGGAGATTAAAAGCAGAATTCGACATAATATGCTCAGCAAATTATTAGTTATCAACTAGTTTAGACTGGCTGAAATAAATTTCTTGATCTCAGAACAATTTTTGGTGAACTAATTGAAATAAAAGAAAATAACCATTTTAACTTTATGGTTTTTCGTTATTTCCAAACAAAGATTTAAGCCCCGCCGCTTTATTTTCAATTTCTATCCACTCTTGCTCTGGGTCTGAGCCACTGACAATGCCCGCACCTGAATATAATGAGACATGCGCACCTTCTATTTGTGCACAACGTAGAGATACCGCAAATTCACTTTTATTTAAGCTAATAAACCCGCCAGTTCCTGCATACCAGCCACGAGAAAAGGGTTCATTACTTGCTAAAAATTGCCGTGCAACTTTGCGAGGTAAACCACATACGGCAGCGGTAGGTTGAAGACGTTGTAAGCAATCGCTATCAGAAGGATTGATTAATGTCGCAACAATAGAGCGATAAAGGTGTTGGATTTTTCTCAAGCGGATCACTTTTGCTGATGATACGTCAACTCCCGTCACTGCACCTTGTAATTGTTGGCAAATATCATCCACAACGACTAAATTTTCGTGTTGGTTCTTTTTATCTTCCATCAACCACTTAGCATACTCCGCAGCGACGGCGTCATCAGGGTCATTAGCGACAGTTCCCGCTAAGGCCTCAGAATTCAGTTGTTCATTTTGCCGTAAATATAAACGTTCCGGAGTCGAAGAGATGAACCCTGACTGTGCGTTGAAGGCCATCATAAAATGGTAACAATGATGATTCACCTGCTGGCTTTGGGCTAAAAACTCAGCAACCGCAATGGGTTTAGACAGGGTGAGTTTTGTTTCCCTTGCCATCACCACTTTTTCCATCTTCCCTGACTTCATGTCATCAATAGCGCAATTTAATAAACGACACCATTCATCATGCGTAGGAATATGTTCTTGTGCAGTAATATTGGCATTCAATGTCAATCTCACATGAGAAGCCGGCTTCAATTGCTGTAAAAGATGAATAGCATTCAAGCGGTCTTCTTCCCCCTCAATATTGACGCTAACACTAATTGTCGAACGTAATCGATGAATTTCAATGCGGGGCAAAAAACAAAAAGTTGCTTGGCGTTTTATCTCTTCAGGAATGCCCGTTCCAACCGCATTCCAGCCATTAAGCCCCCATAGGCGCATCTCTGGCATATCAGGATACTGGGATAAAAAAACTTGTGCCGTATCTATCGAATCAAAGGATTTCACCATACCAAGAGCACTGCATTCCTCGGCGCCAGTGCGTTGATACCAATAAAATTGAGGATAACTTTGCTGTGCCGACAGCCATGAAAGACCAGGAAAAGAGGTTTGTGCATCTAATTGCCAAACTAAACGAGTAAACTCTTGATTTTTTAGTGTCAATGTAGACAAATGGTCCAAAATTTCAGTTATCAATTGATCAATTTTTTTATAGTTCACTTTAGATTCCCACTGCTACATCACACAAATTCACTACGGTTATTATATAGCGCAATACAATTTTTTAATACATTGATGACTAACAGTAAATGCTATACCGCCCATTCAGCACTAAAAGTAGATTACCTGCAATTAAGAGATTGCTTTTAGTACTTCGCTATAATTATTTTTTATGGCTCAAATGACGATAGCCAAGAGCAGCTGTGTCAAAATAAACCTGTTATCACTCACTAATAGTGACCTTCAGGCTGTTGATAGTATAGCTTATTATGTATATTACATAGCACTCCATTCATTTAATTAATAGAAAATGTGATTTTATCCCCTTTAATCTTTGCTTCTTTCTCGAAACTGCATCATTTTTACCCAATGAAAATTTCATTTTGAAACATAGTGATATGTCAGCTTTAAACCCATGTTCCATTGCAAGCCTTTTTAATTCAAAACAAAAAAATTATCGTATATTTTAATTAATATCATATTCTTATTAGTTATTTTATTTAGCACCACTATAGATAATTTTCAAATAAAAATAATAGAGAATAATATTTAAAACACATATTAAATTATTCAAAATGCTATTTTTAGCTCTGATTTTCATTTTTTAATATAAAACTTTCAGTCAATTTCTAGTAGGTTAACAAATATGAACTTTATATTTTTATTTGCAATAAATAGGTAATTTAACCATACAACAGTACTAAGAAAAATAAGCATTCAATCTTTAACTTAATCAATGTGGAATTTAAAATGAATACAAAAGATAATTACGATAGAATTATTGAAAAAGAACATATAGGCCATACAACCTTAGCTTTATTAACTAATCAAGACACACTTTCAGCCCGTGAAGTCGGTATTTTCACATTAGATGATTTAATTAGCATACATCGCCACGTTTACTTTTCTCTTTCTTTGCCTTGGAAAAAAAATGATATTCTAAAATGGTTTGGTATTACCTCATCAACAACCTTGCCAATCGATACAAATGAACTAATTGGTACCATTATCAATATTCGTGAACATGCCAATAGCTGGGATAACGTTGAACAACATGTTAAAGAACAATCTGTCAATCTATCTCTAGTTAGCCGAAACATTATACAAACAGGTGGGC
Source organism: Providencia sp. PROV_01 (assembly GCF_053098325.1). NCBI lineage: Bacteria > Pseudomonadati > Pseudomonadota > Gammaproteobacteria > Enterobacterales > Morganellaceae > Providencia > Providencia sp. PROV_01. The sequence continues at coordinate 2,140,483 of NZ_JBRFKD010000002.1, read as the reverse complement.
AAATTATTGAATATATAAACCATATGCCTATTTTGAAAAAAGTGTCTGAGAGTTTGAATGATATTAGTGAACATGAACTAGATGAAATATATTATCAAAATGATGACCAGCAAATAGCTACCGAGCTAACTAATATCTTACAATTAATTAGGGATGATATTAAAGACCAATCTATTAAGACAAGTAATATTAAAAATATCATTTCTGATTTCCGCGTACATATTACAGGTGGTTATTTATCTAATTATCAACATGTTGAATCATTGCTATTCAATGTTAAAGGGTTATATAAACAACTTGATCCCACTAATAATGAAACAACCGATTCCTATTTACAAGAATCACTTAAAATGAAAAAACAAGAACTCCAGCAATTAGAACTCGAGTATTCACACTTTGTGAAACTCAGTTTTACGGGTTTAGTTGGTGGTGTCATCGGCCTCATTATCACTGGAGGGATTTTTGGCTCAAAGGCTGAAAAAATTCGGGCAAAAAAGAATGAAACATTAACAGAAATACAATCAATTAGTGACCAAATCAACAAAGAAAAATTTGCCCAAAAAGTTATTTTTGATATTCAAATCAATCTCCATAAAATTGATAGTTTATTTAAAGATGCCCGGTTAGCCGTTGACCACTTAGATTATATGTGGCTAGTCCTCCTAACCGAAATAACTCAATCAATCGAGGTTTTCAAAAAAATCAATAACGCTGAAAAACTTATTCAGTTCATTACTCATTTTAAACGTGCTATTACATCTTGGTATACCATTCAAGAATACTCGACACATTTAATAAAGTTATTTGATGAAATTCAACCAAATAACACTCCCCCTCAATAAAAGGTACTAATATGCAAGATAAGCTTGATTTACCCATACTCCCCCCTATTGATATTTATCAATTGAGGCATATGTCAAACGAAATTTCCGCATTTAATAAAAACATAATACATTATGATTTTATTATCCATGGAAAAATACAAAAAATAGCCAGTAAATCTTTTAATATCAATGAAATAATCAGAAACTCAATACCGAAACTTAAAATAAAATTAAATTAAATTTTAAAAAGCGAATTAAATAATGAAAATATCAACATACCTGATGAAATCTTAGTTAAAAGCTTCATTGAAGATTTAATTGATTTCAAGTTAGAATTAGAAAGAATAATTACCAAATTCAGTTATACCACTGATTCTTTATCACTCATTCATTTAGAAGAAAGCAATCAGCACAAACTACATCAATATACTGAGCAGAAAGAACTTCTAGTCACATCCAAAAATAGCAAAACTCTAAAAATAGATGAAATCAATCAACAGCACTCCGTTATCATCGCAGCAGAAGATATTATATTAAAATCTAAAATTACCGATTTCTTAAAGAAACATTTGTTAAATGACGAATTAATTGACTCAATTGATATGCCAACAAATAAAAAACAAATATTAAAATCAGCCGTTGCCTTTATTAAAAATTTATTATCAATCATTGATGATGGTTTGGAATTTGCGCAACTTGTCGAGGTCAGATTAGATTTAGGCAATCAAATTTTAGAATTAAAAGAAGAAGTTAACCATATTGATAAAACAATATTTAAGCTTTCTCAGCTCATGCTATTAGCTGACCAAATAACCACTATAGATTCGCATAAATTGTCAATTATTACTCAGATAAGCTTAATTAAAGATTATTGGTTGCAATGGTGTCATTTTATTAATGAAAAATCGTCTGAAAAAATGTTGAATATTCAAAAAATTAACTTAGCAAGTCAGGTACTCATGTCTTTCTTAGACGATATGGAATATCAATATCAACGCCAGTTACCCGATTAAAAAAAACCGGCTACTTAGAAGTAACCGGTTTATTAGCAATAGGAAATTTTGGCCTATTAGTTAATCACAGCAAGCGCTGTTGATGTCATATCAATAAGTGGTTGTGGCCATACACCAAAGACGATAACAGCAATGGCGCAAATAACAGCAACAACAGTTCCTAACGTTGCTTTTTCAGGGCCTGTATAACGTTCTGCATGTTCTGCATCACGACTATATAGGCTAGCCATAAAGCTTAGGTAGTAATATAAACCAATAGCACTACCTACCACTACAGCCCCCGTTAGCCACCATAACTCTGCATTCACTGCGGATGCAATCACATAGAATTTACCAATAAACCCTAATGTAATTGGAATACCAGCTAATGAAAGCATCATTACCGTCATTACCGTTGCAAGAATTGGCTTATGCCAAAATAGCCCGCGGAATGCACTAAAGTCATCCTGATCATCACCACGGTAAGGGCTTGAAACGATACTCACAACACCAAATGCCCCTAAACTCGCAAACAAGTAACCCACTAAGTAGATTGCGATAGTGACTTGTGACGCAACAGGGTCGATACGTAACGCAACAAGAGCGACCAGTAAATAACCCATATGTGAGATAGATGAGTAACCCAGTAAGCGTTTTGCACTTTTTTGTGTGATAGCCAGTAAGTTACCAAACAGGATAGATGCAATAGCAATCACAGAAATCACAATCGCTAACGTATTGCTATTGGCGATTGGTGCTTCCAGAAAAATACGCACTAATACTGCGAAGATAGCGATTTTACTACCGGTTGCTAAGAAGGCTGACACTGGTGCTGGCGCACCTTGGTAAACGTCTGGTGTCCACAGTTGGAATGGAAACAGTGACAGTTTAAAGCCAAAACCTACAATCAGCATACCGAAACCAATCATCACCAATGGTGCGTGAATTTGGCTATCGGAAAGGCTTTGACCAACAGCAGCAAAGCTTAAACTACCCGATTCTGCATACAGTAACGCAATCCCGAATAACAGGAATGAAGACGCGGCTGCAGATAACAGCATGTACTTGATCCCGGCTTCTAATGTGCGACTGCGCTCAAAGGTATAGGCAACTAGACCAAACAGAGGCAATGAAATCAGCTCAATACCGATAAACATTGATGCCATATGGTTTGACATAGATAACAGCACACCGCCCGCTACTGCGATAGCAACAAGTAAATGGAACTCATCTCTATTATCACCAAAACCTTCTAACCAGTGGTAAGCAAAGATAGACGTTCCAATACCTGCAATCAGGACTAATGCGCTATAGAACAGTGCAAAGCCATCAACACGAATAAGCGAAGTCACATCCATTAGGTAGCCATCGGCTACCCAAATGAGTGAAAGCAACGCAATAATAAAGCCTGATACTGTCAGCGCGGCACTAGTCAGGTGATCGCGTCGCCACGCAATGGACAGCATCACAACCACCGCCGTCAACCCGACGATCATCAGTGGTAGTATTGCGATCAGTTCTTGAGGAGTTATTGTCATGGCGAATTACAGCCCTAATGTTGTAAGTGAAGCAGAATACAGGTTATGCAATGTTTCCATCGAACCAATTGAGGTATCTAAAATTGGTTGTGGGTAGAAACCGATAATAACCAGTAAAGCAGCCAGAGCCAGCAGCACACCAAATTCACGTGCCGTTAACCCTTTCATTTCTTTTTCAGACTTAGGTGTACCGTAGTAGGTCTGTTGCATCATCCACAGTGAATAGATAGACGCAAACACCACACCAAAGACCATAATGCAGGTCACTAACGCGAATTGGCTGAAGCTACCGAACAGGATCATGAATTCACCAATGAAGTTACCTGTACCTGGCATTCCTAACGTTGCCGCAGCAAAGAACAGGGACATTCCTGGTAACCATTTAATGCGTTTCCATAATCCACCCATCATGCGCATATCACGAGTTTGTGTACGTTCATACAGTTGACCACTGATGATAATCAGTGCCGCACCGGACAAACCGTTGGTGATCATTTGAATCACCGCACCTTGGTAAGCCAAGGTTGAACCCGCGTAAATAGCGACTGTCACAAACCCCATGTGGGATAAGCTACTGTACGCCGCCAGACGTTTGATATCCGTTTGTTTGAACGCTAACCATGCCCCGTAGAAAATACTGATCACACCCAGTGTCATCGCTATTGGAGTGAACTGGATAGACGCTTCTGGGAACAGAGGTAAGGTAAAGCGTAACAGACCGTATGCTGCGGTTTTTAGCATGATACCGGAGATATCCACTGAACCCGCTGTTGGCGATTGCTCTTGGGTATCTGCCATCCAACCATGGAAAGGGACCAGTGGCATTTTAACGGCAAAGGCGATAAAGAAGCCTAACATCAACATAAACGCGACATTGCTAGAGAGTTCTGCACCTAGCAGTTGGTTATAGTCGAATGTTAATACACCTGAAGTATTGTAGTTCGCCAACGCTAGGCCAATGATGGACACTAGCATGATCAAACCACTTGCTTGCGTGTAGATGAAGAACTTAGTCGCGGCTTTGATATGTTGTCTGTTTTCTGACCCTTTGTGTCCCCAATTGGCAATTAGGAAATACATTGGGATCAGCATCATCTCCCAGAAGAAGAAGAATAAGAACAGGTCAACCGCGGTAAAAATCCCCATCACACCTGTGATAATCCACAACAGGTTAAAGTGATACGCACCTTGGTTTTTCTGGTTTTCACTCCAAGAGCTCAGAATTGAGAAGCCCCCCATGATAGCCGTTAACACGACCATCAGCAGTGATAAACCGTCAATTGCTAAATGAAAGTCAATTCCCAGTGACGGGATCCACGGCATAAAGAAAACAGATTGCCATTGTGGAATACCTTGTGGATTGACAAGGGAGTAGCTCCCTTGTAACCACAATTGTACGGAAAGTATCAATGTTATTCCCATCGTTGCCAGTGCAATCCAACGCGGTGCGCGATGACTGAACCGGTCAGCCTGCCAGCTTAGCAGGCCTCCGATGAAGGGAATGAGTATTAGCCAGGGTAATAGCATGGCGCAATGTGTCCCTTAATTAAACCAAAAGCAGCAGAGCAAGAATCAGCACTGCACCCAGCCCCAACGAGGCAACATACCAACGAATTTGGCCGTTTTCACTCACTGCAAGCCCTTTATTTGCCCAACGTGAAAGATGTGCAGGGATATTCATCAGAGAGTTAATCGGATCGCTTTCTAGTAGCCATGCTATACCTTTAAATGGCTTAACAAAGACTACATCGTACAGCCAATCGAATCCCCACGCTTGGTACCACCATGCGCTGAAGAAACGACCCACTGCAGTTTTCGCGATAGCATCGACTATTGAACGTCTGAACAGATAGAGGAATACCGCAATTAATAGACCTGCGATAGCAAACCCGCCAGAAATCGCTTCGAGTAAGACTTTACCGTCTTCACTGCCTGCGGCTTCGGCTGGGAAAACCCCTTCGAGTGGTTGGTGGATTAATGCACCAACAAACGTTGCAAGAATAGCCAAAATGCCCAGTGGTAATGTGTGAGTGATGCCTTTAACCTTGTGCGCTTTGATTTTCGCTTCACCGTGGAACACGATGAAAATCATACGGAAGGTATAAATTGCGGTCATTAATGCACCGAGGATACCTGCCCACAACAACACAGTTTGTCCATCAAGCTGTGCACCCCACAAAATTGCATCTTTACTGTAGAAACCTGCGGTAAACAGTGGCAATGCTGCCAGCGCGCTTCCGCCGATTAACATCACAGCGTAGATGAATGGAATTTGCTTACGCAGCCCACCCATTTTGAAGATATTTTGTTCGTGGTGGCATGCCAAAATGACTGAACCTGCTGACAGGAACAACAACGCTTTAAAGAAAGCATGTGTCATCAGGTGGAAAATGGCTGCATCCCATGCTTGTACACCTAGTGCCAAGAACATATAACCGATTTGGCTCATCGTGGAGTATGCAAGCACACGTTTGATATCGGTTTGCACCAGTGCAGCAAACCCAGCCAGTACTAATGTCACAGCCCCCACAACGCCGACTAAATGTAATACTTCAGGTGCTAACAGGAACAGAACATGGGTACGAGCAATTAAGTACACACCCGCGGTTACCATGGTTGCGGCGTGGATCAGTGCAGAAACTGGCGTTGGACCCGCCATCGCATCTGCCAACCACGTTTGCAATGGTAACTGTGCTGATTTACCGACTGCACCACCTAATAACATCAAGGTTGCCCAGTTGATCGCACTTGAACCTTCCGCAAATTTTTGAGGTGCTAACACCGCCATTTCGCTGAAATTCAGTGTGCCAAGCTCATTCCACAGAATAAACATACCAATTGCGAGGAACACATCACCGATACGCGTTACAAAGAACGCTTTCATCGCCGCTTTGCCGTTTTCTGGATTGGTATAATAGAAACCAATCAACAGGTAACTGCACAGCCCTACCCCTTCCCAACCGAGATACATCAGCATCATGTTGTCAGCGAGGACTAAAACCACCATGCTTGCGATAAACAAGTTAGTGTAAGCGAAGAAACGTGAGTAACCTTCCTCGCCACGCATATACCAAGATGCATATACGTGGATAAGGAAGCCCACACCCGTTACCACACCTAACATGGTCAATGACAGGCCATCTAACATTAGAGTGAATGGGATATTAAAGGTACCGACAGACATCCAAGTCCAAAGTGGCTGGATGAATACGCTACCTGCGTCTTGAGCTAAAAATTCATTGCCAGCATAGAATGCGACGACGGCCGCTAAGCCAACCGACCCCGCACCAATAATGGCCGAAACGTTTTCTGACCAGCGTCCACGAGAGAAGGCTAACAGCACCGACCCCAGTAAAGGCAACAGAATAGTTAAATAGAGTAGGTTCATCCGCGCATCTCACTGACTTTATCAATATTCAGGTTCTGACGATGACGATGGAGTTGCAGTAACAACGCCAATCCAATACTCGCCTCCGCTGCAGCCAATGCGATTGCCAAAATATACATAATTTGGCCGTCTGGCTGCCCCCAAAAACTCCCTGCAACCACAAATGCCAGTGCAGTTGAGTTAATCATGATTTCCAGTCCGATCAGCATGAAAAGCAGATTACGGCGAATAACAAGGCAACTGAGCCCCATCACAAATAAAATCGCCGCTAAAATCAGACCGTGTTCTAGAGGTATCATTTTTGTTCCTCCGCCTTCTCGATGCTGACAAGGTCAGCACCGTTTTCTTTACGGTCACGTCCAACGTGGAATGCTACCACTAAACCTGCGAGTAATAACAAAGATGCCAATTCGACAGCCAGAACATACGGCCCAAATAGGCTAATTCCCACTTCTTTCGCCCCAATGATGGTTCCCTCAATGCCTTCTTGATAAGACAACGAGGTAATGCCGTAAACTAAGATAGCCAATAAAACCGCGGATAACACCGCAGGGCCAATCCAGTTTTTCGGCGTCAACCAAGCGCGCTCTTGTTCTTGAACAGAACGCCCTAAGTTGAGCATCATCACGACGAACACGAACAGGACCATAATGGCACCTGCATATACGATGATTTCCAACGCCCCAGCAAAATACGCGCCGAGGGAGAAAAACACCATTGACAGAGCCAGCAGAGAAACAACCAGATACAACAGTGCATGCACCGGATTTGTATTCGTTATCACCCTTAAAGTTGCTAAAATGGCAACTAGACCGGCGATATAAAATGTAAATTCCATGAATATCGCTCCTTATGGCAACAGGTCTTTGACGTTAATCGGTTTCGCTTCGTTATCCGCTTCACCTTTGTCTTTACCTGCAATCGCCATACCCGATTTACGGTAAAAGTTATAATCAGGATATTTACCCGGACCTGAAATCAACAGGTCATTTTTCTCGTAAACCAGATCCTGACGTCTCCAATCGGCCATTTCAAAATCAGGTGTTAATTGGATTGCCGTGGTTGGGCAAGCCTCTTCACACAGACCACAGAAAATACAGCGCGAAAAGTTAACGCGGAAAAATTCAGGGTACCAGCGGCCGTCTTCATGTTCAGCTTTTTGCAGTGAGATACATCCCACAGGGCAAGCAACCGCACATAAGTTACACGCAACACAACGCTCTTCACCGTCAGGGTCGCGTGTTAACACGATACGCCCACGATAACGGGGTGGCAGATAAACCGGCTCTTCTGGATACATTTGCGTTTCGCGTTTATCGAACGCATGCAGGCCGACCATCCAAATACTACGTACTTGGGTGGCGAAACCGACCAATAACTCTTTCAATGTCATGGTTCAATCACCCCTTACTGAGCGTTGTATAAAATCACTGCTGCAGTACCCAGCAGATTAAGCAGTGTCAACGGCAGACAAATTTTCCAACCGAAAGACATCACTTGGTCATAACGTGGACGCGGTAAAGAGGCACGGATCAAGATAAACATCATCATGAAGAAGCCAGTTTTGATAGCAAACCACAAGAATGACGGCAGGAATGGACCATGCCAGCCACCAAAGAACAGCGTCACAATCAGTGCAGAAACCGTTACGATACCGATATACTCACCGACGAAGAACAAACCAAACTTCATACCTGAGTATTCAACGTGGTAACCATCCGCAATCTCTTGTTCTGCTTCCGGTTGGTCAAACGGATGACGGTGACATACCGCAACGCCCGCTATCGCAAAAGTCACAAAACCAAAGAACTGCGGAATAATATTCCACATGCCTTCTTGGGAGTTCACAATATCAATCAGGTTGAATGAACCTGCTTGTGCAACCACACCCATTAAAGAAAGGCCTAAGAACACTTCGTAACTCACGGTTTGTGCTGACGCACGCATCGCACCTAATAATGAGTATTTGTTGTTACTTGACCAACCTGCGAATAACACCGCATAGACAGCGAGACCCGCCATCATCAGGAAGAATAAAATCCCGATATTGAGGTCTGCAACATGCCAAGTCGGGCTAACAGGGACGATGGCAAATGCTAAGAACAGTGAACAAAACGCAATCACTGGTGCAAGCGTAAAGATTTTCTTGTCAGCAAACTGCGGGATCCAGTCTTCTTTAAACAGCATTTTGAACATATCTGCGATTAACTGGCCCATCCCAAACGGACCCACGCGGTTAGGGCCATAACGGTTCTGGAACAGACCGAGAATACGGCGCTCTCCCAGACTCATGTATGCCCCACAAGTCACAACAACCAATAATATGACGACAGATTTAAGGATGGAAATTAACACTTCCATCACTTCAGGAGAAATCCAATCCATCATGCTCCCCTCCGCAGATTATTGACTGACACGCCAGCCATTGAAGGTGCGATACCTGGCATTCCTAACGGTAAGCCAATTTGACCTGTAGACAGGTGATTACTTAGGCGGACAGTCAAGTTAAACACTTGACCTGCATGGCTAAACTCCGCTTTAGTTCCTGCTGACAGGCCGAGTGACGCAGCATCTTGCGTGTTCAGCATGATATAAGGCTCAGGCATACGCTCTTGAATTACTTCTGAACGCTGTGACATTTCATCACTGCCGAACAGGTGGTAATAAGGTGCGACAACCCACTGAGCTTCATTGGCTTGATAAGCCGCTGGAATTTCAGTGAAGTAAGCCAATTTGCTCTGTGTTGAATTGAACAAACGGATACCCGGGTCACCAAATAACAGGTGCCCCCCCACTTCGGCTTGGAATTTGTTCCAGGCTTGTGGTGAGTTCCAACCCGGCGCCCATGCAAATGGAATTTGCTGGCGTGGCGCGGTTGGGCTGTTGTTCCCTTCCATTGAGAAAGCAAATGGAGAGTCAATATCTTGCGGTTGACGAGGTTCATGAACAGATTGATTTGCTAGCATCGCTGTACGACCACTGTAACGATGTGGTTCACGCGCCAGTTTTTGACCACGAATACGGAAAGACGCTTTTGGTGCAGCATCTACCATACCCGAGAATTGTGGCATTGCGGCAACACAATCTGCGATAACGTGATCAAGTTGCGACCAATCCGCATCACGCTCTTGCGCTTCAGTTTGCAGTGAATGCATCCAGCGCCAGCTTTCGTTCATCACGATAGCTTTGTCGTAATAAGTTGGGTCAAAGACTTGGAAGAAACGCTGCGCACGACCTTCTTGGTTAATCAACGTACCGTCTGCTTCAGCAAAGCTTGCTGCTGGCAGAACCAATGTTGCTTTATCCATGATGTCGGTTTGCTGATGATCTGCAACAATCAAGTGGCTCAATTTCGCTAATGCGCTATTGACGGCATCCACGCTGCTGTGACGGTACAGGTCATTTTCGATAACGATAGCCACATCCGCTTCGTTCGCTTCAATGCGAGCTAAAGCGCTGTCTAATGGCTGTGCGTTCATCATTGCCAGACCGAAGCTATTGGCATGAGATGCTAAGTAAGATAACCCAACATTCGCGCCTTTGGCTTTTAACGCAAATGCCACGTTAGCGGCCGCTTGGATCATTGCCTCGCTGGCACTATGGCTACCACTAATAATTAATGGTTTTTTCGCACCAGCTAATGCCTGAGCAATGGTTTCAACTTTGGCTTTTAAGTCTGCGGGTAAATCATTCACCGCAGGGGCTTCGCCGTTAATCATATTGGCGATAGCAAAACCGAAACGTGCTTGGTCAGCTACTGGTGCACGATAATTAAAGGCAGCCACATCGTCTAAACGCGTATCATCAACGTTGGTAATAAACAGCGGATATTTTGCATGTTGACCAATATTCATGATTGCGGCGATTTGCCAGTCAGCGACTTTTTGCGCTGCGGCCATTTCACGTGCTTTACCTTTCACCGCTTGGCGAACAGATAACGCCATACGTGCACCTGTCTGAGTTAAATCTTCACCCAGTACCAGTACCGCATCATAGCCTTCTACTTCACGCAATGTTGGCGTATAGATACCGCCGTTTTGCAGGATGTTTTGCATCAGCGCTAAGCGGCGTTGCTCTCCCGCAGAAATACCTGAATAGAAGTTATCTGCTCCGACTAATGCGCGCAATGCATAGTTGCTTTCAACGCTCGCGCGTGGAGAGCCGATACCAATCACTTTTTTCGCTTGATTGATAATTTGCGCACCACTTTGCATTGCTTCGATAGCCGAAATGACTTGTTTGACGCCATTTTTATTGAGTACCGCTTGACGAGGACGATCTTTACGGTTGACATATCCGTAACCAAAACGACCACGGTCGCACAGGAAATAGTGGTTTACCGAACCGTTATAACGGTTTTCGATACGACGGATTTCACCATAACGCTCACCCGGACTCGTGTTACAACCGATACTGCACTGTTGGCAGATACCGGGTGCAAACTGCATATCCCACTTACGGTTATAGCGCTCTGAATGTGTTTTATCAGTGAATACCCCAGTAGGACAAACTTCAACTAAGTTACCGGAGAACTCACTTTCCAGTGTACCGTCTTCAGTACGACCGAAATACACATAGTTATGTGCACCATACACACCCAAGTCTGTGCCATCTGCGTAATCTTTGTAGTAACGAACACAACGATAACACGCGATACAACGGTTCATTTCATGACTAATAAATGGACCGAGATCTTGGTTAATGTGAGTACGTTTCGTAAAACGATATTTACGCATGTTATGACCGGTCATCACCGTCATATCTTGTAGGTGACAGTTTCCCCCTTCCTCACAGACTGGACAGTCATGAGGATGGTTGGTCATCAGCCATTCCACAACACTTTCACGGAATTGTTTGGCTTCTTCATCATCAATAGAGATGTAAGTCCCTTCCGTTGCGGGTGTCATACAAGACATTACTAGGCGACCGCGTGTGTCATCTGCGTTCTGATACTGCTTAACCGCACACTGGCGGCAAGCGCCAACGCTTCCCAGCGCCGGATGCCAGCAAAAATAAGGAATATCTAGCCCTAGAGAAAGACAGGCTTGTAACAGGTTTTCAGACCCGTTTACGTCATATTCTTTGCCGTCTACATATATTGTAGCCATAGTCAGCATGCTTCCCAAAGGCCCGCATAAAGCAGGCGTTAATCAAAAATACGTTCTTCGTGAAAAATCTATTTAGCGGTTGCTCAATCGCTAAACAATTACCAGCGCTGCTTCAGCAGGTTGGGTTGGATACCCGCAATCTGCACAATGTTACGCAGATCTTTTTGCGAGATACCCGCTTCGAATTCATCACGGAAATATTTGATGGCACTTTGTAGCGGTTCGACCGCACCCGGTGCGTGAGCGCAGAAAGTTTTACCCGGCCCTAAGAAACGGCACAGCTGCTCTAGGGTTTCAATATCCCCCGGTTGCCCTTCGCCTTTTTCCAGCGCTTGTAAAATTTTCACACTCCATGGCAGACCATCGCGGCACGGCGTACACCAACCACAGGATTCACGGGCAAAGAAGGTTTCTAAGTTACGCACTAAAGAAACCATGTTGATTTCATGATCAACCGCCATCGCTAATGCAGTACCAAGACGGCTACCTGCTTTAGCAATATTTTCGAAATCCATCGGTAAGTCGAGGTGGTCGTTGGTCAGGAAATCTGTCCCTGCCCCACCTGGCTGCCATGCTTTTAATTTCAGTCCATCACGCATACCACCTGCGTAATCTTCCAACACTTCACGTGCCGTGGTACCAAATGGCAATTCCCATAAACCCGGATTTTTCACGCGGCCAGAGAAGCCCATCAATTTCGTGCCCGCGTCTTTACTCTTACCTGCGCTTAAATCGATATACCATTGGTCGCCGTGCTCTAAAATTGCTGGCACGTTACAAATAGTTTCGACGTTATTGACACAAGTTGGTTTACCCCAAGCACCTGATGTTGCAGGGAATGGTGGCTTAGAACGTGGGTTAGCGCGACGGCCTTCTAAGGAGTTAATCAGTGCAGTTTCTTCACCGCAGATATAACGCCCAGCGCCGGTGTGAACAAATAGTTCGAAATCAAAACCTGAACCGAGGATATTTTTGCCTAACAGGCCCGCCGCTTTGGCTTCTTCGATGGCACGGCGCAGATTTTGCGCAGCTTCAACATACTCGCCCCGTAAGAAGATATAACCACGATAAGCTTTAAGTGCATAAGCGCCTGTGATCATCCCTTCAACTAACAAGTGAGGGAGTTGCTCCATCAATAAACGGTCTTTATAGGTGCCCGGTTCCATTTCATCCGCATTACATAAGAAGTAACGCAGTTTCATGTTTTCGTCTTTTGGCATCAGGCTCCATTTCAGACCCGTTGAGAAACCCGCACCGCCGCGCCCTTTCAGGCCAGCGTCTTTTACAAGATTCACAACTTCATCGGGAGCCATGCCTTTGAGCGCACGCTCAAGACCTTTGTATCCGTTCTTACTGCGATACTCATCTAACCAAACAGGCTGATTGTCATCACGCAAACGCCATGTTAGAGGATGAGTTTCAGCAGTACGGATCACTGGATTAACAGAATTTGTCATGGATACTGCTCCAGTAATTTTTGAATATTTTCAGGCTGCACGTAGCTGTGAGTGTCCTCATCGATCATCATCGTAGGACCTTTGTCACAGTTACCCAAGCAACAGGTTGGCAGCAACGTAAAGCGACCATCGGCTGTTGTTTGGCCCGGGCGAATATTCAGCTGTTTAATGATTTCAGCTTCTAAGCCCTGATAACCTGTAATATGGCAAACAACACTGTCGCAATAGCGAATAATGTGGCGACCCACTGGCTGGCGGAAGATTTGGCTATAGAATGTCGCCACACCTTCAACATCACTGGCTGGGATGCCTAAGACGTCAGCGATAGCATGGATCGCACCATCTTCAACCCAACCGCGGTTTTTTTGCACAATTTTCAGTGCTTCAATTGAGGCAGCACGTGCATCTTCGTAATGGTGTTTCTCACCTTCAATCTCTTCACGCTCTTTCTCTGTTAAGACAAAGCCATGATTGACTTGCGGTTCAAACACATTCACGACATTGAGCTCATTGTGCTTCTCATTTTCGTTATGTTCATTATGCATGGTTAGCGATCCACATCCGACATTACAAAATCGATACTACCCAGATAGACGATTAAGTCTGAAACTAAACTACCTCTGATCACCGCAGGAATTTGCTGTAAGTGCTCATAGCTCGGGGTACGAATACGCGTACGGTAGCTCATGGTGCTACCATCACTGGTTAAGTAGTAGCTGTTGATACCCTTCGTAGCTTCAACCATCTGGAATGACTCATTTGCTGGCATCACCGGCCCCCAAGACACTTGCAAGAAGTGGTTGATCAAGGTTTCGATGTGCTGCAACGTGCGTTCTTTTGGTGGCGGAGTTGTCAGTGGATGGTCAGCTTTGAATGGGCCTTCTGGCATATTCTTATAGCATTGCTCAAGAATACGGATACTCTGACGCATCTCTTCCACTTTGATCATCACGCGGTCATAACAGTCACCGTTATGAGCGATAGGAATATCAAACTCGAAGTTTTCATAGCCTGAATATGGACGCCATTTACGTACGTCAAAATCAACGCCTGTTGCACGTAATCCAGCTCCTGTCACACCCCATGCCAACGCCTCTTCTTTTGAGTACATTGCAGTACCGATAGAGCGACCTTTTAAGATGGAGTTTTTCAGTGCAGAAGTCACATAAGACTCTAAACGTTTTGGCAACCAGTCTAATAATTCGCGAAGCAGTTTTTCCCAACCACGCGGTAAGTCGTGCGCAACACCACCGATACGGAACCATGCGGGGTGCATACGGAAACCGGTAATTGCTTCAATGACGTTGTAGACTTTTTGACGGTCGGTAAACGCAAAGAAGACAGGGGTCATCGCACCAACGTCTTGGATATAGGTACTGATATACAGTAAGTGGCTGTTGATACGGAATAACTCAGACAACATGACACGAATGGTTTTCACGCGATCCGGCACTTCAATGCCAGCCAGTTTTTCAACGGCCAACACATATGGCATTTCATTCACACAACCGCCGAGGTACTCGATACGGTCAGTGTAAGGAATGTAGCTATGCCACGACTGGCGTTCACCCATTTTTTCAGCGCCACGGTGGTGGTAGCCGATATCGGGCACACAGTCGATAATTTCTTCACCATCCAATTGCAGCACGATACGGAACGCACCGTGTGAGGATGGGTGGTTTGGCCCCAAGTTCAGGAACATGAAATCTTCGTTTTCATTTCCACGTGCCATGCCCCACTCTTCTGGTTTGAAAGTCAAAGCTTCCATTTCCAGATCTTGTTTCTGCTTAGTCAGCACAAAAGGGTCAAACTCAGTCGCACGCGCAGGATAATCCTTACGCAGCGGATGACCTTCCCAGCTTGGAGACATTAAAAGGCGGCGTAAATTTGGGTGACCTTGGAAGGTGATACCGAACATATCCCACACTTCACGTTCATGCCAATTCGCATTCGGGAACAGTGAAACGATCGAAGGCACGTTTAAGTCTTTCTCATTAAGAGCGACTTTTAACATGATATCGCGGTTACGATCGATAGAGATGAAGTGGTAGAAAACACTAAAGTCTGCTTCTGGCAGACCTTGACGGTGAATTCGTTGACGCTCATCTACCCCATGTAAGTCAAATAACATGACATACGGTTTTGGTAATTTCTTTAGGAAATCGACCACTTCCAGTAACTGTTCACGACGCACCCAAACCACTGGCATGCCAGTACGAGTTGCTTGAACAGAAAAGGCATCCGGCCCAAATTGATTGCGCAGTTCCAGAAGCACAGGGTCGTTTAAATGATCCTGTGTCTGCCATCCTGGCTGGGTACTACTCGCTTGCGCTATCTGATCTGTCATCATTCTTCACCATAACGCTTGATCAGGTTTATTATTTCGCAACAACATTGCTCTGTTACGCTGTATGGCTTTAAGCCTTAAATTTCGTCTGGTGTACGCAGGTTAGTCACTGCAATACGTTCACCGTGCTTTCTTTCTCTTTCTGATTGCATATTGGCACGGTAAACCCCTTGGTCTCCAACAACCCAAGACAGCGGTCGACGCTCTTTACCGATAGATTCTTGCAACAGAAGCAGAGCCTGCATATAGGCTTCTGGACGCGGTGGGCAACCTGGAATATACACATCCACAGGAATAAATTTATCGACGCCTTGTACAACAGAATAAATGTCATACATGCCACCAGAGTTGGCACATGAACCCATGGAGATTACCCATTTTGGTTCAAGCATTTGGTCATACAGACGTTGAATAACAGGCGCCATTTTAGTGAAACAGGTACCTGCTACTACCATGAAATCGGCTTGACGAGGTGAAGCACGCAGTACTTCTGCACCAAAGCGGGCGACGTCATGAACAGCCGTGAACGAAGTCACCATTTCTACATAGCAACATGAAAGACCAAAGTTATATGGCCAGAGAGAGTTTTTGCGCCCCCAGTTAACCACATCGTGAAGTGCATGAGAAAGTTTCCCCATGTAAACACTGTTTTCAACTTGCTGCTCCAGTGGATCAGTGACGATTTCCTGGGTTTGCAGTGGGTAACGGTCGTTCTCACCGTTCGGATCTATGCGGGTGAGCGTATAATCCATTGTATAATGCCTCGCTTTTTACTGCGGATGACGATTGCTGATTTTAATAACTTCACTAGGATGCTTAACTTTTCCGCGGGAACGGACTGGAGTCCAATCCAATGCTCCTACGCGAACGAGATAAAACAGTCCCGCCAACAATACCAAAATAAAGATCGCGGCTTCGATGAAACCTACCCAACCGGCTTCGCGGATGGCAACTGACCATGCAAATAAGAACATGGCTTCAACATCGAAGATAACGAAAAACATGGCGACTAAGTAAAACTTAGCAGACATGCGGAGACGTGCACTACCGACCGAGTCGATACCGGACTCATAAGGAACATGTTTTGTTCTGGCTTTGGCGCGGCTACCTAAAAAGTGACCTGCGACCAACATGAAAGCACAAAGACCGATAGTGCCGATAAGGAATATCGCAAACGCCCAGTTATGGGCTAACGCTAGGATTGATGTAGACATACTCGTTGCTTACTCATTACTTATGGTGTGTTAACTGCTCTTTTTTACATCACGGCAGAGTTGCACCACAATTGCCCAGTTAATCGAGAAGAAAGACCAAAATTGATCACAAACTAAAATATCCCCAAACTTAAATCAGTCTGTTGACTGCGTTTGGTTTGTCCTCTCTCATTACAATTTATTTTACTTAAATTAAGTAAAATAACCCGTATTTGTTACAAAAACTTCACACTTTGAAAACAACAGAACAACAAAAAGTAACCATAATCTGCTAAAACGTGTCAGTGTAATGATACTCAAGTAAACACGCAAACTAGTTTAACTGATTATTCGTTTTTACTACACCATTATCTCAGGAAAAACCTGTCTTAACAGATGAAAAATTGCGCTTTTTATTTGATCTAACGCACACTTTTATTGAAAAAGTACTCAATTTGTTTACATAGCATTCAATTTCACTTTAAGTCTTTGTAACTCTTTTTAACGCATAACTTCAAGTAACTAACTGACATTCAAGCGCTATTTTATCTCTTCAATAAAAAAACATTGTTAATAACATAACAAACTGTTAACTAAACAATGAAATTCAGGTTATGCCAGCTACATCACAATTATTTCATGGTCTTTCACATTTAACCATACTTATTAAGTGGTTAATTGCTTTTTTTATGAGCGGATATTGATAAAAAATCGATAAATTTGAATTTGATAACCGATTAAAAATAT
Organism: Providencia sp. PROV_01; assembly: GCF_053098325.1. NCBI lineage: Bacteria > Pseudomonadati > Pseudomonadota > Gammaproteobacteria > Enterobacterales > Morganellaceae > Providencia > Providencia sp. PROV_01. Next base: position 2,122,889 of record NZ_JBRFKD010000002.1, on the reverse strand, counting down.
CACTGAGCATTATTTAAACATGTATAAAAACCAATTTCTCGATACCGATCCCCAATATTGAAAAAAGAGTTCCATACTTTGAAATAATCGTTTCAGTCATCCATATCAATTCACATTATCTGTTATCTAACCGCTCAATTAGTCTGTACGTTAGCCATTTAATTGAGATAACCACCTCAACCGCTGCTCACGTCTTATTTAGACTGCGATTAACATGTTGATTTTATTTGTACATAGCCAATAACGCATTGATCACAAACAAGTGATCCCGTAATAGATTGGCAAAAATGACATAAAAAAACGGTAATCCCAAACGTATTGGGATTACCGTCATTACAATAAATTAATTAAGTATTGGCGTTAAGATAACCAGATGAATCGATTAACTTAATTACCTTCCTCGCTGCTATCCATCAACTCACTTGCTGAGGCTGCAACATAAGGGATTTTTTTGTTTTCAATCGCACTGAATACTGTCAGAACAAAATCTTTTTGCTCGTCTGCATTCTTATACAACCAATACTGAATATCTGGTAAGCGTGGTAGCCCATCTGATTCATTCAAAATACGTAAATCTGCATTTTGCATTTCCATTGGTCTAGCGGTTACCCCAACCTCTGCATTGACTGCCGCACGAACAGCAGGTAAAGAAGCTGCTTCATACGCAACATGCCATGACAAACCTGCATCATCAAGAGCACTAGTACAAAGTTTACGATATGGATTGGTTTCATCCATAACAACTAATGGAACTGGCTCATTGGGACGCAATTGAAAATCAGGTGCACTGTGCCACAAAACAGGCACTGTTCTTAACGCTGTTTTAGGGTGGTGACTAATTCTTGCTGTTGTTAAAGCAAGGTCTATCTCATGATTATCAAGCATTGACTCAATAAATTGTGCTCGTTTAATGCGCACTTCTACGGCAATTCTTGGATAAACAGACGCGATACGATTAAGTAAGAAAGGTAATAAGATATCGACGGTGTCATCGGATGCGCCAATACGCAATTCACCATCAGCGTCATTATAAGTTAATGACGCTGTAGCATCATCATTGGCGCGAAGTATTTGCCTTGCGTAGCCAAGTAATTGTAATCCGTGCGCGGTGAGCAGTTTATTTCGCCCATGGCGAGCGAAAAGCTCACGGCCGACTAATTGCTCTAAACGTTGCATTTGCTGGCTCACAGCAGATTGTGTTCGACAAACGGCTGCAGCTGCGGCTGCAAATGTGTTAAGATCTGCGACAGCGACGAAAGTACGTAGCAAATCAAGATCTAGGTTCATGATGGGACGATTGGAATTTATCATCGTTCATTCTCTTATATAATTTTATGTTACCTGGTGTTTCTGCTCTCCTCCATGAGAATCAGCGAGTTTATAGCGACTACTAAGACTACTAAGTGAGTGCATTTCTAATCCATAGATCTGCAATGACTTCTCATTATTTTACTTTTTTGCATCCAGCTCATTAATCGCTAACGATAGAGCAGGGTACAAATAGCATACTTCCAAAAATCAAATAATTTTAATAAAAGTGGGATGATTTCCTAAAAAACACGCTAAAACGCGCTTGATAGGTTACGCTTAAATAGTAACATATTTAATGTAATCACAATTATTTTAATGTAAGCACATTATAAAATTCGTTTCACTATTTTTATATAGTCAAAAATATCAAATGGTTATAATTTTAATCAGCACTTTTGGTTAAAGAAAGCAGCTTGAAACAATCAATATTACTAACAAAATCGCCCTGATTATTATAAAAAAAGGCTATTACAGCAAAAAAAATCATGTCTGATTTAATGATTCAATGCTTAATATTACATTTTGATACAATTTTCTTTTTTTCCGCTATTTTTATGCTTTTTTACTTTTTATACTCCAAAACATCAAAGAATGTCGATATTATAATTCAACCAGTTCAATATTATAAGAATATACAGCTAGCCTAAAATAAATAATAAGATACCAAACATTACATTTAAGCGTAAACCAACCTTTTACACCAAAAATAACCTTGCATCTTCAAAAGCTTCTGAGGGAGGAGTACAGTAAAGGAATAACGTCGGCCCGACCAATGCAACCCTTAGGGTAATGAGAGAACTATGAATAATCTAACTAAATCCAGTAAGCTCGATAATGTTTGCTATGACATTCGTGGGCCCGTATTAAAAGAAGCGAAGCGCCTAGAAGAAGAAGGCAACAAAGTCCTCAAACTCAATATTGGTAATCCGGCCCCGTTTGGTTTTGAAGCTCCAGATGAAATCCTTGTGGATGTCTTGCGTAATCTGCCAAGTTCTCAAGGTTATTGCGACTCAAAAGGCTTGTATTCTGCCCGTAAAGCGATTGTGCAGCATTACCAAGCTCGTGGCATTCATGAAATGACAGTAGAAGATGTCTACATTGGTAATGGTGTTTCCGAATTAATCGTACAAGCCATGCAAGCACTGCTTAATAATGGTGATGAAATGTTAGTACCAGCGCCTGATTATCCATTATGGACTGCTGCAGTTTCCCTTTCGGGAGGAAAAGCAGTTCATTATATGTGTGATGAACAGCAAGGTTGGATGCCTGATATTGAAGATATTCGCAAAAAAATCACACCAAGAACACGTGGTATTGTGGTCATTAACCCCAATAACCCAACGGGTGCGGTCTACAGCAAAGACCTATTAATGGAAATTGTCGAATTGGCTCGCCAGCACAATCTTATTATTTATGCTGATGAGATTTACGATAAAATTCTTTATGATGATGCAGTGCACCACTCTATTGCCGCCCTCGCCCCTGATTTATTAACCATTACATTTAATGGATTATCTAAAACGTATCGCGTCGCTGGCTTCCGCCAAGGTTGGATGGTATTAAACGGCCCGAAAAAACATGCGAAAAGCTATATTGAAGGTTTAGAAATGCTAGCCTCTATGCGCCTATGCGCAAACGTGCCGATGCAGCATGCCATTCAAACTGCACTGGGTGGCTACCAAAGTATTAGTGAATTCATTCAACCAGGCGGCCGTTTATATGAGCAACGTAATCGTGCATGGGAATTGATCAACCAAATACCCGGCGTTTCATGTGTAAAACCACAAGGTGCCCTGTATATGTTCCCGAAAATAGATATTAAACGATTTAATATCTATGATGACCAAAAAATGATTTTAGACCTGTTACTACAAGAAAAAGTGTTGTTAGTTCAAGGTACCGCATTTAACTGGCCTGAACCTGACCATTTCCGCATCGTTACGCTACCTTATGCGGATGACCTTGAAATGGCGATTAATAAATTCGGCCGCTTCCTTGAAGGCTATCGCCAATAAAAATTTATTCAAAATAATAAAAAGCCTCCTAATTCCGGAGGCTTTTTTTATTCTAAATTTAGCCATCATTAATAGACTGTATTATTTTGATAATCAAAGAATAGAAATAAAATAAATTGCCACAAGGAAAAAGCCCAATAATATAAATGGAAAATATTTCATATTGCCTCTTTATTTCCGGATTGAACATCCATTATATTTTTTTGATTACATAATTCAACACAATTAAAATAGCAGTCAAGTTATAATCTAAAATTGATTATATTATTATGATTATCTTAATATGCAAAATAGATATTAGAACATAATTACTAGAGAGTAACTTATTAAAAAACAATAAAATTATATCGCTGCTACATTATTTCCGTTATAATTTTTTTCGTTTGCAGACACTAAAGAAGAGGACTTATGAGCTACTTTTTCGCCCATCTTGCTAGAATGAAGTTAATCCACCGCTGGCCGTTAATGCGTAATGTCCGAACAGAGAATGTCTCTGAACATAGTCTCCAAGTAGCTATGGTTGCCCATGCGCTCGCTATCATTAAAAACCGTAAGTTCGCAGGGAACGTCAACGCAGAAAAAATTGCTTTGTATGCGATGTACCATGATGCTAGTGAAGTGATTACAGGGGATTTACCAACCCCAATTAAGTATCACAACCAGCAAATTGCTCATGAATACAAAAAAATAGAAAAATTTGCTCAGCAAAAACTACTCGATATGCTCCCAGAAGAACTACAAGCGGATTTTAAAGCGCTACTAATTGAAGATATACAATCAGAAGAAGAGCATTTTATTGTTAAACAAGCCGATACACTGTGTGCCTACTTAAAATGTTTAGAAGAACTGTCCGCGGGCAATAGTGAATTTAAATTAGCCAAAAGACGGTTAGAAAAAATGCTTGCGGAAAGAAATAGTCCAGAAATGGAGTATTTTATGAAAACGTTTGTGCCAAGTTTTACCCTATCATTAGATGAAATTAGTAATTAATTTAAAATAAGGAATGAGCGTATCGTTCCTTATTTTAACACTCGATAACTTTATATTTTGATGTAATTATTCAGTTTTTTATGCCGAACTGATACCCGTCGAACAATCTGAAGATGAAGAAAAATGTGCGTATAGTTTTCTAGACTCACCATTAATTCCTAATATAACTCCACCACCATCCCCAGATGTTATATTACAACTAACATCATGTTTACATTCATAAACCTCACGTTCGTAAGTCCAAAATTTAATATGCCAAATATCAGACCCTACACCTATATAGTATTTGAACCCAAAACAATTTTCTAAAATACCTTTATTCGGTACATGTTCAATATGTTACTGATCTTTCGTATTCATCCAAAGAACAGACGCGAGATGTGTTAGAATCATATTTTTATATCTTTTCCCCAAAAATTCTCAAATGTTGCATAACCATAATAATACCTTTTTTGTATATTTTTGACTTGAACCATAAATTCACCTCTTAATAATTGAATTAATATTATGTATTTTGATTCGAAATTAATGGTAAGTTAAAATACAGGAGAGTAAATTATAATTAATATCGTTTAATTGATAAATAAAAGAGGAATGGTTAATTAAAAATATCAATTAACCATTAATGTAATTTCTTAGAATGGAAATAAAATAGGCACAACTGCAATACTAATAAACATCACAATAATAGTGAATGGCACACCCACTTTCAAAAAGTCCGAAAATTTATAACCTCCAGGCCCTAAAACTAAGGTATTAACTGGTGATGAAACGGGGGTCATAAAGGCTGCGGATGCGGCAATGCCAACAATCATCGCAAAAGGCAACGGTGAGACATCCATTTGGCGAGCCGCAGCAATGGCAATCGGAGCCATTAGCACTGCAGTTGCGGTATTGGAAATAAATAACCCAATCGTGGCACACAGAATAAACAGGCACAATAGCATCACATGTGGCCCTAACCCACCAGCAACTTTCATTAACGCATCAACGGCAAGGGCAATCCCTCCCGTTTCTTGCAGTGCTAGTGCAAAAGGCATCATCCCAACAATTAATATAATACTCGGCCAGTGAATTGACTTATAGGCACTTTCCATATCAATACAGCGAAATTTCCCCATTAACAAGCAGGCAATAAGTGCTGCAATAAAGTTAGGAATTTCATTGGTCACCATCATTGCGACCATTAATGCCAAACAAAATAAGGCATGAGGAGCCTGAGATGCAGCAGGTGCCACCGCCTCTACTTCAGCAGCCAGATTCAATACAATGAAGTTCCGTGGCTTAGTCGATAAAATGCGAATTAATTTCCAATCCCCAATGACTAATAAAATATCACCCAATCGAAGCGGTTCATCTACCAACTTGCCGTCCAACGCTTTGCCATCTCGACGAATACCAACCACATTCAAGCCATAACGAGTACGAAATTTAATGTCTCTTAAAGATTTACCCAAGAGTTCAGAATCTGGATTCATCGATACTTCAGCCATTCCCACATCACGTGATTGGTCTGAAAAATAATCTCCCCGTAAAATCATCGGTTCAAGGAGTTGTTCGCTACAAAATTGACGTAAATCGTCATCACTCACCGAAATATCGACTAATAAGACATCTCGCTCGCGTAACTCTGTTCCCCCAGTTGCACTCACCATCACTCGACGAAATTTACGCCAACGCTCAATCCCTACCACGTTGGCCTCATAACGGGAACGCAAGTGCAGTTCGTCAAGTGTATGGCCAATGAGTGGTGACCCCTTGCGGATAGCAAGACGGCGAGCTCTACCTGTCAATTTATAATCACGAATTAAGTCACGGAAAGTGCGTCGATAGCGCTCAGGGAGTTTGTCTGGTTCGTTACTGCCTAGCCAACGCCTTGTCAGCCACATGTAGGCAATACCTGCGAATAAAATTAAAATACCAATCGGGGTAATAGAGAAAAATTGGAAGCCTTTGATCCCTTCACGTACCAATTCACTGTTCACCACCATATTAGGTGGCGTGGCCACTAGTGTCATCATCCCACTGATAAGCCCCGCGAAGCCTAGTGGCATCATTAACCGACTAGGCGATGTTTTCATGCGTGATGCGACACTTAAAACGACGGGAATAAAAATAGCCACCACGCCAGTGGAGCTCATAAAAGCGCCTAACCCAGCGACGGTAAGCATTAGGAAAACCAGCATTTTGCTTTCGCTGCTTCCTGCAACGCGAACAAGCCAGTCTCCCATTTGGTAAGCGATGCCTGTGCGAACAAGCCCATCACCAATAACAAATAATGCTGCAATTAGCAGAACGTTAGGATCTGCAAAACCTGCGGTAGCTTGCTCTAATGTTAAGGTATCACTCAACACAAACGCGACAATGACAAGCAATGCGACCACATCCATGCGAATCTTATTTGTGGTAAACAGAACTATCGCAATTAATAGGAGGGTTAAGACCCACAGCAATTCTCCGTTCAAAATATCCCCTTTCGACGAAAAAAAACATTGCTAAGAATTTTATTCAGTTAAGCATGTTTTACGGAGAATTTCTTTGATTAAATCACCATTAAGTCAAATTAGACACGAAAAGTTCATAATCACCATTATTGTCAGGCCGCATAACAGAAATTTGAGCCAATGAACTTACAATTACTTGAATTTCATCACGACGTGGCATGCCTTCTGGTGCATGGACTGCGACCACTTGGCAACCTGCCGTTAATGCAGAATGGATACCTGCCTGCGCATCTTCAAAGGCAATACAGGATTTTGCAGGAAGCGAAAGTGCTTGGGCTCCAAGCAAGAACGGTTCTGGGTCCGGCTTTCCTTTCGTAACTTTTTCAAATGTCACCCAATGTTTAGGTTCTGGTAAACCCGCCGCTTGCTGGCGTCCATGGGCAATCGGTACGGTGCCAGAAGTGACAATTGCCCACGGTGCCCCAATTTCATTTAAACGTGACAGCAAGGCAATCGCGCCAGGCAGGGCAACCACGCCCTCCACATCTTCGCTTTCCATTTTTTCTAACCAGCGAAAATACCCCATAATTTCTTCATCACTCGCCTCGGGTAAAAAGTGACGCAAACTGGTTAACGCGGGTTTTCCATGAATAAAATTAATGACTTCGGCTGAGTCTACACCAATTCGTTCGCCAAACTTACACCAACAGCGCTCAACCACAGCCAAGGAATCTGCCAATGTGCCATCTAAATCAAATAGAAACCCTTTTGCCTTTAATTTCACGTCTACCCCTTTATTTGCTATTCACGTAATAATTGAATCGATTCTGGCCCACTAGTTAACGCTAAACAGACGCCAATGCGCAACCTCAATAACAAAAATAATCAAGATTTGCGTTAATAACTTAGATTTGAATGCACTTGAGAGTTAAAACAGGAAAGGAATGTTGATTTGAAATTGGGATTTTTTAAAACTTTATTTACTTTTTATACTCTATTTGCTCTAAATAATTCGCGTTGTCGCTAAGCGACTAGAGAGGATATCTCGGGGAGCATACAAAAGTATGTGACCCGAGTAGCCGAACGCAGCCAACAACGAGACAAGGTGAAGTATGACGAGCAAACTTGCTCTAAATTATTCGCGTTGTCGCTAGGCGACTAGAGAGGATATCTCGGGGAGCATACAAAAGTATGTGACCCGAGTAGCCGAACGCAGTCAACAACGCGACAGCGCGAAGAATGACGAGCATTAGGCGTTTAAGATCTGGGAAATCTCCACCGCTGATAAATGATACTGACGCGGGCACGCATGCCAAATCGCTAACATACGATTGTATTTTTCCCACATCGGTGTTTGCGAATTAAAGCCATGCGTTCCACTGTCGAAGTGGGTATAACGCCCTTCTGTGTTAACCATAAAGCGAACGTAGCTCAAATAACGTGCTTCTGTTGCAGCATCAAAACCTAAAAATTGCACGCGTCGGCCATCAATGTCTTCCTTGTTAGCCATGTTACTGTAGGAGACTTGCAGTGCATGGTACATTTCCATGATATCAATAACAGTACGGCAGGTGTCTTCACTTAAATGACCGAAGTCTCTGTCTAACTCACGCATTTGTAAACCAAAGCCACGTTCAATAATGGTTTGTAGGCGGCGATAACGTTCTGCATTATCGGGGTCAAGCATGGTCATCATTTTATATTGATTAGATAAGATCAAGCGTTGTGCGTTAGTCATTTCCATCATGGTTCTCCCACTAAAAAGTATGGCTTATCTTCGCATTCAACACCAATCATAGACAGTGAAAACATCGCTTTTATTGATCTAAACATGCTTTTTGCATTACTTATTGTTAAATCTACCTTTTAGTGGAAATCATCCCTTAGATATCTTCCATAAAAGAGCGGTCTAACTGGTTAAATGCACGTTTTAGCAAGTCAGCTAACGCCATATAATCGGGTTGGTGCTCAACCGGCGCCATAGCGATCCCCGCCTCTGTAAACTTATCACGGATCTCATAAAACCAGCTCAATAAGCTAGATGGCAGAGGCGTCGAAGCACGCTTTCCTAACCACCATAGACCTTGCATTGGCAAACTACAGGCAAAAAGTGCCGTAGCAATGGCGGGTCCCAATTGCCCACCTAACGCGATTTGCCATGCTAATGTGAAAATTGCAATCGGTGGCATAAAACGAATACCAAAGCGGACAGCTTTGTTGATGCGAATTTCGGGGAAGATTGGCGACAGTTTTTTTTCCATAGGAAAGGTCTTCAGATAGCGGTTACCTAATCTAAAGCGTTTAAAAAAACCGGGCGGTGTACTTTGTAATGTACTCATGAAACGTTTCCTATCGACTTCTTAAAAACTGAGGCAATAATTTATAGATTGCGCCATAGTAAAATGATAGCACATTTAAGATAACGAAATTATTTCATTACATTTACCTTAAGTTAAGTCACTTTACTAAATATCAGCTATTCTAATAGCAATGTAACCCTGTGCTATAACACCACTTTATACGTCACTTATGATTTTAATCAATCAAAGTCCCTATTTTTAAAAAAAACGTATAAAATATAAAATATTTTTAGTAGAATCTGCCACATTTAGAATTGCTGTTGCATTTGTTACTTTGTAGCTTTATCCATTTTCGAAACTGAAGATAGACAACAGTTATATATATTGGGGTTTTTGGTCGTTATTTCAACACTAGGTGCGAAGGTTTACTTTTATATACCTTGGCAAAAAAGATAGCGCCTGTTTTATCAAACCCCTAGAGGTCTCACGATCTTTAACTTTTTCGCCTTTAACATGATATCAATCATGATGTTTCAGGTCATAAATACGCTAGGCTCTAGCAGTATATTTTTAATCTGAGTCTTTTCATGTTGTTTAAAAGGCTTCACAACAACAATTAACGATAGGTATTTCCATGTCAAGTAAGCTGGTACTGGTTCTAAACTGCGGTAGCTCCTCACTGAAATTCGCCATCATCGACCCAACTAATGGCGATGAATTTTTATCTGGATTAGCTGAGTGCTTTAACCTCCCGGAAGCCCGTATTAAGTGGAAAATGGATGGTGCTAAGAAAGAAGCGCCTTTAGGTGCTGGTGCAGCGCATAGCGAAGCATTGGATTTCATTGTTAACACTATTCTTGCTGAAAAACCTGAGCTATCAGAGCAAATCACCTCCATTGGTCACCGTATTGTTCATGGTGGTGAGAAGTTTACCTCCTCTGTATTAATTACAGACGAAGTGATCGAAGGCATTGAAGCGGCTATTCCATTCGCGCCATTGCATAACCCTGCTCATCTCATCGGTATTGAAGAAGCAAGAAAATCCTTCCCGCATCTGGTCAACAAAAATGTCGCTGTCTTTGATACCGCATTCCATCAGACCATGCCTCAGGAAGCTTATCTGTATGCACTGCCATACGAATTATATTCAGAGCATAGTATCCGTCGCTATGGTGCGCATGGTACAAGCCATTACTATGTTTCCCGTGAAGCTGCGAAAAAGCTTAACAAACCTGTTGATGAGCTCAATGTTATCACTTGCCACTTAGGCAACGGTGGTTCTGTTACTGCCATTGTTAACGGTAAATGTGTTGATACTTCAATGGGCTTAACGCCATTAGAAGGCCTGGTAATGGGAACACGTAGCGGTGATATCGACCCTGCAATTATTTTCCATTTACATGATTCTTTAGGTATGAGCGTTGATCAAATCAACAAAATGCTAACCAAAGAATCGGGGTTATTAGGCTTAACTGGTGTAACAAGCGACTGCCGTTATGTTGAAGATAACTACGGCGCTAAAGAAGACGCAACTCGCGCAATGGATGTTTTCTGCCATCGTTTAGCGAAATACGTTGGTGCATATAGTGCACTGATGGAAGGCCGTCTTGATGCTATCATCTTCACCGGTGGTATTGGTGAAAACTCAGCACAAGTTCGTGAAATCACCTTGAAGAAACTGGCTATCCTTGGTTTCGAATATGACCACGAACGTAACTTAGCGGCACGCTTCGGTAAAGAAGGTTTAATCACTACCGATAATAGCCGTCCAGCGCTGGTTATCGCAACCAATGAAGAGTTGGTTATCGCCCAAGATACTGCGCGCTTAACCGCATAAGTAACTTCTACCGCCAGCAACTTGCTGGCGGTATCGTTTTGTCATTAGAGTAACCGAAAGAAAGAGGTTCCCGTGTCCCGTACAATTATGTTAATACCTACTGGCACCAGCGTTGGCTTAACTAGCGTTAGCCTAGGTGTCGTTCGCTCAATGGAACAAAAAGGTGTTCAATTAAGCGTTTTCAAACCTATCGCACAGCCACGCGTCTCTGGCAATAAAGACCAAACCACTGAAGTCCTGCGTTCTCATTCAAGTATTACCACCATTGTTGAACCACTGACAATGGAATACGTTGAATCGCTACTGACCTCTTCTAAAAAAGATGTGTTAATGGAAGAAATCGTAGCTCGCTATCATGACCACACAAAAAATGCGGAAGTAATTTTAATTGAAGGTTTAGTGCCAACGCGTAAACACTCATTTGCTCAATCATTAAACTATGAAATTGCCAAAACATTAGGTGCAGAAATTGTTTTCGTCACTGCACCAGGCAACAGCTCTATCCCACAAATGCAAGAGCGTTTAGAGTTAGTACGTAACGAATTTGGTGGCCAACGTAATAAAAATATTATTGGTGTGATCATCAACAAGGTGAATGCACCCGTTGATGAACAAGGTCGTACTCGCCCTGACCTATCTGAAATTTTTGACGATTCAACTAAGGCGACTGTAGCTAACCTTGATACTAAGCAACTTTCCGCGCTGAATCTGCCTGTACTGGCATCGATTCCATGGAACTTCGATTTAATTGCCACCCGTGCAATTGACATGGCAAAACACTTAGGTGCAGAGATTGTTAATGAAGGCGAAATCAAAACTCGTCGCGTTAAATCTGTGACTTTCTGCGCACGTAGCATCCCGCACATGCTTGAACACTTCCGTCCAGGCTCATTATTAGTGACCTCAGCGGATCGTCCTGATGTATTAGTTTCTGCATCACTGGCGGCAATGAACGGAGTTGAAATCGGTGCAGTTCTACTAACTGGTGGCTATAACATCGATGCGCCTATTCGCCAACTTTGTGAACAAGCCTTCGAAACTGGCTTGCCTGTTTTCATGGTGAAAAGCAATACATGGCAAACATCGCTGAATTTACAAAGCTTTAGCTTAGAAGTTCCAGCGGATGACCATGAGCGTATTGAAAAAATTCAAAACTATGTCGCTCGTCATATTAGTAGCGACTGGATTGAATCATTGGTTGCAGACTCTGAACGCCCTAACCGCTTATCACCTCCTGCATTCCGTTATCAGTTAACAGAGTTAGCTCGTAAAGCGGGCAAGCGTATTGTTCTTCCTGAAGGCGATGAACCACGCACAGTTAAAGCTGCATCTATCTGTGCAGAGCGCGGCATTGCAACTTGCGTACTGTTAGGTAACCCAGAAGATATTCGTCGTGTTGCTTCCGCACAAGGTATTGAACTCGGTACCGGCATTGAAATTGTTGACCCAGTTAAAGTACGCGAAGAATACGTTGCTCGCCTTGTTGAATTACGTAAGAGCAAAGGAATGACAGAGGTTGTTGCTCGTGAGCAGTTAGAAGATAACGTCGTATTAGGGACATTAATGCTGGAAAAAGGCGAAGTTGATGGCCTAGTTTCTGGTGCTGTTCATACGACAGCAAATACCATCCGTCCACCGCTGCAATTAATTAAAACAGCGCCGGGCAGCTCATTAGTTTCTTCCGTCTTCTTTATGCTATTACCTGAACAAGTATTTGTTTATGGTGACTGTGCTATCAATCCAGACCCAACTGCAGAGCAATTATCAGAAATCGCTATCCAATCTGCTGATTCTGCAAAAGCATTCGGTATTGACCCACGCGTTGCGATGATTTCTTACTCTACAGGTGATTCAGGTGCTGGTAGTGATGTTGAGAAAGTGCGTGAAGCAACCCGTTTAGCGCAAGAAAAACGCCCAGATCTGATGATTGATGGCCCATTACAGTACGATGCCGCGGTAATGGCTGATGTGGCTAAATCCAAAGCGCCTAATTCGCCAGTTGCAGGTAAAGCGACCGTATTTATCTTCCCAGACTTAAATACTGGTAACACCACGTATAAAGCCGTACAACGTTCTGCTGACCTTGTCTCCATCGGTCCAATGTTGCAAGGTATGCGTAAACCAGTCAATGACTTGTCTCGTGGTGCGTTAGTTGATGACATCGTTTATACCGTTGCGTTAACCGCTATCCAAGCAGTACAAAACGAAAACGCTTAACTAAAATTTCATTTATCTTTTATAAGTAAAAAATGCCAACCAGTTCAAACTGATTGGCATTTTTTTTATGATGATAAAGACTGAATTACCACTTAAAAATATTATCCTATTTGTCGAAGGTGCAAGTCATAGATGTACTCATTCACCTTTGCCTGCTCAAGATAAACTACCTGTATTTGCAATGGAAGTTCAATACCCGGGTCGATAGTATGTCCACTCGTATTACCTAAAATAACATTTCCACCCACTTCTTCCTTCGTCAACCAGTTTTTTTGGCTTTCATACCAGTTTTCAGAAACTTTAGCGCCAGCTGGTAATTGGAATGTGAGTTGCCATTTATTAACGCGTGTATTTTGTGATTTTAATGTCAACATGTAGCTGTAAAGATAACCACCTTCCCCAGCCCAACTAGCTTGATACTGTTGTAAAACTTCTAATTCTCTTTCTGCTGTCACCGTAATCGCAGAAATTGCATTATTATTACCTTCATTTTCATAGCCTTTCGGTAGTGTCAGGCTACAGGCTAATTGCGTATCACCTACTGTCGTTAAGCTTGCATTTAATGGAATATTAACAACCTTTGAACTATTTCGGTCTATATCAACCGTTGAGCCAAATTCACCCACTATAACAAGAGAGCTATTCCCTGAATTCGCATTTATAATCGCACTACGAACCAATGTATCACTGTTATTCGTGATCTTAAGTGGGACTGACTTTGACTCTCCGGTTAATAACGTAACTTGTGTATCTATCGTTAAATTTAATTCAACCCTAGCTTTTACCTCGACTTTTACATCATAAGTATTACTTCCCTGATTAATAACACCAATCGGAGTGTGGATCCGAACACTTAATAGTGTTTCACCCGTATTCTTCCCTTCAAGAGATACAGGGATTGTGGTGATCATATTTGAGTGAAGATCAATTAATTCAGGGTATGAAATGACATTGGCTACATCACTATTTTTTGTGGTTATCTCTAATGTGACACCATAAACAGCAACATTGCCTTTATTAACTATATCAATTTCAATATTATTAACTTTACCTAATGTACTTTGGAGAGGGCTTTCAGAAGATATTTCTAAAGTAACTAACTCAACGGGGGCAGCAACAACAGAACGTGTTAGATCATTCCAACCTAAACCAACCAGTGACGCGATTGAAGACAATGCAGGGACTCGTAATATTTCACCATCAAGATTAAGACCTGCGACAAGCGTAGCTGCTTTAGACATATTGTTGACAACACAGGAAACGCCATCATGATGCCCCACATCAAATCCATATGATTCAAGTTCCTTCTGATCAAGTTGAATATCTGGAGATATTAAAAGAATATCGCCAATTTCTGAATTGTTATAATCAATATTTGTATAGAGTGCTAATTTATTAGGTGGGCATTTATCTTTTCCTTTCTGATTTTTCAATAATTCAACTGACTCATTTTTTTTCATAATAAGAATCCTTCATATCAAATAATATTTAAGCGTGTAAAAACTTAAGAAATCCACCTTTTAAAACAGTAAGAAATTAGCCTAAAGGAAGATTCATATAAGTAGCTTAAATTACTATAAGGTTAAATTTATTGCTGACAAGATAAATAAGATAATAATATTCATCAATTGATTGTTAATTATTAAATGAATTTAAATTCAAACTAATCAAATAAAAAAATACACCCTGCGATATAATCACAAGGTGCAATATTAATAAAAAATTAAAATATCACTTGTTACTTTGTTTTGCTAAATAATGAAATTATTACCGCCACAATAATATTCAGAATAAATGCAGCAATACCGATATTCATGAAACTTAAACTTTCCCCTAACCAAGGGAACAATTGCGCTAAAGAAATTTTCTCGATATAGGTTACCGCGAGAAATAAAACCCCCGCGGAAATCCCACAAATAGCGCCCGCAGGGGTCATTGGATTTTTCTGTTTAAAACTCATCAACAAAGCTGGGAAAAACTGCGCAACAATATTGACCCCGAGTAACATAATAGCCACCAAGGTATCGTTACTGTGGAAAATAAAATACAAGCTGACTAACGCAACGACAGGCACCATAAAGCGTGCATAAACACCAGACTGGCGTTTTTCTTCACTCACCCCCATCGCTTTTTGTACAACTCCCGCTAACATATTAGAGGTGGTTAGTAGCAACATTGAACCAGGGACGAGTGCCGTTAACATTCCAGCAGCACCAATAAAACCGACCACAATAGGTGAGAAGGTGCTTTTAGATATCTCAAACAACGATAAATCCACAGCTGAACCTTCAAGATGCGGAATTTGTAATATAGACGCATAACCCACAAAAAATGCAAATAACATAATTAAGCTATAGGCAGGAATTAAAATACTATTGCGTTTTAAGGATTTTTCATCTTTAGCCGTAAATACCGCAGCCATATAATGTGGCCAACAGAAATAGGCAACCACAGATAAGAATATTGTGGAAATATACCAAGGGATATTTAGACCCGTTTCGGAGAATGTTAAAAAGCTTGGCATCGCCGTATCTATCGCTTTAAACATCTCCCCAAAGCTACCGTAATAATGAAGTGGGATATAAATACCAATAAATACGACCACAATTAAAATCATTAAATCTTTCAGTGCTGATGTCCAAGCTGACCCATGAATACCGGAGATCATCACAAACAACGTCACTGCAATAATTCCAATCCATATGGCAATATCTGCAGGAATTGCGCCATAAGACGCTTGTGAAACAATAATGCCTAATCCTTTAAGCTGCAAAACAAATAAAGGCACCATCGCAGCAATAGAAATCAAGCTAATTAATAACCCTAACCCCGGGCTTTGGTATTTCTTGGTAAATAACTCAGAAATCGTTCTGACATCATTATCTTTTGCAAAGCGCCATACTCTTGGGTGTACCCAGTATAAAAAGATCCCCATAAAAGCATTGACCGCTAAGGTATATAAAATTGCAGGTCCTTTACCGTAAGCCCAGCCGCTTCCACCAAGAAAAGTAAACGTGGTATATATTTCCCCTGCACTTAGAAGGAAAACTAGCAATGCACCATAGCTGCGCCCACCGACAGACCACCCTTCGTGATCCATCGTTTTGCCCTTTTTAGCACGGATAGCAAGATAAATGCTAAATAGGAAAAAAATTGTAATAATAATTAATGCGGAACTCATGATGTTTCCTTCGTATTTTTATTATCTAATACATTGATTAATAACATAACTAAGGCTGTAACAATCACCCATGAGACAATCCAGAACATTAAAAATGGCAAGCCCATAACAAAAGGCTCTACTTGATTGGCATAATAGATACCTATGGTTAATGCGAGGATTGGAAAAATAACTAAATAATGATACCACTTCATATACCACCCCTTATTCCACTGGCCCGAAAGAAATTAATTCACGAGGCAAATGACTTAACATTTCTACTCCGTCTTCAGTAATAAGCAGCATATCTTCAATCATAATGCCACCAACACCAATCCCGTAATACGGCGTTTCTAAACTCATCACCATCCCAGCTCTAAATATTTCTGTCGTCGCAGCGCTCACAAAAGGAGCTTCTTCTAACCCAACGAACACCCCATCACCATGGCCTAGGTGCCCACGATTATAATGAGGCAAACCTGAAGAACGAATGAGAGCCATTGTTTCATTAAAAACATCACTTAATGCAACGCCAGGTGCAACTCGGCTTAACATATATTGATGACCTTTTAAGATAGTTTGATAAATATCAGCGACTTTTTCATTCGGTTGACCAACCACAAATGTCCTTGCAATATCTGCACCGTAACCAGCCACATCAACACCACAATCAAATTTAATTAAGTCACCTTCTTTTGCTGGTTGATCATCTGGGATCATTTTGGGTGAAAAATTACTGCCCACTGAAATTAAATTGAAGCGACTATAGTTCGTTTCAGGGAATTCCATCACTTTAGCTTTAAAAGCAGCGGTTAATTCCGCTGAAGTACAGCCAACCCTGATTAATTTACTCGCAGCAGCGATACCGGCTTCTGTAATTTGTGCGGATTTTCTGAGATGAGCAATTTCCCACGCACTTTTAATCATGCGTAATTCATTAAATAACGGCGAAGAATCAACCAAATTTAAACCAGGAATAACCTTATCCAACCATACCTTACCGGTATGTGTAATTTGGTTTAATTCAATCGCAACCGGTTTTCCATAAACCCCCGCTTCAGACAACGCTTCTTTGAGTAAATTGAAAATTGTTTCTATTGGGCTATTAATTGGCCTTGGTTTTACCACTTTGCCATTTTCCGGGTTGTAAGGGTCGTCTACATCCACCCAAATTGGAAATGTTTTAATCTTTGCATTAGGCATTTGAAGTGACAAGTTTGCTGCTTCAAATTCATTCATAATAACCAATGATTCTATGGAAGGATCGCGAAAAATAACCGCAATCGCAGAGCCTGTTTGCCTGAAAGTATACATAAAGAAGCTCGCAAAACCGGTTAGGTGATAGAAGTTATCACCCACGGTTGCGATTAATGCTTCAATTCCTTCACGCTCCATAATCTCGCGAGCTTTATTGGTTACGTTCTCAAGGTGTTGTTGTTTCAAAAAAGTATTCTGTTTATCAATTGTCATTTTTATTCTCTCGAAGCGTTATATATACATCAAGCAGTGCATCATATCGCAAACGATAAATGTTAAGTTCTGTCACATTATATCTAGTGTGGAAATGAATACATCGTTTAGCATGCAAGTTGGTTATAACTAATCGTTATATATTAGCCAGAAATTAACTTTGCTAGAGATTTGATTTTGGGAGAAAAAAATTAAAGGGCTAAATAAAACAGCCCTTTAATAATTTAAATCTGATCGGTTATGAATTTTCAGCACAAGTGATGGTTTTTTCTAACTCATTATTGCGAGTTAACCATAAGGAAAGTGCTTTGAGTGAATCTGGCGTAAATTCATCACAGCGCGCGCTGATCTCTTTAGGGGTCAACCAACTGACTTCAACAACTTCAGATTCTTGTAAAGCAAATGGACCATGACTCACACAGCTAAACAACCCACCCCATACACGACAATGCGCATCTTCAAAATAAAAATGGCCATGTTCCGCAAAAGGAACGCCTGCAATACCCAGCTCTTCTTCAGCTTCGCGCTTTGCAGAATCAAGGATGTTTTCCCCTTTTGTCACGACTCCACCTGCTGTTGCGTCGAGGAAACCGGGGTGAAAATCTTTAATATCAGTGCGTCGTTGAACCAATATTTTGCCCATTCCGTCATGAACAACAATGTAAGTTGCACGGTGGCGTAGGTTTTCTGCCCGCATTTGGCTACGTGTTGCCTGAGCAATCACCGTATTGTCTTCATCAACAATATCGACCCATTCAACGACTTCGGTTGGTTGTTCCATCCTGTAAACCTTTTATTTTTAAGCTAAAAATGCTTATATCATTAGACTGATTATTATTGTATGCCAGACAATACCAATCCGCATTGATCCGCACCTATGGAGATGATCCTAGCTGAATTTGTGATTAGTTGCCATCATAAAAAGCACTTCTTTATTGCAATGATAATGAAGCCAGGTTTCTTTATGATACTCCAAGCAAATCATACAAATTGTATTCACAAATGCTATAGTTAAATCATAATGCTGTAGTTTGTTACTGATCTCAGGGATATCCCCTAAATAGTTCAAATTGCAGCTAGGCGCTAAGAGATGGCATCTTTAGGAGCATACACAAGTATGTGACTAAGGTGATAGAACGCAAGCAACAACGCTGCGGTTTGAAATATGACGGGGATGGCGATGAAAATACTCATAACAGGCGGCACCGGGCTAATCGGAACACCACTTATCCAAAAACTGATTTCTCTTGGGCATCAGGTTACTGTGTTAAGCCGTTCTCCGCAAAAAGTTTATAGCCATTTTTGTAAGGCTGTTGAGTGCTGGACGTCTCTTAATGAGCAAACTCACCTGAATGACTTTGATGCTGTTATTAATCTTGCTGGCGAACCGATCGCTGATAAGCGCTGGACCGAAGAACAAAAAAAGTTATTGTGTGATAGTCGTTGGAAATTGACACAAAAGCTAAGCGAATTAATCCTCGCCAGTGAAACGCCACCACAGGTATTTTTATCGGGTTCTGCTGTTGGTTATTATGGTAACCAAGGCCAGTCAGTCGTAACTGAAGACGAACAACCCCACGATGAATTTACTCACCAACTCACACAGCATTGGGAAGCATTAGCCGTTAATGCACAATCGGAAAAAACTCGCGTTTGTTTACTACGCACTGGCCTAGTGCTATCGGCGAATGGCGGTTTACTGGCTAAAATTCTCCCCATTTTCAAAATGGGAGCGGGAGGTCCAATAGGTGACGGAAAACAATACATGCCATGGATACATATCAACGATATGGTTCGGGCAATTTGTTTTCTATTGAATAGCCCTACTCTTTCTGGGCCCTTTAATATGACCTCACCTTATCCAGTCCATAACGACTTATTTTCTGCCACGTTAGGTGATGTTCTCAATCGCCCTTCATTTGTGCGAACACCCGCTTTTGTGATTAAGGCCATCATGGGGGAATCTGCAGCGTTGGTATTGGGTGGTCAACAGGCAATTCCCAAAAGGTTGGAAGAAGCAGGATTCCAGTTTGAACATATAGAATTAAAAGAAGCACTTACTGACTTGCTTATTCCACATACAGATGAATAAGGGTTATTTCACCCCTTGCCAGCGGTGAAATAGATCTTGTTCCAGTTCGATATCAAACTGATCAAGGATGCGATTCACCGTTTGGTCTACAATATCTTGGATTGTTTCAGGTTGGTGATAAAACGCTGGCATCGGAGGCATGATCACGGCTCCCATCTCTGCCGCTTGTACCATTAAACGCAAATGGCCAACATGCAAAGGCGTTTCACGCACACCCAGCACTAGCTTTTTGCCTTCTTTGAGGACCACATCGGCAGCTCTTGTGACTAATGTATCCGTGTAGCTATGAACAATGCCAGACAGTGTCTTCATGGTGCAGGGCATGATCACCATTCCAGCAGTGCGAAACGAACCTGAAGAAATTGCAGCGGCGATATCGCGACTATCATAGTTATGGTCAGCTAACTGCTGAACCTCTTTTACACTGTAGTCAGTTTCTAATGCTAATGTTTGGCGGGCAGCTGCACTCATCACCAAATGGGTTTCTACCTCTTTGACAGGCTTCAACACTTCAAGCAAACGGACGCCATAAATAGCCCCACTCGCCCCTGTTAACCCAATGATCAGTTTTTTCATTTCGCTGCCCTATTCACGATAACTCAGCGCATTATATACAATATTCACTAAAATTGCAGATACCAACAATGCTGCAATCCTACCTATAACGAAAATTTAAGCCATCAGCCACAATCCCAATTATACACGACTCGACTAAAATCTCTTTTCTTCAGGTCATCGGGGTGAATAAAGAAATTACCCACTCCCATATCTCCCCACATAATCCCTATTTCATAATCGGTATTTATTTGGAGAAGTAATTCATATTGTTGAATATCTTTTTCGTATTCTCTTGGGTCCGTTTGAGTGAAGAACGGATAACCGCCTATGCAATGTGCCCCTGATTCAAAAGTATCACTGTAAGGCTCAACCCATTCGTCGTAAAAGTCTTCACCGTCAAATTGGTCCTCATAATCATAGAGGTTATCAACCCCTAATATTTTCTGACCAAATTGGAAATCATCGATGCTGATGAACTGTTCCGCAGGCGTATATTCAATACTGTATTGGTGATCTATAGGGGTATAGTAATCATCGGAATGAGCCGCAATCACGGCAGAAAAATCTTGAGTTAATTGGCTGGCATCTTCAATAATATCTTCCCAATAAATAATGCGGAAATCTTCCTGTTTTTGCCTTTGTTCAAAGTCAGCTCCATATAAGTCATCACCACCAATAAAAAACTGTAAAATACCCTTTTCAGGGTAATTTTCTAATTTAGGCATTTGTGCAAAGTTAATTTGGGCAAGTAACTTGAGCGGCGTTCCTGCGCTATTCGTCGGATACTTTTCATTTATTGGCAAATACGGCATTCCCCCGACACGACTATCCCATAAAATATAGTCTTCAACTGGGGTTAACGTCATTTCAACAAGGGATTTTTTAGTGGATTTGATTTTATCTACAAAAGGTTTAATCACATCAGGAAGGGAGTTGAAATCAGCCATATATCGCTCCAAATAGGCAGTTAATGTCCCTCTAGCTTACTCGATTTTTACGTATTTTAAATCAGATATAACTGTAACTTAGGCCTTCATTTGACGTCATAGTTTTCTTGATATTTTAGGCTACAGATTAAAGATGGGAAAAATCAGAATCACTGTGGATTTTCTATATAGTTAGGGTTACAGCTAGGCGGCTAGCAAAGAGACCCTAGGAGCGTAGAAAACTACGTGACTAGGGCGAATTTGTGAAGCCAACAACGCTGTAGCCCAAACTATGACGAAAATTGACGAAAATTTAGCCTTCGTTATAAATCTCTAGGTCTTCAACCTCACTCTGATCCTTCAATTTTAACTCATCGTCTTTTCGTAAGTTTTCTAGGTAGTCTAAATAACTTTGGTCGATATCTTTGGTCACATATATGCCATCAAATACGGAGCACTCAAATTCGGTGATTTCAGGGTTTTCTTCACGGACGGCAGCGACTAAATCGGTTAAATCTTGGAAAATTAGCCCGTCTGCACCGATAAGTTTGCGAATTTCATCCACTTCGCGACCGTGTGCTATTAACTCATTTGCATTTGGCATATCAATGCCATATACGTTCGGAAAACGCACTTCCGGTGCCGCTGAAGCAAAGTAAACATTTTTTGCTCCCGCTTCCCGCGCGAGTTCAACGATTTGCTCAGATGTTGTGCCGCGAACAATGGAGTCATCAATGAGTAAAACGTTTTTATCACGAAACTCTGCACGGTTCGCATTGAGCTTACGACGGACTGATTTGCGACGCTCTTGTTGACCCGGCATGATAAACGTACGACCAACATAACGATTTTTCACAAAACCTTGGCGGTAAGGTTTATCCAGAATATGTGCGATTTCTAGTGCGATATCACACGATGTTTCTGGAATAGGAATTACCACATCGATGTTTAAATCTTCCCATTCTCGAGCAATTTTGGCGCCCAATTTTTGCCCCATGCGTAATCTTGCGTTATACACAGACACTTTATCAATAAAGGAGTCTTGGCGAGCAAAATATACATATTCAAAGATACATGGGGTCAATTGCGGGTTATCAGAACATTGGCGTGTAAATAATTGCCCTTTTTCTGTCACATAGACCGCTTCACCTGGAGCAACATCGCGTAAAAATTCGAACCCTAAAGTATCAAGCGCAACACTTTCTGAAGCGACCATATATTCATGCTCACCGCTTTCAGTAATGCGGCGCCCTAGTACTAATGGGCGAATACCATGAGGGTCACGGAAAGCTAACATTCCATGACCGATAATTAGTGCCACACAAGCATATGCGCCACGTAGTTTTTTGTGCATGGCTGACACCGCACTGAAAACATTGTCTGGCTCAAGAGGGAAATGATCAAACCTATCAAGCTCATGCGCTAATACGTTCAGTAATATCTCAGAATCAGAAGTAGTATTCACATGGCGACGCGCTGTTTCAAATAAACTCCGAGTGAGCTCATGAGCGTTTGTCAGATTACCATTATGTGCAAGTGTAATACCAAAAGGTGAGTTTACGTAGAAAGGCTGCGCCTCAGAAGCGCTCGAGCTACCGGCTGTTGGATAACGGACATGCCCTAACCCCATGCAGCCTTGTAATCTCAACATATGACGTGTTTCAAACACATCTTTAACAAGACCATTTGCTTTGCGTAAACGAATGTTGTTTTTGCCATCAATCGTGGCAATACCTGCTGCATCTTGCCCACGATGCTGAAGCACCGTGAGAGCATCATAAATTGATTGGTTTACCGGTGTAACACCGGCGATACCGACAATACCGCACATTTAGTCTTTCCTCATCAGCCAGACGGAGAAATGTTCTCCGGTAGGAAACTTGACGCATTTTGCAGGTAGTCAAAAAACCACCTGATTATATGACTGAACTGCGGAATAAGTTCCGAACGCTGCCAATCCTCACTTTGAGGTAATGGTGTAAATGTGTCGAGAAAAAACAGTAATGCCGAAACTATTAACACACCACGCAGCGCACCGAAGCAGATCCCCAGAACTCGATCTGTACCTGATAACCCGGTTTTTTGTACTAACGAGCTAATCACATAGTTCACCACCGCGCCAACAATTAATGTGGCAATAAACAGTGCAGCGATAGCAATGCCATTTCTAACCAGCACATCCTCAAAACGAGTAAAGTAGCCCGCTAAGTAAGGATAAAACGTACTCGCAACAAAAAAAGCACAGCCCCATGTAACCAGAGAGAGCGCCTCTCGTACAAAACCACGGATCAAGCTAACTAGTGCCGAGAAGCCAATAATGGCGATAATTGTGTAATCTATCCAGACCATATTTCATTCCAAAATTCGCACTCACGACATCAGCGAAGTGCATTCTAACAGAAAACGAAAACGTTTGCGTAACCATTTTTCTATCAAATTTAAAAAAATAGCGGCGAAAATAAAAAATCATAATCGCCGCAGTAAGTTACTAAATCCCCTTACCTTTTAGGGATTATTTAAATTCTATTTTAAGGTTTATAGCTTTGGATTATCCCTTTCGTCCCCGTAATCTTATTCAGTTCTGGTAAAGCTGCTTCTAGCCTCTGCCTTGAAGCCTCAGGCCCAACGTAGATCCGTGTAAGTTTATTATTCACTGGTTTGGCAGGAACCGTATAAACTTGGTAACCGGACAACCTTAGTTTAGCGACAATCTCTTCAACTTTACTTGCATTGTTCAATGCAATCACTTGCACAACAAACGCTTTGCCCTGTGGTTGAGGCTTAGGTTCTGGCTTAGGCTCGGGTTTTGGTTGTGGTTTCGGCTCAACTTTAGGTTCAGGCTTAGGCTCCGGCTTGACGGGTTCAACTACGCTCGGCGCAGGAGTTGTCGTCGATGGCTGAGTTTCAACCTGCTCATTCTGTTGCTGCGTAATGGCTTCTGACAACATGGCTTCAGAAGCACCTTCTGAAGAAGCGGTGGTAGTCGTACTCACAATAGGCGCTATTGCTTCAATATCTTCTTCATCACCCGGTTTAGGGATAATAGGAATGGCCGCAAATTCATTTTCATTGTATTTCTTATCGCCATCAAGCAGAGCAGGAAGCACAATAACTCCCACTGCAACAAGCACAATGGCGCCAGCAAGTCGATTCTGAAATTTACTAGCCACCGGCACTATCCTTCTTGATTTTCCAATAACATCATGACGTGAGCAACGGTATGAAATGACCCGCACACCACAATCACATCTTGCTCGTTTGCATCGATGCAAGCTTGCTGCCACGCTTTTTCTACGCTGTCAAACTGGTTAGCTGTCGGTAAATGTTGACTCAGTTGAGCCACATCAGCCCCCCTAAACTCAGTTAATGGCGCAAGGTACCAATTGGTGACTTGTTGTGATAAACACTCAAGCGTACCTTTGATGTCTTTATCACCTAGCATCCCGACAACCGCACGAATATGACGACCTTTAGTTTCAGGCAAGGCAGCCAATTTACTAACTAAGTACCCTGCTGCATGAGGGTTATGCGCCACATCCAAGATCATCAACGGTTTTTCACCGACAATTTGGAAGCGCCCCGGTAATTGAGCTGATTTCAAACCTTGATGAATAGTGGACTCAGTCACTTTTTGGGCAAAATCAGCATCAATTTCCAATAAGCAACTCACCACACCTAGCGCTGTTGCTGCGTTCGCTAAAGGCACATTCGGTAACGGTAAATTATGCCATTCACGCTGTGAACTTTGCCATGACCAACTATTTGCTTGCTCACTGTATTGCCAATCCGTCCCACGACGAAATAGCTTCGTACCTAAATGCTCAGCCACTTGACTGATTGAAGCTGGCATATCCGGCTCACCAACCACACCATAATGGCCAGCACGGAAGATACCAGCTTTTTCATAACCAATATGTTCACGGTCTGAACCAAGCCAATCAGTGTGATCAAGTGCGATACTGGTGATTGCGGCTATATCTGCATCAACGACATTTGTCGCGTCTAACCGCCCACCTAAACCGACTTCTAAAATCACAATATCGAGTTTAGCTTGTTTAAATAGCTGTAACGCCGCCAAAGTGCCATATTCAAAATAGGTGAGAGAAATATCTGCTCGCTGAGCTTCAATTATGGCAAATGCCTCGCAGAAATCAGACTCGGGAAGTTCTTGGCCTTGAATACGAACGCGTTCGGTATAACGGATAAGATGCGGTGAACTGTATACCCCAACTTTTAACCCAGACGCCATAAATATGGACTCTAGTGTATGACAAGTTGTCCCTTTCCCGTTGGTTCCCGTCACAGTGATAACTTTGGGAGCAGGCTGCGTTAGGTTCATTTTCCTAGCAACTTGACCGACTCGCTCCAACCCCATATCAATATTTTGGCTATGTAAGTCGGTAAGATAAGAAAGCCAAGCCTCCAATGGAGACTTGGCATTAGGAATGATTAGATTACTCATCATCTTTTTTATGCTTTTCAGAATCCTTTTTTGGCTCTTGGGCATCAAGTTCATCAACGGCATCGATGTCGATTTCAACCGTTTCCGCTACGATGATTGGTGTCTCATTAAAGCTTGGTTTATTGGTTAACATCGCCAATATTTCAGCTAAACGGTCACGCATCTCAGGGCGGCGAACTATCATGTCAATCGCGCCTTTCTCAAGTAAGAATTCACTGCGTTGGAAGCCTTGCGGTAATTTTTCGCGAACAGTTTGCTCGATAACACGTGGCCCTGCGAAACCAATTAACGCTTTCGGCTCTGCCACGTTAATATCACCTAACATTGCTAAACTTGCAGACACCCCACCCATGGTTGGGTCAGTTAATACTGAAATGTAAGGTAAGCCACGCTCTTGCAATTTTGCTAATGCGGCACTGGTTTTAGCCATCTGCATTAATGATAACAGTGCTTCTTGCATACGCGCACCGCCACTTGAAGAGAAACATACCAACGGGCAGTTATCTTCCAAAGCTTGTTCGACAGCACGGACAAAACGTGCACCGACAACTGAAGCCATTGAACCGCCCATAAAGGCGAATTCAAACGCTGCAGCCACTACTGGCATGCCTTTCAACGTGCCTTTCATCACGACGATCGCGTCTTTTTCACCCGTTTCTTTTTGTGCTGCAACAATACGATCTTTATATTTTTTTGAATCTTTGAACTTCAGAATATCTTTAGGCTCAAGTTCGCTGCCTAATTCTGTTGTTGAGTTTTCATCAAGGAAGGTTTCTAAGCGCTGACGGGCGTGAATTCGCATATGGTGGTCACATTTTGGACACACGGATAAATTACGCTCTAATTCAGCACCATATAATACTTGCCCGCAGCTATCGCATTTAGTCCAAACTCCCTCTGGGATGTTGGCTTTGTGTGATTGGGTCAAGTTACCTTTCTTTAAAATTTTTTCAATCCAGCTCATTAATGGACCTTTTTGTCTGATTCACTCTGGTTATCACCAGTATGTAATTTTTTGCCATTAAACCACAATGATATCTCACTGTGGATAAAAACTTGTTAAACCATCTAGTGGTTATCGATTTTTTGCGCTGCCGCACGCTTTTCTTTCGCAGCTATTCGGCGATGACGAATAATTTCAACAACGCCCGGCAAAATTGAAACAAAGATAATCGCGACTATCAGTAATTTCAAATTCTTTTGTACGAACGGTAATTCACCAAAGAAATAACCCGCATAAGTGAATAATAATACCCAAATAAACGCGCCCGTCACATTATAAAAAGCAAAGTGACGATAAGACATTTTACCCATTCCTGCAACGAATGGTGCAAAAGTTCTGACGATCGGCACGAAGCGCGCCAGTATAATCGCTTTACCGCCATGTTTTTCATAAAAAGCATGGGTTTTATCTAAATAAACGCGACGAAAAATCTTCGAGTCCGGATTTTTGAATAATTTTTCACCAAAAATACGCCCAATGGTGTAGTTTACCGCATCACCAATAATCGCCGCCGTAATCATCAACGCGACCATTAAATGAACATTCAGGTCATTGCTGTCTAATGACGAAATCGCGCCAGCAACGAATAATAACGAATCTCCCGGTAAAAATGGTGTGACCACTAACCCTGTTTCACAAAATAGGATCAGAAACAGGATACCATAGACCCACGTACCATAATCTCTGACCAGTTCAGCAAGGTGCACATCGATGTGTAAAATAAAGTCGATAATAAAAGTGATAAATTCCATATAATCCTCATCAATAATAGCATCCATGCTATTTGCAATAATTATGATATAAATAAAAATTCGCTTTACATCAGTTCATCTGCCAGAAAAAGCGGCCCCATCACATTCTGAGGTAGCTCAAACTTCTCTGGGTAATCGACACTCACCAAATACAACCCTTCAGCTCTCGCAGTTGCAGCTGCCTTTGTACGGTCTTTTAATTCAAGAAGATGTGCCATCCAATCAATGCTTTGGTTGCCACAACCAATCTCCAACAGACTTCCGACAATATTTCTCACCATATGGTGAACAAATGCATTGGCTTTGATGTCTACCACCACATAATTACCGTGGCGGCTGACATTCACATGCATCACATTACGCCATGGCGACTTCGACTGACACTGGACTGCTCTGAATGAGGTAAAATCACGTTCACCCAATAGTGCCTGTGCCGCTTCATGCATTCTTTTTTCATCGAGTGGGTAATGAAAGTGCGTTACACCACTCGATAAAATCGCTGGCCGATAACGATGATTAAAAATCACGTAACGATATCGACGCGCTGTTGCACTAAAACGTGCATGAAACTCTTCAGCCACCGGTTTACACCAGCGAACAGCGATATCCGCGGGTAAATGGGTATTCGCCCCCATGGTCCAAGCCGCTTCTTTACGAATGGCAGAGGTTTCGAAATGCACCACTTGCCCCGTAGCATGGACACCAGCATCAGTACGCCCTGCACAAAACACGCTAATTGGCTCCGCGGCAATTTTTGACAAAGCGTCCTCTAAACAGCCTTGAACACTTTTAACTTCTTGCTGACGTTGCCAACCGAAATAACGACTGCCGTTGTATTCAATACCTAATGCGATTCGATACAACTGTGTAGACTCAGACATTAGTAAAACAGCTCCTGAGCCAGTTTTTCTGCTGTTTCTACCGCCATCAATGCGCCACCGAAACGCACGTTATCAGCCACTGACCAAAATTGTAAAATTTCGGGTATACCGTAGTCATTACGTACACAACCAATGCTTAATTGGTCATGACCTGACGCTTCAGTCACTTGGGTAGGATAATCACCCTCTTCTGAGACCTGAATATCTTCAAAACGTTCAAGTTCTTCGTTAGCTTCTTCTGCGCTCATTGGGCGCAACGTTTCTAAATGAACGACTTGCGCATTCCCATAAAAAACAGGGGATTGAATAAAGCTAACGGCCACTGGTAAGCCATCATCTTGCAGTACCTTACGCACTTGCTCAACCAAGCGACGTTCATGAACGACACTGCCTTCCATGTCAGCCAATAATGGCAACATATTAAAGGCTAATTGCTTACTAAAACGGCCTTCTTCCGCAGGGATACCATTTAATAAACGTGCGCTTTGCCCTGCTAGCTCATCGACAGCGGCTTTACCATAACTGGAAACCGACAACATATTGGTTAAAGTAATACGCCCTAACCCTGCCGCGTCCACCAGCGGTTTGATTGCCGTTAATAATTGGCTCACTGAGCTGTCAGCCAATGAAATAATATTACGGTTGCGATAATCAGCGAGTACTTGCGGATTCACATTTGGGACAATCAGTGGCACATCCGGTTCTTGAGCAAATACGCCGCTAGTATCAATGACAATACACCCTTCCTGCGCCGCTAATTCAGCGTATTGTAGGCTTACACCTTCATTAGCTGCAAAAAAGGCAATTTGTGCCTGTGACCAATCAAAATCAGTCACATTTTCAACTTGAATACTTTTACCATTAAAACGTACGCTCTCCCCTGCACTACGCTCACTGGCCAGTAAATACAGTTCGCCGACTGGGAATTCTCTTTCTTGTAACAGTGAAATAATAGCTTCACCTACAGCACCGGTTGCGCCTAATACTGCAATATTCCAACCTTCAGTCATGGCTATTCCTCTAAAAAATAAAAAATTAAATAGCCCCAATTGGCGCTATTTAACAGGTGATCATTTTAACTCATTTATTTTGTGCTAACTAAACTTGCCTTAAAACCAAGTGCATTGAGTTTTGATGCCGTTTGTTCATTATCACAAATCACTTCAAGGGATGACCATTCACGACGTTCTTGATAATTTTTGCGCAGTTTATCAAATTCGCCTGTTACCCCTGCAACCGCTCTTAATGCTGCATCATCTCGGCGCACATCATACACGAGATGCACTAACCTTTTGAGCTGGTTTTGCGTTAATTTACCATTGAAAGTCAATTGATTGATATCAGGCTTAGGCAGTAAGGATGAAAGGGAAATTTGTGACGATTTGCCGAGAAACTGGCAGTAAGCTTCATAAACTTGCGTCGTTCCTCGTGCTTTACCTTCTAGCGTATAACCCGCAATATGCGGAGTACCGATATCCACTAATGCTAAAAGTGCGGTGTCTAAATCTGGTTCTGGCTCCCACACATCTAAGATAACGCTCAGTTTTTTTCCGCGATTAAGTACAGATAATAATGCTTTATTATCAACTACTTCACCTCGACTTGCGTTAATTAAAATGGTGCCATCTCGTAATTTTGCTAAACCCGTTTCATCCATTAAATGGAAAGTTTGATATTCCCCAGACATATTCAGCGGAGTATGGAAGGTTATCACGTCAGCTTGCTTGAGCACATCTTCAAAAGAAACAAATAGCTCGTCGTCCCCTTTGGCTGCACGCGGTGGGTCACAGAGTAATGTTTTGACTCCCCAAGCCGATAACCTAGCCGCTAAACGCCCTCCGACATTACCAACACCAATAATTCCTACTGTTTTATCACGCAAATCAAAGTTGTCGCGTTCCGCTAGCAGTAATAGTGAGGAAAAGACATATTCAACGACCGCTATCGCATTACAACCCGGTGCTGATGAAAAACCAATATTTGCGGTTGATAACCACTCGGTATCAATGTGGTCAAAACCGGCTGTCGCAGTTCCAACAAATTTAACCGGTGTATTACCGAGCAGTGATTCATTAACCTTAGTGATAGAACGTACCATTAATGCATCTGCATCAATTAATTCTTGTTCTGGTATAGGACGCCCCGGTACCGCTTTCACTTCACCAAGCTCACTAAATAAAGTTTGAGCATATGGCATATTCTCATCGACTAAAATTTTCACGCTGTTATCCCAATCAATCACTTGTTTGTTGTGTGTCGTTATATAGATAAGTGGAGCAATATTTTGCCACGGTTTAAGCCAGATGCCTATGAGAGGTTACCTTCTACTGTAAATTCTTTCGCTCGAAAGCGATCTGGTGTGACACCTGATATTTGTTGGAACATCGCAATAAAGGCGGATGCCGAGCTATATCCGACATCCAATGCAACTTCATGTACACTTTTTCCTTTTTCTAGCCCGGCAACGGCATGTAGGTAGCGTAAACGTTGACGCCATTCACTAAACGACATTCCTAACTCTTGCTGGCAACGCCTTGATAACGTGCGTTCCGATGTATAATAGCGTTTTGCCCATTGTGCTAACGTCGTGTTATCTGCTGGGTCACCTTGTAACTCTAATAAGATGGGAGCAAGAAATTTATCTTTTGAAACAGGCAAATAGGTGTCTTGGCAGGGAGACAATGGAAATTGATCAATAAGCACATGAGCCAAACGCAAGTCTTGCTCTGTTTCGGGCTGAACAATACCGCGTTGATACATGTCCGTCATAATTGATTGAAATATCGGGCTAAGCTTAATCACACACGGCCGTTGAGCCAGCACTTGGTTGTATTCATGAGCAAAATCTATAATTCGAAATTTGACACTTTCTTTATTAAAGCTAGCATGGGGAATATTCGCAGGGATCCAAATGCAAAATTCTGGCGGTGCTAAATAATGTTGACCAGCCACCTCCATTTCCATGATGCCACACACTACATACAGCATTTGACCAAAAGGATGCGAATGGGATTTATACTCAGTGAGGGCGGCAGTTTGCTCATGCCGAAAAGCAACCAATTCAGGCTCTGCGATATTACATTCGCTGATTTGCCAAATGTCTGATTTTAAATTTTCCATGGTACCTGTCTGAAAAGCGTTATCGATTGTCTGGTTATCAGTATATATAAAAAATCGGACAGATGTATACTAGCGCCCATTCAATATGGGAGAGTGTTTTAATGAAAAATCTTCTTTTTCCGCTGATTGCGGTTTTATTATGGTCAATTAATGCCATTGTAAACAAAGCGGCATCAACCGCTATTGACCCTGCGGCAATCTCTTTTTACCGTTGGGCGCTGGCCTTGCTTGTCATGACGCCTTTTGTATTACGTTCTGTGCTTCGAAATTTTAAAATGGTCAGGAAGCATTGGTGGCAACTTGCCATTTTGGGCGCTTTAGGGATGATGCTTTACCAAAGTTTAGCTTATTATGCCGCACACAGCGTGAGCGCTACTTTTATGGGAATTATGAACTCCATGATCCCATTATTAACAGTGATTATTAGTATCTTTGTACTACGCGTTATTCCTACCGTGGGGATTGTGCTAGGTTCAATTCTTTCATTATGTGGGTTAGTGTGGTTAGTGAGCCAAGGAAGCCCAAGCGCATTATTCTCACAAGGCTTAGGCCAAGGGGAAGCCATGATGTTAGTTGCGTCTGCAGCATATGCCCTGTACGGTGTGCTTACTAAGCGTTGGTCAATCCAGTTATCCAGTTGGGACTCACTCTACGTTCAAGTTTTCTTTGGCGTTATCATGCTATTCCCTAATTTCTTATTAGCTGAAGATGTCTCGCTGAACAGCCAAAATATCGGTTTAGTGGTATTTGCTGGTATTGCCGCCTCCATTATGGCTCCTGCATTATGGATCCAAGGAGTTATGCGCCTTGGGGCGAATACAACCTCCATTTTTATGAACCTAGCCCCCGTTTTCACCGCTATTATCGCTATTTTTGCCTTAGGTGAAGAACTCAAAAGTTACCATTTAATCGGTGGTGGCGTGGTTTTACTCGGGGTAATGTTAGCGCAACAATTACGCACGCCACTGACAGAATTATTCCGCCGTGAAAAAAAGGTGGTTCAAGAAGATTCTTGCCAGTAGAATAGAATTACAAAAGCAATAAATGCAATGTCGTCACTCATATGCCCCACTTTGTGGGGCTATGTTTGAAATCCTCTTCATTCTTTCGTTTATTTTCCTTTAATATTTCTCATTATTAATACTTTGTGACATTTTAAAATCACTCAATTCACCTTTAGTTCGCCCATCATTGGTATCATTTATCGGATTACCGTTTTTCAGATGAAGGATAATCCGATTGAATCTTCTGGAATTCCAATTAGACTTAAGCAAAATCAAATACCCCTTTAGGAGTATTAACTCCACTCAATAAGCCGTTATAGCGCGATAAATCTAAATGGATCGTGGCAAGTAACCACTATGATAAGGAATGACAATGGCTAAGCCGTTTAAAGTTGGGTTGTTCGTATTGATAATAATTGCTGTAGCCATTGGCATTTATTTCGTCAATGCCACCAACTCATCTTCTCCCTCACAATTAGGCTATGATTTATATCAACAAGGTGAATCTCAAGCTGCGTTTGAACAATTCCAAAAAACTGCAGAGAAAGACTCACAATCTGCTTTTGCCTTAGCGATGATGTATAAAGACGGTATTGGCACGAAAGCCGATGATGTGGCAGCTCAAAACTGGCTAATTAAAGCGGCGGAATCTAACAATAAAAATGCGTTATATAACCTTGGTTTTTTCCGTTATAAACACCTAATAGAAGACACTTCCACTGATGAAAACGGTTTAACCTCTTTAACTAAAGCCGCTGATCTCGGTGTAAAAGAAGCACAAGAAATGGTTGGAGGTATTTATCTAGCTGATAAATATGAAGAGGTTCCGCAAAATATCGAACTCTCTCGCCAATATTTTACGTTGGCCTCTGACCAAGGCTCAAGATTGGCCAAATTTGCCTTGGATTATATCGCTCATGACATTGAGAATGACAGTAAAAAAGCCGTTGAAATATTAACACCGCTTGTCAGCAACGACTTTCCTTTACCCGCGATGTTACTCGCATCAATTTATGAAGATGGCGGTAACGGCGTACCACCGAACCCATTGCTAGCCAAAAAGTACGAACGCCTCTCTTTTTCCTCCGCACTAGAATACATTTCTGACGCAAGTGAATTAGAACCTGGGGCTTTATCATTGTATGGTTCACAAACAGAAGAAGAAAAACAAAAAGTCATCACTAATTTAGAAGAGCGTGCTAGCCGTGGTGACGAGAACGCTATCTATGTTCTGTACCAAAAATATATGACTGGCGATGGCGTGCGGAGAAATAAAAACCGTGCGATGGCTTATATCCGGCCGCTTGTTGAGGCCAAACAACCTAAAGCCTTGTATTTAAATTACCAAGCCGACAAAGATCGTATTCAGGATTTAACTGATGCCGCCGAAGGCCAATATCCTCCCGCAATGTATCAGGCTTATAAAGTCTATTCAGGCAGTACATTTAGCGACGTTAAGCGTGATGACGCTTTAGCTGAAAAATATCTCACCGCTGCAGCAGACCTTGGTGATTTAGACGCGCTCGTTACCATCAACCAACGAGCGATTTCCAGTTACGAGTTTCCAACCCAAAAACTCAGTAATATTGTCGCTAAATACACACCTATCTTAGTGGAAAAATACCCGAACTCCGCAGAAGCGTTAGTGGTAGCCAGTGATGTTTATAGTGTTAAAGGTAGTCCGTTGTTTTCACCAGAGAAAGCCTTCGCGGCTTTAGAAAAAGCAAATCGCATAGACCCCACTTATGATGCTCAAATGCAATTAGCACGTTATTATATTATTGCATTTGGTACTAAGCAGGATGTGCAAAAAGCGGCTAAGTTACTCATCGACAACCTTAATGCAAACGGTTATCCATCAACCGCTGAGCGCCTATTAGTTCAATTATATTATCGTTATGATATTAAAGCACTTATCGATGAAAAAACAGTTATCGATATCCTCAAAGAGGATGTAATTAAACGCGAAAATTATTCCTTAGCTTATTTATATGCTGATTATCTACTCAAAGAAGATGCAGAAAAAAATAGCGAACAAGCTTTTGATTTGTATGAAAAATCAATTAAACGTAATTTTAACAGCCAAGTTAATTATGCCGCTGCATTATTAAAATACCGACCAACAGAAACCAATAAAATCGCTAATTTGGTTGTCAATGTACTCCATTCGCCTCAAGCACAAGCTGAATTACGCCCACATGAGCTACAAATCGCTCAAGATGTTTTGTTAAAAACTGGTTTAAATCGCGCTGATACAAAAGCAATATTGGTAAAAATGGCGTTATATGATAACCATGCTGAGGCACAAAAATTAATTGAACCACTCATTAATCATGATACCGATATCACCTATTTATATGGGATCAATAAACTGACTCAATTAACTCAAGTTGACACGTTAAGTGATGCTGAAATAAAACCAATATACGATTATATTTTAAAGGCGGCAGAATTAGGCAGTGCATCCGCTTATTTATATATCGCACAAAACCTTGATAGCGTCACTTATCACAATGATAAGGCGTATTATAAATCTCGCTTCCAACAAATTACTGGACTGACTCAAAAAGATTTAATTCCTCAATATAAAAAATGTGCGGCACTTAAAAACAACCGCTGCTTATATGAGTTAGGGGAAATTTACCAAAAAGGTAACTACGGGGAAGATGCTAATTATGATACCGCCCTTTTCTATTACAACCAGATTTCTGATCCTGATTATAGCTTTTTAAAATCGCGTAAACGAGAAATTGAAAAATCCAAAGCCTCGTTTGCCAATATTCAAGTAAAAGCGAAGCAAAATGACCCTGACGCATTACGCACACTGGCCAATGCATATAAATATGGTAATTATGGACAGAAAGTCGATCAGAAAAAATGGCTTGAATATTTAGAGAAAAGTGCAAAATTCAATCAAGAAAGCGCACTTGAAGAGCTCATTGATTATTACCAACAAGATCAATATCTTGATGCCAATAAAGCGAAAATATTAGGTTATTACGACCAATTAGCCGCCCTTGGCAGCAAAGACTATACCCGTAAACTGGCACATCAATATTTAAAAGGTAGCCAGCTTGTTGAGCCTAATCGACAAAAAGCACGTGAGTATTACCTTAAATCAGGTAGTTGGGGCAATGAATTCATCAAGTACATGGATGATTATGAAATTGGCATGAAAACGCTCAATAATAGTCCTTCAGCAAAATACAAAGTAGGTCGAGCTTATTTCTATGGCCAAGGTGTCAAGGAAGATCGTTTTGAAGCGGCTAAATACCTAAAACAAGCGAGTGATGAAGGTAATGACTACGCCATCGCTCTCTATAGTGAGATGCGCTATATGGGCGTGCTAAATGACGAAAAAAACGCTTGGTTAATGGCACCTGATTGGGATGAAGCCATCATTTATTTACGCAAACATTCTAATCCAAAACGGGTTGATGATTATATTGAAGTTTATGAAACCCTGGTTGTTCCTGCCAAAAAAGGCGATACGGCCGCTTATATTAAACTTGGGGATTGGTATAGTTCACGCGGTAGAGATCTTGCGGCGCAAGATTGGTATAAGAAAAGTATCAAGGCTGGCAATTTAGCCGCTTATCAACCGCTTGATTCCGTGACTGAAGATAGCCAAGCAAAACGTCAAAATTATACTGATGGCACAGCGAAAGGTGACCTATTTTCTAAAGTTCAATTAGCCCAAACTTATTTATATGATAGCGAAATTGTTTCTGGCTCTCCTGAATATGATTTAGCCATTCAATATCTACAAGAAGGTATGAAATCAACCGATGAGAAGCTTTCTAATAATGCCTTCAATGCACTGGTGGATTTGTATCGAGATGGGATTAAAGATGAAAAAAGGAAGCTCAACCGCCCCAAAGATGAACAAAAATATTTAGCGTTGCTACTCAGTGAAAAAAACAATCGAACCGGAGCACTGGTGAACTTGTATCACTATTATGTCAATAGTGATAACACTCAAGCCTTAACTTATTTACAACAGGCTTATGATAAAGGCGATTTAGCCGCAACCAAAAAGCTCTATCAAATCTATTACCCCGGTAAATATTGTAGCAATAGCGATAATGTAGATATGGATAAAGCAAGCCGATATTTGAAGGAGTGGATTGAAAAAAGCAATTTCCAGAAAAATACCGACAAACACTATATTCATTACCCAGAAAGTCTTTCTGAAGAGATGGGAACCACCTATTTAAAAGGTGATTGTAATGTTGATAACAATATCGACAAAGCCATCGAATGGTATAAAATTTCGTTATATTACCACCCAACATATGCACTTGACGCAATTTATGAAGCATATGTAGAAAAAGGTGATGCCAAACAAGCCTATTACTACGCATTGCAACTTGATAAAAAACCAAGTTCTATTGAGCTAATGGATAAACTTTCAGCTCAAGATAAACAAGAGATTGAAAAACAAGTTGCCGATGAAAAAGCCTACGAGAAATATGGCCGTTTTGCCGAGCAAATTGAAAAGCAGCGAGTCGAAGCTGAGGCAGGAGACAAAATGTCAGCCTTTGCATTAGGTATCGCCTACGCACGTGGAGAACGTGTCCCCGAAGATACACAAAAGATGATCTACTACTATGAATTAGCAGGAAAAAATGGCTACCCTCGCGCCTATAATATTTTAGGCAATCTTTACCGTAAAGATAATAAACGTGGCATTGAAAAAGACTTCCCGAAAGCGCTTTATTATTTTGATTTAGGTGCGCAACAAAATGACAGTAATACTGCACATTTAGCTGGGGATATGCTCTATTTTGGCCAAGATATGCCAAAAGATTATGTCCGCGCAGCGAAATATTACGATATGACAGACCTTGAACAAGGTAACCACCACGCTATGGCAAAATATAAGCTTGCTTATATGTACTATAATGGCTGGGTAGGTAACAAAACCAAAGAAGATATCCAAAAAGCCCATGACTACCTTGAACTGGGTGCTAAGTACCAAGATAAGGATTCCATGAAAGCTCTCAAAGAGTGGGATTTCAATCTAATTAATAAATAATTGAATTATGAAGGCGCTAATTTCCTTTAGCGCCTTAACCTATCTACAATTATCATTTTTATAACCAGACAAAAACATTTCATAGCACCCATCTATAATATAATTTAAAAAATTATTGGCTAATAATTTAAATTATATTAATCGTATTTTCATATAAAATAAAAATTAGTCCCTCTCCTTTTGTTAGATTATATTAAACCTGTTTACATGCAGGTCTAATAATCATTAACATGGAGTGTTTACTATGAATGCAAACCAAATATCAACTTTAAACAAAAAAGAAAAACCACAAGGTAACATAAACAACCACAATATATCTCAGGAAACTAATCATTCTGCAACCCTATCAATTTTTGAAAAACCATTCAATGACGCATCTCTTTTAGAAAAGATGGTCAAAGATTCCCATGAAAACTTAAAAGAAAACAATAATATTTATATTAAACTACTAAATAAAATTGGCAAACTACAAACTCACGTGAAATATACAAGCGTAGAATGGTTTAATTTACAATATATAGAAACTGAAGTTAGAAGCCTATTAATAAAACAAATGGATAAATTAGATATACTAAATAAATTAAATAATGAATATAAGAAAAGCCCCCAAAACAATACAACTAAAGATTCTTCGATAGGTGATAAAGAACTCATTTTAGAATTAACCAGCCAATTAAAAAAAAATTATCTCAATTTAATGCTACAGAGGTATCGGATTTAGATTTTGCAAGGTTATTAGAGCTAAATGTTCAGGTACGCAACACATTTACTTCAAAAGAACAAAAAACACCTCAAGAAATCGATGACCTTTTAAAATCTATAAATATAGAAGTCAATAATTTTAATAGCGTTTCAGATGATATCGATGTTTTATTCAAAGAATACTTAAAAAAAACAGTCGATATTCAAGATAAAAGATTATCTATTATAGATAAAACGTACCAACTTGAATTAAAAGCAAAACAATTAGCTATAACCCACAGGGATACAACAAATAAAATCAAAGAATTACTAGAAAGCCTAAATAATGAGAACTCTAATTATCATAAAGATGAAAACACTATTAATAAAATAAGTAAATATATTTCAGAACTAAATATTGATAACGCAGAAATTCAATATTTGATTTTAAATATGAAAAAAATAAAAAAACACAAAAACTTAAATCATACCATTGAACACTTTGAAAATTATAAAGAATTCGACAGGAATGCTTTTATCGAAAGCCAATCAAATAATAATAAGTTTAGTTTGCTTACTGAGTCATTAAAATCGTTTGATAGATTTAAAATGAACATTGAATTAACAATAAAAAATCAAATATTAACTTCCGAACTAATACCTCCATTTATTTATGTTGATAAAGACAGACATCATGAAAACATCGAAAATAAATTAGACGAATTATTTAACCTAATTTACCAACGAATTCAAATTGAATTAAAAAATGAAGCGGGTCTATATAAAAATAAACAGATATTCTTATACGAAATAGATAAATCAGAAAACGACATGTCTATCATAAAGGATAATTTATCTAATTATCTCGCTGAAAATACAATACTGAAAAACCCAAAAAAAATCCGTAAAGACATTGAATATTTAATATCTCAGCATTATGATTTACTAATAAAAACAAAGGTTTCCCTGAGACTCATTAATTTAGAATTAAATAATAATTTATATTTATCTTCTCAATCTTCTAGTCCGATGCCTTTCATTATTAATTTTAATGAAGAAGACGTTAATATAGCAATAGAATATGAAAATCTAAATATGAAAGCAGATACTTATATTTCGCAGATTCATAATTTTGTTCCATTAAAATCAGTTTCCTCTGAAACCAGTGAGAGAAATTATTACCAAACGATTAGCGATAAAATAAATGCATTACGAAATACTACTGCTTTAATTGAATCCCTTAATGAAAAGATTGACTTGAAACAAAACCCAGATATGTCAATAGACATTGATAAACGAAATACACTAATAATTCAACAAAAAGATGAAGAAATAAATCTAACAGAATTTATTTATCAGAATTTGGACTATAGCGATAGAAAGTGGTCCCATAGAGACACACTTTCTTTGGTTAAGGAAATATACCAAACTGACTCAAAAATAAGAGAAAAAAAATTACTTATGGAACAAAAAGGAAAAATACACCTACTGGGCATACATAACGGACTTACAAATACTAACGATTATTATAATCTAGCAGATACATTAGTCCGATTCATAGCCGGATTCTCACAACAAATGATAAGCAGTAATTTTAATCCGGAGACTTCAAATAACACACTACCACAGGTGTTAGTACCAATACGAAACTAAGTGCATCAAGTTTTATTATTCTTAAACTTTGTCACTAATGGAACGCCCTAATTAGGGCGTTCTTTTCAGTGTGGCGCTTGGCTTGCTTTAAATGCAATTTTAACCAACAATCCATTAAGTAACTCACTTTTTAATAACTGTGGTTCAGAACCATGATAACTGGCAATATCTTTCACTAAAGCGAGACCTAGTCCTGCACCTTCCTTTCCTAACGCGTTATTTAATCGAGTAAAAGCTTCCATAGAACGGCTAATTTTAGCGTCTGGGATCCCAGGGCCTGAATCTTCGACCTCCAAAACCCAATGAAGATGGTCATCACTGCTGACCACCCGAACGGTGACCACCCCATTTGCAGGGGTATATTTAATAGCATTATCAATTAAATTTGCACACATCTCTGCTAATAAAATAGGTTCACCTTTAATCCATGCTGTTTCCGCGCCTTCATAACCTAAGTCAATATTTTGGCTTTCTGCTTGGGGTAACCGAGTAAAACAAGCCTGGTGAACAATATCCACTAAGTTTATAGCACGATACTGTGTAATGGCTTCTTTCTCATGGGCTTTTAAACGTGATAACTGCAAAAGCCTATCCGTCAAATTGATCGTGTTATCAAGAGTTTTATCGATAGCTTGTAAACTCTGTTGCCGTTGGGTTTCATCCTGACTATTAATCGCAACAGAAACCTGTGTTTTGAGGACAGTTAGTGGCGTTTTAAGTTGGTGAGAGGCATCCGCACTAAACCGTTCTTGCCGTCGAACCATCCGCTTTAGGCGGGAAATATAGCGGTTTAATGCATCAATTAATGGTGATAAATCAGACCACGGCAGCAAATCAGGCAAAGGGGTTAAATCATTAGCGGAACGGCTTAACATTAAATGGGACAATTTTTTTAGCGGTGCCAATAACTTACTAAGTAAAATATAGGCAAGTACCAAAGTTAAAAACACCACAGTACCTTGGCTCATCAGGGCAGAAATTAATAATTGATTAGCAAGATCTTGTCGCGAATAAACTGTTTCCGCCACACGGATTTCAACCATCCCAGTGATACCGCCTTCATTAATCGGTTGATAAAATGCAGCAATACGGATAGGCAAGCCTTTGTACTGCGCATCATAAAAATAAACTAGCGCAGTATAATGCTGTGAGCGCATCCAATACGGGGGAATCGGCGGTAAGTCATCATAACCAGAAATAGTTTCACCACCGGGAGAAATAACTTGATAAAAAATTCGGTCATTATTATTTAGCTCGAAGCTATCAAGCACCACATAAGGCACACTGACTGAGAGGTGCCCATCGACAACTTGCAAGCGCTCCGCGACGGTTCGAGCTGAAGCTAATAATGTGCGGTCATAGGCTAAGTTTGCGGCATTTTTTGCACTGTAGTAGTGCGTATAAACCGAAAAACTCCCCAATAAAATGAGGGGGATACCGAAAAAGAGCAGCAACTGATGAAAGAGAGAGCGTGGATGAGAGACTAATTTCATACACTACACTGCTCTAATCGGTATCCCAATCCGCGTAAGGTATTGATATTAACATCCGAACCAGCAAGTTTTTTTCTAACACGGTGAACATATAACTCAATACTTTGTAAATTGGCTTCATCTGACAACGAAAACACCTGCTCAAATAATTGCATTTTAGAAACAGGGCGCCCTCGTCGATGAAATAAGGTGTTTAACACCGCATATTCTCTTGGCGTCAAGCCAAGTGGTTCTTGTCCTAATAAGAAATAACCGTCCTCATGGTAACTAAGCAAACCAAACTGTTGTGATTCATTCACTTGCCCTTGACTACGTCGCAATAAAGCGCGAAGACGTGCTTCTAATTCCGCAATATCAAAAGGTTTAGTCAGGTAGTCATCAGCCCCTGCATTTAGCCCTTGAACTCGATCGGCCACGTCTGAATTCGCCGTTAATAACAAGACTGGGGTTTCTTGATGACGTTTGCGCATTTGCGCTAATACCTCAAGCCCACTCATTCTCGGAAGTGATACATCTAACACGACTAATTCATAGTGCTCAGTTTGTAATAGCTGGTCTGCTATCGCGCCATCACTAGCAACATCAACTGCAAACCCAGATGACGACAAAGCCTTCTGTAACCATAATGACAATTCGTCATGATCTTCAACCAATAAAATTCTCATTCCGCATACTCATTATAATTATTTATCAGTATACGTTGGCATTCCATTGAATGAATGGAAAGCAAATGTGCGCATATTTACTGTGTTCATCACAACTATTGTTAATAAACACTATTAACGTGATTAATTTAACATTAAGTTAACATAACAAAAAAGCAAAAATACAAAACAATCTGATATATATCACATAAAAATAATAATATTTGTTAATGAAAGGTAAATGAAAGCTTCGTCGGTCAATGATGCCATACCAACAAAACAAGAAGTAAACAATATATACCTCTAATTATTGTCTTAGTAAGGAAAAAAGAATGAAAAAATTCACACTGAAGGCCTTAGCAACAGCAATATTTTTAGTTGGCATCAACCAAGCAAATGCCCTACCTGAGCGCACCGAATGTATTGCTCCCGCCAAACCCGGCGGTGGTTTTGATTTAACCTGTAAATTAGTCCAAGTTTCCCTATTAGAAACCAAAGAAATCGAAAAACCAATGCGAGTGACCTACATGCCTGGCGGTATTGGCGCGGTCGCTTATAACGCCATAGTCGCTCAACGCCCTGCTGAACCCGGCACCATTGTTGCTTTCTCCGGCGGTTCTTTACTCAATCTTGCTCAAGGTAAGTTTGGTCGCTATAACGAAAACGATGTGCGTTGGCTGGCTAGTGTAGGAAGCGATTACGGTATGATTGCCGTGCGTGCAGATTCACCTTATAAGACTCTGAAAGATTTAATGGATACCTTCAAAAAGGATCCGAACAGCATCGTCTTTGGTGCTGGAGGGTCGATTGGTAGCCAAGATTGGATGAAAACGGCCTTGTTAGCCAAAGCCATTGATATTGACCCTCGCAAAATGCGTTACGTAGCTTTTGAAGGGGGCGGTGAAACCTTAACGGCACTACTGGGCAACCATATTCAAGTCCTTTCAGGGGATATCAGCGAAATGACGCCATATATCAATGAAGGTAAAATTCGTATCCTTGCTGTCTACTCAGACAAACGCCTTGAAGATGGTTTATCTGACATCCCAACAGCCAAAGAACAAGGCTATGACATTGTCTGGCCAATCATCCGCGGCTTCTATATGGGCCCCAAAGTGTCTGATGCCGATTATAACCAATGGGTTGAAGCCTTCCAAAAACTGCAACAAACCGACGAATTCAAAAAACAACGCGAACTCCGCGGCTTATTTGAATACAACTTAACCGGGCAAGAACTCGATAGTTATGTCAAAAAAGAAATCGAGCAATACCGTGAACAAGCCCGTGCCTTCGGTTTAGCCAAATAATGGGGTGAACGATGAGCCAACGCATATTTGCCATAGTTTGGCTAATACTGTGTGCTATCGGAATTTATATTGGTTGGGGGATCCAGAGTGAGTTTAGTTATGAACCACTGGGCCCCCGCCCTTTTCCGGTTGTCATACTCTCTTTAATGGCGCTTTGTGCCCTTGCCTTATTATTTGGCAAGCAAGAAGCCGTTGAGTGGCCAAAACCCTATGTATTACGTCGTTTAGTTTTATTAGTCGTTGCACTTGTTATCTATGCATGGGCTTTTGAATGGTTGGGGTTCCCGATTGCCACCAGTTTGCTCACCATTAGTATTGCCCTGCTATTTGGCGCAACACCTATCGCCGCGGTTATTTCCGGCCCCGTCTTAGGTATCTTTCTATTCTATGCCTTTGATAAATGGCTAGATGTAACCTTACCTATTGGTAGCTTGCTTAATTAAGG
This sequence comes from Providencia sp. PROV_01, assembly GCF_053098325.1. Lineage (NCBI taxonomy): Bacteria > Pseudomonadati > Pseudomonadota > Gammaproteobacteria > Enterobacterales > Morganellaceae > Providencia > Providencia sp. PROV_01. Next base: position 2,079,086 of record NZ_JBRFKD010000002.1, on the reverse strand, counting down.
AACGAAATCATGGAAACTTGGATGTACCTATCACAAGGTTTTGAGGTTGCTCTTGTTCCTCAAAATATCTTGATCGCCTTAATTGGCTGTTTTATCGGTACTATCGTTGGGATGCTTCCCGGCCTCGGCCCAATTAATGGTGTCGCTATTTTGCTACCGCTGGCCTTTGCACTTAAATTACCGGCCGAGTCTGCATTAATCTTACTCGCCACGGTTTATTTAGGTTGTGAATATGGTGGACGTATCTCATCCATATTACTCAATGTCCCTGGTGATGCCGCTGCAATCATGACCACGCTAGATGGTTACCCAATGGCAAAACAAGGTAAAGGTGGTGTTGCACTGTCAATTTCTGCAGTGAGTTCATTCCTTGGCTCAACGATTGCGATTGTGGGTATTATTTTATTTGCTCCTTTATTAGCGCAATGGTCTTTGGCTTTCGGGCCTGCTGAGTATTTCGCTTTGATGGTTTTTGCTATTGCCTGTTTGGGCAGTATGATGAGCCAAAACCCAATCAAATCACTATTGGCGGCATTAATTGGCTTATCACTTGCTACTGTGGGCGTAGATGCCAACTCTGGGGAATATCGTTTTACCTTTGATAGCGTACATTTATCGGATGGCGTGCAATTTATCGTCGTGGTTATTGGTTTGTTCTCTGTTAGCGAAATTTTATTGATGCTCGAAGGCACGGCAACAGGACAAGGGCTGATCCGTAAAACAGGCAGAATGCTGTTTAATCGCAAAGAGGCCAAAGCGTGTGCTGGCCCTGCTTTACGCTCCTCTTTTATTGGGTTCTTTGTTGGCGTCTTACCAGGTGCCGGCGCCACCATTGCCAGTGCCATAACCTATATGACTGAAAAGAAAATCAGTGGCGAAAAAGGCGATTTTGGTAATGGCGATGTTCGCGGTGTCGCTGCACCAGAAGCAGCCAATAATGCCTCTGCCTGTGGCTCATTTATCCCAATGTTAACCCTTGGCGTTCCGGGGTCGGGGACAACTGCAGTAATGATGGGGGCGCTAACGCTCTATAATATCACCCCAGGCCCAGGTATGTTTACTGAGCAACCTGATATTGTGTGGGGGTTAATTGCGGCTTTATTAATTGCTAACGTAGTTCTGCTCATCATGAATATTCCATTAATTGGCTTATTCACGCGTATGCTAACGGTTCCGCTGTGGTTTTTAGTCCCTGCTATTGCTTGCATTTCTGCTGTCGGGGTATATGCCGTTCACAGTACGACATTTGATTTGTTACTCATGATGGGGCTTGGCGTATTTGGGTTTATTCTACGAAAAATGAACTTCCCATTGTCGCCATTAATCTTAGGGTTTGTATTAGGTGAAATGCTAGAACAAAACTTACGCCGTTCATTATCCATCAGTAATGGAAATTTCGATATTCTTTGGAGCAGTACGATTTCTCAAAGTTTATTAACACTGGCGGTATTAGTGCTAATTCTTCCACCTATTGTAAAACGCATTCGTAAACGTAAACATTCCACTATTTCATAATTCACGGTTGTTCATACGATATCTGTTGTTCATACAACCTCTGTAACACTTTGCCCCAGTGTGATTTTGGGGCATTTTTTATTAATAAATAGGGAGCTTTATATAACTTAATAAAACTACTGATTTATCATGAGCTCCTGCGCCATAATAGACATGTTTTGATTGCAAACTAGTGGTTGTGTTCGTTCTCTTTTGGTCATAACTATGCAGTGGAAATATTTTTTCAGTATTATGTATTTTACTAATCATCCCACTAAATTTACTGCGGATATAACGAGATAATGCCTTGCCTAAAATTTTAAAATCCTGCATCCAAATAGCCGCATGAAACCTTGTTACACTCATATAATTTCCTCTATTCAACTAAAAATTGAGCTAATATCATGTCACTGTTTTGGATAAAAAAATTTAATAAAATGATGTATATTCACTCAGTCATTAATAAATCATTGATTAAGATAATGACGATATATTGAATAGCGTCAATCAATTATTTTAGTCATCTCATTTATTAAAACATAAAACACAATGTTCGATAGATTACTTTTCGCCCTTTTTAATATCCAGCCGAAACCGTTAGCGTATACGCGTACCATTGATGTCTATGGCGACCGTTACACCATTCATAGCCAAAAACCCGTAACTATCACGGAAAAAGACAGCGGTTATATCCAAATAAAAGCGCTGGGTAAAATGCATATTTTTTGTGGTAAAATGCTGCATATCAGCGTAAAGAAAAATACCACTTTGGTGACTATTGGTTGGTCGAAAGGCAAAAGTCAAATATTTGAAGTGCGTAAAAATGTGAAAGAAACTGCATATCGAGTGAATTCAAATAATTCGAGTTCAAGCTACAAGCCCCCTTATTATGACAGCGCATCCAGTGATGATAACCACCGCTCAAGTAGCCATTATTGTTCTAATGATAACTCAAGTTCTGATTGTTCATCATCCGATTCAGGGGGAGGTGATGGCGGAGGTAGTGATTAAACAAAAAAACGAGAACCGAAGTTCTCGTTTATTCAATTAGTTAATCTGATACAAATTATGCTTTGTATTTGCTCATCACTAATGTGGCGTTAGTTCCACCGAAACCGAAACTGTTAGACATGACTGTTTCCAGCGCTTGCTCCGTTGGTTTAGTCACGATATTCAGGCCCGCTGCTTTCTCATCTAGATTTTCGACGTTAATGCTTGGTGCAATAAAGCCGTGTTCTAACATCAGCAAGCTGTAAATTGCTTCGTGGACACCCGCAGCACCTAATGAGTGACCGCTCATCGCTTTCGTTGCAGAAATTGCAGGAGAGTTAGCACCAAACACTTCCTGGATAGCTTCTAACTCTTTGGTGTCACCCACTGGCGTTGATGTACCGTGTGTATTGATATAATCAATTTTATCGACACCTTGCATTGCCATTTGCATACAGCGCACAGCACCTTCTCCTGATGGCGCAACCATGTCTGCACCGTCAGATGTAGCACCATAGCCAACGATTTCAGCATAGATATGCGCACCACGTGCTAACGCATGCTCTAACTCTTCAACGACGACGATACCGCCACCACCTGCGATAACGAAACCATCACGGTCTTTATCGTAAGTTCTTGATGCTTTGTCTGGCGTTTCATTATACTTTGTGGACAATGCGCCCATCGCATCAAACTCACAGGTCATTTCCCAGCTCAGTTCTTCACCACCACCCGCAAAAACCACATCCTGTTTGCCTAATTGGATCAATTCAACGGCATGGCCGATGCAGTGCGCTGATGTTGAACAAGCAGAACTAATTGAGTAGTTTACGCCTTTGATTTTAAACGGTGTTGCTAAACAAGCAGAAATACCCGATGCCATTGCACGAGTCACCATATATGGGCCTACACCACGTAAACCTTTAGCACGCATACCGTCAGAACCCGCAACTTGATTACGTGGAGAACCACCACCGGAACCAACAACGATACCTGTACGTAAATTTGAAACTTGTTCTTCTGTTAAACCTGAATCCGCAACCGCTTGTTCCATTGATAAATAAGCATAGGCGGAGCAATCACTCATAAAACGGAAAATTTTACGGTCGATTAAGTCTTTCGGGTCTAAATTTTTGACATTACCCCAGACATGGCTACGTAGCCCTGCCTCTTTGAATTCTTCTGAGAAAGTGATCCCGGAACGACCTTCCTTCAAAGAAGCCAGTACTTCTTCCTGGTTATTACCAAGGCTGGAAACAATACCTAGACCAGTGATGACTGCACGCTTCATTCGTTACCTCATGACTATAATTATATGATTGCGGGATTACAGGTTGTCACTTTAGCTTACACTTGTACGCTGAACAAGTCCGATCAGGGTAAATATTTGTATTTTTTTCTTTGTGACGGGAATGAGTCTTTTTTATGACGGTAGCCTTACACCGATATCAGCGGTAAAATTTAGGAATTATATAAACAATGTAGGCTTATCGTGAAAAAGAACGCTGTACAAACCGCACGCCTAAGTTGGAATGACGAAGGCACTCCTATGTCTGAACAGTTTGCAGATATCTATTTTTCTAACCAAAATGGCTTAGAAGAAGCTCGCCATGTTTTTTTGCAAGGAAATCATTTTCCTGACCGCTTTGCGACGCACCCTCTTGCAACCTGTGTGATTGCCGAAACAGGGTTTGGTACGGGTTTGAATTTTTTAGCATTGTGGCAATCTTTTAAGCAGTTTAAAACCGAAAACCCAAACGCAACATTACAGCAATTACATTTCATCAGTTTCGAAAAATACCCTTTAACAAAAACAGATTTAATCGCTGCACATCGCTGCTGGCCTGAACTTGCTAGTTTATCGCAAATCCTTTGTGAAAGTTGGCCACAAGCCTTACCGGGTAATCAGCGGATCATTTTAGAAAATGGCCATATCATATTAGATTTATGGTTTGGCGATGTTAATGAGCAAATATCTTTACTAAAAAGCAATTTAAACAATAAGATAGATGCTTGGTTTTTAGATGGTTTCGCACCCTCAAAAAATCCCGAAATGTGGAGTGAACAGCTGTTCACTAACATGGCAACATTAGCTCGCCTTAATGGGACTTTTGCGACATTTACCGTGGCAGGTGCGGTCAAGAGAGGCCTGCAACAAGCTGGTTTCACCCTTAAAAAAGTCAAAGGCTTTGGTAACAAGCGAGAAATGTTAACCGGAGTATTAGCTGAAAAAGAAATTAATATCCCAACCCCTTGGTTCGCAAGACGAAAAGCAGACAACCCAACGGATGTTGCTATCATTGGCGGTGGGCTCGCCAGTTTAACGGCAGCCTACGCACTTCATAAGCGCGGTGCTAAAGTCACCTTATACTGCCAAGATGCCCAAGTTGCACAAAATGCTTCAGGCAATCGCCAAGGGGCTATTTATCCCTTACTCACAGGCAATAACGATCCACTTGAGCGCTTTTTTGTCAGCGCTTTCCCTTTTGCTTCTCGCTTTTACCATCAATTGGCGAAACAGGGGATCGTATTTGAGGGGCAATGGTGCGGTGTCAGCCAATTAGCGTATAACGACAAAGTAGCTCGTAAAATAGCGGGAATGTTAGAAACTGAGTGGCCTGACGATTTTGCTATTGGTAAGAATCGTCTACAACTGAGTGATATTTGCGGTGTTGATGTCAACCATGATGGCATTCATTATGCGTCTGGAGGATGGCTTTGCCCTGCCCAATTTTGTGAGAGTTTGCAGCAATATTTGCAGCAGAAAGGCGTTACCTTCTGTTTTGAACATAATGTGGTGGAATTAAAACAAACTGAACAAGATTGGCAATTATTGATTGAAACAGCGCCGCAAAACGAGCTAACACGTGTTCACTCAACTGTCATTATTGCCAATGGGCACAAACTGCGCCAATTTGCTCAAACCATCAATTTACCTATCTCACCTGTGCGTGGGCAAGTGAGCCACATTCCTACCAATCACACCCTACAACAACTGAAAAATGTTCTGTGCTTTGAAGGGTATTTAACCCCTGCCGATACCTCTGGTACACAACATTGCTTAGGCGCTAGCTACCAACGTGAGCGACTTGATTTAGATTATAGTGAGGAAGAGCAACAAGGAAACCGCCAAAAACTGATTGATAACCTACCTGATGTAACTTGGCCTAGGGATATCGACATCTCGCAACAACATTCACGCCAAGGTATTCGTTGTGTTATTCGCGACCACTTTCCCTTATTAGGCAATGTGCCTGATTTTGAACAACATCTGGCGCATTACCATGATTTACCCAGCAAAATTGCCAAAGAGCAGCCTATTGCACTAGCGCCTGTGCACCCAAATTTATTTATTTTTGGGGCATTAGGGTCAAGAGGGTTATCCACTGCCCCCCTTTGTGCGGAATTGCTGGCTGCTCAAATTTTTGGACAAATACTCCCGCTCGACGATGAAACCCTTGCAGAATTGAACCCAAACCGTTTTTGGGTAAGGAAATTATTATTAGGTCGCCCTATTAAACTCCCTTATTAATACCTTATGTTAATGAGATAGCCATTGCACAACGGTCTTCAGCGGCAAACCCCGCCTCGACTTCAGACTGTAAAATAGCCTGTAACTCGGTGGTTAACTCATTAATTGCAAGAATTTTAAAACCTAAGCGTTGGTAATAAGGTGCATTCCAAGGCACATCACGGCAAGTGGTCAATGTCACTACCGTGATATTCCGTGCCAAAGCGGCATCAAGAACCTGCTTAATCAGCTTTTTACCCAAACCCTGCCCTTGCCATTGCTGGCAGACAGAAACCTCACAAATATGTAGGCTAGTATGATGATCTTCAGCATTGATAAAACCAATTGGTTCATCGCAATCATTCACCGCAACCCATTCTAATTGCTCGGAAATAAAATCGAGGTGGTCTTGCTCTGTTTGCCCATCACCTTCGGCAAGCCATTGATATTTTTCGATACTCGTGAATGTCTGCCCTGCAGAAATTTCTACGGCAGGAAGATGTTTGGCATCGAAGGGGGTTGCTAAACGAATATTCGCCATAATTTTTACTCACAACAAAATTTAGCTAACAAAAAAGCGGGTTTCCCCGCTTTCAATGTATAACATTACAAATTAAATTGCGTTATTTAATAAGTTTTTCCACATATCTAATACCAGTACTTGGTCTGGTGGTGTCAATTCGCCAGCTTTGATGGCATTTTGAATACTGACTTCGACACGTTGATATAATGCTTCAGAGCTGGTTTCGTTTTCTTCTTCCAGCTCAGCCACAGCAAGGGTTAAGTGACCACGCAAATAGCCGCCAGCGAAGAGTTCATCATCACTCGCGTGCTCAACCATATCATCAATCTTCGTTAGTATGCGTGTTTCTAAATCCGCAAGCATGCTTAATCCTTACTTAAATGTGTTCATTAGGCAAAAATATCTTCCGGATAAGGAAAAGCTTCTGCACAAAGAGGTGGCGTATTGTAAAACAATTGTAACGCATTAATAAAGCGTAATGGGCGTTCAGGGATACCATTTTCTAAATAAAGCATCACTTGCGCATGAACTTTGCGCATAAACGCAATGCGGTCAGGCTCAAAATCCCCTTCTAAGTTGTCACAACTGACATTAAATGGAATGCCAACAGCAACACAAAACAGCCAATCTAGCGCTTGAGGTTTAATCTCTACCACTTCAAACTCACACTGTGTTTTTTCATCTCGACCGTCTGGGCAATACCAATAGCCGTAATCGACTTGCTGGCGCCTTGCTTCCCCTGCGATACACCAATGTGTGATTTCATGCAGCGCACTGGTGAAAAAACCGTGTGCAAATACGATACGGTGATAAGGCACAGCCTCATCAGCAGGTAAATAAATGGGTTCATCATCCCCTTTTACCAGCCTGGTGTTATATGTCACACCAAAACATTCATCAAAGATATTGATTAGATCCTGATAATTATGTGTACTCATGAATAATTTAAATCATCTTAAAATAATGAGAGAAACCAAGCTTTAATCACGTCACCATGGCTATCATGGAGTAACTTAATACTCATCAGTAACGAAATCACCACGATCATTGGCCTGATCAGTTTTTGTCCTTTGGTTAAGACCAAACGCGCACCTAAACGAGCGCCAACCATTTGGCCGATTAGCATAACAAAACCTAAGGCCCAAAGAACATGACCCCCGATAATAAAGAATACTAAAGAGCCAAAATTAGAGGCAAAATTAAGTAACTTCGCGTGGGCGGTGGCTTTAGCAAGATTATAGCCGAGCAGCAGAACATAGCCTAACGCCAAAAATGAACCGGTTCCGGGGCCAAATGCACCATCATAAAAACCCAGTGTCATCCCAATTGCCACCCCGAAAAATGGCATGCTGATACGTTGTTGGCGGTCTTGCACACCGATTGATGGCGTTAATAAAAAGTATAAACCGACACAAATCACCAAGATAGGCAACAGTTGTTTTAAGAACGCGGTATCAATCATTTGAATGACAATCGCACCCAACATGGCACCAATCATGGTCATAATGAACGGAAACAATTGTTCTCGTAAATCTATGGCTTTGCGCCTGACAAAATAGAGTGTTGAAGAAAACGAACCGCCAACAGCTTGCAATTTATTGGTTGCTAACGCTTCAACTGGTGTGATTCCCACGGATAACAGAGCTGGGATCGTTAATAGCCCACCACCACCCGCGATGGAGTCAATAAACCCTGCAAATAGCGCAACAAAGAAGAGTAAAGCGTAAACTTCAGGAGCAACGGCTGTTAGCCAATCCATTTTACTATCCAAAGAGAAGAAATATCATGATGTTGATGTGAATATATCGCCAAACAGCTTTGGTAATATCACAACCTAGATGAGGTATTTTTAGGAGGCTTCATCCGAACCTTCATCATCAACAAAGCGACCTACTAGGCCGCTTTGTTGTCACTACATAAAACACAGTAAAACCGATTATTCAAACGGTTTCATTGCTGGCGTTACATCCGAGCACTGACCACGATGACGTAAATAGTGGTCCATTAGAACAATCGCCATCATTGCTTCTGCTATCGGCACTGCACGAATTCCCACACAAGGGTCATGACGCCCTTTGGTGATCATTTCAACTTCTTCGCCATCACGGTTGAGTGTTTTACCTGAAACGGTAATACTGGATGTCGGTTTTAACGCAATATGCGCAATAATAGGCTGGCTACTGCTAATACCGCCTAAGATACCGCCTGCATGGTTTGATGTGAAACCATTACGGGTAATTTCATCACGGTTTTCACTGCCTTTGAGCGCAATAACACCGAAGCCATCACCAATTTCCACACCTTTCACTGCGTTAATACTCATCAACGCGTGAGCGAGATCGGCATCTAAACGGTCAAATACCGGCTCACCTAAGCCCGCAGGCACATGCTCTGCAATAACGGTAATTTTAGCGCCAATCGAATCACCTTCTTTCTTTAAACCGCGCAATAACTCATCAAGAGCCTCTAATTTGCTAGGATCTGGACAAAAGAATGGATTTTCTTCGACAATTGACCAGTCTTTAATTTCACATGCGACTGATCCCATTTGTGTTAAGCATCCATGAATTTGCACGCCAAGCTTTTCTTGTAAATACTTTTTCGCAATCGCACCTGCTGCAACACGCATTGCCGTTTCACGTGCTGATGAGCGACCACCACCACGATAATCACGCTGACCATACTTTTGTTCATATGTGTAATCTGCATGGCCGGGCCTAAACACGTCTTTGATTGCACCATAATCTTGCGAACGTTGGTCAGTGTTTTCAATGAGTAAGCCAATGCTAGTTCCGGTTGTCACACCATTAAAGACACCCGATAAAATCTTCACTTGATCAGGTTCACGGCGCGCAGTCGTATAACGTGATGTTCCCGGGCGACGACGGTCTAAATCTTTTTGTAAATCGGCTTCTGTCAATGCTAAACCTGGGGGAACCCCATCGACGATGCAACCTAATGCAACGCCATGTGATTCACCAAACGTGGTCACACGAAACAGTTGCCCAATTGAATTTCCTGCCATCGGAGTTTCCTATTCTAAGCCATTCTTGTTTTATCAAGAATTTTGGTTGTTAATTATTATATCGTTGTGTCGTTATTATTGATTACATGATCTTAGAACATCACGCAACTGTTGATTAATCGATATAAAGCTCAAAATGTGCGTGATGCTCAACAAGTTGTTCACGAGTTAACATAAACACACCATCACCGCCGTATTCAAAGTCCAGCCAAATAAATGGAATTTCAGGATATTGTTCAATCAGATGAACCATGCTGTTACCCACTTCACACACTAACACCCCTTCTTCCGTCAGAAAACGCGGTGCATTCGCTAAAATACGACGCACCAGTTTCAAACCATCACTTCCGGCAGCAAGTGCTAATTCAGGTTCGACACGAAACTCTTCTGGTAAATCGTCCATATCTTCCGCATCAACATACGGTGGATTTGTCACGATCAGGTCATATTTGACCTCTGGCATATCACGGAATAAGTCAGAGCGAATCGGTATCACCCGGTGATCTAAACCATGATTAGCAATATTTTGCTCAGCAACGCTTAGCACATCACTTGAAATATCAACCGCATCGACTTCTGCATCAGGGAATTCATAAGCACAAGCAATCGCAATACAACCACTTCCGGTACATAAATCAAGAATAGTTTGAGGTTCATCCGCCACTAAGCCAACAAAGTGATTATTGATTAATTCACCAATTGGCGAGCGAGGGATAAGCACTCGTTCATCAACATAAAATTCATGGCCACAGAACCATGAGCGATTAGTCAGATATGCAACCGGAATACGATCATTAATACGTCGCAAGACACGCTCAATAATGCGGTGGCGTTCTGTTGGCGTTAAGCGGGATGTTAATAGCTCATCGGGCAGGTCTAGAGGCAAGTAAAGTGTTGGTAACACCAATTGTAGCGCCTCATCCCATGGGTTATCTGTACCGTGACCATAGTACACATTGGCAGCATTAAAGCGGCTCATTGTCCAACGTAAAATATCTTGAATGGTATGAAGTTCTGCAACGGCTTCATCAACGAAAATCTTTTCCAAGAAGGGGTTCTCCAGCCTGTATTTTGAAAGGGAATATATGAATAGCTAAAGTTTGCCACGAAGTGAAAGACAAATCAGCAGATTAATGTAATAAAATTTGCTGAGGAAATCTGGTTATCGCGCTTATTGAAGCATCTTTGGTCGTAAAAACGCCCTTTATTTTAGCTAAAGGGCGTGAAGAAAAATAACCAGTTCAGTAAAGAAGTCACGATACTAACTTTCGTTTTGCAGTACCACTTCCGCCTCTTTCGCTGGCTTTTTTACCCAAAGTGCATAGGCGATAGTCAGCAATACTAACCAAACAACGCCGACATATAATGCAATTCGTGTCGATTCAAAATATCCCAAAACACCAAAAACAAATACCATAAATGCGATGGCTAAAATAGGAGCAACTGGCCACATAGGTACAGGAAATTTTAATTGGCTAATTTCTTCTGGCGACATTTTTTTGCGCATTGCAAACTGCGACAGTAAGATCATCAACCATACCCAAATCGTTGCAAACGTCGCAATTGACGCAATCACCACAAACACATCATCAGGGATGACATAGTTCAATACCACACCCACCAGCAATACCGCGACCATCACTAATACCGTCATCCAAGGCACACCATTTTTTGTCAGCTTAGTAAAGGCTTTCGGTGCTTGTCCTTCATGTGCCATGCCATACATCATACGCCCAGCACCAAAGATATCGCTGTTAATTGCCGAAATTGCCGCAGTGATCACCACAATATTTAAGATATTCGCTGCAGATTGAATACCTAAGCTATCGAAAATTTGCACAAACGGGCTACCTTGCTGCCCAATTTGGTTCCATGGGTAAATGCACATCAAGACAAATAAAGTCAGGACATAAAACAGTAAGATACGAATTGGCACGGCATTAATCGCTCTTGGAATCGTGGTTTCAGGGTTTTTCGCTTCACTCGCTGTAATGCCAATAACTTCAATTCCCCCGAACGCAAACATCACCACGGCAAAGGACGCAATCACCCCACCAATACCATTTGGCATAAACCCATCGTGAATAAATAAGTTTGATACCCCAACCGCATGATCAGCCGCTTGGCCAAAACCAAACATCATAATAGCGGCACCACCAACAATCATCGCAATAATCGCGATAACTTTAATGATTGACAGCCAAAATTCCATTTCGCCGAAAGTTTTCACATGGCATAAGTTTATTGCACCAATAAAGAAAATAATGCTCAATACCCAGATCCACTGCGCAACCTCAGGAAACCACAGTTTCATATACACACCAAATGCTGTCACGTCCGCCAAGCAAACAATGAGCATTTCAAAAACATAAGTCCAACCCGCAAAAAAACCGGCTCTAGCCCCTAAATAATGGCTAGCGTACTGTGAGAACGATCCCGCAAGTGGCCGGTGGACGGCCATTTCACCCAGTGCTCTCATGACCATAAATACAGCGGCACCGCCGATAATATAAGCGAGTAATACCGCAGGCCCAGCGGTTTCTATTGCTTTAGCTGAACCATAAAATAAACCTGTACCAATCGCAGAACCTAAAGCCATAAATCGAATGTGACGCGCAGAAAGCCCTCGCGCAAGTTGTGATGTGCTTTGCATGATTTATCCTTCGTATTATTTTATTGTCGTGCAGATAAATACTTCAGGTGGCCAGTACATTGCCGACCACCTTTTATTTGCTTGATAAACTAGTTAGGGAAAACAGCGCCAGCCTTGAACAGCGCAGACAGTTTATATTGGTTAATTAAATTAATTGCCGCTTCAATATCAGGGGCAAAATAACGGTCTTTATCATAGTAAGCCACTTGGTCACGCAGTGTTTTACGTGCCTTCTCCAAGGTTTCACTCGACTTCAAACCTTCACGGAAATCCATTCCCTGACACGCTGAAAGCCATTCAATAGCTAAAATACCCGTGACATTTTTTGCCATTTCCCATAAACGACGACCCGCCGCAGGCGCCATCGATACGTGGTCTTCTTGGTTGGCTGATGTCGGCAGGCTATCAACACTCGAAGGGTGGGCTAATGCTTTGTTTTCACTCGCTAATGCAGCCGCAGTGACTTGAGCTATCATAAATCCTGAGTTAACCCCTCCGTTATTCACTAAGAAAGGTGGCAACTGTGACATATGGGTATCCATCAGTAATGCAATGCGACGTTCGGATAACGCACCGATTTCTGCTAATGCCAGCGCAATATTATCGGCTGCCATAGCAACAGGTTCTGCATGGAAGTTACCGCCTGAAATAATATCGCCATTATCGGTAAAGACTAACGGGTTATCCGACACAGCATTCGATTCAATTAATATCACTTCAGCAGCTTGGCGAATTTGGGTTAAACAAGCGCCCATCACTTGCGGCTGACAACGTAATGAATAGGGGTCTTGCACTTTCACACAGTTTTCATGGGACTTCGCCAATTCACTGGTCGGTGATAAAACATCACGGAACATCGCCGCAACATCAATTTGCCCTTTTTGTCCTCGAACTTCTTGAACTCGAGCATCGAAGGGTTTGCGAGAGCCCAGTGTGGCTTCAACACTCAGCGCACCACAAACAATGCCAGATAGCAGCAATTTTTCTGCCTCAAATAACCCTTTCAACGCGAAAGCCGTCGATGTTTGCGTGCCGTTTAATAAGGCTAAACCTTCTTTGGCTTCCAATTTTAGAGGTGCTAACCCCGCTTTTTCTAACGCTTTTTTCGCTGAAATCCATTTGCCTTCATAACGCGCCTTTCCTTCGCCTAACAGAATTAAACTCATATGAGCCAATGGTGCTAAGTCGCCAGAAGCCCCCACTGACCCCTTCGCAGGAATAAATGGATAAACTTGCGCATTCACTAATGCGATCAAGGCATTAATAACTTCAAGGCGGATCCCTGAAAAACCACGAGCTAAGCTATTAATTTTGAGTACCATGATTAAGCGCACGAGGTCATCATCTAACGGTTCACCCACACCAGCAGCGTGAGACATCACAATAGATCGTTGTAATGATTGCAAATCTTTAGTCGCAATACGCGTATTAGCAAGTAAACCAAAGCCGGTATTGATACCATAAGCGGTTCTATCTTCTTCAATAATTTTATTGACCGTCGCAACACTTTTCTCGATAGCACCGTGAGCGCGTTTATCTAATGCCACTGTTACCGATTGTTGGAAAACAATACGCAGGTCTTCGAGTGTCATTTTTCCTGGGTGAATAGTTAACTTAGTCATTAATGGCACTCCTTAACGTGTTTTAATCATCGGTAAATTAAGATTTTTTTCCTGCGCACATGCGATAGCTATGTCATAGCCTGCATCGGCATGGCGCATGACACCAGTTGCAGGGTCATTGTGCAGTACTCGGGCAATGCGCTCTGCTGCTTCATCCGTTCCATCACACACAATTACCACTCCAGAATGCTGAGAGAAGCCCATACCTACGCCACCACCGTGATGTAAAGATACCCACGTCGCCCCACTGGCTGTGTTTAATAACGCATTGAGTAATGGCCAGTCTGAAACTGCATCAGAACCATCTTTCATTGATTCCGTTTCACGATTTGGGCTGGCCACTGAACCTGAATCTAGGTGATCACGGCCGATAACAATCGGCGCTGAAACCTCACCGCTTCTTACCATCTCATTGAATGCCAAACCTAATTTAGCGCGATCCCCAAGGCCAACCCAGCAAATACGCGCTGGCAACCCTTGGAAACTAATACGTTCACGAGCCATATCCAACCAGCGATGCAAGTGCTTATCATCCGGCAGCAGCTCTTTCACTTTCGCATCTGTTTTATAGATATCTTCAGGATCTCCTGATAACGCAACCCAGCGGAATGGACCAACACCGCGACAAAATAGCGGGCGGATATAAGCAGGTACAAAACCGGGGAAATCAAACGCATTTTCTACGCCCATTTCCAGTGCCATTTGGCGGATATTGTTTCCATAATCAAAGGTGGGAATGCCTTGCTGTTTAAATGCCAGCATCGCTTTAACATGTTCAGCCATAGATTTTTTTGCAGCCAATGCAGTGGCTTGCGGGTCTTGAACACTGCGTTCACGGTACTCTTCCCAGCTGATACCAATGGGTAAGTAACCATTCAAAGGGTCATGAGCACTTGTCTGATCGGTCACCATATCCGGTTTCACCCCACGTTTGACAAGCTCAGGAAGAATTTCAGCGGCATTGGCGCATAGTGCAATAGAAATGGCTTTTCCTTCCGATGTGTATTTTTTCAGACGCGCTAACGCATCATCAAGGTCAGTCGCTTGTTCATCCACATAGTGAGTTCTTAAACGGAAATCGATACGGCTTTGTTGGCACTCAATGTTCAATGAGCAGGCCCCCGCCAGTGTGGCAGCAAGAGGTTGGGCTCCCCCCATTCCACCAAGCCCTGCAGTTAAGACCCAACGCCCAGTTAAATCACCGTTAAAGTGCTGGCGAGCGGCTTCCACAAAGGTCTCATACGTCCCTTGAACAATGCCTTGGCTGCCGATATAGATCCAGCTACCTGCGGTCATTTGCCCATACATGGCAAGGCCTTTCGCATCTAATTCATTGAAATGCTCCCAGTTTGCCCAATGTGGTACCAGATTTGAATTGGCGATTAAAACACGTGGCGCATTTTCATGGGTTTTGAAAACACCGACAGGCTTACCTGACTGAACCAGTAGTGTTTCATCGCTCTCGAGCTGCTTCAGGGACTCGACAATTTGGTCATAGCATTGCCAATTACGTGCTGCACGCCCAATACCGCCATATACCACTAATTCATGAGGGTTTTCTGCAACATCTGGGTCAAGGTTATTCATTAACATGCGTAATGGGGCTTCTGTCAGCCAACTTTTGGCATTTAATGTATTCCCTCTCGGTGCCCTAATTTCGATATTTCGATATTTATTATTCAATGCTGTCACTTGTATACCCTCTTTTATCTGTCCATTAGCTACCTTTCTTGTTCCTATAGATATAGTTGTATATACATGTACGATCAATTAATCTTTTAACATAAAGATTAAAAAAATATGATATAAAAATATTTTTAATCAAATAAAACAATGAAATAAATAAATCACCTGATATTTTGCTGTATTTTCTTTATTCTAAATCTGCATGCTAGATCACATTTGATTTACAATAAATTCACACAAAATAGGTAAAGAAGGCATGCACTCGAGATGATAAGCGGAAAATATGCTTTATATCGTTCCGCCCATACTTTGACGTGGTGAAAAAAACTTATGACGTGAAACTGCCTTTCAGCTTATATCGATGACCCGGGAACAATAATTTTGTACTTGTCACCGTAAAGGACTGAGACCAAGTACGTCTTGTAATTAACAAGCAAGATGCACCTGTATTAATTTGCAATAACCTCGCGGAACGTTCATCTGCCTCCACGGCCTCCACAATATGCTCCCCTTGTGTTAAAGGAGCAACTTGAGACAAATAATCATGTGGTGTAATCGATAAAAAATTTTGCTGTAAGTAATCCGGAGCCGCTAACGCATTGACATATCTGTCTTCAATTTGAACAGGAACATCATTCTCTAAATGGACAATAATCGAATGAAACACCATGGTATCTGGGCTGATATTTAACTCATTTGCGAGCGCAGGTGACGCTTGAATTTCTTCGAGCTTAATTATCCTACAGCTGTATTTGTGGTTTCTTGCCAGTATTTCCGCTTCAATACTGTGTATTTCAAATAGTGCAGATTGCCCTTTTGGCTCAGCCACAAAGGTTCCCACACCTTGCAAGCGAACCAATAACCCTTCAGCGGTTAATTCACGTAGTGCCCGGTTAGCCGTCATTCGACTACATTGAAACTGTGTCACGAGCTCAGACTCGGATGGAATACGGTCATTTGCTTGCCATTCTGCGGTGTGGATCTTTTCAATTATTGATTGTTTTACTTGCAAATATAGCGGGAGCGGTGCCCCTTGTTTATCCTTTTTATCGGCTGTCACAGTCATTTCCAATTTAATGATTAAAATCTTAAGTATTAATATGCTATTCGTTGAATAGCATACAACACGACCTTAGTGCTATCGGACATTTTTTATCCTGACAGTCGCGAATAAAAACATCATGCTTAATTATTAAGCATTAACATAATTAAACGATGCAATTTTAATAAAAACAAACAAAAAACAGCAAACTTTTAGGGTCAAAAGCGGCAAACAACCTCATTCACCGCTATTCATTATTGTTATAGTTAAAACAGCGACTCACCCATTTCACCCATTACGATGGGTAATTTTGCCTTCATGTACTCTGATGAACAGTGGGTTACTCCCTTGTTCATAAATCATTTCTACGGGCTCTTGCGCATTCCACACAACAAAATCCGCAATAAAGCCCGCTTTCAATTGTCCATGGCTATTTTCACGGCCTAACGCTTTAGCCGCGTTACGTGTCACCCCAGCCCATATCTCTTCAGGTGTCAGTTTAAATAATACGGCCGCCATATTCATAATAATACGCAATGAGGCAAAAGGACTGGTTCCTGGGTTAAAATCTGTTGAAACCGCCATAGGAACGTCATGTTCCCGTAACAGCTCAATTGGTGGTAGTTTGGTTTCCCGTAAAAAATAAAATGCCCCCGGTAATAAGACGGCTACGGTTCCGCTCGCTTTAAGTGCTTTAATCCCTTCTAGGTCCAAATATTCAATATGGTCAACCGACAAACCTTTGTAGCGGGCAACCAGTTCGCTCCCACCTAAGTTTGATAACTGCTCCACATGCCCTTTTACTGGGATCCCTAATTTCTGAGCCGCTGAAAATAACTTTTCACTTTGAGCGAGGGAAAACCCCACACTTTCACAGAAGACATCTACTGCCTCAAACAAGCCTTTTTCCCATAATTCAGGCATGATTTTTTGGCAAATCAAATCAATATATTCATCAGGTTTATCTTTATATTCAGCGGGGACGGTGTGAGCAGAAAGCAATGTTGAACTGACTGAAATAGGATATTGTGCAGATAACTGCTTTGCGACTAATAATTGTTTCTCTTCATTTTCATAGTCGAGCCCATAGCCTGATTTCATTTCAATACTTGTGACACCTTCTTGAATTAATGCTTCGAGCCTTGGCTTTGCCCGCTCAAATAATTCGTTCTCGCTCATTTTGCGGGTTTCACGTACAGTCGAATTAATTCCGCCACCTTGCGCACTAATAGTTTCATAAGAAACCCCATTCATTCGCTGTTCCCATTCAGAAGCTCGGTCACCGCCAAAAACTAAATGTGTATGGCAATCGATTAATCCAGGGGTTATTAATTTACCTTCAACATCAATAAGTTCGCAGTCATTCAATTCAATATTTTGAGTAGGAACAATTGCAACTATTTTATTATCACGAACAACTAAATCATGGTGATTAATCAGTCCATAAGGAGCTGATAGTACTGGGTCCATAGTGGCAATACGGCCATTACGCCAAACGACATCCCGAGAGTGTGTTTTGAATACCATCGTTTTTCCTATTGTTGTTGAATTCAGTTTTATTCATTGCATTAATAAATCGTATAGATATGTATATACAATTAGACTAGCAAGTCCCCTTTTGTCAATGCTTACCTGTAAAAAGGTTATAAATATGTTACTTCGCACGAACAATCTACGATTATGACCATTCATCAAAAATGAGTTACACTACCAACCAGAAAAATTAATCACAAAAACATATTAGTAAAATTATGAAGAAAAAATTTGGTCTAGAAGATGAAGATATTCGTCTTTTCAAAGAAGCCATTAATGGAGCAAAAAAAATCCGTCAGGACCAAGTCCTGCACGCACCTGTCCGCGCCAAAGTGACACAACCATCTAATAAAAAAGTCATACAGGAACAGGTTGACGCCTCCTTTTATTTTTCAGATGAATTTCAACCTCAACTTGAAAATGAAGGCCCAACGCGTTATTTAAGGCCCGATGCTAACCCTTATGAATTAAAAAAACTTCGCCGCGGTGATTACGCTCCGGAGTTGTTTTTAGATTTACATGGCTTAACACAAATGGAAGCAAAGCAAGAAATTGGCGCGCTCATTGCGGCCTGTAAGCGAGAAAATGTCTATTGCGCCTGCATTATGCACGGCCATGGTAAACATGTTTTAAAGCAGCAAACACCACTTTGGCTTGCCCAACATCCTGATATTATTGCTTTTCACCAAGCACCTAAAGAATGGGGCGGTAATGCAGCCTTATTGCTGCTTATAGAAACTGCTGAGAGCGCTCGCCGCTAAGCGCTCATCTTGTTCTGTATTATTTAGCAAATAGCAATTGAGATGGGCTCAACATCCATTCAAACTGACTTTTTTGATGAGCCACATCAATGTCAACACATGCCACTGTTGATGTCGTGAACATCGGTGGTTCTTTATGTGGGCACAACTCCGACACTAAATAGCCAACCAGTGGCAAATGAGATACAACCAATATCGCATTTGCGCCTAGCACAGCAATATCCCGAATATGGTCAGCCACAAATGCGGCATTCCCTCCTGGCGTTAATTGCCCTAAAACTTCTGACTTTGCTGGCAAATCAAGGTGCTGGCTCACAACTTGCCGAGTTTGTTCTGCTCTTAAATAGGGGCTCACTAACACCGAATCAATTTTAATACCTTGATTCTGTAGCCATTGAGCCATCAATACTGAGTCGTCTTTTCCCTTTTGTGTCAATGGGCGCTCAGCATCGCTAGGCGCGTGTATCGCTGCATCACCGTGACGCATAATATAAACTTGCATAATCCACCATCTGAGTAACCTACCTGATTAAGGAGGTTATTCTTTTGTTGTTAAGCTAATTGTTGTAAAAGTAACCATCAGTTGGGGTGAAATGTGATTCTGCATGAAATGATCAACAAAGAAAATGATTTGAGTAAATTTTTGTGTATGTTTTTTTAGCAGTCCATGTCGCATGTTAAATTTTAGTATTTATTATCAATTAGTTAAATTTAATATAATGATTTATTCTAATCATACGAGCTTTACGTAAAAGAGCCTGATAACCAAAAATATGTTTGGTATCAGGCATTGATTGGTTTTATTAAAAAAGCAACAAACAGCTAATAGGCTAGCTTACCGCGCCATTATTGTTCATTACTTGGTTTTATTACATCAACCCCACCTTCTACATTGGTAGAAAAAAAGGTTCGATTATTCTCTGCCATGTCACATAGCAATTCACAAGGCTGGAATTTATCACCATATTTCACGGCGAGGTTATTCAGAGTTTCCACCGTTTTTGCAATCCCTAGGCTATCCATATACCTAAACGGACCACCAAAGAAGGGCGGGAAACCGATACCAAATACCGCTCCCACATCCCCATCACGAGCATTTCTAATGATGTTTTCATCAAGGCAGCGGGCAGCTTCGTTAAGCATCATCATGACACAGCGCTGTGCAATATCCGCTTTAGTCAGTTTATTGTTGGGAACCATTTCAATTAGTGAATAAATGGTTTTATCAACTTGACGTTTACTGGCTTTTTTCCAAAACCACAACTTATTGGTGTGATGACCATATTCATAAAAACCTTTGCCGTTTTTCTTACCTTTACGGTCATCTTTAACCACTTTGTCGAGGATATCAGGCGCCTTAAAACGCTCACCAAAACGTTCAACTAAAATCGGTAAAATTTTTGTTCCTACATCAATGCCCACTTCATCCAACAAATTAAATGGCCCAACAGGGAAGCCAAATTCAACTAAAGCACGATCAATGTGTTCTATTGATTCACCTTCAACAAGGCATTGCGCTGCTTCACATAAGAATGGCGCTAAAATGCGATTTACATAGAAACCTGCATCATCCCCCACAACAATCGCTGTTTTACCTTGGCGTTTTGCTAAAGCAACCACTGTCGCAATTGTAGTTTCATCTGTTTGTTGATGAGGGATCACTTCAACTAAAGGCATTTTATCGACGGGACTAAAATAGTGTAAGCCAATCACTTTTTCGGGATGAATTGCTTTCTGTGCAATTTGGTGAATAGGTAAAGATGATGTATTAGAAGCAAAAATAACTTGCTGTTTCGACATCTTCTCAACTTCAGCAACCATTTTTTGTTTCAGTGCTAAATCTTCAAATACCGCTTCAATCACGATGTCCGCATTTTCAAGCCCTTGATAATTTAATGTGCCTGATACCTTAGCCATAACAGCTGCACGTTCTCGGGCTAATAACCGCCGCTTGATAACTCGCTGGGTCAGTAGATCCCAGCTATAGCGCAAGGCCTGTGTGACGCCTTTGTCTGAAATATCTTTTATGCGGACGGGTAATTTACCTTGAAAAGCGGTGACATAAGCAATTCCACCGCCCATCAACCCGCCACCAAGCACACCAACTTGATTAATCTTCAATGGCGTTGCTTGTGCCCCTGTGTCATTTTTTAATGCGGTAACCGCAAAAAATAAATTACGTAATGCAGTAGACTCTGGTGTCATCACGAGCTCACCGAAAGCTTTCGCTTCTTCCGCATAGCCTGCTTGCAAACCTTTATTCATACCTGTTTTTACGACATGAATAATTTTTTCTGGGGCTGGATAATGGCCTTTAGTTTTGCTGAGTGTTTTTTGTTTGGCACTCTCAAACACTTTATTACGTAGTAATTTGCTGCTTAATAAACGCTGTTGCCAATGGATAGCTGGACGCTGAACGCCCCCTTTTTTCACCATTTTCACCGCAACGTCGAGTAAAATAGGCTCTGGAACCACATCATCAACCAACCCTATTTTCAGCGCCTGTTTAGCTTTTAGCTGGCGGCCTGTCAGCATTAAATCCAATGCATGCGGAATACCAATCAACCGAGGTAAACGCTGAGTTCCCCCGGAGCCAGGTAATAGCCCCAATTGTACTTCAGGCAAGCCTAATTTCGTTTTATCATCATTGGAGCAAACCCGCGCATGACATGCCAAAGCAAGCTCTAGCCCACCCCCTAAACACGCACCATGTATCGCAGCAATAATAGGCAATGGGTAGTTATCGATTTTATCAAACAGTACATGACCTGCTTTTGACAATTCACTGGCTTGGGACTTATTTTCACAGCCTGCTATCATGCTAATGTCAGCGCCTGCAATAAAATTGTCTTTTTTTCCTGAGGTAATAACTAGCCCTTTCAAACCAGAGGTAGACTGCGCTTGTTGTAAAATCGCCAGAAATTGTTCCGCAAACTCCGCTTTTAGTGTATTTACTTTTTCATTGGGGACATCAATGAAGATAACCCCCACATTCTCGTCATAAATTTCTAAGCTAAAGGCCTGTTGTGTTTTTTCTCTTGTAACTTCTATAGCAGAATTTTGAGCCATTATTCCACCTCTAAAATCATTGCTGCACCTAAACCACCCGCAGCACAAGCTGTTGTTAACCCAAACCCACCACCGCGTCTACGTAACTCATTTAAAGTTTGTGTCACCATTCGTGCGCCTGTAGCCGCAAATGGGTGCCCATAAGCAATAGAACCGCCTAAGACATTAAATTTGTCCATATCCACTTCGCCAATGGCGTGATCCATTCCCAGTTTCTCTTGTGCGAATTTACGGCTACCAAACATGTGTAAATTAGCAAGTGTTTGCGCAGCAAAGGCCTCATGCATGTCAATCAGGGATAGATCTTGCAACGATAACCCTGCACGTTTTAAAGCGAGTGGAGTAGCATAAGAAGGCCCTAATAGCATATCTTCCCATACGTCTATTGCGGAAAACGCATAACTTCGAATATAGCCAAGCGGTGTATAACCCAGTGATTTCGCTCGAGACTCTGTCATCATCAATACCGCAGCGGCGCCATCCGTCAACGGCGTGCTGTTTGCTGCAGTAACGCTACCGTGCTTGCGGTCAAATGCGGGTTTTAATTTCGCATAAGAAGACAAAACTGAGTTTGTACGCACATTGTTATCTTGGGAAAATGCTTGCTTAAAGGGAGGCATATAGGCAGTCATAACTTCATCATTTAAAGCGCCATTTTCCCAAGCTTTTGCCGCTAACATATGCGAACGATGAGCGAGTTCATCTTGCTGGGCTCGGCTGATCTGATAACTTTTCGCCATTTGCTCCGCGGTATCCCCCATGCGTAGCCCCGTAGAGTATTCCGCAACACCCGGTGCGACAGGCGCTAAATCCTTCAAGCGTAATTTCGTTAACAGTGATAATTTTTGCCCAACAGACTTTGCTTTACTTAAAGCTAACAATGTCTCTGCCAATTTTTTTGATACGCCAATAGGAAGCACAGAAGATGAATCCGCCCCGCCAGCAATACCGATAGAAATATCACCTACCATCATGCTTTGTGCAACATTAACAATTGCTTGAAAACTAGTTGCACACGCTCGAGATACACTATAAGCATCCGTCGAAACGCTCATACCTGTTCCGAGAACAATTTCCCTCGCAATATTAGGCGCTTCTGGCATTTGTACCACTTGCCCAAATACCAGTTGCTCAATGAGGTTTTTGTCTAAATCACTACGGGCTAATAACTCAGCAACTACCGCTTTACCTAAATCGACTGCTGGAATTCCTGCATATGCCGTAGATTGCTTTGCAAAAGGCAAGCGTAGACCACTGACAATGGCGATCCTTTCATTTGTTTTATCTGTATTTTCACCATGGTGGAGATGTTGATTCATGGTCGCTCCTGCTAAAGCAAAAATGAAAATTATAGTTAACTCACTCACTAACCGGATAAAGAGGTCTGACCTGTAATGATTGTTAACATAAAATTCACAATTATCAATGGGTATTAATAAAAAATGCGAGCAGGTACGCAACTTAGAGTAAAAATGCAACAAATTGCAGTAAGGGAAAACGAGGGGGATGAAGGAAGCCTTTTATCACTGAGTGTTAATCAGACCACCGTTTTAGCGATAAAAGGCAAATCAGAGCAAATTCAAACGTTTGATTAACGAAGGCCTAACTGAAAAATTAAGCTTTCTGCTTCACAGCTAAAACTAAATTCAGCCGTCAGCTCAACACCACCCTCTACAGGCTTAATAGAATGGGTTATGACACAAGGATCAGACTCAACAGATTTTGCTTTTTCTGTGAGTGTTTTCAGCATGGTTTCAGCTTCACCTTGTGTAGCGAAAACATGCTGATACGACGCAGTACAGTCTTTATTATCCAATACTGTTCCCACATCTACACAGCAGCAGGCTGCGGTTTCATCCGCGCTACAACGGTTAATCGCATCAGTCATTTTACTCTCCAAATAAACAAACTGTTAAGTCGCTATCATAACGCTGAAAAAGTGCTAAAAACTAGTGTGTATCAAAATATATCGCTAATAATTAAACATAAGTTTGATCTTACCCCGTATTCGCATACTTATTGTTCTCAATTTATCCGCTCATGTTGCCATTTTGTTAAATATGTCGCATTTTTGAAAACAATATCACAATAATAGCAAAACAAGCTTGCAACATATCAGGTGGTCAGACCTATACTCTAGTAACTGGTCTGATTTGTCATAACGGCAAGGGACCCTACAATTCTGCGCTTCTTGCGATAGAAGTCGCTTTATTCAAAATAAAACATAAGAGGGTTTTGGTCATGAGCCAGAAAAACCTGTTCTCTAGATCAGCTTTAGCAATAGCAGTGGCAATTGTATCATCCAACGCAGGCGCGGCTGGTTTTTTGCTTAATGAATATTCTACATCCGCACTGGGACGCGCGTTTTCGGGAGCTGGTGCGATGGGCGACAACGCAAGTGAGGGAAGTCGAAACCCTGCAGCCATGATGTTGTTTGATCGCCCTTCTCTTTCTATTGGTGCCGTTTATATTGACCCAAGTGTTGATATTAAAGGCAAAGGCGGTTCACTTCTCGGTAGCAATACCACCGCAAATGACATTGCGCCAAGTGCTGTTGTACCCAATGCACACTTTATATTCCCAGTTAATGACAAATGGGCAGTCGGTACGTCAATGACCACCAACTTTGGTTTAGCCACTGATTTTAATAAAAATTATGCAGCAGGCCCTATAGGCGGTAAGACAGACTTAAAAACAGTTAATCTAAACTTAAGTGGAGCATACCGTGTAAATAATAATTTTAGTTTTGGCTTGGGCGTGAATGCCGTGTATGCCGATGCTGAAATTACCCGTCATGCGGGAGATCTAGGTACTTTAGCGCCTAAATTAGGTTTACCTCAATTCCCAGCTAGCACTACCATGGCCAAATTAACAGGCGATGACTGGGGTTATGGTTGGAATGCGGGTATTTTATATGAAATCAATGATGATAACCGTTTAAGCCTAAGTTACCGTTCAAAAGTTAAAGTTAAGTTTGAAGATGGCAAATATTCCAATGACATACCAAAAGCAATAACTCAATTAAATGGTACAGGTGGTGAAAAAATCAAAGGTAAGTTAGACCTTAATTTACCTGATATCTGGGAATTCTCTGGCTACCATAAAGTTGCACCTAAGTGGGCTCTACACTACAGCGTTGCCTATACTGGCTGGAGTGAATTTAAAGAATTAACCGCCTACAGAAAAAGTGACGGTGAGCAGTTATTCCATAAACCTGAACACTTTAAAGATGCATGGCGTTTAGCACTGGGTACCACTTATTTCTATGATGAAAACTGGACATTCCGTACAGGTATTGCCTACGACCAAACACCTGTACGCTCTGATTACCGTTCAATTTCTATACCTGACCAAGATCGTTACTGGTTAAGTGCTGGTACCACTTATGCATTCAATGAAAATGCTTCTGTTGATGTCGGTATCTCCTACATGCACGGTAAGAAAGTTGATATCAAGGAACGGTTAAGTGAAGATGTTCCTGAAAGTGTTCTTCCTGCATATCATTTCAAATCTGAAGGTTCTGCTTGGTTATATGGTGTGAACTTCAACTATACATTCTAATTAATTGAATTTTCAGTATCAGGGAGTTCCCTCCCTGATACTATTTTCAACTTCAACTATCTCATCCCACTAATTTTCAAAACTTAACATAAATTTTCTTGACCCTAACCCACATCATATGTAAATTAAATGTTAAGCATATAATTCACTTTACCATTTCTTTATAAAATAGATACAACCTCATTTTTGAGATAATTTGCTTTATATTTCATTAGATTATCATTCATTCTCTGAATGTTCTTATTTGCAACTACAACCCAATAGCATAATTTATACTGATGACACCCACTAATATATGGCTTTTCATCAAACTGTATTAATCACGCTATATTCTATTATTGGCTACGGCCGTGAAGGCATGTAAAAGAGGCAACAATGACGAAAACTTAGGAGGTTTTATGGGAACACTATTTACTGTAGGTTTTATTGGTGTATTAGGGGTAATCGCCCTTATTGACACTATCTCCCAACGAGGAAAAAGAGACAATGATTAGCTTTCTATTTATCACTCTCTAGTATTGTTCTAATACAAGAGAGTGATAAACCTTCCAAAACAATTCAATTTACTAATCTATCGAATCAAGCTGGTCTTCAATCGCTGCTGCATTTGGGTTTTCTGTTGCTTTTAACGCACCACCACTTGATAAGAAGTCATTACGTTGGAAATAGGCTTCTCGCATCATTAAGTACGGATCTGAAGAGTTTTTCAGCAATCCATCTGAATCTAACAACCTTGCACGAGTTTCAATTCCTTCCAGTGCCCACTTACCTGCTGACATCCAGAATGTGAGATAGCTTAACATTGGATATAAATCATCAACTAAATCACCACCTTGTTCCCTTGGTGTTGCACTACCATATCCCGGTAGCACCACATAGGGACCATAGCCCACATCGTAATAACCCAAGGTATTACCAAAGCGTTTGGGTTCTTCTTTAACTAGCTGAGGATTGGCCATTGATGCAACATCAATCAAGCCTCCCATACCAAAGACGGTATTAAGGAAAAAGCGGTTAAAATGTTTGAAACCTTGAGTCACTTCACCACGCAAAAAACTATTTAACATACTTGCAGGTTCTTCAAGGTTAACGAAAAAATTGGTTAATCCATTTCGGGCAGGCATCGGGACATAATCATTCCAAGCAACCGCTACAGGCCTCAAGACATAAGGGTCAAGGACGTTATAGTTGAAATTAAACATTGCTCGGTTGAACCCCTCTAAAGGGTCTGAACGCTCATGTGTTTCTGGGTCAATGCTACTAGCACAACCTGCAATCAGCACCCCTGCCAGAAAAACACCCGTCATGCGAAACTTCATAACATTTCTCCATTCCCTGCACCGTCCTACTACGGTACTTTCCACTGTAATAAATATTTTGCTTATAGTAAGGCTAAAAAAAGAATTATGTTAATCCTTTTGAGTTATTTGATTATCTTAAAGACTAATTATAAGCCATTTAATCATATTCTTATTATAAGAAAATTGAACAATTAGTACAAAACAGAAATACTCCCTCACTCAATTTTAAAAATGACACCCCCCCTACTTTCGAATAAAAAACAGTCAAAAAAACATTTATGGCAGATAAATTCGATTATTTGCCCGTAACAACTTGATTCAATTAGGTCTGAACAGTAAAATGCCCTCGCTGTCGTAATTTTGACACCAAAAGTCCCCTTAGTTAAATGGATATAACGAGCCCCTCCTAAGGGCTAGTTGCAGGTTCGATTCCTGCAGGGGACACCATGCCGAAGTCTACCTGGCTCAATAAAAATCCTTTCTAATCAATTAAATCTCTTTATATCCTTCTTTTAAAGCTTTCCGCAAGCTTGATGTATTTACCTTTTCATCCTCACACCAAAATAGCTTTTTAGATTGATGACAACCCAATTTTTGCGTTTGTATTCAAATGGCCGTGGCTGTTTTGCAATATCCCTTTTTTACTGCGGTCGTAATAATGCCCGATGTCACACATTTCTTTCAAAGACCATTAAAAACGATGATTTTTCATAGGGTTCATCAATTCCTTTTCATAAAGTAATTTCCTATTTCAAAATCAGGGTCCCTACACAATAAACGAGTAAATATTCTTATGAATCACCCTGTAACAACTTGAAATAAAGTGTTACAAAAAGGTTTGGTTGACACAGAAAAATCATAACAATAAGAAAATAAAGTCATTAGATGTTGATATTATTGGTTTTTTAAATTACAAAACTAAGATAACTCAAAAAAATACATTAATTTGCACTCACACTTATTGATAAGAAAAGTTGATTTATTCATTTGGTGAAGATATAAATAAAATAACTACATAAGTTAAATATATCAAATTCAATTGTAACCATTTAACAATAACCAAGAAATATACCTGTTAAAATTCAAGGAAATTCACTCATGTCAGATAGCTTTCAAAATGAAGTCCCTAAAGCGCGGGTTAATATTAAATTAGATCTGCACACGGGGGGGGCTCAGAAAAAAGTCGAGTTACCCCTGAAGCTGTTAGCGGTTGGTGATTATAGTCATGGGCAAGATGATCGTGCGCTATCTGAACGTGAAAAAGTAAATATCAATAAAAATAACTTTGACAGCGTCCTCAATGAATTCTCACCGTCAGTCAATCTAACGGTTAAAAACACCTTAGCAGGGGATGGAAGTGAAGAAAGTATCGCATTAACGTTTAAAAACATGGCGGACTTTGAACCCGAGCAAGTGGCTCGTCAAATCCCACAACTGCGCGCAATGTTAGCCATGCGTAATCTGTTACGCGACCTAAAATCTAATCTCCTCGATAACGCCACATTTCGCCGTGAATTGGAAAATATCCTTAAGGATCCAACACTCAGTGATGAACTGCGCGAAGAGCTAGCCCAACTTGCACCGAAGAAAGATTAATTTGGATTACTAAAGGATTATGCTGATGTCTGTAAAAACTGAATCAACCCAAGGTGCAACGACTGTACTTGATGATGCATCTAATCATGGTGTTTATGCTTCTTTATTTGAAAAAATTAATTTAACCCCTGTTGCTACAATCAGTGATATTAATGAATTCCAAGATAATGCTGCACTAGCGGATGCAACTGCGGATGAACGGGTCACGGTTGCTGTTCAAGTCTTTTTAGACCGTTTAAAATCATCCGGTCAAAAAGTGGAACGTTTAGACCGCAACTTACTTGATCATCATATTGCTGAACTTGATAAGCAAATTAGTCAACAACTTGACGAAGTGATGCACCATCAAGACTTCCAAAAAGTTGAATCTACTTGGCGTGGTTTAAAATTCCTCGTTGATCGCACTGACTTTCGTCAAAACGTCAAAATTGAGCTACTGGATATCGCCAAAGATGACCTACGCCAAGATTTCGAAGATAGCCCGGAAATTATCCAAAGTGGCCTTTACCACCATACCTACATTGCGGAATATGACACTCCAGGTGGTGAGCCTATTGCAGCGATGATTTCTAACTATGAATTTGATCGCAGCCCTCAAGATATCGCCTTATTACGTAGTATCTCTAAAGTCTCCGCATCTGCCCATATGCCATTTATTGGCTCTGTTGGGCCAAAATTCTTTGGCAAAGAAACCATGGAAGAAGTGGCTGCAATCAAAGATATTGGTAACTACTTTGACCGTGCTGAATACATCAAATGGAAAGCCTTCCGTGACTCGGATGATGCCCGTTATATTGGTTTAACCATGCCGCGTGTATTGGGTCGCCTACCTTATGGTCCAGATACTGTACCTGTTCGTAGCTTCAATTACGTCGAAGAAGTAAAAGGGCCAGATCACGAGAAATATTTGTGGACGAATGCCACATTTGCCTTTGCTGCTAATATGGTAAAAAGCTTTATCAATAATGGCTGGTGTGTGCAAATTCGTGGCCCGCAAGCAGGTGGCGCAGTGAAAGATTTACCTATTCATTTATTTGATTTAGGAACAGGTAGTCAGGTCAAAATCCCATCTGAGGTGATGATCCCAGAAACCCGCGAGTTTGAGTTTGCGAATCTTGGTTTTATCCCGCTGTCTTACTACAAAAACCGTGATTATTCCTGTTTCTTTTCTGCCAACTCAGCCCAGAAACCAGCACTGTATGACACCGCCGATGCGACAGCAAACAGCCGAATCAACGCCCGCTTACCGTACATTTTCTTACTGTCTCGTATCGCCCATTACTTGAAGCTTATTCAACGCGAAAACATTGGTACCACCAAAGATAGACGCCTCCTTGAATTAGAACTCAACAACTGGGTGCGTGGTTTAGTGACTGAAATGACCGATCCGGGGGATGATTTACAAGCCTCTCACCCTTTACGCGATGCAAAAGTGGTTGTCGAAGATATTGAAGATAACCCTGGCTTCTTCCGCGTGAAACTGTATGCCGTCCCACACTTCCAAGTCGAAGGTATGGATGTTGATTTATCGTTAGTTTCACAAATGCCTAAAGCCAAAGCCTAACGGTTCATAAAGGTCATTCAGGATGAAAATCTACCGTCCCCTATGGACAGACGGGGCCTTTTTGGCCCCTCAACAATTTCAACAACAAGCCCGTTGGGACAGCCATGTCGCTGAAGTCGTTGCTCAAATGGGCATTGCCTCAACGTGGGGGGTGATTAGCGCGGAATTTGATGCCAGTGCTTTAACCTTATCTCGCGTTAGCGCACAAAAAATGGTTGTGCGTTTCCATGATGGCACACTTATTGATACCACTCTAGCTGATGCGCTTCCTCCGGTGTTATCCCTTGCAGACTACGCAGACCGCCAGTCGTTAGACATCGTTTTAGCATTACCTTTAATGCTAGCAAATGGTGGCAACTTAGCCTCTGAAGCGGGTACCGATCGCCCTCGTCGATTTAGTCAAGAGTGGGTTAAAGTTCAAGATCTGCTCGGACATGAGGAAACGGATATTGCAGTATTGCGTCATGTGGCAACGCTACGTTTTGCCCATGATGAGAATGAAGCCTATATGACCTGTCCGGTTGCACGGCTTATCCGCAACGCTCAAGGGATGTGGGAATTCGACAACCGTTTTATTCCCCCCTTGCTTGCTTGTCAGGGTAGCCTTGAATTACGTTCATTACTCTCGGAGTTTATGCATAGATTAGTAGCTAAACGCCGCCGTTTAATGGCGCTACGTCGCGAAAGTAATGAAAAAATGGCCGACTTTGTGGTTGCTGATGTCTCATTATTTTGGCTATTGAATTCACTAAACAGCGCTGAACCCGTACTCAATGAACTCGGGTCTGCATTACATCGTCATCCTGAATTACTCTACCGAGAACTTGCTCGTTTAGCAGGGAGCTTATTAACCTTCTCTTTAGAACATAAATTGGAAGATATACCACTATACA
Organism: Providencia sp. PROV_01; assembly: GCF_053098325.1. Lineage (NCBI taxonomy): Bacteria > Pseudomonadati > Pseudomonadota > Gammaproteobacteria > Enterobacterales > Morganellaceae > Providencia > Providencia sp. PROV_01. The sequence continues at coordinate 2,048,262 of NZ_JBRFKD010000002.1, read as the reverse complement.
AACATGAGCAGCCTGAGCAGGTTTTTCCACCGCTTTTTTCTTTATTAAATACGCTACTTGAAGCCAGCTTACCTTCGCGTGTTATCAGTATTGAATTATTAAAAGAAGGTCCATTCTGGAAAGGTCAACTCCATGACGGTCGATTACGTGAAGAAGCCGATTTTTACTTATCGGTTCGCTCATCATTACCGGCTCACTTATTAATCGCTCAATTTCCACTCCTTTGCAAAGCGGGTAGTAGTGATGATGTGGCTGACGTCGTTAATGTGGCACTCAATGGTATTCCATTGAAACCGCTCAGTCATGTCCCAACGGCGGTTCCTCTTCGCTTAGAAAATCAATATTTTGCGCTAGATATTGAAACACCTGCGGGTCAAGCCATGCTCTCTTCTGGGCAGTGTGCGTTCTATGTTCCAAGCACGTTAGGTGACATTCAATTAGAGCTGTTTGCGGTACTTCGCTCATGAACAATACAACATCGCACCATACTATCGACATGATCTTCGCTCAAACTTGGCTGATGGTTTGCCAATTACATCAAGGCACTGCCATCACTCAAGGGGATAGTTTTTATCGTCGTGTTTGCCAACTCATTGATGAAACACGCCAAAAATTACTCGAACATGGCTACCCTGAATCCGCCATTGAACATATGCAATATGCCCAATGTGCGCTAATTGATGAAAGCGTGATGAATCGCCAGCACCAAGATGATGGGTACAACACTTGGATCCAATCTCCTTTGCAGGCCCGCTACTTCAATACATTAGAAGCGGGAGACAAACTTTGGGATCGCCTACGCAGCATTTTAAACGAAACCGCCCCGAATCCTGACGTTTTGCTCTGTTTTCATCGTGTGCTTACCCTCGGGTTTGTCGGTAAGTTTCGTCAAAAAGAAGCGCCAGAACGTGAGCGGATCGTCGCTCAACTCAATGTTCAACTTCCGGACTATCTGGTCACTTCAGAATTACCTCTCGTCGTAAAACCTAAATTACGGTTTAGCCGTCGCAGACTTTACTGGTTTGGTTGGATAGGCGGCATTCTCATACTCGTCGCCATGTGGTGGGGGTTCAGTGCTTCGCTAGAACATTTACTACAACAGTGGATGACACAAGGATAGGCATGCAAAATCCAATCAAACCGTGTCTGACGCTTTTTGCTACGGGACTTTTCTTGTGGCTACTTTGGGGGTTTTGGTCTCTAGGGCAAAGTGTCTCCATTTTTGTTTCCGTCTTCGTCTTAGTACTGACGGGTGGAATGTTGTTTTGGCAATATAAACAACGACGCCAAGTATTATCCACTGAACATGATTATACAGGTGCATTTCCGGCTGATAATTATCAGGGGCCTGTCATTTTAGTTTGTGGTCAATCTCAAGCGCTATTTCTGGATGCCCAATTACACAGAGAAACAAATCAAGGTTGGTATATTCGTGTATCCGCGCCCACTGAGCTCGTTAAATTGATTGCCGCATTGGTGGAATATGCCCCATCGCTATCTGGGCACTTATCCTTACTATACGTTGTATTACCCGAGCAACTGACCCAACAAGAAACTCTAACACAAGCGCTACTCAATTGGCGTCGAGCTATTGGGGAAGGTCGTCAAAAAATCGGTGCTAAATTGCCATTTTGGGTAACGGTATACCTTTCTAAACCTCATTACGCTGATACCGCTATGCATGTTGATGATGAACATACCCCTTGGATGACGTTACTCAGCCACCAAACTGAATTTCAGGTGGAGCAAGAAGGTACAATGTCAGTCCCTTACTCTGTGTGGCTACCCACGCATATCGGTCAGTCAGAACAAAGCCTGCAATTTTCTCTATGGCTAGATACCTTACAAAGCTGGCTAAACCAAGTTTTAGTTCCTCAATTCATACTACCTCAAGCTGGAGCACCGAAACAAATCCCTTCAGCATGGGCTATTCAGTGGATTGATATCACTAGCCAACCAAACAATTTATGGCAGCAATTTATTCAAGAAAAAACCATGCTGCCTCTATATTCATCAATTCAAACTACTGATTTGCTACCTTTGCCCGATGTCATGTTGCGTCGCTTACACCATGATATTAGCTTAAGCCGTACAGAAAGAACCCTCGGCGCTATCGGAATTATTTTTGGTGTTTTTTTAATAGGCACATTAATCGGAAGTTACTACCATAATCAGCAACTCATTCGTCATATTGGTGAAGATATTGCGCGTTTTTCGCAACTATCAGATACACCACTTGCACCAAAACAGACTGCTTACCAGCAACTGCAAGATGATGCAGCTCAATTAGCGCGCTGGGAACGCGAAGGAGTCCCAACCTCTCATTCTTTAGCGTTATATCAGGGAGCGAGAATATTACCCTACTTGCACACACTATTAAGTGGTTGGGCGCCCCCACCGCCTCCTGCGCCTATCATTGTTCAAAATGCCCCCGAAATAGTCAGCCTTGACAGCTTATCGCTATTCGATGTGGGACAATCGTCGCTAAAAGCAGGTGCCACCAAGGTTTTGGTCGACGCCTTACTCAATATTAAAGCGAAACCCGGTTGGTTGATTGTCGTCTCAGGCTATACCGATAACACCGGAAACCCAGCACTCAACCAAACACTATCCCTGAAACGCGCCGAATCGGTCAGAGATTGGATGATAAAGACCAGTGATATCAGTCCAGCCTGTTTTGCCGTTCGAGGAGATGGCCAGAATAACCCTGTTGCCGATAATCAAACCGCTGAAGGCCGAGCGAAGAATCGGCGCGTTGAAATACGACTCATCCCTCAGGCAGATGCTTGCCAAGAGACAGATAATCAAACCGTGTCACCGATGGACGATGACACACATTCGACCCGAAAGGAGAAGTAACAATGGCTATTCCTGTTTATTTATGGCTAAAAGATGACGGCGGCGCAGATATCAAGGGCTCTGTTAATGTACAAGACCGTGAAGGCAGTATTGAAGTGGTCGCACAAGACCATAACCTGTACATCCCAACCGATAACAATACCGGTAAGTTAACGGGTACACGTATTCATACCCCGTTTATTTTCGTGAAAGAAATTGATGCATCAAGCCCTTATTTGTACAAAGCGGTAACGACTGGCCAAACCTTGAAAGAAGCCGAATTCAAATGGTACCGCATTGATGATGCAGGACAAGAAGTCGAATATTTCAATACCAAGCTCGAAAACGTCAAAGTGGTCAAAGTCGCGCCAAAAATGCACGACATTAAAGACCCTAATAAAGAGAAGCACAACCATCTCGAAGAGATTGAGCTGCGCTATGAAAAAATCACTTGGACATACAAAGACGGCAACATCATTCATTCCGACTCGTGGAATGAGCGTGCTACCGCTTAATTAAGACAAGCAGGCGTTTCGGCGTCTGCTTTTTTGTACGTATTCGTACGCCGATGACACACAACACACAATTTATCTTGATACCTAATGAACCTCGGTTAACGGTTAGGGGCGGTAGCGTTCCTTGCTGTCTCTAACCATTTTCCCCCCAATACAAGAGAGAGAATATGGACAATTCATCCGTGATGCTATTACGTCGCCTAAACCCTTACTGTGCCAGCGCATTAGAAGCGGCAGCTTCACTCTGCCAGACACGAGCGCATGCGGAAATTACCATTGAACATTGGTTGCTCAAATTATTGGAAATAGGGGAAAGCGATATCACGGTGTTAGCTCGCCGCTATGAATGGGATATGTCCACACTTTGGCAAAGCTTATTGACTAAAATCGATAGCTTACCACGCTCTATCCATAGCCGCCCCTCCCTCTCAAAATCACTCCTAAACTTAATTCAAAACGCTTGGGTGATAGCCTCATTGGATGAAGATATCGAGCACATTCGCAGCGTCCATATTCTTGCGGCGATTGTGAAGCAACCCTCTTTAGTTCCGAACGACGCCCTTTGGCCATTAATGACCTTAAGCATCACACAATTACAACGCTTAAGACCGATGCTTGATGCGCAATCCGATGAGCGCCCTGAAGTGCAGCAACTTGCGGTACATAATCAATCTTTACCGGCAGAAGCGCCACTTGAAACGCAATCAACAAACGAAACTCCAGCACCGAATGTCATCGGTAACACACTGAACGATGCCTTACTGGCAGTGCTGAATAAATTTACGGTGGATGTCACCGATAAAGCGCGCGAAGGCGCGATTGACCCTGTCTTTGGACGTGATGACGAAATACGTCAAATGGTGGATATTCTCTCTCGCCGTCGCAAAAACAACCCCATTCTCGTGGGCGAACCGGGGGTGGGTAAAACCGCCTTGGTAGAAGGTTTAGCTCTACGCATCGTTGAAGGCAACGTTCCTGTCAGCCTGCAAACCACATCATTGCGCACATTAGATTTAGGGCTACTGCAAGCGGGAGCTGGCGTAAAAGGCGAATTTGAACAGCGCTTAAAAAACGTGATTGAAGCCGTACAACAATCCCCAACACCAATTTTACTATTTATCGATGAAGCCCATACCATTATTGGCGCAGGCAACCAAGCCGGTGGCGCAGATGCCGCTAACTTACTCAAACCCGCCCTTGCCCGTGGTGAATTACGCACGATTGCCGCAACCACTTGGTCTGAATATAAGCAATATTTCGAGCGTGACGCCGCTTTAGAACGCCGCTTCCAAGTGGTCAAAGTCGATGAACCTGATGATGAAAAAGCCTGTTTAATGCTGCGGGGGCTAAAACCTCGCTATGCAAAATATCACGGTGTTCACATTACCGATGATGCGGTCAAAGCCGCTGTCACCTTATCTCGCCGTTACTTAACAGGTCGCCAACTCCCCGATAAAGCTGTGGATTTACTTGATACCGCCAGCGCTCGTATCCGGATGAGCCTCGATACACTCCCTGAAGAACTGACACGTTTAAAAGCCAAGCGCACTGCATTAGAACTTGAACAGCAAGCGATCCTTGATGATTTGGTGATTGGCAACACCACCAACCAACCCCTCCTGAGCGAATTAGTCACTCAAGATGCGCAAATCGCCATACAGCTGACTGAATTAGAACAGCGTTTTGAGCAAGAAAAAAATCTTATCAGTGAGCTCTTAGTACAGCGCCGTCAATCCCAAGATGTCAGCGATATCCAATCACAGTTAGAACTTATTCAGCAAAATGAACCGCTAATCACTCCGGATGTGGATGTCAGAACGGTGGCCACTGTCATCGCTGATTGGACAGGCGTGCCCTTATCCAGCCTATTAAAAGATGAACAAACCGAGCTACTTGAGTTAGAAGAGTCGCTAGGTAAACGCGTAGTCGGTCAAGAAAGCCCATTATTGGCGCTTGGACAACGACTGCGTGCAGCTCGCACAGGTCTCGCCTCAGAAAATGGTCCGCAAGGGGTATTTTTACTGGTTGGCCCAAGTGGTGTAGGGAAAACCGAAACTGCCTTAGCCTTGGCAGATGTCCTATTTGGTGGCGAAAAATCCTTAATTACCATCAACATGTCTGAGTATCAAGAAGCCCATACCGTCAGCCAATTAAAAGGCTCGCCTCCAGGTTATGTGGGTTACGGTCAAGGCGGGATTTTAACGGAAGCTGTTCGCAAGCGTCCTTATAGCGTCGTATTACTCGATGAAGTGGAAAAAGCCCACCGTGATGTACTTAACCTGTTTTATCAAGTATTTGACCGTGGTTTCATGCGCGATGGCGAAGGCCGTGAAATTGATTTTCGCAATACCGTGATCTTAATGACAGCCAACTTGGGCAGTGACTTGATCATGCAACAACTCGAAGAATTCCCTGAGTCGACCGACGGCGAGTTACAAGAACTGCTGCGCCCAACCTTGCGTGACCACTTCCAACCTGCATTACTTGCCCGCTTCCAAACCCTAATTTATCGCCCATTAGGCCCTGTGGCACTGCGCCAAATTGTTGAAATGAAACTGGGTAGCGTCATTAAGCGTCTCTACACCCACTACAAGCTTGAGGGTATTATCGAAGAAGCGCTGTATGACACCCTCGTGAGCGCCTGTTTATTACCTGACACCGGCGCCCGTAATATAGACAGCCTACTTAACCAACAAATTTTGCCAGTACTTAGCCAACAATTACTCATGCGCCAAGCCAACCACCAGCAAGCACAAAGCCTGACGTTAGGGTATAGCGAAGAAGACGGGATCACCCTGAGTTTCAGTGATATTGAGGATATAAATCCATGAGCCTACTCGATACAGCCAAAAACCTCCTTCAAGGTCAAAACCGCTATCGCCTTGAAGTGCAAGGCTGCTCAGACCTACTGGACGTTGAACATTTTACCGGGCGTGAAGCCGCTAGCGAACCCTATCGCTACCAGATTACGTTTACCTGTTCCGCTCAAGATCTTTCTGCTCAACAATTACTGCGTCGTAATGCTAGCCTGACCTTTTCGGCACCGATGAATAACTTAATGGGACTCGCCACTCAGCCGAGCGTTGCCAAGCGCGTTCATGGCGTGGTGACGGATTTCCGTCGTCTCTCTGGCTCTGCAGATGAAGCCCGCTACCAGTTAGTTATCGAGCCTTTTTTTGCGCTACTGCGCCATCAAATTCGTAGCCACCGTTTCTTTATCAACCAATCTGTGCCGCAAGTAGTTGAACAAATTTTACGCGAACACAATTTCAAAGGCTGGGAATTCGAATTTCATCTCGAAAAAGCCTACCCCAAACGCGAACAAATCAACCAAATTAACGAAAGCGACCGCCAATTTATTGAGCGCTTACTCAGTGAAGTGGGGATTTTTTATCGCTTTGGTTTACAAGATGATACCCAAACCGAGGTGCTCCACTTTACTGACAGCCAACGTGGCTATGTGTATGACAAAACGCTGCCATTAAATAGCCCATCTGGGCTGAGCGATAACCATGTCGACAGTGTTTGGGGATTATCTTTACGTCATCAAGTAGTTGAAAGCACTGTTTTTGCCAAAGACTATAACCACCGACTGGCGGAAGATACGTTAATCTCCGCCGTCGCAGACATGACTCGCGGTGATGGGGAAAAAATCAATTACGGCGATGTTTATCACTATAAAGGCCGCCACCTCACCCGTGGAGATAAAATTCGCCCTGAAACTGAAACCGCTAACTTCTGGGCAAGACTCGATCACGAGCGCTTTTTAGCGAGACAAACCTTGCTACGCGGGCAAAGTAGCGCGGCAGACCTGACGCCATTATTGGTATTAAATATTCAAGATAACCCACTCATTTCGACCTTACCGGCCGTCTTTAAATCACCGATTTTAATTACGCGATTACGCTTTACCGCCAGCCGAGATAAAGCGCTGACCGTCCGTTTCGACGCCGTGCCTTATACGGAATCACTGTGCTGGCGTCCTGCACTCAAACCGCGCCCTGTCATTGCCGGAACATTAATGGCACGCGTCACCAGCGCAAAAGACCACGATATTTATGCCCACCAAAATGAACATGGGTTTTATTGGGTCAAATTCGATGCAGACCGTGATGATAAAACCAAGGGTTATGAAAGTATGCCCGTACGTTTGGCGAAACCCTACGCTGGCGATACGTATGGGATGCATTTCCCGCTAATTCAAGGGACTGAAGTCGCTATCGCCTTCCATGAGGGTGACCCAGACCGCCCTTACATCGCTCATGCACTCCATGACTCCCGCCACCCCGACCACGTGACCGATAAAAATAACACCCGCAATGTGATCCGCACGCCTGCGAATAACAAACTGCGCATGGAGGATAAGCGCGGGCAAGAGCATATTAAGCTCAGCACCGAGTATGGTGGAAAAACCCAGTTAAACTTGGGGCATTTGGTGAACGCCGAGCGCGAACAACGCGGCGACGGTTTTGAGCTACGTACAGATAGCTGGGGTGCAATTCGTGCAGGTAAAGGGTTGTTTATTACCACCGATAAGCAGGATAAAGCTGGTGGTGATGTGTTGGCGATGGAATCAACAATTACACAGTTGAGTAATGCATTAGAACTTGCACAGTCCATTATGAACTTAGCTAGGCATTCAAATGTTGAAACATCTGATCATGAACGGCATACAAGCCAAATAGACAATAATTTTAATCAACTCTCTCAAGCTTCATTAGTAGCATCATCTCCAGATGGAATCGCTTTAAGTTCTATGGGATATATGCAGCAAAGCTCAAGCAATGACTTCGTAATTACATCTTCAGAAAATGCATCAATGACTGCATTTAGGCGACTAACATTAGCCGCTAAAAAAGGAATTTCAATATTTACACATGAATTAGGGGCAAAATTAACAGCTGCTTTTGGAAAAATCGAGATAGAAGCTCAAGATGATGAAATTGCCTTGACCGCTCAAAAAGGGATCAGTATCACCAGTAATGAGGATGAAATAACGCTTACTGCCAACAAAAAGGTCACCGTGCAATGTAATGGCTCATCTATCATATTGGAAAACGGTAAAATAACGTTTGTTACCTCTGGGGACATTGATTTCAAATCTGCTAACGTCAATATGCTATCACCTGAAAACATAGCTATTCCTTTCGAAGGATTTACGCTTTGCGAAGCCAAAACACTCAGTGATACATTTAATAACGAAGCTATAGTTAAAATGGACTAAATATGGACGTTACAAAACACTTTCAGGATGCGTATCCAATCCACTTTCATTCCCACGTGATTATTGACAGAGTCATTTATCCCAACCTACCCATAACATGGAATGCAAGCCCGATTATTACAGAAATGATAGCGCCTCAGGCCCATTTATATCCTTTTCTTGTTGATTTACGCCATCTAGATTCTGAACAAATACCAATACTCCAAAAAATGATAATTGATTCAAAAAAAAATGGAGGAATAATTTTAATCAAAAGTCATTACGACCATAATACGCTCATCTATCTCCTTGCTAATGCTTTAATCTATGCACCCAAAACAGGTGGAAATTATTTATTGCGCTATTATGACCATAATGTTATGTTGCAATTAATAAGAATAATTCCGCACAATCATTTCTTTAATAAAATAAAATCTCTCGGTATCGATTTTTTTACATTCCATAGTCGGTTCGGTCATATAACTTATCTTCCTGAACTTGTAGAAACAACATTTAATGATAATAAGAATAATACGTTAGCCCTCCTTTCAAATATCGGAATAATAAATAAGGCCATTAAAAAATTAAATAATGACATGGACATAGCTACATGTTTAAAAGTTAGCCAACGACTTGATGATAAAATTACTATTGCCCATCATGAGTTTTACCTAACAGATGCTAATGACATCATGTCTTTTATTACACAATGCATACTCGTTCATGATTTTTATTACCAATCACCTCAGATAATTAATCTTTTAAAAGAAACGAGTCAATATCCTGGTTACTTTCATGAAAGCCTTTCATTATTGAGCATCGACGATTGGAATAACATCCTCGCGTATTGTGAAAACACATTATAATTAAGGAATATTATGTCTTGTAATTTTTGCGAAAGAAGAGGCGTAGCAATCCTCCCAGTCCGTTCTGCAATCACCCTTGATAACTCAGGAGCTCCAGCATTACCGCCTGAATTTACCACCAGTGTTAGTGAACGCGGTAAAATAAAATATACATCTCGTCTTCTTCGAGAAGGTTATTTACATATTTACGATGAAAAAAGACAAACATGGACTGATTATATTGTCACTGACGATGCCTATTATTGGAAAGTGACGGACGATGCCCCCTCAATCATTCCTAAATTAGGTCAAAAACCCTGTGCAACTAAGTTAGATGAAGTCGCTCGAGCTTCCTTTATATCCTTACCTTTAGCCATAAATCCGAATGATAATGGTCGTTTTTGGCTTAGTTGGTCACAATACGCATGGACTGATGCTATTCGTGAAATGCACCACCAAATAGAATTTCGTGAAAAACACATGCAATGTTTTGACCTAAAATTATGGCTATTAGATAAAAAAGCAGATCAAACTGTTCCATTGACTCAACTTCGTCAAACTGTTGCTGAATATTGTGACGCAAAAATCCCAGCATCTTCTTTTGATTTTTATTCCTCTCCTTGGTTAACAAAAACAAAATCAGATGGTGATTTTTTATTAAATACCGCCACTAACTTGGCCTCTATCCCATTAAACCCCGATCCATCTCGTGCAGCAATTATTCATCTTCAAGATCCCATTGCCATTTCGGAAGATCTATCACAATTAATTCTACAGTCACACGATAACTTTCTTACTGTTTGTAGAAAAAATTCCAAATTAAGTGATTTTGATAGAAAACTTACTGCTTTTTCAAATATCTCTTTAGCTGAATATAATGTTAAGGAAAATAACAAGCTTCAGCAATTTTTAGCCGCGGAAGAACTCGAAAATAAAGCCTATTTTGGTGATGGTGAAACCTTTATATGGCCAAGTATTGCGGAAAAAAATGCAAAAAAAATTCGAGATTATACAAATGAAAATTACGAATCATGGGCTGATAATGAATGGGAACGCTATTTGGCACATGCGAATGAAAATAATATTGATGAATTCAAAAATGATTACAATACACAAAAAAATGAGTACAAATCTAATTACGAAATCCCTTTGTTCGATATGTACCTTGCGATGCTAAAACACTCTCTTTTTATAAATTATTTTATTTATAATTTTGATGCGAATAATAAAACAAGTGGAGAAAATTATACAAATACCTTGAGTTCTTGTTTAATTGGCAGTCAGGTCAGTGCTGAATGTGCAGATTATATTGAAACACAATTAAACGGTGATTTTCTTGACAAAAAAAATATTTTTATGCGAGCCTATATCTTTAATCAAAATGATGCAGCTCAATTTTATAAAGAACATATCCCTCAATCTACCGATAATTTACAATTACATTCATTGCCATGGGGAAATTTATTATCCTTCCACAGCCAATTTTTACAAGATCTCACCCAAAAGACTCACTTTAATGATAAAATTAACACATTGAATTATGTATTAGCGGGTCCCATTATCCGAGTGTTAAAAAGTGCATCTCTTTATAAGACATCAAGACTTCCTGTACTACTTGCTATTAATGAGAATAGCCCATTAATAAGCATGTCAGAGAAAGGTGCACGAAAAACAGTATCCAAAATGCTGACAGAAGCTATCGTTCGAGAAACTTTTAATGCTCAGAAAATGAGTCCTGTGGAAAAACTCGAGGCTAAAAACATTTTTCGTAATGCCATTGAAAATCAAATCAATCAAAAAGGCATTGCAGATACGGTGCTCAAAGAAATGGGAATAAAGAGTGCCCAAGGGGGAGATTTAACAGGGGATGGTATTCTACGTAGCAATGTATTATTAACCGAAAATATGCACCCCGAATTTAAAGGAAAAACACCTCAAGAAATCGTAAAAATAGCCCAACGTATTACTAGCGACATATCAACCTCTGAACAAGCTCATAACCTTTACCTAAAACAAAAGCTCTCCGTTACCGCAAGCACGGGAAATATTGCATCGATTCTTTTTCAACTTGCAGGAATTGCCTGCATGATAGAACAAGAAAGTGCTTGGTATGGTGGCGTTAAAACGCGAGCTGGGCAACGGCTAATCGCCAGTTGGATTGGAGTAACTGGCGCAATATTAGAGTTTTCATTTGCGACGCTCAATTCAGCGTGGGCCAAAGGGGCATTAACAGAAGTTCGCTGGTTTAGAATACTTTCGAGAGTAGCTCAAGGTGTATCTGTAGTAGGTATTGCGATACTTGCTTATTTAGATTATTTAGATTATGAAAAAGAAGAAGAAAAAGGTAATATTTTGTTGTCAAATTTATATTATTTTTCTAGTTTTCTAGGCCTTTTACTAATCATTTGTATTTTAGGTCGAATTCCCATTGTAGGCGTTATCATATCGATTATATTTATCATCGTTGCATTTGCTATCGAGAATTACAAACCAAATGATTTAATGTTATGGATTAACAAATGCATGTATTTCGGAAAAAATAATGAAGGATTATTTTCATTAGCTAAAGATGAAGATGAAGCTTTTGCCAAACTATGGGAACAATAATTCAGGACATTAAACCTATCATGAAAAAAATTAAAGAAATATTAGTTCGCTTTCCGATTAATCGTTTTTTAGACAGTGATGACTTGGCAAACCATTTACGTCAAGGTCAGCATATTGAACACATTACACAACAGGATTTAACAAATGACTTATCGCTCATCAAATTAAACTCCACTTTTTTAGAAGTGACTGATGTTCACTATAAAGATAGGGGATTTGTTTCTTTTGTTGTTTTGATTTATCTTGCCTTAGCGACTTATTTCACCGTTAATGCTATTTTTTTTCCTCTGAATTTAGATTGGTTTAAGATTTCAATTTCTGTTCCATTCATATTAATTGCGCTTTATGTACTCAAAATTGAATGGTTTATTTATACACACTACCCTATCCGTTTTAATCGTAAAAAACAGCTTGTTCACCTTTTTCGCACTAATGGCGCGGTGCAAACTATCCCGTGGCAAGATATCTATTTTACCCTGCGACAAGAAAAACCCAATGGTCTCAGCCCTAAAATGTGGTACCTGTGTGGTCACATCCTCGATGATGAAAAGTTACGGGTGGTTGATACATTTACCGTCAGTATGTGCTCACTCTATAAAGAGGAAGTGCTGCGCTTTTGGGAGTTTGTTCGCCGTTATATGGAAGATAAGAAAGGAGTGAAAGAGGTCGCTGAGATTTCTCATTGGTTTTTACCCATCAACGAGCAAAAAGAGTCGTTAGGGCTTGGTTTTCGCATGCTCAATATGCGAGTAGGCCGTATTGGGTCGATTCTGCTCTTTCCTCTGCATATATTGCAAGCCCCTGCCCGCTGGCTTTCATTTCAAACCAGTAAAATTCCTCAGTGGACACCAGAGGTCGAAGCCGATTGTCAGATTGAAGATAATGACCCATATCAGTTTGATTGCCACAGTGTTGATATGAGATGGCAGTGGCGACACCTGCTTTTTTGGCGCTACGCAGAAAGTACTGCGGTCGCAAAAAATCGATGGAAACGGTAAGGCAATCCTAATTAACATCTACATGTAACCAAGAGAAAATATTTATGAAAGGAATCATTCGACTCGGTGATAGAACGTCATCTGATGGTCGCGTTTTATCCGCTTCAAGTAGAATACAAATGCACGGCAAGGGTGTGGCGCGAGTTGGAGATACAGCTTCATGTCCCAAACACGGCACTAATCAGATCGCCGAAGGAAGTGACAAAATCAATGACCAAGGGCAAGCAATTGCTTTTCATGGACATAGACTTTCATGCGGATGTTTATTGATTACTTCTTTACCAAATATTTCAATTGGATAAAACATGATACAGCCAGATGCAACCCTTCCTCCATTAATGTCAATTCCAAATAAGTTCAATTTATTTCATACTATCATTATTTCTTTATCTATCGGATTAATTGTATGCATTACTTTATTCTGTTTTTCTACTTTTGAAAGCAACCATAGATTAGTTTATATTTTTTTTATCTCTTTTATTACCTCTTCCATTACTTTTTTATCGATTTATTTAACATACATTCAAAGGATTAATTATATTAATCAATGGAACTTAGAACGTGATAGACTTATAAAAGAAAAAACAAAACTAAAAAGAAGAACAATTAATAGTAATTTGATTTTCACAATGACAGCTCTAGGAAATCAGGGAAATAGTCTTTTTGCGTTAACTGATAAAAATCTTTTAAAACAAACAGAAAAAGAAGACAAATCCATAATAAAAAACGCTAACATCCCCATATTAACGTCAAAAAATAGCACAGAAAGATTCACTGGAATTCTTGACCATTTTTTATTAAGTAATACCGAGTCAATATCAAAGATAGCGTCAAATAAACAAACTAGATTTGTGATTTTAGATAATATCAACGAATTATCAAAAGAATATTTAATTGAAAAAATAAATAAAATCTCAAGTAAAAACATCTCAAATCAAATTCAATTTTTACCTCCAAATAAATTAAGTACCTTTATGAATGAACAAGCCAACCTCCTAGCTCATCCCCCTATATTTTTATTAGGAATGCAAATTAATACAGAAACAAGCTACTACTCAGAAGCTGTTGTCTTACTTGAGTTGTTATCTAACTCAGAAAATCATGGCGCTAACATTCACCAATCTCCCGAAAATATCCTAGATTACTGTATAGAGAACGTTTTATCTTTCGGTGGAAATATACCTTATGCAATAGAGAACATTTGGCATAGCAATATAGATGAGTTTGAACTTAGCCAAATATTAGAAAAATTAAGCACTCTAGGTATATCACCTCAACCAAAACTGATTAATGCTAATGCCGTATTCGGTGAAACCAGTGAGTTATCAGAATTACTGTTAATCAGCCTAGCATTAGAGCAAACTCAAAAAAGCGACTTGCCACAATTAATTCTAAATACAGAAAATATGCATAAAGCCAGAATCATTTCCAATAAAAATCATTAATTAGCAATTTAAAATATAGAGACCTTTAAAATGTTATTTTACATAACCATTATCCTTGCACTTGTGTCTTTATTATTCACTTGGTTTTGGAGCGGAAGTTACGCTATAGAACCAAGCCACAAGGCCAATGCGTCCTTATATATTATTTCATTATCCATGTTATTTATTGGGCTAGTTAAATTAATTAAAAAAATTAGAAATAAAATCATCAAGTTTAGGATAAAAAAAGATACTTATGACTTAAATGAGGGACAACTCGGAGAAAACCTATCCGGAAAATATCAAACAGAGTTACTATCTTTACCTATAAAACAAACCCTAAAATCCCAATACGGCAATTTCTGGCATTCCAAAGTCTCCATACAGCTCCTCCTTGGCTCCCACTCCGCCGTCGAAAAACTCGCTCCTAGCCTGACCCAAGAAATCTGGCAAGAGTGTGATGGCACCTTGCTTATCTACGGTGGCGATATCGGCAGTTCCATAGACTCAGAACGACTAGAAACCCTCAAACACCTACGCCGACGTCGTCCGCTCGATGGCGTGATTTGGGTGACAGAAAACAGCATTTCTTCCCAGCTTTTAGACAACAGCGTCACTTTCACTAACCTCAATACCGCAACAGCCCATAACGCAGGGCGTGCAATCCAAAACCTCTTCCAAGCATTAGGTTGGCGTGCGCCAGTTTGGGTATGGAGTGTCAGTGACCAACAATCCCTCAGTGCTGTTGAAACGCCCTCTATCCTCTGCATGACAGAGCAAAATATGCCAGCTGAGGCACTATCGCCTAGCTTGTTAAGCCTGATCCCTGCACTTGTGATCAACGGAACCCAAGCATTACTTCGCGAACAGAAACACACCTATCTACTCGCCTTAGCCCAATTTCTACAAAACGGGGGCAGCCAGCAGCTTGCGACCGCATTAGCGCCACTCAATACCCAATTACGTACGCTGCCTTTTTCCGGCATCGCATTTAGCCCTTCTATCAATCCGTTAAATCAGCAACGTTTACCCAATAGTTGGCACCCTGATACTCGCTGGACAAGCTGGTTGAATGTGCAATCTGAACTGGCATCCGGTTTACAGCCTGCCTCTTTAGGCTTTGACAAAAAACGTCTCGTTCAATACGGCGCGGCCACCGCCATGACCTTGTGGGGCGCAGGCATGATTGTCTCTTATTTCGCCAATCGCCAGCTTATCGAAGAGAGCTACCAAAGTGCGAGCGTCGCCGCTAACAGCCAATTACCGGAAACTGAACGCCTCAAAGCTCAGTATGATTTTCAGCAAACTCTTGGGCTGTTAACTCATCGGGAACAGAACTCAGTGCCTTTTTGGCTGCATTTTGGCTTGAATAGCAATGAGCCGCTATTAGCGCATTTATGGCCGTTGTATCAGCAGACGGTACTCCCTCCTCTGCGAGATAATATCCGTCAACAACTTGAGCAACGATTGCAAGCCTATACACAATTATCGCCAAATAGTGATGAGCGTCGCCAAGCGACACAACGTGCATATCAAGATTTAAAAACTTATCTCATGATGAGTACGCCTGAACGCATGGATCCGGCGTTTTTTACTGATAGCGTGCTCACGACCCTCCCCGTCCCACAAGGAATGAACGAAGGTGAATGGCAAACCCTCGGCAAAGAATTACTTATGTTCTATGCCCAGCAGCTACCGAAGCACCCAGAATGGCAATTAACTGCCAACAATAACCTGATTAATCAAAGCCGCACCTTACTCATTCAACAGATCGGCCAACGAAGCGAAAGTGCCTCGTTATACCAAAAAGTGCTTTTGCAAGCACAGAATCAATTTCCGGATATGACTCTCAATGACATGACAAACGATACCGATGTTAGCTTTTTATTGACCACCGATGAGTTTGTACCGGGAATTTTTACTCGCAAAGCATGGGAAGAGTCCATTGAGCCAGCAATCAAAAAAACGGTCGAATCGCGACGCAATGAAATTGACTGGGTATTGAGCGACAACCAGCATGAACTTAGCCAAGATATTTCGCCTGATGTGCTTAAGCAGCAGCTCACTGAACGCTATTTTGCTGACTTTTCTAATAGCTGGTTAAACTTCCTCAATAGCCTGCAATGGCGCCAGACTGAAAGTTTGTCTGATACTATTGACCAGTTATCCTTGATGAGCGATGTGCGCCAGTCACCCGTCATTGCGTTGATGAATACCGTGGCTTACCAAGGGAAAACCGGACGCCAGCAAGAAAAGCTCGCCGATTCTTTTATGAATTCCGCGAAAGACCTGCTCAACAAAGAACAAAAACCGGTGATTAACCAAAAAGCCGATTTTACGGGGCCATTGGAAGAGACGTTTGGTCCTATCCTAAACTTTGTTGATCCTCAAGCCACCTCACAAACCGGTGATAACCTGAGTTTACAAGCGTATTTAACCCGTATTACTCGTGTGCGATTAAAACTTCAACAAGTGGTAAATGCCCCCGACCCACAAGCCATGTCCCAAGCCTTCGCACAAAGTATTCTAGAAGGTAAAAGTGTCGATTTTGCCGAAACGCGGGATATGGGGAGCTTGATTGCCGCCAGTTTTGGGCAAGAGTGGCAAAGCTTTGGGGATGCACTGTTAGTGGAGCCGATGACCCAAGCGTGGCAGCAATTGCTCACACCAACTGCCCAAGGCATTAATAGCGAATGGCAAAATGCGATTGTCAATGAATGGAACAACGCCTTTGGCGGTCGCTATCCCTTGAAAGATACGCAAAGCGATATTTCTTTGCCTCTGATGGCACAATATCTTCGCCCTGATAGTGGACGTATTCAGCGTTTCTTAGAAACACGTTTGCAAGGTGTCTTACGCAAAGAAGGTAACCATTGGGTACCCAATAGCACGAATGCTCAAGGTTTACGCTTTAACCCTGAGTTTATTCAGGCTATGAATACCTTGAGTGAGCTAGGCGATGTGGCCTTCGCCGATGGAGAGGCTCGCCTGTACTTCGAGATGCGTCCGGGAACCAGTAAACAGGTGATGCAGACCGTACTGGTGATCGATAAGCAAAATCTTACCTACGATAACCAGTTCCCGCAATGGCAACGGTTTGTATGGCCTGCCGATACCATCGCGTCAGGCGCCTCATTGTCTTGGATGACGACCTCCACCGGTACCCGACTCTATGGCGATCATCCTGGTGTCTGGGGGTTAATCCGTTTACTCGAGATAGCCAATGTCGCGCCTTATGCAGGA
Organism: Providencia sp. PROV_01; assembly: GCF_053098325.1. Lineage (NCBI taxonomy): Bacteria > Pseudomonadati > Pseudomonadota > Gammaproteobacteria > Enterobacterales > Morganellaceae > Providencia > Providencia sp. PROV_01. The sequence continues at coordinate 2,030,589 of NZ_JBRFKD010000002.1, read as the reverse complement.
AGCACCAGTAGCTATACCGTGTCATGGACCACGCCAGCTGGCAATACACTCAATTACCAACTGCGTACTGAAATGGGCCAAGGCCCACTGGCGCTATTAAAACTACGTAACTTTGTGCTACCTGAAAAAATCTTCTTGGATAATTAGATCATCGTTGATAGTTATTTTCGATTTGATGTTTTTCGTATATTAAAAACGCTCTCTAACGTTGCTCACTAAATAAAAATGCGTCTTGGTTGAAACATTTTATTTATTATGGTGCAAAAAATGAACGATGACCGCTCAAAAACTGATATAAAACTTCAGGATAGATATTTGTAGGATCTTAAAATCATTTTGATGATATCTAGTGGGCAGTATTGAACATTAAACTCATCCGTTTGACACAATAGATCTTATCAGTACCAAAGAATCGGACATCGCAAAACAAAACATCAAAGGAACATACGTCATGTCAGAGAAAAAGACTCCTGAAATCGGCGAATGCCAACACGTTTCATATTATCACCCTCAATGGGATGAAAAAGGAAAATGTCATTGGAAAGGGGTTGAACTTCAACACGAATCCCTTAATGCGGAAGCCAAATGCGTGGTTCCTCCAACCAAAATTATTCCAGTCATTTTTTTACCCGGGGTGATGGGCAGTAATTTAAAGTCATCCGGTGGTAAATTTGAAAAAGATGAAATGATTTGGCGTGGAGATAACGATATACAAGTTTATCTTGACTGGGCTAGATTAAATGGAAAACAACGTAGAGCATTATTAAATCCCGACGAAACAATTGTTGATAATGGTGGTGTCATTAATTCGAAGGTGTATTCGTTAATTACGGATGATGGTCTGGGGGATTGTGGAACATTACTTCAACCGAGAAAAGAGCGGGGTTGGGGCGAAATTCTCAATTTTAGCTATGGGAATACATTGAGCGTGCTTCAAGGCGCGTTGTTAGATGATTGGCAAAAAGCCGCCAGACGGCGTGCTGATGGTAAAGCGGGTATCAGCGATAACCCGAAAGAGAATGGTATTGTCCGCCAGTTATGCAATACCGTGTTAGGCACTGAAGATAAAAATGAAGATTGCTTAACCGAAAAAGAAGCCAGTCATTTTTTGAGCTTTCTCTATCCTTTGCATGTATTTGGGTATAACTGGTTGGAAGATAATGCCATTTCTGCCGCTAAATTGGTTGAGTATATTGATAAAACCCTCCGATATTACCAAAGTCAAGATGGACACGGACATGGTCTCGCGATTGAAAAAGTGATTTTAGTTACGCATTCCATGGGAGGATTAGTGGCTCGTTATGCCATGAATCCGCCAGACGATGCCGAATTTAAAGGGTGTCAGGATAAGGTGTTAGGCGTTGTTCATGGCGTCATTCCGGATTTGGGGTCACCCGCCGCCTATCGACGAATGAAAGTGGGTGGAAAACAAGAAGGATTGGCGGGTATTGTCATGGGGAAATCCGCCGAAGAATTGATGCCGGTATTAGCCCGTGCCCCTGCGCCTTTACAGTTATTGCCTGCGCCAAACTATACCAGTAATGCCCATGGGATGGCGTGGTTTAGTGTTGAAAAAGGGAATGCTGATGGCAGTGATTTAGTCTTACCCCAAAAAGGCGATCCGTTTGGTGAGATTTACCTGAATAAAACCTTATGGTGGCGGTTATATGAGTCCGATATCATCGATAAAGCAGGGGGGGTTAGCCAAAATAACTGGAAAGAGTATTTCGACCTTATGAAAGATAAGGTTAAATCTTTTATTTCATCGTTAAATGTCGCTGGTTATCATCCCAATACCTATGCATTTTATGGGCACACAAGGCCGTCGGATGGCTCAGTGAAATGGCATATCACGTCAATCACGTACCCGAAAGATATGCATGACGGCGATAAAAAAATTCCCAATAACTACCGTGAAGTGCCTTTGCCGTTTAACCGCTCCCGTCTTTATGAATTAAAATCCTCAAAATCTGCGGGAGATGGTACGGTTCCTGCGGAGTCCTTTAAGACAATCCAACATCAAAATGGGCAGTCCATTAAAAGTGTGTTAGCAACGGATGTCGACCATCAAGGCGCTTATGAAGTCAAAAATCTCGAGGATATTCATCAACGCCCTGCACTGCAATTTACCCTGCGAGCCATCGCTAAAATGGTCCAAGAGGTACCCGCATGTTAATGAAGACCTCGTTGCGCTCAATCTGCTTTTCTTTAGGCCTAGTGCTTTTTACGCCAACGTTGTATGCAAATCCCATTGTTAAAAAGGACGCTGTTATGGTTGAACCGTTATTTTCAAAAACAAAACCGCAATGTGCGGGTATTTATGTGGTGGATGTTCCTGAGTCTTTTAATAATGGTACGCATAAAGCCACGTATGATGACTTTGATATCGAAAGTCAATTTATTTACCCGCCCGCATTCAAACAACGTATTGCATTGCGTGAAGAAGCGCTTAGGAATCAAAAAACCAGTCAGAAAAATGCCCCTGCGTTGAAAGAAGTCATTCAGCTTCCCGACAATCAAGGGGTGATATTTGATAAAAATAAATCAGGATCGCAAGATTCTTATCGAACGTTAGAAGCTCATGTGTATCTCAATCATATTGCTTTTATTATTACTATAAATATTAGAGATTTGTCTGCCGCTAGATACGCGGATGAAAGAAAGTCTTATTTAGAAGCTGGTTTTACTGAAATCGAATTAAATGATAAACCCACTAAATTAGCAGCAATGCGCTCGTTGATTTCGCGATTAAGTGGGCGATTAGATCATGAAATTCCAGTCGATAAAGGCTGGTGTATTCCTAATGGCTTTATTGCTGATGATAGAGGTCAACATAAAATAGAGGTCGAATTTAGTTATGAAAACGACGATTTACTCTTTGGAATAAATACTAACAATACGATGATTGACAATAGTGACACTCTTTTTGGTCGAAGTGATGCAATTAATGACGCATTGAAAGCGTCAAGCATGAAAACCTTAAAAAAATATGCGTCTATGGCAAATGGTATTCCATTTGAAGCATGGCTTTTTGATGGCACTCAAAATTATGAACAGAAAACGCGACAGGTTTATGACTTCATACTCTATGCTAATGAATCTGTTGCCTCAACATCCAAGCTATTAGCAACAATAGCATTAAATAGCAAACGTAAACAAACTCGCTATAGCGAATCTGAAATGGTCGATATTTGGGACAGAATTGTCGGCTCTCTGCGTTATAAGCCTAATTCATTTTAGTGTTTTCCAAAGTGACAGTGATTATGTTGTTATCGCTTAAATTTCACCTAAAATTGTTTACTTTAGCCCCCGCCGCTTAAGTACTAAAAGCACATAGGGTCTAATAAATGTGTCAAAAGATTACCTAAGTTTTTTCAACGCCAGATGGCAATACACTCAATTACCAACTGCGCACTGAAATGGGCCAAGGCCCACTGGCGCTATTAAAACTACGTAACTTTGTGCTACCTGAAAAAATCTTCTTGGATTAGCCTCGATAGGACATCACCTATGCCTTTATTAACTGCCTTACGCACAGCCTGTTTTACCGGAAATCCGCTTGTCGCTAATCAATTAGTGGAACAACAAGTCGTGTTATGGGAACGCTGGTTATTGCCAATCACAGCTGAAAATCCGGTTGGGGAAGACCCTGGCTATGACGATGACTTCGAACGCATGAAAGAAGAAGTCAACAAGTTATCAGGCTCAGATACACAATTAATCTGTACACTTGCCGAAAATCTCTTAACTCATGTCTGTAAAGACGCACGCGTGATCACTTACTACGTTTGGGCACGCTTGCATCAAGAAGGTGAAACGGGCCTAGCCGATGGATTAGGATTACTGGCAGGGTTACTCCACCGTTACCATGATGACTTGCTACCAAATCGCCCAAATAGCCGAAAGTCGGCCATTGAATGGTTGGCGGGTCAACGGGTTATCGACAGTTTATCCCTTTATCCTGAAGTGGATAGTAACGAATTCGCACGTATCGTGGCGTTACTTAGTTCGATTGTGGATGAATTTAGTACATGGGATGAAGCAAACCGTCCTAATCTTGCACCACTACTACGCGCATTAGAAAATCGACTTGCACAATCTGGTGGTGCGAATAGTGTTGTTCCACAAAATATTAAATCAACAGAAAATATCTCAACGAAACAGACATCATCGGGTATCAGCGCTATCACGCCTATTCAGTCTGGTCGAGAATTACTTGATCAAGCCAAAGTACTCGCCAATTATCTGCGTAATCAACCGAACGGCTGGCTGTCGGGTCACCGGCTGATGAAATCTGTCCGTTGGGATACCCTGCACCAATCGCCACCACAAAATCAGCAAGGTTGTACTCGATTAGCCCCACCACGCTCAGATGCCAAAGCGCAGCTAAAACGTTTATATCTGCAACAAAATTGGCTCGAACTCACCGAGCAAGCTGATCGATTGTTTGCAGAAGGAGTTAACCATTTTTGGTTAGATGTGCAGTGGTATTTGCATCAGGCATTGAGTAAATCCCCTGCGCCGTGGGACGGCTGGGCAGAGGTGATTGCTTCTGATTTAAAGCAGTTCTTACTTCGCTTGCCGGGTTTAGAAAATCTCGCTTGGGAAGATGGCACACCTTTCGCTGATGAAGTCACATTAGCGTGGATCAAACAGCATATTCTAGAAGAGAATATTCAGTCTCTCCATCACATGCCTATTCGTGGCACAAGTGACGATGATAACGACTCAATATTTTCGTTAGAACAAGAAGCGTTAACTCAAGCTGACACTGAAGGCGTTGAAGCCGCATTAGCCTGGTTAATGTCACGTCCGAATATCCAAACACCCCGTCAAAAATGGTTGCTGCAATTAGTGATGGCAAGAGTGGCCGAACAATTTGCTCGTTATGATTTGGCACTGAATTTACTTCGTGAATTAGACCACAGTGCTGAGCAGATGCGTCTCGCTGATTGGGAACCACACTCGTTATTTGAAGTTAAAGCCCGCCAATTGCAACTGTTGCGAGGGAAAACGCAGCGTAATACGCCTGACAAAGCTGAACTGCATCATCAGATGTCTGAGTTACTGGCTCAACTAACACGATTAGATCCTGTGCGAGCCTTAGTACTCTACCCCTAAATTAATCAATGAGAACCACACAAATGGATGATTTAACCCTTCGCTATTATGATGCGGAGATGCGATATCTGCGTGAAGCAGCTAAAGAATTCGCTCAAGCTCACCCCGATCGTGCGGCGTTATTAGATTTAGACAAAGTGGGCATTCCTGACCCTTTTGTTGAACGACTTTTTGAAGGTTTTGCCTTCTCCATGGGGCAATTGCGCCAAAAAATTGATGATGATTTACCTGAGTTAACAGAAGGGTTAGTTAGCCTACTTTGGCCTCATTATCTACAAACCATTCCATCGCTTTCTGTCGTTGAACTCGCGCCAGATATTCACGATATGAAACTCTCATCGGTGATCCCTGCTAACTTTGAAGTGCTTTCGCGCCCGATTGGTCCCAAAAAGACCGTCTGCCGCTATCGCACAACGCGAGACTTAACGCTCAATCCCATTGTGCTATCAACCGTTAATTTAACCACAGAGCCTGATGGCCGTTCCGTAATTCGTTTGCAGTTCGATTGTGCGAAGCTCGCTGACTGGAAACAAACCGCACTTAATGCACTCTCCTTTTATCTCTCTGGTGACGTTCCAACGACCTATGCACTCCATTTAGCGCTGACTAAGCAAGTTGCAGCCACCTATATTCGCCTGCCATCGTCCCCTGATCGTATTCGTTTACCCCTTTGGTTTTCCCCGGGGGGCTTTGCTGAAGAAGACCAACTGTGGCCTAAAAGTGATAGCACTTTCAGCGGCTACCAGCTATTACTGGAGTATTTTTCTTTCCGTGAAAAATTTTTTTTCGTCAACTTAAACGGGCTCGGTGAAATTCAATTACCTGAAGGATTGAGTCATTTTGAACTCGAAATTGTGCTTGATACGCTATGGGATAGCGACATTCCATTAAGTACGGATAACCTAAAACTGCACAGCGTTCCGGTGATCAACTTATTCAATATTGAAGCTGACCCACTCACCGTTAACGGGTTAGAAAGTGAATATTTACTGCGTCCCCGTCGCCTACAAGATGGGCACACCGAAATTTATGCTGTCGATACGGTTCATGGCACAAGACGAGATGAACACATTCATTATGTTCCATTCAGCAGTTTCCGCCACAGAGGCGGCATGTTGCGCCGCAATGCGCCAGAACACTACTACCACACTCGTGTTAAGCGCGGTGTCAGTGGGTTACATGATACATGGCTGATTTTAGGGGGAGAACGCGAACAACCGACCGCTACCCTTGAAAGTGAAACCTTATCTTTACAATTAACCGGCACTAACGGACAACTTCCACGCAAAGCGCTGCAAAGTACATTGCTCGACAGAACCGAAGAAACGCTACAAACCCAATTGCAGGTTCGTAATTTATGTAAGCCAACCCTGCCGTGCTATCCCCCTGCAGAAGATCGGTTCCATTGGCGTGTCCTCAGTCACCTTGGCGCTAGCTTCCTCAATATGATGGATAACGTAGAAGTATTACGTGGCACATTGGCACTCTATGACTGGCGAGATGATGATCTAAACAGCCGCAAACTCGATGCCATGATCCACGTTGAACAGCACCTTATTGAGCGCTTCGAAAAAGGCTTTTTACAGCGTGGTATTGCCATCGATATCACCCTTGATAGCAACGGATTTAACGGTGAAGGTGATATTCATCTCTTTGGTGAAATGCTCAATCGCTTTTTCGCGCTTTATACCGACGTGCATCTATTTAACCAATTAACTCTCCATATTGTACCAAAAGGAAATAGCCTCACATGGACAGAGAATCATCCTCAGTAAATCCGCTTTTTGATGCACTAGGGGAGCGTCTACCACTGGTTAACTTCTATCGGTTTTGCCAACTGCTAGAACAGAGTAATAAACAGCGCCCGCCACTCGGTAGCACCCAAGACCCGAAAACAGATGTTATCCGGTTTCGTCCCCATCGTGGGATGGGTTTTCCTGTCACCGAAATTAAAGGCATCGACATTGAAGACCGCTACCGAGATAGCAACACACCCAGTATTCGAACGACATTTTTAGGGTTATATGGTGTCACTTCCCCGCTACCGACAACCTACCTTGATGACATTGCACAACGACGTGAGGGAACCGAGTCTCTTACCGATTTTTTAGATATTTTTAACCACCGACTGACGACGCAGTTTTATCGTATTTGGCGAAAATACTCTTACCCTGCAACATTTTTAGCGGGAGGTGAAGACGAAACTTCCCAGTATTTATATGGGTTAATTGGCTTAGGTATACCTGGCACGGCGCAACATATACAAGCTCCGTTATCCCGCTTTCTCGCATTACTGGGTACGCTACGTTTTCCAACTCGTACCGCCGAAGGGGTTATATCATTAGTTAAATTACTCGCGCCTGATACCCAAGTTAACATCAAGCCTCATGACCCAAGACGCATTGAGCAAACCACTCAAACAGGGTTATCCTGCAGAACACCGATGACCTTAACCAACAAGCCTGTTTTAGGTCAGTATTCTACCGATATAAACAGCCAAATTTTGATTACCTTACAGACAGATAACTTTAATGAAGCCCGCAATTGGTTGCCTGACGGACAACTGTATCAAGATTTAATGGCGCTGTTGCATGTTTACCTAGGGTCAAGAGTCAATGCCCGTCTTTGTCTCAAATTACCCAGAAAGTTGCTCCCTAACGCAACGTTAAGCACGCAATCTCGCCAAGGTGTTCAACTGGGACGTACCGCCGCGATGGGCACATTGGCGCCTAATGCCCCTCACCGAGAACACATTATTACCTTAAATTTGGGGCGCTATCAGCGGTTATCGGCAACATCACACTCTACGCCGCCCTCACATTATGCTAATTATCGATTCTAATTCTGGGACTCACCTATGAAACAACTCCCTTTATTGTCATTTTGCGGCAAGACATTGGTGCTTCTGACAGCATTAAACCTCACTGGATGCGGACTGACTCAAATGGTCAGCGATGGCACTCGCAGTGCAGCAAACGCGATATTTTATAAGCAAGTGAAAGTCGTCCATCTTGATTTCGTGGCACGCGAAGCACTCAATACTGACGATACTGGCGCTTCGCTATCAACGATTATCCGTGTTTATCAACTAAAAAACTTTGAAAGCTTTGTTGAAAGCGACTATGCCACCCTTTTCGCTAAAGATAGCCAAGTACTCAAATCCTCATTAGTCACACAAAAAGACCTGCGAATTCGCCCTGGCGAATCAATTTCCCTTGATATGCCCCTTGAGGACGGTGCTGAATTTGTTGCCGTTGCCGTGATGTTCCATCACCCTGACCTTATCACCGACGACTGGCGCGTGGTGATCCCCAAAAAGCGGTTATTACCCGATGACCCACGCTTACTCACCCTAGCGGATAACACCATGACCTTGAAACCACTTGGAGAAAAATAGCATGTCCCAGCCTTCATTATATGAAATGTTGACGGGGTATTTTGCGGGAGGATTAGATATTGATGCTATCCCAGAACATGACCAAGTGATGGTGTCCGTGATGGACAATATTCGCCGCATTCTCAACGCCAGAGCGGGTAGCATCGAACATCTTCCCGACTACGGACTCCCCGATATGAGTAAAATGATCCAAGGTCTCCCCGGTACCGCTCACAATATGATGACCATTTTATCAGCAACGTTACTCAAGTATGAGCCCCGTATCAAATCACTCTCTTTAGTGTTATTACCGCAAAATAGCTTTGGGGCACTCCATTACGCCCTTGAGGTTGAATTACATGAGCAAGGGTTAATCCGTTATGGCACTGAGTTTATGCCGGATGGACGCATTCTCGTCCACCATCTGAAAAAACAATTCGATACGATTTAACCGACGATAGCGTGAGAAGACTATGACCCCAGATTTAAACACATTACGCCTTGGTGGCGACCCTCGCACCCTGACTGATTTCTCTGCCCTTAAAGACGAGTTAAACAAACGCTTCCACCCTGCCCGCCCTGATGTTGACTGGGCTCGAGCTCATGGGCTATGTTTGTCCTTATTCAACCAAAATGGCGCTGATTTACAAACTTGCGCATGGTTTACCCTGATCCGCCAGCATCAAAATGGCATTGCGGGATTAAACGAAGGCTTATCTTTACTCCAACATTTACTGAGCCGCCACTGGCAAGGATTATGGCCACAACAGACCCATGCCCGGGTTGAGATCCTCGCAACGCTGAGCCAACAACTCATGACAGGGTTACGCGCCCATGCACCTGTTTATGCAGACCTGCCAGCACTGTATCAAACTGAAGCGACGCTCAACCAAATTGGACAGTTGCTGCAAACATTAGAGCTCAAACACCTCACTCAGCTGGAACGACTGCAAAACTTGCTCACCACTCAAGCCAAGCAGCTCGAAAATACCGATGTTCCCGATAGTGGTTTTATTCCACCAACGCCGCTGCAATTGCCGAAAACCTCACCATCATCATTTCATGCCCGTGCCGCAGCAACGCCAATTTCCATCAAGGCCAATGCCACTATCAGTACACCGACACCGACCAAGCCTTCTTACCGCAAAGGCATTTGTGTGGGTCTGGCTTTCGGTATTGTGCTCACAGGCGCGCTGTGTGCAGGAACTTTGTATGTGTTACACCCGCAAATCAATAACCACGTTTTAGCGCAAGCGCTACCCCAGTTACCTGACTTTACGCCGAATATTGCCTCAATTCTTGAGCAACAATTACAACCTAATGCCGCGCAACCGAATAGTTTTTCTCCTGAAAAACTCAAGTTAATCAATAACTACCTCGTAGAATTAGAGTCCGTCTCCCCAATTTGGTCTCAACAGTATGGATTAAGCATGGTGAGTTACCTCACGAAGCAATATGGTGAACGGCAAGAAGTCAGAGCGTTAAACGATAAATGGCAGCAAAATATGCAAATCAATGCGTCATCTCGCGATAAACTCCAACAGTGGTCTGAAGGAATGTCAGAGTTAAATAATCTCAGTACGCGCTTAGACAATCTCGATGGTAAACCTCGCAGCTATATCACTGGGTCTGAATTAAAAACGATTATTTTTAATGCACGTCAACATTTTAATCAAGGGTTGCCACTCGAAGAAGAACTACGCCAACTAGAACAATTACAAGCGCAAGGCACTGTACCTGAATCAGAATATCAACGTATTGATACTCACTTTAAACAACTATTGAACCGATATGCATTGATTCAGCAAAATAAATAATTCACTATCACTCGATAAATTGCTCATCGATATTGCCATCATTCTCGCCTTATTTTTCATAAATAAATGTATTTGAGTATAAGTGGGAATATCAAATCAATCATCGGCATGCTCAATTTGAAGAAAATACAATGAGTCAGGATGAACAAGGCGAAAATATCCAGCACCATTTTGTCAATTTGATGTGAAAAAACGGGTTTCTTGGGAATGTACGACTGAACATCAATCACGGAACGCCAAAGCCCACCTTTATGTCCCTGCAACCAAAGTGGTTCCTGTTATTTTTTTACCTAGCATTATGGGGTCTAACTTAAAACATAAAGATACGGGCGATTCTGTCTGACGACAACCGTTCTACTGAGATGAATGGCGATAAGCGCAAATATACGTTACTCAAATCTAGCAATAAATGGAAAAGTACGCCATCAATGGATTATGAGGGCGGGCACGATGACGGTACAGTGCCTAAATATTCTATAAATTTAGATAGAAAAGAAATGTTTAAAGAAATTTTAGAATTCATTATTAAGACAAATATAACAAATGATTGAAATCTGGAATAGGATTTTACAACCCTTTAATGTTCGTCAAAATGCTTATTAATCGGTTAATTAACACAGTGCTAACTTACTTTCTGCTATTACGCTATGTATACTAGTTATCATCGATGAATGAATCAAAAATGAGTTACCTTCTATTTATTAGTGCATTATTCTCATTCATTATATTAAATTGTGCATATGCAACTAAAACCATTGGTTGCTATTATTTACACTATTCCGAGAAAAAATCAAATAATGATGTTAATACACTTATTAATCTAAAATTTAAATTTAACAATGAGGCTAAGTTAACTATTTCATCCTGGCAAGAATTATATTCTTGCCAGGGGAATTATACATTAAAAGAAATAGCCACAGGATTTAATGCATCTATTATTGATGAACAGGATTGTAAAATCCCCCCGCCTCAATTCGTTATAAGCAAAAATGCTAATAGATATTTAATTAAAAATGAGTCACTTTTAATTAATGATCCCTCCTCCTACCAACTGATTGAGTGCCATTCTGAGTGATTGAAATGACTTGGCCGCTTGAATGTTATTTTATTTTTTATACGAGAATTGATTAATTATTTTTACTTCCAAGAAGGTCTAGTAATTTCTAGTGGAATCTAAGTACTCATGTATATAGTATTTTTTATGGGCAAATTTATTTAGCCGATACCAGAAGAAAAGAGATGAAGCAAAAACAGCCTTTAGAGAGCATAAACCAACTGATAGATGTACAAATAAAGTTATTACTAAAATTATTTATACTGTAAGAGCCGGACAGGCCACTGAACCCTATTTATTCTAAATGTTTTTTTATCGTACCAATACATTGTTTGGAATTATCTATAATGATGACTTTAGAAGAAAATAAAGGATTTTGTGCAAAGAAATCATCAAGCTGCTTATCAAATTGCTTTGCAAAGCGTAGTAACTCAACTGTATTGAAAAATGTCTCTTTGGGCCCTATCGTTGTAAATTTAGATGCAAGGTATCGTTTTACGATTCTAAAGGCACATATATGGTAAGGTACATTTAAGCGAATAATTAACGTACAGTCATGAAAAAAGGGAGTTAAACGCCTATCGTAAGCGCCTTCAATAATCCATTCTTTTTTAGATGTTATCTCTAAGACTAATCCGTTAATAATAGGTTGAGGATTTTTGATATATTCTGCCTGAGTTTTATTCCAATAAATTTCATCATAGCCATATACAGGCGTATTAAATTCATCGGCTAGCTTGGCAGATAATGTTGTTTTTCCTGCCCCGAACGTCCCTATAATACAAATTTTCATATTTTACCTTCATTTATTAATAATCAAACTGCGAATGATAGATTTACATAATAACCATGCCGATGAACCAAAAATTAAAAATATTATTCATAACAATACATTGCAAATTATTTCAGCATAAATATCAATGTATTAAAAACAATGTAGATCACGCTAATTTTAATTTACATTGCTGAATTATTGATAAAACAATATACTTATACCCCTTATGACTAGTATTATAGCTAAGTACCAGATAATTATAAGTGACACTATTCATATCCCCACAATAAAACCGTCGATAGGATATATACATGATAAATCAAAGCCCCACATGCAATGACACACCGGATGGCTATATCAATGCACAAGATGCAGGTATATTACCAAATACAGATAAAGATTTAAGTCAGGCGATATTAAGTTTACTTAAAGAAAGTAACACCTCTCATAAAGGTATTTATTTCCCTGCCGGTACTTACTTATTTGCTAGCGATGTATTATTAACATCTTATAATTCCTTATTGGGTTCGATAGAAGGCACAATTTTTCGTTGTTTAAATCCCAAAGGACAATCGGTTATGTTCGGTGATAGTACCTACAGAACAAAAGTGTCAAATATAAACATAGAGAACATAATCTTTGACAATATTCGAATACATTTTTATGGACACAAATCTGCAATTCGTATTAGCCATAATGTATTTATTAACACAATAACCGAATACAGCACAGCGCAACTGACCTGTTCTAGTCATTTCTATACAATAAATGGTAATGTTTTTATGCGTGGGCGTAACTATGCAGGAGTTGGTCTTAGTACTTATGGTAATAGTTCCGGTTTATTAATTGAACAAAATTTTTTAGGTTCGGTCGATGAGATTAACTTAGCAACACCATGGCTTGATAAAAAAACACAGATACTGCTCACCACACTTTTAAGTTTAAGAGATAAAAAATTAATATCTTTTGATGATGCCCAAGGTGAATTTGTTTCCGGTTGGTATTCGACGAGTAATCTCAAAAAAGGGATATTTCGTAAAAACTTTATTTCAGGTAGTGACCAAATCTTTCTCTACAATCCTAAAACAGATAAAGATGATATACAACGTGATCATGGTATTTATATTAAACAGTATGAACAAGTTGAAGTTATTCAAAATTATTTCTCTGGCTGGCCAAAAGATGATAAGCCATCCGGTCAATTAAAGTTTCGTAATGCAAAAGGACTCGTATTTGCTGGTAACTATCTTAATCACATTTCTTTTAATGCACGCCCCTATGACAATGTCGATGACAAATGGCTAATTATGCAAGACACCTTCATTTTTAATAATTATTTATCTGACGCTTTAATTAGCTATTGGCAAAATTTTGTAGATACTGAAGATAAATCTATTAATATTAAAAATTATCTAGTTTTCTCTAATCGCTTTATCAATAGGACTAAGAGCAAACCATTAGTTACTTCACCAGAAAAATCATTCTCATCTAATCAGTTCTTTTGTTCAGAGAATATTTTCGTTGAAACAAACGAGTTAGTACCGACAAGTGGTGTCATTGCTGAAATAACAATTGATAAATTAAAGGCTCGCCTACCTGATTATGCAGCACAATATTTATCGACTAAACCGATCATGCCATAATTTATAGGTATTTTTTATATATCACGTTTAGTTAAATAATGTCGTTGCATGCCTGTCTCCGGGAAGTCAGGTAATGACATTTGTTTCACATATCCTAATTTTTCATAAAATGGTAAGGCTTGAAAACTAAATGTGTCAACTAAGCTATGAATACAACCTAATTTTATTGCTTCCCGTTCAGCGGTATACATCAATTCACGCCCTAATCCATCATTTCTGGCACTTTCACTAACCCATAAATAATCAATACATAACCAATTTGCCTTAACTGAGGCAAGTAAACCACCAAGCATCACACCATCATCATTTTTAAAATAAATTCCTAATGAACCAAATCGGTCGGCATTTAAAAACTGAGTATTAAAACTACGCAACCCTGCAAGTAACTCTTCTTTATCTTCGGTGGTTATTTCATGTGCAATAATAATATTCATTCGATACTCTGCTGATTCTCGGCTAATAACGTATTATTTCAAACATATTTACCTTGGTAAGTAAACAGTAAAATAGAGATAATAGAATAACCTATTTTAAAATACATCCGTTTCGATAATTTGGGTAATTAAGGCTGTTACAGACAATATCAATGAAGATTTGATCATTTGCTGAAAACGGTGTTTTTGCAATTCAATTAATTGATTATCAATAAGATCTTCCGGCTGATTAAATCTCATCATTTCTGGTAATGGTTCCATACAATGAAGCATTTTAATACTGCCTAAAATTTCATCATCCGTAAAATTTATATTTATTTTTTCTGCAGATAATGACTCATTCAAAGCAAGAAATAATTCTATATCTTCATAGGTTTCACGAGAAATAGCCCCTAACGCAAATAAGAGTTTCAAACGAACCGATAACTCCCCTAATGGGCCATTTCCAGTTAAAAGAGGCTCAACTGCATATTTTACTGCATAGTCATCCTTTCTGAAAACTTTTAACATTAATTTATCAATAGCTTGTGAAATTAAAATAACGACATCTTGAACAAATAAGTGCACCTCTGGTCGTTGATTCAACCGCTCAAGAATTTGATTTTCAATGTTTTGTTTATTTTCCATATTAGCTTCTTTTATCACTTTATGGCTATATTACTTGCTTTCACATAGTAGGTAGCCATAAAGTGATTGAACCTCAATAATTAACCCATTATCCGTAATATTACTTTTTACTCAACATCATTAACTGGTATTGAGTACAAATTTTATCAATTACCTCTGGATATTGCTCTATTCCACAAAGTTGAATGACCGTTTGGGTAAGTCCTTTGTCTGCAATTAACTTTGCCATTTCATTTGCTTGGGGATCAGTTTCACACCTAAAATGCAATGCAGCTGCAATACCTATGATCAGATTTTCATGTGATAATTGATATTCAAATGTACCTAATAACGGCTTAATTAGGCGATCATTTGAACTTAATTTTCGCATAGGTTGTCGTCCTACTCGGCTAACATCATCTTTTAAATATGGGTTCGCAAAGCGGCTCAGTATTTTATCTATGTATTGATTATGTATTTTCGAATCAAAGCCATAACGTTGAATTAATACTTGCCCGCTTTCTTTCATTGCCGATTTAACAATAGTGTGGATCCCCAAATCGCCAATCGCTTCACTAATTGTTTGGTATCCATATAATTGTCCCAGATAAGCTGTTATTGCATGGCCTGTATTTAACGTAAATAGCTTACGTTCGACAAATGCCATTAGATTATCCGTTAATTCCATTCCTTCGATAATAGGAATATCACCAACAAATTGTGTCTGATCAACAATCCACTCACTAAAGGATTCGACGGTAACATCAAGCGGGTCATCATTCGCTGCCTCCATCGGAGGAACAATACGGTCAACTGCGGAGTCTACAAAACCAATATGCTGCTCAACCCATTGATGTAACTCTTCAGGCAATTGAGCCAATACATGTTGCTTTAATTGGCTAGTTCCTCTCACCATATTTTCACATGCAATAATATTGAGTGGCTGGTTATTTCCCAACGATTTTCTATGAATAATGCCTTTAGCTATCGTTGAGGCAATTTTTTCAAGCACTTGAGGCCCGACTGCTGTTGTAAGCATATCTGCCGTTGCAATAAACTCTATCGTTTTAGGATCATTACTATTAACAGCGTGAATGTGTTGGACTTTCTCAATACGATTTTCCTGACCAACAACATGAACATTATAAGATTGTTGATGTGCTAGTTGGTCAATTAATGGCTGATTGACATCCGTAAAAGTGACTTGTGAATTTGCGTCTGCTAATAATTTACCAATAAAACCGCGGCCTATATTTCCTGCACCAAAATGAATGACTTTCATTATTATTCTCCTTATGCTGCACTTTGAGACGCTAAAATTTCGAGTACTTCCTGAACATCTTGGGTTTCACATAAACGCTCAATGACCCCATCTTCATCTAAAGCGGAAGTAATTCGTGTAATAACTTCAATATGCTCATTATTTTGTGCTGCAATACCAATCACTAAGCGAGCAATTTCATCGGGTTCTTCACCAAATTGTACGCCTTTAGGATATTGGCAAATAACAATGCCAGTTTTTAATACGCGGTCTTTGGCTTCTATTGTTCCGTGAGGTACCGCAATAGACTCTCCAAGATATGTTGGTGTTAGTTTTTCACGAGCTAGCATAGCCTCTATATATTCAGGCTCAACATACCCGCCTTCAACTAGCTTCTGCCCTACAAAGCGGATAGCTTGGGTTTTATTTTCTGCCGCCAGATTTAAATGAATGTGCTTCGCACTTAAAGTAAACAAAGCCTCTTCATGTTCGGTTATGTCATATGACTCATCATTAGCCGCAACAATAGTTTGTTTAATTAAATGCCCATCATTAGCTGCCTTAGGATTTTTTTTAGCTATTAAATTCGTGACTAAATCATTATACGTTTGACTATCTAAGAAGTTTGTTAAAGAAATATGGATTGCATTTGGCGCAAATGATTTCGCTCTTTGCGTTAAATCCCTATGAGTGATAACAATATCAACATTTTCTGGTAAATCGTTGATTGCCATATTAGTGACGGTGATGTCTAGCAAGCCAGCATCACGTACTTTTTTGGCTAATACCCCCGCTCCCATTGCACTTGAGCCCATGCCTGCATCGCAAGCGACAATAATGTTGTGCACTTGAGCTAAATTGATAGAAGCATCTTTATTGATTGAATTTACTGATGATGACTTTGATTGCGTTTTCATATTACGCATTTTTTTCGTCGCACTCTCGAGTTCATCATCATCACCAATTCGTGTTCGTTTTAATAAAAGAGCTGAAACGATGAAAGAAACAACTGTAGCACTTGCGACCGATAAAATAACGCCGATAAGTGATGATTTAGGCGTCATCAGTAGAACTGCAAATATTGAGCCCGGGGATGCAGGAGAGACTAACCCAGCATGAAAAAGGTTCATCACAAATACCCCTGTCATTCCACCCAGAATAACAGCAAGAATTAACCGAGGATTCATTAAGACGTAAGGAAAATAAATTTCATGGATGCCACCAAAAAAGTGAATAATTGCGGCTCCTGGCGCAGACTGCTTAGCATTACCTTTGCCAAAAAACATATACGCGAGTAAAACACCTAAACCGGGTCCAGGGTTGGCTTCAATTAAGAAAAAGATGGATGCACCTGTTTCTGATGCTTGCTGAATACCTAGTGGTGAAAAAATACCGTGATTGATAGCATTATTAAGAAATAAGATTTTGGCAGGTTCAACAAAAATAGACGTGAGTGGAAGTAAATTATTCTCCACCATCACATTTACACCGGCTGCTAATATCTTGGATAGCCCTGCAACAAGAGGCCCAATCGCTAAATAAGCCAAAATGGCTAATAACATACCGATAATGCCAGATGAAAAATTATTCACTAACATTTCAAAACCCGTTTTAATTTTGCCTTCTATCCACAAATCAAAACGTTTTATTGCATATCCGCCTAATGGGCCAGCAATCATTGCCCCCATAAACATTGGCATGTCGGCCCCAACAATTACACCCATTGTTGTTATTGCGCCAACTATTCCACCCCGCTCTCCACCGACTAAACGGCCACCGGTATAACCGATTAATAGTGGTAGTAAATAGGTGATCATAGGGCCTACAAGTTGAGCTAATGTCTCATTAGGCCACCAGCCAGTTGGGATAAATAACGCAGTAATTAATCCCCAAGCGATAAAAGCACCGATATTAGGCATAACCATATTACTGAGGAAACGCCCAAAATTCTGTACCTTTAATTTGATATTTGATGTTACCATGACAGAACCCCGTGGTACGAGAATGATAAAGTAGTAACGTTATCGCCAAATAACGTCCGTGATTTTTTCAACACTTTCACTCTAGCATGAGCTTTATCAGATTCGCACCACGTGGGCCTTTATGTGATCAAAGTCACCATTACCCCCCTGTCCACCCTATATTTATATTGATGAAGCTCACAAAAAGCTCGTGTCACTAAATTACATTGATCTTTTTTTGTACTAAAAAATCATTTTTTGTGACTTAAATCACAAATTAAAAAACGTTATTTATCTTTAAATAGTGACTTTTGTCACAATTAATTTTCAGTTTCTCTTTTTTAATCCTATGAGCTGCTATCAAATTCTCAACTGACCAAATACTTTTTTAATTTTGTAATAAAATTACCAAATGTATTTTCTTTGTTTTTCTTTTTATGCTGCAACAAATCAGATTATCGTTTCTTATGGTCAATGCTTGTTATCGCTATTTGTAAACTTCATTCTTAATTACATTATTGTTATCTTTTAGCGACAATCTTAAATGGAGCTAACTGCAACATGTTATTATCAATACATTATTTAGCCTTGCTTCGCTGAGTGTTCATCGATAAATTACCTCTAATTTTCTTAATTAAAATGTGAATATCATGACGTTAACCGTTATTGTTTTTCTTTTAGTTTATATTGCAATGGGCTTTGGTAAGCTACCTGGCTTCAAAGTTGATAGAACGGGCGCTGCGGTTATTGGTGCCCTCGCTATGATGGCTATCGGCAGTATTACACCGCCTCATGCGTGGAATGCTATCGATTACCGAACGATTGGTATGTTATTTGGGCTTATGGTCGTTTCTGCTTCTTTTGTTGTGTCTGGTTTTTATAGTTGGACCGCAAACCGAGTGGCAATGCTAAAAGTTTCTCCCCCTACATTACTCGCGGTTTTAATTCTTGTCGGTGGCTTTCTTTCTGCATTTCTCACTAACGATGTTGTTGTTGTCGCCATGACACCATTATTAGTATCAATTAGTTTATCTCGCGGTTTAAACCCAATTCCATTTTTACTTGGTTTTTGTTTCGCGGCAAATAATGGCGCGGCCGGCTCATTAATTGGTAGCCCACAAAATATGATCGCAGCCCAAGGGCTCGATATCTCGTTTGTAGGCTTATTACAGGCATCAGCAATACCAGCCCTACTTTCTTTACCATTAACATGGTTGGTACTCGTTTGGTTATATCGTAATCGTTGGTATTTGGCTAAAGAAAATACGCTAGCAGCTTCCCCACAAAAAACCCAAGAAACATTAAATGTATGGGAGACAGCAAAAGCTGGTGTTATTACTTTCGCAGTCATCATTGCCTTTATTGTGACTGATATTCCTAAAGAACTTATAGCATTGACTGCTGCTGGGTTTTTATTATTAAACCGGTCCATTGCCTCGAGTGATATGCTTAAACTCGTCGACGGTAATCTTCTATTACTCATCATGGGGTTATTTGTTGTTAACGCTGCTTTTGCCGCCACAGGCCTTCCTCAGCAATTATTAACGGATTTACGAAGCTACGGTGTGGATCTCAATAATCCATTAGCCCTATTTTTAGTGACCGGTGTTCTAAGCACTATCGTTGGAAATAATCCCTCAGTTATGTTACTCGTCCCATTCTTAACACCTGATGGTAATGCCGATTCATTAGGCGCAGCTCTTGTATTGGGTTCAGGCTTTTCAAGTAATTTACTGGTCTTCGGTAGCCTTGCTGGAATTATTGTCGTTGAACAATCAGCGGCATATGGTGTAAAAATCTCTTTCGGTGAATTTTCTAAATCTGGAGGAGTTGTCGCGCTATTGTGTATGCTATTAGCCGCTGCATGGATTATAATTGCTTTATAGCCGTTTTAACCAATCTGCTATTACATTAGCAGATTGGTTATAATTATATTTCCTATGGAAGTATTGCAAAAGAACGCACAGGAAAACCACTGGCATTATTTGGTTTAGCGACAATATTAAAAATCACGGCACCACGTGTGGGCACTTGGTCTAAATTAGCGAGTAATTCAACTTGGTATGTATCTTGCTCTAATACATAATACTCACCGAGTAATGCATTATTTTTTCGAAAATCTTTTGCTGCATCAGTATCAAATGTTTCATGTCCAATAGCTTTTATTCCACGTTCTTCAAATAAAAATTTAAGAGCGTCCATTCCCCAACCCGGTATTTGGTTATTGCCCTCATCATCTTTATTATCCATAAGCTCTTGTGATGGCCAACGTTTACTCCAATCGGTACGTAATGCAACAAAACTCCCGGATTCAATTTGGCCATTTTGTGCTTCAAAATTGAGAATATCATTACGAGAAAATGCAAAATTTGGATCTTCTTTTGCTCTTTCTGATTGGTCTATAACAATCAATGGCAAAACAAGTTCCTTTAATTCGAGTTCATGTAAATAACGCATTCCTTCGACAAAATGACAAGGAGCATCAATATGAGTGCCATATTGGCCTGGAAATGTAAATTGCTGTGCAAAAAAACCCTCTGGATAACCAAATAATGTTTTAAACTCAGCAGAATCAAACATAAAAAAATGCGGTGAATCTTTATCGAAGCTATGTGTCAAATCAACCCATCTTTTAGATTTTATTACATTAAATGCATCAATTAATTCGTTACTCATACTTTCCCCTGTCAGTTTTATTTTTTACATAAACTTATCTATATTCTATTTTTATAATTCAGCTCTTAATCTATTAAATAACGAAAAAACATCAGATTGTCTACAAATTCAACACGAATATTTTTCACATTAAATCAGTAAGATATTTAGTTTATATAGAAAAAACCACTAATTAATAAAAATTAGTGGTTAACGTAATACTAATAATAAAAAAACAGACTAGGGTTTTATTTAGGATATTTGTTCCAGCTTTCAGGTTCAATAAAACCATCGTAAATACGCTGCGAACGAATATAATCTGCATATTCTTTAGACTCAAAAGCTTCTTTCAAATCTTTTGCCCACTGAGCATCTAGGTCTTTTTGCATGACAGTCACAATAACACGATGCTCTAGCGGTGAATTTTCTACGACCAAGCCATCAGCAATGCGCTGACCTGCACTTGCAACATAGTTGCCATTCACAACGACAAAATCGACATCATCTAATAATCGTAACCCTTGTGCTGCATCAGTTTCTCGGATATCTAAGTTATATTTATCAGGCGAAATATCATTAACACTAAAGCTTAATGTACTCACATTTGGCTTAATTTTAATCCAACCTAACTGTTCCAGAATTCTAGCACCACGTTCTGCATTAACAGGGTCATTAGATAGCGCGACGATCATACCATCTTTCACATCATCCAGTGTTTTATGTTTATTTGACCGCAGACTTTGTGGCGCACTCGGTGAATCTGTCAATGCCACCATGTTAATATTATTCTTTTTGTTATAAGCCTCCATATAGGCGCGGCTTTGATTAACAGAAGCATCGATTGAACCTTCTTCAAAAGCAGGATTAATTTGCCTATTCTGCGAAAATTGGCGCAAATTAACCGTATAACCTTTTTTCTCTAAAATCGGGACGATACCTTTATCCACTTGGTCAATATAATTACCAACACCAAAACCTATCGTAATTTGTTTTTTATTCGGATTATCTTTTTCACTATTATCACCACAACCTGCCAACGCAACTAAAGCCGTAGTAATTAAAGACAAGCCTATTATTTTTTGTTTTAACATATGTAACAACCCTGTAAAGATATTTTGGGCAGTATAATCATAATTAGAGAGCACGACTTAGACTATATCGTTATAACTTAATACAAAAGTAATATAAGGGCTTAGTTTAATTTCTTTTGGTTATAAGCATATAACAAATAGATCGTTCGATTAGTGATGTGATTGATATGTAATGAAGGAGATAAAAAACGTTTAAAAAAAGTGAGTTACTTTATGACTATTTCCAATAATGATGTAATTAATTATTTAACTAACTTAACACCAGATTCCAGTCTAACTAAGATTCGCCATGAACGTAATGTGGCGACTGAAAATACTCAAGCCGTATTTGAAGCCATTTTTTCAGCGCCCTCGACACGGCTAACAAGTGATGTGAAATATTATTTTGCCCATGAAGTTGCAAAAATTACAGGAAGTCCCCGCCTTGCTGAATTTTATTTGCAATTAATAAACTCAATTCCTGATGAACCGCTTAGCAAACCACTTGCCACAGCAAAAGAATATCTGCAAGTTTTAACACAGTCACCGAAAGACACTCATTACCAATTGATTGCCGAATTAACTAACCAAGGTTGGCAAGAAAGTGACATTATTTTACTTGCTCAATTAATAACTTATGTCACTTATCAAGCTCGGCTAATCGAAGGGATTCTGTTACTGACGGATAGTAGTAATCTTACAAATAGTGCACCTAAAGTTGTTGCAGGTAAGTGGAACCACCAACCTTTAACCCGCAAAGGAAATTCATCCCCAACCGCTTTTACACAAGATAATTTAGGATGGGAAGCTTGGATTTCAGCAAGAGATGCGAAGACATTATCCGCTGAAGAAGCCCAAGTTATGAAAAAATTTGGTCAATTAAACTCTGAATATTTTTTACTACTTGCCCATCAAAGCAAAATTTTAGAATTACGAACTTTAATTGACCGTGGCGTATTTTATACCTCTGAAGGGCTACCTCGCTGGGAACGTGAATTTGCAGCAGCTGTAACTAGTAAAGTTAATGGTTGCATATACTGTGCTTCTGTTCACGCAAGAAAAGCCAGTCAATATGCAAAAGAGCGACGCGCTGATGTTGATAAACTATTAGCAACGGCGACAGGTTCAGTACTTGCAGAAGGTTTTGATGACAGACTACTAGCCATCACAGATTTGGTTGCTTCCTTGTCTGCAACCCCCATCCAAGCCACATCATCACAAATTAAAGAGTTACAAACGCTAGGCTTGTCTGAACTTGAATTACTCGATTTAGTTCAATCAACAGCCTTCTTTTCATGGGCGAACCGCTTAATGTTATCACTAGGAGAACCCTTTGAAATAGCCGAGGGCAAGGAGTAATTCAATGGAACTGATTATGGGTTTAGAGGCATTAGAAGCGCAAATAAAACAAGATTTGCAATATTTAAATTTACCAATAACGTCTTGGTCATTATCAAAAAACTGTCCTGAAAACCAAGTTATTGATGTCGCTATCATTGGCGCGGGCATGTCAGGGATTACAGCAGCTTTCGCTCTGAAATTACGCGGAATTAACGCCATTGTTTTCGATCAGGCCGCTTCTGGCAAAGAAGGCCCATGGCAAAGCCCTGCACTAATGGAAACATTACGTTCACCAAAACATGTGGTTGGCCCTGCACTTGCATCTCCCTCATTAACTTTCCAAGCTTGGTTTAAAGCCCAATTTGGTATTCAAAAATGGGATGAACTTGATAAAATTCCACGTTTGCAATGGGGTGAATACCTGCAATGGTATAAAACCATGACTGAACCCCATGTGCTTAATCAATACCATCTCGTTGATGTACAACTTAATGATAACTACCGTGAATTAATTTTTAATACCCCTGAAGGAACAGTCAGTTATCAAGCACAACATGTTATTTTAGCAACGGGTATGGAGTCTTTTAGTGAGGCCAATATCCCTAGCTTTATGAATGATATTCCAACAGCCTATTGGGAACACTCCTACGCAGGCACTGACTATCGCCGTTTTAAAGGCTTAGATATTGGTGTTGTAGGTTATAGTGCAGGAGCGATGGATAGCTCAGCAACGGCATTAGAAAATGGCGCTAATTCGGTTGAAATTTTGATCCGAGCTAACGATATGCCTCGTGTAAACCGAGGAAAAGTTGCTGGAAGTGCAGGTTTTACCAATGCATATACCTATTTTACCGATGCTCAAAAGTGGCATTACACGGATTATGTTGCTAAAGCTAAAACACCAGCCCCTCACGGAAGTACCTTGAGAGTCTCTCGCCATGAAAATGCTTATTTCAATTTCAATACTCAAGTTAAATTTATTGAAGTAAAAAACAAAAAGTTGCACGTCACGACCACAACAGGCAAATTCATATTAGATTATTTAATCTTGGCAACTGGCTATCGAATTAATTGGGCTAAGGACAGAGCTTTTCATCAATTATCTCCGCTAGTCAAAACATGGGGGGATGCATACACACCATCTTTCCATGAGGAAAATGCAGAGTTAGCTTCACACCCTTATTTAGGTAATCACTTTGAATTTCAAGCTAAAAGCAACTCAGACACATTAAAAATCAATCAGTTATATTGTTTTAATTTAAGCGCATCACTCAGCATGGGGCCCGTTATAGGGTTAATCCCCGGAACGAATATTGGAGCTGAACGATTGGCTGACCATATTGCCGCTCAATTGTATCTGAACCATCAAGAACAACATCTTGAGCAAGTCAAAAATAGCCAAGAAGCTGAATTATTAGGTGATGAGTGGCTCCCCGCTGCACCACCTTCAGAACGTATGCAATTAACTGATAATGTAGAGTAAATTATGATTACCTTTCAAAATATTCAAAAAGTCTATGAAAAAGATGGGCAGTCTTTAGTTGCATTGCAAGATATTAATTTGCATATCAATAAAGGGGATATCTTTGGATTTATTGGTTATAGCGGAGCTGGTAAAAGCTCACTTATCCGCCTAGTGAATCAATTAGAAAAACCAACCAGTGGTGCTGTTATCATTAATGGCCAAAATATTGCTGAGCATACCCCAGCAGAAACTCGTTCACATAAAAAAAGCATCGGTATGATTTTCCAGCATTTTAATTTACTGGAAACGAAAACTGTCGCACAAAATATTGCGATGCCCTTAGTACTCTCAGGTATCGATAAACAGGAAATCACTCAGCGAGTTGATAGCATTCTTGAATATGTCGAACTTAGCGATAAAAAAAACCAATACCCAGGGCAGTTATCTGGTGGACAAAAACAACGAGTTGGTATTGCTCGCGCTTTGATCAATAACCCACAAATTTTATTATGTGACGAGGCCACCTCAGCACTTGACCCACAAACGACTCGCTCAATTTTGCAATTATTAAAAAAGATCAACCAAGAGCAACATATTACTATCTTACTCGTGACTCACGAAATGGAAGTTATTGAACAAATCTGTAACCGTGTTGCTGTTATGGAATCAGGTAAAATTGTCGAAGAAGGAACCGTACTTGATATTTTTGCCAACCCGCGCCAAGACACAACCAGAAAGTTTGTAGGAACCGTGTTAAACGAAGAAATTCCAGAGCGCGTTCTACATAACTTAGAACATCAACAAGATGTTTATCGTCTTGAATTTTTAGGAACTTCCGCTCAACAACCTGTTGTTAATGAGTTAATACTGAAAGAAATTGTCAAAATAAATATTTTATTTGCCAACATGAAAGAAATCAGTGGTGTCGTGCTAGGTAGCATGTTTGTCCAATTTATTGGTGATAAAGAAAAAATGGATGAGGCGGTTTCTTTTCTTCGTCAACGTGGGGTTGCTGTCAATAAGGGGGCAATATGACACAATTATTCGAAACCGCTTTAACAACTAAACAGTTTTTATTAGCGATGTCAGAAACCTTTACGATGGTCAGCGTTGCACTCGTATTAGGCTCTATATTTGGGATTCTGTTAGGTATCGTACTTGTTGTAACGAGGCCAGACGGTATTTGGGAAAATAAATGTATTTATCGTATAGTGAACCCTATTATTAATATTATTCGCTCATTGCCTTTTATCATATTATTAGTTGCAATGATCCCCCTAACACGCTTTATGGTTGGAACCTCAATAGGAACAACTGCAGCAATTGTACCATTAGTTATTTTTATTGCTCCTTATACTGCACGTTTAGTTGAAAACTCATTACTCAGCGTACATTCAGGTATTATTGAAGCGGCTGATTCTATGGGAGCAACAAATTGGCAAATTGTTTGGCACTTTATTTTACCTGAGGCGAAGTCATCATTAATCCTAAGTTTAACCGCTGCCAGTATTACTTTAGTTGGTGCAACCGCCATGGCAGGCGCCGTTGGTGGTGGTGGTGTGGGTGACTTAGCTCTAAACTATGGTTACCAGCGTTTTGATAATGTCGCAATGGCTATCACCGTTGTTACATTGGTAATTATCGTTCAAGGCATGCAATTTATTGGCGACTATTTAGCTAAAAAAGCTCGCTATCATTAGTGTAATGGTGAAGGTCGAAAATTTTTTCGGCCTTCTTTATTTTGACCTTACTTTATAAATGCCTATTCCCTCCCTTCAATACTTCTCTCCCCACGCCATAATTATCTTTGATTAAAAAAATATAATAAGCCCACCTCGATGCTTACTTATTCAAATTTATCGTTTTTTTACGTGCTTTAACTCACTTTAATGACAAAAAATGCGATAAATAATCAAATTATTTAAATTTATTTATATTATAATCATGTAGATATACTTTTTAATGGATATTATCGGCTTTTCGCTAAAATAATCTATTCTCAGTGTATATTTAGTTATCTTGCTATTTTGACATTTTTTGCTTTCTACGCGCGCTTTACGATGCATCGTCAGCGTTTTATTCACTTACAGATTAAACTGATTATGCCAACTATTGAACAACTCATTTTATTGATTTCTATACTCATTCTTTTGGGTATTTTCTCTAGCAAATTGTCAGCTAGACTTGGTTTACCCATGCTAGTCATGTTTTTATTTATTGGCATGTTAGCCGGTGAAGATGGGATAGGTAAGATTACGTTTGATAACGTTAATGTTTCGTATGCCGTTGGTTCTCTTGCTCTTGCTTTAATTTTATTTGATGGAGGTCTGCAAACATCCGTAAAGTCAATTCGTTTAGTTTGGAAACCGTCTTTTACACTAGCAACACTTGGCGTTCTTGTAACTGCTGGTGTAACTGGGCTCGCCGCAGCTTATATTCTCGGTGTCCCTCTGCTTGAAGGGCTACTACTTGGCGCTATCGTCGGTTCTACCGATGCCGCTGCCGTCTTTTCCTTACTGCGCAACGCTGGGATCTATTTAAACGAGCGTCTGCAATCTACTTTAGAAATAGAAAGTGCAACCAATGATCCTACTGCCATATTCTTAACGGTTGGTTTATTACAACTCTTAATGAATCCACAAGCTTCAGGTAGTGAATTAATTTTGCTATTTTTTAGCCAGATGGGAATAGGGACAGTTGTTGGCTTGAGTGTTGGCTGGGTTTCAGTCAAAATTATCAATAAGATTAAGCTACTAGCAACTGGATTATATCCTGTCCTTGTCGCTGCATGTGGACTACTTTCTTTCGGGCTCGCCAGTAACTTAGAAGGCAGTGGTTTCTTATCTATTTTTGTTACCGGTGTGGTAATTGGTAATCATCGGTTTGTTTTTCAACGTAATACATTTTTATTCCATGATGGATTAGCATGGCTAAGCCAAATTATCATGTTCGTTATGTTAGGGTTACTTGTCAACCCAAGTTCTCTTATTGAAGTCTGGCTTGAAGGCTTAGTTATCGCCCTTGTCTTAACTTTTATTGCGAGGCCATTGGCTGTAATACCTGTCCTAAAATTATTTGGTTTTCCAAAACCTGAAATAACATTGATTTCCTGGGTAGGTTTACGTGGCTCAGTGCCTATTATTCTCGCTATTTTCCCGTTTATCTACGGGCTACCTAATGCCCATCTGATTTTTGACGTGGTTTTCTTTGTGGTATTAATCTCAGCAACTTTACAAGGCTCAACCTTGCCTTATGTAGCACGTAAATTGAATTTAATGCAGCCACCTCCATTGATCCCTGCAGCCACTTTAGATATTACCGCAGTAGACCAAATAGATGCTGATTTAGTGGAATATACTTTAGGGGAGGATTGCTCTGCGGTAGGTCGTCGGTTATCACAATTAGCATTACCAGACCAAACTGTCATTGCAATGATTACGAGAGAAAAAAGTGTTTTACCACCAAGGGGGTCAACTATTCTTCACGCTGATGACCATTTATTCGTTGTTCTTAAACCTGAAAACCGTATTTTCCTTGAACGTCTTTTTTCAGAAAAAAATATCTCTGAGCACATACCTATTGAACTACCCGATACAGGGTTAAGTCTAAAAGGAACGACGCGATTAAATGAGATCCAATCCTCTTATGGTATTCAAATTGATAACGGCGATGAAAGGACGCTTAACCAATTTATTTATGCTTCTATATCGAGTCCTTTACAAGATACCGTCATAAAACTAGAACAACTGCAATTAAGAATTGGAGAAATGATCGAAACACGTATCGTCACAGTAATATTAGAGCCAATTCAAGAACAAGAAAGTTAACTAGGCATAAGCACGCCAGAAAAACTACCCCCATACCGAGTGAAATATTAAGTAATTGTTAGTTTAAGGATATAAAAATAAAAGCCCTTTCGGGCTTTTATTTGTTCTATTATGAAACATAAGCTAAAAATAGCTATTGTCTTATTTAAATCATACACAGCAGATACATTTAATTTACGTTCCCAATTGAAATAATTAAGAACGAAAGTTAATTACGTTTCATTCTGAGACAATATGGATATTTGGTTATACAAGGGTATATGCAGAGCTTTCAAACCCTTTATCACCAGTGCTCTCATCTACTTGAGTATCATCTTGTAGGACTTCACTAAAAAACTCACCCATGTTAACGTCTAAAACTTTTAACACTCGAACAAGGCAATCTATATCAATACGATTAACACCGCGCTCGTAACGAAATAGCTGCTGTTCACTTATATCTATCTCTTTAGCTAACTGAAAAACAGTAAAGCCTTGAGCTCTTCTAAGGGCTTTTATTTTTTGTCCAACTGCACAAGCGACAGGATATTTCGTGTTCATAAACATTCTCGCTTCAATTTATATTAAGGAAATAAAAATTAGCAGATAATTATCTACATATTTTATTTTTATATTTATGTGTATAACATTTGATAATGCTATAGTCGATTCAGCATATATCGGAAAGAATGATATACTACCATTATAATTAGTTTCAACTAGTCCTAAATTGACATTGCAACTATGTAACAAAGTATTTCACTCTATACACTTCATGTTTAAAATCAAAATAGTGCTGTAATATCACCTAGTTACGCACAAAATGAGTAATACCTCATGCTTATATTCCATAAGACACCCACCTTTCTTTGGAATATTTATCTAAAAAAGACCCATATAGCCGATGTATAATCTAAAAACAAAGGAAATAAACAGAATTATTTAACACTGTAACAATATTAATGTTATTGATACAATTTAAGTTGGAGAAATGTGATAAACCCAGTTTAGATGGTACTTTTATGTAAAAAATAGTAAAAACAATCAATTTTATCTCTAAAACTCTCTGATTCGACAAAATATCAGTACGCTAAAAAGCCAGTTAACCTGTTACAATTAGCGAAATAGTAAATTTTTAAAGTAGCAAGAATAAAATTTATAATATTCAAGTACCAAACATAACAAAACCATAACGTTAAGAAAGCTTATTATTCATTTTACTAGATGAGCATCACAAAATTATGAAAAATGACTTTCATCGACAATCTAATTTGGTTCTTACTAGTTTCTATTTTTTACAGTACGCAGATTGCTATAATATTTCAAAAACAAACACGATCTCAGAGTTTATAACCAAGATGTAGTATCTCACATTTACGATATAATAAAAATAGTTTATAAAAAATTGATATGTACTTTCTCTATTCCACAAAATAGCAATTAGACATTCATTTATACAATTTTATTTTGTCATTTATGCCTAATTAAATCATTATAGTCTATCGCTTACTCCTTTATTATCTATTAGTAGTAAAATATATTCTGCTAATGCCATATAGAAATATAGGTGTAAGAACGAAATGATCATTGCAAAGCGCATCCTGAATTATTCTACATATCAGGCAAGCAGTATAATTGCTAATTACTTTAATCCTTATTGAGTCCTTTAAGAAATAAAACTGCCATAATATGTGTGTATTCGCTAGATTTAGTCTGCAATAACACCATGTCTTAATGGTGGGTCGTACAGGATTTTCCCTACGGGCTGAACCTGCAACCAGCTTGTCGAGGTATAGCTTGGCAACTTGAGTATTTACTTGATTGGGAATTAACTTAGAAATGGCTGAGATGGTGGGTCGTGCAGGATTTAAATCCTTCGGATTTTCCCTACGGGCTGAACCTACAACCAGCTTGTCGAGGTATAGCTTGGCAACTTGAGTATTTACTTGATTGGGAATTAACTTAGAAATGGCTGAGATGGTGGGTCGTGCAGGATTCGAACCTGCGACCAATTGATTAAAAGTCAACTGCTCTACCGACTGAGCTAACGACCCATCTTGGAAATTCTGATTTTTTTACTGCTTAGATGGTGGGTCGTGCAGGATTCGAACCTGCGACCAATTGATTAAAAGTCAACTGCTCTACCGACTGAGCTAACGACCCATCTAAATTGTATTTTAATGCAAGTATCTAATGAAGTGGTGGGCGATAGCGGGCTCGAACCACTGACCCCCTCCTTGTAAGGGAGGTGCTCTACCAACTGAGCTAATCGCCCACTTCATGACTTATATTACATTATAATAAATAATTGGTGGGCGATAGCGGGCTCGAACCACTGACCCCCTCCTTGTAAGGGAGGTGCTCTACCAACTGAGCTAATCGCCCAATTATTTATTGTCATCGTCAACGGTGGTGGGCGATAGCGGGCTCGAACCACTGACCCCCTCCTTGTAAGGGAGGTGCTCTACCAACTGAGCTAATCGCCCCGTCGTCGATGGAGGTGCATTATAGGGATACTGAGTTCTGAGTCAACGCTTTTTCAATAGATTTTTATCGTTCGTTGCAAAAATAATCAAGATGTTTCAATATTCACCAGAAAAGCTGCCTTTTTAATCAATTACCTATCATTTTCTCTTTGTTCTTTTAAGAAAAAAACAGAAATTATTTTTAAAGCGCATTTATTTATGTCAAATTTGTCGAAACTGCGTAATTTCTTATCTTCTATTCTGATAACTTGATTGAGGAATCATTGTAGGATGATAGAATAGATACACATTTTAGCAATGCTTAGACATTTCGCTGTTTAGAACATCAAACTTGCTACCCAGTTAACTGTGCTTGTTTTTAGTCTTTTACAGTAAATAGATAAGCGCTTCAAAAACATGTTTTGCAATTAAGGCAATCTCGATGAGTAAAATCAAAACCCGTTTTGCGCCAAGTCCAACTGGCTATTTACACGTTGGTGGTGCACGTACCGCTCTGTATTCCTGGTTATTTAGTCGCCACAATCAGGGCGAATTTGTCCTGCGTATTGAAGATACTGACTTAGAACGTTCAACTCAGGAAGCTATCGACGCCATTATGGACGGTATGAACTGGTTGAATTTAAATTGGGATGAAGGCCCTTATTATCAAACTAAACGTTTTGACCGTTATAATGATGTCATTGATCAAATGTTAGATGCGGGTACCGCTTATCGTTGTTATTGTTCAAAAGAGCGTCTAGAAGCGTTACGTGAAGAACAAATGGCAAATAACGAAAAGCCTCGGTACGATGGTTGCTGCCGTGATCATGCTCACAACCATACGCCAGATGAGCCACACGTTGTTCGTTTTCGTAATCCACAAGAAGGTTCCGTTATTTTTGACGACAAAATTCGTGGGCCAATTGAGTTTAGTAATCAAGAACTGGATGACTTAATCATTCGCCGTACTGATGGTTCCCCGACATATAATTTCTGCGTCGTAATTGATGACTGGGATATGGAAATCACTCATGTTATTCGTGGTGAAGACCATATTAATAACACACCTCGCCAGATCAATATTCTAAAAGCATTAGGGGCACCAGTGCCTGTGTATGCCCACGTGTCAATGATCCTAGGTGATGATGGTAAAAAACTGTCAAAACGCCATGGTGCAGTTAGCGTTATGCAGTACCGTGATGACGGTTATTTGCCGCAAGCGCTTCTTAATTATCTTGTGCGTTTAGGTTGGTCTCATGGTGACCAAGAAATTTTCACCGTTGAAGAAATGAAAGAGTATTTCAGCCTTGATGCTATCAGTAAATCAGCAAGTGCGTTTAACACTGAAAAACTGCAATGGTTAAACCACCACTATATCAATACATTACCAGCAGAAGAAGTTGCAACCTATCTTGCATGGCATATTGAACAACAAAACATTGATACCAGCACAGGGCCTCAATTAGTTGATCTAATCAAATTACTGGGTGAACGCTGCAAGACATTGAAAGAAATGGCGGAATCCTGCCACTATTTCTACCAAGATTTTGAAGAGTTTGATGCTGATGCCGCGAAAAAACACTTACGACCTGTTGCACGTCAACCGTTAGAAGTCGTAAAAGATAAGTTAGCTGCGATCACTGATTGGACGGCTGAAAATGTTCATCAAGCCATCGAAGCTACTGCAGCTGAATTAGAAGTGGGTATGGGTAAAGTGGGAATGCCTTTACGTGTTGCTGTAACAGGTGCCGGCCAATCTCCAGGCCTTGATGTGACCGTTCACGCTATCGGCCAAGCCCGTTCAATCGCTCGTATTGAAAAAGCACTTTCATTTATTAGTGAGCGCGAATCAAGCGCACAATAATAACGACTAAAATTAAATAACCTCATGCGTCTTATCACGTATGAGGTTATTATTTATATATTACCTGGGTTCATATAAAATCTTAATTAGACGTATGGGTGATGATTAATTTATGGTAAATACTTCTATCACACAATTACGGTCATTAAATGAAAAAATTCATTATCAATCTCACAATCATATTACCTATATTAATATTTTCAAAAATGAGTTTTTCCTCTATTCTCTCAGAAAAGAAAGTACTCATTGATAATAGTAAAAACCAACAAATTAGAATAGCTGAAAACAGAAACAATATTCCTATTATAGAGGTAAACCCAAGCGATAAAAACCAAGTTTCCCATAATTATTATCAAGAATTTCATGTTAATAAAAAGGGATTGAAAATCAATAACCACCCTATTTATCCAGCAAAATTAATTATTAGCGAGGTCACTTCCAATAACAAAAGTTATATTAACGGTAATATTAATATTAACACCGAGAAAACCCATCACCTTATCGTCAACCCCAATGGGATCAACTGTAATCGCTGTAGCTTTGATAATTTAACCACTTTAACAGCCTTTTCAGTCCAACATATTAATAATCAAGGAGAATATAAACCCAATACAGTTCAAAAAGGAACAATCAACATCAGTAAATTAAAAAATAATTATAATGACTTGAATTTGATAGCCAATAAAATTAGGTTTAATAAAGAAAATCACTCTGAAGGAAGTATTAAAATTTATAATGGTGATGTTAAAATCACAAAAGATGAAATAATTATTCCAGATATCTTTCCTGAGGCAATACCACAACAGCGGAAAAGAAAAAATATTCTGATAAGGCCAGCTGCAACGGTAAATACACCTTATCTATTCATTCATAGCGAAAATGAATTTAATATAGTAAATAATGGAATTATTAATACTAAACGCGCAGAGATCTCAACTCTAGGTGAGTTTCAAGGAAAGGTGTTTTCCGCCATTAATATCACACGGCCAGATGATAAAAAAACCTCATCAATAAGCATGAATAACATATCATTAAAAAATACGCTCCTTCTCGTTGATAGCAGTAGCTTATTGCTTATGGCTCCAAATCTAACTAATGATGATATCCAATATAATAATACGCTGCTCTTGAGAAACGGTGCAAAAATTAACATCGGCCAAGGGTTTGGCTTTAATAAATAAAAGTTACCCGCTGATTACTTCAATCATTTGAATTAGCTAGAATTTGCTTTATATTTAATCAATCGGTTTGGAAATGCTATTATTTGATTGACACTCTCTCTAGCCTTGAATATCATCCCTGCGTCCAAAAGATTTTGTTTGGGGCTATAGCTCAGCTGGGAGAGCGCTTGCATGGCATGCAAGAGGTCAGCGGTTCGATCCCGCTTAGCTCCACCATCTAATTCCCTGTTAGATGGCACAATACAAAACATTTCGATTGGGGCTATAGCTCAGCTGGGAGAGCGCTTGCATGGCATGCAAGAGGTCAGCGGTTCGATCCCGCTTAGCTCCACCATTAACTTTCTACACTTTCAGTCTGTTTAGCTTCCGATTTAATCCAATTTAAAAATGCTAAAACTTCTGGTTTTTCAATAGATTCCGGTAACATCACTAAATAATACGCGAACCTCGCTGGCCATGGCTTATCAATCACTTGCACTAGCCGCCCTTCTTCGATTTCCTGTATCGCATACTCTTTTGGGACTAAGGCTAAACCTTGCCCTGCAATCGCAGCACGGATCAATAAATAATCATCATCAAATGCACTTCCCCGTTTTGCTCTTTCGCTATTTTCCACGCCATGAGCCGCTAGCCAAAGTGACCAGTCCATACGGTCATTATCTTGTAATAATGGGTAATTCAGGCAGTCTTGCGGGGTTTCAATCGCGCTATTAATCGGAAAATCAGGACTCATCACCGGTAATAAAACAGGTGTAATTAACCGCTCACTCACTAAATTTGGGTAATGCCCTAAACCATGGCGAATAGCTATATCAACCCGCTGCTGATGCAAATTAACTAATGCTGAAGAAGCTTCAATATGCACCTCAATTTCAGGATGTGACTGCGTGAACCTCCCTAAACGGGGTACTAGCCAAGAGGCGGCAAATGAAGGAACGGTACTAATGTTAATCGTTTTTTCTTTACGAATATTTTCTAGCACATACATTGAACCTTCGATTTGTTCGAATGCCTGCAACAACGCAGGGTAAACACACTGCCCTGCATGTGTTAATTCCATGCTGTGGTGACTGCGCACAAACAATGGCATTCCAATCCGTTCTTCTAATAAACGAATTTGCTGGCTAACCGCACCTGATGTCACACCAAGAAAGTGTGCGGCGCGCTTAATACTTTTATGTTTCGCCACTTCGGTGAAAGCTCGTAAAGCAAGTAATGGGAGAACCGGATTCATAGTTTAGTTTTTCTAAATTTAAGTTGAGTTAATATGGTTTTATTTTCTTCAGTAGAAAACCAATAATCAAGGCATCAATTCAATCTTAACGATATAGAAAAGCGAATACAACTATGCTTGAACTTTATACTGATAGCTCGCCAAATGGATTTAAAATAACAATAGCATTAGAGGAACTAAACCTTCCATACCACCTTAATCATATACAAATTTCTCGTGGTAACCACCAGCAACCCACTTTTTTACAGTTAAATCCTCATGGACGTATTCCTGTTATTTATGATCCACAAACAGAGATTACTCTCTTTGAATCAGCCGCAATTTTATTATATCTTGCTGAAAAAACAGGCCAACTTCTTCCCGCTATCCCTAAACAAAAGTGGGAAGCCATTAAATGGCTACAATTCCATTCTGCCAGTTTAGGGCCGATTATAGGTCAATGGGTAAACTTCGCTATTTTCGATAAATCACCAAAGCCAGAGATTGTGGAACGCTATTTTAATATGACCCACAAGGCACTCACGGTATTAGACAAACAACTCGAAAATGCACCTTATCTTGCAGGCTCTGATTACTCCATCGCAGATATCGCTAATTTCGGCTGGTTACACATTGCTCAGGTTATTGCGTTCGATTTTAGCCAACACACACATTTAACGAAATGGTATGACCGAGTTGCCTTGAGACCCGCTGTCATGAAAGGGATCACTCTACCCGCCCCTGCTACAGAAGCCTAATATTGGACAATGACATGAATACATCCCCATTTTTCCCTAAACAAAAAGCACAGCCATCATCGTCCTTCGCATCTCATGTAGGCTATAATCGTATGTTTTCTCCTAACAAACTTACTGTCGGAATTTTCCTGCCCTTACGTTTTTATCAAGGAGATACCCAGATATTAAAAGGGCAAATAAACTTAATCGAACATATTGATGAATATAATTTTGCTGCAGTTTGGGTGCGAGATATTCCCTTATTCGACCCATTGTTTGGTGATGCAGGTCAGTTATTTGATCCTCTGACCTATTTGTCCTTTATTGCTGCCAGAACAAAAAATGTTGCATTGGTTACAGGAAGCTCGATTTTTTCATTACGACACCCAATTGATTTAGCCAAAGCGGCCACCACAATTGACCAACTTTCAGGTAACCGGCTAGTAATGGGTATTGCCTCAGGAGATAGAGCTATTGAGTTTCCTGCCTATGGTATTAATTATGAGCAACGTGCAAAAAGATTTGCACAGGCTGTTGATTACTTTAGGCAGTTAATGGCTGATGGGTTACTGAATATTCAATCCCCACTAGGTGAGTTCAATCGAGCCCAGCTACTCCCGAAACCAATCACTGGGCAAATACCATTAATCGTCACTGGAGGCTCTGGCCAATCTAAACAGTGGATTGCTGATTATTCCGATGGTTGGTTATCCTATCCTGAAGCTACCAGTCATCCAGAAGGCGCTCTTCGTTTAGCTGAGAAAATTGCGTCCTGGCGTGCCCTCATCCCTGAACATGACTTTAGGCCACATATGACAAATGAATGGATTGACCTTGTCGATGATCCTGATTTCCCGCGCACTCCTTTACGAGGAGGATTCACTCTACGAACAGGCCGTAACGGTTTGATTCAACTACTCGAAGAATGGCAAGCTGCGGGAGTTAACCATGCCGCGATTGGAATTCAATACTCTGAGCGACCAGCTTTAGAGGTACTACAAGAAATGGCTGAAGAGGTTTTACCACATTTCCCTAGCCACCAAGGGATGCAAAGCAGGCTCGTAGACTGGTAGTAATTTTGGCGTCTTCCCTCATTTTGTGGCTGACGCCAAACCTTGATTATTTTGCATCACTGCGCAGTATAACCACCATCAATAGGAATAAACGCCCCTGTTATAAAGCTACTCTCTTCTGATAACAAGAAAGCGACAGCATTAGCAATTTCTTGCCGAGTAGCCATTCTACCCATTGGATGAGTTGAAGCCATCCATTGCTTCGTTTCCTGTGGTAATACGCTAATATTCGGTGTTTCTACATAGCCGGGGCCAACCGCATTGATACGAATACCTTTTTGAGCGTTTTCTAAGGCTGCTGAACGCGTTAACCCCAGTACCGCATGCTTTGCTGCGGTGTAAGGTGCTATGCCCGCTATCCCTGTTACCCCATTGCAAGCTGATAAATTCACGATAGCTCCCC
This sequence comes from Providencia sp. PROV_01, assembly GCF_053098325.1. Lineage (NCBI taxonomy): Bacteria > Pseudomonadati > Pseudomonadota > Gammaproteobacteria > Enterobacterales > Morganellaceae > Providencia > Providencia sp. PROV_01. Next base: position 1,993,268 of record NZ_JBRFKD010000002.1, on the reverse strand, counting down.
CACCACTGCGCAAAATCGCAGGAATACTGTACTTTAAACCATGAAATGTTCCTGTTATATCGGTCTCGATCACCTCATGCCAAGCCTCTAAAGGATAATCTTCAATATTGACGCCATGAGGCCCAGTGATCCCTGCATTATTCACCAAGTAGTGCAATGCACCGTATTGTTGCTCAATTTTTTCAACTGTTGTTTTAAAGTCTTGTGCATTTGCGACATTCATTTTTATGGCATAGACACGTTGTCCTGTTGGGTCTATTTCTTTAGCGGCTTGTTGTAAAGCTGCCTCATTACGCCCCGTAATTACCGCTATTGCGCCAAGTGAATACAGCTTTAGTGCAATAGTGAAACCGACACCTGTCGATGCCCCTGTTATAAGCGCAACTCGCTGATTAAATTTACCCATAGCTCACCTCAATTATAATTAACTTTAGTTAACTATAATTAATTAACTAAAGTTAATCAACTGGTCGTCTTATTATTAAAATCAATATATACTCAACAGATTGAATATTACGGGATCGTCATAATGCCAAATTCTCTTGAAGATGCGCTTTCTCTACTGCAATGTACGCTAGTTGCACGCAGAGTTAGCTTTACCCCTGAACAAATAACTTGGGGCCAATATGATGTGCTAGAGATATTGAGATTAAAAGGAGACTTAACACCAAGCCAGTTAAGCCAAGCACTTGGCCTTTCTCGCCAAAATTTATCGAAGTTTCTTCGAGTTCTGAAATATTATGAATTTGTCGAGCAATATCAATCTGAAGAAGATAGACGGGAACTGATCACCCATTTAACCGACAAAGGGCATCATTTTTTGCAGCGTGCAGCCACAGGACGTGCTGAAAACGCGGCTAAGGTCAAAGCAGCATTAACCCCCCAAGAGCAAAAGTTATTTATTACTTTAAGCCAGAAGATTACTCACGCACTGGGGCACAATTAACCTCGCTTTAAAGGCTTTACTAGCCCTTCTAAGCCTTCTATTTTTAACCCTAGGGTCATCTCCATTAACTGCCCTAAACGTCCAGCAGGAAACTCTCCTTTCTTATAGAACCATAATAAATATTCTTCAGGTAAATCAATTAATACGCAGCCTTTATATTTACCAAATGGCATATAGGTATTGGCGATATCAATGAGATCTTGTTTTTCCATTATAAGTTCTCTTTTGTGTCAAAGCATAAAAAAACGGCGCTCATTTGAACGCCGTTTCTTAATTTAGCATGTTTTAGTGGATTACAAAACTAACCCGACAACGGCTGCAGATAAGAAGCTAACTAGGGTTGAACCGTACAGTAATTTCAAACCGAAGCGAGCCACGGTATTACCTTGTTTCTCATCTAAGCCTTTAATCGCACCCGCAATAATACCGATGGATGAGAAGTTAGCGAAAGAAACTAAGAATACAGATAAGATACCAACAGAGCGCTCAGATAACCCACCAGCAATCGCTTGTAAGCCGTCCATCGCAACGAATTCATTCGTCACCATTTTCACTGCCATAATTCCGCCAACCTGTAAGGCTTCATCGGCAGGAATACCGAGCATCCACGCAAACGGATAGAACACGTAACCTAACATGGTTTGGAAGTCGATACCGAATACGGCTGAGAAAATACCGTTAATCATCGCAATGAGGGCAATAAAACCAATTAACATTGCTGAAACGATAATTGCTACTTTAAACCCTGCAAGAATATATTCACCTAACATTTCAAAGAAGCTTTGCCCTTCATGCAGGTTGCTCATTTGAATATCTTCTTCACCTTCCGGTGGATACGGGTTAATCAGTGAGAGTACAACGAAAGTACCAAACATATTCAGAACCAATGCAGCGACCACGAAACGTGGCTCTAACATGGTCATGTATGCCCCAACGATAGACATAGATACCGTTGACATGGCTGTTGCGGCCATGGTGTACATTCTGCGGTCTGACATCCGGTTCAATTGGTCTTTATACGCAATAAAGTTTTCTGACTGACCCAATAACAATGAGCTGACTGCGTTAAATGACTCCAATTTCCCCATACCATTCACTTTCGATAGCACGGTACCGATGATACGGATCACGATAGGAAGAATTTTGACGTGCTGTAAGATCCCGATCAACGCAGAAATAAAGATGATTGGGCATAATACTTGTAAGAAGAAGAACGCTAAGTTGCCTTCAATCATACCGCCAAAAATAAATTTGGTCCCTTCTGCTGCATAGCCTAGCAAGTGGGTAAATACCCCTGCCACACCAAGAACAAATGATTCGCCAATATTCGATTTTAAGAACAGATAAGCTAATGCAATTTGAATAACCAGTAGTTGAACAACATAGCGAGGGCGGATCCCTCTACGGTTACTACTGGCTAAAATAGCAAGAGCAGCTATTACTACTAAAGATAAAACGAAATGCAGGATCGAGGTCATATGCGACTCCAACAAATTTAAGAATCAGTCTATGTGCATATTCTATGTAATAGACAACATTTAAATGAGACGGAGGTCACATTAATATGAAAGCTTACTAGGTGTATTTTGCAAAAAGAAGAAGGGGATCACGTTTCAACTATAACAAATCCTAGTATTCGCTTTTTTTGCACAGAAATTTTACTGAGAATTTAAGTTAAGACTTACAACAACCTGCGTACAAAATTGTTGCCTACAGAGATTGTAGGCAACTAAGCCAAATTGAATATAGTTCACTATTGAATATTCAGCAAACGAATCAATTCATTTTCATCTATAACACGTATGCCAAGTTCATTTGCTTTCGCTAATTTAGAACCTGCAGCCTCACCAGCAATCACCAAATCTGTTTTTTTAGAGACGCTTCCTGAAACCTTTGCACCTAAAGCGACTAATTTGTCTTTGGCTTCATCACGCGTCAAGATACTCATTGACCCTGTTAGCACTACCGTTTTACCTGCAAATGGGCTATCAATTTCTGCACTGTTGACGACTTTTACTTCAGGCCAATGAATATTTGCCTTAGTCAGTAAATCTTCAATCACCGCTTGGTTATGAGGTTCGCGGAAAAAATTGACCACATGCTTCGCGACCACATGACCAATATCTTGAACCGTTTTTAGTGACTCTTCATCTGCCGCCATCACGGCTTCAAGTGTGGTGTAATGCGCGGCTAAGTTTGCCGCCGTTGCTTCACCAACTTCACGAATTCCAAGGGAATAAATAAAACGAGCTAACGTCGTTTGTTTAGACTTATTGAGTGCATCAACCAGATTTTGTGCCGATTTCGGCCCCATTCTATCCAAGCCTGTTAAGATACCCGCACTTAATTGATATAAATCTGCCGGCGTTTTGACATACTCTTTTTCAACTAATTGGTCGATAATTTTATCGCCCATGCCATCGACGTCCATTGCTCTGCGTGAGACAAAATGTTTCAGTGCTTCTTTGCGTTGTGCCCCACAAATAAGCCCACCTGTACAGCGCGCTACCGCTTCGCCTTCGATTCGTTCGATATCAGAGCCACATACTGGGCAATGAGTTGGAAAAACAATTTCCCGGCTATCTGCAGGGCGGTTATCAACCACAACACTGACGATTTGCGGAATAACATCTCCGGCTCGACGAATAATAACCGTGTCACCAATATGCACACCAAGGCGTTCGATTTCATCGGCATTGTGTAAAGTCGCATTGCTGACAACGACGCCTGCAACTTGCACGGGCTCTAAACGCGCGACAGGCGTGATAGCCCCGGTACGCCCGACTTGAAATTCAACATCTTTTAATAATGTCACTTGTTCTTGCGCTGGAAATTTAAATGCGGTCGCCCAGCGAGGTGCTCGAGAAACAAACCCTAACTCTTCTTGAATCGCAATCGAGTTAACCTTAATAACCACACCATCGATATCAAAGCCAAGGTCAGGTCGAACTTGCTCAATTTCATGGTAAAAATCCAATACTGCCTGATGACCAACACGTAATTGAACATAATCACTAACCGGTAAACCCCATGCCTTGAATTGCATTAAACGGTCATAATGTGTATCCGGTAAAGAGCCTCCTTCCACAAGCCCCACACCATAACAATAAAAAGTAAGCGGCCTTTTGGCGGTAATACGTGGGTCTAATTGGCGTAAAGAACCTGCTGCTGCATTACGTGGGTTTGCAAAGACTTTGCCATCCGTTTTGCGTGCTTGCTCATTAAGCGCTTCAAAGCCTTTTTGGGGCATAAAAACTTCCCCACGGATCTCAACGCGATCAGGAATATTGCTTCCCGTTAAACGCAATGGGATAGCACGAATGGTTCGAACATTCGCAGTAATATTTTCGCCTACGGTTCCATCGCCCCGAGTCGCGGCCTGTACTAGCTCACCGTTTTCATACAGCAAACTGACCGCTAACCCATCTAACTTGAGCTCACAACAAAAAGTCAGTTCTTGATGATTTTTCAAGCGATCCCTGACTCGCTTATCAAACGCAAGATAGCTTTCTTCATCAAAAACGTTATCTAGCGACAACATAGGAATTTCATGGCGTACGGTATCAAACGCAGCTAATGGTGCAGCACCAACACGTTGAGTCGGTGAATCACTGGTGACAAGTTCAGGATGCTGCGCCTCTATCTCTTTTAGACGTTGCATTAACTTGTCATATTCCACGTCTGGAATTTCAGGCGCATCTAATACATGGTACTGATATTCATGATGACGTAACTGCTTTTTTAATTCGTCTATTTCTTGTTTGGTAGTCATGATTCACTCATACAGATAAAAAACCCCCAATTAATGGGGGTTTTGTTCAATGTTTACTTAACTTAGTGTGTTTCTAATTCGTGCATGATACACCTCTATTTTTTGAGGTGTCAGCATTTTGCGTTCGTCATCAAGAACAACTCCTCCCGCATCTGATGCGATACGTTGAGCCGCTTGCAACATCAGTTTGAAATTTTGCCCTGCATCACCGTAAGACGGTACCATCATAAACATGGAAACCCCTGGGGTGGTAAAGTCCGCCATTGTCTCAGGGTCAAATGAGCCCGGCTTTACCATGTTAGCTAAGCTAAACAGCACAGGCCCTGTACCAGACGGATTCACATGACGGTGGAATATTTTCATTTCCCCAAATTGGAAACCGGCTTGTAAAATACTCTGCAGTAACAATTCACCTTGAAGTTCTTGTCCTTGAAGAGCGGCTACGTGAAGTACCAGGACTGTCTCCTTGCTACTTGTTGTAGCAGAATTTTCCTGCGGCTCAGCTTTCTTCTCAATATGCTGCGTCTCTTGTTCATAGGTACTCGGCTGAGGCTCTTCGCTCAATTTAGTTGAATCAATATGCGGCTCAGCGGCAGTACCAATGACTGGCTGAGTACGAACTTCTGGCTCAATAGCCACTTCCTCACTCATATTAATGGTGAGTTGCTCAGGTACATGAACAGGTTCAGTACGTTGGTGCATCGTAGGCTCATTATGAACTGGCGATTTAGCCTCTGGCTCCATATTCATAATAATGTCAGGTTCAACCGATGCCTGTGGCTGTATATTAGGTTCAACTGGAGACTCATTTTTTACCGGATATACAGGCTCAGTCGCAGCGGGGTGAACAGGCGCTTGCTGAGTAGGTTGATTTTCAGTAAATAATGCGGAATCATCATATTCTGATGAATTCTCTTGCATATCGTTTTTTCTACGTTTTACGGGTCTATCGCGAAATAACTTTGAGCGCTCTTTACGGCTGGTCCATAAACCATGCAGTAATAAAGCGACAATCGCTATCGCACCTACGACCACTAATATCAGACGCAAATCCTGCATCGCTGCTATCTCTAGTTGATGAATGATAATGCCAATACGGCGGAAACTACCCTAAGATTATTTCTCAATTGCTCTAAGTGCAACCCCCAGAACGATTTTCTTACAAGAAAGAGAATATTCCGCTTTCATTTGCTGCTTTTTTAAGCGAATAATGGCTAGTCAGCCTAATTTCATATCTATATGATACATGGTCAACCGAAAAGGAGAGAACAAGAAGTATGACCCAATCGACATTTTCGACACAAAAAGACCATTCCGGTTTTTATTATTTTACACAAGGGTGGAGATTAATCACTCGTCCCGGTATTAAACGTTTTGTTATTTTGCCCCTATTAGCCAATATTTTATTCTTAGGCGGCGCATTTTGGTGGTTATATACCAAGCTTGGTGGCTGGATAAACCAAGTGATGAGTTACGTTCCTGACTGGCTACAATGGCTCGACTATGTTATTTGGCCAATCGCCGTTATCTCAATACTGCTCGTATTTACCTATTTCTTTAGTACGGTTGCTAATATTATCGCGGCGCCTTTTAACGGTTGGCTATCAGAGAAACTCGAAGCTGAGCTAACGGGTAAACCATCGCCAGATACGGGTGTGGCTGAGTTATTAAAAGATGTTCCTCGTATGATAAAACGCGAGTTTGTCCGAATCGGTTACTACTTGCCTCGCGCTATTGGGTTATTAATCCTATTTTTCATACCTGGTATTGGCCAAACTGTCGCTCCGGTACTGTGGTTTTTATTTGGTGCTTGGATGATGTCAATTCAATATTGCGATTATCCGTTTGATAACCATCGTGTTGGTTTCAGTGAAATGAAGCAAGCGCTTGCCAAAGAACGAATGAGAAATGTTCAATTTGGTGGTGTCGTTAGCCTGTTAATGATGGTGCCTTTTGTCAACTTAGTGATCATGCCTGTTGCTGTCTGTGGTGCAACATTGATGTGGGTTGACCGGTATCGTGAGCGTTACGCACGTTACTAATTTTATCAATTATTGTATACCAATTATTGCGCAGGCTTATCGCCTGCGCCTTTCTCTTATCGAATACTTCACTTCTTTTCAGCGAAATTTCTTAGAACAATTGGATCTAAAATAGCATTACGTTATAAGCTTATACTCAAATCATATTTGCATTAATTTGTTCTTAACGTATGTTGAATCCATCTCATTATTTTTTTATTAATACCGATTACATTACCGGCTAACCGATTTTAAGGATATCCCATGAGCAAAATTTATGATGATAACTCGTTGACCATTGGCCACACCCCTCTTGTCCGTTTAAAGCATTTTGGTAATGGCAATATTTTAGCAAAAGTGGAATCTCGCAACCCAAGCTTCAGTGTTAAGTGCCGTATTGGTGCGAACATGATTTGGGATGCAGAAAAAAAAGGTATCCTCAACAAAGACAAAGAATTAGTTGAGCCAACCAGTGGTAATACGGGTATCGCTTTAGCCTATGTGGCTGCGGCAAGAGGTTATAAATTGACGTTAACCATGCCTGAAACTATGAGCATTGAACGCCGTAAACTGCTCAAAGCATTGGGTGCCAACCTCGTTTTAACCGAGGGTGCAAAAGGCATGAAAGGTGCGATAGCTAAAGCTGAAGAGATAGTGAATAGTAACCCTAAAAAATACCTATTACTTCAACAGTTTAATAACCCAGCAAACCCTGAAATTCATGAAAAAACCACAGGGCCTGAAATTTGGGAAGATACCGATGGCAATGTAGATGTTGTAGTCGCAGGTGTCGGTACGGGTGGGACAATTACCGGTATTGCAAAGTATCTGAAAAATACCAAAGGTAAAGATGTGACTATCGTCGCTGTTGAACCCGAAACATCTCCTGTCATTACCCAAGCTTTGGCGGGCGAAGAAATTAAGCCGGGTCCTCACAAAATACAAGGGATCGGCGCTGGGTTTATTCCAGGTAACTTAGATTTAAAATTGCTTGATAAAGTCATTCAAATCAGTGATGACGAAGCGATTAAAACCGCACGCGAACTGATGGAAAAAGAAGGTATTCTCGCAGGGATTTCATCAGGTGCAGCAATTGCTGCTGCCACTAAGATTGCCGCTGACCCTGCTTATAAAGGTAAAAATATTGTCGTTATTTTACCTTCTTCAGGTGAGCGTTATCTGTCAACTGTCCTGTTTGCTGACATTTCCGCTGAATAACATAATTTCGTTACAATATCGTTAAAAAAGCACCTAAATGGTGCTTTTTTTGTGGCATGGATCAAACTTTAGCACGGATGGAGATGATTTCTAATTCGGGGTTTAGTATTAAACATAGTAATTATTTTGCACCTCGAAATTAATCACTTTTTAGCCAACCTCTAGGCCAAGTAAAATAATTTGCCAACGAGAAAAAGTCACGAGTTCGCAAGAAAAGCAGAAAAAGGGTTGATACCGCACAAAGTAGGAAACCTTTTTTCAAGTTAATAATCTAACTTATACGCAAACCTAGTCTATTTCATCTACAATTGGCTGGGTAATTAAAAAAACGAAAGTTATTGAGGAAATACTATGTTTCAGCAAGAAGTTACTATTACGGCACCAAATGGTCTACATACTCGTCCTGCAGCTCAATTCGTAAAAGAAGCAAAAGCATTCTCTTCCGATATTTCTTTAATCTCTGGTGGTAAATCCGCTAGTGCGAAAAGTTTGTTTAAATTACAAACCTTAGGCCTAACACAAGGCACAGTAGTGACAATTTCAGCTGAAGGCGAAGATGAAAAAGAAGCCGTTGAGCATTTAGTTAAACTGATGGGCGAATTAGAATAATTTCGCACGAATATAGCGTTTACTGATTTCATTCAATGTCCCTGAGTGATCTCATTCGGGGACATTTGTATAATCAGCTATATTTATTGTCGTCTCTGCAACATCAGAACTCCCAGCACTAGCAGCAGTAAGGTAATATTATGATTTCAGGAATTTTAGTATCCCCGGGTTTTGCTTTTGGTCAGGCTTTAATCCTCAAAGAAGATCCTATCGTTGTTAGCACAAAGAAAATCGCTGACGATCAAGTTGATAAAGAAATCGCTCGTTTTATTGAGGGTCGTAACAAATCAGCCGAACAACTCAATTTGATTAAAGAGAAAGCCGAAAAAAATCTTGGAGCCGAAAAAGCTGAGATTTTTGAAGGTCATATCATGCTGCTGGAAGATGAAGAGCTGGAACAAGAAATTGTCTCTTTAATCAAAGGTGATAAAAAAACTGCTGATGCAGCCGCATATTCCGTTATTGAAGACCAAGCCCAAGCACTTGAATCTCTTGACGATGAATACCTTAAAGAGCGTGCCGCTGACGTACGCGATATTGGTAAACGTTTATTAAAAAACATCTTAAATATTCCTATCGTTGATTTAAGTGCAATCAGCGAAGAAGTTATTTTAGTCGCTGCGGATTTAACCCCTTCAGAAACCGCCCAGCTGAATTTAGATAAAGTATTAGGGTTTATTACTGATTTAGGTGGCCGTACATCGCATACCTCAATTATGGCGCGTTCCCTTGAGTTACCTGCCATTGTCGGTACGAGCGATGCCACCAGTAAAATTAAAAATGGCGATTTCATTGTGTTAGATGGTGTCAACAACACTATCCACTTGAACCCATCTGAAACCGAAATTGACAAACTGAAAGCCTTCCGTGATGAATATCTTCAAGAAAAAGAAGAGCTCGCAAAATTAAAAGATTTGCCAGCTATCACCCTTGATGGTCATCAAGTTGAAGTTTGTGCCAACATTGGTACCGTGCGTGATGTTGCCGGAGCAGAACGCAATGGCGCAGAAGGCGTTGGCCTCTATCGTACTGAATTTTTATTCATGGATAGAGACTCTCTTCCTACTGAAGAAGAACAATTCCAGGCATATAAAGCAGTTGCAGAAGCGATGGGCAGCCAAGCCGTTATTGTCCGCACTATGGATATCGGCGGTGATAAAGACCTGCCATACATGAATTTACCGAAAGAAGAGAACCCATTCCTCGGCTGGCGTGCAATTCGTATTTGTCTTGATCGCAAAGAAATCTTACACTCACAATTAAGAGCTATTTTAAGAGCCTCTAAATTTGGTAAACTGCGTATTATGTTCCCAATGGTCATTTCCGTTGAAGAAGTTCGTGAACTAAAAGCAGAGCTAGAAATGCTGAAAGCTCAGTTACGTGAAGAAGGTAAGGCTTTTGACGAGTCAATTGAAGTCGGTGTGATGGTTGAAACGCCAGCAGCTGCTGTTATTGCTCGCCATTTGGCAAAAGAAGTTGATTTCTTTAGTATTGGGACGAACGATCTCACTCAATACACTTTAGCGGTCGACCGTGGTAATGAACTGATTTCTCATCTTTACAACCCGATGTCACCTGCTGTCCTAAACTTAATTAAGCAAGTGATCGATGCATCACACGCTGAAGGTAAATGGACTGGGATGTGTGGGGAGTTAGCTGGAGATGAGCGTGCAACCTTATTGCTACTTGGCATGGGGCTGGATGAATTTAGTATGAGCGCAATTTCAATTCCACGTATCAAAAAGCTAATTCGCAATGCGAGCTTTACTGATACTCAAGCTTTGGCTGAACAAGCACTTGCTCAACCAACAGCGGATGAATTGATGAAACTTGTAGATACCTTTATCCAAGAAAAAACGTTATGCTAAGAACAGCACATTAGTTCGGTCCCATATAAAACGATTAGGAGAAGGTCCATGGGTCTGTTTGACAAACTGAAATCACTCGTTTCGGAAGACAAAAGTAGCAGTGGCAGTATTGAGATTATCGCGCCTTTATCGGGTGAAATAGTCAATATTGAAGATGTTCCAGACGTTGTGTTCGCAGAAAAAATTGTAGGTGACGGTATTGCGATTAAACCCGCAGGTAACAAAATCGTTGCCCCTGTAGACGGTACAATTGGTAAAATCTTTGAAACTAACCATGCGTTTTCTATTGAATCAGATGATGGCATAGAACTATTTGTTCACTTCGGTATTGATACTGTTGAGCTTAAAGGTGAGGGTTTTAAACGCATCGCCGAAGAAGGTCAAGCAGTGAAAAAAGGTGATTTAATCATTGAGTTTGATTTAGCACTATTAGAAGAGAAAGCAAAATCGGTTCTAACTCCGGTTGTCATTTCTAATATGGACGAAATCAAAGAGCTAAACAAACTGACGGGCTCAGTGACAGTGGGTGAAACTGTCGTCATGCGTATTAAGAAATAACTCAACTACCCATATTTAGTTTAAACCATCAGGCTTGCCTGATGGTTTTTCATTGATGGGGTACTTTATTGCACGCCAGTGGCAATTAAATTATCTCACTCATTAAATACACCTGTTGATAAATATCGGTCTCCTCGGTCGCAAATGACTGCCACAATCACCGCTCCTGGGTTAGCTTGAGCCACTTTTAAAGCACCGGCAACCGCTCCACCTGAGCTCACACCACAAAAGATACCTTCAACCTTCGCTAAGGCTCTCATGGTTTCTTCGGCTTCTTGCTGGTTGATGTCCAGTACGCTATCAACTAATGAGCTATCGAAGATGCCGGGCAAGTAACCCGGTGACCAGCGCCTAATACCCGGAATTTGGCTTTTTTCAGCAGGTTGTAAGCCAACAATGTGCACGTCCGCTGACTGGGATTTTAAATAGCGGCTAACCCCTGTAATGGTCCCCGTGGTTCCCATACTCGACACAAAATGGGTAATTGCGCCGTGAGTTTGCTGCCAAATTTCAGGACCCGTTGTTTTAAAATGGGCTAATGGGTTATCAGGGTTATTAAATTGGTCTAAAACTTTCCCCTCTCCTCGCTGCTCCATTTCTTTAGCAAGATCCCGTGCACCTTCCATACCGACAGCCGTACTTACTAAGATAAGTTCTGCACCATAAGCTTGCATAGAGGCTTGTCGCTCTTTACTCATGTTATCTGGCATGAGTAATTTTAATTTGTAGCCTTTTACTGCGGCTATCATCGCGAGGGCGATACCGGTATTACCGCTAGTCGCTTCAATTAGCGTATCGCCTGGCTTAATTTCACCCCGTAATTGCGCTTCATTAATCATTGAAAATGCCGCACGATCTTTCACTGAACCCGCGGGGTTATTGCCTTCAAGTTTTACCCAAATTTCAGCTTCAATCCCTTGTGTTAAACGCTGAAGTTTTACTAATGGGGTATTACCGATAAACTGTTCCAGAGCCGACACTTTACCATCCTTATAATTTTTATATATAAATAAGAAAGAATAGAGATAAGATATTACCCCAATATTGAAATGTAAAAATTGAAATCTCTTCACATTAATATTAGAAAAATAGATTATCTTAATTACCATTTCTGATATAGCTAATTGATATATTATATTACAATAAGTTTATAGAATTGCCAGTTATATTTCCCATAAAAATACAATAATTAATTATTTGATATCAAATGGTTATGCGAAAATTAAACATAGAGAGATTAGACTTAATATTTTTAATATAAAGTCTAATCATCGGGAATATACCTAGAAAGTAATAGAGAAGGTAACACCAATAATATATTTATTAGTGTTATAAATTATTGAATTTTATATTCATGCACTTTCAGCGAGTTGTGGAAAAATTAACGGCTGATCACCTTGATAAATCTTTGCCTGCTGGCTACCTAAAAAGTAACGTTCACCTCGAGTGGGTATTGTTTTCTCAGACTGCCAAATCACTGACAACGGCTCTTTCCCCCAACCTAACGGTTGAACGGTTAATTGCCAAAAATGCCCTCTTGGCCCCGATTCCGTGACCCTTACAGGTAAACGGTGCTGCTCATCCACTTCAGCTTGTAATGAGATATCCCAAGGACGTAAAAATACGTCGACTTCTCCTTGTTGAACACTAGTGTGGTTCAGTGGAAAGTCATAGCCACCGATATTTAATGTTGAACCTTTGATATGGGCAGAGATTTGGTTGACTTCCCCCATAAATTCAAGGACAAATCGTGTTTCTGGGCGCTGCCATATATCACTCGGTGTGCCAACTTGCTCGATATGACCTTGGCTCATCACTACCACCCTATCTGCAACTTCCATGGCTTCTTCTTGGTCATGAGTCACAAAAACACTGGTAAATTTTAATTCATCATGTAATTGACGTAACCAACGGCGTAATTCAATACGTACTTGTGCGTCGAGCGCGCCAAAAGGTTCATCCAATAATAAAATTTGTGGATCAACGGCTAAAGCTCTTGCTAATGCCACTCGCTGTTTTTGCCCCCCTGAAAGTTGTGCAGGGTAACGTGAAGCTAAATGACCGAGTTGAACCATTTCTAGCAATTTTGTTACTTTATCTTTAATAGCCTGAGCGGATGGGCGCTGTTTTCTTGGTAAGACAGTTAAACCAAAGGCTACATTATCAAACACTGTCATGTGGCGAAATAGTGCATAGTGTTGAAATACAAAGCCAACATGCCTATCTTTAGCATGGATTTTACTGACATCGTGACCATGAAAACGTAATAGCCCCTGACTTTGTTGCTCAAGCCCTGCAATAATCCGCAATAAGGTTGTTTTTCCTGAACCGGAAGGCCCTAATAGGGCAACCATTTCACCCGATGCAATATCCAGTGAAATATCGTTAAGTACTTGGGTTTTACCAAATAATTTACCGATTTTTTCAATTTCAATACTCATGATTAATGGACTCCTGATTCAGATTGCTGGCGACTCAAATGCCACTGCAATGCACTTTTAAGAATTAAGGTGATAATTGCCATTAGTGCGAGGATCCCTGCGGCCGTAAATGCGCCCACCGTATTATAATCCTGATGCAATAATTCAACTTGCAATGGTAAGGTGTATGTTTCACCGCGAATAGCCCCTGAGACCACCGAAACCGCACCAAATTCACCGATCGCGCGGGCGTTAGTTAGAACAACCCCATACAACAATGCCCAGCGGATATTAGGTAATGTCACACGCCAAAACATCTTCCATCCTGAGGCCCCAAGTAAAACCGCCGCTTCATCTTCTTGGCTACCCTGACTTAACATTAGCGGGACTAACTCACGTACCACAAATGGGCAAGTGACAAAAATAGTCACCAATGCCATACCGGGCCATGAAAACATCAGTTGGATGTCAAAACCTTCAAGCCATCCACCAAACCAACTGTTTGAGCCATAAAAAAGTAAGTACAGCAAACCTGCAACAACAGGTGAAACCGCAAACGGAATATCAACTAGGGTTAGTAATAATTGGCGACCAGGAAACTGAAATCGCGTCACTAACCACGCCATCATGGTACCAAAGACTAAATTTACCGGAACCGTAATTAAAGCAATTAATACTGTTAAACCAATGGCATGTAGCATATCAGAGTCTGCCAAATTCAGTAAAACAGCATCTAACCCTTTTTGAAAAGCTGTAATAAATATCCAAACAATTGGAATAACTAATAGTAAAAGTGAAAACAATAAACCTATCGCTATTAATAGCCATTTCCCCCAGTTTATTTGGGTACGGCTAGCAGTATGAATGGGGGTAATTTGCGCCATTACTTACCTCCTAACCGTTTACCGAAGCGGCTTTGTACTAAATTGACACTAAATAACAGTAACAATGAAACCGCTAAAATAACTGAGGCGACAGCACTGGCGGCCGGATAATCAAATTGTTGTAATTGACTAAAAATCATTAATGAAACAACCTCGGTTTGCCACGCAATATTACCCGCAATAAATATAATGGCGCCAAACTCACCTAAACTACGCGTAAAGGATAAAACCGTTCCGGCTAATAAGGCTGGTGAAAGCTCCGGTAATACCACTCTACGAAAAGTTTGCCAACGGCTTGCACCTAGAGTCTGAGCAGCTTCTTCGTACTCAGGGCCGAGCTCTTCCAACACTGGTTGAACCGTACGCACAACAAACGGAATACTGGTGAATGCCATTGCAACCGCAATTCCCAGCCAAGTATTAACAACTTTAATATCAAACTGGTGCAGATATTGCCCATACCACCCTGAGGTTGCAAATAAGGTTGCTAATGTTAGCCCCGCCACAGCGGTAGGTAATGCAAAGGGTAAATCCACTAAACCATCTAAAAACAAACGCCCAGGAAAGCGATAACGCGTTAAAATCCAAGCTAATAGCATGCCAAATACCGCATTAAACAGACTTGCGACTAACGCTGACAGTAACGTCACTTTATACGCAGCAACCACTTGCGGGTAACTTATGACGGCCCAGTATTGCTGCCATGTCATTTCTGATAATTGAATCACCAATGCACTCATGGGTAATAGCAAAATCAAACACGTATAGAACAGACTGCTACCTAGCGTTAGCCCAAAACCCGGCAAAAAGCGCTTTCCTGAACGATTCATTAACGGCGCCCTTCTGCCATTAATTTGTCAAATTCCCCACCAGTGACGAAATGAACATCCATCACTTTTGGCCAGCTCTCAAATTGAGATTCAACCGTAAACAGCTGAGTTTCAGGAAATTTATCCTTATTCGCATTCATTACCGCTTTATCATTCACCCGATAATTATACTGAGTGATGATTTCTTGCGCCTGTGGGCTATAGAGATAATTTAAGTAAGCTTTAGCGACGTCTTCAGTCCCATTTTTTTGTACATTTTTGTCGACCCAAGCGACAGGGAATTCTGCTAAAATATCCACTGGTGGCACAATAACTTCATAGTCTGATTCACCATACTGAGAGCGAATATTATTCACTTCAGATTCAAAGCTAATCAGGACGTCACCAAGCTCTCGCTCAATAAATGACGTTGTTGCACCACGCCCTCCGGTATCAAATACCTCGACATTTTTCAAAAACTGTTTCATTTGCTCACGGGTTTTCGCTTTATCACCTTTATTTTCTTGATTAAAAGCCCCCCATGCAGCAAGGTAGGTATAACGACCATTTCCTGAAGTCTTTGGATTTGGGAAGATTAATTTGACATCTTCGCGGACCAAATCATCCCACGTTTTAATTCCTTTCGGGTTTCCTTTACGAACTAAAAACGCCATTGTTGAATAATACGGTGAGCTATTATTTGGCAAGCGAGCTTGCCAGTCTGCTGGGATCAAATTGCCTTTATCATGCAAAATTTGCACATCGGTGACTTGGTTGTAGGTCACCACATCTGCTTTTAACCCTTGTAAAATCGCTAAGGCTTGCTTTGATGAGCCTGCGTGTGATTGTTTAATCGTTAGTTTGTCGTCAGGGTGAGCCTCATTCCACTGTTTTTCAAATGATGGGTTCAACGCCACAAATAGTTCACGTGCAATATCATAAGAACTGTTAAGCAGTTCAGCTGCAATTAGTGGCGAGCTGCCGAGTAATGAGACTGTTGCCAAACTTGCGAGTGCCGTTTTTTTCAAAAATGATTTTTTCATTCCACACCTGTTCGTAACTAAACCCAAATGGCTGACATTGGAACCACTGTATATGTTTTGGTTATAACTGTGTAGCTATCAATCACCTTTTTATATATCAAATTAGAATAACAAAGAAATGAACGTCATAAGCAGGAAAATTAACTGATTTTTTAATTAGTTAGTGATATGAATATTACTCAATGGAGGAGCATTCTATAAGTTAAATCATTACTAGGTAGTAAGTAGGCATTAATGATAACGGGCTAATAATAATAGAATAAATACAAATCATTATGTTTAAATTGCTAAGTATAAACAGTTACTCTAAATAATTTGTGTTACAGCTAGGCGGCAAGGAAGATTAGCCCTAGGAGCATACTAGAGTATGTGACTAAGGCAATCTAACCTACCTAACAGCACTGTAACGCAAAGTATGACGAGTAAACTTATAAAGACAGCAATGACTCTATTGATGGAGCATAGTAATAACTGCCCGATACCGCTTTCGTCATTCGCAACAAATCATCGTATTTGCCGTCTTTTTCACCAAACATACTTAATAATTGCTGTTCGATATTGTGTAATCTTGCACAATAAGCCACAAAGAATAAGCCGTGCTTACCGCTTGCTGTTCCATATGGCAAGCTGTGACGCATAACTTCAAGCTCTTCACCTTCTTCTTCAATAACCACACGGGAAACATGAGAGGTAACATTACGGGCATCTTCGTCCAGCTCAATACTGTCTTTTTTCGTCCGACCAATCATTTTTTCTTGTTCATGTTCCGAAAAACGATCCCATTTTCTTAAATCGTGTTCATAGCGTTGGACTAAAACATAGCTTCCGCCTTTATCTTCACCGTCTTCGATTAATGTGACCTCCGCAATTTCTTCCCCTTGCGGATTTTCGGTTCCATCAATAAAACCACTTAAATCTCTATCATCTACCCAACGGAAGCCATGGATTTCTTCAACCACAGAGATAGATTTACCAAATGCTTTTAAAGCCGCCTGTGCTAATGAAAAGTTAATATCGTGGCGCAGTGATTGAATATGAATAAACATATCCCGTTGAGTGGCAGGAGCGAGTCCTTTACCTAGCGTGCGAAATGGTTTCAATTCAGGGGCACTATTTGTCTTACCGAGCTGTTTCCAGATGTCAGAGCCAAACGCGATAACCGCGCCGAGGCGGTCATCTGGGTATTGGGCTTGTAATTTAGTTAAAGCCTCGACAAAGCTTTTACATCCAGCCTTAACTTCATCCAGAGATCCCTCTTGCACTTGCGCTTCAATAAAAATACCAAAACGGCTATGTTCTTTCAAAATACCACTTTGAGAATGAGACATACGGTAAACCTCGTAAAATGAATATGTTATATAACCTATTTCTTATATAAAACGATATTAATATCCTATCTTATCGCCATGATGTTCACCTTGTTTTAACGCAAGGGAATATAGGTTTCAGGTCTATTATAAGAAAGAAAATTTAAGAAAGGGGAAATTTCTTTGAAAACAACGAAAAAGAAGTATTAGTGGGAAGATATCGCCAGTCTGAATAGGCCCGGCGATATCATTAATGAAATAAAACTATTTATGCCAAATAATTTGCGAGATTTGCCATGTTTTTAGGTCATCATCTGGAGGCATTAAATCTTCTGGCCCTTGCCATTTACCAGTAAAACGGTAAACCACTTTACTTGATTGTGGTGAATTACATTCAATAGTCGGAACGTCATTGACTCGTTCACCTAAGCCGCAAATACCGAAGGCTTTTTGGTAAATTTCGCTAAATTCAGTACCAATTTCAGGCCCCCATTCGGTGACGATATTTGGATCACTCACCGTAATACGTGAGACATAACCGTGCTCAGGGCCCACTATTTCTAATTTTACTTCATTGTCATCCATACCTTGGAAAACTGTGACCACATCCCCACTTTCCATTTGCATACCGCTGCGTAGTGTATAACGGTCACTAAGTTGTTTCTTAATGATATCCGCTTGCATTGGTGTAAAACTGGTCACTTGGCCAAGCCCTGAGCTAGAAACTACCAACGGGCCACTAAACCAAGTTGATGGCGAAAAAACCTTCACACCCGCACACCCTGATAACAAGGCTGCTCCACAGAGTAGAGAAACCTTCAACAACGGCGATAATCCATTATTACTGTTCAACTTTGCATGTTGGGACATATCATCCTCTTTTATGAGTCGCATAATGCATATTGTGACAATCTATTTACTAAAACATTCCCATAGAAAGTTAAATAAATAGTCAATTAACTTAAAAATCCGTTTCGTGCGTTAATTTTTTCGAATAAATCAAACGTTCAGGTTGTTCTTCTTCATACAACATTTTTTCAAACATACAAATAGCCGCATCAGACTCTTCACTCACTAATAACTCTATTCTTCCGCAGCCTCTGGCTATCAGTTTTTTTTCTAGTCGACTCACTAATGCATTAGCAATACCACGACCGCGATATTCAGGGTGAACAGCAAGATAAACAGCTGTGCCACGAATGCCATCGTAGCCCCCCATAATAGTACCGACAATTTCACCGGCAACTTCAGCCACTAAAAATAAGTCGGCCCCACACTGTAATTTGCGTTCAATATCGAGTTCAGGATCACCTGAAAATTCATTGAGAACACAACGCTCCCATAAGGTCAGGACGTCTTCATAATCACTTTGCCGAAAGACTCGTATTTCCATCTCATTTGCCTACTTAAGCTAATCTTTCTGCCATTATCTCTGCTTTTGCAACACAATCAATATTCAATATGCCTTTCTTCGAGTAAAAGGGTATACTTTAACCATTATTTTTTTGCTATGGTTCTATTATAAAACAATGAATTACCCAGATATTGATCGCGTAAAAGCCTATTTGCAGAACTTGCAAGAGACTATTTGCCAAAAAATTACTGAGCTAGATGGTAAGCAAACTTTTCTAGAACAAACATGGGAACGAACTGAAGGTGGTGGCGGTCGTAGCCGAGTACTAACGAAAGGCGCATTATTTGAACAAGCTGGGGTTAACTTCTCACATATTAAAGGAGAAAAGTTGCCAGCATCAGCCTCTGCACATCGGCCCGAGCTTGCTGGCCGTAGCTACCAAGCAATGGGCGTCTCTCTTGTTATTCACCCTCTGAATCCTTACATTCCAACTACCCATGCTAATGTTCGTTTCTTTATCGCTGAAAAAGAAGGTTGTGAGCCCGTTTGGTGGTTTGGTGGCGGTTTTGATTTAACCCCTTTCTATGGTTTTCATGAAGATGTTATCCACTGGCATACCGTTGCTCGTGATCTATGTCGCCCTTATGGGACTGATGTATATCCTAAATATAAAAATTGGTGCGATGAATACTTTTTCCTGAAACATAGAAATGAACCTCGAGGTGTTGGTGGGCTATTTTATGATGACCTTAACCAAGGTGGTTTTGAGTCTTGTTTTAGCTTCACTCAAGCGGTGGGTAATGGTTTTTTAGATGCCTATGTCCCGATTGTTGAAAAACGCCGAGCTCATTCATGGGGTGAAAGAGAACGTCAATTCCAATTATATCGTCGTGGTCGCTACGTAGAATTTAATTTAGTATGGGATAGAGGTACATTATTTGGCTTACAAAGCGGAGGCCGCACAGAGTCAATTTTAATGTCAATGCCACCGCTTGTTCGCTGGGAATACGACTATCATCCAGAACCTAATAGCCCAGAAGCTGCCCTCTATACTGAATTTTTAGTCTTAAATAAAGAGTGGGTTTCGCCATAATTGATAACACTGGTTTATAAATTAAGGTAGAAAAATAACCGTTCTACCTTTCTAACATAAAATAATAATTATTGATTATAAATCTTAAATATCAAGTAGTTACAAATCAATTACGACAGATTATGATTCCATTTCACCCAACTGAATGGAGTTGTAATATGAATCAAATTTTAGGCCGTTCATTATTATCACCTTGTTTATTAGCAAGTTTAGTCACTAAATCAGGCCACACAGACTTAAAATCAACGCTCACGCATATCAATGATATTATGAGCCGAACCTATTCACATGAAGATGCATTACTCCACCGCAATAATCTTTCAGCTTGCCCTATAGATATGATAGGAAAGCGCTATAATCGCTTTATTCGCGATGCTCAACGCCCTGTCCCACATAAAAACCACTGGCATTCCGACCTGCCAATTTGTGAACGTTCAGGACTTTCACCTGATAGCCATATGCCACATGATGACTACGCGGTGATTATGCGCGAAGAAGATACTCATGCGCCATCAGAACCAGCGGGGCAAGTATTTAATTCAATTGGCATTATCCGTACCTTTTTTAAGGAAAAATTAAATATTGACCAAATTTTTGGCTGTTCTGCTGATATTAATGCGGTTATCCATTATGGAACAAACTACGCTAATGCATTTTGGAATTCTCAAGCTATTTTCTTTGGTGACGGGGATGGAATCGTTTTTGGCCCATTCTATAATGACATCGATATAATCGCTCACGAACTGGCTCACGGCTTTATTAGTTCAAAAGCTGATTTTAGATATACTTACCAATCTGGTGCGCTCAATGAGTCTGTCGCAGATGTACTTGGGATTATGGTGAAACAATATTTAAATAATGAAACAGCCGATACTTCTAATTGGCTACTAGGCGAAAATTTATTTATTGACCAAATAAATGCGCCGGCACTACGTTCTATGATAAACCCAGGGGATGCTTATTATCTTTCTGACGATGTTAGAGACCCGCAAGTTGGTCATATGTCTCAATATCAGGATTTACCTATTTTTATTGACAATGGCGGCGTACATATTAATTCAGGTATCCCAAATAGAGCCTTTTACCTATTAGCTAAGAGTCTTGGAGGTTATACATGGGACATCGCCGGTAAAATTTGGCTTGAAGCCGTGTCTGACAATAATGTGACAAAGAGAGCCAACTTCATCGAATTTGCTAATGCAACGATCCGTGCTGCTAAGAAATTATTTGATGATAATATCGCGCAAAAAACACAGCAAAGCTGGTTAGATGTTGGACTAGTTTTAAAACTGCAATAATTTATATAAACAGTTTTAAACTAATTTAAGATTAATTTTTCTGTAAAACATAAAGGCCGATAATAAAGAGCTCAAAACAACTCTTTTATTCAGCCTTATTAATCAAACCTGCACGTTAACGTTTTTTCTTTTTTCTACCTGGTTGTGTAAACTTTTTGCGTGTCGGGTTTTCTGGTTTTACTTTGGGTTTACTTGGCGAAGTCTGCTTTGTATTACTTTTGTTAGCAGAAGCTGACTTCTGTGGCTTCTTTACTTTTACGTCTGATTCAGATTTTTCCATCATATCAAATAATTCAATCAGTTCATCATCAGTTAAATCACGCCACTCCCCGACAGGAATGCCTGTTAACTTAACATTCATGATGCGAACACGTTCAAGCTTGGTGACCTCAAAGCCAAAATGCTCACACATACGACGAATTTGACGGTTTAGTCCTTGTACAAGTGTAATTCTAAAAACAAAAGGAGCCTCTTTCTTAACCTTACATTTTTTCGTCATTGTTCCAAGAATGGGTACTCCAGCCCCCATTCCACGAATAAAGTCATCCGTTACGGGTTTATTGACCGTGACTAAATACTCTTTTTCATGAGAATTGCCTGCCCGTAAAATTTTATTCACCAAATCCCCATGGTTGGTGAGAAAAATTAACCCTTGAGAGTCTTTATCTAAGCGGCCAATCGGGAAAATTCGGGTACTATGATTAACATAATCAACAATATTATCTTTTTCACCACTCTCTGTCGTACTAACAATACCGACAGGCTTATTGAGTGCGATTAATACTAAATCTTCTTCATTACGCGGCTCTATTAATTGCCCATTAACTTTTACCACGTCACCAGCAAAAACTTGGTCGCCAATTCCTGCACGCTTACCATTAATAAATACATTACCTTGTTCAATATAACGGTCAGCTTCACGCCTTGAGCAAATACCACTTTCACTAATATATTTGTTTAAACGTGTAGAAGAACGAGTGTCCATAATTTTCCTCAATCTTTGATTCTTACCCTTACGTTCATCATGATATATGCTAGTAACGTAAGGGCGATATTCATTCTTAAAGTATTATCCAGATAATATTAAAAAGCCGTAACATAATGACTTTGTTACGGCTTTTATGCGTTCAATAGGGCTAATTAAGCTTTCATCAGCGCCTTATTGACTAGCGTTTTTTCAAATGCTGCATTAAACGCTTACGCTTACGCAACTGGGTTGGCGTTAACTTATTTTTCTTATCTGCATAAGGGTTTTCTCCCTCTTTAAACAGAATTCGAATTGGCGTTCCCATCACTTGCAATGAACGGCGGAAGTAATTCATCAAATAACGCTTATAGCTATCTGGTAAATCAGAAACTTGGTTACCGTGGATCACCACAATTGGTGGATTGTGTCCCCCAGCATGGGCATACTTCATTTTAACACGACGACCACGAATAAGCGGTGGTTGGTGCTCATCTTCTGCCATCTTCATGATACGAGTTAATAATGCAGTACCTACTCGACGAGTTGCAGACTCATAAGCTTCTTGCACTGATTCAAATAAATTACCCACTCCACTACCATGCAGTGCAGAAATAAAGTGAATACGCGCGAAATCAACAAAACCAAGACGCAGTTCAAGCATGTCTTTTACGTGCTCGCGGTCTTCTGGCTTCATACCATCCCATTTATTGACTGCAATCACCAATGAGCGCCCCGCATTGAGGATAAAGCCAAGTAAAGATAAATCTTGGTCTGAAATACCTTCGCGTGCATCGATAACTAAGAGTACGACGTTCGCGTCTTCAATCGCTTGCAATGTTTTGATAACAGAGAATTTTTCCACTGTTTCTGTAACTTTTCCACGCTTACGCACACCGGCGGTATCGATTAAAATATACTCACGCTCATCGCGTTCCATTGGGATGTAAATGCTGTCACGTGTGGTTCCTGGCATATCAAACACCACAACACGTTCTTCACCTAAAATACGGTTGGTTAATGTCGATTTACCGACATTCGGACGGCCAACGATGGCTAATTTAATCGGTAATGTTGTTGGGTCAAAGTCATCTTCTTCGTCTTCATCAAGCTCACCTTGAGCTTCTAACTCAGCCCAATATGCCGCATTTTCTTCTTCCTCGGTCAACTCAACTTCTTCCTCGTCTTCTTCCACAAAAGGTTTCAACGACTGTTCAATTAACTGAGTAACACCGCGACCATGTGATGCCGCGATCGGATGAATTTCGCCTAGGCCAAGCGAGTAAAAATCTCCGATTGCCGTAGTTACATCAATTCCATCGGTTTTGTTCGCGACTAAATAGGTTTTTTTCTTGCGACTACGAAGGTGTTTGGCAATGCCTTCATCAGCGGGCATTAACCCGGCTCTTGCATCAACCATAAACAGAACAATGTCTGCCTCTTCAATTGCTTGCAAGGACTGTGCGGCCATGTGCGTCTCTACGCCTTCCTCAGTCCCATCGATACCACCCGTGTCTATAATAATGAACTCATGCCCTTCAACTTCAGCACGACCATATTTACGATCACGAGTCAGACCGGGAAAGTCCGCTACTAATGCGTCACGGGTACGGGTTAAACGGTTAAATAACGTGGATTTTCCTACGTTTGGACGCCCTACCAGCGCTACGACGGGTATCATTTTTAGATGCCTCACAACTTTTATTAACTAAAGGAATTCTGAGGCTTTAACTCAGAAAACAAAAAACGAAACGGCTCCTATCTTCAGGAACCGTTGATTTTATCGATAAATTGGCGGTTTGTCAGAAAATTAACGTGTTAAGAGGTAAACTGTTCCGTTTTTTGTCTGAACCATTAGCTTATCACTTGCAACCACTGGACGACTGTGAATACCGGAGCTGTTTAATTTGTTTTGTGCTACAAACCCGCCCGTACTCATATCTAACCAATGCAGATAACCTTCTTTATCACCGACCACAAGATAGCCATTATACATTTCTGGCGCAGATAGCCCGCGGTTTAGCAGTTCTTCCTGTGTCCACAGCGTTACACCATCGCTTTTACGAACAGATAACACGCGATCATTTTGGTCGACAAGATACAGGTTTTCACCTGACATCACCATGTCATTGATTGAGCCAAGCTCGCGTTTCCACAGAATTTGACCTGAACGCATATCCAGTGCGGCTAAAGTACCATTATAAGCAATCGCATACACTTTACCGTCATCAATAATTGGTGTCATATCGACATCATTTAAACGGCCGATTTCTGTCGAACTTGTCACTTGAGAAATACGTTGTTGCCAAATTAACTGACCTTGAGACAATAGCACCGCACTGACACGGCCGTTATCCCCACCGACAATCGCAGCACCAAAAGCAACCGCAGGAGCAGATTCACCACGTAATGACAACGATGGTGTATCCATGTTAACGGTCCACTTGATTTCACCACTATTGACATCTAAAGCTTGTAGTTGACCATTACTGGTGTGAATAATAACAAAGTCGTTACTCACAACAGGTTTAGAAAGGGCTTCGCCTGCAACTTCGACATCCCAAGCAACTTGGCCATCTTCTTTGTTCAGAGCAATAACGGTTCCGCGCTCAGTACCCACAAAAATTTTATCACCATCAACGGTTAAACCACCTGATAGCAATGCCGATAAGTTAGCAGAAAGAAAACCCGTGCGTTTAGATAAATCGACTGACCACAGTTCTTTGCCACTATCGAGTTCAAAGGCTTTAACTAAACCTTTGCGGTCTGCTGCATAAACGGCTGAACCATCCCAAACAGGTGATAATTCAGAATAAAATTGTTCAACACCATTTCCAACCGATTTATCCCAAACAATTGATGGGGTGAATTGATTTTCAACCTGTGGAAGTGGCGCCATGATAATAGAATCAGTTTCGCTGGAACAACCGGCAAGTAAAGCTGAAGCGACTAGGCCAACTAAAAGTGTTTTGCGCAACTGCATGTTTGTCGTTTCCTTTCTTCTTATGAATTAGATACGTTGTTCAACTTCAGAGTCAAAATACCTCTAATAGATTGAGAGCCTTCACTTTCTAACCCCTGAGCATAAGCGGCTTTTGCACCAGCTTTATCGCCCTTATGGAGTAAAGCATCGCCACGGACATCCTGTGCCGTTGCTTGCCATGATTTACTTTTAATATTTGCAACTGACGCTATCGCGCCATCAGCATTACCTTGGGCTAATTGCACTCGCGCTAAACGCAAGTTAATTAAATCTTGCATATCCACGGTTTTTGCCTTGGCTAGTGCATTGGTCAATGCAGTTTGTGCATTAGCTAAATCGCCTTTATCCACCGCGATTTGTGCAAGCTCTAAGCCCATCATCGCACTGTATACATCGTCGGTTTCAGCCGCGAATTTTTGCGCTGCAACAATGCCTTGCTCTGAGCCTGAACGTAATTGGCTATTTACTGCTTCAAACTTTTGAGCGCTTTCCTGCAGTACATTCGTTTTATGAGACTGCCAGTAGTTCCAACCAAATACACCACCAACACCAATTACGAGGCCAACAACTAATGCCACGCCATTATTCGCAAAAAAGCGTTTAATCGCATCGACTTGATCATTTTCGTTTGTATAGACTTCCACTTGTCTCTCCTTAACCTAATAACTCGGCGATGCGTGACGCCATAAGTTGCTGCGAAATAGTTTCTTGTACGCCTGTGCGTAAATCTTTCAATGTGACTTGGCTATTTTTAATTTCATCTTCCCCCAAGATCAGTGCAATTTTAGCGCCTTGTTTGTCCGCTCTTGCTAACTGTTTCTTGAAGTTACCACCACCGTGGTTAGTCATTAACCGTAGTGTTGGTAGTGCATCACGTACTTTTTCGGCTACTAATATCGCTGCTTGTTGGCTATCTTCGCCAAAAGAAGCAAGATAAACATCAGCAACTGAAGCATCCGCTGTAAATTCTGGGTTCACTTCTTGGACTAACAACACCATCCGTTCCATACCCATGGCAAAACCAACCGCAGGTGTTGCACGACCGCCTAATTGTTCAACTAAGCCGTCATATCGACCGCCCGCGCAAACTGTGCCTTGTGAGCCCAGTGCCGTTGTTACCCATTCAAAAACGGTGCGGTTGTAGTAGTCAAGACCACGAACTAAGCGTTGATTAACGCGGTATTTAACCCCTGCTGCTTCTAATAACTTACATAAGCCATCAAAGTGCTCACGTGATTCGACATCAAGGTAATCAAACAGTTCAGGTGCATCATTCAATAAAGCCTGAATTTCTTGATTTTTAGAATCCAAAACACGTAGAGGATTTGTATACATGCGACGCTTACAATCTTCATCCAGCTTGTCTTTATGCTGTTCTAAGAAAGCAACTAAAGCCTCACGGTAATTGGCACGCGCTTCTAATGAGCCAATCGAGTTCAGCTCTAAAGTCACATGCTCACTAATGCCTAACGCTTTCCACCAACGTGCCGTCATTAAGATGACTTCAGCATCGATATCAGGACCCGCAAGACCAAAAACTTCAGCCCCTAACTGGTGAAATTGACGATAACGTCCTTTTTGTGGGCGCTCATAACGGAACATAGGTCCTAAATACCACAAACGCTGTTCCTGATTGTACAGCAAACCATGCTCAATACCGGCACGGACACAACCTGCGGTATTTTCAGGGCGTAATGTCAGACTTTCATCGTTACGGTCATTGAAAGTGTACATTTCTTTTTCAACGACATCCGTCACTTCACCAATCGCTCTGCGAAATAGCGGGGTCTGCTCTACAATCGGGGTACGAATTTCACTAAAACCATAACCCTGTAAAATATTTTTCAATGTTGCTTCGATTTTCTGCCATACACGCGTGTCAGCTGGTAAGTAATCATTCATACCGCGAATGGCTTGGATATTTTTTCCCACTTTATTTCTCTATTTTCAGAATTACATAAGTTTGATTATAAGAGCGAAATATCATCTGGTTCAATCAACAAACACCAATTACTGATACTAATCGGGATTTATCTGTCAATTTGTACGGTGAGCGACCGATTTTAGAAAAAAATGCGGATGATTGATAGAGTGTTTGTTCTAAACATGCCAAACGACTCAGTGAGCCGCTTAGCAGTAGAATACACAAAATTAGTCTTTTAAGTTGACTTCAATCCGCTTGCTTTCATCCATCATTGCCGCTTTGGCTCGAATTTTAGCCTCTAACTGGTCGATAATGTTGTCATTATCAAAACGCTCTTTTTGTCGTTTACCGTCTTCATAAAAACCGCTCTTGGTTTTTGCCCCTGCAACGCCTAGCGTAGAAACTTCCGCTTCACCAGGGCCATTAACCACACAGCCAATAATCGATACATCCATTGGTGTAATGATATCTTCTAAACGCTGTTCTAATTCATTCACGGTACCAATCACATCAAACTCTTGCCGTGAACAAGTTGGGCAAGCAATAAAATTAATACCACGTGAACGAATTCGCAGTGATTTTAAGATATCAAAACCCACTTTAACTTCTTCAACAGGGTCAGCAGCTAAAGAAATACGCAAGGTGTCACCGATACCTTCAGACAATAGCATTCCTAAGCCAATTGCAGATTTTACTGAACCTGCACGGGCACCACCGGCTTCGGTAATCCCTAAATGCAGTGGTTGATCGATTTTATTCGCTAATAAACGGTAAGAGCCGACAGCAAGAAATACATCTGATGCTTTTACACTAACCTTAAACTGATCAAAATTAAGCCTATCTAGGATGTCCACATGACGCATTGCCGACTCAACCAATGCTTCAGGTGTTGGCTCGCCGTACTTCTCTTGAATATCTTTTTCAAGGGAGCCACCATTAACCCCAATACGAATTGGAATATTGTAGTGGCGTGCGCAATCAACAACTTGGCGAATTCGTTCTTCGCTACCAATATTACCTGGGTTAATACGCAAGCAATCAACGCCGTATTCTGCCACTTTTAATGCAATACGATAGTCAAAATGGATATCCGCCACCAATGGAACGCTAACTTGCTGTTTAATCAATTTAAATGCTTCAGCGGCATCCATGGTAGGAACAGAAACACGCACAATATCAACACCCACACGCTCAAGGGATTTTATTTGGCGAACTGTGGCTTCGACATCAGTTGTACGGGTATTAGTCATTGACTGGACAGCGATAGGAGCGCCATCGCCTACGGGTACGCTACCTACATTAATACGGGTGGATTTACGTCTTTTTATCGGTGATTCATTATGCATTTTGGTTTAATTCTCCGAACGTCCATGTGCTCTTTGTTACCGTGGTACTCTTTATTACCGTGATATTCTTTGTTACCGCGATATAGTTTTAACGATTATTTTTATACGCTCAACTATACACAAGAAAGCAAACTATAGCCTATCAAAAAAGATGTTTTCGGATATAGTTTGCTTCTTTTTACCTGTCTGTTTTTAGGCTTCAGGTAACTTCAATTTTGCTGGACGTTTCGCTTTAATGAAGCGGCTTAAATCAACAGTATTGCCTTGAAACTGTACAGTGACATTCGCTGGCGCACCAATATTCAGGCGATAAGGTTGCGGCCCATCAAGTTCCAACTTATCACCATTATTTTTGGTGCCACTAAATAAGATTTTATTATTCGCATCACGAATTTCTAACCAGCACTGGCCAGTAAAATTCAATACTAGGGCTTGACTGCTTGCAGCAACAGGTTCAGCCGTTTCTGTATTTTGTGTTCTGTCTAATGCAACTGAAGATTGCGGTGCATTAGGTAATGGAATTGTTTTGACAGGCTCGGTAATAGGGTCAGTCGCTAATACGGGCTCTTGAGTTTGTAATTCAAGAGTATTTTCCGGTACAACAGGCGCCGTGTCAGTTGAGACGACCTCTGTTGATGTCAGTAATTCAACCGGTGTGGTGTTATTATCTTGCTGGGACAAAATCAAATCATTTTGATTTGCCATTGAAACTAGCTCATTTTTTTGAGCGTTATGATCCTGCCACCACCATATGCCAACCATTGCGATAAGAACAATCACAATCAACCAAGTCAGCTTCATTAACCAACCTTCGCGCTTTTTGCGTTTTTTCCCCAAAGAATAACTTTGCATAGGAGAAACTTTGGCTAACGTAACGGTTTCTTCCGTTTTCATATACGTTTTTAATTCGCTTTCGGGTATACCTACCATACGAGCGTAAAGACGAATATAGCCTCGTAAAAATGTTGGTTCCACGCCAGCGGGAGCAATATCTTGTTCTATCTCTTTTACCGTACTGATTTTAAGGCACAATCGTTCTGCAACAACATCTTGGGTTAGCCCCATGCGCTCACGTGCTTGCGTCAATAATTGTCCTACTGTGGTCGTAGCTTGTTCGGTATTATTTTCGATAGTCATTTGCTGGCAACACTATTTCCAAGTTTAAAAGATATAAAGCAAACATTGAGCAGCTTTATTCGTCAATAATTTATCATCATGTTGAAACAACAATTAAATTTTTCTTATTGCTTCAACTATTGTAGGTGAACAAAGGCGTTTTGCCTAACTCTAAAACGCCCTAAATCATCACCTAATTCACTGATTCAAGCCTATTTATAAATCAGACTGTTTTTACCTTGATAGGTTCCCCTGCTAAGCGTTTTTTCAACGTTCGTTTTGTTCTGTCGATCACGTCGCCAGCAAGTTGCCCACAGGCAGCATCAATATCATCACCGCGTGTTTTGCGCACTATCGTGGTAAAACCATATCCCATCAATACTTTACAAAAACGGTCAATACGACTATTCGAACTTCTACCGTATGGCGCCCCTGGGAACGGGTTCCATGGAATTAAGTTAATCTTACTCGGTGTATTTTTTAAACATTCCGCTAATTGATGTGCTTGCTCAACACTGTCGTTCACGTGATCTAACATCACATACTCAACAGTTACTCGCCCTGCATTAGCATTCGATTTCGTTAAATAACGATTCACACTGTTGAGGAAGGTTTCAATATTGTATTTTTTATTAATTGGAACGATATCGTCACGGATATCATCTGTTGGCGCATGCAATGAAATCGCTAACGCAACATCAATCATATCCCCTAGCTTATCCAGTGCAGGCACAACACCTGAAGTGGAAATCGTGACACGGCGCTTAGATAGACCAAAGCCGAAGTCATCTAACATAATTTCCATCGCAGGGACGACATTATTCAAATTCAGCAATGGTTCGCCCATTCCCATCATCACAACGTTGGTAATTGGACGACGTCCACTGGATTTCAGTGAACCAATAATTTTGGCAGCTCGCCAAACCTGACCAATAATTTCTGAAACACGTAAGTTACGGTTGAAGCCTTGTTGCGCCGTAGAGCAGAATTTACATTCCAATGCGCAACCCACTTGTGAAGAAACGCACAATGTTGCACGGTCTGCTTCTGGGATATACACCGTTTCAACCAGTTGGTCACCCACTTTGATTGCCCACTTAATGGTGCCATCTGATGAACGCTGTTCATCAGCGACTTCTGGTGCACGGATTTCCGCGACTTCTTTCAGTTTTGCTCTAAGGACTTTATTAATATCGGTCATTTGGTCAAAATCATCATAGCAATAATGATAAATCCATTTCATGACCTGATCCGCGCGGAACGGTTTTTCACCCATTTGAGCAAAGAACTCGCGCATTTGCTTGCGGTTTAAATCAAGTAAATTGGTTTTTTGGTTCGTTTTTTCTGGTGTGACAGAAATAGCGGAAGAAGTTGCACATTGTGCATCTGTCGTCATATCAGACATGGTGTATTGCCTCGTTGTTACACTTTCGGCAGTGCTAGTAGTGAGTATAGCACGACGTAATTTTTGCGGTCTTAAAAATATAATCGCCCCGCTAATCATAGCAGGGCGTCGCATTGTACAAACTTTATAACAATAATGCTAATGCATTAGTTAAAGAAGTCTTAGCGTGGGCAGATTTCATCAGCAGTGAAGAAATACGCGATTTCACGTGCAGCAGATTCTTCAGAGTCTGAACCGTGAGTTGCGTTTTCAGTGAAACTGTCTGCGTAGTCTGCACGTAAAGTACCCGCTAATGCGTTATCTGGGTTAGTTGCGCCCATCAGGTCACGGTGACGTTGGATTGCGTTTTCACCTTCTAACACTTGCAGCATGATAGGGCCTGAAGTCATGAATTCAACCAGACCTTCAAAAAAAGGACGGCCTTTGTGTTCAGCGTAGAAGCCTTCAGCTTGCTCACGAGTCAAATGCATCATTTTAGCAGCGATGATTGTGAAACCCGCGCTTTCAAAACGGTTGTAGATTGCACCAATAACGTTTTTCTTCACAGCGTTTGGTTTAATAATAGAAAATGTACGTTGAACAGTCATAAATAACCTCTTAGCGATTCATTAGGCCTTTATTCTTTATTCTTCCCTGTAACTTAGGATGCAAGAACTTAAAATAGGCATGTTGTAGTTTTTTATATTATTTCTAATTCTATTGTTAGGCCTTTAGACTTCAAAAGCAACCATATCTAGGAAAAAGAAAAATAAGGCGATGATTATAGGGGCTCTGATTACAATTTCCTACAGTCACAACAACATTTTGTTAAACTTTTTATAGCAAAAAACACTATTTTTTCGGGTAAGTCACGTTTTTCATCTATTACTTCACTCTAAAGCTCATTGCCGTCACTTGGCCGCTTAAATCTAATACCGAAATTTGGTAGTTCCCACTTTTATCGAGTGTCAGCAAAATAGAACCGTTTTGCTCGGTTGTATTCACTTGTTCTCCGTTTAAAAACCACCATTTCTGCCCTTGCCCACCCTGCGTGACTAAACGTAAATCTAAGCTGGTTTTCCCGGGTAGACGCTGTAAAACCTCCCCATCACGGATACCAGAAATCAATAATGGCGGCATTTCTAGCTTCATCGGTGGACACGCTAAATCCGCTTTGGGTAAACGGTTCTCACGTTTTTCACTTGATGGCAACCAAGATTCGACGGTAATAGGCCATAAATGTACTTCTTTTTCTTGGGCATTTGGGCAATCTGCCGCGACTTGAAGCCCTTTGTCATTTACCCAGATTTTTTGTCTTAATCCTAATAGTGACTCTTGATCTCGCGCCATTAAAGTAGGCGGAATGGTATTATCCAAGATCCAACTAAGACGCCTTTGGCGGCAGTTATTATCGTCTTTCAGTAATGAAGTTCCTCCCGGCCAGCAGATCACCGCTTGGCTCACACTGGCAGGTTTTACATCTTTTGGTAGTGGTTCGTGGGATTGATAGATTTTGCTCAGTAACATGCCATTAATTTGGTTCATAATCGGAATGGCGGTTGCAAAGCCTAGTTGTCCCGCAACGGGTGTCGCATCAGGCCGCCCAACCCAAACGCCGATGGTATAACGTGGATTAACACCAATCGCCCACGCATCGCGATAACCATAACTGGTTCCCGTTTTCCATGCCAAATTGAGTTGCCCTGATAAATTAGCCTCAGGAACAGGGCGTGCTTCCCCCCCCATAATACGGCGTACTATCCATGCAGCTCCCGGTGACATCAACACTCTATCGCGAATTTCATCGGCTGGTTTAAAACGTAACGGTGACACATTACCTTTTCGCGCAAATGCGCTATAGGCAGAAACTAAATCTTCCATCCGTGTGGCTGTGCCGCCTAAAATCAGCGACAAGTTTGGTTCACTACCTAACGGAAAACGCAGCTCAGTCCCAACATTGCGCAGTTGAGCCGTAAATCGTTTGCTGCCATACACATCTAACAACTGAACCACCGGTAAATTCAATGAACGAACGAGCGCATCGCTAACACTCACTGGCCCATTAAAACCACTGTCAAAGTTCCCCGGACGATAATCATTAAAGCGCCGTGGAACATCTTGTAATAACGATTCCGCATGGATGAGCCCGTCATCCATAGCTAATGCGTATAAGAATGGTTTTAACGTTGAGCCTGGAGAGCGCCAAGCACTAATCATGTCCACATGACCAAAACGGCTATCATCCTG
Organism: Providencia sp. PROV_01; assembly: GCF_053098325.1. Lineage (NCBI taxonomy): Bacteria > Pseudomonadati > Pseudomonadota > Gammaproteobacteria > Enterobacterales > Morganellaceae > Providencia > Providencia sp. PROV_01. The sequence goes on along the minus strand of NZ_JBRFKD010000002.1, from coordinate 1,960,104 downwards.
AAAATCAATTGAGCCAATATACGCTTTCACTGCCATATCTGTATGATCAACCACCAAAATTCCCAATGATGTTTGTTTTGGTAGTTGGTTTTTCCAATTCATGGCCATGTCTTCCAGTTGCCTTTGCAAACTGGCATCGATAGTGGTTTCAATGATGGACTGTTGCGTATCTTTGGTCACCCGCCTTGCAAGCAAAGGGGCTGAATGCGGATTCTTTCGCGGTGCTAACCAAATTTGTTCTTGTTTAATATCGGCAACTTTTTCAGAGCTCCAGACTTGGTATTCTTCTAACCTATCCAATACTTTATCACGGGCGGCTTGTGCCCTTTGTGGATAACGGTCTGGCCTTAAACGGCTAGGGGCTTGAGGTAGAACAGCAAAGAGAGCCGCTTCACTCGCCGTCAATTTTGCCGGTGACTTATTCAAATATACCCAGCTAGCTGCGCCAATACCTTCAATGGTTCCGCCATACGGAGCACGGTTTAAATACATTTCTAAAATTTCATCTTTCGAATAGTGATATTCGAGTTGAGCCGTACGCCAAAGCTGTTTCAGCTTACCGCCCAATGTTCTTTCGTGGGGGTCAATTAACCGTGCAACTTGCATCGAAATGGTACTTCCGCCCGACACAATACGCCCTGAACTCACAAACTGCCCCGCTGCCCTAACTAACGAAAACGGGTTTACCCCCGGGTGACGGTAAAAATGGCGGTCTTCATACGTTAATAACGCTTCGATAAAATCAGGAGAAACCTCTTCGACTGTAACAGGAAAGCGCCAAATTCCTTCTTTGTCTGCAAAGCGCCACAATGGTGTACCATCCGCTGCAACCACGGTCCGTGCCATTTCAATTTGCTTAATCGGCAACGGCCAAATTTTATCAGCAGCTAAAAAAGCCAGTGGCAAAATAATGACCAACAGAACCAGTGTGATGCCTGTGCGACGTAACCATTTTTTCATTGATGGGAGTACCGAAAATAAATTAAAAAAGCCCTTATATCTGAGTATCAATATAAGGGCTTTAGAAGGTGATTAGCGAACGATTTCTAATTGGCCATCCGAGTAGCCAGTCGCACGCCAGTCAGGGACATACATTGATTCAACTTGTGGTACCGGAATACTATACACACCCGGCGTCACCGCTCGCGCTAAGTAGACTAAGGTCGTTGGGCGGTATTGCTGAACTTCAACCGCAGCCACAAAACGGTCATCACGGTATTCCATATGGCGTATTTGCGATTGCTGCATGTCATCAATTAATTCTTGCAGGTTCGGCGCGGACTCACTCAAATTAGCGCTACTGTTAGCTAAATTTTGGTTTTCCAGTTCTAAGCCTGCGGGCAGCAAGTCAACCACTAACGCATCTGGCACACTTTGGGATGCTTGAACTTCCAGTTTAACCACCACCATTTCACCGCTTCTTAATCTATCTAACGAAATGCGATTGCCTTTCATATCATAGTAGCTACGAGTGATACCTAATACATTCGAGCTTGGTTTTGGTGAATGTTGCGGATAACCCACCACATTTAAGCGTGTATACAGAGTATTCGTTCCGCTGTTTTCGATGCTATAACCTGTCTCCAATTGATCTTTACTCAGGAATTCACTTACAGGTTTATCTGAGACCGTTGGGGGTTCTTGGCCATTAATCGTAGCTTTCCACGGTGCTTCACTTTCATTTAAGTAGAAACGACCTGCTAAATATAACGCATTGCTCTCTTGTGTTGAGAAATAACGTTGAGAAGTCAAATTATTAGATAAAGTTTGAAGTTTTTGGTCACGGGATTTTGGCATTAAATTATATTCATTTAATAGCGCAACAATCATCGCATCATCACGGATCACCGAACCGTAATCCCCAACATAGCTGTAGCGGTTACGTTGTTTTTTCAGTCCGTCAATCACTGCACTCTCACCACGTGATTTATCACCCATCAAGTTCAATGCAACTCCAAGCTGAACCAGAGGTAAGCCACTTGCTGCAGAGTTTCTTTGGTTATAAAGTTGACGTAATGCGCCTAACGGTGCTTTTTGCTGTGATGCTAACACTAAACCTGCATAGGCCTGAGTAGCAAAACGAGCGCCCTCTTGGTTTTCCGTATACGGGTAGTTGATTTGACTACCATCCTGTAAATAGCTCAGTAGACGCGTATTGGCGTTACTTATCGCCTCTTGCGGGACAGTAAAGCCACGTTGATTGGCTTTATTCAAGAAATCCGCCGCATACGCAGTTAACCAATACTCTTCGCGACCGTTCCTATCCCATAATGAAAAACCGCCATCATTACGTTGCATACTTAACAAATGTGGAATACCAATTTCAATCGCTTTATGGCGGTCCGCATCTGTTTGCGTTTTAATCCCTAACTTATTCAGTTCGGCTTGGGTTGAGAACAATGAAGGGTATAAACCACTGATAGTTTGCTCTAAACAACCGTATGGATAAGCAAATAACTCTCGAATATAACGTGAGATATCTAATGGCGGACGGCTGGTTAACAGAACTTGCCCTTCAATGGTATCCGGTTGCAGGCCTGCAATTTGGTTAGTTGGCAGTGCCCATGAAGTACCTGGCTCAATGGAAGTGGCAAAAGAAACCGTTTCTGCTGGCTGTGCCGGACGAACACCCACTTTCCAACTATTGCTGTAGTCTTTATTCGCTTCGCCTTGAATTTTCACGCCATTAATGGTCATCGAAACTTCGCCTTCACCGAAGCCGTAGTCTGCTCTGACAGGTAAATTAATGGTGGTGCGTTTGCCTTTTGGTAACTCCAACTCACGGCTGCTGACCCCATCAAGTTTCACCATTCCTGATGCCTTGAAATTAACAGTCACATTTTGTGTGTTATCCGTCATATTGGTCAAATCAAGCGCAAAGTAAGACTTATCACCGCCCGCCATAAAGCGAGGCATCGACATTTGTGTCACTAATGGTGCCGCGACAATCACTTTGCTATCCGCATGGCCGAACTCTTTTTCATTCCATGCTTGGGCCATCACACGTAATTCCCCGTTAAAATCAGGGATAGCAAGGCTAATTTCACCCTCACCGTCTTTATTTAATGTGACAGGTTTGGCTTGCTCCGCAATGATTTGCACTTCAGTGAGTGGCTTCATACCACCACGCTCTAATGCCGCATCCTCGCTGTCACCACCAAAGCGTAAGTTAGCAATCTTACCTTGTCCTTCAATTAAGTGACCATAAACGTCATACTGATCAACGCCATAGCGCTTGCGGCCAAAAAAGGCGTCATACGGGTCTGGGGTTTTGAAATCCGTGATATTTAATACACCAGTATCAACTGCAGATAACAGCACATTCACTTTTTCAGGTAACGGTTTGCCATCTTGCGCTGTCGCTTTAATTTTTACCGTTAAGTCTTGATTAGGGCGCATTTTGTCTGGCGTCGTTAAGGCCAACGCAATCTTACGGTTTTCATCTGCAATTGGTAAATGCAACACACCCACCGCACGTTTCACCGTGGCTTCTTTAGAGTCATCACCTGGACGAACAACGACGGCAGAAACGTATAAGTCATGACGAGCCCACTCTTTATTGACTGGGATTTCAACGTCTAAGCCCTTTTCTGGTACATCAATTTCTTCCCACCACAGTGGGCCATTACTCGACTCGAGCAATATATAGCCTTTACCGGCTTTAGGGGATTCAATGCGAACTTTGGCTTTTTCACCTGGTAAATACGCAGGCTTATTCAGGCTGAGTTTCACTTGGTCAGGACGAACTGAACCGCTTCCCCCTGTGTTATCTTGCCATGAATACCCCGCCCAGAACTGGACGCTGGAAACGAGCTGATTCTCTGGGTTTAATACCTCTAAACGGAATGCCCCCCAATCCACAGGGAAGGAGACTTTCGCTGTACCGTCTTTCGCGATGGCAATATTTTCATTTGCCATAACGAGGTCTTTTTGGTCATAATTTGAAGACCAACCAGCACTTTCAGACCAACTCCAGTAATAATCACGGCGTTCATACACTAAACGCACGGTTAAGTTTTCTGCTGCCAGTTTATTACCCGCCGCATCCGCCATGACTAATTCAAATTCTGCGAGTGAATTTTCATCCACATTGTGGCGTTTGACATAACGATCTGTGCGGTAATCGTAAATTTCTTTTTTGGCAAATAATGGACGAATACCGACCAGTTTTTCCGCAGGCCAAATGGCTTGCTCAGCACGACGCGTCACTGGACGTCCGCCAGCTTCGAGTAAACTTGCTTGTAAAACTGCCGAAATTGGTGAACGTGTTGAGCTCCAATTACTGTTTGGAATTGAAATGACGGTTTCACCGTTGCTGTCCAGCGTCAAGTCAAACTCATCTAATTTACGAGGTAAGCCCTCTTCATTGACAGCGCCAAATTCAAAACCGGGTAATTTTGCTACCGCTTCACGATCTGCTTTTAAAACAATTTGGCCTTGCAGTTGGTTGTCTGCTGCAGGTGCTCCGTATAAATAACGGCCTTGAATATCAAAATCAACCGACTGGTCTGTTAAACGAGGAACATCACTGCCAACAATTTCCAGCGCCATGCGTTCTGGCATGAAATCTTCAACATTGAATTTGTAATAGCGTTGTGGTGAACCGTCACCTAAATCAAAACGTAACGACCAACCGCCCGTTTCTGCATTTTTAGGAATTTCAAATTGGTATTGATATAACCCATTTTGGTTTTCTTCCGGCTGCCACACGAAACTACGAACCACTTGCCCATCTGTTTTTAATACATCAACTTTAACCGGCTGAGTTTTAACTGGGTTACCATCGCCATCACGCAGTAAGCCATTCACCAGCAGCAGTTCACCCGGGCGATATAAATCACGCGGCCCAAAGGTGAAAAATTGTTTTGCATAGCCTTCTGGCCCTGAAATATCAAATTCAGACAGGTCAAGTGCCGGCTGCGTGAGATCAATCATACTGGTTTGCCCTTCATGGGTTGCCAGTAATAATTTTCCACCCGCTAATTTATCTAATTGAGCGTGACCATCACCATCTGTGGTGCCTTTTGTCACTAACTGACCTTTTTCATCCAAAATACGTAGCTCAACGCCTTTAATGGCAGAGCCTTTCGCTAAGGATTGCGTGAAAATATCGACTCGGTCTTGGTAACTGTGTAGTGACACGCCAATATCACTTAATGTGAAGACGGTTGCAGGGAATTGATAGCTATAGCTGCCTGCTTTTTGCATGATGGCCAAATATACGCCATCTTGCTGTAATTCTTTGACATCTTTCAACGGCAGTAAAATAGTTTGGCGAGTATTTTTATCTGGATTTAAATCAAAACGGCCGGTATAAGCCAGCTCCACTTTGTCGAGAAACTCTTCTGAATACCAATACTCATAATTACTACGATACTGCCACTGCGCTAAAAATTGTGGCAGCTGCTTTTCATCCACACGGAAGAAATTAACATCAACCTTATCAACATTCAGCGCAATCACAGGTAAACCCTGTGCGACCTTACTCGGTAATAAAGAGCCTTTACTTGCAAAACCAACTGTTGGGATGATTTGCGCCGTGGTGAGTTTTTTCTCAAAACTTTCGGTCGTTGTACGCTCATTAACCGCTTTAATACCCGGGTTAATGGTGAGGTTTAATTCTTTAGACGGTGGAAGGTGACGAAAACGTAATTCCATTTGGTTATCAGACAGTTCCCAAGCGCCATCTAACTTACCGGTTTTAACATCAATGAGGTTTATGTACTGGCCAAAATCTTGGTTTGCTTGTAATGGAACGGAGAATGTCACCACCATGGCACTCGCACCATCAAGCTGCAATTCAGACGCATCCAAAATGGTGAGATCTTTCCCTGCATATTTTTTTACCATTTCTTCAGTGGAAAGTTTCGGTGCTGCTTTTTTCTGCTCTGCAACTGGCGCTGTTTTAGTTTGATTTTCTGGCGCTGTCGTGGAAACATTTGGCTCATTTTTGGTTGCTTCTTCTGTATTATCACAACCGGCCAATGCCACGACAGATGCCAACGCAAGTGCTAAATAACGCTTTTTGGTTTTTAGACCCGCCAATGAAGCCCAACTAGATTGTTGTTTCATTACCGCCCGCCCTTTAATTAGTTAAAATTTATTCTGTTTTTTTAAGGTTTTAACAGGAGGTTAAAACCCACTATATACTTGGAAATGGCTAAAAACACACACAGATAAATACTGCTGATATTGTTTCAATTATCAATATAATTTAACAGAATGTGATTAGAACACCTATCAGACAAAACGGAAAAAATGATGGGCGAGAAAAACAGTGAAATGAAATAATATTTTTTAAATAGTAAGCAGAATATATATTTAATAAATGAGCAATATGCCTTTTATGAGTGAGAAAAACATTTTTCTCACTCTATACATGGAACTATTAGGTGTTTTTTACTGGGATTGTGTCTCGTAAGAAGCTACCAAGGCGACGCTGATAAAAAGGCTGAATATGTTGAGTAATAAAGTGGCTGACACCTTGCTCATTCTCATTTACCACACAAAAATCAATAGATTCGTCATCGGCTAAAAACTCACAAGCAAGTGTCCCCGCCTCATGAATAATGGAATCAATATTTTCTGCCCCTGCAGTAAACTCTAACGCTATCATTAATATTGGCGTTTCTTCAGCGTTATCACTCTCTACTGCGGAGACCATAAAACCGCGTCTCACGACTTTGTGTTGTTTAAAAAATTCGCTAAGCGCATCAACAATAGCCTGCGGCTGTTCTTCTAACACACTTAATTTAAGTGATGAGCCTTTCGGTACGGTTAACTCAGTAAATTGGATCTCAGTTTCTTGGGTGGAACTGTTATTATTCGATTGCTGCGACATTGCCAATCCCCTGCTATTAAAAAGAAGAGCTTATTATACTCGCAAATACATCAAGATAAAAAATAGGCACGAAAAGTTACCTTCCCGTGCCTGTTATTAATCAAACATTCACTACTTTGATTTACTGATTAATAAGTTTGCTAATGTTCTTACACCTGTACCCGTTGCGCCTTCTGCCCATAAGCTAACTGCAGATTTACGGTAAATCGCGGAGCAGTCGATATGTACCCAATTTTGACGATAATTTTCGACAAAATGCGATAAAAATGCCGCAGCAGTGCTTGCGCCTGCTGTGTGCGATGGTGCCGCGATGTTGTTCAAATCCGCAAAGCCAGACGGTAATTGTTGGCGATGGAACTCTGCCAAAGGTAAACGCCAGAACAGTTCAAACTCAGCGTCTGAAGCGCTCATCAAGTCAGCAACTAATTTATCATCGAAGCTCAACACTGAATGGTAGTCATTGCCCACGGCGGTTTTCGCCGCACCCGTCAAGGTTGCAGCATCAATGATCAGCGTTGGTTTTTCTTTGCTCGCATCAATCAGGCCATCAGCTAACACAAGGCGGCCTTCAGCATCCGTATTCATAATTTCAACGGATTTACCATTACGGTAACGAATAATATCACCCAATTTGAATGCATTACCGCTAACCATATTGTCAGCAATACACAGGAACATTTTGACGCGTTTTTGTAAGCCACGAGAAATCGCCAATGCCAATGAACCCGCTAAGGTTGCAGCACCGCCCATATCCGCTTTCATTGAATTCATGGAAGACGATGGTTTGATGCTATAACCACCTGAATCGAAAGTAATACCTTTGCCGACTAACGCAGCAAAAACAGGGGCATTTGGGTTGGCACCTGGGTTGTAATCTAACGCTAAAAAGACAGGTGGGCGACTTGAACCACGACCGACCGTATGAATACCGGTATACCCCTGTTCTAATAAGTCATCGCCTTTAATAATGCGGTAGCTAATGTCTTGTGCGCCCACAGTGCAGAGTAAATCAATGGCGCGTTGTGCGAGTTGTTCTGGGCCTAACTCTTCTGCAGGTGCGTTAATGACATCACGTACCCAATCAATGGTACGAATACGGTTTTCTAATTCTTTGCGGTCTGCTTCAGGCAATACTGGCCATTCAATCGTTCTCGCCCCTTTTGGCGCACGAAAACCTTGCCAAAATGCCCAGCTTTTTTCTAAATCCCATCCTTCGCCAGCCAAAGCAACATTGCGGATCCCTTGACCATCTAATTTACGGCCAGCGCTTTGTACTGCACATAATTTACCTGCATGTTTCAGGTGGATTGTCATCCCTTTATCACTAGAGCTTAACAATGCGCCTTCACCCCAACAAGGTGCAGCAGGCTCACAAGAAATCATTACTGGCATAATTTGTTTTGTCATCGTTTTTCTCACTTTGTCTATTTTTGCAGACAGTAAAAACCCATTGATTCTGTCGGCAGATAGCATTACCTTAACTGATAAATACCAATAGGGATATCATTATAGTGCTGATATAAAATAAAAAACCGAGCACTATTTCTGACAGTCACTCGGTTTTTAGGGTAAAACTCTACTTATTCGAACTCATCCAGCCAAACTAACAAAATGGCTTCTAGGATTTTCTCATTCGATTTTTGCGGGTCATCATCAAATTCTTCTAAATCGCAAATCCACTGGTGCATATCAGTAAAGCGCACCGTTTTAGGATCAACATCAGGAAATGCGTCGTACAGTGCTTCACCGATTTCGCGGCTATTTGACCATTTTAAACTCATGTTCTCTCACCAATTTGATTATTAAATGATTTTTACCATTGATGCTCTACGTTACAACGCCAAACATGCCGAGCATTTCAATTTTTTAAATAATTCACATTGTAGCTAGGCGGCGATTGAGCTAATCCCTAGGAGCATACAAAAGTATGTGATTCGAGTTAGCGAAAGAAGCCAACAACGCTACAGTATGAAGTATGACGAGCGTTTCTATTTTTTAAATAATTCACGTTGTAGCTAGGCGGCAAGTTGAGCTAATCCCTAGGAGCATACAAAAGTATGTGACTAGGGTTAGCGAAAGAAGCCAACAACGCTACAGCGTGAAGTATGACAAAAATCAGTGTTCGCGGGCGTGATTGATAGTATAACGAGGGATCTCTACCACTAAATCCTCATCCGTCACCAATGCTTGACAACTTAGACGGCTTTCAGGCTCTAACCCCCATGCTTTATCTAACATGTCATCTTCGAGTTCACTGCTTTCTTCCAGTGAATCGAAACCTTCACGAACAATACAATGACAGGTTGTACAAGCACAGGATTTTTCACAGGCGTGCTCAAGCTCAATACCGCTGCGTAGTGCAACATTTAAAATAGATTCGCCTTCTTGTGCTTCAACTACTGCACCGTCTGGACATAAATCACTATGAGGTAAAAAAACTATTTTAGGCATAATTATATCTCATCCACAGAATGGCCTGACAACGCTTGGCGAATGGAGGTATCCATGCGACGCGCTGCAAACTCCTGCGATTGCTTATCCAGTTGTTTAATGGCATTTTCAATTACGATTGGGTCTGTACCCTCAACCGCTTTAATTAACTCATTGACTGCATTATCAATTTCTGACTCTTCTTCTGGCGTCAGTAAATTGCCATCTTGGGCTAATGCGCTCGTTAAACTTTCAAGCACTCTTGCAGCTTCAACTTTTTGCTCCGCTAAGCGGCGCGCATTTAAATCATCTTGCGCGTTAGTCATTGAATCTTTAATCATGTTTGAAATTTCGTTATCCGTTAACCCATACGATGGCTTAACTTGAATCGATGCTTCTACACCTGTCGATTTTTCCATGGCGCTAACACTCAACAGCCCATCGGCATCGACTTGAAAAGTCACACGAATATGTGCCCCACCTGCGGCCATCGCTGGAATATCACGCAAGGTAAAGCGAGCTAATGAACGGCAATCTGCCACCATTTCGCGTTCACCTTGTACGACATGAACGCTCATCGCCGTTTGACCATCCTTAAAGGTGGTAAACTCTTGGGCTCGAGCAACAGGGATGGTGGTGTTACGCGGGATCACTTTTTCGACTAATCCACCCATCGTTTCCAAACCAAGAGAGAGTGGGATCACATCTAACAACAGCATCTCGCTATCAGGCTTGTTTCCGACTAAAATATCCGCTTGAATTGCAGCGCCAATGGCGACAACTTTATCTGGGTCGATGGATGTCAGTGGTGATTTACCAAAAAACTCCCCGACTTTTTGACGTACTAGTGGCACACGAGTCGAACCACCGACCATCACGACATTCAGAACATCTTCAGCCTCAACACCCGCATCTTTTAACGCACGGCGACAAGCCATCAGAGTGCGCTTTACGTAATTGTCAATTAACGTTTCAAACTGCTCACGACGAATTTCCCCTTGCCAGTTGGCAAGCTGAATAGTCACTGTTTCTGCATCACTAAGCGCAACTTTGGTTTCTGTCGCCACATTTAATAACTGACGATTTAAATGATGATCACCTTGTAATGAAACCCCTGCCTGCTCAGCAATCCACTGAGCCAATACTTGGTCAAAGTCATCACCACCAAGCGCGGTATCGCCGCCCGTTGCTAACACTTCAAAAACACCACGGCTCAGGCGTAAAATGGACACATCAAAAGTGCCACCACCGAGGTCATAAACAGCAATCACACCTTCTTGCCCAGAGTCTAATCCATAGGCAATCGCAGCCGCAGTCGGTTCATTCAGCAAACGCAATACATGTAAGCCTGCAAGGCGCGCTGCATCTTTGGTCCCTTGGCGTTGTGCATCATCAAAATAAGCCGGTACTGTGATCACTACGCCATCCATTTCCCCACCTAAGGTTTCTTCAGCACGTTTTGCTAGTGTTCTTAGAATGTCAGAAGAAACTTGGATTGGGTCAACTTGGCCAGCCACGGTTTGAATAAACGGCAAACCATTTTCACTGGCAGTCAATTGATAAGGTAAGTCAGGGTAGCGTTTTTGAATATCGGCTAATGAACGCCCCATCATGCGTTTCACTGAAATAATGGTATTGACCGGGTCTTGCTCGGCAAGTTGTTTCGCTTCCCATCCCACTAATTTGCTTTCGGGTTGATAATTAACAATCGATGGTAATAAAAAGCGCCCTTGGCTATCAGGCAAAGCTGCAGCTTCACCACTGCGCACTGTCGCAATCAAAGAGTGGGTGGTACCTAAATCAATGCCTGCAGCCAATTTGCGTTGATGCGGAGCTGCTGTCATACCGGGTTCGCTGATTTGTAGTAACGCCATAATCGTTTTCTCTTAAAATTCATCTAGTAATCGTTCTTCGAGTTGCTCTGCTTGCTGCTGAAGCTTGTCGAGAAAACGTAGTTTACGTACGGTATCAGCGGCTTTTTCCCACTGCATGGCATCTAGCTCTGTCACCATCAGTGCACTTCGTGCTTGCTGCATTTGTTTGACGCTCTGCATAAATTTAGCCAATAGATCAAGTGCGTCATCACTGTTCTCAATATTGTCTAACTCTTCGCGTAGCTCAAGTTGCTCCATCAAAAATGCCGTATCATGCATGGTATGTTGTTCGTTATTAATATCAAAACCATGCAATGAAAGCATATATTCCGCGCGTTTTAGCGGATGACGGAGGGCTTGATAAGCAGCATTAATGGTTGCTGCTTTTTGTAGTGCTTGCATTTTCTCCTGTTCAGAACAGGTTGCAAAACGGTCAGGATGGTATTGACGCTGTAAGTCTTGAAAACGTAACGTCAGTTGTTCGCTATCGATGGCATAGATGGGAGTCAACCCAAAAAGAGTAAAATAATCCATAAGTGCTCAGTTTCTCGAACCGGTTACCAATACCACTAATAAAATATAATTAGTAAGATTGGCTAAAAATTAGGCTTAATAAAACGCATTATACGTGAAAACTTTCACCGCATCCGCATTCACTATTGACGTTAGGGTTATTAAATTTAAACCCTTCGTTTAAGCCTTCTTTCACGAAATCCAGCTCAGTACCATCAAGATAAACAATGCTCTTGCCATCGATGATGACTTTTACACCTTTATCTTCAAAAACTGTGTCTTCTTCATTGATTGTATCAGCAAATTCAAGAACATAAGCCATTCCTGAACAACCTGAAGTTCTTACACCTAAACGCAAGCCTTCGCCTTTCCCACGATTTTGTAGAAAGGATTGAATACGCTGCGCAGCACTTTCTGTAAGAGAAATAGACATTGCAAACCTCACTTTAGAAACAAACAAGGCAGATGCTACTCATGAGTCGCATCCGCCTTCAAATTATTTTATACCCACCCTATTTCTAAACTAAGAAACTCAGCGATGTTTAGCCTAGACGCCGTGGGTATTGTTCCAGTTATAGGACGATAACTTGTTGTTATTTATTAATATGGGTTGCCCTATAGACTGATTAAAAACTTATTTGCTTTGGCGTTTGCTTTTGTAATCAGCAATAGCAGCTTTAATTGCATCTTCAGCCAGAATTGAACAGTGAATTTTCACTGGTGGTAATTCTAACTCTTCGGCAATCGCTGTATTTTTGATTGACTCCGCTTCGTCCAAACTTTTGCCTTTCATCCATTCAGTCACGAGTGAACTTGATGCAATTGCTGAACCACAGCCATAAGTTTTAAAGCGTGCATCTTCAATAATGCCGTCATCATTTACTTTAATCTGTAATTTCATGACGTCACCACAGGCAGGTGCGCCTACCATACCGCTACCTACGCTTGGGTCGCTGTTATCAAACGAACCAACGTTGCGTGGGTTTTCATAATGATCGATAACTTTTTCACTGTAAGCCATTTTTAAACTCCTGAAACCGTCTGATTAATGGTGAGACCATTCGATGCTGTTAAGATCTACGCCGTCTTTGAACATTTCCCATAAAGGAGACAGCTCGCGTAAGTGGCCAATTGCGCCATGAATCATTTTGATTGCATAGTCAATTTCTTCTTCTGTCGTGAAACGACCTAAAGAGAAACGGATTGAGCTATGTGCCAGCTCATCATTCATCCCTAAAGCGCGCAGTACATAAGAAGGTTCTAGGCTTGCAGAAGTACATGCAGAACCTGAAGATACAGCCAAATCTTTTAATGACATCATCAGTGATTCACCTTCAACATAGTTGAAGCTGACGTTCAGAATGTGCGGCGCACCGTGTTCTAAATCACCATTGAGGTAAACTTCTTCGATATCTTTAATGCCATTCCACAAACGTAACCGTAAACCGCGTAAGCGTTCAGATTCCGCCGCCATTTCTTCTTTGGCAATACGGTAAGCTTCGCCCATACCCACGATTTGGTGTACAGGTAATGTCCCAGAACGCATACCGCGCTCATGACCACCGCCATGTTGCTGCGCTTCAAGGCGAATACGCGGTTTGCGGCGCACATATAACGCACCGATACCCATTGGCCCGTAAAGTTTGTGAGCAGAGAATGACATTAAATCCACTTTTAGCGCACTAAGGTCGATAGGTAATTTACCTACGCTTTGTGTTGCATCAACGTGGAAAATAATTCCTTTGCTACGGCATAATTCACCGATAGCTGCGATATCCTGCACAACCCCAATTTCGTTATTAACATGCATAATAGAAATTAAAATCGTGTCTTCACGGATAGCGTCTTGTAGGTCTTGCATAGCAATTAAACCATTGCTTTGTGGTGACAGATAAGTCACTTCAAAACCTTCACGCTCTAATTGGCGGCAAGTATCTAAAACGGCTTTGTGTTCCGTTTTACAGGTAATAATGTGGTTGCCTTTCTTTTTATAGAAATTAGCAGCGCCTTTAATCGCTAAGTTATCAGACTCAGTTGCGCCTGAGGTAAATACAATTTCACGTGGGTCAGCACCCACTAATTCGGCGATTTGATTGCGAGCAATATCCACCGCTTCTTCAGCTTGCCAGCCGAAACGATGAGAACGGGACGCTGGGTTACCAAAGTTCCCATCCATTGTTAAACATTGCATCATTTTTTCAGCCACACGCGGGTCAACCGGTGTTGTTGCTGAATAATCAAGATAAATTGGTAATTTCATTGCTCACTTACTCCAAAGGACAAGCTAACTTGCCTTTAATTTTTAAAGGTACAAATGGCGGAAATTAGCTCTTCGTCTAATAACTCACCAAAATGTACCGACTGCAATTTTTTTAATATTTTTAAGCACGTACATTGATAATCGATTCAGGTGTAATCCCATTTGGCATGGTCTTACGCTGTTCGTTATCTTGTCTATCAGCAACAACCATGACTTCTTGGTTTTTAACCAGTTCATCAAGGCTAATGCTGCTAAGGAAACTTGTAATTCTATCGCTTAAATCGCGCCATAATGCGTGAGTTAAGCAGCGATCACCATTTTGGCAACCTTCTTTATTACCCTGACAACGGGTGGCGTCAACAGATTCATCTACCGCAGCGATTACTTCAGCAACAAATATTTGGTCTGCGTCTCTACCAAGCAAATAACCGCCACCTGGACCGCGCACACTCGAAACTAACTCGTTTTTACGTAAACGAGAGAAAAGTTGCTCAAGATAAGAGAGGGAAATTCCCTGACGTTCAGAAATGTCAGCTAAAGGCACTGGACCTGACTGAGAGTGTAATGCGACATCTAACATCGCAGTTACTGCGTAACGCCCTTTGGAAGTGAGTCTCATAACATATTACTCCATGGTAAATTATGGTCAGATTGTGACATTCCTGAGTAATTTAGTCAACTATTTACCTGACTAATTTACTCAAGTATTATTCACCTGATTTTACCACGGATTTAACCTCACTTTTTCGCCCATTTTTCCATTGATGTTAAGATACCCCGCAGGATATGTAACTCTTGGGTTTCGATATGCGCTCGAGTGAATAAACGGCGTAATTTATTCATAATTAAGCCAGGGTGCGCTTTACGAATAAAACCTGATTCATTCAACACGCTCTCAAGATGGACATAAAAACGTTCAACATCTTCTGACGGTGGGTATTCTACCTCATCATCAGCGGAAATTACCGTATTTTTTTCATCCATTGAAAGATACGCCATGCGTATTTCATAACTCACCAATTGCACTGCCATCGCTAAATTCAAAGAACCGTATTCTGGGTTTGTGGGGATATATAAATGATATTGGCATTTTTGAAGTTCTTCGTTGGTTAAGCCCACTCGCTCACGGCCAAATACGATAGCAACAGGTGATTCTTTGGATTGCTCAACAGATTTAATGCCGCATTCACGTGGTTCAACCATTGGCCAAGATAAGGTGCGAGAACGTGCACTGGTACCGATCACTAACTTACAGCCTTCTAAAGCTTCATCGAGAGTTTTAACTATTGTCGCATTACCAATAACATCACTTGCCCCGGCAGAAAGCGCAATAGAGTGTGAATCAGGTTCAACGAGAGGATTAACGAGGTACAGATTAGAAAGCCCCATGGTTTTCATGGCACGAGCTGTTGAGCCCATATTACCAGTGTGTGAGGTTTCAACAAGAACAATACGGATGTTATCTAACATGATTTATACGTTTAATGAAAAAATTATTGCAATAGCTTAACACAAAATTGCTTATTGTGACGAACATCTATATACTTCGGCACTCAAGTTTTTCGTTCTTTAACATTCCAGTGGAAAAAGCCCATGCATCCGATGCTTAACATCGCCATACGTGCAGCACGTAAGGCCGGTAATCACATAGCTAAAAACTATGAAATGCCTAGCAATATTAAAGTCACTCAGAAAGGCACTAACGATTTCGTTACTAACGTTGACCAAGAATCTGAGCAACTGATTATTGAAATCATCCGCAAATCATATCCTGACCACACTATTATCACTGAAGAAAGTGGTGAATTAATTGGTAAAGATGATGATATTCAATGGGTAATCGATCCACTGGATGGCACTACCAACTTCACAAAACGTCTCCCCCATTTTTCTGTTTCTATCGCTGTGCGCGTTAAAGGCCGTACAGAAGTTGCTGTTGTTTATGACCCAATGCGTAATGAATTATTTAGCGCAGTACGTGGGCAAGGCGCTCAGCTTAACGGTTATCGTATTCGCATCGACGAAAAACGTGACCTTGATGGCGCTATCGTTGCGACAGGCTTCCCTTTCAAACAAAAACAACATGCACCTGTCTATATGAACATCATGACTGCGATGTTTAACAAATGTGCTGATTTGCGTCGTACCGGCTCCGCAGCATTAGATTTATGCTATGTGGCTTCTAGCCGTGTTGATGCTTTTTTTGAAATTGGTTTAAAACCGTGGGATTTCATGGGCGGTGAGCTGATCATGCGTGAAGCTGGCGGCATCATAACTGACTTTGTTGGCGGTCATAATTATTTAGCCTCAGGTAACTTAGTTGCTGGTAGCCCACGTGTTGTTAGAGACATACTGTCCGTCATGAAAGATGAGTTATCAGAAGCATTAAAGCGCTAACACATCCTTTCTAGAGACGAACTAAAAACAAAACCCACTTTTATTGTGGGTTTTTTTGTTGTTATTTAAAGATAAATTGTTATTTAAAATAAAATAACACCTTTAATTAATTCACGATTATTAATAACATCACTTTCATAAATATCACCAATGGTATTAAAATCAAATTGATGCGTTAGCATCATACCACTAGATAACTTACCTTCTGCCATTAACCTTGCAACTTTATTGAAATCTTCAGGAGTGGCATTTCGGCTTCCCATCATTGTTGTCTCTTTCTTATGAAAATCTGGATCTGGAAACGATAAATTACCTTTAAATAGCCCAACAAATACAATTAAGCCACCATGACGAATTAAATTCACCGCGGTGTTCATTGCGTGTTGATTCCCCGTTGCATCAATAACTTTCTCAGCAAGCATACCTGAAAAATGGTGTTCAATACTTGATAAGTAGTTTTCATCGGCTGGGTCACACGTTTTTAAGCCTAATACTTTTTCAACATGTTGACGACGTGCCTCGCTGGTATCAGCCACTAATACGTTAGCACCATCCGCTTTAGCAATAGCAGCAACACCTAGCCCTATAGGCCCTGCCCCTACAACTAAAACAGTATCTTGAGGTTTAACCTGCGCACGCCTGACGGCATGAGCACTGATTGAAAATGGTTCGATTAAGGCGCCATCAATATCTGTAACTGTATCTTCAATCGCTAATACATTTTTCTCTGGCACATTTAAATATTCACAAAAACCACCATCTTCGTGAACACCAATAACTGAAATTTTTTCGCAGCAATTTGTTTTTCCTTCCTTACAAGCACCACATTCATAGCAGGCAACATAAGGCATTACAGCAACACGCTGACCGACTTTCCATTGTGTAACGTCAGGTGCAACATCACAAATAGTTCCAGAGATTTCATGTCCTAATACTCGTGGATATTGAAAAAAGGGCTGATTTCCTCCCCAAGCGTGGATATCCGTTCCACATATTCCAACCGCATGTATTTTTATTTTTACATGCCCAACTTGCACTGTAGGTTCAACGACTTGTTGATAGACAAATTTTTTAGGTTCCTGACAAATCAATTGTTTCATATTTTCCTCCGTCAATTAATCTGTCTTTTTTAATTTAAAAAACATAGACTAGATACTTAACAACCGAATTTTGTGATTAAATGTTTTTAAATCGGTTTTAAATCGGTCTTTAAAGAATAAAAATCAGATTAAGGAGTGTTTAAATGGTGAGGAGTAAAAATATACGCTATGGGTCAATTAATGAATTTTTAGACGCTATACATAAAAATTTATTAACATCCCCCTTTCCCTCACAATCTTCTTTAGCTGAGATGTTTAATATCAGTCGAACCACAGTGAGACATACCCTCGAATATTTATTAGAAAAGAAAATCATTGAAAAACAAGGGAGTGAATATCATGTTATTCGCTATCCCAATAAAACTGATTTCTTTCCTGTTGAATCAAGTCTTCCTGATCAACAAATCGTCTTATTCGAAAAAGCGTTTTATCAAATGATTAAACGCAAAGAATTGATGCCTGGGGATACTTTTACTGAATTACAACTAGCAAAAAAAAGCCATGTAAGTTCTAGTATTGTTCGGGAGTTCTTAGTGGAGTTTTCTCGTTATGGGTTAATTAAAAACACCCACCGGGGGAACTGGCACATGATGAAATTTTCGCGTGAATATGCAGAAAAGCTTTTTGAGTTCAGGGAATTGCTAGAAACCAATGCTCTGACTCATTTTTTAAATTTACCACCAGATGACCACCGTTGGATTTTAGCGAAAGAGCTATTACTCAAACATAGGACACTACGGGAAACCGTTACTATCAATTACCGCGACTTTTCCCAACTAGATTATGAACTACATAGTCTTATTTTATCAGGTGCCAATAACCCGTTTTTTAATCAGTCTCTTGAAATCATCACTGTGATATTTCACTTTCAATATCAATGGGATGAGTCAGATTTAAAAGAAAGAAATGTACTGGCAATTGAAGAACATATGACCATTTTAAGTGCTTTGATTAGCCGTAATGATATTGTGGCGATGAATGAACTTCGACATCATTTAGATACCGCTAAAAGAACTATGATTAACTCCATACAGCAAACTTATGAATAAATAACATTAAGTTACAAGGCCAATGAATGGTCAACGATGACTTATTCTTTGGCTCGATAATATATACATCAAATAAAACCTGAATTTTTTAGTAAAAAAACAACTTAATTATAAAATTACTATTAATCAAAATTATAACAAATAAAAATATTACTATTTTTCATGCAATTAAAATACCAACTAACTAAATAGATTGAATTCATTTATAATTCCATCTGTTTTTAACTGATAAAAAACAGATTAAAAACATCAAAAAGCCATTCATTCCACAAAATTGGTGCAATTAATAGTCCATAGAAAAAAATACTTCTAGTCTGAATCAACACCGGATGATTAATACACATAATAACTAGAGGAATGGTCATGGATTACTTAAATAGACAGTCAATGGCTAATAAGCAATACCCAGAGAGAATTTTGCAATTCGGAGAAGGTAATTTTTTACGTGCTTTTATCGACTGGATGGTTGACCAACTGAATGAAAAGACAGATTTCAATAGTGGCATTACGCTTGTCAGGCCAATTGACTCATCACATCCCTCAATTAATCAGCAAAATGGACTTTATACTGCCATCACCAGGGGAATTAATGAACAAAAACAAAGCGTTTCGAATATAAGAATTATTAATTCGGTTAACCGTGAAATACTGATTTATTCTGAATATGATAAGTTTCTAAAATGTGCAGAAAATCCCGAATTACAATGGATCTTCTCTAACACGACGGAAGCAGGGATCGTATATAAGCACGATGTACGCTTAGAAGATGCACCAGCAAGTAGTTTCCCTGCGAAACTTACTCAGTTTTTATTTCACCGCTTTCAACATTTTAATGGTGATAATAGCAAAGGGTTGTTCATCATCCCCTGTGAGTTAATTGACTATAATGGCGATAAGTTACAAGAGTTTGTGAATCAACATGCGCAAGACTGGCAACTCCCCGCAGATTTTATTGCTTGGCTAAATAGCAGTAATACGTTTTGTTCTACGTTAGTCGATAGGATCGTTACTGGCTACCCGAAAAATGAAATTGAGAAACTGGAAAAAGAATTAGGTTATAAAGACGATTTTCTCGTCACTGCTGAATATTTCTATTTATTTGTCATTCAAGGGCCAAAAATACTAGAGCAGAAGCTAAAACTGAATGAATTACCATTAAATATCAAAGTAGTCGATGACATAAAGCCCTACAAAGAGCGTAAAGTTGCAATCTTAAATGGTGCGCACACCGCGATGGTTCCTGTTGCTTACTTGGCAGGGATCAGAACTGTCCGTGATGTCACTAGCAACCCAATCTTTTTAGCTTTCATTAAAGATTTAATTGATAATGAAGTTATTCCTGTTTTATCTCAAAGCCCTTCGGAGCTCGCGGCTTTTGCCTCCGCAGTTATTGACCGCTTTAATAACCCATATATAGAACATGAATTAATTTCAATATCTCTAAACTCGTTAACTAAATTTAAAACTCGCCTATTACCTCAATTAATCTCTTATGTTAAGCAATACAATAAAATTCCTTATTGCATTTCATTTTCACTTGCTGCACTTATTGTTTTCTATCGAGGAAAACAGGCTGAACAACTCATTCCTTTAAATGATGATGATTATTTACTTGAACGCTTTAAAGCTTGGCATGAACTCTATGACTCAAATGTAAAACAACTTACTGAAAATGTGCTAGCAATGTCTGATTTATGGGGATTAAACCTCAACGAAATACCACAATTACAAGATGATGTGAGCCAAAAAATTACTGAAATTCTGAGTAGCGGT
Organism: Providencia sp. PROV_01; assembly: GCF_053098325.1. Taxonomy (NCBI): domain Bacteria; kingdom Pseudomonadati; phylum Pseudomonadota; class Gammaproteobacteria; order Enterobacterales; family Morganellaceae; genus Providencia; species Providencia sp. PROV_01. The sequence goes on along the minus strand of NZ_JBRFKD010000002.1, from coordinate 1,939,867 downwards.
ACAGAATCAATGCTACGCAGAAAATACATTGGTTAGAAAAAGAAAATAAATACTTAAAACAATAAATCCCCCTACAGGAGATACCTTTATGAAACTGAGCACATTAAACGGAAAAAAACTTCTTAGCTTAACACTCAGCACAATGCTATTAATGGGCAGCATGACAAATGCCGCATTTGCAGATGCTAAATATAAGTTAAAAGTCGCTTATGAAAATAACCCTGGAGAGCCTTTTGATTTAGCTATTCACGAATGGGCAAAAAAATTCAATGAAAAAACTAATGGTGAAGGTGAATTAATTCCTTATCCAAGCTCACAATTAGGCTCCAAAAAAGATGTCATCGAACAAATGAAGTTAGGTAGCCCACTAATTACCTTAGCAGATGGTGCCTTCTTTTCTGATTATGTACCTGATTACGGCATTATGTTTGGGCCGTATTTAGGACTATCTTATAAAGATATTTTTAAATTAAATGCCTCACCTTGGTATGGTTCCTTAGAACAACAGTTAGATAAAAAAGGCCTTCACGTGGTTTCTAAAGATTGGTTATATGGTTCACGCCATATCTTAGCCAATAAAATGATCCAAACCCCAGATGACCTAAAAGGCTTAAAAATTCGCGTCCCCAATAATAAAATTCAAATTAAAGGTTTAGAGGCAATGGGTGCCACACCAACACCATTACCTTTAGCAGAAGTTTATACTGCACTTAATCTTAAAATTATTGATGGCGCAGAAAACCCAATTCCTGTGCTATATGGGCAAAAACACCATGAAGCGGCCAAATTCTTGATTTTAACGGGTCATGTAGAGAACGTAACCAACCTAGTCATGGGCAGCAAAACCTACGCTAAATTACCTGAAAATATTCAGCAGGCTTTAGTTGAATCAGGAAATGAAGCTGGGCAATTCCTAACAGATTTAGTCTTACAACAAGAAAAAGAAATCATTGAGAAAATGAAAAATGAAGGTGTTACTGTTGTTGAAGTAGACAGAGCGCTCTTCAAAGAAAAATCTAAGCCTTTCTATAATGAATTCCCTGAATGGTCTGCGAATTTATATCAACAAACTCAAGATATTATTAATAAGTAACCCTATTACTTGGCGGTTAATACCGCCAATATTTTTACAATACAAATGGTTAACTATTATTCTCGCAAGGATCTTTTATGTTTAAATTTCTGGGGAAATTAAGTGATATAGTGGCTTCTCTTGCTGTTGCCGCTATTGTCATTATTACCATTCTTGCTGTATTCATGCGTTGGCTTCTTAATGACCCTTTAATGTGGAGTGAGGAAGTTTTAATCATTTGCTACATTTGGTTGGTGATGATTGGCGCAGCATCTGCGGCAGGCAAAAGAATGCATGTCAGTATTGATGCAATTACCTCTTTATTTCCTGAAAAAGTACAATTAGCTATTGCGGTCGTTACTCATATTATGGCCATTATTGCTTTATCAATTTTTGGTTATCTTGGATATGAACTCTCTATTATTGCAGAAGACAAAATAACACCAATTATTGGTGTCTCTTATTATTATATCGACCTTTCTGTACCCATTGGCGCATCCATCATGGTGTTATTTTCTATCCAACATTTACTGGAAGACATGAGTAAATTACTAAAAGGAGATAAACCATGTCAGTAATTATCGCCTGTATCGTATTAATATTCTGCTTTTTAATTAATGTTCCCATTTTTTTAAGTGTACTGATTGCATTACTCACCTACTTTTTCTCTGCGGGTGACATTTCTCCCCTCATTGCGGTACAACGCATTATTGGGGCTGGGGAAAATGTGACGTTACTTGCTATCCCTTTCTTCATTTTGTTAGGTAACCTTTTGAATTACACTGGTATTACTAGACGAATGTTGAAATTTACTGGTACTCTGTCTGGCCACTATCCAGGAGGACTAGCCCAATCTAACGTATTATTAAGTACAATGATGGGCGGACTTTCTGCATCTAACCTCGCTGACTGTGCAATGCTATCTAAAATGTTAGTGCCAGAAATGACAAAATTAGGTTATGGAAAAAGCTTCTCTGCCGCTGTCACTGCCGCAGGATCATTAATAACACCTATAATTCCACCGGGTATTGCATTAATCATCTATGGATTTGTCGCTGACGTCTCTATTGGTAAGATGTTTATGGCTGCAATCATTCCTGGATTAATGTGCTGCGTTGCTTTAATGGTTGCAATTTATCTGATTGCAAAAAAACGTGGATATAAGCCTGCTAGAGATAAAGCACCTACATTTGCTGAAGTTTACCAAACAGGTAAAGGAGCGATGTCTGCTTTCCTATTAGTTCTCGTTATTATTGGTGGAATTCGCTTTGGTATTTTTACACCAACAGAAGCTGGTGCTATTGCTGTACTTTACGTTATTGTAATTGGTACCTTCTTTTATCGTGAAATGAAGTTAAAAGACATTGCTGCCTCATTTTTAGAAACCGCCCGTTCAACAGCAAGTATCATGCTCATTATTATGACTTGTTCCGCATTAGCATGGGTATTGACGAACGAGCAAGTGGCGCAAGATGTTGCCAGAATGATGACCAATTTTTCTGATAACCCGTATGTCTTCTTAATGATTGTCAATGCGGTGTTGTTAATCCTAGGTATGTTTATTGAAGGAAATGCCGCAATTATTGTCCTTGTTCCATTATTAATGCCTACAGTAAAGCTATTAGGGATTGATCCTATCCATTTTGGCATTGTCATGATCCTTAATTTGGCCATCGGCTGCTTAACACCGCCAATGGGAACCGTCATGTTTGTAGCCACATCGATTACTGGTGTCCGTATTTCTGATTTTATTCGTGAAGTTATGCCCTTGTTCTTTGCATTAATTATCGTTTTACTCTTAGTCACCTTTATGCCTGTATTTACTACTTTCCTACCAAGCTTATAAGATATCTTTCAATGGCAAATCATTTTCTATGATTTGCCATTTTATTATCAATTTATTTTTTATAAATTAAATTTTATTTAATTCCATGAGTTAATATTACTTCTATTTATGATTAAGTTAATTGACCTTTGCCATTGTCATAATAACACTTACAACGAGAAGTATTCCAATAGACAAACCACTAACCACCAATAAACACACTTATTACGCGTTATTTTGAAACAATCAAAAAAATAATATTACATTAAATTCATATATATAAAAAACACACCAATCTCATTATTTGTTTTTTTAATTTTGAATTTGAAAAAAATGCACTTTATATCTAGCATAAAACAATACAGCTAATTTACATTCAGCTGTTAATCAAAGTTATATAACTTTATTTTATTTTTGACCTTATGGGGTTAATTATGTCTAGATATATACTACCTCTGTCTTTACTTTCTTTATCTTTTATATCAGGTTCAGCACTTGCAATAACGAATAGTGCTGGGGGAATTATTTCAATTTCTGGAGCAATAAGCGATACAACTTGTACCATTAATGGCGGAAATAGTGCCGATATGACTGTTGTTCTTGATCCAATAACCGTAACAGATGCAGGGACAACTGCCGCCACGGTTATTTCTAAAAATCAAAAACAATTTTCTTTAACTTTCTCTGATTGCGCACCCGCAAGCGTCCCTGTAAGTAATCTGAAATTACACTTCTATTCGTCAAGTAATATTTCTCCTTCCGGTTTGTATTTAGTGAATACTTCCGTGAATGAAAATGATGCTTCCGTTGCCAAAAACGTCGGATTTAGTTTATCTAAAACCAGTACTCCAACCACCGCAATTCCACTCAATGTGGCTTTTGATACTAACCTTACAGGAGCTGATACTGGTGGTGCGACAGGAGCTACCCTCAATTTAATTGCCAGTTATTATAAAACTAATGCAACTGCCGCCAAAGTCGGTCTTTTGCAATCAAACGTAATATATACAGTTTCCTATTTATAATTATGACTTAGCCAGGCTTTTATTAGCCTGGCTTTAAATGGATGCTATTATGAAAATTCTAGTTTTATTACTCACTATTTTATTTTCGAGCGCAACACTTTCTAATGTTATTATTACTGGCACTCGAATTATATATCCTGCTGACGCTGATAGTATTGCTGTACAATTAACCAATAACAGTAAAACATCGTCTCTTGTTCAGTCATGGATTGATAACGGTGATGAAAATTCCACGCCTGAGAATTCTGAAGCGCCTTTTTATTTATCCCCTCCTATTGTTAAAATTGAAGGTTTACAAGGTCAGCAACTAAAAATTAAAAAAATACCCGGAAAACTTCCTGAAAATGTTGAAAGCGTATTTTTCTTAAATGTTTTAGATATTCCTAAAACGCCAGAGTCTGCTAAAGGCAAAAATGCAATTCAGCTAGCCACACGTTCACGAATTAAAATTTTTTATCGTCCTATTGGGCTAACTGAATCTCCCGATGAGGTTATTAATAATGCAAGCTATCAGATTAAAAATAATAAAATATTAGTTAAAAATAATTCACAATACCATTTAACTATTGCAGCTATCGCACCATCTGACGATAAAAATAACTCATTAACTGATTCTGCGATGATTGCCCCTATGTCTGAAAAAGAATTACCTATTAAAGGAATAATGAAAAACCACGATCTTATTTTAATGTATGTGGATGACTATGGTGTTTTCAAATCTAAAAATATTAAACTTTAATAGAAGAAATCATCGTGAAAAAAGAAAATTATCTCTATCTCCTAATCTTAATAGGACTACAAAGTTATCAAAAGAACTCAATAGCGGACGAGTTTGAGACTTCCCTATTGGTAGGTAAATCTGCACAAGGAGATATTTCACGATTCTATACTGATAATAACATTCCATCAGGTAAACAATTAGCCGACCTTTATGTCAATAATAATTGGAAAGGTCAGTTTGAAATTGATATCAATAATGATGGTAAACTGATCAGCCTTGCTGCTGATGATGTGCAAAAATTAAATCTGAATTTGTCTTCTGAGGTAATTGAACAAACCAAACAACAGCCATTTATTCCTATAGATGATTTAGTACCCAATATAAAGTATAAATTTAATATCAACGACCTGCGGCTCGATATTATCGTCCCTCAAGTCGCTCTGAAACAAATCGAAGCTAACTATGTTGACCCCAGCCTCTGGAATTATGGCGAGCCTGCAATTATTTTTTCTTATAATACAAATTATTATAGTTACAAAGAGAAAAAAAACTCAAAAACCAGCAGTGACAATTTTTATGCGACCTTAAATTCAGGCATTAATTTGGGCGCCTGGCAATTTAGAGATGAGTCCAGCTATCGACATAGCTCTCATGGTAGCCAAAAATGGAAAAACAATACCCGTTATATTTATCGCCCCCTTAGTGCAATCAAATCCGGGTTGAAATTAGGTGATTTTTATACACCTGCAGCCCTATTTAATAGTATTCGAGTTCGAGGCATTGCATTGGCAACAGAAGCCAGTATGTTGCCAAATTCAAGTCAAAATTTTGTCCCCATTATACGCGGTGTCGCTCAAACAAATGCATTAGTCAGCGTATACCAAAATAACAATCTGGTTTATCAAGAAAACGTTCCCCCTGGTGAGTTCGCATTTAATGACCTTCAGCCTAGTGCTGGTGGTGGTGACTTATTCGTCGTTGTCCAAGAAGCTGATGGAAGGCAAGAAACCTTTACTGTACCCTATTCTGCTGTACCTGATATGCTCAAACAAGGCGTTTACAATTACAGCCTCATTGCTGGGCAAACAAAAATCGACAATACCCATTATCAACCCAAATTTACTCAAGGTGAGTTTCACTATGGTTTAAATAATTTAGTGACACTTTATGCAGGAATGTTATTTAGCGAAAAATACTATTCCGGCGTTATTGGGAGTGGTTGGAATTTTAGTTTTGGGGCCATTTCAGCTGATATTACGCAAGCAAATACTAAATTAGATTCAGGCGATCATAGTGGTCAAAGCTATCGCTTGACTTATAACAAATATATTAACGCAACGTCGACCAATTTAACCTTGGCGTCATATCGTTATTCGACTAGTGGCTACTATAGTTTTATTGATGCCATTTATTCCCAAGACAATTATCGCGCTTGGAAAGTTTATCAAGACCAGCTATCAGAAAAACTCGGCAATAATATTCCACCTGAACTTTCACTCACTAATTATGACGCCTTACGCGGTTCACGTGCTAAAAACACATTTACATTGAATTTAAACCAACAATTAGCAGATGGTTATGGTTCGGTATTCATCTCGGGGACACATCGTGATTATTGGAATACAAACGGTAATAGCCGTGAATATCAAGCTGGTTATGCCAACAACTATAACGATATTTCCTATAGTGTGTCTGTTTCACGTGTTCGTAATTACGACAGCGAAGAAGAAACACGTATTTATGCCAACTTTAGTGTTCCTTTTTCTTTATTTGAAAAACGCGCCAATATTAGCATGGGAAGTTATTTCACTGACTCTCGTTACCAACAAACTACGCTAAGTGTCAGTGGTATTGCAGGTAAAAATGACCAAGTCAATTATACGTTAACTGCAACGAACCAAAACGGTGGGAATAACTTAGTTGGTGGCAACGTCAGCTATCAGCTTCCCTCTAGCACGCTTTCAGGATCTTACACAGAGGCCAATAATTACCGCCAAACTGGTTTAGGCGCCAAAGGAACTCTGGTTGCTATCCCTGGACATATTGTTTTTTCAGGGGAAGCAGGACAAACCTATACCATCATTGATGCTCCAATGGCCAGTAACATGATGGTCAACGCTGATAAAACTACCTTAACCAACCAACAAGGTGTCGTTTTAGTTGCTAATTCCACACCGTATAGAACCAATACCTATACCTTGACGGATACAGAAAAAACCGCAGGTGCAGAGGTGCTCGGTAATATGGCCAATGTGAGTCCATATCAAGGAGCGGTGAATTACATCAAACTCGAAACCGATACACGACAAACTTATCTCATCCGAGGCGTGCTTGCTAATGGCGATAGCTTACCTTTTGGTACAGAAATCACAGATGCTAAACAGCAAAGTGTTGGTTATGTCGGTCAATCTGGCGTGATGTATATCAAAAGTGAGCAATTACCGATGGCATTGCACATAAAGCTTAAAGGGAAAAAGACATGTGTTATTGAGCCACTACTCAATACGATGGATAAGAATAAAAACCTCTGTCGATAAAGGAAAACATGATGAAAAAAATCACTTTAGCACTGATGCTTTCCAGTATATTGGCTTATAGCCAGTATTCCTCAGCACATTGTAGACAAACATCTACAGTGACGGCTCCCGCTCTTGCTTTTGATTTATCGACAGAACTTACCAGTACATCGACTCAAGTTAGTAAAAATAGCAGAACCATCTACCCTGGAACTTTTACCTGTACTGCAAGAGGATTGCTTTTTCCTAACTCTATCGGTATTGCATCCCCCTTCCAAGGCAGAACAGCCACTATTGGTTTTAATGGTGGAAAGCAGTTTGTCTCAATTACAGTCACTGCATTAGAAAAAGATAGAGTTGTCGGCCTTACGGAAGGTATACATCAAGGTAGTGAGCTCGATACAAATTTTACCGTTCAATTTAATTTGCTCACAGCCAAACCCGGAACCAACTATGTCGAAGTATCAGGAAGTACCGCCACAGTTACCCCTATTGTACTCGCCTCTGATGCATCCAGCTTGGGAATTCTACAGTGGTTATTAGATATTGTAGTCAAATTAGTCACTTTTCTGTTAACGCTACAATGGCCAACCAGTGCCGATGACATCTACTTACAACCAATGACCTTAACTTATAATCCCATTCTCACCACCTGTAATTTTGTTAACCAAGGTTTAGTCGTTGCGCTACCCCCAGTAAGTATCAATGCGGTGAAAACTGTAACCAGAGCAGGCTACACGCCATTCACGCTTAACTTTACCTGCCAAGACTTTTTAGCAGGCGGTAATGCTTCTCGTGATGTATCTATTTTTTTATCCAGTAGTAATTTACTCTCAAATGATAAAACAACCTTGAATAATACCATTAGCCAAGGTGCTAAAGGCGTTGGTTTCCGATTAGTTAGCGCAAGCAATCTCAATACACCGTTAGTACTTTCGGATAGCGTAGCAGCTAAAAATGGCGCGACAAATATTTTTACTGTCCTTAAAGGAAATCTGATTTCCCCTTCTTTTTCAGTAAACTTAGGTGCTTATTACCATGCATACAACCCAAGTAGTGTCACTCAAGGACAAGTCTCAAGTACTGCAACCGTGGTGATGTCATACAATTAGAAAGGAAAATATTATGGACGGAATAATTAAAATCACAGGGTTTGCTACGTTACTATTTTTTAGCGTCCAAGCATGTGCGAGCCTTGTTTTACAAGGAACACGAATTATTTTTCCTAGCGATAAAAAGGCCGTCGGGATTCAACTGACTAATTACAGTGAACAAGCCACATTGACTCAAAGTTGGGTGGATGAAGGTAACCTCGATTCAACACCAGAAACGACGAACGCGCCATTTATTGTGACCCCCCCCGTTACTAAAATCGCGGCAAATGACGGAGCTCAATTACAAATACGCTTTATTGGCGACAAACTCCCTACGAATAAAGAGTCTGTATTTTATTTAAATGTATTAGACATTGCGCCAAAGCCAAAACAAATAAATAGTGCAAATATGCTGCAGTTCGCCATTCAAACACGGATTAAAGTTTTTTATCGACCAATTGCGCTTATAAATAAACCAGATGATTTAATCAATAACATTAAATTCCATTTAGCTAAAGATGGCATTATCGTCAACAACCCAACCCCTTATTTTTTAAGTATTGCCAATATCTATCTAGCTAATAATGAAAGCCGTTCTATTACAAAAAGTTCGATGGTTGCGCCATTTTCATCACAAATCTTCCCTTCAACCGCCGTCATTAATCACGGAGAAAATATAACAATGATTTATATTGACGATACAGGGAAACAAATTCAGTACCAAACCAAGCTATAAAAATAGGTTTAGCCCCTTTTATAGCTTGGTTGATAAATACTAGGATTGAGCTACAACTTTAGGGCGGATAAACACGGCAGGAATAGCAAGAAGCGCCATTAAATAGAAAACTATACCATGATGAGCAGGCACTCGCTCATAAATATACCCCACAATAATAGTCAGGACGGCTAACCCACCACCGGTTGCGAGGGCAGAGTAAACACCTTGTAATGGGATAATTTCATTTTCTTTTCTTGCGCTGATAAAGCGCATTGCCGCTAGATGACAAATCGTAAAAGTCCCACTGTGAAGAATTTGCACTACAATTAACACAGGTAATGCAGTAAACGCCCCCATCAGCCCCCAGCGGATAATTCCACAAAATGCGGATAACAGCAGTAAATTACGCGCACTCCAACGCCGGAACAAACGGTGACTTAACATAAATACAATGACTTCAGCAACCACCCCCAGCGACCATAAATTACCGATCACTAAATCTGAATAACCCGCCTCTTTCCAAAATAGGGAAGCAAAACCATAATAAGCTGCATGGGCCCCTTGTAATAAGGTCACACAAATTAAAAACCTAACGACGTTTTTATCAGCAATCAACTGTTTAAAAGTGACTTTATTGCCACCTTCAATTTTCGCCGCTCCCATTGGCATAATTGCCGGTTTCATCATTGCGCCTAGTAATAATGCTAAACAGCTTACTATCAACGCTACCATGATGGCTTTATTACCCCAAACACCTGCTAAATACCCCATCAATGAGGAGCCAATAATAAAAGCTATCGACCCCCAGACGCGAATTTTGCCATAGTCAAAGGTAAATTGTTTTTGCCATGTTCCTGCCAGTGAATCTCCTAACGGAACCATTGGCGCAAAAAATAAGTTAAAGCCTATCATTACAAATAGCAGCCATGCCCAATGAGAACCCAAAGCAAAACCAACAGAGAAAATGAGTGAAAGCCCTGCAAGTAAACGTAGTGCCGTAATCAGTTTCGAGGGCTCTTTAACTAAAGGAGTAATGAACATCGCGCCAAGGAAACGGGCTGCTAACCCTACCCCTAACAAAACACCAATCATTTCTGCATCAATTCCCTCACCTTGTAGCCAAACTGACCAAAATGGTAAGAAAATACTGTAGGCAAAAAAGTAGGTAAAATAATCAATGGCTAGCCAACGCGTTGATGGAATGACCATCATCCCTCCGTTTTTTCAATGCAAAAAACCCGCTCATACATGCATGTAGAAGCGGGTTTTAATCACGAATTGTCGTTTAAATTATGCGTAAACTGGGTATTTCTTGCAAATTGCTAATACTTTTTGTTTTACGCTCTCAATGGTCGCTTCGTCATTGAGGTTGTCTAGGATATCACACATCCAGCCCGCTAGCTCACTCGCTTCTGCTTCTTTAAAGCCGCGGCGTGTAATTGCAGGAGAACCGATACGTACACCAGACGTTACGAATGGGCTCTTAGGATCGTTAGGTACACTGTTTTTGTTAACTGTGATATTCGCACGGCCCAGTGCAGCATCTGCATCTTTACCTGTGATATCTTTGTCTACTAAATCCACTAAGAACAAATGGTTTTCCGTTCCACCAGATACGACTTTATAGCCACGTTTTTGGAAAACGTCGACCATTGCTTTGGCATTTTTAGCCACTTGTTGTTGGTAAACTTTGAATTCTGGTTCCATCGCTTCTTTCAATGCAACCGCTTTACCTGCAATCACATGCATTAAAGGGCCACCTTGAGAACCTGGGAATACGGCTGAGTTGATTTTTTTGTATAACTCTTCGTCACCACCTTTAGCTAAAATTAATCCACCACGTGGGCCTGCTAAAGTTTTATGTGTTGTTGTCGTCACAACATGTGCGTGAGGCACTGGGTTTGGATAAACACCAGCAGCAATCAAACCTGCTACGTGAGCCATATCCACGAACAAATAAGCACCAATGCCATCTGCGATTTCACGCATTTTTGCCCAATCAACCACACCTGAATACGCAGAAAAACCACCGATAATCATTTTTGGTTTATGTTTTTCAGCTTGCGCTTTGATATCATCGTAGTCAATTTTACCGCTTTCATCGATGCCATAAGGCACGATGTTGTACAGTTTACCTGAGAAGTTAACTGGTGAGCCGTGAGTTAAGTGACCACCATGTGCCAGATTCATCCCCAGAACAGTATCACCTGGCTGTAATAACGCCATGTAAACAGCAGCGTTAGCTTGTGAACCTGAGTGTGGTTGCACGTTCGCATAGTCAGCACCAAATAGTTCTTTCGCACGGTCAATCGCTAATTGTTCTACCACATCAACATACTCACAACCGCCATAGTAGCGTTTGCCTGGGTAGCCTTCTGCATATTTATTGGTTAGCTGAGAACCTTGAGCCTGCATGACTCGTGGACTGGTATAGTTTTCAGAAGCAATTAATTCAATGTGTTCTTCTTGACGTTGTACTTCTTGCTCCATTGCTTCCCATAATTTTGGATCGTAGTCAGCAATATTCATTTCACGCTTTAACATTCGCTTCTCCTGCCTCAGCAATTCAATAGGTTGAAAATCGATTCATCGCAATGACACACAGTGTAAACTCTTTTTCTCTCTTGAGATAGCCCTAAAGAAAAAATATACGCAAACGATTGCATTAATTTTTTTCACTTCATTTGCTTCTGAAGGCTCCACTATAAAATAGCTTAAATTTTAATTTTTAACGTAGAAACATCCAGATTTGCTAGCCCCTTCTCATTGTGTGCTTAATTCCGACATATTTTCCCAGTTTGAGTCTTTACATAAAACCTTAAATATTATAAGTTGTATTTAAAATACATGTTTATAAATAAACTTTATGTCTCTCAAAAAAGAGTGATTTATTGGGATGAAATATACTTATCCCAATGATGCAAAAGGATATGTTTGTACAAAACTAAAAACTGACGCCTTACGATCACTACGATGAGAACATGAAAATAATTCAGGAGCACCTGTATGCTAGATAGCCAAACCATCGCCATTGTTAAATCCACCATTCCTGCCATTGCTGAAACAGGGCCAAAACTAACCGCACATTTTTATGATCGGATGTTTAAACAACACCCTGAACTAAAAGATATTTTTAACATGACTCACCAAATGAATGGCGACCAACGTGAAGCTCTATTCAACGCTATTTGTGCTTATGCGGTAAATATTGAAACCCCTGAAGCACTGATTTCAGCGGTTGAAAAAATTGCCCAAAAACACGTTAGTTTAAATATCAAACCTGAGCATTACCCTATTGTTGGGGAAAATTTACTGGCGGCTATCGATGAACTACTTAGCCCAGGCCAAGAAGTACTTGATGCTTGGGGAAGAGCTTACGGGGTCTTAGCTGATATCTTTATTGGTCGTGAAGCAGTAATTTACCAAGAGAATGCAGATAAAATTGGGGGCTGGGAAGGTTTACGTGAATTTAAATTGAAACAAAAACAGCCCCAAAGTGATGTGATCACCAGTTTTGAATTCGTACCTGTCGATGGGAAACCTGTCGCGGATTACCGCCCAGGCCAATATATCACTATTTATGTCAACAACCAGGGATTTGAAAACCAAGAAATCCGCCAATACTCACTGACGACTGCGCCTAATGGCCGTAGCTACCGTATTGCAGTAAAACGTGAAGAACAAGGCTCAGTTTCTAATTTCTTACATCAACAATTAAATGAAGGTGACCATGTACTACTCGCCCCACCCTGTGGTGATTTCTTCATTGATGTTGATGGCCAGACACCTGTTACCTTGATCTCTGCAGGCGTTGGTTTAACCCCAATGCTGAGTATGTTAAATCATCTAACAGAACAAGGTCACAATGCTCAAGTTAATTGGTTCCATGCCGCTGAAAATGGTGCTGTTCATGCCTTTAGGCACGAAATTCAACAACTATTAGCAAAACAACAAACCAGCCAATCTGCGATTTGGTTTAATCAACCAAGAGAGGAAGATCGTCTCGGGTTTGATTACCAATATGAAGGTTTAATGAATTTAGAATTGGTACGTGAATGGATTGAGCAACCGAACATGCAATTCTATTTCTGTGGCCCTGTTGGTTTTATGCAGCACGTAGGCAAACAGCTAATTGCAATGGGTGTCGATGCCGATGCTATTCACTATGAATGTTTTGGACCACATAAAGTATTACCCCTCAATTAATGGATAAAAAATGCTCTTCTGTTTAGAAGAGCATTCTCTGAAACATATTAACTGAAGAAAATGGTTTAAATGGTTAAGTGTTTGCCATTTTTCTAAATTTAGCGGTAACGGACTCGCATAATAAATACGCAATTCTAATCCCATTCCTGTGTATTTTCCGTTACCGCTTTTTCACATAACGTAATTTATTAAATCGCTTCTTCATCTTGCTCACCAGTCCGAATACGGATCACTCGAGCTACATCATAAACAAAGATCTTCCCATCGCCAATTTTGCCCGTTTGGGCCGTTTGCATAATGGTTTCGACACAGTTTTCAACAATGTCATCAGGGACAACAATTTCAATTTTAACCTTAGGTAAAAAATCAACCATATACTCTGCACCACGGTAAAGCTCAGTATGCCCTTTTTGACGTCCAAAGCCTTTCACTTCAGTTACCGTCATTCCGGTAATACCCACTTCAGCCAATGCTTCACGAACATCATCAAGTTTGAATGGCTTTATAATTGCATCAATTTTTTTCATAAATAATTCCTGTTATGACCAGTTTTTACGGCCAAAACCTGAGGTGATCGGATAGCGGCGATCTTTACCGAAATTACGCATCGTAATACGTGGCCCAACAGGAGCCTGACGGCGTTTATATTCATTAATATCAACAAGACGTACAACTTTTCGTACCACGTCTTTATCAAAACCAAGTTTGATTAAATCATTAACTGACAAGTCTTTTTCCACGTAGCCTTCCAATAATGTATCTAACACATCATAAGGCGGCAAGCTGTCTTGATCTAATTGCCCTGGAGCAAGTTCTGCTGACGGTGGCCTATCAATCACACGTTGAGGAATTGCTGGAGATAATGTATTACGATATTTAGCTAACTCAAAAACAAGGGTTTTAGGCACATCTTTTAACACATCAAAACCACCTGCCATATCGCCATATAATGTTGAATAACCAACAGCAGATTCACTTTTATTACTGGTAGTCAACACTAAGCGACGACGTTTATTTGACATTGCCATTAAAATAACCGCTCGGCAACGTGCTTGTAAATTTTCCTCAGTGGTATCAACCGCGGTTCCTTCAAACATCGGCGTTAACTGAGCCATAAAGGCATCAAACATCGGTTCGATGGATACGATATCGAATTCAACCCCAAGCAAATCAGCTTGCTCTTTAGCGTCGTGAATACTCATTTCAGAAGTATAGCGGAATGGCATCATGACAGCTTGCACATGCTCTTTCCCTATAGCATCAACCGCAATAGCCACCGTTAGCCCTGAGTCAATACCGCCTGATAGCCCTAAAATTGCACCATTAAAACCATTTTTATTTATGTAGTCACGAGTTGACATAACTAAAGCTTGGTATACCTGAGCAACTGGGTCATTCTCAATAAATACGCTACCTTCGCTCACCAATGCAAGTTCATCAAATTGAACTGTGATAACTTGCTCTTTAAATTCTGCCAATTTAAAGATTTGTTTACCTTTATTTGCAATGACTTTTGAGCCACCATCAAACACCAATTCATCTTGCCCACCCACTTGGTTGAGATACACAATTGGCATATGAGTGCGTTTGCAATGTTCGACTAATAAGTCGGTTCGAATATGTTCTTTATGAATATCATAAGGAGATGCATTGATGGTTAATAATATTTCAGCACCCGCCCCTTTGACTGCATCTACTGGCTCGTCATACCAAATATCTTCACAAATTAATAAACCGAGCTGATAACCTTTAAATTCAACAACACAGGATTTTTCATCTGCAGTGAAATAACGGGGTTCATCAAACACACCATAATTTGGCAACTCTTGTTTAAAATAGCGAGCGTGCAATTTGCCTTGATAGAAAAAGGACAGCGCATTATAGATATCATCCCCTTCATACCATGGGTGACCAACAATAATCGCCGTTTCTTGGCTGGCTTTTTGCAAACGGTCGAGTTGTACTAAACAGCGGTCCTCGAAATCAGCTCGGAAAATTAAATCTTCTGGTGGATACCCTGTCAAAGACAGCTCTGAAAACATGACAATATCTGTGTTTGGTGCTTGTTCACTCACAACTTGCAGCATGCGATCGCAGTTGCCTTCGATGTCACCGACTAACCAATTAAGTTGTGCTAGTGAAATATTAAGCTTACGGCTCATAAGGTATTTTTTCTCCCGGAGCGTGAATATGAATTGCCTTATTCCACATAATGTAATCGATAACAACCATGTGGTAAATAATACTTATTTATTCTTTAAAATCATTAGCTTCTAAATCATGACGGCCAAGTAATTTATAAAATTCTGTACGGTTTCGTCCTGCCATTCGGGCAGCTTGGGTAACATTTCCTTTCGTCATTTGTAATAACTTACGTAGATAATTCAATTCGAACTGATTGCGAGCTTCAACAAATGTTGGTAGCGCCGTATTTTCACCTTGAAGTGCTTGGCTAACCAGTGCTTCGCTTATAACAGGAGACGTCGTTAATGCAACACACTGTTCAATCACATTCACTAATTGACGGACATTGCCCGGCCAGCTCGCTGTTATTAAGCATTTCATTGCATCACTGGAAAAACTACGTACGAAAGGTTTATGACGTGATGCAGCTTCACGCAATAGATGATTAGCTAATAATGGAATATCTTCTGAACGTTCATTTAACGCAGGAATACGTAAGTTGACCACATTTAAACGATAGTAAAGATCCTCACGAAACTCATTTTTTTCCATTGCTTTTGGTAGGTTACGGTGAGTTGCAGACAGAATACGTACATCAATATCTAAATCACGGTTGCTACCTAAAGGACGAACTTTGCGCTCTTGCAATACCCGCAGTAATTTAACCTGCAATGGCATTGGCATATCACCAATTTCATCTAAAAATAACGTCCCACCACTGGCTGCAAAGAATAACCCTTCGCGATTACTAACTGCGCCAGTAAAGGCGCCTTTTGCATGCCCAAATAGTTCAGACTCTAATAATTGTTCAGGTAGTGCACCACAGTTAATGGCAATAAACGGCTTACGCGCCCTAGGGCTAGCTTTATGAATCGCCTGCGCTAAAACCTCTTTACCTGTACCACTTTGCCCGTTAATCAATACGCTAACATCAGATTGTGCCACCATATGCGCTTGTTCTAACAGGCGTATCATTAAGGGGCTACGTGTGACAATACCAGAGCTCCACTCTTCATCACTTATGGGTGTTGAAGAGAGCGCGAGTGCTTCATCAATCGCTTTATATAATGCGTCTTTGTCGACTGGCTTAGTTAAAAAACTAAATACGCCTCGTTGTGTTGCCGCGACGGCATCAGGAATCGAGCCATGAGCTGTTAATATAATGACAGGCATGTTTGGATGGGCTTTTTGTATCTCATCGAAAAGCGCCATGCCATCCATTTCATCCATACGTAAATCACTGATCACTAAATCTAATTTTTCTTTTTGTAAGATTTTTAGCGCTTCAGGGCCGCTCTCTGCGGTAGTGACTTTAAAGCCTTCACTACTCAAACGCATACCTAACAGTTTCAGAAGACTTGGGTCATCGTCAACTAGTAACAAATTTGCTGACTTACGATTCGTCATTTTTGTTCATTCTCCGATGAATTTTGCTCTACTGGAGAAGATGCGCTGCTATCAGGCTTTGGCTCTTCAGAGGAAATAGGTTTATCTCCTTCAACCCCATTTTCTACCTCTTTTTCGGTTTCGTTCGTGCTTTTCTTACGAGAAGAAAGCTGACGTTCAATATCCGTTAAGTTTTCAAGCTTACGGGAGGTCGTATTCAGTTCGAAAGCCAATTTAGCATTATCTTCTTTCAAGCGGTCGAGCTTTGTATCCATTTCTTGTTGTAGGCGCTTATAACGAGCCCCCGCATCTGACAAGTTGATAATTTGCACCTGTTGCTCACGCCATAATTGCAATAATGGCCGTACTGCTGTTGGAAAATTCAAACTATACGTATTAATGCTATCCAGCATTTTGCGACGTTCAGCAATAGACGGATCTGCAGAATTCAACAAAATGTTCTGTTGAAATGCACTCGACCAGTTTGTTACCTCGATTTTACCTGCTTCCTCACGTGCTTGACTGGTTTCAGTACGATCGGCACAATCCATCATTCGCAACCAAAATAGCGCGTTTTCCCGTGCAGTAGGTTGGTCATTGTTCCAGATCGTTTC
Source organism: Providencia sp. PROV_01 (assembly GCF_053098325.1). Classification (NCBI taxonomy): domain Bacteria; kingdom Pseudomonadati; phylum Pseudomonadota; class Gammaproteobacteria; order Enterobacterales; family Morganellaceae; genus Providencia; species Providencia sp. PROV_01. The sequence goes on along the minus strand of NZ_JBRFKD010000002.1, from coordinate 1,922,506 downwards.
ACATGATGTATACCGATAGTCCGTAACTTTTACCTCAGGCACAACGACTTGCGCTAGAGTTTCGAGCGGTGACTGGCCATTTTTAGCGACACATCCACTTAAGATTAGGGAAAATAAGACCGCCCCAAAATTGAGCCCTGTACGTCTCATCACATAAGGTACTCTTCGATTATTTTTACTTAACGATGCGTTACGGTAAAGTACCGCCCAAACACCTGTAGACCGATTTACCATTATTCATTCTCTGCGGTTAGAGGCAGTTCAATTCTAAAACAGACATCTGCTGATTTAGTGGGAACAAGAGAAAGCTCACCCCCCATTTGTTTAATACAATCTTGCGCAATACTTAGCCCTAGCCCACTTCCTTTAACAGCACCTTTTCTTTGTAATGAGCCTTGATAAAAAGGTTCAAAAATCATGCTTTGCTCAGATTCAGGAATTGGCGTACCCGTATTCGCAACTTCAATTAGCAATTTATTGCCTGTTTGTCGACTAGAGATCCAAATATTACCTGATTCGCCGCCATAGTGCACCGCATTGGAATAGATATTATCAATAACTCGCCCAAGAAGTGAGGGTTCAGCTAAACAGCTATCCACTTTTAAACGCACTTCTGTTTTGATGTTTTTAGCCCGTGCGGGTAAGTTATGTGCTTTGACGATATCTTCAATGAGCTTTTGTAAATCAACAATCTGTGCTTCTGGTGGGTCATCTACAAGCTTACGATTATAGTCAAGTAATTGCTCAATAAGTTGCTGAAGATGCTTACTACTGTGATCCAAAATTTCTACAACTTCTTTTTGAGACACCGTTAATGGTCCAGCTACCTCATCAGCAAGTAACTCCGTTCCTTCACGCATACTCGCAAGAGGTGTTTTTAATTCATGTGAAATATGGCGAAGAAATTCATGACGCTGTGATTCAAGCCATGCTAATCGCTCACTTAACCAAATAATACGCTGCGCAATTGTCCGTAATTCCCTAGGGCCTTTAAAGCGCTCAATATTATTGGCTATCGTGCGTCCAGTTCCAAGACGGTTAATCATTCGTTCGATAGCTTTAACTGGGCCAATAATCATCCTTGTGAATAATGCAACTAGTAAAGCGCTTAATAAGAATAAAATTAAGCTCTGCCAGCCAAATAATTGACCTTTATTCGCAATTGCTTTTTGTAACTGTTCTCCACGGCTAAAAATCACATCACGAGTTTCTTGCACTAATGAGGCATTTTCGGCAGAAAACTGTTCTAAAGCTCGTGTAATTTTTTCTGTCGGCTCATTGTTTTCACAAGCGACCGTTTTAAGTGCATCCAAAGTGTTAGTCAATGCGGAGGTGTCTGACGAAGTGGGTAAGATTGTTTTCTGACGCTCGAACATTTGCTGATAATCTGCAAACTGTTTCTGATATTGCGTTTGCAAGGTGGGATCTTGTAACACACAATATTGACGATAGCTCCGTTCCATTTCTAAGGCGAGACTACTCATCACTTCACTACGCCGTGCGTCAAGCAACGTGGTTTTATTGATATTGGCAGCTTGGTTACTAAGTTGCTCCAGACTTTGATATGCCTGGTAAGCGAGTACTAATAAAGGAAGTAGTACAAGCCAAAATGCCATCACAACGAGTTGGCGCAAGGAGCGCGGGAAAAAACGCCATTTACTCAATACATTCATCTCATACCCATTCAACGTATTGCAATGGTAGCAGAACTCTTTGTCATGCGAAAAGCACAATCCAAATTATGTGTCCCATAGCGTTAAAATCAGACTAAGTGTAACAACTAAAAGCAATGAACGTGCCAATTTAATTGGTAAAAAATGATAATTTTCAGATAGGTATGTTCATCGCTCCGGATGTTCCTTTTTCGCATAAACGAAAGCATAAAAGAATCGATAGGTCTTATTAAATGAATTCTTTCGTCTTTTCTTTAGTTTTTGCTTTAAAAATAAAACACTCAGCTATGCCCTAAATAATTCGGATTGCAGCTAGGCGCCAAGTGAAGATATCTCTATAAGTATGTGATTCGGGTAGACGAGAGCAGCCAACAACGCTGTGGTACAAAGTATGACGGGCATTATGGTGGGCATAAAATAGGAAGGCGGGATAAAGGACTTACCTTTACCCCGCCAGCGATAACAACTACTCTGATTCTGATGGTTACTGCTTTTATATAATTATGCCTTTACATTAAAGATAATTATATAGGTGGTGCCTCACTCCACGTGTCGCCCTGTGTTTGATAAGGCCCGAAGGCGAATATCTGTGCTGTTGGACGGTAGGCACCTTACTTTGGCGTCATTCTTGGTTTATGTGGTATGTACCCAACTAATTTTGGACCTACATAAGAAGTTGAATGAGCAACTGAATATTATTATGCACATGCCGTGCCAACTTTTCAATTTATTTTTTAACACATTAAAAAATAAGAAAATTTATTTTTTACCGTCTATTCAGTGATTCTGGATACACTGAAACGGTTTATCTCTTTCTCAATATTGTCGCTAATTTAAGACACCCTAAACATCAAATTTATAAATCTATATTTATCAATAAGATAAATGTCTCCTTTTGGCGACACCCCAAAGTGGCGTCTGTCGCTATTTTTATACACCTTGTTTTTTGGTCATTTATTATTCAATATGAATAAGTTTGCGTGAAAATTTTACCCCAATAAAAAAATTGCTCGTCATTATGGATGAACAGCAGAATTTTACATTCTGCTGGTAGCTAATCTTTCTCGATATTGATATAAGATTTCCCAATATCCTACTCATCAAATTGATAAAAAATATGATAAAAATCGCTTTAGTTGATGACCACGTGGTTGTGCGTTCTGGTTTCGCTCAACTTTTAACACTGGAACCCGATATTTCTGTTGTTGGGCAATATGCGAATGCCCAAGAAGCTTGGCCTAATTTGCTTAATTTGGATATCGATGTCGCTATCATGGATATATCGATGCCAGATGAAAACGGTTTACAGCTTTTATCACGTTTACGTCAAAAAAAGCCTGATTTTCGCACCATTATATTGAGCATTTATGATACCCCAGCCTTTGTGCAAAGTGCTTTAGATGCGGGAGCCAGCGCGTATTTAACTAAACGTTGTGGCCCTGAAGAGTTAGTGCAAGCTGTTCGCTCTGTCCACCAAGGCGGCTGCTACTTATGTTCCGATGCTATGCGAGCACTACGCCACTCACCTCAACAACAGCAAAGCCTACATGAATTGACACCTCGGGAACGGGAAGTATTTGATTTATTAGTTGCTGGCTTGAGTGTAAAAGTGATCGCAGAGCAACTTGAATTAAGCCATAAAACCGTGCACGTTCACCGCGCAAATATATTAGGCAAATTGCAATGCGAAAATACCATCGACCTTGTTCACTACGCGCTAGAACATAATCTAATTTCACGGTAATTTAGGCATGAATAAAAGCTTACGGTTAATGCTGCAATCCATCTTCTTATTTTTTACTTATTCGCTGTTATGGATTGGGTTGTGGATCATCGGCTTTTATTTAAGTCAAAACAGTTTTCAGGCAACTTTATTTCTGCCGCAAGGCTTACGCCTAGCATTGATGCTTATCCTTTGGCGACGCTACTGGCCAACACTGCTACTTAGCGAAGGGATATTAAATTTTTGGTTATCATCAGAGCAACTTCTCTTCCAACCTATTTTACTGTTATCACCGTTATTAAGTCTCGGTGTTGCTTTTGTTATTCAAAATATCTGGTGGCGTTATACGTTATATTGGCAGCGGTTATTATTATTACTCGCAGGCGTTGCGGCAAATAGTGTATTACATGCTTTATTATTCAGTGGGTTATCATCTTATTCCATTAGCCAATTATTCCTAACAACATTCACCGGAGGGATACTGCTTTCTCCTTTTGTTTACCTTATTTATGAATATCTACACGAACAGCACTACCAAATGCTCCTTGATTATGGGACGCCAGATAAGCAATTACGAACCTCTTTAATTGTTTGGTGTTTTCTATTTTGTGTCGTTGGGCTCAGCGCCCAAGTATTTTTTGCTCCCGAAATTGAACGGTTAATTGTCTTACTGGTGTTTATTCCTAACGTTTTTATGGCTTATCGTTATGGCTGGCAAGGTGGCGTACTTTCTGCATTATTAGGTAGTTTAATCATTACTTTTGCCCGGCAATTTCACGGTGCATTTGCTGATTTAGAAGAATTAGAAATGTTTCTCAGCACTCAAGCCTTAATTGGTATTGGCCTTGGGATAGCAATTAGCCGACAAAAACAGCTGGCGAGTAACCTACAACGTTATCGCCAACGCTTAGAAGAAGAACTAAAAACACGGCGCGACTTAATGTTGCAGCTCGTGCATACCGAAGAAGATATCAAAAAAGCGATTGCCCGTGAGCTGCATGATGAAATTGGGCAAAATATCACCGCGATTCAAATTCAGTCGATGTTAGTGAAAAAAACAGCAACAGATGACATCAGCCACCAAGCAGCAAGTCAAATAAATGAATTAGCGCAACAAATTCATCAATCTACGCGGCAATTATTGCGCCAGTTGCGCCCTCCTGTGTTAGATGAAATGTCGCTTGAAAATGCACTAACACACTTAATTGCTGAATTTTCTTTTCCACAGAATAATATTCAATGCCACTTTCATTATGGCTTACAAACAACACCGATCAATGAAACAGTGTTGTTTACGCTTTATCGCCTCGTCCAAGAGTTACTTAACAATATCAGTAAACATGCAAAAGCCACACAAATCCACATATCTCTTAAGCAAATAGGTGACTCGATCCAGCTTGTTGTTAATGATAATGGCGTCGGCATTCCATTTAGCAAACGCACTAGTGGCTTTGGGTTGCGCGGTATTGAGGAGCGAGTTCGAGCCTTAGGTGGTGATTGGACATTAACAACCCAAAACGGAACACAAATAAGTGTTAACTTGCCCACATTTTAAGATAAAACATCGCAAAACTAGGAATAATTCCTAGCCCTCTAATACCTTCTCTCATCCTTTTTGTTAAAAACTTGATTACATTTTCCTTAACAAGAGAAACCGCCCTATGACAGGTAAAGACACGTTGAGTCTGGATAACACGTATCGTTTTTGGCGTCGCCGCTTAATGCTATCAATGATTATTGGTTATGCCACTTTTTACCTCACACGAAAGAGTTTTAACTTCGTGATGCCTGTTATGCAAAACGAACTGTTTCTCGATAAAAGTGACATAGGTTGGATAGCGACGTCGTTTTATTTGACTTACGGAATCTCCAAGTTTCTTTCAGGGATTTTCCACGATATTACAGGATACCGTTGGTTTATGGGGGTTGGCTTAGTGATGACGGGGTTACTCAACATCATTTTTGCCTATTGCTTATCATTTCCAGCGTTATTAATTGTTTGGACATTAAATGGCTTTTTCCAAGGTTGGGGTTGGCCGCCTTGTGCACGCATTCTAACGCACTGGTATTCACGCAATGAACGCGGGTTTTGGTGGGGATTATGGAATATCTCCATCAACCTTGGGGGAATGTTACTGCCCTTGCTTACCGCATTATTGGCGACCCAATACAGTTGGCAAATGGCCTTAATTGTCCCTGGTGTTATTGGTGTCATTATTGGGCTGTGGTTGTGTCGTCAATTACGTGGCACACCGCAAGAAGAGCAGCTTCCAAGCGTTGGGCAGTGGCGACACGATGTTTTGGAGTTACGCCAAGAACGCTTATCGCCGCCAATGCCAATGCTAGTGATATTAAAAGATGCCATCATTTTTAACCGTATGATTTGGTTACTGGGCTTCTCCTATATTTTGGTTTATCTCATTCGCATGGCGATAAATGATTGGGGAAATCTATGGTTAACAGAGAAACATGGCACCAATTTACTCAGTGCGAATGCAACATTATCGTTATTTGAGCTGGGCGGATTATTAGGGGCACTCTGCTCTGGTTGGGGCTCTGATATTCTGTTTCGTGGCCAACGAGCGCCTATGATCCTGCTGTTTTCATTGGGTCTTTGTGTCTCAGTAAGTGCCTTATGGTTAACGCCAATTCATCACTATGCTTTATTGGCTGCATGCTTCTTTGCGATTGGATTTTTTGTTTTTGGACCACAAATGTTAATCGGTCTAGCTGCAACAGAATATTGTCATAAAAAAGCAGCTGGAGCGGTAACAGGTTATCTCGGTTTGTACGCCTATTTAGGGGCGGCGATTGCCGGGTGGCCACTCTCTCAAGTCATTGCACATTATGGTTGGTCAGGCATGTTTTCCTTACTTGCCAGTGCCGCGGCTTTGATGGGATTACTGCTAATGCCTCTATTGATTGCCAATGTCAGCAAACGAGAGCATTTGGCGGGCACTGTTTCACCCTCTGATAATAAAACCTGAATAAAGGACTGACAATGAAACTGAAAACTCTCTCTACGCTTGTTGCTGCAGGCTTATCCCTTGCAGCTATTACTACCACTGCAAATGCTGCGGGCCGTTTAGTTGTTTACTGTAGCGCCACTAACGCCATGTGTGAAACTGAAACACAAGCTTTTGCTAAGAAATATGATGTCAAAACCACCTTTGTACGTAATGGTTCTGGCAGTACGTTAGCCAAAATCGAAGCTGAAAAACGAAACCCACAAGCTGACGTGTGGTACGGCGGTACATTAGACCCACATTCACAAGCAGGGGAAATGGATTTACTTGAACCATACAAATCGCCAAATCTGGCTGAAATCATGCCACAATTCCAAGACCCTGCAAAACGTAAAGGTAATTACTCTTCCGCAGTTTACATCGGTATTTTAGGGTTTGGCGTTAACAAAGACCGCCTAAAAGAGAAAGGGTTACCTATCCCAACTTGCTGGAAAGATTTAACCAAACCTGAATATAAAGGCGAAATTCAAATTGCAGACCCACAAAGTTCAGGAACTGCTTATACCGCATTAGCCACTTTCGACCAATTATGGGGTAATGAGCAAGCCTTTGATTACCTGAAAAAATTAAACTCAAATATCTCTCAATATACTAAGTCAGGTATTGCCCCAGCACGTAACGCCGCTCGCGGTGAGTCCGCCATTGGTATTGGCTTTTTACATGATTATTCATTAGAAGTGGAAAATGGCGCGCCATTAGAGCTTATCGCACCATGCGAAGGTACTGGCTATGAAATTGGCGGGATCAGTATCCTGAAAAATGCACGCAATATGGATAACGCGAAACTGTTTGTTGATTTCGTCTTATCGAAAGAAGCCCAAGAGTTAAGTTGGAAAGAAGGAAAATCTTACCAAATCTTAACCAATACGACAGCTGAGTCATCTCCTATTTCTTTAAAACTCAATGAGTTAAACCTAATTAATTACGATATGGACAAATACGGTGATGCTGATGTCCGTAAGAACCTTATCAATAAATGGGTAACAGAAGTCAAAATGAGCAAATAGCTATCTCGTGCGGTGGCCATCCACCGCACTGAGCTCTTACTAAACTAAAATAAAAATTAAATTTAATTAAGCTCTGAATAATTTGAGTTGTCGCCAGCGCCGCATGACGTTATCCCTAAACGCATACAAAAGTATGTGACTGGGGTAATGGAGTGAAGCCAACACTGTGACAGCGCAATATATGACGAGCTTAGGGGGAACTATGTCTCAAACCCTAACCTTATCGACCTCAACCAAAAAAGATAGCATATTTTTTTGGCTGCTGATTGCTTGGCTAGGTTTCGCGTTGCTGCCTTCTTGGAACTTAGACTATGGCGTACTTGACTCAACACAAGACGAAATCATAGCGGCTTACGGTTGGAGCAACCTAAACATTAGCTGGCTCTGGTATTTATTGCCTTCTATTTTATTTATTCGCCCGTTAACACCAGCGGATCGTTACCATAAAACCCGCCATTATTTCGATATTGGCGTGGCGGTTGTCACCGCAGCCGTGGTGATCTTAACCTCCTATTTTGAAGGAAAAGGGTTAGGTTACTCAACTATTGTACTATTTATCGCCTTGGGTATGGTGATGACACTGGCGTTAACTCGACTTGAGTGGCTCGGTGGAGACCAATTCGTTATTGGCTCGCTGATCACCGTTGTGGCCTTAATAGCCCTATTCATTGTGTTCCCAAGTGTCGCTATTTTCATTCCGATGTTTACTGATGGAAATGGGGACTTTGCACCATTCGCCTTTGTGGCAATTTTGACGCAATCGCATATTGTCCAAGTTATTATTAACTCAGTATTTTTATCATTGGCCGTAGGTGCTGGTTGTACTTTCTTTGGTTTGATTTTAGCCATTTATACTTCACGCATCGCCAAACGCTCCGCTATTATTGGTCGCGTGTTTTCTATTTTACCTATCGTCACACCCCCCTTCGTTGTCGGTCTAGGGGTCACGTTGATGATGGGGCGCTCAGGCTATATTACTGAGTTTCTTGCCGCCTATATGGGCCTTGAAAATACCAACTGGTTATATGGCTTCACCGGTATTTGGTTGGCTCAAGTCCTCGCATTTACCCCTATGTCATTCATGATTTTAGACGGTGCAATTAAAACCATTCACCCATCTTTAGAAGAAGCGTCTTATACTTTACGTGCCAACCGTTACCAAACTTTCTTTAATGTATTTATGCCATTATTGAAACCTGCTTTGGCAAACGCATTTTTAATCGTTATCGTACAATCGCTGGCTGACTTTAGTAACCCATTGGTTCTAGGCGGTAACTTCGACGTACTCGCGACGCAAATTTACTTCTATATCACCGGCTCCCAATTAGATTATCAAGCTGCCAGTACCTTAGGTGCGTCATTATTAGTGTTCTCACTATTAGTGTTCTGCGTACAGTATATGTGGATAGGTAAACGCTCCTATGTCACCGTATCAGGAAAATCTTACCGTGGTGATGTTCAGCCTTTACCAACGTCATTAATTGCCACTGTGACCACTTTCTTAGCGATTTGGGTTGCATTTAACGTATTGTTATACGGCAGTATTTTCTACGGTAGCTTTACCGTTAACTGGGGTGTTGATTACACCTTAACTTTCGATAACTTTATAAAATTATTCGGTCAAGGAATGAGCGATGGTGCGTGGCCATCATTGTTGGATACCCTTCTGTACGCCGGTATTGCCGCCCCCATCACCGCGATCCTCGGTTTATTAATTGCCTATATTGTGGTTCGCCAAGAGTTCCGCGGTAAAAAGACCATCGAATTTACCACGATGCTGTGCTTTGCCGTACCGGGAACAGTTGCGGGCGTGTCATACATCTTAGCCTTTAACGATTCCCCATTTTATTTAACGGGAACTGCCGCTATCGTCATTATATCAATGACCATGCGTAACGTTCCTGTCGGGATCCGTGCAGGTATTGCAGGCTTAGGGCAAATTGATAAATCGTTGGATGAAGCCTCTCTCAGCTTACGGGCGGGTTCAATGCGTACCATCTTCTTTATCTTACTGCCATTGTTGCGCCCAGCCATTTTATCAGCGCTGATCTATAGCTTTGTCCGTGCGATCACCACGGTCAGTGCGATTGTATTCTTGGTTACTCCTGATACTCGCGTCGCTACAGCCTATATTTTGAACCGTGTAGAAGACGGTGAATATGGCGTTGCTATTGCCTATGGCTCAATCCTGATTGTCGTAATGTTGGCAATTATTTTCTTATTTGACTATTTGATTGGCGAAGCCCGTGTTTCACGTTCCAAAGCCAAAAATGCAGAGTAATCACGGAGTAACTGACATGACACAACATAATTTTGTTGAACTAAAAAATGTGACTAAACGCTTTGGCAACAATACCGTCATCGATGATTTAAGTCTTTCTATTCCGCAAGGTAGCATGGTGACCCTACTCGGCCCATCCGGTTGCGGTAAAACTACCGTATTACGCCTAGTGGCGGGGTTAGAAAAACCCACTGAAGGCCGCATGTTTATTGATGGCGAAGATGTGACAGACCGTTCAATTCAACAGCGTGATATTTGTATGGTTTTCCAATCCTACGCCCTATTCCCACATATGTCGTTAGGGGATAATGTCGGTTATGGCTTAAAAATGTTAGGATTACCCAAAGCGGAAATTAAAAAACGAGTTGAAGAAGCATTAGAGTTAGTGGATTTGGCCGGTTTTTCTGACCGTTTTGTTGACCAAATTTCTGGAGGTCAGCAGCAGCGTGTAGCCTTAGCTCGTGCATTGATACTCAAGCCTAAAGTGCTATTATTTGATGAGCCATTAAGTAACTTGGATGCAAATTTGCGTCGTAGCATGCGTGAAAAAATTCGTGAGTTACAGCAACAGTTCAATATCACCTCTTTATATGTCACCCATGACCAAAGCGAGGCTTTTGCGGTTTCGGATATGGTTCTAGTGATGAATAAAGGGAAAATCATGCAGTTAGGTTCACCGCAAGAGCTATACCGCCAGCCAGCGTCAAAATTTATGGCGAGCTTTATGGGGGATGCAAATATTTTCCCTGCAACTCTTAGCGCTGACTCGGTGGATATTTTCAATTATCGTTTACCGCGTCCAGAGCAGTTTGTTACAGATAAAACTGCGGTGACTGTGGGGGTTCGTCCTGAAGCCATCACACTGAGTTTGCAAGGCGAAGATAGCCAATGCTGCACAGTTACTCACGTTGCTTATATGGGACCTCAATACGAGGTCACTGTTGATTGGCACGGTCAATCTATGTTACTGCAAATTAATGCGACGCAGTTGCAACCCACTATTGGGGAAAAACTTTATTTGCAGATCCACCCATACGGCATGTTTATCTTAACCGAAAAAGAATAATTTCTAATTCAATCACTTAAACCGTCACTTCATGGTGACGGTTTTTTTCGTTATTAAGTCCAATTAAAAAAGCAGAAAAGTTTCCCCTTCTGCTTTTCTTAACAAACCAATTAATTATAAAAATGCTTTATATGGTAATTCAGGTTCATTTTTGAAAATATCACTAAAGCCACGGAAATGTTGATAATGCATGCGGTCTTTATCTGTTGGATAAGTATATCTCCCACCCACTTGCCAGAAGAACGGGGCAAATTTATATTGCAAACGCTCTTTTTTCATATTCCACAACACTTCTATTTCACGCGGGTCATTTTGGAAGTTTGCCCAAATATCATGGTGGAATGGAATAACCCGCTCACAATCTAATGATTCTGCTGCACGTAAAATATCCGATGACGTCATTTTATCCGTCACACCACGTGGGTTTTCGCCAAAAGAAAGCAGTGCGACATCAATATTGTAACGGTTACCATGCGCCGCATAATAGTTTGAATAATGTGAATCGCCGGAATGATAAATAGAGCCGCCAGTTGTTTCTATCAAGTAGTTCACCGCACGAGAATCCATGCCATCTAAAATTTGCTTATCAGTGGAAGAAACACCCTGTGGCAATGTCACCAATGCTGTGCGGTCAAATGAATCTAACACACGGATTTTCATATCCCCTACTTCCAGTACATCGCCAACTTTGGCGACTACACAACGCTCTACTGGTACGCCCCACTTAATCCATAAATCTACACAGGCTTGAGGACCAATAAATTTAACGTGGTCGCCGCAATTTTGCATTACCGCCGCCGCCACATTCACATCAATATGGTCAGCATGGTCATGAGACGCTAAAATCGCATCAACATTTTTAATGGCAAACGGGTCTAAAGGGAAAATCGCAGTGCGTAAGTTTGGTTGTAGCGCTTCAACTCCCCCCATGCGCATCATTTGGTGTTGCTTATTCATCAATGGATTTTTTTGTGTTTTTTTCCCTGTTCCACACCAAAAATCGATACAAACATTGGTATTTCCCTCACTTTTTAACCAAATCCCTGTGCATCCTAGCCACCACATTGAAAAGGTATTAGGTTCAACAACCGTTTTTTCAATTTCTTCATTTAGCCACGTTCCCCACTCAGGAAATGTACTTAAAATCCAAGATTCACGTGTGATTTCATTAACTTTGCTCATAGTCATAATACCTTTTTCAAGAATTTTAGATGTAGGGAGCCTGATGCCTTAATCGAGAAATTAAGGCATGAAGGCTGAATTGGTTTAAATGTTAAAAATTAGGTATACGACGGAATTAAACCAGTATCACTCGCGTGCCCTGTGCGGCAATCGCTTTGATAACCTCAGAGTTGGCATTTCTTCCAGTAATAAGAACATCTATCTTATTAGCTGGGCAAAATAACATTCCGGTTCGATGACCCACTTTGGAACTGTCTACAACAACAACTAATTTATCAATTTGGTCAAGCATTTGCTGCTCTGCAACCGCAGTCAGCATGTCAGCTTTATATAATCCAGCTTCCGTTAACCCTTTACCTGAAGTAAACATCCAGTTACCTGCATAGCCCATTAACGTGTTCAAAGCCGGATTCAAAAAAATGTTTTGTGCTTTGTTATACTGCCCACCGATTAGAATGACGTCATCATGGTCTTGATCAATCAAATAGCTCGCTAATGGAAAATAATTAGTCACAATTTGTACGTTTTTCCCGCATAATTGCTGCCCTAACATAAACGCGGTAGAACCACAGTTAATGACAGCGCTTTCCCCAGGAAGACAAAGCGCTGCCGCTTTAATTGCGATTTCAGATTTTTCTTCATAGTGCTCAGTACTGTTAATGTTTAACGGTGTCCACTTACGTTTTTTATTTTCAATACGTTCAGCACCATTACGGATTTTTCGCAATTTACCTTGCTCATCTAACTTTGAAATATCACGACGAGCTGTTGCAGGAGACACACTAAATTGTTCGGTAATATGAGAAACATTGATCACTCGATGTGTTTCCAATAACGACAATATTTCATTGTGTCTTTGCACTTCATTCATAATCATCGCCTTATTAGTTAATAATCACCTTGATGATGGACTATGATTCAAAATGATTATTGGTGATTGGTTTTGATTCTATTTATCTCACTTACTATTGTCAACCTTTGCTCAGGTAAAAAAACAACATTTGATAAATATAAATTTACTCTATTGATATATAAGATAATTTTAAATTTTACGTGATCAGGTCGCCATTTATTTATTTTTTTGCTGGTAAAAAAACGCACAAATGAGAACAATCAAAAAAGAGCAATTCATGATTACATATGATCACATTTGATTTTTGCGAGACTGATTAGTCGCTTTAAATGATTATATCGCAATAACACCAGATACGATCAATATGATTAATCTCTGACCCAGATAAATTACAAATACAATTTGATTAGAGGTAAAAATATGGATTTTTTATACGACGCTTTCTATATTTTTTACAGCCAAGTAATGACAAAAGCGCCTCTATTATTAGGCTTAGTCACATTTATCGGTTATTGGCTATTAAAGCGCGATGGCACGACAATCCTCAAAGGGACAATCAAAACGATTGTTGGTTTTATGCTAGTTGGCGTGGGTGCCAGTACCTTAGTGTCCAGTTTTAAACCCGTCATCGAAAAAATGTCTGAATACCATGGACTTACAGGGTCAGTTATTGACCCATATACATCAATGATGGCCACCATGGAAGCGATGGGAGATAACTATTCATGGGTGGGCTATACCGTGTTGTTAGCTCTCGCAATTAATATTCTTTTAGTCCTTTTCCGCCGCGTCACCGGTATTCGTACCATTATGCTGACAGGGCATATTATGTTTCAACAAGCAGGCTTGATCGCTGTTTTCTATTTTGTACTCGGGACGAGCATGTGGGAAACCATTATTTATTCTGCGGTATTAATGGCACTGTATTGGGGTATTTCCTCCAATATTATGTTTAAACCGACGCAAGAAGTGACGGGAGGTGCTGGGTTCTCAATAGGTCATCAGCAACAATTTGCTTCATGGATAGCAACCAAAGTTGCTCCGAAACTGGGCGATAAAAAAGACAGCGTAGATAATTTAAAACTGCCCAAATGGTTGCATATATTCCATGACAGCATTTCCGCCACCGCCATTGTGATGACCTTATTCTTTGGCGTTATTCTGATTTCTTTTGGCATTCCCAACCTACAAACCATGGCAGGTACCACTCACTGGACTATTTATATCATTGAAACGGGTTTAAAATTTGCCGTTGCCATCCAAATCATTGTTACCGGTGTACGCATGTTTGTCGCTGAATTATCTGAAGCTTTCAAAGGTATTTCAGAGCGCGTGATCCCCAATGCTGTTCTTGCGATTGACTGCGCCGCTATCTATGCATTCTCCCCTAATGCCATGGTATTTGGTTTTATGTGGGGTGCTATCGGGCAATTTGTTGCGGTACTCGGTATGTTGGCATTCAACTCCCCCATTATGATCATTCCAGGCTTTATCCCTATGTTCTTCTCGAACGCCACTATCGGTATTTTTGCCAACCATTTTGGGGGTTGGAAAGCCGTCATGAAAGTGTGTTTCGTGATGGGTATCATTGAAGTATTGGGTTCAGCTTGGGCAATCAGCTTAATTAATAGCCAAGGTACGGACTTTAGTGGTTGGATGGGTATGGCCGACTGGGCCCTCGCCTTCCCTGTCATTATGCAAGGTTTGTCCTTCTCTAAAATGTTCTTCTTTGTCGTTGTCGCCCTCTCCCTTGTCTATATGTATTTTGCTGCAAAGAAACTTCGCGCCGAAGAAGATGCACAAAACCCAATCGAAACTGAAATGGAAACCAATGAAGAAGTCGAAGCTGCATCTATTGAACATAATGGTACTAAGCCTGTACGTATCTTAGCGGTTTGCGGCAATGGACAAGGCTCGTCCATGATGATGAAAATGAAAATTGGCCAGTACCTCGAAAAGAAAGGCATTCCTCATGTGATGGATTCTTGTGCAGTCTCCGATTATAAATCGAAATTACCAGCAACTGATATTATCGTTTCCTCTAAACACCTTAGTGCAGAAATGGATCCGGGTGATGGTAAATTCATTCTTGGCGTACAAAATATGCTCAACCCCAACTCATTTGGTGATGAACTACTCGATATCATACATACCAATTTTATAGGGAATAAATAGCATCACTCATGGGTATAGATATCGCTCATAACGGTATCTATTCACTTAATGTATAAAAATAGGAAGGCAATGATGGGATTTAAACAATCATTAATCGACAATAATTCGATACAGCTACAAGCATCCGCTGATAACTGGCGTGATGCCATTAAGATAGGCACAGACTTGCTCATCGCTTCAGGTGCGATAAAACCTAGCTATCATAAAGCAATTATCAACAGTATTGAAAAACTTGGGCCTTATATTTGTATCGCACCTAATTTAGCGCTTCCTCACGCAAGGCCTGAAGACGGGGTACTAAAAACCGCTTTTGCTTTAGTCACACTGGAAAAACCGATTGTTTTTGATGGCGAAGATGAGCCTGTTGACGTACTTATCACCTTGGCAGGCAGTTCATCCGATGAACATATGGAAGGTCTGATGGAAGTCACTCGTGTTCTCGATGATGAAGACAGTGAAACCGGCGTTGATCTTGAAAAACTACGCCGTTGCCGCACGATTGATGATGTTTATCAGGTTATTGATCAAGCATTATGCTAATTTAATGAAAATAAAAGAAAATCATTAATTAGCGATAGAGGTAATCAACTATGTATAACGTATTAGCGCTTGATTTGGATGGAACGGCTTTAACTCAAGAACATACGATCCACCCTGCAGTCAAACAAGCCATTCAACAAGCAGCAAAACAATGCCACGTCATGATAGTCACTGGTCGCCACCATACTGCTGCCCGCCCCTACTATGATGAACTCGGGCTAACTACGCCGATTATTTGTTGCAATGGTACTTATATCTATGATTACCAAAATGAAAAAGTTATCACGCACAATGCCCTTACCAAAGAGAATGCACTGACATTCATCGAATTAGCACAGAACGATAAACTGAAAATGGTGATGTACATCACCGATGCCATGGTGTATTCAAAAATCGACCCTATCGATTACATGAGTACAATGGAACAGTGGGCTAACGACTCAACCATGGCTCATCCACCGAAAATTTATCGCATTGATTCATTTGAAGAACAAGTCCAGCAGGCTGACTATATTTGGAAGTTCGTCGTCGAAGGTGAACCGTCTACGTTAGAACGTTTCTTAAATTCCCCTTGGATTAAACAAACTTTTAATGCCGAAAAATCATGGTCAAACCGTTTCGACTTTGCCGCAAAAGGCAATAACAAAGGAACGCGTTTAGCAGAATATCTTAACTCTCAGGGTTATAACTCAAACCAAGTTATCGCTGTTGGTGATAACCACAACGATATCTCCATGATTGAGCTAGCGGGCCTAGGCGTAGCAATGAAAAATGTCGATGACACGGTGAAATCCCATGCGAATGCTATCTGTGCTACAGATAATAACGGTGATGGCCTTGCGCGTCTAATCCATGAAAATATTTTAGGACAATCACAATGACAAAGCCTTTGATCCAAATTGCATTAGACCAAACCAACTTACCTGCCGCACTCGAAGTGGCTGAAAATGTACACACTTTCGTTGATATTATTGAGGTGGGTACAATTTTAGCGTTCGCTGATGGCATGAATGCGGTCTCTACTTTACGTCAAAAATACCCTAATCACATTCTGGTTTGCGATATGAAAACCACCGATGGGGGAGCCATTTTATCGAGAATGGCATTTGAAGCAGGAGCAGATTGGATCACAGTCTCAGCCGCGGCGCATATTGCCACTATTGCTGCCTGCAAAAAAGTTGCCGATGAGTTTAATCGTGAGATCCAAATTGAAATTTATGGTAATTGGACTTTTGAAGATGCCAAAAATTGGGTCGATTTAGGTATTTCCCAAGCGATTTACCACCGCTCCCGCGATGCTGAACTCGCCGGTATTGGCTGGACCAATGAAGATATCGAAAAAATGCGAAAACTGTCTGATTTAGGGCTAGAACTGTCCATTACTGGCGGTATCGTGCCGGAGGATATCCATTTATTTAACGGTATCAAGGCCAAAGCCTTTATTGCTGGCCGTGCATTAGTGGGCGATAAGGGTAAAAAAACGGCAGAAGCATTACGTGAGCAAATCAACCGTTTTTGGAAATAGTAATTAGGAATAATTCTGATTCAAAAACCAACCTTTCCGTTTAAAACTAGCTCGATTAAAATTCAGGCCAGCAAAATAGCTGGCCTTTTCAACAATCTATCGAGCTTGTGATTTATTAACCTAATTGCTTACGTGCATTACGGAAAATCTGCATCCATGGGCTGTCCTCTCCCCAATTTTCAGGGTGCCATGAGTTGCTTACCGTACGGAAAACACGCTCAGGATGCGGCATCATAATCGTTGCACGGCCGTCTTTCGATGTCACCGAAGTAATTCCATTAACTGACCCGTTCGGGTTAGCTGGATATTGCTCTGTCACTTGGCCATAGTTATTCACGAAACGCATCGCCACCAGCCCGTTATCTTCTAATTGCTGTAAATGTGCCGCTGCACGTGTTTCCACTTGCCCTTCACCATGAGAAACAGCAATAGGCATACGAGAGCCTGCCATATCTTGCAGTAATAACGATGGGCTATTCGCAATTTCTACTAAACTAAAGCGCGCTTCAAAACGTTCTGAACGGTTACGTACAAAGCGAGGCCAGAATTCCGCACCAGGGATCAGCTCATGTAAGTTCGACATCATCTGGCAACCATTACACACCCCAAGAGATAAGGTATCTGGGCGGTTAAAGAACGTAGCAAATTCATCACGAACTTTATTATTGAATAAAATAGATTTTGCCCAACCTTCACCCGCACCTAATACGTCCCCATAAGAGAAACCACCACAAGCCACCAATGTTTGGAATTGTTCCAAAGACAAGTTACCTGCAAGTAAATCACTCATGTGCACATCAACCGCATCAAAACCAGCACGGTCAAAAGCGGCGGCCATTTCCACATGCGAGTTCACGCCTTGTTCGCGTAAAACAGCCACTTTAGGGCGCACGCCTGACAAAATAAACGGCGCTGCGATGTCTTCTTCAATGTCATACGTCAGTTTCACATTCAAACCAGGGTCCTGGTTATCCTGTTTCATCGCATGCTCTTCGTCTGCACACACTTCGTTATCACGCAAGCGTTGCATTTGCCAAGTAGTTTCAGCCCACCATTGACGCAATAAACTACGAGATTCACGATATACAACCGTATCTCGGCTATTAATAATCACGACATCATCATGTATTGCAGAACCTAAATAATGAACGCAACCTGCCAGCCCTGCTTGCTCAAAACATTCTGCTACATATGCTCTATCGGCTTCATTAATTTGAATGACTGCTCCTAGCTCTTCGTTAAATAACGCCGCAAGCGTGTCTTCATCAAAAGAGCTGATATCAACATTAATACCGCAATGACCCGCAAAAGCCATTTCTACTAAAGTGACGAATAAACCACCATCTGAGCGGTCATGGTAGGCTAGAAGTTTTTGCTCTGATAACAACTTCTGAATTGTATTAAAGAAGCCAAGTAATACTTCAGGACTGCGTACATCAGGGGCTTTATTACCTAACTGACGATATACCTGTGCGAGCGCAGAGCCGCCCAGCGCATTATTGCCTTGCCCAAGGTCAATTAATAACAAGGCATTATCATTAGTTACTTTTAATTCAGGTGTCACTGTCAAGCGAACATCTTCAACACGACCAAATGCACTAATCACCAAAGAAAGTGGCGAGGTCATTTCGCGTTCTTCGCCATCTTGCTGCCAACGCGTTTTCATTGACATGGAGTCTTTACCAACTGGGATAGTTAAACCTAACGCAGGGCACAGTTCTTCTCCTACCGCTTTAACCGCTTCATATAGACCTGCATCTTCACCAGGGTGCCCAGCTGCTGCCATCCAGTTAGCCGACAATTTAACGCGTTTTAAATCTTGCACATAAGAACATGCGATATTAGTTAATGCTTCCCCAACTGCCATTCGTGCTGATGCAGCAAAGTCTACCAATGCTACTGGTGTTCTTTCACCTATTGACATGGATTCCCCATAGTAGCTATCTAAGCTAGCGGTGGTTACCGCGCAGTCAGCAACAGGAATTTGCCATGGGCCAACCATCTGATCACGTGCCACCATACCCGTCACTGTGCGGTCACCAATGGTGATTAAGAATGTTTTTTCAGCTACTGCAGGCAAATGTAGAACACGCTTCACCGCTTCATTTAAATTAATCGCTGTTCTATCTAATGAATCGGGCTCTGCCTTTAATGTTGTTACATCACGCAGCATTTTTGGTGTTTTACCCAGTAAAACATCCAAAGGCATATCTATAGGTTGGTTAGAAAAGTGTTCATCATTCAGTGTTAAATGTCGCTCTTCAGTCGCCTCCCCAATCACGGCAAATGGCGCACGTTCACGTTCACAAATCGCCGTAAAGACAGAAAGCTGCTCAGGTGAAACTGCCATCACATAGCGCTCTTGAGACTCATTACACCAAACTTCTAGCGGGCTCATGCCCGGTTCATCATTAAGAATTTTACGTAACTCAAAACGTCCACCGCGGCCACCATCACTCACCAGCTCAGGCATGGCATTCGATAAACCACCTGCGCCCACATCGTGGATAAATAAGATAGGGTTATCATCACCAAGCTGCCAGCAACGGTCGATAACTTCTTGGCAACGGCGTTCCATTTCGGCGTTATCACGTTGTACCGAAGCAAAATCGAGATCTGCGTCTGATTGGCCTGATGCCATTGATGATGCAGCCCCGCCACCTAACCCAATGTTCATTGAAGGGCCACCGAGTACAATCAGTTTTGCACCAACCGTAATATCGCCTTTTTGTACGTGATCTGCACGGATGTTTCCGATACCACCCGCTAACATAATAGGCTTATGGTAACCACGTAATTCTTCACCATTGTGGCTGTTAACTTTTTCTTCATACGTTCTGAAATAACCTAATAGCGCAGGACGACCAAATTCATTATTGAATGCCGCCCCACCTAATGGCCCTTCCATCATAATATCCAAAGCCGTCACAATGCGCTCTGGTTTACCAAAATCTTCTTCCCAAGGCTGTTCAAAACCGGGAATGCGTAAGTTAGAAACAGAAAAACCGACTAAACCAGCTTTTGGCTTCGCGCCGCGCCCTGTTGCGCCTTCATCACGAATTTCACCGCCAGAGCCTGTTGCTGCTCCCGGCCATGGTGAAATCGCTGTTGGGTGGTTATGAGTTTCCACCTTCATTAAGATATGAGCATCTTCTTGGTGGTAGCGGTATGTACGTCCTTCAGGTTCAGGAAAAAAGCGGCCAACAGACGAACCTTCCATAACGGCGGCATTATCTTTATAAGCAGATAAAACATGGTCAGGTGTTTTTTCAAACGTATTTTTAATCATTTTAAACAGTGATTTAGACTGTTTTTCACCATCAATTACCCAGTCTGCATTAAAGATTTTATGGCGGCAATGTTCTGAGTTTGCTTGCGCAAACATATAGAGCTCAACATCCGTTGGATTACGTTTTAACCCAGTAAATGCCTCTAACAGGTAATCAATTTCGTCATCGGCTAACGCGAGCCCCATTTCCCTGTTAGCTGTTTCCAATGCAAGGCGGCCACCTGTAATCACATCAATGGATTTCATTGGTGCCGGCTGTTGCTGCACAAACAGTGCGCTCGCTTGTTCAAAAGAAGAGAAAATGCTTTCCATCATGCGATCATGCAAAATGGCGATCACTTCATGCCACTGTTCTTGGGTCAATGCATCACCTTGAACATAATAAGCAATCCCGCGTTCGATACGCTTTACTTGGCGAAGACCACAGTTATGTGCAATATCGGTGGCTTTTGAAGACCACGGAGAGATAGTTCCCGGACGAGGAGTGACTAAAATAAGCTTACCGAATGGCTCGTGCTCAGCCAGAGAAGGACCATACTTTAACAAACTGCTCAGTTTGCCTTGCTCACTATCACTCAACGGCGCTGATAATTCAGCAAAGTGCATATACTCAGCATAGATATCCGTGACAGGAAGCTGTTTTTCTGCAAACAGCGCCAAAAGGCGGGTAATACGAAATGCTGATAGAGCAGGTGAACCACGCAAAATTTCCATCGTCTTAATTTCTCTCTTTTAAACGCCAGCCCTGAACATGAAAGCAGGGAAACCGGAACACATTATAGAGCAATGTTCATCAATACGAAACCGTTTGCGTGATTAAAAATAAAGCGATTAGTTAAATATTATTCTGTGCTAAATACGATAATATAGGTTGCACCGTTCCTAAATGTTGAGCAAAATAGCCGACTACTGGAATTATAACCATTACTTAGCCATACTCTTTTATGGACATACAGCACCAGCCAATGCAC
Organism: Providencia sp. PROV_01; assembly: GCF_053098325.1. Lineage (NCBI taxonomy): Bacteria > Pseudomonadati > Pseudomonadota > Gammaproteobacteria > Enterobacterales > Morganellaceae > Providencia > Providencia sp. PROV_01. The sequence goes on along the minus strand of NZ_JBRFKD010000002.1, from coordinate 1,901,195 downwards.
GAGAAACTATTATTTGAATAACTTAAAAGTTAACTATTTAATTATCGTGGTCATCGCGCTACTAGCAACTATGGTCATCGGTTTTAACGTCCGCTGGCCCAATACGCAGAATTCACAAATTAATAAAATTATTTCTCAAGGTGAATTACGTATTAGTGCCGTTAGCTCGCCACTTATCTATATTGATGAGCAGAAACAGCTGCGTGGGTTCGACTACGAGCTGGCTCAAGGCTTTGCCTCATACTTAGGCGTTAAACTCAAGATAACCATCCGCCCAACATTCGAGCAAATATTTGATGACCTTGAAAATGGCGATGCCGATATCGCGGTTGCGGGTTTACTGTATAACAAAGACCGTTTAGCCAAAACAAAAACTGGTCCAAGTTATCTTAATGTCACTCAACAACTTGTCTATCGCAAAGGAACAAATCGCCCCAAAAACTTCAATGAAATAACGGGTAAATTATTGGTAACAGCGGGTACGGCGCATGCAAGTACCTTGAAGGAACTCGCCAAGGAATACCCAAACCTAAAGTGGGAAGAAACCTCAAAATACAATACCAATCAAATCCTTGAAATGGTTGCCGATGGTGAGGTTGACTACACATTAGAAGACTCTATTGCCGTTGCACTACAGCAACGTATTCACCCGCAATTAGCGGTTGCTTTTGATTTATTGGATGATCATGCTGTTACTTGGTATATGCGTCGTAGTAAAGAAAACAGTTTAGATGCTGCGTTGCTTGATTTCTTCAACATCAGCCATGAAAGCGAATTACTTGCACGTCTTAATGAAAAATATTTCAGCCATGTAGAGTCTTTCGATTATTTCGACACAATGGCATTTATTAAAGCCATTGATAATAAACTCCCCGAGTATCAACCTCTATTTGAAAAATATGCTCAGGTAATTGACTGGAAATTATTAGCGGCTATTGCATGGCAAGAGTCCCATTGGGATCCTTTAGCGACCTCACCTACGGGGGTACGCGGGCTAATGATGCTAACAAAGCCAACCGCAACAACAATGGGTATTGCGGATAGGTTAGACCCGGAAGAAAGCATAAAGGGCGGCGCCGCTTATATTGCTTATATTATGGAGCGTTTACCTGAAACCATCGAAGAGGATGACCGTATCTGGTTTGCCCTTTCCGCCTATAATATGGGGTATGGGCATATGCAGGATGTCCGTAAATTAACTGAAATGTTAGGCGGAGACCCTAACCGGTGGTTAGATGTAAAAGCCCGTTTACCTTTATTGACGCAGAAAAAATATTACTCACAACTCACTTATGGTTATGCACGTGGCCACGAAGCTTATCGTTACGTTGAGAATATTCGTCGTTATCATCAAAGTTTAGTGGGTTACTTACAAAGCCAAGAAAGAAAACAGCATGCTCTTGATATTGCCCAGAAGTCACTTATTTATTTGATTTCTCCTGAGAACCATAGCACTACTGAATCTCAAGCTATGCAAAATCAGTCCCCTATTTCTGAAAAAGTTAGTATGACGAATTTAGGGAAAATGAGTTCTGCGGCGCGGCCATCTAAAACTCTTGATGAAAAAAGGCTGCCATTAGGAAAATATTTACTTTCATTACACCCATCACAAAATACCGATGAGACCGATAATGAAACACCTATCTCGCCACCAGAAGCACCTGAAAACTCGCTATAAATCATGCTGAAATAAAATAAGTGCGCTAAATTTTACTGTGTTAGCGCTTTTGTTCTTTTTTTTGCGCTCTACGCAATTTAAAAAAAGCACTCAGCATTGAAGAACATTGCTCTTCTAGAACACCACCAGTCACATCCACATAATGGTTTAGCCCGGCTTGCCCCATAATATCTAGGTAGGAACCACAAGCGCCAGTTTTAAAATCCTTAGCACCATAAACGACACGATTAATACGGCTGTGGATCATTGCGCCTGCACACATAATGCAAGGCTCTAACGTTACATATAATGTGGTATCCAATAACCGATAATTTGACAGCACTTGCCCTGCTTGTTGCAGAGCCATAATTTCAGCATGTGCTGTTGGATTATGGTCAATAATCGAACGATTCCAGCCTGAAGCAATTAAACGATTGTCTTTAACTAAGACCGCACCAACAGGAATTTCGCCAAGATCTTGTGCTTTTAGCGCAAGTTCAATAGCTTGTTGCATCCAATACTCATCAATTTCAATTTGCGTCACTCTTACCTCTGGTCAATGCGTTTTACACGCGATTATCCTCAAATGTTAGAATGACCGCAATTAAAATGCTTTTGTCTCTGTAATAGCAACCTCATTTTAATTGCTAAAAATCGCTAATTTAGCTGCAAACCCCATAAAGAAAGCGCCTACCGTACAATTTCCAAGCTTTGCAAGGAGTTGCTTTTCACGCAAAAAACGCGCAATCAAATAGCCACTAAAAATCAATAAGCTCAGGTATAAAAAACTCACTAATTCTAAAATCGTCGCAAGTACAAGGTAAGGTACCCATGCATGTGAGTAATTAAAGTCAACAAATTGTATAAAGAAAGAAATATAAAATAAAATTGCTTTCGGGTTTGTTAAGCTCAGCACTAGAGCGCGAGTAAAGTGTTTTTCTGTTTTAATTGGGATAGCATCAATACCGTTTGGCTGCGATTTTTTATACATAAATGTGCTATATAAAATCTTACCGCCTAAATATAGTAGATAAGCCGCACCTAAATAGCGAACTATCATAAATAATGTCGGGGATGCTTTAATCACTGAAGCGACACCGATAAATGACAGGAAAATTAATATTGCATCTCCAGTAAATACACCTAGAGCAGCCCGATAACCAAACCGAGTACCACTCGATGTACTTGTTTTTAATACATATAATGAGTTAGGTCCTGGTACAATAATGATTAAAACTAACCCTGCCAAATAAGTCCAGAAGTTAAGAACGCCAAGATTTTCGAACATATTTTTGACCCTTTATCTTTTTTATTATTTTTATCATAACTTTCACTCTTTGTGAATATTTATTCAATTAATTAGATATATGAAATGAACTGATAATAAAGATTATTTTAAATCAAACTTATTTATGATTACTAGGCTTATTCATTATTAACAACGGAAGGAATAAATATATGCTTATTATTAGAACCTTAGTATAAAATGGAGCATTCGAAGATTTCTATCCAACAAAGATGACCTTTAGTGCAGCTAAACGTAATTATTTTTTAGGGCACTCAAAAGATAAAACTTACGTTGTATACTCTATGGCAGATAATGGTAAAGTTGCCCCGAATGCTCCAGTACAAAAAGGAAAACTGAAATCCTACCTTAGTAACATTCAAGCATTCTATAATTCAGTAAAAAATAAACAATATTTATGTGGTTATAATTTAAATGAAAAAATTGTCGAATTGTACCAAATAGATGATAAAGCGGGTATACAGCCGATCAATGTTGATAACTTCAACGTTAGAGATACCATTCAATCAGCAACACTTTATATCGCTAATGGTCTTATTCATATATATAGCCAAGCAGAAAAAATAAAAACTAGAAAATCCATAGCTATTCAATAGAGGAATAATAACACCGAATTATACTTCAGTTAAAATTCAAAATACATAAGGGTCAAGTATAAGGCCATTATTGATAATAATTAAACATACTCCCCATAAAATTCTAAAAAAATCCCTTTATCATTGATTAACAAATAAATAAATAAATAAATAAATAAATAAATAAATAAATAAATAAATAAATAAATAAATAATATTTTAACATTAAAATTTTTTAATTAAAAACAACTTCCTTTTCAATTTTTTTAAATCATGCATTTCCTATTAAAATATAATTCATTTTTAGCTAATACTAAATCCATAACCAAACAGCAATAAAAAACACTAATAAAACCAAATAATTCATTTACATTCCATTAACCAAACCATTTGATTTGAATATTCCTATTTTTCAGAAGAAAGTAGCCATTCTGCATAACAATGAACTTAAAAAAATTACATTTAAATAATATGAAAAATAAGTATTGTAATTTAGTATTACTTTTTCAAGCTTTTCAATGTAAAATGGTTGCACAAAAACACAAGAATTGAATAGAAGTAACGAATAGGTGCAAGGTATAAGTTACTATTTTTTAACTTAGTCGAGTATAAGTCACTGATATGTCTTTATTAATTACAAAACGCTGTATCAATTGTGATATGTGTGAACCTGAATGCCCAAATGATGCAATTTTTATGGGTGACGAAATTTATGAGATTGACTCAAACCTATGCACTGAATGTGTAGGGCACTACGATAAGCCTACCTGCCAATCAGTATGTCCCATAAACAATACTATCATTATTGATCCCAATCATATCGAAAGCCAAGATCAGCTATGGGATAAATTTGTTATGATCCACCACGCAGACAAAATTTAAACCTCTATGATTACTTTAAGAATTCATCATTATAAAAAAAATAAACATAATAATATTTAGTAGTAGCTTACTTCCTATGATGAATTCTTATCAGTTTAAGCTTATATAAGTTTTCGCTTATACAATTTATTACCAAAGATTAATAAACATTATATTCTGATAATATTTATTACTATTACAATAAATATTTTCTGATACATTAACCCCTCGCATTTACCAATTTTCAAAGAGGGACATTATGACCAAATCAAGTGAAAGCGTTCAAAAAAGTAAATTTAATAATTATTACAGCACAAGTTTAGTTTATACTGTAAAAGACTATAATTACTTTATTGGTATAGCTAAGAACAAGTCTTTTGTTATTTATGAAATAACAAAAGATGGAAAAATAGATCTTAAAAATTTTGTACAAGATGGAGTGTTAGATACTTTCCATGATGACCTCCAAGTTGTTTATGAACCAAATCAAAACAAACAATTCCTTATATGTACAAACACCACTGAGTCTAAATTAGATATATTTACTATTTATGCAAATGGTTCTATAAAACTATTTGACTCCCTTGACTATAAAAGAAACTCTAAACAAGGAACAGCAATTTATGCTGAAAATGGATTTTTCTTCTTTTATGAACAATCTCAGCGAACTTTAGAGTGGGAAATTAGAAAATTTGTAAGAGAATAATATAATTTCACCATGGAAAATAGTTTTTAATTAAACTAATTACAAAGCGATGTATTATTAGCCAGTCAATTCTTTATTAACTGATTGAATGGCCATTTTATTTCATAGCGTTAACCATATATATTTAACTTAAAATAAGTATTGTATTCTATTTTCAGATAATATATCTTTTACTTTAATAGGTTATTTATTGGCTAATCAAACAAGCAATAAATAACCTATATTTTTCTACTACTTAGAAAGACTTTAATTCTTCATAATACTTTCAATTATCACAGTAGCTACCGCATAATGCCGCTCATCGGTAATCGAAACATGAAAGTGTGTTGCATGTATGCAGTTAGCCAACGTTAATGCCTCATCACTTAAGCTCAATAAGGGTTTCCCAAGCTTGTCATTAGTGACTTCAAATTGATTAAACGCTAGACCATTGCGAATTCCCGTACCTAGTGCTTTTGCTGCAGCTTCTTTAACTGCAAAGCGTTTTGCTAAAAAGCGAGCTGGCTTTGATTGTTGTTGGTACTGGACTAACTCAGCCTCCGTTAAAATGCGTTTAGCAAGGCTGTCACCTGTACGTTCAATCATAGACTCAATACGAGCAATTTCCACAATATCTGTACCTAACCCTACAATTGCCATTATTTACGCGCTTCCAACAGAATTTTTTTCATATCAGCAACGGCTTGAGCTAACCCACTGAACAATGCTCGGCCAATAATTGCATGACCAATATTAAGCTCATAAATTTCAGGTAACTGAGCAATACGTTGAACGTTATGATAGGTTAAGCCATGACCTGCATTGACTTTAATTCCTTTACTCGCCGCATATATAACGCCATCATGAATACGGCGAAACTCAAGTTCTTGCTCCTGTTCTGTTTTAGCATCTGCATAGGCTCCTGTATGGATTTCAATAAACGGAGCACCACACTCTTGCGCAGCATCAATTTGTGCGTGGTCTGCATCAATAAACAATGAAACTAAAATACCCGCTTCTGTGAGGCGTTTAACAGCATCTGCAACTTTCTGTTTTTGCCCTGCGACATCTAAACCGCCTTCCGTGGTCACTTCCTCCCGTTTTTCAGGTACTAAACAGCAGAATGCAGGCTTAATACGACAAGCAATCTCTACCATTTCGTCCGTTACCGCCATTTCAAGATTCATTCGAGTTTGAATGGTTTCATTTAGCAATGTGACATCTCTATCTGTAATATGACGGCGGTCTTCACGTAAATGAATGGTGATACCATCAGCTCCCGCTTGTTCAGCAACGAACGCAGCTTGTACAGGATCTGGATATTGAGTTCCTCTTGCATTTCTAACCGTTGCAATATGGTCGATATTTACGCCTAACAAAAGCTCTGCCATTTTTTATTCCTCATTAGTAAACGCTAATAAACTTATCTGCCTACTATCCTACTGTAATTTCCTGTGCTGAGGGAATAAATCTCTCATCATTCGAAGTAAATTCCAATATACATACCCTATTTCAGTCGTTGTATTTAATTTTTGCGAAGCGCTTCGTAAGATTTTATATCGACAAAAAAATATATTGTTTGATAAAGCCAGTTCAGCTAAAAAGATACATGAGAAAGGGATATATAGAGGTATTAGGGGTATTAGCGGTATAACAAACTAGGTAAAAATAAAATTAAAAACAATTTCAACTCTGTTTGTTCTGCACAACTGGCGAATAAGTAAACTGGCGAAATAACTCTCGGCTTTTTAAAGGTTTTCCACCTAAATAAGGCTTTAAAGCAAGTCGAGTAAAACGTTTTGCTGCTTTAAGCGTATCTGCATCAGGAAATTCGCGACTTGCCAGTGCTTTAAGTTGTTTACCCGTAAAACTAAGCTGGTCAACAACCAAACTACCAATAAATCCTTTTTCTTCTCTATACCGGTAAGTCATTGTGTCAGAAACGGGCTCCCCGCTACCAGCACAATGTAAAAAATCAACACCATAACCAAGGTAAGAAAGCAAGGCTAGCTCAAAGCGACGCAAGGCAAATTCAGGAGTGTGCTCACTCGCAGCAAGAATTTGTAAACAGGAGAGATAATCAAAAAATAGTGCAGAATATGGTGTACCAAATTCTAATACACGCGCGGTTAATTCATTAAGATATAAACCGCTATATAGAACGGTTCCTGTTAAAGGGAGGGCTAAAGAAACCGGGTCTGCACTAATTAAGGTTTTGATTTCACCTTTGCCTCCCCAGCGGATTAGCAAAGGTGTGAAGGGCTGTAAGCAGCCCCTTAATGGTGAGCGATTACGGCGAGCGCCTTTTGCAAGTAAACGTATTTTTCCTTCGCCTTCAGTAAAAAAATCGAGTAATAAACTCGTCTCACTGTAAGGCCTTGAATGGAGTACAAACGCACGCTGCCAACCACTCACTTTGCCACCTACTATTTTAGGTCGTCAACATAACCCAGGCTACGTAATGCTCTTTCGTCATCAGCCCAGCCTGATTTAACTTTAACCCAAAGCTCAAGGTGCACCTTGTTATCAAACATTCTTTCCATATCGATACGCGCTTCGGTACCGATGGTTTTCAGTTTGCTACCTTTGTTACCAATAACCATTTTCTTTTGGCCTTCACGCTCAACAAGAATCAAGCCATTGATATGGTAAATACCCGCTTCTGTTACCTTAAATTGTTCAATTTCAACCGTCACCGAATATGGTAGTTCATCACCTAAGAAACGCATGAGCTTTTCACGGATAATCTCAGATGCCATAAAACGCTGAGAACGGTCAGTAATGTAATCTTCCGGAAAATGGTGTACTGCTTCAGGGATATGCTGTTTAACAATTTTAGCAATTGTATCCACACCAGTACCTTTTTCAGCACTAATCGGAACAACATCTAAAAAATTCATTTTCTGACTGATCATACTAATATGAGGCAATAGTATCGTTTTATCAGTCACATTATCAATTTTGTTAATTGCTAATATAACAGGGCAACGTAAGCTAGATAATTTAGTCAATACCATTTCATCATCAGCGGTCCAATTAGTCCCTTCAACGACAAAAATAACTAACTCAACATCACCAATTGAACTGGATGCAGCCCGGTTCATTAAACGGTTAATTGCACGTTTTTCTTCAATATGAAGTCCTGGGGTATCAACATAAATAATTTGGTAATTATCTTCTGTATGGATCCCCATAATACGATGGCGAGTCGTCTGTGGCTTTCTCGAAGTAATCGAAACTTTTTGCCCCAGTAATTGATTCAATAATGTCGATTTACCGACATTTGGCCGTCCAACTATGGCAACAAAACCACAGTGGGATTGTAATTCACTCATTCAAGCTCCAAAATTTTCAATGCTTGCTCTGCTGCTGCTTGCTCTGCTTTACGACGGCTTGAGCCAACACCATTAATCGGTTGGTCAATACCACTAACTTGGCAGTGGATCGTAAATTCTTGATCGTGAGCTTCACCTTTAACCTGAACAACCAAATAATTAGGTAGTGGCAAATGGCGCCCTTGCAGATATTCTTGTAACCTTGTTTTCGGGTCTTTTTGCTTATCACCCGGACTGATCTCAACCAGTCTACTTTGATACCAATCTAAAATAATTCTTTCGATCGTTTGGATATCACTATCTAAAAAAATACCACCGATCAGTGCTTCAACAGTATCAGCAAGGATAGATTCGCGACGAAAACCACCGCTTTTTAATTCCCCCGGCCCTAAACGTAAACACTCACCGAGTTCAAATTCACGTGCGATTTCTGCTAATGTATTTCCGCGTACAAGCGTTGCTCGCATACGACTCATATCACCCTCGTCCACTTTTGGAAAACGGTGGTATAAGTCATTTGCAATCACAAAACTCAAAATTGAGTCACCTAAAAACTCTAGACGCTCATTATGTTTGCTACTTGCACTTCTATGTGTCAATGCTTGGATTAATAACTCGTTCTGTTTGAATTGATAACCAAGCTTACGCTGTAATTTTTCTAATAAAGAGGGGTTCATGTGCGCCCAACCATTTTTTATTTGATAAAAAAGCACACGCAACAGACCTGTAAAATTCACCATTTTACAAAACTGTTGCGTTTGCACTGACTCCTTATGCTTCCATATATTTTACAGCTCAGTGGAACTAATTATAAAAATTCATTAGTTACAATAAGTTAAAATAGGAGAGTTAATAATTGGGGAGCCAATAATATTAATTAATCTATATTGTACACTGGGTAAAACAATAATGCTTCGGTTAATGCGGATTTTCAAATGAAAACCCGCATTTCCAACATTTGGCTAGACCCACTATTCAAATTATAGTGGACCAATTCGGCTAAAGCGAATACCTGTCGGCCATTCATTTTCTTGTTTATCAAGACTTAACCAAATAAATACTGCACGACCGACTAAATTTTCTTCTGGTACAAAGCCCCACATACGACTGTCAGAGCTATTATCTCTGTTGTCACCCATCATAAAGTAGTGCTTTTCAGGAACAATCCATTCGTTCTTCGGCATACCTGGTTGCAGATATTTAGCTTCAGTAATTGCTTGACGAATAATTAAAATTTGATGCTCAACCGTATCCAATTTTTCACTACGCTCATACTGGCGTAACGCATTCCTTGGTAGAGGTTGGTCTAATGGAATTTCATAATTCCCCTTTTGGTTATCAACAACAGAACCGATATCAAGGAACATGGTCCATTCACTCGGCGCCAGAGGACCATAAACAATAGGTAAGGTCTCTGTACATTTGTTATCTGCACAATTCGGGTAAATTGTTAATTCCTTTGCATCTGGGTTATAAATAATTTTATCACCCGGCATTCCAATAACTCGTTTTACAAAATCAACATTAGGATCTCTTGGGTATTTAAAAACTGCGATATCGCCACGTTTCGGTTTACCCGTTTCGATTAACGTCGTTTGTGTAATTGGGTCTTTTAAACCATAAGCAAATTTCTCAACCAACATAAAATCACCAACTAACAACGTTGGCATCATTGACCCTGAAGGTATTTGAAATGGCTCATAAATAAATGAACGCACAATCAGTACAATCGCCAACACAGGGAAAATAGACGACCCTGTTTCAAGCCACGATGGGCGGCGGACAGCATTTGCCACATCCGCTTCACTCACGGCGCCATTCGTTGCATCCTGTAACTGCTTGAGTTTTGCTTTACGCGCAGGTGCAAATTTAAACTTGTCTAAACACCATATAATCCCTGTGATTAATGTTGCCAGTGTTAGGATCAAGGCAAAGGTGTTAGCCATTGAGGCTCCTTGTAAACTTAGTCTTTACCAACATGCAATATAGCAAGGAACGCTTCTTGTGGTAGCTCAACGTTACCAACTTGCTTCATACGTTTCTTACCATCCTTTTGCTTCTGCAACAGTTTTTTCTTACGGCTAACGTCACCACCATAACACTTGGCAAGTACGTTTTTACGCAATTGTTTAACTGTAGAACGAGCAATAATATGGTTACCAATCGCTGCTTGAATCGCAATATCGAACTGCTGACGCGGGATTAGCTCTTTCATTTTTTCGACCAGTTCACGACCGCGATATTGAGAATTCGCACGGTGTGTGATCAAGGCCAAAGCATCAACACGTTCATTATTAATAAGAACATCGACACGCACCATATCTGATGCTTGGAAGCGTTTAAATGCATAATCTAAAGATGCATAGCCGCGAGACGTTGATTTTAAGCGATCGAAGAAATCCAATACTACTTCTGCCATTGGGATTTCATAAGTCAGCGATACTTGATTACCATGATAGACCATATTGGTCTGAACGCCACGTTTCTCAATACAAAGTGTAATAACGTTACCCAAATATTCTTTAGGCATCAGCATGTGACACTCTGCGATTGGTTCACGTAATTCTTCAATATTGTTCAATGCCGGTAGCTTAGATGGGCTATCGACATACACGATATCACCGTTAGTTTGCTGCACTTCATACACGACAGTCGGTGCAGTGGTAATCAAATCAAGATCATATTCACGTTCTAAACGTTCTTGAATGATTTCCATATGCAATAAACCAAGGAAACCACAACGGAAGCCGAAGCCTAACGCAGTCGAAGTTTCTGGTTCATAAAATAAAGATGCGTCATTTAGACTTAATTTACCTAATGCATCACGGAATGATTCATAGTCATCAGAACTGACGGGGAATAAGCCTGCATATACCTGTGGTTTAACTTTTTTAAACCCTGGTAACGCTTTATCTGCCGGGTTGCGAGCCCCAGTTAATGTATCCCCAACTGGGGCGCCAGTGATATCTTTAATCGCACAAACTAACCAGCCCACTTCACCGCAACTTAATACATCGCGGTCGATTTGCTTCGGTGTGAAAATCCCAAGGCGGTCTGCGTTATACACTTGCCCTGTGCTCATAACTTTAATTTTATCGCCTTTTCTCAATGTTCCGCTCTTAATACGGATCAAAGAAACCACGCCTAAATAGTTATCAAACCAAGAGTCAATAATCAGTGCTTGTAACGGAGCATCTGCATCACCAACAGGTGGTGGAATCTCTTTAACAAGACGTTCAATCACATCTTGAACACCAATACCGGTTTTTGCAGAGCAGCGAACTGCATCATGTGCGTCAAGGCCGACAATATCTTCGATTTCATCGGCAACACGTTCAGGATCAGCAGCTGGTAAATCAATTTTATTTAAGACCGGAACAACTTCTAAGTCCATCTCGATAGCGGTATAGCAATTTGCCAAAGTTTGAGCTTCAACACCTTGCCCTGCATCAACCACCAGCAAAGCCCCCTCACAGGCAGCTAATGAACGAGACACTTCATAAGAGAAGTCAACATGACCTGGTGTGTCAATGAAGTTTAATTGGTAAGTTTCACCATCTGAAGCTTTGTAATCAAGCGTTACGCTCTGTGCTTTAATAGTGATCCCACGCTCACGCTCTAAGTCCATCGAGTCTAAAACTTGTGCCGCCATTTCGCGGTCAGTTAAGCCACCACAAATTTGAATGATGCGGTCTGACAAGGTCGACTTGCCATGGTCGATATGTGCAATGATGGAAAAATTTCTTATGTTATTGATTTTCAAGGTAATATCTTCTTTTAAATTGCCTTACAAAATCAGCTTTGTGCAAATATTGCAACAAAACTAAAATGCTATGATTATCACAAGATTGTTAATTAGCTGCATTTTACATATAAGAACCCGCTAACACAAAGATTCAATGTAAAACAACTGTAAACCTGCATCAGGTTAATAGATTAGTTGTCGTGATTCATCATTAATACAACTCACACCAACCACTTCTATAGCCATAGTCAATCTATTGTAATTTCTAACTCAAAACAGACAAAATTGGTTAATAACTTTGTTCGCCATAATACTATTTGTTTGCTAATTAACTCTAATCCACAAAAAAGGGAAACATAAGTTTCCCCTTTCTATTGATAATATCAAATTAACCTTCTAACTCAATATATTGAAATTTAGCAATTAATTTGTACTGAAAGCTCACTCGGAGGTAGCCCTATCTGTAAAACAACAGGTTGAAAAGCTTCATCATCACGCCAATTTGAGGCTAGTCTACGCGCAATATAAAAGCCAATAATACCACCAATTATACCTGAAATCGCTATCCAAAACTGCTCAAAATCAAACGCCTGAGCTAAACCTGCAAAAATAAACAACCCCAAAATAGGCGTTAAGTAAACTAATAGCGCTGAACGGATCAAGCTTCCCTCCGGGATGCCCACTTCAATTTTTTGCCCTTCAACTAGCGGTTGTTCAATCGCAATTTCTAATTCATGTTCCGTATTTGGCCCTATTTTGCTTAAAGCATAAGAACCACAGGTTTTACGAGCACCACAACTACCACAGCCGGACGAAGAACCATAGCGCAATAAAGCTCTACCGTTTTGCCAACGGACTACTGTTGCCCACTCTTTTACCATAATTTACTCCCGAAACTGAATACTACCTGCTACCACTTGCGCTGTTGCTAACGGTAATTCACCAATGATAGTGATAACATTTTGCTTTTGCGTCATTGTGTAAATAGTACGACGCCCATTTTGAAGCGGTTGATCAAGTAACGGGCCTTTAGTCGATTTTGTCACGTTTACAGAAAAGGTAAATAAACCATCACTAAACATTGCGGTTTCTACTACGTCGTCTTCAGCTAATTTTCGCGAAGAACGAGATATTTCTTCAAAACCAGGAGGTAACATGCCAACTTGCCATTTAAAAGAAGGATTTCCATTTTTAGGGGAAATCAATAATGGTGGCATATTTACCTTACTTAATGCGAGTAATGAGTCTTTCACTGTTTGGCTATCTAGCACCGTCGAGATCACACGAAATTGTTCTAATGTTTGGCTATTATTATCAAGAAGGTCGATACGTAATGGCAATTTCGTTTCTTCATCGATTAATACTACATAGTTAAACCGAGAGTTGTCTTTCGATATTATGCGAATCACTAACGCAGGCCTATCACCAATATGGGTACGTCCCGCATCAATAAAATTATAATAAGGTTTAATTTGCTGATAATTGGCAAAAACTACTGATGGCAAATTATCAACTATATATTTGCCATTTAAGCTAAATGCATCAAAACCTGGTTCAAAATAACTAATACTATTACCTTTTTGAACAATTTCACGACGCGATGAGTCCATTTGGATCATTTGTGAAACAGGCTCACCATTAATGATTGCATGGCGATAACGTACAGGCGTTATTGATTGCGGACTAAATGTCATATAAGACATTTCGTAAGAAAGGTTCTGGGCAGCATTCCCCATTTCTTTAAAAAGAACATCGGCATCTATTTCAGATGCCGAAGCTTGATTAGAAATAATCAGGCTGCCCGTCAGGCAGATGACGGATAACCATTTATTCATTATTGCAATTTAACTCCTGCTGAAGACGCAGGTTGTGCAGACTCTTGATATTGCTGGTTGAGCATCGAGCGTCTTTCAATTTCATACTGTTGTAGCATCGCATTAATGCGTTGATTTTGTTGTTCAACTTGTTGAAGTTGCTGCTCATTACCAAATAATTGGTTATCTGAGATATTCAAGCTAACTGGTGCCCCGCTGCCGACAGGAATGGTATTGAACATTGGCTCATCAACCGGTGAGTCAACCGCATTACTTTGGTTGTATTGTTGAACGCCAACAATTACAGCCAAAGACACACAGGCTGCAACACCAATTTGAGTTAACTGGCTCGCCCAAGGACGAATTTTGCCCCAGAATGGGAAAGCCCCCCAAGTCGCAGGCTCTGGCTGCGATTCGACAACTACCTGAGGATTAATACGCACAGCTTCATTCTCTAATGCTGCCGCAACTTTACTTGCAATATCAAAATGCATGACTTCACTAGTATCGTTACGTAGAGTATCACGAATAAGATGATAGCTCTCCCAACGTTGTTTTAACGTTGAATCACGTGAAATAGCGCTGACCAGTTCTAAGTCTAGTACTTCGCCATCCATCATTGCGGAAAGTTTCTCTCTTTGCATGCCCAATTACCTTCAGTTAATTGCATCACAATTATGTTTAATTGACTGATTTAACATACTAATACTGTTGAATCAGTGGCTGAACTTTATTATCAATCGCTTCCCTTGCCCTAAAAATACGAGAACGTACGGTGCCGACTGGGCAATCCATTATTTCTGCGATTTCTTCATAGCTCAAACCATCTAACTCGCGGAGCGTAATTGCCATTCTAAGATCTTCAGGCAGCGATTCGATGGTCCGGAAAACAACTTTCTTTAATTCATCAGACAACATTAAGTTCTCTGGGTTCGAAATTTCTTTTAAGGCACTCGCGGTTTCAAAGTTTTCTGCATCACTCGCTTCCAAGTCCGACGCGGGTGGGCGCCTATCTTGGGCAACTAAATAATTTTTAGCTGTATTTACCGCAATCCGATAAAGCCAAGTATAAAATGCGCTGTCACCACGAAACGAACCAATGGCGCGATAAGCTTTTATAAATGACTCCTGCGCAACGTCAGGCACATCTGCTTGCGGTACATAGCGAGATACTAAGCTCGCGACTTTATGCTGATATTTTATCACCAATAAGTTGAAAGCTTGTTGATCGCCTTTTTGTACCTTTTCAACCAAAATCTGGTCGGTCAATTGCTCGCTCATTCCAGGAAGTATCTCCCGAATTCAGGCCGATAATATGTTAACTTGATCATGTTCTCCCTTCCTAAAGCAAGCACTACTTTGAGTAGTAGAACTCGTTGAAGTTCAATTTAATCTAAAAAAATAGTCAAAAATTTACAAAACTGATGAAAAAATTACTTGGTTGATCTTAAAGATCCTTATTAAAACAACTAACTACAAGATCCAGAAGACAGCATACAGATTTTAGGCACGAATGCGATAGCTATCACACTAAAACCATTTGAATACGTAAATAGCGCTAGGTCAATATACTGTACCTTAACAGCCATCCACTCATAGCAATAGGACACTCGATAGGCTAACATAAAAAACTCAATACATACTATTATATACATGCAAACACTTATGAACGAATCCACACAGCATTACACTGATATTTTAATCATTGGGAGTGGTGTCGCAGGACTTTCAGCTGCCTTGCGGCTCGCCCCCTTTCATCAAGTGACCATTCTTAGTAAAAGCAGCCTTAGCGAAGGAGCATCTTATTACGCACAAGGCGGTATTGCTGCAGTTTTTGATGACACTGACAGCATCGAATCTCATGTAGAAGATACACTAATTGCTGGTGCAGGTATCTGCCAGAAAGAAGCTGTTGAGTTTATTGCCTCCAATGCAAAACAATGCGTTCAATGGCTTATCGACCAAGGTGTTTTATTCGATACAGAGATTACCGAGAACGGCGAAACACAGTATCATTTGACCCGTGAAGGCGGCCATAGCCATCGACGAATTCTCCATCATGCTGATGCGACAGGAAAAGAAGTTGAAACCACGTTAGTCGACCTCGCTTTTGCTCACCCAAACATTCATATTAAAGAACGCTATAATGCCGTCGACCTAATCCTTTCTAGCACAGCTGAATCACCGCGAATTTTAGGTGCTTACGTTTGGAACCGCCAAAAAGAACAAGTTGAAACTATTCGAGCGAAAACGATTGTTCTGGCTACGGGTGGAGCGGCTAAAGTTTATCAATATACCACTAATCCAGATATTTCTTCTGGTGATGGCATTGCAATGGCATGGCGAGCTGGCTGTCGTGTTGCTAACCTTGAGTTTAATCAATTTCACCCAACTTGTTTATTTCATCCACAAGCACGTAATTTTTTATTAACTGAGGCATTACGTGGTGAGGGAGCTTACCTCAAGCGCCCTGATGGTAGCCGGTTTATGCCAGATCACGACGATCGTGGTGAACTTGCCCCTCGCGATGTTGTTGCACGTGCTATTGACCATGAAATGAAACGCCTTGGTGCTGATTGCATGTATTTGGACATTAGCCATAAGCCTAGCGATTTCGTTAAAAACCATTTCCCGACTATTTATGCGAAATTGATGACTTTAGGGTTAGACCTCACTCAAGAGCCCATCCCTATCGTCCCAGCGGCCCATTACACATGCGGTGGTGTAATTGTCGATGAAACGGGTATGACTGATATCACGAATCTCTATGCAATTGGCGAAGTGAGCTACACCGGCTTACATGGTGCAAACCGTATGGCATCCAATTCGCTATTAGAATGCTTGGTATACGGCTGGGCGGCGGCTGAAAACATTAATAAAACGATCAAACAGATCGATGATATTCCCTATTTATCTGAGTGGGATGAAAGCCGAGTACATAACTCAGATGAACAGGTGGTTATTCAACATAATTGGCATGAATTACGTCTATTTATGTGGGACTACATGGGGATCGTCAGAACGACTAAACGCCTTGAACGTGCATTACGCCGCATCCATTTACTTCAACAAGAGATTCACGATTATTACGCCAACTTTCGTATCTCAAATAATTTATTGGAACTACGAAACCTAGTTCAAGTTGCTGAATTAATGGTTCGTTGTGCATTAGAACGCAAAGAAAGCCGGGGATTACATTACACCTTAGATTACCCAGAACCACTTCCTAATTCAGGCCCCACTATTTTACAACCTGAATAACGTGAGCTAGGGCCGGCCTTAAGTGCCGGCTTTAGTATTTCACATAAAATGGCTGAATTAGTTTACGAAATTCATCAGTATACTCACCCTTTTCATCTTTGAGTGCCAGCGATGTCACTTGTGTTTGTGTCTCTTGCAGTTGAATGCCCAATAGCATGCGATGGTAGGCTGTTGTAGGTTTATCACTAACATTAACGCGAAAAGCAGTAAACCAGCCTGAATTCTCAGCCATCTTCTGCATTTTTTCACCGACCTCATAGGGCAGCACTAAACAAAATAGTCCATGAGATAGAAGACAGGATTTTGCACTTTCTAGTAATACATCATGAGTTAATGTCGCGGTATATCGCGCTTGATCTCGTTTTTCATCCCGACACGCAACCGCAGGTTCGAAATACGGTGGGTTGCTCACAATCAAATCATACTGAACTGAATGCAACTGGCTGTAGCTGACAATATCTTGGTTGATAACATGCAAACGCTCAGCCCATGGCGATTCAGTAAAGTTTCCCTGCGCTTGCACTGCGGCATCACTATCTAATTCGACCGCATCAACACGTAACTTTGTATTTCTTTGCGCTAACATCAAGGCTATTAACCCACTACCACTTCCAATGTCTAATACAGATTGAACACCGTCCACGGGAGCCCAAGCCCCCAATAGCACGCCATCCGTCCCCACTTTCATCGCACATCGGTCATGAGCCACAAAAAACTGTTTAAACGTAAAACCGCCTTTACGGTAATTCTTTTTTTGCTTACACATGCAAACACTCTAATTGGCTAATACTTGTTCGAATATTCTCATTCTAAGCAAATAAAAGTCATAATTTAACCTATTTGCTACAATATAATTCTCATATTATGGGAATTATATTTGAGACGAAAAAAATTTACTGATAAGTTCGAAAAAAAGGAGATGCTATGAACAGTATAAATAGAACCTTAGACATCTTGTCTTACATCACAACTTGCGCATCTCCAGTGACGCCACAGTCTATCTCATCAGCGTTAGAGATCCCGTTATCAACCGTCTATCGTTTACTAACAATTCTCATAGATTGGGAATTTGTATCTCACGCAAAACAATATGGCACATACTGTGTCGGCTCGCAGAGTATCAAAAATCAAGAAAAATACTATCACCACAGTTTATTGATGAGCGCATCTAAACAAGAACTGCAAACTTTAGCGAAAAAAACCCAAGAAACGGTGGCGATTATTACCTCAAATTTACGAGAGACCATTTGTGTCGACATGATTGAGAGTGAACAAGCGCTACGCTGTTCTTTTATTATTGGGCGAGGCAATACTATAGTTAAGGGAGCAAGTGCGAAAACCTTGTTAGCTTTTCGTCATGAACTCTATCAAAACCAAGTACTTGAAGCTCATACAAAGCAGTTAACCACTGAACAACAAAAAATAAAGCTACAACAAGATTTACAACAGATACGCAAGCAAGGTTACGGCATGTCTGTGAGTGAAATCGATGAAGGCGTACTGGGGGTATCTGCACCGATTTTCAAAGGAAATGATGTGTTAGCTGTCGTTTCAGTTATGGCACCTGAATTCCGCTCTACACATCGCGTGGATGAATTTATCACGCACACCTGCCAAACAGCGCATAACATCACTAAATTAATTAACTTGGAGTAACTATGACACAACCTTTCCAATGGCAAGGGCGCACAGATGGTGAAACACAAGAGCATTTGCGCATCCATCAAGTCATTAATAAACACACACCTGCTGAATTTGCATTAATTGGTTTTGCTTCTGATGAGGGCGTTAGGCGCAATAAAGGCCGCCAAGGCGCTAAAGCAGGCCCAGATGCAATTCGCTATCAACTGGCTGGGTTACCTATTCATCAACCGCTTGCAATTAAAGATGTCGGTACAATTAGCTGTGATGATGGCAATCTGGAAGCCGCACAACGTCGTTTATCCGACCAGCTTATCGCACTGCTCGCTAAAAACCAAAAGCCGATTGTACTTGGCGGTGGCCATGAAGTCGCATTTGCAAGCTTCCAAGGCCTGTTTGACTATGTTGAACATTATCAAGCAGGTAAAACGATCGGTATTATTAACTTTGATGCGCATTTTGACTTACGCGAAGCCCCTTTCGCGACTTCTGGTACCCCATTTTTACAATCTGCCATGTTGTGTCAGCAGCACCAACGCCCTTTTCAATATTTATGTTTAGGCATCGCAGACCACGGCAATACTAAAGTATTGTTCGATACCGCTAATTCATTAGGTTGCCAATATATCCGTGATAAAGAACTTGCTTATTCTAAGCTTCCTCAAGCAATTGAAAAAATTAAAAAATTTATTAGCGGCGTAGACTATTTATATGTCACCGTTGATTTAGATGTGTTTTCTGCTGCCATTGCGCCGGGCGTTAGCGCACCAGCACCGAAAGGTATTTCCACTGAAGTTTTTGATGAACTGTTTGCCATTATCAAAAGTAGCCAAAAAATGGCTGTTTTTGATATCGCAGAATGCAACCCTGAATTTGATATTGACAACCATACCGCCAAACTCGCGGCTTATTTGATTTACCAATATTTATTCTAATAAAACAACACAACAATTCGACTGATAAATACACTGTTTCTCACGCTGTTAAGATAATTAATTTTCAAACACCACAATAAAAATAGCTTTGAAGTTGATTATCAAACTAGCCGTAGCACGATAACTTAATGGTTTTTAACTATTGAATTTCGCGTTACAGCTAGGCGGCAAGTGACGTTATCCCTAGAAGCATACAAAAGTATGTGACTAGGGTAACGGAGCGCGGCCAACAACGCTGTAGCGCAATATCTTAATGGTTTTTAACTATTGAATTTCGCGTTATAGCTAGGCGGCAAGTGACGTTATCCCTAGGAGCATACAAAAGTATGTGACTAGGGTAACGAAGCGCGGCCAACAACGCTGTAGCGTGAAAGACAACAGTTAAAAAGGGAAAAATATGATTCTACACCTCGACACACTCTCCACCCTCTTCCTAACGGTGATCTGCCTACTCATGGGGATCCACTTAAAAAAACGTATCGAATGGCTACAGCGCTTTTGTATTCCTTCTCCCGTCATTGGCGGTTTTCTGGTTAGTTTGATTATTTGGGGGCTCAAATCATTTAACCTTGCTGAAATCAATTTTGATACCAGTTTACAAACCTTTTTAATGGTCGCTTTCTTTACTACCATTGGTATTGATGGCAGCTTCCGCATCTTAAAAAGTGGTGGCCGGTTACTCTTTATCTACCTGTTTATTTGCTGGTTTGTCGTTATTTTCCAAGACACTTTTGGTGCAGGCCTTGCGCATTTACTCGGTGTTGATCCCGTTATCGGTATCATGGCTGGTGGTGTTTCTCTTACTGGAGGCCATGGCGGTGCGGCAGCCTTCGGGGGCATGGCTGAGGGCCTTGGCGTGCAATCCGCAACGGTTGCAGCCATTGCTGCGGCAACTTTTGGCCTAATTACAGGGAGCTTACTCGGTGGCCCTATTGCAACATTCTTAATTAAGAAATTTAACGTGCAGATTAAAGCTGATGAAAACGTTGAGCGAGTTCAGGTTCCTGAAACTATCGCAGGGAAAATTGAATCTATCGATGCTCACGCTTTTTTAAAAATGCTAGCTCTCGTTCTAGGGATTATGGTTATCGGTCAATTCGCTTCAGCGCAGTTTACCAAAGCAACTGGCTTTTCATTACCCAGCTATGTCGGGGCGATGATTATTGCAATAGTTATCCGTAATATTAATGACCAAGTCGAATTGTTCCGTATTAACCAAAAGTCGGTTGACCTTATCTCTGAAGTTTCACTTGGCCTATTTTTGACTATGGCTATGATGTCATTGAAAATATGGGAGTTAAAAGCCGTTGCTTTGCCATTATTCACCATCCTATTAGCACAAGTTATTATTTTAATTTTGTTAGTTGTCTTTGTCATTTTCCGCTTATTAGGCAAAAACTACGATGCTGCGGTAATGTGTGCTGGCTTAATGGGGCATGGTTTAGGTGCGACGCCAAACGCAATGGCAAATATGTCCTCGGTTTGTGAACGTTACAAACAAGTTTCGATGAAAGCTTTCATGATTGTGCCACTCAGTGGTGCAGTACTCATTGACTTAGTGGGTATCCCTTATCATACATGGTTAATTAATATGCTTAGCTAAGTATACTGAAGGAGGAGCTCTCTCCTCCTTCAACTATTTACCTTCTATATATTTCACTCATATCCATAGATATATCACTCCCTGTCCGTAGTGAAAACAGTTACACTTGAGCAAAGCTGATTTTTTCAGGTGAACAATTTTGCTAACCTGTTTATAATCAGCGCCCCAAATAGAGGTATATCATGACTGCATCCACTTTTACTGAACTTGAACTTGATGAAAGCCTAATTAATGCGCTTTCAGACAAAGGCTATCAACGTCCGACCGCGATTCAAGCGGCAGCAATTCCTGCTGCAATGGATGGCCGCGATGTATTAGGTTCAGCCCCGACAGGAACAGGTAAAACCGCCGCGTTTTTACTGCCTGCGATCCAACATTTACTTGATTTCCCGAGAAAGAAATCAGGGCCGCCTCGCGTTCTAGTTGTCACGCCAACTCGCGAACTAGCCATGCAGGTTGCTGACCAAGCAAAAGAATTATGCGCCCATAATCATCTAGATATCGCTACCATCACTGGTGGTGTTGCTTATATGAACCACGCTGAAGTTTTCAGCGAAAATCAAGATATTGTCGTCGCAACAACAGGCCGACTACTCCAGTATATTAAGGAAGAAAACTTTGACTGCCGCGCAGTTGAGATTTTGATCCTTGATGAAGCTGACCGCATGCTCGACATGGGCTTTGCCAATGACATAGAAACAATTGCAGGCGAAACACGCTGGCGCAAGCAAACTATGCTGTTTTCTGCCACTCTTGAAGGCGAAGCTATTCGTGACTTTGCTGAGCGTTTATTAGAAGATCCAATTGAAATTGATGCCGACCCTTCACGTCGTGAACGTAAAAAAATTCAGCAATTTCATTACCGTGCTGACACACTAGAGCATAAAACAGCCTTACTGTGCCATTTGTTAAAACAAGATGAAGTCACCAAAGCCATCGTCTTCGTACGTAAGCGTGAGCGTTTACGTGAATTAGTCCAATGGTTACGCGAAACGGGTATCGAACCTTGTTATCTTGAAGGGGAAATGCCACAAGCTAAGCGTAATGAAGCTGTACGCCGCCTCGTTGATGGCCAAGTTAAAGTACTGGTTGCAACAGATGTAGCTTCTCGTGGCTTAGATATCGAAAACGTTAGCCATGTTTTTAACTTTGACTTGCCTAGAACTGCAGATGTCTACTTACACCGTATTGGCCGTACTGGCCGAGCTGGCCGTAAAGGCACGGCAATTTCTTTAGTCGAAGCGCATGACTTTCCATTATTTGGTAAAATAACTCGTTATATTGAAGAGCCTATCAAGATTCGCGTTGTTGATTCTTTACGTCCAACAACTAAAGCTCCTTCAGAAGCGATGTTAAATAAACCAAAACCATCAAAGAAAGTACTTGCTAAGCGTAAAGAAAAGAAAAAAGAAGAACAAGCTAAGAAAAAAGAAAAAGTACGCCATCGCGACAAGAAAAATATTGGAAAACGTCGTACTCCTGTTAGCCCTTCTATATCAACCGCTAACGATAAAAGCTAATGACTAAAAACGGGTTTAGGCCCGTTTTTTATTTAGCCCATCATTTGTAAAACTTTCTCTCGCATTTGTTTTCCTTCATGAGTCAGCAGATCAGGCTTAATAATATGGTTACCAAGTATATCCTTACAATCTAGGCCTTTATTATTCTTAATACGCCAATCAGCTCCATTTTCCAATAATAGTGTAGCAACATCGAGTGCATGGCTATTTAAAGCATCATGTAAAGGCGTATTTCCTAAACTATCCTTAATGTTTACTGTTAATCCATTTTTCAATAAAAGCTGCGATTGTATAAGACGGCCATTTTGCGCAGCTAAATGTAAAATACTTTTTTGCCCTTTTGATTGAAGCATTTTAATTGTTTGACCATATCGAGATTCAATTAAAGCTTTAATAAATTGCCCATTGGCAGTTCTGACTGACTGTTGTGCCAATACATTAATATCACAAGGTTTATGATCTAATGATAAGAGTGCTGAAAATTCAGTTATATTTCCTTTTTTGATTGCACTTTCACAACATTCTTGCCAACTTATCCCCTGTTTTTCTTCTTTAATAGGAAAAATTTCTAGTGGTATTTCTTGTACCTTATTATATTCACCTGTGATTGCATTCCAGTTATTCCATGGTTTATATTTGCACATAACCTTAATAATTTTAAGCATTGAATGAGCTATAAAACTTCTTGTTATTAAACGGGTCGGTAACCAATCTTTCCAAGAGTTATGTTCGCTATAAGCCATTTTAATACAATTTCCCAAAGCAGAAGGGATCGGTAAAGAGTTTTGCAATCTATCGAGCCAGTCATATTGTACCGTGTAATAACGTATCAACCCTTCTTGTGCAATTTTTTCAGCAACGTGATAATCAATCCCAATATTATTAATCGTGTTTTTTGCCAATCCTGCAGGACTGAATACAATACAAGGTGATTGACTCGCTAACGCCGCAATTGAAGCCAATCCCCCACCTAATGAATGCCCCGTACAAATCGTATTTCCATTTACTGCATTGAATAAAATATTCATCAAACCAACAGCTTGAAAATATTGAGACTCATAAAAACCAAGTCCTTGACGGATATTACTATAAAAATCGATAATATCGTTAGTACCTGCAAAACAAAGGACATATAAGCCATTGAATCGACAAATATTAGCTTGAAATCCCGTTTGCTCGTCATTTAATAATTCCGCATTAATTCCGAGATCATAAATATCTTTATTACTTAATTTTTCAATACCCTGTATATTCCGCCAATTTTTATGATAAGCGCCTTGTGCTAGTAGAGCTAATATATAATCTTTTGATTGTGCCTGAGTGCCTAAAAAATCTTTTCTTAATACATCTTTAGGCCATAACTCTGTTATACATGATTTAATATCTTGATGTTGGTGCCGTAGATAAATATTTAAATTTTCTCTAACAAAAATATACTCATCTTTTTTTGATAGTATTTGTTGTGTAGATAATGACATGATTTCTCCCTAACAAGTGTATTTGTTGGAAGAATATTGAAATACAAATAACCAAGGTGGGAAATAATCAACTTTATTAGTAACAAATAAAAAGCCATTGATAACAATGGCTTTAGAATTTAATATATATTACTAGATGTAATTATGTCTAATATTTATTACAGACTTTCAGTGAAAGTACGGGTAATAACATCACGTTGTTGTTCAGGCGTTAATGAATTAAAACGCACGGCATAACCAGAAACACGAATTGTTAATTGCGGATATTTTTCTGGATTTTTAACTGCATCTTCTAATGTTTCACGGCTTAATACGTTAACATTTAAGTGCTGACCGCCTTCAACACGTACGGTAGGTTTCATTTCTAAAGGAACTTCGCGATACTCAAAAGCACCTAATTCATCTTTAGCAACAATTTGCCCTTCGTTGTAATCGGCTTTCGCACAAACACAACGAGCTTCATTTTTTTCATCATCCAGTAACCAAAACGAATTCAACAATGCTGCATTATCAGTTTTAGTAATTTGAATACCTGTAATCATGTCGACCTCCACGTTCGAGCTAGATTGCATTCGATTTGTGTAATAAATCGAAGCTACATTAACCATCAATCTTATGAAAACTTGTAATTGGATATTTGGTCTAACCAATGTATATAGTTATTTTATACCAGCTAGATCCCCTATTTTCTTTGATATTTATCAATTATTCCACTTAGCAACTAATTCAATCACCCCAACTTTATGATTTAAATCAAAATTAACAATTTATTTTTTTAACTATTTGTATAAATTTTCAATTTTTTTTAAAATTAATAGTCAATATCAGGGCTTTATCTCTCTCTCATGAACCAGTAAGCTTATAGCTATCAACTGGTTCATATAATTGTTCCTTCCTAAATTCATTGTTATGGAATATTTCATGTCAAACTCCATTACGTGGCACGATGTTATTGGCCCTGAAAAATCAAAACCCTATTTCAAAGAGACACTCGCTTATGTAGCAGAACAGCGCAAAAATGGTAAAATTATCTACCCTGCTCAAGACGACGTTTTTAATGCATTTAGGTATACCGAACTTGCCGATATTAAAGTCGTTATCCTAGGACAAGACCCTTATCATGGCCCAGGACAAGCCCACGGCCTCTCTTTTTCCGTACTCCCTGGTATTAAGCCACCACCGTCATTAGTGAATATGTATAAAGAATTAGAAAAGGATATCGCTGGCTTTCAAAGACCTAATCATGGGTATTTGCTCAGTTGGGCTCAACAGGGTGTTTTACTCCTTAACACCGTTCTCACCGTAGAACAAGGCAATGCTCACTCCCATGCCCATTTAGGTTGGGAAACCTTCACGGACAAAGTTATTGAAGCAATCAATGAAAATACACAAGGCGTTATTTTTCTACTGTGGGGTTCCCATGCACAGAAAAAAGGTAGAATAATTGATACAAAGCGCCACCATGTACTCAAGGCTCCTCACCCTTCCCCACTTTCTGCTCATAGAGGATTTTTCGGTTGTGGCCATTTCTCACAAACTAATACTATTTTAGAACAACAAGGTAAAACACCTATTGATTGGAACCCTGTAATAGATGAGCCAAATCTGCAACCATAGATGATTTTTTGGCACTAAGTCATAAAAAAGGGAAATCAATTGATAGATTTCCCTTTAGTAATATTCTCTTGGGGGCATTTGCCTCCATTTAAATAACGATGCTCTTTATTTAGAGACAATCACCATTGCAGGTCTTAGTAAACGGTTGTTTAATGTATACCCTTTCTGCATAACTTCAATCACATGATTAGCTTGGTGATCTGGTGACTCAATCATCGTTATCGCTTGATGAACGTCAGGGTTAAATGGCACATTGATATCACTGACAGGCTCGATCCCAAACTTAGCCACTGCATCTAAAAAAGTTTTTAGCGTTAAATTTAGCCCTTCTAACATCGCTTTAGACTCTTCACTTTCGTGATCTGCTGCATCTATCGCACGTTCTAAGTTATCAATCACTGGTAGTAATTCATTTGAGAATTTTTCCAGTGCGAACTTATGTGCTTTTTCGATATCTTGCTCAGTTCTGCGGCGAATATTTTCAATTTCTGCGTGTGCACGCAACATCGCTTCACGTTCAGTTTTTTGTGAGGCTTCTAACTGTTGTTCAAGCTCAGCAATACGCGTGGCTAACGCTTGTTCGTCTGCTTGTAATTCATCAGCTTGTTGAACGCTGGCTTCTTGCTCAGCTTGCACTTTTTGTGATTCATTTTGTTCAAAAGCTTGCTCATCATGCATGTTTTGGTCTTTACTACTCATGAATATCTCCGCGTATTTAGCATTAATCCCATATATGAGAGTATTATGGGGATCTAATACAGGGATTCAAGGGAAGTCATACAATCAGAGGCCAAAAAAGTATGCGAAAGGACAATAATACACCACTACTACATTTTAAAACGATAGGCATTGTCGGGCACCCTAGGCACCCTGAAGCATTGGCAACTCATGAATTAATATACCATTGGTTAATTTCAAAAAACTATCAGGCCATTATCGATAAACAAGTTGCTAAAGATTTAAAATTAGTCAATGCCAACACTGGAACATTAACTGAAATAGGCCAACAGGCTGATTTAGTTGTTGTTGTTGGGGGAGATGGCAATATGCTCGGCGCTGCTCGTATATTATCTCGGTATAATAATAAAGTTATTGGTGTAAATCGTGGTAATCTCGGTTTTCTTACCGATTTAGACCCGGATAATGCATTACAACAACTTTCACGTGTTCTTGAAGGTGAATACCGCGAAGAAAGGCGTTTTTTACTAGAAGCACAAGTCATTAAAGCTAACCAAAAAGCACGTAAAAGCACCGCAATTAATGAAATTGTTCTACACCCTGGTAAAGTTGCTCATATGATCGAGTTCGAGGTCTATATTGATGAAAAATTTGCCTTTTCTCAACGTTCTGATGGTTTAATCATTGCCACACCAACAGGTTCTACAGCTTATTCACTTTCCGCTGGAGGCCCTATTTTAACCCCGAATTTGGATGCTATTGTATTGGTTCCAATGTTTCCACATACCTTATCCTCTAGACCTCTGGTGATTAGCAGTGACAGCAGTATTCGGCTGAAGTTTTTACGAACAAATATTGATTATGAAGTCAGCTGTGATAGCCAAATCATGCTCCCTATTCAGGACGGTGAAGAAGTCATTGTCAAACGTAGTAATAAAAATCTTAATTTGGTTCATCCACAAGATTATAATTATTTCAACACGTTAAGTTCAAAATTAGGATGGGCTAAAAAAACTTTTTAATTTTTTCAATCTGCCTCTTTACTGTATAAAAAAACAGTCATACACTGTATTAAAACACAGGTGTGTATTTTTACAGGAGAGCGCTGATGCTTACCCAACTAACAATCAATAATTTTGCAATCGTACGTGAATTAGAAATTGATTTCCGTAATGGCATGACAACCATAACCGGTGAAACAGGTGCGGGTAAGTCCATTGCTATTGATGCACTTGGCCTGTGTTTAGGCAATCGGGGTGAAGCCAATATGGTGCGCCCCGGTGCACAACGTGCCGACCTCTGTGCTCGCTTTTCCTTAATGGATGCTCAACTGGCTGCCAATTGGCTTACTGAGCACCAACTCGATAACCAAAATGAATGCCTATTACGCCGCACTATCTCTCCTGATGGCCGTTCACGTGGTTTCATTAATGGCGTTTCAGTTCCTTTATCGCAACTTAGAGAGTTAGGAACATTACTGATCCAAATCCATGGTCAGCACGCACACCAACTCTTACTAGATAGCGCCCATCAAAAATCCCTGCTTGATGCCTATTCAAACCAGCAAGAGCTAATTGCTCAAATGAAAAAAGCATGGCAAACATGGCACGATTCCTGCCAACAATTAGCTGTATTTCAAAAACAAATGCAAGAACGTGAATCTCGACAACAGTTGCTAGAATATCATCTAAAAGAACTGAACGAATTCCTCCCTGTTCAAGGGGAATTTGAAGAGATAGACCAAGAATATAAACAACTCGCTAATCATGGGCAATTTTTAGCTATTGGCCAAACAACAACGCAAATACTATCTGAAAATGATGATTCGAATGTTATTAGCTTATTAAATATGGCAAAAAATGAATTATCTGATCTAGTCGCTCTCAACCCTAAATTTTCAGAGCTACTTGATATGCTTGAAGAAGCATCGATACAAGTCAGCGAAGTCAGTGATGAAATAAAGCATTATTGTGACCAATATGAGCTTGACCCTAATCGCTTGTTTGAACTAGAAAAACGCATTTCTAAACAAATTAACTTAGCGCGTAAACACCATGTCACTCCCGAAGCTTTACCCGAATTATTTCAGCAATTACTGAGCGAACAAGAACTAATAGCCAGCCAAAATGAAGACTCTGAAACGTTAAATGCGCAAGTACAAGTAAATCATCATATTGCTCTCGAATGTGCGGAACGTTTACACCATGTACGTTTACATTATGCTCAAGAATTAAGTACATTAATTACCAATAGCATGCACCAACTTTCAATGCCTCATGGTCTGTTTACTATTGATGTAAAATTTACTCCAGATCAACTACAAATTGATGGTGCCTGTAAAGTAGAGTTCAATGTGACGACTAACCCAGGGCAGCCACACCAAGCACTTGCGAAAGTGGCATCGGGCGGTGAGTTATCACGTATAGCACTAGCAATCCAAGTGATTACAGCTAAAAAAATGGATACGCCCGCATTAATATTTGATGAAGTCGATGTCGGTATTAGTGGACCAACAGCAGCAATTGTAGGGAAGTTACTACGTGAATTAGGTGAATCAACGCAAGTTATGTGCGTTACACATTTACCCCAAGTGGCAGGGTGCGGTCATCACCACTTTTATGTCAGTAAAGAGACAAATGGTGTAGAAACAGAAACTCGTATGCAATTATTGGATAAAAAATCTAGATTACAAGAGCTTGCGCGTCTTCTTGCTGGATCTGCGGTAACAAAAAATACGCTAGCCAATGCAAAAGAGTTGCTTGCAGCATAATTTTTGACAACTTTTTTACGCTCATGTGGTCTTAGAGTCGATAAGGAAGGTTTTAAATTGTATCAATGTCGATTATCATTGATGTTCTGACTCCAAAAGGAATGAGATATCCATGCGTTATAAATTGTTAACTGCTGCCGCGCTATCACTCGCATTAATGTCTACGGGCTGTTCAATGATGGAACGTCTTGTCTATCACCCAGACATTAACCAAGGTAATTACCTCACAGCGAAAGATGTCGCTAAGATCCAAAAAGGAATGACACAGCAACAGGTTGCTTATACTTTGGGCACCCCAATGTTATCTGACCCGTTTGGTACTCAGACTTGGTATTATGTTTTCCGCCAAGAACTTGGGCATGACCCAGTTCAGCAAGAAACTTTGACTCTTATCTTTGATCGTAATGGTATTCTTACTGACATCAAAAATGAGAAAAATCTTGCCGCGCAGGAATCAATGGAAGCTGCTGAAACAAAAGCATCAGAAACTAAAACAGCTGACTAACCATAAACACTAAGAACCACCTAGTGTGACAATAACAACCTGTTTTCTGAAGGACTTATTCAGGCAGGTTGTTATTATGAGTATCTTTATTAAAAATTTATTAAAAGCATTTTGCACAAATAAATTTAAAGACAAAAACCGAGCTTTTGCTCGGTTCGCTACATAAAATTAATTTACTTATTTTTAACTTCTTTAGATTTTTCAGCTCTTTTACGCCGTAACTCTTTTGGGTCTGCAATCAAAGGTCGATAAATCTCAACTCGATCCCCATCTTGCACTAAATCTGTCAATTTAGCAGGGCGACTATAAATACCAATCTTATTTTTTTTAAGATCAATATCATCCCTAAGGGCAAGGATACCAGAAGCAAGTATCGCTTCTTCTATTGTCGTCCCCTCTTTCACTTTGACTGATAGCAAAAATTGCTTTTCAGGAAGCGCATATGTCACTTCAATATTCAGCTCAGACACTGTATACATCCTTTGCTCTTAAAGTGAAAGCTTGAACCATATTATTTGCTAGTTCCTTGAAAACTTTGCCAAACGCAAGCTCTATCAATTTATTTGTAAACTCAAAATCAAGATGAAACTCGATTTTACAAGCGTCTGCACTTAAAGGAATAAATTTCCAACCACCAGCTAATTTACTAAATGGCCCTTCAACAAGTTGCATGTGTATGCATTTATTATCCTCTAGCACATTTTTTGTGACAAAAGTTTTGCTAATACCTGCTTTTGACACTTCAACAGAAGCGGTCATTTCTTCAGAGCTATGACTAATAATTCGGCTACCTACACACCCCGGCAAAAAGCTTGGATATGAAATAACGTCATTAACGAGTTTATACATTTGTTCTGCGCTAAAAGGGACCAACGCAGAGCGACTAATCTGTGGCATATCAATTCCTATCCCCAAAAACTGAGCGTATAATACCATCTTTGATTGGTTAAACAAAAAACAAAACCCACATAGGGCAAGATTTGCACAATCAAAAAAATATCAGCTTAGAAAGATTTCTTTCAACTCAGCTTACAGTATAATGATTGCACTATGACAAAGAAAAAACCATATAAACCCGGTTCAGCAACAATTGCTATGAACAAGCGTGCTCGCCACGAATATTCTATCGAAGAGGAGTTCGAGGCGGGTCTATCCCTACAAGGTTGGGAAGTTAAATCACTCCGTGCAGGCAAAGCCAACATTGGAGATAGCTACGTTCTATTACGGGACGGTGAAGCTTATTTATTCGGTGCAAACTTCACACCACTGACTGTTGCATCATCGCATGTTGTATGCGACCCAACGCGTAGCCGTAAATTACTTTTAAATCAACGCGAATTAGATACACTCTACGGTAAAGTTAATCGTGAAGGTTATACCGTTATTGCACTTTCTCTCTACTGGAAAAATGCATGGTGTAAAGTTAAAATTGGTGTTGCCAGAGGTAAAAAATCTCACGACAAACGTTCTGATATTAAAGAACGTGAATGGCAACTCGATAAAGCACGTATAATGAAACATTCTAACCGCTAACCTCTAGCTTTATAGAGTATTTTTCTGTTATACTGAGCTCAACAACTTGGGGCTGATTCTGGATTCGACGGGATTTGCGAAACCCAAGGTGCATGCCGAGGGGCGGTTGGCCTCGTAAAAAGCCGCAAAAAAATAGTCGCAAACGACGAAAACTACGCTTTAGCAGCTTAATAACCTGCTTAGAGCCCTCTCTACCTAGCCTCCGCTCTTAGGACGGGGATCAAGAGAGGTCAAACCCAAAAGAGATCGCGTGGATGCCTTGCCTGGGGTTGAAGCGTTAAATTTAATCAGGATAGTTTGTTAGTGGCGTGTCTGTCCGCAGCTGGCAAATGAATTTAAAGACTAGACTAAGCATGTAGTACCGAGGATGTAGAAATTTCGGACGCGGGTTCAACTCCCGCCAGCTCCACCAAATTTTAACTGTCAGTGATGTGACAACAACTTTAAAAACAGTAAGTTAGCAAAGTTGAGCAGACAGTAACATTACCCAGAATGGACTTCGAAATGCACGTGAAATGCACGCGCACCAGAAGAATAAAAAAGCTCACTCCGGTGGGCTTTTTTACTATCTACTTACTGATGAGATGCTGATGAAATACTTTTCTGAATATAACACTCTAGAAAATAGAGCACTTCAAATTTGGCAGATCCTGATAGGGTTTGCATATAATAGAAAAATTACAACATATGGTGAGATTGCTGAGATTCTTCATTACGAAGGCGCTGGTGTTTTAGATCGCCAGCTAGGACATATTCTGCATTTCTGTGCTCAAAACAAACTACCCCCTCTAACAGTTTTAGTTGTCAATGCTGAAACAGGATTACCTGGAGGCGGTTTTGAAACACAAGGTGACTTGCATTGTGATAGAGAATTAGTTTTTCACTATGATTGGTTTAACCTTATTCCACCAACACCATCTCAATTTGCTGAATCTTGGGAAATAGCAAAGTCTAATAACTTTAAAATAAACTACTAAGCTTTGTCATGAAAAGCCAACCTACTCGAGTTGGCTTTACCCCTAGAATTTGATGATAGTAAGGTCTTTGTTCTGCAACTCAATACCGCGGTTTAATTTTAGTTAAGACTATGGTTTTTGGGCCAATCAATAACTGGAACTAATGAAGTATCAATATCAGCAACTTTGATGCTGTAAATTTCCCATTCTGTCAGTAAATCTTTTTCGTCATCTGTTGCGATGCCTAAACGTACTTTGCGCTCTAAAATAGTGATGATTTTCTCAGCCTCATCAGCAAGTAATTGTTTCTTAACTTCTGCCTCTGCAATAAGCTGTTCTTTTGAGGTTGGTGGATTGAAATACGCATTAATCTCTTTATCTGTCATTTTTTTCAAAATATTCAAATGCTCTCTGATATCAAAGAAAACAGGCAAAATTACATCATATTCATCTTTCAGAGGTTGATACTCTGACTCAATCAGCTCAAATACTGTCAGCAATTCTTTGAATTTTTCATTTTTAGCATCAAAAATTTGAGTTTTCTTTTCAATTTCAATGATGCATTCATTCGCTTTATCTTCATCGTCAGTGACAGAGTTGGTGATAGCAGTATCTAATTGCACTTTCGCTTCATTAAGTTCTTGCATCGCAAGTTGTAGATTATTCCCAGCTTCGACGAATAAAGGCTCTTTTTCTTGAATTGTTACTTCTAATTCTGAAAGACGAGCTACTTTTGATAATTGTTCATCATCGTATGCAAATACAGAATCTGTGTTTTTATCTCTGTAATAATTCATTTTCATACTAATGGCGTTTTGTGCCGCAGCCCCTGTTAACATTTGCCCGATAATCAATGAGCGCTGCGTTGCAGTTGCGCTATTGGCCATTGAGTTGTCAAATTCGACATAAAACAACGGTGCACGGAGATTGTTTGGAACACGAGAAAATGAAACTGTCATACTTTTTTCTCCTTGGATTGCGGTTTGACAAGCTCAACATCACCGTCATTAAGCCGTGCACGCCAATAAACATTATTTGGTACTTCTTGCCCATTTTCAGGCAAAGAGGAGCCTTTGACCGGGCAGCGCACGCTGCGGCCATTAATTGGTTTTACAAACATAGAAACTCCTGATTAGGTCAGGTCAATATTGATGTGATGTTGAGGTGTGCCGTCCGGCTGCTGAACATTGATGTCGATACCCGTTAGCGGCTCAGCATCAATGGGGTAAAATTCTTCGGGACCTTGGTAATATTCGATATCTAAATCCATCAATAACTGTGCAAGATGGCCTTCACCACCTGCACTGATATCGATTTGAGAACGAATTTCAAGAAACTGCTGGGTTTGTCGGGTTAGTTCATAACTATTGATGACGGCACGTTCAATTTCTTCTCGCAGGGCTTCTAAGGCAAGTTCGGCTTTCATTGCGCCATCAAGATCATCACCATCAAACTCTTCAAGTCTCCCCGTCACACGTACTGTCGTCACTGTATTAAATTGAGGTGCATTACGACCTAGTGATTTTTTGTGGTCAAAGGGTGTTTGAACAATAATGCACGGGTAATCCGCATTCACTGTTGACCAATCCATCGGAGAGTAAACACGGTTTTCTGCAGCTGTTTTCCCTTTTAAAGAATTAAGAACTAATTCACGGATCTGTGCTGCATTCATGATGCCACCACCTTATTTAAGATCAGATGTGTTCCACCATGACTGTCAGGATGGACATCCCCAACAACGAATAATGTGCTCACACTATAGATAAATACCTTGTCACCTTTTACTGGGGCAGCTTTGAAAATAGCATCGCGCACACCTAAAATCGGGCGAGTGGTGTTAATTCCACTCTCCCCATCGAGGGATTCATAGTTTTGGGCATATGCTCTATCAAATATTCCCTCAATATCATAATGTTCCCCTGTTTTCGGTCGCCAATTCACCTTTTCAGAAAAAACATTATGAAGTGGATTTAATAGATGCTTATCCCAATCAATCACCACTGATGGTTACCGTTCCAACTGGATTAGCTTTCGCCAGTTTTTCTCGCACCAAAGCCAGTGACATCACAACGCAGAGCTCCACCAGCCGCTCTGCATCGCTATCTTCCAACTCAATTTGCTGATTTTCAGTATATAAAATACCGTTATGTTGTACTGAATGACCTTTTACGACGACATAAATGCCATCTGGCTCTGGCTCTGGCTCTGGCTCTGGCTCTGGCTCTGGCTCTGGCTCTGGCTCTGGCTCTGGCTCTGGCTCTGGCTCTGGCTCTGGCTCTGGCTCTACAGGGTTTTTATCATCATTATCCTCTGCTTTCGGTGGAATTTGTTGAGTATTTGCATCAACTTGTAACTCAGGGGGTAATCCCCCCAAGTCATCAGTTTTTTCCTGCTGATCTTGGGGTTTCTTCGCCATAACGCCTCCGTTAGACAACCGTTGCACACAATGCCGCGTTCACTCGGCTAGGAATAACCAGCGGTGAAGATTGCATCATTAAGAAACGCTGAGCTGGGTCATGCTGAAGCCATGATTTTGGTGCGTAGGCCATCGGACCATAATTAAATGCGGGGTCAATAATGGCACCAAATGAGCGAGTACCCATTAAATCCGCCCCAGACATAATCACAGAGCCATCAGGGATCATCGGTTTTTCAATGTTGTCAACCGGGTCAATATACCAATCGTTGTATAACCACAGATCATAGTTACCCCAACGACCTTTATATACCGCGCCTTTTTGAACTTCTGTGCCAGCATTAATTTGGTTACCGAATGGGCTTAACGCTGGGAAATTAATCGCAGTGTCTTTAATCGTCGTATCTAAACGAAATGCTTTCCATGATTTAGTCGTAAAAACGATATCAGTTGCGGTAGCCCCTGAATTTTTTAAAATACGTTGTCCCCAATCTTCAATATCATCAGAGGGCTGAGTGTTAGTTTTTCCTGCATCGACTTTCACTGGCCATTTATCCGCGCCACTTAATGTGACGGTCAATTCAGATGCTCGACCAAAGTTAACTAACTTAGTATCGTAACCTTCACCCGCCACCGTGACCGTACCCGAAACTAATGCGCTAGATGCCATCCACTCTAATCGACGGTTGATCATGTCGATTTGGTCAGCCATTTCGAACTGAAGGTTTAACATTTCGCGCTCTGATGCAGATAGCTGTCCACCAATACGTTCGCCAATTTGACGACGAATAGGTTTTCGCAAATCAGGAGCACGCTTGTCTTTAATGTAGGCAGGTTTAAAGCTATTGGTTTGGAACTTACGAGACTCAACTAATTTGCCCTCCACTAGAGGAGAAACAAAAGGGGCCATACGACGTAAGCCCACATCCACATCAATAGAGACTTCTTCAGTGTCAGACTCAACCACATTGGGAAAGAATTTATCTAACAACCAGTTTTGGCTCGTCATTAGATTTGGCACGACTTGAACTAAAATATTCGTATCGAAAATATTCATACTTTTTCTCATTTAAAAGACGTCAAAAATCCTACTATTGCTAGTATTCAACGTCTAAGTGAATTAATGGGGAATTAAGCTTGTACGCTATCGCGGAGGAAAATAGAGAATTGGCGCATTTCGTCAGCAAGTTCAGGCACGGTCCAAGTTGCATCATAATTGGTTTTATGGTGATTAAACTCACCCATGAGAAACACACCCGTGGACGCTGCTTCGCTTGTTGTATCAATATCATTGACCAAAATAGCGCAAGGTTTTTCGCTACCGTCTGTTGCATCTTTTTTGCAGATAACATATTCGCGGGAGTCTTTAATTTTACCCAAAATAGTGCCTCGCACTAGAATACCCGCTTTGGCGATAACCACAGTATCAGTGACAACTTGCAATGGACCTGAAATTAACTGATCAGGGTTAAACATTGCTTGTCGCATACCCGGTTGGAATGGGTTTTGTGAAATCTGATCCATTATTTGCCCCCTTTGTTGCTGTTATACAGGTTGGTCATTTTGTTAACGAGAGATGCAGCTGAGCCTTTCGGGGCAACTTCTGCATCTTGCCCTAAACGTACTTGCTCTTCTTCACGCATACGGGCATCAAGAGAACGGCGATTACTTTGCGGTGCTGGAGCTCCGCCCATTGCTTTCAGTGTGCTGATTGCTTCAGATGATGACATACGAGTATTAAATGCCAAATGAGCAGCCATATCTGGACGTGCCGCAGCAGCTTTACTGCCAAAAATACGAGCGCAACGTTTACGTTCAGCTCGACGGCCTTTTTTCACGTCTTTGTTGTCTTCATCATCTTCAGCGTCTTCATCGTCGCCTTCTGCATTTTCATCATCTTCTGCATCAGGGTCTTCACCATCATCTTCCGCTTTCTTGCTTTTTGCCTTTTTCGCTTTACGACCTTCTTTTTCGTCATCATGATCTTCAGATTCAGGATCATCGTTTTCAGCATTTTCTTCATCATCGTCATCTTCCGCACGACGACCTTTTGCTTTGCGTGTTTTTTCATCATCTTCGGAAGCTTTCGCTTTATTACCCATAAGATGAGCAAACGGATTGAACTTAGACATATTATTTAACTCCAGAAACTTTCATTAGTTCGTGAAATGCGACATCAGGACTGGCGACCACATCAGCAAGCCCCATTTGTACGCCCTCATCAGCCAGAAAACAGGCTGCTTGTGTATTGCGGATTATCTTTTCAGAAAGCCCGCGATTACGGGAAACAGTGCTCACAAACAGACGCCCCATTTCATCAACATCGTGCTGGATAGCCGCTTTCGCTTCATCACTAAGCGCTATATACGGGTTACTTTCCGCTTTGCGATCACCATAAGTAATAATGGAAACCTTTAATCCATCCTCTTTTATGCGTTGCGACCAATCACAATGAATAACAATCACCCCAACTGAACCGACGCCACCTGTGCGCGGCACATAAATTTTGTCAGCTGCACTAGCAATGGCATAAGCGGCTGAATACGCATTTTCAGAGAGAATGGCATAAATCGGTTTTTTACCTCGTAATTCATAAATCAAATCAACAAGATCAAAACACCCAGCAACCTCTCCACCAGGAGAGTCAATATCGAGGCAAATACCTTTGACTTCTGGGTCGTGAATGACTGACAAAAATACTTGTCGTATGCCGTCATAACCAGTCATGCCGCTGTAAGGCCGTAATGAACCTAGCTTTTGTACTAGCGTTCCTTGAATGGATATCAGTGCGATCCCTTCTAAAATGTCATATCCTGCATCTGCCTTTTTCTTACGCGAAAAACGGTCATCATCGTAATAATCATCTTCCATCATCGTGCTACGAATTTGCGTAATGCCAAACCGCTCCATGACAGCACTTATCACGACTTCAGCTTTTTGTGGATGTATGGCCAGAGGGGTATTAAATAGCTTTTGCGCTAAGTGCGGTAAATTCACTTGGCCTCCGTATTGTTAGTTTGTTGAGGGATTGGCTCAGCCCATTCCGGTAATGGAATGCCACGTTCAGCAAAAGCGCTAATTTCACGCGCACGCTGATCAAGCATTTCTTCCCAGTCCTCACCTGCGTTTTCTGCGGCTTCCATTTCAAGTGTGGATAAACCAGCGTTCATACCCAGAATTGAACCTTTCTTCTCAGAAACAGGATCTATCCATCCACGACCCGGCCCCATCCAACGAGCACGACAATACGCCGCTTTCGCCTCAAGGAAATCAGGTGCGTTATTTGGTAGTGGCAAGTCTTCCGTATCATGAATCTCTTCAACAAATGCAGAAGCAATAGGCTGTGAGAACCCGATAGAAAAATCATCACGACGACGAGTTAGGGTTTTCCATGCTTCAAGCATCGCAGCTCGAGCAGATGAATAGTTCACATCTGACCAATCTTGTGTCACTTGCTGAGTTGATAGCCCTGTCGCTGCGGCAATATTTCGCAATACTGCACTTTCAAAACCATCAAAATTACTGGTTGGGCGAGCTGCGGATAAGGTGACGATTTTTTCATTAGGAAATAGATGAGGAATTCGAGCACCATTTTGTAAGTTTAGGCGCTTATCTTCATAATATTCTGCACGCTGCGTTTGATAAGCGCTGAGCTCTTCGCCATCACCAAAACCAGTATCACCCAATGCTGATGACACCATTTGTGCATCATAGGGGCTTTCGATATAAGCACCGAAAATCGCATTCAAAATTGCGGCTTCTAACTCTGATTCATCGTACTTAATCAGCATTTTAAGACGCTGAACAATAGGAGCTAAAATCCCAACGCCACGATGTTGAGCCCCCCGTTCGTGGTCAAAATCATGAACAACATTAGGTCTGCCCCATGCGGTTTAACGGATCATCTTTCACCCGCAGCCATTCTTTCACCAGATTCGGCCAAGACGCATTCGGGAACAGGCTGTATGCTGCCCAGATATGAAATCCGGCGTGACCAGTAAACTGCTTTTCAGCGCGCCATTCACCACGCTCAATCATCATGTACTTATCCTTATCATGAATGACACAGCCATTGTGTCTGCAAGCGTAATACGTGGTGAGAGGGAGCCCGTTGCCATCTTTATCTTTGTCCCACTTCATACCATAAGATGTTTTTTCATCACCCCATTCGAGGATCTGAAACTCACCGCAGTGCGGACACGGTACCCAGTAATGTCGCTGGTCACTCTCGTTATAGGCTTTCTCTATACGACTGACATTCTTCACCGTCGGCGTTGAACCAAGACCAATCTTTCGGTTCCAGAATGTTTCTGAACGTTTAATACCTAATGCAATTTGATCTCCCTCTGAACCAGCGCCGCCAGCTGGGAAACCGTCCACCTCATCAAATAAAACAATTCTTCGAGTGATACGACGAAACCCGGCAGGTGAGTTGGCACCGACCAGAGTTAGGCTTGATCCATTGGTAAATTGTTTTTTGAGGATGGTTTGGTTGCTATTTTTAGCCTTGGTGTCACCTGTTATGGCTTTCAGTACAGGGGTATCACGCAGCATGGGCGAGATTTCATCTTTACTGTAATCCTCAGCATCACTCTCGCGTGGCTGAACAACAAGGATTGGCGCGGGGTCATGAGATAGATAGTATCCAATCACATGGTCAAGAATTTTGGTATACCCAACACGGGCTGATTTCATCACGGACACCTGAGTTACCGACGGGTCGGTAAAGGCATCCATCATGCCGTCCTGATATTTAAAGGATCGGAAACGGCCGGTCTGTGCAGCGTTCTCTTTCGACAACACCGCGTATTTGTTCGCCCATTCGCTCAGCGATAAGGCTTCCGGAGGTCTGACGACAGCGCGTTTCTGACTCAGTGCACGGGTGAATTGCTGCCATGCATTATCCCCCCTGCTCACTGTGGTCAAGGCTCAACTCCTCCATCGCCTCATGAATAATGTCCTGCAACGCGGCCACAAACTCTGTATCAGAAGACGTGAGTGCTAGTGACCTCAGGCGGGGGCCGTGTTCAGGGGCTATCGCAATCAGGCGTGTGCGCATGGCGTGGTATTCCTCTCCCACCTTGTCGACCATGTCTTGCCACGGCAAAACTAAGCCTGATTTTTCTTCGTATTCCAACTTAGCGAGTTCAGCAAAGTAATGCTCTTTGATCGCGCGCGACTCTTCTAAATCACGAACATCAACATCACCGGAAACGAGCCCAGCTAAAACAGACTCAGCTTGTTGCTGAAAAGCTGATTTTTCTTCCGCTACTTTTTTTTCAGTGACTTCTTTAGTTTTTCTTGTCGCATTTTTAGTGCGAGGATCTTTACTATCTCGATACTTTTTTAAATTTTTATCACTTGCCTCAACATCAATTTCGTCTCCGGACATCACGATGTATTGTCCACTCTTCATCCAGCGCGAGATCGTCTTACGATTCACGCCAGTATGCTTGGCATAATCAGAAATATTCATCGTGGGCATGGGACATTTTCCGTTCGAGATGGGACATTGGGACATATGGGACATTGCGTGGGACATGTCCCACATTTTATGGGACACAAACCACAATGATTTTTAACGTAACATTTTGAAAGTAAAATAAAAATTTTCATTACACGTCATGGGACATGGGACACAAATTCAAAATTTTGTAGCTAGACGCAGAACGCGGCGCGCAATGCCCGTGAAATAGAAAAGTGCTATGAAGGACCCAAAAAATATTTATGTTATATACTTTGCCTTCCATCATATTAATCAAGGAATTAATACATGAGTAACAACAAGCATATAGACGACCGCACTATTGACCTAGAAACATTACTGAGACAATTGGCTGGGTATCCCAAAGACACCCGAGTTTCATTTGGCGGTCTCGATTTTTATCACATTAAAAAGCGTGGCGATAAGCTAATACAAATTGAATTTAACCAATCCGTTTATCGGACAGATAAAGATGTTTTGGTGGTTGAAGACCATTCAGAATAGAAGCAGCATAAACATTAGCTTTATCATAACTAACGGGAACGTAGCTCTCATCTACTTTTCCGTTAACAATTCGACTAAAAACAACATTATTGCTCTCCATCTGCATTAGCCATGTAACTGAATATTTATCCGTACTTAATAACTGAGCTATTGAGTCATCTAGTTTTTCAGGCATGCCCATATTTTCCTCTTCTTTTTTATCAAAAAACTCTAATACACCGAATACAACAGTTGCGGCATTTACTATTACTAGAACAGCTATGAACCCCACAATTCCTATCACCCCTCCAGATGCTGAATTTTGCATAAATTCCCTA
Source organism: Providencia sp. PROV_01 (assembly GCF_053098325.1). Lineage (NCBI taxonomy): Bacteria > Pseudomonadati > Pseudomonadota > Gammaproteobacteria > Enterobacterales > Morganellaceae > Providencia > Providencia sp. PROV_01. The sequence continues at coordinate 1,859,998 of NZ_JBRFKD010000002.1, read as the reverse complement.
ACAATAAGTGCAATACTCCCTGCACCTAATATTAAAAATAAAATAGTGTAAAACCAGAAGATGGCAATATCCCACCATCTAGTTTTCACATTGTTCCTTTTCCTTTCATTTTTTGTTCTATACATAGCGAAGCATGCAATAAATGAAAATACAGCTAAAGTGAGAAAATTAACAGATTCCTTTAGTGCATCAATAAGTTGTTGTTCCATAATATCCATCCAATATTTAAAATATAGATTTTATATTATGATTAAATCATTGCATTATTTCATATAACTTATGTACATAACTTCCTATCTTAACTAGCAGTTCGCATCGCCTCTTCAAGCGCTCGGCTTATTTCCTGTGGTAATAAAGCCTGTGCCATTCGTTGTGCCCTATCTTGATATCCAAGTACAGGTTGAACAGGTAAAGCATCACCGAATCGAATTAGTAATTTAGGCGCTGGTTGTTTTTGCCTATCTCGACGAGTGCCATTATGTGAGCGTTTTAATCGTTTTTTACCCTTACGACCTTTCTTAGCTTTTTTACGCTGAAATGCGCCATTGACATCATTCAACTCACCAATGAAAGTATTCTCTTTAGCTTTTAGGCTGCTTAACTTATTTCTTGGTAAGTTACCGTATTTATTCAGCTTAATGTTCTTAGGGTTAAGCAGTGCAGAGCCACTAAGTTTATGAACTCCACCAGCTTCAAATGGTGTTAAGTACTCAGCAGCGATATTCATCACAAACACTTTAGCCCGTAGATCACTTTTACGTGCTCCGCGACTTTTAATACTCTTAACAGTAAAAGGTGTTGGGCTTTCTAAATTACGTTGTAATGCAACCTTTTGTGCATTTTCTATTTTACGAGCTGTGCTAGTCAGTGCTTGTGCTGTCGCAAAAGGAATTTGCTTGCGGATGGTACGGAGTTGGTTTGTTAAATCCTTTAAATTTGCCATAATCACTAACTCACTTACCTTTACAATAGCGGACATAGATTAATGAATGAGTTATTAGAAAAACGCAGTAGTAAGAATGCTGGTGATGCCGGTGAGTATTACGTAGCTTATATGCTTTCTAGGCTTGGTATAAGTGCAGCTCTAACCACTAGCGGAACAAGTGCCGTTGATATTATTGCCACCATTGATGGTACAAAAAGTATCAGTATCCAAGTTAAAGCTTCGTGGGCGAGAAGCCAACCGAGACAATGGATGGTTGGAACTAAAAAGCCTAATGTATCTAAATCTTTTTTTTATATTTTTTGCAATCTATCTGAAGATATAAATCGTATTTATGAACCAGAATTATTTATAGTACCCAGCTTAATAGTTTTAGAAAATGCGACATGGCAACATAAGGCTCCATTATTTAAAATTACAAAGGAGCATGAAAATGAGTATAAAAATAGATCGGATCTTATTACCGCATCTTTAACATAAAGATAATCTTGCCTTATTTAACTTTCACTCTAACAACCCACACTAGGTGAGTTAGCCTTGCATTAGTGAATCAATATATTCAAATAAAAATAAAGCATCTAATTTATTGATTTTATTAAAATATGATTTTTTATTTAATTTAAATTTTTCATTCTCATTAGTAGCCGGCCACTCTTTGCACCAACCATTCACTGCTCTATTTTTTTCAAACCATATAGCATCATAACCATATTGTTTTGCAACTCTGTTTGTCTCTTTAGTTGTGCCGCCTTTTGTTCTGGTAGCTGTAACTATAAAATCACACTGATTTTCAATTAATTTCATGCATTCATTCTTTACAGCTTCAGGATAGTCACCCATCGTTGTGATTCCCACCCTAAATCCATTTTTTCCAAAAATAGCTACTTTGTCATTTTCAGAATAATGGCTTTGCCTTGTATCAATTTCAGAATAAGTTTTATCATTAGTTAATATGTCAATCAGCAAAAGAAGTGTTTCGCTCTTGCCGCGCCGCCCAGCGCCAAAAACACCAAGAATTATTTTATTTAAAGCCATCAATTGTTACCTCCGCTTATTATTGACACTAACTATATACGCGGTGAAGACCTTGAAATCAATGCAACCGCTTAATCATAATCAAATTTTTAGCGTAGGCGACTAGGAACTGTTGCCGTAGCGTCCCCCAATCCGGTTTAGCCATAATGTATTCCTCATAACAAATTAAAAAACTCACCGTAGTGAGCTTTGTGATTTGCAATAAAATCCCGTTCTAAGCGAGGTGTTATCTAAACAAAAAATATAGGACCGGTATCAATAGTACAACAGAGCATCAGGGATGAATGACGAGGGTGTAGAAAGTGTCTGGGGGTTATCACTACGTCATCAAGTGGTTGAGCGCAGTGTCACCACCAAAGATTATAATCACCGCCAAGCGATGCAAACCTTGCAATCCATTGAAACGGATATGACTCGAGGTGAGGGAGAGGACATCCACTACGGTGATGTCTATCATTATAAACCTCGTCATCTTGAGCGCGGTGAGAAGTACCAACCAGAAACGGAAACCGCTCACTTTTGGTCACGCCTTGACCATGAGCGTTTTCTGGCTCGTCAAACTCAGCTGCACGGTAAAAGTAATTCACCGATGCTAACGCCATTATTGGTGCTCAAAATTACCGATAACCAACTGCCTTCAACATTACCGTCTGACTTTCAATCTGAAATACTGATTACTCGATTGCGATTTTCAGGTAGCCGCAGCAGTGCCTTAGTCGTGCAATTTGAAGCAACGTCGTACACCGAAGCTCTGTGCTGGCGTCCGACCTTGAAGCCTCGCCCTGTGATTGCAGGGACATTGATGGCACGCGTCACCAGTGCTAAACCTCACGATATCTACGCCCACCAGAATGAGCATGGTTTTTATTGGGTTAAATTCGATGCGGATCGTGATGAAAAATCGACGGGGTATGAAAGTATGCCTGTGCGGCTAGCGAAACCGTACGCGGGCGATACCTACGGGATGCACTTTCCGTTAATCCAAGGGACAGAAGTTGCCATTGCCTTCCATGAGGGTGACCCAGACCGACCGTACATTGCCCATGCCTTGCATGACTCGCATCGTCCCGACCACATCACCGACAAAAATAATACCCGCAATGTCATTCGTACTCCGGCAAATAATAAGCTACGCATGGAAGACAAACGCGGGGAAGAACACATCAAATTCAGCACCGAATACGGGGGGAAATCGCAACTCAATTTAGGGCATCTGGTTAATCAAGGGCGTGAAAAGCGCGGTGATGGCTTTGAGCTGCGAACCGACAGCTGGGGCGCTATTCGAGCAGGAAAAGGGCTGTTTATCAGCACAGATTTACGCACGAAAGCCTCGTCTGAACAACTGGATATGCGCGAAGCCAAGCAACAGCTTGATGATGCGCTGAATTTAGTCAGTTCGCTACGCGAAGCGGCAGAGGTGGCAAAAGCCGAACTAGCAGATTTAAAAGCGCAACAAACGTTACTGACTCAATCTATTGATAAATTGCAGCAAGCGGCGTTATTACTCAGCGCCCCTGCAGGTATTGCTCTCACCTCCCCCAAAACCGTACAGGCTAACAGTGGCGAAAATATCACCCTGACCGCCCATAAACAGGCGGATATTTCAGTCGGTAAAAAAATCACCTTAGCCGCAGGTCAAGCCATCAGTTTATTTGCTCACACCTTAGGAATTAAAGCCTTTGCAGCAAAAGGTAAAGTGGAAATTCAAGCACAAAGCGATGAAATGCACTTAACCTCACTCAAGGACATGACCGTCACCAGTACAGGTGGTAAAACCGTGGTTGCGGCTAAAGACGAATTATTACTGACCTGTGGAGGCGCCTATATTCGCTTAAAAGGTGGGCAGATTGAGTACGGCAGCCCCAGCAACCAAACCGTCAAAGCAACTAACTGGGTGGTTGAAGGACCTGCCTCCATGGATGTGACCCATCCGCAATTCCCACAATCGATGCCAAAACAGACCTTGCGCGCTTTCAACTGAGTTCATCACCACAGAGTCCGATGAAGGCACGCGCTTTTGAGCCGTATGAGCTGTATGCCAATGGAGCACTGATTTTAAAAGGTATGAGTGATGCGCAAGGTAATGTCCAAATTGACCATGATATTCCCACAGATAGCTATCAACTATACCTACTCAGTGGCGATCGTTATGACATTACAGTGCCACCACCTGCTGAAGATGATGACAGTAACGAGCCTACAGTCAATATTGGATTTAGACCAAGCGCACCTAGCCAAGAGCGTGAAAATGCACGTATTGGCGATGCTTGGAGTCAAAACCTTTCAGAGTTTTTAACCGCATTCAAAAAGGATAAGTAATATGTCTGCAGGTAATTGGAGCCAATTCCCGCTCGGGGTTCAACTCCCAACATCAGCAACGCCACCGATGATTGATATACCAGTATCAAGTTGCATGGTGGCACATATGACGCCAAGCTGGATACCTGAACGCACGAAATACCCCATGAGTTTATTTACCTATGCACCATTAATTAATGGACAACAAACCTTTGCCGCCGTTGCGGAAGCCATTCGAAAATCGAAAAAAAGTATTGATATTATTACATGGGGCTTTCAACCCTCTATGTATTTTGAACGTAGTTCGAATGCCCGAGAAGGTCAATATCCGATGATTGGCGAGTTGTTAGAGCAAAAGGCCAATGAAGGTGTGCAAGTGCGTGTACTTGTGTGGTTTGATCATGTGGGAAAACATTTTGAGAAAAGCTTTCCCGGTTGGGGGAAACAAGTGATATCGCCATCCCAACTCAATGATTTTCTTGTCTTTGGTGCAAAGCTCGATTATCAAACCCAAAAACAATATCAGTTTGATATCGCTTGGAACCGTAAGGTTCATATGGGCCTTGTCAAAAACTTGTCAGTACGGACTCGTGATATTGCAATGAGTATACCTAATTCGCGATTAAAAGATGTTACGGCGCGAACCAATCATCAATTTTCGAGTCAAGAAACTGAGCTAAGTGCTCGCTGGGCTGCTTTAGCGGCTGGTTCAACGCATCATCAAAAAGCGGTTTTAATCGATTATGAAGAGCCTGAAAATGCGATTGGTTTTGTGATGGGGCACAATATGCACTCGGAATATTGGGATCAAGATGCACATGCCATCACTCGTCATAAGGAAGAGTCATGGCTTGGTCGCGATGGCGTAACGGCGTGGCAGGATACCTCAAACTGTGTGTATGGTGAGCTACTGTATGATTTAAATGATAACTTTGTTTCAGCGTGGAAAAAAACAGACGGGTTCTTCGCCAGTAAAGGTGACGATGTAGATCAGCTTGCACAGAGAGAAGGCCGTTCACGATGTGACTATATCCCGACACCTGAGCATATCAAAAAACTCAACGCCCATTACACCTTTTTAGCGAATAATCCTTTAGTTCCTACGGGCGGGAAAATTTGCCGTACCCAGCCACAACACGATGAATACGATATACTAAAAGCCTATGATCATGGTGTTAAACATGCCCGTAACTACATCTATTTTGAGAACCAATATTTTCGTTTGTCATCTATCGCGACCAATTTACGGGATATGGTTGAAGAACGAAACCGACGTTTTTTACAAGCTGCCGAAACTGACAGCAAATTACAAGGCATTAAACCGCCTCCGTTCTATCTTTTTGTTGTCACTAATTCAACGGAAAAACCCTCTGTAGGGAGTTCGAATGAGGTAGGCGGCTATCAAACTTATAAGATGCTAGAACAACTTGGTCGTCGAGATTTAATGAAAGAGCACGTTTACGATCAATCGTACAAACCTAAATCGGGTTATTGGGGGGTCTATATCCCAGATGAAAACATCAAAAGCCCTGATGATATCCAACCCGAAAAAATAGAGGGACTAGAGACAATGATCTGTACCCTTGTTTCTCCTGATTCGGATAGATGGCAGCAAGTGTATGTCCACAGTAAATTAACCTTAGTCGATGATACTTTTTTAATCCAAGGCTCTGCTAATATTAATTTACGTAGTATGGCATTTGACAGTGAAATAGCCGTGATATTGCAAGATACCGATGATTTTCCAATTGTAAGACCGTTAAGAGAAAAGTTATGGGGATTACACAAAAGAACAGGGGGTGTTTCAAGTGATCTGACGAGCGAATTTGAATCATGGAATGATCTTATAACCAAAAATAAATTAAATAAAAAAAACGAAAAAAAGCCAAAAGGCTCAATAATTTCTTTTGAAGATAAAACTATCAGCCTAAAAAATGCGGATTAATGGATGAGTGTAGAGATAAAAATCACTTTATTATTGGGATTTATTTTGCTAATGGGCTGTAAGCCTATTGATAAAAAGGACGTTACTGTGACTCAAAAAAACGAACCCGATTTAACCTTTATCTGTGTGTATGAAAAAGACACGCTACCGCCCGTTGATCCAGAAGCCGATATTTGGTTTAAACAAGCCCGTGAACTTGAAAAAGTGAATAAATATCAACGCGATTATGCCAAGATTGGTGAGCTCTACCGTAAAGCCGCAGAGCGAAACCATCCTAAAGCCATGCTGAACTTAAGTAACTTAATCAGTTATGGCAAAATCCCCCCAATTGGAGGGAAAGGCCCTGCTCAGGAGGTATGGAACATTATCCGAAAAATGGCTAAATTAAACATCAGCTATGGTTATTACCAAATGGGGCATTATCTGGACACTGGTTATGGTGTAGCCGCAGACAGAACAAAAGCATTAGCTTATTTTAGGCAGGCTGCCGATTTAGGCAGCCCAGAAGGACAATATGTTATTGGTGATATTTTCCTTTCAAAAAGATTGGACAATATGCAAATTAATCCAGCGTATCATCCTGAAATAGGTAAAAAAATGCTAGACTGTGCCGCTAAACAAGGGAATGGAGAAGCCGCATATCAATTAGCTACATATTACCAAGACGTAGACAATAACTTAAGTACAGCTTTGAGCTATTATCAGATAGCGGTAAAAAATGGATCTAGAACCTCAGCATCGACTTTTATGGAGGCATTTAAGCCGGATATAAAAGAAAGTTCTATTTACTATCTACCAATAACCCCAGATCTTAATCGTTCAGTTCGTTATGAAGCTATTGTAAGTGAAATTAGAAATAACCCCGAGGCACGCTTTCCCGATATCGATAAAATCGTTCCACTTCCCCCTGCCGAACTCCCTGAATGGGATGGCACGTTTGAATATAAAAAACAGGCAGAGGGGCAATAACCAAGATGAATCTCTCCTTTTTATCTCATCATCAATCCGTTGCTCGCGGCATATTTAAATGCGGTGCATTGATTTGTAGCATGTTGATGCTGAGTGCTTGCAACCCAATGGATAAAAATGAAGAGCCGCCAATTCAAAAAACCGAACCCGATTTAACCTTCACCTGCGTGTATGAAAAAGACACATTACCACCCGTTGATCCGGAAGCGGATATTTGGTTTAAACAAGCCCGTGAGCTTGAAAAAGTGAATAAACATCAACGAGATTATACCAAAATTGGTGATCTCTACCGCAAAGCCGCGGAGCGTAATCACCCCAAAGCCATGCTTAACTTAAGCAATTTAATCAGTTATGGCAAAGTGCCACCAATAGCAGGAAAAGGTCCCGCACAAGAGGTGTGGGATATTATTCAAAAAATGGCTAAATTGAATATCAGCTATGGTTATTACCAAATGGGGCACTACCTCGATACAGGCTATGGAGTCGTCGCTGATCGTACTAAAGCTTTAGCATATTTTCGTCAAGCTGCGGATTTGGGTAGCCCCGAGGCTCAAAATGCCATTGGAAATATTTTTATCTCGAAGCGTTTATCAGACAGAGATAACCCAGCTTATCGCCCTGAAATTGGAAAAAAAATGCTTGAATGTGCAAGCAAGCAAGGAAATGGAGAAGCTGCGTATAATTTAGCGTTTTACTTACATACAGTTGACAGAGATTTCAATGGAGCTTTAAAAAACTATCAGATATCCATTCAAAATGGATACTGGATGGGAGCATCTATATTAAGCCAGTCATTTGATCCTAGCACAACTCAAAAAGATTATTATTATCTTGGTGTTAAACCTGATGCCGCTCGCTCAGCCCGTTATGAAGCAATTGTCAAAGAAATGGATGCTTCTGACGAAACCGCCTCATTCCCCGATATTGATAAAATCGTTCCGCTACCACCTGCTGAATTACCAGAATGGGATGGCACGTTTGAATATAAAAAACAACAGGATAACCAATAAAAGGATCTTAACATGCGCGCACTTGTTCGATTAGGTGACAAAACTACTCATGGCGGCGAAGTGATCTCCGCTTCTGGTTCGGTGATGTACGGTAAGCCCATTGCCTTAGTGGGAGATAAAGTCAGTTGTCCTAAAAAAGGACATGGTGTCAATGTCATTTTACCCGGCTCAACGCGCATTTTAATATCCGGTCGCCAAGCGGCATTAAATGGCTTTCAAACCGAATGTGGTTGTACATTGATTGCGAGCTTATCATCGTCGGGTGAGCAATCATGATAAGCTGGAAAATTCCGTCTTTAGATCACCCACCTAAGCCTAAATTACCTCGCTTGATGCTTTGGTTGTTTTTGGCTGTGATTATTGGTGCTATCGGATTTGGCATAGGTGCTTATTTATCTTCAATTGGGGTATTGTCTAGTGAAGTCAGTAACAACCAAATAATCGCTTTATTTGTTGTTCTTCCCGTGATTGCTATTTTGTTTATTCGTCTATTGGTTTATTCGATAGTGTCATATGACCATCGGCAGTTTACTGATATGCTCGATGATGCACGCCAAGAATGGCGCTATTGGGCAGGAAGGTATTTAGGCATTTTAGCGCATACACGATTGACACAATTTGATGAAGAAAAACAAACAAATGTTGTTTTGTCTTCACTGCCGCCGAATAAAGACAATATATTGCAATTAAGCGCCTTCAAATCACTTTCTTTATGGGAGAAACAGGAAATGGCGGTGCAAAAGTTACTTGCCCCCATTGCTGAATATTACCATCAACATGCTCTTACTCAGCCAATTACCCTATATTGGCAAGCTGAAGATAATGAGGCTAATTGGCAGGCTCTCATTCAGCAGGAAGCCACGCGCTTATCATTAGAGCTTGAATCTGTTGAAACATTGCCATACAAATCACTCAGCGAATGGCTGTTAGCACTGTATGAAAATCCCTTTGAACCTAAGTTATACGCTATTTTAGCTTTTCAGTTAGACTCAATGGCAAGTGAAGAAGCCGCGAGTCTATTACTTGCCCCTCAAGGGTTCTACGAGCGTTTAAGAGTGCCAATCAAAGCGAAGCTCCTGCGTCCAATATCTACGGATAAAGGATCTTTCCCTGATGCATTGAAAACACAATGTGAATTTCAATTACCGGGTCACCAATTAAATTCAGTGTGGCATAGCGGGATCACAGATAAAAACAAGAGCCAATGTATTGAAAGCTATGTACAGCAAGATATTCATTGTCTCTTAAACCAGTTTTATGATGTCGATAACTTTTTCGGTAAGGGTGGGGTTGCTCGGCATAGTACCATCTTGTCCTTGGTCAGCGATAATCCCGAAAACCAACTAATAGTCAGCCAAGAACACGATAACTTATTGTTACAACAAATAATATGTTAATAAGCTAATAAGAGGTGATTGTTATGAGTGATAAAATTCGTCATGCCATTGAGTACTGGGCTAGCCGCCCGACATGGTTTAGTTCCCATCCCATGGATGTCAAAGAGCTTAGACAAGCTATCAGGAACCTAAAAAAAAATATCACCGCCTCCGACTTTACTAGAAATAAAAGAAGCGATTCATTTTTATGTCGATGATGCACCGACTCTATTAGGCACCCCCTCAGATTTATCACAAGCAGTCCATGAATTTGCTGTCAAGATCTACAATAAGCTTTAAAGGTATAATTCTATTTTCGACATAATTAACTATGCTGTTCCACCTCGTCACCATATTGGTTCTAGCATTCTACTAGAACCTGCTAACATAAATCATTATCACCACAGTAAAAAAAATCTCAGATATATATTATCCCCTTGAATAGCTATCATTTTCTTTTATTTCAAGGAGTAACATGCATCAGCTCTCTCACTTTAAAACCCTTCAATCGACTCTACCGGCTTCATGAGCAATAACGCTCAATAGATAACTCATCTACTCTAGCGCCACCTAGATTTGCCCAAAATGCTATTGTTGAAAGTACATCTTTTTCGCTTGTTGCGACAAAAAGAGTTATGAAAGATGTTTGGTTCCATAAACCACTTGCTTTATAAACCGATTTTTTCATTTTCACCCCAACTAACTACATCTAATAACCTTATGAATAAACGGCCTTATCTCCGCTATAAAATATGTAGTTATATGATGGGAACGATTTTATTTTTTCCAAGTGTGTACGTTTCATACTTTCATCACCTCACACCAATGATTTAATTTATCTCTAAAAAATTCCCGATGTGCTTCAGGTACTTTTTCAATTTCAACCTGTACTCGCTCTCTGTAGATTTTTCGATTTTTCAGTTGCCTAATTAGACTGTTAGCGAATAAATCAAGCTGCTCCAGTTCGCGATATTCTTCTGGCCATAAAGCAGAATTCTGGGGAAGTCCATTAGGTAAATATTTACCTGACATAAACTTGTTTTAAAGTAGCGAGGGATACAACCTCTGTTATTAGAAGATGAAATACTCATTTCATGAAGAATGCGGTAATCCAAGTAACATCTATATCATTTTGTTGAAATAAATTGAACATATCAATCAAATAACTCCCCTTTACTAATAACCACTACCTGCAATAATCCCATCTCGATATAATACACTAAGGAAACTATAACATGACTAAATTACACTTATTATTAGTAATTGCTGTATTTGGAAGTGCAGCTGGAAATGCCTTAGCCTCTACGAATGATGAGGGCTATTATGGTGCTGCAAGGCTCTCGAAGGTATGGCAAAAAGCAGATAATATGGATACCAGTAGTAGACCTGGTATTGGTCAATTTGTCTCGGGTGATGATAAAGATGATTTTTATAATGGCTCTTTAGCTGCTGGCTATCAATTTGGTAATGGTTGGCGTACAGAAGCAGAATATACTTTCAATAAAAAGGCAGAATATACAAGTGGATCAACCACTTTTCCGACCAGCTTGAATCACCATAAAACAGAGTCCCAACGATTAATGCTAAATGCTTACCGTGATTATGAAATTTATCAGGGAGTTTCTATTTATGGAACCGTTGGTGTTGGTATCGCAAAAGTAAAATCGTCTGGATGGCAAGGAAATGTTTCACGTCAATACGCAAGTAACACTGATACAAACTTGGTATATTCTCTCGGTGGCGGCGTCAGCTATGAACCTATTAATAAACTCAATTTTGACTTAGGCTACCGTTATGTGGATCTAGGTAAAATCGAAAGTGGCATGAACCGATTTGCTAATGCTCGAGGCTTACAAGACGAGCAAATGAAAGCACACCTTAAATCTCAAGAAGTTGTATTTGGTGTCAGATACTTATTTTAGTATTTTTATAGTGTTATCTCATTGGTATTGTCTCAAAAATAGCTAACTCTTGTTAGCTATTTTTAATTGTGGTGGACACGCTCAATTTTTGCCATTATTGCTCGGCTACTGCTTTATATAACGTAGGTATCCTTCACGAATAGCTGTCTATGAAAACAACAAGCCGTGTTTTTCTTTTTAAGAAATTCAGATTAGGTGCGCTATTGGCTTTTTCTAGACGCGTAATGTTCATTGAAGTACCTACAGCGCCGAACTCAGAATAAAATAAAAAGTGTCTAAAAATACAGGAAAAAATATAATAATAGCTATACCTCAAGATATCATTTTGATATTTTTTGAAAAGAGAAATGATGTAGACCTTTTCGCATTAAGATAAGGCCAAACATAACTTTATGATGCATAACCTGAAATAAACTATGAAAACATCTTTACTATCAAATAAGACCACGTTAATCGTAATAATAGGATGGCTATTACTTTATTACGTAACAGGTGAAATCTCCGAAATACTGACACCAGAGAACTCAGATATTTCTGTTGTTTGGTTTCCTGCGGGGGTCGCAACAACCGCTTTTTTATGTATGCACAAACGCCAATGGCTACCATTACTGATTGGCTTCATTGTATTAAACTTAATTCTGAATGGCTTTGATAGTGAGCAAATCACCCTTTCACTTATATACGCCGCTCTGGCAGTACTTTCTTGTATTGCTATTGCTTGGATTGTCCGTAGGTATGCTCAACGAGGAGATGATCTGCAACTAATATTGTTATGGCTATCGGCAACAATAATTGTCAGTTTTGCAGATGCAGTTCTATTTTCTATCAGTTTGTATTGGCTTGATAATACATCACTTAATGATATTTTTTGGGATGGTTTTATTGCTGATATTACTGGCAACATCTTTGCCACAACAGTGATTATGGGGCTAATTAATACCCATTTCAAAAGGGTGGTGCCTTCTTTCAAAATTAATATAGTTTGGGGAAGTATTGTTTTTATTCTTCTTATTATTAGCACTATATTAATATTCAATGATACTGCGATACAGATATACCATTCCTATTTTCATCATCATCGTAATACTGCTAAATTATCGCTACTCTGTATCCCTATTTTGCTTGCTGTTACCCTGTCTATGCTGTGGGGAAACAGAGGGGGATCAATAGCACTATTAATACTTGCCACTATTACAATCTATTACACTCGTAATCAGCATGGGCCTTTTTATCTTCATGGCCTATTTCGCCATGAGTCACTGTGGTTAATACAGGGATATTTGACCGTCATATCATTATTAATGGTTTTTTTACGAGTTGTCGCTCGAAGTACTCATAGAATTGATGACACACAAGGAGCTTATAAACCGCAGCACCTAGTATATCAACTTAATCTAGATAATGGTGCTATAGAATGGGGAAATACAGATTGTTCATATCCGAAGGCTGATTTAACAACCCTTTCCGATCTAAGGCAAATTATGGAATCTATTCATCCTGACGACCGAGAAAAACTCGCTCGACATTGGGAGCAAGAGCAAGCTCATACCACTCTTCCAATAATAACCTTTTGTCTGAAAGATAAAGAAGGTCGTTGGTGGAATATAGAAGATCGTGGAAGTGTTATTTTTAGTCATAACAAGCCAGTAATGATTGTTGGGAATTGGTTTATTTTGGGTGAAGTATCCTAAAATTGATGTAATAACAAAGGATAAGTGATGCTACAAATTGCATTATTACTTTTCGGTGCCGAATTTATCAGAGGAAAAGCACATTACCTCTGGGGGATTGGGCTCCTTTGGTGTTTTATTGGTATATTTATTTTCATTGATGGTGTTGATGGTATTCTTTTTTTTCCAATACATTTGTTTGGTATTCTATTGTTACTTGAAAGTCTGATCACATTAAGTGTCGCTTCAAGCGGAATTGGAACACAAAAAACGATACTTTTCTTTAAAGGTGGTCTATTTTTGTTCTGTGCATTGGTTATCTTGATTAATCAAACATATAGCAATGTATTATTGTCAGCAATGTTCGGTTTTGTTTTTTTTATTACCGGATTATTTGTTGTTGCATCAGCTTGGATCGTACGTTTTCCTGGATGGCAATTAATCCTATTATGGGGCGTAATTGAAATGCTGTTTGCCTTTTTTCTGTTTACCCATCACCAAGCAACAATTTCTTTTTTTATCGGTTTTTTGATGATAGGAAGTGGATTTGGATGCCTGAAGTTAGCATTTCGAGCCCGTCATATCCAACGAGGAACATCCATATTTGAACTGATGCGTCCTTTACCTGTGTCGTTTAAGAAAAAAGGGGCAATGCGACCCATAACAGAGACCCCACAATCTTCCACTATAAGTAGAGAAACTGAACAAGATACTATTTTGACTGTTCATATCTGGACCCCCGAAGGCTCCGCAAACCAACGCCCTGTACCACGGCCAATTATTAATCGTTATATTGCGGCTGTTGATTCTGAAGGAGTAATCTCGACGGGGCATGCATCTCTAGAACTCTACCCGCACCTCTATATCAGCTTATACCCTGAAGAAGATATTGATCGTTCTCCATCAGAGTTTTTCAGGCTACTAAAAGCAACCGCTGATAATAATGTTCCGGGGCGTTTCTTGCCTAATTATCAAACTGAAGCATCCGAATGGTGTGAATCTGACAGACAGATTGTTTTCAATGTTTATAACTATGCTTCTTTATTGAGTTTTTGGGAAAAATATCGCCAATACCCTATTTATAACCTAACATACCAAAACTGCTCCAGCAGTGTTGCATATGGTTTGGAGGCTGCATTAGATGGTGTTTTGTCTATGCAAAAGAGAAGTGATTTTATCGGGATTTTAAATGTACTTTGCATGCCAGAGTTATGGATTGCGGCTCAAATTCGTCGGCGTGCACTGATGATGGCATGGACCCCTGGATTAATTATGGATTATGCACGTGCTTTGCGGGCTATTGTACACCCAGTTCCAGTCCCTTGGTATAAACGCTTACTTAGGCGTTGAGTTTCATAGCCATTAGACATTTTTATCTCAAACATAGTTTAAAATTGTCATTTTGGAATGTTTGCTAAATAAGTTAAAGAGGTTTTTATGCTGAAAGTGTACGCAATCTTAATGGTGTCTATCATAGCTGAAACAACCGCGACAACCATGATGAAGGCGTCTGATGGGTTTACTAAGTTGGTACCCAGTATTATTGTCGTTATTGGTTATGCCATTTCTTTTTATGGATTATCCCAAGTTGTAAAAAGTATGAATATTGGTATCGCCTATGCGATATGGGCTGGAGCGGGAATATTTCTTGTTTCAGCATTATCATTTTTTGTTTATAAACAGAAACTTGATTTTCCAGCATTAATTGGTCTAGCATGCATTGCGCTGGGAATTGTTATTATCCAGCTGTTCTCTAAATCAATTACTCATTGAGTGTCGAAATTATTCAACAAGAATGGATTAAATAACGACATTAAGTTGCACACGTAACAAGATACATACCGACATTGAAACATTTTTTGTTACACCACGCTGGTGGTGTAACATCACTAGGAGAGGTATCCTCTCCTTTTAACTGATTCTATCAAGCAGTATAGCTTTCCGGTTCACTCCCCCTCGTCGCTTTTGCTTATCCGTATTACAAAGAAAAAATCATTATTACAGCCTCTGTGCCGAAATATATTTCATAAAGGTTATAGATTATACCAACTCATTAACCTCAGACCATCCATCGCAGAGATTATGATGAGCAACGATATTGCGTAAAATCAATCCATTGACCGCAGCTATCATGGCTACGTTTTGCGGCATCAATAAATGCCATCCCCTGTAGGCCAGTTTCAATACCTGGTAATAACGGTGATGCACCGCTTCCCTCGCGTAAACGAGTTGCCGCCTCACGATAAACCTGAGCAAAACCCTCTAAATATCCTTCGGGATGCCCGGCTTGAACCCTTGACATCGCACGGTTTTCCTCCCATTGAGACATTGATCCCCGTGTCACACAATACATTGGCGAATCAAACGGTTTTAACCATAACTGGTTAGGATTTTCTTGGGAAAATGAAAGACTCCCTTGGCTGCCATATATGCGTAGTCGCAGCCCGTTTTCTTCACCACAGGCCACTTGGCTCGCCCATAGACGCCCTTTTGCTCCGTTGTGATAACGCATTTGCACACGCACATCATCATCTAGCACTCTTTCAGGGATCATTGATGTGAGTTCAGCACGAATGGACTCTGGTAACATCCCTGTGACGAATGAAGCTAACTGCCACGCATGAGTACCGATATCGCCGATACAGCCCGCCCCCGCTTTTTTTGGATCGGTACGCCAATTCGCCTGCTTGTTTTCAGTTTCCTCTAATCGTGTTGCTAGCCATTGCTGCAAATACTCCACTTCAATATAACGAATTTCGCCTAGTTCCCCTGCTAATATCCGGCTGCGCGCTTCGCGAATTAGCGGATAAGCACTGTAATTATGCGTGAGAATCAGTTGCCTACCCGTTTCTCTCACAACATCGGCAAGCTGCAAAGCTTCTGAGTATGATGTACACAATGGCTTATCACAGATCACGTCGATACCTGAGCGCAAAAATTCAACGGCAATAGGGGCATGCAAGTGATTAGGCGTGACAATCGCAACCACATCAATGCCATTACCACGTGCCGCCTCGCTTTGCGCCATTTGCTGATAGCTAGCGTAGCATCGTTCAGGCGCAAGGTGCAGCCGTTGCCCTGTACGTTGACAATTTTGCTCGTTCGAAGAAAATGCGCCTGCGACTAACTCAAACTCATCATCCATACGAGCCGCTAATCGATGCACTGCACCAATAAATGCACCTTCCCCACCTCCAACCATTCCCAGCTTTAGTCTCATCGCCTTATCCTTTATTTATCACTCACGATCCCAAGTAACGCTCTGATTTGTTGAAGATTAGTATCTACCGCTGCAAAATCATCAAAGGCATGATCAACCGCTGGAATAATATGATTGGCGATAAAATCAGCTCCCTCTTTCGCCCCGACATCTGGAGATTTAAGGCAACACTCCCATTCCATTGTGGCGATACCGGAAAAACCGTACTGGGTTAATTTGCTGAAAATAGAGACAAAATCAATCTGGCCATCCCCTAACGAACGAAAACGCCCTGCGCGCTCAACCCATGATTGATAGCCACCATAGACACCGCTACGGCCATTTGGTGAATATTCCGCATCTTTGACATGAAATGCGCGAATGCGTTGGTGATAGCAATCAATAAACGCGAGATAATCCATTTGCTGGAGCAATAAATGGCTTGGGTCGTAGAGAATATGGCAACGCGGGTGGTTATCGACAAGGCCGAGAAAACGCTCAAATGTCACGCCATCGTGTAAGTCTTCCCCTGGATGCAACTCGTAACACACATCAACGCCACACTCGTCAAACACATTCAGAATAGGCAACCAACGCAGCGCAAGTTCAGCAAATGCTTCATCAAACAGTTGTGCATTGTGAGGGGGCCAAGGGTAAAAATAAGGCCACGCCAGCGCGCCTGAGAAAGTCACGTGCGTAGTTAGCTTTAGGTGCTGCGAGGCTTTTGCCGCTTTGATGAGTTGCTCTACCGCCCACTGCTGGCGCTTTTGAGGATTACCTCTAACACTCGCTGGGGCAAAACCATCAAAAACCGTGTCATACGCTGGATGTACCGCAATTAATTGGCCTTGTATATGGGTCGATAACTCACTGATCTGAATACCATATTGCTGTAACATGGCAACCAGCTCATCGCAATAAGTTTGGCTTGTGGCGGCCAAATCTAAATCAAAGATATGTGGGTCGATCGTTGGCACTTGGATATGGGTAAAACCTAGGCTTGATGCCCATTCAGCGAGGCCTTCTAATGAGTTAAAAGGGGCTTTTTCGCCAATAAATTGTGCCAAAAAGATACCGGGGCCTTGGATTGTTTTCATGACTCACTCCCTAAAATCACGGTGCGCTGTGTACGCACAGCTTCATCCGCAGCAAGAACAATTCGCAAGCTATTGAGTGCGTCTTGTAAATGCTGTTCTAATGAAAATTGTTCCGTAATCGCTTGAACAAAATAACGTTGTTCACTTAGGCATAGCGCCAAATGGCCTGGCTCGTCTTGGCAGTCAACCCAACGGTCGGGATGCTTAAAGGCATTGTTTTTATCAAGCTCTGCATAGTGAATACGTAAAGAGTCAGTGCGCGTGTGCCCATCGACATTATCACTATTTCCCTCTCCATGGCGAGCCATTATCGAAACCGCACCTCGAGGGCCTATGACATCTTTGATAAAATACGCCGTTTCGCTGATCATTGGCCCCCAAGCCGCCTCATACCAACCCACTGAGCCATCATCAAAACGAACCTGTAATTGACCATAGTTATACATGTTGTCTGGTAATTCATCGGTCAATCTTGCGCCAATAGCGCTGACACTCACTGGTTGAGCTTGTGTCATTTGGCACATCACATCTAAATAATGAACGCCGCAGTCAGCTATCGGTGATAGTGATTGCATCAAGTTACGGTGTACATTCCACATCTGACCATGGCTTTGTTGATTCAAATTCATTCTCATCACTAATGGCTTACCCAGCTCATGAGCTAGATGAATGAATTGTTGCCACGATGGGTGATGACGCAAAATATAACCGACCACCACTTGTCGATGGGCTTGTTTAGCCGCAGCAATGACACGCTTAGCCCCTTCAACCGTAGTGGCTAATGGCTTTTCAATAAACACATGACAGCCTGCCTTGAGTGCTAGCAATGCATAAGCTTCATGAGTATCAGGGTATGTCGTTAAGCAAACCGCATCTGGTTGCGTTGCTTTTAATGCCTGTTCGTAATTATCAAACGTGGCATATTCACCACCTAAATGTTCATTGAGAATGTCTTTTGAATGACCACGAGCCACCAGCCCGCAGATATCAACCCCTTCCATTCGGTGGTAAGCCTCTGCATGAGAGGCTCCCATATTGCCGCAACCAACGACTAAGACGCGTAAATTAGCCATCTTATTTCCCCTCCACTGGCTTTTCTTTATAGTTGAACGCGAAGAAGAACAATGCGGCAATCAGTAACGCACCTATCGCTGGGTACCACCAGAAACTTTGCCATTGTGGCAGAGCCGCTGCGCCTTCCGTTGTAACAATGCTATTGAACAGCATGCCACTGATTTGTGAACCAATTAACATCCCCACGCCATAGGTAAACAAAACCAACAAGCTCTGCGCCTGCCCTTTTACTTTCTCGCCAGCAACTTTGTCTGTATAGATAAAACCAATAACAAAGAAGAAGTCATAGCACATACCATGTAAGAAAATGCCGATATAAATCATCCAGCGCAGTTCTTCAGCGATCCCTAAGGCAAACATGACATAACGTAAGCACCAAGACAGCATCCCAATGAGTAACATCACTTTAATGCCAAGACGCGCAAAGAAGAAGGGTATCAATAACATAAAGAACAGTTCTGACATCTGCCCTAAAGACATCACGCCACCAACGTTAGTAAACCCTGTCGCTGCAACAAATGGCGCCGCATAGGCATAGTAAGCCGCCAATGGGATGGAGATCAGCATTGCACAAATGATGAAAACTAAGAAATGACGTTGCTTAAGCATGGCAAACGCATCCGCACATAACAAGTCGCGCATTGCTACAGGCTTACCCCGTTCTGGTGCTGGCGTGTGTGGTAATGTAAAGCTGTAAATCGCTAATACCAACGAAGCCGCTGCCGCCAAGGTAAAAATTTCTGTACTATCTGATAACCCTGTTGAACCGACAATCAACCCCGCGACAATCCAACCAAATGTACCGAATGCACGCACAACTGGGAACGCTTTCTCACTGTTCGGTAAACTATAAAAGGCAACGTTGTTACTAAGAGCAATAGTTGGCATATAGCAAAGCATATAACCAAAGATTATCCATAATAGACCGCTATGACCCCCCGTAAAGTAACTTGGGATCATCCATAATAAAGCAGCACCGATGAGATGCAGCACGCCAAGCACTTTTTGTGATGCAAAGAAACGGTCAACCACCATCCCTAGTACAAAAGGAGATAAAATAGAGGCGATGGGTCCTGTCGAATAAGCATCACCAATAATTGCTGATAAGCCATATTTCCCCATGACAACCCCTAGCGTGACATACCATGCCCCCCACACAAAAAATTGAAGGAACATCATTAACGCCAATCGCGGTACTACCCATACATGGGCAGTATTTTTACCGCCTTGAGCAAGACTATTTGTACCCATAAGACCCCCAATAATTTCTATTTTTTATTAGCCACTTTCAGGTAAAAAGGACGGCATAACCACGCCGCTTGGTTTCTGCGCATAACCTTTGGCTTGCGCAAGATGCAGTTCACAAATTCGACCGCCCCATCGCAATAGCGCTTGGCATAGTGCGCTTCGCTCTGTGGGAACTAAAACTACTGGCGTCGCACCACGATGATGTTTGTCTAACATCCAACCGAGTAAATCCAGCGCTACCTCATCACGATAGCTGCAGCCGGGTCCTAGCATCCTCGATGCGGGGTGTGCGATAGAGGCAAGATAACCTTCGATGCGCTGGTTATGCTCCCAGACTGCAATTCGCCATAACCCGCTGGTGTCATTCAAAAAATATTCAATATCCCGCTGACGACTAATACCCAATAAATCCGCTTCCAATTGTAAAATAGCCGGTAAGTCTTCGGTTCGAGCATCTCGCACAATTCCTTCGGTCAAACGAGGGAGATTTACGCCTTGCTCTGGTACTGAAATCGCCATATCTTGGTAAATTGCATAAGGTGTAAAACCGCCGCGGCGATAAAGAGAATAAGAGTCTAAATTCAGGGCACTTGAAATTAAGCGAATGGGGATATTTCCTGCTAATTCATCTGCTTTGGACAATAATTTCTTTGCAATACCCTGTCCAAATGCATTGGGATGGACATTCATAATCCCAAGACCCAAATGGGTTTCTCGTGGGTGAAAAAAACACGAGCCAAGAATATTAAGTTGTGAATCACGGGCTACCCAGTGGTAGTCGGGATCAAGTTGTTGGTATACATCAACAAATAAATGGCACTCTTCAGGCGCAGACTGAAATATTTCGCCTAAACCATGTTGCTGGTACCAGACATTCGTTGAGTGATAAATCAAATGCGCGACTTCACTCCGATCAGTGTATTTCGCAAGCTGTAGTTGTATATCCATTCATTACCTCTCATGTTTTATTGTTTATAAAATGAGGCTTTTCACTAAATGGCAGCTAAACTCAAAAATGAAATCGATTACATTTTTACTGAAATCGATTTCATTTATAAAATATAGCCAAATTGTTTCTTTCAGCAACTAGCTGAATGGTTCAATAATGACCTAAAAGATAAATTTGCAATCTGCATCACAAGTTGCTTGTATCAATCGTACTTTTCATCACGATGTTGCATACTGTGGATGGCAATAGACAAAAGGAAAAGTGAACAATGTCGATAGAAAAAGTGGCGAAAATCGCAGGAGTCTCTGCCGCAACGGTTTCACGGGTATTGAATGATCAACATATTGTCAAACCGGCAACTCGCGATAAAGTTCTCGCCGCCATCGCTCAGTGTAATTATCAGCCTAATTTATTAGCGCGCCAACTACGCACCTCACGTAGTCGCATGCTATTAGTGTTGGTGTCTAATATAACTAACCCCTTTTGTTCACTGGTTGTACGAGGTATTGAAGAAGAAGCGGAACGCCACGGCTATCATATTTTGTTATGTAATTCTGAATCCAATCCAACGCGTGAATCCGCTTATCTGAGTTTACTCAGAGGTAAAGTTGTTGATGGCGTCATCACTATGGACGCAGTGAGTTGTTTGCCGGGACTTACTGATATGATTGGGGATTTTCCGTGGGTGCAGTGTGGTGAGGGGGATCCTGAATTTCGTGCGTCTTCGGTTACTATTGATAATTTACAAGCCGCTAGCGCTGGCGTTTATCATTTAGCAGCGAAAAATCGCCAACGCATTGCTTTAATTAACAGTGATATGCGTTACCTCTATTCGCAGCAACGGGAACAAGGGTATCGAAAGGCCCTCGCTGAACTTGGCTTTGAGTATTGTAAAATCGAATATGTAGAAGAATTAGATTACACCGCGGGGGCGAAGGCCATGGAAAAGTTACTGCAAAATGCGCCCAAACCCGATGCCGTATTCGCGATTTCTGATGTCATTGCAGGCGGTGCAATGAGTGTTTTGCATCAGCAAGGTTGGCATATTCCGAATGATATTGCCGTGTTAGGGTTTGATGGTGTGCCCTTCGGTCAAGTAACTACGCCGCCATTAAGTACTATTGTACAGCCGATGCATCAATTTGGCATCCGTAGCGTTCAACTGCTTCTCAATAAAATTAAGCACCCGAAACTCGATGACAGCCATGAAATCCTCGAATGGCAATTAATTGAGCGTGGCTCAACTTAACTCACCTTTTTATTTCCATTCTGGAGCTGTGATATTGAAATAATACGGATAAGATAAATACTACTATTTTCTTTTCGTATTTATATTTTTTTATGGCCATAGCGATATGACCTGACTTATCAATATTAGTTAGGTCTCCTTGAATAGCGATTTGGCTAGCCATATTTATACCATAAATTATGACTTGATTTTATTCATCGCCATCAGCAATAAAAAATACCCACCACCTAAAATAGCGACAAATATTCCAGCAGCTATCTGTGTTGGATAAATAATAATTTGTCCTAGCCAATCTGCCCAAACCATTAATATACTGCCGATCAACCCACTAATAATAAGTTGTTGTTTCGCCTTTTTAGCGCCAACTAAAAAAGCCATATGGGGTGCAACTAAACCAAGAAATGCAATAGGGCCAACAGTAGAAGTGACAAAAGCACACAATAATGCAACTAAGATTAATAGCAATATAGTCGCTAATTGTGAATTTAGTCCTCTTCCCTGTGCAAATGACCGACTAATTGATAATAAAACTAGCCAACGATTTAACGTGATCGCTAATATAGCTAACACAACAATACTGATTGAAAAAATAATGGCCTGTTGCCCTTCCACACGATAAGTTGACCCTGAAAGCCATAATAATATCCGATAGCTACTCAATGTACCTTGAGCTAAAAAGAACTGAACAAAAGCTTCTAACGTTGCCGTTAGGCAGATCCCTGTCAAAATTAAGCTTGCTGGTGCGTATTGATGTCGTTTACCTAGGTACAACAATAGCCCTAATACAATCAGGCTCCCGATTAAAGCAATACCCCAAAATGAGGTTTGAATAGCAGTGCCTAATAGTAAACTAAATAGAACAAGTGCCGCTGTAGCACCTGAAGAAACCCCTAAAATATCTGGGCTGGCCAACGGGTTATAAATAATTCTTTGTAATAAAACGCCTGCAATACTCAATGCTAAGCCAGAGAATATAGCCGCTAATAAACGAGGCCATTTAATATCCCATTGAAAACTTGATGGCAGTTGCCAATAATATTGTTCACCATTCGTTTGTAAGCAAAGTGAAAATACAACTCCACTTGCTAACAATAAAATAAGAATACATACCGTGGTTTTGGAAAGTATTATTTTTGTTGGTAATAACCCTATCGATAATTGATCTTGGGCTGTCATTGCTCGGCGGCTAAACCAGATCAATAAAGGAGCGCCAATAGCAGCAGTCATTACCCCCGTAGGAACCACAATATTAAGGTAGTTTGTTAGTGCGATAGCCCCGCTGTCTGCAAGAAGCAATAAAATCGCGCCTACAACTGCACTGTTTAATAGCTCTTGCCTTGTACTCATATTCGCCATTCGCCGTACTATATTTGGGGCTAATAAACCAATAAAACTAATAACCCCTACAGTTGAAATAGTCGCCGCCACTAACCAAGATGCTAAAACAATAAAAAGTAAGAAAGTAGGTAAAACGGATAAGCCACGAGCTTTAGCCCCCTCATGACCTAATTTCAATAATGTCAAAATACGAGGTGCAAAACAGATAATAATAATGATAGGGAACAATAAAGGTAATAAACCAACCACTTTTTGCCAGCCATCTTGCGCTAGATTTCCTGCTCCCCACATAAAAATGTTTTGTGCAAATTGAGAATTTAATGTAATTAATGCGGTCGCTATAGCACCAAACAAAATATTGATGACCATTCCCGAAACAACCAACGGAATGCCTGTCATATTGCGAATACCTGCAATTAATATTACCAACCCAAATGCAAGTAATGCTCCCACCATCGCAGCTAGCGTTTGATATAACCCAATCTCATTACTAAACCAAATATTGACTACCACTAATGCTAACCAAGCACCGGATGATGAACCTAATGTTAGTGGTGAAGTAAGATTATTTTGTGTTAATTGCTGCATCAAACTGCCCAATAAACCAAAAGTCGCGCCCACTAATAATGCCATAGCAAGGCGTGGTAATTGGCCATATAAATAAAAATAATCAGCAAATGTATCGGCTGAAGCTGGATGGATAACTAAAAATAATTGCTGACTGAGTGTAACCCCAGGTTCGAGCTGAAGGTTAATCAGCGCGAACACCATTAATACAAAAAATAGTATTGAGTACTGTTTAGTTGTCATTATGAGGAGCAACCTGTAATAAGCTTTCTGTTAATGCTTCCGCCATTAATTGCAAGGAAAAGACACCACCATAATTCCAAACGGGACGAACACTATTTATCCGCCCTTGTTTAACAAAAGGCATAGACTGCCATAAAATGGAGTCATTCAGTTTTTTTTCTTCTACAAATGGTTTGATGTATAACACGTACCCATCATTTATAAACTGCAATGAATTTATTCGTCTCTGCTCTATTCCCCAAGGACGTGCGGGGACTAAAATAGCGGGCTTTAATGCAAGCTGTTCAAGAACATAATTGAGTGTTGAATTCTCAGTATAAAGAAAAATAGTGCTTAAACTTGAAAACCGGATAACAGCAACACTTGGTTTCGTTGTAAAAGCACGTTCAAGTTGTGATCTTAATTCAGCAAAACGTTTATCCATTTTCATTAGATATTCATCAGCAAAAGAGGTCTTGTCAAATAAGCGAGCCAACGTTTTAAAATGCGCAATGGCTACAAGCCCTGAGTCATCTTGGCGTGCAAAATTTGATAAATAAACGACTGGCGCTATTTTTTCCAATAAAGGCAGTAAATCTTCTTGCGCGCTACTTGCAATAATAACATCAGGTTTCAATGCGGCAATTTGCTCTAAATTAGGCTCAGCCCGGGTTCCTACCTCTTTGACTGAAGAAGGAACAACAGGGTCAACAACCCATTGCTGGTAACTCTCTAATTCCGTGGCCCCAACAGGTGTAATTTCAAGCGTTAATAGCTGTTCCAGCAAATCCCAATCTAAAACCACAACGCGCTGAGGCGGCGAATTGAACTCGACAATACCACGACTGTCCGTAACAGAATAAGCCCGTGTATAAAATGAGCATAATAATGTACTTGTTAATAAAATAAGGCCAAGCAAATTGATTCTTAAGCGCATACGATAGCAACCCTATGATGTTCTGACTCGGGAAAACTAGGGTGTGGTATTAATTTAATCGGAGTATCGTAGAGTGACGATAGCCTTGCTTCATCATGGAGAAGAACGCTTTTTCCCTCAAATTCTATTTTTCCTTTTTTTAATGCCACGATGTGTGTTGCATACCGTAAAGAAAGGTTGAGGTCATGAAGGATCACAATCACACCAATCCCATGAACTTTATTAAGCTCACTCAATAAATTCATTAACTGGTATTGATGGTGAATATCTAATGCAGAAGTCGGTTCATCCAGTATTAAAACTGGTGATTGTTGAGCAAGTAACATGGCAACCCATGCGCGCTGGCGCTCTCCACCAGACAAGTTGTCTGCTAAGTTCGCGGAAAACCCCTCAACCCCAGCTTTCTCCATCGCTTGTTGGATAATAATTTCATCGTCAGCTTGCCAGCGACCAAGTGCACCTCGCCACGGAAAACGCCCTAACCGCACAAGTTCTTTCACAGACAGCCCCGCTGAGGCTGGCAGTTTTTGTGGTAAATATGCGATTTTTTGCGCTAATTCTTTCGTTTTATATTGAGAAAGACTCGTGCCATTTAAATCAATTTGCCCGCTATCCGGTGCCATCTGCCCAGAAAGGAGATTAACCAGTGTAGATTTTCCTGAACCATTATGACCAAGAACTACTGTGAGTTCTGTTGTCGGTATATTTAGCGAATCTATAGATAAAATAGAACGATGATCACGAACGATATTAATATTTGCTAATCGAAACATAGAAAGGACTCAAGGCATGCCAACATTATTAGCATGCCTTTTTTAAAATTACCAAGTGTACTTTGTTTGTAACACAAATGAGCGCGATTGGCCGTAATAGCACCAGGTATCACAGGATGAAACATACTCTTTATTGAGGATGTTATTCATATTGAACTGGAACTGCCAATTGTTCGATAATTGATATATCGCGGCCATATCCCAGAGCGTCGCACTAGGAACAGAAAGGTTGCTGCTTGCTGGGTTATCCTTTGATTGACCATAATAGCGAATACCAGTTCCGAGTTTTAACGACTGGTTACTCACGATTGGAATTTCGTAGTCAGTCCAGACAGTCGCCATATGTTTGGGGATCATACCAGCCTGTTTACGTCCCTTACCACCTGTTTGATCTGTTTTCGCATTGGTATAAGTGTATGTCGCTTTAATATCCCAATTATCAGTAACACTTGCAAATAGTTCTGTTTCTATACCTTGTGAAGTGACTTTACCTGTTTGTGTTGCAACAGGGTGTTCAGGAGTTGTGACTAACGCATTTTTTTGTTCGATATCGAACCAAGCAATATTCCAATAACCATCCATAAAATAAGGTGTATATTTGATACCTGCTTCAAATTGCTCACCTTTAAGTGGTTTATATAGTTTTTGGGTTGTTGGGTCGATTGTCGATTGAACTTCAAAAGATTGAGAGTAATTTAAATAAGGTGAAATGCCATTGTCAGCAATATACATTAAACCCGCATTTAAACTCATCTGCCCATCATTTCTAGACTCATCTTCTGCTTTTTTATGTGCTTTATTTTCAGTTTTTACCCAATCATAACGTGCACCAACGACCCCAATCCATTTGCTATCAAGCTTTGTTTGGTATTGTGAATAAATACTAGCTTGTGTTTTATCAATAGTGCGATGAATGTTATTTGATGGGTCAAGTGGGGTATAGTGCCCATAAACTGGCTTCCAAGGGTTAATTTTACCAAAAGCATAATTATCCTGTTCATCGCCTTTGGTTTGATGATATTGGAATTCAATACCCGCAAGTAAGGTATTTTCAAACCGCTCACTATCCCATTCACCGACGATATTGTTATCAAAACTAAAACTTTGGTTTTTACCATCGCGAAAAACAATACCTTGCCCCAATTCCTGCACGGTAGGGTCTGCATTAAAGAAAGCATAAACACTTCTGAGTGTTAGGTCGTTGTAACCATAATTTACACGCTGCGCAAAACGCCACTCATCATTAAATTGATGTTCTAATAAATAACCCACTGAGAACTGAGTCCGCTTGTATTTATCGTAATCAGGCTCACCTAAATTGGTTGATGGCTTAATTTTACCGTAATTAGAGTGAATTAATGTTCCCGCCGCTGGGAAAAAAGGATTCGTGGGCGTACCATCATCGTGCAGATACGTTCCCATTAACGTAAGTACAGTCTGATCAGACAAGTCAAATGCCGCACTTGGCGCCAGATAAATACGTTTATTATCCGTGCCTTTGAGTTCCCCATCCGATTTTTTCATCGTTCCCACTAAACGGTAGCGGGCACCTGCATCGGCTGATGCTGTAGAAAGATCAAAGCCTAGCGCTTGATGATCGTTATTACCCGCTTCTAAAAATATTTCATTTTTAGCATTAATAGATGGCTTTTTCGTTACTAAGTTAACAGCGCCTCCAGGAGTGGATTCGCCAAAGAGAACGGCTGATGACCCCTTCACGACTTCAATACTTTCCAACCCATAAGGCTCAAGCAACCAAGTATAGTAGCCATCTCGATATAACCGGCTATTATCTAAATAGGTTGCGGCATCAAAACCACGAACTTTGAACCAATCAGTATCATTATCAGCCCCGTAAGGCTGTGCAACAACCCCCGAAGTATAACGAAGTGCTTCATCAATTTTTTGCGGAGCATGTATAGTCAAAT
The DNA here is from genome assembly GCF_053098325.1 of Providencia sp. PROV_01. Taxonomy (NCBI): domain Bacteria; kingdom Pseudomonadati; phylum Pseudomonadota; class Gammaproteobacteria; order Enterobacterales; family Morganellaceae; genus Providencia; species Providencia sp. PROV_01. The sequence continues at coordinate 1,832,249 of NZ_JBRFKD010000002.1, read as the reverse complement.
CTTGTTCCGTAATAATCGAAACAGATTTTGGCGTTTCTTGCAGCGCAGTATTCACTTTGAGTGCTTGTGCACTGACAACGAAAGAGTCTTGTTTGTCGCTATTTTGTTCATTTGCCATGGATTGGTTTTGAACAGCCAGCGCTAACAAGGTGAAAATGGCAACCTGATGTAAACGAAATAAACCTAAATTTTTCACAAAATAGTTCCAATGATAATAATAATAAGTCTCAGTATTATTCCTAAAAATAAGTCAAATTAAAATCAATTTGGCATATTTACTTATAACAAATAGTTATTAAAAAAATCAATTTAGATACAATTAACCATACATAAAGAAGGGAGATTATTCAGCGAGAATAACGAAAATGATTTCGATACTAATGTTAGGTCATTATTTAAGTTAATAAATGCAAAAAATAAGGCGGGAGTGTTCCTTCCCGCCTAGTGCTATCATTTACTTATCAGGTTGTTAGAAATATTGCACTACCAGAACAGCGCATATAGCACACATAAGATAACCATAATTGCGTAGGATGCGATATTGAAACCTGTCGACGTTTTAAAGGTCTCGGACGTTAAAATAATCGCCCCCTCACAGTCATCTTCTTTTGCCGTTGTCAGGCTAATTAAACCAATCACGACTGCAGTAAAGAAGAAGGTGTACATCATTTGGTCAAGGAATGGCATACCTAACGGCATCAGTTTTAAGAATAGCGCAAACGGAATTGAGAGCAGCACACCGATAATCGCACCTTTTGCATTGGTTTTCTTCCAAAATAAGCCTAGTAAGAATACCGCTAAAATACCAGGGCTAACTAACCCCGTATACTCTTGAATATATTGAAAAGCTTGCCCAATGTTACCTAATAATGGTGCGATAAAACATGCCACAATTAACGCAACAACTGCACTAATCCGGCCGACATTCACTAGCTTATGATCCGCGGTTGATGGAGCAATGTATTCTTTGTAGATATCCATGGTGAAAATAGTTGCCACTGAGTTCAACATGGAAGCTAAAGAAGAAACGATAGCTGCAGCTAATGCCGCAAATACGACCCCTTTAGCGCCGACAGGTAAGAATTGAGTTAACCATGGGTAGGCTTTGTCCGCTTGGGCCAGTGTAGGCATATGCTCTTGTGCCATTGTTCCTAATCCCGCCAGTAATGCAGGGTCAGAAACAATCACAAATGCAGCAATACCCGGTACAACAACAAGGATTGGGACAATCAGTTTGAGAAATGCCGCAAAAACCAAGCCTTTTTGCGCTTCATTAATTGATTTGGCCGCTAATGCACGTTGAATAATATATTGGTTGAAGCCCCAGTAATATAAATTGGCAACCCATAGTCCGCCAATTAATACGGCAATACCGGGTAAATTGCTAAATTGCGGGTTGTCTTGGCTTAAAATCATTTCAAAATGTGCAGGCGCTTCACTTGCCATACGGCTCATACCCGCGAATAAACCCGCATCACCACCAATATAGCTCACCGCCATTATTGTGGTTAAAAAACCGCCTAAAATTAAAAAGAAAACTTGTACGACATCCGTCCACGCAACCGCAGATAGCCCGCCATAAAGAGAGTAAATCACTGCAAATAATGCTAAACCAAAAATAGCATAATGCATTGGAATGCCTAGGATTGTCTGTAATGCTAACGACCCTAAATAGAGAACTGAAGTTAAATTAACAAAGATAAATAATGCTAACCAGAATACGGCTAAAATCGTTTTTAACGTTTTATTAAAGCGTTTTTCAACAAATTCTGGAATGGTAAAAATACCTTTATCAATAAATACGGGCATAAAGTATTTTGCGACAATAATCAGAGTTAGTGCTGCCATCCATTCATAGGATGCGATGGCCAAACCAATTGAAAAGCCAGAGCCGGACATACCAATAAACTGCTCTGCAGAGATATTTGCCGCAATCAGTGAAGAACCTATCGCCCACCAAGGTAATGTTTTTCCTGCCAGAAAATAGTCTTTTGTACCTTTTTTTTGTCCTTTTTTATCTCGAGAAACCCAAAGACCCACACTAATAATGATAAGCACATACAGAATGAATATTCCGTAATCTAATGTGCTTAACCCAACCCCTTCAGTTTGCATAATCAAATTCCTTCGCCAAATGATCACGAAGCCAGTGTAAACGTTACCACAAAATATCACCGTTAAATGAATCACATATTTTCACAATATCCTCAACAACGTTAACTTAGTGAGTTAAATAACAGATTTTAATGCAAGTTTTTAGAAAAGAACGAAGACGAATTACTCGAAAGTAATCTATTTTTTGATGATTCCGTGAAGCTCATCAAATATTAATGAGAACGTTTACACGAAATGCGGTAATTTTATGCCTATAAAATCACTAGGCGTGCAAAGGCCTAACTGAATTACGTTGAACCAGTGTCGGTGAGTAAATCAAACTTTCAACTGTCGTTTTTTCCCCTCTTGCTAAGGAAAGTGCTAACTGAGTGGCTTTTTCTGCCATCATTTGAATGGGATAACGAATCGTTGTTAAGCGTGGATGGATATAGCGGGCAATCAATACATCATCAAAACCAATAACCGAAACTTGTTCTGGCGAGTGAATTTCATTTTCATCTAATACCGCGATGGCCCCCGCAGCCATAAAATCGTTGTAGCCCACGACCGCAGTGATCTCAAGTGATTTTATCAGCAAGTTAGTCATCGCTTGCTCGCCACCTTCCCCATAAGGAGCACCATATTCAACATAGCTATCAGGCAGTTGAATACCATTATTTTTCAATGCGTCTCGATAGCCCTGCAAACGTTGTATCGCATCCTCAATTTGGTGATTTGAAGAGATGTACGCAATTTTAGTGTGTCCATGACGAATGAGGTGTTCCGTCGCTAAGTAGGCACCTTTGTAGTTATTTAATGAAATACAGCGGGTTGCAATCTCATCAATATGGCGGTTGATCAGTACCATACTCGGGACTTCGTTCGCATATTGGAGTAGTTCTGCATCATCAAGGGCTTTAGAGTGAATGACCAAAGCATCACAGCGGTTGTTAATCAACAGCTCAATAGATTGGCGCTCTTCCTTTGCATTATGATAACCGTTACAAATCAAGATATGTTTACCATTTTTATGAGCTACCGCATCAACAGCTTTAACCATAACACCGAAAAATGGGTCTGACACATCGTTAACGAGCACCCCAATTGTATTTGAGCTTTGGTTCACTAACGCGCGAGCCGCCGCATTTGGGCGGTACCCTAGCTTATTCATTGCCTTTTTTACTGATGCAATAGAAGCTTGGCTTGCCTTAGGTGATTGATTAATCACCCGTGAAACAGTTGCAACAGAAACACCCGCTTCTTTTGCCACATCTTTGATTGTCGCCATCGTGCACCTCTACAATTAGGATGGCTTATTAAACAATGAGCTAGAATTAAAAACAATGGCATAGCGCATATTAAAATTATTTAGCTAAGACTCATCTATGCATAATATAGAAAAATAAAACACCGCATTTCAGCGGTGTTAATCAACAGTAGGCCTAAAAAATAAATTGATAACACGTTTCACTACAATATATTTGATTAGGCTGTGAAATCGGGCTGTATCGCTCCCCCCATTCAGGGTGGTTAACTGCATCAGGTGGAAATTGCGTTTCAAATGCAACACCAGAAAAAGGCGTATACGATTTTGTTTTACCCGCAACTGAAATCAAATAATTCCCTGTATAAAGCTGCATGGTGGGCATCGTTGTAGAAATATTCATTTTTACGTCCCTCTCGGGAGCACACAGCGATGCCACCGTTTGCCGTCCATCAATACGAGCTGTATCGAGAATAAATGTGTGGTCATATCCCCCGGCAGAAACTTGGTCGTTATCTTGGAGAAAATCGCGGCCAATGAGCTTGCTTTGGCGAAAATCAAAATTACCACCAGTCACATTACGCCACTCCCCACTGGGGATCCCTGCTTTATCTGTCGGTAAATAACAATCACTGTAAATCGTAAGAGCGTGATCTAGAGCTGTTTTATCACTACCTTCACCTGCCAAATTAAAATAAGCATGATTGGTTAGGTTCACAGGGCAGCTCTTTGTAGTTTGGTGTTTATAGCGGATAATCACTTGGTTTTCATCCGTTAATTCATAACTCACCTCAACGTTCAATTCCCCAGGAAAACCTTGGTCACCATCTGGCGAAATAAGTGAAAAAATAACCTGTTGAGCACTAGGCTGTGAAACTGCCCAAACTCGATAGCTAAAATTATCTTTCCCACCATGTAAGCAATTCACCCCTTGGTTGGCTGATACTAAATAATTTTCACCATGAATAGAAAAGCGTGCATTCGTGATTCGGTTAGCCACGCGCCCCACTGTCGCCCCCAAATACACGTCTTGTTCCTTCTGTTTATCCATATTTGGCGAACCTAGGACAACGTCTCGTTTCCCACTCGCTAGTGGTAAAATACAACTTAACCAACTTGCCCCTAAACTTGTCAGGGTAATTTCCATATCATTTTTGTTGGTTAACACGACGACTTTGGGTGAACCTAATGTCTGATTTTTTTCTTGAGTAAACATCATGTTATTTCAACTTCTCAATGTGTTGATTTGCTTTTAACGCACCACACTCGCACCTGAGCTAGGTTGGCATACATAAATATCGGCTTGTAAACCTGTCGCTTTCTGGTATTGCGCTTCTACCGCGTCAATCACTGGTTGAACACATTGCTGCTGCATCACTGCAACCACACAGCCACCAAAGCCCCCTCCAGTCATACGTACCCCGCCTTGAACACCTAAAACGGACTTAACGATATCCACTAAAGTATCAATTTCTTTAACTGTGATTTCAAAATCATCACGCATGGAAATATGTGACTGCGCCATTAATTCGCTTAGTTGCAATAAATCATTTTGCGTTAATGCTTTTGCTGCCGCCAAAGTACGCTCGTTCTCACTGATCACATGTTTGGCTCGCTTAGCAACGACAGGAGATAATTGGTGTTGCTGCTGCAAAAAATCATCAAATGTGACATCGCGCAACGCTTTCACTCCAAACAAATTGGCGGCTTCTTCACATTGTTGGCGGCGTGTATTGTATTCACTCCCAACTAAGCCTCGTTGCTTATTTGAATTGATTATCATCACAACCAAATCATCAGGTATGGAAATAGGAAATAGCGCCAAGCTACGGCAATCAATAAGTAAAGCATGGCCTGCATCACCACAAGCTGAAATCAGTTGGTCCATAATACCGCAGTTACAACCAACAAATTGGTTTTCAGCTTGTTGGCCATTCAGCGCGATATCTTGTTGACTAATATCTAATTGATACAAGGCTTTAAGTGTTTGTCCAATCACAACTTCTAGTGAAGCTGAAGAGCTTAAGCCCGCTCCTTGCGGAACGTTTCCACTGACTGCAATATCGCAACCATTAAACGAAAACCCTCTTTGTAAGAGAAACTTCACTACGCCGCGTATATAGTTCGCCCACATTTTTTCAGGCAAAAATGTAATATCGCCATCCAAACTGAATTCATCACACTCATTATGGTAATCAGCCGCAACGACTCGAATGATGCGATCATCACGTTTTGCTGCTGCAGTCATCGTTTGGTAGTCAATCGCACAAGGCAAAACAAAACCATCATTGTAGTCTGTATGTTCACCGATAAGATTCACTCGCCCTGGCGCTTGAACATATATTTCAGGTTGATAACCAAAGGTTTTTTCAAACGATGTGGCAACAGTTTGCTTTAACGTTTCCATTTTTTATTATCCTTAATACGTCATTTGCTTAACCCAGCACACAGCCAAGTTAATTACAATTTGATAAATTATTTAGCGGTTTAATTTTGTTTATAATGGCAGTCACTCACCTCACGTAAACGTTGCGCGGCTTGTTCTGGCGTGATGTCTCTCTGGGTTTCCGCTAACATTTCATACCCCACCATGAACTTTTTCACTGTCGCTGAACGCAGTAATGGTGGATAAAATAAAGCATGTAATTGCCAATGTTCGATACTTTGGCTTTCATTCATAAAAGGCGCAAAGTGCCATCCCATTGAATAAGGGAAAGAGCAATGAAATAGGTTATCGTAGCGACTTGTGAGTTTTTTTAGCGCTATAGCAAGGTCTGCGCGAATGACTTCATTCATTTCATCCATGCGGCGAATATGTTGTTTTGGTAGTAACAGCGTCTCAAATGGCCAAGCCGCCCAATAAGGGACAAGTGCAATCCACTCTTGAGTTTCAACAACAATCCGTGAGCCATCTTGTTGTTCTGCTTTAATATAATCAATTAATAAATTACGGTCATGACGTTGATAATATTGCGCGAGAAAGTGGTCCTTACGTGCAATTTCATTGGGTAAAAAATCACTAGCCCAAATTTGTCCATGAGGATGAGGTTGAGAGCACCCCATTATTTCCCCTTTATTTTCAAAAACTTGAACCCAAGTATAGTGTTCACTTAATTCGGCGATTTGTTGCTGCCATGTTTCGATAACGCCTTCAAGTTCAGGCACAGACAGCTCTGGCAGTGTTTTACTGTGATCAGGAGAGAAACAGATCACTCGGCTAACACCACTCACCGATTGTGATTGAAACAACTCAGATTGATTATCAGGTTGGGCACAGGGTTGTGCTAATAATGCACCATGGTCATTTTGGAATACATAAGTCCCTTGGTAGTTAGGATTGACCTCCCCTGAAACCCTTGTATTACCTGGGCAAAGAAAGCAGTGTGCATCATACTGAGGTAAATCTTCTATTGATGACTTTTCATCTTTACCGCTCCACGGGCGTTTTGCTCGATGGGGAGACACTAACACCCATTGGCCCGTTAATGGGTTATAGCGACGATGGGGGCAATCCGAAGGGTTAAATGGCATTGTATTCATCTTATCTGTCTCCTCAATTTCATCACCATTGGGGATATTTGATTGCTATCCGCAGCCATCCACAGCCCTATCATCAATCGTTGATCCTGTTGCATTTATCTTCTCCCTCAATACTGCTTAAGCATAACTTCACCTTCAAACCTGTCGTTACCACGAATTATAGCAACGAGTTTCAATAGGATTCTGTGATCCATCTCGATTAGTGTAATCGTTTACACAAAAATATAAAGCTGTCCATTTTGAGTAAAATAATAATATTTGGCTGCAAGTTAAGTAAAAAGCCGCCCCTTAGATGGACGGCGATGCAAGTAATCGAGTTTATTAACACAAATTCAGAGGTAGGTTTGCAAGCAATCAAGCCGACTATTGTAGACTTGGTTTAGTATAACGCTATAGAAGAATCAACCTTCCACGCTGACCTCTTTCTTCGTCATTACCATTACAATAATTAGCAGTAAAATTAAGAAAATGGATAGGCCTAATAGTAAGGAATAGAAACCATTCCATTGGTATTTTTCAATAACGATTGATAATGAATATCCTGCGATTGATGCCCCAATATAAGCGAATAGACTGACAAACCCTGTTAAAGCCCCAGCGGCATTTTTATGTGAAATAAAAATCAGCATAACTAATAAAAATGAACGACTCAGTGTTATATCAGCTGCTTAGATGAAATAACATGAACCCCTTTAGAGGGAGCCACAGCGGCCTCAAATAATGCTTTCGCAATATTTGTTGCGGGGCTAACTTGGCAACTAGCTGGCAGTATAGGTGATAGAAAAGAAATAATACGGATCACAACGACTTCACCCAAACGCGCTGTTTGGCGGTCACCACTAATCACATTCGGCCGAACCAAAGTTAAAGAATCAAAACCCAGTGACATTAAATCTTGTTCGAGCTGCCCTTTTACTCGGCTATAAAAAAAAGGTGACTTCGCATTTGCCCCCAAAGCAGAAGTCAACACAAATGTCGGGCAGTGCCATTTTTTGGCCAGCTCTGCACAAGTTAAAGGATAAGTGTAGTCTACTTGACGAAATGCCGCTTTCGACCCTGCTGCTTTGAGAGTTGAACCCAGTGCACAAATCACCGCATCGACTTCCCATAATGCAGCCTCATCAGGCAGATGATTAAAATCTACAATAGGTGCTTGTAATTTCTCATGTTCTGCTAATGCATGTCGTGTTGGTGCTATCACCTGAGTCACACGAGAGTCTGCAAGAGCCAAGGATAAAACATGACTTCCCACAAGCCCTGTCGCGCCTAACAGTAATATTTTCATTTTATTCACCCATGCAATGAATGGAGAAATTCAATTATAGCCTTGTCAGTGGGCTTCCACTAGATTCATGCTGTTTTTTCGTACTAACTTAGTTGTTTGTGGCTCTTTTGTTGTTTGATTGTGAAAATTGCTTGATATTAGCAATCATTCTAAAGATAATCATTATCAATATCATTTCGATTATCAACAAACTTAGTATGGTAAATAATATGACAGCCCCAGTTGCAGAAAATACCGTCGAAACGGCAAAACAAACCGTTAAAACTGACGTGATAGAAAGCCAACAATTATTGGGCCCTGCCGGTAAGGTCTCAATTCAACATAATGGCGAACTTTATCAATTGAGACAAACGCGTACAGGTAAGTTGATCTTAACTAAGTAAAACCGTACCCAAAGTAAGTCGCATCAAAACTTAATTCGCAAGCCACCTAGGTCAATTATCCAGGCAGCCAGCTTAATCTAAACATAGGAAAAGGTTTCTTATGGAGTTTAAACTGACGTCTGTATTCCACATTTGTACCGCTAAATATCGAATTAGCAAGGATAGCCACTCGATACTTTACTATCGCACAGCGGTCGCTTTCATGTGCAAAACCCTAAATAGTCCTGCTGAACACAAACCAGTAGTCTGCTATTACCTCAGCTTTATACTTTCATTATGTGTTTACTCCTCTTGCTATGTTCAGACACTGCTTACATGCAATTTTTCCTGTGTCATACCGAATTCAGGTCCTCCAGACCAACGCATCATCATCAACTAATACGAATTCATTCTGCTTAATACAGATAAAAACTATATGGAGTATCACAATTATGTCCCCTGTTTTGCGAATGTCAGTCCTGACCAGCGCCATTTTAGGCGTAATAGCAAGTGCTCAAGCACAAACAACAGAGCCAACACCAAAAAAAAATCATCATGATGTGATGACCGTCTATGCCACAGGGAGCGAGCGTGACAGCTTCGAAACCCCGATGATGGTTACCGTGATTAAAAACGATTCACCTGAAACAAAAACGGCCAGCACGGTCAATGATATTTTACGCAAAGTACCAGGGATTGGCGTCACCGGCACCAGCCGAGTGAATGGGCAAGATATTTATATGCGCGGGTTTGATCGACGCGGCATTTTGACTTTAGTTGATGGTATTCGCCAAGGGACAGATACAGGCCATGTCAATGGCACGTTTATCGACCCTGCCTTGATTAAGCAAGTTGAAATCATCCGTGGCCCTTCAGCCTTGCTTTATGGCAGTGGTGCTATGGGCGGTGTGATTGCTTGGGAAACAGTTGATGCCAAAGATTTGTTGCGTGAAGGCCAAGACCACGGTTTCCGTGTCTTTACCGAAGCCGCTACAGGCGATCATAGCTTCGGTTTCGGTGGTACCGCATTTGGCCGTAGTGATAACCTTGATGGGCTATTCAGTTTTGTGACTAAAGAAACCGGTAATGTCCGCATGAGTAATGGCGATGACATGAAAAACAAAGAAACCATCGGTAACCTGCTCGCGAAAGGTACATGGCAAATTGATGATGCACAAAAGCTTTCTGGCCAAGTGCGTTATTATAATAACGATGCCAATGAGCCGAAAAATCCGCAAGAAATTAATGCGGGGAGTGACAATCTAAAAGTTAACCGCACCACCCGCCAACGTGATGCGCAGATGACTTATCAAATCAAACCGGGCTCACAGGAATGGTTAAATTTTAAAGTCACGCCTTATTACTCCGATGTTAATATCACAGCAAAAGGCCAAGGAACCCCCTATGAAGGCCGTACACAAAAAACTTATGGCATAAAAGCAGATAACCGCTCTAACTTTTATAACTTGCCATTAGCGTCACATAACCTGACTTACGGCAGTGAAGCTTATAAGCAAAAACAAACCCCTTATGCAAATACCACCCAATTCCCCGATGCGGACATCACCTTTGCATCTGGATTTTTACAAGATGAAATTAGCCTAAAAGATTTGCCTGTTTCCTTTATTGTCGGTACGCGCTATGACCACTATAAAGCCACATCCGATGGCAATGAAGATGTGAAAAAAGGCAAATGGTCATCTAAAGGGGCCGTTAGCATCACACCAACAGAGTGGTCGATGCTATTTGCGTCATATTCAGAAGCCTTCCGAGCCCCTTCTATGATGGAAATGTATAACGACGAGGTCCACTTCCAAATGGGGCCAATCGTTAATCGATGGAAACCAAACCCTAATCTGAAACCTGAATCAACCCGTACGGCAGAATATGGTTTTGGTCTGCGTTTCGATGACTTATTGATGGAAAGGGATAACCTGCAATTTAAAGCCAGCTATTTTGATACCAAAGCGAAAGATTACATCAACACATATGTGAATGTTGATAGATATGTTCTGCAAAATAACTACACCACATCAATCAATACTAAACGTGCAAAAATTTGGGGATGGGATGCCTCGATGGATTATAAAACCGACTATTTCAATTGGAGTTTGGCTTATAACCATACTGAAGGAAAAGATGAATCTAATGGAAAATCAATAACATCAATTAAACCTGATTCTGTCACCAGTAATTTGGCTGTGCCTATCGCAGACAGCGGTTTTTCAGTGGGCTGGTTAGGCGAGTTTACGCGCCATACCGACTTCAATAAAGCCTCTAAAGCTGAACAACAAGCCGGCTATGCCGTGCATGACTTCTACGTCAGCTACCAAGGTGAAGGACAACTCAAAGGGTTAGAAACCAGTGTCGTGTTAGGCAATGCTTTTGATAAAGAATACTACTCATCACAAGGCATTCCTCAAGATGGACGTAATGCCAAGCTGCTTGTCAGCTTCCAATGGTAATTCACACAATATTAAGGAGATAAACGTGAATTCAGCACTTTACGAGCGTTACCAACAAGCAAAAACAGAGAACAAAGCCAAATACGCTCGCGATCTCGCCGCCTATTTAAATGTATCTGAAGCTCAGCTCCTGCATAGTCGTGTTGGTCACGACAAAGCTGTTCGTTTAAACGTCGATGCCCCCACTTTGTTGACAGAATTAGCCACTGTTGGAAAAGTGAAAGCGATTACACGCAACGAATATGTGGTTCATGAGCAAGTTGGTCGCTATGACAATGCGACATTTAGCCCACATGGCGGCTTAATTTTAAACCCTCGAGCCCTTGATTTACGAATGTTTTTCAGCCATTGGGACGCTATCTTTGCTTTGACAGAAGATAGCAAACACGGTGAGCGCCATAGTATCCAATTCTTTGATAAACAAGGTGATGCGCTACATAAAGTTTACACCACCGATGAAACGGATATGGCGGCATGGCAAGCACTGATTGAAAAATATGCTACCCAAGATAACCCGGAACTCATCCATGAAGCAGCAGCGCCATTTACCAGCCAGCCCGTTAGTGAAGAGCTAAAACAACAGCTAGAACAAGAATGGCGCAACATGACAGATGTTCACCAATTTTTTGTTCTCCTGAAGAAAAATAACCTCAGCCGCCAGCAAGTTTTCGCCGCAGTCAGTGATGATTTGGCTTGGAAAGTGCCTAATGATTCCTTCAATCAGCTGATTAACACTGCGTTCAAAGATCAAAACGAAATTATGATTTTTGTGGGCAACCGCGGATGTGTGCAAATTTTCACTGGTGAAATCAAAAAAATCATGCCATACCAAAGTGAAGGTTCGGACTTAAAGTGGCTAAATATTTTCAATCCTGATTTCACCTTGCACATGATTGAAAATGGTATCGCCGAATGCTGGGTTACACGTAAGCCAACGCAAGATGGCCATGTGACAAGCCTTGAAGTCTTCGATAACCAAGGAAATCAAATCGCACAAATGTATGGGCAGCGTACGGAAGGGACTCCAGAGCAAGAGCAATGGCGCCAACAAGTCACCGCATTACCCCGCATTTAAACCTAGGTAACTTATTATGAAACAATGGCTTCTAATCTTATCAACGCTGTTTATCTCTGTTAGTTCTTATGCAGCAGAACGTATCGTCACCTTAGGTGGTGATGTGACTGAAATTGTGTATGCACTCGGAGCACAAGAACAGCTCGTTGCCCGTGATAGCACCAGTCTTCATCCAGAGCAAGCGACCAAGCTCCCTGACGTGGGCTATATGCGTATGCTTAATGCGGAAGGCGTGTTGTCAATGCGTCCGACTTTAGTACTTGCGAGTGAGTTAGCTAAACCCTCAATGGCTCTCTCGCAAATCGAAAAAAGTGGCGTAAAAATTATTAAGGTAACAGGGAAACCCAGTTTAGAAGCCATTCCAGAAAAAATTACCACTATCGCTAATGTGGTCGGTAAAACAGAGCAAGGAAAACAATTGGTTAATCAATTTAACCAACAACTTAGCCAAGTAAATACGGCACCTATAGATAAAAAAGTCCTGTTCATTATGAGCCATGGCGGCGTTCTACCATTGGCAGCAGGAAAGCACACTGCAGCAGATAGCGTGATTAACGCAGTCGGTGCAAAAAATGCCATGAGCAGCTTCGACAGTTACCGTCCTTTATCCCAAGAGGGTTTGCTATCAAGCCAGCCTGATTTAATCATTTTTACTCAGGAAGGGGTTAAATCATTAGGCGGAATAGAAAAAGTGTGGAACTTACAAGGAATGTCAATGACCCCCGCAGGAAAAAATAAAGCGCTTTTGGTTGTTGATGATGTCGGTATGCTCACCTTCAGTTTAGGTACGCCTAAAGTCATGCAACAACTACGTGAGGCATTAGAAAAATCCCAATGAGTCGCTTTAAAAACCCATTTTTGGTGATTATCATTTTATTGTTAGCACTTGGTGGTTTAGTTCTCATCGCGTCGAATGCAGGCGCCATGAACTTTTCATTAAAAGCACTGTGGCAGGCTTCTGCCACAGACTCGGATTGGCAGATATGGCTGAATATTCGCCTTCCTCGTGTGTTAATTGCCATCTTAGTTGGTCTTGCCTTGGCGGTGTCTGGTGCCATTATGCAAGGGTTATTTCGTAATCCACTTGCCGACCCTAGCTTACTCGGTATCAGTAGTGGTGCGGCTTTATCCGTTGCCGCATTTATCGTTTTCTCTGTTTCATTACCAACTGTGATGCAAGGTTATGGCCATGTTGCTGCTGCTTTTATTGGTAGCCTAACCGTTTCTTTTATTATTTTTAGCTTAAATCGTTCATCAAATGGCAACCTCGCAAAATTACTTCTCGCGGGCATCGCAATCAATGCACTGTGCATGTCATTCATCGGTGTTCTTAGTTATATCAGTAATGATCAACAGCTAAGGACATTTAGTTTATGGATGATGGGCACACTCGGTAATGTTGACTGGACGTCACTGACCATTGCCGCTTCAGTTATTCTTCCTATTTGTGTTATCTGCCTAATGCAGGGAAATAAGCTCAACATTCTGCAATTAGGGGATGAAGATGCACATTACCTTGGGCTTAATGTTGAACGCACCAAATTTATTTTATTATTCCTCAGCGCCATGTTAGTCGGTTGTGCTGTTGCAATGAGTGGGGTTATTGGTTTTGTGGGTCTCGTTGTTCCGCACCTTATTCGTATGACACTCGGCCCTGACCATCGCTGGCTCATTCCTGGTTCAGCTATCGTAGGGGCGGGGTTATTACTGATTGCTGATACGGTAGCGAGAACTGCGGTTGCGCCTGCTGAAATTCCTGTTGGCTTGCTGACAGGCTTGATTGGTGGCCCCTACTTCTTATGGCTCATTTTGCGACAGCCTGCAGGGAGAATCTAAATATGCAAACCAAACCGTTCTTATTAGAAGCACAAAATTTATCTTATAAAATCAGTGAAAAGACACTGATAGATAATGTGAGTTTATCTATTGAGCAAGGGGAATTTGTCGCGATCATTGGGCCAAATGGCGCAGGGAAATCCAGCCTATTAAAATTACTAACAGGTTATAACACCCCAACCCATGGCACGTGTTTTATTGAAGGCCGAGCGATGAGTGACTGGGATCATAACGAATTAGCGCAAAAACGTGCCGTCATGAAGCAACATAGCCACTTACAATTTGCTTTTACTGTTGAAGATGTTGTTGCTATGGGAAGAACCCCCTACGGTTCTGAATATAAAAATACCGCTATTGATGAGGCGTTAACACAAACCAGTTGCCAATCACTACGGCAGCGGGATTACCGCCGACTTTCAGGGGGGGAGCAACAACGCGTTCAATTAGCACGAGTATTAGCACAATTATGGCAACCGACAGCTCAACCCGCTTGCTTATTTCTTGATGAACCCACTTCAGCACTTGATTTATATCACCAACAGCATAGCTTACGGTTACTGCATCAACTGACGCGTCAACGACCATTAGGTGTTTGCTGTGTATTGCATGACCTTAACTTAACCGCTCTGTATGCAGATAAAGTGTTATTAATTCATGATGGAAAGCTTGTTGCTCAAGGTTCCCCTATTGAAGTTTTAACAACTGAAAATTTAACTCAATGGTATCAAGCTGACCTAGGTGTTACTCAACACCCAGAAAATAACACGCCTCATGTTTATTTGCGCCATTAACTAATATCTAAAAAGTACTTTATTCAACTCACTTTAAGGGTAAAGTACTTTAATATTCTTATCTTAATAAAGAATTATTAAACCATACCGATTTTAATATGTTATCAATAACTTTTAATGGTGTTAGTCTTTACATCAATAGTATTTACTCTCTTGATGCACTTCAGTTAATAAAATAGTTATTAGCCCAAAAAAGTGTAAAATCTATATAATCCGTTAATAAACCCGTAAATTTCAAAAATAAATCTCAAGTAATTTCACTTAGAATACCTAAGCATCGCGCAGGTATTTCAAAGGGTTTACATGGAAAACAATATTATTGAAACATTAATTGAGTTAACGCATCGTGGAAATGATGATGTTAAAATTGCAGCTATTTCTGCCTTAGGAGATTATAAAGTAACCGTTGAACAACAAAATGCAATCAACCGCTTACTTGAACTCTGTAAAGACCCAAATAAAGATGTCGCAGTGTCTGCAATAAAAGCGCTAAGTAAACTCTCCGACCATTTTTAATATACAAACAATATCTTTTTATCAATACTCTTCTTGAAATTAAAACTTATTAATTAAACTTATTTAACTTTCTCGATCTCTCTAGTCACTAAATATGAATAGGTAATAATGTCTACTACCTATTCATACGCTAGCTCAGCCACACTACACTCAAATTAGTTGTGTTTTTTGATATCAATAAATACCTCCTTATAGTAGCATTTTAAACATTGAAATTACCCTCTTAAAAAATAAATGAGTTTTAATTCATTTATTAATACCTATTAGCAGGATAATGAATGGATAACAAAGTCATAAATACATTACTTGATTTAACAAAAAGAAAAAATGATGATGTAAAAATAGCCGCTATATCCGCTTTAGGCGATTGTAAAATACAGCTGAAACAACATATTACGATTAACCGCCTACTTGAATTATGTAATGACCCAAATAAAGATGTCGCAATCAGCGCAATTAAAGCAATTAGCAAGCTCTCCAATGAGGTGGTCGAATAGTGACTTGAGCATTATTACGATAAAATAATGGAAATAGTAAAGTGAAACCAATTAGTGGTCTCACTTTATGATATTTAGTTATTATCGCTTAAATATCGTGCATGAAATGCAATATGTTCACCAATGAAACTACTAATAAAGTAGTAACTGTGATCATACCCATCACGCAGATTCAAACAATATTCAAATTGTTTTTTATCACAAATATCCGCAAATAACTCTGGTTTCAGTTGCTCTTGGTAAAAAGGATCCGCAGTACCGACATCCACTAAAATAGGTGGAATAGCCTCAGCCTTTTCGAGCAATTCAACGGTGTCATATTGAGACCAACTAACCGTATCTTCCCCCAAATAAGCCATAAACGCTTTTTGCCCCCAAGGAACCTGAGTTGGAGCAACAATCGGAGAAAATGCAGATAAACTACAATATCGACCTGTATTACGTAGGCCAATCATTAAAGCGCCGTGCCCACCCATAGAATGGCCAAAAATAGCGCGTTTTTCAGATACAGGTAAATGTGTTTCGATTAAATCAGGTAGCTCAGACACAATATAATCATACATTTTGTAATGATTACGCCACGGAGCTTGCTGCGCATTAACATAAAAACCTGCACCTTGCCCTAAATCATAGGCCTCGTCATCAGCGACTTCAGTACCGCGAGGGCTGGTATCCGGTGCAATAAGAATTACGCCATATTTTGCCGCAAATTGTTGGGCTCCCGCCTTAGTGATAAAATTTTGCTCATTACAGGTTAACCCTGATAACCAATAAATCACCGGGCAGGCGACTGTTTTCGCTTGTGGTGGTAGATAGGCTGCGAACTTCATTTCACAGCCGAGCACAGTGGATTGATGTTGATAAACATCCTGCCAGCCCCCAAAACACGCATGGCGTTCAATTCTCTCCATCAAAGACTCCTTAATCATAGTGAATAACGGTACGGATTGATTTACCTTCATGCATTAAATCGAATGCGTCATTAATACTGTCTAATGGCAATGTGTGCGTCACAAAGGGAGACAGTTCAATATCCCCCTTCATGGCATCTTCAACCATTTTTGGCAATTGGCTACGGCCTTTCACTCCACCAAATGCCGTACCGCGCCATGAACGCCCTGTCACTAATTGGAATGGACGAGTTGAAATCTCTTGCCCTGCTCCTGCGACACCAATGATAATCGATTGGCCCCATCCGCGATGTGCACTTTCAAGTGCGGCACGCATGACATTCACATTACCAATACATTCAAAGGTATGGTCAACACCCCACTGGGTTTTCTCAATCAGAACCTGTTGAATCGGCTTATCAAAATCATTAGGGTTCAAACACTCTGTCGCACCAAATTGACGTGCTAATTCAAACTTAGAGGGGTTAGTATCGATAGCAATAATACGACCAGCCTTTGCTTGCCTTGCCCCTTGAATAACTGCCAGACCAATACCACCGAGCCCAAAAACAGCAACTGAGTCACCTTCTTGCACTTTAGCTGTATTATGTACCGCGCCAATACCGGTTGTCACACCACAACCTAATAAACAAACTTCTTCATGGTTAGCTTGAGGGTTAATTTTTGCCAAAGAGACTTCGGCAACAACGGTATATTCACTGAATGTTGAACAGCCCATGTAATGATAAACTGGCTGGCCATTATAAGAAAAACGTGTTGTTCCATCTGGCATCACACCTTTACCTTGTGTTTCTCTGACAGAGACGCATAAGTTTGTTTTACCTGATTCGCAAAAAACACATTTCCCACATTCTGCCGTATAAAGTGGAATGACATGGTCACCCACACTAACACTGGTAACACCTTCACCGACTTCGACAACAACACCTGCGCCTTCATGCCCTAATACCACAGGAAACAAACCTTCTGGGTCATCTCCTGACAATGTAAAAGCGTCAGTATGACAAACACCTGTATGGCTAATTTTAACTAACACTTCCCCAGCTTTTGGTGGCATGACATCAATTTCGACAATTTTTAATGGCTCACCTGGGCCAAATGCGACTGCTGCACGTGATTTCATCGTTATTCCTTCTTTATTTACCGCAAATAGGTACGAATTAATGAGATAGCATCGTCTACTGAGTCTTTTTGCAACTGTGTTGTCGCAGACTCTTGAAGCCCTTCTCGTAAATGACTTTCTAATACCCCTGCCATCAAACCATTAACTGCACCGCGAATAGCAGCAATTTGTTGTAAAATGGCAGCACATTCAACTTCATCCTCCAAGGCCGACTCCAAGGCAAACAATTGCCCTTTCAGCTTTCTAACCCGAGTAAGGACTGCTTTTTTTTCCTTTGGGGAATGTGGCATATTTAAGCCTCTTTAATATACATAGGGGGAGTATAGTATCTATAGGATTATCTGTACAGAATTGCTTATTTTTATGACCCCAAAATACAAAATAATATTAGGTATAAAGGTTAAACAGTAAAACGTGAATATCACGTTCTACTGTCTTCAATAAGAAATAGATTAACGCTACAACAAGTTAAAGTATTTATCTGGCTGATACTGAGGGGGAAGTGGTTGAATATCTAACATATCCAATGCATTACGTTCAATACTATTACAAATAGCATTAAGCGGTAAATCATTTGCAGCAATCCCAAAAGAATCTTCGAGTTCTTCTGCTAATGCATCCCACGCTAGGAAGGTATAAGAAATAAAAACAGAAACAAATGGCGTCATAAAATGTAGGTCTACGACTAATGCAAAAGGAAGTAACGAACAAAATAGATAGACTGTTCGCTGTAAAATTAACGTATACGCAAACGGGATCGGCGTATTCGAAATACGTTCACAGCCACCAAGTACGTCCGATAATGCATTAATATCTTTATTAATGGCTTGAAAGAGTACATCGCTGATGACTTTTTTATCACGTAATTCCCCCACCTTTAGGCCAATCTGCAACAATATTCGGCTAGTGGGAAACGGACTTCGGATAACCTCATCAAAAATATTTCGAGGTAATAACCGGTACAAGTCAATGATTGGACTGGTTTTTCTTAGTTCGTGTTTAAGGCTCCAACCAAAAGCAATCAACAGATTCGCAAACTCCTTTTGAGCTAATTGGTCATTAGGTAATAACCCTTTAATATTCCTTAAAATATTTCTTTGATTAATTAATAACGAAGCCCAAAGCGTTCGCGCCTCAATCAAACGGCTGTAACAGGCATTATTACGAAAACCGAGGAAGATTGCGATGGCAATCCCCAGTAAGCTAAAAGGAGCAATCGTTAAGTGTATACCTAATCGTTCGTACCATTGAAAACTGAGTACTGCTACGATAGATATCATTATATTTAGAGAAAGCCGAAATGTTATTTTTGACAGTACAGAACCATGCCAGTCGAATAACCGAAAAAACCAGTGCTGATGAGGACGAATAACCATAAGAAGACATATTGAATTAAGAAAACGACATTAACTTATTATTTCATTGATTAATTCAATGCGCTATAGCCAAACAACAATTAAAGTGAATATCACAATAATTATGACAAGCAGCAATAGCGCTAAATTCATCCAACACGGTTTTCGTTTATAAGTAATATTTGATTTTAATATTACTTATTAAGCTAGTTTTTTGCGGCTTTTAAACGCTCAATTTCATCTTGTAACGCTTCTATCTGCTGCTCTAAATGATCCGTTTCAGTAAAACTATATCGATGATTTAATTTAGTTGGGCCTGTGGCTCCGGAATAATGGTCGTAGCAGTTATTTTGTACATTTGAAATAGCACGCTCTAACCCCATGACTCTATTTCGATTACCGTGCATTTTGGCATATTTTAGCTGTTTTTCTAATTGATAGATTTTTTTATCACAACCATAATATTTATAACCGGCTTGAGCGGATACTGGAATAATCAGTGTTGATAAAATTATTAACAGTATTTTTTTCATGTCACATTCCTAATTCAAAAAATAATTTACCTGTGGCTATTTCATCATTTTGGCACATTATTAATATAGGCAAGCTCCTAATTTAGCTTAGGCCAAACAAATATAACGAGTAATTAAAATAAACCCACCTAAAATGATAACAATCATTTATTATTAATGATGAGTATTAAGTTAAAATGTTTTTTTTACATGATTTATTACAGACAGACACATTTTTCCCTGATACTTTAATATTAAAGGATTATTCTACAAGGATGTAGCTAGTTTCCGTACCTCAGTAGGTAAGCAATACGTATTATTACCAAATGCTTCATAAAACAACATATCAATTTAATTAATCCATATCTCGTATTTAATCTCTTATCCGCATTAATATTAATTTCTACTATTTTCATCAAAAAAACGCATTTAAATTTTCGAGATTTAATTTTTCCATGATATCTGATTCAGAATAAGCCTAAACTCCCACCTCCTTGCATATTTGTTTACGACGGTTTACTGAGTAAAGATATACTCTTTGAATATAAAGAAGATAACCTCAAATGAGAATCACATGCATCACACCGAATTCGAACTCAAGTTCGCCAATGCTAACGAACAACAATTTCATACCGCATTAAAACAAGCAAGTCAGGAATATCTGCAAACTAAGCACGATCACGTGTATGCCAGCCTAGCTGACCTTGCTGCAA
The DNA here is from genome assembly GCF_053098325.1 of Providencia sp. PROV_01. NCBI lineage: Bacteria > Pseudomonadati > Pseudomonadota > Gammaproteobacteria > Enterobacterales > Morganellaceae > Providencia > Providencia sp. PROV_01. The sequence goes on along the minus strand of NZ_JBRFKD010000002.1, from coordinate 1,811,910 downwards.
TTGGCGTCTTGTTTATTGTTGCTATTCTGAGTTATCTTCCAATTCTCATTACAATATCTACCACAGTTTACATATTGTCCTATTTTGTATTTGTCTTACTCATCATGCTATTAAATGTGATTGGCCAACATGACGCCTGCCATAATACCTTATTTAAATCCGGCTGGAAAAATCGGTTATTTGGGCGTTTAGTTACATTACCCTTAGGATTAGAACCGGAATTTTGGCGCACACGCCACGTTCATTATCACCACCATTATGCCAATATCGAACATTATGATTTAGACACTGAAGAAAATGGCATATTCCGCCAAACACCCTTTCAGCGTTGGCGGCCTTTTATGAAATATCAACATATTTATTGGCCTTTCGTCGCATCATTGTCACTCACATGGATAACTCTGGTGTTTGATTGGTCTGATCGAACGGGGAAAACACACTTAAAAACACAGAAAGTTTTAGAAGGTAAACTAGGTTGGGGGTTATTTTTAGGTAGCAAGATAGGACACTTAATATTGATGCTTGGTATCCCAGTAATAGTGGCTCACCATCATGGGATCAGCTTAACTGCAATATTTATCACGTACTTGTTGAGCCAAATGGTTGCTTCCATTTTTGTAATTTATTTATTATTAGGAACACATTGGGCAGAGACACAGTTTTTTACTGCACCTGAGGATAAACAAATCACGCATGGCTGGTACCACCATAATTTTGTCACGGCTTGTGACTGGCTACCAACCCCCCATTTTTTATGGCGCTTAACTGGGGGATTAAATTACCACCTTACACATCATCTTTTCCCTCATTGGCACCATCGCCATTACCCTGCTCTAGCACACATCTTAGCCAAATTGGCCCAACAGTACGATATGCCATACCGTTGTATTGATTACAAACAACTCGTTGCAGCTCAAATACGATTTTTAAAACAAATGGGACAACCGCCACTGCAATAACAATTTTAGTAATTTAAAAAATAACAACTTTCTAAAATGCCATCTCTAAATCCATTTGTTTAGAGGTCATTATCTAAATAAACCCTTAAGGTCTATCTTTCTTGCCTATGTTACACTTTAAATAGGCAATACCCTTATTATTAATGACGAATAATTAAAACGATTGATTTAATTATTGATATAAAAGCAGACAGATACCCGGCTATTATTAACAAAATGACCTTTATTTATCTTTTGTTTACTATTTATTTATTAAGAAATTATTAAATTGACCGTTACATTTATTGATGTTTTATTTAAGTTATAAAAAATATAATCAAATAAAAATTAGATTTCATTTACACACTACAATTTTAGAATGGTTGGTGCTCGCATGAAAAAAGCAGAGTATTTTATAAAAAAATTACGTACACTCATTATGAGTGACAAAACATATCTCACTAATAAATTTACTAAAAAACTCAATTACCGCCCTGACTTTAAAGCCCCAAAAAGCTTTAATGAGAAAGTGAATTTTAGAATGTTGCGAGATAAAAACCCATTATATTCACAATTTGCAGATAAACTTACGGTAAGGGAATATATCTCACGTACAATAGGAAATGAATATTTAGTTCCTATCATTGATACTTATAAAAATGTCGATGAAATTGATATAAGCAAACTGCCAGAGCGTTTTGTTTTAAAATGTAATCACGACAGTGGCAGTAGTATTATTTGTCGAAACAAAGCACAATTTAATTGGCTAAAAGCTAAAAACAAATTGGATTTTCATTTAACTAAAAATCTTTACTATATTACTCGAGAGCGTCATTATAAAACTATTCCCGCACAAATTATGTGTGAAGAATATATTGATTTATTCGCTAATAAAAACCGGAAGTTAGTACCAGAAACATGCCGGGTTCATTGTTTTTCCGGTAAGCCTGTCTATGCAGAAATTGACTATACCGACGAATTTGGTAATGAATTTATTAATATTTATGATATCAACTGGCAGTTACAACCCGTGACTTTTGGTTATCCAAACATGCTAGAACCCGTATCTGAACCGCCATTATTCAAAGAGATGTTACGGTTAGCAGAAATACTCGTCACTCCTTTTGATTATTGCCGAGCTGATTTTTTGATGTCTGATGAAAATACGTTGTATTTCAGCGAACTCACTTTCGCTCCAAATGCAGGTAGAACAAAAATATCACCGCTGTCATGGGATTTCAAATTAGGGGAGCTTTGGGAACAACGTATTGTACGTAACACTAGGCATTCCCCCATTGAAGCACAACTGGCACCTTCAACCGTGAATAAAAAGAAATAATTAGAATACAAAAAAGCTCTGCAATAATTCACAGAGCTTTTTATTTATTGGTTTTATTTATTGATAAAATTAATTTGCTAACACACTGGCTTTGCGACGTAAGCTGGCAATTAACATATAAATTGCAGTTACTAACAGCACAATAAAGAAAAAATTCACTAAACCATTATGTTGGCCTAAAAATGTCCCAGCGGCGATAGGTCCCATTGCTGAACCGATACTGTAACTAAACAACATCACCTGAGTTGCTGCCACAATGTAGGAGGAATCTAGGCTATCACACGCTAATGTTATCGCTACCGGGTATAAGGCAAAAGTTGACATACCGAGTAACGCTAAAGCAACGATCATCACCAAATAATCACTCGAAATATAAATAACACCCATCGCAAAAACACCTAATAATGAAACCATTGCAAGCAACAAGGTTTTACTCATTAAGATAGATAATTTACTAACAACTGGCTGTATTAACATCCCACCAAGAATAATTGAGGCCATCAACACACCGACTTGGTCAGTGGTGAATTGGTCTTTTTTCAATGATAACGGCATTAGCCCATAAATAGTTCCCATAGTAATACCAGAAACCATACAGCCAATAATTGCAGGTTTACTTAAACGAGCAATTTTTTTCAATGAGAGTTTCTGATGAGAACCACTTTCTGGCTGACCTTGGCGCACTAATAACGGTGGCATTACCGCTAATAATAATAACCCTAATACCACCATAAATGGATAAGCACCATGGGTTCCAATAACACCAATAGCAAGCTGGCCAAGTGTTGTTCCGCCATACAATGACGTCATATAAAAACTTAAACGTTTAGCACGCTCTTTCGGATTATCGCCAATCAATAACCAAGACTCGACAACCACAAAAATACCCGCCACCGCAACCCCTGCAATTAAGCGGTTCGGCAACCAAGCTTCAATGGTTGGCGTCCATGGCAGTACGATAACTGTCGCGGCAAGCATCAATAAAAAACCAATAAACGCAAGACGATGGCCTATTTTGGCAATAATAGGTTCAATTAACATTGAGCCAATTAATAAACCAATATAATACGCGCTCGCTAACCAGCCGGCATATTGCGTATCAATACCAAAGCTTCCCATAGATAATGGGATTAAGCTCATTAAATAACCCGATGCAATAGCAAAAATCGTTAACCCTGCAACAGGAACGAATGCATTGTCGCGTTTGCGCATGATAGTAGTGGACTGATTCACGCCCCACTCTCCAACTAACAAAATAAATAATATGCGCTGCAACTACATCGTAGAATACGACAACATTGTGTTCCCAAGAAAGAACACATTTCGGCGATTAGTGCAGTAGTAAAAAAACAAAGATAAGACTAATTTGAGCGCAATATAGAACGTTCAATCACGAAGTTAAAATGAGAAAATCTAATGGTGACTAACAAAATAATTTATGTGAGAAAAATCACGTTTTTTTTGTAGGTAAACCCTGTTCAAAAATGGCAAGAAAAAGAAACTAATTACCTAAATAACAGTTAGTTATAAAAACAACATGCAAAACCACCTCTGTTACTTTTAGATACAACTTAAACTAAATATAAGGAACCTAAAAAGTGCTTAATCACAAAAAAAATTATTTATTGTTTTCTCCTGCTGCATAAGCTGATTGATAAAGCAAATTTGCCTTGCTCAATTTACTAAAACAATTTATTTCACTTTTTTGTTTGTTATTCCCTTATTTTTTCTTTTTATTTAAAAATTAATAGAGGTTCATTAAAATTTAGTGAAAACACTATAAATCGAATTAGAGGAATGCATAAAAATACTAATTCTTACTCTTCCTTAGTGCAATACGAGAATTCGGTCTGGAGGAATGGGAGGAAAGTCGGCGCCATAACGTAGTCCTACTAATTCCTAAATACTCGGCCACCGCTTTACGATCCCCATTAAATCTTGCCATTACGTCTTCTAATGGTTCATGTGATTTATCTTTTATTACGACGTCCTTGTGTTCGCTACCCTGCCTTTCTGGAGATAAACTTATTAACATTTGTGTTGTGATCGCTTTTTCTGGGTAAGCACTGCAATACAGCGCGACTCGCTCCATTAAGTTTCTGAGTTCTCGAACATTGCCGGGCCATGAATACTCAAGAAAAAATTCTTTACATACAATTAGTTGCTGTACACGAAAGGAAGGTAAAGGCAATCTTAATCCTGCAAAGGCTAATTTAAGCAGCCGCTCCGCTAATACAAAAATATCATCGCCACGTTCATTGAGCGCTGGTACTCGCATTCTTAGTACCCCGAGCCGATAAAATAGATCAGCTCGAAAGCGCCCTTCTTTTACCCAACCGTCTAAATCACAGTGGGTTGCACAAATGACCCGAACATTGACTTGTAACGGTTTATACCCACCAACTCGCACTACCGAACGCTCTTCGAGCACTCGTAATAACTTTGTTTGTAATGCAATAGGCATTTCACCAATTTCATCTAAAAACAGTGTTCCCCCATTCGCCAGTTCAAATAAGCCTGCTCGGCCACCGCGGCGAGCCCCCGTAAAGGCACCTTCTTCATAGCCAAATAATTCGGCTTCTAATAATGTTTCAGGTATCGCCCCGCAGTTCACAGCCACAAAAGGCATTTGTTGTTTGCTGCGCTTATGTTGATTGAATAAGGTGTATTCGTGATGAATAGCTTGTGCCACCATCTCTTTCCCTGTTCCACTCGCACCTTGAACCAATACTGTTGCATCAGAGCGTGCATACAACATAATGGTTTGCCTAACACGTTCCATCTGTAATGATGAACCAATCAGGTCATTAATGGTATAGCGAACTTTTGCAGGGTTAGGGGGGAGATATTTGTCTTGCGAATGGTTTTCACGCCTCGACATCAGGCTTAATTCGATAGCATCTGAAAATGCTTGCCGTATGGTTTGTGTGGAATAAACAAAAACCCCTGTCATCCCCATTTCATCTGCTAAGTCCATGATTAACCCAGCGCCCACCACAACGGAGATCCCCAAAGCTTTCAGTGCCTTAAGCTGAGCTCTCGCATCCTCTGCGGTAACATAGCTACGCTGTTCAATTTGCAAACCAAAACGCTGCTGAAATTCATCTAATGATGAAAATGGCTTTTTATAATTGATGATCCCAATTTTATCGCTAATTTCTCGTGCTTTGGCTAATGCTTGCATAACATCAAACCCGCTGGTTTTCACGATAATAACCGGTACTGAAACATGGCTTTTTAAATAAGCACCATTTGAACCCGCACTAATAATGGCGTCACAATGCCCTTCCTGTAATCGTTGACGAACGGCCTCTACCGCCTGTTCAAAACCAAGATTAAGTGGTGTGATTTCCGCTTGTTCACTAAATTCTGGGCTGATATCTCGAAACAGTGTAAATAACCGGGACACTGAAACCGTCCAAATAATCGGTTTATCCATCATCGCCATACCTTCTCATCGTGTTTCATTTCCGTTTCACTTAACAATATATTGTTTCATTGAAACATTCCAACTGATTATTTTAACTTTGTTTTTTCTATCACAAACCAGAAAAATCAATATCCAATTGATTTTTAATAAATTTATATTCCCACACCTCTTAATTCAAGGTTGGCACGCCAATTGCTATATGACTATTGTTACCCTAATCTCATTACAACTGATTAACATTTTATGAGGCCGCTATGTCATCATTTAGTGCAGGACACAAATTTCGCGAGGCTATCAAGCAAGAGTCGCCATTGCAGCTTGTTGGAACGATCAATGCCAACCACGCACTCCTTGCAAAACAAGCTGGCTATAAAGCTATTTATTTATCTGGGGGTGGCGTAGCCGCAGGATCATTAGGTATGCCTGACTTAGGTATTTCAACGTTAGATGATGTTTTAATTGATATTCGACGCATTACCGACGTCTGTGACTTACCACTAATGGTTGACGCCGATATTGGCTTTGGCCCTTCCGCTTTTAACGTTGCCCGTACCGTGAAATCCTTTTGTAAAGCAGGTGCAGCAGGGTTACATATTGAAGACCAAGTGGGTGCCAAACGTTGTGGCCACCGCCCTAATAAAGAAATTGTTTCGACACAAGAAATGGTCGACCGCATCAAAGCAGCTGTTGATGCACGAACCGATGACAGTTTTGTGATTATGGCTCGAACTGATGCATTAGCGGTAGAAGGCATTGATGCCGCACTGGAACGTGCACAAGCTTACTTAGACGCAGGCGCGGACATGCTTTTCCCAGAAGCTATTACAGAACTCTCTATGTATCAAAAATTTACAAATAACACCTCTGCTCCCGTACTGGCCAATTTAACTGAATTTGGCCAAACCCCACTGTTTACTCTTGATGAATTACGCAGTGTTGGCATTGCCATCGCACTATATCCACTTTCTGCATTTCGCGCCATGAACAAAGCGGCTGAACAGGTTTATACAACATTACGTAAAGAAGGCACGCAAAAAAGTGTCATTCCGCTAATGCAAACTCGAGAAGAGCTGTATCAGAGTATTCATTATTACGATTATGAGCAAAAACTGGATGCATTATTTTCACAGAAAAAATCTTAATTTTTAATTACTTATTATTACCGAAAGTTGCATTACCTCAGTCCCCTACAAGGAATAAATGATGAATGAACAACTTAACCACACTGAAACTCCTCAATTTAAACCTAAAAAATCAGTTGCACTTTCTGGTGTAGCAGCCGGAAACACGGCCCTTTGTACCGTTGGGCGTAATGGTAATGACCTGCATTATCGCGGGTTTGATATTCACGACTTGGCAACACAATGTGAATTTGAAGAAATCGCACATTTGCTCATCCATGAAAGGCTCCCTACGGCAACTGAACTCGTTGCATACAAAGAAAAACTGCAATCCCTTCGAGGGTTACCGGCAAGCGTTAAACAGACGTTAGAATCAATACCCGCTAACGCACACCCGATGGATGTCATGCGCACAGGCGTATCAATGATGGGCTGTGTTTTACCAGAAAAAGAATCGCACCCTTTTTCTGGTGCTAGAGATATCGCTGATCGCTTATTAGCGTCATTAGGGTCGATATTGTTGTACTGGTACCACTTTAGCCACCATGGACGGCGTATTGAAACCCAAACAGATGATGATTCGATTGGTGCGCATTTCTTACACCTATTACACGGTAAAAAACCTCCTGCTCAATGGGAAAAATTCATGCATATTACGGCAATTTTATATGCGGAACATGAATTTAACGCATCCACATTTGCAGCAAGGGTTATTGCTGGGACAGGTACGGATTTTTACTCAGCGATGACAGGGGCAATTGCCGCGCTGCGTGGTCCAAAACATGGCGGCGCAAATGAAGTTTCTTTAGAAATTCAGCAACGTTATGCCTCGATGGACGAAGCGGAACACGATATTACCGCACGCATTAAAAATAGTGAGGTTATCATTGGTTTTGGCCATCCAGTTTATACCCTCGCAGACCCTCGTCATCCCATTATCAAATCTGTTGCTTTACAGTTATCAGAGCAAAGTTTAAACCGGCATCTTTATACCGTTGCGGATCGCATTGAGTCCGTGATGAAACGTGAGAAAAACATGTTTCCCAACTTAGATTGGTTTTCGGCTGTGGCTTATCACCTGATGGGCATCCCCACCGCTATGTTTACCCCGTTATTTGTTATGGCGCGTACCGCTGGCTGGTCAGCCCATATTATTGAACAACGACAAGATAATAAAATTATTCGTCCTTCAGCCAACTACATTGGGCCTGAAAATCAATTATTTACTCCTATAGAACAGCGTTAAAAGGTAACCTAATGACAACACAAACCGTGCGTTCGCAACAAATTGAATTTGATAAAGTGATCAGCGATATTGTTGATTATGTAATGGATTACCCGATTATTTCTGACCTCGCCTATGATACAGCTTATCATTGCCTGCTCGACACGCTGGGTTGCGGTATGGAATCCCTTGAATACCCCGCATGTAAAAAATTATTAGGACCTATTGTGCCAGGAACAATTGTGCCAAATGGAGCAAAAATCCCAGGCACACAATTTCAATTAGATCCTGTGCAAGGCGCTTTTAATCTTGGTACCATGTGCCGCTGGCTCGATTTTAATGACACTTGGCTTGCTGCCGAATGGGGCCATCCATCAGATAACCTTGGCGGTATTTTGGCGACGGCTGACTGGCTTTCACGTGAAAACATTGCTAAAGGCAAAGCGCCACTAGTCATTAGAGATGTTTTGACTGCATTAATTAAAGCGCATGAAATTCAAGGTTGTATTGCGTTAGAAAACGCCTTTAACCAAGTTGGCCTTGATCATGTCATTTTAGTTAAAGTAGCCTCAACTGCGGTTGTTGCACATTTATTAGGGCTGGAAAGAGATCAAATTCTCAATGCCGTTTCCCAAGCATGGATTGATGGGCACAGCTTACGTACCTACCGCCATAGCCCCAATACAGGGTCCCGTAAATCATGGGCAGCCGGTGATGCCACATCCCGTGCAGTTCGGTTGGCTTTAATGGCTCAAAAAGGAGAAATGGGCTACCCAACGGCGTTAACCGCAAAAACATGGGGCTTCTACGATGTTTTATTTAATGGACAACCACTGCGTTTTCAACGCCCTTATGGCTCATATGTCATGGAAAATGTGTTGTTTAAGATTTCTTTCCCTGCTGAGTTTCATTCCCAAACAGCGGTAGAAGCAGCTTTACAACTCTATCAAACCCTTGAGAAATTAGGGAAATCGGCACAAGATATTGAGTCTATTGCCATTCGTACCCATGAGGCTTGTATTCGTATTATTGATAAAAAAGGCCCATTAAATAACCCGGCAGATAGAGATCATTGCATCCAATATATGGTTGCTATCCCATTAATTTTTGGTCGTTTAACCGCAGCTGATTATGAAGACAATATTGCCAAAGATGCGCGTATTGATGCATTACGTGCAAAAATGTATTGCACCGAAGATGCACAGTTTACTCGAGATTATCATGATCCTGAAAAACGTTCGATTAGCAACGGGTTAACCATCACATTGAAAGATGGGCAAGTGCTTGATGAAGTTGTTATCGAATACCCAGTTGGTCACAAACGCCGCCGCAAAGAGGGTATGCCATTGTTATTGAATAAATTTAGAATTAATTTAGCAAGGCAATTCCCAGAAGCCCAACAAATTCGAATTCTAAAAGCCTCTCTCGATAAACCCATGCTAGAAAAAATGCCCGTCAATGAATATCTGGATTTGTTTGTTATTTAAGTCTAAATAATTATTAACCAGTAATTCAATTCAGCGCCTTAATATAGAGGCGCTGAATATTCACCAGCTAGATTAGAAAATAAATTGGTAACGAGTTTGGCTTCGATACACTTGTTGAGAAAGAGCAATCGAGCTGTATCGCGTGCCCCACTCCGAATGATTAATGCCGTCTGTTGGAAACTGAGTAGCCATCACTACCCCTGAATAAGGGACATACGTTCGGGTTTTCCCTGACGTTGCAAACAGATTATTTCCACTGTACACATGTAATGCAGGCTGTGTAGTGGCGATATTGAGGCACACATCACCACTTGGTGCGCTGAGGATTGCGACTGTCTGCTCACCATCAGTTAATGCGTTGTTTAATATAAACGTATGGTCATAGCCCCCAACACGACGCTGCACATCATCTTGTAAAAAATCCCGGCCAATTCGCTTACTTTGGCGAAAATCAAAATTTGTTTCTGCAACATTATGCCATTCCCCCGTTGGAATACCGTCCATATCTGTTGGCAAATATTGGTCTGCATCAATATATAAATCATGCTCTAAAGCCGTTCTAACCGAATCCTCTCCTGCTAAGTTAAAATAGATGTGATTCGCAAGGTTAACAGGGCAAGCATCGGTAGCTTGGTAGTTATGATGGATAACCACTTGATTATCTTCTGTAAGTTCATAACTCACTTCAACGTCTAACTGGCTCGGAAAACCTTGTTCGCCAGCAGGAGACGCCAAAGAAAAAATAGCTTTCTGTGGAGTTGGTTGAAAAATACCCCATATACGGTGACTAAAATTATGTTTTCCACCATGAAGGCAATGTACTCCTTGGTTACCCGTTACCTGATAATGTTGCTTATTTAGCGTAAATTGAGAGTTATTTATACGGTTAGCTACTCGCCCGACTATCGAACCAAGATATACCCCTTGCTCCATCTGTTTCGCCATATTGGGTGAACCCAAAACAACATCTCGCTTTCCTGTTGTTAACGGAAGTATACAGCTAAGCCAACTAGCTCCTAAGCTACTGAGAATAACCTTCATACCATTTTGATTCGTAAGGGCAATTACTTTTGGAGCGCGAAATGTCTGACATTGTTCTTGAGTTAACCGCATTTTTTCCTCAATCATTCAATAATCACTATAGAGTTCAAATTTGTAGAGTTTGCTACATGTTCCCTATACTTTGAACAAATACTATATTGTGCCATTATGAAACAACGTATTAATTTTCGCCTTGTTATCAACTGGATGCAATAATTAATAAGTCATTTTTATATAATAGCTTGCAATAAAAAACCGAGCCACTTTAAAGCTCGGTTCTTATCGAAAAATAAAATAAACGTATGATTAATGCTTAACATCTTTATCATAAGGGTCAAGGTGAGTCATAACATCTAAAATTAATGGGTTTTCCATCAACTTGTTACGTACATTTACCGCAATCTCATGGCCAACAGTAATACTCATATTTCCATCAAGTTCTAGATGCACATCTACTAATAAAAAATCACCCGACTTACGTGTTTTTAAATCATGATATCCCGATAACTCACTTATATTATCTAAAACAGAACGAATTTCCTGCAAAGTTTCCTCATTCGCGCCTTTATCCATTAAGTCTTGCATCGATTGATTCGTAAATTTGAACCCCATGCGAAAAACAAAAGTCCCGACAATGAGGGCAGCAATCGGGTCAAAAATACGTAAACCGCATAAACTCCCAATAATACCGATGGCAACAACTAATGAAGAAGCGGCATCAGAGCGTGCATGCCAAGCATTTGCAACTAACATACTCGAATTCACTTTGTTAGCAACATGAAGCATATATCTAAATAAACCTTCTTTTGCCACTAAAGCGATCAGTGCAGCGACCAAAGCTATGGTATGTACTTCAGGAATTAAATCTGGGTTGAGTAACTTTTCAATAGCAGACCAAACCATCCCCACACCAACAATTAATAAAATTATTCCTAATATTAATGAGGCACCATTTTCATAACGAAAATGGCCATAGGGGTGATCTTCATCAGGTTTTTTATGGCTTTTTTTATTCGCGATTAATACGACAAAATCAGCAATTAAATCAGACAAGGTATGGATACCATCAGCAACTAGCCCTGAAGAATGTGAAATAACACCAATAATTATCTGCCAAATGGATAAGAGTGTATTAACAACGACACTGATGAGTGTACTTTTCTTCGCTGCATTAAATTTTATTTGCTGTAGCTCGAGCTCACTTTTTTTCTTGGGCGAGGCATTATTCATATTCATATGATGTATTCTTTAATGAAAAACAAAATAATTATCATTCAAATAAACCTTTTAAATCAATTGGTTAATGATATTTAAAATCAATAATCGCATAGTTCCTGTTAAAAGTCTCACTAATAATTGTAAACAAAGGGTGACTCAACAATAATTATCCTTTATTTTCAAATAATTAATTATATTTACCTTAACTCTAAGCGATAAATGCGCACGTTATAGCATTTATTACTTTCCATTTAACTTATGATATATTGAAGATAAGCCTTTGTAATTAATTTCAAATAACACGAAAATGAGGTCGCTATGTATAAAAAAATCCTAGTTCCTATTGATTTGTTAGAAGATGAGTTGAACCAAGAGATCATCAAACACGTTGAGGCACTAGCGCAACTAAGCTCAGCCGAAATTCATTTTCTATCCGTTATTCCAAGTCTTGAATTATTTTTTGGTATTGAAATTGCCGCCTTACCAGAAAGCAATAAAGATTCTGCAGAACGCTCAGTTCTCGCAATGCGTGCATTAGAAGAGGTCATTAAAGATATCAAAGTTGCTGATGAACGTATTAACTGCAAAGTTGGTATTGGTTCCGCCAAAGACGAAATTTTGGATTATGCGCAAGAAATTGGTGCCGACCTAATAGTTGTTGGCTCTCATCACCCAAGCACTTCAACCTACCTATTAGGCTCCACAGCATCCGCTATTGTGCGCCATGCGAAAACATCTGTATTTGTTATTCGCTAAATTAATTGCTATAAAAAATGCCGCTAAATGCGGCATTTTCTTGAATATTTATTTATTAACTGAATCAATTAATTTATCGTCTGTAGACCAGATGCGATATTTCACTTGCATATCTTTTGGAGCGTAAACCACAATTGGTAGCTTGCTGTTATAACGCACAAATGCATCATCACCTAACTGAGTTGTCACAAAACGGTCTTTTGCCGGCTCAGAACATCCCATCATGGTAGACGCAGGGCCTTTTACTTCGTCGAGTTTATAATAATCATAACCCCAACCTTCTAATGTCTTTTTGTCTAGGTCACCCATAAACCATTGGCGGTTACAATCTGCTTTGATCGTTTTTCCAATAACTAACTCAACCATAAAGTCATTTTCATTTTGTTGCTTGGTTAATTCAATTACATGACGAGTCATACCCGATTCAGCTTTTGGATATGGCGCGATCTTTTCCAAATCTTCCGTTGCTACTGCACAAGATGAAATTAGTGCCGCTGCCATTACAGATAAAATCGCTTTTTTCATTATTTATTCCTATTTAAGAACATAAAACTAATTTTTAAAACCAGACTTTTATACATATTAAGTCATTTACGTCGTAATTATCACTATAGATGATTCTTAATTACAAAAATAGAGATAACTCAGGTAAAGCAATGTAATACGACTTAATTCTAGTAGAAAGATCATAAAACTAATAAAAATTATGTAAATTACAAGCTATTTGGATGTACAAAATGTACGCAATGTTTATACTGAATCTGAGGCTTAATACATTCTGAGGAGGTAGTATGTTATCAGCAGATCAAGATTTAGTTTCAAAATTAATCTCTACACATCCCCGTTTTCAGACTCTTTATGAAAAACACCATCAACTCGACAAAGAAATCAGTAAATTAGAAGGTCCTTCTGGAGCTGGTTACAATGAGCATGTCGCTAAGCTAAAAAAAGAAAAATTACATCTTAAAGATGAAATGCAAAAGATAATGCTCTCGAGTCAATAGCTTATCACGATAATAATATCTGGTATTTTTCTCACATAACGAAAATCACAAACTTAGCTAACATTCTAAAAATGACGATATTATATTGATTCATTTAGTCTTAGCTAAGTGGTTTTTCACACTAATATAAGAGGGTAATTTTTTACCCTCTTTTTATTGCGTCGAAAATTCACCATTTAATTGAGCTCTATCAATAAAAACACGAATAAATCATCATTAGCTAACCATTCGCCTCTTAAAATTGTATATTAAATATATGTTTTAATTCTCTAAGGACTTTCTATGGTTGGCAAACGCATTCATCGTGAAATTAAAACGATTGAAAAAATGATAAAAATCTATGAAAAAGCCTACCCTGCGCCACTAGAATCTCCTGATTTTTATCAAAAATTATTTTCCTATGCCGTTAATAGGCTAGAAAAATGCCGGTATGGGGAAGAAAAACCAGCATGTAAACAATGTCCAATCCATTGTTACCAACCCAAAATGCGGGAACAAATGAAGCTAGTTATGCGCTGGGCTGGCCCTAAAATGTTAATCCATCACCCAATACTCGCTATACGCCATTTAATTGATGATCGTAAACCTGTTCCTGATTTACCTACCAAAGTAAATAAACGCACAGCTCGGAAGCAAGAACCTCGATAAGCGTAACCATAACTCAAACTAACCCTCTACTTAAGCAAAATACAGTATAAGGAGAAGTAATAAAATACGGGTATATTAAACAATAATAAGCGAGAAAAGTAATAACAAGAAAAAACTATTTATCAAAACATATATTTAAAATACCTATCAGAGCCATCATTCAAACCTATCTACTAAAAAATGAGACTCAAGTCACATCTTAACAGCAATTACCCTCATATTAATAAATAATATCAATCGATACGATTATAAAAAAAATAAATTAAGTTAGCAATCAATTATTACATTAATGAAATTAATCAATAATAATTTTAACGAATTCTAATATCACCATTAGCATAGCTAAAATTCATATTACTATACTAAAAATGATAAGTGAGCAGAAAGTAGAAAAAAAACACATTTTATGTGTAATAAACAATAATATATTAACAACCGACTAATTTTATTAATTTAGAATTTTAATCTAAACTAATTAAAATTATAGGAATAAACAGAAAAAATACCATTTTAAAACCAATAAATACCGAGCTATTTGCAGAAAAAGATCGGAAAATATATATTTGGAAACATTTATTTATATTTGGAATTACAATGTGACACAAAATTAATCGATTTATATAATTTCAAACATACTAATAACATCCATGCTTTATATCACCAGGTGGAAATTGTTGAACATTTAATTTTGAAGTTATATTTAAATACAATTAATGAAGGTATCGTCATGCAAGTAGTAAATTCACCAAATCAATACGTAATTAAACAAATAAAAGTTAATAGTAACGCAGCTCATCACATTATCGATTTAGAAACCAAAGGGCTTTTAATCGTAGAGCAAGGCTCGGTATTACTAGAAACCCCATCTAACTCTCAACGTTTAAATGAAGGTGATATCTTATATCACAAACAAGGCGCTTACTCATTGCAGCTCGCTGAAACAACAAATTGTGATTTACTTTGGATTTCTTTAGATGATAAGTTTTTACGTAACTTCATCTCCAATCATGGTGCTGAGTTAAGTGGAATAGACCGCGGTGAAGGCTTACCATGTGATGTAATTAAATTTAATTCTTCTCCTCTCATTAACGAAATTAAAGCAAGCTTAAATGCATTTATCAATAATGAATACCCTGATGTTATCTTCTCACTCAGAGTAAGCGAGTTATTATTATTACTGAGCTACAGTGAACAAGGTGCTTTATTGTTATCTAATTTTAGACAGCTGAGTAGTCGCCAAGTAGAGCGTTTGCAATTATTTATGGAAAATAATTATCTTAAGGAGTGGAGATTAAGTGAGTTTGCACGTACTTTTGGCATGGGGTTAACAACCTTTAAAGAGCTGTTCAATACCGTTTATGCTACATCACCACGTTCTTGGATTAGTGAAAAACGTATTATGTATGCACACCAGTTATTAATTAACACAACAATGAGTATTGTTGAAGTTTCAATGGAAGCTGGTTTTTCAAGTCAATCTTACTTCACTCAAACTTATCGAAAAAGATTTGGATACACTCCGAGTCGGTCAAGAATAGCAGCTTAACCGCTCAGTAATATTCAAACTCATGCCCTGTCAGTTATAGAAATATAATCTGGCAGAACGGCAAGCAGCTCTCCCCCTTTTAAGTATTCACCTAAACTTCTTATACTTCTTATACTCCCTTTTAAATTAATACATCACAAAAAAGGTAATTTGCCTTTTCAGTGACAAATTACCTTTAAGATAAACTTAGACAAAAATTATATTATTTTGCTTTAATTATTTTCAAATCAATAATTGACATGGAGTTTGGTGGTACTTCACCAGGTATACCTTCAACACCATACCCTCCTTCAGGCTTAATATATACCTTAACCATGCCCCCTTCCCCTGCTCGTTCTACAAAGGAATTTAATGGAGCTGGTAACTGGCTATAAGGCAATGTGACAGGGTTTTGATCGGTGTACAATACTGTAACCTTACCATCCGTCAATTGTTCCCTCATAATAAAAGTTACATCTTTATTTTTGACGTCTTTTATCGGTGAGCCTGCTTGCATGATCTTATAGTAAGTGTTGTTATCGAGCTTACTGTATTTTTGAGCAGTAATTTGTTCAATAATCTTTTGGTTTTTCTTCGCATTTTCTGCAGCGATCGCTTTTAAATCTTTACTAGGCGGAACTCGTCCAGCCAAACCTGTATTCGTTTTTGATCCACTTCTCGCTTTTAATGCATCATTTTCATCTTGTAGTTGAGTTATCAATCGGTTCAAGTCCACAATTTGTAATTTTAAAGTTTCATCACTCGAAATGGATTTACGCGAATCTAACTCTGTTTGTAATTTTTTCAATTTCTCTTGTGCTAATGCTAATTCTTTCTGAGAAGTCGTTTTTAAATCACCAAAAAGCTTATTTGTGTCTGCCAGTTTTTGCTCAACCTCAGACTGTTTCTTTGTTTTAGCCGCTATATCACTTTCAAGTTTGTTAATTTTGTCTTCTTGAGACTTAGTCTGCTTAACAAATTGCTGATTTTGCTGCTCAAGTTTTCTCTTCTCATTTTCTTGGGCAGTAAGAGCATCATTAATTGATTTTTTCTCAGATTCTAACTTAGCTAAAGCTGATTCTTTCTGTTTCAATAGGGCAATCTGTTTATTTAAGTTTATTGTTAGCTCTTTAACTTGCTTGTCACTTGCTTGCCCTATTAGCGCTGTTTGTTTTTCAACATCTTTTTGTAACTTCAACAGGTCTGCGTTGGCTTGCTTCAGTTGAGCCTGAGCTGCAGCGTAATCTTGCTCTTGTTGACGAAGTTTCCCCTGCAAGTCTGCCTGCTGTTTTTCACTGTTCGCGAACTGTTTTGACAACGCATTTTGTGCGGCTTGCTGCTCGGCTAGCTGTTTTTTCGCCGCGGCCAGTTCGGCTTCTAACGCCACTTTCTCAGCCGCTTTCGCGGTTTGCTCCGCTAATGACTCCTGAATTTTATCTGCTTGTTGCGCTTTTTGCTGGAGCTCTGCGACCAACTGCTGGTTTTTCTCGGCTAACGCTTTCGCATCCGCTTGCTGTTTGGCTAAGGCGTCACGGGTGGTTTGGCTTTCGGTTTCCGCTCTCTTCAACCCGTCTTCTTTTTGCTTCAGCAACGCCAGTTGTTTGTTTAAATCCGCCGTCAGCGCTTTAACTTGCTGATCGCTGGCTTGGCTCATCAACGCGGTTTGTTTTTCCACATCCGCTTGGAGTTTTTGTAAGTCCGCCTTCGCTTGCTTCAGCTGCGCTTGTGCGGTGGCATAACTCTGCTCTTGCTGGCTAAGTTTTGCCAGCAAGTCCGCCTGCTGTTTTTCACTGTTCGCAAACTGTTTTGACAACGCATTTTGCGCGGCTTGGTGCTCGGCTAGCTGTTTTTTCGCCGCGGCCAGTTCGGCTTCTAACGCCACTTTCTCAGCCGCTTTCGCGGTTTGCTCCGCTAATGACGCCTGAATTCTATCTGCTTGTTGCGCTTTTTGCTGGAGCTCTGCGACCAACTGCTGGTTTTTCTCGGCTAACGCTTTCGCATCCGCTTGCTGTTTGGCTAAGGCGTCACGGGTGGTTTGGCTTTCGGTTTCCGCTTTCTTCAACCCGTCTTCTTTTTGCTTCAGCAACGCCAGTTGTTTGTTTAAATCCGCCGTCAGCGCTTTAACTTGCTGATCGCTGGCTTGGCTCATCAACGCGGTTTGTTTTTCCACATCCGCTTGGAGTTTTTGTAAGTCCGCCTTCGCTTGCTTCAGCTGCGCTTGTGCGGTGGCATAACTCTGCTCTTGCTGGCTGAGTTTTGCCTGCAAGTCTTCCTGTTGTTTTTCACTTTGAGCCAACTGTTTTGCTAACGTATTCTGCGTGCTTTGATATGAATTAAGCTGCTCCTGAGCCGCTTTTAATGCATTTTCTAATGCAACTTTTTGTTCTGCTTGTTCAGTTTTTTCTGCCAGGGAAGCTTGAATTTTTTCTGCTAATTGTTCTTTTTCAACCAACTGGGCTTGTAATTGCTGGTTTTGAGACTCGAGTGATTTACTTTTTTCTTGCTGAGCAACTAAAGAAGATTGAACGCCATCTTTTTCACTTTTAGCCGTTGCTAGTTCATTTTCTTTTTGTTTTAACAACTCTTTTTGCTGTAAAAGCTCAGCTGTCACTGATTTTATCTGTTCATCAGTGTTACCAACAAGTTGTAGTTGATTTTTAGCCTCTGACTCTAATTTTGCAATATCAGCTGTCAGTTGCTCAATTTTCAAATTCGCTGAGGCAAATTGCTGTTCTTTTTCTGCTAATTGCTGTTTAAGTTGGGCTTGTTCAACAACACTTTCATTTAATTGCTTTTCAAGCTGAGCAATGGTTTCTTGAGTTTGTTGATTTTCTTGGCTCAATTGCTCAAGGCTATTTTGCTTTTGCTCAATTGTTTTTTGTGCATCCGCCAATTTAGCCTTTAATGTGTCAACTAAAGACTGGTCATCTGATGAATCTACAATCGCCTGTAATTGAGCTATTTGCTCTTTATTCTTCAGAACCTCATCATTTAATTTATCAATCTCAAATTGCTTTTCGGTAATTGTATGCGTTAATTGCGCAATACTCTTATTATGATTAATGAGTTCAGAAACAAGTTGTTCATCATTGAGTAAATGATTATAGGCAATAAGTTGGCCTACTCCTTGAGCAATACCAAACTTATATAAATGAGTTAATTGCTGACGTTCAATTAATTGCGCTAACTGCTCAAGATAAGCAGAGGCATTAATACCAGTTGGCTTAGCAAATTTAGACGCATATAAGCCGAGAGGGTCAAGAACTAATTGATACTTTGCGAAATCTTTTGCTAGATAAGCAGGATCCCATTGATTGCTTTGAAAAAAATAAGGGTAAGACGACAATAAAATAGGGGCTACGCCATTTTCTGTCGTCACCGCACACACCTCAGGAAACGTCGTTTTTTCTGGCTCAGTAGGATCTGCTTTCACTACATCTGTTTTCTTTGTTGATGTAGCCGCAGATTTATTCTTCCCTGTTGCTTTGCCTTTAGTTCCTTTATTAGCTTTAGCTGCCGCAGATTTTTGTTTCTCTTTTGGCGCAGGAACAGTAGATAGCGAAGAAAAGATATCATAACCTTGGTTTTGTGTATTAACTGGCAATTGCTGCTTTTGTTCTTGCACTTTGCCTTCTTTTTCCATTTGAAGGTAAGTATCAAAATCATCAATTACATTGTTAAAGCGCTCTGCTTTTGGAGCATGACTAAAAAAAGTCGTAACAAGTGCCAGTGACACACAAAGCCTAAGGTTTATTCTCATAATCCACTAATTTTCTTCAATGTTGATTCGGTAGACAATACTGAGTTATAACGAACTTTTGCGCACAACACTTTAGTTTTGGATTCGATCGCCATTTGTAATAATTCAATTGTGTCTGGGCTAGCAGTACTTTCAACTTGTCGATATAGACGGTTGATTTCGCTAACTTCTTTAAATGAACCTACTAAGCGATTGTAATCTTTAGGTGAGAGTGTTTTGAGCGCGTTTAATTCTTTAACACACGTATTTAAATGGGCAAATGATTGCTGATCAGCACCATTTTCACCATAGCTTGTTGATGCTATTGGTGTACGACTAATGGCACTATTTAAAACTTTTTGAGATTCAGGGTATGTGTTATCAGTCTGGCCTGAATTCGTATCCGCAGTTGGTTGTGTTACTGGCTGAGCGGTACTTGCATTGACTGTCTGTTTACTTGGGGTATTCGGTGTTGCTGTATTGTATGTGTCTGAGCCAAATGTACAACCTGAAAGAAGAGCTGTACCTGCTATAAGCAAAGATGCAACATGAAATTTATTTTTTAAAAACATATGGTTACCTTACCAGCACTTTTCTTCGCTATTATAATGATGTCCAAAAAACCTAGTGTAAGCTAAAAATTAGCTATTTTCTATAAGTCCGAACGTAGAAATAGAGTCATCTCATAAATTTATGATTAACTTAACTTTAGTTTTAAAATTATTTTATTGCTATATTTTCATTAATTTTATGAGCTAATTCTCACTAGTCGTCCAATAAAGGAGTAAATTAACACCTTTTTCGGAATTTTTTATTATTTTATGTCAGATAACGATTAGGTTACTTGGTAAACCTTACTAGCAATTCAATACCTTTCAAGTAAACTCTTATTTTAGTTCTGTCATCTGAAACAATTGTTAACAAATAAAATGCTAGCTAACAAAAAATCTTATTTCATTTATCAAGCTGCTGACACATTTAAGCCTATGACATGAAAATAATCGCCATCACACCAAATATGGGTAACCTGCTTAATTCAATTCTACAGGTTAACAGTAATTAAAAATTATAAATAGAATCAATTTTTTATCAAAAAACGTATTTATAGACATTCAACTACGTAATAAAGCATAGCAGTTATCTGTCAGAATTACTTATATTAAATTGATACGATTCGTAACTCAAATTTATTTTTAATTAAAACATAGTGATTACATAGTCATAATCACTAAAAAAAAACTTTTCAGTGATTTCATTTTACGTTACTCATTTAACGTCTAGTAAATGGTGTTTTATTTTTTAACTAAAATGACCACTTGAATAAAACATGTGAAGAGTAATATTGATAGCTTATAAATATATGCCCGGAATTAACCGGGCATAATGCATTTAAGCTTTGCTAGGACGTAAAGCAGGGAATAAAATAACATCACGAATAGTATGGCTATTAGTGAATAACATCACCATACGGTCAATACCAATACCTAAACCGGCCGTTGGCGGTAAACCATGTTCTAATGCAGTAACATAGTCTTCATCATAGAACATTGCCTCATCATCACCTTCGTCTTTTTGACGAACTTGCTCAGCAAAACGCTCAGCTTGGTCTTCTGCATCATTTAATTCCGAGAAGCCGTTACCAATTTCACGGCCACCAATGAAGAATTCAAAACGGTCAGTAATGAATGGGTTGTCATCGTTACGGCGTGCTAATGGTGAAACTTCAGCTGGATACTCAGTAATAAATGTTGGCTGAATCAAGTGGCTTTCTGCAACTTCTTCAAAAATTTCACACTGAATACGGCCTAAGCCCCAGCTCTTTTCAATCTTAATACCGATAGACTGAGCAATCGCCACCGCTTTATCCATATCATCCAAATCAGCAACATTGGTTTCTGGGCGATATTTGCAAATCGCTTCTTTCATGGTGAGTTTGGCAAAAGGTTTACCAAAATCAAACTCTTGCTCGCCATACTGAACTACGGTATTACCTAATACTTTTTGTGTCAGTGTACGGAATAAATCTTCTGTCAACGCGATTAAGTCACGGTAATCCGCATAAGCCATATAGAGTTCCATCATAGTGAACTCTGGGTTATGACGTGGAGATAGCCCTTCATTACGGAAGTTACGGTTAATTTCAAATACTCGTTCAAAACCACCCACAACTAAGCGCTTGAGGTATAATTCAGGCGCAATACGCAAATACATATCGATATCTAATGCATTATGGTGAGTCACAAATGGACGTGCAGAAGCACCACCTGGAATGACTTGCATCATCGGTGTTTCCACTTCCATAAAACCGTAGCTAACCATAAAGTTACGTACTTCAGCGAGGATCTTCGAGCGAACAATAAAAGTATGACGAGATTCATCATTCGCAATTAAATCAAGGTAGCGCTGACGGTAACGTGTTTCTTGGTCTGATAGACCGTGGAATTTGTCAGGTAATGGACGCAATGCTTTGGTTAATAAACGAACTTCATGACAATGAACAGTTAACTCGCCAGTTTTGGTTTTAAACAAACGGCCTTTAGCACCTAAGATATCGCCTAAGTCCCATTTTTTAAACTGTTCGTTATAGATGCCTTCTGCCAAGTCATCACGCGATACATAAATTTGAATGCGTCCGCCAACGTCCTGTAGCGTGGCAAATGACGCTTTACCCATGATACGACGCGTCATCATACGGCCAGCAATCGATACTTCGATATTTAAGTCTTCAAGCTCTTCGGATGTTTTATCATCATATTGAGCATGAATTTTGTCGGAAATATCTTCACGACGAAAATCATTTGGAAATGGAATACCCTTTTCACGCAGTGCCGCTAATTTTTCTTTACGGGCTTTAAGTTCGTTATTCAAATCAGGTGCTTGTTCAACACCTTGTTGTTCCTGAGACATTTTTCCCTCACAGGCCAGCTTTTAAACTAGCTTCAATGAATTTATCCAAATCACCATCCAGTACGGCTTGCGTGTTACGCGTTTCCACACCAGTACGTAAATCTTTAATTCTTGCATCATCAAGGACATAAGAACGAATCTGGCTTCCCCAGCCAATATCAGACTTGTTCTCTTCCATCGCTTGCTTATCTGCATTTTTCTTTTGCATTTCCAGTTCGTATAGCTTCGCTTTTAACTGGCGCATAGCTTGGTCTTTATTTTTATGCTGCGAACGGTCATTCTGGCATTGCGTCACAATATTGGTTGGAATATGTGTGATACGTACCGCTGATTCCGTTTTGTTTACGTGCTGCCCACCAGCACCAGATGCACGGTACACATCGATACGCAAATCTGCTGGATTGATTTCGATATCAATATCATCATCAACTTCAGGATAAATAAACGCAGAACTAAAAGAAGTATGGCGACGCCCACCCGAGTCAAACGGGCTCTTACGAACCAAACGGTGAACACCCGTTTCCGTTCTTAACCATCCGTAGGCATAGTCACCAATAATTTTGACCGTTGCCGATTTTAGCCCGGCAACATCACCATCAGACTCTTCGATAATTTCGGTTTTAAAGCCCTTTGACTCGGCCCAACGCAAGTACATGCGTAATAACATACTTGCCCAATCTTGAGCCTCAGTACCGCCAGAACCCGCTTGTAAGTCAATGTAGCAGTCTGCGCTATCGTATTCGCCTGAGAACATACGACGAAATTCAAGTTGCTCTAACTTGCCTTGTAATTGCTCTAATTCAGCTTCTGCTTCATTGAATGTGTCTTCATCATCAGCTTCAACCGCTAGCTCTAATAAACCTTCAACATCTTCAAGGCCTTGCATCATCTGGTCAATCGTTTCAACAATTGCCTCAAGCGATGAGCGTTCTTTACCAAGGGCTTGTGCTCTCTCGGGTTCATTCCAGACATCTGGCTGTTCAAGCTCAGCGTTGACTTCTTCTAAGCGTTCTTTCTTGGCATCATAGTCAAAGATACCCCCTCAGAACCACTGTCCGTTCAGACAGGTCCTGAATCTTACTTTTTACTGGGTTTATTTCAAACGTCATTTTTCAATATCTTATGGTTAGTCAAAAATAATTTTTTATTCACAAACCGCTTAGTATAGCGGAATTTATCTCATGTTTATAGCGCCATCAAACGCTATTTACTGGTTATTCTTCTGGTTTATTACCAGCTTAATCCGGCCAAATATGCTCAATCATTAATTGTACGTTTCTTTGGCCACGATATTCGTTTACGTCTAATTTAAAGGCTATTTTAGCTTTTTTGATACTGTTGTCTGGCCACCTACGGACATCAATATTAAACATGATTGCATCTAACATTGGCCCACCATTCACAGGCTCTAGCATCAGTTTCAGATGACGTTCACCAACAAGCCTTTGCTGCAATAATTGAAACTCGCCATCAAAAATAGGTTCTGGAAATGCTTGCCCCCACGGGCCACTTTCTCGAATAAGTTCAGCCGTTTCTAAACAAAACTCATGGCGAGAAAGTTCACCATCACTCCAGATCACCCCAGCTAATTGCTCAGGTTGAACTAATTCACCCATCAATAATTCGAAATGATGTTTAAAGGCGTCAAATTGATCAACATGTAAAGTTAAACCTGCAGCCATTGCATGCCCACCAAATTTTTGCATGATACCGGGTTGTAACGTATTTAATCGTTCTAGTACATCCCGCATATGAACACCTTGAATAGAGCGGCCAGAACCTTTTAATAAACCATCACCAGCAGGGGCAAATGCGATAACCGGACGATGATATTGTTCTTTGATCCTTGAAGCGAGTATACCGACAACACCTTGATGCCATTCAGGATGATATATGGCTAAGCCATTCGGTAACTGGTTTTCACCGTATTCGAATTGATTAAAAAGCACGAGTGCTTCTTGTTGCATACCCGCTTCAATCTCACGACGAGTTTGATTTAACCCATCTAACTCATTCGCCAGTTCCCTTGCATATGCCATATCGTCTGTCAGTAATAATTCAATACTCACTGACATATCATCTAATCGACCTGCCGCGTTTAATCTAGGACCAAGAGCAAAACCAAAATCATTTGCCACTAACCTAGATAAATCGCGGTTGGAAACCTCAACGAGGGCTTTAATTCCCGCGCAACAACGCCCTGCTCTAACACGATTTAGCCCTTGGTGAACTAAAATACGGTTATTGGTATCAAGAGGCACCACATCGGCAACGGTTCCCAATGCAACCAAATCAAGGTATTCGGCTAAATTAGGCTCTGCAAGCCCTTGTTTCGCAAACCATCCTTGCTGACGTAAATACGCACGTAAGGCTGACATTAAATAAAATGTGACACCTACCCCCGCTAATGATTTAGATGCAAAGCAACATTCATTTAAGTTCGGGTTGATTATCGCATCCGCAGCAGGCAACGTTTCCCCCGGCAGATGGTGGTCGGTAATAATTACATTCATTCCATAATGATTAGTGGCACCAACCCCTTCATGAGATGAAATGCCATTATCAACCGTTATAATGAGATTTGTTCCACGTTTACGGGCTTCTTCAACAACCAATGGCGTTAAACCATAGCCATTTTCAAAACGGTTCGGAACGATATAGTTGATATTTCTATATCCCATTGATTTTAAAGCTCGAATAGCTAATGCCGTACTTGTTGCTCCGTCGGCATCAAAATCACCAACAATAGTAATAGCTTCATGCTCAATTAGTGCGCGATAAAGTAGTGGTAATGCCTTATCAACACCCGATAATGACCGATAATCCAATAAATTAGCCGCTTTACGCTCTAACTGAGTTATGTCCGTGATGCCTCGGTGTTGGTAAATCCGTTGTAAAAGTTCAGGCAAGCCAGGAAGTTGAGCCGCAGAGCTTTGTTGCTGTCTTTGTTGTAAGAGCGTTTCTACATTCACAATAATTAACTATT
The DNA here is from genome assembly GCF_053098325.1 of Providencia sp. PROV_01. NCBI lineage: Bacteria > Pseudomonadati > Pseudomonadota > Gammaproteobacteria > Enterobacterales > Morganellaceae > Providencia > Providencia sp. PROV_01. The sequence continues at coordinate 1,786,546 of NZ_JBRFKD010000002.1, read as the reverse complement.
TTTGGTTGAGTAATTGAACAAGGGCATCCGGTTTCATATAACCAGGTAGCATTTGCCCATCAGGTAGGATGATTGCTGGGGTTCCCGTCACTTTGAATAAATTACCCACACTCATATGCTTACTTAGGTCAATTTTGCAGTCATCAATGATCGCAACGTCCTCACCTTTAAACGCTTGAGTTAATGCCTTTTGTTGTAGGCCATTACACCAGATAGACGCCATTTTTTTCCCTACGTCACTATCTGCGCCTTGGCGTGGATAAGCCAGATAACGCACTGTGACACCTTGGCGGTTTAATTCATCAACAGACTCATGTAATTTCTTACAATAACCACAGCTAATATCGGTAAAAACGGTCACAACATACTTTTCTTGGGGAGCTTTAAAGATAATCATTTCATCTTTTAGCGCCTCTACTTTTTTCAATAACGGCTGGTTACTGATATTAACCGGGTTTTTACCGCTCATATCATAAATTGGCCCTTGCAATAAATACTTGCCGTCATCTGTGATGTATACAACGCCAGTTGATGTTTCAACCACATTCAGCCCAACAATGGGTGAAGGTTTAATCACCTCAACAACCATATTGTATTTTTCCAATGTATCACGGATAACTTTTTCTTCCGTTGCCCCATAGACTGTGGAAGTAAACGACGCAATACATGCGGCAGCCAATAATAACAATTTGCGTTTCATAGATAGTCCTTTAATCATGCATCACCCCCTTGGATGATGCTGCTCATGCAATACTCGTAACCGCTCAGTCGCAACATGAGTATAAATTTGTGTGGTTGATAGATCGCTATGACCTAACAACATTTGTACCACGCGTAAATCGGCCCCATGGTTGAGTAAATGGGTGGCAAAAGCGTGTCTTAGAACATGCGGTGAGAGTAGCTCACTGTCAATATGAGCAAGTACGGCATAATATTTTATTCGGTGCCAAAACGTTTGCCGAGTCATTTTCGTGCCACGTTTACTTGGGAATAGAATATCGCTCGTTTTGCCATTTAATAAATCAGGGCGACCTTCATCAATGTATTTCTCTAGCCAATATATTGCCTCTTCCCCCAAGGGAATCAATCTTTCTTTATCGCCTTTACCGACAACACGAATAACTCCCTGCCGCAAACTTATATCTGAGAACGTTAAACCGATTAATTCAGATACACGCAAACCACAGGCATATAACACTTCTAACATGGCTTTATCACGTAGCTCTAAAGCATCTTCGGTAGCAGGGGCGTTTAATAAATCTTCAACTTGTTTTTCACTTAAATCTTTGGGTAAACGCTGCGGAATTTTGGGTGCAGCAATGACCGCGGAGGGGTCATCCAGGCGAATTTTTTCCCGATACAAATATTGAAATAACCGACGCATCGCACTTAATAAACGTGCTGAACTGGTTGCTTTATATCCACAATCAATGCGTTCAGCAAAAAAAGATTGTAAGTCAATGGATTGAACATTTTCTAAATGCAACTGGTGAGCATCAAGCCATTTATCTAATAATTGAAGATCATTACGATAAGAAGCTAATGTATTTTCAGCAAGATCTTGTTCAAGCCAGATTGTATCAAGAAATTGTTCAATTAATGGATTAAGTTGTTTTGTTTCCACGACAGATCTACTTCCTTTCGATAATACCACACGATTCTATTATGCCTGAATGTGCCGGCTTCTGTTACAATACATCTCTTGTGATGAAAACCATAGCTGGACATAGTAATAATATATATGAAAATAGGTCTTTTTTACGGTTCTAGTACCTGTTATACCGAAATGGTTGCAGAAAAAATACGTGATATTCTCGGCGATGATTTCGTCACACTGCATAACGTTAACGATACACCGCCGGCAGAAATGGAACAGTATGATGTTCTTATTTTGGGAATACCTACGTGGGATTTTGGTGAAATACAAGAAGATTGGCTTGAAATTTGGGAAGCGCTTCCCAATCTTAACCTCGCAAATAAAATCATTGCGATGTATGGTCTTGGTGACCAAATAGATTATGGCGAGTGGTTTCTTGATGCCCTTGGCATGCTCTACCATCAACTAAAACCAACTGGTGCTAAATTCGTTGGCTTCTGGCCGACCGAAGGCTATACCTTTGATAGCCCTAAACCACTCAATGAAACCGGTGATATGTTTGTGGGGCTTGCATTAGATGAAGTTCACCAGTTTGAACAGACCGATGAACGCATCGCACAATGGTGTGTACAGATTTTTCAGGAAATTGAAGCTCTATTATAATACAAACTGATGTTTGCTTGCTCATCGATAACCCAAAGTGAGCGGCACCTAGCGGTATTTAGGCCACCAATTCGGTTGATCTTGGTAGCCTAGATATCAGGGTATTGCAGCAATAACTGGTTTAAATTACGCCAATTTTCCTCCGAAAGTGCGTCTTTAGCTACCCATAAATGGATCTTTTGCGGTTTGCCTTGTAACGCTTCTAATGTCAGCAATATACCGTAACGAGTAAGCCAAGGTGCTTTCAGTATTCGCCACTCGTTTTTCTTCCACTGAAGCTTATTGCCATTAACCAGTACAGCAACCCCTTTTATTTTACTGATATTTTTCTGACTCTTTGCCCAACTCGCAACGACAACCACTAGTAGCGGCAGCCATATCATTGAGTTACCAGGAGACCATGGAGTCAGAAGCAAAAACATCCCAATGACCCCATGAACACAGGTTGAGAACAATTGAGTTTTCCATGAAATGGAGAGATTAGATTTCCACAGGACCACGATTTTTATTTTTTTCCTGAATCAGTTTAATCATACGAAAAAGTTCGTCATCATCTGGGCGGCCATGATTCATTAACCAGTTGAATAAGTCAGGGTCCGCACATTCTAATAATCGAACAAATACCTGCTTATCTTGGGTTGTCAGGTTATCATATTCATACTCAAAAAACGGCATGATTGAAATATCTAATTCACGCATACCACGGCGGCATGCCCAATGAATTCGCGCTTTATTCTCAATATCCATTTTACTACGGCCTTTTTTGCAGTTAACTGATTAGATTGATTATTTTCCATACTCTAACAGATTATCCGCCAAGAAAACATGTTATAGACTACATAGTTGTAATTTTAGTAGTAAAATACCGTTTTTCTACAAACAGCTGATGAAAAACTATTAGATAATACAGGTTCATCATAATAACTACTTGCAATGTTATCTAGCTATTTTACCATTAGGCACCCTTATCTATCAAAGAACAATAGGTGAAATCATGACTAACCACATTGATAGTACACAGCAATTTCCTCTCGGATCTCAGTCTTTACCACTCGTTTTGATTTCACTGGAAAACTGGGAACTTATTCACCTTCACGGCGCCGACGCAGAAAAATACCTGCAAGGTCAAGTGACCGCGGATATTGCCACACTCACACAATCACACGCATTAACAGCACACTGTGATCCCAAAGGTAAGATGTGGAGTGACCTCCGCTTATTCCATCACTTAGATGGCTATTCCTATCTATTAAGAACTAGCGTTGCCGATTCACAACTCGCTGAACTGAAAAAATATGCTGTTTTCTCGAAAGTCACTTTTGAAAAGAAACCGGACCTAAAATTAATCGGGGTCGCAGGTAAAGGCGCTAGAGAAGCGCTGGCAACACTCTTTACTACATTACCAGACGACCAAAACCAAGTGGTTACTGACGGCGCTTCTACCATATTGCATTTTGCATTACCCACAGAGCGTTTTCTGGTGATCACAAGCGAAGAAACGGCACAAAAAATGGCTCAAACCTTGAGTGCTATTCAGGTCAATGATGAACAATGGCTAGCCCTTGATATCGAAGCTGGGTTTGCAGTTATCGATCAACAAAACAGTGCTCAACATTTACCTCAAGCAACCAATTTACAAGCCCTACCTCATGGTATTAGCTTTAAAAAAGGCTGTTATACCGGTCAAGAAATGGTTGCCCGTGCAAAATTCCGCGGTGCAAATAAACGTGCGATGTATACCTTAAAAGGCACAGGCACTACCATTCCTGCTATTGGTGAAGGTGTGGAATGGCAGCTTGGTGATAAATGGCGCCGTACAGGAACCGTGCTAGCGGCAATTCGCTTAGGTAGTGGCGAAATCTATGTACAAGTCATTATGAATAACGATATGGAAGCCGATAGCGTTTTCCGCGTTATGGGTGATGAGCAAAGTCATCTAACTATCGCACCATTACCTTATTCATTAGAAGAGAATTAATTGGAGTTTTTATGTCATCTGCATTAGGTAGCAAGCCCGTAGAGGTGGTTAATTTTGGGGCTTTTACCGAAGTCGTCCAATTTTTGATGGAATTAGATAAACTCAAAAGTGTTTATCGTAAAAATAAGTTATTGAACCGTGAACGCCAAGAAAATACAGCAGAACACAGTTGGCAATTTGCGGTTGCAGCCATGAGTTTTGCACCCTATGTACAAGGCGTTAATATCGAACATGCGATAAAACTTGCCCTTGTGCATGACATTGTTGAAATTGACGCAGGTGATGTATTGGTATTTGATAATGCCGCTCGTGATGCTATTCATGAAGAAGAAGTTAAAGCGGCTAAGCGTATTTTTAACTTACTGCCTAGCCCGCAAAATGAAACATTGCTAGCTTTATGGAATGAATATGATGCATTAGAAACCCCGGAATCTGTGTATGCGAATGCCATTGACCGAGCAATGCCAATGCTGATGAACCTGCACAATCAAGGGCAAAGCTGGGTCGAAAACCACATTCGTCTGGAACAAGTTCTCAGTAAATGTGATTATATTCAACAGATCCTACCTGAATTTTATCAACAACTTAAATTACAATTGGAGCTAGCTCAGCAAAAAGGCTGGTTGCTGTAATTGTCGCCCAAAGCGGCTGAAAAGCCGCTTCATTTAACGTTTTACACTCATCTAATCTAATATCTATTGCCCATAGTAAGATATACCTTTCACTAATTCATTATTTTAATTTAAATAATAAACCACTTTATATTTTTTAATAATTATTAATCTCGACTTATATAGAAATACCAATATTAATAACTTGCTAATTATTAATATCACTCCTATCTTTATCATTGAACATTTGCCTGTGAGGTTTAAAATGCAAAAATTCAATGAATATTCAAATCCTTACCTTTTACTACTAGATGTCCATTCACCCGCTATAGTTCAATTCAATAAATCAACTCGTCAAACAATCCCAATTATCGAAGAACTCGGTGGAACCCCTGACGGCATTGCTATTGACCCTGCTAATCGATTAATTTATTGGAGCAATATGGGGGATGATTATGAAGCTGACGATGGCTCCATCAATGTGATGAATTTTGATGGCACTGGCAGAAAAATGCTATTAGGCAATGGAAAAATAAGAACGCCAAAACAATTACATCTTGATATAGTGAATCAACGATTATATTGGTGTGACCGTGAAGGAGGTATGGTTTCATCGTGTAATATCGATGGTTCTAATTTATTCGTCCATGTAGCAAGACCCCGAGATAAACACAATAAAGTAGATATCTTAGACCAATGTGTTGGCATTACTGTTGATGTCGCAAATAATTGGCTCTACTGGACTCAAAAAGGAACCCCTAAAGGTAATTTAGGTCGTATCTTTAGGGTGCCATTAACGCCTAAAACCCAACAATCAGCCAATCAACGAAACGATATTCAATTGCTCCTTCAAGACCTACCCGAACCTATTGATTTATTGCTTGATGAAGAGACCCATATTTTATATTGGACAGATAGAGGCGCTGAGCCCGATGGTAATAGCTTAAATTGTGCCAATATTACTGCTGATGGATTAAGCCATTACAAGGTAATAAGCCGTGGTTTTAAAGAAGCAATTGGGCTGACATATGATAAACCAGCAAAACTGATGTATGTCGCCGACCTTAATGGAGGGGTTTACCAAGTCGTTATGGAAACAGGTGAAGTGGAAAAGCTATACCAAGGTAAAAATTATACGGGGATTTCACAATATTTAGGTTAGAAATATCCATAAATAAAGGCTTGATTTCAGTAAACTATCGAAATCAAGCCTAAAACATATTTAATTCACACTATTTAATGAAAGGTGTGATTTATTCCTACATATAATCTTCAATCGGTACGCACGAACAGTGTAGGTGACGGTCCCCATACACATCATCAAGGCGTTTTACCGCAGGCCAATATTTATTCGCTTTCGTTTGTTCAGTAGGGAATACGGCAAGCTCACGGCTATAACTATGAGGCCACTCCCCTGCTAACTCTGTTTGCACATGAGGCGAATTCACTAATGGGTTATCTTCTAACGTCCATTGGCCTTTCACTACTTGGTCAATTTCATCACGGATAGCTAACATAGCATCAATGAACCGATCAATTTCCGTAATACTTTCAGACTCTGTCGGCTCAATCATTAATGTTCCCGCCACAGGGAAAGACATGGTTGGTGCATGGAAACCATAATCAATCAAACGCTTAGCAATATCCAGTTCACTGATACCCGTGTCTTTTTTAATCGGACGTAAATCGACAATACACTCATGAGCCACATAGCCTTCTTGCCCTGTATATAAAATGTCATAACGACCAGAAAGACGCTTAGCAATATAGTTAGCATTTAAAATGGCAACTTGGCTGGCTTTGCGTAAGCCATAAGAGCCCATCATACGAATATACATCCAGCTAATTGGCAAAATTGATGCACTACCAAATGGGGCGGCTGATACCGCACCTTGGTCAGTTAACATTTCTTGCTCAACCACAGAGTGCCCCGGTACGAACGGTGCTAAGTGCTTTTTCACACCAATAGGCCCCATACCTGGGCCACCACCGCCATGAGGAATACAGAATGTTTTATGTAAATTTAGGTGAGAAACATCCGCACCAATAAAGCCTGGAGTTGTTAACCCAACCTGAGCATTCATATTTGCGCCATCAAGGTATACTTGGCCGCCATATTGGTGAATAATTTCACACACTTCACGAATACTTTCTTCATATACCCCGTGGGTTGATGGGTAAGTTACCATCACACAAGAAAGAGCTTCGCTATGTTGCTGGGCTTTTTCACGTAAATCAGTTAAGTCGATATTACCTTCATCATCACAACGCACTACCACCACTTCCATACCTGCCATATGCGCAGAAGCTGGATTAGTACCGTGAGCAGAAGCTGGGATCAAACAAATATTTCTCTCCCCTTCATTGCGACTTTCATGGTAACGACGAATAGCTAATAAACCTGCATATTCACCTTGAGCCCCTGAGTTAGGTTGCATACAAACCGCATCATAACCGGTCAATTGTACTAACCAATGAGAAAGCTGTTCTATCATTTGATGATAACCTTGCGCCTGCTCAGGTGGACAAAACGGATGTAGCTCGCCAAATTCAGGCCAGGTAATTGGGATCATTTCCGCAGCCGCATTAAGCTTCATGGTACAAGAACCGAGTGGGATCATAGCTTGGTTTAATGCTAAATCTTTGCGCTCTAAGCTATGCATGTAGCGCATCATTTCGGTTTCACTGTGGTAACGATGAAAGTTGGGATGAACTAAAATTTCATCATCACGTCTCATCGTGTTTGGAATTGCTTGTTCTGTCGCGGAAACTGACTGATCTAGTTTTTCAAAATCCAGCTTAGTTTCGACACCGGTGATCACTGCAAACAATTCATTTAAATCTTGACGGGTCGTGATTTCACTAAAAGTCACACCGACTGCACCACGAATGTCAGTGCGTAAATTCACTTTGGCTTTTTCAGCACGCGCTAGCACTGCTGTTTTGTCTGCGACTTCAATGCAAAGTGTATCAAACCAAGTTTTATGGCGTGATACGAAACCTGCATCTGCTAATGCCTTGGCAAAAATAGAGCTAAAGCGATGAATGCGCTCTGCAATTATTTTCAGCCCTTTTGGTCCATGATAAACCGCATACATGGCTGCAATATTGGCTAACAGCACTTGGGATGTACAAATATTCGAGTTCGCTTTTTCACGGCGAATATGCTGCTCACGGGTTTGCATCGCCATACGTAGTGCAGTATTACCTGCCGCATCACGAGACACACCGATAATACGTCCCGGCATTGCCCGTTTAAATTCGTCACGACACGCAAAAAATGCCGCATGAGGTCCACCATAACCCATGGGAACACCAAAACGTTGCGCAGAACCGAAGACAATATCCGCCCCTTGCTTACCCGGTGCGGTCAGTAATACTAGTGCCATCATATCTGCAGCAACACAGCTGACAATTTTACGCTCTTTTAGCTGAGCAAAGAGCGCGCTGTAGTCATGGACATTACCTGTCGAGCCAACCTGCTGAAGTAACACACCAAAAACACCTTCGTGTTCCAATGCTTTCTCTGCGCTATCCACAATCACTTCAAAACCAAAAGTACCCGCACGCGTGCGAACGACATCTAGCGTTTGCGGATGAACATCATCTGCTACAAAAAAGCGTTCTGCATCTTTCAGTTTGCTGATCCGTTTTGCCATTGCCATAGCTTCAGCCGCAGCAGTGGCTTCATCTAATAACGACGCAGAGGCAAGGTCTAAACCAGTAAGGTCGATAGTTACCTGTTGAAAATTCAATAATGATTCTAAACGACCTTGTGACACCTCCGGTTGGTATGGCGTATAAGCGGTATACCAACCCGGGTTTTCTAATAAATTACGCAAAATAACCGGCGGAAGCACTGCAGGCGCATACCCCATACCAATGTAGCTTTTGTAGCGCTTATTGAGTGACGCTATCGCTTTTAATTCAGCTAAGGCTTCTTGCTCAGTTGCTCCCCCACCCACTCTTGGTGGCTCTGCAAGCAAAATGGCTTTAGGGACAATTTTGTCCATCAAAGTATCTAATGACGTTGCACCCACGGTGTCTAACATGGTTTTTAATTGTTGTTCTGATGAACCAATGTGGCGCGAAATGAATTCTGAACGGTTTTCTAATTGACTCAGTGACATCGACATATCTGTGTTCCCATCCTTTGTCTGCTATGCATAAGTTGTAGGGCGATTATTACGGAACTTGCGAGATAACGCTTAAAATCAATGATATTGCTGCTTGTTTCTTGTTTCTTACTAATTATATTTTATCAATCCTCTAAATAGCTCATCTCATGGCTATCACTAAAAAGTGTTTATTCTAAATAGGTTGCGTTGTGGCTAGGCGGCAAACGTAGACAATCTTGGGGGACATACACAAGTATGTGACCCGAGTTGTTGAGTGCATCCACCCATAAAACAAGCGTATTAATAAATCCTATAAATAGTTCATCTTGTGGCTAGGCGGCAAACGAATAAGACCCTAGGAGCATACATCAGTATGTGACTAGGGCGAATGAGCGAAGCCAACGCCGCCACAAGAAGAAATATGACTAGGATTTTATTCTTCGGCTTCGATCATAGAGGTATAACCCGCCGCATCAATTAAATCCGCCAGCTCTGCGGTATCGGATGCTTTAATACGGAAAATCCAGCCTTCTTGGTATGGCTGTTCGTTCACAAGTTCTGGCGCATCATTCAGTTCGCCATTAACCGCCACAATTTCGCCACTCAGAGGAGCGTAAATATCGGATGCCGCTTTAACTGACTCGACGACTGCAACGTCATCACCTGCACTTACTGCAGTACCTACTTCGGGTAAATCAACAAACACCATGTCACCTAACGTTTCTTGCGCATGTTCGGTGATACCAACCGTAAACTCACCATTACCTTCATCGCGCAGCCACTCATGTTCACGGGTGTACATTAATTCTTTAGGTGTATTGCTCATCATTAGCCTCTCAATTTTTAAATTTATTAATTAGATTCGCCCAAATTACACTAAGCATTTTCCTTCACGGACAAAGCCCGGTTTAACGACGTCAACTGGCATCTCTCTTTGTCTGATTTCAACAATTGCTTTGCCTTGAATTCCGTTCGGGACACGCGCTAACGCAATACTAAAGCCAAGGGTTGGCGAGAAAGAGCCACTGGTTATCACCCCTTCTTGTAGTTTCCCAAGTTCATCAGTAAAGCGGACAACTTGCCCCGCACGCAGTATACCTTTTTCACGCATCACAATACCGACAAGTTTTTCAGTACCTTGTTCGCGTAATTTTTCCAATGCTTCACGGCCAATAAATTGGCGATCTTCAGGTTTCCAAGCGATCGTCCAGCCCATATTCGCGGCAAGGGGAGAAATGCTTTCATCCATATCTTGCCCATATAGGTTCATACCGGCTTCAAGGCGTAAGGTATCACGTGCCCCTAAGCCCGCAGGGTGAACTCCAGACTTAAGCAGTTTATGCCAAAATTCAACGACCTGCTCTTTAGGCAGGGCAATTTCATAACCTTTTTCACCAGTATACCCAGTGGTTGCGATGAACAAATCCCCTGCTTGAACACCATAAAATGGTTTCATTCCTTCAATAGCACTGTTTTGTTCCGCACTGAGTAATGAATGAACTTTTTCTGGCGCTTGTGGCCCTTGAACAGCCAATAGTGCTAAATCATCGCGAACACGAATTTCAACAGCATAGCCTTTAGCATGCTGCTCAATCCAAGCGAGGTCTTTATCACGTGTTGCTGAGTTGACGACGAGACGATAAAAGTCATCAGCGAGGTAATACACAATCAGGTCATCAATAACACCACCAGAAGCATTCAGCATACCTGTATATAAGGCTTTACCTTGCTCTGTAAGTTTATTGATATCGTTGGCGAGAAGATAACGCAGAAAATCACGACAGCCTTCGCCGTGTAAATCAACAATAGTCATATGGGAAACATCAAACATCCCTGCTTCGGTTCTGACAAAATTATGTTCATTGATCTGTGAACCATAATGCAACGGCATCATCCAACCATGAAAATCGACCATTTTTGCACCGCAGGCTATATGTTCATCATATAGTGTTGTTTGCTTTACCATGAATACCCTCTTTACATTATTAATATGACAGGGTGATTGCGTGGTGAAAATTACCCATCTGCAACAAAATCACGTGATAATTTTAATCCGACGCAAACGATAATTTTTTAAAAACCTACCACTGTTTGCGGTTCTATTCTATAAAAAAAAATAGGGCTACCATTCCTCTGTATTACTGATTGCGCTCTGATTTTGCCAGCGATTTTTGTTAAATAATTGAGAATGATCACTCAAAACCCTTACATTTAGAGTCTAATGGTGCAAAATATCACCAAAACTAGAATTTGAATGATGCCTTGATAAATAAAACCCACCATAGCAATATAAATAAAACTAATGCGAAAAATGAATATAATTAGTTTTTTTCAGTCATAGTTAAAAATAGCTGCGTGTTTTTAGGTATTCATACACACTAAATTGAGTCACTAAAAAGAAATAAAGAATATGGTTTGTTTTATCGAAAAATGATATTTGATAATAAAAAAATCAGCATAATTACTCATGAGATAACGTAAATAGTGTGAATATCAAAAGGATTAATATGCCAATTACCAATGAATACTCAAATTTTAATACAATAAATTTCAAGAACATCCGATATATGGAATCTGAGATCCCGAAAGAACATCTGCAATCTCATCAAGACTCATTTGTGACAGCGCTTAACGCAAATCACTTACCAACAGAAATACAAGAAAAGCCTTTATTTTTATTAATTAATAAATTAAAAAACTCAGATTCCATTAAAGGATCAAAAGAGTTAATTCAACAAATTAAATCAAAAGCAAAGGAATTAGCTGACGATATTCAAGACATGCGGGACACTTACTTTACTGTAGAGAATGAGGGTACCGATGAGGTTTATGGCCGACTGGTAGATGGGTACACCGATGTGGACCGTGATAAATACATCCGGGCACTGGTTCACTACAAAAATGCAGATAATCAATTGAACTTGCTAGATCTCCCACATAAATTATCAATTAAGGAAATACTAGCGCCTCATCATAGTGTGCAAGTATACGGTGATTGGGAAGCGCTTAATAAACTGCAAAATAAAGGCTCAGTAAGCTTACCTAACTTAACCTATAATCGCTGTGACACCCAGTTCGGTTAACTTAGTTAGGGCAAATGTACTGAAAGGGCAAGCAATATCCTTGTTCATCACTAAGCTAAGGGCTCATTATAGCCCTTAGATAATTAAACATACATGGCTCAATCGTTTGATTCTACTTGTTGGAGCTGTTCCAGCCACTTAGGCATATCAAACAGCCCCATCGCATGGTTCAATAATTGAGGTTTAACCCCCGGTAAGCTATCCGCTAATACTAACCCAATATCACGCAGCAACTTCTTCGCAGGGTTATTACCATCGAATAATTCACGGAAGCCTTGCATACCAGCTAACATCAACGCTGCACTGTGCTTACGGCTACGCTCATAGTCACGCAAGTATAAATATTGACCAAAGTCTTTGCCTTCACGGTGCAAACGTTTAATTTCACCAATCAGCATAGCGACATCCATAAAACCAAGGTTAACCCCTTGGCCCGCTAATGGATGGATGGTATGAGCCGCATCCCCTAACAACGCTAAACGTTGCGCCGCAAATTGCCTTGCATAGCGTCCAGTTAATGGAATAGTTAATCGATCACTTTCCACTTGGCAAAGACCAAGACGAATATCAAATGCAACTGCCAATTCTTTATTAAAATCAGTAGGTTCTAAAGACTGGCGCCTTGCTGCTTCGGTGGCTGGCTGAGACCAGACAATCGAGCAAAGATGCGGGTCACTTAATGGTAAAAACGCCAAAATACCTTTACCATCAAAAGCTTGGCGAGCAACACCTTCGTGAGGTTTTTCAGTTCGGACCGTAGCAACTAACGCGGTATGTTCATAATCCCAAAAGGTTAATGGGATATCCGCATGACTACGCAACCACGAGTTTGCCCCGTCAGCCCCCACAATTAACCGTGCTGTTAACATGTTTTCATCATCTAACGTAATAAAAACATCATTTTCTCCCCACACTACTTTTTTAATCGTTGCGGGTGCTAATAATGTCACATCGCGAAGCTGCGACGCCTTTTGCCATAGTGCATCACGTACGACATTATTTTCAACAATATGCCCTAAATGCGTTAAGTTGCGCTCTTGAGCGGTAAAAGTAATACGCCCAAAACTATCGTTATCCCAAACTTCCATGCCATTATATGCAGAAGCTCGCATTCCTTTAATCGTTGACCAAACACCTAAATAGGACAGTAACTTTTCACTTGCCGCATTAATAGCTGATACCCTTAATGCGTGCGGTTCTGCTGCACTAAATGGTACCTTAGGTGGATGATTCTCAATTACTGCAACACGTAGCCCACTCCCCTCAAGCCCACAAGCGAGTGCTAACCCAACCATACCACCACCGGCGATAACCACATCAAATGATTGCATATTCTTTATTCCTCTTTATTTCGTGGTTATTGGTGTGCAACCCAACCCAATGTTTGGCGAGCCAAAACATCACGAGCTGGCGGTAACATTTCCATTGCCATTAAACCTAAGTTACGCCCAACAATAAGCGGTAAACAGCGATTCGCAAATAAACGAACCAAACCGTCGGTTATCGTAACCGTTTTGTCTCTATCTAACGCCCGAGCTTGCTGGTATTGGCTTAGGAGTGAATAACGTCCAATATCTTGCCCCTTCGCGTCTGCATTTACCACCATGTGAGCCAATTGCATCACATCACGGATACCTAAATTAAAACCTTGCCCCGCAATAGGATGCAAAGTCTGAGCGGCATTTCCAACTAACACAACTCGATGACTGACTGGGTTAAGTGCTTTACGCAATACCAGTGGATAGCAATGGCGCTTACCTGCCATGACGATTTCACCTAACCGCCAGCCAAACGCTTGCTGTAATTTATCCATAAATGTCGCATCATCCCAAGCCCTGATGGTGTCTGCTTGCTCTTGTTGATGACACCAAACCAATGAACTACGGCCTTGTGACATCGGCAATAGTGCTAATGGGCCAAATTCAGTAAAACGTTCAAAAGCTTGGCCCTGCGGGTCAATGGCGGTTTTCACATTCGCGATAATAGCCACTTGCCCATAGTCATCCTGTTGCCATTGCATATGGCAGGCTTTACCTATCGCGGAATGGCTACCATCAGCAGCAATCAGTAATTCCCCGGTTACCTTATCGCCATTATCCAAGGTGACCGTAACGATATCTTGTTCACGATGAACATTTTCTACTTTTGCAGGGCAATAAAGGGTAACTCCAGGGGCTTTACGTAACAACGAAAACAGGCGGGCGCCAGCTTCGTGCAATTCAATGACATTGCCTAGAGCGTCGATATGATAATCATCGGCAGCAATGTTTACAAAACCAGCATGGCCTCTATCAGACACATGAACGTGATTAATGGGGGTCACACAATCTGCTAAAGCAGGCCAGACACCTATTTTTGCTAACGATTGGCAAGTACCGTGGGCTAACGCAATCGCACGTGCGTCGAACCCGGGATGTTTACCATCTGGCAAAGCTGCCTCGATTAATGAAACCGATAATTTTCCTTGGCTAAGGGATGATATCGCCAGTGCTAATGTTGCACCCGCCATACCGCCCCCCACGATGATCACATTCATGCGTTGTTTATTACCTTTCTATGATGACTGACATCTACCCTAAATTGTGCGTTGCTGCTGCCATTAGGGCTTCAATTTCATCAGGGTCTTTCACGACTAAGTCTGTTAAGTTTTCATTTCCGTTTTCGGTGATCACAATATCATCTTCGATACGTACACCAATTCCGCGATATTGCGGTGGCACATCGGCATCTGGAGCAATATACAAACCAGGCTCGACAGTTAATACCATTCCAACTTCAAGCACACGATCCCGGTCTGTACCGTAAAAACCTACGTCATGTACATCTAACCCTAACCAATGACTTAAACCATGCATAAAGAATGGCTGATATGCTTTGTTTTCGATCAATTGATCCACATCGCCTTGTAAAATTCCAAGTGCAACGAGGCCTTCAGTTTTGATACGAACAATTTCACGAGTCACCTCATGGATGCTGGTTCCCGGACGATATAGCTCTAACGCGGTATTTAATGCTTTGAGGACGATATCGTAAATTTCACGTTGTGCTTGGCTAAATTTACCATTAACTGGGAAAGTACGTGTGATATCCCCTGCATAACCTTCAAACTCTGCACCCGCATCAATTAAGACTAATTCGCCATCCTTCATTAGGCTCTCATTTTCGGTGTAATGCAAAATACAGGCATTTTCACCACTGCCCACAATAGAGTTGTACGAAGGAAAACGTGCACCATGGCGAGTAAATTCGTGCTCTAACTCACCACAAAGTTGATATTCATACATATTAGGTCGGCAAGTTTCCATGGCTCTGACGTGTGCTAGAGCAGAAATTCGCCCAGCCATACGCAGGGTGTTAATTTCTTCTTCCGACTTAAATAAGCGCATTTCATGGACAATCGGCCGCCAATCTACCAATGTTTGTGGTGCTCGTAAGTTACGACGGCTGCCTTTACGTAAAATATCTAAGGCATCAAATAGCAATTTATCGGCATAGGCAAACTCACCCTGAGCATGATAAACCACGTCGAGGCCATTTAATAATTGATAAAGCTGCTCTTCTATTTCATTGAAAGGTAACGCTTTATCAATACCTAACTTCTCAGGAGCAGCATCTTGCCCAAGGCGGCGACCAAACCAAATCTCAGCAGTTAAATCACGAACACGGTTAAAAAGAACAGTATGGCTATGTTTTTCATCGCTCTTAATCAGGACTAATACAGCTTCAGGCTCACTAAACCCCGTCAAATAAAGGAAATCACTGTGTTGACGATACGGGTATTCGCAATCCGCATTACGCTGCGCAGGAGGCGCTGAAAAAATAATTGCTGCACTGCCTGATTGCATTTGAGCCAATAATGCATTGCGACGAGAAATAAATTCCTGTTTATTCATACCGTTTTTGCCTTATCATCAGAATAATTAGATTGCTGAATATATTGCTTGTGTTTAACCAATCACATACAACATACACTGGCGAAATGACTTAAAACTGGATACATCCCGTTTTCAAGCACTTAATTTTATCAGTAATAAATTATTCATCGACAAAGTTAAGTGGCTTTGAAAACGCACATTAATAGAAATTAATGAAGAACGGGCTTATCATTTTCCACTGCCGTTGGGCCTTTAGTTGGCTCAATCAATGCAATGTAACATAATTGTACCGCCACCCTGACATACTCAATCACTTCTTCTAGCGCTTGCTCAAGTTCTTCTTGGTCTTCGTCTTCATCATAACCAAGCATACCAATATTGCGTAAATCGGTGATAACTTCGCTTATCTCTTTTTTATCAGCCAATTTCGGTTGTGTAACTCCAAGTCCTAATAAAAAGTGATTAACCCAACCAGCCAGTGCATCAGCATGGTCAAAAACAGAAGCGTCTTCGTCAGGGAATAGCATGGCAAATGCAAACTCGCTGTCATCAAGTGCTTCAAATGTGGTATCAAAAAGTTCTCGCAGTGGCTGTGCAACAGTTTGAGGGAAAGCTAAACCATCGTTAGCAAGGTCATGGACTAACGTTTGCCAGCTATGGTCACGGCCCCCACCACAGATCAACCCGGTTATTAGACCATGGATTTCCGCAGCAGTAAGTGCGATTGAGTGCTGTTGCAGGAGTTTGTCCAGTGATTCATAGTTTGGTAAAGATTTTTGTATAGACATCTGAATTCGTCATGTTAGCTTATGATTCGTGATATGCTACCATCAAGGATAGCCGCTAGACCAGTATGCTTTTGTCTTATCTATTAATTGCGCCAAATATGATGTATTTACGGCGAGTATTATTCAGTATGGAGGTATCATGTCCGCACAACCTGTCGACATCCAGATTTTCGGGCGCTCAATGCGAGTCAACTGCCCATCAGAACAAAAAGAAGCCCTTCTTGAGTCGGCTAAAGAATTAGAACAACGCTTGCAAAATCTGAAAGATAGAAGCGGTGTCACCAATATGGAACAGCTTATTTTTATCGTAGCATTGAACGTCTGTCACGAATTAGCACAAGAAAAGACAAAAACGCGTGATTATGCTTATAATATGGAAGAGAAAATAAAAATGTTGCAGCACACAATCGAACAAGCGTTGCACGATCAGGTGAAAATTACTGAGAGGCAGGTATTGCCCCTAGAGTAAATCTGCTTATTAATCAGACACTAGTAGAAAAAAATATACAAAATTAAGGTTGCATTTTAAATCTAGTTTCGTACAATGAAATCACTGAGTAACGATAAGTTCTCAAACCAAATTTCTCTGAGATGCGCGTGAGTGGGCGAGTCCCCTGAGCCGATATTTCAACTAAATAGAATGTGGTTATGGCGCTGGTGAGCATGCCTGATTCGCTCAGGAAGCCTAAAGGTTGCTAAACTGCGTTCACCTTGAACCAAGGGTTCAAGGGTTACAGCCTACAACGGCATCTTGGAGACCCTCAATTAAGTTTCTGCTTATTTTTCATTTGTTTTCTACATAACCGTTCATCTTACGATATACTCTAAGTAATATAATTACTGGATTAACTGTTTTTATCGTATTTATAACAGGTTATCACATGCAAGATTCTCTCTCGACACAACGCCAGCTGGTACGTCAAACTATCCGTCAGGCACGCCGCCAACTAAGCCTTGAACAACAACAAAGTGCCGCTGAGCAAGTCATGCATAACGCATTACACCACCCGAAAATTGTACAAGCCAATAATATTGCTCTGTTTCTTTCTTTTGATGGGGAAATTAACACAAAGCCGCTTATTCATGCACTTTGGGCTCAAGGTAAGCAAGTGTACCTTCCTGTTTTACATCCTTTTAGTCGTCACCATTTGCTGTTTCTTCACTATCGTCCAGATAGCCAACTTGTTAAAAACCGATTTCATATTGATGAGCCACCACTTGATGTCAGAGATGTGCTACCACTCGAAAAACTGGATATCATGCTTATCCCATTAGTGGCATTTGATACTCAAGGGCAACGGTTAGGTATGGGAGGTGGGTTCTATGATAGAACTCTAGCAAATTGGCAACAAACCGGTTTTTATCCAATTGGCCTTGCCCATAATTGCCAGCAAGTCGAAAAGCTCCCTATCGCACACTGGGATATTCCCTTACCCGAAATTATTACGCCGCAAAAAATATGGCGCTGGTCATAAATACCCGCGCCATTATTTCACTCAATTTTTAGCGTAGTTTAGAATAATAAACGCGCACGAATGGTGCCTGGCAAGTCTTTTAATTTCTGAAGCGCTTCATCTGTTTGGTTTGGCGTTTGCATTAATACGTCAATAACCACATAACCTACATTACCTGATGTACGTAAATACTGGCCGACAACGTTAATATTATTTTCCGTGAATACTTGGTTAATACTATTCAGAATACCTGGACGGTTTTCATGAATATGCAAGAAACGGTTTGTATCTTCAGTATGCACTGGCAGAGAAACTTCAGGGAAATTAACCGCAGATAAGGTTGAACCATTATCTGAGTATTTCGCCAACTTACTTGCCACTTCTAGTCCAATATTTTCTTGAGCTTCTTCTGTAGACCCCCCAATGTGCGGCGTTAAAATCACATTGTCGAACTTAATCAATTCAGAGATAAATGGGTCATTAGGGTCATTATTTGCAGCAGGCTCGCTTGGGAAGACATCCACCGCTGCACCGGATAAATGCTTGCTTTCTAACGCTTCAGCCAGTGAAGGAATATCAACCACCGTTCCGCGTGATGCGTTAATGAAAATAGAGCCGGGTTTCATACGGTCAAATTGTTCTTTAGCAAACATATTTTTCGTACTTGGTGTTTCAGGTACATGTAAGCTCACAACATCGCTCATATTCAGCAGTTCAGTTAAAGAACGAACTTGTGTTGCGTTACCTAAAGGTAGTTTGTTTTCAATATCATAAAAGAAAACATTCATACCGATACCTTCAGCTAAGATCCCTAACTGAGTACCAATGTGACCATATCCAACAATACCAAGGCGCTTACCACGCGCTTCAAAACAGCCTTTAGCTTGTTTTTCCCAAATACCGCGGTGTGCTTGCATATTGGCTTCAGGAATGCGACGCAGTAAAAGTAATAACTGGCCTAATACCATTTCTGCAACAGAACGTGTATTCGAAAATGGTGCGTTAAAAACAGGAATACCGCGCTTTGCAGCGGCATCTAAATCAACTTGATTGGTGCCGATACAAAAGCAACCTACTGCAACGAGTTTTTCTGCTGCAGCGAAAATTTCTTCAGTAAGATGAGTACGGGAACGGATACCTACAAAACGTGCATCTTTAATCGCTTCTTTTAATTCTTCGTCGGATAACGCACTTTTGTGATATTCAATATTGGTGTAGCCCGCGGCTTTTAAGTTATCAACCGCACTTTGGTGCACACCTTCTAGCAGTAAAAATTTAATTTTGTCTTTTTGCAAAGATACCTTAACCATTTCCCTACCCTATCGTGAACGTACTTAAGATTTATAACAGATGAACATATGTGTTTGCCTAACATAGCTCAAGAGAGATGACATCTATCTACCTTGAGCTATGAGCGTATACCAACATAGCAAAAAATAGCGCAGTAGCAATACAACCGTTTGCTTAATGGGTACTAAAAAGCGCGAAGAAAAAGAAGTTAAATGGTAGAAAATCAGGGGCGGTAACACAAAATAAGGATTTTTCCTGCACAATGCCTATTTGTGTGAGATATATCACCAAAATAGCTCGATATAAAAAAAATAAAATAAATTTCAAATTGATGATATTTATAAAACTGGTTAATTAATTTAGCGTTTATCAGCTCATAAACTAATTGCAAAATATTAGTAAAACAAAAAAGCCAGTGAGTATAATGCCACTGGCTTATTAGAATAATTGAATACGATAGAGATTATAACTTGATGGTTTTAACGCCTTCGTTTGCAGTTCCCATCAAAACGACGTCTGCGCCACGATTCGCGAACAACCCAACAGTCACGACACCCGCAATTCCGTTAATGGTATTTTCGAGTGCCACAGGGTCAACGATATTTAAATTATGGACATCTAAAATGACATTGCCGTTATCTGTAATTACATTTTGACGGTACTCTGGTGTACCACCCAGTTTAACCAATTCACGTGCCACATAGCTACGTGCCATTGGGATCACTTCAACAGGCAGTGGGAATTTACCCAACACATCAACTAGCTTAGATTGGTCAACGATACAGACAAAGGTTTTTGCAATTGCAGAAACAATTTTTTCACGTGTTAATGCGGCACCACCTCCTTTGATCATATTCATGTGGTGGTCAACCTCATCAGCACCATCAACATAAACATCTAATGAATCTACTTCATTACAATCAAATACCGTAATACCCAATGATTTTAATTTTTGAGTTGATGCTTCTGAACTTGATACTGCGCCTTCTATTTGACCTTTCATTGTTGCTAATGCATCAATGAAGTGTGAAGCCGTTGAACCCGTTCCAACACCAACGATAGTGCCCGGTTTTACGTAATCAAGTGCTGCCCAACCTACCGCTTTTTTTAATTCGTCCTGAGTCATGCTCATGCCTTTTAAGATTTAATTGAGTCGTGATTAAGGTTATTAATAACTAGTATATACCGGACACCCAATAAGTTGCAGCCTTGTTCGTTGTATTTGTGTCATGGTTATTGGGATTTACGCCACAACAATAATATTTTTAAGTGTTGCGTGTAAAAATATGGCATAGTGCTTGGTAGAATAACAACAAGGAGATCTTTTTGATGAAGCGCCCTGACTATCGCGCATTACAAGCACTGGATGCCGTTATCCGTGAACGCGGCTTTGAGCGCGCAGCTCAAAAGCTCTGCATCACGCAATCTGCTGTTTCACAACGCATAAAGCAGTTAGAAAATCTGTTTGGGCAGCCATTACTTGTGCGTACCGTTCCGCCACACCCAACTGAACAAGGGCAAAAATTACTAGCACTGCTTCATCAAGTCGAATTATTAGAAGAGCAATGGTTAGGTGATGAAAATAGTGGCTCCACCCCGTTGTTACTTTCACTTGCCGTCAACGCCGACAGCTTGGCAACTTGGTTTCTTCCAGCCCTAAACCCTGTATTAGGCAATAGCCCTATTCGGTTAAATATTCAGGTTGAAGATGAAACACGAACCCAAGAACGTTTAAGACGCGGTGAAGTGGTAGGCGCTATCAGTATTCAACCTCAAGCCTTACCTGGTTGCTTAGTCGATAAACTTGGCGCACTGGACTATATTTTTGTCGCATCACCCGGCTTTGCGGCAAAATATTTTCCCGATGGCGTTACTCGCTCTTCGTTATTAAAAGCACCTGCGGTTGCTTTCGACCATTTAGATGATATGCACCAAGCCTTTGTTCAACAAAACTTTGGCTTGTCGCCGGGTAGTGTCCCATGCCATATCGTGAACTCCTCGGAGGCCTTTGTGCAGTTAGCGAAACAAGGTTCGACCTGCTGTATGATCCCACATTTGCAGATAGCCAGTGAATTGGCGAATGGTGAATTGGTTGATTTAACTCCAGGGTTATGCCAACGACGCATGCTTTACTGGCACCGCTTCGCACCTGAAAGCCGCACAATGAAAAATGTGACTGACGCCCTATTAAAAACTGGGCGCCAGATGTTAAAACAAGAAGATGAACCAACAGCAAAAAGCTAGCGTTTTAATTCAAATACCACATCGACTTGGTCATTAAAATCAATACTCTGTTGTTCATAGGTTTCATCAATCTTGAGGTCTTGAGCAACAGAGGCTTTCATTGCCCCGCCGTAATTTCTTGCAGCGATTGGATATGGCACCGCCGCTGGCGCATTATAGTTAATGCTATACACTGGGCCTAACTGAACATTAAAGCCTTTCGCTAAGATATTGGCTTGTTCCGTCGCATTTTTAATCGCTTGAGACCGTGCTTCATCACGATACTGCTGCGGGTTAGCCACACCAAACTGTACTGAATTTATTTCATTGAGACCCGCAGCTAAAGCGCCGTCTAACAAGACATTAAGTTGGTCTAATTTCTTCACTTTCACTTCAACAGAACGTGTTGCCGTGTAGCCTTCGATAGTTGATTTTTGTTTCACACTGCTATAATCATATTTAGGCTGAGTTCGGACATTTGCTGCGTTAATATCTTGTTTTTCAATACCATTTTTCTTAAGAAACTCAAAATACTCTGCAACTCGCTTATCGACCCCAGCTTTTGCCGCTGCCGCATCTTTTGCAGTAACTTCCACCAAAATATTCAGCGTCGCCATGTCTGGAGCCGCCTTCACGATTGCGTTACCCGAAGTAGTAATGTGTGGACCATTCGGTAACGGGTCAGCCAATGATATGGTCGGAACCGTAGCACCTGCTACCATCGCAGCTAAAACTAAAGATTTTAATTTCACAGAACCTCCCAAGACAATTATTTATCGCTAAAAAAGGGATAATTAGTAATAAACTATCCCTGAGCTCAATTTAACAGTAACACATGGAACAAAAAGTACAGTCAGAATAATGAGAAATTGAACGTTATTGCTTGTCTGTTGAAGATATATTGTTATTGAGAAAGAAAACCGAGCCCTTTAAG
Source organism: Providencia sp. PROV_01 (assembly GCF_053098325.1). NCBI lineage: Bacteria > Pseudomonadati > Pseudomonadota > Gammaproteobacteria > Enterobacterales > Morganellaceae > Providencia > Providencia sp. PROV_01. Next base: position 1,763,932 of record NZ_JBRFKD010000002.1, on the reverse strand, counting down.
CCCCTGTATAGCGAGTTGAAATGCAATAAACCACATCACGCTACCGACAAAAACATTAATAATGCGCTGTGAACGCGGTTTATTTAACACGGGTGAAAACCAAGCAGCAAGTATTGCTAACGCAAAAAACCACACAAAGGAAGCTGTTAAAGCACCCGCCGTAAACCAAGGTCTCAGCTGGCTTTCTAATTGGCCTCCCACACTGCCCAAGACAACGAAGGTGTCTAAATAAACATGAGGGTTCAACCAAGTGACAGCAAACAATGTGACAATCACTTTCCATCTCGTGATAGCTCGGTTTTCCGTTTGAAGTATTACCTCATCAGGGCTAAAGGCAGTACGAAACGCACCATAGCCATACCACATAAGAAATGCTACACCAGCCCATGTAATCAACTGCATTAATATTTCAGACTGGCTTAATAAAGCACTCCCACCAAAAACACCCGCGACAATTAAAGCGGTATCACTTAATGCACATAATAATGCGCTCATTAAATGAAACTGCTTTCGGCTGCCTTGCTGCAAGACAAAAGCATTCTGTGGACCTAAAGGTAATATCATTGCGGCACCTAACAGTGCACCCTGTAAATAGATTGAAAACATGCATTAATTCCGGTTTTTTATTCAATTAATATGCATGAATATTAATGAGAAAAAATCATTAGTGGAAATGATTAAGTCTAATAGGTCATAAGCATCACTTATAACTAAAAACAATTCAGTAAGAAGAATAGAGGTGTGAGAAATGAAAAGAGCCCATCAAAGACAGGCTCTTATTTTTAATGATACTGCTAAATATTACTCTGCAGGATCTTGTTTGATAGACGTATTTTGTTTATGAACATGAACATCCATTTGTGGGAATGGAATGCCAATATTATGTTTATCCAATGCTCGCTTAAACTCCTCAAGCAAATCCCAATACACCGGCCATGCATCACCATTGGTGGTCCAAAAACGTACTAAATAATTTAATGAGGATGGCGCCATATCATGTAAACGGATAGTCACGCCTTTAGCATGCTGAATACGGCTATCCGCAGCGACGATATCCCCTAAAACTTTTTTCACCACATCAATATCAGAATCGTAAGCAACACCAACAATAATATCTTGGCGGCGATTAGGCTCACGACTGGTATTAATAATGTTATCGGCAATTATCTTTCCATTAGGAATAACAATAATACGGTCATCTGCCGTTCTTAGCGTCGTTGAAAATATTTGTACATTTTGCACTGTGCCTTCAACTGCACCAATCGAGACATATTCTCCCGCTTTTAGTGGTCTAAATACCACCAGCAAAACACCTGCTGCAAAGTTACCCAGTGAGTTCTGTAACGCTAAGCCAACCGCTAAACCGGCCGCACCCATTACCGCAATCACAGAGGCAGTTTGTACGCCAATTTTCCCTAATACAGCAATTAAGGTGAACGCAACAATGGTATAGCGTGCAATCGCCGATAAAAAGTCACTGACTGTTGAATCAATGCCCTTCATGGTCATCACGCGATGTAAACCACGTCCGACCCATTTTGCAATCATCATCCCGACAATCAAGATAACGATAGCAGACACGATATTCACAACATACTGAACTAACAGATCTTGGTTTGCCACAAACCAATTCGTTGCATCATTCAACGCGCCTGTAACATCATCAGTATTCATATATATGCCCTTTAGGATCCAATTATCAATATTAATCCCAGCCAATTAATCTTTAACAAAGCGTTTAATGGCTGGCCGCACACTGCAAATAATAGCGGTGATTTATTGAAACACAAAACAAATCACTAAATAAAATTATTTTATCTATTTTCTACAACAAAAATACGATAATCTTTTAACATTAATAAGAAGTCATCAATACCGCAAAATGCAACACTTTCATTATCATAATAACTCATTCCTTCTTCCAACCCTTCTGTTTCAAATGATAGTTGGTTGGCACGGATCATCACTTCTTCATCATCAAGCAATAATGTATATTCGTGACCAATAAGCTCCCATTGTTTTTCACTACCTTTAATTTTTTCATAATTTTCTTCAATAGCATCTAACAGACTAAGGTTATTTTTAACCTCTTCATTAAGCCAATATCCAATAGCCTCATGATCCATCGAGAATTTAGCGGAGATAGCTCCGGTGATATCTTGGAAAAATTGGTAGTCCATATGCAGTCCCTCACTCTTGCGTTATTGAACCTAGTATAACGCGAGTCAAACCGCTTTGTTGAGAGGTATTACCACCAGAAAAAATAAAACGGAGTAAAGCATCGGTTTCAGCACATAAATCATATGATTCATTTACTATTAAATAGGCAAATAACTAAAATAGTCATAGTTCAAGCATAGGAGCCATAATGATCAATCGCTTAGACCATATAGTGCTAACCACAACCAACCTTGATGCCTGCATTGACTTCTACCAACGCGTATTAAAAATGGAAGTTGTTACCTTTGGTGAACAGCGCCACGCGCTAAGTTTCGGGCAACAAAAAATCAATATTCACCAATATGGAAAAGAATTCGAACCCAAAGCGCACTTGCCTGTGCCAGGCTCACTCGATTTATGCTTTATTAGTGATATACCGCTGTGTGACGTACAAAAACAGATTGAACAACAAGGTGTAAAAATTATCGAAGGACCAGTAAATCGTACTGGGGCAACTGGGGCGATCAGATCAATTTACATACGTGATATCGATTTAAATTTAATCGAAATTTCTGAATATATTTAACTAACTTATTAAGTTGAAGCAAAAAAGGCTCCTAAATCAGGAGCCTTCATGACTAATATTACCTGATTACACAGCTGTTTGGAAAATCACGCCATCCGCTTTTTCGGTATATTGTGATAATTGGTCAAAGTTCAAATAACGGTAGGTATCCGCTGCTGTTTCATCGACCTTATCCATAAATTGCAGATATTCTGCCGGCGTTGGTAAACGACCTAATAAGGAAGCGACCGCAGCCAGTTCTGCTGATGCGAGGTAAACATTCGCACCTGTCCCTAAACGGTTCGGGAAGTTACGTGTCGAAGTGGAAACAACCGTTGCACCATCTGCCACACGTGCTTGGTTACCCATACACAGAGAACAACCTGGGACTTCAATGCGTGCACCACTCTTGCCAAAGACGCTGTAATAACCTTCTTCGGTTAACTGTGCTGCGTCCATCTTAGTTGGAGGCGCAACCCATAAACGTGTTGGTAATTGGCCTTTGTGGGAATCCAATAACTTACCTGCTGCACGGAAGTGACCGATGTTTGTCATACAAGAACCGATGAAAACTTCATCAATTTTCTCGTTTTGAACATCAGATAATAAACGTGCGTCATCTGGGTCATTTGGTGCACACAGAATTGGCTCTTTGATATCATTGAGGTCAATTTCAATCACTGCTGCGTATTCCGCATCTGCATCACCTTCTAGCAGTTGTGGGTCCGCTAACCAGCTTTCCATTCCTTTGATACGGCGTTCGATAGTACGACGATCGCCATAACCTTCCGCTATCATCCATTTTAATAGAACGATATTCGATTGCAGGTATTCGATAATTGGCGCTTTATCCAATTTGATAGTACAACCCGCCGCTGAACGCTCAGCTGATGCATCTGCTAATTCAAACGCTTGTTCAACTTTCAGCTCAGGTAAGCCTTCAATTTCTAAGATACGGCCAGAGAAAATGTTTTTCTTACCTTTTTTCTCTACGGTCAGAAGGCCGTCTTTAATTGCATACAATGGAATTGCATGAACGAGGTCACGTAAAGTGATACCCGGCTGCATTTCACCTTTAAAGCGAACCAATACTGACTCAGGCATATCCAGTGGCATCACCCCTGTTGCCGCAGCAAATGCGACTAAACCTGAACCCGCTGGGAACGAAATACCAATTGGAAAACGCGTATGAGAGTCACCACCTGTACCTACAGTATCTGGCAGTAACATACGGTTTAACCATGAGTGGATAATACCATCGCCTGGACGCAGAGAAACACCGCCACGGTTCATGATGAAATCAGGTAAGGTGTGGTGTGTTGTCACATCAACAGGTTTAGGATACGCTGCGGTATGGCAGAATGACTGCATGACTAAATCTGCAGAGAACCCTAAGCAAGCCAAGTCTTTGAGTTCATCGCGGGTCATTGGGCCAGTTGTATCTTGTGAACCTACAGAGGTCATTTTCGGCTCACAATATTCGCCAGGGCGAATACCTGGACGACCGCAAGCACGACCAACCATTTTTTGAGCTAATGAGAAACCACGATTGCTTTGTGCAACGGATTTCGCGTGACGGAATACATCTGTCGCTTCTAAGCCCAGAGATTCACGTGCTTTGCTGGTTAAACCACGGCCGATAATCAGTGGAATACGACCACCTGCACGAACTTCGTCAATCAGCACATCTGTTTTTAATTCAAATGTTTCTAGCAGTTCACCCGTTTCGTGGTTACGAACTTCACCTTTAAATGGATAGATGTCTATCACATCACCCATATTCAGTTTAGAAACGTCCACTTCAATCGGTAATGCCCCCGCATCTTCCATTGTATTAAAGAAGATTGGTGCAATTTTGCCGCCTAATACCACCCCACCGCCACGTTTATTTGGTACAAATGGGATATCGTCACCCATAAACCACAGCACGGAGTTAGTCGCTGATTTACGAGAAGAACCGGTACCGACGACATCACCCACGTAAGCTAATGGGAAGCCTTTTTTATTCAGCGCATCGATTTGCTTGATTGGGCCAACATTGCCCGCATCGTCTGGTTCAATACCATCGCGTGCGTTTTTCAGCATCGCTAATGCGTGTAATGGGATATCTGGACGTGACCATGCATCAGGAGCTGGCGATAAGTCATCTGTGTTAGTTTCACCAGTCACTTTGAACACAGTAACTGTCATTTTTTCTGCTAGCGCAGGGCGCTCTTTGAACCACTCGGCATTTGCCCATGATTCAATAACTTGTTTCGCGTGAACATTTCCCGCTTTCGCTTTTTCTTCTACGTCGTAGAAGTTATCAAACATCAGTAAGGTGTGGGAAAGTGCTTTAGCGGCGATTGGTGCTAGTTTTTCGTCATCCAACGCTTCAATCAGTGCGTGGATGTTATATCCGCCCTGCATGGTACCTAACAGTTCAATGGCTTTTTCAGGGGAGATAAGAGGGGAGGAAGTTTCGCCTTTAGCTATCGCGGCTAAAAATCCAGCTTTTACGTACGCTGCTTCGTCAACACCAGGGGGGACGCGGTTGGTCAGCAGATCTAACAGGAAATCTTCTTCACCTTTGGGTGGGTTTTTGAGTAACTCTACCAGTGCAGCTACTTGTGACGCATCTAATGGCTTAGGGACAATCCCTTGAGCGGCACGCTCGGCTACGTGCTTACGGTATTCTTCTAGCACGACGTTCTCCTCGCTTCTTTGTTATTTATATACCCGGCTGTCTGCACCATACTGACAAAATTATCATCCGGTGCCAGGTCAGAGGAATTTGCTCGCATAATCTCAATGGCGGTAAAATTATGCCCAGCTTCGGGCGATCAGCATAGCAGAATTTAAACGTAATGTTAATTCATTCACAAGAAAGCAACATTTAACTACTAACTTTACGCCTTAACACTTCATTACTGGTTATTTTTCAGCTTAAGATACTATTAATCATCGTAAAACGCCGAAAAAACCATACTTTTTATAATGCATTTTAAAATTTAAAGCACCCTAATTAGTGCCTTTTTTCATCAGCTATCACAAATTATATTTTTTATCGCAATTTTATTTATATTACTAATTGATAAGGTAAATCATTGCGATTGGTTTTAATTTTTTTAAATATTTTAATTGGTTTTATTGTCCTTTTAGGCCAATTAAATTACCAAATGGATCTTCCAGTTGGCACATTCGATTGTTACTATCTATTAACATTGGCCCGCGGTACAGTTTTGCCCCTAGTTGAGTAAAATGCTCAAAAGCCAAATCAAAATTATCGACTTGCCAGTACAATACTGTCCTTTTTTACCTTCACTGACTTTTTTATCCGCTTGCACCACTTCTATCGTGAAGTCTCCGACATGCAGTAAGGTGAAATCAAAATCAGGCAGATATTGTGCCTTTGCTTGTGGAAAAGCTTGCTGATACCAAGCCAAACCCGCTTGAACATCAGGTACATGAATTAAAATTGCAGTGGGTTTTAGCTCCATCATGCTCTCTTATTGATATGTATTATTTTGTTTTAGCTACACGAATGATTGAAAGTTAGTAGATGTAGATAAGGTGTAAACAATAGCCAAACCAGCATTTGCCTACACCATTAGCATCATCAAGTCAGATCATATTGCGTGTTTTTCTGATAAATAACGAAGAATGGCAGATGAACAGCCCTTGTAAATACACAAAAATTATTTATAGGTGCCCAACCGCGATCCCCCCAGCCCACTGCTCACCTCAAGCTGTAAGTAACTGAGCGAGCCCGGATTTAAAATAGGTAGTCGCTATATCCTTACATGCCAAGCTGAGCAACTGTTCATCCAGCTAGCTGAGGATGAGTAAAACCGTTAACAGAGATCCCAGCACTTGCTGGGATCTTTTAACTTTTAAAAATCAGACCACTCTGCGTAGCTAATATCATCTTCGGTTAATTCAGTGAATCCGTCTTGACTTAGCATTTTATTAAAATAAAGGATCGTGTCTTCTAGTGCCTTCTCAATAGTATCTCCATACCCAATAGCACATTCGGGAGAACCATCAAATTTTCTTTTTATTGCCAAGTCAGTCATTCCAGTAAAATTTCCGGATTGACTTTCATAAATTTTCACTTTCATTTTTGAATAAGGCAAAATAGGGATCATTGTAATTGTGAATTCAGCAACTGTTTTCTCTATACGGCCCACATTTTTAATGTTTAAATCATGCCACATAACGTATTCCTCTCTATTATTGTTTTCCAAACGATATTATCTTTCCTTCGATTGTTTTATCTAAATATTTCCCGTTCTTATAATAACGAGTTACGTTGTCTGTAGCCCCTCTTATCTTAGAGGCTTTAGCGCCTTTTAAACTTCTTGAAAACTCTTCAGCTTTTCGTTGATATTGTTCAATATCACTTGCACCAACTTCTTTTCCATGCTTTTCATAATGTTTCTGTAACGATTCTTCAGGTGAATTAAAACTACCTTTATTAACTGCATCTATACGTTATTATTAATAAAGATTCGGTCATTTAAAATTAAACACGTATTACTTATAGAACAATTAATATTGATTTTAATAAATAACAGAAAAGAGCCATGTGACTGATTGTTTATATTCAAAAAAACAAAAAAAGCCAATGTGTTTCCACATTGGCTTCAATTCGCTTTGGCGATAAGCAGCATACTAGAGATACTGTTTATCTGTGCGATTAAAGAAAATTATTTTTTCTTTTTCGCTTTTGCGTTTGGTAAATCAGTAATGCTACCTTCGTAAATTTCAGCAGCCATACCGATTGATTCGTACAGTGTTGGGTGAGCATGGATAGTCAATGCTAAATCTTCAGCATCACAGCCCATTTCAATTGCTAGGCCGATTTCACCCAGTAATTCACCACCGTTCACACCGACAACCGCACCACCGATAACACGGTTAGATTGCTTGTCGAAAATCAGTTTAGTCATACCTTCAGAGCAGTCAGATGCGATTGCACGGCCTGATGCTGCCCATGGGAAAGTCGCAACTTCATAGCTGATGTTTTGTTCTTTCGCTTCTTTCTCAGTTAAACCAACCCAAGCAACTTCTGGTTCAGTATAAGCGATAGATGGGATAACTTTCGGGTCAAAGTAATGTTTCAGACCAGAGATAACCTCTGCAGCAACGTGACCTTCGTGAACACCTTTGTGAGCCAACATTGGTTGACCAACGATATCACCGATAGCGAAAATGTGCGGAACGTTAGTACGCATTTGTTTATCGACATGGATAAAGCCACGATCATCAACTTCAACACCTGCTTTGCCTGCATCTAAGTTTTTACCGTTAGGAACGCGGCCAATTGCCACTAATACAGCATCATAACGCTGTGGTTCTGCGGAAGCTTTTTTACCTTCCATAGAAACGTAGATACCGTCTTCTTTCGCTTCAACAGCTGTGACTTTAGTTTCTAACAGTAGGTTGAATTTTTTACTGATTTGTTTGGTGAATACTTTAACCACATCTTTGTCAGCCGCTGGGATGACTTGGTCAAACATTTCAACCACATCGATTTGAGAACCCAGTGCATGATACACAGTTCCCATTTCTAAACCGATGATACCTCCACCCATAACCAGTAGACGCTCAGGAACTTCTTTCAGTTCTAATGCATCGGTTGAATCCCAAATACGTGGGTCTTCATGTGGAATGAATGGTAATTGAATTGGACGGGAACCCGCAGCAATGATTGCGTTATCGAAATTGATAGTCGTGCTACCGTTTTCGCCTTCAACAACCAGTGTATTAGCACCAGTAAATTTACCTAAGCCGTTAACCACATTAACTTTACGGCCTTTAGCCATACCAGCCAGACCACCCGTCAGCTGATTAATTACTTTTTCTTTCCATAAGCGAACTTTGGAAATGTCAGTTTTTGGTTCACCAAAAACGATACCGTGTTCTGCTAAAGCTTTTGCTTCTTCGATCACTTTTGCAACATGAAGTAAAGCTTTAGAAGGGATACAACCAACGTTTAAGCAAACACCACCAAGGGTTGAATAACGTTCTACTAAAACAGTTTCTAAACCTAAGTCAGCGCAACGGAAAGCCGCAGAATAGCCTGCAGGGCCTGCACCAAGCACAACGACTTGGGCTTTAATTTCAGTACTCATCATGACCTCTTTTTGTTTTGTCCAGCGGTACTGCTGAATAAACGATCTTCCACTGGAAAAGTACACACCGAGAGCAGTTTACAGAATTGTTAACACCCTGAAAAGGCTCATTTCGTGATGTAACTCCCAACCTTTCGTAGCAGCAGCAAAAAACTCTGCCTCAGCCTAAATAAAACAGACCGGCTCATTCGCCGGTCTTATTATTTACATCACTAAACGGCGAATATCGCTCATTAATTGCCCTACCAGGGTGATGAAGCGCGCTCCATCAGCTCCATCGATGACACGGTGGTCAAAGGACAGTGACATTGGCAGGATCAGGCGAGGAACAAACTCGCTACCATTCCAAACAGGTTTCATTGAAGAACGTGACAGCCCCATAATAGCAACTTCAGGTGCGTTCACGATTGGTGCAAAACCGGTAGTTCCGATACCACCAAGGCTTGAAATCGTGAAGCAGCCACCTTGCATATCAGACGCAGTCAGTTTACCTGCACGCGCTTTCTTAGAAACTTCCATCAGTTCGCGAGATAACTCTAAAATACCTTTTTTGTTAACGTCTTTGAAGACAGGAACAACGAGGCCATTTGGAGTATCAACTGCAATACCGATGTTGATATATTTTTTCAGGAACAGACGTTGCGCATCTTCAGAAATGGAGCTATTGAAGCGTGGCATTTCTTCCAGAGCACGAGCAACCGCTTTCATGACAAAAACTAATGGAGTGATTTTCACATCCAGTTTTTTCTTCTCAGCTTCTTTGTTTTGTTGCTTACGGAACTCTTCAACTTCAGTGGTATCCACTTCTTCCATCAGCGTAACATGTGGGATCATTACCCAGTTACGGCTTAAGTTAGCGCCAGAAATCTTTTGGATACGACCCAGTTCAACCTCTTCGACTTCACCGAATTTGCTGTAATCCACTTTCGGCCATGGCAGCATACCTGGTAAACCGCCACCTGCAGCTGCTGGCGCTTCCGCACGTTTTACTGCATCTTTCACGTAAGCTTGAACGTCTTCACGCAGGATACGGCCCTTACGGCCTGTACCTTTCACTTTCGCTAAGTTAACACCAAATTCACGCGCTAAGCGGCGAATGACTGGAGTTGCATGGATGTATGCATCGTTTTCAACAAATTCAGTTTTGTTGTCAGTTGCTTTCGCTGGCGCTGCTTGTGCAGGAGCTGCCGCTGGAGCCGGAGCAGACGGTTGGGCAGCTGGAGCCGCTGCTGGTGCTGGTGCTGCACCTGCTACTTCAAAGGTCATGATCAGCGAGCCAGTTTTCACTTTATCGCCAGTCGCAATCTTGATTTCTTTAACTGTTCCCGCAAATGGTGCTGGGACTTCCATTGAAGCTTTGTCGCCTTCAACCGTAATGATTGATTGCTCAGCGGAAACAGTATCACCCACTTTGACCATCACTTCGGTAACTTCAACTTCATCGCCACCGATATCTGGAACGTTAACATCTTTAATTGCTGAAGCGGTTGTAGCCGCTGGTGCCGCTGCTTGTGCAACTGGAGCCGCAGCAGGTGCCGCGCCTGCAACTTCAAATACCATGATCAGCGAGCCAGTTTTCACTTTATCGCCAGTCGCAATTTTGATTTCTTTAACCGTTCCAGCAAATGGCGCAGGAACTTCCATTGAGGCTTTATCACCTTCAACAGTAATTAAAGATTGCTCAGCTTCGACTTTGTCACCGACTTTAACCATGATTTCAGTAACTTCAACTTCATCGCCACCGATATCTGGTACAGCGACATCTTTAGATGCTGCTGCGCTTGGTGCTGCCGCTGGAGCCGCTGGGGCTTCTGCAGGAGCAGGCGCTGCTGCACCCGCCTCCGCTTCGAATACCATGATTAATTTGCCTGTTGTCACTTTATCGCCAACAGCAATTTTAATTTCTTTTACCACACCCGCTTGTGGCGATGGGACTTCCATAGAAGCCTTATCACCTTCAACGGTAATAAGCGATTGCTCAGCTTCTACTTTGTCGCCAACTTTAACCATCACTTCGGTGACTTCAACTTCATCAGCACCGATATCAGGCACTTGGATTTCAATAGACATTGATTTTTACCTCTTATGCCAAACGTGGGTTAACTTTATCTGGGTTGATGTTGTATTTTTTAATCGCTTCTTCAACGACTTTTACATCAATCTCACCACGTTTAGCTAATTCACCTAACGCTGCAACGATCACATAGGATGTATCCACTTCAAAGTGGTGACGCAGGTTTTCACGACTGTCTGAACGACCGAAACCATCTGTACCCAGAACACGATAATCACTTGCAGGAACATATGTACGAACTTGTTCTGCGAACAGTTTCATGTAGTCAGTTGATGCAACTGCTGGTGCATCATTCATCACTTGTGCAATGTATGGAACACGTGGTGCTTCAGATGGATGCAGCATGTTCCAACGCTCACAGTCTTGGCCATCACGAGCCAGTTCAGTGAAAGAAGTCACGCTATAGACATCAGAACCAATTCCATATTCTGCAGACAGAATGTCAGCGGCTTCACGCACGTGGCGCATCATAGAACCTGAACCTAACAGCTGAACTTTACCTTTGCTACCTTCAACAGAAGCCAGTTTATAGATACCTTTACGGATACCTTCTTCTGCACCTTCTGGCATTGCTGGCATGTGATAGTTTTCATTCAGCGTTGTGATGTAGTAGTAAACGTTTTCTTGTTTCTCACCGTACATACGCTCTAAACCGTTTTGCATGATCACCGCAACTTCGTAAGCGAAAGCTGGGTCATAAGAAATACAGTTAGGAATAGTCAGTGATTGAATATGGCTATGGCCATCTTCATGCTGTAGGCCTTCACCATTCAGTGTTGTACGGCCTGAAGTACCACCGATTAAGAAACCGCGTGCTTGTTGGTCACCCGCTGCCCACATCAAGTCACCAATGCGTTGGAAACCAAACATTGAGTAGTAGATATAGAATGGGATCATTGGCAGGTTGTTAGTGCTGTATGATGTCGCAGCCGCTAACCAAGAAGAACCCGCACCCAGCTCATTGATACCTTCTTGCAGGATTTGACCTTTCGAGTCTTCTTTATAGTAAGCAACTTGCTCACGGTCTTGCGGAGTATATTGCTGACCTTTAGGACTATAGATACCGATTTGACGGAACAGACCTTCCATACCAAATGTACGCGCTTCATCCGCGATGATTGGTACTAAACGCTCTTTGATCGATTGGTTTTTCAACATGACGTTCAGCGCACGAACGAACGCGATAGTTGTTGAAATTTCTTTAGATTGTTCTTCCAATAATTGGCTGAAATCTGCCAGTGCAGGGATATCTAGTTTTTCGTCAAAGGTTGAGCGACGAGCGGGTAAATAACCACCTAACGCTTGACGGCGCTCATGCAGATATTTGTACTCTTCGGAATCTTTTTCAAACGTAATGTATGGCAGTTTTTCAATTTGCTCATCAGCGACTGGTACATTGAATTGATCACGGAAATGACGAACGCCATCCATGTTCATTTTCTTCACTTGGTGAGCAATATTTTTACCTTCTGCTGTTTCACCCATACCATAACCTTTAATGGTTTGCGCTAAAATAACAGTTGGTTTGCCTTTAGTTTCTTGTGCTTTTTTGAATGCAGCATATACTTTCTTCGGATCGTGACCACCACGGTTCAGAGCCCAAATTTCATCATCAGTCATATCTTTAACTAATGCTGCAGTTTCTGGGTAACGATTAAAGAAATGCTCACGTACGTATGCACCGTCACGTGATTTAAAGGTTTGGTAGTCGCCATCTAAGGTTTCGTTCATTAATTGAACAAGTTTACCGCTCGTGTCTTTACGCAGTAATTCATCCCAACGGTCGCCCCACATAACTTTGATAACTTGCCAGCCAGCACCATTAAAGATACCTTCTAGTTCATTAACAATTTTACCGTTACCTGTAACTGGGCCATCTAAACGTTGCAGGTTACAGTTGATAACAAATACTAAGTTATCTAATTTATCGCGAGTGGCGATAGTAATTGCACCTTTAGACTCTGGCTCATCCATCTCACCATCACCAAGGAATGCATATACGCGCTGAGCTGATGTATCTTTCAGTCCGCGATTATCAAGGTATTTCAGGAATTTAGCTTGATAGATAGCATTAATTGGACCCAGACCCATTGATACGGTCGGGAACTGCCAGAAGTCAGGCATTAATTTAGGGTGTGGATAAGAAGACAGACCATTTCCACCAATTTCTTGACGGAAGTTATTCATTTGCTCTTCAGTTAAACGGCCTTCCAAGAACGCACGTGCGTAAATTCCTGGAGAAATGTGGCCTTGGAAGAAGACTAAGTCCCCGCCGTCATTGTTATTGTGCGCGCGGAAGAAGTGGTTAAAGCACACTTCATACAACGTTGCTGATGACTGGAAAGAAGCCATGTGGCCACCCAGCTCTAAGTCTTTTTTGGAAGCGCGTAAAACAGTCATTACAGCGTTCCAACGAATTGCAGAGCGAATACGGCGCTCTAAATCCATGTTACCAGGGTATGCCGGCTCATCTTCAACAGCTATTGTGTTGATGTAATCAGAATGACCAGATGCACCAGCGGCAATATTAACACCGCCTTTACGTGCTTCGCTTAATACCTGTTCGATAATAAACTGAGCACGATCAACACCTTCTTCACGGATGACCGATTCAATCGCCTGTAGCCAGTCGCGAGTTTCAATCGGATCCACGTCATTTTTTAACATATCTGACATGGTGTATTCCTTATCTGTTATCTATTTTATATGTTTATGTGGAGCCTATCTTCCTGCTATTTTTCAGTTGCCGTAAAACAGCGGGAAGATAGGCCCTGATGTAGTTGCCGCTTTAACTCTCAATTAGAGTATTCACAATAATATAGACGCAGCAGTCAGGATCTATATTATTAATTCAAATCAGGATGTTGCTGTAACCGACGTAAAGAACGTTCTCTGCGAGTTTGCTCTCGGCTAATATCCAACAGTAAATCTTCGATAAAGGCTAAGTGACGATGAGAAGCTTCACGTGCCTTTTCGGGCTCTCTTGCCATTATAGCGTCAAAAATCTGTGCTCGATGTTCACTAACTGCTTTATACATTTCTTTACGGGTATATAAGAACTCAAAATTCTGACGAATGTTTTGTTCTAACATCGGGATCATACAGCGCAATAGGTGCAGCAAAACGACATTATGAGCGGCTTCAGTTACAATTAATTGATATTGTAATACCGCATCTGACTCTGCTTCTAATCCACCATTTTCTTGCGCTGTCTTAATTAATTCATAGCTTTGGCGAATCCGCTCAAGATCCTCATCGGTACCACGAAGTGCCGCATAATATGCAGCGATACCTTCAAGAGCATGACGAGTTTCAAGAAGATCGAATTGAGATTCAGGATTGCCTTCAAGTAGCTGAGCTAAAGGGTCACTAAAGCTTTGCCACATTTTCTTTTGCACGAATGTTCCGCCACCTTGGCGGCGAGATAAAAGGCCTTTCGCCTCTAATGTTTGAATTGCTTCACGCACTGATGGTCGAGATACGTCAAACTGTTTTGCAAGTTCGCGCTCAGGAGGCAGCTTTTCGCCAGGGCGTAGTGTCCCTTCGAAAATAAGATGTTCGAGACGCTGCTCTATTACATCTGATAACTTTGGTTGGCGAATTTTACCGTAAGTCATAATCTGCCATATTTATGAGTGAGTAATTATTGATTACGTATTACCCAGTGTTAATTGGTAATACCAATTTATTTATGGGTTAATAAAGTAACAAAGTATTCACTATCTGTCCATAAAGACCTTGCGCTAAATCATAAAATCCTGCAAATCTTAACAATTTTTTTTAAAATTTAGCATGAATTGATAACTAAATATGCAATTTGACATGACATATTTTAACATTAAAACCGATTTATTATGCTAATAAATGAAAACTGAATCGTTAAACCAACCAATAGACTGAATTTAAATTCATTAATAATAATTAATTAACCATATTATTCTATTGGCCGTACTTTTTACTCATCAAAACCATAATGATGTTAATAAATCGTTAAATTCACAACCGATTTTAAACTTAACTTAAATTCGCTTGGTTAAATTACACTCAAACCGATTCCTTATCATCTTAGAATAAAGTTGATGTAGAAAATAAAATAGCGTTGTAATGTTTCAATTGATAGGTGGATAAAAGAAATGCACAATGGGTCAATTGACTAGGGGCTACAAAATATTTTGTTGTAACCCCATAAAGATTTAAATCAACACTTAGATACTGTTAATCAACGAATGATCTAGATTCCTAAAGCCTACTTAACGTAAATAGCCACTCAAGATGAAACTACATCAACAATACTATAACTTAGGATCTCAGCTGATGCAGCTTCGTGTATTAACCAAATTACTTACTGATTTTTATCAATAAAACGCATAGACAAATCCATGGCTTTAATATGTTTGGTTAGCGCACCAACAGAAATAAAGTCAACCCCTGTTTCTGCGAACTCTTTTATCGTATCTAATGTGACATCGCCAGAAACTTCAAGTGCAGCTTTACCTGCCGTTAACACCACAGCTTCTTTCATCATGACTGGAGTAAAGTTATCTAACATGATGATATCCGCTTGCGCTTTTAAGGCTCGTAATAACTCATCTAAACTTTCAACTTCAATTTCTATAGGAACATCTGGATGCGCGCTACGCGCTAATTCAACAGCTCGTTCGACTGAACCAGCTGATATAATATGGTTTTCTTTTATTAAATAAGCATCGGATAAACCTAAGCGATGGTTAAACCCTCCCCCCATCAACACTGCATATTTTAAAGCCGTCCTTAAGCCCGGGATAGTTTTACGTGTATCAAGTAACTTCGCCCTTGTACCAGTGATTTGTTTTACATATTCAGCAGTTATACTTGAAACAGAAGAAAGCGTTTGAATGAAATTCAAAGAGGTGCGCTCACCTGTTAATAGAATTTGGGATGGGCCCTGCATCTCACAGAGAACTTGGTTAGGAGTAACAGTTTCACCGTCTTGAACTTTCCAATCAATTTTGACTTGCCCGCCAAGTTGAAGAAAGACCTCATCTAACCATTGCTTCCCACAAAAAACGCCATGTTCACGGGTAATAATTCGAGCACTCGCTTGCGCATCTATATTTAACAGCTGGCCAGTGATATCTTTTTTATAATCAATAGACTGACCTAAATCTTCTTTCAAAGCCACACTGACCATAAAAGGAATATCAATTTGTAACCGCTCAAAAAGCATTTCACGTCTTTGCTGTTCATCATATCGCCGTATCGTCATTTTTAACTCCAAAATGTGCACTCGCTTTGTTTCATCTATGCTAATCTTTTCGTTTGCAGATAACGAGTGTTAACAAAAAAGAAAAGAGAATACTATGGATAACGATATGAAAATACACAATGGTTGGCTAAATAATGTGACTCATATCCCTTCCCCACATTATGATGAGCGCCCCGTGAATACCATACCTTCTCTACTAGTCATTCATAATATCAGCCTTCCACCTGGCCAATTTGGTGGCCCTTATATAAATCAATTATTTACAGGGACTTTAAACCCTAATGAACACCCATTTTTTAATGAAATCAAACATCTTCGCGTTTCAGCTCATTGCCTAATACGCCGTGACGGTACAATCATTCAATATGTCCCCTTTCATTTACGAGCTTGGCATGCAGGGCAGTCTTCCTACCAAGGCCAAGAAAAATGTAACGATTTTTCTATTGGTATTGAACTAGAAGGCACTGATTTCGAACCATTTACCGAAGTACAATATCAATCCCTTACTTATTTAACTAATTTACTTATAATTGAGTATCCACTAATTAAAAATAATATTACCGGCCACAGTAATATTGCCCCTGGTCGCAAAACAGATCCTGGCCCATTTTTTGATTGGGTATATTATAAGAATAAATTAAATAATAATTGAGTTATTGCTCCGGGTAATATCTATCTTGATCTTACCCGTAATACAAAACAGGTAAATTTATCTTCACTCAATTTATTAAAAAACTCCACCTTCTATTTTATCTTTATTATTTATTGCGAAGCTGCTCGAAGAAAAATGCAACCTTACCTATTTTCCAATAAATATTTACAAAATGCTTCGCACTGCTTTTTTTAACCTCTAACTTTAACTAAAAAATCTAATTATGATAAAACCTCACTTAACAACGGAGGTTTTTATTTATGAATCAACAAGGATTTTCACTTATTGAAATTATGGTAGTAATTGCAATTATATCAATTCTAAGTGCTATTGCGATCCCTGGCTATCAAAGCTATATGCAAAAAGCAGCAATTACCGATGTACTCCAGACCGTTATTCCTTATAAGAACAGCATAGAAATATGCAGTTTTAATCGAGGGAGTTTATCGCAATGCAATGGAGGTAGTGATGATATTCCTACAAATATAACAGGGAAATACATTAATAAGATAGACGTTAAATCTGGAGTTATTACGTTCTCTACTGGTAAATCATTATCAGACTTAAAAGTCACATTAACACCAACCCTTCCAACCTTAGATAAACCCTTCAACTGGGCAGTTGTTTGCGAAAATAAAACTAATGCTAACTTAAAATCACTATGTGAAAAAACATTTATCTTTTAATTGGGAATATTTATGAATATATCTAATAATGACCAATTTATTTATAAAGAACTTAAGAGCTTATGTGATAAAAATTACATTATAATCATAGATTATAATCAAAAAAGGTTATCTATCGCCGCTGCTAAAAAACCGGATGATAACTTAATAGCCACATTAAAATTTATTGCTAGCGTCCCTGTCTGTTATGATATTTGGCCAAAAGAAAAAATAGACCATTATTTTAATAACACAGTACATGAAATAAAAGAGGAGGAAACAAATTATCATCCTCAAGAAACCGAACTATTAAACACATCATCCCCTGCAATTAATTTTGTTGAGGAATTATTAAAAACAGCAGTTCATAAACGCTCATCTGATATACACCTTGAACCAACCAAACAAGGGTTAAAAATTAGATTACGTGTAGATGGGAAGCTATATTTTATTCCCTCTCCTCCTTATGAAATTAATAGCGAAATTATTGCTCGTATAAAAATACTAGCAAAAATGAATATAGCGGAAAAAAGGCTTCCACAAGATGGTCAAATGAGTTGGTATTTTGACGGGCAAAATTATAGTATTCGTCTTTCTAGCATTCCGACCATTCATGGTGAAAAGTTAGTCTTACGTATTTTGAATACGCAATTAAAATATTCTTTAGAGCACATAGGGATGTGCTCTTCCCTTCTTGAACGGTTAAAAGAATATTTAAATCGGCCACAAGGATTAATTTTAGTCACAGGGCCAACAGGAAGTGGTAAAACAGTAACACTTTATAGTTATCTAGAATATTTAAATCAATCCTCAAGAAATATAACAACCATTGAGGACCCTATTGAAATCCCCCTACAAGGGATCAACCAAACCCAAGTTAATGAAAAATACAAACTTAATTTTTCTTTTATTTTGAGGGCGCTTCTACGGCAAGACCCTGATGTCATTATGATTGGTGAAATCCGTGATGAAGAAACCGCTAAGATTGCGACCCGAGCGGCTCAAACTGGTCATCTAGTTTTGTCAACACTGCACACAAATTGTACAATTAGTGCTATAGAGCGAATGAATCAATTGGGGATAGAAAATAGTCAACTTAAATCTTGCTTAAAAATGGTTATTGCACAGAGGCTAGTACGAAAACTTTGTCCTCACTGCAAAGAAACAATACCTAAAAAAACTGAATTGCATAATAACCATATAATCAATGAATGGTCTTCAAAAGGCTGTGAGCTTTGTTTTTCTGGTTTTATGGGAAGAATTGCAATTTATGAATATATAGATCAAAGCAATATCTATGAAATCTTTAAAAATAATACATTAGAAAATCCAAATAATTTTGTTAGCCTTTTTGATGCAGGTATAGAATGCGTTGAAATGGGTGAAACCACACTTCAAGAAATCTATTCTATTATCGGAAATGGAGTAAATTAACATGTTTATTTATTCATATATTGCCATTGATTTTAAAAACCAATTAAAACACAGTACACTAATAGCAAAAAGTAAAAAACATGCTTTTATTAACATAACTGAAAGAAATTTAATTCCTATACAAATAAAATTAAAAACACTATTTACATTAGATAAAAAAAACATTAATTATCGAATTCATTTTTTTCATCAATTATCTTTATTATCATCATCAGGTATTAACCTCATACAATGTTTAAAAATATTGCATACCAACTGTCCCTTTCCATTTTGGACTGATATTATCGAAAATTCAATAATCCATATTGAAAAAGGAGAGAAATTTTCACAATATTTAAAAAAACATCCCACCATTTTTAATGACACAGTAATCAGTATTATTACCGTTGCCGAGAAAACAGGGCAGTACGAGGAAAGCTTTAGTACAATCAATTCAATTTTAGAGCATAACAATAAAGTATCTTTACTCATCAGTAAATCGACACGATACCCAATAATTCTATCATCTTTTTCTATAGTTTTATTAGCCATTATGATGATCTATGTTGTTCCTCAATTTGAAAGTATCTATCAAAATGTTAGACACGAACTACCACTCATTACAAAAACTATAACTTTCATATCAAGTTTCCTAAGGGAATATTTACCCTACTTACTTAGTCTTATTCTATTTTTATTACCTTTCATATTTAAATTTAAGGAAAAGGCACTGAACTTAATAAAAAAAACAATAATGCATTTACCCATATTAAAAAAATCATTACAACTTCATAATTTAAGTTTATATTTTTTAACGATGCATTCAACTATTAATGTAGGGTTATCATTATCTGAATGTTTAAAGTGTACTATTCAAACCATTAATAATAATCAATATAAAAAAGACTGCAAACACGTACATATGTCGGTACATAAAGGAGAATTACTCTCCTATGCTATGAGGCAAACTAAGTTTTTTCCTGATTTAGCTGTACAGCTAATGTCTATTGCTGAAGAATCTGGGAAAATACACTATTTTTCCAATTATTTATTCAAATATTATTCAGAGCAATATATTTTCATTACCGAAAAAAACCTAAAAAATCTTGAACCTATTTTACTCGTTTTAATTGCTATACTCGTGGGTATCGTCATGCTAGCAATGTATCTACCTATATTTAATTTAGGTAATGTTATAACTGAGTTATAAATAATTTCAGATAGATATAGATATTATGTTTCCCCTTTAATATATAATATATCGATTTATTTTTTAATCTATTCACAGTAATATTACTTTGGATGAAGACAAATGATTTATTTCAGTGTAATCTGTTTTTTTTCAACGAGTAAATGAATAATCATATGCCTTATATAGTTGCTTTAACAGGTGGTATTGGAAGTGGTAAAACAACTGTTGCAAACGAGTTTGCAAAACTTGGAGTTCCCCTAGTTGATGCGGATGTGATTGCACGACAAGTTGTTGAGCCTAACAGCCCAGCTCTAAAAAGCATTACTCGCCACTTCGGTAAGGATGTCATTCTTCCTAACGGAGCTCTAAATAGGCAGCGCTTAAGAGAAATTATTTTTTCCAAACCTGATGAAAAAAAATGGCTGAATGCTCTACTTCATCCATTGATCCAACAAGAAACACAAAAACAATTTCAACAAATAAATTACCCTTATCTATTATGGGTAGTCCCTTTATTGATTGAAAATAATATTCATCATTTGGCAGATAGGGTATTAGTTGTTGATGTTACTGTTGAAGAGCAAATTCAACGTACTCTAAAAAGAGATAAGACCAGTTTAGAACAAGTTACTAATATACTTAATGCACAAGTTAGCCGTGAAAAACGACTTGATTATGCCAATGATATAATAACAAACCATTCTCATGATAGGGATCTCTCAACCAAGGTAGCCGCGTTACATAACCAGTACTTAACACTAGCAAAAATAAAAAAATAGGAATTAAAATGGGCGAGTTAATTGCAACAAATTTTATTACTTATGAATACCCAATGAATGAAAAAATTCGTTCGTGGTTGCGCCTTGAAACACTTTTATCTCAAATTTATGAGCTAAGTAATATTACTTCCTACTCTACTGGTATTGCCTTTTTTCGTTCTGTTTCAGAATTAATTGAAATTCTTGATAGAGGCGAAGTACGTTCTGAGCTCATGAAAGAGCTCGAAAAACAACGAATTCAGCTAGCTAGTTGGGCTGAAGCCCCTAATGCCGATAACCAATTAATTTCTACATTACTTGAACAATTATCTGATACAACCGCCAAATTGATGTCAGCCTCACGTTTTGGCCACCATTTACGAACAGATAAAATTATCAGTATGGTACGCCAACGACTAAGCATCCCAGGAGGCTGCTGTAGCTTTGATCTCCCCACTTTACAGCTTTGGTTAAATATCCCGCAAATTGAAAGAAATAAAACCATCAATGGATGGCTGCAAAGCCTTGACCCACTTAATAATGCATTAAAACTAGTCCTTACATTAATTCGTCAAAGTGGTAATTTCGAAACAAAAGAATCTCATAATGGTTTTTATCAAGATAATGTCGAGGGTAAAGAGTTACTACGTATCAAATTATCAATTGAGCACCTTATTTACCCACAAATTTCAGGCCATAAAACAAGATTTGCATTGCGCTTTCTACATATCGACAGTGAGAATGGTATACTTCCAGATGTAATTAGTTTTGAGTTATCCTGTTGCTAGCTAGAGATATATATTTATGAGCGAAATCATTGAAGTAAACTGCCCAACATGCAAAAAGATAGTTGTTTGGAATGAAAATAGCCCTTTCCGGCCATTTTGCAGTAAGCGTTGTCAACTTATTGACCTTGGTGAGTGGGCTAGTGAGGAAAAAAGAATTGCGAGTCAAGGGGATATCTCTGACAGCGATGACTGGAGTGAACAGCCAGATAAATAAGACGTTAAGTCGCGACACAGTAAATTAAGTGGAAAATATATCATTGTGTATTTTCCACTTAATATCAATATCAGTTATTAAGCTGATTCACTTCTCTGCGTTAATAAATCGACAATAATACGGTTTGCCGGTGGGAACTCATCAGCAATAAGGTCATGTTGACAAACCCAACGCGAATCTTGCCCTTCTTTACCGTACGGTTCATTTTCCCACGCAGTAACGATAAAAAAATAAAGCGTAATGAAACGGTCATCAAACTCATGATCAACGCGATGAAATAACTCGCTCTTAGTCACTACAATTCCGACTTCTTCTTCAAGCTCACGAATTAATGCCGCTTCAGGTGATTCATTAATCTCAAGTTTTCCACCTGGAAATTCCCAAAAGCCAGCCATATGCGTGCCTTCAGGCCGTTTAGTAATAAAAATTTGTTGCTGGGAATTACGAATAATTCCAGCCGCGATATGCAAATGTTTTTTTTCCATAATTTTTTCGTCAAAAAGGCGGGTTACCCCGCCTTTTTTATATTAATGAGTTAATAATAAATTAATTTAAGCGACCGTGACATTGCTTATATTTTTTACCTGAGCCGCAAGGACAAGGATCATTACGACCAATTTTGTGACCTTGAGTTGCTATTTTAGCCTCGGTTTCAGTCATTAAAGATTCAGCACCCGCTTCATGGCTTAATTGTTGCCTTTTCGCTAAACGCTCAGCTTCTTCACGACGCTGTTGCTCTAATGCTTCAACCTCTTCAGGTAAACGAACTTGTACCTTAGATAAGGTGCTAATCACTTCATATTTCAATGCTTCAAGCATGTTAGCAAACATACTGAAAGATTCGCGCTTGTACTCTTGTTTAGGATCTTTTTGCGCATAGCCACGCAAATGAATGCCTTGGCGTAAGTAATCCATTGACGCTAAGTGCTCTTTCCATAATGTGTCTAATGTTTGCAACATGACACCTTTTTCGAAATTACGCATCGCTTCTGCGCCAACAATTTCTTCTTTACGATCATAAACTTCAATCGCTTTTGCCATAATACGTTCACGTAATGTTTCTTCGTGTAACTCTGGCTCTTTATCTAACCACTCTTTGATTGGTAAGTCGAGGTCAAAATCATTGACTAAACGTTGGTGTAACCCTTCGATATCCCACATTTCTTCAAGTGATTGAGGTGGAATATAGGCATCCATTGTAGTGGTTAATACGTCTTGGCGGATGCTATCAACCGTTTCTTTAATGTCGCCGCCATCCAGTAATTCATTACGTTGAGTATAAATTGCACGACGTTGGTCACTTGCAACATCATCATATTCAAGTAGTTGTTTACGGATATCAAAGTTACGGCTTTCAACTTTACGTTGTGCATTAGCAATAGCTTTGGTCACCCATGGGTGCTCAATAGCTTCACCTGGCTTCATACCTAACTTTTTCATCATTCCTGTAACGCGGTCTGAGGCAAAAATACGCATCAGCGCATCTTCCATTGATAGGTAAAAACGAGATGAACCCGCATCCCCTTGACGCCCTGCACGACCACGTAACTGGTTATCGATACGACGTGACTCATGACGCTCAGTACCAATAATATGTAAACCACCTGAGGCTAAAACAGCATCATGGCGAACTTTCCAGTTTGCTTTGATTTCGTCAATTTGCTCTTGAGTTGGTTCTTCTAATGCAGCAACTTCAGTTTGCCAGCTGCCGCCTAACATAATGTCAGTACCACGACCGGCCATGTTAGTTGCGATCGTTACTGCACCTGCTTGACCTGCATTTGCGATGATATCCGCTTCCATTGCATGGAATTTTGCATTCAGTACGTTGTGAGCAATTTTAGCTTTTTTCAATGCATTAGAAATTAATTCAGATTTTTCGATAGAAATCGTACCAACAAGAACAGGTTGCCCATTGGCGGTTCTCTCACGAATATCTTCAATAATTGCCGCAAACTTATCCGCTTCGTTCATATAAACGAGGTCAGGTAAATCTTTACGAACCATTGGACGGTTAGTTGGGATAACAATTGTATCAAGTTTATAAATTGAGCTAAACTCAAATGCTTCGGTATCCGCAGTCCCCGTCATACCTGCAAGTTTTTCATATAAACGGAAATAGTTCTGGAAAGTAATTGAAGCCAAGGTTTGGTTTTCATTTTGAATTTCAACCCCTTCTTTTGCTTCAACCGCTTGGTGTAAGCCATCAGACCAACGGCGCCCTTCCATTGTACGGCCCGTATGTTCGTCAACAATGACAATTTGGCCGTCTTTTACAATATAATCAACGTCTAAGGTAAACAATGCGTGAGCACGTAAGCCTGCCATTACATGGTGCATTAACATGATGTTAGAAGGTGAATATAAAGATTCTCCTTCATCCATTAAGCCTTCTTTTGCTAGAAGTTCTTCGATTAATACTAGCCCACGTTCTGTTATGGTTACTTGACGCGATTTTTCATCAACCGAAAAATGGCCTTCCCCTTGGAAAGTATCTGAATCTTCTTTCTCTTGACGTTGCAAATATGGAATAAGTTTATCTACTTTTTGGTACAGTTCAGAGCTGTCTTCCGCAGGACCTGAGATAATCAGCGGTGTACGTGCTTCATCGATAAGAATTGAGTCGACCTCATCCACCAAAGCATAATGCAATTTACGCTGAACACGCTCTTCAGGGCTAAATGCCATGTTGTCACGTAAGTAGTCAAAGCCAAATTCATTGTTAGTACCATAAGTAATATCTGCCGCATACGCTTCACGTTTTGCAGGTGGAGCCATACCTGGCAAGTTGATACCCACAGTTAAACCTAAGAATTCAAATAATGGACGGTTATTTTCAGCATCACGCTTGGCTAAGTAGTCATTCACCGTAACTACGTGAACCCCTTTGCCACTTAATGCGTTGATATAAGCTGGTAGTGTTGCCGTTAATGTTTTACCTTCCCCCGTACGCATTTCTGCGATACAGCGTTCATTCAGTACCATTCCACCGATAAGCTGTACATCAAAGTGACGCATACCAAATACACGTTTACTTGCTTCGCGAACAGTTGCAAATGCCTCAGGGATGATGCTTTCTAAACTTTCGCCCTTCGTTAAACGCTCACGAAACTCTACCGTTTTTGCTTTTAATTCATCATCAGATAACTTTTCGAAATCGGGTTCAAGACGATTAATTTTTTCAACTTCTTTACGTAAACGGCGCAAGGTACGGTCATTACGACTACCAAAAACTTTGGTCAAAATCTTTGTTAACATATTTTAATCTCTAATAATCAATTAATTGTTTTAAATTTTATGGCGCAAGACAGCACAGCACTAAGCTGGCTTGCTATGGGTAAAGATTAAGCTGTTAACGGGCCGGCACGAATGCCGTGGACTTGAGCAATCCAAATTGCAGGTTGGTAGGCAATAATATGGGGATAGTTATAATGACTAAATTGGATAACACTTTCATCCCACTGAAGTGAACGCTGTGCTAACATGGCATACAGCGTATCTAGCATCAACTGTGGGACAATAAGCTTTTCAGTCTCTTCTGCTGCCGTGTTTACATCATCGTCTTCCGTTGCCGAAAAAGCAAAAGTAAGCTGCCGAATGACATTCCTTACCGCATGTTGCTGCCAGTAATTAACTGAATAGGATGACGATGATGATGAAGAGCGCTGAGAATTCTGTTGAGAAAATAAATTGTCAAAGGCATTAACAGCTTGGCTCTGGCGATTAACGGGGGAAGAGTTAACCTGTGTGTGTTGAGATTCTGATAACGCATTTAAAATTGTAGGCAAGCCGACACCCGTGGCAACCACACCTAATAGCAGGTGGGACCAAAAGTATTTTCTTCCGAGTTGTCGCCAAAAATTTAAAATGCCCATCAAACTCTTATATAATGAATAAGTGACAAAATTATTATTTGTAATTCGTTGTTTCATTCTCAGCCGGAGCTAAAAATGAGAGATAGTCATCCACAAGCACTTTTTGATGTTCTTGAAGGATCATTGGCAACATCATCGAACACTTTACAAACTATTCAACGTAATGCAAAAGCGATTATCAAACTGAATCGTGCTGTAAAAGGGTTACTGCCGGCTGAAATCAAACCTATGTGCCGTGTTGCAAACTACCGTAATAGTATTATGGTCATTGAAGTGGCAAATGCCAGTTGGATGACCCGACTTAATTACGAAAAACTCAATCTTCTTTCTGCATTAAGAACGTCCATTCTACCATCTTTATCTTCTATCGACATCAGAATCAATCCCGATCTTATGCGAAAATCGAGGCAAAATAGCTCAGTAACTAAGCAAACGGCCTCAATGAGTCAAAAAATGAACGAACGCCAGATAAGCACACAAACCGCACAAGCACTTTTGAAATTAGCAGAGAATAGCCCGAAGGGATTAAAAGAAAGATTTGAGCGGCTGGCTGCACTAGCCGGAGAGAGTACTAGTGCAACCAACAGAAAGGGCTAACTTCGATTAGCTTTCGAAGATAGCTGCATAATCACGTCTTATGCAAACACCGCTGAAGGTGCTTTGAATGCGACAGGCAATTGAGCTTCGTCTTCAAATGTGACGAGATCCCAAGCTGATTCTTTCGCTAAAACTGCTTGTAACAGCTTGTTATTCAGTGCGTGGCCTGATTTAAACGCGGTGAAAGCGCCAATAATGTTATGTCCACACATGAATAAATCACCAATTGCATCCAACATTTTGTGACGAACGAATTCATCTTCAAAACGTAAACCATCTTCGTTAAGAACTTTATAGTCATCAACAACGATGGCGCAGTCAAAACTACCGCCTAAGCACAAGCCTTTTGATTGCAGATATTCAATATCACGCATAAAGCCAAAAGTACGCGCACGGCTAATTTGATTTACAAATGATTCCGCTGAGAAATCAAGTGAGTAGCGTTGTGTGCTACTATCAATCGCTGGGTGCTGAAAATCAATTGTGAAATCAAGGCTAAACCCATTATAAGGTCGCATTTCAGCCCATTTATCACCATCTTCAACACGTACTGTTTCTTTTATACGTAAAAATTTCTTAGCACAATTTAATTCTTCAATACCGCCATCAAGCAGTAAGAATACAAATGGTGCGGCACTGCCATCCATAATAGGGATTTCAGGCGCATTGACTTCAATAACAATGTTATCGATACCTAACCCTGCTAAGGCAGCATTCAAATGCTCAACAGTCGAAATACGCACGTTATCTTCGTTAACTAAGCAAGTACATAACATGGTGTCACGAACTGATTTCGCATCTGCCGGAAAATCAACCGGTGGATTAAGGTCAGTACGACGGTAGATGACCCCGGTATTGGCCGGCGCTGGACGTAATGTAAGCGTAACTTTCTTGCCGGTATGTAAACCAACACCAGTCGCTGTAATAATACGTTTTAGTGTCCGTTGTTTGATCATCGTATTTTTCTCGCAATGTTATAAGTCCTACTGATCATCATACAAGATAATCAGTAGGAAATTTTAGCACAAAAAGCGGAGAAACCAATATAAATAAAATTAATCGGCCTGCTTACGCAAGAACGCAGGAATATCAAGATAATCTGGTTCTTTATTTGTTTGCGTATTTTGGTCATTGACCGCTTTAGCCGCTGGCTTCTCTTCTGTTAATGAAGACATGCTATTTTGCATTTGCTGATAGCGCTGTTCCATTGACGCCTGCTGAGACATCTTGTTGCTAACTAGAGTAATTTCTGGACGTTTGTCCATACCAATACCTGTAGCAACAACAGTGACACGCAGTTCTTCGTGCATTTCTGGGTCAAGAGATGTACCGATTACCACAGTTGCATTATCAGATGCGAAGGCACGGATAGTGTTACCCACCGTTTCAAACTCATCCAAGCGCAGGTCGAAACCAGCTGTAATGTTAACCAACACACCACGAGCGCCAGACAGGTCAATATCTTCCAATAATGGGCTAGAAATGGCCATTTCAGCGGCTTCTTCTGCACGGTCTTCACCGCGAGCTACACCTGACCCCATCATCGCGTAGCCCATTTCTGACATCACAGTACGCACGTCAGCAAAGTCTACGTTCATTAAACCTGGGCGAGTAATCAGTTCAGCGATACCTTGTACTGCACCTTTTAGTACGTCATTTGCCGCACCGAAAGCATCCAGTAATGAGATACCACGACCAAGTACTTTTAATAATTTATCATTTGGGATAGTGATCAATGAGTCAACATGTTTTGACAACTCAGTGATACCCGCTTCTGCGAATGCCATGCGCTTTTTACCTTCGAAATTGAAAGGCTTAGTCACAACAGCAACTGTCAGAATACCCAATTCTTTGGCAACTTCGGCAACAACCGGAGCTGCACCAGTCCCTGTACCGCCGCCCATACCCGCTGCGATAAAGACCATATCTGCGCCATCTAAAGCATTACGCAGCGCCTCACGGTCTTCTTCAGCGGCATTACGGCCGACTTCAGGGTTTGCACCCGCACCCAGACCTTTGGTAATACCTGTACCGATCTGGATAGTTTGTCCAACTGCGGTTTTACGCAGCGCCTGTGCGTCTGTATTGACAGCGAAGAACTCAACGCCTTCAATACGTTCACGCACCATGTGTTCAACGGCGTTGCCGCCGCCGCCGCCAACGCCGATGACTTTAATCACCGCATCGTTGGTTAGCTCCATTGGTTCAAACATAATGTCTCTCCGTTTTGTGCTTACTACTTTTGAAGCTAATAATATGCTTCTTTATCAAAATTAAAATTCTTTTCTCAGCCAACTGGTTATTTTACTAAACCACCCGCTAACTGATGCACGTTTTTCTACTTCGGTATCATCACCTAAATGGCTTTCTTTACCGTAATGCAGAAGCCCTACCGCTGTTGAATAATATGGCTCCTGCGCGTAATCCGTTAATCCTGTGATGTTGAGCGGTGTACCAATACGCACTTGCGTATGGAACACTTTTTGAGCGCACTCGACTAAACCATCGATCTGCGCAGCTCCACCAGTCAACACGATACCAGCTGCCAAATGGTGTTTGACACCTTGTTGACGTAACTGTTCCTGTAAATTTAAAATTTCTTCATTTACTAAATTTAACAGCTCAGTATACCTTGGCTCGATCACTTCTGCTAAGGTTTGACGCTGTAAACTTCTTGGTGGTCGCCCACCAACACTTGGTACTTCAACGGTTTCATCTTTACTGACGATAGAACCGACTGCACAACCATGGCGCACTTTAATGGCTTCTGCATCACTGGGTGGTGTTCCAAACGCATATGCGATGTCACTTGTCACCACATTGCCTGCATATGGAATCACTTTCGTATGGCGTAAAGCCCCACCAGTATAAACCGCCATGTCCATTGTGCCGCCACCGATATCGACGACACATACACCTAATTCACGCTCATCTTCCGTTAAAACGCTATAACTTGCAGCGAGACCGGCAAAAATAAGCTGATCAACTTTTAACCCACAACGTTCAACGGCTTTGACGATATTCTTCGCCATATCGTTATGGCAGGTGATCAAATGAACTTTTGCTTGCATACGTACACCCGATAGACCAACTGGGTTTTTAATCCCTTCTTGGTAATCTATTGCAAATTCCTGTGGTATTACGTGCAAAATTCTGTGTTCATCACGTACACGTACCGATTTTGCTGTATGCACAACACTGTCAACATCTTCTTGCGTCACTTCTTCTTCTGAAACTGGCACCATACCAATCTCATTTTGACAACTGACGTGCTTACCTGATAGCGCAAGGTAAACCGATGAAATTTGGCAGTCAGCCATTAATTCGGCCTGATCAATGGCTCTTTGTACACATTTTACCACTGATTCAAGGTCGTTTACGCCACCTTTGTCCATTCCACGAGATGGACAACTTCCCACCCCAATAATATTAACCATACCATCGGGCAGAATTTCGCCAACAAGGGCTGATACCTTGGAAGTTCCAATTTCAAGGCCTACCACTAATTTTCTGTCCGTTGCTTTAATCATTTTTTCTGCCTAATTTTTGTTATTAGTCATCGTCTTTATTGTAACTCCGGTGGAGCATCGACCAATAGTGGCGCCCAGCCCACCGCAGCACCACTGGAATAACGTAAGTCAACATAGTCAACGCGTTTATCCGTTGTTTGCTGCAAAAGCGGATACAGTTCAAGGAACCGATTTAACCGCTCTGACACATCTTTCTTACCTAATTCGATTCTAACATCGTTGTCTAAAATAATTTGCCAGGCATTTCTGGCTGTCATCGATAATGATTTTAGCTTTAGGTTATGTGCTGCTAACGTGTTCTTAAAAACTGCAAATTCTTTAAGGACATCTTTTTGGCTACCTTGTGGCCCATACAGCAACACATAATCCCCTTTACCATTTTCGCTAACTGGCAAGTTAAATACTCTGCCTTGTTCATCTACCATGTTTTGGTCATTCCACCTAGCGAATGGGCGGTATTCAACAATGTGAATTTTCAATTCATCTGGCCATTGTTTACGCACCGTCACTTGGCGTACCCATGGCATCATGCTTATTTGGTTCTGGATAGCGTTGACATCAACGGTCATAAATGTCCCCGGCTGCCCTAAAGCTAAAATGGCCTTTCTGACATCATCATTTGTGGTGTAATGGCGCTCCCCCGTTAACACCAATTTAGACATCGGCAACCTGTCAGCATCTTTCATCCAAGTCATCACCATCCAACCACTCCAGAGGATAGTGCCAAGCACAAATAGGAAGAAAAATAACCCACCTAAAAATGCACCATTACTCGGTCCTGAACGTGGATCCTCGTCATTATTCTGATTATGATGCCTAACGTTTAGTGCTGCTTGTGACATATCAACGAGCCAATTTTAAAATTTGTACAACTAACTGTGAAAAACTCATACCAGCCTGTCGAGCTGCCATCGGTACTAGACTATGGCTTGTCATACCCGGTGATGTATTAACTTCCAGCAGATAAAATTGACCATCATTATCTTGCATTACATCAACTCGTCCCCAGCCTTCGCAGCCAACGGCTTGGTAAGCTTTCAGTGCTAATTCTGCGAGCTCAGATTCGAGCTGTTCACCTAAACCACTTGGGCAAAAATATTGAGTTTCATCAGATAAATATTTTGCTTCGTAGTCATAAAAAATACCCGGTGGTTGAATACGAATTGACGGTAACGTGTTATCTCCCAACACAGCAACCGTGAACTCTGGGCCACTCAGCCATTTTTCAATTAACAACGTTTCATCAAATTGAAACGCGAGGTCCAAAGCAGCCGGCAATGACTCTAGGCTATCAACTTTACTCATGCCAACACTAGAACCTTCTAGACTAGGTTTCACAATCAGAGGTAGCCCTAACAATTGCACTTTAGCGACAATTTGCTCATGAGATGCCTGCTTATACTGCTGCTGTGTTAAGTAAACATATGGCGATACACTTAACCCTGCACCTTGCCATAATTGTTTTGTTCTCAGCTTATCCATACTCAGCGCTGAAGCCATAACACCACTACCGGTATAAGGGAGGTTTAGTGTTTCTAACAACCCTTGTAATGTACCGTCTTCACCACCTCGGCCATGTAACGCAATAAAAACTTTATTAAAACCTGCATCTTTCAAGGTTTCTACAGGGAAATCTTGGGGGTCAATAGGATGAGCATCAACACCTGCTTGGCGTAACCCCGCCAGCACAGCATTTCCTGACTGAAGTGAAACTTCACGTTCAGCAGATGAGCCTCCTAATAGAACCGCAACTTTCTCTGTCATTTTTATTCCTCAACCATCGGTGGCTGTAATTTTGCTTCAGCTAGGTTTTTAGCTATTTTACCAATATTTCCTGCGCCTTGAACTAAAATTAAATCATTTTCATCAAGAGTTTGAGCTAATATATGCGGAATTTGTTCAGTATCGGCAACATAAATAGGATCAATCTGACCACGACCACGAATTGTTCTGCACAATGAGCGGCTATCTGCACCCGGTACATGCTTTTCACCCGCTGAATAGACATCTAGCATTAGCAGTACATCTACCTGCCCTAAAACATTCACAAAATCATCGTATAAGTCACGAGTACGGGTATAACGATGTGGTTGGAATACCATAACAATGCGTTTATCTGGCCAACCCGCTCTCGCGGCTTTAATCGTTGCATCCACTTCTGTTGGGTGGTGGCCATAGTCATCGACTAGCATCACTTCACCCTCTTTGCCATTTACATTACGCAGAGGGAAATTCCCTAAGAAATCAAAGCGGCGCCCCGTACCTTGAAACTCAACTAGTGCAGATAAAATATGTAAATCGTCAATACCTTCTTCTGTGGCAACAGCTACTGCGGCTGTCGCATTGAGCGCATTGTGACGTCCCGGTGCATTTAGAACCACAGTCAGCTCTGGCATATTTTCACGAGCAATGGTGAAAAAGCCTTGATTTCCTTTTTGCTCATATTGCGTAATACGCACATCAGCATCTTCACTAAAGCCATAAGTAGTAATGTAGCGACCAATTTTAGGTAGCAACGAACGAATGACAGGATCATCAATACACATTACTGCACGCCCGTAGAACGGCAGATTATGCAAGAAATTAATAAATGTATTCGTTAAATTATCGAAGTCGCCTTGGTAAGTATCCATATGGTCAGCTTCGATATTTGTCACGACCGCAACTAACGGTTGCAAATGTAAAAACGATGCATCGCTTTCATCGGCTTCTGCAATCAAGTAACGGCTACTACCTAAACGTGCGTGTGTTCCTGCTGATTTAACTAACCCCCCATTCACAAATGTGGGGTCAAGACCTGCTTGTGCATAAATCCCAGAAATCATTGCTGTAGTGGTCGTTTTCCCGTGGGTACCTGCAACGGCAATACCATGACGGTAACGCATTAATTCAGCCAACATTTCCGCACGACGAATAACAGGAATACGCAATTCTTTGGCGGCTTGAATTTCAGGGTTCTCACTCGAGATAGCCGTTGATACGACAACAACACTCGCGTCTTCAACGTTCTCTGGGCGGTGATTAAAGTAAATCGTTGCCCCTAATGCGGTTAATTGTTGAGTCACTGCATTCGGTGCTAAATCTGAACCACTAATTTCATAGCCTTCATTTGCCAACACTTCAGCGATACCACCCATGCCAGCACCGCCGATGCCGACAAAATGGATGTGCCTAACTCTTCTCATTTCTGGCACTGATGTTCTTAATTTCGCTAATTGTTGTGTATTCACTATATTTCTTCGCTTCTAATTAATTCGATATCAATTATGGCTAATATTATTTAGCCACTTCGCAAATCACGGTAGCAACTCGCTCAGTTGCGTCTGTAATTGCACAGCTATGCGCTTTTTCGGCCATTGAGAGTAATTCGTTTCTATCCCATTGTTCTAATAAGCTCGCCACAGCATCTGCGGTAAATTGTGATTGTTCTAAAATTTTAGCCGCTCCCGCTTTTTCTAGCGGTAATGCATTCCAATATTGTTGACGATCTTTATGTTGAAAAGGCACAAAAATAGCCGGTAAACCTGCGGCTGCAATTTCACTCACTGTTAATGCACCTGACCGACAGACAACAATATCTGCCCATGCGTAAGCTTGCGCCATATCATCAATAAATTCAGTAACTTTATACTCGGAATTGACTGAAACTTGCATATGTTCATTATACAATGCTTCTGTCGATTCCTTACTGCCTTTTCCCGCTTGATGCCAGATATTTAACTGTTTGCCTACTTTTTCAGCAACTCGCGGCATCACTTGATTTAGAATTCGAGCCCCTTGGCTGCCACCAACAACTAATACACGTATAGCACCTTCACGACCAGCTAAACGAACCTGTGGCGCAGGTAGTGCTAAAACATCTTCACGTACTGGATTACCGACAACTGGTGCGTTAGGAAATGCCCCCGGAAAGGCTTGTAATACTCTTTTTGCGATTCGAGATAACCATTTGTTCGTTAAACCCGCGATACCATTTTGCTCATGAAGTACAACAGGAACACCGCATTGCCATGCTGCAATACCGCCGGGCCCCGAAACATAGCCCCCCATACCTAATACAGCATCGGGTTGATAACGCTTAATAATTGTTTTGGCTTGGCGAATCGCTTTATAAATACGCCATGGCGACCCCAGTTGCGCTGCGATACCTTTGCCCCTGAGACCCGAAATTTGAATGAATTCAATATCGATACCATGTTTCGGCACTAATGTAGCTTCCATTCGGTCAGCCGTACCTAACCAACGGATCTCCCAGCCTTGAGCCTGCAAATAATGAGCCACGGCTAACCCCGGAAAAACATGCCCTCCGGTTCCACCTGCCATGACGAGTAATTTCTTTGCCTGACTCATTTAGTGCTCCTTACAAACGCCTGCGCTTTTTCAAGGCGTGTTTCAAAATCAATTCTCAGTAATATCGCAATGGCAGCAGCCATCACCAGTAAACTCGAACCACCATAACTAATTAGCGGTAGTGTTAAACCTTTTGTCGGTAACATACCTGATGCGGCGCCAACGTTAACTAACGCTTGGAAGGTAAACCAAATACCAATAGAACAAGCCAAATAACCACCGAATAATTGGTTTGACATCAATGCACGACGGCCGATCATCATTGCTCTAAATGCCAACATAAAGACCATCAGCAGAACCAATACAACGCCAAAGTACCCGAGCTCCTCAGCTAAAACCGAGAAAATAAAGTCTGTGTGTGCTTCTGGCAAATATTCTAATTTTTGTACTGAATTTCCAAGCCCTTGCCCAAATACTTCACCACGACCAAAGGCCATTAAAGATTGAGTTAGCTGATAACCACTTCCAAACGGGTCATCCCATGGATTCAAAAATGACGTGACTCGACGTAAGCGGTACGGCTCGAACCAAATCAAAGCCAATACCCCCACCGCACAAGCGGCAATACCAATAATAAAGGGGGCTAACCTTGCTCCTGCTAAAAACAACAACCCGAGAGTGGTAACCACTAAGACGATAACTGTCCCTAAGTCAGGCTGTAATAAAAGCAAAGACGCCATAACAATCAAAATACACATCGGTTTGATAAAGCCAAGAAAACGGGTTCTGACTTCATCAGATTTACGCACTAAATAACTGGATACGTAGCAAAACAACGTAAATTTCGAAATTTCTGCCGGCTGAATTTTTACCAAACCGATGTCTATCCAGCGTGATGCCCCGTTAACGGAACTTCCTGCAACCAACACCACGACTAGCATGCCAAGAGAAGCCATCAACAATATGAAGTTGTACTTCTCCCAAACCGCCATCGGAATACGCATAACACCTAGAGCTAAAATAAATGCGATAACGATATACACCACATCACGCTTAGCAAAATAAAACGGGTCTTCGGTTAAGCGCTGGCCAACTGGCATGGACGCAGAGGTGACCATAATAAAGCCAACCGCGGCTAAACCGAATGCCAACCACACCAATGTACGGTCGTAAAGCGTTGAGCCTGAAATCACGCCATTTTTTTCACCAATGACCCAATTTTTTAAACGCATCGCACCCGGTATCGTCATTAACCTAGCTCCTGGGCTAATTGAGCAAAGACAGTTCCACGCTGCTCAAAACTTTTAAACTGATCCAAACTGGCGCACGCTGGGGATAACAGCACCATGTCCCCCGCTTTTAGTTGAGGCGCAATTTGGCGTAAGCTTTGTTCCATCGTCTCAGTCAAAACTGATTTTTCAGGTGCCATATCCGCTAACTCTTTGCCATCACGGCCAAAGCAATATAAACGGTAGTTATCCGCAGCAATATATTGTTTTAATGGTGAAAAATCAGCTGACTTGCCATCACCACCTAATAATAAGTAGATATTGCCGTCCACATGTAACCCATTTAACGCCGCTTCAGTACTTCCAACATTGGTGGCTTTCGAGTCATTAATCCAGCGAACACCGTTATTGAATAACACTAATTCGAAACGATGCGCTAACCCCGCATAGTCTTTCAATACTTGAAGGCAAGCTGGGCGAGGAATACTCACCGCATCTGCCAGTGCTAGCGCGGCCAACGCATTGAGGTAATTGTGTTGGCCAGTTAAGTGCATCTCATTGACAGCGAGCAGCTCTTTTCCTTGAGCCACTAACACCCGTTTTTGGGTATCAAAGAAATAATCACCACTATTTAAGCCAAAGCTAATACATTCTTCCAAGGTATGATTGACAGGTAAGGTCAGTGCATCTTGTACGTTAACAATGCAGTTTTTAGCATCGTTATAAATTTTTAATTTAGCTTCACGATACTGCGCTAGACCTAATGGGTATCTATCCATATGATCTTCACTAATATTTAAGACTGTCGCGGCGGTCGCTTCTAAACTTGAAGTGGTTTCTAATTGGAAGCTGGAAAGTTCTAAAACGTATAGACGATGCCCTGCATTGAGTAATGAAAGCGCTGGCGTACCAATATTGCCACCAACACCAACTGAAATACCCGCAGCTTTAGCCATTTCACCAACCAATGACGTGACGGTACTTTTACCATTTGAACCTGTAATGGCGACAATCGGTGCATCGGCTTCACGACAAAACAATTCGATATCACCCACAATTTCGATGCCGTTTTCTGCCGCTTCCTGCAACTGAGGTGTTGCCAACGCAATCCCTGGACTCGCGACAATTAAATCGGCTGCCTGTAACCAGCTATTATTCAAGCTG
The DNA here is from genome assembly GCF_053098325.1 of Providencia sp. PROV_01. NCBI lineage: Bacteria > Pseudomonadati > Pseudomonadota > Gammaproteobacteria > Enterobacterales > Morganellaceae > Providencia > Providencia sp. PROV_01. The sequence continues at coordinate 1,727,405 of NZ_JBRFKD010000002.1, read as the reverse complement.
CCACTATGGCATTCCACGTTCGCAGGGAGTTTATCTACCCCCGGAGGCACTGCACGGGTATCCATAACACGAGGCACAACGCCGCGCGCAAGGAAAAAATGAACGCAAGATAGGCCAGTGATCCCCAGCCCAATAATAACGACGTTCTTACCCTGATAATCGACCATCTTAACGCACCTTCAAGGTTGCCAGCCCAATGAGGACTAACATTAATGAGATAATCCAGAAGCGCACGATAACGCGAGGTTCTGGCCAACCCTTCAATTCATAATGGTGATGAATTGGTGCCATGCGGAAAATACGTTGCCCGCGCAATTTAAATGAACCGACTTGTAAAATAACGGATAATGTCTCAACCACAAACACACCACCCATAATCACTAATAAAAACTCTTGGCGCAGTAATACAGCGATAGTTCCTAGTGCACCACCAAGAGCCAATGAGCCAACATCACCCATAAATACTTGGGCTGGATATGTGTTAAACCATAAGAAGCCTAACCCTGCCCCCACAATGGCAGTACAGACAATCACTAATTCACCTGCATGTGGTAAAAATGGAATATGTAAGTAACTGGCAAAATTAACATTACCTGTTGCCCATGCCACTAATGCAAAACCTGCAGCGACAAATACCGTTGGCATGATAGCCAAGCCATCCAAACCATCTGTTAGGTTTACTGCGTTACTGGTTCCTACAATCACAAAGTAAGTCAGCAAAATATACAGCATGCCCAGTTGTGGCATCACATCTTTAAAAAATGGCACCACTAGCTGCGTTGCTGGGGTGTCTTTACCAATCGCGTACATGGAAAAGGCAACAATTAACGCAATCACGGATTGCCAAAAATATTTCCAACGTGCTATTAGACCACGAGTGTCTTTACGTACCACTTTACGGTAGTCATCAACAAAACCGACAATGCCATAACCAACTAACACAAGTAATACACACCAAACATAAGGGTTGTCTAAGCGAGCCCATAACAAAGTTGAAACGGTGATTGAAAATAAAATCAATAACCCGCCCATAGTTGGGGTTCCGCGCTTACTAAAGTGAGACTCAGGGCCTTCATTACGAACGACTTGGCCTATTTGCATTTTTTGTAAATAAGCAATTAAATGCGGCCCCATCCACAAAGCAATGGCAAGTGCCGTCAGCAAACCGACAATGGCCCTGAACGTCAAATAAGAAAAGACGTTCAGAACAGAAAACTTGTGGACCAACATTTCGGCAAGCCAGACTAACATTCGAAGCACTCCTTCAATGCATTCACAACATCTTCCATCGCGGAACTGCGTGAACCTTTAACTAAAATAGAAACAACGTCCTTCTGCTGTGCTAGCGGAATTAGTCGGGTTAATAAATCGGATTTCACTGTGAAATGCTCACCACATTCACTAAATTGGCTGATCAACTCACTTAATTGACCAACACTGAATACTTTGTCTAAGCCTGCTTGTTTAGCGGCGACACCAACACGCTGATGGCAATCTTCTGCATAATCGCCCAGTTCACCCATGTCCCCCACCACTAAGATGCGGTAACCTGGCATTTTTTCGAGAACATGGATTGCTGCGATCATCGAACCATCATTTGCGTTATAAGTGTCGTCTAAAACCACCTTGTGCTCCGCTAAGCGCACAGGGTATAACCGCCCCGGTACCGACTTCGTTTTCGCTAAGCCATTTTTAATATTGTCGAGGCTAGCACCGACTGAAATGGCTAATGCACTCGCCGCTAACACATTAGCGATGTTATGCAGCCCTGGTAATGGCAAGGTGATATCAACACTACCAACGGGAGTGTGTAACACAAAATCCGTTGTCAGCTGGTTCACTTGGATATCAGAAGGATAGAAATCCACTTTTGCTTGTGGCGTTAGTGAGTAATACCAAACGGTTTGACGTGGCTGAAACTGCCACTTTTCACTGTAGCTATCAAGGTTAACAATTGCAGTTCCTTCTTCTGGAATACCTTGATAAATTTCACCTTTCGCTTTAGCAACCCCTTCCGGTGAACCAAAACCCGCTAAGTGTGCAGCAAATAAATTGTTAACTAATGCGGCTTCTGGTTTGACAACATTGGTTGTGTAGGCAATTTCATTTGGATGATTAGCGCCCATTTCTATCACTGCAAAATCATCATCATGGGTTAAACGAAATAGGGTCAAAGGTACACCTATATCGTTGTTTAAATTACCTGCAGTATATAAGGTTTTACCGCGCTCAGATAAAATGGACGCAGTCATTTCTTTGACCGATGTTTTGCCTGAAGACCCCGTTAAGCCAACGACCCGGGCTCTACTCTGCTGACGAACCCATGCAGCCAGTTGGCCCATCGCGATACGCGTGTCTTTCACGATAATTTGTGGGCAATTCACTTCTAGTTTGCGCTCAACGAGTAACGCCTTAGCGCCCGCCATAACGACTTGCTGCACAAAATTATGGGCGTCGAAGCGTTCACCTTTTAACGCAATGAATAGGCAATTTTCAGCAATTTTACGGCTATCAGTACTAACCGCGCTAACCATTGCATTGGTGTCTGGAGCTGATTCAATCTGCCCTTGGGTAATTTGTGCCAATTGAGCGAGTGTTAAAGGGATCATGCGATTACCCCCAACAAACGAGCTACCGTTAGACGGTCTGAGTAATCTAACTTGCGCTGACCAATAATTTGATAATCTTCGTGCCCCTTACCTGCAATCACAATCACATCATCAGGAGATGCCTGCAAAATAGTGTTTGTCACGGCTTCTGGACGACCCGGTATGGCCAAAGCACGGCTGGAATCTAATAAGCCCGCCATAATATCATTAATAATATCGATAGGGTCTTCACTGCGCGGGTTGTCGTCTGTGATCACGATTTTATCTGCATACTCTTCTGCAGCAGCCCCCATTAGTGGACGCTTGCCTTTGTCACGGTCACCACCGCAACCAAATACACACCATAATTGACCTTTGCAATGTAAGCGTGCTGCCGCTAAAGCTTTTTCTAAGGCATCAGGAGTATGCGCATAATCAACGACGACTGTCGGTTTATTCGGTGCACTGAATACTTCCATACGCCCACATACTGGTGATAATGAAGAGGTAGTAGCCAGCAGTTTATCTAACGGATAATCCATCATTAGTAAAGTTGCCATTGCCACTAATAAATTGCTGACATTAAATGCACCCATTAATGGGCTTTCAAAGCGCCCATTTCCCCATGAGGAATCAAAATGGATGCTGGCACCTTTATCGTGATATTCAACCTCAGTGGCTTTTAACCATGGGCCTTGCCAGTCATTTGGAATGCGGTTTTCCATGGTCACTGCGCACGCCTGTGGTAAACGTTGTAGCCATTTCAAGCCAATAGCATCATCCGCATTAATGATTTGCGATTTTGTATTATGCGTGGAAAACAACAGCCATTTTGCGGCTTCATAGCTTTCCATATCGCCATGATAATCAAGGTGATCACGACTTAAATTGGTAAACACCGCGGCATCAAACTGTAAGGCAGCAACTCGGCCTTGCACTAAGCCATGGGAAGACACTTCCATCGCTGTTAATGTCGCTTTTTGGTTCAATAATTGGGTCAATTCAAGTTGGATATCTACCGCAGAGCCGGTAGTATTTTCGCTTGGCGACACATGGCCTAATAGGCCATTACCCACTGTTCCCATTACAGCGCTAGTTTCCCCTAGCCCTTGAGCCCACTGAGCAATTAATTGTGTCGTCGTTGTTTTACCGTTTGTACCCGTCACACCAACGAGTTTCATATTAGCTGATGGCTGCTGATAAAACTCCCCCGCAAGGGCTGATAAACGATTATTCAGGTCATTTAAATAAATGACAGGGACGCCATGAACGAAACGAATTTCACCTTCAACAGCTTCACCTTCCGCTTCCGCTATCACAGCAGAAACCCCTTGAGCAATTGCTTGAGGAATATAGTGTCGCCCATCTGATTGATGGCCTTTTATTGCAATAAACAGATCGCCCGCGGCAGCCTTTCGACTGTCTAGCGTCATCTCACGCAGTGAGATTGGAGTTGTGCTCACACCAAAGGGTGAGAGTAGATCACAAAGATTACGATCTGCCACTTTTAACCTCTTTTTGACTATTTACAATTTCATTTTGTTCATTTGGTTGCAATGCATCGGGCTCAACGTTCATCAACCGTAGAACCCCTCCCATGATTGAACCAAATATCGGTGCAGATACCGCACCACCGTAGTATTTACCTGCACTAGGCTCATTGATGAGCACTACTAACGCATAGCGTGGGTTACTCGCAGGAGCCACACCCGCGGCGTAAGCTAAATATTTTTCAACGTAACGCCCTTCAGGACCCACTTTCTTCGCAGTCCCTGTTTTAATAGCAATGCGATAGCCTTTAATTGCTGCTCGTGCTCCCCCGCCCCCGGGTAAAGCCACACTTTCCATCATATGAACCACTGTTCGCATGATCGGCTCAGGAAAAACACGTGTTCCTGATACAGGAGGGTCAACCTTCGTGATAGATAATGGCCGATAAATACCAAAACTACCGATAGTTGCGTAGGCTCGCGCTAACTGTAACGGTGTTACCATTTGCCCGTAGCCAAAAGAAAAGGTGGCCCTTTCTAAATCAGACCACCGTGTTTTTTTACTTGGAAAGATGCCACTACTTTCCCCGACTAACCCCAGATTAGTCGGCTTGCCAAACCCAAAGCGGCTATACACATCCACCAGCTCAGTGGCAGGCATCGCTAACGCAAGTTTTGAAACACCTACGTTACTCGACTTCTGTAAAATCCCAGTAATTGTTAGTTCAGCATACCGTGCTACGTCTTTGATCTCATGACCACTAATACGATATGGATAAGTATTAATTACGGAGTTTTCTTTAATAATTTTGTTGTGTAGCGCACTCATTACCACCATGGGTTTCACTGTTGAGCCCGGCTCGAAAATATCGGTGATAGCACGGTTACGCATCGCATCCATTGATGTACCCGTTAAATTATTTGGGTTATAGGATGGACTATTTGCCATTGCTAAAATTTCACCGGTATGAACATCCACTAAAATTGCTACGCCTGATTCAGCTTTATTTTCCTGTACACCACGTGTTAATTCACGGTAAACAATGGATTGAATGCGTTCATCAATACTTAATGTCAGATTATGCGCAGCTTGGCTGTCAACAGAGGAAATCGTTTCAATCACTCGCCCATTACGGTCTTTGCGAACTGTACGTTCACCTGGTGCACCTTTTAACCAACGGTCAAAGCTTTTCTCGACACCTTCAATGCCTTCGCCATCAATATTTGTTACCCCCAATAAGTGAGCGGTAACTGGGCCTGATGGATAATAACGACGAGACTCTTTGCGTAAGTAAATACCAGGTATTTTTAGTTTTTTAACGTAATCGCCAATAGATGGGTTAACTTGACGCGCTAAATACACAAAACGGCCTCTTGGATTGGCCGATATTTTGCTGGTAATTTGTTCTAATGGGATCTCAAGGGCATCCGCTAATGCTTTCCAGTGCTCGTCATTGCTGATCCCCCCTTTTTCGAACACTTCTTTGGGGTCAGCCCAAATTGCATTAACTGGCACACTCACCGCCAGTTGCCGCCCTTCTCGGTCGCTGATCATGCCTCGGGAAGTTGCGACTTCTTGCACTCGTAAAGAGCGCATATCGCCTTCTTTCACCAGTTTCTCTGGTGCGATAATTTGCAGATAAGCCACCCGCGTCAGCAACCCTGCTAACGCCAAGACAATGCATCCGCACAGCAAAATAAAGCGCCAGCGGACAAAGCTGGTACTTTCTTCTTGTTTCTTATTTTTCGCTGTTTTTGGTGCTTTCATTAGGAACCTTTTTATTGCTTAGAAACAATAATTTTTTCTTGTGATGGTTCAACTTGTACCATCTGTAATTTTTCAACCGACAAACGTTCTATTCGGCTATGGCTCGCAAGGGCGTTTTCTTCAAGGATCAAATTGCGCCATTCGATATCTAATAAGTCTTTTTCTTCATACAATTTATCTTTAGCTGCCGTTAACAAACGCGTTTCATGTGCGGTAGTCACAACAAAAACGGCACTGATTATAATTGCAGCCAATAAAATCAAAGGAACGATGCCATAACGAAATAAATCACGCCCAATGACGCGAGCTAGGCTGTGCCTTTCTGGAACCATTATTCCGCCGCCTTTTCAGCAAACCGCAACACAGAACTCCGTGCGCGAGGATTTTCGTCAATTTCGTTTTCCGAAGGTTTCATCTTACCTAGGTCACGTAACTGCGCTGCGCCTAACTCTTTAATCTGCGCTTCAGTCAGTGGAATACCGGCTGGCACTGATGGTCCTTTACTATTTTTGCGAATAAACCGTTTTACTAATCTATCTTCCAAAGAATGGAAGCTGATAACCGATAAGCGCCCTTGTGGTGCTAAAACGTTCATAGCGCCTTCTAACGCTTTTTCAATCTCTTCCAATTCGCTATTAATATAAATACGAATCGCTTGGAAGCTACGTGTTGCAGGGTGTTTATGTCGGTCTTTCATCGGACTGACTTTGGCAATTAACTCTGCAAGATGCCGTGTACGTGTTAATGGCTCTTCCTCTGGGTTATGGTTACGTTCAACAATCGCTCTCGCAATTCGTTTCGCAAAACGCTCTTCTCCAAAGGTTTTCAATACCCAAGCAATGTCATCCGCTTCTGCGTCCATCAACCATTGCTGTGCGGATTGCCCTTTGGTTGGGTCCATTCGCATATCTAACGGCCCGTCACGCATAAAGGAAAAACCACGCTCTGGGTCATCTAACTGCGGTGAAGAAACCCCTAAGTCAAGTAATACGCCATCAATTTTCCCTGTTAACCCTTCTTCTTCCACATACTCTGCAATCGCAGAAAATGGGCCATGCTTAATCATAAAACGCGGGTCATCGATAGCCTGTGCCGCTTTTATGGCTTCTGGATCACGGTCAATGGCGATTAACCTTCCTTGTGCGCCAAGCTGGCTTAATATCAACCTTGAATGGCCACCACGACCAAAGGTGCCATCGATATAGATACCGTTAGGTTTAATGTTTAAACCGTTCACGGCTTCATCCAGTAATACTGTTACGTGTTTAAATTGCTGTTGCGTCATTATTAAAGTGACAAATCCTGTAAGCGGGCTGAAAGTGGTTCATTGGTAAGGCGCTCAGCGGCAATATCATCTTCCACTTGCTGATACCAAGTCTGTTCATCCCAAAGTTCAAATTTATTAATCTGGCCAACCAACATGACCTCTTTGGTTAGCCCTGCGTGTTGACGCAATGTACTGGCTAACAAAAGACGCCCCGCGTTGTCCATTTGGCATTCACTTGCATGACCTAATAACAGCCGTTGCACGCGTCGTTCTGCTGGGTTCATCGTCGATAGCCGAGAAAGTTTTTCCTCGATAATCTCCCATTCAGGTAAGGTATAAAGCAACAGGCATGGCTGGTGAAGGTCAATGGTACAAACCATTTGCCCTTTCGATTCCTCGTTCAGCATTCCTCGATAACGAGTTGGCACGGTTAGACGCCCTTTGCTGTCGAGATTAACCAGTGTTGCCCCACGAAACATACCCGATTAAACCCCTTTTATTTTCCACCCACCCACTTTACCCCACAATTCACCACATATAAAGTTTACGAATGGTATGAAAACGTTGTCAAGCCAGTAACATCCGGCTTTAGCTTTATTTACAGAACAATTCAGAAAAAATAAGGGGAGGTAAAATCTAACTTGGAAATAAAATGGGAAATAACAAGTTGATATGATTAACATATTTTATTAAGTATCACCTAAATAAGCGCTAACATAATAGTTTGCTGTAAAATCATACAAATTAATGGAAATTCAACTTATGTCTCATTTTTAATCAGTGTATCTTGTACCGGTTATTTACTTCTGTTGAGTCCTCAAATAGTCATTAATTTTTAAATAGGCCCAAAACGTGCTGCCAATAAAATAAAATCATTACATATCAATAGAATAAATAACTGTTTTAATAAACAGTAATTTAATTCAAAATATTTATCGCACAAATCAGTAATACAACCATAATAAATTTATATTAATTTATTTATCCGATTTAGCTTTCATTTTAAAATCCGCAACAAACCAATTAAGATAAATCCTAAAGTTAAATATTTACCTAATTTTTGCCTATAAAAAAAAAGCCCCTACAAGATAGGGGCCGTTATATTACTCATTATTGTGACCAACATCACTCATTATCGTGTAAATATTCACTGTTCGATTAAAGTTAAGTCTATTTTATTACTGCTTACGACCTAAACTTCCACGGCGACATAAATCACGACGAATACGTGTAATACCAGGTTCTGGTTTTTGCTTTTCATCAAGGCTGGCAAGCACCAATTCTAAGATGCGTTCAGCGATGTCTCTATGGCGCTGTGCCAAAGAAAGCACTGGGCATTCAAGGAAGTCTAATAATTCATTATCACCAAATGTGGCAATAACCATATGCTCAGGTAAACGACCACTGCGCTTCAATGCGACATCTAGCACGCCTTGTAGTAAGGAGAATGATGTTGTAAATAGTGCGTCTGGCATCTTGTTGCCACTATCAAGCCAATGAGCAAAAACCTCTGCGGCTGAATCGCGTTCATAGCTATTTGCATACAGGTAATCAATCTTGCGCGGGTCTTCATGCCATGCTTTACGGAAACCTTGCTCGCGCAGGTAACTGACTGATAATTCAGGTAACGCCCCCAAATACAATACCGATTCAGCTTTAAATTTGCGTAATTCTGCTGAAATCATGAAAGCATCTTCTTGGTCATCACCAACAACACTAATAAAGTGTTCTTTTTCAAGGGCTCTATCCAGTGCGATAATCGGTAAAGAACGATTCGCCCAACGCTGATAGAACGGGTGTTCTGGCGGTAATGCTGTCGAAACAATTATGGCATCAACTTGTCGTTGTAAAAGGTGTTCAACACAACGAATTTCATTGTCGGGTTGGTCTTCTGAGCATGCTATCAACAATTGATAACCACGCTGACGCGCCTGCCTTTCAAGGTAATTTGCTATACGGGTATAGCTCGTATTTTCCAAGTCAGGGATCACTAACCCTATAGAACGGGTACGCCCTGCTCGTAGCCCCGCAGCAACTGCATTTGGATGGTAATTGTGCTCTCTGACGACTGCCATCACTTTTTCTACAGTTTTATCGCTGACTCGATACTGCTTGGCCTTGCCGTTGATCACATAACTAGCCGTTGTGCGGGAAACACCCGCTAGACGGGCTATCTCATCCAGTTTCACGTTAACCTCTTTACAATTTTGGGAATAGCCCCGAGTCATTCGGGGCCTTAAACGCGATTATTCTACCTTCGGAAGATAAATTTTTCATCGCATAATTTTATCACCGCGCGAAACACCGACGATCCCTGAGCGTACAACTTCAACAATTTCAGCAACACCACGCACTGATTCGATGAAAGCGTCCAGTTTTTCGCTTGTCCCCGCTAGCTGAACGGTATAAAGCGTTGGGGTGACATCAACAATTTGTCCACGGAAAATATCTGCACAGCGCTTCACTTCATCACGCCCATATCCAGAGGCTTGTAGCTTCACTAACATGATTTCACGTTCGATATGTGCTGACGCTGTCAGCTCACTGACGCGCAACACATCAACTAGTTTATGCAATTGTTTCTCAATTTGCTCCAGAACCTTTGCATCCCCTTTAGTTTGGATAGTCATACGTGACAGGGTTGGGTCATCTGTTGGTGCAACGGTCAAACTTTCAATATTATAACCACGTTGAGAGAACAGACCTATGACACGGGACAAAGCACCTGATTCATTTTCTAATAAAACGGATAAAATACGACGCATGATCAGGTCCTCTCTGTTTTGCTCAACCACATTTCATCCATTGCACCACCACGGATCTGCATTGGATAAACGTGCTCAGTTTCATCAATATTGACGTCAACGAAAACTAATCGCTGATTTTCATTCACTTCAACAAGGGCTTGTTTTAGTTTTTCTTCTAGCTCATCAGGTGTTGCTATCGAAATACCAACGTGGCCATACGCTTGTGCTAACTTGATGAAATCAGGCAATGATTGCATGTAAGATTGTGAGTGACGGCCTTGATAAATCATATCCTGCCACTGTTTTACCATGCCTAAGAAACCATTATTTAAGTTGAGCACTAAAACCGGTAAGCCATATTGCAGAGCGGTTGAAAGCTCTTGAATGTTCATCTGGATGCTACCATCCCCTGTCACACAGACAACGGTCGATTTTGGATGCGCTAATTTCACCCCTAGAGCAGCAGGTAAACCAAAGCCCATCGTGCCGAGTCCTCCTGAGTTTATCCAATGGCGAGGTTTATCAAAGGGATAATACAATGCGGCGAACATTTGGTGCTGCCCAACGTCAGACGTTACATACGCTTCACCTTTCGTTAAACGATAAATCATTTCAATGGCTTGCTGTGGTTTAACTTTTGTTTGGCTTGTTTCGTAACGTAAACACTGTTTGCTGCGCCATTGCTCTATTTCTTTCCACCACGCAGTGAGTGCTTGGTTGTCTTGTTTGGCTGAAGCTTGGTCTAACTGACCTAACATTTGTTTTAATGTGAGTTTTGCATCGCCAACAATTGGGATATCGGCATTGACCGTTTTTGAGATAGACGTTGGGTCAACATCAATTTGAATGACGGTCGCATTTGGGCAATATTTTTCTAAATTGTTCGTTGTTCTATCATCAAAACGAACACCAACGGCAAAAATCACATCCGAGTTATGCATCACCTTGTTGGCTTCATAGGTTCCATGCATCCCAAGCATTCCCACGGATTGCTTGTGCGTTTCTGGGAAAGCCCCTAATCCCATTAAGGTTGATACCACCGGTAATTGCAGTTTTTCTGCCAACTCTATAAGTTCAGCAGAGCAATTCGCGTTAATCGCCCCTCCGCCAATATAGAAAACTGGTTTTTTGGCTGAAACCAATTTAGTTAATGCTTTTTTGATTTGGCCTTTGTGTCCTTGTAATGTAGGGTTATAAGACCGCAAAGAAACGTTCTCTGGATAACGGTAAGCAAACTTCAAAGCTGGGTTAACGGTGTCCTTAGGAAAATCAATCACCACAGGCCCTGGACGGCCACTTGCTGCAATATAAAACGCTTTCTTGATGGTTTCAGGAATTTCTTCTGCGCTTTTAATTAAAAAACTGTGCTTGACTATTGGCCTTGAAATTCCAACCATATCGCATTCTTGAAACGCATCGTTACCAATTAGCGAGCTTGCAACCTGCCCTGATAACACCACCATTGGTACGGAGTCCATATAAGCCGTCGCAATACCGGTAATCGCATTTGTTGCCCCAGGACCAGATGTCACTAAAACAACCCCAACATCCCCTGTTGAGCGTGCATAACCATCTGCCATATGAACGGCGGCTTGTTCATGGCGCACTAAAATATGTTCTACCCCACCAACTGTATGAAGTGCATCATAAATATCTAATACCGCACCGCCTGGATAACCAAACACGTGCTTTACTCCTTGGTCAATCAACGACTTGACGACCATTTCCGCTCCCGACAACATCTCCATGAGTTTGCCCCCAGACATTATTTGCAAGTGAAGAGGTATGAACTACCTCTTTATTTTTATCATTAAAATTGTGAAATTCGTGCTATTAACATATCGCTCTGGCTGAAACGAAGCAAACACCATTTCAGTGCAAGGATCACGAAACTTTCACATCATCTTGAACATGGGTATTTGATAGATAAATTGACTGCGTATAAAAATAATGGGAGAAAGAATGACTGCTATGAATGGAAAAACAGTGCAACTTTAATTAGTTGGAACCATTCTGATTTTAATATTAAGTGATAATCTGAATAAATAAATATGAATAGAACAAAAACAAGACCTGACCTACCCATAATACAGGTAAGTCAGATAATTAGATGGTAAATTATTCTTTGTACATCGATTCAATTTCTAATTGATAGCGCTCAGAAATAATTTTACGGCGCAGTTTCAACGTCGGCGTTAATTCACCTTTTTCCATTGAAAATGTGGTAGGTAGTAATATAAAACGCTTAACTTGGTGGAAATTATCGATATTTTTTTGCAAATCTTTTAAACGGCTCTCAAATAAGGCCACAATATTTGAGTCTTTTAAGAGTTCTAAACGATCTCGATATTTCAGGTTTATTGAATGGGCATATTCTTCTAAGCTGTCATAACAAGGCACGATCAGCGCTGAAACAAACTTGCGTGCATCCGCAATAACTGCAATGTGTTCAATAAACTTGTCTTGCCCTAATACCCCTTCAATCATCTGTGGTGCAATATATTTTCCGTTAGACGTTTTCATTAAATCTTTTAGCCTATCCGTAATATATAAATTGCCTTGTTCGTCAATCTTTCCTGCATCACCCGTTTTTAGCCAGCCATCTGCTGTAAACGTATCCAAGGTTTCAATTGGTCGATTGAAATAGCCTTTCATGACCACTGGCCCTTTTACTTGTATTTCATCGTCTTTACCAATACGCACTGAAACAGAAGATAGTGGTGTACCTATCGAACCTAATGGGTATTTACCTTCTTCCCAGCAAGATACCGTGGCACAGGTTTCTGACATACCATAGCCATATTTAATATTTACCCCTGCTGAAAGGAAAAATGCAATCACATCGTCATCAAGACGGGCGCCAGCTGCTGGCATGAAACGAATTCGACCGCCTAACCCTTCGCGAATTCTACTGAGAACCAGTTTATCAACCATCGGAAAAATAGCGCGGTTAACTAAAGAGGGTTTGTGGCCTTTTGCTAAGGCTTTCACACGGCGCTTGCCAAGAGATATTGCACAGCGAAATAGCGCCCTACGGATGAGAGGTGCTTTGGCCACTTTACTGTGTATTGCTGAATAAACTTTTTCATAAAAACGGGGAACCGCACACATCACAGTCGGTTTTACTTCCGTTAATGCTTCCCGAACTTGATTGGTGTCTGTTAAATAAACGTTTAACGCCCCAACGTGCATAACGTAAAAGCTCCACGCACGTTCAAAAACATGTGAAAGTGGTAAAAAACTTAAAGAAACATCATCAGCAGTTAGTTGTAATCGTTCGTCATGGAGATACAGTTGGGCAGCCATGTTGTAGTAATCCAACATAACGCCTTTGGGCTCCCCTGTAGTGCCTGATGTATAAATGATGGTAAATAAATCACCGAGATTATGTGCAGCGATGCGCTCATCAAGTTCCGTTTGGTATGCGGTTTGTGCTTGCGCCATAAATGTGGATAAATGCAGGGTGTCGATTGAAATATCAGCCAACTCAACATTGTCGTTCATCACGATAATCGTCGTTAATTGAGGACAAAGAGCTGGCAATTGGCATGCAACTTGATATTGCATATCGTCCCCAACAAACAACACTTTAATATTGGCATCATTAATAATATACGCCGCTTGCTCAACATTGCTAGTTGCATAAAGTGGCACTGTGACAGCCCTAATTTGTAACGCGGCAAAGTCAACCAATGACCAATTCATGCTGTTATGGGCAAATAACCCAATATTTTCTTGTGTGATAACGTTTAATGCTAAGAGACGACGAGAAATCGCTGATGTGTGATCGCCTACCTCGCCCCAAGTTAATGAGCTCTGTTGCCCGTCATCCCATTGACTGAAAGCTATCCGGTTCGCCGATTCGTGCGCAGTAACCCTGCTACGTAAGCGATTAACCAAGTGGTATGGATATAGATTTTCAGTAATCAAAGTGTATTCCCTATAGGTCATTATCGATATAAGTTACTCGGTACATTCACAAGCACTTAACTATTCTTATTATTTCAGCTTACAAGTGTTAGCTGAATATTCGCAGTGTATCGACTAAAGAGATGCGTGAAAAGCATTTATATGTAAATTTTGTGCAAATGTTATGTCTGCTACAAAACTCATCATAACGCTCACGATAATGAGTTAATTACCTTGTTGGCGTATCTATCTTTGTTATAAGCACGTCTATAGAAATATAGAGGTTATTGGCTTTAAGGGGCAATTTCATTTGTTATTGCCCCTTAACAATAAGCGTTATTTATTACTCACAATGTCTGAGCTCGCCAACAACCTCTAACAATTTTTAAATAGGAGTACTATGCAGCAACAGCCTGTTCAGAGAGTTCCTCAATCAACTGATTAAATTGAGATTTCATCCATTGATGGCCTTTATCCCTAACCGTTGATTCATGCCAAGTTAAATAGCAAGGCAGTGTATCTCGAAGCCAAGGCAACGTTAATGTCCGTAATTTTAGTTGTCCAAAGTAATGACTCACTAGCCATTTTGGCACAATAGCGACGAGATCAGTTTGAGCAACAAGACTCAGGACACTATTTAAGTCAGTACCTTGATAGCTAATCGTATGCGATAACTCAGTATTATTATAATAAGGTTTACTAAATGATCCCATGTTATCCATTGACATAATAGCATGACGTTCATTATTTAATTCAATTTCAGAAATTGAATTACCAATACGTGGGTGATGACTAGCCACCACTAATACCAATTCATCATCAAATAAAACCTGATGTTGAAATTCTGTCTTTTCTAATTGATTATAGCCAAGGAAAAAATCCATTTCTTGGTATTTTAATTGATGAGCAATTTTATTATCCATAAAAGAATGAATGACTATATTAATATTAGGCGAAACTACCTTAAATTTTTCGACAATAATAGCAGCTAGACGAATATCTAACGGTGAACAAATAGATAAATTAAATACTCGATCACTAGTTTGTGGATTGAAACCTGCACTAGGTAATTCATTATGAACTAATTGTAATGCTTGCCTAATAGGCCCGAACAGTTGCTTAGCACGAGATGTCGGCTGAATACCACGCCCATACCGGACAAACAACTCATCATTAAACATTGATTTTAAACGTGAAACTGCGTTACTCACCGCAGGTTGAGACATCCCTAGAACTTGCGCTGCTTTTGTTACGTTTTGCATCTGCATAACCACGTCAAAAACCGTTAATAGGTTGAGATCAACATTACGTAAATGAATATCGCTACTGTCTTTTTTAGCTGTTGAAATTGTATCAAAATCAGTCATTTTTTACTCCACTAATATATTTATCATTTTTCATTAACGAAAAGAGTCATTCATCTTAAAAAACCGACGAATATATAAATTCATTAAATATTATTCTTAAAACAACTTATAGATAATAAGTCATTTCGCTTTCCCTGCATTTATTAAAACGACGTTTATATTACTTTACCTATTAATTAAACTTGCAGTATAAATATCATTATAAAACGTAAATATTCATCAAAATAATGAATGATAACCACTTATTAGCATTGCAATCACTCACCGTAAAAATAATAAAGCAATTTTTGCAAGAAATCATAATAAATCGTATGTAGAATCAATAAATATTCTCATTATCAGATTATTTTTTAAATACTCATTTATTAGATAATTAACTTAATTAAAAAGTATTGGCGAAGATGATTCATTCCCTACCTTGAGTCTCACCTTACATCAAAAAATAAAAATTGCATAAAAATCAATAACTTTAATCATGAAAGCATTTGAATGAGCATAGCAAAAGAATTTTACCCTTATAACAACGCAAAAATCCAGACAAAACAGAAGGGATACACAAAAAAAACAGCAACAACCACCAGCCAGAAGCCATAATTCATGATTGGTAAAAATATGCTAAAAATCTATTATTGACATTAACTTTAAGATAACGTATCAATAAATACAGTTTGATTAAGATACTCAAGAGAGACAGTTAAAAATGACATTTTCTATTCGCCTACTAAGCCTACTACTACTCGCATTAAATTTGCGCGGTATGCTTATGGACGAAAAATAGAAACAAACTGTCCACAAACATTAAAAACCCGCGCAACCCGCGGGTTTTTTTATGCCTGCGGCTTTGGAAGAACATAACTCTCAGCAAAAAACAAAATTCGATATGAGGAATACAATATGAGCAACCAAGTCATTATCTTCGATACCACCTTACGCGACGGTGAGCAGGCATTACAGGCAAGTTTGTCAGTCAAAGAAAAATTACAAATTGCCTTCGCATTAGAGCGTTTAGGAGTTGATATCATTGAAGCGGGTTTCCCAGTCTCTTCACCGGGTGACTTCGAATCCGTACAAACCATCGCGAGAGAAATCAAAAACAGCCGAATTTGTGCATTAGCGCGTTGTATTGAAAATGACATTGATGTTGCAGCTGAGTCATTAAAGGTTGCCGAAGCCTTTCGTATCCATATTTTCTTAGCTACCTCCAATTTACATATGGAGAAGAAATTAAATAAATCCTTTGATGGCGTAATGGATATGGCAATTAATTCCATTAAGCGCGCAAGACGCTATACCGATGACGTTGAATTCTCCTGTGAAGATGCGGGCCGTACTGACCCTGATAATTTATGTCGTATCGTAGAAACGGCTATTAATGCAGGTGCAACAACAATCAATATTCCAGATACTGTAGGTTATACAACACCTTACCAGTTTGGCGGAATTATCACTGATTTGTATAACCGTGTGCCAAATATCGATAAGGCTGTTATTTCTGTGCATTGCCATGATGATTTAGGGATGTCAGTTGCTAACTCAATCAGTGCTGTGCAAGCCGGTGCCCGCCAAGTTGAAGGTACCATCAATGGCTTAGGCGAACGCGCTGGCAACACGGCATTGGAAGAAGTGATTATGGCCATTAAACTGCGCGAACAAATGTTGAATGTGCATACCAATATTAATCACAAAGAAATTTACCGTACCAGCCAATTAGTTAGCCAATTATGTAATACACCAATTCCAGCTAATAAAGCCGTTGTAGGTAGTAACGCATTTGCTCACTCATCAGGTATTCACCAAGACGGTGTGTTGAAAAATCGTGAAACCTACGAAATCATGACACCAGAGTCTATCGGCTTAAAAGAACAACAATTAAATTTAACCTCACGTTCAGGCCGTGCCGCTGTTAAACACCGTATGGAGGAAATGGGGTATCACGAAGGTAAAGACTTCAAATTGGATGAATTGTATACTGCATTTTTGAATTTAGCTGATAAAAAAGGTCAAGTCTTTGACTATGACTTAGAAGCCTTAGCTTTCTTTACGAAACAACAAGATGAAACTGACCACTTCGTGATGGACTATTTCAGTACACAATCAGGCTCTAGTATTGTTGCAACAGCAACAGTCAAAATGCAGTGTGGCGATGAAGTGAAGTCTGAAGCGGCGACCGGTAATGGCCCCGTTGATGCCATCTACCAAGCCATCAGCAACATCACACAATTCCCTATGAAATTAGTCTCGTACCAGTTATCTGCTAAGGGCCATGGTGAAAATGCGTTAGGCCAAGTGGATATCGTGGTTGAATGCCATAACCGTAAGTTCCACGGGATGGGATTAGCAACAGATATCGTCGAATCTTCAGCGAAAGCCATGGTGCATGTATTAAATAGCATTTGGCGCTCTGAACAAGTTGAAAAAGAAAAACAAAAAATAAATCAAGAATCACAATCAAACACAAAGGAAGCAGTTTAACAATGTCTAACTATAAAATTGCCGTATTACCGGGAGATGGCATCGGTCCAGAAGTGATGGCGCAAGCTCACAAGGTTTTAGCCGCTATCAGTAAACGTTTTGCAATAACAATTAACACCACTGAATACGATGTTGGCGGCGCGGCAATCGACAAACACGGTGAACCGTTACCGCAGGCTACAGTAACAGGTTGTGAGGAAGCTGATGCGGTATTATTTGGCTCTGTCGGTGGGCCTAAATGGGAACACTTACCACCTGATAGCCAGCCTGAACGCGGTGCATTATTACCTTTACGTAAGCATTTTAAATTATTCAGTAATTTACGCCCTGCTCGCTTATATCAAGCATTAGAAGCATTTTGCCCATTACGTGCAGACATCGCAGCTCAAGGTTTCGATATTCTTTGTGTCCGTGAATTAACCGGTGGAATTTACTTCGGTCAACCGAAAGGCCGCAAAGGTGAAGGCCAAGAAGAATATGCATTTGATACTGAAGTTTATCACCGCTATGAAATCGAGCGTATCGCGCGTATTGCTTTTGAATCGGCTCGCAAACGTAATAACAAAGTCGCATCAATCGATAAAGCAAACGTGTTGCAAAGTTCAGTATTATGGCGTGAAGTGGTCAACCAAATTGCTCAAGAATATCCAGATGTTGAAGTCAGCCATATGTATATCGATAACGCAGCAATGCAAATGATCAAAGCCCCATCTCAATTTGATGTGGTGTTATGTTCTAACTTGTTCGGCGATATCATTTCTGATGAATGTGCGATGATCACCGGTTCTATGGGCATGTTACCTTCTGCAAGCTTGAATGAAGCTGGATTTGGTTTATATGAACCTGCAGGCGGCTCTGCACCAGATATTGCAGGAAAAAATATTGCCAACCCAATTGCACAAATTTTATCTGCTTCCATGCTGTTAAGATTTAGCTTAGACCAAACGGATGCGGCAGATGCCATCGAGCGTGCAGTCAATAAAGCCTTAGAAGAAGGTTATAGAACATCAGACTTAGCAGGTGCAGGTCAGTCAATAAGTACCAGTGAAATGGGCGATATTATTGCTCGTTATATTGCAGAAGGGGTTTAACATGGCCAAGACTTTATATCAAAAATTGTATGATGCCCACGTTGTCCGTGAGGTCGAAAATGAAATCCCTTTGATTTATATCGATCGTCACTTGGTACATGAAGTTACATCACCTCAAGCATTTGATGGTTTGAGAACTAAAAAACGCCCATTGCATCAACCAAGTAAAACATTTGCCACCATGGATCACAACGTATCGACGCAAACCAAAGATATTAATGCTTGTGGCGATATGGCTCGTATTCAAATGCAAGAGTTAATGAAAAACTGTAAAGAGTTTGGCGTAACTTTATATGATTTGAATCACCCATACCAAGGTATTGTCCATGTGATGGGGCCTGAGCAAGGTATCACTTTACCCGGTATGACCATTGTATGTGGAGACTCCCACACCGCAACACACGGTGCATTTGGCTCATTAGCCTTTGGTATCGGGACGTCAGAAGTTGAGCACGTGATGGCGACTCAAACACTGAAACAAGCACGCGCTAAAACAATGAAAATTGAAGTCGTCGGCAAAGCTCCTGCTGGCATTACCGCAAAAGATATCGTTTTAGCGATTATCGGTACAACTGGTAGCGCAGGCGGTACTGGCTATATTGTTGAGTTTTGCGGTGAAGCCATCGAAAACTTGAGCATGGAAGGCCGTATGACGGTATGCAACATGGCTATTGAATTAGGTGCGAAAGCGGGGATTATCGCACCAGATGAAACCACCTTTGCCTATATGAAAGGTCGCCAATTTGCACCTAAAGGCCAACAGTGGGACGACGCGGTTGCGTATTGGAAAACGTTAAAAACTGATGATGATGCACAATTTGATAAAGTCATTACTATTCAAGCAAGTGGCATCGCACCACAAGTCACATGGGGAACTAACCCGGGGCAAGTAATTGCCATTAACCAACCGATACCTGCCCCAGAATCATTTGCAGACCCTGTTGAGCGTGCTTCTGCGGAGAAAGCATTAGCTTACATGGGGTTAGAGTCCGGTATTAAATTATCTGATGTAAAAATTGATAAAGTATTTATTGGTTCATGTACTAATTCGCGTATTGAAGATTTACGTGCAGCAGCTGCAATTGCTAAAGGAAAAAAAGTTGCCAATGGCGTGCAAGCCATCGTTGTTCCGGGATCTGGCCCTGTTAAAGCCCAAGCGGAACAAGAAGGTTTAGATAAAATTTTCATTGAAGCGGGCTTTGAATGGCGTTTGCCAGGATGCTCTATGTGCTTAGCGATGAATAACGACCGTTTAAACCCTGGCGAACGCTGTGCATCAACCAGTAACCGTAACTTTGAAGGTCGCCAAGGTCGAGCAGGCCGTACTCACTTAGTTAGCCCAGCAATGGCGGCTGCAGCAGCGATTAATGGCCATTTTGCTGATGTACGTGATATTCAAATCTAAGGAGAAAATGATGGAAAAGTTTATTACACACGTCGGGATTGTTGCTCCTTTAGATGCAGCCAATGTGGATACTGATGCCATTATCCCTAAACAATTTTTGCAAAAAGTGACTCGCACTGGTTTTGGCCAACACTTGTTTAATGACTGGCGTTTTTTAGATGAGAACGGGCAACAACCTAACCCTGATTTCGTCTTAAATAAGCCAGTTTTCAAAGGGGCAAGTATTTTATTAGCTCGTGAAAACTTTGGTTGCGGTTCATCCCGTGAGCACGCACCTTGGGCATTGACTGACTTTGGTATTCAAGTGGTTATCGCCCCAAGTTTTGCTGATATTTTTTATGGCAACTCGTTCAACAACCAATTATTACCAATTAAATTAAGTGAAACCGAAGTAGATGAGCTATTTAACTATGTTAATGGCCATGAAGGTTGCCAGTTTACGGTAGACTTAGAAGCTCAAACAGTTACTGCGGGTGATAAAACCTATCATTTTGAAATTGATAGCTTCCGTCGCCACTGCATGATGAATGGTTTGGATAGTATTGGTTTGACGTTGCAACATGTCGACCAGATCACCGATTTTGAAAGCAAGATTCCATCCTTTATGCAGTAAATCCTTTTCTACGCCTACTTTGGTGGGCGTAGTTCCTCTTTTAGCTCTAATTATCCAACTAAACCGCCTACTTCGCACCAAAAATGCGGAATTCATCCATCATTAAAAATTTACAATCCAAAATCACTTCCCCGTTAATATCTTCCTGTATAATTAACCTAAATATTTTGCCCATCACAAAATTTACTTTTACTTTTACTTTTACTTTTACTTTTACTTTTACTTTTACTTAACGATTTTTTCTAAATAGTTTGTGTTGTGGCAAGGCGGAAAAATGAAGATATCCCTAGGAGCATACACCGGTATGTGACTAGGGTAGCGGAGTGAAGCCAACACAGCCACGGCGCAAAATATGACGAAAAAAATAAAAAAAAGCCGGTAAAAACCGGCTCGGTGAGAAACACCATTACTCTAAATGGGGGAGTCGGCCTGCAACTGCAGACCAAACGAGCTACTTACTACCTTCTATTATCGTGAGAATTTAGGAAATTAAAATTGATGTATTTTTTGCCGGAGTTCCTCTTTTATGTCTAATTCGCGATTACAAACCCAATTCATTCGTCTCTGGCAACATTTTCAGGGTCAAGACAGTGAAACAACACTACAAGACATCGCTGATACGCTGTTTTGCTCTCGCCGTCATGTCCGTACTCTGCTTAATAATATGCAGTCACAAGGTTGGCTTAGTTGGCAAGCAGAGTCTGGTCGAGGAAAACGCTCTACCCTTATTTTTCATGTTAATGGCTTGGAGCTACAGCAGGCACAGGCTGAACAACTACTCAAAGAAGAAAGTATTGAAAAACTTGTCGCCCTAGTGGGTGATAAGGAAACCATTCGTCAAATGGTATTGTCTGAACTGGAACGCAGTTATCGACAAGGTAAGAATTTATTACGAATTATTTATTATCGAGATTTCCCGACATTGCTTCCTGGTGCGCCAATGCGCCGCTCAGAAATTCACTTGATGAGCCAAATATTTAATGGCCTTACCCATATAAATGAGGAAAAAGGGGAAGTAGAAGATGGCCTTGCCCACCATTGGCAATCCACCAGCGATACCCAATGGCGTTTTTATTTACGCCCCGCTATTTATTTCCATCATGGGCGAGAAATGGTTACCGACGATATTATTTATTCCCTTTTACGCTTAAAAACCTGTTGGCCGCTATTCTCACATATTCAATCCGTTAGCTCACCGCAGCCTTATGTCATTGATATCACGTTAAGTGAGCCTGATAAACAACTACCTTGGTTATTAGGTAGCCACCATGCCGCCATTTTACCGAAAGAGTGGGAGAGCCTCGAAAACTTTAGCCGTTGCCCAATCGGCACTGGCCCTTATCAAGTAGAAAAAAACTTGCCACAAAAGCTGACCATTACGGCTTTCGACCGCTATTTTGGCTATCGTGCGCTACTCGATGAAGTGACCATTTGGGTGGTTCCTGAACTCTCTGAGCAAATGGTCTGTACAACATTAAAAATGGATGGTGATAAGCACCATAATGGCTCGCTCGAAAGTCGTATGGAAGAAGGCTGTTATTTCCTGTTAATGGATCAGCGTTCACCGATAGCTCAGCGTGAAGATGTTCGTAAGTGGTTATGTAGCTTTTTAACCCCTGTCAACCTACTTGCACATTGCGAACCTTTTTATCAGCGCCATTGGGCACCTGCTTATGGCCTGTTACTCCATTGGCATCACAGTAAAATGCTAACCTTGTTTCCCAAGCCTGAAGATTTAACTGAGCTTACTGTCACTTTTTATCGCCACCACCATGAGTTCTACGCAATTAGCCAAATTATGAAACGGGTTTTACAGATGCAAGGTGTGGAACTTAAGATCAATATCATTGATTACGATGATTGGTTTAATGGCAATGGAGAAAGTGATATTTGGTTAGCAACAGCTAACTTTTTTAAACCTCTCGAATTTTCCATCTTTGCAACCTTGTACGAAATGCCATTGCTACGACAATGCCTTAATAACCCTCTCAGCAATGAACTTAATCTGTGGCGTAATAACCAATTAGATGTCGAAGCTTGGTGTGAAAGCTTAGTTGACTCACAAATCTTTCACCCCGTTTTTCATCATTGGCTTGAATTGCAAGGCCAAAAAACCATGCGCGGTGTACGAATGAATACCTTTGGCTGGTTTGATTTTAAATCTGCGTGGTTTAAACCGTCTGAGGATAACCTAGAAAAATATTGATAGTTATAAACAGATGAAATGAATAATAAGGATGTTATTCACTTTTTCTGTGGATATCCATGTGAACAACCTCATGGTAATCAGGGTATATCCCCAAGTCGCTTTTTTATCAAAAAAAAGCACAGTTGAATAATCACTGATAAATCAAACAAATAAATAGCAAAATAGCCTTTCATCCACTGACTACTTTTTTAACTAACATGCTTAGGACTTTAACTGAGCAAAGATCAAACAACATTGTATTTATCCACAAGATATGTGCTTAACTTACTCATATTTTGTGATTTGCGTCATAAAAACCGTTTCGTCAAGGCTGTAAATACACACAGTAATCTCTATTTTTCACAGTTATCCAGAAATCCTGTGGATAACCTAGTGCATGATCCTGTGATTATCTTGGGATGAACTTGAATAACCTCTGTAATAATTTATAACTTGGATGAATAAATGATATTATACCCCTATATATCAGATAGTTAAAAATACCAAAGAAAAAGTGTTATACTTCTTGAGTTATATGTATTTTCACTGGCTACTTTTTATACATTACTATTCAAACCATGACCCCATTTATTGCACCACCACCACCTGATAACGAAGCGACCTTAATGAGCCGAGCGCAAGCTCTTGCTGGCTACACGCTTGGTGAGCTCGCCCAACACGCAGCTATCCCTATTCCTCAGGATCTCAAGCGCGATAAAGGCTGGGTTGGTATGCTATTGGAATATTATTTAGGCGCGAATGCGGGAAGTAAGGCAGAGCAAGATTTCGCCCATATTGGAATTGAATTAAAAACCATTCCGATTGACCGGTATGGTGTTCCACTTGAAACCACTTTTGTTTCTGTTGCACCGTTAACAGGAAACAGTGGTTTAACATGGGAAAATAGCCATGTTCGCCGCAAGCTGTCCCGT
The DNA here is from genome assembly GCF_053098325.1 of Providencia sp. PROV_01. Lineage (NCBI taxonomy): Bacteria > Pseudomonadati > Pseudomonadota > Gammaproteobacteria > Enterobacterales > Morganellaceae > Providencia > Providencia sp. PROV_01. The sequence continues at coordinate 1,703,568 of NZ_JBRFKD010000002.1, read as the reverse complement.
ATTTTATGGTTTCCTATTGAAGGGGAAAGGCAAATCCCACTCTCACAACGTAGAGTTGCAAACCCATTAATTTGGAGCCCGTCCCCGTTTGAAGAACAGTTGCTACGGCAAGATTGGGAAGAGTTAATGGACCTCATTGTGTTAGGCAAAGTGGAAAGTATTACTGCACGTCATGGGCAGGTATTACAAATTCGCCCTAAGGCCGCAAACAATAAAGCACTAACGGAAGCTATTGGTGAGTTTGGTCAGCCTATTATGACGCTACCACGTGGTTTTTATCTTAAAAAAGATTTTACCGCGCCCTTACTAGCACGGCATTTTAGTTTAAGTTAGTCGCTAACCATCGCCTGTACCAAAGCAGACGATAAATTATTATCACTGTTTAATTCGTTAATTAGAAGGTACCAAGATGTTTGAGTGGATACTGGATCCCAATGCCTGGATGGCACTCGCTACATTAACCATATTAGAAATTGTCCTAGGCATCGATAATATTATTTTCCTCAGTATTGTGGTGAGCAAACTTCCTAGTCACCAACAAAATAGTGCCAGACGGACTGGGCTTATTGCAGCAATGGTGATGCGTCTTGCATTATTGGCTTCTATTGCGTGGTTATCACGCCTTACCACCCCACTTTTTACTGTCGCTGACCATGTGGTATCCGCTCGCGATCTCATATTATGTGCAGGTGGGATCTTCCTTATTTGGAAAGCAAGCCAAGAAATTTTTGATACGATTGAAGGAGAAGGTGAAAATAGCCTAGCAAATAAAAAAGTGAGCTCATTTTGGGGGGCTATCGTTCAAATTGCTTTGTTAGACATTATCTTCAGTTTAGATTCCGTGATCACGGCTGTGGGGCTATCAGACCACTTATTTATCATGATGGCTGCGGTCGTCATCGCTGTGCTCATTATGATGCTTGCAGCCAAACCCATTGGCGACTTTGTTGAGCGCTACCCTTCTGTAAAAATCTTAGCCTTATCATTTTTGATTCTTGTTGGTTTCACCTTACTACTTGAAAGTGTTCAAGTTCATGTATCAAAAGGCTATATCTACTTTGCGATGTTCTTTTCCATGGCAGTACAAGTTCTCAATATCTTGCGTAGTAAGAAATGGAAAACGAGAAACCAAACTGATTAAGATGGCAATCTAACCGCTTGTTTAGCTGCTAAAATAGCCCCTTCTACCGCTTTTTTCGCTTGTGGGCTATTTTTCCAGCAACTTGAGCCTGTTAATGCGGCCCCATAAATTAAAATTTCATCGTAGGAAGCTTCACTTAATTGTGCGAGTGAACTAAACCCCATTTGTTCTAAACGGCTAATCACTGTGGGCCCGACCCCTTTAACTGCCAACAAAATCTGTTTTTCTGATTCAGAAAATGCCATTTTACTCTTCTCATTGTTAATGAATTGATATTTATTAAGCTAATATTTTGCATTTTACCTATTTAATACTTTAAAATTGCAACTATAACAATGCCAGTTTTAATAATTATTAGCTGACCTATCTTATCACCCAATCTGTACCTGCTCTGTGTTAGGAATTCACCATGTATAACGCACCACTGACCAACACACATCAACACACGATGAAATTACCTGATAACCGCCAATTTTGCTGGTTTGAATCAGGCCCTAAAACAGGTTTTCCTGTTATTTTTTGTACAGGAGCAGGGATGAGTGGTTCATTAGGGTTTGGTTTGGATTTACTCGAACAACTGAACATTCGTTTGATTGTTCCTGAACGTGCGGGCCTTGGTGAATCCACTTTTCACCCTGAAAAATCATTGAAAAGCTTTGCTATGGATGTGCAAGCACTGCTAAATGAGCAATCCATTACCCGATTTTCTGTCGTTGGTTTTTCTCAAGGTGCTGTTTTTGCGATGGCTATCGCCCACTATTGCCAGCCTATTTCACTGTCTATTGTGTCTGGGCAAGACCAATTTGAATACCCTGCAACTCGCGCGATACTCCGCACGGATGTCGTGAACATGCAAGAACAAGCTCTTAACACCCCTGAAGCCCTGTCAGATTGGCTATTAAAGAATGTCACTGGTGAGTGGCTGTTGGCATTTATTCTTAATTGCAGCGCAGATATTGACCAACAACTTTATAATGAAGAACAATTCCTTGATGCCTATACTGCGTGTATTCGACGCGCTTTTGCACAAGGTAATCAAGGTTATGTACAGGATTTAATCCTCTCTTTACAGCCTTGGGGATTCACCCCTGAAGATATTCAATGCCCGACATCCTTATGGTATGGCGAATTAGATATGAGCACCGTGCACTCCCCCGATTTTGGTAAAATTTTGTCCGGTCGCTTACTAAACTGCAACCACCATTTACATTCGCAAGAAGGCGGCTCTTTGCTTTGGACTCAAGCAGACAATATCTTAGTTGATATTCAGAAATACGCCGCATAAACAAAAACCGCGATGAGTTATTCATCGCGGCTATTATTGCATCCTAGATTCATATTAATGAATTAACGATACACAATCCCGCCATCAGTCAAAATAGATTGGCCAGTAATATAGTCAGAGTCATCGCTCGCTAAAAATGCAACCAAACCTGCCACATCATCTGGCGTTTGTGCACGACCTAATGCGATGCCTTCGACATATTTTTTATAGGTTTCACCTTTTGGCGTACCTGTGATTTCAGAGAAGCGCTCATCAATCTCTACCCACATATCTGTCCCAACAATACCTGGGCAATAAGCATTCACAGTGATACCTGAACTGGCGTATTCTTTTGCCGCGGCTTGCGTTAATGCGCGTACGGCAAATTTTGTGGCAGAGTAAACGCCTAACATTGCAAAACCATCATGTCCTGCAATAGAGGATGCATTGATGATTTTTCCTTTGTGTTTACGTTCTTGGAATTTTTCACTAGCAGCTTGAATGCCCCACATGGTTCCATCTACGTTGATTTTGAAGATTAAATCCATATCTTCTTGGCGAACATCAGCGATTGGCTTAACTTGTGCAATCCCCGCGTTATTAATCATTACATCAAAACCACCCAATTCAGCTTCTGCATGAGCCACCGCAGCAAAAACTTGGTCACGTTGACTGATATCTGCGGCAAATGTTGTTACTTTACGGCCTAACGCTTCAATTTCTTTGGCAACATCTTGGAGCTTGTCTTTTTTCAAATCCACCAGTGCGATATCAGCGCCTTCTTTCGCTAAACGCAATGCGATACCACGACCAATACCTTGAGCTGCACCAGTAACTAAGATAACTTTATTATTTAACGCCATACTTTTCTCCTACTGAATAATAGCCAAATTGACTAGTTCACCTTTAATATTAAGTTAGCAACAATAACAATAAGTTACAAAGTATTAATTTTAGCCTAATATTTGTTATTTATAAAAAATATTTCACTATTTACAAGGTTAATATGTTTTTTTTACCGTAGAAAAATACATATATACGTAAATTATAAGATTATTGTTAATAAAAATCATTCTCAATTTAATAAACAAAAAATGCGATTTATTGATTTTTAGTATAATTGATAACCACTTATATAAAATATGGACATAAAAAAGCCACCAATCGGTGGCTTAATGATGCAATTGAAAATAAATGACTTATTTTTTAGCGGCTTGGATATACAGCATCTCTAATGCGATAGATGCTGCGGCTAATGCCGTGATTTCAGATTGGTCATAAGCCGGAGCGACTTCCACTAAATCCATACCCACGATATTTAATGACTGTATTCCACGCAATAATTTCAATGCACGATCTGACGTTAAACCACCAATAACAGGGGTTCCTGTGCCCGGTGCAAATGCAGGGTCAAGGCAGTCTATATCGAAAGTCAGGTAAACAGGTAGGTCACCGACAATCTCTTTGATCTGCGCGACCATATCATCCACACTGCGATCATTCACCTGACCTGCATCCAATACAGTAAAGCCATTATCGCTGTCATGTTCGGTACGAATACCAATTTGTACTGAATGATTTGGGTCGATCAGACCTTCTTTTGGTGCATGATAGAACATGGTTCCGTGGTCAAATTTGCTGCCATTGCCATAGGTGTCAGTGTGCGCATCGAAATGAACCAAGGCCATTTTACCGAAGTGTTTTGCATGAGCGCGCAGCAATGGCAGTGTAACGAAATGGTCACCACCAAAGGTCAAGCAGCGTTTACCTGATTCAAGTAGTTTTTCAGTATGTGCTTGCAGTTTATCACTCATGTCTTGCGCATCACCGAAAGCAAACACCACATCACCACAATCGACGACATTTAAACGTTCGGTTAGTTTAAAGTTCCACGGCCAACGGTGACTTTCCCATGCAAGGTTAGTAGACACTTGGCGAATAGCGGCTGGCCCATGACGGCTACCTGCACGGCCTGAGGTTGCCATATCGAAGGGCACACCCGTGATCACCCACTCAGCGTCTGAGCTGTAAGGCTGAAAATTCAGCGGAAAACGTAAGAAACCAAATGCGTTAGAAACCAGTGAATTATCAACTTGATTGCCTAAAGTACTATTAATCATTTTTCTTCCTCAAATAGGCCAGCCCGTTAGCAAGCCCTTTTTATATTTGGTTCGAATAGTTTTACCTAATTAACTTCGTACAGTATAAATAATAAACAAATCATGTTATTTGCACAAAGTTATTATCTGTTCACTATCTTAATGCCCTATGAGTCATTTAATGCGCTAAATAGTTTATGTTGTGGCTAGGCGGCAAAATGAGCCAATCCCTAGGAGCATACACAAGTATGTAACCCGAATAACTGAGCGTTGCCACACCACCACCACTTGAAGCATAACGAACATTGAATATATTAATCTCATATATTAATGCGCTAAATAGTTCGTGCTGTCGCTAGGCGGCAAAATGAGCCAATCCCTAGGAGCATACACAAGTATGTGACTAGGGTTGGCAAATGCAGCCAACAACGCGACGGTGCGAAATATAACGCGCATTGAGCATTTATTCGTCTTCTAAATAAGTATACCCATATAGGCCATTCTCGAACTCTTCCACAAAGTCTTTTTGAAGTTGCTCACTTAAACCGGTGCCTTTTACTTGCTCTGTAAAGCTTTCTAGTAGGACTTCCGGTACTAATTTGACGTATTGCAGCATATCTGCCACAGAATCGCCCTCTTCACTTTGCAAGTAACGCAAGTTGCCTTGGCTATCAACCCAGACATCTATCGCGGCAGTATCACCAAATAGGTTATGCATGTTACCTAAAATTTCTTGGTATGCCCCAATCATAAAGAAACCTATCATTGGTGGGTTTTCTGGGTCATATGCAGGCATTGGCATTGTGGTTTCAACGCCATCACCATCCACATAATGGTCAATAATACCGTCTGAGTCACAGGTGATATCTAACAGTACCGCGCGACGGTCTAATGGTTTATCTAACCCTTCAATCGGTAATACTGGGAACACTTGGTCGATTCCCCAAGAGTCTGGTAGCGATTGGAATAAGGAAAAATTCACATAAAACTTATCAGCCATGCGCTCTTGGAGTTCGTCGATTATCGGACGATGAGCACGATTACTTGGATCTAAATCCTGTTGAATACGGCGGCAAATATTTAGATATAACTCTTCTGCCCATGCTCGTTGCGTTAAATCTAGTACGCCGTGTGCATACTGAGTGTGCGCTTCTTGTAAGTCGAACTGGCTATCATGCAGCCATTCACGTAATGAACGGCTATTACCTTGATGCTGCATTGACTCCCACGTTTCCCATAAGGAAATCAATGAACGTGGTGCATCTTCATGAGGTGGTGTTGTTTTGGTAAATTCATTACGCTCAACACCAATTACATTGGAGACTAAAACGGTATGATGAGCAGTAAGAGCTCGGCCAGACTCTGTGATTACGGTTGGGTGCGGTAAATCGAATTCTTCACACGCATCCCCAATTGCCCAAATCACGTTGTTAGCGTATTCATTTAAACCATAGTTGACCGAGCAATCGGATTGAGAACGAGTACCTTCATAGTCAACACCAAGGCCACCGCCCACATCAAAGCACTGAATGTTAACGCCTAGGCGATGTAATTCCACATAGAAACGCGCTGATTCACGGACACCCGTAGCGATGTCGCGAATATTGGCCATCTGAGAGCCTAAATGGAAATGAAGCAACTGTAAGCTGTCTAGGCGATTCGCATTGCGTAAAATTTCCACTAATTGCAGTACTTGAGTTGCAGCCAAACCAAATTTAGATTTTTCACCGCCACTTGCCTGCCATTTACCTGAGCCTTGGGAAGCCAAACGGGCACGAACCCCTAAGCGTGGTGTGACATTTAAGCTTTCCGCTTCTGCCAATACCATCTCAATTTCAGACATTTTTTCGATAACAAGATAAACCTTGTGACCTAATTTTTCCCCAATTAACGCTAATCGGATATATTCACGGTCTTTATACCCATTACAGACGATAACAGTCTGTGTTTTACCTGCGTTGGCTAAAACAGCCATTAATTCAGCTTTTGAACCCGCTTCAAGGCCGAGCGGCTCGCCAGAATTAACCAGCGATTCAATGACTCGGCGTTGCTGGTTAACTTTTATGGGATAAACCAGAAAGTAATCGCCTTTATAGCCATAAGACTCACGTGCGCGTCTAAATGCCGCGTTTATTGAACGTAAACGATGCTGTAAGATTTGCGGGAAACAAAACAATGCAGGTAAGCGTAAATGCTCCTGCTCTTCTTTAACCTGATTAACGAGGTCAGCTAAATCAACAAAGGTGTCAGGGTTCTCAGGATTCGGGCAAACACAGACATTTCCGCGCTCATTCACCTGATAGTAACCACCACCCCAATACGCGATGTTGTACGTCTGACGCATTTTGCGAGCGATATTATCATTCATAATAAACTCCTTTTATGGAGGGGTGAGTGACGCGTTCTCCTTCCTGATGCATGTCAGTGAGGACATAACACTGCAAGGCAGTTATGTCGGGGAAACGGCAATACTCAGATTTTAATAAAAAGTGCTTAGAACTTCTAAACAGTGACAATATACGACCTTAAGCTGACAGATTAATGACTCAGCCTCGAAGGTGTATTAAAGATGTGACGGTAACTTCGTGATGAAGTAAAGAATGACAGGAAAGTAAATGCCAAAGTCACGCGGCGATCCGCATATGACGGTTGGATACTGTTATTCAGTAGATTATGGATCATTACCCATTAACCCCCAATATAACTGTTTACCCCTTTAAAATTTCAATGTGGTAGCACTATTTTGGCAGTTTGACCTGTTGATTTAAGCTATATCACCTTATTTTTTATTGAAATTCAAAAGTTTATAAACATTCCTGATAGATAGCAGAAGTTTTATATCATTCTGCTGGTATATAACGGGAAACAACAACCATCCGTTACGGTCGCAGTTTATACATCTATTGCGCTCAAAAAGCAAAACCAAAATGACTAAATTGCGATAAAACTTTACCCATTGCTGTTTTATGGTTCTATTCCTTTTTTGTATAAATACAGGTAGAAATTTTTACCGTATGGGACTAAAATAGCCGTCTAGATGTTAAAACATCCAATTATAAATTTGCGAATTCTTAAGGTATTAATCTCATGGCTACACATCTCTTTACTTCTGAGTCTGTATCAGAAGGGCATCCAGATAAAATTGCTGATCAAATCTCTGACGCAGTACTTGATGCTATTCTGGAACAAGACCCGAAAGCTCGCGTTGCCTGCGAAACCTACGTCAAAACAGGTATGGTAATGGTCGGGGGAGAAATCACCACCAGTGCTTGGGTTGATATTGAAGAAATCACGCGCAAAACTGTTCGCGAAATTGGCTACACCAGTTCCGAAATGGGCTTCGATGCCAATTCATGTGCTGTTTTAAGTGCAATTGGTAAACAGTCGCCTGATATCAACCAAGGTGTTGACCGTGTTGACCCATCAGAACAAGGCGCGGGTGACCAAGGCCTAATGTTTGGTTATGCAACCAACGAAACTGATGTATTAATGCCTGCTCCTATTACTTATGCACACCGCTTAGTTCAGCGCCAAGCGGATGTTCGTAAAAATGGCACGTTGCCATGGTTACGCCCAGATGCGAAAAGTCAGGTAACATTCCAATACGACAATAACAAAATTGTAGGTATTGATGCCGTTGTTTTATCTACTCAGCATTCTGAAGATATTCAACAAAAAGACCTGCATGAAGCGGTGATGGAAGAGATCATCAAGCCAGTTCTACCAGCAGAGTGGTTATCAAAAGATACCAAGTACTTTATTAACCCAACGGGTCGTTTTGTTATCGGTGGGCCGATGGGTGACTGTGGCTTAACAGGCCGTAAAATCATTGTAGATACCTACGGCGGTATGGCTCGCCATGGCGGTGGGGCATTCTCTGGTAAAGACCCATCAAAAGTTGACCGTTCAGCAGCCTATGCAGCACGTTACGTGGCAAAAAATATTGTCGCCGCGGGCCTCGCAGACCGTTGTGAAATTCAAGTTTCTTACGCTATCGGCGTGGCAGAACCGACATCGATTATGGTAGAAACCTTTGGAACAGGTAAAGTTGATGAGTCATTATTAATTCAATTAGTTCGTGAATTCTTTGACTTACGTCCTTACGGCTTAATCAAGATGCTTGACTTATTACACCCAATTTACCAACAAACTGCTTCATACGGCCACTTTGGTCGTTCACAGTTCCCATGGGAAAAAACTGACAAAGCTGAAGCATTGCGTGCCGCCGCAGGCTTGTAATTACGTCGGTAAATAAACCACATACAACCAAACCCATCTAATGATGGGTTTGAGGTTGTTGACAAAGCGGGATAAAAGCGTGGTTTTTCCCGCTTTGTGTTATCAGCCGAAATCAATAAATTGATTTTCCTCGTTTATTTTCAAAACCGATTAGACTTGCGCTGAATTAACGGTTAATTTTTTTGCGTAAACTGGAAAATAGCCATTCCAGCAACCATCGCTAATGTAAATATTATCCCTTGTGTTAATCCCATTCCCGTTAACAATAATGCAGGTCCTGGGCAAATCCCTGCTAGCCCCCATCCCACACCAAATAACACACTTCCGGTGACTAGTTTTTTATCTATCGTTTGATTGGTCGGAATTTGCAATGGGCAATTTAGTACACTAACAGAACGTTTTTTAACCCCTAAGAAAGCAATACCACTGATTACCATTCCAACTGCCATCGTAATTAATAAAGAGGGATCCCACGTTCCAGTAATATCTAAAAACGCTAAAATCTTTGCTGGATTTCCCATTCCGGCAATGACCAATCCTAAACCAAACAATATCCCTGAAATTAATGCGATAAGAATAGGCATTGGTTTATCTCCCTATCCCATAATGGTTAGCTAATGCGACTGTTACAAAAGCAACAATCATAAAGACCAATACAGCAACAATTGAACGACGAGATAACCTTGCCATGCCACAAATCCCATGGCCGCTAGTACAACCACTTCCAAGCCGTGAGCCAAAACCAACAAACAGCCCAGCTAAAACTAAAATAGGTGTACTGGTTGCAATGCTAACTTCTGGTGTAAACGCCAACCAAGTAAATAGTGCTGGGGCGCTCATCAGACCAATAATAAAAGCGACTTTCCACGCAGTATCTCCCTTCGTTAGTTTTAGCAACCCACCTAAAATACCGCTAATACCCGCAATACGGCCGTTAAAAACTAATAAAATTGCAGCGGCTAACCCAATCAATACACCGCCAATTGCAGCAGACAGTGGTGTAAAATTAGCCCAATCGATTGTCATTTCATATCTCCTTCACAGGGCAATAAAGCTGGTATAATGTATTGAGTAACGTAAATAATTTCGCATCTGCAATCGCATAGTAAATGCGCTTTCCTTCACGACGCGTCATCACTAAGCCTTCATTACGCAATACCGTTAATTGTTGAGAGAGTGTCGGTTGTAATATTCCTAACTGCTCTTCTAACTCACTCACGCAGGCTTCACCCTGTGTTAATTGGCATAATAAAATTAAACGATCAGGATTCCCTAGTGTTTTCAATAATGAAGCTGTTTCTGACGCGGCCTGCTTCATCGCTAATAGTTGCTGTTCAGATGGATTATTGTGCATATGTTCTTGCTGTTTTATATTATATAAAAATAAAATATATATTTTGGTATAATATATGTCAATTATTGCTTGTTTATGCCCATTGCCTTCACGTATCCTTTACTCCATGAAAACAATCCGTGTTCCACTTTTTCTACAACAACAAGTTATGCGCATATTGCGAGAAAAGCTCGCACTTGCAGAGCATAAACTCGAACAGTCATTTCCAGAACCAACGGTTAATTACAAACAACGGGGAACAACTGCGGGTAGTGCTTACTTAAAAGAATGGGAAATTCGCCTCAACCCCAGTTTACTCATCGAAAATACAGAACAATTTATTGATGAGGTTGTGCCTCATGAATTAGCGCATTTGTTGGTTTTTCATATATTTGGCCGTAAAAATATCGCACCACATGGCAAAGAATGGAAATGGATGATGCAACACGTACTGGAAGTCACAGCGAAACGTACACACAACTTTGCGGTTACGACAGTAAAAAGTAAAACTTTTCGCTACCATTGTGCCTGTGAAATGACTCATGAATTAACCATACGCCGTCATAACAAAGTGCTACGAGGTGAAAACCAATATTTATGTCGAAAATGTGGGGAAGTGTTAAAACAAGAAGAGGTTTTTGTCGCTGCGGCAGAAAATTAACCTTTCTGCCGCATCAAGTTTGAGGTGTGCGCTTAGGCAAACTCTGTCATCACTAATTTTGCGATTTCAAAGTAAATAATTAAGCCAGTTCCATCAATAAAAGTTGCAATGAACGGTGCAGAAACGACTGCTGGGTCCACTTTCAGTTTTTTCAATACCATTGGAATAATCGAAGAAACAACCGCGCTCCACATTGTAATCGCAACGATGGTTAAGCTAACCACAATAGTCACTTCGTGGCCAACACCTAAAATCCATGCACGGATTAATGCCGCACCACCGATAGTCACCGCAACTAAAAATGAGGTAGAGACCTCTTTCTTTAGTACTGTGCCGAGATTACGTAAACTCACCTCGCCCAATGCCATTGCACGGACTAATGTTGATGTAATTTGTGTTCCACTATTACCGCCTGTACCAATCAACAGCGGAATGAAAAACGCTAACGAAATTGCGGCTTCGAGTTGTTCTTCAAATGCTTTTAATACAGTTCCTGTATACGCTTCGGCCACAAATAGCATCAACAACCAAACGACACGTTTACGCCATAAAGTTATAGGGCTTGTCGTTAAGTAGGGCTCATCTAATGGGGTGGTAGCGCCTTGTAGCTGCGCATCAAGTGTATTCTCATCTTCAATCAGTTCGGCGATATCTTGCGGACGCAAAACACCCATTAATTTGCCAAATTGCACCACAGGTATCATATCTAAACCGCTATGATTAATCAGGTCATAAACATCATGACGTGATTGTTCTGGGGCAACAGAAAAATAATTGTGTCTCATGATATCAGACACTAATAAATTTTCAGGTGAAGCTAATAATGATTTAACTGAAAGAATACCATTTAAATAATTGTCGTTATCGACAACAAATAAATAGGTTGGGATTTGCTCGCCATCAAGGTGCTCAATAAGATTTTGTTTCACACAAGCTATTGAGTCTGCGACAGAAACTGGCAAATATGATTGACTCATATAAGCGCTGACTGTTGCATCATCAACTTTTGGTGACGGTGTATTATTGTCTTTGAGGCGCGCGCCTTTCATTGCGGATTGAGCAATAGCAACTGCTCCCGCTTTGTTCTGGGTAGTGAATGTCATTTTTTTAGTCCCTATTACTGTTGGTTACTCAAACAGTACTCACATAGGGGCGAAACCAGATGAGAGAATGCGAAAGCTATCTCTTCGTCTCGGTTTTAGCACTATACAACGTATCCTGATTTAGCAGGAAGTTACATGGGGATATACCTTCGGTCGATATATCCTGTCCTAATCTTGGGCGTCTCTCGACGTCGTCAGATCAGTAACCTATGTTTGTATAGGAGCCTCGCCTAACGAGATACTGCACTTTGGATGCGGCGCGAATTATACCCATTGGTGAATTAATTGCCACCCTATATCTACGGTTTTTTACGCATGAGAAACTTATTGTTTAGGTTTCGTTTAAGTTTATATTAAATAAATCTTCACAAAGTAACAGAATGTAACTAATAATAAAATTAAATATTCAAATTAAAATAAATATATTTAGTTACTTATCAATAACCAACCCTTAGATAAATCTAAATAATATTTGTAATATTATTTAGTAAATCTTATCGATAATTAATCAAAACTTACCTGTCGATTTACCTTATAATACAAAAAAACAATATAAAGGAGTTAGCCTAATTAAATATAACTGAAACGCTTTATTAGAGTATATACAATCACTAATATTAATCACCTATTGGTTTTTTATATTAAAAATAATCAAACAAGTAAATTATGATATAAGAAAATACACTTATATCACTATTTAATTCGACATTATCATTAAAAACTATTCTTTTAAATTGTTAATATTTAATTTCAGACATCAATACAGTATTAAATATCACAAGAATTATCTTAGAATATTTTTTATTTTATTTAACAGTGAAAGTTTTATTATGGATAAAGTAATTGTTGGAATGTTAACAAACTTAACATTTCGCGTAAATGATGAAATCAAAATTGCTGCCATTTCTGCTTTAGGAGATTTCAAAGCAACGATTGAGTATAATGATGCCATCATAAGAATCATAGACTTATGTCAAGACCCAAATAAAGAGGTTGCTGTGTCAGCGATTAATACACTCAGCAAATTATCTATTTATTTTTTACGTAGTTCACTACCGGAACATTAATTACACTCTCAATTCGAGTATTGTAAATAATTACTATGATTTATTTTATAATACTGTCCCATTAATAATCTAATGAGACAGTTTGCATATATTAAATAATTTTACGCTATTTCAGTGTCGCCCTGCAATTGGCAACTACACGCTAAAACATAACCTTCCGCTATTTCTGCTTCGGTTAATGTCATTGTACTTGTGGTTGTATAATTTCCTGACAGCACTTTTGTTTTACAACTTCCGCAAACACCCGCTCGGCAAGCCGCAATAACAGGTTGTTTATTTTGCTCCAGTGCAGATAATAAAGACGTCCCCACTGGGACTTTAAAATCGACCAATCGTTGACGAATTTTTAACGTAAGAATATCTTCACTATCAACAACTTCTGGTTCAGTAGAAAAACGCTCCATAAAGAAATGTTCAGCAGGAACACCTAAATTTGCAGCAAATTGCTGTGCATTTTTCATATAAGGTACAGGCCCACACGTCATCACAATTCGTGAATTAATATCGGGTACTAACGCTTTCAATTTGTCTTCGGTTAAACGCCCTTGAGCAATATCGCCATTATCTGGTGTTTCCGCCATGACACACAATTGCAACCGTTCTGGATATAACCGGACGAGCTTTTGCCATTCCTCAGCAAAAATAACTTGCTTATCATCGCGAACATTGAATAGCACTTTTACATGGGAATTTGGGCGATTCACCATCAGCCAACGTGTCATTGACATAATCGGTGTCACCCCACACCCAGCAGCTAACATCAAATACTGCGAGTTTTGTAGATTGGCACAGGTGAATTCCCCTTGTGCTTCTGAAAGCCAAAGGTAGTCACCTTCTTTAACTGAGCGTGTTAGCCAATTTGACCCTTCTCCATCGTCTAACCGCCTGACAGTAATGGAAATAAAACGACTTTGTCCCGGTGATGATGAAAGAGTGTAAGCACGCATGACATCATCACTATTTTTAATACTGACCAAGGCATATTGACCGGGTGAATATGTATAAAAATCATGATTGATAAGGTTGATTGTCCAGACATCTGATGTTTCTTGAATAATAGAATGAACTTGCATTCTATTTGGACATAAACTACTTGGCATGGTCATCGCGCTACTCCTTTAAAGGGGGTCGCTGCCCCCATCTTTCACATCGTTTTTAAGCTTTTTCTATCGGTTTATTGATCATGCAGGTAAAATTTCTGCCAGATCTTGCTCAACTGTTGTAATACTTCGCATGCCAAATTTCTCATTTAACACATTCAATAAGTTTTCAGTTAAGAAACCAGGCGCTGTTGGGCCGGTATAAATATTTTTCACACCCAACGCTAATAATGTTAAGAGGATAACAATTGCTTTTTGCTCAAACCAAGACAGAATCAAACTCAATGGTAAGTCATTAATACCACAACCAAGTTTCTCTGATAGATTCACCGCAAGCATAATGGCAGAGTACGCATCGTTACATTGGCCCACATCCAATAAACGCGGAAGCCCTTCTAACGTACCAAAATCTAATTTATTAAAACGATATTTACCACAAGCGAGTGTAAGGATTAAGCAATCTTCGGGTACACTACGCGCAAAGTCCGTGTAGTAGCTACGCTCACCGCGGCTACCATCGCATCCACCAACGAGGAATACGTGACGTAATTTTTTCTGTGAAACTAAATCAATCACCGCATCTGCCGCACCGAGTAATGTTTGACGACCGAAGCCAACTGTAATTTTGTGTTCGATTTCGGTATACGGGAAACCAGCTAGCGACTGAGCTTGAGCAATCATTGCAGAAAAATCATCGCCCACTAAATGTTTTGCACCCGGCCAACCCACAATACTACGCGTCCAGATACGGTCTTTATAATCACCGACATCAGGGTCAATAATACAGTTAGAGGTCATCAAGATAGACCCTGGGAACTTAGCAAATTCCACCTGCTGGTTTTGCCAACCGCTACCATAGTTACCGACTAAATGCGCATATTTTTTCAGCTCTGGATAACCATGTGCTGGCAGCATTTCACCGTGGGTATAAACATTGATACCCGTACCTTCAGTTTGTTCTAACAACATTTTTAAGTCTTTCAGGTCATGACCTGAAATTAAAATACACTTCCCTGCGACTGGACGAACGTTAACTTCCGTTGGTGTTGGATGACCAAATTCGCTCGTTTCACCTGCATCCAAAATTTCCATGATCTTGAAATTCATCAGACCAATAGCCATCGCATTATCAAGCAGCTCATTCATATCTGATGGCAATGTTCCAAGCCAAGCCATAATTTCATGGTATTGGCCATAAACCTCATTATCATACTGACCTAAAACATGGGCGTGTTCCATATAGGCTGCCGCCCCTTTTAGGCCATATAGGCATAACATACGTAAACCGTGAATGTCTTCGCCGACATCAGCTTTATCAATATCTAATGAAAATTGAGCCGCTTGTGCCTGTAGGGTTGGAATGTCAGTCCCATTTAATTGCAAATTAATTAATGGATGATTGAAAGCCACAACACTATTCACAGATTGACAATGTTTGATTAATTTATCACGCAAATAAATAGCTTCACGGGCATAACCGATAATACGTTCTGAATCAAAGTTGACGTTAGTTAAAGTAGAGAAAAATGCGCGCGGAGCAAAACTATCAATATCATGGTCAATAATACCCAGCGAGCGAGCAGTGACTGCGCTTGCAGATAAGCTTTGCAATACAGCAACTAATAAATCTTGAAGGTCAGATGTTTCTGCTGTTTTACCGCACATACCCTGCGCGTATGCACAGCCATTTCCAGCTGGAGTTCTAATTGTTTGTTCACATTGCACACAGTACATGTTGTTAGCCTCTTAAAGTTGCATTTCAAATACAACATTAAGACTACGCTCTTTATTAGAATAAAAAAGTGGAATTATTCATTATCTAATGGTTTATTGATCTATATTAATATTCATTGCAAATGAGAACTATTCACAGTAATGAAAGTATGCTATTCGTGCTGCTGTTTTTTGTATTTCAGCTGCCTTGCTTAAATACACTATTTTGCATTTTATTTTTTTCCTGATACCGTTCTTACGGTAACTCTTGTTATACTTACCTATAAGTGTTTGTTATTCCATCGTATAAAGAGAATCCAATAAAGATGAGCCAGGTAAATTCAGCAAGTAAATCTATGATAAAAAGCCGGTTACGGATTTTTAAACGGTTAAAAGAATCAGATAAAACACCTGTAAAAATCTTACTACTCGCGGCACTCATTGGTGCTGCGGTCGGTCTTATCGGTTCTCTATTTGAAATAGGAACAACTTGGATTAGCAACTATCGCGTTCAATCAGTGAGTGAATGGGTTGCTCCAAAATGGCTGATGGTTGTTGGGATGTTTTTTATCTCGGCACTTCTTGCCATGTTAGGCTATTACCTAGTTAAACGGTTCTCCCCTGAATCGGGTGGGTCTGGGATCCCCGAAATTGAAGGTGCATTACAAGATTTGCGCCCCGTAAGATGGTGGAGAGTCATCCCAGTTAAGTTTATTGGTGGATTAGGGACATTGGGTTCAGGCATGGTGTTAGGGCGCGAAGGGCCAACTGTACAGCTTGGTGCGAACCTTAGCCAAATGTTTTATGATTTATTTCGTTTAAAAGATAATGAGTCGCGCCATACCTTACTTGCCTCTGGTGCTGCTGCTGGTTTATCTACAGCATTTAATGCCCCTTTAGCTGGCATTTTATTTATTATTGAAGAAATGCGCCCGCAATTTAAATATAGTTTAATTTCAATTAAAGCGGTATTTATCGGTGTTGTTACCTCCACCATTGTCTATCGGTTAATTAATGGGGAAGCTATTATATTAAATATCGGTCAATTCTCCTCTGCACCGATGAATACTTTATGGCTTTATTTAATTTTAGGATTAATGTTTGGTGTCATCGGTATCTGTTTTAATGGTTTTTTATTGTACCTACAAAGTAAATTTTTAGCATTTTACCAAAATAAAATTTCTCGCTTTGTATTGATGGGCGGGCTAATTGGTGGGGCTTGTGGTGCAATTGGCGTTTATCTACCTGAAATTGTTGGTGGCGGCTATTCAGTGATCCACCAGATGGTTGCAGGGCAATTTACCATCACTTTATTATTCATATTTTTTGCTTTACGGTTTTTAACTTCGACGATTAGCTTTAGCTCTGGCGCTCCAGGGGGTATTTTCTCCCCTTTACTCGCCCTTGGTACCTTATTTGGTGGTGTTTTCGGCTACGCTGCCCTCGAAATATTCCCTAATTACCAAATTGAAGTGGGGACTTTCGCTATAGCAGGCATGGGAGCATTATTTGCCGCAACCGTCAGAGCACCATTAACTGGGATAGTTTTAGTTTTAGAAATGACAAATAACTACCAGTTAATCTTACCGATGATTATTACCTGTATTGGTGCCACAATGATAGCCCAATTTTTAGGTGGTAAACCGCTATATTCTGTCTTGCTCGAAAAGACTTTAGCCCGAAGCGAAAAAGAAACCGCTAATTCCGCCGCTAGCAAACCTTAACGATTAGAAATAAAAAAGAGTTGCCACCCACGGCAACTCTTTTACTAAGATAACCTATGCAAGTCTCTTACTTACTTTTTCCGTGCAATGAGTGTTGCAAAATTTAATTTAATACGATTACCTTGTGAATCAGTGCGGTGTAAATGACCAGGGTTTTCGTTATATTTTAAAATATCCCAATCCTTATAATACCCTTCTAGCTCCCCTGGTTTTAAGAAGCATTTAAATGGCACTAAATCCAGCGGTGCATCTGGCGTTTCAACGGCACACACAATAACGTTAACTCCCCCTGGCAGGGTATGTTCTTGCATATTAGTAATAACATTGGCGATTTTTTCTCGCTGCAAGAACATTAGCACGACAGTGGAAATGATAAGTTCGTAGTTCTCTTGTATTTGGTGACTATTAATATCATAAACAGCCGTATGAATATTCTCTACCCCAGCTTGTTTTTTAACGAAGTCAATTGCTTGGATATGCTGAGGGTTGATATCTACCGAGGTTACGTCATAACCCTGTAAGGCAAGATAAAAGCTATTTCGGCCTCTTCCCGAACCTAAATCTAATGTTTTACATGGCTTACTAAGGTGGTTCTCACACAGGTAACGCACTTCTGAATGTGGAGTCGTTAACCCGTGTTCTTTATAAAATTTCAGTTCTGGTTTGCATAAAAAAGCCAATTGGCATTCCATGTCATCACTACAAGCAGAAATACGATGCCAAACTTGAGGTTCGATAATAGGCGGCTGGTTATGAATATCAAAAGTAAAATGTTGTTCGCTGCCATCCTCATTAAAAATGATAAAATCTAAAGAGCCTTTTAGCACTTTCAACTGTGCATATGTATCTTCTTTTGTATTATGACGCTCTTGGAACATTAACGGTAAAGACGCTTTATTCCAAACCGGCATGGTTTTGTAACACACGAGATTATTCATATCATCACCAATAAGTTGCATTTTAAATACATCTTATACCGTTCGTTTGCTATCTGCAAAACATTCATGGATAAATTATCGAGGACTTGATTCATATCAACCCCCTATAGATAAAGAGGGCTGATACGCGCTATAGGATAAGTTAGTAACCTAACTGTTTCGCACTTAACCCTAAGAATTCAAAAGGTTTTGTAACCACATATTTATTGGTCGCATCCCCCGAATAAATATGGCTCTGCTCTTCACCCAGATCCAACTTTTTCACTTGTCCAGTTTCTGCTGAAAAATCAATTTTTGCCAAATCAGTCCAAAAAATATTTGGCGTCAATGCAGATTCAAAAAAATAGAGCTGACGTTTATGGTCAACTAATGTCCGCCAACGCGTTGACGATATTTCAGGTGAATTTTCGGACGTCAATCCGTAAGGAACAGACACATTACGTACGACACTGAAAACACTGGCGACCGCTTTATTAGGCGTTGTTTTCTGAGGAATTGCATTAATATAAAATTGCGCACGAGCAAATCTATCAGCGGAACGGTTTGTCCCCGGTAGCATGACAGTACCACCAATCCCTTGCCAATATTCCTGCATTGCTAATTGCTTCTCATAAGTAGGCGAATTAGTCATAACTTGATACTTGCGACTATGATGAATGACCTGCTTACCATCAATATATTCAATAATTGCGCTATCGCCACTCGCATCTGATAATGACAAATGTAAAGTCGCTAACCTATCTTGCCCAGGAACATTATCCGTTGCCACGACCAGTGGATTTTTTTCTAACGCTGCAACAGCCTCTTCCACTGTCGCATAATTATCTAGCACATATTGTGCCCATAGCGATATCGACAACGCAGGTTGCTTATTATCTACTTGAGGGTATTTTGATTCAGCAAGCCATAATAAATTGGCAACTAGACCTTCTTCGTTCACTCCATCAGTTGTTGAAATATCATAACCTGAGGCGATCACACTACCGTATTTTGATTTCCATTTTAAAGAGTTAGGTCCTGCAATGCCATCACGCTCCATGCCTCGAGGAAAGATCCATAGATTAGTGCCTATATCGTATTTCCAATCCATTGTTCTTCCGGTCATTATCTGTTCATTTTCACCTAAATAAACAACCCGAGTACAAGCTTGACTTACTGCAATTGGCATTGATATCGCAGCCGCAGCGGCAAGTGCGATGATACTTTTCTTAATAAATTGCATGCCATCTCCAAAATAGTTAAAAATAAATTTATATAATAAGCATACTACATAAATACGAACTATTTATGCTCAAATAATAATGCATTAAAAAAAGTGCGATTAACGCTATGAAATGTAATACTTAATGACACAAAATGGTACCAATATTAATCAGCACCATTTTGCTAAAAAGAATTAATTATTTACTGATGAAAATAAAGAACGTAACAATGCCGCTTTTTTCGGATTATCTGGAATAGATAATATTTCATCATAAAAACTAATAGAAATACGGCACGCTAGTGCAGGTGATTTCTTCCCTGCTTCTAAATTCCCAAGAATTGCAGTATCTTCACCATACTTTGCAGAAAGCCCACTAGCAAGTTGGGTTAATTCCTCAGAATATTCTGTCGGGGACATTAACGCCTGTTTTACACCCGCTTCACTTGAAATTAAAAGTTCATTGGTTGCCTGAATTTGTTTCAACAAAACAGCTTGGCTTTTTTGTGGTGGAATAATTTCTGCTGTTTCTCTCAAATGCGGAAATAGTGAATAAAAACACGTTTTTCCCGTTGGGTCTTCTTCCAATAAGATTTTTAGGTAATCATTAACTCTGCTAGTAAAGTTAATCACGGAGTCATCAGAGGCATATTCCATTCGCTCTAGTACTAACTTCATGACATTCCCGACTACTTGGTCAAACAGTTGACGGCGTAAATCTTCATTAGTTGGGTCGTATTGTGTAATTAGATGCTCAAAACTTTGATAGGTTTCAGGGCTTATTTTCTTAACCGTCGCGATAATCGGTAATTCTTTTTCAACTTGAGCAAGTGCCTCTGAATGAATTGCACTATTATTTTCTGTAGATAACACATTGTTATCTTTACTTAACCAATAAAAACCGAATGCAAATGCAATAAAAATAATGCTAACAATTAATGCGGTTTTACGTGAGTTATTTGTATTCAAAGTTACCCTGCCTTTTCTTGTAAAACGGTTCCCCACAAACACTTTCAAGCTACTTATATACTGTAGAACCAATTGCATATAATGCCATGGCATCTAAAACCGATAATATTCACGTATCTAAAGTGTTAATGCCACGAATTGAACGATAAAAAGTAATAATGCTTATTTTAGCTTGTATTAAAGTCGTCTAGCTATAGGAATAAGGGAAATTGCGAGGTTCAGACGGGGGAATTTGCCACAAAGAAACAATTTATAATACGCTGGATATAAAAAAACCTCCAGCACTCGAAAGCCTGAAGGTTTTTTATGATAAAAATCTTATTTAACTTGAACACCTTCAACTGAAATCAACAGTTGTGCTTCTTGAGATTTAGGACCCAAATCAGATTTGATGTTAAATTCTTTTAACTTAATATTACCTTCTGCTTCAAAACCTGCACGGTATCCACCCCAAGGATCTTTACCTTCGCCCATTAATTTAGCGTCTAATGTAATTGGCTTAGTGACACCATTTAAAGTGAAATCACCAGTGATTTTGTAGGCTTCACCGTCTTTCTTCACTTCTGTTGAAACGAATTTCGCTTCAGGGAATTTGGCTGCATTTAAGAAATCACCACTGCGTAAATGTTTGTCACGCTCTGCATGGTTAGTATCAATGCTACCTGTCTTAATAGTAACTTCGACTTTATCTTTTGATGGATCTTTTGCATCATAAGTAAAAGACCCATCAAAGTCTTTAAAACTACCATATACCCAGCTATAACCTAAATGCTGAATACGAAATTCAATAAACGCGTGTTGGCCTTGCTTATCAAATTGGTAAGTTTCTGCTAATGCTGAACCTGCCGTTAAAAAAAGTGCACCAGTAGCCAGACCAAGAACCGTTTTCTTCAACATAATTATCTCCACGTTACTTATCGGGGTTAAAACCCAACATTCTTTTTAATGTAATATCACGATCAAAAAAGTGATGTTTAAAAGCTGCAAAAGCATGCAACACTGATAATAGAACCACTGCCCAAGCTAAATATAAATGAACTTCACCTGCGGTATCTGCTTGTGTCGCAGCACCGGTAAATAGTGCAGGAACATCAAACCAACCAAACACACTAATAGGTTGTCCATCAGCGGTTGAGATTAAATAACCACTGATCAAAATACTGAATAAAATAATATAAATCAGAATTTGAACAATAATAGAGCTAGCTTTCGTTAATTTACTGTAGCTTGCTAATGGCTTCGGCGGCGGTGAAATAAATCGCCAAATCACACGAAATGCCATAACAATAAATAATAATATTCCTATACTTTTATGTATCTCAGGAGCTTGATGATACCAACTATCATAATAGCCTAGTGTCACCATCCATAAACCTAAAGCGAACATTCCATATACGACAATTGCGACTAGCCAATGTACGAGCAAAGAGATATGCCCATAGCGGCTTGCATTATTTTTCCATTGCATGATAAAAACCATTTAGAGAAGAAGGTAATATTTTATTAACTAAGCCGTAATAATCATAAGGTGAAATTAATTTTATTCCTATCCCAAAGTTAAACAAATATTTTGTTGAAGACATTCAAATACGATCAACATAATGAAAAATAGATTACTATTTGATTTTGTCTAGTTTTAATTATAAAAGTTGAATAAAGATTCTTCCACTTTTGTAAATGGTCGTAACTAAATACTTAGTTCATTTATTTATTAATTTCAATTAAATCTAGCTTATTCCTAATAGATATAAGCTATTTTCGATAAAATAACATTTGTAGGTCTGCCTTTTTCCCCATACATTGGTATTCGTCCTTTTAACATTGCGCGAACTGACTGATAGGTTAAATACTATGTATAAACTTTGGATAGCAAATAAAAACTACTCTTCATGGTCATTGCGCCCATGGGTTTTACTAAAGGTATTACAGATCCCGTTTGAAGAAAATTTGTGTTTATTTGAAAACGGTAAAAGCAGTCATGAGAAATTCAGTCGTTTTTCCCCTACCGGTTTAGTCCCTTGTTTAATCGATGAAAACCAAACAATATGGGATTCATTAGCCATTTGTGAATATATTGCAGAAGACTTCCCGCAAGTCTGGCCAAAAGATCGCAAAGCCAGAGCATGGGCTCGAAGTGCTAGCGCAGAAATGCACTCAGGTTTTAGTGCGTTACGCCAGCAGTGTCCGATGGATGGTGCTCATAATGCACCACTTAATAATATTTCAATTGAATTACAAACTGACTTAAACCGCTTGCAGAAACTATGGCAGGATGGGTTGAACCAATTTGGCGGCCCTTGGCTTGCGGGCAATGAATTTACGGCTGTAGATGCCTTCTTTGCACCCGTTGCCTTCCGAATCCGCAGTTATCATTTACCTGTAAGCCCAGCGGCTAAACAATGGGTTGACCGAGTTTTAGTTTTGCCTGCAATGAAAGAATGGCATGACGCAGGTTTACAAGAACCGAATATTGAGCATTAATAATAGGCGAATAGGGAGGCATTATGTGCCTCCGATTTTATTTGATTAGTAAAAAATCACCTGCTCGAACATCAAAATTAATATTTAATCAATTTGTCGGCTATTCAAGCTACAGTCGGTTATTTAACAGACAAACAGCAGCTATAATTTTTCATCCCATGGGTCTGCTGTCATAATATCGCCAAGTGGTGTGTGTAATGTAACCTGTTCATTTTTAAACCACTCTGCTAATGAAAACCCACCCTTCGGCGTTTCAACATGGATATCGATTGGGCAATAGGGTGTATTCGCCTTAATAGCAAACTCAGCAAAATCTTCTTTTTCTTGAGGGTTCGGACAGCGAATGACCACATCAAGGTCGCAGTCTGACAACATACTTTGGATATCTGTCGCTAAAGTGTAAGCACAGCTGCCTGTGACTCCCCATTGCCAAGGCCATTTAGTTTGCGAAATGATCCATAAAACCTGCACAGGTGGTAAAGCAATAAACATTGAACGTTGTAGTTCCACCGAATTTGCCACCAAGGATTCCACATTCATAATATGCGTGATTGCCGATTTTTCAATTTGTGTCGTGATGCGTTGGTGTGGCTTAATTCCTCGAATTGCGACAGTCAGTTTATTCTCATCCGCTTTATTTCGATATACCGTCAACGGTAATTTACTGTTCCATTGTGAGCCAACCCATTCAGGAAGCGATTCTATCGCGACATCATTATTACTGCTGACCCAAACAAAATCATGAGGATTGATTATTTGCATTTTATTACCTTTATGATTGCTACGACTGCTCTTCCCTATTATGCCTTTTTTGTCACATAAAAACAGAATATCAATACTAACAACGCCACTGATACCATTTAATGGTAACTTGTCATAAATACTGAGTGATTGCCTTGAAATTTCACACCGTATAATATTTAATTACGTTATTAATTAATGAGTTAAGCTTCTATTTACGAGCATCGAATTATGAGAACGTTTCCTGCTATTCATGATGGGATTATTTTTACCAGCTGTATGTTTTTTAGTGCCGCAACTGCTTTTGTGATTTTAGATGCGCAAGCAGCGATGTGGGCGACATTCTCAACACTGTATTCATTTAATTTATTCAATGCAGCAAAAGAATATAAAAACTATGCTTACACCGCTTGTTGTTTATTGATGATTTTAGTGGCTATTTTTATCGGTGATACCCTGCGGCTTGGTACGGCGTATTATATTTATCTCGCCATTTTTTCGTTCATTTATTACCAATTGTATGGCACAGATCCCGCAATGGATTTAACGATGAAGTTTATGATTATCATGTCGACAATTGGCACCATTTTACCTGATATATCAAGAAGTTTGGCGTTAGGTTTTATTATTGGCAGTGGAGTAACGCTAATCACGTATTATCTCCTTAGTCATAAAATGACACGCCATAGCGTTATTACGAGTGCTTTAGTTGAACAAAATTTGTTTACGTTGAGAAAAAATATTATTCCCCGTTCGATGATTTATGCTTTAGGGCTATTACTCGCACTTGCCATTCCACGCAGTATAGATCTAGGGCACTTTTATTGGACATTATTGACCTTTGTTTTTGTATTGCATCCAAAATCACAAAGCATCGTTAAAATTACTTTGCAGAGAGTCTTAGGCAGCCTTATTTCTGTTTTATTGCTGTATTTTTTATTCAACCTACCACTTATGCCATACATCGGTTTAATTGCAGTTGTGGTATTCGCCTTTTTAATGCCAATGAGTTTTCATCATGGATATACGTTTATGACATTTGTCGTGACAAGCTTAATTTTATCCATTCTTGAGCTCGTTATATATTGGCGTCACCCAACCTATGAATTATTGTTTGACCGCGTTCTTGAAACCGCCTTAGGAGGAACCATCGCCATCATGACGAGTATTATTTTAAAGTTATTTAGAGAAACAAAATAAAATTAAGCATATTCCCCAATAAGAACGTCTGTTCTATACTCAAAAAAGAACACATTGGGAAAAGAAGTCTTAGTCCTAAAGCCTAGCCCTATCAGTATCATTATTCTTGAGTGTGACATTCAAGCAAAGAGGAACTGAAGATGAAAATATCGATTATTGGCGCAACAGGTTTTGTTGGCAGAGCATTAGTTGCTGAAGCGCTACTTCGGCATCACCAAGTAACAGCGATTTCTCGTCATAGTAATCAACTATCTCAACACGCTCACTTAATCACCGCGGCTGGAGATATCACCGATATTCCATGGTTAACCTCTCGGCTAAAGGGGCAGGATGTTGTCATCAGTGCGTTTAATGGCGGTTGGCAGAACCCTAATTTGTATCAAGATACTGTTGCGGGTAACCTCGCAATTTTACATGCTGTACAAAAATCCATGGTCAAACGGTTCATTGTGGTGGGTGGTGCAGGAAGTCTAAAAACCACTGCAGGTATTGATTTAATTGACTCCCCTGATTTTCCTGCTGAAATAAAGCCTGGCGCCCAAGCAATGAGAGAATTTAAAAACCAATTACAATCCATTGATTCATTAGATTGGACCTACGTTTCTCCTGCCGCCATGCTTGAAGAAGGAGAAAGAACAGAAACCTTCCGGCTTGGCGGGAATCAATTATTAATGAATGGTAATACTCCCGCTAAAATTTCTGTTGAAGACTTTGCAGTTGCTATTCTTGATGAAGTGAATAATTCACAATTTATTCGCCAACAATTTACCGCAGCCTATTAAGTTTAAGCATAAAAAAGCCGGTAAATAGTTACCGGCAAAGATAGATAACAGAACTTAATTCATTCACATATTGCTGTTTTTAACTTACTTTTCACGATGTTTCGCTGCATAGATTTCGCTGTTCACCCAGTTATGGTCTTTTTCCCATGTAAATAACCATTTACGTGTTGGTCCCGCCATCACATTAAGGTAATAGTTATCATAGCCAGCCACTGTCGCCATTGGGTGATACCCTTTTGGTACCATAACAACATCTTTGTTATATACCGCCATGCACTCATCTAACTCGCGGTCGTCAGTGTAAACACGCTGCATACAAAAACCTTGAGATGGATTTAAACGATGATAATAGGTTTCTTCTAGATAAGTTTCATTGGGTTCATTATCGGTGTCATGTTTATGGCTTGGATAAGAGCTGGTGCAGCCTTCATCTGTAAAGACCTCCACGACTAATAAGCTATCAGCGGCTTTATCATCCGGTAAAATATTATGCACGTAGCGCTTGTTATAACCATGGCCACGTTGCTCTGCACCAATATCATCTGGACCAATTAAACGTGTTGGATAGGTGCCCTTTCCTTTAGCACTGCAAACGGCCAATTCAAGATCGGTATCTGCGATGACCTCAGCAAACTCTTGGGCTGTCACATACACAGCATAGGGTTTTTTACGTTCGAAAGGATCCATTCGGTCGCCAATGTTTTCAAACGTTTGATTAGTTGTTTTAATCGTCGCTTTACCTGCTACTAAGACTAAGCACATTTCATTTTCAGAAGCAGGTAAGGAAATAGACTCACCTTGTTTTAATTCGTAAACATCAAAGTGAACATAACCCCAGTTAGCGATTTGTGGAGTGATATGCTGAGTACGCTTATGTGCATCTGGAGCATGGTATTTCGACAATAATTTTGACATAACTTTCCTCTGACACTTTTTAGATTCTAGATAGGCAATTCTTTTTAGTCACTAACCGTTTCATCAATCAAATAGTTCAGTTTGTGGCTAGGCGGCTAGCGCACCAATCCCTAGGAGCATACACAAGTATGTGACTAGGGGGGGTAAGCGAAGCCAACAACGCCACAGACTGAAATATGACGACGATTTAGATTAAACCCGCATCCTTAGCAAACTTAGACAAATTGTTGTAACCCAATGTGGCATAAGTTAATGGATGCGCAATCGCAGGGTCTTGCTCTGCTTCAACCACCAGCCAGCCATTTTCATATTGGCTATTTTTCAATACCTTAAACACGTCAGGATAGTTAACGCAACCATCACCCGGTACCGTGAACACACCGGCTAATACGGCATCTAAGAAGCTGGTTTTACGGTTTTTAACATCTTTTAGGACATCTGCACGGACATCTTTGCAATGTACGTGATTGATCCGTTTTGCCCAACGTTTAGCCACTTCAACCGGGTCTGCGCCAGCAAAGGTTAAGTGGCCAGTATCTAGCAATAAACCGACCTCATCGCCCGTGTGCTTCATTAGGTTATCAACATCTTCTGCTGACTCAATCACGGTTCCCATATGGTGGTGATAGGCGATTTTCACGCCTTGAGATAAGGTATATTTCGCGAATTCGGTCAGTTTCTTACCGTATTCTTCCCATTTATCGGCTGGGAACAATGGACGCATATGAACAGGTTTGTTTTGGTCGCCATGAATACAGTTGGTCACTTCTGCAAACACCATCACTTTAGCGCCTAAATCACGCAGTAACGCTAAGTGCCCTTGTACCGCTTCAATTTCTTCTTCCACGCTGCGAGATAATAGTTCTCCCGAATACCAGCCTGAAACCAGTTGTAAGTCATGCTGTTTTAAAATCGGCCCTAGAATCTCCGCTTTGCGTGGAAATTTATTACCTAATTCAAAACCAGCGAAACCTGCTTGACGGCCTTCAGTTAAACATGTTTCTAGAGATGTTTCTGCCCCTAAAGTGGGTAAATCATCATTCGTCCATGTCAACGGGTTAATACCAAGTTGGATTGCCATGATGAAGCTCCTGTGTAGGTAAAAGTAATATTATTTACGCTGACGCCATAGGGCTATCAGGTTTAAGTAATTAGTTTTGATTTTCTGAACCAGCTCATCGTCATTGATTTCACCTTTCATCCACTCCAACGAAGGCTTACCAAATAAGGTACGACCAACAGCAAATCCTTTGACGATGGATTTTCCAGCTGCGGCATTAAAACCCGCTTGTAACTCAGCTTGTGGCGCATCAAGCCCTAAGAGTACGACACCGCGGCAATATGGGTCACGCTCTTGAATTAATCGGTCAACCGCATCCCAATTTTCTGCTTGTAGTGGTGGTAATTTCCACCAATCAGGCTTGATACCTAAGTTATAGAAGCGTTTGATTGCGCGTAAATACAGCTCATCATTGCGTTCCATATCTGCGGGTAATATCACTTCAAGCAATAATTCATGCCCTGATTGGCAGCAAGCGCTGTAAACTTCTTGAACTGTTTTTTCTTGCTCTAAACGCAGGGGATGGTTGTCTTCTGGATGGAAAAATACCAAACATTTCACAATATGCTCTTTTGGCCAACTGATCAGCTGAGAACCGATATTGCCATGTTCTAAGCACAATGGTCTTGATGCCGGTAGCTCAATTGGACGGCCTATCCACCAACCACGACCAGTCACGTCATTCAATACGTCTTGGCCAAAGGTACTGTCGCAAAGTAGCCCTGCTTTACCTTGTAAATTTGCTTCTTGCGCCACTTCACTACTGGCACGGAAAATCAATTTCTTCAGATAAGGAATACAAGAAATATCAGCACCAGCATTACGAGCCATATCAACAAATTGGATGCGATGGTCGAATGCCATAACACAGAGCTCATTCCACTGTGTGCGACGTGAAGTCACTCGATGTAAATGGTTGAGTATAGGATCGAGATCTGGACGTGGTACTGCCGCAGCACGTTCAAGGTAATTATCTAACTCGATTTTTGTTGGCATTGCAGGCGCACAGCCATGGCGAGAAACCACTAAAGCCCCACAAGCGTTCGCATAAGCACAGGCTTTTTCCCAACCATCACCGTTTAAATAACCGCGTAGTAGACCAGACATAAATGCATCGCCAGCACCTAATACGTTAAGTACTTCAACTCTGACACCATGAACAGTGATCCCTTCGTCCAAGGTTTCGGGGATTGCACCGCTAAATACGGAGCAGCCAAGAGAGCCACGCTTGCATACTAGTTCTGCATCCGTTAATTGACGGATATTTTTAAGGGCTTGAACGGTATCCGTTGTGCCACCAGCAATGTGGAACTCTTCTTCGGTACCTACAATCAGGTCAAACTGCGATAATACTTCTTGTAGCTGCGCAGTCACGCTATCAGACGCAATAAAACGCGTTTCACCATCACCGAGAGACGTTAACCCCCATAAGACTGGGCGATAATCGATATCAATGGCTGTTTTGACGTTATTATGTTTAGCATATTCCAACGCTTTCAATACCGCCGCGCGGGTTTTCGGATTAGATAAATGCGTTCCTGTAATTGCCAAGCAACGCGCGGATGCAATATATTCTTCCGTAAAATCATTTGGCGTAATCGCCATATCTGCACAGTTATCACGATAGAAAATTAATGGGAAAGTATCCTGATCTTTGATCCCTAAGATAACTAATGCCGTTAATCTGTCTTTGTCTGTAATAAGATGGCTGGTATCACAGCCTACCCGCTGTAATTCCTCACGTAAAAAGCGTCCCATGTGCTCATCCCCCACACGGGCAAGCATTGACGATTTTAATCCTTGTATTGCAGTGCCGAATGCCACGTTTCCAGAAGAGCCGCCTAAATATTTGGCAAACGAACTCACATCTTCTAAACGAGAACCTATCTGTTGTCCGTACAGGTCAACGGCAATACGGCCCATACAGATAACATCTAACTTCTTCTGCTTATCCATTAATTACCCCTTAACTACAACAGAATTAATTGATTTCTTTAACGTTAACCCAACGTTGTTCATCATATGAACGTGCTATCGCGTCTAATATTCGTGATACTTTCCAGCCCTCTTCAAAATCAGGCCACATTGGCTGCCCTGTTGCAACGCCATCAATTAAATCACGCACTTCAACTGTTTTTTGGTCATTAAAGCCAATACCATGGCCTGCACCATTACAAAATGGCGCATAATCCGGGTGCTCTGGCCCCACAAAAATGGTTTTAAAACCTTGACGATTGCTAGGTTCATCATGACGATAGAGCTTTAGCTCTGCCATTCTTTCTTGGGTGAAAGACAGTGTTCCTTTGGTGCCAGTCACCACATAAGTTAGCCCCATTTTACGGCCAGCTGCGATTCGTGAAGTTTCTATGACACCCATTGCGCCACCAGCAAAACGCACCATGGCATGCGCCTGATCTTCATTTTCAACCGTAACCATAACGGCTGACCCCGCTTTTTCTGGACGCTGTTTAATGACAATTTCCATATCACCACAAACGGTTTCAATATCCCCTACGAGGAATTGCGCCATATTAATAATATGTGCAGATAAATCACCCAGGGCACCTAGGCCAGCTTTTTCTTTAAAACAATGCCAGTGAATCGGCGCGCTAGGGTCAGCCATATAATCTTCATTATGGGTGCCATAAAAATGGATAACTTCTCCAATTTCGCCATTTGCAATGATTTCTTTGGCTAGCTGAGAGGTAGGGTTTTTCATATAATTGAACCCCACTAACGTTAAGACTCCCGCCTTTTTAGCCGCTTCGACCATTTCTTTGGCATCTTCAGAATTGAGCGCTAATGGTTTTTCGCAATAAACGTGTTTACCGTGCTTAATTGCCTCCATTGCCATTTCTTTGTGCAGGAAATTAGGCGAACAGATATCCACCACGTCAATATTTGGATCTGCAACTAATTTTCGCCAGTCATCGGTTGCACGATTAAATCCCATTTCCTGAGCTCGGGTCTGTGCTAACTCAGGGGTAATTTCTGCTATCATTTCACGAACCAATTTTCCCTGTAATGGAAAAACGGTTGCTGCTTGTGCATAAGCAATGGCATGAGCTCGTCCTATATAGCCAGTACCTATCATCCCGATACGGATCTCTTTCATCTGTTCTACCTCTCGCTCATTTTTTGTAACACAATGGCTGGCCTAATACTTGTTCCAGATTTTTATTTCAATAATCATGTTATACGGAACATTCGTTTCATTATCAATATTATTGAGAATATTAATTTCATTATGTGATCCAACGTTAACTTTTAATGTAATTAGCTAATATATAAGAAAATAATTATTAATTTCAGAGAGGATGAAAACAATAAAGAGGTAATAACCTGGAATGAAATGAAATAGAATAACCAAAGATGAAATTTATTGAGTATGGGATCAGGTAAAGATCCCATACTCGCTTCAAAACCCAAAGCTAGCGATGAAGAATGCTTAAAAATTCTTCTTTACTTGACGTCAAAGACAATGCATTGGCAATAAACTCATCACTGAAAATCAGTGCAATTTCCCTAAGTACATCAATGTGTTCCCTTGATTTTGCAATCACACCTATTGCGATAAACATCACATTGGTTCGGTCCCATATCACCCCGTCAGGAAATTGAAAAATTTCAACACCGGTATGCAAGATAATATCATTGGCGGACTTAGGTAGATGAGGCAAGGTAATGCCATTCCCCAAGAATGTTGATATTTGTTGTTCCCTTTCCGTTAAGAAATGCACACAATCCCTATCAACATAACCTTTATTTTTAAATTCCGTACCCACCATTTTGAGTACTTCAGCTTTATTTCTTGCCTGACAACCTAAATGCAAATTACTTGTGGTTAGTTGTTCTATCATATCCAACCCTCGATTAAGTTAATTAGGTATATTCACACCACCAATAAGTAATAATTACATTGATGAGAGCTCTTCTTCTAATTGCTCTAATGATTTGTTTGATGTTTCTGGTAATAACTTCACCACAAAAACGATAGCTAAGTAGTTTATTACCGCAAAAATTAAGAATACTGGACCTAAACCAAGTTCTGCTTGTAATACAGGGAATAAATAACTCACAATCGCATTCATAATCCACATAAAGAAGACTGAGATCCCCATAGATAACCCGCGGATTTTAAGTGGAAATAGCTCTGCAAGTACTACCCAAGTTAAAAAGCCCATTGTTCCTTGCATAACCCCAACAAACACCGCGCCAAGTAACCAAATTAATGTTGCTTTAACATCCCCGGTTAAGAAGTAGTCTGTTGCTGCAATTAATAAGTGTAACGATGCCATTAGAGCAAAACCACCAACAATCAGTGTCTTACGTTTAAATCGGTCAACAAGGAATAGTACCCCTATCACCATACCACCAACAGAAAACACACCATTTAATACGTTGAAAACTAAAGAAGTTTGCTCAGAAAAACCCGCTGTTTTGAGAATTTCTGTACCATAATACATAATAACGTTAACCCCAGTCGTTTGCTGTAATGCCGCCCACACCATCCCAATTAATACCAATTTAAAAATCCAAGGCGTATTAAAAATTAACGCTAAATTTTGTTTATTGGCATTCGGATGACGTTTAGCTTCCGCAGCTTCAACATCTAATAAGGTCACGATATCTTCATATTCTTGAATAGCACGTTTTTCAGGGCGAATTTGCTTTAAAATTTTCAGCGCTTCTTCACGACGGTTTTTACTCATTAGCCAGCGTGGGCTTTCAGGCGCTTTCCACATACCAAATAATAGGCACAATGCAGGTACCGCCTGCACTAACAACATATAACGCCAGACATCCGGTAGATGACCCCAAATAGAACCGATAATCGCATTGATAGCAAATGCCGCTAACTGCCCGATAACAATAGCAACTTCATTGAGTCCGGTAAGTTTTCCCCGCATTTCAGTCGGGGCCACTTCCGAAATAAATGTCGGTGCTGTCACTGAAGCCCCGCCCACCGCAAACCCCAATATAAACCGAGCAATAAGAAGAACTTCAATGTTTGGAGCCGCCGCAGATAAAAATGCCCCAAATAAAAACAGAAATGAGAGGTAAAGCAAATAAGTACGGCGCCCGACAAAGTCTGCTACACGTCCACCACAAACACTGCCTAATGCCGCGCCCACTAATAGGACACTCATTACCAGCCCTTCCGTGGTTGGCGTTAATCCCATGTTTTCTTTCAGTGATGAAAATGCACCGTTAATGACACCAGTATCATAACCAAATAGTAATCCACCAAAGGTTGCAACCAAGGTTATTTGGTGCAACCTTTTTCTCTGTTGTTGATTGAGATTCATGATTAATGACATATTATTACCTTATTATTTGAATCATTATGTCTTACCAAAAAAACAATTTTTCAATATTTAAATAAATGTTTAATGTTAAATGTTAAATAATGAAATAAGTTTCTGGCACTCTGGTTTGAATCGCTACTTTGCTAGCTTTAGGCCTGATCGATAAACTCTTTGAAAATAGTTTTCGCGAATTTAAAACGATAAATACATCAGTTAAATTAAAGAAAGTAAGATTATAAAAAGCCTCAATTAATCTCAGAATATTGAAAGCCTAAAGAGTATTAAATAAAAGTAAGGTCAGTATTTTATATACTCATTGATAAATGAATATATTTGCTATTGCGGCTAAAAATACATTTTTAACCGCAAGTCTATAATTAAGTTAAATAGTATTACCGTATTAATTACAATTTAACTTCTTTACCTGTTTTTAATGATTCCAGCGCTTTGTCTGCAAGATATAAAGCCAATTCACCATCGGTACCTGTCGTTTCAGATTCCGCACGGCCTGCTAAGATATCAACAAAATGCTGCCACTCTGCTTGGTATGCTTCATGGTAACGTTGTAAGAAGAAATACTCTGGCTTGGCGGATAAACATCCAACTTCACTTAACAGCGCAACACTATTCTCTTTAATATTACCTGCCGTTAATAAGCCTTTTTCACCATGTAACTCAATGCGTTGGTCATAACCGTAACCTGAACGACGGCTGTTAGAGATGGTCGCCATTGCGCCTGATGGAAATTTTAAGATAATAAATGCAGTATCAATATCACCTGCTTGGCCGATAGCAGGGTCAACAACATTGCTGCCTTGTGCGTAGACAGAGCAAGGCTCTTCGCCAATCATAAAGCGCGCCATATCAAAGTCATGAATCGTCATATCTCTGAACATACCACCGGAGACTTTGACGTATTCCGCAGGTGGTGGTGACGGATCACGAGACGTGATAATTAAAGATTCTGCTTTACCAATAGCGCCTTGTTGGAATAAATTTTTCAAGTGGCGAAATTGAGGGTCATAACGACGATTAAAACCAATAAACAGTGGAACATCATGTTCTTTCACGCTTTTTAAACACTGTTTCACACGCTCAAGATCGAGATGAACAGGCTTTTCACAGAAGATCACTTTTTTATGTTTGGCTGCGAGTTCGATTAAATCAGCGTGAGTATCTGTGGCTGAAGCGATTAAAACCCCTTGTATATTAGGGTCTTGCATTGCTTCTTCTGTCGTCTGTACTTTTGCTTGGTATTTTTCAGCCAAGGCAACCGCATTCGGTTGATAAGGGTCGATGACAGAATAAAGTTTGGTTTCTTTATGGCCGGCAATATTAACAGCATGAACCTGTCCGATACGTCCTGCGCCGAATAGTGCTATATTGAACATTCAAATGCTCCTTGATACCTTAAATCCACTATTTGGATATTACGGAATATACCAAATAAAACGTTCATTTCAATTTATAATTTTTTGAAAATTATATTTTTGGGCTCTAGATAACAAATGTTATATTAAAGTGTATTTTTAGTGTTATTCAGATCACAAATTGACAATGCAAGCGAATAGCATTTAACAATAAAGTCTGTGTTTGTTGGCATATTAAATTTCCATAACTTCTTTTTTTGTTCTTTCCCTGCCTCGCAATAAAACATATATTTCAATAAATAAATTTTTAAACTATAAAAACCATAAAAAAACCCAGCCAAAGCTGGGTATATAATCCAAAATGATTCGAGTTGTGTTGGCGATGAGCGTAACGCTATCCCCATTTAACTTGAAGTATGACGAATATAGAACGGCAAGTGATAACCACTATGCAAATAAAAACCAAAGCAATCCCTGCTAAGTTTCCAGTAACTACCCTACTTAGTTACACATCTGACTCATTAAGAAAACGAAAAACATTCCTCGACGGTAAAACACCGTCGAGTTATTTTGACACTATAAGGCACTAGCGCAATATGTTGATTAATAAAGACGAACTTTATGTTCAACCATCTCTTTAATTTTTTCAGCGGAAGCAACTATTTGAGGCTTTTTAGAAACTTGAGCTGTTCCTGTGCGCCACCAAGCTTCATAACCATCGGTCATTGTTTTCGGAAGTACTTTAATATCAATCAATACACAGCCCGAATGGGACTTCGCGTCTTTCAGTGCAGCAATCAATTGTTCCTCATCATGTACCCGATAACTTTTACAGCCATAGCTTTCTGCGTTTTTAGCAAAATCGACCTTCACTAACGGCCCATCCATCAACCCCGTCTGTGGGTTTCGATGCCGGTTCTCTGTACCAAAACTTCCCATGCCTTGGCTCATCTGCAGATTATTAATACAGCCGAATCCCGCGTTATCAAACAATAAGATGGTGATCTTAATATTCTCCTGAATCGCAGTTTGCAGCTCACTGTGTAGCATTAAATAAGAGCCATCTCCGACCATCGCATAAACAGGTTGTTTTGGCGCAGCAATTTTAGCCCCAACAGCAGCGGCAATTTCGTACCCCATGCATGAATAGCCATATTCAAGGTGGTATGTATCCCGTTGTTTTGGTAGCCAAATACGTTGTAAATCACCCGGTAATGAACCTGCAGCCCCGACAATAATGGCATCGTCTTCCATGTATTGCTGCATCAAGCCTAGCACCCGTGTTTGCGCCAATTCTGTACCAAGCGTTTTACGGTACTCTTCAAGCTTGTCATCAAGATGGCCTGCAATTTCAGGGACAAAATCTAATGGCCGATACTGTATACTAAACAAGCGCTCCAGCTCATTTTTCCACTGTTGTTTAGCCTGCTGAATTTCATCCCCCCACTGAGCTTCATAGTGAGAATCTTTCAATTTTACACTCAGTGCTTGTAACGCTTCTTTGGCATCTGCGACCACTTTCAATGCATCTAACTTACTTGCATCAAACTCCGCAACATTGATATTTAAGAACATCACATTCGGATGACTAAATAACGACTTAGAGGCGGTGGTAAAATCCGTAAAGCGAGTCCCCACACCAATCACTAAGTCGGTTTCTTTAGCCAACAAATTTGCCGCTAACCCACCTGTTGTACCAATTCCGCCCATATTCAAGGGATGACTAGCAACGATGGCACTTTTACCTGCTTGAGTTTCGCCAAATGGAATACGGTAATCTTCCGCAAATTGCAAAAATGCGTCGTGAGCTTCGGAATAACGTACCCCACCACCACAGATGAGCAATGGTTTTTTCTTGCCACGAATTAAATTTACGGCTTCTTCGATACTCACCGTTGTCGGTGGTCTACGTTCAATACGATGGATGCGTTTTTGGAAAAAATAATCGGGGTAATCCCACGCCTCACCTTGAACATCTTGAGGTAGGCAAATGGTTACCGCGCCAGTATCCGCAGGGTCAGTTAACACTCGCATGGCATTAACCATCGCCGCCATCAGTTGTTCAGGCCGTGAAACCCTATCCCAATAACGTGAAACCGGGCGAAAACAATCATTAGTACTGATAGTCCCATCACCGTATTGTTCGACTTGCTGCAATACTGGGTCGGGCTGACGAGTCGCAAAGGTATCCCCTGGCAACAATAATAATGGAATACGATTGGCAGTTGCCGTTGCTGCTGCGGTAATCATATTTGCGGCACCGGGGCCGACTGAAGATGTCACAGCAAAAATTTGTTTACGTTTTTTTTGTTTAGCAAAACCCGTCGCAATGTGCGCCATACCTTGCTCATTACATCCTTGATAAACGCGTAGATGACCAGGCGCTTCTTCAAGCGCCTGACCTAAACCCACAACATTACCATGGCCAAAAATCGTAAATACTCCCTGAATAAACGGATATTGCTCACCATCAACATCAACGTATTGTTGGTTTAAAAATTTAACCAACGCCTGAGCGGTCGTCATTTTCTGCTTATTCATACGGGTCTCCGTTTATTCCATGGTTGGCATTGTGAAACTACTTTCATGGTGCTCTAAGCGAACACTGGCAGGCCAACGGCTAGTGACTGTTTTCATGCGAGTATAGAAACGAACACCGTCATTTCCATGTACATTTAATGGACCAAAAATAGACCGTTTCCAACCACCAAAACTGTGGAATGCCATCGGTACTGGAATAGGTATGTTAATTCCGACCATTCCCGCTTGAACATTTTCTTGGAATTCGCGCGCTGTTTCACCATCACGGGTGAAAATAGCCGTTCCATTACCATATTCATGTTGGTTAATCAGTTTCAAACCCGTTTCAAAGTCTGGAACTCGCACTACGGCTAATACAGGCCCAAAAATTTCTTCTTGATAAATGTCCATTTCAGGCGTGACATTATCAAATAATGTTGGCCCTACAAAATAACCATTTTCGAAGCCTTTCACTTTAAAGTCACGGCCATCGACCAATAACGTCGCACCTTGTTTTTCGCCACTGGTAATATAGTCACAGATTTTGGCTTTATGTTGCGTGGAAATCACAGGTCCCATGTCATTTTATTTACCGTCAGTAATACCAGGACCCACGGACATTTTGGCAATTTGGCCTTTCAGGTTAGCAATGAGCGCATCTGCCGTTTCATCACCGACAGCTAAGACGACGGATAATGCCATGCAACGTTCACCTGCAGCACCAAACGCAGCGCCCATAATAGCATTAGCTGCCTGCCCCATGTCTGCATCAGGCATTAAGATACAATGGTTTTTCGCTCCACCGAGTGCTTGGCAACGCTTACCATGAGCGGATGCCGTCGTGTAAATATATTCAGCAATAGGCGTTGAGCCAACAAAACTAACGGCTTGAACTTCTGGTGCAGTTAAGAGCACATCAACGGATTCTTTGTCCCCTTGAACAACATTAAATACGCCATCAGGTAAGCCAGCTTCTTTTAATAATCTAGCTAATGCTAATGCTAATGAAGGATCTTTTTCTGATGGTTTTAAAACAAAGGTATTACCTGTTGCAATAGCTACTGGGAACATCCACATCGGTACCATTGCTGGAAAATTAAATGGCGTGATCCCCGCACAAACACCCAAAGGCTGCATTAATGAGTGGCTATCAACACCTGTAGCAACATTGGCTGAGTGCTCACCTTTTTGTAAGTGAGGAATACCGCATGCAAATTCAACGACTTCCAAACCTCGGGTTAATTCACCTACCGCATCAGAAAAAACTTTACCGTGTTCTCTTGAAATTAAACGCGCCAGCTCATCCATATTCTCTTCAAGTAAAGCTTTAAATTTGAATAAAACCCGAGAACGTTTTAGGGGAGATAGTTTTGACCATTTAGGGAATGCTTTATTCGCAATCTCAATGGCTTTTTTTGTTTCATCGGCACTGCTGAGTACAACTTGAGCAATTTGCTCCCCCGTTGCCGGGTTGAATACAGGCGCAAAACGCCCACTTTTGCTGGATACTATTTCACCACCAATGAAATTATGAATCTGTTCCATGTTGCCTCTCTTTAGCTGACAGAGTTACCTTGTTACTCAATGTATATGAAATATTTGTTTCATTTACAACTAAATTTGAAATAACATTCAATTTATGTGATCTAGACAAAGTTTTTGTGAAATTTTAATCGCGACTAAAAAAATACCAATCCTAAACTTATGTCCATCACCTATTTATTGGCTATTTTGCCGTTGTATTGAGCTAAACATGGCCTTCTTTCAATCAAGAAAATAAGAGAGCAAATTGATGTAAGCTGTTCAATTTATTATCCCAAATTCAAATTATTTCACGATCCTAAAAAAAGAAAATTTTTAAATATGAACTAAGTGTTTCAAAAAGATTCGACTAACGCTGTAAAACAACTACAATTAGAGCCAAATTCTGGAGGTTATATGTCAAGTGCATCAAATTTAAATGAGTTTCAAGAGCAAGTTCGCTCACGATATGACGAACTAAGTAAACGGTTACAGCAAGTGGCACGCTATGTATTAGATAATACGAATAGTGTGGCATTTGATACCGTTGCCGTCATTGCAAAGGAAGCTAAGGTTCCGCCTTCGACGCTGATCCGCTTTGCAAATGCTTTTAATTTCAGTGGGTTTAATGAAATGAAACAATTGTTTCGTATGAACCTTGTGGAAGAAACGGCCAGCTACACAGATAGAGCCCGTATGTTTCGTGAAATGGATGGTTCCCAAGAACTGAGTGATGACCCCTCACAAATTTTGAAGGAGTTCGCTCATTCTAACGCCCAAGCGTTACAACAAATGGCAACCAGAACCCCTGCTGAAGATATTGAAAAAGCCGTATCACTTTTAGCGAATGCACAGAATATCTACATTATCGGTTTGCGTCGTTCATTCAGCGTTGCAACATATTTAAGTTACGCACTTAGCCATTTGGAATGCCGCCCTGTCCTTATTGATGGGCTTGGTGGAATGTTCAAAGAGCAGATCAGTCGGATCAGTGAAAACGACGTTGTAATTTCAATCAGTTTCACACCTTACGCCTCGGAAACTGTCATGGTAAGTGAGAAAGCGGCTCAAGCGGGTGCACAGCAAATCGTGATTACTGATAGTCAAATCAGCCCATTGGCAAGTTTCAGTGATGTTTGTTTTGTTATCAAAGAAGCCCAAGTAGATGCATTTCGTTCGCAGTCAGCCACCTTATGTTTAGCACAATCACTAACCGTTGCATTAGCCTATCGTCAAGGCAGCAGCTTAGTCTAGTTATACGGCTCTGTAATTAAACACCTCCATTAATTCAGAGCCCCTTCCTACCTTTTCCCTGATTAACATAAACGTCATTATTGAATACTAATTAAGTTTCATCTTTTTCTTTAATTTGTGAATCCCATCAGAAAATACAAATTCTAAAATAACAATAAAATGAAATTATTATTTCACCCTGTTATGTTGGAATTATATCGCGTGTTAGATAAACCAAGAATAAGGGCTAAGCATGTTAAATACACACTTTCTTTATTTACTCGGCCACCTGCGTTTACTTGAAGAACAGCATTCTGTCACGTCAATTAATCGTTCTGGTATTGGTTTAATCGGCACTGCACCTTATAACCAACTTTATATAAATGCGATAAAATGCTGCACCCATCATAGTGAGCTAAAGTCAATTTGCCATTTGTCCCCATCTCTTCCTTCTATGACTGACTTCATGTGCCAAAAGAAAAAAATAGAAGCGCTAATCAACAATGATGACGTTGATTGCATCATAGTGACATCCACTTGTAGTGATGAATTACTAAAGTTTGCTATTCAGACAGCGGTAACTGCTGGAAAAGATGTTCTATTGAATGATATCCCTAACTTTAGTGAAAGCGAACTGAATGAAGTATTAAAGCAAGCCATGCGTCATGACGTATTTATTGACTACAACCAACCTTTGAGCTCTGATAACCAGTTCAATCAAATAAAAGCATCTTTAATGCCTAAACATGGTAGCGAAACAGGGTTATTACGTATCACAACACACCGAATAGTAGAGCCAGAAAACCAACTACCATTCAATATATTACGAAACACCATCACAAAGAACATAGAATTATTGTTATCACTAATGCCTGATTTTGTCCTTTCACTTCCTTCTATTCAGTTCTCGCATCCCTTCAATCAAAGAGCCGATGGCGACGTCTTAATAATTAATTTACGCCAAGAAAACGGTTTATTGGTTTCATTTGAAATCTTTTTTAATACAGGAAAGATCTCAGACAAACTATCATTGAAGCAGTGCAATAACCGCTATGAGGTAGAGAAAAAACTTTCTTTTAATGAAAAATATCAAGAGGTTAATCAAGATAATTTCATTGTAAAGCAACTTGACCAATTTGTTTTAAGGCTCAGTAGTAATACAAAATTAGCTAAGATTAATCAATGGAGCCGCGCTAATGAGCTAACAGATAAAGTAATAAAACAGTTAAATATCTATGGATATATTTGATTACCATAAAATATAAAGATTATTCTGATAGAAACAGAACACATTATTATATTAGTGGGTTATATAATAATACTCTAAAATTTAATGTAACATAATCAAATTACTTATAATCAGTGTATTAACCTACACGTTCCACTATTTACATTGACAATCCCATATAAAAAAGAAGCCGGGTCAACATTGAAGAGGTATGCAAATTGGAATAATGAATCAACATCAATACAACTCTCTCCTGTCTCAAATCGATTCATTTCTTCTTCTGTTACACCGATTAAACTCGCCATTCTTTCTATCGATATTTTATGGTTTTCTCGTTGTTTTCGGATTTTTATCCCTAGCATTTTAGCAATACTTTCTTTCCCCATAATAACCTCTACTAAATATTAAAATTAATATAATTAACCGGCGCGTAAATTATCACCAACCATAAATTTATAAATTGACTTAAAATAATAAAACCCTAATTAAATAAGTCATTTAAAGACCATTCATTTATGATTTAAAAAACCAAAAAATTAGCTAACTTACTGATATAAAAAGGCTAGATGATTTTCATCATTACATTTAACTCGTGAAGCTGGTCACATTATTTAATCTCACTATCAATAGTTAAATTTACATTATTATCAGTCGACGACTAAAAGTTGTATTTTCAAGTTAACTAAAATTTTAGCTTAGCTCTTCAGTTAGATAAAACTATCTTGCTTGATTTAATGTTATAACCTTAAGAAATTAGTGACAATTTGTATTCATGCGTATCAATAAGTTTCCAGAAGATAATTATAATAAATTGAATTTTTTCACATCATAAAAAAAGACGTTTTTTTTTATTTATTAGTCGGAATTACAACATTAAATTTAGACGATAAAGCAAAATATTTCATATTATGCTTATAATACTAAATGACCTTTTCAGATTAATGGTTTACATTACACACCTCTTATATTGAGCCTCCAAAATAGATTACTTCAACAGGCTGTTTTCGATAAAAATAAAATTACTTCACCCTATTTATGCCATGTTCATTACTTTCAGTCCATACTGCAATATGTAAAAATTAGATAAATTACACAAACTCTAAATAGGTGTATTTAGGTAATATTCCTACTTTTTTACTCCCCAAAACTTACTTAACTTCACATCTTTTTAATAAAATTGTCAGTTGGCGTGGTATCATATTACGAGCACCTATGAATACTTACCTGTCATAACCTTGATGTATTTTATGGCTTATTTTTTTTTGGTAAGTAAAAGAGACCTGAAAGGAAAATCATGCTACAAGAAAGTGTTATCAGGGAAATCATTCTCTGGATAGAACAAAATTTAGAATCTCGCCTATCCCTAGATACTGTTGCCGATAAATCAGGATACACCAAATGGCACTTTCAGCGCCTGTTTAAGAACCAAACAGGGCTCGCGCTTGGTTCCTATATCCGAGCAAGACGCCTTTCTTGTTCTGCTGTCGCATTACGACTAACAAATGACAGCATAATGGATATTTCTCTGAGGTACCGTTTTGACTCACAACAAACTTTTTGCCGCGCGTTTAAAAAGCAATTTAATCTCACGCCTTCTGAATATCGAAAACGCGAAGGTTGGAAGATTGAAGGGTTCTGTTTACCTCTACGAGAAAGTAAAGAGTTAAATGTTCGAGTTAAATTGACTCAATTACCAGCCATTAATTTACTCGGCACTAAACATCGTTACACTAAAGATATTAATGAGTGGAACCTAAAAACGGATGAGCTACGCCGATACTATTGGAAAGCTTTTTTCGATAAAAACCCTTATGTCACTCAGCATTTATATGCAATTCATGGTGTAGACCAAAGTGCGAATGCAGAAGGCCATTTCCTATATACCACGGCTCTAGATGAACAAGATGTAGAGATTGCACTTCCCCAGACAACCCATTTACAATTACCTGCAGGTAATTATTTAGAAATCAAGATAACCAGTAGCCTTCATGGTATTGATTACAATGATATTATTTATACTGCTTATGGGAAGGTACTTGCTGAAATGGACATCGTCCGTGGCGAAGGACCAGATGTAGAACAATATGTCCTGAAATCGAAGCCCTCTTATGAAGCGTTCGTGAATGACTCACGAAATTTTATTCAAGAGCTAAATTACTATATTCCTGTTATTATTTAATAAATAGCAAACAACCCATACGGAAACTGTACGGGTTGTTTACCTAATAATTAAAATGTCACATTAATTTTTGCCCAGAAATTTCTTCCTGGTTCATTTACTGGCACATTGGATGAATAACCAAAACCGCTATTTCCAGCTAAGTTAAGGTGCTCACTGTAGGTTTTGTCGAACAGGTTATCAACGCCTGCGCTTAACTTCATGTTTTCATTAATTGTATATGCTGTATTTAATGAAAAAATCGTAAAACCTGCACTTTTACTAAAGTCTTTACCCACCACATTGCCATCGTTTATAGCAACGCGATTTTGGCGGCTAACAACGCGTACTAAACCTGTCGTGGTCCAATCGCCTTTTTCCCATGATAAGCCAAAACGGCTTTCCAACGGTGGCATCTGCGGTAATGCCTTTCCATCTGTGCGATTTTCTCCCCACGAATAAGCCAAGCTTGCATCTGCTTTCCATTCATCACTGAGTTTTTGTGCTACACCGAGCTCGCCCCCCATGATTAACGCATTCACATTTTCAACCTGACTCATTCTTGGGTTTGTTGCGCTATAGCGGAAAAGAATAAAGTCATCAACATGCCCCACATAAGCAGAAACCCAGGCATTGGTATCTTCATGACTATATTTAGCACCAATATCTAACTGAGTCGTTTTTTCTGTTTTTAGCTTATCAAACACATTATTGCTACCACCTGGGCCAAGTT
This sequence comes from Providencia sp. PROV_01, assembly GCF_053098325.1. Lineage (NCBI taxonomy): Bacteria > Pseudomonadati > Pseudomonadota > Gammaproteobacteria > Enterobacterales > Morganellaceae > Providencia > Providencia sp. PROV_01. The sequence continues at coordinate 1,659,765 of NZ_JBRFKD010000002.1, read as the reverse complement.
TAGGCGAGAACAGCTCCCAATAATCCGGAAAGCGTTCGGTATAGCCGACACCTGCATATAGCATAATAGGCGTGCCAGATAATGAATGCTCATAACGCGCAAAGCCCGCTGGCATCAGCGTATTACGCCCTGAAGAACCTACTTCTGTATTATTTTCAACTATCACGCGATCTAAACGAGCTCCACTGACCACTTTGCCTTGTTCAGTCGCATGCCAAGTTAATTCACTAAAAACACCATAGTCTTGGAATTGTGCATCTTTTTTCCAGCTATTATTATTGTTTTTACGGTGTTTATTGGTCTGCATGTCAGCCCCTGCACGCAGTTCATAATCTTTCCACAACCATGTTCCCATGGTACGGCCACCCATGGTTTCGCGATCAACACGCATTTTCATTGGCATATTCATCATACCGTGGCCTCCATGCCCCATATGGCCACCGCTCATTCCACCGCCTGATGGAGAGCGAAGCGAGTAGTTATCCATAATATGGTCGGCATAATTGTAGTAAATATTAGCCTCAATTTTATCAAACACCTCGCCGATATTACTCTTTTCAAAGCGCAAGCCTAAGCTTTCGCGTTTAAATTGAGACCCATCCATTCCTCTCCCCGCATAGCGAGCTTCCCCATCACCTTTACCGGCGGTCAGTTCTAATAATGTGTATTCATCAGGCGTCCAGCCAACAGCAATATCTGCATTCCACTTATCCCACTTCGAAGGAACCTTATCACCATTGCCATCTTTATAATCATTTGAACGTGATTTATTACCAATGACACGAATATACCCCGTTTCATTACCTAAACTGATATCTGCATTGCCATCCCAACGCTCATTAGATGCTGTTAAGGCACTTGCGTTGCCTTTAATACCCGCTTCAGTAAATAGCGGCTTTTCGCGCTCAAAACGGATTGTTCCAGCAGAATTTCCTGGCCCCCATAAAACAGTTTGCGGGCCTTTAATCATATTCAGTACATCAAAGTTTTCAGGTGAAATATAAGAAGTCGGCGCATCCATACGAGAAGGACACGCACCTAACATTTCACTATCATTGGTTAAAATACGCAAACGAGAGCCGAACATGCCACGAAAAACCGGATCACCGTTAGTTCCACCATTACGTATTTGTGAAAAACCAGGAATGGTTTTGAGGTAATCAGAACCATCACTTGCAGGGACTGGCTGCCTTGGTGTCTTTGGCGACGTGGTGATTGTTAATGGCGAATCAACAGGCGCCGTCACAATCATTACTGAGTTTTCAGAAATAGGGCTTTGATTAACTTCATTTTTCGCTAATGTTGATGCCGTAAAAATCGCACTAATTACCAGTGTCGCAATAGGAGCCACTTTAAAAACGTGTGTATTCATTTTTCACCTGTTTCTTAGAAAAGGAAGATGCTACCTTCATCTTTTAGGCTGCAAACACATTTCAGCTCCCACAGATAAATTGCTTAATAAGCAAAGAAATTCAAGGCGAGCGAACGCGTTTTGCCCAGTGAAGGAAAAATAGCAATAAATTGATTTGTAATATTTACAATGCTAAGACATCAGGAAATAGGCGGGGCTCGAGCAAGGTGTAATGACCATGGTCTAAATAACCAAATGTGAACACTACGTTCAAAAGGAATAAATAGTGCCAGTGTCGCTAATTGCCGAATAACTACGGCAATAAATAAGATAAGAAATGGGAAGTGGATCAATAATTGGCAGTAACCACATGCAATGTCTTCCATCGGAGATTGCCCAATCCCCGTCATTAACATGTGATTCATTGGTGCAGAAACGTCACAATTTTCAGGCATCAGCATACCTTGATGCGAATGCATCGAATGGCCTGCCATTGATGAATGCTCAATTGTACTATTAGGGTTAGTGCTCACGCAGTGTTCCATCAGCCTCATCGATTTAGAGAACAATGGAGCGATAAACAGCATAACCACAGCCAATAGTGCAAGATAGGCAGCAAATTGTCTGATTGAAGTGCGCAGGTGCAACGTTTTTCCGTCATCTGAGTACGAATTTATAGCGCAGAATTGTATCTTATTTAGATACCCATTGTTATTGATATTTACCGAAAATGTTAATTTAAGATGAACTTTATTGATAAAATTGATTATCTATCATCAATACAAACCCATTGAAAAATCAATCAATTGACTGATTTATAGTATTAGGTACATTTCTCTAAGTCAGCAAACTGTTTTAAAGGCGCCATAAAAAAGTAGCAACCACAAGTGATTGCTACTAATTTTCCATCCAAAGAATTCTAAAAATAACAAAGGGTATTCTATGCTAATAAGTTTGCAGGGTTATCAATACAAAGGCGGTTAATCATCGATTTATCCACCCCTTTTTTGGCCAATAACGAGAGAAAAACATTGGGTACAAATCCCCAGCCATTACCCCCATTTTTTGCCCACATTTGTTTGAGAAAAACATCATGACTCAACACGATTTGTGCCCCATACCCCATCTCAATCAGTTTACAAACCGCATCCGCAGTTTCTGTTACTGTTGGTGCAACACCTTCTTTTGGAAATGAAATATCTAGACCAATCATGTCAAACTCAAGCCAAACACCTCTATCAAGCATACGGCGTTGATAGTCAAAATCTTTACCTGACGGGTCTGAGTGTGCCAATGAAATTTTAGCGGGATTAACACCCATTTCTTTGATTAAAATATCGAGAACCTCATCTCCTCGACGTTGCCAACCAGGCATATGAATATTCATTGAAACATGGTCATTAGCCAGTTGCGCTACTGATGCCGCTCTTAGGCTATTCTTTTCACCATCAGTAAAAAAAGGAGATACCCCGATTTCACCAATCATTCCTGCACAAATATCCGTTCCATCAATGCCTACATTGAGCTCATCATCAATCATTTTAGCCATAGCATCGATATCATTGACTAACCGGTCACCTTCAAACTTTTCAATATACAGGCCAGAAGAAGCAACCACATTAATACCCGTTTTAATGGCAACTTCGCGCAATTGATGTACATCACGGCCAATCGCTTTGGAACCTGTAGCATCTACCAATGTTTTACCACCAAGTTCCTTAAAATTATTGACTTCATAAATCACATCTTCGATTGGCTTTTTATCCATATTGTCACAGCAGCAATATGGGTCGTGCTTCAGTCCCCATTGAATATCGGCACTGACTTTTTTATCAACCAACACATGTGAGAAGTCATAAAATGGCTCATCGACAACCGTTGATAAATCATTAAACAGATGTTCATGTGGTAATGTCAGTCCCATATCTTCTTTTTTAACGGGCCCTGTCACCGTTTGGATATAACCTTTCATTTTATACTCCTGCGGCTTTTGTCGCTTTGGCTTCTCTAAACTCAGGAATGGTCGTAATAATTGCGCCGACTAAAGCAAATACTGTTCCAATAATAGTCACTAAGTACACGGTATTGCCCAAAGACGGTAGCAATAAGTCAATCAGTACCGAACCCAATAACTGCCCTGCCGTTGAAGCAACACCGAGCATCAACAAACCTAAGCCGCGGACTAAGATTGCCATTAATGCAATGGACATTAAACCTAACGGGCCACCTAGGTACATCCACCAAACACCCGGTAAATCTAAAGTGAGATGACCTAATGCCATACGGATCACGAGAGCTATCGTCAGTACGGTAAAACCAACAATAAAGTTCCACGTAATAGAAACCATCATTGAACCTGTTGCTTCTGCAACTTTTGAGTTACCTGCGGGTTGCCACCCTGCTAACAAACCAGCTAAAAAAGGCAAAATAGCTAAATAAATGGCAGAACTTGAATGCCACTGTGGTGAAACCACAAACAACGTCGCGACAACCGCAAAAATGGCACCTAATACACGAAAGGTAGTGAATGGTTTTTTCTCATCGATACCAATACCAAAACGGTCACACAGCAAGCCTGATAATAATAGTGCAGAAATCAATGCAGTTTGGAAAGTTGCGATACCTAATGCACTCGCGGATGCGCCTTCAGAAAACACCACCATCGCACCGCACAGGCCTGCAAACCAATTCCACAATGGAATTTTTTTATTTTTAATTAAGCTAGGAATTGCTGCAAATTGTTGTCTGGTTTGTTTCTTCGCAATAATGATAAAAAACATCACCACCAAACCACTGGCAAATGAAATAACGGCGCTCGCATTTCCATCTTTTAATACATCACCCAGCTGCCCATTCACTGCGGATTGCATTGGCGATAACATACCGGCTAATACCGTCGCTATCATTAAAAAAGGGGTAGAATAACTTTTAACACTCATAAAATATTCCTTTTGGATTTTTGACTATGAGTCATTATTTTTTGTAATCGGCTTACAAGGTGCTGAATTAACTCAGCACCCATTTTCTTTATTTTGATTTTTTACTTTTAAAGAATTAATTAACGAGCGATTTGCTTAAGAATATTTACCCACATATCTGAATAATGCTCCCAAGCCATAAACTCACGACTTCCCCAGTGTGGCGAGCAGTCACTCATAAAACAGCCTGTTTTTCCTTTGTCATATTCACCGAATACCAATAATGGGTCTTCACCAATATTTAAAACAACTTGTGTATTTTCTTTAGCAGCAACTTTGTTATAACCTAAAAACATTGGCCAATTACCAAAGTTTTTAATTGATTCATGGCCTGTATTAGCGGGTGTTGCAAAAACTCCCTCAGGGGTTTCAACGCGGTCGTCACCATCTAACATTTCAACCGGTAATACATCGGCTAATAATGTATTTTTATAATTAGCTTTGGCTTCAATTCCCATAAATGACAAGTAACCACCGATCATTAATAAACCACCACCTTGGCTAACATATTGTTTAATTAATCCAAGTGCGTTAGGTAATACTTTCATATTATAGAAAGTGTCATTTTGTAATAAGAAAGTATTGGCACCGATATCGCTAATAACGACAACATCGTACTTTTCTAATTCCTCTACGGTTTTAGGGAATGCCATTTGCACGGTATGTGCAGGCATATAATCAATTTCAACGCCTTTATTTCTTAAACATTCTAATAAGAAAGTTGCACCTTCTTCATATTTACTTGAAGTAAAGCTGTCATAACCTTTAGTGTGGATCATATGGATATGCCATGATTCACCAATAAATAGAATTTTCATTTTTTTCCTCTTTTCAGAATATTAATTTATTCAGGGGATTGAGTCACAACCTGAGAATAGGTTGTTTGATTAATACGATGCATAACATTTATATCTTCAGGCATTTCTGAAGCATTACTTGTTTCAACAGCAAGGGATGAAAACGCCGATGCATAGCGCAAGGCGTAAGAAAACTGTTTACCTTTCGCCAAAGATGCAGCAAGAGCCCCATTGAATGCATCGCCGGCACCCGCCGTATTCTTAACAACAGCAGTGTAAGCCGGGGAATAAATGAACTTATTACCATCAAATGCAATAGAGCCTTTGCTTCCGAGTGTAATAACTACTTTTTTTACACCTTTGTGATAGATAACTTCAGCCGCTTTTTTAGCACTTTCTAAATCAATAACATTAATATTAGAAAGCAGACTTGCTTCAGTTTCGTTAGGGGTTAAAATATCAATCTTTTCAATTAATTCATTAACGATGTCGTTATACGGCGCAGGATTTAAAATAATTGGAATTTTATATTCATTACCAATCTCAATAATTTCCTTTAACGCTTCAATATTCGTTTCTAACTGAAGAAGAATAATATTTGAGTTTACAATTTTATCTTTTTGAATCTTCACTTCGTCAGCAGTAATATCCATATTAGAACCTGGATATATTGAAATAATATTTTCTCCACTATTTTCAGATACAAATATAGATGCTGTACCCGTTTGATATTTTTCAGTTTGGTATATGGTCGAAGTTTTAATTTTAGATGACGATATGAAGTTTATTGCATATTCACTAAATTGATCTGTTCCTATCTTCGTAATAAAGTGGACAGGTGAATCTGAATAACTCGCTGCTAATGCTTGGTTACACCCTTTACCACCAGGAGAAAAAATAAATTTATTTGATAATAATGATTCGCCTGCCTCTGGTAACCGAGGTAAGTAACTAATCATATCTACGTTAAATGAACCTAATACACATACTTTACCTAACACGGCATCATCCTTATCTGTTCTTTCATTAAAACTTTCATTGCACTCAAGAAATTGAATTATTTCTTTTTTAGCAACTTTATCTAGTGTTTCAAATTCGATGTATGCGCCACCATGGCAACGGCTAATAATTCCTTTTTTTGCTAAAGAGTTTAAATCTGCTCTAATGGTTTCTTTAGTGACATTAAGTTCTTTCGATAAAACAGAAACTTTGGCTGATCCAGTATTTTTTAAAATATTAATTATTTTCTTATGTCGTTCTGCTTTCATGCCATTTTACCTCATGGCATTTACTCTAATTTATACCTTGTTACATTAATGTGATTGTACTCATAGGTTCTCCCTGCAAAGCAAAAAAAAGCAAAAAGCATAAAAGTAAAAACAAAAAAAACCAAAAAAGAATAACTAAAGGTAAATCTTCTATTATTATCAAAATAATATAAGAATTGATTAGTTTACTTTATGGAATTTAGACTAAGAGGGAAGTACATAAGTAAATATAATAATTCGGATTATTTATTATATATTTCATAAATATAAAAACTTTAAAATAAAACAAAGTTAAATTAATAAGTTATATTTATATCTTCATTAATTAAATAAGATAAAATAACCCTGATTAATCGCTATAATCTATTATGGGTAAAATAATGATAGGTTGAGAGAAGGATCACAATTTGAGTAAATGGATTATTCACCAGATAAACAAAAGGGAGCGGTTGCTCCCTTTTGGTCATAGTAATTGACTGCCGTTAACTATTCCGCTTTCGCTGGCAACCCTTTCTTTTCGTGTACCATCATCAGTGCTTGTTCAACACTGCGCTCGATGATAGGGCGACGTTGGTCATTCTCTGGCAGTAGTTTTAACATCATTTGCCAAGCAGAAATGGCTTCAGCGTAGCGTTCTTGCTCAAACGCATTGAATGCAAAAATGCTCAACGCTTTCACATTGGTACGGTCTTCTGCAATCAGCTTTTTAAGTAGTTCCGCACCTTGACGGTTATCTTCTGGGTCAGAAGAGCGCGTCAAAACTTCCGCATAGCCCATCACTACATTTTCATTTTTAGGTGCTAGGCGATAAGCACGGCCATAGGCATCGGTTGCCATGGTCGCATTCCCCAACACCATACCAATACGGCCTAGCATTTCCCACGCTTCTACATTTTGCGGGTCTTCTTGAAGGCGAGTACGTAGACCTAAGGCGAGGTGTTCCATTTCCGCATTATTAAGTGGCGGCTCTGACGGGTCTAGCGCTCTATCTAGCAAGGCCGGAGCTTGTTGGTAGGCATTATTCCAATCCGCCACTTTCTCGTAGCTACCTACCTGATAATAAGCACCACCCGCAACACCTAATGCAATGATAAAACCGGGTAAATAAACCCAATTGCTAGTGCGAGAGGCCTCAGGTAATGATTCTTCATCACCCTGCTCAACCTGTTTTAATCTAACGCGTTTTTTAGAACGGGCAAAAATGATCCAACCGCCTACCGCTATCGCAACAAACGGTAATCCCCACAGCATAACCGTTAGCGGTGTCAGCGGTGGGTTATAAGTGACGAAGTAACCATAACGGGCAACCATGTAATCAACAATTTCATCACGGTTCTTGCCTTCTTTCATTAACTCATACACTTTTTGGCGCAAGTCCAGTGCAATCATTGAGTTAGAATCTGCAATGCTGTTGTTTTGGCATTTAGGACAGCGCAGTTCCTCGGTTAATTTACGGAATTGCTGCTCTTGTTGTTCATTATCGAAAGTAAAGACTTCTGTCGATGCATATGTCACCGTTGCACTTAACGTTAACATCAATAAACCCAGTAAATACCTCATTGGTTCGCCTCCTGATTATAGCGCTCCCAAAGGGGTTTAAACTCTTTTTCCCAAACGCGCTCGTCCATTGCCCCTGCGTGACGATAACGGATCACACCATTACCATCAATTAAGAACGTTTCAGGTGCCCCATATACCCCTAGGTCAAGGCCTAACATCCCTTCACCATCAAATAAGCTTAAGGCATAAGGGTTGCCCAACTCACGCAACCACACAATGGCTTTATCCCGTTTATCTTTATAGTTCAACCCAACCACACGAACACCCTGTGCAGACAACTTATTCAAATATTGATGTTCTGCTCGGCATGTTGGGCACCATGTTGCCCAAACATTCAATAAGATAGGTTGCCCTTGTGTTAATACATCAGATTCGTAGTGCTGCCCCGGGTTTTCTAATGACTCAAGACGAAAAACAGGCACTGGCTTACCAATTAAAGCAGATTCTAATAAACGAGGGTCATCCCCTTCTGCATTACGCATCAATTGCCATAACAGAACCGCGGCAATTCCTGCAAAAATAATAAAAGGAATTAAGAAGACTTTGCGGTTCATGCTGTTTCCCCTTGTAATTTACGACGACGATAACGTGGGTCAAACAAGCAGAATAACGCACCAATAGCCATTAATACGCCACCAGACCAGATCCAACGAACAAACGGTTTATAATACAAACGCATAGTCCATGTATCTTTAGCAATTTCCTCACCCAATGCAGCATATAAATCGCGAGTAAAACCACCATCTATCGCCGCTTCAGTCATAACAGCTCGACTAACACTATAAAAACGTTTTTCTGGCATTAAAACACCGATGACTTTGTCTTTTTCCTTCACTGAAATACTGCCAATGACACCTTGGTAGTTAGGGCCATCAGCTTCTCGTACTCCATTAAATACAAAGGTATAAGCACGAATTGAAATGCTATCACCCGGCTTCATTTTCACGTCACGCTCAATACTGTAATTTTGGCTAAAGGCAATACCGACGATAGTTACCGCCAAACCTAAGTGCGCCAGTACCATTCCCCAGTAACTTGGTGTGAGCTTGATTTTCTTACTGATGCGGACTCGCATTTCTGCGAAGGCAAGAATAGCAATCCAGCACGCCATCATTAAGCCGACAACCGTTAGGGCTTCTACCCTATCTTCCATCAATAATGGCAGAGCAAATGAGAGAATAACGGTTAAAACAGTTGCAATGATTAATAACTTTTTAATCGCCGCAGGGCGGTCACGCCCCCAACGTACGAGTGGCCCAATTCCCAGTAACAAGGCAAATGGCACCATCAACGCGATAAACATGGTATTAAAGAACGGTTCACCAATGGAAATCGTACCTAGACCAATTTGTTTATGAACCAACGGTAGCAAAGTACCGAGTAACACGACTAACATCGCGGCTGTTAGGATAACGTTATTGCCCAATAACATGGATTCACGGGACCATAGCGCATTGTTAACTCTTGAGCGTACTTTGTGCCCACGCAGTGCAAACACTAATAAAGAGCCGCCAATCACTAACACCATGAAGGCTAAGATGAATAACCCTCGAGATGGGTCTGAGGCGAAGGCGTGTACGGAAACCAGTACCCCCGAGCGGACTAAGAAAGTCCCGAGCAAACACAATGAGAAAGCAAAAATCGACAATAATAGTGACCATGCTTTAAAAGTGGCTCGCTGCTCAGTCACGGAGAGTGAGTGGATCAATGCTGTTCCCACTAACCATGGCATAAAGGAAGCATTTTCCACCGGGTCCCAGAACCACCAGCCCCCCCAACCTAATTCATAATAAGCCCATGCGGAACCTAACATGATCCCTAGCGTTAAAAAGAACCATGCTGCCATCGTCCAAGGGCGAGCAAAACGCGTGAAAGAGCTATCTAACCGGCCACTTAACAATGCAGCAATCGCAAAGGCGAATGCCACTGAAAAACCGACATATCCCATGTATAACAATGGTGGGTGGAAAATCAGCCCTGGATCTTGCAGTAATGGATTGAGGTCACGCCCTTCAATCGGAAAGGCGGGTAGCGTACGCGAAAACGGATTTGAAGTGAAGATGATAAACAGCAAAAAACCAACGCTAACCATCCCCATAACAGCTAAAACACGAGCAACAATATCGAGAGGCATGCGATAACTACAAATTGCCACCGCAAATGTCCAGCCACTCATTAATAATACCCAAAGTAATAATGAGCCTTCGTGAGCTCCCCATGTTGCCGCAACACGATACCAAATAGGTAATTGCGTATTCGAGTTATTGGCAACATAAGTGACTGAGAAATCATTAACAACAAAGGCATTCACTAATACTAGGAATGCCCCTGTTACACAAAGAAAAAGTAACCATGCTAATGGACGTGATGATGCCATTAAGCGTGCATCATTGCGCGCCACTCCCCATAGCGGGTAGAAAGACAGCAAAACGGCGAGACCTAATGCCAAGCACAGTAAAACGCTACCAATTTCAGGGATCATGATGCATTGTCCTTATAGGCAGCAGCTGGCCTGCGATGGTTTTCTTGCATCGCTTTTTCAACCTCTGGTGGCGTATAGTTTTCATCATGTTTCGCAAGCACTTCTTTCGCTAAAATATGATTATTCTCTTGTAATTCCCCTTGAACAACGACACCTTGCCCTTCTTTGAATAAGTCGGGCAAAATTCCATGATAACTTACGTTAACCTCACCTTCGGCATCATAAACAGTGAAAGTGATATTGACAGCGTTAGAGACAGGGTCAGAATCACGTACTACACTACCTGGCATGACCATGCCACCGACACGTAAGCGTTGCCCAACTTCAGGGATTTGCTGAGTTTCTCGCTTACCATAAATGATTTCACCGGGGGTATAAAACAAGTCAATGCTTGAGCGTAATGCATAGAGAATTAATGCGAGGGTTAGCCCCACACCAACCAATATGGAACAGATCAGCCAAAGTCGGTTACGACGACGAATATTCACACTCCCTCCCTACGCGCTCTTGCTGCTTTTTGCCTGACTTCACGAGCTTGCTGTTGAATAATTGCATTTATTATCATTTTTCTTTGTATATACGTATGCAAACAGAGTAACAAAATAGGTATTAATGTCAGCGCAACCGCCAGCCATACATAAAAACCATAGCCGCCCATCGCCCAAAATTCACTCCAAGATGCAAATGCGCTAGTCATGATTGACGTCCTTTTTTATTCACAATATCTAATACCCATGGACGGTTACGTTCTAACATCAATAATTGGCTACGTAAACGGATTAACGTTAATGAGATAAAAAGAAATAGGTAACCAAGGATAGCTAAACGAAGTGGTGTACGCATAGCAGGGTTGATGCTTTCTTGCATGCGAGTCGAAGGTTGGTGCAAGGTTTGCCACCATTCAACTGAATAATGAATGATAGGTAAGTTAATCACACCAATTAATACTAAAATTGCAGCGGCCTTTCCTGCGGTGCGACGGTCATCAAACGCATGCCATAAAGCAATAATCCCCACATACAGAAAAAATAGAATTAATTCAGAGGTTAAACGTGCATCCCATACCCACCATGCACCCCACATTGGTTTACCCCATGTCGCACCTGTAACTAATGCAATAAAGGTAAATACCGCCCCTATTGGTGCCATCGCCGCTATCGCCAATTCCGAGACTTTCATTTGCCAGACTAGCCCAACAAAAGCAGTAATGGCCATCGTGGCATAAATTCCCATCGACCACATTGCGGCAGGAACATGAATATACATAATACGATAGCTTTGGCTTTGAACTTTATCGGTTGGCGCAAAACCAAATCCCCAAATCCATCCCACCGCTAAACAAATTACACTCAATATAATAAACCACGGTATTAGACGCCCACATAACCGATAAAGGTTGACTGGGATGGCTAGTTGATGAAGCTTTTTCCACATAGTTTAATTACCCTGATTTATTATATTGTTAGTAAATGCTGCGTGACAGCATCATACAATACACATTAAAAAAGCAAATATATTGATTTAACACAAATATAACTTAGGCTGATCATACTCAAACGCATAACCAGCCTATTTATTGATCATTACTTATAATTCATCTATGTAACTCATCATAAAATGATTACCTTGAATTAAAAGCCAGGTTCAACTTCACGCATGTCCGGCAACTTATGGGCGATCCCTTTATGGCAGTCAATGCAGGTTTTACCATCCGTGATGGCTTGGTCATGCATTTTGGCTGCAACTCCTTTTTGTGCTGTAAAGTCCATATACTCAAAGTTATGGCAGTTACGACACTCTTGTGAGTCGTTATTTTTCATTCGTCGCCACTCACTTTGCGCCATCGCTAACCGATGGTCTTCAAATTTTTGTGGCGTATCAATGATGCCAAAAATTTTTCCGTATAACTCTTTACTCGCTTGAATTTTACGCACCATTTTGGGACCAAACTCATGCGGTACGTGACAATCAGGGCAAGTTGCGCGGACACCACTACGGTTAGTATAGTGAATAGTATCCATATATTCTTCATAGACATTCTCACGCATTTCATGGCAGCTAATACAGAACTCTTCCGTATTGGCCATTTCCATACCGGTATTGAAGCCGCCCCAGAAAATAACACCACTCACGAAACCAATCAGCAATAAGGTTCCTAATGCTAATCGGCTTGGCCTACGCCACCAGCGCCATACTCGGCCGATTAACCCAAACAAGCCCTTTTTCTTCGGCTTGTCATCATTTGTTTGCTTATCATTGTTATTTGACATAATTCCCCCTTATTTCCCAAAACCTTTGGATGGGGTAAATGTGTTATCAACAATCGGTGCTGTGTCTGACTGAGGCACGTGGCACTGTAAACAGAAGTAGCGATTTGGTGCAACTTCGCCAAGGACTTTGCCTGTTGCATCCATAAAGTGCGTTGGGCTGACTCTTGGTGCCCCTGTCGTGCGGTAATTTTCCACACCATGGCATTGCAAGCAACGATTAGTATTGGTGGTAATTTGATAACCTTCAACACTATGAGGGATCATTGGTGGTTGATTCACATAGTTTAATGCCATTCTTTCTTGCTCTTTCGGAATATGAATGCTTCCTTCTGACGTACCGGATACTTCTGGTGATTGGGTCAGGTCTACACCATTAGCAGCCCAAACAAGACTGCTTACAACAAAGGCCATTCCAGCCACCCAACGGCTGATCGTCTTTTTCAGGACAGGATTTTTCATGATTTTGCTCCCGAACTCCATCTTAGTGTTATTTTAAAAACATCCTCAGAACAAACATCGATGCAACGACCGCAAGTGATGCAATCTTTATCGGATATCTGCGCTGGAGCTTGTTTATCTAGGACCGGTGCGCGCAGAACTTGCGGCTCCGGACAAATATGGAAACAGTCCATACAACGGCTACAGTTTTCTTTATTTTCCGCTGTAACAACCAATGCGCCCTTGCACCCTGCCACGCCATATAGCGCACCTAATGGGCAAAGGTGACCGCACCAACCATGTTCCACAACTAATAAATCGAATAAAAACAGTGCAACTAAAACCAATGCACCGCTGCCAAAACCAAAAATTAAACTGCGCCCCATTAATGAAACTGGATTAAGCCATTCCCAAAGTAAGGTACCTGTAATAGCAGAACCGATCAGGATCACGACCAGCAATACATAGCGAATATTGCGCGGTATTGTTGCGGATTGGTTAAAATCAAATTTACGTCTTAACCACGCCGCCGCATCCGTCACTGGGTTTACAGGACAGACCCAACTACAGAAAATGCGCTTACCCAGCAGTGCATAAACCCCGAATACGATAGCAGCCCCAACTAATGCTGAGATCCCCGGTAAGTAACCACTTGCTAAGCTCTCTAAGGTGATTAATGGGTCAGTCAAAGGTACGGTGTCTAACAATAAGCTACTGCTGTAGTTACCATGTAAAATCCATACCCCAAACCATGGCCCACTCAAGAACATCACTAACACCAGCAATTGGCTTATACGTCTAAACACCAACCATTTGTGGCTCTGCCACCAGCCTTTTTTTGCCTGAGCTTCACGTCCGGCATCACGTTTACGATTCGCCATTGTTACCCTCCAGCCAACCAAAGCGGTAATGGTGTCCTAACTCACCTTTCGCCAGCGACCTTGGTAATACCTTGATAGCTGCCTCTTCCAATACACATGCCTGTTCACATTTACCGCATCCCGTGCAGTAGTTGCTATTGACGGTGGGTAAGAAGCGCGCGTGCTTACCTGTTCGGTGGTTTTGTTCAAGTTCCAATGTGATGGCTTCATCAATCAGTGGACATACGCGGTAACATACATCACACCTTAGCCCTTGAAAGTTCAGGCAGTTTTCCTGATCGAGTAAAACGGCTAACCCCATGCGTGCATCGTTAATCGACTCAATGTCTTTATCCAATGCACCACTTGGGCAAACCTTGGCGCAAGGAATGTCCTCACACATTTCACACGGATTTTCTCGGGCGATGAAGTATGGCGTTCCAGAAGCCAAACCGGATGCCAATGTCGCTAATTTCAACATGTCATACGGGCAGGCTTGAACGCATTGTCCACAGCGGACACATGCACTGGCAAATGCTTTTTCATCAAGGGCTCCCGGCGGACGAAGCTTGACGCCACTCGCACGGGAAGTTTGTTGCTGAAGCCCCAGCACCACACCAACAGCCGCCAACCCACCCGCAGTACGGGCGACATCGCGTAAAAAGCGACGACGACTATTCTGGGACTTAGCCTGTTGAGACTTAGCTTTCTGGGGCATGAGCAATTACACCTTTTCCAGTTTAACGGCACATTTTTTGTAATCCGTTTCTTTTGAAAGCGGATCGGTTGCATCCAGTGTTAAGTTATTCACTAGCTGCGCAGCATCGAAGAACGCCATGTAAACTAAGCCTTTTGGTGGTCTATTACGGCCACGTGTTTCGACAATCGTGGTCACATCACCACGGCGTGAAACCACTTTGACTTTATCACCACGGCGTAAACCTCTCTCTTTCGCATCGATTGGATGTATAAACACAAGAGATTCAGGGAAAGCACGGTGCAGTTCAGGAACACGGCGTGTCATACTACCGGTATGCCAATGTTCTAATACACGGCCTGTTGATAACCATAAGTCATATTCTTTATCTGGCGATTCCGCAGCAGGCTCAAATGGCAGAGCAAAAATCACCGCTTTACCATCTGGTTTACCGTAGAATTGATAACCCGCGCCAGCCTTAACGTAAGGGTCATTTCCTTCGCTATAACGCCACTGAGTTTCTTTGCCATCAACCACTGGCCAACGGATACCGCGCGCTTTGTGGTAGTCATCAAAATCAGCCAAATCATGACCATGACCGCGACCAAAGCCAGCGTATTCCTCGAACAGCCCTTTTTGTAAGTAAAAACCTAATTCACGAGACTCATCATTAAGTTGGTCTTCTGCTAACTCGCTCACAGGGAACTTCGTTACAGCTTGGTTAGCGAATAACACGTCATATAGGGTTTTACCGCGTAATTCAGGTTTTTTCGCGAGTAACTCTTCAGGCCACACTTCATCCGTTGTAAAGCGTTTAGAAAACAGTACCATCTGCATTAAGTCAGATTTTGCTTCGCCTGGTGCCTTAACTTGCTGGCGCCAAAATTGGGTACGACGTTCCGCATTACCGTAAGCCCCTTCTTTTTCTACCCACATGGCTGTCGGTAAAATTAAGTCGGCAGCCAATGCGCTGACCGTTGGGTATGGGTCAGATACCACGATAAAGTTACGTGGGTCGCGCCAACCAGGCATACGCTCTTGGTTGATATTCGGGCCCGCTTGCATGTTGTTGTTACACATTACCCAGTAGAAATTCAATTTACCGTCTTTTAAAGCACGGTCTTGGGCAACGGCGTGTAAACCCACTTTTTCAGGGATCGTCCCAGCAGGTAACCCCCACACACCTTCTACTTTTTCACGGTGTTTTTCATTGGTAACCACCATATCCGCAGGTAAACGGTGTGAGAACGTACCGACTTCACGAGCAGTACCACACGCTGATGGCTGGCCTGTTAATGAGAACGGCCCACAACCCGGTTGAGAAATTTTTCCTGTCAGTAAGTGCAAGTTATACGCTAAGTTATTCGCCCAAACACCGCGAGTGTGCTGGTTAAAGCCCATGGTCCAATAAGAAACCACTTTCGTTTTAGGGTCTGCGTAAAGTTTAGCGAGTTCTTCTAACTGATCTTTTGGAACCCCGGTCATTTCTGCGGTTTTGTCTAACGTATATTCTGCAACAAAGGCTTTATACTCGTCCCATGTCATTGGCTCAGACGCATCAGAACCTGCATTTTTCGCATTTTGTTCGAGTGGGTGAGTTGGGCGTAATCCATAACCGATATCTGTTGCACCACGACGTAAATTCACGTGTTTATCGAGGAATTCCTGATTAACTGCGTTGTTTTGAATGATATAGTTTGCAATATAGTTCAGGATCACCAAGTCAGATTGTGGTGTAAAGACGATGCCGTTATCCGCTAATTCAAAGCTACGATGTTTGAAAGTCGATAACACCGCAACACGCACGTCAGGGTTAGACAGACGACGGTTGGTGATACGAGACCACAAGATTGGGTGCATTTCTGCCATGTTTGAACCCCAAAGGACAAACGCGTCAGCATGTTCAATGTCATCATAACAACCCATTGGTTCATCCATACCGAAAGTACGCATGAAGCCCACTACCGCAGAAGCCATACAGTGGCGTGCATTAGGGTCTAAGTTATTAGAACGGAAACCACCTTTGAACAGTTTTGATGCCGCATAGCCCTCCCAAACTGTCCACTGGCCCGAACCGAACATACCAATCCCTTCAGGACCTTTTTCTTTTAATGTGGTTTTGACTTTTTCTTCCATAACATCAAAGGCTTGCTCCCACGTAATCGGTGTGAACTCCCCATTTTTGTCATATTCGCCGTCTTTCATACGCAACATTGGCTGCGTTAAACGGTCTTTTCCGTACATAATTTTTGGTAAGAAATACCCTTTGATACAGTTTAGACCACGGTTTACAGGGGCTTCTGGGTCACCTTGGCTGGCCACAATACGACCATTTTGAGTGCCCACCAGTACCCCACAGCCTGTACCACAAAAACGACAAGGGGCTTTGTCCCATTTAATACTTTCTTGTTGACCAACCACTGCTTTCGCAATGCTCGGTGCGCCAATACCTGCCGCCGCAGCAGCGGCCGCTATCGCATTGGCTTTCATAAAGCTACGACGACTGAGTTTCATAATCTTCCTCACCTTGCTCTTCCTGCTGATGGTAAACCAGCGAAACATCTAGTACGCCGTCAATATCGCGTACTAAATCAATAGTATCTAACAACGTTCTACTACCTTGCCCTTCAACAACCACAATCAGTTTTCCGTTTTCCGGGGCGCTTAGCGCCACTTCACAATGGGAAAGTTGATTAATTTCTTCGGCCACAGTAGACAGTCGCTCACTTTTTACTTGTACTATTAAACTGCACACTTGATAGTTACTGTGCATGTTCATGCTCCACGGTAATGGCTGAAACTGGGCAACCTGCGACGCAAGCACCACAGCCTGTACAACCTGGTGTTTCTACTTTTGGCTGGTATATACCGGCCATTGACGGACGAAAAGAGATGACTTCAGGCTCACAACTGTCTTGGCAACGACGACATTCAATCGAAAGATAAGCAAGACAATTTTGGCCAATCGAAATTGAGATATCCCAAGGTTGGGAATGTTTTGGTAGGAAAATAGGTTCTGGACATGCTGTTGCACATGCATAGCAAAATGTACATTCACCACGCTTAAAATCAACAACAGGGTAGCCCCCTGCTCCTGGTTGGATAATTGCCGTTTCGCAACTTTCAACACAGGCATTGCAACGGGTACACAATTCGATAAATTGCGTTTCACTACCACTCCATGGCGGCCGAACCACTGGGGCTGCACTACGCCACGCACCAGTTAATACTCCCCGACGGGTGAGATCAACCATGTTTTTTTCCTTTACATTGCCAACAAAAAAACTAAAACGTATTGATAAACCGCATTTTTTATATGTGTATTTATGAGAAATATTAACGATAGAGGTTATAAAAATACATACTACCAAGTGGGTAAAAGAGGTAATTACCCGTATACGACTAGAAATGACAACATTTACGTTATTTACTCACCATTAGCTAAAAGTAGCACCAAAATGATAACCAAGTAGGCCTTTTTAATTATTTATTAACATTTTTTTAATATGTATTATTAATTTAAACTCAAGTTTTAATTTTTTAAATTATAATTCCAGCTCAAAACTACTACTAAAGTGGTATGTGCAATGTCATTTAGCAAAAAAATATCTGTATTTTTTTTGATATTAAACAACTTTCATTTCTAACTTTATTTTAAAAACAGCACTCAAATATTTAAAATAAAAAAATTATTTTAAAATCAATAAAATAAAATCAGATAACGCCAAATATCAAAATAAGAATCATTACTAATTAATTATTAAAAGTAACAGTTTAAAACTACAGAAAAATAACTATATCAATTTCAATAATACCTATTTTTTATTATTTCCTCACATTCTATTTCCTTATTACAAATTATCTTTTGATCAAAAACAATATTTTTAGTGTGGTTTTTTGTTACACATATAAATTGGCAATGTCTTGGTAGCAGATGAAAGCTTGCTATCAAACCTAAATAACAAAAAGATACCCAAAATAGTTCGAGTCACAGGTCACATTACAACAACAACTCGAAAAATGAAGGGATGACTGGCTAAAATTACTCGAGGCCCTTTTTATGGCAAACATAAGAAATAATGCACTATGCTTATTGAGTCTGGTTGCAGGAATATTTCTCTTTACCTCTGTTCATGCTCAAACTCCGACTAAAGATAGTACATCTACCATCAACGCTCGAAATGAAACTTTCGAAGCTGCTCACCCTGATCAATACCACTCTTGGCGAGCAACATCCGAGCAATCAAACCGAGAAGACGCATTAGCGGAAGACCCTCGCTTAGTCGTTCTCTGGGCTGGATACCCATTCTCACGCGACTACAACAAACCTCGTGGTCACGCCTATGCCATCATCGACGTCCGTGAAACCTTACGAACTGGTGCTCCGAAAGATGCCCAAGATGGCCCGCTTCCGATGGCATGTTGGAGCTGTAAAAGTCCCGATGTGGCTAGGCTTATCCAAGAACATGGCGAAGATGGCTATTTCGAAGGTAAGTGGGCAAAAGGTGGCCCAGAAGTGGTGAATGTCTTAGGTTGCGCAGATTGCCATAAAACCGACTCAGAAGATTTTGCAAAAGGTAAACCAGAGCTAACACTTTCTCGCCCTTATGCAGAGCGTGCAATGGAAGCGATTGGCAAACCGTTTGATAAAGCCAGCCGGTTCGACCAACAGTCCATGGTATGTGGCCAATGCCACGTAGAATATTATTTCTCTGGTGATAAAAAAGCCGTGAAATTCCCATGGGATAACGGCACCAAAGTGGAAGATATGGAAGTCTACTACGACAACATTGGTTTCTCTGACTGGACCAACTCACTGTCGAAAGCTCCAATGCTAAAAGCCCAACACCCAGAATATGAAACTTGGAGTGCGGGTATTCATGGCAAAAATAACGTGACCTGTATTGATTGCCATATGCCAAAACTGCAAAACGAAAAAGGCGAACTGTATACCAGCCATAAAATTGGTAATCCATTCGACAATTTCGAACAAACCTGTAGCACTTGCCATACCCAAAGCAAACAACAACTGCAAGATGTGGTTGCTGAACGTAAAGTCGCTATCCAAGAGATGAAAATCAAAGCGGAAGATCAATTGGTTCGCGCTCACTTTGAAGCGAAAGCCGCATGGGATGCAGGCGCAACAGAAGATGAAATGAAACCAATTTTAACCGATATTCGCCATGCACAATGGCGCTGGGATTTAGCTATCGCCTCCCACGGTATTCATATGCACGCACCAGATGAAGGCCTACGTATGTTAGGTGGTTCGATGGATAAAGCGGCAGATGCACGTACCAAACTCGCTCGCCTGTTAGGCTCTAAAGGCATCACCCATGAAATTGCCATTCCAGATATTTCAACCAAGGAAAAAGCACAACAAGCCATTGGTTTAGATATGCAAAAAATCAATGCGGAGAAACAAGAGTTCTTAAAAACTGTCGTTCCGCAATGGGATGACCAAGCTCGTAAAAATGACCTATTAGCCAAATAACCATGATTTGCCCCAAATAATGGGGCAATACAACCAATGGAGTGAATATGAGCGTACTACGTTCGTTATTAACTGCTGGGGTGCTGGCAACAGGCTTATTATGGGCAACAGCCGCATCCGCAACCCCACAAATGGCACAAGAAAATGCAGAAGGCCGTTGGGTTGTCACGCAGCAACGCAGTGCTGACAGCGCCTGCTTAGACTGTCATAAACCAGACCAAGAAGGCATGCATGGCACTCACGCAGAAGTGATTAACCCTAACAATAATTTACCCGTGACTTGTACCAACTGCCACGGTAACCCAGGGCCTGATCACCGTGAAGGCGTCAAAGATGTCATGCGCTTTAACAACCCAATGTATAACGTTGAACAACAAAACAGTGTCTGTCTGTCATGTCACTTACCAGAGCAACTACAAAAAGCGTTCTGGCCTCATGATGTCCACGTCACCAAAGTGGCCTGTGCCAGTTGCCATGACCTTCATCCGAAACAAGATACGATGAAGGTACTGACTGATAAGGGCAAAGTAAAAATATGTGTCGACTGTCACTCAGATCAACGCAATAACCCTGATTTCAATCCAGCAGCGGTGAAATTGCGTAAGGAGCAGCCATGAGTTGTTCTCGTCGTCAATTCATTATCTACACAGGAGCACTGGCGGCGGTAGGAGGGGTTGCTAGCCATACGCTAGCTAACACCATGAAAATAGATGGCGTTCGCTACGGCATGGTGCACGATGAAAATCTGTGCATCGGCTGTACGGCGTGTATGGATGCGTGCCGAGAGGTTAACCAAGTACCGGAAGGTGTTTCACGGTTAACCATCATCCGTAGTGAGCCCATAGGCCAATTTCCTGATGTTAAATACCGTTTTTTTCGCCATTCCTGTCAACATTGTGAAAGTGCGCCTTGTGTTGATGTTTGCCCTACTGGTGCCTCTTTTATCGACAAAACAACGGGGATTGTTGATGTAAACCCTGACTTATGTGTCGGCTGCCAATACTGTATTGCTGCCTGCCCTTATCGTGTCAGATTCATTCACCCTATCAATAAAACTGCGGATAAATGTGATTTTTGTCGTAAAACGAATCTAAAAAAGGGTAAGCAACCAGCTTGTGTCGAGTCTTGCCCGACCAAAGCATTAACCTTTGGTAATTTAGATGATCCTAAGAGCGATATTTCGTTGATGCTAAAAGAAAAACCGACTTATCGATTCAAGATTGCACTCGGTACTCACCCCAAAATGTATCGAGTCCCGTTCAAATATGGGGAGGTTAGCCAATGACAACAGCTTCTGCTTTCCATTTTGAATCCTTAGTGTGGGACTGGCCCATTGCCGTTTACTTATTCTTAATTGGTATTTCAGCTGGGATCGTGGTACTTGCGGTACTTATGCGCCAGTATTATCCCACTGCGGCTGGCAGTGATAGCACTCTCATGCGCACAACACTGATTTTAGCTCCGACAACAATCATCTTTGGGTTATTGATCTTAATTCTCCATTTGACGCGTCCATGGACATTCTGGAAATTAATGTTTCATTACAGCCCAACTTCGGTGATGTCGATGGGGGTAATGTTATTCCAAGTGTATATGGCTGTACTTGTTATTTGGCTTGCTAAAATTTATGAAAAAGAGCTCATGGTTTTACAGCAAAAATGGCTGCCTAAGTTTACGCTTATCCCAAGAATATTAACCCTGCTAAATCGTGCGATGCGTTCTCTGGATATTGTAATGCTAGTCTTGGCTGTTTTGCTTGGGGCTTATACCGGATTTTTACTTTCAGCATTAAAATCTTATCCATTCTTAAACAATCCATTATTACCAGCTTTATTCCTATTTTCAGGAATATCGTCAGGTATCGCGGTATCATTAATGGCAATAGCATTACGCTACCGTAAAAATATCCATAACGACGAAACCGCATTTTTACACCGTATCGAAGGCTTTGTTATTTGGCTCGAGATATTCCTATTAGCAGCCTTTTTTGTCGGGCTAGCGTTAGGGGATGACGGGAAAATTCGTTCATTAATTGCCGCATTAGGCGGTGGTTTCTGGACTTGGTGGTTTTGGATTGGCGTTGTCGGGTGTGGTTTTATTATTCCTCTGCTATTCAAAAAATGGATGGATAAAGGACAAGGTGCAGCAAGAGTATTGATTATCAGTGGTGCAAGCTTACTGGGTGTCTTCTGCTTACGCTTCTTTGTGTTATACGCTGGGCAGTTGACCGTCGCATAACTCACTCAAAAATAAGGGTAATCATTGGAACTAATACTCCCAGAAATTGGCTTTCTCTGCCTCGCATTGGCACTCTGTATTGCCTGTTTCCAAGCATTGTTTGGAGTTATTGGTTTCTTCCGCCATATTCCGAGGCAAATGCCTCGGAATATTCTTTGGACCTACTTACAGTTTCTTTTCTTGCTCGTTGCCTATGTTTGTTTAACTCTCAGCTTTATTCAAAGTGATTTTTCAGTCGTGTATGTGGCGCAACATAGCCACCGGCTATCGCCGCTATATATTAAAATTGCCGCAGTATGGGGAGGCCATGAAGGCTCAATATTTCTTTGGCTACTGTTTATCTCTGCTTGGAGTTGCCTATTTGCATGGTGTTATCGTCGGCAAACTCACCCCGTATTTCCTCTCACATTAACCCTACTCGCTATTATTAGTACCGCATTATTACTGTTTATCGTCTTTTATTCGGACCCCTTTGTTCGCATTTTCCCTCCTGCTATTGAAGGGCGAGATCTCAACCCAATGCTGCAACATTGGGGGTTGATATTACACCCTCCACTACTTTATTTAGGTTATAGCGGGTTAATGGTCGTGACCGCCTTAGCACTTGCATCCACGCTGTGCACGCAATTTAACCAAACAGTTGCAAGGCTCTGTTGGCGCTTTGTCGTTCCTAGTTGGTGCATACTCACTTTGGGTATCACACTGGGTTCATGGTGGGCATACAGTGAACTTGGTTGGGGGGGATGGTGGTTTTGGGACCCAGTTGAAAATGCATCACTGTTACCATGGCTAAGTGCAACTGCGTTATTCCATAGCCTTACCATTTCATACAAAACGGGTCATTATCGTCATTGGTCAATATTACTGGCGATCCTCACGTTTATTTTATCTCTATTGGGCACGTTGATTGTACGCTCAGGTATTTTAATGTCTGTCCATGCGTTTGCTTTAGATAACGTTAGGGCTGTCCCCCTCTTTTTACTATTCAGTTTCCTGAGTTTCGGTGCTTTATGTATATATGGTTGGAAAGCTAAAAACATTGATAATTTACCAACCAAAACTAATCGCCGTCAGCTTTATTTATTACTCACTTTAATCCTATTTTCTACTGTATTATTCATTGTCCTGACGGGCACACTTTACCCGATGATTTACACGTTATTTGGTTGGGGAAAAATATCGGTTGGGGCACCTTATTTTAACCAAGCATTACTACCATTTGGTATTTTGATGCTAATCATAATGGCGGTAAGTGCCATTTATCCGCTTAACAAAACTCGGATTAAAGCCCAATGGCGTATTCTTTTCATTATACCTCTCAGTGTATTAGTAAGCTTATCTCTTTGGTCTAAAGGGATTATTATCGCTCTTTCTTGTGGTTTTTTATTTGCTATTTTACTTATCTTTTGGCTACGACCCATCGATGCTATTCGTCAACAATTCCCTTCCCTTATCGCTCATACAGGGGTTGTGATTTTTGCGGCTGGCATTGCCTTATCCATTGGTAGTCACCATGAAACCAGTGTTAGTCTTTCTGTTGGGCAATCTATCTCACTCGCAGATTATCAATTTCAATTCAACGAGTTGCAACTTGAAGCTAAATCTAATTACACTACCGAAAAAGCCATTATACAAATTAGCAAAGCTAACCAACCATTACACCAGCTAATCACCGAGCGCCGCTTTTATACTGCTCGCCAGCAATTAATGATTGAACCCGGTATATATTGGGGGTGGCTACGTAATTGGTATGCGGTATTAGGTGAGAAAACGGGAACAAATAGCTATGCAATACGCCTTTACGTACAAGATGGCATTCAATGGATTTGGAGCGGTGCGTTTGTAATGTGTTTTGGCCTATTAATAAGCTGGATAAAAGGGAGGATAAAAAATGCTTAAAACCCTATTAGCACTATTTTTCCTATGTTGCTCTTTTATATCCAATGCTCAGATTGTTGATGTGTGGCAATTTAATTCTATTGAAGAACAAGAATATTCTTTGCAAATAGCCTCACAATTACGTTGTCCGCAGTGCCAAAACCAAAACTTACTCGAATCCAATGCACCCACTGCAGTAAGTATGCGCCACCAAGTTTTTAAAATGGTTGCAGAGGGGAAAGATAAAGCGCAAATCATGCATTATATGACCGAGCGATATGGCGATTTCGTGCTGTATAACCCTCCCTTGACTATTGGCACCGCACTGCTTTGGGGATTACCGGGCATTGCTCTAGTTGGCATTTTTTATTTCATTTTCAAATTTTATCGCTCACAAAAACAGCCGATTTTAGAGAACAATTTTCACCATCAGCAGGTATTCGAGCAATTATTGTCAGATGATGTAACAGCGCCATCAGTTGCAAAGCAATGGCATATTAATAAATTACTCGCCATATTAATGGTGTCAGTTGTTATTGGTTACTTTTTTTCGCCTCGGTTTGAATTAGCCTACCAGGAATACCAACGTATTTCAGATCCTCTACTCTCATTCACACCATTACAGCAAGAACAAAATGATTTATTCCGCTTGCAAGATGATATTCGCCAATCTCCTAAAAATAGTGAGCTTTGGGCTACACTAGGTGAATACTATCTCTATCAAAATAGTTATGATAACGCATTAATTGCTTATCATAGAGCGTTAAAATATGGAGGAGAAAATGCTCAGATATACTCAGCGATTGCAACCGTTTTATATTACCAAGCAGGTCAACAACTAACAGAAGATGTCAGAGCGGTAATCAACAAAGCATTAAACCTTGATAAACAAGAAATTACTGCTTTAATGCTAGTCGCTTCAGATGCTTTTATGAATGCAAATTATGAACAAGCAATTGATATTTGGCAAAAATTATTAGATAGTAATAGTTCTCGTATTAATCGTTCTCAACTCATTGAAGCTATTCATATGGCAAAAATAATGAAGAACAAAAAATAATAATCTTATTCTATATATTTTCGTTACTCTAGGGATTAATACATACTGAATTATCACAATAGTGATAAAGTATCCTTTTATGAAATGTCTATTTATTTAAATGTGTAATTTTTCGTTTCTTATTGGTTACCATTGTTTCCCTTCTATATTACTTCAAATAATCTTATGTTAGATTGGTAACCGTTAATTATCCCAAATGTAATCCAAGTATATCTCCGTAAGTGAAATCACCAATTAAAAGTTAGCCTATGGCAATGAATTTTTATTCAATTTTTATATTTTGGCATTCATTGGGAGATTCAAAACTAATAACATAAGAAATAAATACTATGAAAAATAAAATATTTTCATTTTTAGTCGTTGGCCTAATTGCAGGCGCTTCCTTTATAGGAGGCGTTGTAAGTAACTATACACCTGATTTAGATATTGTAGAAAAATCTCAAAAAGCGGTTGAGGATTTTTTAGCATTCCCCAAAACGGCCGAGTATAAAAATGTTAAATATCATGAGATAAGAGAAACCTTAGACCATGGTATGCTAGGTTATGTATGCGGTGAAGTGCTTATTTTCACTAGCCAAAACTCATATTCATTTAAACGTTTTGTGGTCAAAACCTATCTTCATAATGACGGCCGTAATGTTGTTTCTATTCCATTAATTGATAGAGATGATAAAGAATTTCCTAATAATGATTTTAATGTAATTTGGAATAAGTATTGTAATAGTTAAAAATATATAAAACCTAACTGTTTAAATAAGATATTTCCGAGAACCTCTTTAACATTACATTAAAATGTTAAAGAGGAGGAAAAATAAAATATTACATCACAAACCCCATTCTATATAAAAATAGCTTTAAATAACCTTAATATTATCGATAGGTATTTTTATTTATCCACCTTAAGCTAAATTAATTACGCCCTTTTTATGAACATCAATAAATCAATCTTTCAATAATGCTTGCATTTTGTTATAGAGCCTCTGTGCTTTCAGAGCATCTAGACAACATGCAATCAATTCAAGCTATCTCCTTTTGAGTTTTCCCCTTCATATCGAACTATTTTTTCGATAGTAATTCATTCCTGCTTGATATAAAGTCTCTGCCTTTTTTCAAAGTCGTTACTCTTGGAGGCGAAATGTTTATTGGTTTTGATTACGGCACATCTAACTGTGCTGTCGCAGTCATGAAAAGCGGGGTACCCACACTATTACCATTAGAAGGCGATAGCGTTTATATTCCATCAACCTTATGTGCGCCAACAAGAGAATCAGTTTCTGAGCATTTATTTCGCCATTGTAAAATATCCCCCTCGAATGAAATCGGACAACAAATTTTAAAAAGATCTATCGCGTTTAACCGTGATGAAGGGGTCGATTTACTACCCGAGGACATTGTATTTGGGCAAGCTGCTTTAGATTTATATCTGAGCGACCCTAGAGATGTTTATTATGTAAAATCCCCAAAATCTTTTTTAGGGGCTTCAGGCTTACATGATACTCAAATTAGTTTTTTTGAAGACCTTGTCTGCGCGATGATGAAAAATATAAAGGATACTGCAGAACATTCTTTACAGCAGGTTATTGATGACACAGTCATTGGCCGGCCAATTAACTTTCATGGGCGTGGCGGGGAACTTTCAAATCAACAAGCAGAATCCATACTCTATCGTGCGGCAAAACGCGCAGGTTTTAATCATATTGCTTTCCAGTTCGAACCTGTTGCTGCCGGGCTTGAATATGAATCCACATTAAGTAAAGACCAGATCATCTTAGTCGTTGATATTGGCGGTGGAACAACAGACTGTTCATTAATTCAAATGGGACCGACTTATCGAGGTGCACAAGACAGAACACAATCCTTACTTGCACATAGTGGCCAACGAGTGGGTGGAAACGACCTTGATATTTACCTAGCATTAAAACAATTGATGCCACTTTTTGGGATGGAAAGCCAATCTTTATCGGGCATTAAAATGCCATTTCTACAATTTTGGAACCCGATTGCTATCAATAATGTTGAAGCGCAAAAAGAATTTTACTCACGACAAAATTTGACGGCGTTAACACGCTTAAAGCAAGATGCAAAAGAACCTCAAATAATATCTCGATTGTTAGAAGTTTATAATGAAACATTAGGTTATAGCTTAGTACGTAAAGCTGAAGAAGCTAAAATTGCTTTATCGGACACTTCCAGTTATTTAGCTCAAATTAAATTAATTTCTGAAAAACTAGAAGTGAATATTCCACATGAACAAATGGTGGAATCAATTGAATCACCAAAAAGTAAAATGATTGAATTAGTTAAAGAGGCTGTCAATCAAGGTGGGGTCAAACCTGATGCGATTTACGTTACAGGTGGGAGTGCTCGCTCACCAATATTACACCAAGCAATTAGCCAAGAATTACCTAATATTCCTATAGTACGTGGAGACGATTTTGGTTCCGTTACTGCTGGACTAACGCGCTGGGCAGAAACCTGTTTTAAATAAAGCTACAATAGAGCAATAATGCCGCAGAATAAATTACTCAATCAATGAGCTTTATATCTAGACTGCGGCATTGGTTTAAATGTTATTTTTTAACTTTATGGACAATATCAAAGTACTTATCTTTGCTATCTTGCTCTGGATAAATACGATACGTATATTCTTCAGGTGTTACTGTCACATTTTCAACAACACGAGTAAATAAAACTTTACCGTCATCATCTTTCGCTGTTAATGAACGGCTTTTGCCATTTTCATCAAATGACCAGTCACCTTTCATTTTGGGTTTGCCATCGAACGTGGTCATATTAAAAGTCCCGTCTGGATAATATTCGGCAACCCCAAAGAAGTTTGCAACTTGTTTATCTTCTGCATTAACTTCTTTTTTATCTTGATCTAAAGCTTCTGTCGTTACCCAGACTTTGCCTACCATAATTTCTTCGTAAGCATTTAATTTATGTTCTGCCTTCTGTGATTGGCTTGCTGCTGGAGTTGTAGCTGCATTAACAGCAAATGACATAGTAGATACAACAGCAAAAAGTGTAGGTACTAATAATTTTTTCATTTTTATCCTCTAATAAATTAACTCAAACAACAACTTGATTAAGTTTAGATTAGCGATATAAAGCCAACTTTAAAAATTATATTACGTTTATTTACAAGATAACATCTTATTACATTTAATATAGACTGTTTTACAAAATAAAATATAGCACAAACACATTGATTTTAAAATTAATCTCCTTAAATTTAGCTATTAAGTAATTTATTAATCAGCCAGTAACCCGCTTTTCCCGGTGGATTATTCTTAGACCAAACTAAATCCACATCAATTTTACGTGGCCATAAATCATAATTAATACTCACTAAACGGTTATGGCCAAATTGCTTAACTAACCATGTCGGTAATATTGCCCATCCAGCTCCTTGTTCTGCCATTTCTAATAATAGTAAATAATTTGGCGCAAACCAGTTCTTTTCACTATTAATAATAATTTGGCTACTACTGCTTAGCCGTAGTTGGCGTGTCATTGTTAAATGCTGATAAGTAATCTTTTTCTCTTTAGCTAATGGATGGCTATTTAATACATATAAACCTAATTCACCTTGAATAGGTAAACGAGAAAAAGAAATATCTGCAGGATATTCTGTTCGAGATTCCATCATACCAACATGAGCCTGTTGGTTTTGGATCATTTCAATAACGGCATTATTTTCTGCAATTAAAAACTCGAACTCAAGATGCGGAAATTGTCTATCTAATGTCGTTACAATATGTTCAGCATGAGGGGGCTGATAAATATCTGAAAAAGCGCAGCTTAATCTTGGTTCTATATCTGGTAGCAGTTCAACTCGAAGCGCTTGAAGACGCTCATCTGCCGATAAAATATCCTCAACTAAACTCAAAACTTTTCTACCTGCAAAAGTTAATGTTGATTCACGTCCCTGCCTATCGAATAACAAAAAGCCCAAGTCGTCTTCAAAACCACTGATTGTCGTACTCACAGTTGATTGGCTTTTATTTAATTTACGAGCCGCAGCAGAGAATGACCTTAGGGATGCCGCCTCCACAAAGGTACGCAATGTTTCTATAGAATAATTCATAAGGTATCGCTTTTTCCGATGGCTGCCATTTTGTATATATATAAAAAAAAGCAAATAATTGCACCCGATTTTTACCCAAAAAATAATTTTCCATATCTTTGAGGTAGTTATGAGCAAGTATACAAAAACATTAACTGAACGAATTTTTCATGCAGTTTCATTTGAAGTCATCGCGATCGCGATAACTGCACCGGTCAGTGCGTGGCTTTTAGGACGCTCAATTTTCCAAATGGGAACAGTCGCTATTGTCTTGTCGACACTGGCAATGCTATTAAACTTATTTTATAACATGGTCTTTGATCGTTATTGGCCCTTATCCAAAGGGCCTCGCCCAGCCAAAGTACGCATTTTTCACGCCGTTGGATTTGAATTGAGCTTTGTGATCATGGGTGTACCAATGCTGGCGTTTTTACTTAAAATGTCATTCTTAGACGCATTCTTACTTGAAATCGGCTTTTTTGCCTTTTTCTTATTTTATACTTATGCGTTTAATCTTGGATATGACATCTTACGTGAGCGTTGGTTTGCGAATAAAGAAAATGCAATACGCGTCTCAGAAACAGCGGTTAAACGTTCTTAATTTTAATTAAATATTCAAACACCGTGTAGCTTATCTATACGGTGTTATTTATGTATCATAAATACGATAAACACGCCGAAATAATTCTCTCTTTTTTTTTTGCAAAATGATGAATGCGTTTTATGCACTCATCATATGCATAGATGTCAATTTCATCATTGAACATGATCACCTATATTGACGCCATCGTCATGATGAGTTCTACGATAACTTTATAAAAATACTACTTAGATGCGTTTATCTATCAATAACAGACCTAAGTTCGAGTGCAGTAAATAGAAGTTAAACATTAAATTCCTTCATTTTTTAGAACTCATTTATATAAAGTTATCCATTATTTTGTCCAAAGTTTAGGCAATGTTATTTAAAGGTATTCAGATGAACAAACTATTTATTTCTTCTGCACTTTTTCTGGTATTTAATTTAAGTGCTCAAGCAGACGTAACCACCCATAAAAATGCCATTATTTCACTCAGTTTTATTGAAAATAATACCGCTTATGCAAACCAAATCGCTATTGCTAACCATGCAAAAGCCGCTAATTTATCACCTAATGGTATCCAAGGTATTACGAAATCTTTTGCACAGATGAATTCGCATGAAAAAGCCGCTACTGCATTAAGTTTTAATGAAAATAATATGTCCGCAGCGAACCAAGCAGCCATTAATTCACATCTAAAAGCTGGTAATTTAGCAACAGATAAAATTAATGGTATCAGCAAAAGTTTTTTAGCAATGGATGGACATGAAAAAGCCGCAGTCGCGTTGAGTTTTACCGAAAACAACCAATCCCCTTCTATCAAATACGCTGTACAGCAACACTTAAGCAGGAGCCAGACAAAATAATAAAATAGAGAATGATATTTAACTGATTTATCACACAATTAATCTTATTAAGGCTTGGTGACTCACCAAGCCTTTTTCATTTTAAAATTATATTATTAAAAATCAATGCATTAATAGTAAATAACATATACCCATCAAAGTTGATAATAACTATCATTTGCAATTGATAATTATTAACATATAATTCGAATCGTTATTTTATCTTATGAGTTATAACTCAAGCATAACTACTTAAGACCTGTTTTGGTCTACCCTCTTTAGGTTCAACAAGAAAGAATATTGAGGTCTTATGATGAGTCGAAAATTAATCACTTTTACGCTATCCATAACCCTGCATATTCTTGTTATTGGGTACTTAACCTATGTTACGGCTCAATCATTATCCTTAAAAAACCAAGCACAACAGGATGCGCCGATTATATCGATCGCATTAACTCAAGCGGTTAACGTTGCAGAACCTGAAGAGCTCCTTCAACCGATAGAACTCCCTAGTGAGGTAAAAATAGAACCCAGCCCAATTATTGAAAATGCCGCCGTTGTTGTGCCTAAAAAGCAAAAAAAGGTGATCAAAACACAAAAAGAACCCGTAAAACCCAAAGAACTCACTAAAAGAACTGAAAACCCCAGCAAACAAGCTGATTCCGAAATTAAAAATGATTTGCCAATCGCACAACAACAAAAAGCCGGTGACCTTGTTTCTTCTCAATCAGCAGGAATTAAAGGCCCCAAAAACCAACATGCGACTAGTGACACTAATAGCCAACTAATTAATGCCTATCGAGAAAAACTGCGCCAAGAAGTTGAGCGAAACAAGCAATACCCTCGCCGCGCAAAAAAAATGAAAAACCGTGGTATCGCAACTATTCAATTTCAATTAAGCCAAACCGGAGAAATTAGTTTAATTCGCTTAGCAAGCAGTTCAGGAAATGATTTATTAGATCAAGCCGCTTTACTTGCAGTACAAAAAAGCCGCTCTGTCGGTAAGCCACCAGCAGGTTTTGCTCAATCTATCACTCTCAATATTGAATTTAATTAACCAACACTGATAATAACAATTATTTTCAATAAAAAAGTACACCTTAATTGGATATTAGATGTTCACTTTATAGTTAGTTATTCTGTATTTATTTTTCATTCCAAAAAATAATAATAAATTTTATTGTTTTTTCAGAGCAATCAATGATCCTAGAGAAATTTATTATTATTTTCCAACTATATGACTAAAAGTCTTCTCCCTATTTTCCGAAAATGGCCTTACCGAGAGAAATATTTTCTCTACAAAACTCAATATTAACATTTCTAAATTTTTAGACACGAGCAATAAAAATAAAACCTGTTTTTATTCATAATGTTATAATGATATCAATTATCATTAATATTTATTTATTATAAAAAAGTTACCAGTTTTGCAAATATAACTTCGTTGATATGGCGCAAAAAAAACTAAATATGTCAGAGTAAGATAGCCCCTGAATAACACTATATTTAATATGGTCATAAAGGCTAATATCAATGAATACAAAAAATAAATTATTAAATAGCCCTATCTCAAGGCGCAATGTCGTGAAATCTGGCGCTGCTGGCGGTTTATTTGCTGCAGTTGGCGGTTTATCACTTCCTTTTAATGCAAAAGCAATCGATACCTCTCAAAACTCAACATCCCCTGAAGAAAAAGCCGTTTGGAGTTCATGTACCGTTAATTGTGGTAGCCGTTGCCTATTACGCCTCCATGTGCGTGACGATGAGGTATATTGGGTTGAATCTGATACCACGGGAAAAGATGAATATGGTAATCATCAAGTCAGAGCTTGCCTGCGTGGTCGCTCAATCCGCAGAAGAATGAATCATCCAGATAGATTGAAATACCCAATGAAACGTGTGGGTAAACGTGGTGAAGGCAAATTTGTCCGAATTTCATGGGAAGAAGCCCTTGATACTGTTGGTAATAGCTTACGCGATATTCTAAAAAATTATGGTAATGAAGCCGCTCACGTTTTATATGGTACTGGCGTTGATGGCGGTAATATCACCAACTCAAATGTTCCTTATCGCTTAATGAATTCATGTGGTGGTTTCCTGAGCCGCTACGGCAGTTATAGTACTGCACAAATTCGTGCAGGTATGAATTACCTATACGGCTCCCAAGAAGCAAATAGCCCCGATGATATTGCAAATACAAAACTAGTTGTGATGTTTGGTAATAACCCTGCCGAAACTCGTATGAGTGGCGGAGGTGTCACTTATTATGTCGAACAAGCGCGCGAACGTTCAAATGCGCGCATGATAGTCATTGACCCTCGTTATAATGACACTGCTTCTGGTAGAGAAGATGAATGGTTACCTATTCGTCCTGGTACTGATGGTGCACTTGCTGCCGCATTGGCTTACGTGATTATTACTGAGGATATGGTCGACCAAGAATTTGTCGATAAATACTGTATCGGCTATGACGAAAAAACCTTGCCAGCTTCGGCACCTAAAAATGGTCACTATAAAGCGTATATTTTAGGCCAAGGTGCTGATGGTATAGCTAAAACACCACAGTGGGCCGCTAAAATTACAGGTATCCCAGCAGATAAAATCATTAAGTTAGCCCGTGAAATAGGCCAAGCAAAACCCGCTTATATTGTTCAAGGTTGGGGTCCTCAACGTCATTCAAATGGTGAACAAACCGTTCGAGCAATTGCCATGTTAGCCATTATTACTGGTAATGTTGGCATTAGTGGTGGAAATTCAGGCTGTCGTGAAAGTACTTATGATTCCGGTGTTGAATGGTTCCCGATGCTCGATAACCCAGTAAAAACTCAGATTTCTGTTTTCACATGGACTGATGCCATCGAACGCGGTACCGAAATGACAGCTATTCATGATGGTATCAAAGGGAAAGATAAATTAGATGTTCCCATTAAATTTTTATGGTGCTATGCCAGTAATACATTGATAAATCAGCATAGTGATATCGCTCGCACCCATGAAATTTTACAAGATGACAGCAAATGCGAAATGATTGTCGGCATCGACCACTTCATGACGGCCTCTGCAAAATATTGCGATATTTTACTACCTGATTTAATGCCTACCGAACAAGAAGATCTTATTCCTAGCGAGTCCGCAGGAAACATGTCGTACATGATCTTAGGCCAACCAGCCACTAGCGCTAAATTTGAGCGTAAGCCCATCTATGAAATTTTGTCAGAAATAGCTAAACGCTTAGGCCCTGATGTCGAACAGAAATTTACCGAAGGCCGCACCCAACACGAATGGGTTAAATATTTATGTGAAAAAAGCCGCGAGCGCTTCCCTGATATGCCAACTTATGAAGAAATGAAAACCGTGGGTATTTTCAAGCACAAATGCCCAGATGAGCATGTCATTGGATTTAAAGCCTTCCGAGATAACCCTCAAGCTAATCCACTGAAGACGCCTTCAGGAAAAATAGAAATTTACTCAGAAAGCCTAGCTGAAATAGCAAAAACATGGCAATTAGCACCAGATGATGTGATTGACCCGCTGCCAATTTATACCGAAGGCTTTGAAAGCCATACCGATAGTCTTAATAAAAAATACCCATTACAAATGACAGGGTTTCACTATAAAGCCAGAACACACTCAAGTTATGGCAACATTGATATCTTAAAACAAGCTTGTCGCCAAGAAATATGGATTAACCCTATAGATGCCAAAGCACGTGGTATTAAACAGGGTGATATGGTCAAGGTTTTCAATGACCGAGGTGAAGTTCATATTCCAGCGAAAGTGACACCACGGATCATGCCAGGCGTGACTGCTATGGGCCAAGGGGCTTGGTTAGATGCCGATATGTTTGGCAAAAAAGTAGACCAAGGCGGGTGTATTAATGTCCTCACGACTCAACGCCCTTCACCGCTTGCTAAGGGGAACCCTCAGCATACTAACTTAGTTGAAATTGCAAAACTATAAGGAGCCCGGTATGTCACAACAATATGGTTTTTATATTGATACACAACGCTGTACGGGCTGCAAAACGTGCGAACTCGCCTGTAAAGATTTTAAAAACTTATCCGCTGATGTTCATTTCCGTCGTATTTATGAATATGCAGGCGGCGACTGGACAGAGCAAGATGGTGCATGGCATCAAAATGTATTCTCTTATTATCTTTCCATTTCATGCAACCATTGTGAGGACCCTGCTTGCGTTAAAGTTTGTCCAAGTGGCGCGATGCACAAACGTGAGGACGGCTTTGTCATTGTCGATGAAAGTGTTTGTATTGGTTGCCGTTATTGCCATATGGCATGTCCTTATAGTGCACCTCAGTTTGATGCAGTTAAAGGGCATATGACTAAATGTGATGGCTGCTATGAACGTGTGGCTGAAGGCAAAAAACCCATTTGTGTTGAGTCTTGCCCGCTACGTGCATTAGATTTTGGGCCCATTGAAGAGCTACGTGCAAAATACGGCACAATCAATGAGATAGCACCTCTACCCGCTGCACATTATACCAAACCCAATATTGTGTTAAATCTCAATGCAAATTGCCGTCCTGTTGGTGACACCACAGGTTATTTAGCGAATCCGGAGGAAGTTTAAAATGGGCGCAGGCTTACATGAATATCCGTTAATCTTCTTCACCGTTATAGGTCAAAGTGTTGCCGGTGCATTTATTCTCATGGCTCTGGTATTGTTAATGAAACCCTTGCAAGAGCAGCATCATAAAATAGTGATGAGCATGTTTGGTTTATGGGCGTTAATGGGAATTGGCTTTTTACTATCCATGCTGCATATGGGCTCGCCGATGCGTGCATTCAATTCAATGATACGTGTTGGTCATTCCGCTCTTAGTAACGAAATAGTTAGTGGTTCAATATTCTTCGCCTTAGGTGGGGTATATTGGTTACTGTCATTATTGAAAAAAATGCCTAAGTCTATTGGTACTATTTGGTTAATTATCACTATCATTTTTGCGGCAATATTTATTTATGCCATATCCCGCGTTTACCAAATTGATACCGTCCCAACTTGGTTTAATCACTATGGTAGTTTGCAATTTATCCTAACCAGCTTTATTGCAGGGCCTGTTCTTGCCGCATTTTTATTACGCATAGCAAGCTATGATATCAATAACGTCCGTTTCTTTACATTAATCAGTATTGTTGCAGTGGTTGCGAGTAGTATTTTG
This sequence comes from Providencia sp. PROV_01, assembly GCF_053098325.1. NCBI lineage: Bacteria > Pseudomonadati > Pseudomonadota > Gammaproteobacteria > Enterobacterales > Morganellaceae > Providencia > Providencia sp. PROV_01. Next base: position 1,623,722 of record NZ_JBRFKD010000002.1, on the reverse strand, counting down.
GTGACGGCACAGGGGTTTGAATTAGGCTCTATCCAAAGCTCTGTACAGAAAGCATCAGAGCTTGTTCCAGATTATGCTTCACTGATGGGTTGGCGTACTGTTTGCTTAACATTAGGGCTAGCTTTCTGGATTTACCCACATGTTAAAATGAAAAACCCTTCAATTATCGGGCTATTAGTCGCCGTATTATTGGTGATTTTTGGTGAATTGATTGGTAGAGGCATTTTCTACGGGCTACATATGACGGTAGGTATGGCTATCGCCGGATAACGACTATTCCATTGTTTTTACGATGATAAGGGGGCTAATTACCTTCTTATCATCGACAACAATCGCATGTTTCGCTACGATCGCACCAAAGCGTCATCATCAACATAGCAAGTGGACAAATATGGAACAAAAATTATTGGCCGATTTTTCGCTTTGCGCGCAAACTTTGGGGGCATTATTTTATTATGACCCTTCTGATGCACGCGTAAATAAACTAATTGATTTATTTACGACGAGCGAATGGTTAGCTGAGTGGCCATTTACTCAGGATTATGATTGCCAACGTATTGATAAACTTTTTCAAGATAGTCTTTCTGAATCAGAAACTTTACAAGAAGCCTACCAGCGCTTATTTATTGGCCCTTATGCATTACCTGCACCACCTTGGGGTTCTGTTTATCTTGATAAAGAAAATGTTATTTTTGGTATTTCGACACTTGAATTAAGAGCATGGCTTCGTAATAACCAAATCAATATTGAATTAAATCAAAAAGAACCCGAAGATCATGTGGGGCTAATATTTCTTCTCACTGCCTGGGTGATTGAAAATAAACCAGAACTGTTACGTGAATTACTAGAAATACATTTTTTACCTTGGGTATATCGCTATTTAGAAAAAATGCAATTGCAAAGCGGGAATGCTTTTTATGAAGCCACTGCGCTGCTGGCGACAGAAACTTTAAGACATATCCAACAAAGCGCTCAATTAACCCCAGCGAATAAAGAGCTTTGTCTTTAGTTTTATATCGTTCAAATAAGCATTTTGTGAAGTAAAAACCCTCTAAATAAATCAGACTATTTAGAGGGCTTAAAATATTATGGGCGTTTTTTAGGTGTGTGGTAGGTATCACTCAGAAGTAAAAATGCGTTACTAATGGCCTAATTACTGTACCTGCGATAAAGCAAAATCGGCATCAGCGAGTAAATCATCTATATCTTCACAGCCCAATGAGAACCGCAATAATCCATCCGTTACGCCTTGCAGTAATCTTTCCTCTTCAGGGATACACGCATGAGACATCATTTTAGGGTAGGAAATAATTGATTCAATTCCCCCTAAGCTGACCGCAACGAGTGGAATACGAATTGCTTCTAAAAATTGTTTTACATTGTCATAGCTACCCAAATCAAAGGAAACCACCATTCCGCCATTTTTGGACTGTTGCATATGAATCATATGGTTTGGGTGTGAAGCTAACCCCGGATAAAAAACGCGTTGTACTTTTGGGTGCTCATTCAGATATTCTGCAAGCTTTTGCGCATTTTCACTAGCTCGTTCAACTCGCATTGCCATTGATTTTAAACCACGCATCGTCAGCCAGCTATCAAATGGAGCTGCAATACTGCCAATAGCCACCGCAGACTTATGTAACCACCTCGCATATTCAGGGTTATTCGTTGCTACTGTCCCCAAGATCACATCACTATGGCCATTTATAAATTTAGTCGCACTATTAATAGAAAAATCAATTCCAAGAGAGATAACATCTGATAACAATGGCGTCATAAAGGTATTGTCACAGATGGTAATAATATTATGCTGTTGCGCAATTTCAATAACAGATTTTAAATCAGTCACTTGTAATGTGGGGTTAGATGGCGTTTCAATATAAAACGCTTTGGTATTCTCCGTTATTGCTTGCTGATAGTTCATTGGGTTAGTCGCATCAACAAATGTCACTGAAATGCCATAACGAGGCAGAAATTCAGTCATTAACTGGAAAGAACCACCGTAAATATTTTTGCAAGCAACAATATGGTCACCCTGGCTAAAATTAAGTAATACTGCGCTTATTGCTGCCATTCCTGATGAAAAAATCTCAGCAAATTTCGCGTTTTCAATCGCGCAAATTGCCTCACTTAATGCATCTCTTGTTGGATTGGAAAAACGCGAATAAATATGGTCGTAACTTTCCTCAATATTGGCTTGTGAAAATGTGGATGATTGATATAACGGAATAGAAGAACTTCCGGTATATTTATCTGTCATGGGGTAACCATGAATAACCTTGGTATTAATTTTCATAAGTAAATCGCATTATCAAAAGTCTATTTAATCGTTGCTACATTGATTTCAGAATAAGCAAAAATAGCGGGTGCTCCGCCAGTATGAATAAAAAGTAATGGCTGATTGCCATCAATACTTTCTTTTAAAATATGATCAACTAAACCCGCCATGGCTTTACCGGTATACACAGGGTCAAGTAGTATTCCTTCTTTTTGAGCTAATAGCTCAATGGCTTGTTGGCCCTTGTTATTCGGCTGACCATAGCAAGGTGAAAAATACTGATCCCACAGATTCACTTTAGGAAAATCTGTCAGGTTTAATAATTTACCAATTTCCTGCTGTAAGGTTTCTACCTTAGGTTGTTGCTGCGCAACTGTTCTTGAAACGGTAACACCTATCACTGGAGTTTGAGGAAATACCGATTGTAATCCCATAGCTAGCCCTGCATGCGTTCCTGCGCTACCAGAAGCAACAATAACTGCGGAAAATTCAATATCTTTAGGAGTCTGCTCGGCAACTTCTAATGCACAATTAACATAACCTAATGACCCTAAAGCATTAGAACCACCAATAGGTACAATATAAGCATCTTGCAATCTAAGGGATTCAACTAACGCTTGCATTTGTAAGCTTGGGTCGGTTAACTCATCACAAAAATAACAGCGGGCATTAAATAAATCTGTCAGTTGTTTATTACCATTTGTTAAAAATAATGAATTCAAACTCTGTAATGGGTTTTCTAATAATGCGACACATTCCAGACCATACATTGATGCTATTGCAGCTGTTTGGCGAACATGGTTTGATTGAATAGCCCCTGCCGTAACAATCACCTTAGACTTTTTTTGTATCGCATCTGCAATAATATATTCCAATTTTCGCAGTTTATTGCCCCCCATTGCTAGGGGGGTCATATCGTCACGCTTAATATAAATATCACGGCCTAAATATTCTGAAAGATTATTTAATTTTGCTAACGGTGTTGGTCCTCGAAGTAGATCTATTTTATTTATTGCAGCTAATCGTTGTCTAATGCTCATTATATTATTCACCTTATTAATATGTGAAACCTAAATAGAGATAAACCATCAGCGCAAAAGCGGCAGTCACCGTGGCATAAGGCATTTGGGTACGAATATGCTCAATATGGTCACAATCTGTTGCCATAGAGGCCACAATCGCATCACTGGAAATGGGTGATGTCATATCCCCATAAATTGAACCTGCTATTGCGGCACCAATCATATATTCAACAGGCATTCCGACTGAAAGCCCTAATTGCACACCGATTGGGATCATAATCGCAAATGTCCCCCACGATGTTCCAGTTGCTAATGACATCACCGCACTAATTAAAAATATAAAACCGATTGAGAAAGCCGGTGAAATGACACCAGAGGTAATTTCAGCTATATAAGCACCAGTGTTTAAATCTGAAGAAACGGTTCCCATTAAAAAAGCGAGGATCATCACTGAACTAATTTTTACCATGCTGGCATAGCCGATGTATAACTCTTTAAAGAAAGTCTCAATATTAAGCACACGACGCGCTAAGAACCACACAAAAGAGACTAAAGTTCCAAACATGACTCCCCAATATACCGATGTTGAGCCACTACCTTTACTAAAATCACCATTACCAGTGATATAAAGCGCAATAGGTACCATTAATACTGTTGATAAAATTGGAATAAAAAAGTTAAGAGAGGTATGGCAATTAGGATGCTCAATAATATCTTCATCATCCTGCTCAGTTTCTTCAGCAGACAATAAAGTTAAAGCTTGCTGCTCTGCGCGTAAATCCGCTTTTTTCATTGGTCCCCAAGAAACATTGGAGAAAATATAAAATAATACTGAAGCTAAAGAAAACCACGCCATGATATTAAATACCATTGAGCCTGCTAAAATTTCAAATGGCTCTCCAGTAATTAAACCTTTAGATATTTGTACACCAATAACACCCATCATTGCCGCTCCCCAGCCGTTAATCATGGCTGATGAACAAACTGATACGCAGGAAGTTTGTACAATATAGGACATTTTTTCTGGCGAAACACCGTATTTCTTCGCTAATGTTTTTGTTGATGCTCCAGCAATTAATTGGTTAATTGAACTTTCAATAAAAATTAATGATGTAATAATCATCGCCATTAATTGAACAGCTTTTTTATTTTTAATTAGCCTTGTTTTATTTGTTAATAATTTAACTAATGATCGCACACCACCAGTAACAACGACTAGCCGCATAATACCGCCAATCATTACCATAAATAGAATAGTTTTTGTATTTCCCGGTGATGCAAACGTATTAATAATACCATCGAGCGTTCCGTTTATACCCAATAATATATTATGGTCATATATAACGGTAAAACAAACTAGAATCCCCAGCAATAACGATAATATAACTTGTCGTGTAAAAATGGCTAAAAGTATCGTCACCATTGGCGTGACGATGGTCCAAATTCCATAATCATTCATTAGATGCTCTCTTATTATATTTTAATTTTATTTTGATTTTAATAAATTAAGATAGTGCGTTTTCTAAATCATTTAATAAGTCAGTGATATCTTCAATACCTACAGATAAACGTAATGTGGTGTCATATACATGGATACTTTCCCTTTCTTCTTTTGTCATCGACCCATGTGACATGGTTGCCGAATGGTTTACCATGCTTTCAACACCACCCAATGATTCGGCTAATACAAAGTAATTAACTTTAGATAAAAACGTTTTAGTATCTTCAATATCCCCTTTCAATTTAATTGTCACAACTGCTCCACCTGTACGCATTTGCTTTTTACATAATTCATATTGAGGATGTGAAGCTAATCCTGGGTAATAAACCTGTTCCACTTTCGGGTGCGTAGACAAATAGCTAGCAACTTGCGCTGCATTGCTGCATTGTGCCGCCATACGTAACGCTAATGTTTTTAATCCACGTAAAGCAAGGTAGGCGTCAAAAGGAGAAGCAATTGCTCCTAAAGTCGTTTTTAGAAAATCAAGGCGGCTGGCTAAGTCTTCCCTTTGGGTGATCACAGCACCACCAATTAAATCGGAATGACCGCCAATATATTTACTTGCCGATAGCATCACTAAATCAGCACCTAATTCTAACGGCTTTTGGTTCCAAGCTGTTGCAAATGTATTATCAACACAAGTCAAAATATTATGTTTTTTTGCAAGTGAACAAATCGCATTGATATCAACTAACTCCAATAATGGATTAGTTGGGCTTTCAATCCAAATTAAACGCGTATTCTCTTTTATTTTTGTTTTAACTTCATCAAGGTTATTCAAATCTACATAATCTATTTGATGACCGCTATTAATGGTTGAAACTCGTTCAAATAACCTAAATGTTCCACCATAAACACCTTTCATCGCAATAATATGCGAGTCTTTTGGTAATAAATTTAAGACTAAACTTGAAGCCGCCACACCGGATGAGGTTGCTGTTGCATAACTTCCACCTTCAATTTCTGCTAATAAGGTTTCATATGCATAACGCGTTGGGTTGCTGCAACGTGAATAACAATATTCACCATGCTCTGTTAAACTTTGCTGAACAAAAGTACTGGCTGTTGTAATAGCAGGGAAAATAGCATGATTAACGGTATCTTGCTGCTTTCCACCATGAATTAAAATTGTAGCAATATTCTTAGTCATAATCTAAAACCCAATATAGTAAAATAAAAGTGATATCTTTATATTTGTTGCTAAAAAGAATATGCCATAGGGAAATAGAAAATTTTTTCTAAAAATTGGTGTCTTTATTCAAATTAAGAGAAAAATTTTCTATTAAAGAATTAATTTCCTTTTAATTCATAATGTTGATGCGTTTCCCATAAATGAGCGAGCCGTCACAATATTATTATTTTGTTTATCTTCCACAACCGACCAATCCATAAAAAATACATAACCCACTAAAACAAAACAATAAATGTTTTATTAAAGTTAAATATATCATCACGCAATGTAATTATTTAGTAGATATTCTGCCGTTGATTTAACATGAACCCTAGTACTCATACCTATTTTCCCTCTTCTCATACTGCACAATAGGCATATAAGAGAAAGTTATTCTCTTTTACTTTATTTCTTATAATGAGCTATATCACTTAAAAGCTATAACAATTCGATTAATGCAAATCAACACGCAAAAGAATGGCTATCAAGCAACAATATGCTCAAGGACTATTTATAAGATAGGCACAGAGACTAAATTTGATTGAGTTATTTTTAATTTAATCACCCCAATTTTTTGTTTAAAAAAAGCACAATAACTATTACAAACTATGATAAATGAAATGCTACCGCTATTTAAATTATTAGAAAAATGCATGACCACTATATATTTTATAAATTATTCTAATCACTTTTTCTTAAAGAATCTCAATTTAGCCTAGTGCAGAACTATTCATTATAAATTCAAATTTGCTCGAACAAATTCAGTAATGTATTCCATATTACATATCTTCGTAAAATTACTCTCTATATGAGTTTAATTTTTTAGTGAAGAATCATCTTGTATACAAATTATTTATTATGATACAGTCAAAAAATGCCTATGATTCAAGCATCAAGTATCGATATTGGTTATATCCTTTACTGTGATATGACTCGCTTTAGCATAAAAATTTGGGGCATTAGTTTTCCACAATACAAACAATGAGAATCAAAAAAAAACACAATTATTATTAGTAAATTTGAATTTTATCTTTTGTTCTTATCTTTAATAAAAGCCACGTTTTATTTAGCGAAAATCTGAATTATATAAATTTAACTTAATATAAACTCTGTTTTTATATTACCTAAAATTAAATTTACCACAATAAAAACAACTTAATTTTGTAGTAGAGACAATATAAGGAAACAATTATGAATAATAACTTTTCAGTGCATGAAGCCAGTATGCTTGCGCTACTTAAACAAGTAGTCAATATTGAATCAGGTTCTTATGACAAAGAAGGTGTAGATAACCACGCTGCTGTCTGGTGTGAAAAATATCGCGAAATGGGGTTCGAAGTCGAAATCATTGAAAATGAATCACTCGGTAATAATTATCGAATTTATCACCCATCAACAAAGGCTGATATATTAATTTTATTGCATTTAGATACCGTTTTTCCTAAAGGTACCGTTACTGAACGTCCTTTTAGCATTGAAGGTGACCGCGCTTATGGCCCTGGCGTGATTGATATGAAAGGCAGTCATGTCATGGTATATCAAGTCATGAAGCAACTTTATGATAATCAAGACATTCGCTATAAAAATATTGAGATTCTCCTCAATTGTGACGAAGAAATTGGTTCTATTTCATCTCGCGGTGTCATTGAACAATGTGCTTTAGGAAAACGCTACGCACTTGTGATGGAACCTGCGCGTGCCAATGGCGCGATAGTGAGTGCTCGCCGTGGTGTTGGGACTTATGTGTTAAATATTGAAGGGAAAGCCTCACATTCAGGTATCGCACCTGAAGCAGGTATTAGTGCAATTCAGGAACTATCATATAAAATTCAAAGCCTACACGCACTCTCAGCTCATGATAAAGGCCTATCCGTTAACGTTGGTTTAATTTCTGGCGGAACCTCCGTTAATACTGTCGCACCGAATGCCAGAGCAGAAATCGATGTTCGTATCTCGTCTGAAGAACAGGGTATTGAAATCGATAAAAAAGTCAGGGAAGTGTGTAGTACACCAATATTAGACGGTATCAAACTCACCTTAACCGGCGGAATTAATCGCCCACCTATGGCTAAAACGGATGAAAGCACCGTTCTTATCAACATCATTAAAGAAGAAGCTGCACAACTAAATATTGATTTACTCGATGTTTCTACTGGCGGTGGCTCTGATGCCTCTTTTACTGCGGGTGTCGGAACTGCCACTGTAGATGGGTTAGGCCCGATTGGTGGTTACCAGCACAGTGATAAAGAATATTTAGAAATACCGTCGCTCACAGAGCGTGCTCAACTATTTTTCAATGTATTACAACGCATTACACAATAAAAAATAATCCAATAGGAAACTCTATGACAACGATGTCAACAAACACAACAACACCACCTAAAAAACGTTCTGAAGGCTTAAATCCTTATGTGCTTTTGTTTTTTATCTTAGTATTGGCAGGCATTGCGACGTGGATCGTTCCCGCGGGGCAATATGCATCAGAAACAAAAGTCATCACCATGGTAAAAGATGGTATAGAAACAAAAGTATCTAGTTCTTACACCATTCCCGGTAGTTATGAGCGCTTACCTGAACAACACGGCATTTTGCCAGGACAAATTTTCACCTCAATTGCCGATGGTCTAATCAAAGCAGCTCCTATTATCTTTTTGATTATTTTCACTGGAGGTGCTTTACATCTTCTTGAAGAAACTGGGGCTATCAAAAAAGTACTCAATAATATCTCGCGCAGTAAAAGGCTTAATGACTTTTTACTAATCAGTATATTCTTTGTCGTTTTTTCTATTTTAGGAACAACAGGAATTGTCGTTAACTCAATTATTGCATTTGTTCCTATCGGTCTTTTAGTTGCTAAATCCGTGGGAATGGACGATAAATTTGGTGCCGCTTTAGTCTATGTCGCGGCTTATTCGGGCTTTAACGCCTCAATCATGGCACCAATGACAGTTGGCCTATCTCAAGGTTTAGCCGACGTCCCGTTGTTATCCGGTCTCGGTTTTAGAATGGCAATTTATATTGCATTTGTTATCGCGGGTATTTTATTTTTAACGATTTATACCAAAAAATGCCGTAACAAAGGTATGGTTCGACCTGATATTGAAATTAATACTGACGAACACCAAACCTCTAAAATTTCAGCTTTGCATGTCATCACCCTTTCCTATAGCGCATTCTGCTTAATCGGATTTATTTTCGGTGCCGTTGAGTGGGGCTGGGGAGAAAAAGAGATGATGGCAATGTTTATCATTTTAGGCGTTGGCGTGGGTATTTTAAACCGTATGTCACCTAATACCATTGCCACTGGTTTCTTAAAAGGTTGTGCAGGAATGGTAGGCGGCGCGTTTATCGTTGGTATGGCTCGTGCGATTGCTATCGTATTATCTGATGGCATGATTCTGGATACCATCGTTAATGCCATTATTTCAATGATGGACGGTTTACCGAAGACTTTATCTGCCCTTTCCATGTTCGCAACCGCAGCAATTATGCACTTCTTTATTTCATCTGGTTCTGGTGAAGCGGCAGTGCTTGTACCTATTTTCACGCCAATGGGAGATTTATTAGAAATTACTCGCCAAACGACGGTGCAAACTGTATTACTTGGAGAAGGTGTTGTTAACTGTATTAACCCAACATCTGGAATTTTAATGGCTGTACTTGCAACGGCAAAAATTCCTTATACACAATGGGTGAGATTTATTTGGCCATTAGTCTTCACATGGATAGCCATTTCTATTGTCGCTCTCATATATGCAGTAATGACAAATTTAGGTCCTATCTAAAATATCAATATTGAATAATCCACTCTTCTTAGCACCGCTTTTTAGTGGTGCTAAGGGTTGTTGATACAAAATAGAGTAAAAAGGTGTTTTTCTCGTCTTGTGTTATCAACCGCTGTTGTAAATTTTCCATTTCATCACTTCCTGTTGATTTAATTTTGAACTATATCAGTGATAACCAGGTTCTACATTAATAACGAATTAAAAACAGACAGAGTAAGGTAGGAATAGTATTATTAGCCCCATTATGCCTTTTATTCTATTTGAGATTGTATTGTGACTTCATTTGCTGACCTAAATGCGCTTTCTGCGGAACAACTCGCTAACTTGCAAGAGTTAGGCTACCTAAACATGACGCAGATCCAAGCTGCCGCTCTTCCTCCGATCCTTGCTGGTAAAGACGTTCGAGCACAGGCTAAAACTGGCAGCGGCAAAACTGCTGCTTTTGGTCTGGGCTTATTACAACATATTGATGCCAAGTTATTTAAAACTCAGTCATTAGTTTTATGCCCAACTCGCGAACTGGCAGATCAAGTCGCCAATGAATTGCGCCGTTTAGCTCGCGCTATCCCTAATATCAAAATTTTAACACTCTGCGGTGGTGTACCTTTTAGCGTACAACGCGACTCCCTTGCTCATGCAGCACATATCATTGTTGCTACACCGGGGCGCTTACTTGATCATCTAAATCGTGAAACAGTACAACTTGATGCCTTGCAAACATTGGTTTTAGACGAAGCAGACCGAATGCTCGATATGGGCTTTATGCCAGATATTGAAACCATCATTGACTACGCACCAATTAATAGGCAAACATTATTATTTTCAGCTACTTGGCCAGATGAAATTGCACGAATTAGCCAGCAAATTCAAAATAATCCACAAACCATTGAAATCAATAGTGTTGATGAACTTCCCGCGGTTGAGCAGCAATTTTATGAAGTTGCGCGTCACGAAAAAATTACATTATTACAAAAGCTCTTGAGCCGTGAACAGCCCGCTTCTTGCGTCGTTTTCTGTAATACTAAAAAAGATTGCCAAGCTGTTTATGATGCCTTAACTGCAAGCAAACAAAGTGTCCTAGTGCTTCATGGTGATATGGAACAGCGTGAGCGTGACCAAACTCTTGTGCGTTTTGCTAATGGAAGTAGCCGTGTATTAGTGGCTACGGATGTCGCATCCCGCGGGTTAGATATTAAAGCCCTCGAAATGGTGATTAACTATGAATTATCATGGGATCCTGAAGTGCATGTTCACCGCATCGGCCGAACTGCACGCGCCGGTGAAAGCGGTTTAGCAATTAGTTTATGTGCACCAGAAGAAGCCCAGCGGGCCAATGCTCTAGAAGAAATGTTAAACATGAAGCTTAATTGGCAAGCCGAACCAACAGGTTTACGAGTCACTCCATTAGAAGCGACGATGGTGACCTTATGCCTTGATGGCGGTAAAAAAGCCAAAATACGCCCCGGCGACATTTTAGGTGCCTTGACCGGAGAAGTTGGCCTCAATGGCGACGATATTGGCAAGATTGTGATCCACCCTACCCATGCCTATGTGGCACTCAAACGTGAGGTTGCCGAACATGCTCGCAAGCATTTACAGCAGGGGAAAATTAAAGGGAAATCCGTTAAGGCTAGGTTATTAAAATAATCGGTGTGATTCGTGTTTCCTTCTGCACAATGTTAGTACGCAAGGAAACACGATAATTTTCTTACTTTTTTATGATGTGGCGTTATTCTCTTGCGGTAAGGCAGATTTAGGCAATCCAAAAATCTTATCAAAGGCCCAATTAAAAAAGAAAGTATAAATTGGGATAAAAATAATTAAGGCGAAGTCGAGTATTAACGCCTGTAAAAGACTAATTGATAACCACCATGCAATTAAAGGAATTAAAAAAATCACTAACGTTAATTGAAATAATATAGCGTGTACAAACCGGCGCCTAAAGGTTCTAATGCGTGATTTTTGTTTTGATTCCCAATATTCAAATGCAGTATTGAAAATAAAGTTCCAGCTCACTGCAATAGTCGTTATGACTAAAGCTAATGGGCCTGTTGTTTCCGCTGAATTACCGGAAAGAAAAGCCAATGCCAACGCTGAAATTAACCAGCCAATAACCTCATAAGCCGTTACAAAAACAATTTTACGTTTAATCCCCTGCATTTTCCCACCTCCAAAAATATCATTATCAACAAGGTGGTAAAATAAATATTATTCAATGATAATAAAAGTCAGCTTCTATCAATTTTATTGAAAGGTCAATCATGCCATTTAATAGCGATAACCTAACGATTTTTCTCACCGTGTTAGATAAAGGCTCATTTTCTGCAGCGGCTAGGGCATTAAAACGCGTGCCATCTGCGGTCAGTATGGCAGTCGCTAATCTAGAAGCTGAACTTGGATTTGAACTATTTGATAGACACTCTCGGGAGCCTAAACCCACTGAAAAAGCGCTTTCATTAGCCCCCTATGCACGACATATTGTCGCTAACTTATCGCAGCTCAATACGTTTTCTTTAGAATTGACTCAAGGCGTTGAAAGCACGCTGACTATTGGTATTGCGGCAGGTATTAATGCCAATTTACTCTTTGACGCTCTACATATTTTAAGCCAGCGTTACCCTTTACTGCATATTGAGCTGATTACCGCACCTCAAGATGATCTTTTACCGTTACTACATGAACAACAAATTCATCTCGCGATTGTCTTTGGCGGTTTAAATGTTAATTCCCAAGAGCAATTTCATTACATTGGCGAAGAATCAATTATTGCCACCATTTCGGCTAAACATCCCTCTTTGCAAAATAAAACGTCACTCTATATCGAAGACCTTGTTGAAAGCCGCCAAATAATTATTGCAAGTCGTCAACGTGAATTGAGTGATATACGCATTCTAGTTTCTAGTAATTATTGGAAAACAGACAGTTTTTCTTTAGCTCTCGGTTTAGTCGAAAGTGGTATGGGATGGGGAAATTTTCCTTTATCACTTATTAAAGATAAATTGCACGATGGTTCACTAAAACCCCTTGAGTTTAAAAATACCCCAAATGGCTTCAAACTGCCTATTCATGTGGTATGTTTGCAAGGTCATGCGCTTAAACGTGGTGCACAAAAATGCATTGAATTACTGAAAAATAAGGTAATTTAAACCCTCAATTATTTATTTTTCCTATTTTTAATTCCATAAATTAAATTATTTCTGGACACATTAATTCTTTTAAACCATCAACGAAAACGTTTGCTTTTTATTTTGATGGCTATAAAATGCGTCGGATTTTTTTGGCCTGAGAAAAATAACTGGAGACAATCGTGCCTGACGATAAAAATTATAGCCATGGCCCCGTGCCCATATCCGCGCGGAAAGGCGGACTAGCATTAACCTTTGTGATGCTAGGTTTAACGTTCTTTTCCGCCAGTATGTGGACCGGAGGCGCTCTCGGTACCGGTCTTGATTTTCATGATTTCTTCCTCGCAGTTCTTATCGGTAATCTTCTTCTTGGTATCTACACCGCATTTCTTGGTTTTATTGGTTCTAAAACAGGCTTAACTACCCACCTTCTTGCTCGTTATTCCTTTGGTATTAAAGGCTCATGGCTCCCCTCTTTCCTATTAGGTGGCACACAAGTCGGCTGGTTTGGTGTCGGTGTTGCGATGTTTGCCATTCCTGTTGGTAAAGCCACGGGTTGGGATATCAACTGGTTGATTGGTATTTCAGGGGTCTTAATGACCGTTACGGTTTTTTTCGGTATTTCTGCTCTAACTATACTGTCAATCGTTGCAGTTCCTGCCATTGCGATACTCGGCAGTTATTCCGTCTACCTTGCTATCACTGACATGGGTGGAATGAGTGCATTGCAGGCAGTCGTCCCCGCAAAACCTATCGATTTTAACCTTGCCTTAGCCATGGTAGTGGGGTCTTTTGTGAGTGCTGGAACATTAACAGCTGATTTTGTGCGTTTCGGACGAAAACCTAAGATTGCGGTGCTTGTCGCCATTATTGCTTTTTTCCTTGGTAATTCATTGATGTTTATCTTTGGAGCTGCTGGTGCGGCATCATTAGGTATGGCAGATATCTCAGATGTGATGATTGCCCAAGGTTTACTATTACCCGCAATTATCGTTTTGGGTTTAAATATTTGGACAACTAACGATAACGCCCTATATGCGTCAGGTTTAGGGTTTGCCAATATCACCGGCTTATCCAGCAAAACCTTATCCATTGTCAATGGACTGGTTGGAACGCTATGTGCGCTGTGGTTATATAATAATTTTGTTGGCTGGCTAACTTTCTTATCTGCGGCTATTCCCCCTATTGGCGGAATTATCATCGCCGACTACCTCATGTACCGCCACCGCTACGAAACCTTTGATCGCAGTAAAATGCGTGATGTCAACATCAGTGCATTAATCGCCGTTGCCGCTGGGGTTATCGCAGGTAACTGGTTACCAGGTATTGTTCCTGTCAATGCCGTGTTGGGCGGTGCATTATGTTACGCTATCCTTAACCCATTATTAAATCGCCGCCATACTACTGATTCGGAGATGACCCGTGCTTAACCAAACTATCAAACATATCCATAATGTCCGTTTACCTGAGCGTGATGGCCTGTGGCGTATTGATATTGACAATCAAAAAATTCAAGCCATTCTTCCACAACCTCAAGGTGAAGTATTACCAGACAGCTTAGACGGTGAAGGTGGATTAGTTACGGCTCCCTTCGTTGAGCCACACATTCACTTGGATACCACTCAAACCGCGGGGCAACCAAGCTGGAACCAGTCAGGAACACTCTTTGAAGGCATCGAACGTTGGGCAGAGCGTAAAGCGATGCTCACCCACGATGATGTTAAAAATCGAGCGTGGCAAACCCTTAAATGGCAAATTGCCAATGGTATTCAACATGTTCGTACTCATGTGGATGTGTCAGATCCGACATTAACCGCACTGAAAGCGATGTTAGAGGTAAAACAAGAAATCGCACCTTGGGTTGATGTGCAAATTGTGGCTTTTCCACAAGAAGGTATTTTGTCTTATCCAAATGGCGAAGCCCTGTTAGAAGAAGCGTTACGCCTAGGAGCCGACGTCGTTGGTGCCATTCCACATTTTGAATTTACTCGTGAGTATGGCGTGGAATCACTCCATAAAACATTTGCTTTAGCACAAAAATATGACCGCTTGATTGATGTCCACTGTGATGAAATCGATGATGAGCAATCCCGTTTTGTTGAAACAGTCGCAGCGTTAGCACATGCACAAGGGATGGGTTCTCGCGTCACGGCAAGCCATACCACCGCAATGCATTCATACAATGGCGCTTATACTTCCCGTTTATTTCGCCTACTAAAAATGTCTGGAATTAACTTTGTCGCTAACCCACTAGTAAATATTCACTTACAAGGCCGCTTTGATACTTATCCAAAACGCCGTGGAATTACGCGAGTGAAAGAGATGCTAGCCGCGGATATTAATGTGTGCTTTGGTCACGACGATGTATTTGACCCATGGTACCCATTAGGTACAGCCAATATGTTGCAAGTACTGCATATGGGGTTACATGTCTGCCAATTAATGGGTTACCAGCAAATCAATGATGGGCTGAAACTGATTAGTGAATACAGCGCACGTACATTGAACTTGCAAGATTATGGTGTGAGTGAAGGAAACCGAGCTAGTTTATTAATTTTACCTGCAGAAAATGGCTTTGATGCCGTGCGTCGTCAAGTCCCTGTTCGTTATTCTGTTCGCGATGGCCAAGTTATCGCTAATACCCAACCCGCAGTAACCCAAATTCATTTAGAACAAACAGAAGCAATCCATTATGGATATTCTCCAAAAATCTAATCATTGAATTTTTATTCCTAAATGGCTCTCTATAATCATAGGTGAGCCATTTGCTCTACGCCTCATCATTAATTTCAATAAAATCAGCCCAAAAAACCAATCTTAATCAGATAAAAAGCAACAAATAACGTTTTTTTTCACACAAATGTCATTTCTATATACTAGACTTATTCCAATACTCATTGAAGAGCTTGAAAAGCTTTGATGAGCAAATAATTGTCTTATAAGAACTCTTTTTTTGGTTATAAGTGCCATTTCTAAGTATTAAGTGCAATTTCTATTGAAATTCAATATGAACGTTTTATATTTTTTATAGAGTTATCTGAAACTGGATTTGAGCTTTATTTATAGCAACAATAACGCTAATACACTGACTGTCGTGCAGCGGTGGTCAATATTCCTGTTTTGCTGTACCACGAATACGTCACAAATAAAGTTCTCTGAATCCCACTTTGATAAAAATTGGAGATCAGATGAGTACTGAACAAGTCGTTAACCAAAAAACCACTATCGACTCTTGGCAACGCATTGCTACTGAATTATTGAGTGAAGCTGGCATTAAAATTAATGGCTCCCGCCCTTTCGATATCCAGGTACACAACCCCCATTTCTTTAAACGAGTGCTACAACACGGCTCAATAGGATTAGGTGAAAGCTATATGGATGGTTGGTGGGATTGCGAGCGTTTAGATATATTTTTCCAATATGTCTTACGCCATAAACTCGATAAAAAAATACCTCACAATTTCAGTGATACACTGAAAATTGCTGTCGCACGTGTTCGCAATTTACAAACCCTAAAACGTGCTCGTATTGTTGGAAAAGAACATTACGACCTCGGAAATGACTTGTTTTCCCTGATGCTCG
This sequence comes from Providencia sp. PROV_01, assembly GCF_053098325.1. Classification (NCBI taxonomy): domain Bacteria; kingdom Pseudomonadati; phylum Pseudomonadota; class Gammaproteobacteria; order Enterobacterales; family Morganellaceae; genus Providencia; species Providencia sp. PROV_01. The sequence goes on along the minus strand of NZ_JBRFKD010000002.1, from coordinate 1,607,258 downwards.
ACCCTTATATGCAATATTCTTGTGGCTACTGGAAAGGTTTAGAAACGGTTCCTGAAAACCTTCCTCTCGCGCAAGAACAAAAATTAAATTTAATCTGCGAAAAACTGCAATTAAAACCCGGTATGCGATTACTTGATATCGGCTGTGGCTGGGGGGGACTCGCTGCCTATGCAGCAAAAAACTTTGGGGTTTCTGTTACGGGTGTCACTATTTCCGCTGAGCAACAAAAATATGCTCAAGCTCGCTGTGCAGGCTTAGATGTTGATATTAAATTAGAAGATTATCGGAATCTTAACGACCAATTTGACCGTATTGTCTCTGTAGGTATGTTTGAGCATGTCGGCCCTAAAAATTATGCGACTTACTTTGATGTTATTCAACGCAACCTAAAAGCTAACGGTTTGTTTTTACTTCACACCATTGGTTCTAATCAAAATAAAGTGAATGTTGACCCATGGACTAATAAATATATTTTTCCAAACGGCTGCCTACCTTCTGTGCAAAATATTGGCGAAGCCAGCGAAGGCAAACTGGTCATGGAGGATTGGCATAATTTTGGTGCTGATTATGACCATACTCTCATGGCATGGTATTCCCGTTTTCAAGCCGCTTGGCCTGAGCTCGAACATAATTATACGCCTCGTTTCAAACGCATGTTTTCTTATTATTTAAATGCTTGCGCTGGTGCATTTAGAGCACGAGATATCCAATTATGGCAAATACTGTGGAGCCCACAAGGTGTGAGCGGTGGCCTGCGTGTTGCGCGCTAAATCTTAGCCCTGAACATGGTCTTCAACAGATAAAAAGCAGCTAAATGAACCTTACTGGCTATTTGAAGAATCAATGCGCTCTATTCAACCATTGCTCAATAGCCTGTAAGCCTTGCTGTATATCATTTTTCAGTTGAGTATCCGCCATTGGCTGCTGCTCTAATAATGCACAGCTTTGTACTGCACTTTGCATTCCTAAACTAGCACAACTGCTTTTTAACTGGTGAGCAAGGCGTTTTATTTGTTCTGTGTTATTTTCTGCTCGTGCAATATCAATTTGGTCGATTAGCGGCAGGGAATGCTGTTTAAAAATACTCACCCATTCACGAATTTTTGAGAGCCCCATTAATTCAGCATCACTAATAAGCTGTTGCAAATCTACAAATTTTTCCTGAACACTAGAATCGGACAACGTATACTCACCGCCTGAAATATATTTAACGATCAACTGGTTTAACCTATCTCTTGGTACTGGTTTTTGAATGATACCGCGAAAAACTTGACTCGTCCGTTGGTGCAATGTTTCATCAATCACATGAGCACTAAAACCAATCAAAACCAATGCGGGGTAGGCTTTCGCTATTTGTTTAGCCAAGGTGATCCCATCGATATCAGGTAAACCAAAATCCACCAATGCTGCCGTAAATTTTTGCCCAGTTTGTAAAGCAGCTAATGCTTCGGCCGCAGAACCAACGATGGTTACCTGTGCCCCACTGCGGGTTAACATTTCTCCACTTATTTTCTGAGTCAATGGGTTGTCTTCTATGAGTAATAAATGTACGCCTCGCATGTCTGATGGTAGATCCGCCGATTTACTAACTGGATGCGAGGCGATAGATAACGGTAATGTTAAACGAAAACAGCTTCCACTCCCTAACTGGCTACTAACCGTCAGTTCACCGCCCATCGCTTGTGCTAAACTTGCACTAATTGTCAGCCCAAGCCCTGTTCCACCCCGCTGGCTATCGACTTGCACAAATGGCTTAAAAATATCAGTAAATCGCGAGTTATCAATGCCACACCCGGTGTCTTCCACTTCAATAAACCAATATTTGCCATAACGGCAACTACGCAAAGTAATCCGCCCCTGCTGAGTGAAACGTAGTGCATTACTGAGTAAATTCGTGATAATTTGCCGGATCCGGAGCGGGTCCCCTTGTAAGGCAGTAGGTAAATCATCTGCAATATCAGCAACTAACTGAATGGCATGATTTTTATTACTGGCATTCATTAAATACAAGGTACTTTCCAATAATGGCTTGGGCTCGAAAGGTTCCTCATTGATAGAAACATTTTGTCCCCCTGCTTCAATAGCAGAGTAATCCAAAATGTCATTTAAAATAGCTAATAAGGATTCACCTGAATCCGTAATTGCATATAAATCATCATGATATTGATTAAGCGCTTTATTTTCTAATAGCAATTGCGCTGTCCCCAAAATTCCATAAAGTGGCGTGCGAATTTCATGGCTCATTGCCGCCAAAAATGCCGATTTTGCCTGATTGGCTTTTTCTGCTTCAGCGCGAGCTTTGCGGTGCTCAACAACCATCACCCGCAGTTCTGCCGTTCTCACTTTGACTTGGTCCGCTAGTTGTTCACGCTGATTATTTAAAGCATGGACACTCGCACGAAATGCATCCATTAAACGGCCAATCGTATCAAGCTCTTTCACGCCTGCGGTTTCAGGAAATGCAGAGTCAATATCGCCCTCAAGCAAGCGCTGAAGCGCTTGGGTTTGCTGTGCCAACGGCTTTGTCACTAAGCGGTAAACCACTCGCCAAAGGATCAAAATCAATGAGAGTAATGAAACAATACTTAATGCTAACAACCAATTTTGCCCCCGTTCACTGGCTTGTTTAAGTTGCCCCAATGCGGTTTGGTTACGAAGTTCAATGATGTCAACTAATTGAGCTACTTCACTACTAAAACGTGCAAATTGGTCAATATTATTTTGCGATAAAATCTGTAAACGAGTTGTGATGTCGTTATCTTGGCGATACAACGTAATTAACTCGGTATAACGCTTAACGCTATTTAAGGCATTTTCTACCTGGCTTCTCACGGCAGGGTCTTCAATATATTTTTGCCGACGTTGTAAGATTTTGACTGCAGAATTCAGCTGATTTTCTAATTCTGCCATATTACGATTGGGTTGGTTTGAACCTAAATTAAGTACCATTTGCTGTACGCGCATAGCGCTTAATCGCAGCTCATTCATTTGGCTAGCATATTCAAGATCAATATCAATAAGTTGATCAAGGGCTTGCTGTGCTTGTTCCCCTTGTTTTCGCTCGATTAGGTCATAAATACTCACCTGCGTTGCACCAGCGGAGGTCGCTGCATTATTGGCTTGGCCATGCGCTTTTTGGGCGATATCACCCGCCGCAGCGATGATATGTTGCCTTAACTGTTGTTGCTCAGTGCGCAGTTTTAACCGCTGGCCAACTAATTCACCTTGTTGGCTTAATGATTGAGCGATTTCTTTTTCTTGTTGTTCTATATCTTGTGTGTTGAAGCCTTGTTCCCGTAATGTTTTCAGCAAATTAGTGATTTTAAGGCTTTGTGCCGTTAACATCCGTCCTTGCGCTAACCAAATACTTTCGCTATCTGCATTGGTGAGATTCTGCGCAGAAAATAGCTCCCAAGCACTTGCTTCACTCAATTGCCTTGCCATATTCATGGTTGGAATCAAAGCCTCGGTATTGGCCTGTTCAACTTGGCTAACAAAACGTAAGTTGTACCACCCCACAAGGGTGCTGATAAAGGTCAATACTGCCATCAGCGCAAAGCCCATCCACAATCGTCTAGTTAGTGATAAATTCACGGTTTAGTTAGCCTAAAAATTAAAATGGTTGAGTTAACTGCAAGAAAGCATTTAGGATAAAGGTTTCTGGTTTGTGAGGCTATCATGCGTGTATTGATTTTACTACTGTTCACATTTTACTCATTACTGAGCCTAGCAATGGCGCAGAATAGTTCACTCATTCAGTGGAGTGATACACTACACTTTACCTCCCAACCACATAATCCCATTACCGCTACAAAAACATGGAAATTGTGTGCGCTTTATCCTAGCTTAAAAGATTCTTATTGGTTATCAATTAATTATGGTATGCAAAAAGCAGCCAAAAGCTATAGTATTGACCTAAATGTATTAGAAGCTGGCGGATATAACCAGCTAGCCACTCAGCAAAAGCAAATTACGCAATGCCAACAGTGGGGAGCAGATGCCATTTTACTGGGCAGTAGCACTACAGCCTTTCCAAACCTGAGCCAACTGGTAGGAAATACGCCTGTCATTGAAGTCATCAACGCGACACACGATAAAACAGTTAAAACCCGCGTGGGTGTACCTTGGTTTCAAATGGGCTATCAGCCGGGACGCTATTTAGTGCAATGGAGCCAAGGTAAGCCATTGAAAGTGTTACTTATGCCTGGGCCATTAAATGCTGGCGGTAGCCTTGAAATGGAACAAGGATTCAGAGAGGCTATTGCGGGTAGCCATGTACAAATTGTGGATGTTGCACAAGGGGATAACGACATTGAAGTTCAACGCAATTTATTACATGAAATGCTAGAGCGTAGCCCAGATATTGATGTCGTCGTTGGCACAGCTATCGCCGCTGAAGCCGCAATGGGTGAAGGCCGTAACTTAACAAAACCATTGAATATTGTTTCTTTTTACTTATCACATCAAGTCTATCGCGGCTTAAAAAGAGGCCGAATAATTATGGCAGCTAGCGACCAAATGGTTTGGCAAGGTGAGCTAGTCATTGAACAAGCCATCAAAGTATTACAAAAGCAGCCAGTTCCAAACAATATAAGCCCGCCAATTTTAGTGCTTACTCAACAAAATGCAGATAGTGAACACTTACGTAATTCATTATCTCCAGGAGGATTTAGGCCCGTATATCAGTATACATCGGCGGCTAAAAAATAACCTTCACCATGCTGAGTCACTAATAAATCAGCATTAATCTTGTGGCGTAAACGGCGAATAAGTACATCTACCGTGCGTAAATCAGGGTGATCAACTCGACGGGCTGATAACATACGTAAAAGACGTTCTCGGGTTAGAATCTCCCGTGGGTTTGTAACAAAAGCCACTAGCATTTCATATTCAGCACGAGTGAGTTTGATTGCTTGATGCTTAAATTCGAGCGTATGCATCGAAACATTTAGGCAATAGCCAGCGAACTGATAGCAATTATCTTGAGAAACAACCTGGGTTTGTGATGGTTTAGCAAGATCAATTCGCCAAAGTAAATTTTTGACACGAACAACGAGCTCCCTGAGTTCCAAAGGTTTAGTAACGTAATCATCTGCTCCCATTTCTAAACCCACAATACGGTCAATTTGGTCACAACGGCCTGTGACTAAAATAATTCCTACTGTAAAACGCTCACGTAGCGCCCTTGTTAACATTAACCCATTTTCATCCGGTAAATTAATATCCAACAGAATCAAGTCAACTACTTGCTGATCCATAATTTCGCGTAAACCTGCACCATTCCCCGTAACAGAAACACGATATCCTTCTTGCTCAAAGTAAGCCTGTAAACGCGCCTGAGTAACGGGTTCGTCTTCAACAACCACAATATGATGTGATGTCATTGATATACTCTCTTCTGTTCATATCTGTTCATATTTACCCATATCTTGCCGTAAGCTGTTCATCCTGACTAGTACCGCTATTCATATTAACTCAATAAGATCGCCTGTATTAAACCATATAATTACAGGGGCTATTATGCGGAAACTCTGGAGAGCGTTGCGAAAACCAAGTGCTCGTTGGTCAATGCTTACGTTAATCGTTGTCGGGATTGCAGTGGGTGTTGCGTTAATCGTTGTACCCCATGTTGGGATGAAAGTGACTAGCACCACCGAGTTTTGTGTCAGTTGCCATAGCATGGAACCCGTTTACGAAGAATATAAGCAATCCGTGCATTTCCAAAATGCCTCTGGGGTACGTGCAGAATGCCATGACTGCCATATTCCCTCCGACCTTCCAGGCATGATTAAACGGAAACTCGAAGCAAGCAATGATATTTATCAAACATTTATTGCTCATTCGATAGATACCCCTGAAAAATTTGAAGCCAAACGCGCCGAACTTGCAGAACGTGAATGGGCTCGCATGAAAGAGAACAATTCGGCCACTTGCCGCTCTTGTCATGATTACGACTCGATGGATCACGCCAAGCAAAATCCAGAAGCGGCTCGCCAGATGCAAATCGCTGCGAAAGAGAATCAATCCTGCATTGACTGCCACAAAGGAATTGCCCACCAATTACCTGATATGAGCAGCGGTTTTCGTAAACAATTCGATGAGCTGCGCGCGAAAGCAAATAGTGATTCAGATATTCTGTATTCACTTGATATTAAACCTATTTATGCAAATAAAGGGGATAAAGACCCTGCTGGTTCGTTACTTCCTGCCTCAGAGGTGAAAGTCCTAAAACGTGATGGCGATTGGCTACAAGTTGAAATCACTGGGTGGACAGAAACTGATGGCCGCCAACGAGTCCTATCCGAATTCCCTGGTAAACGAATTTTCGTTGCTTCTATACGCGGTGATGTTCAAGAAAATGTGAAAAATTTAGAGAGTACCGTCGTCGCTGCAACAGATACCTCATGGAGCAAATTGCAAGCGACCGCCTGGATGCAGCAAGGCGATATGGTCAATGATATCAAACCGATATGGGCTTATGCAGACTCTTTATATAACGGCTCCTGTAATCAATGCCATGGCGCGCCAGATATTGCTCACTTTGATGCTAACGGTTGGATAGGCACATTAAACGGTATGATTGGCTTTACCAGTTTAGATAAGCGAGAAGAGCGCACCTTACTGAAATACTTACAAATGAATGCATCTGATACCGCAGGATCTTCACACGGTGATAACGGAGTACAGAATGAAAAATAATCCAACTTTTCAAGCTTCTCGTCGACGCTTTTTGTTCCAGCTTGGCGGGCTCACTGTTGCGGGTATGTTAGGCCCTTCCCTCTTAACACCACGTAAGGCTAGCGCTGCAACGGCTGGTGAACAAACTGCGGTGGTACAAGAAGGCATTCTGACAGGGTCGCACTGGGGTGCAATCCGCGCTACTGTGGTTGATGGTCGCTTTATCGAAGCCAAGCCCTTTGAACACGATAAATTTCCATCCAAAATGATTGCAGGGTTACCTGACCATGTTCATGGTACTGCCCGTATTCGTTATCCAATGGTACGTGTTGATTGGCTACGTAAACGCCATTTAAGTGATACCTCACAACGAGGTGATAACCGCTTCGTACGTGTTTCTTGGGATGAAGCCCTTGATTTGTTCTATCAAGAATTAGAACGTGTTCAAACAACCTATGGACCAAGTGGATTACTCACTGCAAATGGTTGGCAATCGACAGGGATGCTTCACAACGCTTCAGGTATGTTAGCTCGCGCCATTGCGCTGCATGGCAATAGTGTCAGTACTGGCGGAGATTACTCAACAGGGGCTGCACAAGTAATTTTACCTCGAGTTGTTGGGTCGATGGAGGTTTATGAACAACAAACCTCTTGGCCGTTAGTCCTCAAAAATAGTAAAACCATTGTGTTGTGGGGCTCTGACCTGATTAAAAATCAACAAGCTAACTGGTGGTGCCCTGATCATGACGTTTATGAATATTATGAACAATTGAAAGAAAAAGCCGCTAACGGTGAGATAAAAGTCATCAGTATTGACCCTATAATCACCTCAACGCATGATTACCTTGGGCGTGCCAATGTTCAACATATTGCGATTAACCCGCAAGCGGATGTACCACTACAATTAGCCATCGCCCACACGCTTTACATTGAAGACTTACATGATAAAACCTTCTTAAAAGAATATTGTGTCGGTTTCGAGCAATTTGTTCCCTACTTAATGGGAAAAACGGATGGGCAACCCAAAGATGCACAATGGGCAGCTGAAATTTGTGGTATTGATGCCGATACAATCCAAGCTTTAGCTCGCCAAATGGCAGCAGATCGCACCCAAATCATTGCAGGTTGGTGCGTTCAACGCATGCAACATGGTGAACAATGGTCATGGATGATTGTTGTTTTAGCTGCGATGTTAGGTCAAATTGGCTTACCGGGTGGAGGATTTGGCTTCGGTTGGCACTACAATGGAGCAGGAACCCCTAGCCGTCAGGGAATTATTTTAAGTGGTTTTTCTGGCTCAACTAAAGTGCCCCCCATTCATGATAACAATGACTACAAAGGCTACAGCAGCACCATTCCTATTGCTCGTTTTATTGATGCGATTTTAGAGCCCGGAAAAACAATCAACTGGAATGGTAAAGCGGTTAAATTACCGCCACTAAAAATGTGCGTATTTGCCGGAACCAATCCATTCCACCGCCACCAACAAATTAACCGTATTATTGAAGGTTGGCGCAAGCTTGAAACGGTTGTTTCTATCGATAATCAATGGACATCCACTTGCCGCTTTGCCGATATCGTATTACCGGCAACCACGCAATTTGAACGTAATGACCTTGACCAATACGGTAACCATTCAAATCGTGGCATTATTGCAATGAAACAACTCGTTGAACCGCAATTTGAGTCACGCAATGACTTCGATATTTTACGCGACCTATGCCGCCGTTTTGGTCGTGAAGAAGCCTTTACTGAAGGTTTGGACGAAATGGGCTGGCTAAAACGTATTTGGCAAGAAGGCAGCCAGCAGGGGAAAGGCCGTGGTATTCATCTACCCTCCTTCGATGTCTTCTGGGAAAAAGACGGTTATGTAGAATTTGAGCATCCACAAATGTTTGTTCGTCATCAAGCATTTAGAGAAGATCCCGACTTAGAACCATTAGGAACACCGAGTGGTTTAATTGAAATTTACTCAAAAACTATTGCCGACATGCAATATGATGATTGCCAAGGCCACCCAATGTGGTTCGAAAAAGCAGAACGCTCTCATGGTGGTCCAGGTTCAAAAAAATGGCCATTACATTTGCAATCTGCACATCCCGATTTTCGCTTACACTCACAACTGTGCGAGTCCCCTGTATTACGTCAATATTATTCCGTTAGTGGCAAAGAACCGGTCTTTATTAGTCCTCAAGATGCGAAAGCTAGGGGTATACAAAATGGTGATATCGTTCGCGTTTTCAACGACCGAGGGCAAGTGTTAGCGGGAGCCGTGGTTTCAGACCTATACACAAAAGGCGTTGCCCGTATCCATGAGGGAGCTTGGTATGACCCGACTAAGGGCGGAGAAATCAATGCGCTGTGCAAATACGGAAACCCAAACGTATTGACGCTTGATATTGGAACCTCTCAATTAGCGCAAGCCACCAGCGCACATACAACCTTAGTAGAGATAGAAAAATATACAGGACAAGTGGATAACGTGAATGCATTCGATGGGCCAATTGAAATGGTTGCTCAGTGTGAATATGTTCCTGCATCACAGGTGAATAAATGACAAAACAAAGCACTTTTGCACCAGAACGAATAGCGTGTATTTATGCATGGCTAGCACAATTGTTCTCACGTGAACTAGATAGTGCAACATTAGTGCAACTTCAATCTAGCGAGATGATGGATTGGTTTACGACTGTCGAGCAGGAACCCGTTCTAACTTTGCCAATTCAAGCAGTTAAAACAAAAGTCCAAGCGCTAATAATGCGAAATGATGCACAACTCGAATTAGCCGCCGACTTCTGTAGCTTATTTTTAATGTCTGATAAGCAATCAGCTTTACCTTACGCCTCAGTTTATCCAAACTGTGAGCAAGGTAATGAACAAATTAAGTACTTATTAGCCGAGGCTGGAATGGAAACTAATGAGGCATTTAGAGAGCCTTCTGATCATATTTCAATTTTTTTAGAGCTATTAAGTCACTTACATTTTTCATTAAATGAAGCCCATTTGGACCAAGAAAAAGTAAGGCAATTGCGCCTAAAAACCTTGTCACTTTTACTGCAATGGCTACCAATATTTAGCCAAAATTGCCAACGGTATGATGAGTTTGGTTTTTATGCCGCTTTGAGTCAACTGTCGTTAGCACTAGTTCAATGGGATAAGCAAACCTAGTAGATGCCATTTAAATAATTTATATATTATTCAACTATTATTAAATAAAGGGATATTGATAAATAATATCCCTTTTAAATCTGAGTCATAACACCTGAGTTACTGTAAAGAAATAAGTTTTTCACGGCTCAACCCAGTGCTTTTCATTATTATCTCGATACTAACTCCTTGCTCCAAAAGATTCCGTGCAGTTGCTATATTTGCCTCTTCTTTGCCTTTTTTAAATCCCTCTTGCAACCCTTCTTGCCGTCCTTTATCTTGCAATCGTTGCGCAATATTCATGATTGTCTCCTTATGCTTTTCTGTTTGTTCACCTAAAACTTGAATAACTTGTTCAAAATTATGGGAGTCCAAGGCAATAAACAAATAATTTAGGATAGTTATGATGTCGTTATCACTATTATAATGTTTATTGAGTGCCTTCGCCAAGAGAGGGAGTACTTGTTGGAATTCATCCCGAAGACGAGTAATCCAGTACTGAAAGGTTAGGTGCTAATATAGTACCTAACCTTTGTTTTCAATGTATTATGTGAATGTTCATGTGCTGATGGTAAATCAAGGGGCACCAATGGCACATGTACATTTCATGTATATTTCATGTAATTCTCGTGGTTATTATATTTGGCAAAAGTCATATGTAGGAAAGCTAATTCGATTTGACTTGAGAACTAGAGATCTACAGATCGCTCATAAACGTTCAAAAATTCTACTTAGTACTTTTCATCGATTAAAAAAAGAATGTATTGATTTTGATGAGATAAGGGGACATTTAATGAATGAGCGAGATATGTTCATCGAAGAAGAGATCCATTTAGAGGCAAACTACATTTATTGGATTAATAGCGGGAATTTGCCTAATAGACAGCAGAATGATAGCCGCTTTCAAGCTAAAGGACATAAAATTAGCCAAATTGCTGATGAATGGTATACCGAAATGAAATCTGAATGGAGGCCATTAACATTTAAAAGTAATAAAGCAGCGGTTGATTACTTAATTAGCCTATATGGTGATACTGATATTGAGTCATTTGACAAATCAAAGGTAGCTAGTTTTAAAAATTCCTTAAAGAATAAGTATAATTCTGAATTTTCTAGTCAATCCATGTTTAAAAAAGTATCAGCTCTTTTTAGCTTTGCTGCCGGTAAAAGAGATTATATTTCTAAAAATCCTTTTAGTGGTATGGGATATAAAAAAATTAAAAAAGTTAACCCAAAAATCTCAGTTTCTTGTGAATCACACAAAAAAGCACTTGAGCTTATAGAACATAAATCTCATTTTTGGTGGCTTTTGCAGGTACTATATTATACAGGTATGAGGGTGACAGAATGTATACAGCTAACAGAACTAGATTATATATACATTATAGATAAGGAGAAAAAGATTGCTTGTATAAGTGTAAATGATAAGAATAGTAAGAGAATTAAAAATTCAAGTAGTATAAGAAATATACCAATTCATAAAGATTTACTTCAAAATGGAATTATGGATGTTAAACCTGTATTTCCATGGAAAGTTCATAATTCAGTATCAAATGCTGTAGCAAATCTATTTAAAAAGATTAATGAAAAACATAGTCCACATGATTATCGATATGCCATGAGTGATAGGCTAAGAGATATATCAGACCTTCCAGATCATGTGAGGTTTAATATATTAGGGCATAGTAGTAAAACTATTACTGATAGAATATATCGAGGGAAAGAGCCTATTTTACTGATGAAAGAAGCAATTGACCGAACTTAGCCATGTTGTTCCAACATAGCTAAGTTTTTACCATCAGCACATGAACATTCACATAATACATTGAAAACAAAGGTTAGGTACTATATTAGCACCTAACCTTTCAGTACTGGATTACTCG
>NZ_JBRFKD010000002.1:1355729-1595450 GCF_053098325.1 Providencia sp. PROV_01 | reverse complement strand
TATTTATGTTTCATCGCTAATTCCATTACTGCTATTTTTCGATGGTTAACGAGTTCATTATCATCAATAACGGTAATATCTACGAGTGGAAACGGTTGTGTGTATAACTCATGTGCAATCTCTGGTAATGGAAAACACTCCGTCCAAAGTTGTGTATATGGATAAGGCGAACGCCCCCCATGGTAAAATAATATAGGCACAACAATGGGTAATGTTGTATTTCCTTGCTGCATATGCTGATTCATCGCTAAAAACGCATAATGCATTAAACGCCACGCCATAAGTTTATCGGGGGTTGATTGGTGTTCAACTAAAAGATAAATATAACCTTCCCCTTGAGAGGTTCGTACTGAATACAATACATCCGATAACCGTGAGCGAAGTTGTTTATCAATAAACGAGGAATTTGTCAGCGATAACGTATTGAAATCACATAATGATTTTATATGTTCCGGTAAATGAATTTCAAAGAAGTCTCGTGCATTTGCAATGTTTGTCATAAATCCTTTAAAAGCCGCATCATGTATCGTTGATGTCGTTTTTTTCTTCATTCAACAATCCTTATTGAAAAGAGCAACGACCACACAATAAAGCAAAAAATTCAGTTTGTCTGTTCAGTATAACCATGTGATAAAAATCGAAATTTTTGAAAGAATCGATATTCATAACCTTAATATTACATTAATGAAAATAACGTTTGAGTAATACCACAAAATATATCGATGGCTTTATTAAAAAACACCAAAATAGCTTTTAGCACTAACGCATTCAAACCATCATAGTCAATTTTGATATGCTATATACTTTGCTCCTACAAGCTTAACGATTTTTTATTTCAGCCCTCTTTACAATTATTCCATGGTGCTAAATGACAATAGAATATAAAAACAAACACACATCTCAACTTTCAGCAGAGAATAGAGAGGCATTATATTTCATGCTATTTCAAAGCTTTGAGCAAGATTTTACCCATGATGATTTTGAACATGCTTTGGGGGGAATGCACGTCTTGGCTTATGACCAACAACAAATTATTGGCCACGTTGCTATTATTCAACGTCATATGGCAATCGGTAATACTCCAATAACGGTTGGCTATGTTGAAGCGATGGCGGTACGGGAAAACTACCGTCGCCAAGGGATCGGCAAACAGCTTATGCTGGCTACCAACCAAATTATTGCCGATTGTTATCAACTGGGTCTGCTTTCTGCATCAGATCAGGGCTTCCCTGTATATCAATCTGTCGGCTGGCAGGTATGGAACGGGCCATTATATGAGCTCAATCAAAGCCATTATATCCACTCTGTCGATGAAGAAGGTGGCGTCATGGGGTGGTCAAAAAACAATTTAATTGATTTTTCACAACCCCTATATTGTGACTTTCGCAGTGGAGACCAATGGTAGCCCTATTTGTAATAAAAAACAGATAAGCTACACAAATAACCTTGTTTTTATTAAGCGGGTACCAACCCCGGCTGTACTACGCTATAAATTTGTTTTTTCAATTCACCTTGCTTAGCCAACTGATAAACATGCGCAGCAACATCCGCACGCATCACTAAGCCATGAACTTCAACCTCTTGTTGAAGAACTGCTTTTCCCGTTGGCTCACCATGTAATAACCCACCAGGGCGAACAATCACATAATCTAATGAGCTAGTTTGTAACCATGACTCCGCAAGGGATTTTTCTCTCACAGCCTGACCAAATGCAGCGCGTGACCGGGCAGACAAATAAGGCCATGAATCCCCACAACCTAATGATGTGACTAACACCATACGAGATATCCCAGCTTGTTCTGCACAATCAATCACCGTACGGTGAGCTAAATAATCTTGACTCCCTCCCATGGTTGAAATAACCGTGGCAGTTGTTCCTGCTGCATGACAAGCAGCCTTAACCACTTCACTATCACAAGCATCACCAATGAAGACTTGCGCACCTACCGCCTCCAATGCCTCTGCAGACTGCTTATTACGCACAACAACGATGACAGGGCGTTTCTTTGCAATTGCCAACTGAGCAATTTGACGACCAACACCTTTTCCACCCGCGCCAAAAATTAACCATGGAGCCATATCTTTATTCCTTTATATTTTGAGTGATTATAAACCTAGCTGTGTACCGTAAAGACAAAATTACCACAACAGTAATGATAATGCGCATTGTTTGCATTTGTTTTTTTTTGATTTATTTACCCCACCATTGTCTACGAACGATGATGAAATAATAAACAACATCAACTTTAATGTTTTTAATGTAATCCATTCAATCAAACGCATTAAAATGTGACTAATTTAACTTTTTTATCAAAAAATAATTACCATTAAAATTGATAATCCAACAAATTAACTACAAAAATAAATCGTAATATCAACCACTAACAGCAAGATCAATATCACTATCTCATTGATACCCATAATTATTTTAATGTTAATGCGAAGAATTATCATTTGCATTTATATTATTATTTGATTTAATACAACTCGTCATATATATGCGAAATAATAATTTCTTAATCAATAGTATCGTTAATATCTTTAATAAAAATGGAGTATTTCGATGAAAAAGTTAAATATTATCGCTCTAGCACTCGCAACCTGCACAGTAACTTTTGGTGCTTCTGCAGCAATCGGTTCTGGCCAAAGCCAACCTTTCGATGCTAATCAGCCTTCCGTCCGTGTTGGTGCAACAGAAGGAACCGGTGGTGGTCATGGCGGTGCTGCGGGTGACCCAGGTATTGGTGTGCAATCTGTTTATGGTGGAAAAACCATTTCTTTCTCAGGCTTAACTCGAATGGCACCAATACAGGCAGGAAATGAAGCACATGTTATTTCCATGCCTAATGGACCTGGTTCGCATGACAAAATGGGCGTTTTTAACTTTGCCAAAATTGCAGATGCAGAAGTCTATTTTGGTGAATGGTCATCGACAGGACAAGTTAGTGACACCACACATACCGCTTACTATTCTGGCAAGGATGTCACCACCAATATGCCTACAGCTGGCACAGCGGAATACTCCGTTAAAGGAATAAGCCAATACAATGGAGGCGCACTAACCGCAGGGACTCTGACAGCCAACTTTGGTACTAAATCCTTAGCAGGGAATATTGGTGCAACCAATATTGATGCCACCATTAAAAACAATGCCACTTTCGCCGGGGCGGCCACTCTTAATGGTGAATCAGGCTCAACAAATGGACACTTCTTTGGCGATCAAGCTAAGCATATTGCTGGTGTCACTCAATTTGAAGATCACAGCAAAGATATGGCCTTTGGTGGAAGCCGTGGGAATATTTCCCAGTAACCCGTAAATCAACCTTGGTGGCCAACCATAAAGCGTGACAGGCAGTTGGCCACTGCCTTTTATTACCGAAGCTAATCCTATGCGATATCTGTTATTAACTCCTGCTATAATGATGCTTATAGCCGCATTCTCTGCATTTCCAGCCAGCTTGGACACTGACCGAGAACAATTGTTATGGCAAAAAGACAAACAAAACTATCGTGATAAAAGTGCAGTAGTCCCCAATAAAGACCAATTGCTTCTCCCAGATGACCTATCAATTAACTTAAATGGGGAAAATTATGCCCTTGAGAATAATGCCCAAGACCTCGGGCAAGCCATTTATCTGGCAATTAACCACAGGCAATTTGAAGACGTACAGCGCTTATTACCCCGCTACCAACAACTCGCTGATGCGGATCCACTACTCATTTTATTTGCAAAAGCAGAAATTGCTAAATCGCAAAATCATTACCCTGAAGCGATTGCCCACTACCAACAAATATTGGCACGGTCGCCAAAGTTTCTTCGCATAAAATTAGAACTGGCCCGGGCTTATTTTGAAGATAACCAAAATAAAGAGTCTTTGGCTTTATTCCAAAATTTAATCAACGATAAAACACTCGCATTACCTACGAATGTGAAGCAAACCATCCAGCAATTTATTAGTGCTATCGAAAACCGCACCGCTTGGACTGGCAGTCTCTCCTTTGGCTATAAATACAACAGTAATATCAACCAAGTTCCAGATAAAAATAAAGTTTGGGAAACGCCAGGGGGAACCTGGAAAATGGCTAACCCCAAATCATCACCGGGACTCACCTATGATGCAAGTCTGAGTAAAATTATTCCTATCTCGGGCTACCATTCCCTGCAAATCAAGGGGACATCTTATGGTGACCGCTATCCGCACTATGCTGAATTCAGTGAAAACACGTCTTCTTTAGCAACTTTATATCGTTTTAATGATGCGAACACCACTATCGCATTCGGCCCATTAGTTGAGTTAAAAACGGTCAATGAAAAGCGCCGTTATTTAGGCATAGGGGGAAAAATTGAAGCTGACTACCAATTTTCACCTCGTGTGCTCCTAAGTACCTCCGCTGACTACCAACAACTTCATTATCAAAAACCGTATGACAGTGCCAATGGTAATCGAAGTAGCCTACATCTAACCGGTGTCTATGGTATTACCCCAGATACCTCCCTCTTTTTGGGGGCTGATGCGACTCGTCTCACCACAGAAGTTCGTAGCGATGATTATGACCAATTGGGTATCCGAGGCGGCTTTTATCACGTGCTAACACCCGATATTCATTTACTGGCACTTGCAACTTACCGAGAAAGCCAATTCAAGGCCTTCAACCAAATGTTGAATGTTAAACGCCATGATAGAGAAGCGATGTATTTTGCGCGTCTTAGTTTTCCAAATTATTCATTGCTCACATTTACGCCTTATACCAGTTACCGCTTTCGTGATAACCGCAGTTCTGCAGATGGAATTTACTCCTACTACCAGCACGAAATTTCTATTGGGTTAGAAACCCGTTTTTAAGCGTTATGGCATAGAGAAAAACACAATGTATAAATACAAATTAACACCTATTACTACTGCAATTATTACTGCTCTTTTTATTCCAACAACCGCTTTAGGGGAAAAAGAAGAACACATCGGCACCATAACTGTTCAAGATTCAGCAAAAACTATCAAAGAACGGGATCAACAAGGTTACGATGATCAATATGATGCTAAAGGTTCTAAAATTTATTTAGGAAAAGACCTTGTTGAGCGCTATAAAGGTACCAGTACCGCGGATGTGCTTAATAGTGCAGTTGGTGTCTATAGTGGTGATGCAAGAAACAGTGGCGCGTTAGACCCGAATATTCGAGGCATTCAAGGGCAAGAACGTGTTCCTGTCACGGTTGACGGCACAGAACAGTCGTTAACCGTTTATCGGGGTTACAATGGGGCAAACAACCGTAACTATGTGGACCCAAACCTCATTAGTAGCATTGAGATTGAAAAAAGTGGTTCTCTTGCTGGTGATATAAAAACCTCTGTAGGTGGTGGGATAGCCATCAGAACCATAGGAATAGATGACGTTGTTGCACCGGGTGAAAAATTTGGTGTCAGCTTAAAACTAGAAACCAGCAGCAATTCTACTCGTGAGCGTGTTCCCCACTTTGGTTATGGCGAAGATTACCGAGATCACCCTGAGATTTATAAAAATAATAACTATGTTTTCTCTGATCCAGTCGTCAACATCACACCGAAATCCCGAGGAAGCGCTCAATTCTTTAATTTTAAAGATAATGGCGGAAGAATAGCGGTTGGGACTCGACAGGAAAAGTTTGATTTAATGGCCGCCTATGCTTATCGCCGGCAAGGTAATTATTTTGCGGGGAAAAATGGCGCTCACCGTTATAAAGAATCGGTTCAATTAAATGAACAACAAACAGTACAGCAACAGCTTGGTCCAGACCCTTACTTACCTTTTGCTGCCAATGTATTTCACCCCGGAAAAGAAGTTACGAATACCTCCAATGAGTTGGAATCCTATTTAGTTAAAACTAATTTATATCTCACTGAAAACCAAACATTACATCTTGGTTTTCGCCGAAGTGAAAGCACCTATGGTGAAATCATGCCATCACGTTTAGGATTTGCTGAGCTTGAAGGAAAACAAGTATTACCCCAATGGCCATTAGCTCACTTTACGGTCAATGCTTATAATGCCGAATATAAATGGAAACCTGAAGATAATCAATGGATTGACCTAAACGCAAATGTGTGGATGACCCATTCCGTAGGGGATACCAATACCTCAGGTGGCTACCCACGAGAACCCAAAGAACGCGATTGGGGCTTCGAGTATGGTTATGGTGGTGGAAAAGACCCTAACATTGATGGTTCATTAATTAATACCGCAGCAACTAACTCTGAGAATGACCGTATTGGCTTTAATTTGCGCAATACCATGGCACTCACGCCCGATCTTGATTTAACGATCCGCGGTTCAATGCTCAAAGAAAAATTGGACTCTAACGACGTACCGCCATCTCAAACCGCCAGCCCTTTTATTGCCCTTCCTCGTAAAGGTCATCGCCAAGAAACCAGTATTGCCTTTAACTTTAACTATCGCCCAACGAGCTGGTTAGAACTGGATGCGGGAGCAAAATATATTGATGGCTGGACAGAAGATGATTATTTAAAAGAACAAATGCGCAATCGCACCAAGGGCTTCCAAAACCCTGACGAGCGCCTTGCTAAACAAATAAATTACAACCGAATTTTAACCAAAGAAGAGTATAACGAGGCTGTTGCCAATGGCTACCAAGCGTTTAATGGTGGTTATAAAAACAGCCAAATATTACTTAAAACATTAGGATTGGAAGATACCGACTATACCGTTTTTATTACTAAAAGAAACAACGCTCAGCGCCCAGAAGAAAATGGTGTTTTAGACGTTAATTTCCGCGCCGAATGGAAATCAGATAGCGATGGACGCTATACCACCAAAACAAACCCTTTCCATAACGGTACTTTTGACTCTCAAGCTCGTGCTGTTGACCCTGTTACTGGCAAGGAAGTTTATGTCTATGGTTCAAGTTATTCACACCCAGCCGATGACATCAAGCGCGAACTCACTGAAGAAGAAAAATGGAAATTCTCAGGCAAACAAAAAAGCCATGGCTGGGCTCCCGCTTTTGGTGCCAATATTTGGTTATCTGATAACGACCGGGTTTATGCACGCTATATAGAGACGGTTCGCTTACCGAGTATTTTTGAAAACAGCATTGGGTTTGCAGGGGAAAGTGAAGCCCGTAAAGAGAAAATGTTATTTAAACCCGAACGTGCAAAAACCTTTGAATTTGGTTATTCACGTAATTTACAAGGTTTACTCGGCGCTGAACGCCACGCTGACGTGAAAATAGGCTATTACCATACTGTCATTGAAAATGCTTTTGACCGTGATGGACGTCTTAATTTTGTTCAAGTAAAAGAACATAAAACAGCAGGAATTGAAGCTTTGGCACGCTATGATAATGGTGGTGTATTTATGGATATTGGTGTCGATTACCGCCTCAAAAATGAAGTCTGTGATGATTCGGCTCCAGCCAATCTTGACCCGGCTAATCGCTATAATATCTCCCAATGTACAACTGCAGGTTTCCCTGGCGGTTTTTTACGTACACAATTACAGCCTAAATATGCCATAAATTCCAACCTAGGCATGCGCTTTATGGATGAGGCCCTCGAAGTGGGAACACGCTTACGTTATACCAGTAGCGTACAAAATAAAGATGAACGCAAACTGATGCAGCAGTTCCCGGGGAGTTATTCGATGGCGAATAATAGCCCAATGCACTGGACGCCTACCTTTACTGCAGATGCCTACGCAAGTTACCAAATTGACAAAAATATTAATGTCGAATTCTTAGTGACCAACTTAACTGACCGTTATTATATCGACCCACTGACGCGCAGTATGATGCCAGCCCCCGGGCGCACACTACGCTTAGGATTAAATGCGCAATTTTAGATAAATATTGTAGGTTTATCGCTCTACAAATATCCGCTGCTAACTATAAGTTGGAGCGGATATTCGTCATTTCAGCACTAAAAAACTAGCCGCATAATGGTTTCATCAAATTCATCTTGGTCAACAACGGAAAAACCAAACTGTTCAAAAAATGGTTTCATCATGTCATTGCCTTCGATATAACAAATTGATACTGATTGATATTTACCTAAGCTTTTTATTTCATCGAGAACAAGTGGAATAGCCAGAGAACCAAAGCCTTTTCTTTGGTGTTTAATATCAATCATCAATTGGCCAATAAAAACCTCTTCGGGCCGACCATTTTCATGGTTTGAATAATATTGAACAAAGCCAACGGGCTCATTATCAACATAGATACCACGATTAATATAGTAATCAAAAAATTTTGAGGCTGCGATTGACTCTGAGTTAAGAGCCACAAAGTCTTCCTGTTCTTTAGTTATTTCAAGACAGATGATATCCACCCAATTATCTTTGGTGATATCTTTTAACGTAATAGTCATAAACACCTTTCTTTTGGTTTGCCGTTCACAATGCCGCTGCGATAAAAAGACGACTTAGTGTAAATTAACAACAAACACTTTTTTGTTCGCGCAATTCGTGCCTTTATATTTTTCGATATTCAATAAACAAATAACAGGTAAACATGTTACGGATAACATGAATTTCAGCAAATAGACTAAAATAAAATTTCGACTCATTTATTGCTTTCAAATTAAGAAATATTCAGAATTGAGATCCATGTCAAATATCACTGCCGAATACAATATTATTGTAAAATATCAAATTTTTTTGAAGAAAATTCGCAAAAACACATCAGTACATTAAACTGATAATCAAACTCAAAATAGGCTAAAATAAAAACGAAAACTCAAAAAAACCACAATAATATCCAATTAAAATTCAATTTTTATCATTATATAAATTTAATAAAAATAAAACCTTGCTATAAAAAAATAAATAAAACCTGAACAACCTCACATTTACTGGGTATTTGATAATTCCTCGCATTAACACACCAAAAAATCAAAATTACTTATGAAACAGCATGTTAAATAATTAATAATAATTTGTATCAATCTGAAAAATAAAAATATTTTTAATATAAAAATGCAAAAATATTTCAATAACTACATCTTTATTAATAAATATTAATTTATTGATTTTAATCATGCCTTTTCGGCATGGCTAAGAGACTTTCGGAATATTGTCAGGAAAATAGTTTCATGGATAGTATGAATACGAAAATGATGCATTTTTATTATAAATATATACGAAAAACTCTTAAAAACATTTCCAATGAAAGGTAACACTATGGGTATATTAAAAGATAGTAAGTTGCTTTTGGTTAGCTTACTTATCATTCTTCTTTCGGAAGCTATAGGGCAAATTAAAATCAGTTTAGTCATGGTTTTTCCAATGCTTTATTCCATGTTGATGGGTGGTATTATCAGTTTTCCAAAATTCAAAATCCTCAGCGAAAAAAATATGGCACACGCGAGCTCGATAATGAGTGTTGCGTTAGTTATCTTAATTGCAAAATTAAGCACCTCCGTTGGTGCATCTTGGGAAAAAATAATTCAAGCCGGTGGCGCATTAATCTTGCAAGAAGTCGGCCACTTTATCGGTACTATTTTGCTCGGTTTACCGCTTGCTATCATGTTAGGCATGGGCCGTGAAGCCGTTGGTGCCACCTACTCTATCGGTCGTGAACCTAATATTGCCATTATCGAAGCCAAATATGGTTTAAGTTCACCAGAAGGCCGCGGCGTTATGGCAATGTATATTTGCGGGACGTTATACGGTGCAGTTTGGATGGGTGTTATCGCCAGTGTTATCGCAGGACTCGATATTATGAGCCCACTTGCTTTAGCCATGGGTGCTGGTGTGGGTAGTGGTTCGATGCTAGCAGCATCTGTTGCCCCATTATTGGAACTTTATCCTGAACACGCCGCAGATATTCAAGCATTCTCATCCTCTGCAAACTTGATGTCTTCGGTATTAGGTCTGTACATCTACATCTTCTTCTCCTTACCGTTTGCCTCTTTCTTGTACAACAAGTTGAAAAGAAAACGTGCAACCGCATCAGCAGATACAGAATAAGGATATAAGATCATGAAAAAGATGGCAGAAATTGCAATAATCATCGTGTTAGTCATCATCTTCACTTCACTGGGTGATGCACTCGGCGGTTCAATTTATGGCCGTGGTAGCTTTGGCGCAGTCTTTAGTGACTCACTTATCGCCATGGCATTATTAGGGGGTATGTCATTTGTGGCATACTTAATTGCACAAATCCCACCTTTAGGTAAGTTACCCGTGATTTTCTGGGTATCTTTAATTGCGGCGGGTCTGTGTTCACCGTTATTCCCTTACGATAAAGAAATGATCGCAATGACAGGTAAAATCTCACTTGCCGTCATCAGTACGACAGTACTTGCCTTTGCTGGTCTTTCACTCGGTAAAGATATCGACAAATTTAAAGCCATTTCATGGCGGATCATCCCAGTTTCACTGGCGGTCTTTACGGGAACATTCTTATTCGCTGCACTTATTGGTCAAGTGACACTTTCATGGAGCGGCGTTATCTAACAATAGGAAATATTTACCATGACAATGACCAAAGACCAATTGAAAGCCATCGTCTGCGAGACAATTGCATCCCATAAAGGGGATATCAAAAAATTGGCTGAAGATATTTGGGCAGAACCTGAGCTCGGCTATAAGGAAGTTAAAACAGCAAAAAAAGTGGAAGCTGCATTTTCTGCCTTAGGCGTTAATTACCGTAACCAACTCGCATTGACGGGGGTTAAGGCTCGCCTTAAGGGTGGAAAAGGGAGTAAACATAGTATTGC
Organism: Providencia sp. PROV_01; assembly: GCF_053098325.1. Taxonomy (NCBI): domain Bacteria; kingdom Pseudomonadati; phylum Pseudomonadota; class Gammaproteobacteria; order Enterobacterales; family Morganellaceae; genus Providencia; species Providencia sp. PROV_01. Next base: position 1,584,741 of record NZ_JBRFKD010000002.1, on the reverse strand, counting down.
TGTGATTGGTGAGCTCGATGCAATTATTTGTGCGGAGCACCCAGAAGCTGATGATTTAACGGGCGCTGCCCATTGCTGTGGGCACAATGCACAAATAGCTAACATGATGGCAGTCACTATTGGTCTGGTTAAGTCAGGTGCTATGCAATACCTCGCGGGAGACGTCGTTCCTTTCGCCGTTCCCGCAGAGGAATATGTTGAACTAGCTTATCGTAATAAACTGATTGAGCAAGGAAAAATCAGTTATATCGGCGGTAAACCTGAGCTGATATCTCTTGGTGAGTTTGATGATATCGATATGGCAATGCAAATTCATTTAACCAGTGTCAAACCTGAACGTGAGACTGGTTTTATTGAAATGTCGACCACCACCAATGGGTTTATTGGCAAGCTGATTAACTACAAAGGCAAAGCATCCCATGCGGCGGCGGCCCCTCATCTGGGCGTTAATGCACTCAATGCGGCAATGATGGGGATCATGGGGGTGAATGCAATTCGCGAAACCTTCCAAGAAAAAGATTATATTCGTTTCCATCCTATCATCACACAAGGCGGTGATTTAGTGAATGTCACCCCAAGTGATGTCCGTATGGAAAGTTATGTCCGAGCGTCAAATGTTCCCGCAATGATTGATACGAATGAGCGTATTACTCGCGCATTGGTTGCTGGCGCAATGTCAGTCGGTGCAGAAGTAGAAGTCAAAGATTTACCGGGTTACCTGCCGCTATATAACAACGATACGTTAAACGACTTATTGCAGCACAATGCCCACGACTTGATTGGCGAAGAAAATGTTTGGGTTGCTGGCCATATGACTGGAAGCACAGATACAGGTGACTTATCACATATCATGCCAGTGAGTCACCCGTGGATTGGCGCAATTCGCGGTGGCTTGCACGGTAAAGATTACGTTGTTTTTGATGATGATATGGCCTACATCCGCCCTGCGCAAATGATGGCAATGGCAATTATTGACCTATTATTTGATGATGCATCCCAAGCTGACGAAATGTTAGCTGATTACACCCCATTGATGAGCAAAGAGGAATATCTCTCATTTATTGGCTCTTTTAAGAACTAATTATAGAAACATGCCCCTTATTAATGCGTTAATCGCAATAAGGGGCATATAATCTTTCCAGCTTTAATCCTATCTTTATAGTTTCCCCTCTCATTAATTCAATATATTTTATATTCGTCATCTCATGTAAAATAATTTGTAAAGCCATGCTATCTACATCCTATTTCAAATAATAAAATTTAGCGTAAACTCAATAACCGCCTCTCTTAAATATAAAAATTTTTAATATAAAAACCAGAAAATACAAATTTAACATGCTGATATTAAAGGGATTTAATTATCTTTACATTTCCTGATGATTATTTTATTAAATTACCATCCTTATTATTCATGAGCCATGCAATACTGATATGATATAAATACGATCTCCATCACGCTCACTTTTTTAATATCCACGTTAAAATTCACTCTATGAATTGTTAGATAAAATAACATCTAGCAGAAGTGACTTATTTCTGAATCTAGCGCTTAAAATATACATAAATTAAATGAGTACGCTGTTTCTTATTCATGCTCACACCAGGGGCTCCTTAACAGCATTAAAAACGCTTTTTGTATACGGGATAAAACGTAATGACCAATAAATACAATATCAGTGAAAAGCTCTTTGCTTTAGAAACGTTTAGCAAAAAAACACGTCAGGATTTACATAAGATCCCTGAATTATCTGGGCAAGAATTCAAAACCTCACAATATTGCCGTGAATTGATGGAAAGCTTTGGCTATAACATCCGTTTATTTGAAGGTTACACCGGTTTTACCGCTGAATTGATTATCGACCCAGCAAAGCGCTTGATTGCCTATCGTACCGATATTGACGGCCTTGAAATGCCTGATTTAACATGCAATGAGCACAGCTCTGTCCATGAAGGTTGCGCTCATAACTGTGGCCATGATACCCACATGACCATCGCCTTAACGGCAGCAAAATACCTTAGCGAAAACCGTTCTGAACTCACTCATAACGTCCGTTTTATCTTCCAAATGGCCGAAGAAGACATGCGAGTACCGGGCGCTAACAAAATGGTAGAAATGGGCTGTATGGAAGGTGTTGATGAGGTTTACGGCTTACATAATGATGCCGCTTTTGAAACAGGTTATATTAAATTCAATTCAGGGGTTATGTCCTCTTATGGCTCAGCGTGGACGCTAGATGTTCATGGCGTTTCAGCCCACGGTTCAACCCCACATAAAGGGTTAGATGCTATCCGCGAAGCAACACGTATCATTGATTATATGGACTACATTGTTGCCAAAAAAACCGATCCTTTCAGCCCTGCCGTATTTGGTTGTGGAATGATTAACGGTGGAACTATTCCAAATGCGTTGGCTGATCATGTTCAGGCACGCGGTACCATCCGTTCAATGGATGAAGAAACCGACAAAATTTTAAAAGCCAGCTTTCATGAAATTGTCGCTCGTAGTGAAGCCGGCGGGTTTAAAACCACATTAGAAGCAAGCGGTTATCCCGCTGTCGTCAATCACCCGCAAGCCGCAAAAGTGATTTATGATGCTGCTGCTGCATTCTTACCTACTGAACAGATTGATGCGAATGGTAAACCAATGACGGGTAGTGAAGACTTCAGTTATATGATCAATGCCACTAAAGATAAACTCGGTGCCATGTACTTTTTAGGAAGTGGTAATCAAGCAAAAGGGATTAATAATTATTTACACGCTAACCCTTACTTTGTTGATGACGATTTTTTGCTGATTGGCGCTCAAATTTTTATTAATATTGCCACTCGTTAGAATAAAAATAACACACACAGTAATTTCAAAGCCGAGTAAATCATATTACTCGGCTTTTTTCTTATAGCTCAGGTAATTCTCTATATAACCTATCTCGCTCATTTTGTTCTGTAGGCACCCATTGATTCGGTTGATGAATATAGTTCAAATCAAGGTGAGGTGCATAATTAGAGATAAAATCATACATATAATCTTTTAAATGCATATGCCGGTTAATGCATACATGTGTATAACTTGGCTTCACTAAATGGCTAATATCAATACAGCGTAATGTCTCGCTATCTTCCTCTGGGTCAAAAGCCACCGTTGAAATAATACCTACCCCAGCACCACGTTTTACATAGTATTTAATAATTTCGGTATCTACCGCAGTTAAAACAACATTTGGCGTTAATTTATGTTGGTAAAAAACTTGGTCAAGTTTTGAATGCCCGGTAAAACCAAATACATAGGTAATTAATGGGTAACCAGCAAGGTCTTCAATAGAGAGCTGTTCACATTGAGCTAGCGGGTGGTCATGGGGCACAATAATACTGCGCGACCATTGGTAGCAAGGCATCACCAATAAGTCATCATAAAGGTGCATAGATTCGGTCGCAATAGCAAAATCCACATCCCCATTATTCACCATTTCTGCTATTTGGGCGGGAGCCCCTTGGTGAAAATGCAGTGAGATATTGGGGTAACGTGCGTTAAAACGTTCAATCACTTGGGGTAATTTATAGCGGATTTGTGTGTGTGTGGTTGCGATATGAAGATTTTGTTTTATCGTGGTATCTTCATGTGAAACGATACTTTTAATTTTATCGAACTGCGCCAGAATATCACACGCGACATGATGAACTTTCTCCCCAATCGGGCTAAGAGACAATAAGTTATTATTTTTTCTATTGAATAATGAAACGTTCAGTTCATCTTCCAATATTTTAAGTTGCTTACTGACAGTCGGCTGAGAGGTATATAATTTTTCAGCCGCGTTGGTGATATTGAAATCACTTCTAACCACTTCAACAAAACTTTTAAGCTGACTAATGTTCATTGCTGATTTATCCAATGCAAAATGGATTAAAAAATAGAGATATAAATCCAGAGTAAGATGCGACACCTTGGTTGTTATGTACAGTAATTATACCATAACGAATGGATTAGCAAGAACTACACTGTTGCTTATTCCCAAGCAAATCACCCCTCTTTTATAATAAAGCAACCTAACATTAGTAAATGAAAAGCAAATTATTCACTCAAGATCACTAAAATTAAATTAATCACAAAATAAATAGTCATTTTGTGATAGCCATCTTACTTACTTTGGTTTTTACGCCATTTTCAAAAATATCTGGCTAAACAATACAATTAATCCTAATTCATTTTACTTAGATTGGGGGCGCCAATTTCTTATTAATCAATTGGTAGACAGGTTAATTATGCCACTAAGAATGGCATTATAAATAAATTATAGGTGCAAACATGAAAAGAATTAAAACCAAGTTTCTTTTGTTATTTTATATAATTATTTCAATAACCTCCACCAGTGCTTTAGCTACATCAGATAGCGATGCCCTTTATTTTTACCTTGTTAGACATGGACAAACTTATTCTAATATTAAAGAAATGACCATTGGTGGAGGCGGTAATGCTCAGCTTACAACCAAAGGGCGCTATGATGCACGCAGCCTTGGTTTAGGTTTAGAAGATGTCGATTTTATCGCCGGATACAGCAGTACATTAGGTCGAGCTCATGAAACCGCCAGTAATATTTTAACTGGCCGTAACATGGATATTATTGAGATTGAGAACTTAAAAGATATTTCTTGGGGTAACGCTGAAGGCGGTAGAATTGATGACTTAACGAGCCAATACGGCCATTCTGGTAATGAATTTGAATACTACTTTGGGAACTATAAAGATAAAAACTTCAAATCTGTCGTCAACACTGAAAACATGTATGACTTTTCCCAACGCTTCGAGTCTGCATTATTAGATATTGCTAACCGTCATAAAAATGAAACTGGTAATATTTTAGCCGTTGGCCACTCATCAATGGCATTTTACTTGCAGAAATATCGTCAAGATAAGCCATTATCAGGGTTAAGCAATACTGCCGTTTCGGTATTAAAATATAAAGATGGTCAATTTACGCTTATCGACTTTAATAATACGGATTATTTAAAATCAGGTTATGCAAAACAAGAGAAACTTCCGCCTCTTGAAATCTCGATTGTCATCAACCCAATGACTATTTTAAATGATGCCAATGTAATGGAAGGCACTTCAGACTCCGATCTCAGTAAATCAGGTGTTGCGGCGGTTAATCAATTGAAACAACACATTAACCCTACTGACTATTTGGCGGTTTATAGCAGCACATTAAATAGAGCCAAATATACTGCAAACCACTTATTTGAAAATAGCACCCTACCAATCCAAATTAATCGTAATTTAGATGAAATTTTCCTTGGCCTTTGGGAAGCGGAGAAAATCAGCACATTAGAAAAAGACCCTAAAGGCCAGTTTACCAAATTACATTCAGGAAAAAATGTGTTGAGCTTTGAATCCCCAGTCGATGGTGAAACAGGAGCTATTGCAGCCTACCGATTAGAAAGCTTACTTAGAGATATTGGTATCCAAAATGAATTCCATACTGGAAAAATCATGGTGGTTACTCACCCGATTATTTTCAGTGCGTTTTTAAATAAAGTTCAGCCAGAGTACCAATTCATCCCTAAAAAAGACTTACAACTGATTACCCTGCAATATAAAAATGAAAAATTCAGTGTCAAAAACATCCAGTCTTTTAATGGTAAATAAGAGAAATTAACACCTTATAATCGCCAATAAAAAACCTCGCCATTGCGAGGTTTTTATCTCTTCAGAAAAGCTCAAAACGAATTATACATTTTTCCTTTCGATAGTTTCTTCCCCCCAATATAGCCTATCCGCAGTGGTCTTCGAAAAGGCCAAAGGTAAAACTTCATCAGAACCTTCCTCCCAAATTTGTTCTGCTAACACTTCATCATTATTCGCTAACTCAAAAATAGCTTGAGCAATTTCAATTGAGGTTTCTCTAACTTTAGCCCATTCAGCTATATCGTGAGGCTCTTTCATTATTCGCTCCTGATTAAATGGTTCTGGTAAAAATACTGAGAGATTTCAAGTCTGTGAATAAGATCACTACGACTTTAAATATATTGCCATTTTTCCCTTTTAGTGGCGCTCCATTGAACGCGCTCACTATTCACTCTCTCTAGTATATGACTATAAGTTAAGTAATAGAGATAAAAAAGTCATGAATATTCGCCATGTTGTTGCTATTGATTTAGGCGCATCTAGCGGTCGAGTCATGTTGGCTTGCTATGATGTGCATAATAAAAAATTATCATTAGATGAAATTCATCGTTTTACAAACCATTTGATCACTGAAGGCAACCATTGCTATTGGGATCTTGACGACATTGAGAACCAAATCCTGATTGGCTTACACCGTGTAGAACAATCTGGCATCAACATTGACAGCATCGGGATCGACACTTGGGGTGTTGATTATGTCCTACTTGACCGTGAGGGTCATACCATTGGTCGCAATTTCTCCTACCGAGATAACCGCACGCAAGGTGTCATGGAACAAGTTCAAACCGATCTCGGTGTTCAAAATATCTACCAAAAAACAGGGATCCAATTTCTCCCTTTCAATACCTTATATCAATTGAAGGCATTGCAACAATCACACCCTCAATGGTTGAAACAAGCACACCATTTATTATTGATTCCTGATTATTTAGCATACCGTTTGACCGGGCAAGTCAACCATGAATATACCAATATTACCACCAGCCAAATGGTTAACCTGCAAACAGGTGATTGGGATGAGGAGTTAGTCGAATATTTACAATTGCCACGCCGTTTATTAGGTGAAATCAAGCAACCGGGTAATGTCATTGGCTATTGGATCACACCGAAAGGCCAAAAAACCCCCGTGATCGCCGTAGCAAGCCATGATACGGCCAGCGCTGTCATTGCGGCTCCAATAGCCGATAGCCATAGTGCTTACTTAAGCTCAGGAACTTGGTCATTAATGGGCCTCGAGCGCACATCCCCTTGTACATGTGAAAATGCATTTGTTGCCAACATTACCAATGAAGGAGGAATTAATGGCCACTACCGAGTCCTAAAGAATATTATGGGGTTATGGTTATTCCAACGCATTTGTCTTGAACACGATGTGCAAGATATTTGCAACCTCATTACCTCAGCAGAAGCTATCCCAGCATTCACGTATCTGATCAACCCGAACGATAACCGGTTCTTGAACCCGGAGTCGATGAGCCAAGCCATTAAAGAAGCTTGTCAGGAAAATCAACAATCCGTTCCAAATACTGCCGCTGAGCTAGCTCGTTGTGTTTTCGACAGCTTAGCACTGCTTTATCGTCAAGTGTTCCTTGAATTACAGCAGATAAATCATGCCCCATTACAACAACTGCATATCGTCGGTGGCGGCAGCCAAAATGCCCTACTTAACCAACTCTGCGCCAACACTTGCGGGGTTCCTGTGAGCACAGGTCCGATTGAAGCCTCCACCTTAGGAAACATTGGGTATCAGTTGATTGCCCTCAACACCATTCCAGATGTACCAACCCTGCGCACCATTATTGCAGAAAATACCGAACTTTGTTGGTTTCAACCTCAAAGCATCGCACTGGATGAACCTTGGAAACGATTTAAAACCATTACGGGCTAACTCAAGTTATTAACCGTATATCGATAAGTTATAAGGAAAATTTCATGTCTAATTACAAAGAAAGTTATCTTATTGCCAAACAACGTTTTGCTGACCTTGGTATCGATACTGAACTAGCGATGCAAGCTATGGCTGACTTGCCTGTATCAATGCATTGCTGGCAGGGAGATGACGTAGCCGGCTTTGAAAAATCAGCAACCGCTTTAAGCGGCGGTATTCAAGCTACAGGTAATTACCCCGGCAAAGCGACTAATGCGATTGAATTACGTGCAGATATGGATAAAGCAATGAGCTTAATTCCGGGCCCTAAACGCGTTAATCTGCACGCTCTTTACCTCGAAGCTGATACCGCCGTCGAACGTAATGAAATTGAACCTCGCCATTTTGCCAATTGGGTTGATTGGGCGAAAAAAAACCATATCGCGCTCGATTTTAACCCATCTTACTTTTCCCATCCGCTAAGTAGCGAAGCGACGCTGACTCACAGTAATAAGGAAATTAGAGACTATTGGATTGGTCATGGACAAGCTTGCCGCCGTATTTCTACGTATTTTGGTGAGTCATTAAACAGCGCTTCCGTGATGAATATTTGGATCCCTGACGGCATGAAAGATCTCCCTATTGACCGCTATGCCCCTCGTCAACGCTTAGTCGAGTCATTGGATGAAATTATCAGTGAAAAAATTGATATTAAATATCATATCGATGCCGTCGAAAGTAAATTATTCGGTATTGGTGCAGAATCTTACACCGCAGGCTCCAGTGAGTTTTATTTGGGCTATGCCATCACACGTAAAACCGCTTTATGTTTAGATGCGGGGCATTTCCATCCAACTGAAGTCATTTCGGATAAAATTTCAGCGGTCATTCCTTATGTTGAACGTCTATTACTGCACGTCAGCCGTCCTGTGCGTTGGGACAGTGACCACGTCATTTTACTCGATGATGAAACTCAAGCCATTGCCAATGAAATCATTCGCCATAACTTAAAGAACCGTGTGCATATTGGCCTCGATTTCTTTGACGCATCAATTAACCGTATTGCCGCTTGGGTCATTGGGACTCGTAATATGAAAAAAGCGTTACTTCGCGCCTTACTTGAACCAACCACAAGACTACGCCAACTCGAAATTGAAGGAGACTTCACAGCTCGCCTCGCGCTGTTAGAAGAACAAAAATGCCTGCCATGGCAAGCTGTTTGGGATGAATACTGTGAACGCAACAATGTTCCTGTCGGCGAAAAATGGTTAGATGAAGTTAAAAAATACGAAAAATCAACATTATTAACACGTTAAGGTGAATTGTATGCAAGATATTCTGACATCTTGGTTTGTTCAAGGAATGATAAAAGCCACCAGCGATATGTGGCTCAAAGGCTGGGATGAACGTAATGGCGGTAATGTGAGCTTACGACTCACTGAAGATGATGTTTCGCCATTTAAACACACTTTTCACGCTGACCCACGTTATATCGAAGCGACAGAGCCAGTTAAAGAGCTCGCAAACCAATATTTTATTGTTACAGGCTCCGGTAAGTTTTTCCGTAACGTTGCCTTAGACCCCGCAGATAACTTGGGTCTGGTTCGTATCGATAACGAAGGTCAGGGTTACCACATTGTTTGGGGCTTTGTGAATGGTGCAATACCAACCTCTGAATTTGCTGCACACTTTCAATCGCATATCACACGTATGCAAGCCACTAATGGCACTAACCGAGTCATCATGCACTGTCATGCAACTAACATCATTGCATTAAGTTATGTTTTACCGCTCGATAGTGCATCCATCACTCGTCATTTATGGGAAATGAGTACTGAATGTTTGGTGGTTTTCCCTGATGGTATTGGTGTGCTGCCATGGATGGTCCCCGGCACAGATGGTATCGGTTTAGAAACAGCGGAACAAATGAAACAACATGGCTTAGTACTTTGGCCATTCCACGGTATTTTTGGCTCTGGCCCAACTTTAGATGATGCTTTTGGTTTAATTGATACCGCAGAAAAATCTGCGGAGATATTGGTAAAAGTTCTCTCCATGGGTGGTAAAAAACAAACTATTTCAACAGAAAATCTGATTGCGCTTGCCAAGCGATTTAATGTCACACCAATGTCTGATGCATTGAAATAAAACCTGTTTCTCTGTGGATACCCCTTTCCTTCCACAGAGAAATTAAAACGATAATAAACAGTGAGGAATAGTTCATGGGCAGTGGAATTTTACTCGGTATTTTTTGGCATTTTGTCGGCGCAGCTTCAGCTGCCTGCTTTTACGCACCATTAAAGAAAGTTAAAAACTGGTCATGGGAAACGATGTGGTCCATTGCCGGTATTTTTTCGTGGATTATTTTACCTTGGACCATCAGTTATATTTTACTTCCTGACTTTTGGGCCTATTACAACTCTTTCAGTGCAAGTATTCTGATCCCTGTATTTTTATTTGGCGCCATGTGGGGGGTTGGTAATATTGGTTATGGCTTGACCATGCGCTATTTAGGTATGTCAATGGGGATTGGGATTGCCATTGGTATTACACTCATTGTTGGTACCTTGATGACCCCTATTATTCAAGGCACATTTGGCGAGTTGATTGCCTCGACTGGCGGAAAACTAACGATTCTTGGTGTCTTAGTGGCTGTTCTAGGGGTTGCTATCGTTTCCTATGCCGGGTTACTGAAAGAAAAGGCGACCGGAGTGCAAGCTGAAGAGTTTAACCTGAAAAAAGGCTTATTACTGGCAGTCATGTGCGGTATTTTCTCAGCCGGTATGTCATTCGCCATGAGTGCAGCCGTCCCTATGCACGAAGCTTCCGCTGCTCTCGGCGTTTCTTCTCTTTATGTCGCATTACCAAGTTACGTCATCATCATGGGTGGCGGCGCATTAATCAACTTAGGTTATTGTTTTATTAGGCTTATTTATCGCCAAGATATCTCTTTCAAATCAGATATCTCTGTCCCCAAAGCCCTACTGATCAGCAATATTTTATTTGCCATTTTGGGTGGCGGTATGTGGTACTTCCAATTCTTCTTCTACGCATGGGGACACGCCAATATCCCATCACAATACGGCTTTATGAGCTGGATGCTACATATGAGTTTTTATGTTCTGTGTGGCGGTATTGTGGGGTTAGCCCTAAAAGAATGGAAAGGCACTGGCAGAAAACCTGTCCGAATTTTATGTTTAGGCTGCTTAGTGATTATCTTAGCTGCAAACATTGTTGGCTTGGGAATGGCAGCATAACGTAACGACTTTTTATTTTAATCGATCGGGAGGTCAGCGATGACCCATAGAATGATACTCAATGAAACCTCATACTTTGGCGAAGGGGCTATTAACCACCTTGTAGAGGAAATTCAAAAACGCCAATTTAACAAAGCACTGATTGTTACGGATGCGGATCTGGTTAAATTTAATGTTGTCAGTAAAGTCACCCAATTATTAGATAACGCTAAATTGGACTACGCCATTTATGATGCCGTTATTCCTAACCCAACCATTGATACCGTCCAACAAGGACTAAAACACTTCAAACAATTTAATGCAGATTATCTTATCGCTATCGGTGGTGGTTCCCCACAAGACACCGCTAAAGCGATTGGGATTATTATCAATAACCCACAGTACGAAGATGTGGTGAGCTTAGAAGGTGTCGCTCCAACCCAAAACCCAGCGGTTCCAATTATCGCCATCCCAACGACTGCAGGAACCGCGGCTGAAGTCACGATTAACTATGTCATAACGGACAACAAACTGTGCCGTAAATTTGTGTGTGTTGACCCCCATAGTATCCCTATAGTAGCCATTATTGACCCATTAATGATGGCATCCATGCCTGCAAGCTTAAAGGCTGCTACTGGCGTTGATGCCCTCACTCATGCCATTGAAGGCTATATCACGAAAGGAGCTTGGGCACTTACCGATGCTCTGCACCTTAAATCCATAGAGTTGATCAGCAATTCGTTACGGCAATCCGTTAAGGGCGACCCGCAAGGCGTTGAAACAATGGCTCTTGCACAATATATGGCTGGAATGGGCTTCTCTAACGTTGGTTTAGGGTTGGTGCATGGTATGGCTCACCCACTTGGGGCGTTTTACAATACACCTCATGGCGTCGCCAATGCCATTTTATTGCCTCATATCATGGCGTATAACGCAAATTATACAGGGGAAAAATACCGCGATATCGCCCGTGCAATGGGCGTAAAAAATATAGACTCCCTACCACTTCAAGAAGCCAGAGATACCGCCATTGCAGCTGTCTTTGCGCTAAACAAAAACGTTGGTATTCCTGAAAAACTGCGTGAAATCGGCATGAAACCAGAGGATATTCCATCCCTTGCTCAAGCCGCCTTTGATGATGTGTGTACTGGGGGTAATCCACGTGATGCAACATTAGAGGATATCGCTGAATTATATCAAGCGATTTATTAGAGGACAGTATCATGATAAAAAAAGCATTTGTGATGCAAGTTGCTCCTAACGCTCACCAAGAATACCAGCGCCGACACGATGAAATTTGGCCTGAATTAGTGCTTACACTCAAAGAACACGGTGCACATCACTATTCTATTTTCTTAGATAACAATCGAAATTTATTGTTCGCCTATGTGGAAATTGAATCACAAGAACGCTGGGATAGCGTTGCACAAACAGAAGTATGCCAAAAATGGTGGAGGTATATGTCGGATATTATGCCATCAAACCCTGACAACAGCCCTATCAGTGATGAGTTAAGATCGGTATTTTATTTAGACTAATATCCCCCAGACAGTGCTAGTCTTTGGCTAGCACTTACCTCAATTTATTTTTCTGTAAAAAACAGCGTCGATATGCGCTTGCGGTCATATTCATTTTTCTATGGAAAACACTCGAAAAATAATTACTATCCTCATAGCCACATTGCCCCGCGATTTCACTGATAGACAATGAAGTACTACGTAATAATAATGTCGCTTGGCACAGACGTAATTGTTGCAGATATTCCATTACCGTCATTCCTGTTTTCGACTTGAACAAACGCTGTAATGAACGCGCGGACAACTGGTGTTCCTGAGCAAAATTATCTAATGAAAATGGTGTATTTATACTTAAATTTAAACAGTTTATTAGCTGATCCATTTGATGTAATAAGCTTATTGGCGCTTGGTCAGGCTGATACCTTAAACGGTAAATATAAATTGCCAGTTGTAAGAATAACCCTTCACAAAGATGAATCGATGGAATATCAGGCTTTTGGCATTCTGATGCTATTTTTTCAATAATTGGCGTTAATGTTGGTAAACTCGAAGGCGGTAGCTTCCAATGCCTAGATATTGCTGGCTGATGGCCTAATGGCACATACTTTTCAATAGATTGTTGAATCAAAAACTCATTAGGCTTATATAATATATTTACCAGTTTTAAATTATTTACAGAGTGATAGCCATGACGATCCTCTGCGTTAATATAAAACAGATCACCACACGTAATCGGATAATCATCACCATTCCAATGGTGTAAGCCATTCCCGGAAAAAACAATCACAAACTCATTAAAATCATGGCTATGAATAATAAAATCTTCCTGAGAATTCCGTTTTTCTACCGTCACGGTATTTTCAGTTCGAATAAAATAATCGCTGCTGTTGAGAGTGATAATTTTTTGTATCATGGTCACCTCAAAAAAGTGTAAAGATGATCATGGCGATCTTTGTTAATTACTGCAATGACGCAGGTCACGAGGTGTGAAATTATACTCGCTCTTAAAACGCGTTGAAAAATACGCACTATCATTAAAACCACTTTCCAGCGCAATATCTGTAATAGTTTTCTCTGAAAAACGGATTTGATAATATGCTTCAGATAGCCTTAATTTTATTAAATAATTTTGTGGCGATATGCCTAAATTATTTTTCATATATCGATGAAAAGTACGCAGCGAAACCGAAAACTGAGTGGTTAAACTTTCCCAATCAATTTCTTCCATAAAGTTTGCATTCAACCATCGTAACATCTGAATAATACGCTGTTCATTATTCCCCTCACCTACGTGGTTATAACGTCCCTCTTGCAAGTTCATAATTAACTGTAAGAACAAACTTTCAGTATAAGCAGGGTCAGAACCATCACTTTCGTTAAGTTTATCAATAAGCTGTTGCGCTTTATTGCAATGCTCTTTATTTAATAGCCAATGGGAAATGTTTTTTTCAGTGTCGGCAGGAAAAAAATGACTGATATTGTTTAAATAAGTAAAGGCAGAGTCTGAACGATATAACACATTAGTTAAATTGAGGTTAGAGACATTATCAAATAAGTGATAATCGCTGGATTTAATGTAACACACCATACCTGGGCATAATGTATAAGGCCGCCCATTAAGTACATGCAGGCCAACGCCTTGAGTCACCAAAAAAATCTCACTAAAATCATGTGTATGCTCAGGAAAAATAGGCTGAGGTACCCTTGGTTCAACCGCAATGTGCTGCTGTGGTGTGATAAAAAAATCTTCGCTATAGAGTTTCATGAAAGATCTCCCAATAAGTACTCCTCACCTGTATATTCACTGTTGGGTTTATGTCGCGATATTCCATTTACCGTAAATACCCCTACCCTTTCATTCTAGTGATCTTATCCAAAATCACCTTGAAATTACTGCCAAGCAATCACTTGTTATTGGCAATATTTTCAAGAGTTCATCGAATAAATGTGCGAAATGTGACATTGAATACACCAAAGCTACTTCATCTAAGATTACTGTTTTGTAAGAGAAGGCAATTTTCAGGTATTTTAACTCTCTGGCTTATAAAAATAGGATTGGTTATCAATAAACTGTTATCGAATGTAAACATAACCTTATGTTTTCACTTATTAGTTTCTGGATCTATGGCTCCCGATAAAGATCGGTTCATTATTACCGCCAAATGGATAAGTCTGCTTTACTATCACAATGATTTTTCGATTTTAAAGAAACTACATGAGAGGTACGTATTTTTGATCCGCAGTCTGAGTACTTAATTTCATCTATCAATTCCTATTTAAATGAAACGCCCATATCGTATTATCAGAATCGATTTCTATCAAACTGGTCGAGCTTAGTACATTTATAAGAAAGTTAATCTGATAGAAAAATAGTTTGTAGGTATTCATGAGGGCTACTTGGGAAGACTATAAGGTAAAAACCAGCTAATCCACTGAATTTCAGGTATAAAAAAAGACATCGGTTGATGTCCATTGACTTCGAAATGGTACCCCTACAGGATTCAATATAAACCCATATTACATTGATTATAAACATTTTAATTTCATTCAATTTTGTATCATGCCCCCAATTATGCCCCCTTTTTATTTTGTGACTCAAAAATTAAAAGGTTCAGGCTTCAATTTTCCCAAAGCCACCAGCGTTGCAAAAATATCATCAATGGGAATTTTATTGCATATAATGAAACAGCAACCAACCCCCTACCCGTAACTTTCCCGCCTTTTCACTAGCCTTGCTCCAAGCAGAACAATAGCAACCGAGAAATTTTCATCAGATAAGCATTATCATATATAGAAAAAATCGCGATCTGTTACAGAATATCACTCAATAAAACTTGATAATTACATTGTTATCCATTTAAATCATATGTATTGTTCATCATAAAAAACTTATTCTGCTTAGTAATATAAAGGATAGAAATAGGAACTATGAAGGAATTTATTATGATGTCTATTATGGATGAATTTAAATTTGCTATTAATGAAAAATATAAGCAAATAAACACCTCATTTACAAATAAAGAATTATCAGAACTACTATTTCGAGAATCTATTTTCTCACATCACGAAAATTATACATCTGCACATATTCATACCATCCATCAACAGCTAGAGATTTTAAGCAATGAACCTTTCCTAAAGCATGACATTCTACAACTAGAATATTGTAAAAGTTTAACTCTTTTCAATAGTATCACAGAATCACTTAACACAAATGCAAGAGTTTATGGCGATAATTTCATAGCTAGTTGCAACTTTTACTATGACTCCATCGGCTCATACAAAAATTACATTTCATCATACTATCAAGGTGATATGAATTTCTCTTGTATTCCATTAAAAATTCGACTGGCAATAGAAATTTATTTCAAGAATATGATTGGCTACATCTCATCAGTTCAAGAAATCTTAACCGGGAAAAAAAAAGGGGAAATATGTGATTACCCATTATCTATTTCTAAGCTTATCAGTTTTTTTCAAAAGGAAGAAAATAATAAATACCTAGATTCATTTCCAGTCGAATTAAGTATATTGCAAGATATCAATTTTTGGGCAAACAACCTGGTTCATACAGGTATTATAAGCTATGCTTGGCAAAACATAGCTGCTATTGAATTTATTAAACCATTATTTAAAACACGCATTGATAATATTACTTTCCATATGGAAGGGTTTAATTATCTTTCACCGAATTACAAACAAGAAGATCTAATTAGTGATTTAAACTCTTTTTTGTCTACAAAATTCCGAAGAGTGACAGTATCATGCGAAATATTTAAGGATAAACCTTTAGAAGGAGCATTCTATTCACCCAGAAAGTAATAATATCATTAAATAATCGATTAAAACGAATGACCAGCTATTGAGCGTTAACTATTTATGATATTGCAGAATTATCTCTTCTATAGTCATAATCCGTTAATTATATTTGAGTCAATAGAATTAACTTACTTAATTCTGCCACAGAACCAGATTAACGCTCATTGGTCATCGTTTCAGTGACCAATGGTAATAGGTGGCAACGCATTGTTTTCATTACTAACGGTCAATTTGACCACCTGAAATCTTAGAGTAACCTTAGTGTAAGTTTCCATTTGCTAAAGTCCGTTTTCACTGGAAACCATTGTGGAAACTTCGCCCTGATTCCTTACCGTAACCTTACCGTTATTAGCTTAACCCTCACCGTAATCTCACCGTTCAACCTTGCCGTAACCTTGCCGTAGTTCGTTATTGTCGCTACCTATCTCTCCCTCATTAGTGAGGGCAACATCAATTTTTAAATTTTGCGGTAATGTTTATTTAGGCTCCCTCATTGATGAGGGTAGCATAGTTTAAGTTGTTGATTTTTATTCAGAGTGCTTATTTGCACTGTGGGATTACTCCCTGAGGACAAATTTGTCCTGTGGTTACTTTTGGTGGTTACCAGAGTGGTTACTTTTATCTCATGGCCATTATTAGAATATTGCCAGCCAGTGACGAGCCCCCAATTTCAGAGCCTCATGACTCCTTAATCTCAAGGAGTCCTATTTAACCGCCTTAAGTGCCCTTGATATCAAGGCAACCTATAGCCTGTATACCGTCGCACTTTTTCTTGCATCGCTTAATATTTCACCATTGCGATTATCTTCGCATCACCGTTTTGGTGCTGGCTTCGTCCATTGGTAGGTAGGTGCTGTCATTCTCCGCTTGTGACGCTCTTTAGCCTGCATTGTCTGGGCTACACCTGTTCTAATTGCTAACCTATCGTGTCCATTGAGTGATTGCCCTTGCTGGTGGGCTAACTCCATCATAACGGCTTCTATTACTTCACGTTGTAACATGGCTATACCTCAAAGGTGTTGTGATTATCGCTATACCTTAATTGTGCTGGATTGGAACAATCAAAGCCTATCAATCCACTAGCATAAAACATGCTGTTTTGCTGGCAACCAGAGTGGCAACCGTCAAAGTGGCAACCAAGTTATATCCGTCAAGACCAGTCCAAACTTATTACCCTTGTTTTGCTGCGTACCATTCTGCGTACTTTTCCACAACATCATGATTTTATTTAATTATAGCGAAATGCGAGAATTAAACACATACCTACTGCGTACCTATTTGATTTTGGACGGGGCTTATAAATTTCTTTGGCGTGATGACAAGTTTTGACAAGTTTTCGACCACAACAATTAACAACATTTACTTTGTTCTCATGTCTGGTTTTGTCTGGTTCTGATGTCAACAATTGTCATCATTTAGCGGATAGAGTATCCAGTAAAATATAGCCTTTTCGGTGGATACCAAAACGGATACCTTACAATCACTATAGCAACACCATAGTACCACCGTGGTTTATATTGGTACCATTTCGGTACGTTATTACTGTGATTCTTTTTGTTATCAAAATAACTACACCGTGTTTTTTTGGGTAGTTAGCTGTACTGGCTAAAGGCACTAATTTGTGGTTTTGATATGAGGGCTTCATTTCAAGCCGTCCTCAGCATCAAGGGTAACATTTCAACTGTCACCCTTTTCGACTATGGCCATAATCACAATCGTTAACCCTCCTCAATTTTGAGGGCCCTGTTTCTATTGATAAATACAGGCTCAAAAATGAGCCGATTGATTCTATTGGTAAAATTATACTGCGCTCAAATTTGAGCTTTGCCATGTATTCAGTCAGTTACAAGGCGCAATAATACGCTTTGCTTGTTTTACAGTAAGTTACCCTAACTTTAAGTTATAGAATTAATCATTAAATCCACCAGCAATTTTACATTTTCTAATCTGTATAACAGCGTTATACACTGATATAATAAGCACTCAATGAATTAATAATGGACTATTATCATGAGTAAATCTAATCTTATTGCCTTTCGTCTACCTGCTGAACTTCAAGCTTTGTTTAATGATGCTGTATCGAACTCTGGCAGCGATAAAACAGCGTGGATAGTCTCCGCTATCAAAGAGAAGCTAAACCGCCCAGACAGCAATCCTGATGCTCGTATGTTATCGCTAGTGGAACGCCTAGAATCGTCTGTCGCGTCTTTAATTGCTGGTAAGGCAGATATCCCACCGTATACCTATAATGAGTCTGCTGTCGTTTCTGTGGTTAATTTGGTGCTATCAGAGGGCATAGATAACGGGCGCATTATCGCTGAACGGATTAATGAGGCTGGATATCAAACTAAAGGCGGTAAAGCGTGGGATAAGGATATTTATTCAGCGTGGAAGCGTCACAAAGATATTTCGAACAAGTTGAGTTTCTGATTTTTATAAGTAAATATTTATCTCAAACATCTGTCACTTGTCTACTTGTAGCAACTTAAGGGATTCAAAATGAACAATACTGAAATCTATGGGATTGAAAAAATAAATAAAGCCTATCGTTTACGCCTACAAGAGATTGAGTCTTGCCATACTTCGGGGGAGAGAATGTCTCGGATAATGGCTTGGAATGCTTTTATCAATGACCAAGTTAGATTAGATGATACTAACTCTTCAACTGATAAAGTAGCCAGTTTAAAGTATATGGAATCAATTGAGCTTAATGACGGTGATATTGGAATAAGTGAGCCTGAATTTATTAACTATTTTTTTGATGAAACTTGCGTTATCAATAAAAGGGTCACTCAAAAGAAAGTTAAATTTGTATTTTACTTATTTCTTGCTTTAGCTGCTTATGGAATTTACGCCATCTTTTTTAAATAAAATCAACATCCATAATTGCGTTTATTAACATCAAAGATAGTAATTTACTTGCGCACAAGACCTTATCAAAACTTATCACCTAGTGCGCAATTTACCGATACATTCCGATACGCATCAAACTACGCACAATGACTAAGTTTTACTAAGTTCAAAGTGTAGTTTTATGTAGTAGTAAACTGCGAACAACCTTAACATTTCTCAACAATGAACCATAACAATTGATAACAGGCCACCATTGAACAAAGCCAGACAGAAAGCGGCTTTAATGCTACATTCCCACTTCATGGCCAACTGCGAAATTCGCACTTTTGTTCGCAATTTTCAATTTGCGAATTCGCAATTTCGTTCGCAGTTTTAGTGCGCAATTTTGGCATCAATGCGCAATTTCATTTAATACTAAATACTATCTACTTATCAATGTGTTATATACCAATAACTCAAATTAACTGTTTAAAGTGCGCGTTTTGTTTTGCGCAATAGCCTCTAGTTTTCCCTAGTAGCAAGGCTAGTTTTGGCTAGTAGTAAAATATCAATGGCGTGAGGTTTCGTGAGGTGGCATTGACTGAAATATGTTATCAAATGTTATCATTTACCCTTAAGAAACCTTAAGATTTCATCTGAATTAACGTTAGGATTTGTTAGGATTTTGGCATTAGAAAAGCGTTAAGAATTGTTAAGATTTAATACCTGTAATTGCCGCCAATTCAACCCTTTTTATGGACTCCGAAAACTCTTGCTACGATGTCCGAAAACTAGCCGCTAACGTGTCCGATAATTCCATCTAACGTGTGTAAAAACTCCCGTTCTACGATGTGTAAAAACTATCTAACTATCTTTGCTAACGTGCCCGAAAATCATCATTCTTAACGTGTCACTAAATCGTCAAAGATTTACAACCTCGCGCGTGCGCGTACTGCTGCATAAATCATCAAAGTTCACGCTGTAGCTTCTCAATGATAGCCTGCCTCACAAACTCCGCACGATTGCCCCTAGTCACTCTATCGGCTCTAATGTGAATATCTACCATATCAATGACTGACTGCTCGCACGTCACGATTAGGCGCGTTGTTGGAACATCATTAAAATAACGGTTGGTTTTCTTCTTGGTTGTTTTCTGCATATTTCCCCCTCGCGCGT
Source organism: Providencia sp. PROV_01 (assembly GCF_053098325.1). Lineage (NCBI taxonomy): Bacteria > Pseudomonadati > Pseudomonadota > Gammaproteobacteria > Enterobacterales > Morganellaceae > Providencia > Providencia sp. PROV_01. Next base: position 1,564,614 of record NZ_JBRFKD010000002.1, on the reverse strand, counting down.
ACTGGTATCTAAATCATCAAAGTTAACGCTTCAATTCTTCCTGAATATACTTAGCTAAATTGGGTAACGTTTCCTCTACACCTTTTTTCAGGAACTCTTTTTTAGCCGTTGGACGCTTAAAGTTCTGCTTAACTTTCGGGTCATGCACATACGCGGCATAGCTGGCGGAATAACCAATACGCCCCGTTACTCGCGTACCGTTAATGGTGACTGTGCGAAACTGGCTATTGATCAATGTTGAGGTATCGATAGGCGTATAGACTGCGGCCTGTGCTCCAGCGTCGATAAGAAACCTTTGCATAGCGCGTGATACGCGTTGCTCTACATGTTGGCAATATTGCTGGAACGATTGATTACGACCTCTTCTCTTAGAGACTTTCACTTTTATCATTGCTGTACTCCAATAAAACTAAAGGGCAGAAATCTGCCCCATTAAAATTAAAAGCTGCCTCTTGCCTTTCTGCCTAACCCATAAGCCTGACGTAAAGCATCATCTAATTTCCCACCGTTCATCACTTCATGAATAATTTCATCAAGCGTGATCGTGTTTGTCCTTGGGTCATATTGTGGCTGTCCAAATTCAACCTGAGCACTCGCAACGGTGTTATTCACATTGATAACAACATTAGGCACGCCACCGCCCCCAATATCACGATTAGGAATAACCTTGCCGCCCTCTCCTGGTAAAAGGTAATTTCTCCCTGCTGCTTGGAATATTTCAGGCTTACCACCTTCACCAAATCGATACATTTTATTCGCATCTACCGCACCACCGTTATAACGTCCACCACCAAAGCCAATCATTGACATAGACGTAGCTTTCCCTGCGGCCTGTGCGGTTGTATAGGCTGATAATCCCGTTCCTGATGCCGCCCCACCTGTTGCGATAGATGCCGCTATTGCTGCGGGTGTCCAAGCCGCTAATGCTGCCGCGCCCCCTGCTGTTGCTGCCGCTGCGTTCGCTGCCTGTGAAGCAACGCCAATTGTTTTAGTTAGGATGAAGTTTTTAAGCATCTCCACACCAACCTGAGCAATGGAATTTACAACACTGTTTAGCATCGTATTACCTAACGAACGCAACGCCTCGGACGCATCCATTGAGCCAGTAATTAACCCTGTCAGGACGTTTGAAGCATTGCCAGCCAGAGAATCAACCGCTGAGGCTAACATCTCATAACCTAAGTTCTGCTGTCTCATTAGCTCCCATTGTGCCGCTAATTGCTGCTGTTGGTACTCTTTCTCTGCTGCGGTTCTGAGTAGCTGGTATTGCGCATCGGTTGCCGCTTTGGATGCGGTGAACTGGTCATGGCTAATTTGTTGTTTTGCATAGGCTTCATTGAGTATTTGTAGCTCTTGCGCCTTGTATTCTTTCATCATGGCCAACTTCTGAGTATGCTCATTAGCCAATGCCTGAATCGGGTCAAATTTAGCGCGGTTCTCCTCAATGTAATTCACTGAGGCATTGATTTTGATATCGGTCATTCCCTGATTAAATGACACCATCGCCTCACGCCCCATGCGCTCAAAATCTTCCTTGTTGATGAAGCCCTCATCTAACAAACGTTTGAGGGTTTTCACTTCCTCACCAAAGGTATGCGCCAGTTTCAACTCTGGGGTGATTTCCTGAGCCGCAATAAAATCATTCACGCGCTGATTGAGGTCAAACAGTTCCGCTGCCTCTTTCGAAATAGCTGCTTTTTGTTTCTCTGTTGCCTGTGCTCCGAGCCGCTGAACAGCTTCATAGATTGCCATTTGGCGGTTAACATCGGCTGCGCCACTTTCCAATAATCCATAGCGTTTTTTCAGTGTGGCCAATTGCTCACTCTGACGTTTTATCGCTTCATTCGCTTGGTTGGCGGCTTTAGCTGATTTGTTGCCTTTTGATTTACTGCTTAGTGCGGCTTCTTGGGCTTCACGTAACTTGCGTATGGCTTCAATGGCTTTCGGGAGTTCGGCATTGTAGGCCGCTGAACCCTGTTGTAATCCCATCTGCATGAGGAGTAACGAGGCGTTGTATTCATCCAGTGCCGGCTTACCGTCTTTCATGCCAATAGTGAGGGCTTGGGTGCGTTGCTCAATCTCAGTAAGCGAGTTAGCAAGGTTCAAGCTGACCGTTTTATCAAACTCATCCGTTAATTCTTGGATTTTCTGTTTAAATATCTCAGAGTCTTTAACAAAGCCGTCAGCAATCAATGCCTTTTCCAGCTCTTTGATAGCCTGTTCTTTCTTAACGGCTGCCTCGCTGCCTAATTCCAGTGATCGGGCTACTTGTTGGTTAGCATCAATCACGCCTTTAGCTTGGCGTTGGTAAATTAATTCGGCTCTGGTCAGTTCATCCGTTTGTTGCGCTCTAACCTTAGCAATATCAGCAGCTTTGCCTTGTGATACCGTCCAGCGACGAATATTTTGCTCACCTTCGGATATAACTAACTCATACTGTTGCTGTTTTTTAGTAAGCTCATTAATTTCATTAACAAAATCACCTAACGAGTATGATGGGCTAACTTCTCCATCTTGCTTTTTAAGATCCTGAATTCCTTTTTCAATTCTGCCAAGTTCTTCTCTATGATTTCGTAGCTTTTCGTTTACGGCTTCAAGGCTTTTTTTCTGTCCATCTAGCTCTGTGGTTGTTTCCGCTATCTTCTCGCCTAAGCGGTTAGCGACAACACGCGCCTGTTTTGCTGACAGTTCGTCGATTTTATCAATCCACTGATCTACCCTGTCGTTAAACTCTTTAGTGGCGGTGTCATCGTTCATGGCGTTATACAGCGCGTAAACACCTGCGGCAGCTAAAAAGAATACACCAGTAGGGCCACCTAATAATCCCACTGCGCCCCGTAACCCTTGCATAGCGATAGATTGAGTTTTAGCGGCTTGGGCTGCGCGGTTATTGGCTGTGGTCACTGCGTCCGTTGTGGTCGCTAGTGTGGCTTTCGCTTTTTGCTCCAATGCTAATGCCGCATTTAATTTATGGGTTGCGTTGGCTTCAACTTCTTTCGCTTTAGCGACCTGAGCCTCAACACGCGCAATTTCTTTTCCTGTTGTGGCTAAATGCGTTTTGATTTTAGTTTCTGTGGCGTGTAGGGCGTTACTGGCTTTGGTGACTCGTTGTAGATTTTCTTCACTCGCTGCCATTTGATAGGTTATTTCGGCATCCTTGAGCTGTACCGCCTGTCGTGCTCTCAGTGACTCTAAATCACGTTGCTTGGCATCATTAGCCGCTTCTAGTGAATAAACGTGCTCTAACGCTGCCTGAGCCGCTTTTAACTCGGCTTGTGCGGATACTGTCAGATTTCTAGCGTTAATGACTTCTTGGGAGGCTGCGGCTTGTAATGCCTGTGCTTTCATTTGAATAGCGCGAGTATGTGAAACCTCGGCTTGTGTGGCGTTAATCGCCCCTTGAGTATGTTGTAAGAGTGAAGAGGTCGCACTGCCAATATTAGAAATATACCCCGCACCTAATAACCCAGAGACATTACTAATTACGCCTGTAAAACGCGCATTCGCGCTAGTCGCTCTGTCTGTAGCGGCTGACGCTGCGCCAATTTGCCCCGTTAACTCGCTCATTTGACGTGATAATCGGTTAATTTCAGGCATTTTTAACGCACTGGAAACGGCCATTGCTGTTTTATCAAAACGGTAAAAGGCTTTCGACGTATCATCAGCCTGTTTACCCATTTCAGCCATTTTCCGCTTTGTTTCTCTAATCGCTTTATTCGCTTCAAGCAAGCTCTCTGTCTCACCATGTATTTCTATTGTATAACCTTCGCCATGATACATAATGATTATTCCCTCTAATTAATGTACGGCTGATAAGCCACTGACATTACCGTCACGTAATGCAAAACGAGTCATTTCGCCAATCACATAAATACACTGATCTGTGATGGAATAAGGCTTGGTAAATACGTTTAGGTAAGGAAGCAATAAATCACATGCCTTACTCTCAACATCGAACGACTCACCACGAGACTTAACAATCGATACCGCATTATCAAATAGCCCTGCTGCCAGCAATTCAGGGATCACCTCGCCTGTAATGCCGTTATACGTCACTAATGTTGTTCCCGTTTCCGCTTTTAGCCCATCAACATAAATCTGAGCTATGGTGTTTGCTAACTGCTGTAACTTTTCCATTAGAACCCCTCACGCTGCAAGGCATCGCTTAATAGCCCTTGAATTAATTGGCCTATCGCTGCTCGTCGAATGAAAAAATCTTTTTCACCCTGTTTTTCTTTAAACTTTTTGACACGCTCTACTATCTCGCTGTCAATTGCCACTGCTTTGTAGGTTCTGCTTTGCTTACTCATGATTATTTATCCACCCTGTTTTTATATACACCACAATTATAATTCAGAGTAAAAAATAAACAATAAAATTTATCCACAAATAGATATAAATATAGAAATATTTTCTATTATTTTTATTTAAATTAGAATTAAGACAACAAAAAACCGACTCAAGGTCGGCTTTTTTTGTAGGAAAGAGTTCTAGTTTTTAGGTTTTAGATAATTGGTGAGAATAGCTAATTTTTTATCTTTATTTCTTATCCCAACAGATACAGACGCCTTATAACCGTTATTGTCATATTCTGCAGATATATCACTGCATCCAATTTTATCTAAACAATCAAAGAAATTATTTTCATCATCAACTCTGACTGTCTCAGTAGTAGGTTCACCATATATCAGATTTAAGTTATTAGTAACTTTAGTAAACTTATCAATCACATCTTTTCTATCGGTTCTTGCCAGTTCCTCAGAATGTAAGATTTGTACCAGTCCAGCATCAGGTGCAAATATTAAAAATGTAATTCCATCTGTGTTATCTGGCGTATTTTCTAACGTACAAGTAGCTAAACTACACCCTTCACCCGCTAAGTTTAACTTTTGAATTTCCTCCACCGATTGCCCCCACTTAAATCCGTAGGGTGCTGGTGGACTGTTATCACATCCCGATAGAAACAAAGCCAATAGAGCCGTTATCATGATTTTTTTCATTTGGTGATCCCTTTAGTTGATAAGGCCAATTATACATAACCGCCTCGGCTTATGCGTTGGCGGTGTTCAACTAATAACTATCTGTAACGCCTAATCAGAGCCTTTCTAGCAATTTTGATTTGATCTGGCGTACCTGTAATAACCATGCGTCTAAAAATAAATCCTGAAGTTTTGACATTAACGTCAGCGATACGCCTGACGGCTTGCATGGCATATTTAATTTTATCAAGCTCAAAAATTGTATAAGCCAATTCAATTACATCTTGATTACCTTTGCTTCTGTAAATAATTTTCATAAGGCTCCTGTATCATTTCTTTAGCCACTCTATCAGTTTTTTCTCCGCTATGCTTTGTTGTTCTGGCGTAACCTCTCCGTTAGGTTGTCCGTGCGTATCAAACCGATTGCCGCCCAGAGTAAGGGCTTTCAAATATGCCTTGTGGCTGATGTATGAGCGTAATCCCAGTTTAATGTGGCTCTCTGGGATATCCAGCCCTTTCTCTTTAACCTCAGCAATCATGGCTTCCTTGATACCAATCATTAGCGGTTTTGCTTCTGGCTCACTGAATAGCGTCCAGTGCTTCGCTATACGGTCGATACGGTGTTGTTTCTTCTTCGCGTGAACATCTGCCTTGTTTTTCTTCTTCGGTTGCTGTGGGGCTTCCTGTGGCGTTTTAGCCTGTATGCTTTTTTGGGCGTTCGTCGCTGGTGGATTTTTCCGTTTTAGTGTCAGTGTTTGAGTGCTCATTTAAATATCTCTCTATAGGCGAAAATCGATTTTTCTTTGGGATAACGGGATAAGTTGATTATTTACATTTAATATCATCAGGTTAACTTATCCCAAACACCCTATTTTCTTATCCCAGACTTTTTATTTTTGGGATAACTTTGGTTTTTAATTAACATTTATAACAATTTATTATCATTACCTTTGGGATAGCTTGGGATAACATGGGATAAATAGAAGTAACCTAACTTAATAATACTGTTATCTTTTTTAGTTCTTATCCCGTTATCCCACTTATCCCAGCGTTTTTGATTCATCACAAGGATTCTGTTCTGGCTGGCTATTCTTCCTCACTATCAATTAAGACAACAAATCGCTGCTGGCTACCGTTGATGCTGATAGTTTTACCGTCTACGCGCCCTGATTCTGGTCTGACTAAAACACCTGCCTCGTCGAGTGCTTCAGCCCCTAGTTTCTTTTGGATGCCTGAGAGTATTTCATCTTCGAACACTGACGGGATAATGTGATATTCGTCCTTGCCGTCCTCTCTGCGCCCAGAAACCAAATAGCCCGCAAGGTTTGTTATCCTGCCTGCGTAAGTTCGGTCTAGGTCTCCGTTACGCTTGCCATAGGTGTATGGCTGAAAGCGATTCAATCCATAGCGTTGAATGAAATCCCTTGCCCGTTTAACAACTTGGTATTTTTCGCGGTTCCCTGTGCCGTAGTTCTCCAGCCACTCATTGAAGCTATTACGAATAAAACGGCTACATTCGGCAATATCCCAACCCGTTATTGATGTTGCTAGCTCTGCTGTAGCGTCCAACATGGCAAAACGGGTAGCGACTCGTTTAACCTGCGGTGATGCTTCTTCGGGTAAACTCGATAACCATTCGTTTTCTTTGAAGGTTACTTTCTGGTTGGCCATGTCCTGATTGTTGGCTAAATATTCAATCCATGCCCTACCGACTGCCCCGCAATGCTGCGTTGATGCGCGTTTTATTGCTCGTGAATGCAAATCACCATCATCAAGGCTGTGAAACTCAACAGTATCGGTAAATGGCACGCTAACCAACCGCACTAATTGCCCTGCTTTGGGGGTAACGCCATTACGAATGAGGTAAGTTTCAAAATCTTCCTCACCCGTTGATAACGCCACAATCGCCCAACGTAAAACGGCTTTGTTTCCACCGTCTTTATTGCCTTGTATGCGCCCCGTACCATTGAATAGGCTGTAGGCACTTCCTGCGACATGCCGCACATCGTTACCCTGTCCAATTTCATCAATCGGCATAAACCCATCATTTCGTGAAGCGGCTTCAATCGTTAGCCCGTACTTCGTCGCATCCCATGTTAATTTCAGTTCATCGGGTACACCGTAGATACTTGAGGCAGCTTCTACAGTGGTGGTTTTCCCTGCTGAGGATTGAGCAAATAAGTGAATGCCAAACGAGCTACCGCCCGATAATGAGTTCAGAGGGGCAGCTAACGCGACTAAACCACCTAAAATCATGGATTGGTTGCCTTTCATTAAATTACCGACATTCTTCCGCCAGCTTTCCGCGGTTCCCCTGACGATATAACCCGCAACGGCAGACGTTCCGCCACAAAAAGCAACAGGGCGGCTAGGTGTGCCAATAATATGACCATCAGGCATCACGTATGCCCCATCATGCCAACCAGCGGTATGTGTGATCGTCCATTCGTCGCGCGTTCCTTTTCGCTGAAGATAGTTAGCCAGTAAATCCAATTGACCGCGCTTAGTTGTGATATTTACGCCACGGGAGCGCAATCTTCCCCATCCTTGAGGTGAGCCTAATTCACGCCTCGGAATGGCTTCATAAATTATGCGGTTGCTGCCCTCTTGCTTCATTTGGATAACTAAATAACTGTCTTTGCCATCAGAGCCAATGCCTACCGTTGCCATTTCATCCGAAAACCATGTTTCTTTTTCGTCAATTTCGCCCGTCGTGTTGTTTTGTTTGCGTTCGATGTAATACAAACCACCGTGACGCTTATCAAAAAATGGGGCTAAATCATCGTGTGTTCTAACTTTCTTTTTCGCGTCAATTTGGATCACGTTATCCTCTTTCACTTCCTCACCTTCCTGCTGACCCACTTGAGCATTAAATGCCTGTCTTGCTGCCTCAATACCGTGTGATAAGCGATAATCATCCCAATCGGCTTTATCATCGGTAGGCGGTAAAACCGTAATGCCATTGACTGCCTTAGCTGCCCTTTCTGCAGCCAATTTCCCTGTATTGTCTTGGTCTGGCTTAATATCGTTGTCACCTGCAATGATAATCTTGCTCTCTGGGTACTTCGCCCGCATCACCTTAGCCACATGAATTAAGTTACCCGCATCAATTGCCGCTACTGTGTGCGCTTCTGGTTGAATTAACTGGCACGTCATGGCGGTTGCCAATCCTTCAGCGATAATCACCGTAGAAACATTTACAGGCTCATTGATAGGGTAATAGCTGCCATTCTTCGTACTATCGAGTAATAGCCGTTTATCGCCATTGGGTTTAATGGTCTGTGCGGCTGTAATTGTGCCGTCAGTGTCTATCAATGGAATAATTAGCGAACCATCAGACAATAGAGTCACGGTGGTACTATCAAACCCTTTCGCCTTGAGATACTCAGACTCGCCCTGTTTAGCTTTGGCAATAGTGCGGTTGTATCGCGCTGTAAAACGTTTATGCTTCTCTATCTGCTCGTTAGCTTGGCTCTGGGCTTGCTGCGCTTTCAATGCGTCCTGTTGCGCTTTTACCTCATGGCTACGGTAGGCTGGTGGATTATCTGAACGGGTATCAATTCCAATCATGCCAGCCACTTCATACGCGGCTTCTGTCACGCTACTACCCAGAACACGCTGAACTAAGTCCAACCCATCACCCGAGCCGCACTGACTACAAATAAATGTGCCGTTGCCGTCTTTGTCGTCAAATCTAAAACGGTCTTTACCGCCACAGTGAGGGCAAGCCGTGTGCGTGTTTAGGGGCACTTCTGCCCCGAGGTTAGATAATATGTTTTGCCATTGGCCGTTAGCTTTCAGCTTTACATCACGGATAACATCAATCGGCTTCATTCTCTGCGCCTCCAGCTGGTTCAGCCATTTCATGAGACACACTTAAAACAGATTGATATAACGCCTCGCCTTCCAGAGTAAGACGCCCACAATCTACCGCTTTAGTTAATGCTTCTAATGCGGCCGTTTCGTATTCCTCAAACTGGTCTATTAGCGGCTCAATAAAGCAAACCTCAGTTAAGAAACAAAGGTACTCAATCGGTGAAATTTGTTGTTTGTTAGTACGGCCTTGGCATGTTTCCGTGTAGGTGTAACATTCCTCAAAGTCATTCGGGCGGCTTTTAAATACAGCAAAGGCAAAGGCTTTCAGCGCATCATCAAGCGAGTTCGCTTTGGTTTTAAATGGGATAATGTTACTCATTGAAATGCTCCTTTGTTCGCCAGTAAATGGGTTAAATTATTAATCATGATCCCCCCTATCAGTGAAACACTGGCATAGTGCCAACTTCACTAGAACGAGCGATTTTCATAAGGCCATCATGCAAGATAGTTAGCCCCTTTCGCCCTTTTTCAGAGAGGCGATTTCCCACTTCTGGCTGCATATTGATAAAGTCCATGTAAGCCCTGATAACTAACTGCCGCCCCATTTCCTGCCCGTATTGCTCACAAACAAAGTCCTCCATATGCGTAGTTAACAACGCACGTTCGCCCGATGGATAAACCGATATCCCCGAACCGTTATCGCTGTAATACAGCGTGGCAATATCTTTGCCGCCTCGCTCATTGTCGAGTTCAATAACGCCATGTTGATCTCTTAACTCTTGAACAAATGACGCAGCCACTACCCAACGGCATAAAATCAACGTTTGCTCTAATGTTGGGTTAAACAAGCGTTCTCGTTCACCTTTTGAGATTGCCAATACAAGCTCAAACCCCATGAGCAAATCCGTGTCAAAATCACCAGCATCAAGGGATTTAAGCGCATCGTCGTAACTAATCACCTCGTTAAGCTGATCATTCTCACGATAAACGACCAATACACCTGTGGCACCATAGCCAAAACTGGCAACGTTACGTTTGATAAATAAGCTCATTATTTGCTCCCTGCCGCTTCGTTCATTTCATCCCTAATCGAATAAACAACAATCAACACCGCCCAGATCATGTTTCTGGTTTCGCCACACTCTTCAGCTTCCAGCCACGTAGAAAGTAAAGTAATTAGCATTAATACTTTTGCTTTGTGCGGCTCTAGTAACATTTCCACTTCGCGTTTCTGTTCCTGATTCATTACTTCACCTCACGCACATAGTTAATTCGAATACTGGTTAAACCGTCTCGTTGCGCTTCTCGCATCACTTGCGATTGAGCGTCTTTCTGGGTGGCTGATATCACACGTTTGCTAATACCTAGCGTTAAGCCTTTTGGTGTTGTGCCATATCCTGCGATTTGAAACGTTCTCATGAGCGATAATCCCCCATATCCTGAATGTGTAGCTGTGAGGCTTGTTCAATGGCCATTACCATTGGTTTAAGTGCTTTCTTCTCCTTGCGACGTAGGTTCATGGCATAACTTCCGCGCCTACCGTGACCTTGATAAGAGTCAGCCTCTAAGCGGCTAATCAAGTTCTGAGCCTCACCAATTGGCATGGCTTCAAGTTCCGCCAGCGTGGGTATTTGAATGTGTTTAATTTCGGGAAACTCAGACAAACGAAAGTAGCTGTTAACCATTGAGCGTTGGACCTGCCACGACAAATCATCAGTAAATGGCTTGGCAACCATCAAATAACCTGATTCAGTGATAAGCATTAGCTCTTTTGCTTTTCCGCCTATTTCTAGTTCGGGCAACTCGGTACGTATTACGTACTTAGTGAGCAAAAAGTAATCTACCCCATCAATGAAGTGTTTTTTATGCGTGTTAAATGTGCGCTTTGCTGTACCTTTCGGGCGTTGGTGTACCTCGTCAATCATGGCAAAGGTCACAACTCGCTTACCTTGATACATAAATGGGCTTAAGCTGGTGGCATTGATAGTGACCTGTCTCATTTCATCACCTCCGCTAACCTAGTGATTTCTTTCTGCTGAGCACACACAGGGCGGTTAACTGCTCTCAGAAGAAAATGCGTATCGGTATCAGCTTCATTCTCTACAGCGGTTAACAGTGGGATTAGTAACGCTTGGAGTTCTTCGTTAATATGTTCGACTTCTTCTAAGGTAGATAAGTGACCAACTTTTAATTTAACTGTTTTCATTTGGTCGCCTCCTCGAGGGATTCGCATATTTCTGCGTTGAAGTCATACGCAATAGAAACGAGGTCGATTAACTCACGCGAACAATCGCTACTCACTTGCTCCAAGATAACGGCAAGCAATGAATTATTTTGCTGCGCTTTGTATGCGGCTCTGTCTAATGGAATAGGCTTGCTCATGCTTCCCCCTCAGATACGGCTTCTTCTGCTGTCTTGCTGATAATTTCAATTAGCTGAATTTTGAGTTCTGCTTCATCACGTTGGTTCGATAAAGACAAAGCGGCTTCTGCTAGGCGTTGGATTTTGTTCAATGCGTCAGATAGGCGTGAAATACTCATGCTTTCACCTCCTGTGCCACAATTTCCTCTTGAAGAAATACACAAACATCACCTGATAACTTCGCCATAAGAGAAGCCAAAGTGGATATTTCACTGTCTTGTAACTGGTGCGGGTGTGATTCAATGAGCAGGTTAATTAACTCAATCTGATGCGCCTTTTCAGCGGCTTGATGAATATTGATATCTGCCATGATTAAGCCCTCCCTGCATAGGTGTATTCGTTGCTGAACTGGCTTAATGGAACAATGACAGGACTATCAAAGCCGTCTCTCTGAAAGGTCACACGGTTGAATTGAACCGATAGAACTTTGACGGTTTCGCCATTATTTTTGTGAGTGTAGAAATCATTAGGTTGAGGGTTACGCATGATGTTTACCTCCAATAGCAGGTAAGCGACCAGCGAATATCAGCATGTAATCACGTACAAGCATCAGTCTTGCACTGTTCTCGTTCGATGCTGTAACAACAATACGGCAAGGTTTAGCGGTGTAATCGCTACGGTTTAACGCGAGGAATAACCATCTGTACGATTGGTTAGGGGTGAGACTAGTCCGCCCTGTGACGGGTGTGTTATGCTTACTCATAGTTACCTCGATAGCTTCGTTATCGGTGGTGATTAGATGCCCCGTTAGTGTTCCACCACTGCGGGGCATTGTTTTTATATAGCACTTACCTTTATACTGGTTCGCACCATATACATATAAACTATCATAGTGGTTCGAACCAATGCAAGATGAAAAAGACAAAAAACCATACGACCGTGCAAACAGCACAAGAAGAACAATCCGATTTGATGATGATTTGCTCAAACAAATAGACTCAGTTATTGGTAATGAGCCATTTAGTTCATGGGTTAAGACAGCCTGTCGTAACGAGCTGGAAAGATTAGGTGTTAAGCCTAAAAACTGATATTTGCCATACCAGAGAAGTAAGCTAATATTAATATTCTCACTTGCTCGGTATTTAATATCGACGTTTCCAAGGGTAGCCGATTGGCTGCCCTTTTTTATGGACTCCAAAAACTCAATTCTGCCTTGTGTAGTGCCCCCAGATAAACCTTGCCAATGAGGATAATTCGCCTCTTTAGAAAGGTGAGAAAAATCACCTTTAGCAAATGGTGTAAATTCTCCACGTTTTAGGTTCTCGCTATTATCCCATCCTCCAACGGTGGTTAGGATTAATTGATTGGCAAAATGTTTTGCTGATTGACCTGAGAAATATTCCCCAGATTGATTTCCCGTAAATTTGGGTGATTGATTGGCATAAATTTTCGCTAATACATCGGCTAAAGTTTTAGCTGATTGCTGAGCCAAAATATTGGCCGAGTAACCAGACGAAAGTTTGTCTGATTGATTGCCAGTAATACCGTAGTTTAAAGCTACAGTATTATTAAGGGAGTAAATTAAACTTACCCCCTTACCTGCCAGTAGGGAATCATTCACTTGGTAGGCAATATTCCCCAACTCTGGGGATAATTGATTAATATTTGAACTTTGATACACCGCTTTGGGTGTACTAACCATTTGTAAGTTAATAGCCGTCATTAGTGGATTTCTCCATCAAGAAAATCAGGCTGGTACTTCTTCCATAATTCACGTTCTTCACGCTGTAAATCAGCTTTCTTTTGCTTACAGGATTGCAGGTCACGTCCATGTTTTGAGGCTGTGATTTGGTATTGTTGCTGACGCTTAGTGAAGTCATTTAACGCTGAGAATGGCACACCATACGCGCCAGTTTTACGAATAGATGGGATAACGTCACGGAATACCCAATTAGTAAAACGATGTGCGAATGTGCCTTTAGTGGTTGCCTTGCGGCTACGGGCAATTAGTTTATAGAAACCAGACTCCGCTATAACCTGTCTGTTAGGGTTTCCCTGAATACCATAGTTTAAAGCTATAGTATTTTTTTCGTCCAAGTCTAATGATTTTAAAGCATCACTTGAGTTTAATATTTCCAATGCGTCACAAACATCTTTAGCAACGAACCACGGATCATTATTAATTTTAACTATCCGTACCTCTACCCCCTCAAATCGAATAACGGAAATATCATCTGAGTTAATATTTAAAATAGGCTCTTCACTGAATTTAGGGTGAGCGAATCCACCAGCATTTAAGCTGTTATTTTTTAGTTTCATTTTCTTATTCCGTTATTTTGTCGGGTAGAGGCTTAAAATATTATTTACGTGTACTTTATCTAGCGTCTGGTAATTACCTTGTTCAGCGCGTTCATTAATTAAATTGATAACCTTCTGCGCATCCTGAGCCGTCTTAAAGCGGTAACGGTAGTGTGACCCGATACCATCAGGATTAGGCTCATCAATGCGATCCAGTGTAATATCCAACTTGCGCTCTAACTCCGAGGCGTAGTTCCTTGCTGACGATAAGCGACAATGAATTAATATTTCATTCTCTGTAAATCCATTAATGCCAGTACCTAACATATATAAACGGGCACGGTGTTTTTTGGGTGGGTTCTTTGATAGAATAGATGCTGTCGCGTTATCCTGAGAAGCCACCTGTAGCGGGTGGTTTTTCTTTTCCATTATGCCACCTCGCCTGTACGTGATTCAGCAATCTTATTTGCTACCCACTCATCGACCTCTGACTCAACAAAAGCAATAGAACGAGTGCCGATTTTTACTGATTTAGGGAATTGACCTGCTTCAATGAGGCGATAAATCCACGCTTTACCGTAGCCCGTACGACGCATAACTTCAGGTAAGCGAATGAGGTTTTCTTTTAAGGTTGTAACTGTTGGCATGGTGCCCCCTGTTATCTAGTTAATGATACGCCTTAGTAGACGTTCGTAGATCTCAGGATGGAATATACTTCGTTGAATTAGGTGTTTTCGTAATATTACAAAAATAGTTCGTAATATTACGAGTCAATATTTTTAAGCCAGCCAGAAACAGCATTTCCACTAGGTAATGAGAGGTTCAATGAGTCGAACTCTGTTCTAATTACTCCTCTTGGATTTTCAATATGAGGGCGGGGGTTATCAGCAACATCTTTGCCATACTTAGTAAAAAGTAAACCGTAAATAAATTGAGCTTGTGCGTTTTGTGTTTTTAATGAAATCTTTTTTTGGGGCTCTCGACTCTCAGAGAAAAATGATTCTATATCTTCCATCTTAATTGCAAAATATGCATTCTGAGGCAAGCTAGTGCAGGGAATAAAGCTATTTTCCATTTTGCCATGGCGAACTTCATCTCGGATATTTTTCAACTTTTCTATATGCCCAGAAAGAAAACCACTTCCCTCACCATCCTGTGATTGACTTAATTTGATTAACTCCAGTAGCTCTTTCTCAACATCAAACCCAGTGATTAACTGATATTTTTTTGTTGGTTCAGCGATGACGATCCCCTTTATGTCATATAACGACCGTGTTGGCATAGGCAATTGTTCTTCTTGCGAATATATTCTTTCCGCTTCATGTTTTGCTATACCTGTAGGCAAAGCTGACCATAAACTAGAAACCCTCATGATCTGATTATCAATAGGTGTAGCGTGAGGAACTAATGTATTAGGCAATATTGGCTCTTGGCTTAATAGTTTACGATTATCGGAAAGAGCTGTTTCTGTTTCAGATAAAACATAAGAAAGTGGCCTATCTGTAATGTCTACAGCCCTAACAAAAACTGGGGTATGAAAAAAAACAGAGGGTCTGATTACGCCATCAGCAATCAATCGCGCAACATCAGATAATCTAATCTCATTTTTTAATTTCTTACTTAAAAAGCGAGATGTTTCTTTAAGTGTTAGCCATTTTCGGCTAGCTAATATATCCACGCCTCACTCCCTGAGTTATCTGTGGTCTACTGTCGTCCATTAAGAAATACTAAAGTAAAGTGTATAGTATATCTGCGTATTATCAAGTGAACTAAATGGAGGCTACTTGTGGATAAGTTCGTTGATATTTTAAATATTTACTGCAATAACAATTTATTACAAAACAAAAAACCAGACATTTTATTATCTGGTTCTGCATGCGACTGCTGGTGGATTAAGCACATTTAAAATTGCCGTGTACAACGTTATCCCCGTTCTCTAATGCCCCCATGTAATCAGCGTACCATTGAAGCATTTCTCTACGTCCATCGATGTATTGAGCATGGTTATACGTTCCACGGATAGAGTTCTTATCAACGTGCGCTAGCTGTGTCTCAATCCATGCGGTGTTATAGCCTTGTTCGTGTAGGATGGTACTCATTGTGTGCCTGAATCCGTGACCTGTGGCTCTACCATCATAACCAATACGTTTTATGACCTGATTTATTGCCGCTTCACTCATTGGCTTAGAAGCATCATTCCTGCCATGAAAGATATACTTAAACCGCCCTGTTAAGGTTTGTATTTCTCTGAATAATTCTAACGCCTGCGTAGAGAGTGGGACCATGTGAGGGCGACGCATTTTCATACGCTCTTTTGGGATTTCCCAAATAGCCTTATCAAAATCGATTTCTGACCATTCAGCAGCTCTAAGCTCAATAGTACGAACACCTGTTATCATTAATAGTTTTGTAGCAATCTGAGTGATCTTACTTCCACTGCATACAGATAGTGCCTGTAAAAAATCAGGTAGCTCATTAACGTTTAAATGAGGAAAGTGTTTTGCCTTTGGCGTAGACAGTGCGCCAGCTAATTCTGATGCAGGGTTATACTCTGCCCGCCCCGTAACAATTGCATAGCGGAATACTTGGTTACATGCCTGTCTTATCTTCTTTAGCTTATCCAACACACCACGCTTTTCTAATTTTCTAAGCACCTCTAGCATGTCTAGCGGCTTAATTTCCGTAATGCTAGCTTTACCAATGTAAGGGAAGATATCTTTCTGGAAGGCTTCTAATAAGTCATCAGCGTAGCCTTGCGACCAATTCGGCTTTTTATAGTCGTGCCATTCAAGCGTGATTTTCTCAAAGCTATTATTTACCTGAGACTCTTTTTCTCGCTTTTCGGCTTTCTTTACCAACGATGGGTCATCACCTAACGCTAATATGCGCTTGGCTTCTTCTCTTTTCGCCCTAGCTTGTGCGAGTGATATTGATGGATATACACCTAAAGCCAGCCTTTTCTCTTTACCAGCATATCTATATTTCATACGCCAATACTTAGAACCATTTGGAGCAACTTCTAAATACATGCCCCCACCGTCAGAAAGTTTATAAGCTTTCTCTTTTGGCTTGGAAGTGTCTACTTGTCTGGCTGTTAGCTTCATTTGGGGGCACCGATTTTCATTGAACGGGGTAATGCCCCCAATTATGCCCCCACATATATGTAGATTTCAATAGACGTAACTAGACCTTGGAATACTAGGAATTCTTGTGATAGCTGATTTTATAAGGGTTTTATAGACTGTTGTAGACTTTGAAATACTTGAGAATGGTACGCCCTACAGGATTCGAACCTGTGACCTACGGCTTAGAAGGCCGTTGCTCTATCCAACTGAGCTAAGGGCGCATTGATAATGCGGGTAGCCTATCTGGCTGATGGCGTTGAATTATACGGTTGCTGCGCGCTGAGTCAATGGCTTTTCGCTACTAAAATAACTATATGCTCATTTTATGTAATAGTTTGAACTGACAATGACCTTAACTTCTGACAAAATAGAGTCATTACCGTGTCTCATATATGGATTAAGTTACAGATGTTAGCAAAAATTATTGATGGGAAAACGATTGCGCAGACAATTAGGCAAGAAGTTGCTCAAAAAGTACAATTACGTTTAGAACAAGGAAAACGCGCCCCTGGGCTTGCTGTGATTTTAGTTGGCGCTAACCCCGCGTCACAAATCTATGTCGGCAGCAAACGCCGTGCTTGTGAAGAAGTCGGTTTTATTTCACGTTCTTATGATTTGCCAGATACAACAACAGAAGCTGAATTACTCAAACTGATTGATGACTTAAATCAAGATACTGAAATTGATGGAATTTTAGTTCAACTACCATTACCTGCGGGGATTGATAACGTCAAAGTCATTGAGCGTATTCATCCAGACAAAGATGTTGATGGTTTTCATCCGTATAATGTCGGTCGCTTGTGCCAACGTGCGCCGCGCCTTCGCCCATGCACCCCTAAAGGAATTGTTACTCTACTTGAGCGCTGCGGTATCAACACTTATGGTTTAAACGCTGTAATTATTGGCGCATCCAATATTGTTGGTCGTCCAATGAGCTTAGAGCTTCTGCTAGCGGGTTGCACTACAACAGTAACGCATCGCTTTACCAAAGATTTAGAACACCACGTTCGCCATGCTGATTTAGTTGTTGTCGCAGTGGGGAAACCCAATTTTATTCCTGGTGAATGGATTAAACCTGGCGCGATTGTGGTCGATGTCGGTATCAACCGCTTAGATAGCGGCAAAGTCACAGGAGATGTCGATTTTGACGAAGCCGCGAAAAACGCAGCTTGGATCACCCCAGTGCCTGGTGGTGTTGGCCCAATGACCGTTGCGACTTTAATTCAAAACACCCTTCAAGCATGTGAAGAGTACCACGATATTTAATGTAATTTTGGAGTAATCATGGATATATTCAATTTAAATGGGCACCCACACGTCGAACTGTGTGATTTGCTAAAAATTGAAGGCTGGGCGGAAAGCGGTGCAATGGCAAAAGCCATGATTGCAGATGGCTTAGTTGAAGTTGATGGTGTGGTCGAAACACGTAAACGCTGTAAAATTGTCGCGGGTAAAATCGTTTCAATGGGCAGCCAAAAAATTAAAGTTGTAGAATAATACATTTAGGTAAGCTGAAAAATTTCAGCTTACCTCTCTTTGCATAATAAATAACCACCTCCCTTTCCCCCTTTGTTCAAAATAATCCGATTTATTGTAAAACGACCAAAGCTCTTTTGAGGTTTTAGAAGATTTTTTCTTTAGCCATATTTAGTGTATTAAACATTCAAATAACCAAGCATATTGATAATTTAACTTATTGGTTTACAAAAACAAAAAGCTTCAGCAATTACTTCAGCTTTGTCATAAGGCAGATAAAAAACACTCAGTTCCTCCCCTTAAAAAATTTAACTTAGCTCTCATTTTTTGTATTTCGTACCTTAGCGACATAGACAAGACTAAACGATTCAGCTAACCTTGTTAACGATAACATGATTAACAAACAATCAGATCCGCTTGCAAGTCTTCTGGCTGATCCGGCAATAAATAATAATCAGGAGAAATTATGTTTAACTTACCAATAAGCGATATCCACCTTGCAGCTGCTGCATCTGATAAAAAAAATGCAATAGAACAAGTCGCTAAGGCTCTCGAAAATGCAGGTTATGCAAAAAGCGGTTACGCACAAGGAATGCTTAACCGAGAAACCCAAGCTCCCACCTTTTTGGGTAATGGTATCGCAATCCCACACGGGACAACGCAGACACGAGACCAAGTGTTGAAAACAGGTTTTGCTGTTTTCCAATTCCCTAATGGTATTGACTGGGGTGATAACCAAACTGCTTATATTGTTATTGGCATTGCGGCTCAATCCAATGAACATCTCGAATTACTTCGCCAGTTAACCCACATTATCAGTGATGAGCACACAGCTGACGCGATGGCCAAAGCTGACACCCCTGAAGCCTTAAAGCAACTTCTAATGGGTGAACGCCAAACTCAACCAGTGAAACTTGATGACTCAATGGTCACTGTTAGTGCTCAAGTTGATAATATAAACACATTAAAAATACAGAATATTATTAACTTACAAAACGCCCGAGCTGTTAGTACTGACTTTATTACCCAAGTTCTCACCCAAACACCTTCGTATTTAGGTCAAGGTATTTGGTTAAGTGATAGCCCTATTGGAAATATTCAGAATGCGATTGCGATAACGACCGTAAAAAAAACATTTAGCTTTCAAGGTAACCCAGTCAATGCCCTAATCACTCTCTCTTACGCTAATTATCAGATAGAAACTTTTTTACTTAAAATAAATAATTTATTGAAAAATAAAGAATTAAATCTAATTAACAACACTGATAACGTTAACAATCTAATTAATTTATTGCGTAGTGAAGATTCACACACGGAAAGTGAATCATCAAGTACATCCGGAATCACTCAGGACTTCACCGTTCTTAATCCACATGGGCTACATACGCGCCCGAGCACCCAGTTAGTCACCACCATTAAGCAGTTCGAAAGCACTATTACTGTGAGTAATCTTGATGGTACTGCGACTCCCGTAAATGGTCGCAGCTTAATGAAAATCGTCAGTTTAGGCGCTAAATGTGGGCACCGTTTACGAATTCACGCAGAAGGTACAGATGCACAAGAAGCTATCGTTACCATTGGCGAGGCAATTAACTCAGGACTTGGAGAAGAAATCGCATGAGCAGAAGAGTCGCAACTATCACGTTAAACCCCGCCTATGATTTAGTTGGGCTTTTACCTGATATTCATAGAGGTGATGTGAATTTAGTCAAAACTGCTGGGCTTCATGCCGCTGGAAAAGGCATAAATGTGGCCAAAGTACTTAAAAACTTAGGAATTGATGTCACTGTTGGTGGTTTTTTAGGTAAAGAAAACCAAGATGGTTTCCAAAAAGCGTTCAGCGAAACAGGAATTGCTAACCGCTTTCAGGTTGTCGAAGGCCGCACCCGTATCAATGTAAAACTGACAGAGCACACCGGTGCAGTTACCGATTTTAATTTTTCAGGCTTCAGTGTCACTAAAGCGGATTGGCAACGTTTCGTCACCGACTCACTCAGCTGGGCGGGTCAGTTTGATATGATTTGCGTCAGTGGAAGTTTACCTCAAGGCGTTGATTTAAAAGATTTTACTCAATGGATGTTACGCCTTAGAGAACAATGCATGTGTGTCATTTTTGATAGTAGCCGTGAAGCTTTTGTTGCTGGACTCAAAGCTTCTCCTTGGTTAGTAAAACCGAATCATCGTGAACTTGAAATTTGGGCAGGAAAACCTCTTCCCACTCATCAAGATATTGTTGATGCCGCAAATCAACTTCGCCAACAAGGTATTGCCCATGTGGTGGTTTCTTTAGGTGAAAAAGGTGCCATGTGGGTCAATTCATCAGGCGCTTGGTTTGCTAAACCACCTGAATGTGACGTTATCAGCACCGTTGGCGCAGGGGACTCAATGGTAGGTGGGTTAATTTACGGGCTAATGATGAGGCAGACAAGTGAGCACACACTACGCTTAGCTACTGCCATTTCTGCACTTGCAGTCTCCCAACCCAATGTCGGTATCACAGACCGAGCGCAACTTGCACATATGATGACAAAGGTTGACTTACAACCGTTTACGGCTCAATGAGGATGAAAAACATGAAAATATTAATCGCTCCAAGCCACCAGCAAGGCCCTGCTATTTGCTGGCTAGCCATCGATGCCTTAAAGAATGTATCTGCCTTACAAAATATCACCTTCACTGAACAGCTTACTGATGCTGATATTGTGATTTGTTTTGACACTCAGTTGCCTGAAGATTTCAATTGTGCAGACAAAAAAATCTATTTCGGCCACCCCGATGTCGCTGTTAGGCAACCTGCTGAATTCCTGACATCAGCAATTAATGAAGCCACACTTTGTGAACAACAAATTGCCGAACCGCAGCACACAAAAACTTTCTCTATATTAGCCGTTACAGCTTGCCCTACAGGGGTTGCTCACACTTATATGTCCGCAGAAGCACTTGAAGCTGAAGCAAAAAAACGAGGCTGGAATATCAAAGTAGAAACCCGTGGTTCTGTAGGGGTTGGAAATGAAATTACACCAGAAGAAATTGCACAAGCTGATTTAGTCATTGTCGCTGCTGATATCGAAGTCAATGTGGATAAATTTGCGGGAAAGCCAATGTACCGCACCTCTACCAGTGCAGCATTGAAGAAAACAGCACAGGAATTAGATAGAGCGATAAAGGAGGCGAGTACATTTTCGCCACAAAATGGCAAAAACTCATCACAATCAAGCCAATCCAACGAAAAACGCGGAGTCTATAAGCACTTACTCACAGGTGTGTCTTATATGCTCCCGATGGTTGTGGCAGGAGGATTGTGTACTGCACTTTCATTTGCTTTTGGTTTAGATGCATCCAATGTAGAAGGCTCTCTGGCCTGGGCGCTTAGCCTAATTGGTGGGCAAACAGCCCTTGCATTAATGGTGCCTGTACTATCGGGTTATATCGCCTATTCCATTGCTGACAGAACAGGGCTAACCCCGGGTTTAGTCGGTGGGGTACTTGCGACCACCTTAGGTGCAGGTTTTTTAGGCGGGATCATTTCCGGTTTCCTTGCGGGCTACAGTGCTCACTTTATTAGCACTCGATTAAAATTACCGCAAACAATGGAAGCGTTAAAACCGATTTTAATCGTGCCATTGATTTCGACTTTATTTACCGGTTTAGCCATGATCTATGTGATTGGTCACCCTGTAGCGTGGTTGATGGACTGGTTAACCAACTGGCTAAATACCATGGGAACCACCAATGCAGTGATCTTAGGTGCAATATTGGGTGCCATGATGTGTACGGATATGGGAGGCCCGGTCAACAAAGCTGCTTACGCCTTTGGTGTCGGCCTATTAAGTTCACAAACCTACGCACCAATGGCAGCGATTATGGCTGCAGGTATGGTGCCGCCACTGGCAATGGGGATTGCCACATTAATAGCGAGACATAAATTTGTTCCCGCTGAACGCGAAGCAGGTAAAGCCTCTTTTGTTCTCGGTTTATGTTTTATTTCAGAAGGTGCTATTCCGTTTGCCGCCAAAGACCCTATCCGTGTTCTTCCTGTTTGTATCATTGGTGGTGCAATAACTGGGGCGCTATCCATGTACTTTGGTATTCAGTTGATGGCACCTCACGGTGGTTTATTTGTGCTGTTAATACCCGGAGCTATTAATCATGTATTGATGTATTTATTCGCGATAGTAGCTGGTACGGTGGTTTCTGGTGTGCTTTATGCCATTGTCAAAAAAGCAACGCCCAAAGAAGCTCAACAAGAAATGGCAAGTATCGCTTAATCGCTCAGATTTAAGTTCCATTCCTAGTCCCTGTTGGTAGTCTTATTCCCCCCTTAACTGGGGGGCTTTTATTTCACACTAAAAATAAAAAACGGTTAAATATCAATACCTAACCGTTTAAATATGCAGGATTTTTTAAGTCCATCAGTACTCGAAAGGATAACTTGGGGAGCATACAAAAGTATGTGACCCAAGTAGCCAAGTGATGGCAACACCGCCACAGTATGAATATGACTCTTATTAATACGCTAAATAGTTCGTGTTGTGGCTAGGCGCCGAACGCGGATAACTTGGGGAGCATACAAAAGTATGTGGCCCAAGCAGCCAAGTGATGGCAACACCACCACAGTATGAATATGACTCTTATTAATACGCTAAATAGTTCGTGTTGTGACTAGGCGCCGAACGCGGATAACTTGGGGAGCATACAAAAGTATGTGACCCAAGCAGCCAAGTGATGGCAACACCACCACAGTATGAATATGACTCTTATTAATACGCTAAATAGTTCGTGTTGTGGCTAGGCGCCGAACGCGGATAACTTGGGGAGCATACAAAAGTATGTGACCCAAGTAGCCAAGTGATGGCAACACCACCACAGTATGAATATGACTCTTATTAATACGCTAAATAGTTCGTGTTGTGGCTAGGCGCCGAACGCGGATAACTTAGGGAGCATACAAAAGTATGTGACCCAAGTAGCCAAGTGATGGCAACACCGCCACAGTATGAATATGACTCTTATTAATACGCTAAATAGTTCGTGTTGTGGCTAGGCGCCGAACGCGGATAACTTGGGGAGCATACAAAAGTATGTGACCCAAGTAGCCAAGTGATGGCAACACCGCCACAGCACGAAATATGACGCGTATTATTTGCGACGCCACGTAGTACCAGTAGCCCCATCCTCAAGCACAACCCCCATAGCTGTCAGCTCATCACGAGCCGCATCTGCTTGCGCCCAATCTTTATTTTGACGCGCATCTAGGCGTTGTTGAATTAATGCCTCGATTTTTGCCACTTCCGCATCATCTTCAGTCTGTGCGCCGCCTTTTAAGAAACTTTCTGGGTCTTGTTCTAACAAACCAAGAACGCTAGCCAGTTCACGAAGTTGTGCCGCCATCGCATTAGCCGCTGACATATCTTCTGATTTCAGACGGTTAACTTCACGTACCATGTCAAACAACACGGAATAAGCTTCTGGTGTGTTAAAGTCGTCATTCATCGCCTCAATGAAACGTGCTTTAAATTCATCACCACCAGCAGGAACTGCCGATTTATCGGTACCGCGCAATGCCGTATACATACGCTCAAGCGCAGTGCGCGCCTGTTTCAAGTTTTCTTCTGTGTAGTTAAGTTGGCTACGATAATGGCCTGATAACAGAAAATAACGCACTGTTTCTGCATCGTAATACTCAAGTACGTCACGAATAGTGAAGAAATTATTGAGAGACTTAGACATTTTCTCTCTATCAACCATGACCATACCGGAGTGCATCCAGTAATTCACATAAGGGCCATCATGAGCACAGGTAGATTGTGCGATTTCATTTTCATGGTGTGGAAACATTAAATCTGAGCCGCCACCGTGAATATCAAAATGGTTGCCTAATGTTTTACTGTTCATTGCCGAACATTCAATGTGCCAACCTGGACGGCCTAAGCCCCATGGGGATTCCCAGCTTGGTTCGCCTTCTTTAGACATTTTCCACAAGACGAAGTCCATTGGATTACGTTTTACATCAGCCACTTCGACGCGAGCACCTGCTTGCAACTGCTCTAAATCTTGACGGGATAACAGGCCATAATTTGGGTCAGTTTTCACCTCAAACATGACATCGCCATTCGCAGCAACATAAGCATGTCCACGCTCAATCAAGCTTTGGGTTAATTCAATGATTTCACCAATATGACGCGTTGCACGTGGTTCGCTATCAGGGCGTAAAATATTCAATGCATCGAAATCTTTATGCATTTCAGCCAACATACGTGTTGTTAGCTCTTCGACACTTTCATTATTTTCTGCTGCACGTTTAATGATTTTATCGTCAATATCGGTGACGTTGCGCACATAATTTAAGTCGTAACCCAAATAACGTAAATAGCGGCTAATTGCATCAAATGCCACAAATGTACGGCCGTGGCCGATATGACACAAGTCGTAGATAGTGATGCCACACACATACATCCCAATCTTCCCTGCGTGGATGGGCTTAAACTCTTCTTTTTGACGACTTAGTGTATTAAAAATTTGTAGCATCTGAACTTTTCCATTTATTTGAAAAATGATTATCGATTTCTACCGATAAAATATCATGTTATTGAACCCCGATCACCTTAAGAATGCAAGGGTTTACCCCGCTTCCTTTTCAGTTTATTCATTAGGTTTAATACACACCTATTATGCTATAAACTACCCGCTAAGCTTCCTTCCGCTTCAAGTCAGGTTTTATCTGTGATATAAACGTGCTGATCTCAACGCTTTCGCAAGTTAGCGCACAAAAAACAATTATTCAGGATAGCTATTATGGTTACATTTCATACCAATCACGGTGATATTGTTATCAAAACGTTTGACGATAAAGCCCCCGTTACAGTCGAAAACTTTTTAACTTACTGCCGTGAAGGTTTTTACAATAATACCATTTTCCATCGTGTTATTAATGGTTTCATGATCCAAGGCGGTGGTTTTGAGCCAGGCATGGAACAAAAAAACACTAAAGCACCTATCAAAAACGAAGCTAACAACGGTTTAAAAAACAGCCGTGGTACCTTAGCAATGGCTCGTACTAACGACCCTCATTCAGCAACAGCACAGTTCTTTATCAACGTTGCTGACAACGACTTCTTAAACTTCCGTTCAGAACGTCCAGATGGCTGGGGTTACTGTGTATTTGCTGAAGTGGTTGAAGGTATGGACGTTGTTGACAAAATCAAAGGTGTCTCAACTGGCCGTAGCGGTTTCCACCAAGACGTTCCACGTGAAGACGTTATCATTGAAAAAGTGACTGTCAGCGAGTAAACCTGACGCATGTCCACTTACATCATTGCAGATTTGCATTTAAGTGAAGATGAACCGGCGATCACCGCCGGTTTTATCAACTTTATTCAACAGCAAGCCATCCATGCCGAAAGCCTGTATATTCTCGGCGATTTTTTCAATTATTGGGTGGGCGATGATGACAACAACCCGCTACATCAACAAGTTGCCAACGAACTAAAACAGCTTACAGATCGCGGAATACCCTGTTATTTCATTCATGGAAATCGGGATTTTTTAATCGGTAAACGCTATGCGAAACAGTGTGGCATGACCCTATTACCGCAAGAAACATTGCTCGAACTTTATGGTAAACGTATTTTAATTTTGCATGGTGATACATTATGTATAGACGATGCCGCCTATCAAAACTACCGTAAAAAAGTTCACACACCTTGGGTCCAACGGCTGTTTCTGCTACTCCCCCTCTTTGTGCGTCGCCGTATCGCGCAAAAAATGCGACAAAATAGCCAATATGCAAGCAGCATGAAAGCCGAGTCGATTATGGACGTCAATTCGCAAGCCGTTATTGATGCATTACAAAGGCACCAAGCGCAATGGATGATCCATGGTCATACTCACCGCCCTGCTATTCATGAGGTGAATATCGGTGGTGAATTGCATTATCGAGGTGTATTAGGTGCATGGCACTATGAAGGTTCTGCTTTTGTCATTAGCGAGCAAGGCATTGAACTGATTTTCTTTCCATTCGAGTAATTTTAATTAGCCCCAGAATTTCTCATCGCATACACGACTCGTTTGCTTAATTATTAATCACGCAAACGTTTTCCTGACTGCATTACCGTGATATGATCACCTTAATTCAATTTCCCCATCTTAGGGTCATGTTTTTTTCACTACAGGAAAGCACCAAATGACTGCCCAAGTTTCTGCTCAATCTGCGGCAAAAATCGCCATTGTTATGGGTTCGAAAAGTGATTGGACGACAATGCAGCACGCGGCTGATGTATTAAATGAACTCCAAATTCCTTTTCATGTCGAAATCGTCTCTGCGCACCGTACCCCGGATAAATTATTTTCCTTTGCTGAAAATGCGAAAAAAAATGGGGTTGATGTGATTATTGCAGGCGCTGGTGGTGCCGCTCATCTACCGGGTATGTTAGCTGCAAAAACCTTAGTACCTGTCTTTGGTGTACCAGTACAAAGCGCTGCTCTCAGTGGTGTCGACAGCCTATACTCCATCGTTCAAATGCCTAAAGGTATCCCTGTCGGCACACTAGCAATCGGTAAAGCAGGTGCAGCAAACGCAGCACTGTTAGCCGCTCAGGTATTAGCAATAAGTGATACTGCTATTTTCAACCGCCTTGCCGCGTGGCGTGAAGCACAAACCAATGATGTGCTAAACAACCCAGACCCGAGGGAAGCATAATGAAACCCGTTTGTGTGCTTGGTAATGGCCAACTAGGTCGCATGCTGCGTCAAGCGGGTGAGCCATTAGGTATCGCCGTTTTTCCTGTTGGGCTTGATGCAGAGCCGGAAGCCGTTCCTTATCAGCAAAGCGTCATCACCGCTGAAATTGAACGCTGGCCAGAAACACCTTTGACAAAAGAATTAGCTCGCCATAATGCCTTTATTAACCGTGATATTTTTCCACGTTTAGCGGATAGGTTCCCACAAAAAAGTTTATTTGATAGTTTGCAACTTTCCACTGCACCTTGGGCATTATTAGAATCCCCTGAACAATGGCCTGAATTATTTGCAACTTTAGGCGATTTCCTCATTGTAAAACGCAGAACTGGCGGCTACGACGGGCGTGGTCAATGGCGTGTTCGCCCTGGTGATGAAAAAGACTTACCCGCTGAAATTTACGGTGAATGTATCGTTGAACAAGGCATCCCTTTTGACGCGGAAGTGTCTGTCATTGGGGCCCGAAATGCAGAGGGGAAATCCGTTTTTTACCCAATTACTCATAATTTGCACCAAGAAGGTATTTTGCGGACGAGTGTAGCCTTCCCTAAGTCAACTAACCCGCAACAGGAACAAGCTCAAGCCATGCTCAGCGCGGTCATGGATGAGTTAGGTTATATTGGTGTGATGGCAATGGAATGCTTTGTCGTGGGCAATAACCTACTGATTAACGAAATTGCGCCTCGAGTACATAATAGCGGCCATTGGACACAAAATGGCGCATCCATTAGCCAATTTGAGTTACATCTACGTGCCATTTTAAACCTGCCAATGCCATCACCTGAAGTGTATAGCCCTGCTGTTATGGTCAATTTAATTGGTACGGATGTAAATATAAACTGGTTAAATTTCCCCCTAGTTCACCTTCACTGGTATGAAAAAGAGGTGCGCCCTGCTCGGAAAGTGGGCCATTTAAACCTTTCTCATCGCGACTGCAATCAATTGTCTGCAACACTTGCTGCTTTAGTTCCACTTTTACCAAATGAGTACAAAAGTGGCATTGAGTGGGCAAATGCAAAATTAGACTGGTACTCTCACCAATAAATAGGGAAAATAGCCCTATTCGATGCCCGAACCTATTTTCGGGCATTATGCTATTTACGCCGTCATCCAGAAAACAAATATCCTGATTTAAGGTGTGCGGCATTACTGGAGTCAATATGTCCTCGCAGCCTTTTAGTCCGTTTTATCAGTGGTGCATTCTTGTTCTATTAGGGCTGGTTTATTTTTTAGCCACTGCAACCACCTTTACATCTCTTGGTGTGGTTTTGCCTGAGATGATAAGTGAGCTCAAATGGAGTTGGAGTGAGGCTGGATTTGGTTTTACGCTACTGGGCTTAACTTGCGGGCTTGCGAGTTTTCTCCCTTCTCTACTGATCCGTAAAGTCGGTGTACGGGCCACTTTATTGCTAGGTACTAGTGTCTTTGTTGCGGGTTTTTATAGCCTTTATTCCACGCAAGCCATCAGCACCTATTTTTTAGGCACCGCATTAATTGGTATTGGTTTCACCTTACTCGCCACAGTTCCTGGGACTTACGTACTTTCACGGCTATTTGAAAAGCAATCCCTTGCCTTTGGGTTATATTTCACCATCGGGGGTTTGGGAGGCGTTGCAGGCCCTTGGATTTACTTTTACGCCTCAAACCAGTTAGGCTCTTGGCGTATGCATTGGGTTCTATGCGCCGTTTATCTGAGCATTGTCACGTTAATCACTATTTTTATGCTGCGTGAAGGTAAACAAGAACAAGAACACGCAAAAAAAGTGATGCAAAAACAAGTGAGTGATGCGAGTAAACCCATTTATCGCACTCCAGAAGTATGGACAGTCGGCAGAGCACTACGTACATGGCAGTTTTACTTAATTGCTGCAACTTATACCTCATTTTTATGGTGTGGTATTACCGTTAATAGCTTTGCTGTTGCCCATATTGAAGAGCGTGGTTTTGGCTTGACCGTGGCGGTTTCATTGTTAAGCACAATGGCATTTGTTAATGCATTCTCAAGGCTTATTGGTGGAGCCGCTGGGGAATGGCTAGAACCAAAGAAACTATTAATTGGTAGCCTAATTACCATGGTATTAGGTGTTATCTTCCTCAGTATTGCCACCTCATGGCTATGGCTAATCTTGTTTGTGTTATGCGTTGGCATTGGCTACGGCATGACTTTTTTGGCATCAAGTGTTTTGCTTTCAAATTATTTTGGCCGAGGCCCATACCTAGAACTATTCTCTGTGGTGAATTTAATTTCAACCGTTGCTTGTTTAGCGCCTTTTATTGCTGGTGCAATAAAAGATTTCACAGGGAGTTTCACCCCTGCATTTTTGATTATTGCTGCGCCTGTTGTCGTGATTTTAGGTCTTACCTTGATGATGAAGCCCCCTGCACTCAATCACAAATAAAAAATCCCGAGTGCTTAGCTCGGGAAAAATTAAAACCAAAGGGAAAACAAGTTTAAGACCAGATATTGGATCAAAACATACCGCTTATTTGTGCCACCGGAAAAATCAAAATGTGGCGCAAAATCAATTATGGTTTTAACAGCTCAGGAACTTTTAATAAGATAAATTCGTTATCATCCGCTTTATTTGGTTCACGACTGGATGAGAACGGGTAGTTATTATCATTGCCAACAATAATGTGTTCGCTATCAACCACATCAACGTTCTCTATGGTAAAGAATGGGAAAGTAAACACCCCGTCATTTAAAGGTTTTCTTGCCATATTGTTCGGGTCTTTGATATTCATTAAATCAATATAAGCCTGCTTATTTACTGGTTTGCCTATATTGTTATCTGAAAATTCAATACGATAAACACGCTTGAATTTAGCTAAATTACTAAAACAATTTTCAGTATTACTGCTTCCCGCCGTGCAGGCTTTATCTGCTGTACCTTCACCATTATCACGCTCAATGATTAGGCCGTGAGTATCATCAATAAGATTAAAATCACCAATGGCGTTTTGGTTATCTTCAAAGACATATAACCAACTTCTGCCAGTCCAATCTTGTTTTTTTACATCAAATTCAAGAATACGTGCTGCACGTTTGCCATCAACATTTTCATAATCTTGTTTGTCATCAAGCCAAATCGCCCCTTCTAGCATTGGATAGAGCTTAGAACCGTCTGGCGATGATGCCATACCTTCAAAACCTTTCGAACGGTTGACTTGGAAAGTCACTTTATCTGTGGGTTTGCCCGGTGTGGTGATTTGGTAGTGGTCAGGAGAAACGACTTTCTTTCCATCTACTTGCGTTTCAAACAAGGCTAATACCTTACCATCCAAATCCATTTTGATTAAGTAAGGACCAAACTCATCACCAACCCATAAAGCACCATCCGCAAATTGAAAGCTTTCAGGATCAAAATCACTGCCTGTTAAATAGCGTTCTTTTGTACTTTCATTCGTAATATGAAAAGGGATAATTTTATCGGGATCATGGAAGAAAACCGTTTTTAATGGTGTCGTATTACCCGTTTGAAAATCAATGTCATATTGAGTGACATACAACATAGAGTCAGGAGAGTTTACTTTGTTGCCAAATCCATTATCAGTTAAAACCCAGTAAGTACCATCCGCCATGCGTTTGATACCCGAGTGCCCTTGACGTGGCTGGCCTTTAATTGGAATGTGCATTCCCGTTGGGCGATCTGCAGATTTACCTTCCACTTTCCCTAAACTATCTACACGAGCGCCTGTGGTAAATTTACCACTCACTTGCATGTCTGAAGGTGCATTTTCAGGTGTAGCGACAGTGGAATTAACCGGAAGAATGGAGTGACCCGCTAATGTAGCTGGCACTTCTTGTTGAGCAAACCCAGTGATGCTAAATGAAATTAAACTAGCCAATAAAGATAACGAGCCCAGTTTACGTTTAATAGAATAGTTATTCTGCATTATTATGTTTCCATTTTAAGGCTATCAATAATTGATGGCGGAATCATAACGTTGATGAATGAAGCTTTTATGAAGGATTGGAGACAGTTATTTTACTGAAAAACAGGTTGTTTTTAGAATATTCAATAAATAGGGGTATCAAGGTATTCCCCTAATACCACATACTCTAAATAATTCGAGTTACAGCTAGGCGACAAGCGAAGATAGACCGATGAGCATACATAAGTCTATGATCCGGCTATCTGAACGCAGTCAACAACGCTGCAACTCGAAGTATGACGAGTATTTAACTATTAGGTAAACGACGGTGCTGATTACCCGTCCCTAATAAACGCAGTCCTAACCACCCACCGCAAATAGACAATAAAATTGCCGCGCACAAAGGCAATAATACCCACATACGCCATTCAGGTTGCCATGGGAAATCAAACACTTTACTTTGCAACAGCCACAATGCAATTTCTGCTCCAAAAGCTGCGGCAAGCCCGGCCATTAAGCCAAGTAATGCAAATTCGCTCCATAGCGTTCTACGCATTAATTTTTTGCTAGCGCCTAATGTTCGATATACCACAAGCTCCCGCTCTCGCTGGCTCATCCCCACTTGAATTTGAGCCAATAGTAGCAATAACCCACAAAAAATAACCAGTACCACCATAACTTCAAGAGCTTGGCTAACTTGCTGAAGAATTTGCTGAATTTGGGTAATAATTGCGCCAGTATCGAGCACATTAATTGTCGGGTAATGACGGCTAAGTTGCGTCAATAGCTGCCCATCACCGTCATAGTGGAAGCTGCTCAGCCAGGTGGCCGGCATTTGAGAAAGACTTTCTTCAGAGAAAATAAAATAGAAGTTCGGTCGCAGGCTCTCCCAATCAACCGTACGAATACTACTGACTGTTGCACTAAAGACCTGAGCCCCTGCGTTAAATGTTAGTTTATCGCCTAATTTCAATCCGAGCTCTTTGACAACCGTTTGTTCGATCGAAACTTCTCCCGCTTTCGGTGGCCATGTCCCTTCGTCAACCACATTAGCTGGCGCTAAATCAGATTGCCAAGTTAAGCTCAATTCACGTCGCACCGTATTATTATTTGGATCACGTTGATCTGCCCATTCAATCGCTGACTGGTCATTAATATCGGTTAAGCGCGCTAACACCACAGGGTTGAACTCTGTTGGCTTGACATCAAACTCAGCCAATAACTTGGTAACAGGTTCAAGCTGTGACTGGTTCATATTAATTAAGAAATAGTTCGGGCTATCTGCGGGTAACTGTTGCTGCCAGCGATCAAGCAAATCACCACGTACTAAAATTAGCAGCGCCAATAACATAAATGATAGCGAAAATGCACTCATTTGTGTGATGGTTTGTAACGGCTGGCGCAATAGGCGACTAACGGATAAACGCAAACTTAATTGGCGAAACTTAATATGACGTAGCCCCCATAAGCCTACCCAACCAATCAGCGCAAGTAGAATGGCCACCACGACAATACCCGCTAAAATTGACCATAACAGAGGGTTTACGCCAGCAAAAATAAATAACCCACCAACCACAATTAAAATAACAATTGGCAGATAATAATACAGCGGCCAAACGGGTGATTTGGCATCTTCACGTAATACCCTTGAAGGCTGGGTTGCCATCAGTTGGTAATAAGGGCGACTGCCAACAATAATAGCAATAATGAATAATGTACCGATTGCCCAAACCCAAGGCATTAAACTCGCAGGTGGCAATTCCTTCGGCAACATAGCCCCTAAGATTTGCATTAAAATGCCTTCAAAAGCCAAACCTAATAATGAGCCGAGTAAAGCCGCAGCGATTAAAATCACTAACCACTGCCCAATAATCCACTGACGTAATGCGCTACGCCCTGCTCCTAGAGTTTTTAATACTGCGATTAGTTGATGACGGCTGCGGCAATAATGCGTCATTGAAACCACGACCGCAGCAATGGCTAGCAACAGTGTTAATAACACTGATAGCAATAAAAATTGTTGAGCACGTTGAAACGTTTTCCCTACTGCGCCGTTATCTTCGCTTAATGTATACCAACGTTGATCATTTCGCAGATCTTGCTCATATTTTTGTTGAAATGCATCAATCAGCTGACGATCACCGGCAAACATGTCGCGATACGTTAATCGGCTGCCTACTTGAATAGCCCCCGTTAGTGGCGCATCTTCAATCGCTATTAATACTCTTGGAGCAATCTGGAACGGGTTAAATCCGCTGTCGGGCTCTTGGATTAATTTACCCGAGACTTTTAGCGTTGCATCTCCGATATCAATGTTATCCCCTACATTGAGGTTCAATAATTCTAATAGCCGCGGAGCGACTAATATTTCCCCTTTTGTCGGGGTTAACCCAGCGGGTTCAGTGATAAGCTCGCCATATAATGGATATGCCTTATCTGCAGCTTTCACTAACACCAATTGTGGCCGAGCGTCTTCATCTTCTGTCGCATAAGCCATGGTAGAAAATGATATTTGTTGGCTGAGCGCTAAGCCCTCTTTTTGGGCTTCCTGTAACCATGTAGGATCGCTTGGATGAGAAGAGCGTAAAACTAAATCCCCCGCTAACAACTCACGGCTTTGGTAGCTCATGCTATTTTCAATGCGATCGCTAATTCGCCCTAAAGCCAATACACAGGCAACTGCAAGAGTAAGCGCAAGCCAAACAATCAATAAAGAGGGTGTTTTCCATTCACGCCAAAACCAACGCCAAATCATGCTTCTTCCCTCAACTGCCCATCAACCAAACGCAAACGACGTTGGCAACGCGCAGCTAGCTCGTTATCGTGAGTAACCAAAATCAAGGTTGTTCCATGCTCTTTGTTCATCGCAAATAATAAATCTGCAATTTTATCCCCTGTATGGCGATCGAGGTTACCCGTTGGTTCATCAGCAAATAAAATCTGAGGGCGGCCATTAAAAGCTCGAGCAAGTGCAACGCGTTGTTGTTCCCCCCCTGACAACTGTGGTGGCATGTGTTTTAAGCGATCTTTTAAGCCTAAATCAGTCAGTAAACTCGCCGCGTGTTGATAACTTTCAGACTCAGATTCGCCACGTAGCAAAGAAGGAAGTTGCACATTTTCAATGGCATTTAAGGTTGGGATTAACATAAAAGATTGGAACACAAAACCGACACTTTGTGCCCGTAAACGTGCCCGTTGCTCTTCATCCATTTTAGTGAGGTCTTGGCCTAATAAATTAACCGTTCCACTGGAGCCGTCATCCAACCCCGCGATAATCCCTAACAAGGTTGATTTCCCCGAACCAGACTCCCCAATTAAAGCAATTGTTTGCCCGGACTCGACAATTAGCTCAACACCTTGCAATATAGTCAGTTCATGTTCACCTTGGCCAACACGTTTAATGAGATGATGAACTTCAAGAATATTATTCGCCGACATATATTGGTATTTCTCCTGTTACTGACTGCAAGTGGGCACGCACTTGCGTCAACTAAGCTATTAATCTTAGGTGATAGCCTAAGTGCAGGCTACCGTCTACCGGCTGAGCAGGCTTGGGCCTCTTTGCTTGCCGAACGTTGGCAGAAACTTTCCCCACCCGTTGCTATTATTAACGGTAGTATTAGTGGGAATACCTCTGCGCAGGGGTTAGAACGCCTTTCCATGTTACTCGAACAAAACAAACCTAACTGGGTATTGATTGAGTTAGGTGCAAATGACGGCTTACAAGGTCTCCCAGTAGAACAACTTGAAGCTAATTTACAACAGATTATTAAGCAAATCGTGCAATCCGGTGCGAAACCGCTCTTAATGCAAATTCGTATTCCACCTAACTATGGAAAACGTTATACGACAAGTTTCGAAAAAGTCTATCCGAAATTGGCGCAAAGTAATCAAATTCCATTACTGCCATTTTATATGGAAACCGTGATAACTAAGCCTGAATGGATACAACAAGACGGTATTCACCCGACGGTTGAAGCCCAGCCATCCATTGCTGATTTTATGGAAAAACAACTTTCTGAACATATTTTACCGTCTAGTCAATAAAACAGACGTTAAACAAGGGGGATTAAAACGCTCTTTTATACCCGAAATATATTCAGTTGCATGAAACCAAGGTAAAGTTATGCAAACATCAGCACGAAACAAAAAATCAGTCCTAGTCACAGGTGCTTCAAGCGGTATTGGCTTTTGTGCTGCACAAACACTTCGCCAGCGTGGCTACCATGTTATTGTTGCCTGCCGTAAAGAAAGTGATATTTTGCGCCTGAAAGAACAGGGTTATGACACCGTCTCCCTTGACCTCGATGATAAAGATAGCATAGAAACAGCGGCTCAAACGGTGCTAACACTCTGTAATCATCGCCTTTACGGGTTATTCAACAACGCCGGTTTTGGGGTGTATGGGCCATTAAATAGTGTCAGCCGCGAGCAACTCGAAGCACAATTTTCCACTAATTTTTTTGGTGTTCACCAGTTAACTTTTTTGCTATTACCCGCCATGAGCGCGCACCATGAAGGCCGAATTATCCAAACCAGTTCGGTAATGGGGGTGATTTCAACCCCCGGCCGTGGCGCTTATGCAGCCAGTAAATACGCACTGGAAGCATGGTCTGATGCCTTACGCCTAGAGTTGGCAGGAACGGGGGTAAAAGTAAGCTTAATTGAGCCCGGCCCTATTCATACAGCATTTACTCAAAATGTTGAACAAACTCAAAAAGATAAGCCTGTTAAAAACCCAGGTATTGCCTCACGTTTTACCTTAACACCGGAACATGTGGTAGAAAAATTGATCCATGCGTTAGAAAGCCCGCGCCCAAAAGTACGCTATTCTGTCACGTTATTAACTGTCGCTGTGCGTATCTTAAAGCGTATTTTACCTGACAAAATAATGGATAAAATACTGGCAAATCAGGGGGAAAAAGCTTGAAAAAAGCAAAATCAGCCCCATTTTATTACCATCGCCCAAAAATTCTATTGATAACAAATTCAAAAGAGACTTCTTATGTTTGCTAACGCTCAGATAATTGATATTAACGAAACCAACCTACACCAAGTCATTGAACAATCAATGAACTTACCTGTCATGTTTTACTTTTGGTCACCGCGTAGCCCTCATTGCCAAGATTTCGGTACTATGTTGGAAAAAATTGCCAACGACTACGCAGGGTCATTTATTTTAGCTAAAGTTAATTGTGATGAAGAACAAATGATCGCCAGTCAGTTTGGCTTAAAAGCGATCCCTACCCTGTATGTGTTGCAAAATGGTCGTCCTGTTGATGGCTTTGAAGGGCCACAACCCGAAGAGGTCGTACTGGAAATTTTATCTCGCGTGCTGCCAAGCCCAGAAGAAATGAAAGCAGCACAAGCCGCTGAATTAATAGCAGAAGGTAAAACACAAGAAGCGCTACCATTGTTAAAAGAAGCGCATCAGCTGAACCCAAAAAATAGCGAAATCACATTATTGTTGGCAGAAACCCAAATCGGTTTAAATCTTGTTGATGACGCACAAGCTACCTTAGAAGCAGTCCCATTACAGGATAAAGACAGCCGCTACCAAGGTTTAATCGCACAAATTGAATTATTAAAACAAGCTGCGGACACCCCTGAAATTCAGCAATTGCAAGATGAATTCAATCAAGATCCGCAAAATACAACGTTAGCTGTTCAATTAGCCCTAAAACTGCATGAAGTGAACCGCAACGAAGAAGCGCTGGAAATGTTATTCGGCTTTTTACGTACCGACTTGGGTGCAGGTGACGGCGCAGTGAGAAAAACTATGATGGACATTATGTCTGCCATGGGAACCGGTGATGCCATTGCCAGTAAATACCGTCGCCAAGTATATTCATTACTTTACTAATTAAGGGTTAAATATGGACTTGTTCGCCTTTGGTGCAATACCGATTATCATTTTTGTCGCTGTCGTTATTGTTTTTACCTGTGTTAAAACAGTACCGCAAGGCTTTCAATGGACAGTTGAGCGCTTCGGTCGCTATACCCGTACGTTACAACCAGGCTTGCATATTATTGTGCCATTTATGGACAAAATTGGCCGTCGTATCAATATGATGGAACAAGTCCTTGATATCCCATCCCAAGAAGTTATTTCTCGCGATAATGCCAACGTCACTATTGATGCGGTCTGCTTTATTCAAGTCGTTGACCCAGTACGTGCGGCCTATGAAGTCAGCAACCTTGAGCTTTCCGTACTAAATTTAACCATGACGAATATTCGTACCGTATTAGGTTCCATGGAACTAGACGAAATGTTGTCGCAACGTGATTCCATTAATAGCCGTTTATTACACGTGGTGGATGAGGCAACTAACCCTTGGGGTGTCAAAATTACCCGTATCGAAATTCGTGATGTGAAGCCACCAAAAGAATTAATTAGTGCGATGAATGCGCAGATGAAAGCTGAACGTACCAAACGGGCTGATATTCTTGAGGCTGAAGGTATCCGCCAAGCAGCAATTTTAAAAGCTGAAGGTGAAAAACAGTCACAAATTCTCAAAGCTGAAGGTGAACGCCAATCCGCATTTTTACAAGCCGAAGCACGCGAAAGAGCTGCGGAAGCGGAAGCAAAAGCAACACAAATGGTATCTGAAGCGATTGCCGCTGGTGATATGCAGGCGATTAACTACTTTGTGGCGCAAAAATACACCGATGCACTGACCAGTATTGGTTCTGCCGAAAACAGCAAAGTCATCATGATGCCATTAGAAGCCAGTAACTTAATGGGCGCAATTGGTGGAATTACTGAGCTAATCGGTGAAAGCAAGAAAACCGGTGCCATAAAAAAACAGGTAAAAGAATGATAGAGCTTATCAGTGCTCAACCCGCATGGTTTTGGCTGTGTCTTGGTGGGCTATTGCTGATTGGTGAACTTCTTGGTACCGCAGGCTATCTTTTATGGTCGGGTATTGCTGCGGTGCTTGTTGGGGTTATCGTTTGGGCTCTGCCATTCATCGGTTGGGAGTGGCAAGGGATCTTGTTTGCCATTTTTACCGTTGTCTCTGCTGTGTTATGGCGCAACTGGTTGAGGAGCAAGCAAAAAAATAAGGCAGATAACGTCAATCAAATCAGTCATCAACTGATTGGTGTGAAAGGCCGTTTGTTGTCAGATACCGAAGAAGGCTTTAGCCGAGTACGCCTTGCAGATGGTAGTTGGCGCGTGTATAGCGACACGCCATTAAGCGCCAACACAGAAGTGGTGGTCATCGCAGTAGACGGTATCACCTTGCAGGTTAAACCTTCTCATGATGACAACACCCACGTGCCAAGTGGTCAATAATCGGGCAATCTGCGCCATCATCCCCAGGGCATACGTCCACGAGCTCTTGTAATGTATCTCGAATGGCAGACAATTTAACGATTGTCTGCTCTATTTCATTTATCTTAGCTATCGTTGTCGCCTTTACATCAGCACTATGTCGGATTGGGTTGCGAAATAAACCTAATAGTTCGCCACATTCATCCAAGGTAAAACCCACATCTTTTGCCTGTTTTAGCAATACGAGTTCGTTTAGATGGCACTCCTGATAATAACGGTAGCTATTTTCCCCTCTTTCAGGTGGTGTAATTAGCCCTTTGTCTTCATAAAAACGAATAGCTTTTGCAGTTAGCCCCGTTTTTTTGGCAATTTCACTAATATTCATAATTCCTCTTGACCTTAACCTTGCTGGAAGGTGTAACCTTTGTTCATTGTCGAATTATAGACCTAATTGTAGATAAAGTTATAGACCCAATACATCAAACGGGTTTTGGAGGCTGCAAAATGAGTAACATGATTATTTTAAAATTACAGGGGCTAAGCTGCATGCACTGTGTCGGCTCAGTCACTAAAGCGCTCGAAGGGCGCGGTGATGTCACTAACTTAAAAGTCACTATCGATTATGCCGTAATGGAAAGTGATGCCAATGTGGCTGACTTAATTAAAACCATCGTTGACGCAGGTTATGAAGCTGAAGTGGCTACAACCCCTGATATCGAGTTACAGCTTTCTGGCCTCAATTGTATGAAATGTGCAGGTAAAACACAAAAAGCACTCGAAGAGGTTGATGGCGTTGCTGCTGCCGTTGTCGATACCACCAGCGCCAAAGTATACGGTTCTGCTGATGCACAAGCGTTAATCGCCGCTGTTCAACAAGCGGGTTACAACGCAGAACTAGCTCAAACAAAAGCGATCACTTTAGCCCTTTCGGGTCTAAGTTGCATGAAATGTGCCGCTAAAACACAGCAAGCACTAGAAGCAGTCGATGGTGTTGAAAGTGCAACTGTCGATACCCAAACCGCTGTTGTCCAAGGTACGGCATCCGCAGAATCCCTAATTGCTGCGGTTCAAGCCGCTGGCTACCAAGCAACTGTGGGTGAATCTCACCCAAAAACTGAGCCGCTGAGTACCACAACTGAACAGCCGGAAGCTGATTCAGCGGCAATCTGTGAGATCCCGGCACAAGAGTCTGATTTAGGTGAACAACCTGAAATTAGCCCAATGGATGACAGTGTGCAGTTACTGCTTGATGGCATGACCTGTGCCAGTTGTGTCAACAAAGTCCAAAAAGCCTTAAATAGCGTACCAGGCGTTGAAAATGCACGTGTCAACTTAGCTGAGCGCAGTGCTTTAGTCACCGGAACTGCTGAGCCGAATGATTTAATCGCCGCGGTTGTTAAAGCAGGTTATGGCGCGGAAATCATTCAAGATGAAGCTAAACGCCGAGAGCGCCAACAGGAGGTCGCGCAAGCCAATATGCGCCGCTTCCGCTGGCAATCAGCATTAGCACTTGCCCTTGGTATCCCTGTGATGGTGTGGGGGATGATGGGCGATAACATGGTGCTGACTGAGCAAAACCATACCATTTGGCTCACCATTGGTGTATTAACCCTTGCGGTCATGGTATTTGCAGGTGGGCACTTTTATCGAAATGCATGGCAAAGCCTAAAAAATGGCAGTGCGACCATGGACACCTTAGTCGCGCTAGGAACAGGGGCGGCTTGGCTCTATTCTATTGTAGTCAATATTTGGCCTGAATGGTTCCCAGACCAAGCCAGACACCTTTATTATGAAGCCAGTGCCATGATCATCGGTCTTATTAACCTAGGTCATGCCTTAGAACAACGAGCTCGCCAACGCTCATCCAAAGCCCTTGAACGCTTGCTAGACCTGACGCCGCCAACGGCCCGTGTTGTCACAGAACAAGGCGAAGTGGATATGCCGCTGGAGCAAGTCAAAAAAGGAATGGTTTTACGCTTAGCAACGGGTGACCGTGTCCCTGTTGATGGTGAAATTATCGAAGGCGAGGTTTGGTTAGACGAAGCCATGCTAAC
Source organism: Providencia sp. PROV_01 (assembly GCF_053098325.1). Lineage (NCBI taxonomy): Bacteria > Pseudomonadati > Pseudomonadota > Gammaproteobacteria > Enterobacterales > Morganellaceae > Providencia > Providencia sp. PROV_01. The sequence continues at coordinate 1,524,617 of NZ_JBRFKD010000002.1, read as the reverse complement.
GGGTGAACCGATCCCTCAGCAAAAAAGCAAAGGGGATCAAGTCCATGCGGGAACTGTTGTACAAGATGGTACCGTACTATTTCGTGCCGCTGCTGTCGGCAGCCAAACGACTTTAGCGCGCATTATTCACCTTGTTCGCCAAGCACAAAGTAGTAAACCACAAATTGGCCAGCTTGCTGACCGTATTTCTGCTGTGTTTGTACCGGTCGTTGTGGCTATTGCCTTAATTTCAGGTGCAATTTGGTACTTTATTGGGCCTGCACCACAAATTACTTACGCACTCGTTATTACCACAACGGTATTAATCATTGCGTGTCCTTGTGCGCTAGGCCTTGCAACGCCAATGTCGATTATTTCTGGCGTGGGCCGAGCGGCTGAGTTTGGCGTATTAGTGCGCGATGCGGATGCATTACAGCAAGCAAGTGAGTTAGACACCATTGTCTTTGATAAAACAGGTACATTGACTGAAGGTATGCCACAAGTTACGGATATCCATGTATTTAATGGGTTCGAACAAGACACCGCCTTACAGTTTGCCGCTTCATTAGAAAATGGTTCTAATCACCCACTGGCTCGCGCTGTTTTAAATCGCGCAAAAGGCTTAACACTGCCCGCTAATCAGCAGTTTAGAACCTTAGCAGGGTTAGGTATTAGTGCAATAATTGATGGAAAAACTATTTTATTAGGTAACCAAAAACTGTTAGCACAAAATAATGTTGATACCCGTGATATTGAAGAAACACTACACCAACAAGCCACTCAAGGTGTCACTCCCGTCTTACTGGCTGTTGATGGTAAAGTTGCCGCGCTGTTATCTATCCGTGACCCATTACGAGAAGACAGCATAAGTGCGCTGGCGCGGTTGCACAAACAAGGTTTCCGTTTAGTCATGTTAACCGGGGATAACCCAGTAACAGCTAACGCGATAGCCAAAGAAGCGGGTATTGATGAAGTGATTGCAGGCGTTATGCCAGACGGTAAATCCGCCGCAATTGAAGCCTTGCAAGCCAAAGGGCACAAAGTTGCAATGGTGGGTGATGGCATCAATGATGCCCCTGCTCTAGCCCGAGCTGACGTTGGTATTGCGATGGGTGGCGGCAGTGATATCGCGATTGAAACTGCATCCATTACCCTAATGCGCCAAAGCTTACATGGTGTTGCCGATGCGGTGTCTATTTCAAAAGGAACACTGCGTAATATGAAGCAAAACCTATTTGGTGCCTTTATTTATAATACGTTAGGTATCCCGATTGCCGCTGGTATTTTGTACCCAATAACGGGAACATTACTAAACCCTGTCGTTGCAGGTGCAGCAATGGCATTATCATCGATTACAGTAGTCAGTAACGCAAACCGTTTACTACGCTTTAAACCTGAAAAATAATAGCTTAAAGTGGGAGGAACTGATGTTCTTCCCACTTTTTAATGATTGATATTGTTCATCTCTAAACCTTCTCTCTACAACACTTCATTTTCATACTAATACTAAGTAAAAATTGTATTATCTTATATGTCATTAATATCAAGCTAAGTCTATACTAGTAAATAGTTAGTTATTTCATATTTGGAGAGCAAAATGCTTAATATTGATCGTGAAAAACTTGCCAAACTTGCGGGTGAAGAGTTTAAAAAACAACGTACATTTTTGGTGATATTATCCATTTTATTATTAGCGGGCGGAATTTTTTGTATCATCAACCCAATGATATCGGGTATCGCTGTCAGTACCGTACTGGGTGTGCTCCTGATTATTGGTGGCGTTGGCGCGATTGTGAGCATTCTAAGTACCGTGATCTATACCGGTTGGTCTCGACTGTTTGGTTTTATCATTGGTCTTATTTATATTATTGTCGGCTACTCTTTCATTAAAGACCCGTTGCAGAGCCTAGTCGCGTTGGCTATTTTAGTGGCGGCTTTATTTATCATCGGTGGGGTTATTCGGTTATATGTCGGCTTCCAACAAATTAGCTCAGCCGGCGGCTGGTTACAAATCATCATCGGGCTGTTAGATTTCTTCATTGCTTATTTACTCATCGGTAATGGCCCAATTACATCAATTACTTTACTGACAACCCTAATTGGCATCGAAATGGTGTTTAGTTCTTTTAGTTTATTCACGTTGCTCAGTGTATTTAAAGGTATTAGTAAAAATAATTAATCCTATCATGCCCCTTAATAGGGGCATTTTTTTACATTATTTCACCTCCGCGATGACACCAATCGGCTAAAAAATGCGTAATCGACGATGAGCATTCGCAAATTGCGGTAAGATTGTTTACCCTAAGAAAATGAGAAATAACGCAGGAACGAAATCGTGGGTAACTTGTTTGAAAATTTAAAGAATTGGCTTCATACAGAAACTGCTCCGGTTTACCCTTACCCTGCTGTTGATATTCGGCTATCAAAAAAACTGAAATTGCACATTGTGGGTAGCATTCACATGGGAACAGAAACGATGTTTCCTTTGTCTGCCACATTATTAGACAAACTTAATCTCGCAGATGCCTTGATTGTTGAGGCGGATATCACTGAAACCCACTCTCCATTTCCTAGCGATGATATCGCTGAGCTTCTTCCTGTTGAACAACGGCTAACTCGCGATGAATATCACCTTTTTCAACAATATTGTTTAGAGCTCCGCCAATCCCCCGAGCGTTTTGATACCTTACCCTCATGGCAAATTGCCCTGATTTTGCAAGCGACCCAAGCCCAAGAACTCGGGCTAAGAGGCCACTATGGCATTGACTACCAACTTATCCGTAATGCGCAATCACAACTCAAACCAATTATTGAACTAGAGGGCACTGCCTCTCAAGTTGAATTGCTGCTTTCTTTGCCTAATAATGGGTTAGCGTTATTACAAGACTCGCTGAACCACTGGCGTGCAAACGCGCGCTCGCTACAAACGATGATAGGCTGGTGGTTAGACTACCAACCCAATAATCGTACCGCTTTACCCAATACCTTTAGCGAAGACATTTATCAGGTATTGATGAAGCAACGAAATGCGAATTGGAACGAGCAGCTTAGATCACTCCCTGATGGTAACTATGTGGTCGCCGTTGGTGCGTTACACCTGTTTGGTGAAAATAGTCTGGTAGAATATTTGCGAAACTAAGTTATAAATAGAAGGCTCAAAATGACCCCAGCCGTAAAATTACTCGAAAAACAAAAAATTTCCTTCACATTACACCCCTACGATCACGACCCAAATGAAAGTAACTTTGGTGATGAAGCAGTACGAAAACTTGGGTTAGATGCCAAGCAAGTGTTTAAAACCTTATTAGTCGCACTCAATGGCGATCAAAAAACATTAGCCGTGGCCGTAACACCTGTTTCAGGGCAACTAGATTTAAAACTGGTTGCTAAAGTGTTTAAAGTCAAAAAAGTTGAAATGGCAGACCCACAAATCGCTCAAAAAACAACGGGGTATTTGCTTGGGGGCATTAGCCCATTAGGTCAAAAAAAGCGCTTACCAACAGTCATTGACGACCAAGCTCAGCAATATGCCAGTATGTTCGTTTCAGGTGGAAAACGTGGTTTAGATATTGAACTTGCTCCTAACGATCTCGCCAAAGTACTGAATGCAACCTTCGCTGAAATACGTAAATGATATTAAACCCGTGACAGTCGCAGCGACGATTGAATGGTTATCGTCTCAAGAAGGTGGTAGGCAACAGCCGCCAGCAATTGGGACTTATTATGCTGTTGCTCGTTTCAGCCTCAAACCCGATGAATCTTGGAGTGTGATATTCCAGCTAGCGTTTCATTTACGCAATAGCCATAATCGACAAGTAAGCCGAGGAACTGTGCGTTTTCTTGTTGATCATGCGCCTCATGAATATTTATTACATTATCATTCATTTGATATTTATGAAGGCCCTCATTTAGTCGCTCATGCTTTTTTGCTCTAAATAATGACGATAAAAAGCCCCACCGCGAGCGGTGAGGCTTTCAAGGTAATAATGATTTAATTATTTATTATTATAAATAATCTCACCTTTTGGTTCATAATCTGCCGCTTTCAGCGGGGAATGTTTTTCAATATACCCTTTGAGCACTTCCGCATCGACAAAGCCGGTATTAACGTAGTTAGGATGGTTGTCAATTTTCGGGTAACCGTCACCACCAATCGCATTGAAATTCAACGTTGCCATACGATAAGTTTTGGCTGGGTCAACAGGCTTACCATCAATTTTGACATCACTAATCGTGCCATCTTTATTCAGCGTTAAGTTCACGTTGTAGAACTGGCCATACGCACCTGCATCCGGTTTCATATTCGCAACTGCGGTCAGGTATGGGATAACTTCATCCCCTTTGAAATCGACATAAACTAACTCATTAGCAAACGGCTGAACCTTGAGCACATCTTTATAAGTGATATCGCCACTTTCGATAGAGTCACGAACACCGCCGCCGCTCATAATCGCAAAATCAGCCCCTGCGCGTTCTTTTTGTGCGGCTAACAGAAGGTGCCCCATATTTGTTTGCACAAAACGCACTTTACTGCGATCACCTTCAAGTTTACCTTCAACTGAGCCCACTTTAACACTCAATTGCTTGTCACCTTTTTCTTGATAAGGTGTCAATAATTTCATCATGTCAGGGTTATGAGCAATTTCTTGCGTATAATAAACACGCTCGCTAGTCCCATCTTCTTTTGTCACTTTTTTCTTCAAGTTAATTGGGATTAACTGGTAGTGTTTCAGCGTAAACTTGCCATTTTTAAATTCAAAATCTGCACGACCAACATATTTACCCCATTCATGGGCTTGCACAATCCAAGTTCCATTTTGGTTATCTGGCGCACACGGTGTACCTGGTACATAATCCTCTTGTTTGTAGTTTTTCTTTTCTTGAGACATACAAACAGGGTCTTGTGAGTGACCACCCACTATCATATCTAAATAGCCAGCAGGTAAGCTGCGCGCCATTTCTACATCGCCCGGAGCATTTGAACCATGATTACCATCATCATAGTGCCCCATATGAGTTGCTGCGATGATAATGTCTGGTTTTTCTGTTGCGCGAAGCTCTTCAACCACTTTTTTGGCTTCGTCCGCAGGCACACGGAATTCGACATCAGGGAAATTGGCAGGGTTACCGATACGCACTGTGTCGTCGGTTGTCAGCCCCATAACAGCAATTTTCACACCTTGTTTATCAAAGATTTGGTAAGGTTTGAAAAGGCGTTTACCTGTGCTGCTTTGATAAATATTGGCAGATAAAAACGGAAAAGTTGCCCATTTTTCTTGCTGACGCAACGTCTCAAGTGGGTTATCAAACTCGTGGTTCCCTAATGCCATTGCATCGTAACCGACTAAGTTCATTCCTTTAAAATCGGGTTCTGCATCTTGTAAATCAGACTCTGGTACACCGGTATTAATATCACCACCAGAGAGCAGTAAAACACTGCCGCCTTGTTTAGCGACTTCGTCACGAATTTCATCAACTACCGTTTTTTGCGCCGCTAAACCATATTCACCATGGTCGTTATGCCAGAAGTGGCCGTGATGGTCATTGGTATGCAAAATGGTAATATTGTATGTTTTGTCTTTTTCCCACGCATTTGCCATAGTTGCGGGTATTAACGCTAACGATACCGTTAATGCGCATGCCTTAAATGCAAACTTCATACATTTCTCCCTGCTGGTATAGGAATTTTTATACAGTCATATTAGATTATAGTTTGTCACTACCTGCTGTCTTATAGCATAAAAATATGAGCAGGATTTGATACCTATTGCAGAATAAGAAATTCGTTTCATAAAAATGAGATCGCCATCAAATAATTTACGAACACTAGTTATTCACGTGATTTATTTATTTATTTAAATAAATTGTATTTCAGTTATATTGATAACAATTATGTAACACATAAAGTTGATAATGACATGAGTGAGCAAACCACAACACCCAACAACCCAAGCCCGTCAAAGCCATTAAATAAAACAGGGAAAACGGTCTTTAGTATCCTAACCGCGATCAGTGTCTCTCATTTACTTAATGATATGATCCAGTCACTAATCTTAGCGATTTATCCTTTATTACAATCTGATTTTTCACTGAGTTTTGCCCAAATCGGGATGATAACCCTTACTTATCAGATTACTGCATCACTGTTACAACCGATTATTGGCTACTATACGGACAAACATCCACAACCTTATTCCTTGCCAATAGGAATGAGCTTCACGCTAACGGGGCTAATCTTGTTAGCGATGGCAGAAACTTTCCCGACCATATTACTTGCAGCCGCATTGGTTGGAACCGGTTCTTCTGTCTTCCATCCTGAATCTTCTCGTGTGGCGCGTATGGCTTCAGGCGGTCGTCATGGTCTGGCGCAATCCTTTTTCCAAGTCGGTGGTAACTTAGGTGCCTCCCTTGGGCCACTACTTGCAGCACTGATTATTGAACCATACGGAAAAGGCAACATTGGTTGGTTCTCGCTTGCAGCCCTGCTTGCGATTGTTATTTTATTGCAAGTTAGCAGCTGGTACAAACAACAACACCGCGCTGCAAGTAAGAAACCACTCAATTCAGGGAATGTTAAAGTCTTACCACGAAAGACAATTATTGGCTCTTTGGCGGTACTGTTAATTCTGATTTTTTCAAAATACTTTTATTTGGCGAGCATCAGCAGCTATTACACCTTTTATTTGATCGATAAGTTCGGTGTTTCTGTGCAAAATGCGCAAATTCATTTGTTTGTTTTCTTATTTGCCGTAGCCGCTGGTACTATGATTGGCGGGCCAATAGGCGACAAAATAGGGCGTAAATACGTTATTTGGTTCTCAATCCTTGGAGTTGCACCATTTACCTTAATTTTACCCTATGCATCCCTCTATTGGACTGGGGTACTTACCGTCATCATTGGTATGATTTTAGCCTCCGCATTTTCGGCTATTTTAGTCTACGCACAAGAGCTGATCCCCGGTAAAACCGGCATGGTATCAGGGTTGTTCTTTGGATTAGCATTCGGTATGGGAGGTGTTGGTGCGGCAGTTTTAGGCCATATCGCAGACCAGACCAGTATTGAACAAGTTTATCATTATTGTGCTTTCTTACCATTACTTGGGATTTTTACAGTATTGCTACCAAATATTGGTAACAAATAGATTTATTTTCTTATTTTACCCATACTTACCTAAAAATAAGTATGGGTCTTTCCTTCCATAATCTCGATAAATTTCAGATAAAAATCTCACAAACACAAAGCTTGTAACGATTTAGCTCCTTTAACCTGCATTTTTTTTAAAAACATTTCATTTTTTTAAGGAAATTTATCTCAAAAAAAGTTAGAATATAAAAACATGCAATTTGCATTTTAAAATGAAGGCCTCATTTTAAAAGTCAACGGCATGTACCCACCTTTCTATTTTTATACTAACCAGAGGAGACTAAATGGAGCATTCAACGCCCTTAATCACAACCATTGTTGGTGGTCTCGCCCTTGCATATTTGTTAGGTATGATCGCACAGCGATTAAAAATTTCCCCTTTAGTTGGCTATCTTGCAGCCGGTGTCCTAGCAGGCCCATTTACCCCTGGATTTGTTGCTGATGCAGCACTGGCACCTGAACTTGCTGAAATCGGTGTTATCTTACTGATGTTTGGGGTAGGCCTACATTTCTCATTAAAAGATTTACTTGCTGTTAAAGCCATCGCCATTCCCGGAGCTATTGCTCAAATCGCAGTAGCAACCTTACTGGGCCTTGGCCTGTCGATGTTATTTGGCTGGGGAATATTTACAGGCGTTGTATTTGGCCTATGTTTATCAACTGCCAGTACCGTCGTATTACTTCGTGCATTAGAAGAACGTCAATTGATTGAAAGTCAGCGTGGGCAAATTGCTATAGGCTGGCTGATTGTTGAAGACTTAGCGATGGTCTTAACACTCGTTCTACTGCCTGCGGCGGCAGCTATCATGAACACGGATGATGCCAGCTTCAGTGAGCTCGCATTAGGCCTTGCATGGACAATTGGTAAAGTTGTTCTATTCATATTTATTATGATTGTCGTGGGCCGTAAAGTAATCCCATGGATTTTATCGCGTACCGCATCAACAGGTTCTCGTGAGCTATTCACTCTTGCTGTTCTCGCACTCGCATTAGGCATTGCCTATGCTGCTGTGGCTATTTTTGATGCTTCATTTGCCCTTGGTGCGTTCTTCGCAGGAATGGTATTAAATGAGTCTGAACTCAGCCATCGCGCCGCACAAGACACTCTGCCACTACGTGATGCCTTTGCCGTACTGTTCTTTGTATCAGTTGGGATGCTGTTCGACCCAGTCGTATTAATTGAGCAGCCTCTGGGAATTTTAGCCGTTCTCGCCATTATCATTATTGGTAAATCCGCAGCTGCCTTGGTACTTGTTAGGATGTTTGGCCATTCACGACGAACCGCATTAACTATTTCAGTTAGTCTTGCGCAAATTGGTGAATTTGCCTTTATCTTAGCCGGAATGGGGTTAACCCTAGGTGTCATGGATAAAGACGCGCAAAACTTGGTGTTAGCGGGTGCAATTGTCTCTATTATGCTGAACCCTGTGTTATTTAGCTTATTAGATAAGTATCTTGAGAAAACCGAAACTATCGAAGAGCAACTGCTGGAAGAGACTCTGGAAGAGGAAACCCAAGTTCCTGTCGATATCTGCGGCCACGCCATCATCGTTGGTTACGGCCGAGTAGGTGGCATGCTTGCAGACAAACTGCGTAGAAGGGAAATTCCGGTTGTCGTTGTTGAAGATACCCGCTCTCGGTTTGAAGAACTTGCTGAAAATGGCTTTAGCGCAATCTTAGGTAATGGCGCCAATAGAGAAATTATTAGCCTTGCCCGTATTGAATGCGCCAAAACATTGCTCTTAACTATCCCTAATGGTTATGAAGCCGGTGAAATTGTCGCAACCGCGAAAGAAATGAACCCAGATGTCACTGTGATTGTTCGTGCCCATTATGATGATGAAGTCAGCTTTATTAAAGAACGAGGAGCAGACCATATCATTATAGGTGAACATGAAATTGCAAAATCCATGGCGACACTCATGTGCAATGATGTGGAAGAGTTCGGTTGTTCTATCGATGATATGATTGATGGTGACAATGATAAAAAAGGTGAAGGCAAAAGTTTAGATGATTATCTAAAACCCGCTCATTAACCTCTATTTCCATTAATAAAAAAAGGAAGCCATTGCTTCCTTTTTTATTACATTGAAATTTATACGCTTATTATTTCTATCCACTCTAGATAGTTTATCTTCGGTTTTTACTTTCCCTCATCGTTCACTCTAAATAGTGAGCGATAAACTCATCCCCAGTCCAAACTGGCAGCCCTTGGTCTTCAAAAAACTGAATTTCAGCTGCAACACCACCACTTTTTTCCCAGCCAGGTAATGTCAGCACAATTAAACCATCACACCGCTTTAGAAATTCCATATCAATAGAAGACCATGCGACTTTTTGTCCTTGTGAGGCTAAGTATTGGTTAATTGGATGAGTCATTGTGATTTGGCTATAGGTAGCGATACCTTTAAGCGCCAGTTCTGCTGCAAATTTAGTGCATTCAGCAAAGCGCATTTCTACAACATTGCTATCGGGGTCTGAATAAGGGCAAGCAATAAAATAAAGGCTCATAATCTTTCCTAGGTGTTGTTAATTTTCGATGAACATTTTTTAGTTAAAGCAACCCCATGAAAAATAATTAATTATTTTCCACAGGGAGTGTTTAATTTATAGAATTAAAACTTATTCAACGTCCGCAACAATAATTTTCGTTTTAGGATGTTTTTTACTTTCAGGTAATTTAAATTCTTTGCTGGTTGTCACTAAATAATCAATATTGTCCCAACTTGTCACAAAATTAATCGCATGTTTATTCGCTTTCGTGCCATCCGCTAACACCATTAATTTATCGCTGTTTTCCATCATCTTTTGTGCGATTGCCGCTTCATCGACGTGCTGATCCATCACGCCATGCAATGCGTGTATCGCCCCTGCCCCAATGACTGCATAATCAGCAAAAAACTCAGCAATATTTTTTAGTGCAATAGCCCCTAAGCACGCATTTTGCGCTGCGTTAAATTGCCCTCCAATCAAAATCGTTTCGATAGTTGAGTTTTCTTGTAACGTATTTGCCAATAACGGCGAATTTGTAATAACGGTTAAGTTATCAATCAATTTGATTCTTTGGCTAAATTCAAAGGTGGTTGTGCCAAAATCAATAAACAATGTGTCTCCAGGTTTAATCAGCTCAGCCGCTTTCGCCGCAATCGCTTTTTTCTCATCAACCGCGGCTTGTGCTCTTTCCGTAAAATTACGCTCAAATTTTGATTGAATATTGACAGCCCCACCATGGACTTTTTTCAGTAACTTCTGTGTTTCAAGCTTACTAAGGTCACGACGGATGGTTTCTTGCGCGACATTAAAATGTTTAGCAAGCTCCTGTACGTAAACCTGCCCTTGAGTAGAAAGCAGCTCAATGATGGTTTGATGACGTACTTTTGAGGAACGTCCCTCACACATAGTTTAATCCTTCTTAACCATTTAACTTTCCAGCACTATACAACAGTGATACTAATTTCAGTAGCTTCCTGCTGTATTTTTGTTAAATCAATATTTTTCAGTAAAATACGTCGTGTTGGTAAACAGCGATGGCGTTTTTCATATAACAGGGTATCCCCTGCCATAACACGAATAGTTCCGTTCACTGGCTGTTCAACTTTGATATTAAAATCAATTTGTCGCACTGATAAATTATCCATATCAATACACGCTGGAACACTAAAACAAATTTTCTCATTAACTTGTACAGGAATACGCTGGGTAACTTTGACATGTTGTTGGTGATGATTTGCTAATAAATCGTCTGCAATATATCCGCCAGTTATAAGACCTTCTTGGTAACATTGGTCACCCATATCGGCTGGATGCAACATATTGCCAGCGGCATAGTAGCGAGTATCAGAGCAACGCCCATATTGGTCTGTTACCGGTTTTCCTGTCGCCGCATCAAAGCTCAAATGGCTTTTACGGATTAGCGTATTTTCACCCACAAATTGCCCCGTAAAAATGACCGAATCACACATGATTTTGTGGCTTTTACCTTTCGTTTCAACAACCACATATTCCACACGATCTAAGCCACCAATTTCAGTAATTTTACTATTTAAATAAACGGGGGTTCCCATCGCTTTAGCAAATAAAGTCGCGGGTTTAAAAGCTAAAATCCGCTCACCACTTTCAATCATCGCTTGGGCTTTAACGCCTGCGTTTTTTAGTGTCCATAGCGCAGAAAAACTCACTAATTCACTGCCTACAATCACGGGATTACGGCAAGGCTTCTTGCCATTTAAATAAACAAATTGCTGTAATGCCCCTGCGGTTAAAATTCCTTGTGGCCGCAAGCCTGAAACTAAGCGCGGATGGCGAGGTGTTTCTCTTACCCCTGTCGCTATCAAAACCCGTTTAGCTTGCATTTCAACAAGACCTTCTGGTGTTGAAACGGTTAATTTCCCATTAGGTTGTAACGCAGTCACCGTGCTACGGGTAAAAATCGGGGTATCTCCCAATTGATTAACAATTTTTTCAGCAAATTGGTTGCCTTTCATCGGCCGTTTAAAAGCTAAAATGCCAAAAGTTGGGTGCTGGCAGTGACGTGGAACGCCACCAGCATGGGCTTCACGCTCAATGATGGCGATATTTTGTATACCACGACGACGTAGTGCCTGTGCCGCAGCGACACCTGTAGGGCCCGAGCCAATGATAATAACATCATAATTTACACTCATTTTACGGCCTCCACTGCCAATGTGTGGTCGAAGCGACCATTAATAATTTCAGCCACCTGACTACTACAATAAAACCCATTACAACGCCCCATCATCACTCGCGTTCTGCGGCGTAAAGCCCCTAAACACTCAGGAGGAATATCCGAATCAAATGCGGCTTCAATCTCCCGCTGGGTCACTAATTCACAATGGCAAACAATACCGCCATTACTTTTACATTGGTAATCCCGTTGATGATATTCAGAAATCATTGGCATAGTTGGCCAAATCAGTACTTCTGGTGGTGATAGCTCAAAAAGCGGTGTGAAATTCTCTTGGTACAATTTACCAAGATAGCTTGCCACCCCTAAGGCCGAAGTTAAACCTGTGGAACGAATTCCCCCTGCACATATCCACTGTTTTTCTGGATAGTCATTAATGCGGTAATATTTTTCTTCTGTAGCAGGGCGTAACCCCGCATAGGTTGCGGTCACACTGTAATTGTGCAATGAAGGTAACATGCGAGAACCTTGGGCAATTAAGTCCTCAAGCACTTCTTGTTTTACCTCTGCTTTCCAGCGGTCATCTTGTTCTTCCGCTGTAGGGCCAAGCAAGAGGTTGCCGAAGATGGTTTTCGATAGCAATACACCTTTTGTGATAGCAGTCGGCACTGGTAGGATAATCGCATTGATATCCGCTGCTGCCGCTTTGTCATAAACAAGAAATTGCCCTTTACGTGGCTTTATTTGGAACGGTGATGGGTGGCAAATTGATTCGACAATATCCCCATTAATTCCTGCACAGTTAATGACTAAACGGGCAGAAAACTCACCTTTTGATGTGGTTAAATGCCATAGTCCATCATGGAGTGTTCCACCATTAACCTCACAATGAAAGCGGTACTCAGCCCCATGCTTCACTGCTTGGGTTAAATACGAAAGTGGCGTACTCCATGGGTCAATAACCGCTTCACCTGGCACAGAAACAGCTGCAAGTGCCCCGGGTGCTAAATGGGGTTCTCTGCGATATAGCTCTTCTTTATCAATAATTGCCACATCTAATACGTTGTTAGTATGTGCTTGTTCTACTATCGCCGGTAATTTACTGAGTTGCTCATCATTCCATGCAACCACTAATGCCCCCGTTTCAAGAAGAGGTAAATTCATTTTTTCTCTGATTGCAATGAATTCACGATACCCTTCTTGCATGCACTCAAGTTCTAGACTCCCTGGTGTGGCGTCAAAACCTGTGTGTAATAGCGCACTATTTGCCTTACTTGCTCCCGAAAGGATGTCACCTCCACGTTCAAGTAACAACGTGTTGGCACCCATCAGTGTGAATTTACGTGTCACAGCACAGCCAATGACACCACCGCCGATGACAATGACATCCCAAATTTTTTTATTATTAATATCCATGGCTGAGATCCTTAACTTAAAACTTGCACACATAAAACCACATAATTCCCACAATCACAATAATTAAAACAACACAAAGCACAGCAACAACCAAAAACTTACTCACATTGTTACTTTATTGTGATTTTTGTCACATTAGTGAAACTTACTGTGAGTTTTTTGTGGATTTTATTTCCGATTAAACGATAGTAAGCAAAAAAACAGACCTATTTACAACATTTATAACACTGGGAATACTGTGATGCTCAATCAACGTTATGCGGCTATCGATCAGGGAACAACGGGAACCCGGGTCGTTGTCTTTGAAGAAGGCGGCCATTACCACTCCCCTATGAGTATTCCTCATAAACAAATCACGCTGAATAGTGGTTGGGTTGAACATGACCCAGAGGAAATACTGGCAAACATCATTAAATGCTTACATAGCTGCGAAGTCGTTGATGCTATTGGGCTTTGTCACCAAGGTGAAAGCATTGTCGCATGGGATGCGGATAGCAAGCGCCCTTTATACAACGCAATTGTTTGGCAAGACTTACGGACAGAAAAAACCATCTCAATGCTCAAGGAAGCAGGGTTAGAGCCGCTGGTACAGTCTAAGTCAGGCTTACCTCTCGACCCTTATTTTTCCGCCAGCAAAATGGGCTGGATTATTAACAATGTTGTCGGTGCGAAAACATTAGCGGATAAAAATAAATTACGCATCGGTACGATGGATGCTTTTTTTCTCGACCGGTTATGTGGCGTATTCGTCACCGACTATAACTCGGCATCTCGAACTTCATTACTCAATATTCATACGCTAGAGTGGGATCAAGAACTATGTGACATTTTTGGTGTTCCCATCCATTGCTTGCCGCCTATTAAAGATAACATTGGTGACTTTGGCGCTATCAACCTCGATGGGCACCTCACCCCAGTCACCGCCATTATCGTTGACCAATTTGCTGGCACATTCGGCCATGGCTGCCGTGAAAAAGGTGATGCCAAAATCACCTTCGGTACCGGCGCGTTCTTGCAAGCACTAACTGGCACTGATATTCCACAAACTCATGACAGCGGTTTATTGCCCACACTCTGTTGGAAGTTTCCCAATCAACCTCCTGTATTTGGTTTAGATGGCGGCGTCTACAACGCAGCATCTGCCATCAATTGGGCTCGCAAAATCGGTTTATTTGACTCATTCGATGAACTCGGGGATTTCAGAGCTGAATCCGCTATTAAACGCGGCCTAGCCTTTGTCCCTGCATTATCCGGTTTAGGATGTCCATATTGGGATCGCAGTGCTGCAGGCCTTTGGGCGGGTCTTTCATTAGATACCGACAAAAAAGACATGATGCAATCGGTTTTGGAAGGCATAGCCGCACGTTCCGCTGAAGTTATTTTTGCAATGGAAAAAATTTCACCACTAGGCCAGTCAATCTCAGTCGATGGAGGGCTCTCTTCAAATCAATATTTTAAGCAATTTTTAGCCAATTTATTACAAAAAAACATTGAAGCACCAGCAAACCGTGAAGTAACTGCACTAGGCGCCGCCTTGTTAGCTCGCAAAGGTCTCGGGATCACTCATGAAATGGCGGTAAGACGCAATGCAACTGTGACACATCCTGATGGAACGAATATGCAAGGTGTGATGGAACAATATCGCGACATCATTGCCCGTTCTCGCCAATTAAGACACTAAAATAATAAAAGGAAACCCTACCATGGCTGAATTCGGAAATTACATTATTTATTTAATTATGTGTGGCGCCATTATTGGTGCTGTCGCATCCATTGTTAGACCCGCCAGCGAGCTTGGAAAAGAGTTTGTTAATGGGATCTTTTCTATTGGTCCCGTATTTCTCGCTCAAGCCGGGATCATGGCTGCTGTTCCGCTACTCTCGCAATTAATCTCTTACATTCTTGGCCCCGTCTTTTCCTCTGTCGGCTCAGACGTTTCTATTGCAGCCTTATCGATTATTGCCGTTGATATGGGCGGCTACCAACTTGCCGATGCACTAACGACTAATCGAGATATGTGGATCACCGCAATGTTGATCGGTTATACCTCTGGAGCCACTATTGTTTACCTGATCCCTGTAGGGTTAACAATGTTAAATCGTAAAGATCATAAATACCTTGCACTTGGTGCGATGGCAGGGTTGATCTCCATACCATTTGGTGTATTGGCTTCGCTGCTATTAATTACCTTCAATAATATTCCTGTAAGGGACATTATTTCTACGAACTCACCAGCGGCACATCAATTAACCTTAGATTTCTTTACCATGTTGCAATACCTGATGCCGTTGTTTGTATTCTGTTTTTTATTAGCCGCAGGGCTAAAATATCGCCCGATGTTAATGGTAACGGGCTTCCTGATTTTTGGTAAAATTATGGATGCATTCGTCAAATTAGTCTTAGCATTTTCCATTGTTGAACACTTTACTGGTGTATTCACCAAAGTTTTCGGCGCATGGGGCTTTGACCCACTGTTTGCTGACCAAAATGAACTATTCCGTGCCATCGAAATTGCGGGTTATATCGGTATCATGTTAGCGGGCACATTCCCCATTTGTTATCTGTTCCAACGCTACTGCAAGCCTTTAGTCCGTGCATTAAGTAACCGTTTAAAACTGAGTGATACAGGTTCTTTAGGTTTTATTATGGTTATGGCAAACATTATCGCTACTTATCATTTATTCAAAGAAATGCGAGCGAGGGATAAGGTATTATGTGTGGCATTTGGTGTTTGCGCACAAGCGACCATCGGTGATCATCTTGCCTTCACGGCCAACTTTCAACCTACTCTCGTTTTACCTATTTTACTGGGCAAACTAGTAGGCGGCTTCTTAGCGGTATTTATTGCGATTAAAATCTCAGTACCACAGGCGATGCGTTATGAAGCTGAAGATGCAAAAGCAGCTGAAATAGTTAAAGAAGAAAGTAAGCTCACTGTTGCTAAACAACATTAATTAGCATTAACCATACTTATTTATTTAAAAATAATTAGCTGTATGCCAAATATGAATACTCCTAAAGTAGCATACAGCTTTTATTTATTAGTCTGAAATTAACTCAAACTCTCATCCATTATTAATATTACACTCACCATATGGATATCTATATTAGTCATCATTAAGCATTACATTATTTATAGATATATAATTTGAAGGTAAAAAAATCACCTCAATTAATAAAATTTAGTGACAACAATTCATCAGAATAATTGTTCGAAAAAAAGCACCTCAATAACAATTATATTGAAGTGCCTTAAAATTGACATCATTAATTCAAATGAGAATTATTTCGCTTTAACGTTCCCAATAAGACTCTTCTAAACTATCTTCTTTTTCAGGTAAGCCACGACTCAAACGAGGTGAATGCTGAGTTAATACTTGATAACTCACACGGTTAGCATATTTGCATACTTGAGCTAAAGAGGAATATGTTAAGTATTGGCGTTCATGTTTACTGGAATTCGGTACATTTGAACGATGGTAAGAATTGGCAGTAATATCGTGAAGTAATGCCGATAACGCCCCATCTCCCGCCCCATTCGTGTTCATTATTTTTTCAGGCCCGCCCATATAAGGCTCAATATGAGAGAAAATACGTAATGGAACTTGGCAATCTTGTTGGCGCATTGCTCGGCTAAATTCATATAAGTTAAATTCTGCAATCGCACCCGGTAATAGTGGGTGCTGCGTCGTACGTTTATAAGCGTCTTCGGTGTAGCCGGCCATATATAGGCCTGATGGGCCCGCTGTACATAAAACTAAATCGACCCAGTCTAATGCCATATTAGAGGCGAGTAATGGGTCGCTCAGCCCTGTCAGTTCCTGCGCTTCGTCCTCATTCATTGCAACGACTGAAATATGTTCCGCTAAGAAATCACGCCAGAATTGAGGGTCTTGAGCGATGACAAATTTTGTTCCAAGCGTCAACACAACGGGAACATTGTGCTTTTTCGCATACGCAATAGCCTGCATAGTCGCATCAGGCATGGTTTCTCCGGGTTTACAACGGACTAAATAAGCCGTTAAAACCAACGCAGAAGCACCCGCAATGATATCCTCTGGAATACTATTTGGGTGCAAGCGATTCATATGGCCAGGGCTGATAGCAAAAGTTCGCTCGCCATTTTCAGTGATCAAGGTAAAACAGCGCCCAATAGGCCCATCCACACCTTGTAGAAAATTTAAATCCATGCGGCTTGAGGTATGGCACAGGTAGCGATATGCATAGCTACCAATTTGGATGTTATTACACATTGTGCCCAATAAAACAGACCTGTCATCCGCTAATACCGAATAATTGTGCAAGGTATTGCCAATCGTTCCACCTGCAAATTCATGAGTAATCAATGCATTATCTGTGAGCTCTTTATACAAAGCTTCGGCGGCATCATCTTCAATAACCAGTGAATGCCCCTTACTCAACTGGTAGCGCTGAATAAAGTCGTCATCCACTTTCGCTTCAATATCGACTAATGTTTGGTCGATACCAACGATATAGGACTTACAATTCTCATCATCTGCCAAGGTTTCTTTTAAAGGCTGTAATAAAGGATCTCTGAGACTAACAGGAAAATAGTGTTTCGATTTGCGCTGACCGGGGAATTTCATAATTAGAAGATTAACAATGGAACATCGCCCTATTCTAACACGATAAAATAAAGCCAGCACCTGCAAAGAAGGCACTGGCTTCATTGTTTGTCATTTGGCGGTAATTTTACTGATTTTGATATTTATAATCGCGATAAAGCTCCCGACTTAACACAAATGCACAGCTCAAAATTAAACCTAATATGGCGCTCAACGCAACAATTAACGCTGATTTAGGCGAATCTTTATGCAATGGTAAGTCTGGCGTTAAAATAAATTTAACTGGCGTAAAATCTAACTCTTTACTGGTTAACTCTTGTAAATCATCAATATAAATCTTACGGTTTTGTAGGTTTTCGCTCATCAATGCTAAATCACGATTTTGAGTTTCAATCAGTAATTTTTTCTCTAAAGCTTCAGTCCCTAACGCAATAGGGTAATCAGGGTCATCATTGATAGCAACAGATTCGCTGGCGATCGGTTTTTCAATTCCAGCGGCTTTTGCAATATCAACAGCTCGTTTAAGCCTTTCAACCTTAACATCGTATTCAGTTTGAATTTTGCTGACTTCGCGTTTTAGTGACTCACTGGCATAAATAAGTTTCTCTGAAATCATATTATCGATTTCAACTTTTAGCTGTTGCCTTACTTTCGATGCACTATAACGAATATAGCCTTCTAGTAAATCTTGGGCTTCAGTTGGCAACGGAGCAGTGAAGCTTAAAACAATATCATTTGAAGTACTGTTTTTTTCTTTTGACAGATCTTGAATTTTAATATCATTTGAAATGATTGAATTCACTAGCCTTTGCTGAGCGATAACATCATCTTTTGGGTCAATTTTCTCTGCAAGGTTATGATAATACTCAGTACTTCTCACATAACTTTCTTGATTAACTTTCGAACGATATTGGTCAATAAACGCAGTAAAAACACGTTGAGCACTTAGATCAACAGGAACATCTAATACATCCAATTGCGCTTTAAATGCATTAACTTCTTTGAGCTCTTCAGATGCGGGGGGAATAACAATAGCAGTACTGCTCCATTTTTGAGGTAATAGTTTAACAACACCAACACTCACCGCAATACAAACAATCGTAAATATAAGAATCAAAAATTTATGTTTTAACAAAATGGAAAACAAGGCCATTAAATCAATCTCATCGTTTTGTTGTATATGAAATTGATGAGCAGAAGACGGCTTCTGCTCTATATTACCTTGTGGGGGCTGCTTATTGCTCATATTAATTCCAAAAGACATAACATTTATTCAATCATTTATAATTTCAGATAAGTGATTATAGTCCATAATGAGCCTATTGATATATCGATAAGCAAACTTTTCTTCATTAATTTGCTGAATTAGTTATTTTAGTACATCTTGAATTATTGAATTAATCATATGAATGCTATTTGGATTATCATTTAAAGCCGGTATGTAATTATATTTATCACCGCCACTACTCATAAAAAATTCTTTATTTTGTTCGCTAATTTCTTCTAATGTTTCTAGGCAATCAACTGAAAACCCTGGACAAATGACCTGAACGGATTTTACGCCTTGGGAGGGTAATTCATGCATAGTTTTATCCATGTAAGGCATCAACCAAGGCTCACGTCCAAAACGTGACTGATAGGTGAGCATGACTTTATCGCTTGGGTAATTCAACGCCTCACGGAGTGCCTCTGCCGTTTTTTCGCACTCTTGCTGGTAAATATCACCTGTATCGCAATAACGCTGTGGAATGCCATGGAACGACAATATTAGCCTATCGGGTTCACCATGCAGGGCAAAGCTTGCTTCTATCGAGGCCACTAAAGCTTGAATATAAGCAGGATGTGTCGCATAGCTACGAATGAATTGCACGCTTGGAATGGTACGTCTACTTTCAAACGCTCGGGTTAATGCATCATAAACCGCTGCAGTTGTCGTGCAGGAATACTGTGGATACAGTGGAAGAACCACTAAGTCGGTAACACCTTGGTCTAGCAAACTATCTACCGCACTTTTAATTGAAGGCGAACCATAGCTCATGCCTATCTCTACAGCAATATTAGGCAATAACTCTGCTAACTTTTGTTTTTGACGCAAAGAATAAACCAGTAATGGTGAGCCACCTTCTAACCAAATAGACTTATATAACTTCGCCACTTTAGAAGAGCGAAGAGGCAAAATCGCCCCATGTAAAATCGGCTTCCAAATCAAGCGCGGTACATCAATAACGCGTTTATCACTAAGAAATTCGGCTAAATAGCGTTTCACTGCTGAGGTTGTTGGGGCATCAGGGGTTCCTAAGTTTGCTAACAAAATGCCGTATTTTTTTTCTGACATGAAACAACTCCTAATTGATAATTATTCCCAACTTTAGCACAGTTAATTAACGATTTTTGTCACCAAGTGGTATAAAAAAGAAAGGCAGCGATCATCGCTGCCTCCATATAATACCTTATACTTAAAATAATTCGAATTGCAGTTACAATTACTGCAACACAAAGCATAGTTAGTACAAATATTAACCTAAAATTTTCGCCAGTTCTTCACTAACTTCAGACACTTTACGTGTACCATCTAATTTGAAGTACTTGGTGTTCCCTTGTTTAGCTTCATTTTGGTAATACGCAATTAAAGGTGCAGTTAATGCATGATATTCAACCAGACGCTTACGCACGGTGTCTTCTTGGTCATCTTTACGGATGGTTAGTTCTTCACCTGTTACATCGTCTTTGCCTTCAACCTTTGGTGGGTTAAAGTTGATGTGATAAACACGGCCTGATGGTGCATGTACACGACGGCCAATAATACGCTCAACAATGATTTCGTCTGGTACATCAAACTCCAGTACATTATCAACAGTGATGCCCGCTTCTTTCATCGCATCCGCTTGTGGGATTGTACGAGGGAACCCATCCAACAAGAAGCCATTGCGGCAGTCATCTTGTTTGATACGCTCTTTAACTAATGCGATAACTAATTCATCAGTAACTAATTTACCGTTATCCATCAGCTCTTTAGCTTGTAAGCCGAGTTCGCTCCCTGATTTAACAGCGGCACGTAACATGTCACCTGTTGAAATTTGAGGGATCCCAAACTTTTCCATAATAAATTGAGCTTGAGTGCCCTTACCAGCGCCTGGAGCGCCAAGCAGAATGATACGCATTGCGTAAACCCCTTGCTATTTAGATTTTTATAATTTGAAAAGAAAACAAGCTACCATACCATTAGCATGCTGCTTTACTCAAGAACACACGTAAACGATTTCGCATTTATCTTTTTTCGCAAAAGAAAAAAACCACGCTAAAGCACAAGCAAAAGCGTGGTTTATGCTCAATATCGAAAATATCAAATTAAATTACTTTAAAAGTAATTCATTGATTTTACGTATAAATAGGTTTGGATCTTCCAATGTGCCACGTTCGGCTAACAGTGCTTGATCCAACAAGACATCCACCCAATCAGCAAACACGGATTCATCTGACACTTCTGCAGCTTTTTTCACCAATGGATGCGTTGGGTTCAATTCGAAGTTATATTTTACTTCTGGTGCGGCTTGCCCAGCTGCTGCAAACAGTTTCGCCATTTGTGTACTCATTTCATCCACGTCTGTTGTGACAATGGCAGGCGTATCCGTTAAGCGATGCGTGAGTTTAACGTCTTTAACGCGCTCACCAAGGAATGACTTAACGCGTTCAACAAATGGCTCTAATTGCTTATCCGCTTCCTCTTGTTCTGCTTTGTTTTCATCCGCTAGCTTATCTAATGACTCGTCTGCTTTACTTACGGATTGGAACTGTTTACCGTCGAATTCAGACAGATAGTTCATCATCCATTCGTCAATACGGTCAGATAACAGCAAGACTTCAATACCTTTTTTACGGAATAACTCAAGGTGTGGGCTACCTTTTGCCGCTGCATAGCTGTCTGCAGTGATATAGTAAATTTTATCTTGGCCTTCAACCATGCGGCTAACATACTCTTCTAGAGAGACGTTCTGTACACTGCTATCGGTATGAGTCGTCGCAAAACGCAGAAGTTTAGCAATAGTTTCGCTATTTGCCATATCCTCTGCAGGACCTTCTTTCATCACTAAACCAAATTGTTGCCAGAAAGTTTGGTATTTTTCTGCATCAGATTTGGCCAGTTTTTCCAACATTTGCAGAACACGTTTGGTTAATGCGCTGCGTAAACTACGAGTTAATGCGCTATCTTGCAGTATTTCCCGCGAAACGTTCAACGGTAAATCATTGGAATCCAGCACCCCACGAATAAAGCGCAGGTAATTCGGCATGAACTGTTCCGCGTCATCCATAATAAATACGCGTTGAACATAGAGTTTCAAACCATGCTGTTGGTCACGATTCCATAGATCAAACGGGGCTTTAGACGGCACATACAGCAAGCTAGTATATTCTTGCTTACCTTCTACGCGGTTATGTGTCCATGTCAGCGGGTCTGCATAGTCATGGGAGATATGTTTATAGAATTCTGCGTATTCTTCGTCTGAAATTTCAGATTTACTGCGAGTCCATAATGCTTTCGCTTGGTTAATTTTTTCCCAAGTTACCGTACCGTCTTCTTCATTTTTTTCTTCGATTTCAACGGGTAAAGCAATATGATCAGAATATTTGCTAATCACTGAGCGTAGGCGCCAGTTATCGAGATATTCTTTTTCATCATCACGTAAATGCAAGGTAATTTCAGTGCCGCGCTCCGCTTTTTCAATATCAGCGATGGTATATTCACCTTCACCAGCAGATTCCCAGAACACACCTTCATCGGCAGGAGCACCCGCCGCACGACTACGTACCGTCACTTTATCGGCCACTATAAATGCGGAATAGAAGCCGACACCAAATTGACCAATCATTTGGCTGTCTTTGACTTGGTCGCTACCTAATGACTCTAAAAATGCTTTCGTGCCTGATTTTGCGATAGTTCCAAGGTTTTCAATCACCTCTTCACGGCTCATACCGATACCGTTATCACTGATGGTCAATGTACCTTGGTCTTTATCGGCACTAATACGCACACGCAACTCACCATCGTTTTCATACAATTCTGGTTTAGATAATGCTCGAAAACGCAGTTTATCTGCTGCATCTGATGCGTTGGAGATCAATTCACGTAAGAAAATCTCTTTATTCGAATAAAGAGAGTGGATCATTAATTGGAGGAGTTGTTTAACTTCTGATTGGAAACCACGCGTTTCCTGTCCTTTCATACTCATTAATCGCCTCTATTTCATCAATCTAATTGGATAGGTTTGACTTATCGATGCAGATTAGTTGGGGGCGAAAAACAGAAATTCAAGCGAAAGGGATAAAAAATTTAGCAGACCAAACTCAAAAGCCAATGATTAGAAAGAAAATAATAACAACCGCAATCATTTTAAAGGTAGTTAATGAAAGGAATAATTTTACTCATCTCCAATCATATCCTCTAAATAATTTGTGCTGTAGCTAGGCGTCAAATACGTTAATCCCTAGGAGCATACACCAGTATGTGACTAGGGTTAACGCATGAAGACAACAACGCTACAGTGCAAAGTATGACGAGGATATCAAAGTTTAAGGCGGCCGGAGAGCGAATGAGACAACGTCGTACTATCGACTAACTCTAACTCCCCACCCACTGGCACACCGTGCGCAATTCGGCTCGCCGCCACCCCATATTGAGCACACATTTGCCCAATATAGTTTGCCGTCGCTTCTCCTTCAACCGTTGGATTGGTTGCTAAAATCACTTCAGTGATAGTCTCGGACGCCAAACGCTCTTCGAGTCTATCAAGGCCGATATCCATTGGGCCGATTCCATCAAGTGGGGACAAATGCCCCATAAGGACAAAATAACGCCCGGAAAATTGCCCGGTTTGTTCTATTGCATAGATATCTGCTGGACTTTCAACAATACAAATCAAACCATTTTGTTGACGACGTGGGTTATCGCAAATATTACAGATATCTTGTTCTGTAAATGTTCTGCAATCACGGCAATGACCTATTTCAGACATGGCTCGAGTGAGCGATTGCGCTAAACGCATTCCCCCACTTCGGTCACGCTGTAAAAGATGAAAAGCCATTCGCTGCGCTGACTTGGGGCCAACCCCCGGGAGACAGCGCAGAGCTTCCATCAACGATTCAAGAAGCGGACTTGTTTGCATTAGAATGGCATCTTAAAGCCTGGTGGTAATTGCATACCACTAGAAACACTCGCCATTTTTTCTTTTTGAGTTTCTTCGATACGACGTGCAGCATCATTAAATGCCGCTGCAATCAAATCTTCTAACATTTCTTTGTCGTCTTCGAGCAAGCTAGGGTCAATCTCAACACGGCGGCAGTTATGTGAGCCATTAATCGTCACTTTAACTAACCCTGCACCAGATTCGCCTGTAGCTTCTAGTTGAGCGATTTCTTCCTGAACTTTTTGCATTTTATCTTGCATTTGTTGGGCCTGTTTCATCAGGTTACCCAATCCACCTTTACCAAACATAGTTATCTCTCACAACTGAGGCTACAGCTTAATAATGAGACTGTAGCGTTAAACGGGGCGAATACTCTCTTCATCTAATTGCGCATCAAACATTGAGCGCAGTTTTTGAATCGTTTTATCCGCAATAATAGACTGGCGCGCTTGTGCCAGTTTTTCTTCATAAATCGCCTGTCGCCATTCTAACGGGGTTTTCACCTCGCTATTATCATCATGAACGATTTTCAGTTCAACAGTACGACCATATTGTTCACTCAGAGCTTCTTCCAACACTTTGTGGGCCGATGGTTTATCGAGGTGCTTCTGAGCTGAGCGCAAATGTAAAATAATTTGCGAATCACTTAATTCTTCTATATATGAATTCAAAGCTAATTGTTCAACCAGTTTGGGAATATTTAATTTTGCGATTTTCCCTGACCAGCTATCCCGAATTCGCCCTTCTTCAATAATTTTAACGGCTAATTCAGGCGTTTTTTCATATTCCAACGCCTCTTTGATTCCGCTTGGCGTTGTTACCGCTTCTTTTGGAGCCATCGACTCTTCATTTTGCGGTTTCCACTGGTACTGCTTTGGTTTTTGTGGTTTTGCTGCCTGAGCCGCTCTATTTTCCACATTTTGTTGATGTTTGCTGGTCACGGCGGCCAGCCTTTCCAGTGCTGATGCCGCCGGCTTAGCCCTTTCAGGCATCACCGGTTTAGCCTTTTTTGGGCTAGGATCCTCACTTTGGGGAGATTGTAACGCCTGCCTCGCCTTCAATAACTGTAATGTTGGGCTATTGTCTGGCAGATTTTCCGCTCGCACTTGTGTCGGAGGCACCCTTTGCGACATATTTGATGCCGCAGACGGTGCTGATTGAACAGCGGCTTGCGGGATAACCTGTGGCGGAGCTTCAATTTCAGCAATCACATTTTTAGGATGAAAAGCTAATGCACGTAATAGTGCCATTTCAACCCCCATACGCCGCTCAGGGGCATAGGGAAGTTCTTTTCTTCCGACTAATAACGTTTGGTAAAACAATTGGAGATCTGCAGGGGAAATTACCCTTGCAACCTGCCGTAACCGCCCCTCTGTCGAAGATGGGTCTGTTTCTTGCTCAGCTGGAAGCAGTTGGATCATTGCGATACGGTGTAATTGCGACAGAATTTCCACCAGCAAGTTTTCCCAATCTGCACCGCGACTAGCAGCTTGCTCTACCTGTTCCATCACCGCCATGCTATCGGCACGTACTAGTGCTTCAATAATGGCTAATGGCTGTTCGTCATCAAGAGTTCCTAGCATTTGGCTAACGATATCAGCCGTGACTTTCCCTTGCCCCATCGCAATGGCTTGGTCAGTTAAGCTTAATGCATCACGCAAACTGCCATCCGCTGCTCTTGCTATCAACTGACGAGCACGTTGATCATGTTCAATATTTTCTGCATTCAGGATGAGTTCAAGTTGCTCACTGATTTGCGTGACATCTAACGCTTTTAGATGGAACTGCAAGCAGCGGGACAAAATGGTCACAGGGAGTTTTTGCGGATCAGTCGTCGCCAACAAAAACTTCACATGTTCAGGTGGTTCTTCAAGCGTTTTTAATAACGCATTAAAACTATGACGAGACAACATGTGTACTTCGTCAATTAAATAAACTTTGAAGCGCCCACGTGCTGGCGCGTATTGGACATTGTCTAATAATTCACGAGTGTCTTCGACTTTAGTACGAGAGGCTGCGTCAATTTCAATTAAATCGACAAATCGCCCTTGCTCTATTTCAAGGCAGTTGGCACATTGCCCACAAGGCGATGCAGTTATCCCTGTTTCGCAATTAAGGCCTTTGGCAAACAGGCGAGCAATCGTCGTTTTTCCTACGCCACGTGTACCGGAGAAAAGATAGGCATGATGAAGCCGCTGATGCGTTAGCCCATTAGCGAGTGCAGTCAAAACGTGCTGTTGACCAACAACGTCTGAAAATTTTTGGGGGCGCCACTTACGGGCAAGTACCTGATAGCTCATGGATTCCACTGTCATTTAACATGGTACGTGAATATATATAATCATAGTACCATGCTACCACAGCCTCAACCTATACAGCGAGGCTGTGATAAAAATAGAGGGAAAATAAAGATTAGTGGCCTGGGAACTCAACAAGGCTATATGAAGAAACACCTTCTTTTTGTAGACGCTCAACACCGCCAAGATCAGGTAAGCTGATGATAAACGCAGCTTCAACAACATTAGCACCAAGCTGTTTGATCATTTTCACCGTTGCTTCCACTGTACCACCTGTCGCGAGTAGATCATCAACAACTAAGACGTTATCGTCAGGGTTGATGCTGTCTTTATGGATTTCAAGTGTATCCGTACCATATTCAAGGTCGTAAGTCATACTTAATACTTCACGTGGTAATTTCCCTTTTTTACGTACAGGGACAAAACCTACGCCTAAACGTAATGCGACTGGAGCACCGAATAGAAAACCACGTGCTTCAGTTCCTACAATTTTAGTGACGCCTTTATTTTGATAATGTTCGACTAACATATCAATTGTTGCTTGGTATGCAGCAGGGTTATTTAATAAAGTGGTAATGTCACGAAAAATCACACCTTCGATTGGATAATCTTGGATAGATGCGATACTTTCTTTAATCAATTGCAGTTGTTGCTCTTTAGCGGTCATAATAAAAGCCATGTAGTAAACACGAAAGTGTAGAATCTATGTAAAGTACCATAAAAATGCAATAAGAAGCCGTCAATTTGGCATCAGTTTTGTTGCTGAATATCAATATTCCGCTATTTTTGACACTTAATGAGAACAAAAAATGAAAATCCCCGCTCTTTTAGATGCGTTAAAAAAGCAGATTGATGAATTGAAAACTCGAGTGGCCCCCATAAAAGACCTTGAGTTTTCACATTCACGCTTCGACATGCAATTGTTTAGCCGCAAATCCACCCGTCTAGGGGATTGCCAAAATGAATTACAGACCTTGTATCAGCAATTGTGCCACAGCGTAACGTTAAACCACAGCGAGCAGGTCAATTTCCTAACGGAGAAAATAGTCCACCAAATACAAGCCATTTCTCGGGAGATTTCTACACAAGCTTTACGTGAGAAAGAATCCAGTTTTACTAAGAAAAAGGAACAGATTGATTTATATGAACGTTTATCACAACACCAAGACTATGAACGACGCTTACAAGCGATGGTGAGTGAAAAAGAGCTTCATTTAAGTGAGCTAACTGACCACCGTCTTCAACACCAGTGCCAAAAAGAACTCGCTGTACTTGCAGGGCGTTTGTACCGTTGCCGCCAAGCACTTTTGCGTATTGAGAAAGCCATTGAACATCAAGAAAATCAATATTTTGATTAAATATTGGAAGGAATCAGTATGAGTTCACTCAAAGATGCTCCACAAGAAATCCAACTTGCTGTTGATTTAATCTACTTATTAGAAACCTCTGAGATAGACACCGATGTGGTTCTCAAAGCACTTGAAATTGTGAAAAATGATTATATGTCAAAACAAGTGCAAGCAGCACAAGCTACCTGCACCAAAGAAACTTAACGGGTCTAGTGCGTTTCACCATCACTATCTTTAGGTCTTCGCTTCACTTCTTGCACTTCATCACCTTTATTATTATGCAAATGAACCTCTAACTGGTTGAATGCAATATCAATGTCATTTTCTCGACATAATTTGTCTATCGCGCGGTTCACTTCATCACTTGTCACGCCACGGTCACCAATTTGCCGCACATAAAAACGTAATTCATGGTCTAACGTACTGGCGCCAAAACTGGTGAAATAAACATTGGGAGCGGGTTCGGTCATCACCTTGTTATTGCTGGTTGCTGCCGATAATAAAACCCGCTTCACTTTATCCAGATCAGAACCATAAGCCACGCCGATCGCAATCGTGATGCGCGTGACGGTGTCTGATAGCGACCAGTTGATCAACCGCTCAGTCACAAAAGCTTTATTCGGAATGATCACTTCTTTACGATCAAAATCGACAATAGTGGTTGCCCGGATACGAATTTTACTTACCGTTCCTGAGTAGGTGCCAATCGTAACAGTGTCTCCAATACGGATCGGCCGTTCGAATAGTAAAATGATCCCTGAGACAAAGTTGGCAAAAATTTCCTGTAAGCCAAACCCTAACCCGACGGTTAAAGCAGCGGCTAACCATTGCAATTTGTTCCATGTCACGCCAATCATCCCTAACGAGGCAATCGCGCCAATCCCCACGATAATATAAGTTAATATTGTCGTAATAGCATAAGTAGAACCCTGACGGAGTTTTAACCGTGATAACACCAATACTTCCAGTAACCCAGGGAGATTTCGAGTCATCACCCAAGACACAATGATGATCACAAGAGCCAATATTAAATTCGCTAAGGTTACGAATTGTAAAATATTTCCCCCTTCTGCCGATGTGGCGGTGTAGCTCCACAAGTTCACGCTATCTAAGAAAGAGAAAATGGTGATAAAGTCAGACCAAATTGCATAAAACGCTAACGCAAAGATAATAAACAACACCATCGTTGTCAGGCGTAGCGATTGCTGGCTAATCAACTCGATGGTCATGGGTGGCTCTTTAATGGGTTCGTTTTCAACATCTTCTTGCTTCAACATCGCACGACGTTCTATAGCACGTTGATATGCCAACTTACGAGCCACCAGTGTTAGTCCCCTTAAGCAAGCATTGTAAGTGATATACCACAGGAGTAGAAGATAGAGGCTATCTAACCAACGATTGGCCAAACGCAATGTGGTGTAGTAATACCCCGCCATCATTAAGCCCACTAAAATTAATGGCGAAAATGTCAGTAATGTCATGACAATACTGCGCGTTAAGTGACTACCTTTCTCTTGCCAAACCTGTTTACAAAATGGGATTGTAAAAATACACAACAGTATAAGAGAAACTAGCACAATTAATTGGCCAATCACGTCCTCAGACACTTTCAGTGGGTTGCTAACGCCATAAGTGGAAAAGAAAATAAGTGGCACCAGAGGAATCGATAGCCTAATCATTCTACGTCGTGTTTGAGATATTTTCTCTTTTTCAATACCAAAATGTTTTTGTGCAATACCTTGGGGTTTCAACACACGAAACGTCAGCTCAAATAACGCCCAAAATATCGCTAACTGTTGGCTGAACTGCCAGAAAAATGGGCCTTGTACATTCCCTGTTTTCAAAAACCAGTAACCAAATGCGAGTAAAAACAGTGAAATAGGCAATGTTTGCATTAATGTCAGCAGAATCGCAAATGGCGTACTTAGTACGCTATCATTGCGCAAACTTGAAAGCCGTTGGTCAATATCTTGCAATCGGTTATTAATTTTACGATTAAACCAAATAAACAGTAGCGCGACCAAAACAAGTGGAATAACCACTAACAGTGAATTACTCACGCCCCGTTTAATGCTGCGGTTTGATAAACTAAAATCAAAGCTATTAATTTGTGTCGCTGCGGCTTCAGGAAAAGCTTTCACCCATTCCAAATCAATCGGTTTATTACTATTCACCCAAAATATTTGCTGTGCCAAGGTATTTTCAAGCGACCCCACTACACTCAATAATTGGTTTTGATCCAGTTGTAGGTTGATTGCTTGCGAAATTTGCCCGCCAAGCTGCTGGTTAAGTTCATCTAATAACCCACGACGAACTTCCAATAGTTTCAATAACGTGGATTTATCTTCCGTTGATAATAATGTGCTATTGGTAAGCTCATCCCCAGTTTTTATCTCAAATTGCTGTTCCAACTTCGTAATATAATCATTAGGTTGGTAAAGTTCATCACGTTGTTGGTTAACATCAAATTGTTCAAGCCGCAAATCGGCGATCGTTGTGGGTAAATTTTTCGTTAGAATATCAGGTGGTAAGTCAATTTGTTGTTGAAACAAAATTCGTGAAAGCAATAAGCTACCGCGTAATACATTAATTTGTTCTTTTAAATTTCGTTCTGACTGTGTCGCTCTTTCAAGCCAGGTTTTTACACGGATACCATTTTGAACCAATTTATTGCTATTTTCTGTCACTGTAATTAACCGGTCGCTCAGCGCATTATTAATCGCAATTTCTTTTTGAATAAGGGGATTTTGTTGAGCTTTGATATCGGTTTCAGAAGTACTTAATGCTTCACGCACCGTTGATTGGGAGTCATTTAGGCGGCGATGACTAATAGCATTTTGTACTTGCTGAATATGATGTTCCAATTGTTCAATATATGCTGCGGTATAATCACGCTGTTTTTGCAGTACATCTTGTAATTGAGTGTTAGCCTCTAGAATACGTTTTTGATATTCATTTTGCTGCTGTAATAAGTACTGTTCAACTTGCAGCATTGTGATTTGAGTCGGCCTTAAATTCACAGATTCATTTAATGAACTATTTAGCTCATTACGAATTTCCTGCAATCGTCTCGCATTTTCCAACATCATCGCTTGTGCCCTTTCAGGCTGCGTTTGTAAGCCAATTAATTGGCTACTATAGGTTGCGAGGTCATTTTGTTCTGTTTGCAGATTTTCTAAGTAAGAGGTTTGTAATGCTTTTAATTGTGAAAGAGAGCTATCTTGTATTTTTCGTAGGAAATTTTCGGTGAGTTGTTCATTTTCATTTTTTATTTGCAACAAACCTTGTGCAGCTTGTTTTGATTCTTCACTCGCGCTACTGAGTTTTTTTTGCAGATCAGCCGTTCGTTGTTCGAGTTTATCCAGTTCGTCATAAAAATCTGAGGTTTTTTCCAGATCGGCGAGAACAAGTTTATCTTCCTCACTGAGTGAGTTTTTTTTATTCAATGCATTGAGTGCACTTTTAATTTCATTCTTATCAGGTAAGTTATTTGACGTTAGTGCCGTAATTGAGCTGGAAAAAGATGCGATGAAAAAGAACAGTATGATTGATACTAACTGCTGCCACTTCCATTGTTGTTTCATCATAATGGCATTCCTTTATACGAATAATACGTTGCTTAATTAAACAAAGTGCCGATAACAGCCTATCAGCACCTAATTTTACCTAACCAAACACATTTTACGTAGAATATTAGAAAGTTAATACTTTATCAGCCGTTAATGTCCAGCTTGCAAGCTCGACCAATGTACCAACTTCAACACCATCAGCAAGGGTTAATTCACTCACACCACGGGCATCTGTACAAGTTTTGCATAATTTAACGGGAACATTTTGTGCCGTTAAAATCTCTAACATTTGTTGAAGGTTGTAGCCTTCTTTAGGCTTTTGAGCCGCTAAACCTGCTGTCACTGCATCTGACATCAGAAAAATTTTTAAATCTAACTGTGGCTCTTGCTCTTTTAACGTTATCGCTAATCGCAATGAGTTGAACAATGTTTCACTGCCGTAAGGTGCTCCATTGGCAATAATCAAGATAGAGGTCATGTCGGACTCCACTTATTCAGTTTGAATGGGTTTTAACCGGATCGCGGTATTACATTTTAGTGTTTCTAATAGTGTATCAACCAATGTAATTGTAT
This sequence comes from Providencia sp. PROV_01, assembly GCF_053098325.1. Classification (NCBI taxonomy): domain Bacteria; kingdom Pseudomonadati; phylum Pseudomonadota; class Gammaproteobacteria; order Enterobacterales; family Morganellaceae; genus Providencia; species Providencia sp. PROV_01. The sequence continues at coordinate 1,492,877 of NZ_JBRFKD010000002.1, read as the reverse complement.
GTTGATTAATATTAAAATTTTCTGATTGGAGTAGCCAGTTTTCTAACAAACCAGACGTTAATGAACGGATCATAATCGCGGCACACTCCACATCAAGGTCTGCTGGAAGCTGCCCCGCATCAATACAGGCAGTCAAGTTATCCACAATTCGGCATTGGCTTGCGACGTAATTAGCGCGTTTAAAATCAACTAACTCTGCCATTTCGCCAACTAATTCGCACTTCAAAAAGAAAATTTCCATCAAAGCGCGGTTTTTAGGGCTTTCAATAAAATCAGTCAAAATATAAACTAATAATTCTCTTAGTATTGAAAGTGGATCGTTGGTATATTTAGAACGATAATATTCTTCGGCTTGTACTATTTGGTTATCACCAAATTCACAAGCTTGATAAAAGAGATCAACTTTGTTTTTGAAATGCCAATATATTGCACCTCGGGTAACCCCCGCTGCTTTTGCAATATCGGCTAATGATGTGGCAGAAACTCCTCGTTCAGAGAATGTTTTGATGGCAGCATCTAATATTTCCTGACGGGTTTCTTCAGCCTGTTGTTTAGTTTTTCGTGCCATTGTGACCCGTTTCTATCGAAAGCTGATTTACATACATTCGTGTATGTTTGTACTATAGCACAGTGATAAATCATATTGTTTACCATTTTTCTTATTTTTGTTTTGAACTCATATTGATTAATTGAGGTTAACTTATGCGAAAAAACAGAGGGGTGTTACCTCTGGCTCTGTTAGTTCTTTCAGGTGGATTGGCTCTATCCGGTTGTAACGATGAACAACAAGGTGGCGGAGAACGCCCGGCGCCTGAAGTAGGAATTGTTACGCTTAAAGCCGAACCTCTGACGCTCAAAACCGAGTTACCAGGCCGAACATCCGCATTTCGTGTTGCTGAGGTTCGCCCTCAGGTTAGTGGCATCATATTGAAGCGCAACTATAAAGAAGGTAGCGACGTAGAAGCAGGGACATCTTTATACCAAATTGACCCGGCACCATTCCAAGCAACCTATGACAGCGCAAAAGCGGAGCTAGCAAAAGCACAAGCTAATGCGAATCTGGCTGCATTAACGGTGAAGCGTTATAAACCATTGTTAGGGACTAATTACATTAGTCGTCAGGAATACGACCAAGCAACGTCAACCTATGCGCAAGCACTCGCTGCCGTCAAAGCGGCTGAAGCGGCGGTTGAAACTGCACGTATCAACCTGAATTATACCAAAGTGACTGCACCGATTAGCGGCCGTACTGGCAAATCGAATGTGACTGAAGGGGCTTTAGTATCAACAGGGCAAACCACTGAATTAATGCGTGTTCAGCAACTTGATCCTATCTATGTTGACGTAACACAATCAAGTGACGATTTCTTACGCCTCAAAAATGAGATAGCGAAAGGCGCTGTACAGCGGGAATCAGGAAAAGCACCTGTCAGCTTGATCAACAACAACGGTCAAGAATACGCACAAAAAGGTGTTCTGGAATTCTCTGATGTCACTGTTGATGAAACAACAGGGTCTATCACGATGAGAGCTATGTTCCCTAACCCGAACAAAGAATTACTTCCAGGTATGTTTGTTCGTGCTGTATTAGAAGATGGTGTTATTGATAATGCGATTCTAGTTCCGCAACAAGGTTTATCTCGTACGGCTCAAGGAACTTCTCAAGTCATGGTTGTTGACGCTGAGAATAAAGTTGAAGTCAGAAAAGTTAAAGCAGGACAAGCAGTTGGCAACAAATGGCTGGTAACTGAAGGTCTAAAAGCAGGTGATCGTGTCATTGTCATCGGCTTACAAAAAATCAAACCAGGAATTGTTGTGAATCCTAAGGAAGCAAACTTAGAAACGCAATCCATAGACAATCAGGCAAAACCTGAAGAAAAGTCTAAATAAGGGAGCGGCTGATTAATGCCTAAGTTTTTTATAGAAAGACCAATTTTTGCGTGGGTAATTGCTATTATCACCATGCTTGCTGGTCTGTTGGCAATTATCCAGTTACCTGTTTCGCAGTACCCGACCATCGCGCCACCGGCTGTTTCTATTTCAGCTAACTATCCGGGAGCGGATGCTGAGACGGTACAAAATACAGTAACGCAGGTTATCGAACAGAACATGAACGGTATCGATAACTTGGTATATATGTCATCGAGCAGTGATTCATCAGGTTCTGCTAGCATTACGCTGACATTTGAAGCAGGAACTGATGGTGATATCGCGCAAGTACAAGTGCAAAACAAATTGCAACTGGCGATGCCATTGTTGCCACAAGAAGTTCAGCAACAAGGTATTAGTGTCGATAAATCAACTAGTTCATTCTTAATGGTTGCGGGTTTCGTTTCTAACGATGGCTCAATGGGGCAATATGATATTGCCGACTATGTAGGGTCAAATATTAAAGACCCACTTAGCCGAGTTAACGGTGTAGGTGAAACTCAACTGTTCGGTACCCAATATGCAATGCGTATTTGGCTAAAACCAGAGCAACTTGTTAAGTACAACATGACCACCACAGATGTCATTAATGCGATCAAGGTTCAAAATAACCAAGTCGCAGCAGGACAACTCGGTGGTTCACCATCTGTAGCAAATCAGCGTTTAAACGTTTCTATCATTGCGCAGACACGGTTAAATAGCCCTGAAGAATTTAGCAATATTTTATTACGTGTAAACCAAGATGGTTCACAAGTACGTATTAAGGATGTTGCTGAGGTCCAATTAGGTGCTGAAAACTATAGTACGATTGCCCGCTTTAATGGTAAGCCAGCAGCAGGTATCGGTATTAAACTGGCAACGGGAGCGAACGCATTAGATACGTCTAATAACGTTCGTGCCGCGCTTGAGGAAATGAAACCTTTCTTCCCTCAAGGGTTAGAGATTGTTTATCCATACGATACAACCCCATTTGTTAAAATTTCAATTAACGAAGTGGTTAAAACGTTAGTAGAAGCAATCATGCTGGTTGTTGTTGTAATGTATTTGTTCCTACAAAACATCCGTGCAACACTGATACCAACGATTGCAGTACCTGTCGTATTGTTAGGTACCTTTGCTATCTTGTCGGCATTTGGTTATTCCATAAACACGTTGACCATGTTCGCGATGGTACTCGCCATCGGGCTTCTCGTCGATGACGCCATCGTTGTTGTTGAGAACGTTGAGCGTGTTATGCAAGAAGAAGGCTTATCACCAAAAGAAGCGACCAAAAAATCAATGGGTCAAATCCAAGGTGCGTTAGTCGGTATTGCAATGGTGCTGTCTGCGGTATTTATCCCTATGGCCTTCTTTGGGGGTTCTACAGGGGCAATTTACCGTCAGTTCTCAATTACCATTGTATCCTCCATGATCTTATCAGTACTGGTTGCGATGATCTTAACGCCAGCACTGTGCGCCACCATGTTGAAGCCAATTGAAAAAGGCAGCCATGGTAGCCAGAAAGGGTTCTTTGGGTGGTTTAACCGTACATTTGAAAAACAAGCACACCACTACACCGACAGTGTAAGCCGTATGCTTAACGGTACTGGTCGTTATCTCGTCATTTACCTGCTGTTAGTGGTTGGTATGGCGTTCATGTTCGTTCGCTTACCGTCTTCCTTCTTACCGGCGGAAGACCAGGGGGTATTCTTGTCAATGATCCAATTACCACCGGGATCAACGCAAGAACAAACCCAAGCGGTACTAGATGAAGTGAATAACTACTACCATACCGAAGAAGCTAAAAACGTTGAATCGGTCTTTACCGTTGGGGGCTTTAGCTTCGCAGGTCAAGGACAAAATATGGGTCTTGCCTTCGTCGTTCTGAAAAATTGGAGCGAACGTAAAGGTGATGAAAACCACGTTGATGCGATTGTACAGCGTGCGAATATCGCACTGTCAAAAAAACAAGAGGCATTGATTTACGCCTTTAACCTACCCGCAATTGTTGAGTTAGGTACCGCAGACGGGTTTGACTTTGAGTTAGTTGATAAAGGTAACTTGGGGCATGATAAACTAATGCAAGCCCGTAACCAGTTGCTTGGATTGGCGGCTCAGCACCCAGAAATGCTTCAAGGTGTTCGCCCAAATGGTCAGGATGATACCTCGCAATACCGTATTTATATTGACCGACAAAAAGCACAGGCTCAAGGTGTCGCTATCAGTGATATCAACGCAACATTGAGTTCTATGTTTGGTGGAAGCTACGTGAATGACTTTATCGACCGTGGTCGTGTGAAGAAAGTTTACGTACAAGGTGACGCAGAAAGCCGTATGTTACCTTCTGACATCAGTAACCTGTATGTTCGTAATAACCAAGGTAAAATGGTTCCGTTCTCTGCATTTATGGACGAATCCAAAGATCCTTGGAAGTATGGTTCACCACGTTTAGAACGTTATAACGGTGTCCCTGCGATGAATATTCAAGGCCAAGCAGCTCCGGGACAAAGTACGGGTGATGCGATGCTGTTAATGGAAAAACTCACCACTGAAAACCTGCCTGAAGGAATTGGTTACGAGTGGACGGGTATGTCTTATCAAGAACGTTTAGCAGGTAACCAAGCCCCTGCACTGTATGCGATTTCTTTGATAGTGGTATTCCTGTGTCTGGCTGCTCTATATGAAAGCTGGTCTGTTCCATTCTCAGTTATGTTAGTGGTTCCATTAGGTATTATTGGTGCGTTATTGTTCACCAGTGTTCGTGGTTTAGACAACGACGTTTACTTTAAAGTGGGCCTCTTAACCACCATTGGGCTATCGGCGAAAAACGCAATATTGATTGTTGAATTCGCCAAAGACTTGATGGAAAAAGAAGGCAAAGGGTTAGTCGAAGCAACACTGAATGCAGTTAAAATGCGTTTACGACCAATTCTGATGACATCTCTAGCATTTATGTTAGGTGTTATCCCACTGGTATTTAGTAATGGTGCAGGTTCTGCATCCCAGAACTCAGTAGGTACTGGTGTTCTTGGGGGTATGTTCGCAGCAACCTCGCTGGCTATCTTCTTCGTTCCTGTATTCTTCGTGGTGATCCGTCGCCGTTTCTCGAAGAAATCAGAGGACATTGAACACAGTCACCCACCAACAGCTCAATAAACGCTGATGAATGACAAAAAGAGCCACTAAATGTGGCTCTTTTTTTATCTAAATGCTGATTCCTATAATGCGCTCTAATACATCATCCCAGTGGACAAAAATAAAAAATCAAGCCAAATTAATTTGGCTTGATAAGCCAATTGGTATAAGTTCAGTTCGTTCATTTTTTCCGTCTAGCATAATATCTACATTTAATTGTTCTATGTGACGCATAAAATTTATTCTGTCCGTTAATAAATCTATAATATCGGTAGAGTCTGACTGTCGTTTTGCTCTTTCATTAAAATATGTCGATAAATACATTAATCCGTAATTTTCCTTTAGCTTGTTAACTAGATTATCGAGTACTATATAATCATGCTCCTGCGCTATTTTAATCATCAAGTGGCGATAAGACTCAGATTTTGAACCATAGACTTCACGTAATATTAACGATGTGTCATTATGGATATCTGTAATAATGAGATCATTACCTTGCCGGTTAATGAACATCTTTCTCCAATTGTCAACTGACGGTATAATAATATCATCTACAGCATTATCTTTTGCGTTATTATCAATAATAATGGCACGATAAGCTTTCCAAGCATCTACACTAAATTCATATGTATCCCCCCCTTCTCCACCACTTAATATTAATGTATCAACATGAGCTATTTTAGATGGATTAATGATATCTGCCTCATGCGTTCCTTTAATTACAAATGAAGCACCTATCTTGTTCGATTCTTTTGTTCCATTGTCAGGCTGATAAAGTATTTCGTTCTTATCCGTTAGCATCATGAAGCCATTATCAATTTTCTTAATATTTTTAAATACTAACTCTGGGTATATTTTAATGCTATCAGCTATATTATTATTTGAACTCATATAGGTATTAATAACACCGAATGAATGTCGCATAGTATCAATATTAACAACTTGCTGACTATATAATTTACCGGTATTTCTATCAAATATAAATCCGTTTTGATTATCTGAATCAAATCCTAAAAATTGTAGCTCATGTTCTGATAACAAAGAGTGAGCAATAATAAATTTGCGATCAAAGTACCATGCAGGAATGATACTCTCATCTGAGCGCCTTAATCCCAATAAAGCAATTGCCTGTTTTGTTCCATTATAGTTGTCGTCAAGCTTTGATAACCAATTAGATGAATCTAATGTTTTTAACCAATGCTCATTAAATGCGACTATATCTATACTACCATCCGCATTAACTTGCTGTATCTTTCCTGACTTTCTTATAACAATAATATTTCCATTCCAATTAAAAACAGTGTTTATTTGTGTAATCGGGATTGAGTGTCCGTATATTTCTTGTGTGATAACCTTTGTTGTTGGATTATTGATATCAAATACATCTTGCCCCAAGCCTTCTTGACGATATAATCTATCTTTTTCTTTACTATAGAAAAAAAACACTTCCGTTTCACTGTCGTCAATTAAACTACCAACAAGTGTTAAATCAGCAGGGTTTTCAACAACCTTTGTATATTTATTTACACCAAGGTTAACCTTAATTAAAGTATTTGTGTCACGACGTAGCCAATAACGACGATTGATACCATTTTCATCTTTACCATCAATAGTTACTATCTTTGCAAGATTTAACGTAGAAAAATCTAACTTATCAGATTCTACTTCGCTAAGATTTTGACTGTAACGATCATTAGGTACATTATAATACATTTTTAAAATATGGTATCCCGAACTATTTATTTTTGTTGGTGAATTCGCTAAATATTCTAACAGCTTACTACTATTAAAAATATTAACGAGTTCAGATTTTTTTCCATCTATTTTATATTTAGTGAAAATTTCGTCATTATTATCATGATGAGTTAAACTAAAATAAATATTTTCATGCTCCCTCCATAGCTTATGTACTTTAAACGGTGATGATTTCTCATCAGCTAAATAATAATTATTATCGAGTTGACCACCATTATTAATATTGCTCCGCCAAATAATATTTTCTTCCTGAGAAAAGAAATAGGCATACTCTGCATCAATAGTTCCGAGTGTAGGCAAATGATAGATTTTATTTATTGAATTAGTAAAAAGCATTCTTTTTGTTGCGACCTCATAAAAAGCTCTCCCAACATTTTTCTTACCATATATATAATCATCAACTACAATAAAGTTACCGTGCAATTGGTGTTTATCAGCCAATTCATTTAGGTGCTGTTCAATTGACTGGCCTTTATTACTCCACTGTCGACCATCCTCTCTGATAACTTGAATGAGTTTATTTTTAAAATCTACCTCACGAACTTCATGCTCTGAATTAACTAAAATAACTTGATCAGATAAGGCACTTGGATCAATATTTATATTTAAACTGCCAATTCTTAGATAACCATCATTAACTTCTACTGTAGGATCACCGCCATCAATCAAACTTGTATCAATAACCCATTTTGAATTATGCTTAAAATTTGAATCATTTATTAATGTAATATTAACACCATGGTTAATACTAATAATATATTCACCACCCGCTCCGCTAAGGTTATAAGATAGTTTCCCATACCATTCACTGGATATTTTAGGCACGGCAATATGTGCTTTATTTATGGGTAAAATAATATTTGTTTTGGTACTGACATATTCATGATAAATTCTAGTTATAATATACTCACCAGGAAAAGAATAAAAATCATAATCAAATTTATCTGTTTCTTCTAATCTCCGCAAAACATTAAAACCATAATCATAACGAGTCAATGCACCTGGAAATAGATTAAAAGAATAATTAATATATGACTTTGGCACCCCTGGTAAAATAACGGTATCTGTCTCTTGAAATGGAATGTCATGCTTGCTCTGATAACCAAGTCCTTCTCGAATATTAATGGCTTGTTTTTTATCAACCACCGAATAGGGAAGATACGCTGCCCAAGCAATATAATCTTTGCGCCCACTACCATTTCCACTGCGATGGGGCTGTGTACGGTAGAGATACTGGCTATCAAAGTTAATTTTTTTTGAGCGTAAGTCAATACGATCAAATACAGCCAAAGGACGTGGAACTAAGATCCGTTTACCACTTTTATTATCTATTTGATAATCAAATCCATTCCCACTATACGCATCATCTAAATGTTGGAAGTAGACCCCAACTTCTTTCGCATGCTCGCCAATTTCAGCATATGCACGTGCTAGTCCCACAATTCCAATTCCGAGGCCACCAACAATCACACCCACACCACCAAATACAGCAGCTGCCTCTGTAGCTCCGACAATACCTGCACCAATTGTTGCACCACTTAATAGTAAACTTGCTGAATCGAATGCCAGCTGAGTTCCAAATACAGCCTTTTGTGGATCATTTTCTGCATGTGTTAATTCATAAATATCAAACCCAACCATTGCGCCTTGAAAAGCAGTACCGATCCCTTCATTAGCTACCCGGGCAAATGATGATGAAAAAGTCTTCATCGCAGAGTGGGTAATTCCCGCCTCCTCACACCAAAGCGTTTTAACTAACTTTACAACCTTTGTCACATCATTTACTGCACCATGCGCCATCATACTATAAGTGACATAAGCATGAATTTTTAATGCTTCCGCTAAATTTGATGACATGCCACTGCTTATGTTTTGTCTATTTTTATTCGCAGCCCACTGAATTAATGCGTGAACGGCCATTCCCATGTTCATTCCATCAACATGTTCCGCATTACCTATGCCACCTCGGCGCCGTAATTCAGAATGGTGAAATTCGTAGCTTTGTTCAAATGTATTTATATTTTCATTAAAGTACTCTTTAAATTCCATCAAAGTACTATCTGTTGTTTCAATCCAGCGCTCTCGAAATGCGATGTCTTTATTAATAAATTGAATGCGGTATTTTCCCTCCTCAGTCATTTCTATACTAGAAAAATTAGGTAACCATGTTTCATCTAATTGATACTGTTCAGATATCTCATTAAATACTCTCTCAATTTTGTCCCCCCATCGTTCAGCGGTCAAAATTGTTAACGATGCTTTTATATTTAACTCTTTAGTAATTTGTATTTGATTTTCAATAAATTTAATCGTATTTTTACGCCTTTCAGCAACAAGATTCAAATCATCTGTATTGGATAAATCTGATACGACTAATCCCCCGCCCACTGCCACATTTCTCATCCCGTCAACATCAATAGAAATTAATTCAAAAATAGGTTTCGAATCAGAGCCTAAAGCAACATATAATTTAGCCATTTTTTTATTTATCATAAACTTATTTAGAGCTGAAAAAAGTTTATGACTACTTTCAAATGTAAATATACCGAAATTAGGATCGTAAAAATAATAGGTTACACTATCTTCATATACAATTTTCCCCAACATCATCGCATGCTTCTGGCTATTTAAGGCATACATTTTCGTTGCATTCCCCTCAGTTAATCTAGCCTCAATAGCATTTAAATCTAGGTTACCTTGAGAACTCGAAGACTGTACCGCTTCAATATTTGAATGAAGCCTTATTAATGATTTTTTTAATAGAATTGAGCTGTTATCTGTTGGTGATGCGGCAGCTAAAAAGAGTTTGTCGAGTAGTACATTACTACCATTTGGCCCATTCTCCTCTAATGCAACAGCCATAGCTCTAACAAGCGGATAACAGCGACCATCTGACATATCTCCCATTAAAGGTAAATAAAAATCTTGGGGGGATAGCCTAGAATTTATACTGCCCTCTCTCTTAAATAATTCATTTATTTCCCTCGTATTTTCTAAAATTTGATGACGACCTTCGTTATCTATCGTATTTTGAATATGCCTATACAATGCGCCACGTTCTGTCACGCTCAATTCAGGATTTAAATATAGAGCCATCATCTCTGATGAAGTCATTTCTTGATTAAAGCCTCGAATATCAGTTTTATTATAGTTATCATAACCTTCATTAAATTTATCATTAGCAATATTACGATCTCGCATCACCGCCAATTTATATTCTTTATTTAGCGCTATATTCGTAACACCGTTACCAAGTTCTTCATTTACGACTTGAACAACAGAGTCAATTCCAGTCTTATTTTTTATTTGTAGCCATAACCTGCTTTTTTCTACAGATAATGACTCAGTTAATATCGATAAATGTTTTTGAGAATAGTAATCTTTAATAATTTTTTTTATTTCCAGAATTGATATTAATTTATCGATCCTTATATTTTCGTCATTACTTCGTATTGACTTACTCTTTAGATTGCTTAATTCAACTTTAAATTCATCAATTTGTTTAATTAATTGATTGATTTTATCATAAATTTTATTTTTAACCTTGCCATTTAAATCAACCCATGATTTTATTGCTGAGTTCTCCAGCGAAAACCCCCCATCAATATATTCACCTTCTGAAACCTGGTCCGTATTTATACCAAATTCTTTTGCTATTTCTTTTAATTTATTCTGTGATGCATGGCGATATCGATTGAATTTTTCTAATTGTTTCTCGGAAAATTGATTATCAACATAATAACCTATCATAGAACTTTCGTTGTTACGTAGCTTAGGAATAGGTGTTCCATTGATCAATTCATATTCTTGCTTTTGTAATAATAACCGCCAATGGCCATCCTTAAAATACATATACGCCATCGCAAGGCCTTCATCTGAGCCTGGAACTTGGTAGTCCATATAATCAAATGCCATTACAACGTTATCATACAATATAGAACTATTCACACGGCCATCATGATAAACACGATAGGTTGTTTCATTCAGCTTAGTAACAATAACGGAGCACCCTGTTAAAGAGCCCGTGAATAAAAAACTATCCTCAGCAGCCTGAATAGGTATATCAACATAAGCAGGCGTTGCACTGGACTGATTAGCCCCGTTATAACCTAAAAAATAAGCATGGAATGCTAATGAAGGCGAGATGCTTGAAGGCTCATATCTATATTCAACCGCATAACTATTCGGACCAATTTTAACTAAGTGTGCACGTCCATAAGGTGGTATTTTACCCATTGTTGTCATGCTATCCCCACTAATCGCATGCAAGCGGGTAAACGATAATGTGTCTGCAAGAAAGTTCTTAACATCAGGACTTGCTGGACTATTTTTAAGTGGCATACTGCCAAATAATCCAGATTTTAAACGACTATCACGCAGTACTTGTGCAACTAAATTAGAGTTAACTGTATCATAGCCCATCTCTTGCACTGTTCTCAGTAAAATTTGTTTTATTTGGCGAATTATTAATAATGATTCTTTATTAATAATTAGAAAATTATTATTTTTTTTAATTTCATCCATTTTATAAATGGAATTTTTTAATAAACAACTATTATTAAACATATAATTAAATCCTTTTATTTACCTATGTTATATAAGAGCATCTCCACATATCAAGAATTACATTTTATAAAAAATAATTCCATTAACAATCATTAAACAAATAATAAAATAAATATAATAGCTATCATTATCTTTTACAGGGATTATATAAGCAATAAGAATACAACTTTCTAAACTTAATATCTTAGCCGATAGAACTGGGGGAAAATACCAAGCTATTAGGCCGGTTCATTTCATTTGAGAGCTATCAATATCAGTGTCAAGACAGTTTTCTTTAGCTTCAAAATACCATTGATATCAAGGTGCTGGTACAAACAATGAATTTTTCATTACGTGGCGACGGTTATTTTGTAATATGTAGCACAGATAAAATACAGATAGGGGAAAATCAATTTAGTGATATTTCTAGTTTATTCTCAATAGCCTATTAGATTTACTACCAAACATAATATGTTCGGTATCAGTCTGATACCGGTCATTAGACTAGCATTTTTTATTTGGTAATCTTTGTAATCTACGCCATCACTACATTATCAAAAGGAATCGAACTATTAATTCTCCCATCATGATAGACCCGATAAGTTGTTTCATTTAGTTCAGTAACGATCACAAAACTATCAGAAAGTGTACGTGTAAATAAAAATTTTGCTTTAGATGAGTACTTGGGTATATCGATATAAACGAGCGATTTTTTACCTGATGATTGCCGTTATATCCTAGTAAAACGAATTGAACATCAACTTTATTATAAATTGTAGGAATGTGACTTAAATGATTTAATATCTACACTTGCAACTCTATTTGTTACACTTACCCAACTAATCGTTGTTGATTTTAATTTTGCATCATTAAAATTTAAAATAATTATTTTTATAGCATCCATGTTAAATTTTAATATACTAATGAAAAATAAAATAGATTATATTTAATTACACCTATTAGGGTTATTATTACAAGGAAACGTAATGAATAAAAAAATGCAATTTATCTTTCTAACAAACTCTTTTTTATCATGTTTGAGTTTTTCTTCCTTTTCTCAAGCCGATGTATCTAAAGCAAAATTAATTAATATCGAAGCTCCTCTAAAAAATCATATTTCATTTAACTCTTTTGAGAGTTTATCTTCTAATGATCATGGTCTCATTTTTAATAATGATATTAATGATAATAATCAACTTGCAAACAAAGCTGCAAAACTAATATTGGCTGAAGTGACAGGAACAGAAGAAAGTAAAATTAAAGGTGTCCTCGGTATTAAAGGACAAGCCGCGAACCTAATTATTGCTAATCCCAATGGGATCTCATGGGCTGATGGCTCCATAAGTAATATTAATAGCTTATCTTTAATTGCAGGTAAGTTAGAAAAACAATATGTTAAAAATAAAGAAACGAAGCAGCTTGAAGCAAAAGCACTAGATGAATACAGTCAATTGAAATTCTCAGTTAGCCCCGCAAGCCAAATCAACATCAGCCAACAGCATGCCAGCCCGTTACAGCTTTCTAAACTGAATGTGTTCGCCGATCGAATAAAACTACAAAATGCACTAAATATTACGGCTGCGGTTCAAAATTATCTGAGTACATCCGGAAGTGCTTCAATTTCCCCACGAGAAGCAGTCATTCACTCAGGCTCTAAATTTAAAACGGATACACCTTATAGCCAAGGCAGCCACCTAGAACTGGGAGAAAATACCAAGCTATTAGGCCGGCTTATTTCATTTGAAAGCCATCAATATCAGTGTAAAGACAGCTTCCTTTGTCCTCAAAATACAATTGATATCAAAGGTTTGATACAAACAATGAATTTTTCATTACGTGGCGACAGTGATTTTGTAATGCACGGCACAGGTAAAATACAAATAGGGAAAAATCAGCAAGTGCTTGTCGCACAGTAATGAAAAACGGGCTCATTTTTAATGAGCCCGTAGGTCGTTGGGAAAGTGAAATAAAAATGTGTTTCTCTCACTTTATACTTTTAGCTAAAATCAATTTAGTGATTTTTCTTGTTTGCTTTATAGCCAAAAGAACCAAGCAAATAGAGAGATAACAATAATACATGCTACGTTCAGAACTGCACCGACCCGTACCATTTCAATTTGCCTGATATAACCAGAACCAAATACAATCGCATTTGGCGGAGTCGCAACAGGCAACATAAACGCACAAGAGGCACCAATACCAATAATCATAGTTAATACAATAACTGGCATACCTAATGCTTCCGCAACAGTAGCAAAAATAGGAACTAACAGGGCGGCACTTGCAGTATTACTCGTAAATTCAGTCAGGATGATAATAAAGGTTGTCACCGCTAAGATAATCACAAACCAATGACTTGTCCCAAATGTCATCTGCATCCAGTCAGCCATAATTTTACTAGCGCCTGAAGAACTTAAAATTGCACTGAGAGTCAACCCCCCACCGAACAGCATCAATACGCCCCACTCGGTATTTTTTTGGATTTGTGACCAACTAGCAACCCCTGTTATACCAATCAAAATTGCAGCAATCATAGCAATAATGGTGTCGAGATCCTTCACACCACCAAGTGCTTCACTAATAAATGTACTGGTGATCCAACAAACTACCGCAAATAGGAAGATCCCCATTGCTGTAATACGTTTGCCATTCCATTTAACATGCTCTAATTCAATTTCAAAACGGTGTTTCAGATTTGGGCGTAACATCATGTACATCAATACAAACATCATCGGTAGTAAAACTACCATGATTGGAATGCCGTATTTCATCCACGATAAGAAATCTAAACCTAATGCAGCAGCGGCAATTGCGTTTGGTGGGCTACCCACAATAGTTCCTAGACCACCAATACTGGCACTATAAGCAACACCTAATAAAACAAACACAAACGTATTACGTTCATGACGTACATCGAGATTAGATAAAATACCTAATACAAGGGGTAACATCATTGCAGCAGTTGCTGTGTTACTAATCCACATTGATAGCAGCGCGGTAACACCAAACAACAGTAATACTGCGACTGATAAACGACCACGTGCAGCCATTAGTAAGCGGTTAGCAATTAGACGGTCTAAGCCTTGAATATGCAAAGCCGTCGCTAAAGCAAAGCCACCGAAGAATAGGAAAATAATTGGGTTTGCGAATGATTTAAGCGCTTCCCCTGTATTCATTAATCCAAGCCCAACCGCTAAGATAGGAATACAAAGTGCAGTAATAGTGACATGGATAGCTTCAGTTAGCCAAAGCACACCAATGAAAACCATCATTGCAAGGCCTGCATTTGCCTTGTCATCAAAAGGCAAATATTTTAAAAGTAAGATCAGTAGAACAATATCAACCGCTAAAATGATCCAACCCCGTTTATTGGATGGGGTCGGACTGACCGCTGGTTGTAGGGATTCGGAAGCGTCCATGTAAACTCCATTAGCTCGGAAGCAAATTATTTTCGAGTATTATTGTTAATATTTTTTTGCAAGAGCTGGAATATAAAGTTAATTGTATGAAATTAAAATGTGGAGGAACTAAAAGTGCGATCTACACCGTATAATTTCATCGTTTTTCATGTAAACTCCAAAAAACCTACCCATTCACTCGTAAAAATCGAAGAATTAAATACTAAAATAGCTACTATAAATTAGCATATTATTTCTAAAGAGACGTATATCAATCAACTATCTAATTGATTGATTTTAAATTGATTATTAAATATAAAGTGAGTCAATAAAAGGCTGATCAATCATTAAGCTTACTAAAAATCCAATCAAATTTATTATGATACATTAGAGATAATCATAAATTACTGGGAATATATAGTGAAAATGGCTTCCTCAGCAAAGGTTTCAGTCGAAAAAAAGGAAGCCATCGGCTTCCTTTCGTATAAATTGGTTAACGAACTAAAATTACGCTTGGCCTTTAACTTCTTTTAAGCCATTGAATGGTGCATTTTTACCTAATGCTTCTTCAATACGAATCAGTTGGTTATATTTAGCAACACGGTCAGAACGGCTCATTGAACCCGTTTTGATTTGGCCTGCAGCTGTACCGACTGCTAAATCTGCGATAGTTGCATCTTCAGTTTCGCCTGAACGGTGAGAGATAACAGCTGTATAGCCTGCATCTTTCGCCATTTTAATTGCAGCCAAAGTTTCAGTTAAAGAACCAATTTGGTTGAATTTGATCAGGATAGAGTTAGCAATGCCTTTATCAATACCTTCTTTCAAGATCTTAGTGTTCGTTACAAACAGGTCGTCACCAACCAGTTGGATTTTGTCACCAAGAACTTTAGTTTGGTATGCGAAACCATCCCAGTCAGACTCATTCAGACCATCTTCAATAGATACGATTGGGTACTGTTTAGTCAGTTCTTCTAAATAGTGAGTGAACTCTTGTGAAGTGAAGGTTTTACCTTCGCCTTTCAGCTCATAATTGCCTGTTTCTGCGTTATAGAACTCAGATGCTGCACAGTCCATTGCCAGTGTTACGTCTTTACCTAATACATAACCTGCTTGCTCAACCGCCTCTTTAATTGCTGCTAATGCCGCTGCGTTTGACTCTAAGTTAGGCGCATAACCACCTTCATCACCTACAGCAGTGTTCATACCTTTAGATTTCAGTACTTTTGCTAAGTGATGGAAAATTTCAGAACCCATACGAACAGCTTCTTTCAGCGTTGGTGCGCCAACAGGCTGGATCATGAATTCTTGGATATCAACGTTGTTATCTGCGTGCTCACCACCATTGATGATGTTCATCATAGGTAGAGGCATAGAGTATTGACCGTGAGTACCATTCAGGTCAGAAATGTGCTCATACAGAGGCATACCTTTCGCTGCCGCAGCTGCTTTAGCATTTGCTAAAGATACAGCCAGAATTGCGTTTGCACCAAATTTAGATTTGTTCTCAGTGCCATCGAGATCAATCATGATTTTATCGATGTTAGCTTGGTCTTTAGCATCTTTACCGATCAGCGCTTCTGCGATTGGACCATTAACAGCAGCAACTGCTTTCAGAACACCTTTACCCAGAAAACGTGCTTTATCACCGTCACGCAGTTCCAGAGCTTCACGAGAACCTGTTGACGCACCTGATGGTGCTGCAGCTAAACCAACAAAGCCACCTTCTAAATGAACTTCAGCTTCTACAGTTGGGTTACCACGAGAGTCAATGATTTCACGACCGATCACTTTAACAATTTTGGACATTAGGTTTTCCTCAGTACAAGTTAAATTTTGGGAAGTTGGTGCACCTGCGCCGACTTCCCCATATCTTATTTCAACTCACCTTTCTGGTACTTACCAGCGGCTTTAACAAAACCTGCAAACAACGGATGACCATCTCTTGGTGTAGAGGTGAACTCTGGGTGGAACTGACAAGCCACAAACCATGGATGATTTGGGTTTTCAATAATTTCCACCAGCTTGTTATCTACTGAACGACCTGCAATTTTCAGGCCCGCATCTTCAATGCGTTTCAGCAGTAAGTTGTTCACTTCATAACGGTGGCGGTGACGTTCAATAATGGTTTCTGAACCATACATCTCACGTACAAGGCTACCATTCACTAGGTGGCATGGTTGACTACCAACACGCATTGTTCCACCAAGGTCGCTCTCTTCTGAACGCACTTCAAGGTTACCCTCTTCGTCACGCCATTCTGTAATCAGCGCAACAACTGGGAATTTACAATCCGCTTTAAATTCTGTTGAATTTGCATCTGCCATATTGGCCACATTACGTGCAAATTCAATCAATGCAACTTGCATACCCAAACAAATCCCTAAGTAAGGGATCTTGTTTTCACGTGCATATTGAGCAGTCAGAATTTTACCTTCAATACCACGCTCACCAAAACCGCCTGGCACTAAAATAGCATCTAAATCTTTTAGTAACTCAACACCACGCGTTTCGATGTCTTGTGAATCAATCAATTTGATATTCACAGTTAAACGGTTTTTCAATCCACCGTGTTTTAATGCTTCAATTACAGATTTATACGCATCTGGTAACTCAACATATTTACCAACCATTCCAATGGTGACTTCACCTGCAGGATTAGCTTCTTCGTAAATAACTTGTTCCCACTCAGATAAATTAGCTTCTGGCGCATCAATGCGGAAACGGTTACAAATGTACTCATCCAAACCTTGTGATTTTAACAAGGCTGGAATTTTATAAATTGAATCAACGTCTTTGAGAGAAATAACCGCTTTCTCTGGCACATTACAGAACAATGCGATTTTTGCACGTTCATTTGCTGGGATCACTCTGTCTGAGCGACAGATTAACACGTCTGGCTGGATACCAATTGACAGCAATTCTTTCACAGAATGTTGAGTTGGCTTAGTTTTCACTTCACCAGCTGCTGCAAGGTAAGGCACTAATGTTAAGTGCAAATATAAAGTACGCTCACGGCCGACTTCTGCAGCCATTTGACGAATCGCTTCAAGGAATGGCAATGATTCAATATCACCCACTGTACCACCAACTTCAACCAAAACAACGTCATGGCCTTCGCCACCACGGATGATGCGGTCTTTAATTTCATTAGTGATATGAGGGATAACTTGAATTGTAGCGCCTAAGTAGTCGCCACGGCGCTCTTTGCGCAGAACTTCAGAGTAAACACGCCCAGTCGTAAAGTTATTACGACGAGTCATTTTAGTACGGATGAAGCGCTCATAATGACCCAAATCTAAGTCAGTTTCAGCGCCGTCTTCTGTAACGAAAACTTCCCCGTGTTGGGTTGGGCTCATTGTGCCTGGATCTACGTTGATGTAGGGATCCAGTTTCATAATAGTCACATTGAGTCCACGGGCTTCGAGTATAGCCGCCAAAGAGGCTGCGGCAATGCCTTTACCCAGAGAGGATACGACCCCGCCGGTCACAAAAATATAATTAGTTTTCATGCTGAACCTGAAAGTTTAGGTTTAAAAGATGATGGATATAACAGGACGGGAAAACAGTATACCCGAACCTTAATTTCGCTACAAATGTTCTAAGCATAATAAGGCTAAATTTCATCAATACTCTAATATTATCAGCAAGTTAAAAGCGAAAATTATTTATCGCTTCAAAATTAGTCATCTTTGTCTATTTTCATAGATTAACACAGTTCAAATGCAAAAGCTAAATCCTTTCAGCTCATTGTATGGTATAAAAAATGCGATTCTGCACTAACTTTGATTTTGAATAACTATTTACTCTACTTGTCGCTATTTAACACCTCAATATTTCACGTCACCCATTATTTTTGAAGCTTTGTTTGGTGCTATTGAATGAAGTGCTTTTAGAACAAACCAACAACCGCCAGATTTTAAAACAACTAATGGTTTAAACAATTGCAGACAAGGTTCGCATTACAGCTAGGCGGCAAGAGAGGATATCTTCGGGGAGCATACACTAAGTATGTGACCCGAGTAGCCGAACGCAGCCAACAACGCTGTAGTGCGAAATATGACGAGCCATTTTATTCTTGGCTCTTAACCTGCTGCCAAAGCGCCTCCATCTCATTAAGTGTAGCACTTTCTGTCGTTTTACCACTTTCCGCGAGGCTTTTTTCGATTTGGCGAAAACGACCTTCGAATTTGTTACACGCTTTTTGCAACGCTATTTCAGGTTTATAACCTAAATGGCGTGATAAATTCACGGTTGCAAACAATAAGTCGCCAATTTCCTCTTCTAAGCGCGACTGGTCAACAACCGCCTGAGTGGCTTCTTCCATCACTTCTTCAAGTTCTTCATGAACTTTACCAACAACAGGGCCTAGCGTATCCCAGTCAAAACCAACTGACGCACAACGTTTTTGAATTTTATAGGCTTTCATTAGTGCTGGGAGTGAATTTGGAATATCATCTAGCACAGAAAATTGCGATTTTTCAGCTCGCTCTTTGGCTTTTCGTTTTTCCCATCCCTCAATCACTTCTGTGCTACTCAGTGTATTATTTGCATCGAAAATATGAGGGTGGCGATGTTCGAGCTTATCACTAACAGATTGGCAGATATCGCTAAAATCAAAGAGTGATTTTTCATTCGCCATTTGCGCATAGAAAACCACTTGGAATAATAAGTCTCCCAACTCACCTTTTAAGTCGCTAAAATCTTCACGTTCTATCGCATCAAGCACTTCATAAGTTTCTTCAAGCGTATAAGGCGCAATAGTTTTAAATGTTTGTACCTTATCCCATGGGCACCCTGTTTGCGGATCTCGAAGCTGCTTCATAATTGATAATAAACGTTCGATTTGAAGATTTGTCTGACTCATTGTATTAACCTTTAATTTTTTTGTTTCTAGTTGTCCTTTATCCCAAACTTATCAGAGTTGATGAGCAATCGACAAATTTTTCCCAAAAAAATAAATTTTTGCTAACTAACTCATGAAGAAACAGAAGTTGTATAGAAAAGAATAATTAAAAACATGAAGAGAGGGATTTTTAGAATATAAATATACCGATTTTCAAAATAGTTTGAATTGTAGGTAGGCGGCAAGCGAAGATATCTCGGGGAGCATACACAAGTATGTGACCCGAGTAGCTAAGCGCAGCCAACACCCCTACAACTCAAAATATGAAGAAAATCACTGAGAATGACGCTTTGCTTCTATAACATCCGCCAACTGATTCAGCTTAGCTAACACCCGACTCAGCACCTCAATGTTATACAGCTCAATAGTCATATCTATCGTTGCCAGTTGCTGTTTTACATCGCTGCGGCTACTGACACCAAGCACATTGACTTTCTCATTTGCTAATATTGTCGTGATATCACGCAGCAGGCCGCTGCGGTCATTAGCAATAACTCTAACCACAAGAGAATAACCACTCGAGTAGTTTTCTCCCCAAACTGCATCTATTACGCGTTCTGGTGCATGGCTTTGTAGTTCAGCTAATTGTTCACAGTCTGCACTGTGAATGGAAATACCTCTTCCTTTCGTGATAAAACCGACAATTTCATCCCCTGGAATTGGCTGGCAGCAGCGTGCAATATGGTGCATTAGGTTACCAACCCCTTCAACCACCACTCGGCCGCTACTATGAGATGGTGCTCTTGGGAGTGAAGACTTACTTTCTAATGTCTTCATTGCCGCACGGTCTTCTTCTTCGGCAGTGGCTTTGTTAAATTTGCTCTGCAGGAAATTCACTAATTGGTTGATACGGATATCACCGCCGCCAATTCCTGCCAAAACCTCATCCAATGAATGAACATTGTAGCGTGCGATTAGCAGTTTTTCTGCTTCACGAAGGCTAATATCAAGCTGTGATAGTTCGCTATCTAAAATTTGACGCCCTGCAAGGATATTTTTGTCTCTATCTTGTTTACGGAACCAATTTTGGATTTTAGCTCGCCCACGGCTGGTTGTGACATACCCTAAGTTAGGGTTTAACCAGTCGCGGCTTGGATTTGGATGCTTTTGAGTAATAATTTCAATTTGATCGCCCATTTGTAATTGATAGCTAAATGGGACAATACGCCCACCTATTTTTGCACCAATACAACGGTGGCCGACATCACTGTGAATATGATAAGCAAAATCAAGCGGTGTCGAGCCTGCTGGTAAATCCACCACATCCCCTTTTGGGGTAAAGACATACACTCGGTCATCAAACACTTGGCTACGAACTTCATCTAGCATTTCGCCAGAATCTGCCATTTCTTCTTGCCATGCAATCAGCTTACGTAACCATGCAATGCGGTTTTCGTAACTACTGCCTTTACCAATGCCAGTCGCGCCTTCTTTGTATTTCCAATGGGCCGCAACTCCCAGCTCTGCATCTTCATGCATTTGGCGGGTACGAATTTGAATTTCAAGCGTTTTGCCGTTTGGTCCTAACACCACTGTATGAATAGATTGATAACCATTAGGTTTCGGGTTCGCCACATAGTCATCAAACTCATCGGGAAGATGGCGAAAATGGGTATGTACAATCCCTAACGCGGCATAACAATCTTGCAAACGTTCAACGACAATACGCACCGCTCGCACATCAAACAGTTCATCAAATGCCAATGATTTTTTCTGCATTTTACGCCAAATGCTATAAATATGCTTAGGCCGGCCATAGATATCTGCTTGAATATTCTCTTTTAACATGTACTTACGTAAGGTTGTTACGAAAGTATCTATATACTCTTCACGGTCAATACGACGTTCATGGAGGAGCTTTGCAATTTTCTTATATTCATCGGGATGCAAATAACGAAAACAGAAGTCTTCTAACTCCCATTTTAACTGCCCAATTCCTAGGCGATTTGCTAAAGGTGCATAAATATTTGAGCACTCTTTTGCCGCTAAAACGCGCTCATCTTCAGTGGCATCTTTGACTTCACGTAAATGTGCAATTCGTTCCGCTAGTTTAATGACAACGCAGCGGAAATCTTCCACCATCGACAATAGCATACGGCGAATATTATCGACTTGTGTCGAGCTCGTTTCACTCGATTGCGTGGCTTTGAGTTGACGAATCGCATCCATTTCCAGCACGCCTTTAACGAGTTCGTGAATGGATTGACCAAACTCATCAATAACTTCTTGCTCTTCCAACTTCCCCTCTTCCACTAAAGGAAAAAGTAAAGCTGCTTGTAAGCTGCCGATATCCATACTTAATGTCGATAGGATTTCGGTCATTTCAATACCGCGCCACAGTAACAGAGGGGCGATTTCTTGTCCGGCTAGTTTATCGTGACAATATTGCCAGGTATGGATGAGCTTTTCTTCTGATTGTTTATTGCTCAATCCCAGACCGTTAACCCACTTTTCTGGGGCAAACTCACCTGCTGGGGTAAGATGCGCACTTCTTACTGCAACCATATATTCTCCCTACCTATTAAACCTCTGGGCGACGGATAAATAACGCCATTGACTCTAAATGGCTAGTATGCGGAAACATGTCTAGCATCCGCAACTGTAATAACTGATAGCCCCCATCAAGTAAAACTTTGCTATCTCTTGCCAATGTTGTGGGGTTACATGAAACATAGACAATTTTTTCTGGCATCAGTTTAATTAAATGTTCCATAACACCAGCGGCTCCAGCTCTAGCGGGGTCTAATAATACTTTATTAAAGCCATGAGCCGCCCAAGGTTGTGTGTGTATCTGGGCTTCTAAGTTTTCATTATAGAATGTCGCATTACAAATAGTATTGAGCTGTGCGTTATTTCGTGCCTGTTTGACTAAATTTTCCACACCTTCAACAC
Organism: Providencia sp. PROV_01; assembly: GCF_053098325.1. Lineage (NCBI taxonomy): Bacteria > Pseudomonadati > Pseudomonadota > Gammaproteobacteria > Enterobacterales > Morganellaceae > Providencia > Providencia sp. PROV_01. Next base: position 1,470,338 of record NZ_JBRFKD010000002.1, on the reverse strand, counting down.
CCACAACGGATTTCACTAACCGTGCGATAGGTAATGTAAAGTTACCCATTCCACAAAAAAGGTCTAATACCCTATCTTCACTGTTTAGATCTAACCATGCTAAAGCTTGTTCTACCATCAACTGGTTAACTTGCCCGTTCACTTGAATAAAATTTAATGGGTTAAATTTTAGTATTTCCCCAGCAACTTGATACTCAGGTTGTGGCGAATTTGGTGACAGAGCTTGTAAGTTTTCATCATTACCCGCTAACCAGATAGACACTCCGTGCTGATTTTCAAAATTGCTTAACTTTTGAGTATCTGATAACGAAAAAGGTGTTAAGTAACGAATCAATACAATTTTGCTATTGTCTGCGTGAATAAGCTCTACGTGGCCCAATTTCGCTTTATTACTGAGCTGGTTAATGCATTCAGAAAGTGGTTTTAATAAGATATCCAAATCAGGAGATAATATAGGGCAATTTTTTATATCAACTAATGTGTTAGATTGAGATTGACGAAACCCCATAACGACATTTTTACTTTTAGGCTGATATTGTAGCCCCAACCGAGCTCGGCGACGGTAGCCATATGACTCACCATAAATCACCTCGGCACAGGATATATCTTGCAATGTTTCGCGTCGCATCAGATAAGCTAAAGCATGAGCTTTACTTTCTCTTTGTAGTGCAATGTCAACATGTTGCTGTTGACATCCCCCACATTGGTTAAAATAACGGCACCGTGGCTTTACTCTTTGAGGGCTCGTGCTCAAACGTTTAATTACCTTCCCTTTAGCAAACTGCCGTTTCTCTTCCGTCAATTCAATTTGGGCTTCTTCTTCAGGCAATAAACCTGTTACAAAAATGGTTTTTCCTTCGATACGAGCAACACCTTGCCCTGCGGCATCAAGGCTATCAGCTACAACCGTGATCTGGCGGCGTGGAGTGGTACGGCGATTAGGAGAGTAAAATTGAGCCATAAAATAGTCACTACAGAATATTAAGTTATAAAAATCATGATTGCCGAGTTTTCAATTTTAATGCGTTGTTTTTTTTTCGCTAATTAATCAAGGAAAACGAGCAGGCTATTATACCTGCTTTCCTATCATTTGATTGACTACTTTTCTATTTTTATTAAGCTATTCAGTTATTATATCAATTGCTAACCATAAATTTACGATATTCTTCATAGGCATAGTGGTCTGTCATACCGCTAATATAGTCTTGAATCAAACGAGCTCGATAATAAAACTCAAGGATAGATTTATCTGCTTCATTCGTTGCAGAAATTTTCTCAAGTGCTTCCGTGTAAGATAAGCGATGCTTATTAGATAATTTATGGAATAACCTCGTTTCAATGAAAAAATGCTTGTGGTAATTTTTGTCCACGAGGTCAGCAAAATCGCTTCTATCCATCATCAGTAGTGGACTATAAAAATCTAATAATCCACTGATAATTCGATAGCCTTGTAGTTCTAACTCTTCAACTTCATGGTGGTTAAATACATGTTTAAAAGCCACTGTTTTCAGTACTTTTAATAGCCTATGCTCTGGACTTTTATCTTCTAACAAAGCACTGTTAAAAGTGCCGTTATAAATTTCGGGTAGATTCTTAATGAATTGTTGTGCGCTATAATGAGACAATTTTCCTGTGATATTTACGCGCAAATACATAAAGAATTGATCTTGCTGAATACGCCTTGTGTGGTTGTCACTGATATTATTGAAAGCTCGCATAATGGTTTGATCGAATAAATCATTTTGTTCAATATCTCCCCACTCTGCTTTTAAATACTCAATCAACTGCTCAACAGTAAAAATGCCTTTTTCCGCAGCGTCATCCAAATCAGCAATGCAATATGAAATATCATCAGCCGCTTCCATAATATAGGACAGCGGGAAACGGCAATATTTTTCCATATCGAGCTTTTTGGTTAGCTCACTGACAAAGTCCACCTCTGACCAATAATAGCCTGGTTTTTTCATCAAATAATCAAACTCAGGGGGAATTGGCTCCAAATCATAAGCTCCACGCGTATATTTTAAGATAGAGCCAACTTGCGCATAAGTTAAGTTTAGTTTGAGTAAGCGATGCGCCATACGTAACCCTTGCGCATTACCTTCAAATGAGCATAAATCCTGTTTTAATTGACGGCGGAATAAATCTTGCTTTTCATTTCCAGTTAACTGTAATGCAGGTATTTTGCATGGATCAGGGGAATTCGGAGTAAATAAGTAACTAGGCGATAGTAATTTAGTAAACCACCGTTGAATTGCTGCCTCACCAAAATGCCCAAATGGTGGATTGCCAATATCATGCATTAAGCAGGCCATTTCGACTAAGCTCTCAAAAGCATCACACCGTTCATCTAGCCCATAAGGTTCAAGCAATTTTTTCTTTTTTAGTTCGCCTAAAACCGTTTTACTGATGTAACGGCCAACCTGCTGTACTTCTAGTGAGTGAGTTAAGCGACTGCGAACTGCTGCATTTTGCTCTAAGGGAAAAACTTGCGTTTTTTGTTGCAAACGGCGAATGGCAGCTGAATTAATGATCCTCCCGCGGTCACTTTCGAATAAGCGATTAACCGCATCTTCATCTTTAGGTGAAATTTTTTGGTTTTTCGCACTGCTCATGTAGTTGCGCTGAAAATTTAACTTCTTAACAAAATTAATCTCACCCACTCTGCCACCCTCCCTATCTCGATTAATGCTTCATTATATAGCCTAAATATAGGAAAAAAACTTCACGACTCACCTTTCAATGTTACACTTCGTGCATCTTTGTAATTTCGTTGTCTAAATCCGAGTTGTTGCAATTAAAATTGCGAACCCACTCGAAGAATACAGCAATAACACAATAAAACATTATCGTCCCTAGTCAAAATATTGACACTAATAGTGCAAATTGAGCAGGGAAAAGGAGACAAAATGAAAGTTGGAATAATTGGCGCCATGGAACAAGAAGTGGCGATTTTGCGCTCGCAAATTGAAAACTGCCAAACTATTAACCGCGCTGGCTGTGAGATTTATACAGGTCAAATTAATGGCGTTGACGTTGCGTTATTGAAATCAGGTATTGGTAAAGTCGCTGCCGCAATCGGCACAACATTGTTACTGGAGCATTGCCAACCAGATGTCGTGATTAACACAGGCTCCGCCGGTGGGCTAGACCCTCGTTTAAATGTTGGTGATATCGTGGTTTCTACTGAAGTTCGTTACCATGATGCTGATGTGACAGCATTCGGTTATGAACCTGGCCAAATGGCACAGTGCCCACCCGCTTTCGTCGCGGATACTAAACTGATTGAAGTTGCTGAGCAGTGCATTCAGCTATTGGATATGAACGCTGTTCGTGGTTTAGTTTGTAGCGGCGATGCTTTTATTAATGGTGCTGAACCACTGGCTCGCATCAAAGCGATGTTCCCGCAAGTTGCGGCAGTAGAAATGGAAGCCACCGCGATTGGCCAAGTGTGTCACCAATTTGGTACCCCGTTTGTCGTTGTCCGTGCCATTTCAGATGTGGCTGATAAGGAATCCCACACAAGCTTCGATGAATTCTTACCCGTTGCTGCCCGTCAATCGTCATTAATGATCACTGCAATTTTATCCAAACTCGCTTAATAATTCTCATAAAAAGTATAACTAATTGTTAGTTATACTTTTTTAATGTCACGATGAATTTTGTTATGAAAAGAATAACGCATTATTTCTCTCTTACTATTACCTTACTATGTGGTTTATTGGTGGCTTTTTCGGCACTAGGAGCGGCAAAGCAACGCGTTATCAGCTTATCACCAGCCAATACTGAGCTTGCTTATTCAGCAGGGCTTGGGGATAGCTTAATTGCGGTCAGTGCTTACTCCGATTACCCAGAACAAGCTAAAAAACTAGAGCAAGTCTCTGATTGGCAAGGCTTAAATGTAGAACGTATTATCGCACTAAAACCTGATTTAATCCTCGCATGGCGAGGAGGCAACCCCCAACGCCCTCTTGATCAGCTTGCGAATCTCGGCATTCCAATTATTTATTTTGACCCTCAAACCATTGATGATGTCATTAATTCAGTCACTGAGTTGGCACAATACAGTCCAAACCCAGAGCTTGCACAACAAAATGTGGGAATAATGCGCGCTAAGCTAGCGCCTTATCAAAATACAAAAATTTCTAATAACAAACCTAAGAGAGTGTTCATTCAGCTCGGCTCTCAACCTCTATTTAGCGCTGGTAACCATACGCTGCAAAATGATGTCGTCGAGTTTTGTGGGAGTGAAAATATTTTTGCTAATAGCTCAGTTCAATGGCCACAAGTCAGTCGTGAGCAGGTACTCACTCGCAAACCAGATGTAATAATCATGACGGGCTCAGCAGAACAGGAAAAAGCAGTGAAAGAATTTTGGCACTCCCAGCTCAATATCCCAATAATCCGATTAAATGAAGATTGGTTTCACCGAGCAGGCCCAAGGATTGTGAACGCAACCGAACAACTGTGTGAGCAGTTAAATTCATTATCTAATTAAGAATTAAGAATTAAGAATTAAGAATTAAGAATTAAGAATTAAGAATTAAGAAAATTTTCTAAATAGTTCGAGTTGTGGCAAGGCGGCAAATGAAGGTATCTCGAGGAGCATACATAAGTATGTGACCCGAGTAGCTGAATGAAGCCAACACAGCTACAGGTTGAAGAAGAACTCAATAATTCTCTAAATCATTCGGCCTGTAGCAAGGCGGCAAATGAGCTAGAACCTAGGAGCATACAAAAGTATGTGACTAGGTCTAGTGAATGCAGCCAACACAGCTACAGGTTGAAGGATGACGAGAATTAGACGCTGAAGGACGAACCACACCCACAAGTAGACTTAGCATTCGGATTAGTCACAATAAAACGCGAACCTTCCAAACCTTCGGTATAATCAACACTTCCACCGACTAAATATTGTAAACTCATTGGGTCTACGACAAGAGCAACACCTTGCTTTTCAATTGTCATATCGCCTTCGTTGATTTGGTCATCAAATGTGAAACCATATTGGAAACCGCTGCATCCGCCACCAGTGATATAAACACGCAGACGCAGATTTGGGTTGTCCTCATCAGAGACTAGATCTTTAACTTTAATTGCTGCCGCATCAGTAAATTGCAAAGGCAGAGCTGCATCATCACTCATTTTTTACTCCAAACCGGTGACCGGTAAATTCATGCGTAGGCTAAAACCTACTCAGATCAATTAACCTAATTATCCGCCACTTGACTAAATGGTTCAAGTGTTGTTAAGCAATTAGACACATTGTGCATATCTTCGTATCAATATTTGGTTTAATTGGTGTGGTGCTTTAGAATGAGGGCAATTTTTTTCTTAGCCTCTTTCTGGAGCCCTGCGATGTCACAATCTGAAAAACTTTACGCACAAGCAAAAGAACAAATCCCTGGTGGTGTAAACTCCCCTGTTCGTGCTTTTAATGGTGTTGGTGGAACCCCATTATTTATTGAAAAAGCGGATGGCGCTTATATTTATGACGTTGACGGTAAAGCCTATGTGGATTACGTTGGCTCATGGGGACCGATGGTATTAGGCCATAACCATCCTGAGATCCGTGATGCCGTGATCAAAGCTGTCCATAAAGGGTTAAGTTTTGGTGCACCGACTGCCGCCGAAGTTGAAATGGCTGAATTAGTTTGTGAGTTAGTCCCCTCTATGGATATGGTACGCATGGTGAATTCAGGTACTGAGGCGACCATGAGTGCAATTCGTCTGGCTCGAGGTTACACAGGCCGCGACAAAATCATCAAATTTGAAGGCTGTTATCATGGCCATGCAGACTGTTTATTAGTCAAAGCTGGTTCTGGGGCGCTTACGATGGGTGAACCAAACTCCCCAGGCGTCCCCGAAGATTTTGTAAAACACACATTAACTTGTACCTATAATGACCTAGCTTCAGTTCGCCAAGCATTTGAAAATTATCCAGAAGACATTGCCTGTGTGATTGTTGAACCTGTTGCTGGAAATATGAATTGCGTACCACCAACGGCTGAGTTCTTACCGGGTTTACGTGCGTTATGTGATGAATTCAATGCCGTACTCATCATTGATGAAGTCATGACTGGCTTTCGCGTCGCATTAGGTGGAGCACAAGATTACTATGATGTTCAACCTGATTTAACCTGTTTAGGTAAAATCATCGGTGGTGGTATGCCTGTAGGTGCCTTTGGTGGCCGCCTTGAAATTATGGAAAAACTAGCCCCAATTGGGCCTGTTTACCAAGCGGGAACCTTATCTGGTAATCCTGTCGCGATGGCTGCTGGTCTTGCTTGTTTAAAAGAAGTCTCTCAACCGGGTGTGCACTCACGTTTAAATGAATTAACAGAAAAGTTAGCTCGTGGTTTAAAACGTGTTTCCCAAGAGCAAGGTATCCCGATGGTTATCAATCACGTCGGTGGTATGTTTGGTATTTTCTTCACCGACGCACCAACAGTGACTTGCTACCAAGATGTGATGAAGTGCGACGTTGAACGCTTTAAGAAATTTTTCCACTACATGTTAGAGCAAGGCATTTACCTCGCACCTTCTGCATTTGAAGCGGGTTTTATGTCTATCGCCCACAGTGATGAAGATATTGAGAAAACTATCAAAGCGGCTGAAACAGCGCTAATGAAGATCAAAACGAATTAATTCACATTGAAATTACGGAGGTGAAATGTTACCTACTTTCACCTCTATTCTTTTACATCGGTAGAGAAAGATTGGATAGCCACCAGTTGCAGCCTTATACCACAATTTTCTAACTCATTAATTCTCTAAATAATTCAGCCTATAGCTAGGCGGTCAGCGAGCTAGAGCCTAGGAGCATACAATAGTATGTGACTAGGTCTAGTGAGTGCAACCAACAATGCTACAGGTTGAAGTATGACGAGAATTTAGGGATTAATTCTCTAATTCTCTAGCTCATTAATTCTCTAAATAATTCAGCCTGTAGCTAGGCGATCAGCGAGCTAGAGCCTAGGAGCATACAATAGTATGTGACTAGGTCTAGTGAGTGCAACCAACAACGCTACAGGTTGAAGTATGACGAGAATTTAGGGATTAATTCTCTAATTCTCTAGCTCATTAATTCTCTAAATAATTCAGCCTGTAGCTAGGCGGTCAGCGAGCTAGAGCCTAGGAGCATACAATAGTATGTGACTAGGTCTAGTGAGTGCAACCAACAACGCTACAGGTTGAAGTATGACGAGAATTTAGGGATTATTGCCAAACATATCCTTAACCCAATCCGGTGCATCATCTTGCTGCTCGCCATTATTACCATTGAGATCCCAAATTGGCGCTTCGTTTTCAGACGCTTGGCATAACCCTTCTGGGTTATCCGTCCAAATCGGCAACATTCTACCGCCGCCGAAGTTTGAGCAACTTAATTGGCCGTCAGCTGTGACTTGCATATCAACAATGCCCTCTGGTGCACGGTTGATAAGAGCTAATGGCGCTTGGTTCTCTAAGTAGCGTTGGTACACTTTCAGTGCGCCTGTCGCCCCTGTTAATTGTGTTGGGCCGTTATTATCACGGCCAACCCACACGATCGCTACTTCTTTGCCATCAATACCTGCATACCAGCTATCGCGTAGATCGTTAGTTGTCCCTGTTTTACCGGCTAAATTATACTTAGCATATTTGGTCAATAAAACTCTGCCCGTACCTTGTTTAACCACTTGCTGCATACCATACAATGTGAGGTATGCAGCTTGGGAAGGTACTGCTCGCTCAGCTGATGGGTAGCTTTGGTAAATTTCATTGCCATCTCCATCAATAACAGAACGCAATGCCGATAATTTCGCACGATTACCGTTACCACCAATGGTTTGATAAACTTGAGCAACTTCCGCTGGTGTTAGGTTAATTGCACCTAATAGCATCGCAGGAACTTTTTCCATAGCAGCCGCGGGAGCTCCTAAGCGTACAAACGTATTAAACACTTGGTCTAAACCAACCTCTAGCCCTAAGTTTACCGTTGGGATATTTTGTGATTTTGCCAAAGCGTCAACTAACATCATACGGCCGTTGAAATTACGGCTGTAGTTTCTTGGGCTCCAGTTTTGGTTTCCGACTTTTACTGTTAGTGGCTCATCTTTTAACCATGTATTTAAACGAAAACGGTCCGGTTCACTTAGTGCAGCGAGGTATACCGGAGGTTTTGCCAGAGAACCAATGCTACGCCGTGCATTTAACGCACGGTTAAACCCTGAATATTGGGGTTGAGAGCCACCAACCATCGCGCGTACTTCGCCATTAATGCGGTCAACTACCACCATTGCCCCTTCTATGTCATCTAATTTACGAGATTTACGCAAATCAGCGACACCATTTTCAACTGCATTTTCAGCCGCAGTTTGAGCCACTGGGTCTAGAGTGGTAAAAATTTTCGCACCAGAGAGTTCTTTAACTTTATCACCCAATTTTTCATTGAGTTCTAAACGAACCATTTGCATAAAGGCAGGTTGAGAAGCCACCAGCCCTTCTTTGTTTTTCACACCGAGAGGCCTTGCGCTTAGCACTTGATACATTTCTTGGTCAATCACGCCACGCGTTTCCAAGATTTTCAGCACAATGTTTCGACGTTTAATCGCATTTTGTGGCTTAGTCCAAGGATTATACGTTGATGCCCCTTGTACCATACCGACTAATAACGCCTGTTGGTCAAAGCTTAACTCATTGATTGGTCTACCGAAATAATACAGGCTCGCTAACGGGAAACCACGAATTTCGTCATTACCATTTTGGCCTAAAAAGACTTCGTTTAAATACAGCTCTAAAATACGCTCTTTGCTGTAATTGTAGTCCAGTAAAACCGCCATATAGGCTTCATTGGCTTTACGCTTTAATGTCCGTTCATTGGTCAAAAACAGATTTTTGACTAACTGTTGGGTTAAAGTACTTCCCCCTTGAACGGAGCGCCCTGCACTTAAGTTAGCAACAACAGCACGGCCAATAGAGTATAAACTGACGCCATCGTGCTCATAAAAGTTGCGATCTTCGGTTTCTAGTAAGATTTTAACTAGAGACTCAGGAAAATCAGATATCGGTAAAACTAACCGTTGCTCATTATTCGCCGACTGCATCATCGTGATCAGTTTCGGGTCTAAACGGAAAAAGCCAAATGAGCGACCGTTTTCCATGTTTTCAATCTTGCTCAACGCGTTATTTTCAAACACCATGCGCGCAAGGATTTGCCCTTCTTTTTGATCAGGGAAATTAAACGGCCTACGTAAGATTTCGATGCTATTACCACGCACCACAAATTCGCCCGATGTCGTTATCTTACTCACCTTACGGTATTGCATACCTTCAAGTAGGCGAACCATTTCTGCCTGGCTGTAGTCCATCCCCGGCTCAAGGTTGACCATTCGGCCGTATACTGCGGCGGGTAAATCCCAAACCTTACCATCGAGGCGTTCTTTAATTTGTTGATTTAAATAAAAACCATATGCCGCAAGTAAAACAGCAAACACGATCATCAGTTTGACTAGTAGCCAAAACCAACGCCATTTACTTTTTACCTTTCGAGGTTTGTTATTTTTTGAGCCTTTTTTAGCCATTTGCTCTTCTTCATCTTCATCATCGAGATATTGTTCGTCAATATCATCATCTTCGAATAAATCTTCATCGTCATAGTCATCGCGGTCTCTACGGCGGCGGCGGGATGAAGACTGTTTTTTCCCAGCAATTTTTTTGTTACGTCTGCCGATTGGTTCAAAATCTTTACCTGACATGGTCACTCCATATCACATTACAAAATAACTTAATAACGCACTAGTAATGTTAGTTTAGTGGTTAATTTTGGCCTAGAACCCCAGAGATTTCACCAAAGAAAGCTCTTAATTACATTTCCTTACTCAGTCGGCTCATTGATAGAGCCAATGAGGAAACCCGCTATTAGAGCATAAAAATAGATTATTTCGCACCCATCATCGCTTTTTTTGTTTGTCTCGTTGGCGCAGTATTTACAGGGTCATCTGGCCATAAATGTTTTGGATAGCGCCCTTTCATCTCTTTTTGTATCTCTTTATAGCTGCCTTGCCAAAATGCACCAAGGTCTTGCGTGATCTGTAACGGCCGCATGGCAGGAGACAACAGAGAAACTGTTACGGTTATTTTTCCTTGTGCAACAGTCGGGTTCGCTTTTTCCCCGTACATTTCTTGCATACGAATCGCTATGACTGGTGGTTTATCTAATGCGTAGTGAATACTTACATCATGTGAAGATGGCGCTCGATAGGTTACCGGAAACATGCGTTCTAACCACTGTTGCTGCTGCCAATCTAATCGATTAACCAATAAGGAGGCTAAATCAATCTGCTGTAATTTTTGTTTATTTGTTATGCCATCAAGATAAGGCTCTAGCCATTCATCCAGTGAATCCAATAGTGCCGCTTCATCAAAATCAGGCAAATTAATATCAGGAAAATACTGCTTAGCTAATGTGCAGCGGATACACAGTTGTAGAGCATTTTCCTGCCAGTTTAATTGCTGCAAGCCATTTTGCTTCAACCAATAAACTAACGCATAACGAATTTCAGTGTTATCAGGGTTGCTTAAACGTTCTGATTTCACCACTAATTGACCGCATTGCAAGCGTTTCCAAGCTAATAATGTCCCTTTTTGTTCATCCCATTCGACCGTTTCTTGTTTGTTAAACAGCGATGGGCAATCTGCTTGTAGTCTGTCAATATCTACAGGGTAAGCCAAGGAAATACGGGCATCGGCCATATTTTCGGGTTGCCATAAAGCCACGACGATTAACCATGGAGAACCGGATAATCTATCCGATTCATTCAATATCGCCCCTAAACCATTCGCCAGTTGATAGCGTTGTTGGTTATCTCGAGATTTCGCTATGTAGTCAGGAAACGCTGTGGCCAGCAACGTTGGTAACCACTCACTAATAAGTGCATCTTGCTTACCAATGATACTCGATACTCTTTGTTCACAAAGCACTGATGCTCTCTTACACCACCCCTCTGTTGGCCTTTCTATGCAATAGCGAAGATCCGCATCTTGTTGACGAGGTGGTTCCTCGATAATCGCCACCAACAGTGCAGCTAATTGGATAACAGACTGATTTTGGCTTTGTTGTGCTTTACATAACATTGCCGCTGTTCGTACTGAACTGCCTAACTCCGCCATCTGCTGCCCAAAAGGCGTTAACTTGTTTGCTGCATCAATAGCACCTAATTTGCCAAGTAAATTTTTTGCCGCTGATATTGCCGGTTTAGGGGGTAAAGTCAGCCAGTTCAGCTGTGCGGCATCGTGACAACCCCATTGTAATAAAGATAACCATAAGCTGCTCAAGTCACTTTGTGCAATTTCGGCCTCGCTAAATTGTGCCGCACGCTCAGCCTGCTCTTCACTGAATAAGTGCCAGCAAACACCTTCTTCCAAACGGCCTGCTCGGCCTGCACGTTGTGCCATCGACGCTTGGCTAATTCGCTGTTTAACTAGTTTTGTTAGTCCTGTTCGTGGATTGAATTGCCCCACGCGTTCAAAACCACTGTCTATCACAAGGCGGATCCCTTCAATCGTCAAGCTGGTTTCTGCAATATTGGTGGCTAATACGACCTTTCGCACTCCTTCTGGTGCTAGCTGAATCGCCTGTTGCTGGGCTTGTAGGGATAATGCACCGTATAAAGGACATAAAAGTATGTCCTCACTAACCATCAAAGCGAGCTCTGCTCTTACTTTCTCGATTTCCCCCATACCTGGAAGAAATAATAATAAAGACCCATGTTCTTGCTGCAATAACTGCCAAGCCGCCAATGCGACTTCTTTATGAAAGAGTTTATTTGGGTTAATAGGATGATATTCACGTATTACGGGGAATGTACGCCCTTGTGACGTGATAACCGGAGCATCAGGAAACAACTGAGACAGCCCTTGATTATCCAATGTCGCAGACATCAATAGAATACGTAAATCTTCACGTAAGGCTTGCTGTGAATCAATTAGCAAAGCGAGACCAAGGTCTGCCTGTAAATTTCGCTCATGGAACTCATCTAAAATGACTAAACCAACCCCTTCAAGCATGGGATCATTTTGCAGTAAGCGAGTGAGTACGCCTTCGGTAACCACTTCAAGACGCGAGTGGCGACTAACTTTAGTTTCAGAGCGCATGCGTAAACCAATAGTATGACCAACTTCTTCACCGAGTTGCTGTGCAAGGCGAGCAGCCACTGAGCGCGCTGCTAAGCGACGAGGCTCTAACATGATAACCCGCCCGTTAATAACCCCACTCTTTAATATTTCTAACGGTAAACCTGTTGATTTACCAGCACCTGTCGGTGCATGAAGCAAAACTTGAGGAGAAGAGGTTAATGCGGTAAGTATGTCCTCACAAACTTCAAATATCGGTAACACTGGGGTTATCACTCCATGTATTTAACTTTTACTGTTAGACATTGTAGCATTAGCCTCTTTTGCCAGTAAGCATATTACCGACAACGATAGCGGAGACCCCATGGAATTTGAACCCGCCTTACAACCAGCTACTTTAATTAAGCGTTACAAGCGCTTTTTGGCTGATGTCACTTTACCGAGCGGTGAAGAAATTACCATTCACTGTGCAAATACAGGCGCTATGACAGGTTGTGCTACCCCTGGTGATACCATTTGGTATTCGACTTCCAATAATACAAAACGCAAATACCCGTATAGTTGGGAGTTAACCCAAACCGCAGACGGCCATTTTATTTGCATTAATACCCTTCGTGCGAACCAATTAGTTGCACAAGCATTAACCGAAAAACACATTCCAGAATTATCTGAATATAGTGTAATAAAACCTGAAGTTAAATATGGCACAGAAAATAGTCGAATCGATTTTTTTCTAACGCAAAATGGATTGCCAGATTGCTTTATCGAAGTAAAATCAGTAACTTTACTCGAAAATAATCAAGGATTCTTTCCTGATGCAGTGACACTTAGAGGCCAAAAGCATTTAAGAGAGCTCATGCATATTGCGAAAGAAGGAAAAAGAGCCATACTATTGTTTGTTGCTTTGCACACAGGTATTCACGTAGCATCAGCAGCGGCTCATATTGATAAGCAATATGCGCAATTATTAGAGGCAGCGAGACAAAGTGGTGTTGAAGTGCTTTGTTATCAAGCTGATATAACTGTTCAACAAATGGTGTTAAGTAAGCAGATTCACTTTAACTCTATTAAATAAAGTTTTTTTAACCGATTTTTATACGAGGCCGCAGAGTTCTGGGCGCTAAAAAGGGAATAAACACGCTCGCCCTCACAGCATTACAAAACTCATTGCAGGAACGATTGCCAAGAGAGCAGTCTTCTGCTATTTATAGCGACCTTAATTTTTCCCCCTTGGGGTTTTTGTAAAATTTGCGTGTGTAGGAGAAGCATTATGCAAGAAGGGCAAAAACGTAAGACATCGTCCTTAAGCATTCTCGCCATTGCTGGGGTTGAACCCTATCATGAAAAAGCTGGCGAAGAGTACATGAACGAGGCCCAGTTGGCGCATTTTAAGCTCATTCTCGAAGCATGGCGCAATCAACTCAGAGATGAAGTGGACCGGACTGTTACTCATATGCAAGATGAGGCAGCTAACTTTCCAGACCCCGTTGATAGAGCCGCTCAGGAAGAAGAATTCAGCCTTGAATTACGTAACCGGGACCGTGAACGTAAACTGATTAAGAAAATCGAAAAAACGCTGAAAAAAGTTGAAGATGACGACTTTGGCTATTGTGAATCATGTGGTGTAGAAATTGGTATCCGTCGTTTGGAAGCCCGTCCTACCGCTGATTTATGTATCGACTGTAAAACATTAGCAGAAATTCGCGAAAAGCAAATGGCAGGCTAGTGTCTATATGGAGTCCTGAACGGCGCATATTACTGCGCCGTTACAAGGGAAACGCTTCATGCTATTATGTTCCACTCCTGACATGTTCCGCTCCTGACTTTTGATTTACATTAACCATCAAGTCAACCCCATCCTACTCCCTATTTTCTGCCAGTTGATGGCCACGATCGCCTCTCACTCACCTTTAAATAAGATAAATATTTACTTTCACATAATTTTTTACGCAAATAGATTATGTTATTTTTTTGCTCTACAGTTTGAGCTTAAATAATTAACTGACAACAAAAAATCGCTTAAAATAAGGCTTCTAATCGTATCCGCCTATAGCGAGAACGCTTTTCTGGCTATTATTTTACGTAAATTTTATTGGTAACGTTTATAATTAGAGGTGACTTTTATTCGTTTAACCATTCTCAAAGAAACTTCTGTGAGCTATGATTAGCCGCTTATTTTGTTTAATGAATATTGGTAATGACATCGAGGTGTACTATTTTTAACCGAGTAGCAAATTTCTGCCGTAATATTTTATCTCGCAATACAGACGCATCCCCTGAAGATGCAGTACAACATCGTGATCCTTCGCGAGATATACAGGCAGCCGGTAAAAGGCCAGTCACTCATTCTGCTCATGCGCAAACCGCATCTAAAGAGCAGAACACAGCTCAACCCCATAAAACAACCCCTATTAAAAAAACGGTTCGTCAATCTCAACGTGCCGATTCAACACCTGAGAAGCGCCCTACAATGACAACCGTAAACGACGAAAACATTACTGTTATCCCGCGTTCCGAGCACCCTATTTCACGCAGTGATATTAGTGACAATGCATTAAAAGTGCTGTATCGCTTAAACAAAAGTGGCTTTGAAGCCTACTTAGTGGGTGGTGGTGTGCGTGATTTGCTTTTAGGTCAAAAACCTAAAGACTTCGATATTACGACAAACGCAACGCCTGAACAGATCCGCAAATTATTCCGTAACTGCCGTTTAGTGGGTCGCCGTTTTCGGCTGGCACATATTATGTTTGGCCCCGAAATCATAGAAGTTGCAACTTTCCGTGGCCACCATGACCAAAATGCATCAGATGACAAAAACTTATCTGCACAAGCACAAAACGGCATGCTATTGCGCGATAACATCTTTGGCTCCATTGAAGAAGATGCGATTCGTCGGGACTTCACCGTTAACAGTCTATATTACAACATTGAAGACTTCACATTACGTGACTACGTCAATGGCTTGAATGACCTCAAAGCTGGCGTTATTCGTCTAATTGGTGATCCTGAAACGCGCTATCGTGAAGACCCTGTTAGAATGCTAAGAGCGGTACGTTTTGCCTGCAAATTAAATATGAGCATCGAACCAAAAACCGCTGAGCCAATTTACCAACTTGCTCATTTATTGAGAGAAATTCCATCTGCTCGGTTATTTGAAGAGTCTCTCAAATTACTCCAAGCAGGCCAAGGTTACGCTACCTATAAAATGCTCAAAAAGTATGGTTTGTTTGAGCAACTTTTCCCTGTTGTCGCAAGCCGTTTTACAGATAACAGTGATTCGCCAATGGAAAAAATCATTGAGCAAGTTCTTAAAAATACTGACTTCAGACTAAAAAATGATAAGCGTGTTAACCCTGCTTTTTTATTTGCTGTTATGTTATGGTACCCAGTTACAGAGCATGCTGAGAAGTTATCTCAAGAAGGCGGGTTGGCCTATTACGACGCCTTTGCGCTGGCAATGAATGATATTCTAGACGAGCAGTGCCGTTCAATTGCTATCCCAAAACGCATTACAACCACAATGCGTGATATTTGGTTATTGCAGTTACGCTTACCTCGCCGCCAAGGCCGTCGTGCCAATAAATTAATGGAACACCCAAAATTCCGTGCAGCGTTTGATTTATTAGAATTAAGAGCTAATGTCGAGCACCGCAACGAGTTACAAGAGCTAGCGTTATGGTGGACTGATTTTCAGCAAGCAAATAATATCAAACAGCGTGAAATGATTTCGGAATTAGGCAATGCACCCACTCGCCGCCGCCATCGTCCACGTTCATCACAAGGCGGTTCTGGGGCACGTCGGTCAAATAAGTCATAATAGATAGAGAGAATATAATGGAACAAGTCTATATTGCTGTAGGAAGTAACCTTGGTGAGCCACTATTACAGGCACAGCAAGCTATTGCAGCTTTAGATGCGATACCCAATAGCCGCGTTGTTTCTACCTCTTCTGTTTATCGAACTAAGCCTCTAGGCCCGCAAAATCAGCCAGATTTTCTTAATCTGGCTGTGTTACTTGAAACAACTCTTGAGCCCGAAGTTCTCCTCAACTATACACAAAAAATCGAACTTGAGCTGGGCCGTGTACGCAAAGAGGAGCGTTGGGGGCCACGAACGCTGGACCTCGATATCATGCTTTTTGGTAACCGTATCATCAATACTGAACGGTTGATCGTTCCACATTATGGGCTAAAAGAGCGTGAATTTATGTTGTATCCGCTTAGTGAAATCGCCCCTTCTCTTGTTTTTCCTGATGGCGAAAAGCTTTCAGAAAGACTCACACAAGTCCCTCGAAATGGCCTAACGTTTTGGGATATTCCAGCCTGAAATGTTCAACCTCTTATGAGGTATGGTCGCAGGGAGATCATTTCCGGAGGTTATTATAATGAAACCAATTTCTCTGGCTGATTTATGTCAGTTTAAAAAAGACAAACACAAATTTGCAACTATGACAGCCTATGACTCAAGCTTCGCTCAATTATTTTATGAGCAAGGTATCCAAGTGATGCTCGTTGGAGACTCACTTGGAATGACGATTCAAGGTGAATCCTCCACCTTACCCGTTACTGTCGAGCAAATTGCTTACCACACCCGATGCGTTCGCAAAGGCGCGCCAAATGCCTTCATTATTGCAGATATGCCATTTATGAGTTACGCCACACCAGAACAAGCTTGCGCCAATGCGGCTATTTTAATGCAGGCAGGCGCAAACATGGTCAAAATTGAGGGTGGCAGTTGGTTATGTGATACGGTAAGAATGCTAGGAGAACGCTCTGTTCCTGTGTGTGGCCATCTAGGTTTAACGCCACAAGCCGTCAATGTCCTTGGCGGTTATAAAGTCCAAGGACGTGATGAAGTCACCGCCAATCAATTACTCAAAGATGCGATTGCACTAGAAAATGCAGGCATCCAATTGTTGGTTCTTGAATGTGTCCCAACCACCTTAGCCAATCATGTTACGGAAGAGCTACTATTGCCCGTGATTGGTATTGGTGCGGGAAATGGGACTGATGGACAAATTCTTGTTATGCATGATGCGCTGGGTATTACCGCACGAGCCCCTAAATTCGCAAAAAACTTTTTAGCTCAAGCGGGCAACCTTCATGATGCTATTCGTATGTATATCCAAGAAGTGGAAGATGGCATTTACCCAAGTGAAGCCCATTCTTTTTCTTAATTGATGTCAGAAATTATAAGGAACACACGTATGCTTATCGTTGAAACGGCGCTTATCTTACGCCGTGAAATCCGCCGCTGGAAACAAGAAGGCAAACGTATTGCACTTGTCCCAACAATGGGTAATTTACATGATGGTCACTTAACACTCATTGACCAAGCAAAAAAACAAGCTGATGTTGTGATTGCCAGTATCTTCGTTAACCCGATGCAATTTGATAGGCAATCTGATTTAGCCAATTACCCACGAACGTTGCAAGAAGATTGCGAAAAACTAAAACGTCGTGACATCAATTTGGTTTTTGCGCCTTCCCCTCAAGAATTCTACCCAGAAGGGATGGAAAAACAGACTTTTGTTGAAGTTCCAGAGTTATCGACCATATTAGAAGGCGCAAGCCGCCCTGGGCACTTTAAAGGTGTCGCAACGGTTATTACTAAGTTGTTCAACTTAGTACAGCCAGATATTGCCTTGTTTGGTGAGAAGGATTACCAGCAATTACAATTAATTCGCAAGTTAGTTGCTGACTTATCATTTGATACACAAATTGTTAGCGTCCCAACAGTTAGAGCCAAGAATGGTCTAGCACTGAGCTCACGCAACAATAATTTGTCAGCGGAAGAGCTAAAAACAGCGCCTAAGCTGTATCAAATTATGCAACAAGCGGGTGAAAAATTAGTGGCTGAACCTGATGCATCTGAAGTTATTATTGAAGAGATGAACAATAGCTTACGAGAAGCCGGCTTTACTCCTGATGAGCTATTTATTCGCGATGCAGATACATTATTACCACTTGGTGAGTCCAGTAAACGTGCGGTTATTTTAATGGCGGCATGGTTAGGTCAAACGCGTCTTATTGACAATTTACAAGTTGACCTACCAAGTAATATTGCATAAAACAATAAGACTTATAACACTATCACAGCAACCATCTTGCTGCGTTGCTAAGCCTGTTGCGACTTATATACACGTAGTCAACAACGCTGCAGTTTTGAAGGCACTATGATTTTATTCAAAGTCATTCAGATTGCAGCTAGGCGACAAGTAAGTGAGTCCCTAGGAGCATACATAAATATGTGACTAGGGCGAGCGCACGTAGTCAACAACGCTGCAATTTGAAGGACGAAGAAGACATGTTAAGAAGAATGTTGCAAGGCAAACTCCATCGCGTCACAGTCACACAAGCAGACTTACACTACGAAGGCTCATGTGCGATTGATCAGGACTTTATGGATGCCGCTGGGATCCTTGAATACGAGGCCATTGATATTTACAACGTTGATAATGGCGAACGTTTTTCGACTTACGCAATTTCAGGCGAACGGGGCTCAAAAATCATCTCGGTTAATGGTGCTGCTGCCCGCCGCGCTGCGGTTGGTGATAAGCTGATTATTTGTTCTTATGTACAAATGGAAGATGAAGATGCGCGCCTACATAAGCCAAAAGTGGCTTATTTTGATGAAAACAATAAAATGAGTCGCATCGCAAAAGCAGTCCCTGTTCAAGTGGCATAATGTTGGATTTTATTTATCCAACAATTTGATTAGTATTGCCATTTATATACATCTCAATAAAAAACGGCTTTTGATTACGCTAAGTACCAAAAGCCGTTTTTTTTTACACAATTTCAGCCCAAAATTTAACTTCTTAAGCCTCTACCTTGCTCAATCAAAAACCATGTTAATGCATAAAAGACGACTAAAAAAATCATTAAGACGCCTAACGTAATCGCGATAGAAACATCGGCTATTCCCAGAAAACCATAACGAAAGCCGCTGATCATGTACACAATTGGGTTCAGTTTAGAAACGGCTTGCCAAAACGGTGGTAACAGCGATAGTGAATAAAATACACCACCTAAATACGTTAATGGTGTTAAGACAAAGGTTGGAACAATACTAATATCATCAAATGTCTTTGCGAAGATAGCATTTAGTAAGCCAGCAAGTGAAAATACAATTGCGGTTAGCAATAACGTTATGACTACCATTGCCCATGAATGCACTTGCAATGGAATAAAGAATAACGATACCAATGTAACAAGAAAACCCACTAAAATCCCTCTAGCAACACCACCGCCGACAAAACCTGCGATAATAATATGCGTCGGAACGGGGGCTACCAGTAATTCTTCGATATTTTTCTGAAATTTAGAGCCAAAGAAAGAAGAACAAACATTTGAATATGAATTAGTGATCACCGCCATCATGATTAACCCAGGGACGATGAATTGCATATAATCTACACCACCCATATCACCAATTCTAGAACCAATTAAGTTACCAAAAATCACAAAATACAGCGACATTGTGATCACCGGTGGTAATAGTGTTTGTATCCAAATACGACCAAACCGTGTGACTTCTTTTATCCAAATGGTTTTCAATGCGACCCAATATAATGAGATCATCTTGCAATCTCCTTCTCGGTTGCATTACTTTCTCTTTTAACTAAGTTAACAAATAACTCTTCTAATCGGTTTGCTTTATTTCGCATACTTAAAATCTGAACACCTTGCTCACTAAATTGGCTAAAGACACTATTTAGACCTTGCTCTCTTTTAACATCCACCTCAAGTGTTGAAGTATCTATCAAACGAGATTCATACCCTAATAATTGAGGGATCGGACTTTTTGGCATTAAATCAAAAATAAAGGTTTCTGATTCTAATTGGCTCAGTAATTGCTTCATACTAGTATTTTCAACTAATTCACCATGTTGAATAATGCCAATATTACGGCACAACATTTCAGCCTCTTCCAAATAGTGAGTTGTTAAAATAATTGTCGTCCCCTGAGCGTTAAGATTCTTTAAAAATGTCCACATTGAGCGACGAAGCTCAATATCAACACCCGCAGTGGGTTCATCCAAAATTAATAGCTTTGGTTGGTGCATCAATGCACGGGCTATCATTAAACGGCGTTTCATACCACCGGACAAATTACGTGCCCGCTCATCACGCTTTTCCCATAAATCAAGTTGGGTTAGGTACTGCTCTGCACGTTGTACCGCAACAGAACGCGTAACCCCATAATAACCGGCTTGGTTAAGGACAATTTGTAATACCGTTTCAAATGGATTGAAATTAAACTCTTGAGGCACTAATCCAAGTTGCTGCTTTGCTTGCACAACTTGTTTTTCTAAATCATAACCAAATACTTTTACAGACCCGCTTGTTTTGTTTACCAGCGAGCTAATGATCCCTATTGTAGTTGATTTACCCGCGCCATTTGGTCCCAACAATGCGTAAAAGTCACCGTCTTCAACGCTCAGATCAATCCCTTTCAGGGCTTTCACACCACCTGGGTAGGTTTTGGTTAACTGCGATAACTCAAGTGCATATGTCATATGTAAAAAAAACCTTTATTCTTAGAACGGTTTGAAGGCAATATATCACCATGATGCCACTTTTTTCTGCTCTATGTTATGCAGAAAAGAGATAATTAGTTTATACAATATAATTCAATATGTTATAAATTTAGGGTTGTCTTGTCTAAAAGACAGGTTCATCATAAGGGCATTAAAATTAGTATAACTAATTATTAATTAATCAATAAATGTTGTATAAGATTTTATCGCAAAGTAACACAACTAGGCTATAAGTCATGATGAGAAAAATCGAAGAGCTGTTTGCTAACAATGAAGCATGGTCAGCATCAGTCAATGAACAAGACCCCGAATTCTTCAAAGAATTATCAAAAGCACAAAAGCCGAGATTCTTATGGATAGGCTGCTCTGACAGCCGAGTACCTGCAGAAAAACTCATTAACGCGGCACCTGGGGACCTTTTTGTGCACCGTAATGTTGCCAACTTAGTCATTCACACTGACCTAAACTGTTTATCAGTCATTCAATATGCGGTTGATGTCTTACAAGTTGAGCACATTATTATTTGCGGCCACTATGGCTGTGGTGGTATTGAAGCGGCGGTTGATAATACCGAACTTGGCTTAATTAATAACTGGCTATTACACATAAGAGATATTTGGTACAGACATAGCTCTATGTTGGGTGAATTAAAGCCTTGTGAGCGTCTTAACCGTTTATGTGAGTTAAATGTTGTTGAGCAAGTTTATAACTTAGGGCATTCAACGATCATGCAGTCTGCATGGAAACGTGGCCAAAAAGTGATGATCCACGGCTGGGTATATGGGATTAATAATGGTCGATTACAAGACTTACATATTACTGCCGATAGTCGAGAAAAACTTGAATTGTGTTACCGTGAAGCCATTTCTACTTTAACTCAAAAAAAGTAATTTAAAATATAAATTGGAAGCTCTTATAATTAAGAGCTTCTTTCTTATTAATCCCCAAATCAGCATAATTAAAATATAAAAAACTTTCCTTTCAATTGACTAAAAAAAAAGAAAATAAAATTCAATTAAAGCAAATTTATCATTAACAACAAATGAGAGTAAACAATTAAAATTAAGATATAACGTGTTGTTAATATTATATTAAAACAAAAGGACAGCTTACGCTGTCCTTTTTATTCATGCTATTCTAAAGTTTTATTCTTCAAGTAACGTTACATGGCCAATATAAGGTAAATGGCGATATTGTTGAGCGTAGTCAATACCGTAACCCACCACAAATTTGTCTTCGATAGAATAACCAATCCACTCAACAGGAACCTGTACTTCTCGACGTGAAGGTTTATCCAGCAATGTACAAATAGCGACAGATTTAGGGCCGCGTAATTCGAAAATCTCACGTACTTTATTTAAGGTATTACCTGAATCAATAATATCTTCAACAATTAAGACGTGTTTATCGCGAATATCTTCATCCAAGTCTTTGACAATTTTAACATCACGGCTTGATGTCATCGCATTACCGTAACTTGAAACAGTCATAAAATCGACTTCATGGGGAACATCAATCTTACGGCATAAGTCGGCCATAAAAATAAATGAACCTTTTAGTAAGCCAACAAGGACTAATTCACCATCAAGTTTTTGATAATGAGCACTAATTTTATCGGCTAATTCGCTGATTCGCTGAGCAATCTCTTCTTCAGAGATCATCACTTCAAGGGTATGTTTCATCTTCTATTACGCATCTATGGGAATGGAAAGCGCGTAATTTTATCATAGGCAGCACGCATATACTAATAAAGGAAAATGCAGTGCTAAAATTTCACACTACATTTTCTCTGAAAGTAAATGTGGCTGTTAACTCACAGTGAAGCCCAACATCATCCCTGTATCTTCATGCTCTAAGAGATGGCAATGAGCCATATAAGGGTGCTGTTGTGTTGCAGGGTGTTTAAATTCAACTAAAATTTCACTCACCTGCCCTTCTACTTTGACAATATCTTTCCATCCTTGACGATGAGGCTCTACGGCTTGGCCGTTTTCTTTTAGGATACGAAAACGCGTGCCATGAACATGGAATGGATGCAACATCATATCACCGCGTCCTGAAACGACCCAAATTTCTTGTTGATTCATAGGAGCGTTGAATGCAGGATGCGTCATTGAGAAAACTTGCCCATTTATAGTATTCGCATTATGAATATCCAAGCCATCAGAACCTGTACCACAATGGCCGCCACTTCCCATTTTGCCATTCATATTTCCATGATTCATATTACCTGCATTCATGTTACCGTGGTTCATATTCCCCATCATTGCACCATGACCGCCCATATTCCCCATCGCCTGATCGCCATATTTTTCACGCAACATCATCATGCCTTGCATATCTAAGCGCATATCCATCATTAAATGGAAACGACGGCGATTTAAGCCAGCAAGAGAAGGAATCGCGGGTATGGCTGCTAGTGTTGATGGTAAGTCACCTTCCCCTTTCGTCAACGTTGTTTCGATACGCAGCACTGGCAAAGGCTGGTCAAATGGTGCAATCGTCATTCCCATTTGCCCGACAGGTAGCGTTACCAAATCAAATGCGCGGCCATCGGAGGCGTCAATTAATACCTCAAAACGCTCTCCCATCAAGATAGGTAATTCGGTTAGCGCAATCGGCTCAGCTAATAAACCACCATCACTCGCAACGACATACATTTTACGTCCATCACTGGTGGAAATATTTAAGCTTCTAGCATTACAGCCATTTAATAACCTTAATCGTATCCAACCTTTCGGGGCAACATGTTTAGGATAAACAGCACCATTCGTTAGCATGATATCGCCAAACCAACCCACTGCGGCACTCATCACATCAAGTTGATAATCAATTTGGCCATCATCTTTTAGGCGTTTGTCTTGCAAAATGACTGGAATATCATCAACACCCCAATCGTTTGGTAAGCCATGCTTTGTGCTGTCATCATCTTTAATTAATACAAGGCCTGCTAACCCCATAGCCACTTGATAGCCGGTTTTTCCATGAGTATGAGGATGGAACCAACATGTCGCTTCACTTTGGTTTACCGTAAAATTCACTTTTCGGCTTGCGTTTGGTTCGATTATTGCTTGGGGGCCGCCATCTTGTTCACCTGAAATTTCTAAACCATGCCAATGAACTGTCGTGTCTTCTGCCAGTTGGTTAACAATATTGATATTAACATTCTGTCCATTTTTCAAGCTAATTGCAGGGCCTAATAAATTGCCGTTATAACCCCATGTTGTCGTTTGCTTTCCAGGAACAAATTGTGAAACGCCCTTCTGGATAACCAACTGAATGTTACCTTGCGCATCAGGCTCCAATAAGGGGGGGATCGCTAATGTTGGATAATTTCCCGCTGCGACCGCGATGCGGCTCCAAATAGGCAGCGCACTTGCAGCATATGTGATAGCACTTAATTTAAGAAAATCGCGACGTAGCATTGATAACCTTCCTTTTATTTATCAAATTGATAATCATCTGTGGTGTGATTTATGACAAATTACACTTTCGAAGCAAAACATGGTTTAATGACGGTATGATAAAGCTTCCCCTTACAGGAAGGTCAATAAAACCACTCCATAAATGTGGGTTTATTACATGGATTTAAGAAAAATATAGTTGACTAACAATTCTATTCTTATGCTAACGTAACTTGACATAGAAAACAGATAGAATAACGAATGCGCAAATTTATATTGATGTCATGCTTAATGACTCTGTTAGGGATAACCAATTCTGCCAGAGCTCTTTCCACCAACGAAGCTGAAGATCTTGCTGATCTCACGGCCGTTTTTATTTATCTAAAATATGATTGCGGGTATTCACAAATCCCAGATAGAGAAATTGAACGTGCTATTGTTTACTTTGCGAAAAGTAACAAATGGGATCTTAGTAACTATAATGCGGAAAAAATGACCGTTCTTAACAAAGAAAGTTATAGTGATCTAAAAGGGATACCACTCACCACCGAGTTTAAATGCCAGTCTCTTGCTCGCGATTCACTAGGCCTCTTTGCTTACGTCAAATAAGCAGATGAAAAAAGCCTATCAAGAAAACATGCCAAATATCGCCTGCATGTTTTCTTTCTTTACTTTAAATGACTATTTCTTTTTTGCCTTCTTTCTTGCCAAAACAACGCTATCGATGGAATACTTTGAATAATTACCATCCTGATAATATGGTTTGACATAACAAAGCCCGCGTCTAAATTCATGGTGATTGCGGCGAATGTCATCGCTTCCATACTCCCCGGAGCCCACGCTAACAATAGTACCGAAATATCATAGCCTGTAATCCAAGAGGCAAATACCGTGATAAGAAAAGTCAGCACGATATTAACCACCACAACTTGGGCCGAAGAGTATATATTTTTAATTAACGATGAAAGTGGAAACACAATGAAATGGTTACCAATGTTCATCCCAATTAATACCATACTGAGTTCAGTCAACATCAACGGGAAATTTAATGGGATATCCGCCCAACCTTGAATAAGAGTTGCTGCCGCTAATGACGTTAACATAAAAGGTGCGGGGACTTTTAAACGCTGTAATATTGCCCCTGAAATTACCCCAACTGCAATAATGAGCACTAGCCATCCCGTTGCAACTAATGTCAATTCTGGAAATTCTATTATCGGTTGAGGATCTCCATCGCTCCCCACAACAATTCCTGCTAATAAAATAAGAATAATTAAGCGAATTGTATGGGAAATAACAATTTTCTGAGGTGGGGTATGAGTATGGTCAGTTAATGCCAGAATAGCTGCCATAGCACCGGGGACAGAGCCAAGCATCGCTTCTTGTTTTGTCCAACCGACTTTGCGGTAAAACCAAAAAAAACTAAATGAAAATTGTACAGCCAAACAGACAACTAGCATCAATAGTAAAAGAAATAAATTGTCTGCTTCATTAAGTGATACTTGATTAAACATCAAGCCCACAGAGGTCCCGAGCGTGACTTGAACAAAGGTAATAGTATGTTTAGGGATGGCAAACGAAACACCAAAACGATGAAAAATGATAATGGCAATGATTGGGCCAAACATCAATGCAAGGGGAACTCCGAGGTAAGTCAGCCCGCCACCAATCAAGGCACAGATGGAAATCCCACCTAACATTTTTAATAATTTCATCATATGGTATTAACCATTAAGTCTTTTTATAGTCCTAATTTATATCATATTATTTTAAGTCATATGACTTTAGTTTTTATTTATTTATTACCCTAGTGGTATCCACCAGAATTTATCTATTTATTAGGTTTTGATCTTATTATTTTGACTTGGTTTGAAAAATTTCTCTTAACTAAAATTAACATAACGTAGCCATAAAACTATTTTTTCCGTTTTATATTATCAGCACGAGCTTGATTCATTATTGCTTTGGACATCCATTGAGCTAACGCAGTGACTTGGGCATCATCCATTTTCCAAATATCTTTTAATACTAAAAATATTTCGGAACCATAAATAACAGAAAAGGCTCTAATCACTTTATCTATAATTTCTTGCGGATATTCTGATTTCATTGGCGATGTCACCATCGCAAGAATTTCTTTGCGATTTCCACGTTCTAGACGCTTATCATTAACATTTTGTGGATCAGCTCGACCCTGAGCCCACTGCTGCAATGACGCTTGCAATGCAGCCCGTAAAACACCTTCATGTTCAAACATACGCGGAAATGCATAGGTTAATAACTCGTCAATACGATCTTCAGTTTGCTCACTTTGTGGGCGCCAAGTTAAAATTGGCCCTAAGCTCTCATTAACCGTTGCAGTAATTAAATCGGCCTGCGTCGGAAAATAACGATAAGCTGTCGCACGAGAAACTCCCGCTTCAAGCGCTAATTCAGAAACAGAAGGCATTGCCCCTTTTTCAAATAAATCTAAAGCCGTCGTAACCAATAATACATAGGTCCGTTTTCGTGTCCCTTTGTATTCTGAGTATGAATTAGTTTTAGACATTAATTTATCCTTAAAATACTGTCACTTACTATAAATCGAGTTAATACTCATGAAAACATATAAGTGTGAATAGGTAAACATACTTGATTGATAATTTGTAAAAATTTATCCATAAAGATGATTTTAAAAGTAATAACAAAAGACAGAATAATTACATTTAAATATTATAAGTTTCCACATCCATTCAAAATAATTCAAGACTCTTATTGAGAATTTATTTCTATTTATCAATAGGATATATCATCCAGACACCAATGCCCTTCACCATAAAATGTAAAATGAGACTGCAATCTCATTTTACAACCAAACAAAATGATACTATAGTCTCATTATGATGAAAAATTCAACGTTAGTTTTACTCTGAAAGGGTTTTTCTATGAAAAAATATCCGGGTTTTATTTATATTGTAACAACGCTTGACACGAAAAGTGCTGAACTATTTTATGTCAGTGAATTAATCAAAAACGCCGGATTGGCGGTACGTACCGTTGACCTGACAACACAACCAACGCAATTAGATAAAAACGCAGATATCAGCGCGCATGCCGTTGCAAGTTTTCATCCACTTGGCGCTGAAGCCGTTTTCTGTGGTGATCGCGGTAAAGCCATTGAAGCCATGGCACACGCTTTTAGCCTTTACCTTGCCGCACAAACAGATGTTGCCGCTATTCTTGGTTTAGGAGGGTCTGGCGGAACCGCACTCATTACACCCGCCATGCAAGTGTTGCCTGTAGGTATTCCAAAATTAATGGTTTCTACGATGGCATCAGGGGATATTTCCGGTTATATCCGCGCCAGTGATATTTCGATGATGTACTCCGTCACTGATGTGTCTGGTTTGAATATCATTTCCCGTAAAGTATTAAAAAATGCAGCCAACCAAATTGCAGGAGCGGTTTGGTTTGATAGCGAAGAACAACCGCACGACTTAAAGCCTGCGATTGCCCTAACCATGTTCGGGGTAACGACCCCATGCGTCCAGCAACTTACAACACAGTTAGAAGCCCAATATGACTGTCTAGTCTTCCATGCAACAGGCAGTGGTGGTAAAGCCATGGAAAAACTGATTGATAGCCAGTTATTGCATTCTGTTTTAGACATTACAACCACTGAAGTGTGTGATTACTTATTTGGTGGCGTACTAGCATGTGATGAAGACCGCTTTGGTGCTATTGAGCGTACTCAAACCCCTTGCGTGATGTCTTGTGGAGCCTTGGATATGGTGAATTTTGGTCGCCCTTCCACTGTGCCTAAACACTATCAAGATCGCTTATTTTATCATCACAATGCTCAAGTCACTTTAATGAGAACGACCAAAGAAGAAAATCAGCAAATGGGTCGTTGGATTGCCGAAAAGTTAAATCGTTGTCATGGTGAAGTGCGCTTTATTATTCCAACAGCAGGTTTCTCAGCTTTAGATGTTGAAGGTGCTCCATTTTGGGATCCTATCGCAGACCAAGCCTTCATTGATACTTTAACCGCAAATTTAATAATAACAGAGAAAAGACAGCTTATTTTGAGTCCTTATCATATTAACTCCTCAGAGTTTTGTGATCAGGTTATTCAGCTTCATCAGGAAATTTTGAACAAATAATAGAGGTTAATTATGAAACATAACCGCACAGATTTATTAAAAAAATTTAGAGACATGATTGCTCGGGGAGAACCAATCATCGGTGGTGGCGCAGGAACAGGACTATCGGCGAAATGCGAAGAAGCGGGCGGTATTGATTTAATTGTTATCTATAACTCAGGCCGTTACCGCATGGCGGGTAGAGGTTCCCTTGCGGGTTTATTAGCTTATGGTAATGCGAATGAAATCGTTATGGATATGGCAAAAGAAGTTTTACCTGTAGTAAAACAGACGCCAGTTCTTGCGGGTGTGAATGGAACAGATCCATTCTGCCAATTCGATAAGTTCCTTGATGATATCAAAGCAACAGGTTTTGCAGGGGTGCAAAATTTCCCTACTGTCGGTCTAATTGATGGTAATTTCCGCGCCAACTTAGAAGAAACAGGTATGGGTTATGGGTTAGAAGTTGAAATGATCCGTTTAGCCCACGAAAAAGATTTACTTACAACGCCTTACGTTTTTAGTGCTGAAGATGCCATTGCGATGACTCAAGCTGGTGCTGACATTATTGTACCACACATGGGGCTAACGACTGGCGGGAATATTGGCGCAGAAACGGCACTGACGCTCAAAGATTGTGTGCCATTAATCAATGAATGGGCAAAAGCGGCAAAAGCAGTACGCGAAGATGTGATTGTTCTGTGCCACGGTGGCCCAATAGCTACCCCAGAAGATGCTGAATACATTTTAGCCAACTGCCCTGATTGCCATGGCTTCTATGGTGCCAGCTCAATGGAACGTTTGCCAACAGAAGTGGCATTAACCGCCACCACACAAAAATTTAAATCAATTACACGTTAGTTTTTTACTTTATATTTTGCCAACACCAGGCGCCTACTTCGGTAGGCGTTTTTTTATCTTTCTAGCTACAAAGTTATTTCCCTTTTTCCTGGTAAATAGAATGCCCTTTGCATAAAAAATATGTTAGGCAAGCCATAAATATAGGCATACCAAAATAGAGCACGCCAAAGGCAAAAGCCACATGGGGTTTATCTGGAAACTCGCCCCCCGTAGAAATACTCGAATAATAGTCAATCGACCTTAAATATTCAGGCGTTAATCCGCCATAAGGTACGAGAAAAGATAAAATTAACACCGAGAAAATACAGAACATAAAATTGAGTGCCATTAACGCTGAATAGCCCATATTTTCAGAGCGTTCTTGCTCTGTTCGACTGGTTAAACCAAAAAGCATTCGATTTGCGACAGTGGCACTATACAAATATAAAATTAATGGGGAATCCCCTAAGACTGACATATTAATAGCCAGAGCAAAAAGGCCATAGAAAAGGGCAAATAACGTTAATATTCGCCAATCACGAAATACCGCCATAAAGACGCCTGAGTGAACTAAAATAAATTCAAAAATCAGGATCAGTGTCAGGTTATAAATAATTTCTACTGTATAGTATTCAGGAAAAAACCATACCGATAAAATAAAACCGACATAAAATAATGAAAAGCCATAATTTATTATTTTAGAAAAAGCACGAATAATGCTGAAAGAATGCGGAGTTTCCTTCACACTTTTTACTGAAGATTGTTTTGGGAAAAAACCTTGGTTGTTATCTTTCCCATTCCTTGGTGGCTTTACCATTACCTCACTCCATGTCATCAATATCACTTTACTAATAAGCTACTTGATAACACAAAAAATAAACAGTGGCTAAAGTCCGAATGGCGGATTCAGGATAAGATAAAGTGTAAGGAATATCGACAAGATGGCATGAACGTACACTCGCCATGCCACAGATAGATTAAATTGAAATTAAACCAATTTGGCGATCAGCGTATCTAAATCACCTTGTAAGAAATTCACGGGTGGAATTTCAATCACGGTATATGCACCTGCAGCTTGTTTCATGGTCGCACGTGCGGCAGAAACCATAAACTGAGAAGTGAGTGCGGGATTATTAATACGCATTGAATATTCGAATAACTGGTTATGTGTTGCCCCTGAAACCCCTTTATGGGTCATGTGCACACCATGCCCAACATCTTTTAATGCATCAATGCTATCGACTTGACGAATATGTGTTTCATCAGAAGAAAAATAGCTATCTGCTTTAATTGCTTGAGTCACTGCATCAAAATTCACGCCACTTTCTAATTCAACATAAACCATACGGCGATGAACCCCAGTCCCTAATGGGATTGTGACAGAAAGTGCATCTTTGACGCCATCAATTGCTTTGGCAGCCACACTGTGCCCCATACTCATCCCTGGTCCAAAATTAGTAAAAGTTACCCCTTTTGGTGCCATCGCTAACATTAGAGTTCGCATAATCGAATCCGAACCAGGATCCCATCCAGCAGAAACAACTGCCACGCTATTATGTTGCTTCGCAATATCATCTAAGCTGTGTTTTAAAGCGACAATATCTGAATGAACATCAAAGCTATCAACCGTATTAATTCCCAAACTTAAAATTTTTGCTGCTAATGGACCGATTGCACGCGTAGGTGAACAGAGTAGCGCAACATCAACTTCTCCTAGTTTTTCAATATCATCAACCACTTTGTAGGCTGAAAGTTCAGCGGGAATATCTTGTGTATTGCGACGAACTACCCCGACTAACTCAAAATCTTCAGCGGCCAGAACAGCTTCTAGTGCATAGCGGCCAATATTACCGTAGCCCACTATTGCTGCTTTAATTTTTGTCATTTTTACTCCTATACCGTGCTGATGTTGCTTATTAAATTATTTATACCCGTAATCCTTCAAGTTGCAGCGCTTTTCGTTGAGGTATAAGTGACTACGCTCAGCTCGCCGAGTCACATAGTTTATCTATGTTCCCCGCCTATCTTCCCTTGTCGCCTACCTGCAACTCGAATTATTTAGGGTATATAGCGAAATTAAATTTAACAGAATAATTAAAAGTAAACAAAACATTAGCCTAATTAAGTCAGATGCATTTTAACCCTATTTTCATTGTTGAAATCCATGTAGAATTAGCCACTCAACAAGCTTTCCCTAACATTCATGAATATATAAAGGTTCTCAATGCATCAATCTGATGTGACTGAGCGGTCACTCTTTTCGCTCAGCTGGCCAATTTTTATCGATATTTTTCTTCATTTGGCCACATTATTAATTAATACCTATATGGTTAGCCACGTTTCTACTGCCTACCTTGCTGCTATGGGGGTGGGAAACCAAGTGTTTGACCTATTTATTACTATTTTTAACTTTATAAGTGTGGGATGTAGCGTTGTTATTGCCCAATACTTAGGAGCAGGCCGCAGAGAAAAAGCCAGCCAAGCAATTCATATTTCAATCGCGTTTAACTTTATTCTTGGTTTTTCTAGCGCGCTAGTCGCATTATTTTTTGGCTATAGCATTCTAACTATCATGAATATGCCATCACATTTAATGGCTGATGGTTATACTTATTTACGTATTTTAGGGATATGTTTAATTCCTGAAGCGATTTCAATTATTTTAGCCGCATGCTTGCGAGTTTATGGTAAAGCACAGCCTGCAATGTGGGTCACATTAATCGCTAATGTGATTACCGTGTTTGGTAACATCATTGTTCTTTATGGTTTCTTTGGGTTACCACAATATGGCCTTGAGGGCGTTGCTTGGTCAACTGTCGTTGGGCGTATTGTTGCCGTTATTTTACTCTTCTGCCTACTGTTTTATGGGTTGAGGATTAAATTTGTCCCAATGATGCTAATACACTGGTCGCGAAAAATGTTGGGTAAAATTTTACATATTGGCTTACCCTCCGCCGGTGAAAACCTCGTTTGGATCCTCCATTTTATGACCGCATCTGCGTTTATCGGTCTCATGGGAGAAACATCTCTTGCGGCACAAACACTCTATTTCCAATTGTCATTATTTATCATGCTGTTCGGTATCTCTATCAGTATTGGTAATGAAATTATGGTTGGCCATCTTGTTGGAGCAAAACGCTTTGAAGATGCCTTTAGGCGCGGGGTAAAAAGCCTCAAAATGGGTTTTTACGTAACAATTGGTGTGGTTATTGCCTTTTGGTTATTCCGTGATCCTATCCTAAATAACATTACGGACGACCACGGTATTATTGAATTATTGCTGCCATTGTTTTTACTTTCGGTGTTTTTAGAGCCCGGCAGAACAATTAATATCGTGATGGTGAATGCCTTACGTGCCTCAGGTGATGCCCGCTTTCCTCTGTGTACCGCCATTATTTTTATGTGGGGCGTTGCTATCCCATTAGGCTACTTCTTAGGTATAAAAATGGAGATGGGCCTCTTAGGTATTTGGTTAGGTTTCTTTGCTGATGAATGGTTGCGCGGCTTAACGAATGCATGGCGCTGGCGTTCACGTAAGTGGCAAAGTAAGCGTCTTGATGTAGAAAGCTAATCTGTTCCGTTATCACTCAGTCCTGCCGAATTTTATAGGCAGGACTTTTGTGACCAGGCTCAAAATTAGAATTTTTTCATTTTTATAATTCAAATTAGAGATAATATTTCTCTTCACTCTCTTTAAATCCCCTAACTTAGTGAAGTTTTTCTCCAGACTGTTGTTTAAAATAATAAAATCGAAAAAGATTTTATTAAGGGGACTTGCCATGCATGCTCAATCACAACCACTACTTTGGCAATATTTTATCAAAGCAGTAAAACAAGAAGTAAAACCTGCCTTAGGTTGTACTGAGCCAATTTCATTGGCATATGCTGCTGCTAAAGCCGCTTCATTTCTTGATGGGCAAGTGATCCGTGTCTGTGCTTTTGTCTCTCCTAACCTCATGAAAAATGGCATGGGTGTAACCGTCCCCGGGACAGGTATGGTAGGTCTACCTATCGCAGCTGCGCTTGGTGCTGTTGGGGGCGATGCCGATGCAGGTTTAGAAGTTTTAAAATCAGCGTCCGCGGATGCCATTGCTTTGAGTAAAACCATGTTAGCGCAAGGAGCTATTACTGTAGATATCAAACACCCTTGTGATGATGTTATCTACTCTGAAGCCACGGTATACACACAAACTGAATCCGCAACCGTCATCATTGCAGGGTCGCATACCAATATTGTTAAAATCGTTCATAACAATCATACCGTATTTGATGCCACAACAGCTCAACCTCACCATGAATCGCCCGTTGACTGTGCGGCTGATGTCCCTCTGCCCCCCGTCACCGCCAAGTCTGTTTATCAATTTGCTACCGAAGCACCTTTAGAGGATATTCGTTTTATTCTTGAAGCCGCACATTTAAACGAAGCTTTATCTCAAGAAGGCTTACGCAACGTTTATGGCTTACATATCGGTAAAACATTACAAACCCAGCGAGACCGTGGCCTGCTTTCAAAAGACTTAATGTCAGAAATTATGATCCGCACCTCTGCCGCCTCAGATGCGCGCATGGGCGGTGCCGTATTACCCGCAATGAGCAACTCCGGCTCAGGCAACCAAGGTATTGCAGCCACCATGCCTGTTGTTGTGACTGCTGATTACCTACAATCTTCAGAAGAACAACTGGCTCGTGCATTGATGCTCTCCCATCTGATGGCAATCTACATTCATAACCAGCTTCCTGCATTATCGGCATTGTGCGCTGCGACAACAGCGGCGATGGGAGCTGCCGCGGGCATTGCTTGGTTACTAGAATCCCGCTATGAAGTCGTTGCAATGGCAATTTCCAGTATGATTGGTGATGTTAGTGGTATGATTTGTGATGGCGCATCAAACAGTTGTGCAATGAAGGTGTCAACCAGTGCGAGTGCCGCTTATAAAGCCGTGCTAATGGCATTAGATAATAGCTGTGTTAGAGGGTCGGATGGTATTGTGTCTGATGATGTCGACCAATCTATTGCCAATTTATGTTCTTTAGCCGCGGGTTCAATGAAACATACTGACGTGCAGATTATTGAAATTATGGCCGCTAAAGCACGCCCTTAACGCCGTCGCGTTGTTGGCTACATTCGCCAACCCTAGTCACATACTTGTGTATGCTCCTAGGGATTATTTCTTTTGCCGTCTTGCTACGTCGCTAATTCTTCGCCCTTAACGCCGTAGCATTGTTGGCTACATTCGCCAACCCTAGTCACATACTTATGTATGCTCCTAGGGATTGGCTCTTTTGCCGCCTTGCTACGCCGCTAATGACTTTGAATTTCGTTTTGAATTTCTTTTTGAATTTCTTTTTTGAAATTATTTTTTTGAATTGTTCTATTTTGAATTAACTTCTAGGGCTGCGAATTTTTCACGAATTATATCTTCTGGTAGGTCAATACCAATAAACACTAATACACTGCGGCGTTGTTCATCAACTTCCCAGTCTCTATCCCAATCCGCACTATAGAGGCGTTGAACACCTTGGAATAATAAGCGTTTTGGTTCACCCATAATGGAAAGAATTCCTTTATAACGCAGTAAGTTATCTGCAAAACCGAGTAATAGGTCTTCCATTACTTGAGAAACGGCCATCAGTTCAACAGGATAATTAAATTCAAGGACAATCGAGCCGACTTCATTTTGTTGTTTAGGCGCGAAACGGAATGTCGGTTGTTTGACATTCAACTGTGAATCCAATAAAAACCCTTCGATATCCAATAATAAACTCAGGTCGATATCACCTTGAATAACTGGGTAAATCGGTGCTCTCGCATTAATACGTTGTAAACGTTCAATTAAAGCTTCGTTATTCGGCTCAATATCTGTTTTGGTCAATAAAATGCGATCTGCATAGCCAATTTGCGCTTGAGCAATGGCAAAATCATTCAATTGTTTATCAGCGTGAACAGCATCCACTAGTGTAATAATGCCATCTAACACATAACGTTCGCATAGGACTTCATGGGAAAAAAAAGTTTGAGTGATCGGGCCTGGGTCTGCCATGCCAGTGCACTCAATGACGAGACGCTCAAAGTCTAATTTTCCATTATCAAGGCCATCTAATAGGTCTAATAAGGCATTTTCTAATTCATTCGAACGACTACAACAAATACAGCCATTACTTAATGTGGTAATTTGTGTCGCACGATCACCAATTATTGCGTTATCAATGGGGACTTCACCAAACTCATTTTCAATCACTGCAATTTTATGACCGTGCTCAGCATGAAGAATATGGCTAAGGAGAGTCGTCTTACCAGCCCCGAGAAAACCGGTTAAAATTGTTACGCTAATAGGTTTCATTATTGCCCTCACACTTCATTGATTAACAGCAGCGAAATCCGCCTTTACCGCTACCACCATACCGTGCATCTTGTCTTTCGCGAAAAAATTCTTTGTAGGTCATCACAGGTTTATCTGGGTGATTATCACTCATATGCTGCACATAGGTATCATAATCAGGAATACCAATTAGCATGCGTGCTGCTTGCCCGAGGTATTTTCCTGTTTTGCCGAGATTTCCAAACATCAGCCTCTCCAATACAAATGCCCTACATCATGAACACACAATGTAGGGCGACCTTTCATTTACCGAACATCTTCCGATGTTCAATTTCGTTGAAGGGTGACTTAATGTGAAGATGAAACTTTCACGCCCTCTTTAGGTACAGGAACATAAGGTGTTTCTTTGTCTGTACGCTCTGGGTTTTTGTGCGCTTTCATCCCAACGCGAATACCATAGAAAATGATACCGTAGACAACCACCAAGAATAGAATACTCAGCCCTGCGTTGGTGTAGTTATTAATAATAATGTGATTCATATTAGTAATTTCTTGTGCAGTTAACTCTGCACCACCTGCCGCAATCTTATCTTTATAAGATTTCGCTAAGTATAGGAATCCTTCCAGTTGTGGGTTATCACTGAATAATTTCAGTCCCAATGCCCAAGTTGTACAGATTAATAGCCATACTGCAGGTAATACAGTCACCATAATGTATTTACTGCGTTTCATCTTAATCAGCACTACTGTACTCAAGACTAAAGCAACTGCTGCTAACATTTGGTTCGAGATACCGAACAGAGGCCATAAGCTCTTAACACCGCCCAGTGGGTCAACAACACCTTGATACAATAAATAACCCCACAGCCCAACACAACCAGCTGTACCTATGATACCAGCAACCAGTGAATCTGTTTTCTTCAAGAATGGAACAAAGTTACCCAATAAATCTTGCAGCATAAAGCGGCCTGAACGAGTCCCTGCATCCAATGCGGTTAAGATAAACAGAGCTTCAAACAGAATACCAAAGTGATACCAGAAGCCCATATTTGCCGCAGGCATGATTTCGTGGAAAACAAACGCAATACCCACCGCTAATGTTGGCGCACCACCTGCTCGGTTTAATACCGACGGCTCACCAATATCTTTCGCAGTTTGCATGATTTGTTCAGGTGAAATCACAAAGCCCCATGAGCTTACTGTAGCTGCTGCATGAACAGATACATCTTTCAGTTGAGCCATGATAGCCGCGCCATCTGGCCCCCCCAGCTCATGCAAGTTAGGCATGGTAATACCTAACGCTGCTGGCGGCGTATTCATAGCAAAATACAGGCCTGGTTCGATAATAGAAGCCGCGACCAAAGCCATAATCGCAACAAATGACTCCATTAACATTGCACCATAACCGATGTAACGCGCATCTTTTTCGTTTGCTAATAACTTAGGTGTTGTCCCTGAGGAAATAAGCGCATGGAAACCGGATACCGCACCACAAGCGATGGTAATAAACAAGAATGGGAATAGAGTACCTTTCCAAACAGGACCTGAACCATCAACAAATTGCGTCACTGCTGGCATTTTTAATTCAGGGTTTAGAATAACGATACCAATCGCTAAACCAACGATAACCCCAATTTTCAAGAATGTCGC
Source organism: Providencia sp. PROV_01 (assembly GCF_053098325.1). NCBI lineage: Bacteria > Pseudomonadati > Pseudomonadota > Gammaproteobacteria > Enterobacterales > Morganellaceae > Providencia > Providencia sp. PROV_01. Next base: position 1,433,347 of record NZ_JBRFKD010000002.1, on the reverse strand, counting down.
TAAATAGTCACGAGGCGCTAAAATTAGCCATACAGGTAATAATGCAGAGACAAATGCATAACCCACTAACGCGTAAGTAATCGTCGTGTCTTTGAATGTCAGTGCTGGGCCCCAGTATGGGTCGTGAGCAATCACGCCACCAAACCAGATAGAGGCAACTAACAAGACGATACCAATGACTGAAACCTCACCAACACGCCCTGGTCGGATATATCGCATATATATCCCCATAAATAAGGCGATTGGTACCGTTGACACAACAGTAAAGACACCCCATGGGCTTTCTGCCAAGGCTTTCACCACAATCAATGCTAATACAGCAAGGATAATGATCATGATTAGGAAGCACCCAAAGAGTGCCAGCGTTCCCGGAATTGGGCCTAGCTCTTCTTTAACGATTTCCCCTAATGATGCACCATTACGACGTGATGAAATAAATAACACCATGAAATCTTGCACTGCACCGGCTAACACAACCCCTGCAAGCAACCATAAGGTGCCGGGTAAATAGCCGACTTGAGCAGCAAGAACAGGTCCGACTAATGGCCCCGCCCCTGCAATCGCGGCAAAGTGGTGACCAAATAGAACGTTTTTATTTGTCGGAACATAGTTTAACCCGTCATTATTAATGACGGCTGGAGTCGCACGTGTTTCGTCCAGCTTCATCACTTTTTTAGCGATATATAAGCTGTAATAACGATATGCTATGAGATACACCGCCACAGAAGCGACGACAATCCAAAGAGCACTGATGTGCTCACCACGCCTGAGTGCAACTACCCCCAGACAGACCGCACCGATTATCCCAAGGATCATCCACGGAATGTGCTTTAAAATACCATTTTTGTTCATAGAACACCCTTCTGAGGTAAAACGAACATGCCATTGATTTTGTATTAGCCATCATAAAAAACGATATCACTGTGTTTTCGTTGCTTATCATTTATCGTTGATGGGTTTTTAATTGGCAGTGGTTGAACTGTATTGAATCAAAAAATTGAGCTCTGCCATGGTGTATATGGTATGAAATTACACTCAGCAAATGACTAAAGTTATGCTAAGTGGTGCCATATGGAATTAAGCGGTTTGTTTTTTACTTTGAATGGTTTTTAGGGAGGTCAAATGAGCTTAAAAACGTGATCTGCATTACAATTTCAATTTGTTTTCAATAAGTTAAAAAATGAAGTATGCATGGTTAAAATGATGTTTATTGTGAATAAATTTCACTAATAACGTAAAAACCTAAAGCTGAGTTACCTGAAACCTTATGATATCTATATACGTTTAGCGTGTAATCGTAGTCCAATTACCACCAACCCACCAACTGTGCTCACCATCAGTTTGTGTTTCACATCCGATACCGACTTTCGCTTTCCCTGCTTCAAAGGGATATGCGCAATCATAAATTGCATCAATCACGACTTCCCCTGATATCGCATCTGCAAAACCAATTTTATTTTCTTTACGAATTCGGTATACCCCGTCCTGTGCTTCATCTGGCCAGTTGTCAAAATAATAAAGCTGGTAAACTTCTTGCCCTTTCTGGTCAAAAACAGCCAAACCGCTATTTGGTCGTTCACCTAAGCAATACTTAAATGATGATTGCGGTTCAAAACACTCGATTTTATCTTTTTCATTCGCCACCCATAAGCTAAATTGTTGTTCAAGATTTTGTGCTGTTGATAAAAAAGACATTAATCCTAATGACATTAAGCCAGCGACATAACGAACCATCATCACTTTCCTTATTCTACTTTTACGCCGGATTATAGTAAGAAATGGAGCGCACCAATCTTACTCCAATAAATACTCGCTTATTAAAGATAGCGGATATCTCTTTCAATGAAACTAGGAATAAGGGTAAATAAAATCTTGTACAAGAATAACCTTAAGATTCAAATTAGTAAGAATTCAGCCCCAAGAAGATGCATTTAAAAATATTTACGTAACTCAAAATGCTAATGGGGTTAAGTTAGTCAATAAGCTACCTTACTCTATCAATCTGGCTGGATTAGCGATTAATAATAATTTCTTTAATGACGAGCACTTTAACGGGGCTATTGGCATTCAATTATTAGGTGGAATCCCCGTTATTAGTGCCAATCAAACCCCATTAGCCAAGCCAGATGCAACCTCAATTATTTGGGATAATATAAAAAGCAGTAGCGAAACAAAAATGTTCAGCACTAACTTCATTAAAATCAACCAGAAACACACACTGTATTAGCGGTTTTTTGCGCCAGCTCTAATGCACTTTCAATCGAATCTGCAATTGCCAAAGCAACACCTAACCGGCGAGTTCCTGCAATTTCAGGTTTACCAAATAACCGTAATTGAGTATCCGATCCCAATGCTGCACCAATATTTGAAAAAATCACATTTTGGCTTTGTAAACTAGGTAAAATAACCGCGGATGCACTTGGTCCATATTGGCGGATCACACCGATTGGGAAGCCAAGAAATGCACGAACATGTAAAGCAAACTCAGATAAATTTTGTGAAATCAGCGTCACCATGCCTGTATCATGGGGACGAGGCGAAACTTCATTAAAAATAATATCGTCACCGCACACAAATAATTCAACACCAAATATTCCGTAGCCCCCCAGAGAGGTAACAATTTTCTCAGCAACATCCTGCGCTTTTTTCAACGCCACCTCACTCATGTACTGTGGCTGCCAAGACTCACGATAATCCCCTTTTTCTTGTCGATGCCCTACTGGCGCACAAAAGTGAATCCCATCCACGGCACTGACCGTTAATAATGTAATTTCAAAATCAAAATTAACCATTTTTTCAACAATTACACGGCCTTGACCTGCTCGACCACCTTCCTGTGAGTAATCCCAAGCTTGATTTAATTCGTCTCGAGAATGGATCACACTTTGCCCCTTCCCTGACGAACTCATCACTGGCTTAACAATACAAGGAAAGCCGATTTTTTCTGCTGCTGCGATAAAATCGAGTTTACTGTCTACAAATTGATACTCTGATGTTGGTAATTTCAACTCTTCTGCGGCTAAGCGGCGGATCCCTTCTCTATCCATAGTAAGAACAATCGCTTTCGCAGACGGAACCACTTTTTGTCCTTGTTGTTCCAGTTCCATTAATACCTGTGTCGCAATCGCTTCAATTTCAGGCACAATAATATCGGGTTTTTCAATTGAAACTATTTGCTTCAGCGCTTCGCCATCAAGCATGTTTATTGTATAGCTACGGTGTGCAATATGCATCGCTGGCGCATTATCATAGCGATCAACCGCAATGACTTCGATGCCCAACCGTTGACATTCAATCGCAACTTCCTTGCCTAACTCTCCAGCACCTAACAACATGACTTTTGTTGCAGATTTACACAGCGCAGTACCTAATTGATTCATGATTGATAACCTTACCGACAAAAAAGTTACTACCAATTATATACGCAACCGTTTGCTTTTGCTATCGAGGAAAAAATGCCATAAGACAATAATCTTATAAACTATTGATAATGATGGTTAACTATTTAATCTAATGGTGTTTTGTCACGCCCAGTAATAAAAGGTTCTTTATGAGAAAATTTAATATACTGTTTGCGTAAGATTGCTAACACACAAAATATTAAACCAATCCAAATAAGTGAGAAACTAATGCCTTTGACCCAATCAAATAGCTCATTAAATAAAAATACGGCTAATAAGAATTGAATTGTTGGTTCTATATATTGTGCTAAACCTATTACCGTTAATGACGTTCGTTTAATTGCCGCAGTAAAAAAGAGCAAAGGAATGATCGTGACTGGAGCCGCTAACATATAAAGAACTTTAATTTGCCAATCCCCTTGCGCCACAGCGCTTAAACCATTAGAAGCTAACCACCAAGAGATCGCTATTGCAATGGGCAGCAACCAAAGCGCTTCTAGAAATAAAGACGTAATCACATCAAATCGAATAAATTTACGGATTAATCCATATACCGCAAAAGCACTCCCCATAACTAACGCTAAAATAGGTAATTCACCATACTGCCAAATTTGGTAACCAACCCCCGCACAAATAAAAATAACAGCCATTTTTTCTGCAAAAACAAGCCGTTCGCGAAGAAACAAAACACCAAGTAGAATAGAGAATAATGGGTTAATAAAATATCCAAGACTCGCGGCTAACACCTGTCCGTGAGTTAATGCGTAGGTAAATGTTGTCCAAGATATCGCCATAACCGACGAACTAAATAAACACAAAATTATCGACCGTTTATCAGACCATACCTCGCGCCATAAAGATTTATTTTTAATAATTAAGCGAACAAAAAAAAGTATAGGCACAGACCAAATAAGACGTTCTGCAAGTAGCTCTAAAGGTTCCGCTCCGGGAAGTAAACGATAAAATAATGGTGTGATTCCCCATAAGATATAGGAAAAAATAGCAAGAGCTACTCCCGAGCGAAGCAACATAATTTATCCACAATAAATCTGATTAAATAATATTAGCTACTTATCATACGCCAAAATGCAAAAAATAAAACTTATCAACATCATAATATAGGTTGAATTATATCAAGTATTCTTAAAATAAAAGGTAACTATATCGCTACCTTTTATTTACTCGCTGCATATATATTCATCAAAAAACATCACGCTGATGTAATGGTGGTTGCTGCTGCATAAATGCACATAATTCCTCTTGTGTCGGCGCTGCGGCAATAGCACCTTTTTTGGTTGTCGCCAATGCACCACAAGCAGTAGCTTGCGAAATGACCTTCATCAGCCCCTCTTTTTCATTGACTAGCCCATATTGTGAAATGGCCGCCAACAACCCCGCCATAAATGCATCGCCAGCCCCTGTGGTATCAATACTTTCTACTAAATAAGCACTTACGGCCATTTGAACCAAAGAAGTGAACACCTGACAACCTTTAGCCCCTTGAGTAACAATTTTTAATTGGGCAGGATAGCCTTGCAATTTGGCGATTGCATTTTCAAAACGACTTTCTTGCGTTAACCACAGCAGCTCATCATCAGAAAGTTTTAAAATATCCGCTCGTTTTGCAAAATTATCAACAACTTGGTGCATTTCATCGGGATCAGACCACATTTGTGGACGAATATTAATATCAAAACTCAGTAACCCACCAGCGAGTTTTAGTTGTTCGATAGCTGTTGATAGAGACGCTCTACATTGGTGATGCACTAGAGCTAATGAGCAAAAATGCAAAATATCATGACCAAATTGCGGTAAGTTGTTTGTCGTTAAAAATTGGTCAGCCGAAGGAGAAACTAAAAAAGAAAATTCACGTTCTCCGTTTTCATGCAACGAGACGAGAACAGTACTTGTTTTATACTTTTCATCAAATTCCATCGCACTCGTATCAACCCCTATATCAAATAAGGTTTTTTGCATGAAATGCCCGAAAGCTTCTTCACCGACTCGTCCAATAAAACCACTATTTTGCCCTAAGCGTGCAACCCCAGCGGCGACATTTACAGGCGCACCACCAGCACAAGCTTCATATTGCATGTTTTGAAGAGGAATTAAATCAATAACTGCATCCCCTAATGCCCAAACTTTCATTATATCTCCTTTGCGAGTTTTATATTTTTAACCTTTATTCTTATTCATAAATAACACATTACCAACTCATGAAAATAAAACTAGTAAACGCAAACTGTTAACGTTAACATTAAGTATAAAGAAGCCAGCAAATAAACGCACCTATTATTGAATTTCATGTGCCCATTTTGTTATCGCGATCGAAAAATGTTCAGGAAGCCATAATGAAAAAACAACTTGAATTAGCCAACGAAACCATCAAAACAGCAAGAGAAAACATGAAATTGCAGTTCTACCCACAATACCACCTTGCCCCTTATGTAGGCTGGATGAATGACCCTAATGGTTTGATCTATCACCAAGGACAATACCACGCTTTTTATCAACATCATCCATTTAGTGCGATTTGGGGTCCCATGCATTGGGGTCATGCAACAAGCACTGATATGGTCCATTGGCAACACCAACCCATTGCGTTAGCACCAAGTGAAGATTATGACCGAGATGGTTGTTTCTCAGGCTCCGCAATTAGTTACGATAACAAATTGTATTTGTTTTACACAGGCCATATCTGGTTAGCAAATCCAGGTGATGACAGCCAAATCATCCAATCACAGTGTGTTGCAATCAGTGAAGATGGTATTCATTTCGAAAAGAAAGGTGTTGTACTCCCTTCCCCTGATGGCTATATGCACTTTAGAGATCCTAAAGTTTGGCAACAAGATGGTAAATGGTGGATGGTGGTTGGTGCAAGAGACTCTCAAGATCAAGGGCAAATCCTCTTATTTAACTCTACTGACTTATTAAATTGGGATCAAAACTATCAAATCCTAGCAAAAACTGACGACAATAATGTTTATATGTGGGAGTGTCCTGATTTCTTTCCATTAGGCGAAAAATTTATTGCCCTTTTTTCTCCTCAAGGAAAAAAAGCAAAAAATTATCAATATCGAAATTTATTTCAAAATGGCTATTTGGTTGGTAATTGGTCACCTAATTTACCTTATCAAATTTCACATTCATTTACTGAGCTTGATTTTGGCCAAGACTTTTACGCACCTCAAACCTTTTTAGCTAAAGATGGCCGTCGTATTGCTATCGCTTGGATGGATATGTGGGAAAATCATATGCCTACACAAAAACATGGGTGGTCAGGGTGCTTTACTTTACCTAGAGAGCTAACACTGAATGAGCAAGGTAAAATTATCTCTAAACCTATAGAGGAATTGAAATCATTACGCCAGTCTGCAAGCCATTTTCCCGCAACAATGTTAGCCAAAAACAGCACCATAGTATTAAATGAAAATGCGACAAGTTGTGAAATAGAACTCATTTGGGATTTACAGCAAAGCCCAGCTGAAAAATTTGGCTTTTGGATTGGATACGGCGTGCAGTTCTATGTTGATAACCAAAGTCAGCAATTAACCTTAATGCGTCATTACCCTGAATATACCATTAGTGATAATCGTTGTGCTCCGATACCGCAAGGTCATCAACTTAAAATAAATGCTTTTATCGACCACTCTAGCTTGGAAGTATTTATTAATGATGGTGAACTCAATTTTAGTTGCCGTATCTACCCACACCAAAGTGAACGAGATTTAAGATTATTTGCAATAAATCACCAGGCTAAGCTAGAAAAAGCGATTTATTGGGAACTCAAGAAAGCGATTGAATAACTGTCTATTCGATTTGCCTTCTCGGAGAAACTAAAAAGAATTACGTTCTAACAAGTCGCAAGCAACATATTCAACACTACTTTGCTGCCGTTCTTCTATGATGTGCAAAGCGGCTTGTTGACCTAACTGATAGTGCGGTAACACAACCGTACTTAATGGTGGATAAAATAGTTCTCCAACACCTATCATATTATCGTAGCCAAGTACTGCGATATCTTGTGGGATACGTAAACCACGGCTAAGTAGTACTTGGTAAGCTAAAAATGCAATACGGTCATTTCCACAAATAATGACATCAAAATCCGGTTTTTTATTCTTAAAGTGACTATTAATTAAAGCTATAACATCTAAATAGTGTTCATCACCTAACTCTAAATGGTATTGCTGAAGCGATTCTAGAGGTAAATTAGCCGTTGCCCACGCAGATTCCACCGCTTCACGGCGCGTTTTTCCAGCAAGTGTTTCTTGCGGGATATAAAGACAAAGAGGATTCCGATACCCTTTCTCTATTAAGCGATTAACTGCATTCAATTGACCATTGAAATCATCTGGTACATAGGCTGGAAACTGCCCTTTTTTATCTATGCAATTGGCAAGAACCAAACGATTATTATGTAATCCTTCAGGAATAGTCACTTCTCGAAGGCCCATCGTAGTATAAATAATACCATCTGGTCGCTGGGATAATAATTGCCGGACAGCTCTTTCACTATCTTCACTGGAGGTAATATTAACAACAAAGCTACTCCAGCCGAATTGCCTCGCGGTTTGCTCTATTGAAAGAATGATTTCCACAGAAAACGGAGTTGTCGCTGTATCAAGGGCCAAAACGCCAACTGTCGAAACCCTAGAACCTTTTCCTCTAATCTTACGAGCAGAAAAATCAGGAACATAATTGAGTGACTCAATAGCTTGTTGGACCTGTTTTAAGGTTTCAGGCTTGAGTAATTCAGGGTTATTAATTGCCCGTGATACTGTCATCAATGAAACATTTGCAAGTCGAGCTACGTCTTTTAAAGAAGCCATTAAGTATATTCACTCATCAAAACTAGGTTAGAGTAAATTTTAACATGTCAGATATAAAAAGCACTTAATCTTCGTCAATTCACAGATTAAGTACTATCACCTAAGAAAACAGCATAAAGTGTACATCTAAGACTTTTTATGACTAATGATTTAAGATATTATTGATTAGCTTTAACAATATTTCTGTCTATTACTTTATGTTAAAAAACACATTTAATAAGTAAATTCACATAATATGTTACACGTCATTAATCGAATATTACCCAATGACACAAACTTTAACTATTGTTTCTATTTTTATATTAAATTTAACTAGATGATGTTTTTAATATAAATTAAGGTCAGTAATACACTAATAAAAAGAACAACGATCAGTAGAAAATATTATTGTGAAATTTTAATTTCACTTTATTTATCTACGTATTTAATCAGATTGGTATGAATATCAAATCAGTTCAACAGGAGTATGGTGATGAATAACACCATTCACGTAATCGTAGAAAGTGATAATATCTTTAAGAATAAACTGAAACTAATGATGGAATCTTTTGGTTTTATCTTTAGATTTTATAATAACGAAGAAGTGTTTATGAGTAATTATACTTACCCTAATGAGGGTAATGTAAAAGAATGTATTTTATTATTCTTAAACAATGATGAAAATCGTATTAGTAGATTAAACAATATAAATAATTCATTTGGTATTGTTCCATTCATTGTGCTTGCTGAAGAGCCTTCTATCAGTTTGTGCCGTGAGAGTTTTAAAGCCGGAGCTTTTGATTTTTTCCCTTTGCCTTTCAAGGACATTGAAATTTTAAACTCCATCAGTAACGCAACAGAATTATTTTTAAATATGCATGAAAAGTATAAAAAATATACCTACCTCTCTGATAAATTTAACCGTCTTTCGGTTAGAGAACGAGAAATCATGGATATGATATTAGAAGGTAATACCAGTAAAGAAACCGCTGAAAAACTGTCACTATCACCAAGAACTGTAGAAGTTCATCGCTCTAACATTTATACGAAACTAGGTATTAAATCACTGCCACAACTTATTCAAGAATACGAATACATTAATACCTATCCTAAATATATTTAATTTATATGATATGTTCATCTTGTTATAGCGTAATTAGTTTCTGGTGGTTTGACTCTAAGCCATCAGAAACTAATTACCTAAAAAATGCCAAGAGCACTATAATTTAGATAAATATAGATAAAAATCCTGTCAATTTTAAAATAATAACTTGTTTTTATAAGTGATAAACAATAGTTCTACTCTATCACAGATTAAAGAAACCTAAGTGAATTGATAATTCCACTAGTAATAATAACTACTAATACTTGTAAAATAAAATAATACTTTTTTGTGTTACTGAAATATCATTTAAAATAATAGTGCACCTATCACACCATTTTTTAGTAAGACAATGCGCTTTCTCATCAATATTTATCCATCACAAATCTAAAAAAATAGGGCTGTAAACGACATACCAACTTACCTAACTCAAGCATAATAAGTATCGTTTTCATTTTCTTTTCTCGATACATCAAGTAACGACACAAGCAGATAGATTATGCTTTATTTATCTATCGACTGTCGTTCAAAATGTTGGTAAATTCTTCGCGCTTCGCTGTTTTTATGCTTTTTTGTTGTTGTCCACAAAACATGCGAAAGCGCTTTTTTTTTACGGTCCAAAGCATATGTAAGAAGCTATTTGTAGTCTTTAATGTTAATTTCATACTGCTTTAGTTTGCGCCATAACGTTGTCCGCCCCATATCAAGGACTTTATGCATTTTTTGAATTTTACCTTCACAAGACTGCGCCACTTCAATAATCAAAGCTTTCTCAACTGAATGAATATCCAAGCTAGCGAATCGTTGCTCTACCTTATTTTCCTTAAAAATTTCTTGTTCATAATAGTGAAATTTCAATTTCCCACTCACTTCCCTTGCTAAAGCCTGCGTGAGTGCAAACAAAATATTGCAGCTATTCTGAGTTGAAGATAAAGCGACAACTAGAACTGGCTCTCCAGCATGTGAATACACTGGAGCTAGATAATAAAAAATCCCATGTAATTCGATTGGCGCAGTATACAACTTAGCCCGCGCACCATAAGTCAAATTATCAGATAATAAAGCTGCTATCTCAAAATTGCCCCCAAACTCATGACTAAGCCAAAGCGTTTTTCCATCAGAGCTAATCAGAGAACTTCGAATATTATTATCATGTAATGAGGCTAATCCACCTTCAATAGTTGTATAAGCAAGCTCTACAATATATTTATAATCATCTGAATTATAAATACTTTCTTTTACAGGTGTTGTAGTTGGAAATATTAAATGAACCGACATAGTTATCCTTATTCTTCGATAAGAGTTATCTGATTATGTCAATTTCCCATTTAATTATTATATTCTAGATCAAGTTATTAATTGATAGATTTAAACCGCTTGATCCACATCAATTTTTCACAATTAAAAGCAGTAAATCAATGTGGTAAAAAACAAAATGGCTAACTTAATTTACCTAAGTTAGCCATTTACACTTTTAAAACGCTCTGATTCACTTAGGAAGTGACAATATTTCCCCACAGGTCATATTCATCTGCATGCTCAACGAATACTTTCACTATATCCCCCGCGTTAACACCAAATTCACCATTAAGATAAACCATACCATCAATTTCTGGCGCGTCTGCCATACTACGCCCAATAGCACCTTCATCATCAACTTCATCAATAATGACTAAAATTTCTTTACCAATTTTATCTTGTAAACGCTGTGTAGAAATTTGTTGTTGTAATTGCATAAAACGATGATAACGATCTTCTTTAATTTCCTCAGGGACTTGATCTGCCAGCTCATTCGCTTTCGCTCCCTCGACAGGGCTATACTTAAAGCAGCCTACTCGGTCTAACTTCGCTTCCGATAAGAAATCGAGTAGCATTTGAAAATCGTCTTCTGTCTCACCAGGAAACCCCACAATAAATGTTGAACGTAAGGTGAGTTCAGGGCAAATTTCACGCCAACGCTTAATTCGCTCAAGTGTTCTTTCTACAGCGCCAGGGCGTTTCATTAACTTTAAAATTTTGGGACTTGCATGCTGCAGCGGAATATCTAGGTAAGGTAAAACTTTACCTTCTGCCATCAAAGGGATGACATCATCAACATGTGGATAAGGATACACATAATGTAAACGTACCCATACACCCAGTGAAGCAAGTTGTTCACATAACCCCACCATGCTAGTTTTTACCGGCTGCCCATCCCAAAAACCCGTTTTATTTTTAACATCAACACCATACGCAGAGGTATCTTGTGAAATAACCAGTAACTCTTTTACCCCTGAAGCGACTAAACGCTTAGCTTCATTTAACACATCTCCAATTGGACGGCTATCTAAATCCCCTCGCATAGAAGGAATAATGCAAAAAGTACAACGATGATTGCACCCTTCGGAAATTTTTAAATAGGCATAATGCTTTGGAGTCAGTTTTACCCCTTGTTCTGGAACTAAACTCAAGAAAGGGTCATGTTCAGGTTTTGGAACGTAGTGGTGCACGTGGTTAAGTACTTGCTCATAGCTATGTGGACCAGTGATTTCTAAAACTTTTGGATGTACTTCACGAATTTGGTTCTCTTTCGCGCCAAGGCATCCTGTGACAATCACTTTGCCATTTTCATTCAGAGCTTCCCCAATCGCTTCTAGTGATTCCTGCACCGCGCTATCGATAAACCCACACGTATTCACAATGACTAAGTCAGCATTATCATAGCTTGGAACGACTTGGTAACCATCAGTGCGCAACTCAGTTAAAATGCGTTCTGAATCAACTAGATTTTTCGGGCAGCCGAGTGAAACGAAGCCAATTTTTGGCACCGGATTAGTATTTTGCGACATAACTCACTTCTTTTATTGTTTTAAAAAATGGGCGAAATTTTACCTGAAGAATTGAGGGAATTGTATAAATTTTTATCGAAAATAATCTGTAATTAACGCGAGGATAATAGAAAAAACTTATGTTAAATAGGTGATTTCTACAAACCATTTTTGTAAAAATCACCTAAAAATGTCAACTAGCGATTAACCGAACGAGCAATACGTGAATAGGTGTGACGAACACCACGGATCACAATACTATAATTTAAAATATTCTCAGGTAATGCGATTCCGTTATAACCCGAATCACCAATATGGTGTAAATCTGTCCCGGCCATTTTGCACATTAATGCAATTTGCCGAATAGTTTGTAAATCTGCACCTTCTTGAGAAGTGCCAATCGCCGTCATTGTCATCACGCCTTGGGAATGGCAATAACCTACCATTTTTTGCACAAATTCTAATGAAATCCCAGGTACCGTTCCCGGAGCTGGGAGCAAAATAATATCCGCACCATTGTTAATAAAGGTACGAATGTCATCATCTGTGATGAGTTGCTCTGCGGAAGCATTTAAAACACCAGCAGCGTGCATTTTTCCCGTAATAAGCACAATATCTTCACCCACAACAGCTTTAAGCTCTTTAAGGCTTTGGTTAATTTCCTGATTAGTTACTCCATTGCCAGGGTTCCCCGTTAGAACAATAATATCCGCACCCATTTCTTTTAATTTAAGAGCATTTTTTACTGTTGCTAATCGCCCTTCTGACATTTTCCATTGCGCATCTTGTGTCGGATTATTAAAGCCCTCAGGTACAGGCTCTAAATTAACACCGATTGCTCGTCCCGTTAAATGCTTAAGTGTGCGAATGATTTCCTCAGGTTCAACCCCTTCGGGTAGGCCTTGCATAATCGGTTGATTAACATCAAAAACATTCAATAATAAAATGTCTGCACCTTGGCTTGCGGCTAATTCAGCGTTCGTCACTGTCATTAATACGGGTTGAATTGTGCCTATGGTTTCAGAAACCAAAATTCGCCCTTCACTTGCTTTAATTGATTCTAATAGATTCTTTTTATTGAGTTTTACAATTTCTGAAGCAGAGCAGTCAAGATAACGTCGTTGCATGGCTATACCTTTATTTTCAACAAAATGAATGAAGTGTTCTTTCGCAGTAAAATTCACACCTTCAAAATATATCATGTAGACAATAATAAACTGCCTAATAGAACACACTATTAGCAAGTTATTTTTCAAAGAATAATAACTTTTTCTAACACTTAGATTTTTATATAAAAACAAACATTTTTAGCGACGAGTAATTTACTTATCGTAAATTACCACTTGTTTTTTAGTAATAGTAATGATTATCATTACAACTCTATATCACTTATGGTAAGGACGAAAATAATGAAACTCGCCTATAAAGCTGCTGTTTCAGGTCTCGCGTTGTTTTCAATCTCAGCATTAGCTCAAGAGTACCCTCTCGGTCACCCTGTGATCAAAAACGGAATGGAAATCCAAGGCGTTTACCTACAACCAATTACAATGGATACCGAAGAAGGCCATCATGCAATGTCTCACTTAGCTGCAGATAAAGCAGATGTCCACTTAGAAGCAGATATCCACGCTGTTGAAGATAACCCAAATGGCTTTGCAGAAGGCGATTGGATCCCTTACCTAACCATTGAATATTCAGTCACTAAACTTGGTGATAAACCACAAACTCAAACAGGCACATTTATGCCTATGGTGGCAAGTGATGGCCCTCATTATGGGGAAAACATCAAATTAGATGGCAATGGTAAATACCGTGTCACCTATAAAATCTATCCGCCATCACACAATAAAGATGTTGCCTTTGGCCGTCATATTGATAAAGAAACGGGTGTGGCCCCTTGGTTCCAGCCTTTCGAAGTCTCTTGGGATTTTGACTACGCAGGTGTTGGCCGTAAAGGTAGTTACTAATTTTTTAACCTAAATTAGTTAAGGGCTTAACCAAGGGAATTTTCTTGCGTAAGCCCTTTTTTGTTTGTCGTTATAAAAGGATAAACCAAGCCAAAATGAAAACATTACTGAGCTTTTTACTGGTTATCACTTGTACAATAATTCCCCTATCTTCATTTGCTGCAGAAAAATATACTGTCGAATTAGAAATGAAAAATGGTGATCTTATCCCGCGAGTTCTTGAAGTCCCTGCAAAAACAATTATCCGCATTAAAATTACCAATACAGGCACTGAGCCCGCAGAATTTGAAAGTATTCAATTAAGAAAAGAAAAAGTTTTAGCCCCCGGAGCAAGCTCTGTTGTTGTTATCGCACCATTGAAACCTGGCACATATACTTTTTTTGATGACTTCCACCTTTCTCACCCCAAAGGCGAGATCATTGCGAAATAAAAGGATTTAGCATGGGACAAGTTCTGTTTGTTGTGTGGCGTGAAAGTTTTGAAGCGTTGCTTGTCATTGGTATTATTTATGCGTGGATTAAACGTCACCCTGACGCACATAATGGTATGAAATACCTTTGGGCCGGTGTCGCTATTGGGGTTATTACCTCCATCTTACTCGCACTTCTCATCTATGGCGTATTTAATGTCCTTGATGATACAGGGCAATCACTGTTTATGATTTTTATGGAGCTACTCGCTTGTATCCTGATTGTCCAAATGGTGTATTGGATGAACAAGCATGGCAGCTCAATGAAATCAGAAATTGAATCAGGAATAAGCCGTAATGCGGCTCACCATAACTGGTGGGGCGCCGCATTGATTATTGCCATTGCCATTGCCCGTGAAGGAAGCGAAATCGTCGTCTTTTTATCTAGCTTTATTATGTCGTTAACCGCGTCTAATGCATCGGCTTTCTTTATTGAAGTCGGTGGTGGAATTGCAATTGCAGGCCTTACACTCTATGCATTCTTATTAACAAATCGTTTAGTTTCATGGTCTATCTTCTTTAAGGTTACCGGCGTTATTCTATTATTCCTCGCGTTATCTCTCCTACTTAAAGGGGTAGAAGAAAGCGCTAACTTACTGATTGAATATGATTTTTCCATCCCTGATTTTTTAATTTATCCCGCTTGGGATACAACTGCATTTCTTGACGATTCGGGTATTGCTGGTAATTTTATCTCATCTTTCTTTGCCTATCGTTCACAGCCTATTTGGCTCAGTGTCATTACCTTTATCCTTTATTGGGCTATTGTGATCCCATTGTTTACTCGGAGCAAAAAAAATGTCTAGCTCACTGAGGCATAACATCAAATGGGTCTCGATTAGCTTAATACTCAGTATGGCACTACCTAACTTGGTTCAAGGTAAAGCACTGAGATCCCCTGTACAAACAGGGGATAACATCATTATCGCTAAAGGGGATATTCCTACTCCTGAAAAATATCAACATGCTATCCAAACCTATTTAGCCTTTGCCACTGCTGAATTGGCAGAAATGGTGACGCAATTGGAATTGTTACAACAGAGTTTACAACAAGGAAAGCTAGAACAAGCCCAAGCCGCGTATATTCAGGCTCACCAACATTATGAAACAGTACGCCCGATTATTATTTTATTTGGTAATACGGATAGAACAATTAATCCAAGAGCCGATTACTTCCTTGATAAAGAAACTGATTACCGCTTTACGGGGTTTCATCTTGTTGAATACCAATTATTTATGCAAAAAAATACTGAACTTGCCTCAACGGCAAACCAAGAATTATTACTTAAAGGGCGTGATTTGTATAAACGGGTAGCAACTGAAACCATTGAAATTCCTAAGCTCGTGCAAGCCTCAGCTGATTTTATTGAAATGATCTTAGAAACAAAATTGGGCGGTAAAGAAAATATCTACAGTTTGTCTGATTTAACTGATATTGCTGCTAATTTAAAAGGGTCACAAAAGATAATTGAAATTATTAAGCCTTTTATCAAGCCAGAGACCCTTGAAAAAATACAAAAAAATGACCAACTGATTAACCAAATAATGCAGTCATATCAACTATCAAATACGACATATCAACCTTATAGCCAATTACAACTCAAAGACAAAATGGCGCTTTATTCATTACTCACTCAGCAAGCCGAAACTTTAGCAAAATTACGTGCTGAGCTCGATGTCGATGTTTACTATAAATATTAAGGCATACATTTATGCAAGCTAAACTGAGAAATATATTGCAAACCAACGGAATGTCTCGGCGTAATGCCCTAAAAATGCTCGCAATTAGTAGTGCAGTTTTAGCCGCCCCAGCATTAAAAGCACAAGATAAAATCGCCGATTGCCAACTCACTTATGACAAAGCAATCAATTATCTTGGGCCACACCAAGCCGGTGTTTTGACGCCTGAACCCAAAAATGCCTCCTTTATCGCATTTAATATGACGGCAAATTCCATCGAAGAATTACAGACTGTTTTTACTCTACTGACCCAGCGCATTGCTGATTTAACCCAATCCCAAAAAGCACCTTCAATCAATAATGATAAAATGCCTCCCGCTGAATCCGGTATTCTGGGAACGCAACAGCAACCCGACTCACTAACCATCACCGTTGCTTTAGGTAACTCTCTGTTTGATAACCGGTTCGGATTAAATAAAATCAAGCCTAAATATCTTAGTGAAATGACCAGTTTCCCCAACGATAGGTTAGAGCAGAAATGGTGTGGTGGCGATCTTCTTCTACAAATATGCGCGAATAGCCAAGAAAGCGTTATCTATGCATTACGTGATATTTTGCGTCATATTTCTCCATACAGCTTTCCTCTCTGGAAAATCGACGGCTTCTTACCTGCACGAGATATTGATAACCATTCCACTCCTATCAATCTTTTTGGTTTTAAGGATGGAACGGGAAATGCACCCGCTGATGACAATTTATTGATGAACGAATTAATTTGGATAACAAAAGGCAGTCAAGAACCATCTTGGTGTGACGGAGGGACATACCAAGCAGTACGTCTCATTCGCTTTAATTTAGAATTTTGGGATAGAACGCCATTAGAAGATCAAGAAAATGATTTTGGTCGGCATAAAGATTCAGGAGCCCCTATCGGCATGAAAAAGGAGCACGATGATCCTGAGTTTGGCCAAGACCCTCATGGTGACCGTATTTTATTTGATTCCCATATGCGCCGTGCAGAACCCCGTAATCCTGAACGTTATACCGCAAAACTAAGGCGAAGAAGCTACAGCTATTCACTCGGGTTAACCGAAACAGGGGCTCTCGATATGGGTTTAATTTTCGTCTCTTTTCAGAAAAATTTAAAAACAGGCTTTATCGACACTCAAAAGCGCCTTAATGGTGAACCGCTTGAACGCTATATCAAGCCCTTTGGTGGTGGGTACTACTTTGTATTACCAGGAATCAAGTCGGCACAAAACATACTTGCTGAAAAAATGTTTACAGCCTTAAAACAAACTAAATAATGATAATAATAAAATAAAAGCCCCTATTACCCTTGCTATAGGGGCTTTACTGGCAACTCTATCATCAACTATTAGGCATTTTAAATAATAAAATACTGCGTAGATTTGAACATATTATTATTTTTTTCGTTCCTTCACATCCGCTTCAACTTCTTGTTTCCAATCCTCTGATATTGGCGCAGACTTTTGTTTAGCTTCCACCGCTTTATTTACCGCACGGTAAGCCTTGTCGTATCCAGTCCCATCTTGGACATAACCAGTGGCATTTGAACTTTTAATTCCAATATTTTCTGCTTCAGAAATGGCATCAATATTCGCTCCCAAGAAAATAAAGTCCCATTTATCTTCTGTTTCTGCGGACTTAATCATGGCTTTAATTTTTGCTTGAGAATATTTACGGCTACTATTTTCTTGTCCATCTGTAATTATCACAAAAAGAACATTATTATTTTTTGTAACCTTTCTATTTTCTTGCATTTTTTCAATGCCGTCTCCTATCGCATCTAATAATGCGGTATAGCCACCAACGGGATAATCATCAAGTGTTAGATTAGAAACCTTTTCAATGGGTTCTCTATTATGAAGTAAACTTGTTTTGTCATTAAATAAAATAGTTGTAATGTAGGTTTTTGCTTTTTTTCCCTTATTTTCAGTTAATACACTATTATATCCACCGATTGTATCGGTTTCGAATCCTGACATTGAACCACTTTTATCTAGAATAAACACTAAATCTAAAATATCGGGATCTTTTTTAGTATTAATAATAGTAGTACTACTAGCAATAGAGGAAAATAAAAACAAAAATGCAGCTGATATGACGGTGAAAACGGATTGTATGGATAAATTCATCGCCGAGTTCCTTGGTGTGGTTAATATAACCATACCAATCTGGCTTTTTCATTAGTTATTTAAAATAAGATTACTCTGTATACTTAATAAGCATTTTCTTAATTAATTCCAAAAATTATTACTTGAAAATAATCTTCCTAAGTAAGTATATAAATAGTATATCCCCTTAAACCATTACTGTTTTAACCAAATACCATGTTCTCTTACTACATTAATTTCTTGAATAAAATTATTATACTTTATATTTTCTGTAACAGAGTTTGATGAAGCGCTTCGAGCCTGCTCATGTACTAACTCAGTAATAGCATGGTGAAATTGTTGGTTTAATTCTTTATGGATATCAACATCATCAGTATTTTTTAATCGTGTAGCTAACTGAATTAATTTTTCGGCTTTTATCTGTACATCCGTATTATCAAAAGTAACAGTTGGAACTTCATATATAAATGCCATATTGATAGAATCTGCAGCTTCATGATTAGCAGGATCCGGTAATAATTTTTGCCCATATTCATTATCTAAATAGGCAATTAATTCATGTTTATCAAAGCATTTAGATTTAATATTTCCATCTAACTTATCATCATAGAGTGTGATTGAATCAGGAAAGCTTTCTCCTACTGGGTAGCTACACCTAAATATATTTGCATCAATAAGCGTTGCGTTAGAACTGCGGGCCGGTAGCTCAAGCTCGTGCCCATTAATTGTAATGGGATAGCTAGCAGGTTTAAACCTATCTTCTTTACCATCAACAGCATAAACTTCAGACAAGGTGTAGTAAACAAAATGATTTGGGTTAATAATCCCGCCAGAGTTATTTTCAAAAACAAAGAAATCCGTCACGTCACCTTCACCACTAACTAATTGGTGTGGTCCACTAGAAAGTAAAACAACGCCTTTATCATCCGGTAAAACATCATAACCTTTGCCATCTAGCTTAAACGTAATCGTGTTTGTACTTGGATTACTATAATAAAACTTACCCTTACCACTTAAAAGTTCCATATCGTCACAAGCGGAAAGTAATATAGTTACAGTTATAAAACAGCTATATTTTAGTATAGTATTCATAATGTTATTCCAAAAATCATTAACCCTGACTTATTAACTAAAAATTAGAGCTATTGTATGACGCTCTTTAAAATATTATTTTCGATATTAGAAACTATTATTCAGTTATTCGAATAAAATAACTTTACGATAAATGCGGTAGTTACCAATTTAATGGATATAACTTATGCGTTATTATCACGCAATACTTTTAACAATACCTGAAAAACCTCATCCATTAACGGCGTCGTTTGTTGGCTATTGCGAATTAAGGCTACTGTACGAGTTAACTCGGGTTGTTGTAATTGTAAAACTTTCAATTCTGGATCACGTAAATGTACAGTATAAAGCTGTGGTAAAATCGCAATCGCGAGTTTTGAGCGAACTAAGCCATATAGCGTTTCAATGTAATCCACTTGATAGCGAATCTTTAATTTTAAACGGTGACTTTCCACTGTCGCAGCGACCAAGCGTTGAATATTACCCTTCGAAAATACAGCCACATCACGGTTATTGAGTAGCTTCCATGGCATATGAAATCTATTATCCGCTACTGCGTCATCATTATGGATAACAGCCACAAAAGGGTCATCTTGTAGTGGAAAAATAGCTAAATTCTGAGGTACTGAACTATCTAACACCCCAATACCGAAATCAATTTCATGATTGATAAGTTTATTAATCAAAGCGTCATTCGTTTGGTCATAAAACTCAATATTAAGCCTCGGAAAATATTGATTTAATAGTTCAGGCACAGCAGGAAATAACAGAGAACTTACGGAAGGAACTAAGCCAATACGTAATGTTCCATCCCCTCCTTCCGCGATTATTTTTTGAATTTCACTAAATGCGCGATGAGAAACACTCAGTACTTGCTGTGCATGTGGCAAAATTGCAGCACCTAGCTCCGTTAATGTTACGGATGAAGCTGTGCGATTAATTAGCTTTCCTCCGATAACCGTCTCTATTTGCCGCAAAGCACTACTCAAAGCAGGTTGACTTACCGCTAAACGATTAGCGGTCTCGGTAAAATGACGAAGTTTCGCTAACGTCACAAAATACTGTAGCTGTTTGAGCGTGAGTGCAGGCAGCCTCTGCCAAGGTTCTATCATAATAATGTTCTTTTACTTTTATTGGATTAGCCAATATCTCGATTCATTATAACCATTTCTTATCACATGATAAATTTTATCATCTTGGCAAACGTTTGCGTTGCTCATAAAGTAACAATCATAAATTGTAGGAATGGTATCTTTATGTGCATAACAGAACAAAATAGGCGTCACGTCATTCAATCTGCTAAAGGCGAAAAGCCTTTTGACCTTTTACTCGCTAATGCCAATATTGTTGATATGGTAACCGGTGAAGTTCGCCTTGCAGATATCGGGATCACCGGCAACCTAATTGCTAGCGTTCATCCTACTGGAACCCGTACGGACGCAAATGAAACCCATGATTTATCAGGCTATTTCATTTCACCTGGCTTAATAGACACTCATGTCCATTTAGAAAGCTCACACTTACCCCCTGTACGTTATGCCGAAATAGTTCTAGCTCAAGGAACAACGGCTGTATTTTGGGATCCCCATGAGCTTGCCAATGTATTAGGCCTAGAAGGTGTACGTTATGCTATTGATTCTAGCCGAAATTTACCGCTAGATGTCATGGTTGCAGCCCCTTCGTCAGTGCCATCAACACCTGGCTTAGAAATGTCTGGAGCAGACTTTGCTGGGAATGAAATGTCAACCATGCTGAGTTGGCCGGAAGTTCGTGGCGTAGCCGAGGTCATGGATATGTTTGGTGTGCTCCATGGCAGTGACAGAATGGAAGAAATTCTAAATGCAGGAATTACATCAGGCAAGCTTATAGAAGGCCATGCAAGAGGTTTAAAAGGAGCTGATCTCCAAGCTTATCTGGCTGCCGGCGTCACCTCTGATCACGAGTTAACCTCGGCTGAAGATGCCCTTGAAAAGCTACGTGCGGGCCTTACATTACAAATTCGTGGCTCACATCCTTACCTCCTTCCTGATATTGTTGCCACATTAAAATCCTTACCGCATTTGTCATCACAAATCACAGTATGCACGGATGACGTGCCTCCCGACATATTAATTGAAAAAGGTGGCATTATTGCGTTATTAAACCTGTTAATTGAGCATGGAATGCCAGCAACGGACGTACTACGCTTTGCTACATTTAATGCTGCAATACGCTTGCAACGCCATGACCTTGGCCTAATTGCTGCAGGGAGAAAAGCAAATTTAGTCATCTTCGATTCATTGGAAACGTTGAAAGCACAAGCCGTGTATGTATCAGGCCAAAAAATTGCAGAAAATAACCAACTTATCAATGCATTAAGTGCACATAATGATATTTTACCACCGCGAGACACCATGCAACTCTCGCCAATCACCCCAAATGATTGCACGTTAAAAATTGATGGAATCAATAATGGTAGTGCGCGTTTACGTCATATTCGTGGGGCACGTTTTACCCAATGGGGCGAAATTGACGTACAAATCAAAAATAGCGTGGTACAAGTGCCGAATAATTTCAGCCTTATTCGAGTTCAACACCGTCACGGCCGCCACGATGCTTTACCTCAGATAGCCTTACTTGAGGGTTGGGGGGAATTACGCGGAGCCATTGCGACTAGCTATTCACACGATTCACATAACCTCGTTGTCCTTGGTCGTGACCCTGATGATATGGCCATCGCCGCTAATTTATTAATCGAGAGTGGCGGAGGTATGGCGTTAGTACAAAATGGTCAGGTTTTAGCTCATGTCGCTATGCCAATTGCCGGTATGCTATCTGATTTACCCGCAACTGAGCTGGCTGCTCAATTTCGCCAATTGCGTGAATTAAGCAGTGAAATCGCTGATTGGGAGCCACCTTATCGAGTCTTTAAGGCTATTGAAGGAACCTGTCTTGCTTGCAATGCAGGCCCACATTTAACCGATTTAGGATTAACGGATGGAACAACACGTCAAATCGTTGACGCTGTCATCCATACTGCTAAGCACGCATAGAAAATTAATAATAATGATAGGAGAGCCAATTAATGGCTGACAATTCAATAAATACGCCAACATCAGGGAGTTGGCTAGAAAGGCGCTTTGCTTTACGTGAGCGCGGCAGTTCAGTAAAAACAGAGTGTTTAGCTGGGGTGACCGGTTTTTTAGCCGCAGCTTACTTGCTCGTGGTGATCCCCGGTTTACTTGCCGTTGGAGGGATGGATAAAGGAGCCGCAACCACCGGAACAATTATTGTCTTCGTCATTGCCAGTTTATTAATGGCATTCTATGCAAACTTACCTTTTATTGTTGGCCCTGGTATTGGAGGCTCAGTCCTTGTCGGTATTACACTTGCAGGCAGTGAAGGTATTGACTGGCAAATAGGGCTCGGCATTGCTTGTTGGTCAGGGATCTTATTTTTCCTATTAACTAAATTTGGTTTGCGTGAAGTTGTTACGCGCTCTGTCCCACAATCAATTAAACTCGGATTAACTGCATCAATTGGTCTTTTCGTTGCCGTATTAGGCTTTCGAAATGCAGGATTAGTACTCGCTAACCCAAAAACAAATGCATTAATGCTTGGTGATTTTCTTTCCCCCGGAGCATTAGTTGCACTTGCTGGCTTTTTCGTTGCAATTGCACTACAAGCTCGCAAAATACCGGGCGGAATTTTATGGGCTATTTTATTTGCAACCCTCTTAGGTATTCCTTTTGGTGTCACAAAATTACCTGAAAGCTTTATTGGTATTCCACATTCTGTGGCTCCTGTATTAGGGCATGTAGACTTAATTGGCGCATTAAATATCGCGTTTCTTCCTTTCTTATTTGTCTTTTTTGCTGCTGAATTTTTCTCAACCATGGGGACAACATTAGCGGTTGGCGGAGAAGCTGGTTTATTAGATAAAGAAGGTAATATGCCCAATATTAACCGTCCCTTTCTCGTTGACTCAATTGCTGCAGCACTAGGCCCATGGGTCGGTATTCCAGCCGCAACCGCACTTATTGAGTCCTCAGCGGCGGCAGAGGCTGGAGGTAAAACAGGTATGACAGCTCTTGCTGCAGCCTTTATGTTTTTATTAATGCTGCTATTTACACCAATCGCATTAATGATCCCAGCACAAGCCACGGCTCCTGCTCTGATTTTAATTGGACTAAATATGTTCAGTGGTTTACGAAAAGTAGACTTAGGCAATTTTACCGATGGCTTACCCGTATTAATGATGGTGATGATTACGCTAATCGCTAATAGCTTTGGTACGGGTATCGCCGGTGGGTTGTTATTCTATATCTTAATTAAAGCCGTTGCTGGCAAGTGGAGAGAAATTCCAATTAGCTTGTGGATACTTGCGGTACCTCTTGTTTATTATTTCTCAACACTAGTGAAACACTAAACCATTAGTGCCAGAAAAGCCGATTTTTCCACTGTCGGCTTTTCTATTCTAATTAATTTAGTTTAAAACTGCATGAGCTTCTATTTCTATTAACCATTCCGGCAAGGAAAGCCCAGAAACAATAACCCAAGATGAAGCAGGAGGATTGTTTGGAAACTTTTCTTTTAATGCTTTCGCAATATCCGCTTGTTCCTCATGGCTATTAAAGCCCTCTTTGATATAAATACGTAGCATAGCCACCTGAGATAAATCACCACCTGCCTCATGCAATACATATTCAATATTGATTAATGATTGTACGGTTTGTTCGTAAATACCCCCAGCAACAGTTTCTTCCGCGGCATTTACTCCAACCTGACCCGATAAAAATAATTGTCGGGTTCCCGTTATTTCTATAGCTTGGCTAAAGCCATACTGCAAAGAATTAAAGATAGAAGCCGGGTTTATCGATTTTTTAGTCATTTTTATTTCATTATTAATAAAACAATAATGCAGTATAAGCCATTTGCTTTTTGATTCATTAAACATCAAGCAAACGTCATTTGATTGGTATTAAGAAAGCATCAAAAGACACATTGATTTAAGCTACCTAAGAATAAATACGAATACGCTCAGCTAAATAATTCGCGCATTGCGTGACACTCATCAACTGATTTTCCCAATCAACAGAATCCCCTGTTAAATAGGCGTTTTTTGCTACCACTAGGATCGAAGTCAGTTCCACTGGCATTAATTCAGCTGCCCAAATAGCGGCCTCACTCTTTGAAGTAAATAGCCCCAAATTAGGAGCCATTTAATCAACGATACATAGTTAAATCAGTGGAGGAATTGACGGTAAAATAGGCACTTCAATCACTGTCGGCCCATTACGCCTAAATGCCTCTTCACAGGCTTGCTTAATGTCTTCTATCGTTTTGGCTCTCACCGCAGCACAACCATATCCTTTTCCTAAAGCCACGATATCTAAATTTGGAATATCAAGCCCCGGACCCCCTGGTGTTTCCTCCAATACTGCAAATGATTTTAAAATGCCATATTCATTGTTTTTCGGAATGATAAACACAA
The DNA here is from genome assembly GCF_053098325.1 of Providencia sp. PROV_01. NCBI lineage: Bacteria > Pseudomonadati > Pseudomonadota > Gammaproteobacteria > Enterobacterales > Morganellaceae > Providencia > Providencia sp. PROV_01. The sequence goes on along the minus strand of NZ_JBRFKD010000002.1, from coordinate 1,408,427 downwards.
TAGGTAAGTTCTGCTGCGCAGCACTCCATAAGCCTTGAATTGAATACTGCATAGAGCCATCACCAATAATTGCCATCACTGGGCGATGGCGCCCGCTGTCCCTTTCGGCTAATGCAATTCCCACACTTGCTGGTAAATTCCAGCCTAATGAACCACTTGCAAAAGTATAGAATGAATCAGGAAATTCAATTGGCCATTCACGATGAAGTTCACCGAGGTTTGAAGGGGACTCTTCCACCAAGACGGTTTCTTTTGGTGAAACTTCCCTCAAGGTGCGAAATAATTGCGTTGCACTCAGTGTTGGGCTATTACTGCTTTGTTCAGCTGCAGCTGGGTACGGTGCCATTCCATGAGGTTGTTTTTCCACCGTTTTTGTCCCAGTACGAGGCGCAACCAAGTTAATTAACCCTTCTAGTGCGAGTACAGCATCACTTAACAAGCTATCTCCAATAGGAGCTCTAGCCACTTCGATTGGGTCATCTGTAATGTGTAGTAATTTCAGTCCTTCAGGGATATAACTGCCTGCAACATAAGGGTAATACCTAAATACAGGAGCTCCAATAACAATGGCTAAATCATGTCCTTCGAGTTTTTCAGATAACGGTTTTGTCGCAAAAGGTAACCCACCTGCATACAGAGGATGAGTTTCTGGGAATGGCGGCCGTTCAGATGCAGGCGCAGCCCACACTGGAGCATTTAATTTTTCAGCAAGTTTAATGCCGATATCCCAACCTTCCCCTCTTGCAATGGCGGAACCATAAATAAGTACAGGATTCTTCGCATTCGATAGTGCTGAAGCAAACTCTTGTAGTCGAGCTGGATCATAACCAATGCGCTGCGGTACAGAACGAACAACAGCTTCTTGTGCTAGTGCGGGCTTATCCCAATCATCCAGTGGGATAGATAAAAATACTGGCCCAGCAGGTGGTTGCAGAGCCATTGCATACGCTCGCATAAAAGCAGCGGGGACGTCTTCCGCACGCACTGGTTGATAGCTCCATTTTACCCAGGGTTTTGGCAACGTTTCAGGCTCAATGTTGGTTAGCCAAGGCTCAATCAATAACATTTCTCGTGTTTGATTTCCCGCCGTAATAATTAATGGTGTTCGGTTCATATAGGCAGTCAAAATATTACTCATGGCATTACTTAACCCTGCGGAAGTATGCACATTCACCATCGCAACTTTACGCATTCCCTGCGCGTAACCATCTGCGGCGGCAACAGCAGAGGCTTCCTGTAATGTTTGGATATAACGAAAATCACTCGGAAAATCTTTTAAAAATGTTTCTTCTGTCGAACCTGGGTTGCCAAAAATGGTTGTAATACCTAACTTACGTAATAAATCATAGGTGACTTGACGGATCGTTTTTTGCATTTAAAACACTCCATAAATAATCTTCAAATTATCTAATAAATAAAAAATTTAGATTTGAAACACCCTGTTAAACTTACATGCCATCTCATTATTAAATAATCAAAATATAATCTAACCCATTGTAATTAGGTACTATAGCAAAAAATTAATTAACGATATATTCAGGTGAATTTTTCTTTTATATCTCTCAAAAAGAAAGGTAATGACAATATACTTATGAAAACAAGCTATTAAATAACATCCAAATTAGACAGTCTCAATAAGATGGTAAAAAAACCAAATATAAACCTAAAACAAAATTATCAAATAGCGTTTAATGATTATATTTGTACTTATTATATTCAAAAGTAACCATCAACGATTTGCTATTGATAAAAGGTCGTATATTTAACGCTAACGGCAACGCCGTCCCCTGATCTCTGAAGATTGTCCTATCTATAGGCTAGACAATATTTTCACTCAGTATCCAATAATGGATTATTTACCTCATTTTTCACTCTAATCTGTCCATTTTCTTTTATGTTGTACATCACACTTCTTATAATTACTTGGTAGCATAAGCCTTCAGTTACATGAGTTCCCAAAAAAAACAATTTTATCCTTACATGCCATCTTCAAAATGATCCCTTTCAACAGAAACCTGCTGTTCATGCTGTCTCTCGCTATTTTTAGCTAAGAAAATTTGCATATAAGACCTCGTTGTCACCCATTTAATACTCAGGCTAGGGTTAACTAAAAGTTATAGATACCCAAACAAAACTCATTGTTAAATAAAAGTTACACAAAGTAACTTAATTTATCGCTAATGTTAAATAACAACAGTGAAAGTTCTGGTAAACTAACTTGAGGTAAAATAATGATCCTAGATGCCAGCTACACTTTATTAGTCGCTTGTTTGGCGCTGTTGATTGGTATGTTTGTTGTCAAATACACACCTTTTCTACAAAAAAACCATATCCCTGAAGCCGTTGTTGGCGGCTTTATTGTTGCTATCATTCTATTAATTGTTGATAAAACTGCAGGGTATTCATTTACTTTTGATGCTTCACTACAAAGCATTTTGATGATTACGTTCTTTTCATCAATTGGATTAAGCTCAGATTTTTCGCGTTTAATAAAAGGTGGTAAGCCACTTGTCTTATTAACGATAGCAGTGACTATATTAATTGCTATTCAAAATACCGTTGGTATGGGAATGGCTGTCATGCTTAATGAAAGTCCATTTATTGGTTTAATTGCGGGTTCAATCACACTTACGGGTGGCCACGGTAATGCAGGGGCTTGGGGACCAATATTAGCTGATAAATATGGTGTGACAGGTGCTGTTGAATTAGCTATGGCGTGTGCAACCTTAGGCTTAGTCCTCGGTGGGTTAATTGGTGGCCCTGTTGCTCGCCATTTATTGAAAAAAGTTGCGATCCCTAAAAGTACTGAACTCGAAAAAGAAACCATCGTTGAAGCTTTCGAACAACCGAGTGTTAAACGTAAAATTAATGCCAATAATGTTATTGAAACCATCTCAATGCTAATTATCTGTATTGTTGTTGGTGGCTATATTAGCGAATATTTTAAAGATACCGTCATGCAATTGCCAACCTTTGTTTGGTGCTTATTTGTCGGTATTATTATTCGCAATGTCTTAACACATATATTTAAACATGAAGTTTTTGAACCAACCGTTGATGTATTAGGTAGCGTAGCCTTGTCATTATTCTTAGCAATGGCGCTAATGTCCTTAAAATTCGGTCAACTCGCTAGTATGGCAGGCCCTGTTCTGATTATTATTGCAGTACAAACGGTGGTTATGGTTTTATTTGCAACATTTGTTACCTTTAAAATGATGGGCAAAGATTATGACGCCGTTGTTATTAGTGCCGGGCACTGTGGATTTGGAATGGGTGCAACACCAACCGCTATCGCTAACATGCAGACCGTCACTAAAGCATTCAGCCCTTCCCATAAAGCCTTTTTAGTGGTGCCTATGGTGGGTGCATTTATTGTCGATATTTCAAATAGTATCTTAATTAAAATCTTTATCGAAATCGGCACGTATTTTACCTAGTACACAACCATAAAGGCTGGGCTATAACCCAAGTATATAGTCTGGCCTTCACTTTTTATCTCTATTTAATTTAAACCGCCTAATTTCCTTTCACCATTTTCAGCACAAAATGAATAGTTGTTCAGATTAATTGGTATTAATTCGGTAGAATATGCGAATTAATACCAATAGTCGGTTTCTGTGAGTAAAAGCAAATAATAGGTTTCTGAAAATGAAGTTAAGGCATCTCGATATTTTTTATGCGGTCATGACCTGTGGTTCTCTAACTCGCGCAGCTGAGGTTTTACATATCTCACAACCTGCTGCCAGCAAGGCCTTAAAACATGCAGAACAACAACTTGGCTTAGTATTATTCCAACGGATAAGAGGGAAGTTAATTCCTACAGCTGAGGCAAACCTGCTATTTGAAGAAGCGAAGGAAGTTTATCATAATTTAGATAAGCTCAGAATTTTAGCGCAAAACTTATCACGTGATCCGCAAGGCAAATTAGCCATTGGTTGCTTACCTAGCTTAGGGCTAAACTTAGTACCTGAAGTGACCGCTCAATTTATTAAAAAGCACCCCAATATCAAACTTACGATCGGTACACATCATACAACCGATATTCTGCAGTTATTAACCCAACAAGATCTCGATATTGGTATTGGCTTTAACCTTGAAATTGAAGGTGGTATTACGGTTTTACCTATTGCAGATATCCCATTAGTTTATGTGGATAGCAAATTACCATTGCACTCACCTGTTTCGCTCACTGATATCGACCAAGAGCGTTGGATCCACCCTGGTTCTGATTCTTTATCTCAGCTATTACAAAAACGTCATGAGTTTGCAGAATCGAATATTAGTGTGCATACCTATCATATGGCTGCAGAATTTGTTCAGGCAGGTTTAGGTTGCAGTATTACCGATATTTTTTCAGCCGAACATACATTGCCTGAATCAATGATTTACCCTTTACAGGAAGGTTTACACCTTGCCGTATCCGTTTTTCATCGCGCAGATAAACCATTAACCAAAGCTGCACAGAATTATGTTAATACCTTGGCATCCACACTTGAGAAAAGAAATAAAGTAGTTAACCAAAAGTTATACTCTAGTGATGAAAACTCAATTGTTTAGTTAGCTTATTCACCGTTAAATAATAACATCTTGGTTATTATGGGTTACGGATTATTATGACTAAACATGTAGTGGTTATTGGAGCTGGTGTGATTGGTTTAAGCACCGCCTATGCATTAATTAAAGCAGGCCAAACCGTAACATTAGTTGAATCAGATACAGATGTCGGTATGCACACCAGTTTTGCTAACGGTGGGCAACTCAGCTATCGCTATGTTTCTCCCCTTGCTGATGCAGGTGTTCCTTTACAAGGCCTACGTTGGATGGGGAAAAATGACTCCCCCTTAAATTTAAAAATAACGCCTTCATTACAACAGTGGTCTTGGCTAGCGCAATTTACATTAGCTTGTAACCGTAATACCAATAAAATTAATGGTACCCATCTTTTACGTTTATCACTCCTGAGCCAAGAAATAATGAATAAATGGCGTAACAATGGTGATATTGCCGATTTTGCTTGGGAAAAATCAGGGAAATTAATTATCCATCGTGATAATAAGAGTTTTCATAAAGCCAGTGAAACGGTTGATAAACAATTTCAAAAAATATTAACACCCGCTAAAATTATTGAACTAGAGCCTTCATTAAAAAATATACAGTCTCAACTAGTCGGGGCAATATATGCTCCTGATGATGAGAGTGCAGATTGCTATTTATTCTGCAAAAATCTACTACAATATTTACTCATGCAACCGCAATTTAAGCTTTGTTTGCAACACAGTGTTGAATCTTTCATTACACAAGATAACAGCATTACAGGAATAGCCACTCACCAGGGAACTATCCAAGCTGATGATTTTATTGTTTGCGCAGGTAATGGTAGCCGCGAGTTATTAAAACCACTGAATATTAATGTCCCTATTTTAGGGTTAAAGGGATATAGTCTAAGTGTCGAATACCCGCAAGCTGAGCATATTGTTCCGAAAATTAACGTGACTGATTACGGCAATAAAATTGTCTATGCCAAACTTAATGAGCAATTACGCATTGCTGCGATGGTTGATATTGGTTATGACAAGCATGGTTTACGTGAAAATAGAATACAAGCTCTTAAGAAGATTATTAAACATACCTTTCCTGAACTACCTAAAATTGACGATGCTGAAAGCTGGTGTGGGTTACGCCCTTCAACACCAAAAGGCCCACCGATATTAGGAAAAACAACCTATAAAAATTTATGGCTTAATGTTGGACATGGCAGTTTAGGGTTTACTCTTGCCGCAGGCAGCGCGGAAATATTGACTCAATTAATTACAGAACAAAAAACGCCAATTTCTTTAACTGGATTAACGAGGTAATCATGTCCATCAAACGTAACAACCCGAAACCACGCTTAGCTGACAGTGTTGAATATGCAGGGATAGTTTATTTATCAGGGCAAGTACCTAATGACCTAACAGGTGATATTACCCAGCAAACTGAAGATGTTTTAGCTAAAATTGATACGTTATTAGCAGCCAGCAACAGTAATAAAACACAAATTTTATCTGCTCAAGTTTGGATTAAAAATATGGCGAGAGATTTCTCGGCCTTTAATGCAGTATGGGAAAATTGGATGCCTGTGGAAAATAGCCCAGCCCGCGCAGCAGTTGAAGCAAATATGGCTCGAGAGCAAGTCCTTGTTGAAATTATGGTGATTGCGGCTCAGCGTTGATCTCTGTTTAGTGATATTTTAAATATAAAAAAGCAGTGAGGCTGACTGCTTTTTATTACTCTACCAATTTAATCTTCTATTTGATTTTATAATATCCGATTAAATAATGAATTTAATCAATTTCGTTAGACTTATTATAAAATAAAGACTTTCATTTTCACCCTCCTTAACTATTATCAAATCAATTTCAATAAAAATAAATAGCTAATAAAAAATTATAAATGAAGAAAAAATAATTATTAACTGGAGAGACTAAATGAAAGAAACCGTGATTGAATATATTTTATCGAAGTTATATGACTTAGGCATTGAAGATATTTTTGGTGTTCCTGGTGATTATTCATTTCCTATTAATGACGCTGTTTGTGTTAGTTCTCGACAGCGTTGGATTGGTAATTGTAACGAACTAAATGCAGCCTATGCCGCTGATGGCTATGCTCGAATAAAAGGTGCCGCTGCATTATCAACCACATTTGGCGTTGGCGAATTAAGCGCACTCAACGCAATAGCGGGTTCCTATGCGGAAAGGTTACCGATATTTCATCTTGTCGGAATGCCACCAAGCCAATCAAAGAAAAAACGTCTAATTAACCATCATTCTTTAGGTGATGGTGATTATGATGTTTTCTATAAAATGAGCCAGCATATTGTCTGCGCCCATGCCATTATAACCCCAGAAAATTGTATTGAAGAAACAGAGCGATTAATCACTTGTGCCTTACACGAGCGTCGCCCAGTTTATTTTGGATTACCTGCTGATTATGCTGTAAAAACTGTGGTTAAGTCACCTCATAATACGGTTCCATTAATACCAAAAACCAATCCAGAAACACTAAAAAACATTATCCATCTCATCTTAAATAAATTAATAAATAGCCAGCAACCCTGTTTATTAGCAGGGTCAATATCTCTACGTTTAGGATTACAAAAAAGCTTACAAACTATTATCGAAAAAACCAATATTCCCTATACAACCTTTTATATGGATAAGAGTGTTTTAGATGAAACTAATACACAATATATTGGAATGTATGCGGGGGAGTTCATCAATCCACAAGTGACTTCATTTGTAGAAAACTGTGATTGTGTTTTAAATATCGGCACTATAATGTCAGATTTTAATACTGCTTGTTACACCTCTAATATTGAAGAGGGAAACATAATACACATTATGGATAATTACGTTGTGATTAGTGGCCAACGCTACGATGAGATTTATATGAAGGATGTCATCTCATCGTTAAAAGATAAATTGATATCAACTTCTAATTATTATTTTTATAATAATAATTACCCTAAAGCACAATCACTTGGTACACCAATAAGTTCAAAAACACAAGAAATAACGGAAACATTCTTATACCCTCGTTTAGAAAAAATGCTCAAGCCTAACGATATTATATTTGGTGATACAGGAACATTTACCATGGGCTTATCATTTGCACTTTTACCTAAGGGGGCATCATTTCATTCTCAATCTTTATGGGGATCAATTGGCTGGGCCACTCCTGCTGCATTAGGAGCAGCTTTAGCATCTCCCTCCAGCCGTCTTATTTTAATAACTGGTGAAGGTGCTCACCAATTAACAATACAAGAAATTAGTCAATTTTCACGATTTGGGCTTAAGCCTATTATTTTTGTTCTAAATAACGACGGCTACCTTATCGAACGACTATTTTGTAAAGAACCTGAATATTATTATAACGATGTTACTCAATGGAATTATGCACAACTGCCTTCGGCATTTGGGTGCGATGATTGGTATTGCCAAAAAGTAGCAACCTGCGATGAACTCAATGATGCCTTACAACATATTGAAACTCTCGATAGCGCAGCTTACATTGAAATAATGACAGACAGGTATGACGCATCAAAGTATTTAGTAAAAATGGGAGAAGCTATTACTTCTACATACTAACTATATTGTTTGTAGCTAGCTCCGCCATCTAAAATGGCGTGAGCTATTAGAAATAAAATTACATTGTATTTAATTTATACTCACTAACTTTTTCGTTTTACATGTGATCTCTGATGAGATCACGCCATTTTTATAAGCAACAATGTCGGCCATTATCGCTAAAGCAATTTCTGGCGGTGTTTTACTACCAATTGGAATACCAATCGGAGCATGAATGCGTTCTATTTCCTCTTCCGTCATCCCACCGGATGCTATAAGCCGTTCACGACGGCGAGCACTAGTTCTTACTGACCCCATTGCACCAATGTAAAAAGCATCTGTATTAACCGACTCCATCAGTGTTAAATCATCAATACGGGGATCATGGGTTAAGGAAACAATGGCAGTATTTGGAGAGCAACCCTGTTCTTCTAAATAGCGGGCGGGAAATAAAGAAATAACCTCAACTTGAGATGGAATTTGTGGTGCAAACCGCGCTATTTCTTCTTCTCGGTGATCGCAAATAATGACCTCAAAACCCAATGTTAACGCAAAATTAGCGCAATAAGCCCCCACAGTGGAAATACCTGCAATGATTAGGCGAGGAGGAGCCGCAATGTATAACTGAATTTTATCGCCATCACGTTCTATCTGTGTTGGTTGTTCTGACTTATTAGCTATATGAATTTCACCACTCTGCGGCAATAGAACTTTTTTGATAATGGCAGAATAACCTAATAACGCATTTTGGATCTCAACGAGATAATTAAGTGATTTTTCATTATTTGGTAGATATTCAATCAAAACATCTAAACTACCATCACACGGTAAATTAACTTTAGTCTCAATCCCGCCTCTTCCATAGCGAACAACTTGGCTACTACTCACATAATTATTATTTTTTATGCGCTGAATAAAATCCTCTTCAATACATCCACCAGAAAGTGAACCTATATATTGACCGTCCTGTTTTGCAACCAACAAAGAACCCGGGCTTCTCGGCGAAGAACCATAGGTATTTAATACGGTACATAACCAAATTGGTTGCTCTTTTATCCAAGCAACGGCTTGAGAGATAACAAAAACATCTTCACGCAACATATTCATCCCTTATTCGTTATCAACACTTGGATAATCAATATCTTTCACAACATTTTCATCATTTATGTCCAGTTTATAGACAAAATTATCCTGTAATATTGATTTTGCCCCTTCATCGCCGGACAATTTAATTAAATCTGAATAATATTTTGCAGATATTCCCACTGGATGCCCCGGTAAACTATTATATACTGGCCGTACTAACGTATGTTGTTTTAATTCATTTGCTATACGTATAAATAATCTACTATTGATGTATGGCATATCTGCTAAATGAATTATCCACCCATCTAAATTTGAAGTATTTTTAACACCAAATGCGATTGAATCACCTAACCCAGTACTATTTATCAATGAGTATGGAATATTAAATTGTAAACAATTATTAATGACGCCTTCATTCTCAGGCCGAGTTACTACATGAATAGGAATTCCGCTATCTATTGAATTAAAAAGTGTTTTTTCAAATACCGTGCTTTTCCCTAGCCCAAAATTTAATTTACTGCCTTTACCTCCAGCGTTTTGAAAACGCTCACTTTTTCCTGCTGCCAATATCAAAATACAAATATTCATGGTTTTTATTCTAAATCGATATACTGATTGCGTATCTCATAAATAAAGTATATTCAGTAAGATCACAAGAACTACCTATCATTAATTTGAAAATTATTAAGAGAAGTATAATATTAACGTGATACAAATAATTTTTTCGATATGACTATAAAAATAAAAATACCGATGTAATAAAAATAAGTGTAAGGGTGTATTATGAGCAAAAGCAATGTCGAACTCTCCCGCAGACACTTTCTAAAATGTGCCGTTATAGCGGGAATATCTGTTTATTTAGCCCCTTTGTATAGCCGTGCTTTTGATGTGCTATTCGAAGAAAAAATCCTTCAATCTCCTGACTGGAATCCAGTCGATAAACAAATCAAATTTCGTATTGATGGGTTTGCCAAAGTCCAAGGGGAGAAAGTCTTTGCCAGAGACATTCGCGCACGCGATATTCCTCACTGGCCAAAACAGCAAGGTCATGCATTTTTACTACGCGTAACTCAAGCCGATAAAATTTACCAAGGCTTTAATCTTGATCTGCTGAAAGATGGCCTCATGCCTGACCGCATCGTAACCGCGAGCGACTTAGAAAAAGATGGTGTCGCTTTCCCTGAATTTTATGGCGATGATTTATTGCTTCCGGAAGGGAAAACCCCCGCTTACCTTGGCCAAGCCGTTGCATTATTGATTTACCATGATTTTGCTAAATTCCGCTTTGCCAAAGAAACCCTAAAATTCCGTGACGATGTTATCCAATACGGTGCATTTACCGGCCCACTGGAACGGGACCCATGGGGAAGCTACCGTGGCGTGCGAATTGGCAGTGAAAATCCTTATGATCCTGATATTTACTCAAGCCTAAAAGATATGCCAATCTCCCCTATTGGCATGAAAAAACACTTGCCCGTTTGGCCAGAAGGCCGTGAAGGTGGGAAATTAGATCAACAAGGCATGCTATATGCTGATGAACTCGCCAAACAGTTGGAAAATCCGCCAGAAGACTGGCTCGTAATCAAACGAAAATACTTTTCTCAATCGATTGATACTGCTGCCTTAGAGCCTGATAACGCTAACGGTTGGTACGACGTCAAAACACAGTCATTCCATCTGGTTATTCCTACGCAGTCCCCTCAGGAAGTGGCGGAATCATTACCCGAGATGCTGGCAAAATCGCATTTCCCAATTAAACAAATTTTCCTACACCCTTGTTTCACAGTTGGTTATGGTTCTAAAGACCATACCCCATTCCCGTATTATGGTGCGATGGCAACGTTATATGGTGACGGAGTTCCTATTCGTCTGGCTAATGACCGCTATGAACAATTTCAATCCACCATCAAACGCCATGCTTTTGATATGGATTACACCTTAGCGGTGAATAAGAAAACACAGAAAATCGAAGCCCTTTCAGCGTCTTTTATTGGTGATGGCGGTGGCCGCTGTAATTTTACACCTTCCGTTGTCATGGTTGGCGCAACAGGCGCCCAAGCTATCTATTACATTCCGCGTAGTGATTTATCTGCGGTCGGTATTGCATCACGAGCCGTGGATGCGGGTTCAGCCCGCGGTTATGGCACCTTACAAGCCATGGCAGCAACCGATATGTTGATGGAAGAAGCTGCAAAACTACTCAAAGCCGACCCCATTGAGTTCCGTCTTAAAAATATCATCAAGTCTGGGATGAAAAATACCCAAGGGGCAATCCCTGGCGGTGCAATTCGTGCCGATGAAGTGTTAACCCGCTGCGCTGCCCATCCAATGTGGACTGACAGAACCAAGCGTAAAGCTGATTTTGAAGCAAAAAATAGCGGTAAACTATTCGGTACTGGGATTTCTTGTGTGCAAAAAGACTTCGGGACAGGTGCGGAATCCTCCTTTGCTCGTGTAGAACTTACCCCTGAGGGTAAAATTGCTATTTACCATAGTGGTGCAGAAATTGGTACGGGCATGTCCACGTCCCAATCGGTGGTTTGCGCTAAATGGTTAGGAAAACCTGCGGAACAAGCTCATTTTTCGGTTGTAGATTGGTCAATTTTACCTATGGTGTCGACAGGTAACCCGTTTGCCATGTCACAAGATGAGCAAAACCACCTCGCGCAAAACCCATTATGGACACCGAATTACTGCTCACCGGCAAGCGCCAGTAATTCAGCCTATTATTTCACTCATAGTACAGACGCAGCCGCACGCATTATATTTGAGCATGGGTTATGGCCCGCTGCAATGTCAATTTGGCAAGAAGGCATTGGTGGCGGACAAGCTGCCCCTCTAGTTGTTCGCCGTGAAGATGCACGTTGGGTTGCTGAAGGCTTAACGGCTGATGGGCTTGAGGTGCTTAGCTTACAGCGCTTAATTGAACGCACTTTTGCAATGGGCGGGGTAACTGGCGCAGTGTGCCACGTATTTAACCGCTGGCAATGGGCTGAAGCCGATTTCCCTATTCAGGGTGAAACTCGCCGTTTACCGATTGATGGGCTATCACTACGATTTGCCGATAAAGAATACCAAGTTTGCCACCGTGAAAAAGCCTATTACCCTGATACGCAAAGAAATAATGCCGGAGTCACTTACTACAGTGCAGTCGCTACCGTGAGTGAGCTATCCATTGATAAGGCAACTGGACAAGTCGAATTGCTGAATCACCATAGCGTAGTGGAGTGCGGTAACCTTATCGTGCCACAACTGGTTTCAGGGCAAATTCAAGGTGGTTTAGCAATGGGGATCGGCCATGCCCTCCATGAATATTTACCTCTCTACGAAGATGGTCCCGGTAATGGGACGTGGAACTTCAACCGTTATCATCTCCCTCTGGCCAGCGACGTTGCAGTTTGGCAGCAAACCAATGAAGTCCTACCAGGACTTTCGGATACAGACCCGCCAAAAGGCGTTGCTGAGGTTGTTATGATCCCGGTGGTTTCATCCATCGTCAATGCCATTGCAGATGCAACTGGTCATCATTTCTTGCATTTGCCTGTACGCGCAAAAGACATTTTAGAGGTAATATCATGAGCCTAAATTTCCTTCCCCTCACTTTAACCATTAATGGCCAACAGTATGGACCAATGGACGTGCCTGAAGGCCTCATGATGATCGACTTCCTTCATGAATATGTTGACCTAACGGGTTCTCGTCTAGGCTGTGGCCAAGGGATCTGCCATGCTTGCGTCGTTATCTTAGATAACCCATCCGGCACCAGCGAAGAGATCCGCACCTGTATTACTGGCGCGCATTTTTTCAATAATAAAAGCATTCGAACTATCGAAGGGGCTGCCACCAAAGAAGAAAACGGGGAAGTAAAATTATCCCCAGTTCAGCAAGCTTTTGTTGAACATTTTAGTTTTCAGTGTGGCTACTGTACCCCAGGGTTTGTGAATGCGGCTACCGTGTTTATTGAAGAACTTCAGCGAAACCCCATTGCAGAAGCGGACTTAGAAGATGCTATCAAGCAAGCCCTAAATAACCATATTTGCCGCTGCACAGGCTATGTACGCTATTATGAAGCGGTACGTGACGTTGTTCTGGCGACTCCTGGTCTTATCAAGGAGGCAATAAAATGATCAAACGAATTATTTTATGGTTGATAGCCATCGCTATCATCGTTTGGGCGGTGCTGTATTGGTATGAAAGCCGTACCTTAGATGGCCCGGTACAAAAAGTGACAGCGACACCTCAGGAAATTGAGCGAGGCCGTTATCTCACCCTTGCCGGTGACTGCGCTGCGTGCCACACCAGTGCTGATGGCGCGCCATTAGCCGGTGGTTTTCCACTCGATACCCCATTTGGTACTATCTACAGCAGTAACTTAACCCCTTCAGCCGATTTTGGTATCGGTCGCTGGACAAAAGATGATTTTTATAAAGCACTGACCCAAGGTATCTCTCCACCGAGTAAAAATCTTTACCCGGCAATGCCTTATACGTCTTACAAAGGGATCACTCGTGAAGATTCTGACGCTATTTACAGTTATTTGATGAGCCAACCAGCGGTTGATGTCGCGCCACCTGAAAATTCATTGCCATTCCCACTAAACCAACGTATGGCCATGATTGGCTGGAATTTATTGTTTTTTAATGATAAACCACTCCCAAATAGCTCACAAGGTAGCTCCCCTGAATGGTTACGTGGTCGGTATTTAGTTAACGTATTAGAGCATTGTGCTGAATGCCATACGCCAAGAGGAAAACTGGGTGAAATGGATTTAGATAACTTTATGCAAGGCGGCGCTTTAGGTCGTTTTGTGGCGCCGGATATTACCCCAAAAGCGCTTGCAGAGCGAGGATGGACAAAAGAAGATTTACAGCAGTTTTTCATGACTGGGCTCGCTCCGCAAGGTTCCGCCTACAGTGATATGCACCCTGTAATTTATCTGAGTTCACAACATTTAACCCCAGAGGATAATAGCGCTATAGCCACCTATTTAATGGGCGATAACCCACCAGCAACTTCGCCATTAAGAATGGGGGAAGGTAACGCTCAAGGACGCCAAATTTATTTAGAAACCTGCTCAGGTTGCCACTCCTATGATGGCAGCGGTAAACCGAATGTGGCGGTGGCAATGAAAGGAAATTCGACATTGCGTGATGCGGATAGCACTAACCTAATTAATGCGATTTTAGATGGTTTGCCTGAACAACCATTCCCTAATAACCAAAACATGCAAAGTATGCCCGGGTTTGCCAATAAGCTAAATGACCAACAAATTAGCGACTTAGTGAACTTCCTTCGCGTTCAATGGGGAGGACAACCTGCGGATGTCACCCCGGAGCAGGTTAAATCTTTGCGTCAATAATGACGAAAAATGAACTATCTGGCTTGTTAATATTTAACGAGCCAGCTAATTCTCTAATTAATGTCCATATAATAATATGCTTTATATAATAAAATACATATTGATTTAATTATTCATTAATAAGAACTACTATCATTTAAATAAATTACATTTGAATAAAACTCAGTTATTTTATTCAATACTGTCATATTAAGATGACTCCAACAGTATTATTCACTTTCTTGTCTAAATCCCTTTACTCGTTCTTGATATATCAATACAGATACCCATACTATTTATGTAACTTACTGAGCTATCTGATATTAGTCATCGAATTGTGAGCCAATTTAATCGAAATAAAACAATCTTACAGTGCATGGCTAAAAAGTATTATTTATCTCCATTGTTCATAATAAAAAACCCTAAAAATATAATCAGGGAGCACACTATGTCGGGACATATTTCTAGACGCAATTTTATCAAATTAGGCACTATTGCGGGCATTGCAGTGATGGTCGGCAAACTCCCTTTTGCGATAGCAATGGAGCTCGATTCTGACTCTCCATCAACTGATTGGATTGGTCAAAATGGTAAAGCACGTTTTCGCTGGGATGGCGTTGAAAAGGTCACTGGCCGTAAAAATTTTGCTCGTGATTACCGCGCTAAAGACATTCCTGGCTGGCCTAAAAAACAAAGCTATGCCTTTATGTTAAAAGCAACAGAGGCAGATAAAACCTTTGAAGGCATTGATATTTCAATGTTAGGTCCAAATTTACAGCCTGATAAAGTTGTTTTACAAGAAGACCTTATCCGTGATGGCTTAAATATCCCTCAAGACACCAGTATGGGAAAAGGCTTCTATGGCACTAATATTCTAGTGCCTCTAGGGGATACCCCGCCAATTATTGGCCACCCAGTTGCTATCTTGATTTATCATGATTTCGATAAATACAGTGCAGCGCAGCGGATGTTACGCTTTGCGACAAATACCGTAAAATATGGAACGGTGACAGGGCCAAAACCGCCCGCTAATTACGGTGCCGCGCGATATGTGCGTATTGGTGGTAACACTCCACTTTCGCCTTCTATCTTTTCCCCTTATCAAGATTCAGGTATTAAAGGCGGATTCGATGGCAATACACCTATTTGGCCACCTTATGACCCAAAACACGCCATTTCTATTCCGCCAGTGATCCGTAAAGATCGTGGTGGTGGTTTTATTCAAGCCCTTCATCAGGCAGAAAAAAGCCCTGATAAACAAGAAAAAGCGATGGATTACGCACGGCAAATTGAGCAAGAAATCGCAGCCGCTCGTCAGGATCCCGATAAGTTTGTGATTGAGCGCCATGGTTTTTCACAATCCATTGACCCTTGTGCAATGGAGCCTGATAACTGTAATACTTGGTATGACGCTCAAACCAAAACACTGCATATCTTAACCGCGACACAGTCTCCTGCAGGCGTCGTCAACGCCGCTGCTGAGTTATCGAAGCACAACAAACATTTTTCCGTCGAGAACATTGTGCTATTAACTGGTTCGACCGTCGGTTATGGCTCAAAAGATTATTCGGTTTTTCCTTTCTATTCCATGGTCGCCAGTTTCTACGCTGATGGCTTGCCTGTTCGCATGGCAAATGACCGTTATGAACAATTCCAGATGGGAATGAAACGCCACTCCATTGAAATGGATGTCACCATCATTGGTGATAAAAAAACGGGCAAATTTGATGTATTAAAAGGCACTTATAACTGTAATGGTGGCGGCCGTGAAAACCTCTCCGTTGCCGTATCACACGTTGCGGTACGTGGCGCCCAATCTATTTATTATTTCCCTAAATCTGACCTTACCGCTCTCGCCATGGCCACTCCGGCTGTCGAAGCGGGCTCAATGCGTGGCTTTGGTTCCTTACAATCGATGGCAGTCACTGAATTGATGGTCGATGAAATCGCTCATAACCTCAATATTGACCCGATTGAACTGCGCCGCCGTAATGCCATTTTAGAAGGTTATCCAAATACACAAGGAGGTGTAATAGCCGGTGACCCACGCAATGTCGAAATGTTAAATCTTGCGGAAAAGCACCCGATTTGGGTCGATCGTGAGAAAAATAAAGTTGATTATGAAGCGAAAAACCCCGGTAAGCTATATGGTGTTGGCTTTGCGCAAGTGCAGCAAGTTTATGGCTCTAGCGGTGTTCCTACGATTCTTTCTCTTGAATTTGATACCAATGGTAAACTCACTATGCGCCATTGCATGCAAGAGATTGGTACCGGTGGTACAACCGCACAGCAAGTGATGGTATGGCAAGCACTCAGCAAAGCCCCTGATGTGGTTGAGTTTGGGGTAACTGAATTTGCAGAACTGCCACTCAAAACCAGTTGGGCAGATCAGAAAAAACAAGACGAACTGTCAAAAACGGATCCCTATTGGACACCTGCTCTGATCCCTGACATGAGTTCATCGAGTGGTGTTTATTATATTGGGTTTGGTACACGCCAAGCGGGCCATTTCTTATTGGAAAATACCCTATGGCCTGCAGCCAAAAGCATTTGGAGCGAAGGCCCTGGTGGCGGTGCTTTCAACGGCTTAAATGTTGAATTTGCAGACATTCGTGTCGGGCCAGATGGTATTGGTGGCGGCGGAATGAAACCCATTCCTTTTGACATTTTAGCCAAAAGAGCCCATGAGATGGGACTCATCACCGGGGTTGCTGTTCATGGCTATTCAAGCTGGCAGTGGGCTCGCGCAGAGTTCGATATCCCAACTGTCGGTTTGAAAAACCTCCCTCTTGATGCAATATCCGTTCGTTATGGTGACGGTGCGCCACAGGAACTGAAAAAACAGATGACCACTGGCGGTTACCATTTTATTAAACGTAAAATTGCCTATTACCCTCCAACACAACGCGCAAAAGCGGACCCAACAACGGTCACACCCGCTTCTTGCCTAGTCGAGCTCAATGTCAACACCATGACGGGTGAGGTCGATGTCATGCGCCATCATATGATTATGGACCCCGGTACGATGATTGTCCCTGAATTGGTTTCAGGCCAAATTCAAGGGGGGACCGCGATGGGTATTGGCCACGCATTGATGGAAGAATTACCACTGTATGAAGATGGGCCAGGTAACGGAACATGGAACTTTAATCGCTATGTCCTGCCGCGAGCAAAAGATGTTGCGGTTTGGCAGCAAACCATTGATTACTTACCTCCGCTATCAGAAACTTCACCACCAAAAGGCATGGCTGAACTGGGCATGATCCCAATCTTACCTGCGACGAGTAACGCATTAACCCATGCGACAGGCAAGCGTTTCTATGAATTCCCTATTACGGTAGATAAAATTAAAAAGGCACTCTCATGAAAATCAACAATGCCGTTCCGATTATTGAGCGCAAGCCACTCACACTGACTATTAACGGCCAAAAAATTGGTCCTATTGATGTCCCTGTTGGGATGCCAATGATTGAGTTTCTACATGAATACCTTGACCTCACCGGCACTCACTTTGGTTGCGGCCAAGGGATCTGCCATGCTTGCACCATTATGGAAATTCAGCCCGATGGCACAACGGTTGAAAGCCGCACTTGTATCTTTGGTGCCCATTATTTCAATAATAAAAATATTGTTACCATCGAAGGGCAAGCCAAACTGGATGAACAAGGCAAAGTCGTTGAGTTAACGCCAATTCAACAAGCTTTCATCGAAAACTTTTCATTCCAGTGTGGCTATTGTGCTCCCGGTTTCGTCACAGGTGCGACAGTATTTCTTGATAAACTGAAGAAAAACCCAGTGAAGCGAGACCAACTCGAACATGCGATTGAAGAAGCCCTCAATGAGCATATTTGCCGTTGTACAGGTTATGTACGCTATTATGAAGCTGTGAGGAAAGTCGCTCTCGACACTCCCGGCTGCGTGATCGACTAGGGAGAAACATCATGGCTAAATCCAGCTCTCTACGTAAAAGCATTTATATTATTATCTTATTATTTATCGTATTAATGCTTGCGATCCTATTTGGTGCTTTTCGTACTTCCAGTATCGGCCCTAATTTAGATAAACCACTGACTTCAGAAGAAGTCGCCAAATTACTGCCAAGAGGGCAAGAATTGGCCACCGCTGGAGATTGCTTTGGTTGCCACTCATTACCTGAAGGGCCATTGGCTGCGGGCGGGCGCGCTATCGGAACCCCTTTCGGCACCATTTACTCCACAAATATAACGCCTGATAAGCAATTTGGTATCGGTAACTATACCCGTGCTGATTTCCATCGTGCTTTGAAAGACGGAATTGGCAAAGAAAGAGGTAATCTCTACCCTGCCATGCCGTTTGTATTTACCCATATGACGACATCGGATGATATTGATGCCCTGTATGCTTATGTGATGTCACTTCCGCCAATCAATGTGCCAAACAAAGAAAATACAGGTGTATTTGTCCTACCCGTTCGCCCATTTATGAACTTCTGGACTTTGCTCAATTTCCCTAAACAAAATGCGCCTCATGACCCACAACGTTCTGCCGAGTGGAACCGAGGTGCTTATATTGTTGAAGGTCTAGCGCACTGCGGCGCTTGTCACTCACCACGTAACTTAATGATGGGTGTCGAGTTTTCACGGTCACTTCAAGGGGGGGAAGAAGCCGGCTTAGCGATCCCTGATATCACGGCCGAAGCGCTTTCCAAACATGGATACGATACCGCCTCCTTGAGCCAGTTTTTACTTACAGGTAATGCCCCGCAAGGCTCTGCATTTGCAGATATGAGCACAGTGACTCATTTTTCGACTAGTCAGATGAAAAAAAGCGATGTCGATGACATGGCGATTTATTTAATGACGGATAAACAAGGAAAAATACTTGGCGCCAAAGCTTCCCCTGCTCCATTGCCAGAGGCAAACTCATCAGAAGTGGGTGATGTCAGTCAAATCATGGAAACTGGCCGCTTAATGTATATGTCTACCTGCGCAGGCTGCCACGGGATCACCGGAGAAGGTGTACCTAATGGCATTCCAGCGTTAAAAGGTAACGCCATCTTAGCAATGGACAGCCCTGAAACCTTTATCAGTGTAGTGTTAACGGGTATTCCAACCACCACTTTCCCAAATGGGCAACGTATGTATGCGATGCCAAGTTTTGCTGATGATTTAACGCCACAAGAAATGGCAGATTTAATATCATGGGCGCGCGCCGAATGGGGGGGACAAGGTAAACCCGTCACCGCCGAACAAGTTGAGAAACTGAAAAAAGCGGCGCAGTAATCATTCGTCGCTTCTCTTCAAATAACTTATTTATTGAAGGGAAGCGACATTATTATTTTCATTGATACATTCAAGTGAAATATATCAACGCACCCCACATTAAATAAGAATTTCAAATTAAAGATATTCGCTTATTTCTATTAAAAGAAAACCAATATATAAACTGGGTTTCCTCTCACTTCGCCTGACTCAAACATTCACGCAATCCATTAGTATTTTCCAATATTAACCTTCATTAATAAGTACTTACTAAATACCTAACAAAAATTTCCCTTAGCACATACAGTCACAATTCAAATTAATAACCTATGTTATAGTTAATATACAAATAATAACATTAGATTATCATTTATTGTGATTAGCAATGTGAAAGGAAAATATATGCAACTAAATATCAATGGAAGATGGATTGAACTAAGCAATATTTCTCCATCAACACCACTTCTTTACGTATTACGTAATGATTTAAAACTCAATAGCCCTAAATATGGCTGCGGTTTAGGCGAATGTGGCGCTTGTAGTGTACTTATCGATGGCAAAGTCGTTCGCTCGTGTTCAACACCGGTATCAACAGTAGAAAATAGAAAAATTACCACGCTTGAAGGCATTAGTGATAGCGAGACACTCCATCCTGTGCAACAAGGATTTATTGATGAGCAAGCAGCACAATGTGGTTATTGTACGAATGGCATGATAATGACATTGGTTGCTCTGTTTAAACGTACCCCTAATGCAAGTGAAGAAGAGATAAAAAAAGAACTCGCTTTTAATTTATGCCGTTGTGGAACCCATGTAGAAATATTAAAAGCAGCTAAAAAAGCTAAAATGATCATCGCACAAGGTGGTAAAGCATGAGCATTTTAGATATCACTCGACGCCGTTTGCTGCAAGCTGGTGGGCTCATCGTTGTCAGTAACATGTTGCCTTCCATTTCATTTGCAGCAGAAAAGATACCAAACAAAAATGCGGCTATTCCTCTTAATTATGTCGATAGTTTTATTGCTCTTGCCGCTGATGGTTCGGTGACTGCATTTAATGGTCACGTGGATTTAGGTACAGGAATTCGTACCTCACTTGCACAAATTGTCGCTGATGAAATTGGTGTCTCTTTTGAATCAGTAACAATGATACTTGGGGATCCACAAAGTACACCGGATCAAGGGCCGACTATCGCCAGTGCGACCATTCAGGTCACGTCTATCCCCTTACGCCATGCTGCTGCTCAAGTTCGCATGCAGCTAACATCTCTTGCTGCCAAAGCGTTAAATGTGCCAATGGAAGCCGTTCGAGCACAGCATGGATATGTTTTTGTCACCGCCCAACCTGAACGCCGTTTGAGTTATGCGCAATTGGCAAAAGGACAAGATCTCCATTTTGAATTAGATGAAAACGTAACTTTAAGACTCGCTTCTGAAGCTATTTATGTCGGAAAGCCGATTCAACGCGTAGATATTCGTGCAAAAGTAACGGGTGAGTTGACTTGGGTACATGATATGCGAGTACCTGATATGTTACATGGAAGAGTTATTCGTCCTCCTTATTCAGGTGCAGACAGTAGCGCACCGCTTGGAAATAGTTTGCTTTCGATTGATGAAAGTTCTATTGCTCACCTAAAAGGCATTGTAAAAATTGTACGCATTAATGACTTTGTTGGTGTCGTTGCCGAACGTGAAGAACAAGCGATAGACGCTATGCGTCAGTTAAAAATTCAATGGAAAGAATGGCAAGGATTACCCGATTTAACCCTCGATAAGCTTCATGACACCCTTGATGCATTACCCAGTCAAGATAGAGTATTACGAGATGATGACGGTGTTGACAGCGCCTTAGCCAATTTACATAAAACTGTGAATGCAGACTATGTTTGGCCATACCATTTACACGCATCAATTGGGCCATCTTGCGCTATCGCAGATGTCCGCGACGATAAAGTCGATGTCTGGTCAGGCACACAAAACCCTCATGACCTGCGAAAAGATTTAGCACTACAACTCGATAGAGACCTATATCAAATACACATTCATCGCATGGAAGCATCAGGGTGCTATGGTCGTAACTGTGCTGATGACGTGGCAGCCGATGCCGTTTTACTGTCTCAAGCGACAGGACGACCTGTGCGAGTGCAATTAATGCGAGAACAAGAAGCGGGTTGGGAGCCAAAAGGCACCGGCCAATTGATTAAAATTCGAGGGGGAATTGATCAAAATAATGATGTCAGCGCTTACGAACTCAGTACTCGTTATCCATCAAATAACGCCGCTACTTTATCGTTGATTTTAACTGGGAAAAAAGAAAATAAACCGGATATTCAACAGATGGGAGACCGCACGGCTATCCCTCAATATCGATACCCACATATGCGCGTTATCGCTAAAGATACCGCGCCTGTTGTTAGGGCATCATGGATGCGCGGAGTTTCAGCACTTCCAAATGTATTTGCTCATGAATCTTGGATTGATGAAGTTGCTTATTTAGCACAGCAAGATCCTATAGCATACCGCTTAAAATATTTAGATGATCCTCGAGCTATCGCTTTAATTAGTGCCGTGAAAAAACAGGCGAATTGGGTTGATGGGCCGATGCATCAAAAACCATCCCCTGTCACCGAAGAAATTGTGAGTGGTCGAGGGTTTGCCTGGGCGCGTTATTTCCACAGTAAATTTCCGGGTTTTGGTGCTGCATGGGCAGCTTGGGTCTGCGACTTAACTGTTAATCGCCGAACAGGACAAGTGCTTATCAAAAAAGTCTATGTCGCCCATGATTGTGGCCAAATGGTTAACCCAGATGGCGTTAAACACCAAGTCCATGGAAACATTATTCAATCCTGTAGCCGGGTATTAAAAGAGTTTGCCACCTTTGATAAATCAGGCACAACCTCCCTTGAATGGGGCGGATACCCTATTCTACGTTTCGATGAGTTACCCGAAATTGATATTCAATTAATGGAATATCCCAATGAACCCCCTATGGGAGCGGGCGAATCTGCATCAGTACCAAGCGCTGCCGCGGTAGCAAATGCGCTATTTGATGCATTAGGTGTGCGTATGCGAGAAGTTCCATTTACCCCTGAACGTATTCTGCGAGCAGTAGGTATGGCAGCCAAGAACCAAGGAGTGGCTCATGAGTAAGGCAAAAAAAATATTTGGCTACAGTGCGCTTGCTATCGTTATTGTTGCGGTGGGGGGACTCGCGCTGAGTTGGCAATCTGCCATTGAGCCATTACACACTAATTCGACACAAAGTTTTACTGACGCTCAAATTGCCCGTGGTGAAAAATTAGCGGCACTAGGCGATTGTGCCGTTTGCCATACGCGGCCTGGCGGTGAAACAAATACCGGGGGCTTTGCGATGGAGATCCCCTTCGGCACGATTTACACCACAAATATAACACCTGATATAGAAACAGGCATTGGCAGCTGGTCATATGAAGCGTTTGAACGGGCTATGCGTTATGGTGTTGATCGTGAGGGGAATTATTTATACCCTGCGTTCCCTTACACGGCTTTTACTCATACTTCCGATGATGATTTATATGACCTCTATGCATGGTTAATGAGCCAAAAACCCGTTCGTTATCAACCACCAAAGACATCGTTAAACTTTCCCTTTAATATTCGCCAAGGAATTTGGGCATGGAATCAGCTGTATTTAACCGCAGGGCCAATAAAACCAAACAGTTCACAAACTGATGAATGGAACCGAGGTGCATACCTTACCGAAGGGCTCGGCCATTGCAGCGCTTGCCACTCCCCTCGTGATATATTATTTGGTGAAAAAGGCGGAGATAGCCACTTGATGGGTGGAGATGCTGAAGGATGGAGTGCACCAGCGCTGCGAGGTGACCAAGCCTCACCTGTTGCTTGGAGCCATCAGGATATGGCGGAGTTTTTGCGTACGGGATTCTCGGCTAACCACGGCGTCGCAGCAGGCCCAATGGCACCAGTCATCAGAGAAGGAACCTCTCAACTAACCGAAGAAGATAGACAAGCTATTGCAACTTATTTGACTTCTGAAGTTGAGCATCCGCAGGTCACATCGCAAGCCGTAACAATCGTACAGCAAACAGAAGATAAAATTGAACCTCTCTCTTCTGAAGGGGCAAGGTTGTATTCAGGGGCCTGTATGGCATGCCATGCCCAAACGAAAGGTGCGCAAATGTCAGGTGTACGACCCGCTTTAGCCTTAAATACGAATCTTTATGCAGATACCCCAGATAATGCCATTCGCGTTGTATTAAATGGAATTGAGTATGAGGCAACAGAAGGGCTCGGCAGCATGCCTGCTTTTCGTCATAATTTAAGTGATCAGCAAATAGCAGTACTCTTAAATTATCTAAGAACAACGTTTACTGACAAGTCACCATGGCCTGATTTGGAACAACAAGTTAGCCAGCTACGCGCGGAAACAGCAGCTAAATAATCCGTTCATCTTTAGCGTAAATAGCGGTCATATCTATGACTGTTATTTACGCTATTTATATCTACTCAAGAAAATGAGATATTCCATCTCAAAAAAGAAATAACTAAAAGCACGACTTATTATTTTCTGTAATGCCTAAATAACTCTCAAACTAAGCAGATATCTACCAATTATTATTTAGTGGTTATCGTGAACCTATTTTCTAGATGAGGAAAAAACATACACTCTACTTAACAATATTTCAGACTATTAATGACCAAACACGCATTGTCCCTGTGATAATCACGTCATACTATAGAGAATTGCATGGCTAACACGTTTGCCTACTCTCATTTGTTGCGATTTGTGGTATTTTAGTCTCTGAAAATAATCGTCAAATACACTCACAGAATTTAGTTAACTCAATACGTTAAAACAGACAATACTATGACTGATAAGCAAAGTTTCGAATCCCATACACCAATGATGCAGCAGTATCTAAAACTAAAAGCACAACATTCAGACATACTGCTGTTTTATCGCATGGGTGACTTCTACGAACTGTTTTTTGATGACGCTAAAAAAGCCTCTCAATTATTGGATATTTCCCTCACTAAGCGGGGGCAATCTGCAGGGCAACTGATCCCTATGGCCGGTGTTCCCCACCATGCTGCCGAGGGTTACTTAGCCAAATTAGTACAAATGGGGGAATCCGTCGCCATTTGTGAGCAAATTGGCGACCCAGCCACCAGCAAAGGGCCGGTTGAGCGCCAAGTAGTACGTATTGTCACCCCGGGAACTATCACCGATGAAGCGCTATTAAATGAAAGGCAAGACAACCTGTTAGCCGCAGTATGGCAAGACCAACAAGGCTTTGGTTTCGCAACGTTAGATATCACCTCAGGGCGTTTTATTATTAGTGAAATCGCCGATGAAGAAGCACTGCAAGCTGAGCTGCAACGCACCCGCCCGGCTGAACTTCTGTATCCAGAAGACTTCGCCAGTATGGCATTAATTGAACACAATAAAGGCTTGCGCCGCCGCCCATTGTGGGAATATGAGCTTGATACGGCAAAACAACAGCTCGGTTTACAGTTTGGTACGAAAGATTTAATCGGCTTTGGGGTTGAAGATGCCCATAAAGCGCTCAGAGCTGCGGGTTGCTTATTACAATATGTGAAAGACACACAACGCACGTCACTGCCCCATATTCGCAGCATTGTGATGGAAAAACAAAATGATAATGTCATTTTAGATGCAGCAACTCGTCGCAATTTAGAGATCACCCAAAACCTTGCAGGTGGCACAGAAAACACACTCGCCGCCATTTTAGATAGGTGTGTGACTCCGATGGGTAGCCGTATGCTAAAACGTTGGTTACATACCCCATTACGTAACATTCAAATATTAAATAACCGCCAACAAGCTATCAGTGCACTGCAAGAATGCGGCTTTGAATTACAACCATTTTTACGTCAAATCGGCGATTTAGAACGGGTATTAGCGCGCTTAGCGCTGCGTTCCGCTCGCCCACGTGACTTAACCCGTATGCGTTACGCATTCCAGCAATACCAAGATATTCATCAAATACTGAGCCAATCGAGTAGTTCGTATTTACAAGCCCTTCAAAATCGTATTGGCCAGTTTGATGAGCTACAAGACTTACTTGAAAAAGCCATTATTGATGCACCACCCGTGTTGGTACGTGATGGCGGTGTTATCGCCCCAGGTTATAATAGTGAGCTTGATGAATGGCGCGCCCTTGCTGATGGAGCAACTGACTACCTCGATAGGCTCGAAATACGCGAAAGAGAAAAATTGGGGATCGATACCCTAAAAGTTGGTTATAACGCTGTTCATGGCTACTATATTCAAGTTAGCCGAGGCCAAAGCCATTTAACACCTATCCATTACGTCCGTCGCCAAACGTTAAAAAATGCGGAACGCTATATCATTCCTGAACTCAAAGAGTATGAAGATAAGGTATTGACATCAAAAGGAAAAGCGTTAGCCATTGAAAAAGCACTGTATGATGAGTTATTTGACATACTATTACCTCATCTTGCTGCGCTGCAAACCAGTGCCGAAGCTCTCGCTGAGTTAGATGTCCTAGCCAACCTAGCTGAAAGAGCACAAACTCTAGGTTATGCTTGTCCACAACTCACTGAAAAACCAGGTATCCAAATTACTGAAGGTCGCCACCCTGTGGTTGAACAAGTACTCAGTGAGCCGTTTATCTCCAATCCGTTATCACTATCGCCACAACGTCGTTTATTGATCATCACAGGTCCAAATATGGGCGGTAAAAGTACCTATATGCGCCAAACAGCATTGATTACCCTGTTAGCGTACATCGGTAGTTTTGTCCCTGCAAGCAAAGCGGTGATAGGCCCAATCGACCGTATTTTTACCCGCGTCGGTGCCTCTGACGACCTTGCATCTGGCCGTTCAACCTTCATGGTCGAAATGACAGAAACCGCGAATATTCTTCATAATGCAACAGAACATAGCTTAGTACTGATGGATGAAATTGGTCGCGGTACTTCAACCTATGATGGTCTTTCCCTTGCTTGGGCTTGCGCCGAAAACTTAGTTAATAAAATCAAGGCAATGACGTTATTTGCAACGCATTATTTTGAATTAACAACACTACCTGAAAAACTCGAAGGTGCGGTCAATATTCACCTAGATGCTATTGAGCACGGTGATACCATTGCCTTTATGCATAATGTTCAAGATGGCGCCGCCAGCAAAAGCTATGGCCTTGCTGTCGCTTCTCTTGCGGGTGTACCAAAAGATGTGATTAAACGGGCAAAACAAAAGCTTAAAGAACTCGAAGTTATCTCAAACAATGCCAATGCAAGTCATGTAGATAGCGCCCAGCTTAGTTTTTTAACCACAGAAGATGCTGAACCCTCACCCGTACTCAGCGCATTGGAAGGGATTGACCCAGATAAGCTCACCCCCCGCCAAGCTCTAGATTGGATTTATCGGTTAAAAGATATGGATAACTAAGATGGATGAGTATACACAATTACTCGCACCAATCAGGCAGTTTTTGCAATGTGAAACGCCTGATTTGTGGGTAGAAAAAGCCAGTTTGCCTGAGAACTTGCCCATTATTTTAAAAGATCATCTGTTATGTGAATTAAAAGCCGCGCAAAGTGCGATGTTTTTAATTCGCAAGTATGCTGTCGATAAAGAAAGTGCTGCAGTGCTACTTGAATGGTTTAAACCTTATGAATCATTTGCTTATGACAGGGTTGGTGACATCCATACATTAAGAAACAAAAATCAGGTTTCTAAACAAATATTGGCAAAAAAACAATCACCTTATAGCCAAGATTTAATTGATAAAATGGTCTTGCTGATCAAAGAAGAGCTTCATCATTTTTACCAAGTTTTAGAGATTATGCATGAACGTAATATTCCATATGATGGTATCACTGCAGGCCGTTATGCTAAAGGGTTGTTGAGCCATATCGACCCTCACGATCCAAAAACCTTAGTTGATAAACTAATTATTGGTGCTTATATCGAAGCGCGTTCTTGTGAGCGCTTTGCTAAACTAGCCCCATTTCTTGATGAACAGCTGGCAAATTTTTATATTTCGTTATTACGCTCAGAAGCTCGCCACTATCAAGATTATTTACACTTAGCGCAATTAATTAGCAAACAAGATATTACTGAGCGAGTTAATTATTTTGGTACTATTGAAGCAGAATTAATTTCGACACCTGATGATGATTTTAAATTTCATAGTGGACTCCCCATTAACTAAGTTCATTCTTTATTACTTATAAATAAAAGGCCCCTATAAACCTTAGCTTATAGGAGCCTTTAGCTATCTAATTAACACCTTACATATTAAATAGCGACTCTAGGGTCAACTCTTCACCATGTAAAATATCCTTTAATCGCTTTAAACCTTCAACTTGGATCTGGCGAACACGTTCTCTTGTTAACCCAATTTCACGGCCAACTTCTTCCAGAGTTTCAGCTTCATAGCCTAAAAGCCCAAAACGTCGTGCTAAAACCTCCCTCTGTTTTGGGTTCAATTCATATAACCACTTAACAATATTATCTTTTAAGTCATTATCTTGAATTGTATTTTCTGGACCTGAATCATTATCATCAGACAATACCTCAAGCAAAGATTTCTCTGAGTCCCCTGCAATTGGTGTATCAACAGATGTGATACGTTCATTTAAACGTAACATCCTACTGACATCTTCAACAGGTTTATCTAGCTGCTCAGCGATCTCTTCAGGGCTTGGCTCATGGTCCAACTTTTGGGCTAATTCACGTGCAGTACGAAGGTAAATATTGAGTTCTTTAACGATATGAATAGGAAGGCGAATAGTTCGAGTTTGGTTCATGATAGCGCGTTCGATCGTTTGACGGATCCACCACGTTGCATACGTTGAGAAGCGAAACCCTTTTTCAGGATCAAACTTTTCAACTGCGCGAATCAACCCAAGGTTCCCTTCTTCAATCAAATCGAGTAATGCAAGACCTCGATTATTATAACGACGTGATATTTTTACAACGAGACGGAGGTTGCTTTCTATCATACGCTGTCGTGATGCAATATCACCACGCAATGCACGTCTTGCATAGAAAACTTCTTCTTCTGCTGTAAGGAGTGGTGAGAACCCAATTTCACTAAGATAAATTTGAGTGGCATCCAGAACACGCTGATTTGTGTTCTGGAGTAAATCCATTTCGTCATCTAGCTCAGTAACCAGATCCTCTTCTTTAAACTGACTCTCGTCAAAAGTGTCATTTAAATTACTTTCATCGAGGTCATTATATAACTCGTTAACTTTCAGCGAACTTTGGCTCATCAGTGACTCCTACCCTAGATAATGCGGACAGAATGTCAAAGCACTCTGCCCAGTTTATCGTTGCGGCAAATAGCGCAACGGGTTTACTGATTTTCCCTTGTAACGAATTTCAAAGTGTAATCTAACTGAACTGGTTCCAGTACTACCCATAGTAGCTATTTTTTGACCTGCAGTGACGTCCTGCTGATCACGCACAAGCAATGTGTCATTGTGGGCATAAGCACTTAGGTAGTCATCGTTATGTTTTATAATTATTAGATTTCCGTATCCACGCAAAGCATTACCTGCGTAAACGACTTTTCCTGGCGCAGCAGCGAGCACAGCTTGACCACGAGAACCGGCTATGTCTACCCCTTTGTTCCCGCCTTGAGCGTCAGAGAAACCTTCAATCATTTTCCCATCAGCTGGCCAACGCCATTTTATTGACGAATTATTCGTGCTACTGACTGCGGTAGAAGCGGTTGTTGTCGAGGTTGTTGTTGTCGTTGAAACTTGCGTTGCAGGTTTCTTATTATTAGGCAACATTTTACCTGAGGTTTGACCACCACTATTTGCAGGATACTCATTAGTTGTTCGAAGATCAACCGCTTGCTGATGACTATTTGATGAATTTGCGGCTAATTGAGTGCTCGAGTTCACATTTGTGTTACCAATATTAATAACCTGTCCTACATTGAGGCTGTATGGTTCTGGAATATTGTTTCGCGATGCTAACTCACGGAAATCATTACCTGTTAAGTATGCAATATAGAATAACGTGTCACCACGCTGAACCGTATAACTATTGCCACTATAGCTACCTTTTGGAATACTGCCATAGTCGCGGTTATAGACAATCCGCCCTTCACCATTGGTTGTTACCGGTGCTGAGCTACGACTTACAGGTTGTGTATTTGAATTATTCGATATATTAGGACGAGACGACGGCATTGCCGTGCTCATACCCGTATTTGGTGACGAGGCCGGTGTCGTCCTTTGCACCGTTTGCTGGCGAGACTGACTATCATTCACACTCGAAATAGGTGCTGCTGTATGATACGGTGTAGAACAACCAGCCAATAGCGCTCCGCTAAATGAAAAGATGACGGCCCATCGAATTCTGCTTATAGGGCTAACAATTTTCATGCTTCTTCTCCCGTGAAGAAAAATCTGACGTGACAATTCAAAACAATGTCAGCAATAGAGTTATCATAAAATATTTCACTTATTAAAGCAGAAATACAAAATAGTGAACAAGTTAAATATATTAAAAATATAATAAATTGAGAGTATGACCTAACGCTTTAAGCTATTCTCTCAAATTCAGTTGGGTAAAGTATCATATTTGGAATGGTTTTACTGCTATTTGAGTTAATGAAACCTTTGCAATGATATTTTATTTAAATCCATTATAAAAATAGTCAGGCTTTTATTAAATATCATTGCAAGTAGATTAAAGAAGATCACCCGCGATCAATGGGACAAAACGAACTTTTTCGATAACATTAGTATGGTAATCATTACCTCGTCGGGTAATTAGCTTTAGTGCTTGTTCTTTATCACCGACAGGTAGAACCATTCGCCCACCATCTTTTAATTGCCCTAATAGTAGAGTTGGTATTTCTGTTGGTGCTGCAGTAACAATGATGGCATCAAAGGGGCCTTTTGATTGCCAACCTTCCCAACCATCACCATGACGAGTTGAAACATTGTGTAAATCAAGTTGCTTCAAGCGCCGTTTAGCCGCCCATTGCAAGCTCTTCACCCGCTCAACAGAAAAAACGTGCTTAACCAA
The DNA here is from genome assembly GCF_053098325.1 of Providencia sp. PROV_01. NCBI lineage: Bacteria > Pseudomonadati > Pseudomonadota > Gammaproteobacteria > Enterobacterales > Morganellaceae > Providencia > Providencia sp. PROV_01. The sequence goes on along the minus strand of NZ_JBRFKD010000002.1, from coordinate 1,377,615 downwards.
GTGAGCCAATACTGCGGTTTGATACCCTGAACCAGTTCCTATCTCAAGAACGTGATCATCCGGTGCTAAAGCCAATAGCGCTGTCATTTTAGCAACAATATAGGGCTGTGAAATAGTTTGCCCATGACCAATAGGTAATGGGATATTGTCATAGGCTTTATGGGAGAGCGCTTCATCCACAAACCGTTCCCGAGGAACAAGTGAAATGGCATCTAATAGGCGCTCATCGTGAATTCCCTGTTGGCGTAATTGAGCCAAAAGTTCTTTCATGAGCCCTGTTTTCATTTTACTGACACTCCTGATTTTTCGAGCCACTCTTCCACTAGTGAGTGTGCTTTATAAGCGGTTAGGTCAACTTGTAATGGCGTAATTGAAACGTACCCATTTTGTACAGCCTCAAAATCCGTTCCCGGACTGGCATCACGGATCTCCCCAACTGGCCCTAGCCAATACAATGTATTCCCTTTTGGGTCCTCTAGGCTATACACCTCAGAAGCGGCATGACGACTGCCACAGCGAGTGACTTTGATACCTTTAATTTCTTCGTACGGGATATCTGGTACATTTATATTTAAGATATTCCCTGCACGCAATGGGTTCTTCTGTAAGAGCGCAAGAATATCGCATGTCACTTTCGCCGCACTTTCATAATGCGTTTCGCCATCTAACGATACCGCAATTGAAGGTAAACCTAAATGACGGCCTTCAGTTGCTGCTGCAACAGTACCTGAATAAATAACATCATCCCCTAAATTAGGGCCACAGTTAATACCAGAGACAACAATATCAGGACGTGGACGTACTACTTTATTAACTCCAATATAGACACAATCTGTTGGCGTTCCCTCTTGTACAGCAAGATCACCATTACTTAGCGTTTGAATTTTAAGTGGTTTATCTAATGTTAATGCATTAGAAGCCCCACTACGATTGCGATCAGGCGCAATCACCTGAACATGATAATATTGGCGTAGCGCTGCCGCGAGGGTTTGAATCCCGGACGCATTTACCCCATCGTCATTACTCAATAAAATCTTTAGCATCGACATTATCCTGCCCATTTTGATTAATAATTTCTCTCACAACACTGGTTGCAAAACAACCTGAGTTTAAGAAAAAATTCAGTTTTACCGTCGAGTCGTCCAACCATTCCCACTGTAAGTTTTTAGGTTTAGTTATCACCGCTCGTCTAGCTGGAGAAACTCGTTCACGCTGCATTAAAGAGATAAAGGGTTGATAATCCGCTAAACACTGAGTTTCAAATGCCAGTGCTTCATCCTGAGTTCCCAACTCCCCATCACCCGGTAATGGCGCGGTAATGCTTAATTCGTTGGACTCTAGGCGAGGTTGCAATGTAGCAAACTCATCTTGTGTCGCGACAAACCAACTTCCTCTACCGGTTAATTGCAATGCGTCTCCCAACATCACGTGTTGAGCGGTATTATTTGCAATACGTTCGCTTGCCACATGGTTAAACATTGCACTACGAGCAGCTGAAAGATAGAAGCTACGCTTGTTGCGTTCACGTACGTTGGTTTCTTGGTTTGCCCAACGTAACGCTTGCGTTAAATTTTGTCCATCACGCCCAAAACGTTGTTCACCAAAGTAATTAGGCACCCCTGTTAATGCAACTTTCTGTAAACGCTGTTCAACATCTTTTGCATCCGAAATATCACGCAACGTTATTTCAAACTGGTTTCCTTTCAAGGAACCAATACGTAATTTGCGTTTTTGCCGAGTAACAGCCAGTATTCGGCAGCCTTCGAGTTGCCAAGTCGAAAAAACAGGTGTTTCTTTACCCGGCATTTGCAGGCAAAACCACTGCTCTGTCACTGCATGCCTATCTTTTAAACCTGCGTAACTGACAGCTCTCGCTGAAATTTTAGCAAATTTTGCTAGTTGTTCAGCAACAAACACGGTATTACAGCCTGTTTTTTCCACACGAACCATAACATGTTCGCCTTCGCCATCTAGCTCAAAGCCTAAATCTTCTTTGACGATAAAATCTTCAGGGACACTTTTTAACGTGCCAGAAGATAATGGCTTACCATGCAGGTACTGAACATTCATTACTTTCATTACTATTATCTTTTATTAAAAGAACAACCGCAGCACAGGCAATGCCTTCTTTACGCCCCACAAAACCGAGTTGCTCTGTTGTGGTCGCTTTCGCATTCACATCATCCATGTGGCACTCAAGATCTTCGGCAATATTCACACGCATCTGAGCGATATGAGGCAACATTTTTGGCGCCTGAGCCATGATAGTAATATCAATGTTACCAATGCGATACCCTTTGGCGCGCACATGGCAAAATGCGTCTCTCAATAAGACTCGGCTATCCGCCCCTTTATATGCAGGGTCCGTATCAGGGAATAATTTACCAATATCCCCCAGTGCAGCAGCGCCGAGAATTGCATCGGTTAACGCGTGTAAGACCACATCACCGTCAGAATGCGCGAGCAAACCTTGTTCATAAGGGATACGCACGCCACCAATGATGATAGGGCCTTCGCCACCAAATTTGTGTACGTCAAAACCGTGTCCGATTCTCATTTTTTTTCCTTAGTTGTTCATTCTTGAAAGATAAAATTCCGCTAAAGTGAGGTCTTCTGGGCGCGTCACTTTTAAATTATCAGCGCGGCCAGCAACTAACACAGGTTGGTGGCCGCAATATTCTAGCGCAGAAGCTTCATCGGTGATCACTGCGTTTTCTTTCAAGGCTTTACTTAGACAATCCCGTAATAATATTAACGGAAAAAATTGTGGTGTAAGGGCATGCCATAACGCTTCACGTTCAACGGTATGGTCAATTAATTGGTTGGCTGTTGAACTACGTTTCATGGTATCACGCACTGGGGCAGCGAGGATCCCACCACAACAATTTTGTTCCGCTGCTAATTGAATAATTTCATTTAAATCTGATTGATGAAGGCAGGGACGCGCTGCATCGTGCACTAATACCCAGCAATCTGAAAATTGGGGATTAGCAATTAAAAAATCCAGTCCCGCTAATACTGAATCGGCGCGTTCTTTGCCACCAATAACCGTCGTCACTCGAGGGTCATTAGAAATTTCAAGTTGTTGAAAATAATCATCTTCCGCACTCAACGCAACCACAATTTCTTGCACTTTATCATTTTCTAGCAATGCGCTGATGGTGTGCTCAATGATTGTTTTACCTGCAACCTGCAAGTATTGTTTTGGGCACTCTGCATTCATACGGCTACCTACCCCAGCAGCAGGAATCAGTGCAACAATTCGCGGAAGATTATTTTGTGGGGCATGATTTGGATTTGTCATTGTTGAATTCTTACATCAGAAATTATCAGGCTAATGGGTATACTATTTTGACATCATATTATTGTGTCTATTTCTGGTTATTACTTTCTTTAACCATTCGATAAAATGACTCTCCAGGTTTGATCATCCCAAGCTCTGTTCGGGCTCGTTCTTCAATCGCATCTTGGCCATCATTTAAGTCGTTGATTTCAGCGAATAGCTGTTCATTACGCATTTTTAAGCGCGAATTTACAATTTCCTGAGCGGCGACATCATCTTTGACTTGTACGTAGTCATGTATGCCATTTTTACCTAACCATAAGGAATACTGTAACCAAGCTAATATCGCAATTAATAGTAGCGTTAATTTACCCATCTTGCCCCCTGAAATGATTTGCTAATCATCCCATAACTCAACGATTGACGCTACTGTGATACTAAAATTGTGCTAAAAAGTCAGATTAAGTCGGGTTTGAATACGCAAAATACCGCCTTATTTTACCATCAGATAAAATAAAGGAGGTATTTAAGCTGTATTAATAATCTAGCTGAATGACATGATTGCGCAATAAAAGCGCAATGATTTGGGAAAGGGAATCCGAAATGGGTTGTTGTCCATCCAGATGCAGCTCAGGGTTTTGAGGTATTTCATAAGGGGAATCAATCCCCGTGAATTGTTTTATTTTTCCTTCCCGTGCTTGTTGATATAACCCCTTGGGGTCTCGCTGTTCACAAATACTTACGGGGGTATCCACGTACAACTCAAAAAATTGCTCAGGTTCAAATAAATCACGAACTTTTTGTCTATCCGCTTGGAAAGGCGAAATAAATGCGGTCGCAACAATTAACCCTGCATCAACCATTAACTTCGCCACCTCCCCCACTCGACGAATATTCTCTTGCCTATCGGCCTCATTAAACCCTAAATCACGGCATAAACCATGGCGAATATTATCGCCATCCAATAAATAGGTTTTCATTCCCATGGACGTCAATTGGTGCTCTATTGCCCCTGCTAATGTCGATTTCCCAGAACCTGATAACCCGGTGAACCACAACACAGCACCTTTATGGCCATTATTACTTTCACGTAATTGGCGAGTTACTTGATGTTGGTGCCAAACAATATGGTTTTCTTTTGTCATCCGTATTATTTCCCACCCAATACATCACGCGCACCCCAATGTGGGAAATGGCGGCGTACTAATTTGTTTAGCTCAATTTCAAATTCACTAAAATCACTGGGTTGATCAAAAACAGGGGCTTGTGTTTCGCGGACTAAACCCGCGCCAACCGTCACATTTGTGAGCCTATCAATAAAAATCATTCCACCAGTGTCTGCATTGCGTTGGTAGTTTTCCAGTAACAATGGCTCATCAAAGGAAAACTCGACTAAACCAATCCCATTCAACGGCAGCTCTGTCGCTACTTTCTGGGTTAAATTATTGATATCAACTTGGTATTGAATATTTTCTACTTTTGCTCGACTGCGTTTTCCCGCAATTTTAATATCAAGTTGTTGGCCTTGAACTAATGGCTGTTCAGACATCCACACGACATCGACAGAAGCATGCTGCGTCGTTTGTAAGGTTTCATCTTGTGCAACAATTAAGTCGCCACGACTAATATCAATTTCATCCTCAAGTACTAATGTAATCGCTTCCCCCGGTATAGCAAAATCTTGTTCCCCTGAAAAAGTCACAATTTCTTTAATTGCTGAAGTGGCGCCTGATGGCAACACTTTGACCTTTTGACCCACTTCCACGATCCCTGCTGATAATGTCCCGCTGTATCCGCGAAAGTCTAAATTTGGGCGGTTCACATATTGCACAGGGAAACGCAAAGCTTGCTCCGAAGCTTTTTGTTCCACTTGAACATTTTCTAATATCGATAATAGCGTATCACCTTGATACCACTTAAAATTATCGCTAGCATTTACAATATTATCGCCATCTAGGGCTGAGATCGGTACAAACCAGACCGTTAAATCCACAGGCAACTCCATTGCAAACTTTTGGTAATCCTGCTTTATTTTTTCAAAAATGGCTTCACTGTAATCCACCAGATCCATTTTATTGACGGCAACAATAAGATGGCGGATCCCAAGCAATGTACTAATAAAACTATGGCGACGCGTTTGTTCCTGTACCCCTTTTCGAGCATCGATCAACAAAATAGAAAGTGAGCAAGTTGATGCCCCTGTCGCCATATTGCGCGTATATTGCTCATGGCCGGGGGTGTCCGCAATAATAAATTTGCGCTTTTCTGTTGAAAAATAACGATAAGCCACATCGATGGTGATCCCCTGCTCACGTTCAGCAGCAAGGCCATCCACCAGCAGAGCAAGGTCAAGTTTTTCCCCTTGAGTCCCTATCCGCTTACTATCACTTTGCAAAGTTGACAGTTGGTCTTGGTAAATTTGGCGAGTATCATGCAGTAAACGGCCGATTAAGGTACTTTTACCATCATCCACATTACCGCAGGTTAAAAAGCGTAATAATCCTTTATGTTGCTGCGCCAATAAATAAGGTTCTACACCACCTTGCTGTTCAATTTGATGAGCGATTGATTCATTATAAACGGCTTGTGCCATGATTTTTCTCCTGACTTTGCGTATTAACCTTGCCCACTAAAAATAACCTTGGCGCTTTTTCAACTCCATCGAAGCGGATTGGTCGCTATCAATCAGCCGCCCCTGTCGCTCACTCGTCGTAGAAATCAACATTTCTTCTATAATCTCAGGCAGCGTTTGTGCTTCTGATGGCACAGCTCCCGTCAGTGGCCAACAACCTAATGTTCTAAAACGCACTTTTTGCTGACTAATGACTTCACCCGCTTGTAGGTCAATACGGTTATCATCCACCATTAACAAAGTACCGTCCCGCTGAATAACTGGCCGTTCTTTTGCAAAATACAGGGGAACAATATCGATGTTTTCCAAATAGATATATTGCCAAATATCGAGTTCTGTCCAATTTGATAGTGGGAAAACACGAATACTTTCCCCTTTATTGACCTGCCCATTATAGTTATGCCACAGCTCAGGCCGCTGGTTTTTAGGGTCCCAACGATGAGATCGGTCACGAAAAGAGTAGATCCGCTCTTTTGCGCGTGATTTCTCTTCATCACGACGAGCACCGCCAAATGCAGCATCAAAACCATATTTATCCAAAGCCTGCTTTAAGCCTTCAGTTTTCATAATATCGGTGTGCTTAGCACTGCCATGTACAAACGGGTTGATCCCCAGCTTTTCTCCTTCAGGGTTACGATGAACAAGTAGCTCAAAACCGTATTTTTCTGCTGTTGCATCACGAAACTCGTACATTTCACGAAATTTCCACCCCGTATCAACATGTAAGAGAGGAAATGGCAGTTTTCCCGGATAAAATGCCTTGCGTGCTAAATGGAGCATCACAGAGGAATCTTTACCAATAGAGTACAGCATGACTGGGTTAGCAAATTCGGCGGCAACTTCACGAATAATATGAATACTTTCTGCCTCTAACTGCTGTAAATGAGTCAATTTTTTGTCGTTCACGATAGCCCCTTACTTAAGCCAGTTCCAATACGGCACTGCGCCATCTGATGTCTTCGGTTTGAGAACCAAACCACGCGAGTTGTTGGTGCAATGCAGCTACTTCACCAACCACTATCAAAGCAGGAGCGGGTGCCTGCTGTGCTAATACTTCAAGCTCGTTTAATTTGCCAGTCACTACTTTTTGTTCACGCCGAGTGCCACAGCCGATAACAGCAACAGGGGTATTTTCAGCACGGCCGAATTGAATCAACTGTTCGCTGATTTTCGCGGCCTTTACGGTGCCCATATAGATAGCTAGCGTTTGGTTCCCTCGAGCAAGCGCCTGCCAATCAAGTTCCATTCCATTTTCACGACAATGACCTGTAATAAACGTAATACTCTGTGAATGCTCTCGGTGAGTCAGCGGAACCCCCGCGTAAGCGGCTGCACCAATCGCCGCTGTTACACCAGGAACCACTTGAAATGGGATCCCCGCTTGTGCCGCAACTTGTAGCTCTTCTCCCCCTCGCCCAAACACAAAAGGATCACCACCTTTCAGGCGCACCACTTTTTTACCTTGTTGAGCAAATTTCACGATCAAAGCATTGGTTTCTTCTTGGGAAACACTGTGATTTCCTGCGCGTTTCCCAACACAAATTTTGTCAGCATCGCGACGAACTAGTTCGAGTATTTCTTCACTCACCAGATGGTCATACAAAACCACCTCTGCACTTTGTAAAACTCGCAACCCTTTTAACGTCAGTAGCCCCGCATCTCCCGGACCGGCACCGACTAAGGTTAATTCGCCATGGTTATCAGGTTCATACAATTGACGTTCCAATTGTTGTTCCGCTTCACTGAATTGCCCTTTTTCAACTAGCGAAGCAAAACGTCCACTGAAACTTTTTTCCCAGAAGCGCTTCCTTTCACGCATACTCGTTAGTGTTTCTTTGACTTTATGACGCCAGCGGCCGGCTATTTCTGCCATTTTTCCCAAGGAAGTTGGTAGCATCGTTTCCAGTTTTTCTCTAAGTAAACGAGCCAAAACAGGTGCCGTCCCTCCTGAAGAGATCGCCACAATCACCGGGGAACGATCAATAATAGAAGGTACAATAAATGAACATAACGGCTGGTCATCAACCACGTTAACGAATACTTTCCGTTCATTAGCGTCATAGAAAACGGTTTCATTCAGTAATGCATCATCTGTTGCTGCGATAACTAAAAAAGCATCATCTAAATGAATGGATTGGTAATCCTCAGCTAACCAAACAAATTTATTTTGTTGGTGTTCAGTTTGTAATTGCATACATAACGTCGGTGAGATGATCACTAAGTCAGCTTGTGCTTTTATTAGCAATTCTGCTTTTCGAGCTGCGACAACACCGCCGCCAATTAACACGACCTTTCGCGTGCGGACATCGACAAATAATGGTAAATAATCCATCTTGCTCACCCATCGTTATATAAACTGATTATAAGAAATATAAAATTGACTATATGGCTTCAAACAATAGGTTTGAAATGACAAAAAGCTCTTTCTTGTAACTGAAAGGAATAAGCCAAATAATCATCACAACCCTGATAGAAAATCGATAAATACAAATAAAAAATAAAACTTAGATTAAATTTAACAAGTTAACTAATTACTGATTTAATTTAATAATTAGCTTGAAATACTTTTTTAAATACAAAAGTATTCCTTTGTAATTAAACAAATATTTTATTTATTTAGTTATTATTTGCTTATATTCAATACCCTAAATAATTCGAGTTGCATGTAGACAACAACGCTGCGGCTTGAATTATGACTAAATTAATACTCTAAATAATTCACGTTGCAGCTAGGCGGCAAGTAAATGAGTCACTAGGAGCATACACCAGTATGTGACTAGTGCGAATGCACGTAGACAACAACGCTGCGGCTTGAATTATGACGAGTATTTAGTTTTCATGCAGCCCGCATTCACGCTTTAATCCAAAAAAACGAGTATCTTCTTCATTCATTCCCTCTTCCCATTTGCGAGTTGTATGGGTATCACCAACCGATAAATACCCTTGCTCCCACAGAGGATGATAGGGTAAATCATATTTTGTTAGATATTCATAAACTTGCTTATTATTCCAATCAATCACTGGTAAAACTTTAAAAATGCCTTTTCCGATACCTAGCACAGACAAATTTGCGCGGCTTGCTGATTGCTCTCGCCGTAAACCTGAAAACCAAGTTTGTGCCTGTAATTCATGTAACGCGCGCTCCATTGGCTCAACTTTATTCAATTGGTTATAACGCTCAATACCATCAAGCCCTTGCGTCCAAAGTTGACCATATAGCGCTTCTTGCCAAGCAGGTGACTGCTTTGCTCGATACACCTGTAAATTTAAATTCAACTTATCTGTTAACGCCTCAATAAATTGATAGGTCTCTGGGAACAAATAACCGGTATCTGTTAAAATAACTGGGATATTTGGCACAATTTGCGTCACCATATGCAATGTTAGTGCCGCTTGGATACCAAAGCTGGAAGACAACACAAACTCTGCGGGTAAATATTCAATCGCCCACTCAACCCGTTGCAATGCATTCATAGCTTCTAACTGGGAATTAAACTCCGCGAGATAAGCGACTTGTTGGGGCTTATCGAGTGCGGTGAGTGTTGCTAGCTCAAGTCGACTCATACCGCCTCCTTTACCTCATAAAAATCGATGGCTGAATTCAATACCGGTTTTACGACATTGGTGCGAATAAGAAAATCGCCAAACCCTTCGTCAGGCAAGCGTGCCTTTGCCCAGTCACCGATTAATTCATCTAAAATGGTTAGAATTTCCGCACTGCTAATATTTTCACGATACATGCGTGGAATACGAGTACCAATGCGATTTCCACCTAAATGTAAGTTATATCTATCAATAGCTTTACCGACCAGCCCAACCTCTGCCAACATCGCTCGCCCACAGCCATTAGGGCAACCCGTTATCCGCAAAACGATATGTTCATTGGCCACTTGATGAGAGGCCATAATACTTTCCACCTGACTAATAAATTCAGGTAAAAAGCGTTCGGCTTCCGCCATCGCGAGCGGGCAAGTTGGATATGATACACAAGCCATGGAGTTTTCACGTTGCGCCGTTATGTCATCACTCATTAACCCATGAGATCTGGCAATCGCTTCAATTGCCGCTTTTTCACTTTCAGGCACCCCCGCGACAATTAAGTTTTGGTTTGCCGTTAAACGAAAATCACCTTGATGAATACGCGCAATTTCGGCCACACCGGTTTTTAATGGCTTATTTTCTAAATCAATTAATCGACCATTTTCAATAAATAATGTTAAGTGCCAGCGATTATCAATCCCTTTGAGCCAGCCAATTTTGTCACCACGTTCAGTGAATTGATAAGGCCGAATGGGCTCAAAAGTTACACCAGAGCGCCTTTCGACCTCTGCTTTGAAAGTATCGACTCCTACACGTTCAAGGGTATATTTGGTTTTTGCATTTTTACGTTCAGTTCGATTGCCCCAATCCCGTTGAGTGGTGACTATCGCTTCTGCAATGGCTAATGTTTTGTCTAATGGAATAAACCCAAACTCACTGGCTAAGCGAGGAAATGTTGCGGTATCCCCATGAGTCATAGCAAGGCCACCGCCCACCAGCACGTTAAAACCGATCAACTCACCGTTTTGGGCAATTGCAACAAAGTTCATATCATTTGCATGCAAGTCCACATCATTTAGTGGTGGGATCACGACTGAGGTTTTAAATTTTCGTGGCAAATAAGTTTGCCCTAAAATTGGCTCTTCATCCGTTGTCACTATCTTTTCTTTATCTAACCAAATTTCCGCGTAAGCACTAGTGCGCGGTAATAAATGTTCAGATATTTTCTTTGCCCATTCATAGGCTTGTTGGTGCAATTCGGATTGCACAGGGTTAGAAGTGCATAACACGTTACGGTTAACATCATTCGCCGTTGCAAGGGCATCTAAACCAACATGACTTAGCATTTGATGGGCAGGCTTTACATCCCCTTTGAGGATGCCATGAAACTGAAATGTTTGCCGATTCGTAATACGCACACTGCCATACAGCGTGTGCTCCGTGGCAAACTTATCAATATCAAGCCATTGCTTGGGCGTAATTATGCCGCCCGGCAAACGACAACGCAGCATCATTGCATGGCGAGGTTCGAGTTTTTGTTCCGCCCGCTCGGCACGAATATCACGGTCATCTTGTTGATACATCCCGTGAAAACGAATCAACAGGAAATTATCACCCTCAAAACCTCCCGTTAACCCATTTTTTAAGTCATCCTTAATGGTTCCACGTAAGTAATTACTGTCTTGCTTCATGCGTTCACTGTCAGCAAGTTTACCTTCGACAATTAAGGGCTTTTGTTGTTGTTCATTGCTCATTAATAAACATCCCTCTGATAACGGCGCATTACGCGCAGCTCACTTAAAAATTCATCAGCTTCTTCACTATCCATGTTCCCATATTGACTGACGATATCTAATAATACCTGTTCGACATCTTTGGCCATCCGGTTTGCATCACCACATACATAGATGTGCGCACCTTCTTGTAACCATTGCCATACTTCTTCACCTTGTTCGCGAAGTTTATCTTGTACATAGATTTTTTCTTGCTGGTCGCGGGACCATGCTAATGAAATATGGGTTAATAAACCGTCTTTGACATAGCGCTGCCATTCCACCTGGTAGAGAAAGTCGTCAACAAAATGTGGGTTACCAAAAAATAACCAGTTTTTCCCTGTCGCACCGTCATTGTCACGCTGCTGTAAGAAAGCGCGAAATGGCGCAATCCCGGTGCCAGGGCCAATCATGATCACAGGCGTATTTGGGTCTTGTGGAAGACGGAAGTTATCATTGTGTTCAATGAATATGCGAAGTTCATCATCCTCATTTAAGCGGTCAGCTAAGAAACCTGATGCACCACCAGTACGTGCCTTACCATCAATCTCATAGCGGACAACCCCAACCGTTGCATGAACTTCATTTTCTACCTCAGATTGGGAAGAAGAAATCGAGTACAAACGAGGGGTTAGCGGACGCAGTAGGTCAACAAATTCTTGGGCAGTAGGCTGAGATGCCGCTTGGCGTACCATATCGACGATTGGCGTATTTTGTGCGTAGTGCAAAATAGCGGCTTTATCGCTAATCAATGACAACAACGCATCATCTTTTGACAACTGAGCATATTTTTCAACAATTACTGGGGTATTTTGTGTCAGTTCTAATTGATAAATTAGTGCATCACGTAGTGAATGGCGCTGTGAACCAATAAAGACTTCTTCGTCACCTTGCAACCACAACAAAGCCACCAGCTCATCAACTAAAGCAGGGTCATTATCGAACCAAACACCTAGCGCGTCACCAGGTTGATAACGTAAACCAGAGTCACCGAGATCAATTTCAATATGGCGAACATCTTTATGCGAGTCTCGACTGGTGATCTTTTGATTACTCAGAAGAGACGCTGTTAATGGCGCAGTTTTACTATAAGGTGATGAATGAATTTCATTCACACTTCCTGTTTGAGTCGCCAATAATTGGCTATCACTTTGAGCAGGAACGCGAGCTTTTAAAATTTGTGTGAGGTTTTCAACCCACTCACTCGCAATCGCTTGATACTCAACATCGGCATCAATTCGCTCGGTTAACGATATAGCCCCTAATGATGCAAGTTGCGAATCGAAATCTTTACCCGCTTGGCAAAATTTTTCGTAAGAAGAATCTCCCAGCGCGAAAACCGCATAGCTGGTTTGTGATAAATTAGGGGCTTTTTTAGAATGAAGGTATTTATACAGTGCAACCGCTTCTTCGGCTGGTTCCCCTTCACCTTGTGTTGACGCTACAATAACCAACACTTTCTCTTGGTTGATTTGCTTGAATTTATAATCCCCTGCATTCACTAAGTTCACACTAATTTTTTCAGCAACCAAGCGCTCTCTGAGCTGCTCTGATAGGCGACGTGCATTTCCTGTCTGTGAAGCTGAGATAATTGTGATAGTGTCTTGCGTAACTGCAGGCGTACTGACCGATGCATCAACTTGCGTATTTTGATTTACCACTCCCCACAAATACCCAGAAAGCCATGCGAGTTGATGAGATGAAAAATCATCAACGGCCGTCTGTAAACGTGTTAATTGCTCAACAGATATTGGCAGCGCCGCTAATGGCGGCTGTTTTTTTGTCATTATCTTGTAACCCCAGCGTTATTCATCTTTGATTTAAAAAACGATGCCATGTCATTACCCCAGAAAAGACCGACAACCTAATACCTGCCCATTCCCCCAAATAATTAGGGTAATAAAGCAAAAAATACCGCAGTACCTGAAACATATAGGGTATGCCGTTAGGTTATAACAACCCTAGATAATGGGATAAGAAACGATAGCCATAATTAATAACTAAAAAGCCTAAAGCAATTAACTGATGGATCATATTGATAAAAGCGGTTAACGCTATTTTAGTAATTAAAGATATTTTCACCTAAAAATGCAGTACAATACGCTGTTTATTCACAACAAGGAGCCACATATGAGCACAACAATCTATAAAGATTTCACTTTCGAAGCCGCCCACAAACTTCCTCATGTACCAGAGGGTCATAAGTGTGGCCGACTCCATGGCCATTCTTTCATGGTGCGTTTAGAAATCACCGGTGAAATCGACTCACATAGTGGTTGGATTATTGATTTCTCCGATGTAAAAGCCGCTTTTAAGCCTATTTGGGAACGCTTAGACCATCACTATTTAAATGATATAGAAGGGTTAGAAAACCCAACTAGTGAGGTGTTAGCCCAGTGGATTTGGCAACAAACTAAGCCTTTACTACCATTATTAAGTGCGGTTACTGTAAAAGAAACCTGCAATGCAGGCTGCGTCTATCGCGGGGAAGCTTAAAAGTTAATGCGTTAAAAAAGTCACATAACATAGGGATACACGCTCCTCAGACCGCTGACTTAGCGGCAAGCCTAATAGGTTTTGAACATAAATGAGGGGCTAAATCCCTATATCCTCACTTTCGACTCATCACCCATCACTCATCACCAATATCAATGCCCAACGCTGTATAGAAAGCTTCCTGACTGCCTTTTACAGGCTAAATCCTAAAGATCCATACGTTATTAAGGTCGAGATTAAGGCAATAAATCAGTGGCTGATATTCCCCCCTTAACATTAAGGATATAAAAACATTTATTTGACATAGTGCATCAAATTATAACCTGATCTATTATTTATCATTATTTACTTTTAATAAGGCAGGGAAAATGAATCTATTTCAACAAACACCTAAGTCCAGAAGGCGCTATGGGCTGGCAGCATTTATCGGTTTAATTGCAGGTATTGTCTCTTCGTTTGTCAAGTGGGGCGCTGAAGTTCCATTACCCCCAAGAAGTCCAACGGATATGTTTAATGCCGCTTGTTCACCTGAAACACTGATTCGTGCAGCAGAACAAATTGACTGCTCACGCAATTTCCTCAATCCACCTTATATTTTCTTAAGAGATTGGTTAGGAATTGCAGATCCTAACTCTGCAGTTTATACCTTTGCTGGGCACGTTTTTAACTCTGTGGGTGTTACTCACATCATATTTTCTATCGTGTTTGCGGTCGGGTATTGCATTGTTGCTGAAATATTCCCTAAAATTAAGCTATGGCAAGGGTTGTTAGCAGGTGCACTGGCGCAATTATTTGTCCACATGATTTCATTCCCTCTAATGGGGCTCACCCCTCCACTTTTCGACCTGCCATGGTATGAGAATGTGTCAGAAATATTTGGTCATTTAATTTGGTTTTGGTCTATTGAAATTATTCGCCGTGACTTACGTAACCGTATTACTCACGAGCCAGATCCTGAAGTACCATTAACCCAACCATTTAGATAATTTAAAGCCCCCAATAAGCGTTTTCCAGTTATTGGGGGTTACTGCTAGGTTATCGCTATTTTTATTATTGAATATCCAAATACTTATGTGTCTGAATCGATAACCGCCAGTTACGTTGAATGCAGGTTGCAATACACAATTTTGTTGCTGCCGCCTTTTGACTAATTGGCTGCAATGCCACTGATGGAGAGGGCTCGACAGTACGTAATGCTAAAATTTTCTCAAGAGCCTCAATATCTTTTTCGCGAGCAACAGGATGCTTAATTTCATTAGCACGATTTACTGCTTGGCTGATCACCTGTAACCCTCCTTTCATACCGACTTTTGGTGATACGGTAACCCATGTGTTATCTGTGCATTGAATAGGGTATGTGCCGCTAGTTTCAATTTGGCATTGATATCCGTGTTGTTCTAATATCCCAGTCAGTGGCTGTAAATCATAAATACAAGGCTCACCGCCGGTAATAACAATATGCTGTGCGCTGAAGTGTTTTTCTTTCATTAATTGAATCAATGCCTCACCGCTTGCCATGGCCCATAAATCTGAATCAATCGTTTTAAGTGCGATATCCCCTAGGGTCGATTCTTTATCTTGTTCTTTTTCCCATGTTTGTTTGGTATCACACCAGCTACATCCAACTGGGCAGCCCTGTAAACGAATAAACACAGCAGGAACACCAGTAAAAACCCCCTCTCCCTGAATGGTTTGGAAAATTTCATTAATTGGGTATTTCATATCACTCCTAAAATAGTTAGCTAAGCACGCATTATATTGCAGATATCTATCTTACGAACAAGGAAGTTTGTGATAATGTAGCCACCTTAGGGTTCAATAAAGTACGTCCGACTGAATAAACAATACCGAAAGCATATTCGGAACAACATATCGAACGAAGAAAAAGACAGGAAAAGACATGCAAAGTAGTGAACAAAATCAACTCAGAAAGGGGCTGAGTGTTCGGCACATTCGCTTTATGGCTCTAGGGTCAGCGATTGGTACCGGCTTATTTTATGGTTCTGCTTCTGCCATTCAAGCGGCAGGTCCAGCAGTTTTACTCGCTTATATGGTCGGTGGTGCCGCTGTATTTATGGTCATGCGAGCCTTAGGCGAGATGGCAGTGCATCACCCAGTACCCGGTTCATTCTCTCACTACGCTAGCCATTACATGGGCCCCCTCGCTGGTTTTTTGACTGGCTGGAACTACGTATTTGAAATGTTAGTCGTGTGCTTGGCTGATATTACCGCTTTCGGGATGTACATGGGGTTCTGGTTTCCACATGTTGACCAATGGGTATGGGTATTAAGTATCGTGCTATTTATTGGTGCGCTCAATTTATGCCATGTTAAAATTTTCGGTGAAATGGAATTTTGGCTGTCTATCGTGAAAGTCTCCGCAATCATCGCAATGATTGTTGGTGGTACCTTCTTAATGTTCTACGGTTTCGGCCAAGAAACTGACCATGCGGTAGGTATCCAAAATCTCTGGGAACACGGTGGCTTTATGCCTAACGGTATTGAAGGTGTTATTGCATCCTTAGCTATCGTAATGTTCGCCTTTGGGGGTATCGAAGTGATCGGTATTACCGCCAGTGAAGCACAAAATCCAGAAAAAACTATTCCTAAAGCAATCAATGCAGTACCCATTCGTATTTTATTATTCTATGGGTTAACACTTTTTATTCTGATGTGCATCTATCCGTGGAATCAAATTGGTCAGAATGGCAGCCCATTCGTCCAAATTTTTGATAGCTTAGGTATTCAATCAGCGGCAAATATCTTAAATATCGTGGTGATCACAGCAGCTGTCTCAGCTATCAATAGTGATATTTTTGGTGCTGGTCGTATGATGTATGGTATGGCTCAAGACAAGCAGGCACCTAAAGTCTTTACCAAGTTAACGAAAAGTGGGGTGCCTTGGGTCACTGTGATGGTGATGTCCGTGGTAATGTTACTCGGCGTGTATTTGAACTACCTACTTCCAGAAAAAATCTTTGTGATTATTGCATCAATCGCAACCTTTGCAACTGTTTGGGTCTGGTTAATGATCCTACTTTCTCATGTCGCAATGCGTCGCCAAATGAGCGCTGAAGAAGTTAAAAAACTCAAATTCCCAGTTCCATTTTGGCCGATTGGTCCTGCAATTACTATTGCATTTATGGTCTTTGTTATTGCATTACTAGGATTCTTTAAAGACACCCAAGTTGCCCTTCTCGTTGGGTTTGCATGGGTCGCTATATTGAGCGTCACCTTCTTTGTAATGCGTAAATTTCAAAAATCTTAATCGACTAAAGTATTCGTAAAGTGAATTTAGGCCCTATATTTATATGATATAGGGCCTTTTGTTACCTATTGTGGTATCAAAAGAGCGCTTGCTTAATATCGGCAATCAAATCATTAGCGCTTTCTAACCCAACTGATAAACGAATAAGCCCATCACTAATCCCATACTGTTTTCGTTCCTCAGCAGTGTAAGTAGAATGGGTCATACTTGCAGGGTGCTGAGCCAATGACTCACAATCACCGAGGCTAACCGCACAAGAAAATAGCTGTAGACGGTTCAGAAACTGCTTACCCGCCTCAAGGCCCCCTTTAAGTTCAAAAGCAATCATCCCTCCAGGTAACTTCATCTGCTTTTGAGCTAATGAGTATTGCGGAAAACTCGGTAAACCTGGATACATTACCTGAGAAACTTCAGATAACGAGGCCAAATATTTTGCAACTTTCTGTGCATTTTTAACCACCCTTTCCATTCTGATTGGCAGTGTTTTCATTCCTCGCAATATCAGGTTTGCATCATGAGGGGATAAACATGCTCCAGTCATATCTTTCAGGCCAACCAATCTGATTTGCTTCGCTAATTCCTCAGTTGTTATAACAGCGCCAGCCATCACATCACCATGCCCATTCATATATTTCGTTAATGAATGAACAACGATATCCGCCCCAAGCTCAAGTGGTTTTTGAATGTAAGGAGTACAATAGGTATTATCTACTGTCACCAATATTTCTTGGTTATTTGCAAGGTTATATTGATGAACGATATTACTCACAGCATTAATATCAACTAAGCGCATATTTGGGTTTGCAGGTGACTCGAAAAATATCATCTTTGTTTTTTCAGTGAGTTCCTGTGCCACATTATTTGGGTCACTCATATCAATGTGACGAACTTTGACACCAAATTTAGCTAACCCATGATGAAAGAATGCATATGTACAGCCATAAACCGTCATATCAACTAACAGCTCATCTCCTGGGCTTAGTAAGGTCCAAAGAGTCGATGTTATTGCCCCCATCCCTGAAGAAAATACAATTGCTGCATTTCCCTCTTCTAAATCAGCAAGCCGCTTTTCCAACAAACTTAATGTTGGGTTATTTATTCGTGTATAAATATACCCATCCGATTCACCGCTAAAACAAGCGGCACCTTCTTCAACACTATCAAATACGTAAGTTGACGTTTGATAAATAGGAGAAGCGAGTGATCCTAAATTTTCGGCTGCATCATAGTAATTATGTATCACACGCGTATCAAAAGAATACAATTTATCTAATATCATACCACCTCCGAAATATTATCCCTCTTGGGGGGAAGACAATCGAGAACCCATTATTTGCAAGGTTCGTAAAACGGTACTAATTCCACGTAATGTATTTGGATCTTTTAATAAAGCATACACCGAACGAAAATTTGGATTTTTACTATTATATATTTCCTCCATTTTAGCCATATTATATGCAGTGCCGAATTCCCAGACTGGCGCTAGAGTATCCTCAAATGAGTTTGCCAGTTTTTCTACCGTGCTATTATCAGTAATGTCAATAAGGTCAGAAATTAGAGAAAGTAAATCAACAATATTATCTAAACGATTCAATTGTAATAGCGGTGCTAATTTGTCTGCGAAATGATCACCCGACTCAGAATTAAGAAGTTCAACTAGTTTACTTTGATTTTCATTATTAGACATTTTGATTTCCTCCTTAAACTAAGCCACGAATAGCAGCCCAATAAATACCTCTATTAAAGCCATTTCTTAGTAATCCCCCTAATTTAGTCGGAGGCGTAGGAATAACATCGTGTTTATAATCGTATTGTAAAGGCATCCCTGCCGTTAATCCCATTTGGGCAACAGCTTGAACTCGGCCATCATAAATAGCGGCAGGATAACCATAAATTAATTCTCCGCAAATATTATCAGCTATAATTGCAGCCTGATTATGGCAACTTCCACCTGCTTTACTGATCGGTAAATCAACAGTATCACCTATAACATAAACACCATCTACACCATAAACTTGCATAGTTTCGTGATCAGTTGGCAGCCATCCTTCACCATTATTATGCTCACTTAATCCGGTATTAATAACTGCCTCAACCGCGGTAATTGGCGGAGTACTGATCAATAAGTCGAAATTTTGCTCATCACCTTCTTTCGAATAAGCTATTTTTTTATCTGGATCAACTTTATCTAAAGTAAACCCTCTCTGAGCTTTAATATTTTTAGCAGTAAATACTTCAGGAATAACTTCACAAACAGGTTGTTGCATGAATAAACAGTTACGCAATAATTGTGAAACTGTTGGATAGGTATAAACGATTTCAATACTATCCCTAACTCGACGTTTACGTAAAAATTCATCAATCATTAAAGTTGTTTCCATCGGTGCGATACCACACTGATGGGGTACATTTGGCGTTTCAGGGAATGATACCGTAATAAAAATTCGACCTTTTTCAATCTTAGCCAATTGGTCAGCTAGCTTTCTCGATGCATCATAAGCATAAAAATGGTTACCAATATCCTTTAAACCTTCAATGCGCTCAGGTTTCGGCACGCAACCTGTCGCAATAACAAGAAAATCATAATTATATTTTTTTCCATCCTTTGAGTTTAGCGCTTTATTTTTAAAATCAAAGGACTCAATTTTATCAATGGCTAACTCTATTTCAGGTCTTAGCAATTCTCTTTCAGGGCGACTCAGTTCATCCTTAAAAAATAAATTAAAAGCAACATACATAAATGCAGGTTTATAATAATGGGTTGGATTATCAGTAATTAATGTTATTTTTATTTTCTTCGAAAAAATTTCTTTACTCAATTTTCTGGCAAGTGTATTCGCTAGCATCGTTCCACCAGTCCCACCGCCTACAATAATTATATTTTTCATTACATTAACCACCGTATATATAATTAATTAAGTTTTATACGCTATGCCTACCAGTTATAAATATAGCCCATGGAAAATTAATTCCAATACAATAATTAGGGTATAGTTTAAAAAACAACAAATAAAACTAATCACTTATATATATATAACCTGACGAATAAGTTAATTATGGAAATTATAATTATGAGAATTATATTACATAAAAACAATTTCATTTAATAAGAATAATGTCCAACAATATCCCAACGAAATAAAACATCTTCAGCAACTTGGCCATATCCTATATTGTGCATAACTAAATAACTTTGTGTACTTGGTGACTTTATCGAAGTTACAACACCGATATGTGGCCGACCATTATCTAAACGCCATGAGACAATATCGCCAGGTACATAATCACTGGCACTCTTTGAAATAGGCTTATTTTTCCCTTTACGTGAAAAAAAAGCCTCTAAATTAGGCACGCGACGATGATCAATATTTGTATCTGGCTTACGTAATCCCCATATACATTGGCTGGGATATTGGCTAAAGTTTGCTTTCATGTCTTCATGTACTAATTTTTGTAAATCAATACCAATTTTTCGGTAGCTTCGTATAACTACATCAGAACAAACACCATATTGTTCGGGCACATCACCATTTGGATAAGAAATTTGTCGATAAGATGAGTCATAAATAACTAAACGAGGCAACTGTTCAGCATGTTTTGCCAACAATAAGCTAGACCCATTAGCTATTTGTGCAAAAAAGAAAAGAATGTATAAAAACGATGATTTCAATCTGATATTCCCTATAAAAGTAGTTCATCGAATCTACAATTAAATACGAGGGAAAATAAGGGAGATAATCTTAATTACTTAGAAAGCGTAAATTTGGTCATAATAGGGTTATGATCAGAAGCATCTGTTGGTAGTACAATGCTGTTTTTAACCTTCAATCCACGATAAAATACGTAATCTAAAGGGCGCCCAAAGGCCTTAGTACGGTAATCATCATTAAATGCAATTTCTTTTAAACCAACACTACGAATAAACCGTTTTAATGCATTTACTCGTTGCCTGCTCCATGCATTAAAATCACCCGCAAGGATCACTGGGCCAACATGTTTAGCAATATGAATTCCCAGCTTACTTAATTGCCGAGTATAAACATCCACACCAAAGCTGAAGTTAATTGCATGCACATTTGCTACCATCAAGTGTTTTCCATTTGGTAACGGATAAACCGTAATCAGTGCAGATTTAGCTAGCCGTAAAAGTGGCTCTTTTTCTCGTAAAGGACAGCAGTATATCGGATGTGAAGCTGCAAGAGTCATCACTCCAGCAGGGTGAGGCGAGAAAGGTAATGCAGGTACTTGATCAGCGATTAATTTATGTGATGCCGCAAAAGATATTAGCTCAGGTGACATTTGAGCCTCTTGCAGCAAGATTAGTTTTCTATCTTTCACTAATTCGTTAAGGGTGTGTTTCCAATTTGGACGTTGCTGTTTGTAAATATTCCATGTAACCACATCAAGAGTTTCACCCGCTGCAAACAGTGGTAAACCGATTGGAAGTGATTCACCTAACATATGAACAGGCATCGGCTGAATACGTTTAGCGGGCTCACCTGCAATATACCGAACAGAATAGGTTCTTTTCGCCAAATTTGAAGTCCCTATATCACAGAAAAATAATGAAAATTTTATACTTTTTGATTAGTTACTATAGGTAGTATATCAAATTTGAGATGTTATAGCTTATCAAATTTAACACAACCACTAACTTACCCATAAGGCCTTTAAGTTTTACACTAAAACTATAAAATGGATAATATTGAATTAGTGGCTATTCATACCACTTACCTTCTTTTATCCTCACCCTCTAAATAATACGTGAGTTGTTACTCACTACTTTATATCGTGAGCTGCCATTGACGGTAGTTATATTCATGACTAATGACCCTACGAAGAGGAATAATATCAACAATAAATTAGTTTCCCCCAAACGCAAAAAAGCCACCCAA
>NZ_JBRFKD010000002.1:1282610-1355629 GCF_053098325.1 Providencia sp. PROV_01 | reverse complement strand
GAAAATAATTTTTAAGTGATGGTATTTTATACTTTACGTACATTTCTCAAACAAAAAAAGCGGTTTTATACGTAATTTGATATAAAAAAGGTGGCTATTATTAGCCACCTTTTGATTTCACAATAACATCAATTACTGTTTAGCAACGATTTCGTCATTTTCTACATCTAAAATGACAGGTTTACCTGGCAATAACTTACCTGACAAGATTTCTTGTGCCAGAGGGTTTTCAATTTCCTGCTGAATTGCACGTTTCAACGGCCTTGCTCCGAAGATTGGGTCAAAACCAGCCTCCCCAATTTTCTCAAGTGCCGCTGGTGTTGCACTGACTTCATAACCGTGCTCTTCAAGACGTTTATATAAACGAGCCAATTGAATATTGGCAATATTCGTAATTTGCTCTTTACCTAATGGATGGAATACAACGACTTCATCTATACGGTTAATAAATTCAGGTCTGAAACTATGGGACACCACTTCCATCACCATATCTTTCATTTCTGAGTAACCAATCATGCCAAACCTTTCTTGGATTAAGTCAGAACCCAAGTTGGATGTCATGATGATTACTGTATTACGGAAGTCTACCGTTCTACCTTGCCCATCCGTTAAACGTCCATCATCAAGCACTTGTAATAAAATGTTGAAAACATCAGGGTGTGCTTTCTCAACTTCATCCAATAAAATGACTGAGTAAGGACGACGTCGAACTGCTTCAGTTAAATACCCACCTTCTTCGTAACCAACATATCCAGGAGGTGCGCCCACTAAACGTGATACCGCATGTTTTTCCATAAATTCAGACATGTCGATACGAACCATTGCATCATCGCTATCAAACATAAAGTTTGCTAACGCTTTACATAACTCAGTTTTACCTACCCCTGTTGGCCCTAAGAACATAAACGAGCCAATTGGGCGGTTCGGATCTGATAACCCTGCACGACTACGACGAATTGCATTCGATACTGCAACTACAGCTTCATCTTGTCCAATAACACGCTGATGGAGTTGCTGTTCCATACGTAACAGTTTCTCTCTTTCGCTTTCTAGCATTCGAGATACAGGAATGCCAGTCCAACGCGCTAAGATTTCTGCAATTTCAACATCTGTTACTTTATTACGTAACAGTTTCATGCTTTTACCTTCAGCTTTCGTTGCCGCTTCAAGCTGTTTTTCCAACTCTGGAATTTTACCGTATTGCAATTCGGACATTTTTGCCAAATCACCCATACGGCGTGCTTTTTCCATCTCGATACGTGTATTTTCAAGTTCAGCTTTAATATGCTGAGTACCCGTTAATGATGCTTTTTCAGCTTTCCATTCTTCTTCTAACGCAGAATATTCACGCTCTTTCTCTGCGAGCTCTTCTTCTAACATCTCAAGGCGTTTTTTACTTGCGTCATCTGATTCTTTTTTCAGCGCTTGCTGTTCGAGTTTGAGCTGAATAATACGACGTTCCAGCCTATCTAAGGATTCAGGTTTTGAATCCATTTGCATACGTAAACTTGCACCCGCTTCATCAATTAAATCAATCGCTTTATCGGGTAACATGCGGTCAGTAATATACCGATGCGATAACGTTGCCGCTGCCACAATCGCTGGGTCAGTTATTTGCACATGGTGATGCAATTCATAACGTTCTTTTAAGCCACGTAAAATAGCAATTGTGTCTTCAACGGATGGCTCTGCGACATACACTTTTTGGAAACGACGTTCTAAAGCAGGGTCTTTCTCAATGTATTGTCGATACTCATCCAATGTGGTTGCACCAACGCAGTGTAATTCACCACGAGCCAACGCAGGTTTTAACATGTTGCCCGCATCCATCGCACCATCGGCTTTACCTGCACCAACCATAGTATGTAGCTCGTCAATAAATAGAATGACGTTACCTTCCTGTTTGGCGAGGTCATTTAGAACGGCTTTCAGACGCTCCTCAAACTCACCACGATATTTCGCACCCGCAATCAGTGCCCCCATATCTAGGGATAATACCCGTTTGTTTTTTAACCCTTCTGGAATTTCACCATTTACGATACGTTGTGCTAACCCTTCAACAATCGCTGTTTTACCAACACCTGGCTCACCAATCAGCACGGGATTATTTTTAGTACGGCGTTGCAATACTTGAATGGTACGACGAATTTCTTCATCTCGGCCAATCACAGGGTCTAATTTGCCTTGCTCTGCACGTTCAGTTAAATCAACCGTATATTTTTTCAAGGCTTGGCGCTGGTCTTCAGCGCTTTGGTCATTCACTTTTTCTCCACCACGCATCTGTTCTATTGCCTTTTTTAAATTATCTTTATTAACACCTGCTGCTTTGAGCATGTCTGCTAATGTCGTATTGGCTTCTAAAGCGGCGACAAGAAATAATTCTGAGGAGATAAATTCATCTCCGTGCTTTTGTGCCAACTGATCACATAAATTCAAATGACGCATTAAGTCACTTGATGGTTGAACATCTCCCGCTACACCTTGCACTTGAGGTAAACGACCTAGCGCATCTTCGACTTTTTGCTGGAATTGTACGGCATTCACGCCTAACGTCGTCAGCAATGGACGAACGGTACCCCCTTCTTGATTAAACAGGGCACTTAATAGATGAATAGGTTCTATAAACTGGTTTTCGCGCCCAAGGGCTAGTGATTGGGCGTCAGCGAGAGCTTGCTGGAATTTATTAGTTAAACGGTCCAGACGCATAACACCTCCAATAAATGAGATTAAATTTGCTACTGGATACTAGATGAGGTCAGTTTTTAAATATTCAAGTTTTGCAAGGAATTATTTTCATAATATCCATTAATTTAGAATAAAACACCAAGACTAGGTGTTTATCCATATTAATGAAGCCATTCTGCCAGTCTTTCCTTCCCTTCGATAGGAAAAAAATCTGTTTTCATCTGTTACGGTACAAAAATCACCGCCATACACTTTCGTTACGCCAGCAGCTTGTAGTCTTTTACGCGCTAACAAATAAATATCAGCTAGATATTTATTGTTATAAGGAATAAAAGCAGAGGCTAAATCAGACGATTGATTAACAAAAGCCTCTTTGACTTCCTTGCCGACTTCAAATTTCTTAGCACCAATAGCTGGGCCAAGCCAAGCGATAATTTCATTTGCAGGACAAATAAATTGAGCAACTGTATTTTCAAGGACTCCATGACATAACCCACGCCACCCTGCATGGGCGGCGGCTACTTCCGTTCCGGCTTGATTAGTAAATAACACAGGCAAGCAATCCGCCGTCATAATGGCACAAACTTGGCCAACCTGGTTGCTATACACTGCATCCGCTTGCCTATTGTGAATTTTATTCCCAACAAGATGTAGCACATCAGTACCATGCACTTGCTCAAGCCATACAGGCTGTTGTGGTAGCTGAGCAAGTTTTTCAAGGCGTTGACGATTTTCACTGACAGCATTGGGAACATCCCCAACATGATCACCTAAATTCAAGCTATCAAAAGGTGGTTGGCTCACACCACCTGTACGAGTTGTACTACAGCTAGCTATATTTTTAGGTTGTGGCCAATCAGGGAAAATCAATGTATTCATTACCAGTCCATATCGTCTTTATGCAGTTCAGTATCTGCTTTTAGAGCTTCAATAAGCTTAACCATATCATCAGGTAACGGTGCATGCCACTCCATTTGAATACCTGAGATTGGGTGATATAAACGCAACATGGTGGCGTGCAGTGCTTGCCTATCAAAATTACGCATGACCTCTAAAAACTCCTCTGTCGCCCCTTTTAATGGACGCGGCCGCCCACCGTATAAAGGATCACCAATTAAGGGATGATTGATATGGGCCATATGAACTCGAATTTGGTGTGTTCTACCCGTTTCCAGACGTAAACGTAAACGAGTATGAGCTCTAAAGTGTTCCATTACACGATAATGCGTTATGGCTGGTTTGCCCATTGGGTGTACAGCCATATGAGTTCGTTTAGTTGGATGGCGAGAGATAGGTTCTTCTACCATACCGCCCGCGGTCATACGACCGACCGCAACTGCTTCATATTCACGCGTAATTTCTCTACGTTGCAATGCTTCGACAAGGTGTGTTTGAGCTGGAACGGTTTTTGCGACAACCATTAAGCCTGTTGTGTCTTTATCTAAACGATGAACAATACCCGCCCTTGGCACATCTGCAATTTCAGGATAACGATATAATAACGCATTCAGAATTGTGCCATCTGGGTTTCCTGCCCCGGGGTGGACAACTAAATCACGCGGTTTATTAATAATTAGGATATCTTCATCTTCATAAATCACATTAAGTGGGATATCTTGTGGTTCCCAGCGATTATCTTCTTCAATGAGGGCATCGATTAAAATTTGTTCACTGCCGAAAACTTTTTCTTTTGGCTTATTGATAACTTTGCCATTAACCTGCACTCTATCAGCTAAAATCCATTCTTTTATGCGAGAACGTGAATAATCAGGGAACAATTCGGCCAAAGCCTGATCTAAACGTTGACCAAGCTGTGATTCAGCGATAGTTGCACTAAGTTGTACTTGTTGAGCCATAAATTAATCTACTTTTTGGTGTTTGTGTTTTGACGGCAGTGCCGTTTCATTTAAAATATATGCTATTGTAACTCGAATTTTGCCGGGAGCCTTATGGATAGACTCCCTCGAAACACTCAGAGGATAACCTACACGTGATGATACGTATGAAAAATCTGGTGGCTGCAGCCACGTTGAGCCTGATTTTAGTCGGCTGTTCCAGCACTCCTGAAGTCAGCCCTGATAGCTCCCCTGCTGAAATATATGCAACGGGTCAGCAAAAACTACAGGACGGCAATTTTAAAGCAGCGATTAAACAATTTGAAGCTCTTGATAACCGTTATCCATTTGGTCCATATGCTCAGCAGGTTCAATTAGACCTGATTTATGCATATTATAAATCAGCAGAGCTGCCAATGGCGATAGCCGCGATTGACCGTTTCATGCGTTTGAACCCAACTCATCCAAATATTGATTATGTCCTCTATATGCGAGGCTTAACCGCGATGGCCTTGGATGATAGCTTATTGCAAGGCCTCTTTGGTATTGACCGCTCAGACAGAGATCCACAGCATGCACGAGTTGCATTCAAAGATTTCAGTCAGCTAGTTCGCTACTATCCTAACAGCTTATATTCCAATGATGCGAGTAAGCGATTAGTTTACTTAAAAGACCGTTTAGCAAAATTCGATCTTTCTGTTGTCGAATACTACAACAAACGCGGTGCTTATGTCGCGGTTGTTAATCGTGTTCAACAAATGCTAAAAGACTACCCAGACACAGAAGCAACACGTAATGCCTTAGCATACATGGAAATTGCTTATAATGAGATGGGGCTAAACCAAGAAGCGAATAAAGTTGCGAGTATTATTGCTGCAAACCCACAATAATATCATCGTGAGATCGAAAACAGCGGCCAAGGCTGCTGTTTAGGTTGTTGACAAAGCGGGATAAAAGCGTGGTTTTTCCCGCTTTGTGTTATCAGCCGAAAATCAATTCATTGATTTTCCTAATTTATTTTCAATAACCGATTAAACTTGCTGCCAAACATAATATGTTTGTCCGCAGTCTGAACAGCAGCCAAGGCTGCTGTTTTCTTTGCTAACGGCGATTTAGTTGCTTGCCCATTTAGTGTGCTAATTTTAACCCAAAAAAAACTCCGGCTAATTACCGTTCCGTTAGCCAACCCAGCCAGTTTCCCTTAATCAATTCATTTTGGCAATGCTTTTTCGCCCCTTTTTTACGTGAAATCACACTTCGGATGAGCGCTACTCTTCCTCTGAATGAGATGTGATCTATATCAATTTTTTCTTAGCAAGAACGGGTATTCTGAACTCAACAAAGACGGAAACAATGAGAGGTAACTATATGATAGTGAACATTACTAGCAAACAAATGGACATTACCCCAGCGATTCGTGAGCACATTGAGAGCCGTCTAACAAAACTCGATAAGTGGCAAGCATCCTTGATAAATACGCATGTTGTTTTATCAAAAGAGCCACAAGGTTTTATGGTTGATGCCAACATAAAAACAGCGACAGGAAAATTGGTCGCAAGTGCCAAGCATGAAGATATGTACGTTGCAATTAATGAACTAATTAACAAACTCGAAAGACAACTTAATAAAGTGCAACATAAAGGAGAATCAAGAAGAGCATATAATAGTGTAAAAGAAGCGAATAATACTGTTACGTTATAATTTTATATTATCTATCAACTAATCTTGAACCTTGTAAACGCGCTCGCTATGGGCGCGTTTTTTATGTTTCTGATCCTTACCTATTGACTTCTTAGTGAGTATCGGGTTTATTTAAATTGAATCGACTAAAGGTATTCATATGAATCTTAATTTTGTTTTCTTTTTCTTCTTTTTTAGCAACTCCTAATTAGGGGCTTTTGTCGTTCGAGAAAGAAAAGAAGACAAAATTAGAAAGCCCCCTCTAGGGGGCTTTTTTTATATCATAATATTAACAGGGTAGGCAGCATGGAAAACAGCACTAATTTATTGAAAGTAAGAGAAAAAATAAGTCAACTGGATAGTGAATTACTAAATCTTTTAGCAAAGCGCCGTGGTTATGCTGTTGAAGTAGCTGAAACAAAAATTGATGATAGCCGCCCTATTCGTGATAAAGACCGTGAGCGTCAGCTTCTTGATGTTTTAATCAACAAAGGCAAACCGCTAGGGCTTGATGGTTTTTATATCACCCGCCTATTCCAAATGATTATTGAGGACTCCGTTCTTACACAACAGGCGATTTTACAAAAACATTTAAATTTACCCCCGAGTGATACTGCCCGTTTCGCATTCTTAGGGCCGAAAGGTTCTTACTCACACATTGCTGCACGCCAATATTCTGCTCGCCACTTTGACCAACTGGTTGAATGCAGTTGCCATAAATTCCAAGATATTTTTTCATTAGTTGAGAGTGGGCAAGCGGAGTATGGCATTTTGCCAATAGAAAACACCAGCTCGGGTGCAATTAATGATGTTTACGATTTACTGCAAAATACATCATTATCAATCGTTGGAGAAATTCGACTCCCAATAAACCATTGTCTCTTAACAACAGGAAATACTGATCTCAGCCAGATCAAAACCGTGTATAGCCACCCTCAGCCTTTCCAGCAATGTAGCCAATACTTAGCGCAATTCCCTCACTGGGAAATAAAATATTGTGATAGTACATCAACTGCAATGCAAATGGTCGCAGACCAAAACTCACCGAGTGTAGCGGCGCTTGGAAGTGAAGCCGGCGGCGCGTTATACAATTTAAGCGTAATAGAACACAACCTCGCTAATCAGCAAATTAATATGACTCGGTTTATTGTTGTTGCACCACAACCAATTGAAGTCACTGAACAAGTCCCCGCTAAAACAACACTACTTCTTACCACTGGCCAACAAGCTGGAGCCTTAGTTGATGCATTAGTTATTTTGAAAAATAATAAGATAATTATGAGTAAATTAGAATCTAGGCCAATTAATGGTAAGCCCTGGGAAGAGATGTTTTATGTAGATGTTCATTCAAACTTACGTTCAGATAATATGCAGCAAGCTTTGAGAGAACTTTCAACAATTACTAGATCAATTAAAATATTAGGCTGCTACCCATCCGAAAATGTGGTTCCTGTTGAACCTGAAAAGATCACGCCTTAATAAAATATAATCTGGCTGCACTTTTATCAGTGCAGCCTATTTAGCGGAAACTATATTGCTGCTTTAGGCTGATGACTCGACGATTTAACTCTGAAATAATTCACTAACTCCTTCAAATGATATGCTTGTTCATTTAAGGAGTCCGCAGCAACAACAGATTCTTCAACTAAACTCGCATTTTGTTGTGTGGTTAAATCAAGTTGCCCTACTGCACTATTAATTTGAGAGATCCCATCGCTTTGCTCACGGCTAGCTTGCCCAATTTCACGTAGTAGCGCATTCATCTCTTTTACACTATCCACCATGCCATGTATTTGCTGAGTTGCTTTTTCAACAAGTTCCATGCCTTCTTGCGTTTGTGACGATGAGTTTTCAATCAACCCGCGAATATCACTCGCTGAAGCTGCACTTTTTTGTGCTAATAATCTCACTTCCCCAGCAACAACGGCAAAGCCTCGCCCATGTTCACCGGCTCTTGCCGCTTCAACGGATGCATTCAATGCTAAGATATTAGTTTGGAATGCAATCGAGTCTATTAGGTTAATAATTTCTGTCATCTGTGATGACGAACCGTTGATTGCTCGCATTTTGTTCGTAACTTGGCTCATCATATCGCCATTATTTTGCACAACAATCGCTGCTTGATCTGCAAGCATACTTGCTTCATGGGTGTGCTCAGTCGTATTTTGAACAGTTGAAGTTATTTGCTCCATTGAACTAGCCGTTTCTTCAACTGATGCGGCTTGTTCTTCTGTACGTGCGGCAAGGTTTTGGTTCCCTGCAACAATTTGCCCTGCTGCCGCCGAAATACTTTCAGAACCTTGCTGAACCTCTTGGACGATTTCCAGCAAGTGTTCTTTCATATCATTAAGTGCATTTAGCAACACACCCGTTTCATCTTTTGAGGTGACCTGAATATCTTTAGTCAAATCCCCATTTGCAATTGACTGAGCGAAATTAACCGCATTTTCCAATGGTCTAGTAATAATAGTCGTAATATACCAACCCATTACGCAGCCCGCAGCGATACTCAAGATTGAGAGCACAGCCAGTAATAATTTATTACTTTCATAGTCTGCATTGACTTTCCGGCCGATCTCTTGCATCTGCAAGTCTTGAATTGCCATCAATGTTTGAATGTGATCTCGATAATCCCGCTGAATACTCGAAGTTTTCGTCATCATCTCATCAATCGCCGCTTGCCGATTATTTTGTTGTAAGAATACATTCATACGTGCCAGCGATGCATGGAACTGTTGGCGGATCACGCGTAAATCTGCCAAAATTTCTTTAGAACGATCATCAGTGACACTGCTTTCTAGTTTTTCTAACAACTCTGTTATTTTCAGTGTAATTTTAGCAAGCTCTTCACGGCGCTTATCACTACCTCTGTCATCAAGTAAAATCAGCTCTTGGATCCCAATAAAAGAATAAAAGTTATCCATCATCTGCCCGGCTGTCGAAGCAATAGGATAGCTTTCATAAAGTACCTGCTTCATTCCTTCATTAGCCCGGTTCATATTCGCTAAAGAAAATATTGAACTTAAGATAATAAGCGCAACAAAACCACCAAATGCTATCGTTAACTTCATACTGATTTTGAGATTTTTAAAAAACATATATTTACCACGCTAGTCATCATTTAATGAGTAGTGTTATCGGTAAAACAGATAAGATCTTTATCATATAAATCGATCGATTTATAAATATTAATTTTAAAAATTGATTAATTTGGAATTAAATAGTGAATAAATTCAATTTTAGGCTAATTAGCACATTATTCGATAGAAATTATACATATAAGTACAATTACTTATTTTAAATAAAGATTTCAAGTGAGATTAACTAAAATGGAAGAATATGGAAGACAGCGATACATTAACAGCACAGATAAAGCCCCCTACCGCAATAAAACACGATAGAGGGCGGGGATGATTATTTTCGATTATCGTTTGCTCGTTGCAGTAATGATTGGCTTTCTTTCATAAAATGATGGGCATCTTCGCCGAACCACTGGCTAACTTGATTAAATTGGTGGATAAATTCCTCTTTATCTTTTTTCTCAAGTAGCATTATTGAGTCCCCTAACAATTGGTGATACCTCCGTATCAATTCAACGTTTTCATCAGAAGACATAATAATATCTGCATACAGTTGAGGGTCTTGTGCAAACAGCCGCCCAACCATCGCGAGCTCTAAACGATAAATAGGCGATGATAAATCAAGCAGTTGCTGTAAATCGATATTTTCCTCAGCAAGATTTCGTCCATAAGTAAATGTTGTAAAGTGCCGTAATGCCTGAATAAAGCTCATATTTTTATCATGCTCTTCAGCTGATATTTCTTTCAAGCGAGCTCCCCAAACTAATAGCTGTTCAAGGAACCACTGATAAGACTCCGAGCTACGGCCATTACAATAAGCAAATACTTGCTTTGCAACGCTACCAATATCAGGGCCAAACATCGGGTGAAGTCCAAGTACGGGCCCATCATGCGCAGCTAACATTGCTTCTATGGGCTGTTGCTTAATTGACGCGATATCCATCAAGATCGTGCTTTTATCCAATTTAGGCAGTTGGTTGATCACTTGTACTGTTAAGTGAATAGGTACACTGATGATCACAACGCTCGCACCAGCAACTATAGACTCTGCTTGCGGCCAATCACCTTCATTCAATATTTTGACTTGGTAACCTGATAAAGTCAGAAGGCGGTGGAACAACCGCCCCATTTTCCCATCACCGCCCACAATCACAATGGGTCCAGCTGATGGGTTCAATGTTTTGAACCCTTTATCATTTTCACGTGCGTAAGATTCACGCATGATCCGCCTTAGAATATCCTCAATCAGATCAGGTGGGATCCCCATACGCTCAGCTTCAGCGCGACGTGCGGCCAACATACTGGTTTCGCGCTCAGGCACATAAATCGGTAAGCCATGTAAGCTTTTCACTTCACCGACTTCAGCAACCAATTGCAGCCTTTTTGCTAATAAATCGAGTAACGATTTATCAACTTCATCAATTTGTTCCCGTAAATGGGATAACTCAACAGACATACCAATACCTTGATCAGCTCACTTTACTCAATTTTTGCGCACGTTGTTCAAGCACAGGTAGTAATGCCTGATGCAATTTACGCAATACCGTTTCCGTCGTTTGCCAGTTAATGCAGGCATCAGTTACTGAAACACCGTATTTCATTGAGTCACGGGCTTGTTCTGATGTTTGATTCCCTTCATTAATATGGCTTTCTAGCATAATACCTGTAATTGATTCATTACCATTAATAATTTGTTCAATAATAGAATCAACAACTAATGGCTGACGACGGTAATCTTTATTTGAGTTTCCATGGCTACAATCCACCATAAGTGATGGCTCTAAACCAGCTTTTTTCATTTCAGCTTCACAAGCCGCAATGTCCTCTGCGCTGTAGTTTGGCATTTTACCGCCACGTAAAATAACATGGCCGTTACTATTGCCTTTAGTATGTAATAAACAAACTTGGCCAGATTGGTTAATCCCCATAAAACGGTGTGGCATGGCAGCTGCTTTTAATGCATTAATTGCGGTAGATAAACTTCCATCCGTTCCATTTTTAAAACCAACAGGCATAGATAAACCCGATGCCATTTCGCGGTGTGTTTGTGACTCAGTGGTTCTTGCACCAATGGCAGACCAACTAAATAGATCCCCTAAGTATTGAGGATTGTTAGGATCCAGTGCTTCTGTCGCTAATGGTAACCCCATATTCACTAAATTAGTCAGCAAGTCACGAGCAATATGCAGGCCTTTTTCCATTTCAAAAGAGCCATCCATAAATGGATCACTAATCAACCCTTTCCAACCCACGGTTGTACGAGGTTTTTCAAAATACACACGCATCACAATATATAAGCTATCACTTAATTCTTCGGCTAATACTTTCAGACGCTCACCATATTCAATAGCAGCATCCACATCATGGATTGAGCAAGGGCCACATACCACGAGTAAGCGAGGGTCGCGTTGATGAATAATGTCAGCAATCACTTGGCGCGATGTCGCAATGGCATGCAGGTTGCTGCGACTCAGCGGATATTTCTCTTTCAGACTCTCAGGAGTGATTAATACCTGCTCGTCTTGAATATTCACATTGTTGAGTACATCTTTTTGCATGATCATTTTTTACCTACTTATTAGCTTATATTTGCTTAGTTTATTATTTACGTATTGTGTTTGAGTGTATGGGTAATAACATACCATGCATCGTAAACAATTCAATCCATTTGTGTAAAATATTTCCACACATGTAAAATATTATTTACACAACAGTAGTGAATTGATAAATATATAAATTTACATAAAATTAACATTTATAATATTTAAATTAGAGTTCAACACCAATTTTTAGTAAATATTTATTTACAGATTAAGATGTTAATCTCTCAGCTATATTCTAAATAGTTCGGGGTGTAGCAAGGCGGCAAAGGAATGAGACGCTAGGAGCATGTGACTAGTGCGAATGAGTGCCGCCAACATAGCTACAACTTGAAATAAACTCTCTCAGCTATATTCAAAATAATTCGAGTTGTGGCTAGGCGTCAAACGAGGTTATCTCGGGGAGCATACATAAGTATGACCCGAGTAACCGAGAGAAGACAACAACGCCACAGCTTGAAGTATGACGAATATAGTGGTGAATGTAAAAAGGCCCGCAAATGCGGGCCTCTCTCATAACATAACTTTCGGATGTAGCGAAAGCGTATTACTTGGCGTTCAGACGCTCTTTGATACGAGCTGCCTTACCAGAACGCTCACGCAGGTAGTACAGTTTAGATCTGCGAACAGCACCACGACGTTTAACTGCAATGCTATCTACGACTGGTGAGTGAGTTTGGAATACACGCTCAACACCTTCGCCGTTAGAAATTTTACGAACAGTGAATGCAGAGTGCAGACCGCGGTTACGAATAGCGATAACCACGCCCTCGAATGCCTGCAGACGTTTTTTAGAGCCTTCTACGACCCATACCTTAACTTCCACGGTGTCACCCTGACGGAATGAAGGTACGTCCTGCTTCATTTGCTCTTGTTCAAGTTGTTTAATAATGTTGCTCATAATAACTCTCTTACCCTAGGTAAACTGATATGTTTAGACAATTAATTGTCTGGATTCATTTGTTGCTCAGACTGATATTCCCGTTGGAATTCAGCCAGCAACATCCTCTGCTCGTCAGTCAGAGCTAGGCTTTCCAGAAGCTCAGGTCTTCTAAGCCAGGTACGGCCAAGTGATTGCTTCATGCGCCAGCTATCTATTTTAGCGTGGTTTCCTGAAAGTAAAACATCAGGAACCTGCATGCCGTCTAACACTTCAGGGCGGGTATAGTGTGGACAATCTAACAAACCATCTGCAAAAGAGTCTTCTTGAGCAGAGGCTTGATGACCAAGTACCCCCGGTATAAACCGTGAAACTGAGTCAATCAACACCATCGCGGGGAGCTCCCCACCACTGAGAACGTAATCACCGATTGACCATTCTTCGTCAACTTCGGTTTGAATGATACGCTCATCAATGCCTTCATAGCGGCCACAAACAAGAATCAATTTCTCATTGGTTGCCAGCTCGCAAACACCGTCTTGACTGAGTTTGCGCCCTTGCGGTGAAAGATAAATAACCTTTGCACCAACACCAGCCTCAGTTCTTGCTGCGTTGATTGCATCCTTAAGCGGTTGCACCATCATCAGCATGCCTGGACCACCACCATAGGGGCGATCATCAACAGTTTTGTGCCTATCGTGAGTAAAGTCACGCGGATTCCAGCACTCAAATGTTAGCAGGCCATTTTTCACTGCCCGACCAGTTACCCCGTACTCGGTTATTGCGCGGAACATTTCGGGAAACAGGCTAATTACACCAATCCACATCATTTCGTCCCACTTATCAAAACCGTTCAACCGGAGATTTAAAAACCAGGATCCCAATCCACTTCAATAAGTTTGGTATCGAGATCGACTTTCTTGATAACCTGCCCATCAAGAAACGGAACTAACCGCTCCTTGATGCCAAATGCATCTTTTAAATTCGCCTTAATGACCAGTACATCATTTGAACCGGTCTCCATCATGTCAGTGATGGTACCAAGGTCATAGCCTTGTAACGTCACTACATGGCAACCCATCAGGTCTTTCCAGTAGTATTCGTTTTCTAACTCAGGAAGTTGGGTTGAATCAACCGCAATCTCAAAGTTAGTCAAAAGCGCAGCTGCATCGCGGTCATCGACCCCGTTCAGCTTGACGATGATATCCTTGTTATGATGTTTCCAATCTTCAATTTCAATGTGTTGCCATTGACCTGAGCGCTGGATAAACCAAGGCTGATACTCAAAAATACTTTCAGCATGTTCGGTGGACGAAAAAACTTTGAGCCAACCACGAATACCGTACGCTGCACCTAATTTCCCCAATACGATTGGGTTTTCAGGTGGCTGTAGTTTAGTTTGCTTGCTCATTGTTACCACCGCGACAGATTAAGCTGCTTTCTTAGCTTGTTTGACCAGTTGTGCAACACGGTCAGAAATAGTTGCGCCTAAGCCAACCCAATGCTCAATACGGTCCAGGTCTAAACGCAGTTCTTCTGCTTGACCAGCAGCGATCGGGTTGAAGAAACCGATACGCTCAATGAAACGACCGTCACGCGCATTGCGGCTATCGGTTACAACGATTTGGTAGAACGGACGTTTTTTAGCGCCGCCACGAGATAAACGAATTGTTACCATAACATCCTCATTAGTTAACAAAACAACCAGACTCCATCGAGGGATAGAGTCCGGCTGTCATATAAAAAGCCCGAAAAGTTTACTCACTTTGACGCAAAAATCAATCAAAAGTGCGTTTTCTTTGAGGCTTTATTGCTTAACGCCCCGGAAAACCCGGAGGCATCATACCCTTCATACCGCGCATCATCTTGGCTAGACCACCTTTTTTCATTTTCTTCATCATGCGTTGCATGTCATCAAATTGTTTTAAGAGGCGGTTAACTTCTTGCACGGTAGTTCCCGAACCTGCCGCAATACGACGTTTTCGCGAACCTTTAATAATTTCAGGTTTTTCACGTTCTTTACGTGTCATGGAATTAATCATCGCTTCCATACGAACGGTGATTTTATCATCCATTTGGGACTTAACGGCATCCGGTAACTGAGACATCCCGGGCATTTTGCTCATCATGCTCGCCATACCGCCCATATTACGCATTTGCTTTAATTGACTTAAAAAGTCATTTAAATCAAAGCTATCCCCTGTTTTAAGTTTTTTAGCCAGCTTTTCAGCTTCATCGCGGTCAACTTTATGCTCAATCTCTTCAATCAGAGAAATTACATCACCCATACCGAGAATACGCGACGCGACGCGCTCTGGATGGAATGGTTCTAAGGCGTCAGTTTTTTCACCAACCCCTAGAAATTTAATGGGTTTGCCTGTAATTGCGCGAATAGAAAGCGCCGCACCGCCTCGCGCATCACCATCGACCTTGGTCAACACAACCCCAGTCAGTGGCAAGGCTTCATTAAACGCTTTCGCTGTGTTTGCCGCATCCTGTCCTGTCATCGCATCGACGACGAATAAGGTTTCAACTGGCTTAATAATGCGGTGAACTTCTTGGATTTCTTCCATCATCGCTTCGTCGACGTGCAAGCGACCCGCGGTATCTACTAACAGCACATCGTAGAATTGCAATTGTGCGTGTTTTAATGCTTTTTGAACAATAGCAGCGGGTTTTTCTTGTACTTCCGAAGGGAAAAAATCAATTCCAACACTTTCAGCTAACGTCTCTAATTGTTTAATCGCCGCGGGGCGATAAACGTCAGCAGAGACAACTAATACTTTTTTCTTTTGTTTTTCTTTTAAAAGCTTACCTAATTTTGCAACGCTGGTTGTTTTACCCGCACCTTGCAAACCCGCCATTAAAACGACCGCAGGAGGTTGTGCGGATAAATTAAGTTGGTGGTTTTCGTCCCCCATCGCGCGAGTCAGTTCATTTTGAACTATTTTGATGAACTCTTGGCCTGGTGTTAGACTTTTATTGACATCTTGCCCAACCGCATTTTCTTTAACTTTTTGAATGAATTCACGGACTACTGGCAAAGCAACGTCAGCTTCCAGCAAGGCCATGCGAACTTCGCGTAGTGTTTCTTTAATATTTTCATCAGTTAGACGCCCACGCCCACTGATATTGCGCAACGTGCGCGATAGTCTGTCAGTTAAATTATCAAACATATGTCTTAGCTCAATTCTGTTGATGGGCCGATGTCAGCCTGATCTGGTTGCTAATACAGATAATTTCAAGTGCGTGTTATCTAACAACTTGAATTATAAGCATCAATGCCTTCACAATGAGGAAGGAAAACCAACACTAAAAATAATCGCGGCAAAATAATGCCCCATTGTAACATGCCCGCAGTTTTTTCGCTGCCCCCTGTTTGAAACGGATGATACAGGTTATTATGGCTTGAATTTAATAATACGAACCAACCCCGTAGGCACATGAAGTGCTATCCGCAATGAATATATTGCGATTGGCCCGTCCAATAGTTGGAGCCTGCACTCGTACAAGTTATACTATGAAATAACTTTCCACTAAAAATGATTAACGACACTATACTATGCCCGTATTTGCAGTCATAGCAGTTTGTACATACATGGTCAGTCTGTTACTGATCGTCCCCGGCCAAGTGCGTAAACAGCCGTTTTACCGCCATCTCGCGCTTTTTCTTGCCGTTGTTGCGTTAGTAACTCACGCTATTACATTGAAATTCTTGATTTTCAGTGAAGCCGAAGGACAAAACCTCACTCTGTTGAATTTAGGCTCAACAGTGAGCTTACTCATGTGTGTGATTATGACTGTTGTCGCTTACTGGGGAAAGGCTTGGTACTTAACGCCCATAGTCTATAGTTTTGCCATCATTAACTTGATGCTGTCAACGCTAATGCCTGGTGAGTTTATTACGCATCTCGAAGCTCGCGTCCCCCTGTTTGTTCACATTGGCCTCGCTTTGTTGAGCTATGCAACACTTCTTATTGCGGCTTTATATGCATTACAAGTGGCTTTAATCGACCATCAACTAAAAAACAAAACCTTAAAATTTAGTCCCGATATGCCACCGATGATGGTGATTGAACGTAAAATGTTCCATATCACTCAAGTTGGTGTCATTTTGCTAACTCTGACCTTATGCACTGGCTTTATTTATATGGATAATATTTTTGATAAAGAAAATATTCATAAATCAGTGTTATCCGTTATCGCCTGGTTTGTTTATATCACTCTACTTTGGGGGCATTTCCATGGAGGATGGCGAGGTAAGCGCGTTCTATTTTTCCATGTTGGCGGTTCAATCATCTTAACTATGGCTTTTTTTGGTAATCGTCTAATACAGGAGTTCATGGTATTTTGACGCAAATAAAGTCACTACTTTCACCACATAAGGAAACTTGTTTTGGATGATGTGTCCACGAGTACGCTAATCATCATATTGATTGTTTTAATTTTTATGTCAGCCTATTTTTCTGCATCAGAAACTGGGATGATGACGCTAAACCGTTATCGGTTAAAACATTTAGCAAAACAAGGTAATCGCTCAGCGATACGTGTTGAGAAACTGCTTAAACATCCTGACAAGCTGTTAAGCCTAGTCCTTATCGGTAACAACTTAATCAACATAGTTGCTTCCGCATTAGCCACTATTATCGGTATGCGACTATATGGTAACGCGGGTGTAGCGATGGCAACCGGGATCCTAACTTTTGTGATACTCATTTTTGCCGAAGTTATGCCAAAAACACTGGCAGCGCTGTACCCTGAAAAAATTGCATTTCCAAGTAGCTATCTCTTAAAACCATTACAAGTAGTTATGATGCCTATTGTTTGGGCATTTAATACTATTTCAGCACTACTGTTACGTTGCATTGGGGTGAAATCACTAACCGCACGAACTGATGCGGTTAATAAGGAAGAGCTACGCACCATTGTTAACGAATCAAAGCATAAAATTAGCCGCCGAAATCAAGACATGCTGATTTCCATTTTAGACTTAGACAAAGTCACAGTTGGCGATATTATGCTACCCAGGAATGAGATTGTTGGTATTGATGTCAATGATGACTGGAAATCAATTATTCGGCAGCTTACGCACTCCCCTCATGGCCGTATTGTGCTTTATCGCGATTCACTTGATGACTCTATTGGCATTTTACGCGTCCGCGAAGCGTACCGTCTCATGATGGAAAAACGTGAATTTAATAAGCAAAATCTCATTAAAGCTGCAGATAACATTTATTTTATTCCTAACAGTACACCGTTAAATGTTCAGTTAGTTAACTTCCAGCACAATAAAGAAAAACTCGGGATTATCGTTGATGAATATGGCGAGATTCAAGGTCTTATCACTGTAGAAGATATCTTAGAAGAGATAGTTGGTGATTTCACCACCTCTATGTCACCATCCTTAGCTGAAGAAGTTTTGCCACAGAGCGATGGGAGCGTTCTTGTGGACGGTTCTGCTAATATTCGTGAGCTGAATAAGGCTTTTGATTGGAATCTCCCTGTAGATGGTCCTAGGACGGTTAATGGCATGGTTTTGGAAGTCATCGGTGATATTCCACAACTTGAAGAGCAAATCGTGGTAGGACATTACCTTATCGAAGTATTAGCGATGAATGAAAATATCGTTAAGCAGGTCAGGATCACACCTCTTACTTTTAGTTCTCAAGTCCCCGACCTTTGATTTCTTCATAAACTTGCCATTAAATTCTGCTATAAAAATAAAAAGAGCCTTAATTGGCTCTTTGCATAAAGAATATTTGATAAAAACTAAACGTGTAGCTGTTCAAGTTTCTCAGCAGGTAATGCTAACTCATCGTTCTTATTGATACCAATTTCAGATGCAAGAACATTACGTGCAATTTGCTGAGCTTCTTCCAGTGAGTGCATTTTATATGTGCCGCACTGATAGACATTCAATTCAGGAATTTTGTTTTGGTCTTTCACCTGCAAAACATCTTCCATTGCTGCCTTCCATGCATTAGCAACACGCAGTTCATCGGGCTGACCAATAAGGCTCATATAAAAACCAGTACGGCACCCCATTGGTGAAATATCAATAATTTCAACACCATTACCATTGAGGTGATCACGCATAAAGCCTGCAAAGAGGTGCTCTAAAGTATGCGTCCCTTTTTCTGTCATGGCTTCTTCATTTGGTACAGTAAAACGCAAATCAAAAACCGTGATGGTATCACCACTTGGTGTTTTCATGGTCTTTGCCACACGTACAGCAGGCGCTGACATGCGAGTATGATCGACAGTAAAGCTATCTAATAATGGCATTTTGTGACCTCCTCAAAAATAAAAAATATTTTCTAAAATAAATGAAACTATTTTGAAAATGCAGAGTCTGAATTATTGAAAGACGCGCAATTTGTTATCATCCCTAATTCTCTAAGAGATTTTTTATTTGGCCACCTAGAGTGGCCATTTCTTTTAGCGTCCTGCATGAATGCGTAGATAGTCCTCAAAGCTTTCGCTCTCACTTTGTTCCATCTTCGCTTGCTTCTCTATTGAAGCCAATCGTGCTTGCTCAAATTGCTCTTCAGTTATCACTTCATACGGTTCATTCACTAACTGTTCAAAATATTTTTCAGCTAATTCTAACCCGTAGCCACCAATGCCTTTCTCTAACATTTCATCCATAACGAGCGCTGAATATGTGAGAGTTGGGTCTTTAAACATAGCGACAAATTGGTGACAAACTTCTTGATATTTTGCATCGCAACAAGTGTCTAACACTTCAGCCACGCGGATCAAGTCATTAAATAATTGCTGTCCAACTTCAACTAACGGCTTAACTTCACTACCACAACCGAAACCAATAACTTGACCTGGCTTACGACCTTCAAGGATGACACGATTCCAGTTTTGACGGCAACAGTCTAATTCTTGTGCATTCATTTCAGGCGCATCAGCGAGTACACACCATATTAAGAATAGATCAACAAAACGAGCTTGAGTTTCATTAACGCCTATTGCACTAAATGGATTGATATCAAGTGAACGGACTTCAATGTACTCAATACCACCGCGCAATAATGCATCGGAAGGTGATTCATTGCCTTTAGGAACGCGTTTCGGGCGTATTGGGGCGTAGAGCTCATTTTCAATTTGTAGCACATTGGTATTTAGTTGAATATATTTGCCGTCTTTTTTGACACCCAGTTTTTCAAATTCAGCTGAAGGCTTATGGATAGCTTTTTTCAGGTTTTCTACGTATTCATCCAATTTATTGAATGTGATATTTAAATCACTTTGTGATTTATTTGTATAACCTAAGTCACTCATACGTAGAGATGTCGCATAAGGCAAGTAATACGTACCACAGTCCGTTTTATCAAATGACAGCGACGTCTCCCTATCTTTCAAAAAAGAGCCGCAAATCGCCGGAGAGGCGCCAAATAGATAAGGAATAACCCAACCAAAGCGGTAGTAATTTCTAATCAGACGTAAATAGCCTTCAGAAATTTTTTCTTTACCGCTTTCTTCATCTTCAATACCTGCCCATGCTCGCCAAAATTCAATCGGCAAAGAGAAGTTATAATGCACGCCTGCTATCGTTTGCATCAAAGCACCATAACGATTTTTAAGGCCTTCACGGTACAGCGTTTTAAACTGCCCCACATTAGAAGAGCCATATTGCGCAAGAGTGATTTTATCTTCACTTTCAATAAAGCACGGCATACTCAACGGCCACATTCTTTCATCTTGAAGGTGACGAGCTGTATAGCGGTGTAAATCTCGCAAGAAAGCCAAATTATGGCTAATGCTTTTATCTACAGGAGTAATAAATTCGAGTAGGGACTCCGCAAAATCTGTCGTGATCCATTTATGTGTTAAAGCTTTTCCCAGCCCTTCTGGATGCAAGGTCTCTGCAATTGCGCCTGTTGGGGTTACACGCAATGTTTCACGCTCTATACCACGTTGAATACCATTTAGTGTTTCTGGGTGCGCCTCTAACCATGAGAGCGCTTTCGATACGTCCGGGATCAAGTCGACCTCCCGCCTGTGATGTTAATTTATTTTATTAAGGCAATTACTTTAGCTTAAATCACATAAATTGTCGCTGTCTAGATGTGTGGTTTATGAGGGAATAAATCAAAGATGCATGGAAAATGCGATTTAGTTAATTTTATGAATGGTAATTTTAGGCAAAAAAAACTCCTCAAATGAGGAGTTTCTTAATGATGGTGCATCCGGGAGGATTCGAACCTCCGACCGCTCGGTTCGTAGCCGAGTACTCTATCCAGCTGAGCTACGGATGCAAAATTCATTCGATTTTGAATCGATATATTCTCAATAACTTATCTGAGTTAAATTAAAAGGTATTATTGATATGCTAAGTTATTAGCTAAGAGATGGTGCATCCGGGAGGATTCGAACCTCCGACCGCTCGGTTCGTAGCCGAGTACTCTATCCAGCTGAGCTACGGATGCATACTTAATGCAAAGGAGTGCTGCTCTCTCAAACTTCTTTATCAACTTCTACTTCTATAAATCAACTTCTTAGTTAATGCTTTGTTTGGCTGCTAAAACCAAAACAAAACCCCATCAGATCTTCTCATAGGGTTAAAGATGGTGCATCCGGGAGGATTCGAACCTCCGACCGCTCGGTTCGTAGCCGAGTACTCTATCCAGCTGAGCTACGGATGCATAATCTAAAATGGCGGTGAGGGAGGGATTCGAACCCTCGATGCAGCTTTTGACCGCATACTCCCTTAGCAGGGGAGCGCCTTCAGCCTCTCGGCCACCTCACCATATTTTAGTTACACACGATTTGTTTTTTCAAACATCTCGTTGCTGTGTGGCGCACATATTACTTTCCTAGACTTAGAAGTCAAACAATTTTTCCAAACTTTTTGCATTCCGGTGTCTGTTTGCACATTTCACAAGCAAGATGATTAGTTTAACACCGGAAAAGATATATTTCAGCCCCTATGACACTAACTTTATAAACAAAAATACTGGAAAAAAATTATTCTACAAATGAATAAAAATATGTTCACAGGATTGATTAGCCTATATTTCAAACAAAAGGAAACAAAATTTCAGTACATGAGAACCGAAAACTAAACAATAATGTGAGTTTGATGCTAGAGAAGTATAAAAATGAAAGGATATTTTTAGAATATAATACGAGTAAGACAAGCGCCCATTCTTGCTGTGTGGTCAATCATTGGACGCTTATTCATTATTATTGATTATCTGGTTGAGTCTTTTCAGCCTGGATCCGTTGATAAATTTCTTCACGGTGAACAGAAACTTCTTTTGGCGCATTAACACCAATACGAACTTGGTTGCCTTTGACACCCAATACAGTAACTGTTACCTCATCGCCTATCATGAGTGTTTCACCAACTCGACGAGTCAGAATAAGCATTCTTTGCTCCTTGAAATATTAAAAGAGTCGGGTCTCTAGGTATCCCCCGCTATTGTCCATCACACACCGTGAAAACGTAAAGCAATGACATTCACCTAAAGCATTGATGCCATCAATACAAGCATTCTAATTATTTACAAGCAAAATATAGCACTACAAACGATACATTAACAATGCCGCAACAGATTAAAGTTGCCTCATCTTTTAATGAGGCAACTTTGTAAGTGCTTACAGGCGTGCTTCAACCCATTCTTCGACACTCGCCATAGCAGTAGGTAATGCGTTAACGTCAGTACCTCCTGCTTGAGCCATGTCTGGGCGGCCACCACCTTTACCACCAACTTGACCTGCAATGTGGGAAATCAAGTCACCTGCTTTAATTTTAGCAGTTAAATCATTAGTCACCCCAACAATCATACTGACTTTATCACCACTTGTTGTTGAAAGCACGATAATCGCTGATTTCAACTGATTTTTAAGGTCATCAACCATAGTTCTCAACAACTTAGGATCAGTATCTCCTAATTGAGTCACTAATAATTTGACGCCTTTCACGTCTTTCGCTTTGCTGCTTAGTGAAGCACTTTCTTGAGATGCTTGT
This sequence comes from Providencia sp. PROV_01, assembly GCF_053098325.1. Classification (NCBI taxonomy): domain Bacteria; kingdom Pseudomonadati; phylum Pseudomonadota; class Gammaproteobacteria; order Enterobacterales; family Morganellaceae; genus Providencia; species Providencia sp. PROV_01. The sequence goes on along the minus strand of NZ_JBRFKD010000002.1, from coordinate 1,332,884 downwards.
TGATCTTTTAGTTGCACAATTTCTTTTTCGAGCTGGCGAGATTTTTCTAATGCCGCTTTCACTTTCTCGACAAGGCTATTCATATCACCTTTAACCAAGTGCGCAATTGCCGAAAGTTGCTCTGATTGATTGTGAATACTTTCAATTGCTGTAGTGCCTGTCGTCGCTTCAATACGACGAACACCTGCAGCCGTACCCGATTCACTCAGAATACGGAATAAACCAATATCTCCGGTACGACGCGCATGGGTACCACCACATAATTCGATAGAAAAATCACCCATACTCAGAACACGTACACGCTCTTCATATTTTTCACCAAATAATGCCATAGCGCCTTTTGCTTTTGCACCTTCTAAATCCATTAGTTCGGTTTCAATTTCTGAGTTTTTACGGATTTGCGCATTCACAATATCTTCTACTTGGCGTAGTTGGTCTTGTGTCATCGCCTCAAAATGAGAGAAGTCAAAACGCAAGTATTTATCATTAACCAATGACCCCTTTTGAGAAACATGGTCACCTAATACTTGGCGTAGTGCCGCATGCAGTAAGTGCGTTGCTGAGTGATTTAAACGGATCGCATCACGTCTAGCACTATCCACGAAAGCGGTAATTCTATGATTAACAACGAGTGATCCCGCTTCAACCTTACCAATATGCCCAATCGCTTGACCATATTTTTGCGTGTCAGTAACTTTAAAGCTCGCACTATCATTATTTAAATAACCAGTATCACCGACTTGCCCACCAGACTCTGCGTAAAATGCTGTTTTGTCTAGTATAACTAGGCCTTCTTCACCAGCATTCAAGCTATCTACAGGCTGGCCATCTTTATATAATGCAGTAATAGTAGCTTGTTGCTCATCATATTGATAACCGGAGAATTCACTGCGCTTATCAACTTTAATTAAAGAGTTATAATCTGCCCCAAAACCACTGGATTCGCGCGCACGACGACGTTGGTCCTCCATCGCTCGCTCAAAACCTTCTTCGTCGACTTTAATATTGCGTTCACGGCAAACATCTGCCGTTAAATCGATTGGGAAGCCATAGGTGTCATATAAGCGGAATGCGGCTTCACCGTCCAGAGTATCCCCTTTCAGTGAGGCAAGCTCTTCATCTAATAATTGAAGACCACGTTCTAAAGTACGAGCAAATTGTTCTTCTTCGGTCTTGAGAACTTTTTCGACCATTGCTTGCTGGCGTCCAAGTTCATCAGCCGCGGACCCCATGACGTTAATCAGTGGCGCCACTAATTTATAGAAGAAGGTATCTTTCGCACCAAGCATATAACCGTGACGAACAGCACGACGGATAATGCGACGCAGAACATAACCACGGCCTTCATTTGATGGAATAACACCATCACTTACAAGGAATGCACAAGAACGAATATGGTCAGCAATAACACGTAATGATTTATTTTCTAAATCTGTCGCACCTGTTGCTTTAGCAGCAGCAGCGATGAGATCGCGGAAAATATCAATTTCATAGTTTGAATTAACGTGCTGCAATACTGCAGAAATACGCTCTAAGCCCATTCCTGTATCGACTGAAGGTTTTGGCAGAGGCTCCATTGTCCCGTCAGATTGACGGTTAAATTGCATGAAGACCAAGTTCCAAATTTCAATATAGCGATCACCGTCTTCTTCTGGGCTTCCTGGAGGCCCACCCCATATGTGGTCACCGTGATCATAGAAAATCTCAGTACATGGGCCACAAGGACCTGTATCACCCATCTGCCAGAAGTTATCTGACGCATATGGCGCGCCCTTGTTATCACCGATACGAATAATACGCTCAACTGGAACACCAATTTCTTTGTTCCAAATGTCATAGGCTTCATCATCAGTTGCGTAAACGGTCACCCACAGCCTTTCTTTTGGTAAGTTAAACCATTCTTCGCTAGTCAATAATTCCCAAGCAAAACGGATTGCGTCATGCTTAAAGTAATCGCCAAAGCTAAAATTGCCTAACATTTCAAAAAATGTATGGTGGCGAGCGGTATAGCCCACATTTTCTAAGTCGTTATGTTTACCACCCGCGCGCACACAGCGCTGCGCGGTTGTCGCTCGGGAATATGCTCTTTTATCCAGACCAAGAAATACATCTTTGAACTGGTTCATCCCTGCGTTTGTGAACAATAGTGTAGGGTCATTATTTGGCACTAGTGAACTACTAGAGACCACTTGATGACCTTTTGTATGAAAAAAGTCGAGAAACGCTTGACGGATCTCAGCGGTGCTTTTACTCATATTTATCCCGATATCAAGCTGGAAACAGAATTACGAATTGTTGAGATGGAATGTAACATCACCTCTAATCAACTCTCCGATTAAAAAGTGACTGATAAGATAAAGTCTCTTTGTGCAGAAGTAAAATATAGATACATCCATTCGCAGCTTTCATTGTAAAGCGTCTAGATATTTTCTGAAAGTATGTTTATACCTTGCACTGGCGTATTTTTCCACAGAAAAACTGTTCAATAAACTATTAATGTAATAGGTTTAAAACAAAACAGGCGCAACCACATCAGCGGAGCGCCTATAATTTACTTACTAATCAATAAACTAGATTGATATTAAAATTCTTCTGGTGTTTCTTCTTCATCAGAATCATTGATAAAGTCTGTTGCCGCACTGCTAAATTCACCAGTGTGGTTTAATAACATTTCACGCAGTTTGGTATCAATTTCTTGAGCGACTTCAGGGTGCTCTTTTAAATAATTTGTTGAATTAGCTTTACCTTGGCCAATTTTATCGCCGTTATAGCTATACCAAGCCCCTGCTTTTTCAATTAATTTGTGTTTTACACCCAAATCAATTAACTCGCCGAAGGTATTAATACCTTCACCATACAAAATTTGGAATTCAGCTTGTTTAAATGGCGCTGCAACTTTGTTTTTTACCACTTTAACGCGAGTTTCACTACCGACGATTTCCTCGCCATTTTTCACTGCACCAATACGACGGATATCTAAACGAACAGATGCATAAAATTTTAATGCATTACCACCCGTTGTTGTTTCTGGGTTACCAAACATAACACCAATCTTCATACGAATTTGGTTGATAAAGATCAGTAGGGTATTAGATGTTTTTAAGTTACCCGCTAACTTACGCATTGCTTGGCTCATCATACGAGCAGCTAAGCCCATATGTGAATCACCAATTTCACCTTCAATTTCTGCTTTTGGTGTTAACGCAGCAACGGAGTCAACGATGATTACATCAACCGCACCTGAGCGAGTTAATGCATCACAAATTTCTAGCGCTTGTTCACCGGTATCAGGTTGAGAGCACAGTAAGTTATCAATATCGACGCCTAATTTTTTAGCATAGATAGGGTCTAAAGCGTGTTCAGCATCGATGAAAGCACACGTTTTACCGCTACGTTGTGCTGCTGCAATAACTTGCAGGGTTAGTGTTGTTTTACCTGAGGATTCAGGGCCGTAGATTTCAACAATACGACCTAGTGGCAAGCCACCAGCACCCAATGCAACATCAAGGGATAAGGAGCCTGTTGAGATAGTTTCAACATCCATAGAGCGGTCTTCACCAAGACGCATAATGGAACCTTTACCAAATTGTTTTTCAATTTGGCCTAATGCTGCTGCAAGTGCTTTTTGTTTGTTTTCATCAATAGCCATGTTTACTCCCTAAGTGCAATGATTTGACCACTGCAAATAAAACGATTGAATTCGGTTTGTTGAAACTGATTATACTGTATAATCATACAGTATCAAGGAAATTTTTAATTTAACTGCTTTAAAAGTGTTTCAAGTATATAAACTGTTGATTGAAAACGAACTTCGTTTCGGTTTCCTTGAAACACTCTATGTTGTGTTGTGACAAATACCGTTTGGTCTGCCTGTTTTTGCGCAAAACCAAACCATACCGTACCAACAGGTTTTTCTATACTACCGCCCCCAGGGCCTGCTATTCCACTAACTGAAACAGCGAAATCTGCACTGGCTTCTTGCAAAGCGCCTTCCGCCATTTCTGTAACAACTTGTTGGCTTACAGCACCATACCGTTGTAAAGACTCGCTCTTAACACCAATCATTTGATGCTTTGCTTCATTACTGTATGTCACAAAACCGCGCTGAAAGTAATCTGAGCTACCCGAGATATCGGTTAAAACCTTCGCAACCCAGCCCCCGGTACAAGACTCAGCGGTTGTGACTGTTTTACCCTGTTCTTTCAGTTTCAGTCCAATCTGAATACTCAGTGTTTCAAGCCGTTTCTCATCTATCATGATGCTATCTACCTTTATGCCATTTTTTTACGAGCACGATCCCAAACCCATAAACCCGCAATCGCAATTGCAAATACAGCACCAAAACCAATACCCGCATTCACAACGGATAAACCTGCTTTAATTGCCAGTGAGTACAAGCCTAACATAATCAGCATTGCACTATTTTCACCTAAATTTTGTACGGCGATCGCATTCCCTGCGCCAACGGTTTCTTTCCCTTTTTCTTGTAATAATGCATTCAATGGAACGACAAATAAACCGCCAAAAATCCCAAGAATAATTAAAATAAAATAGGATGGAATAATGTTAGTTTGCAAGGAAAGTAACACTACCATCACACCTATAATAACTCCCGCAGGGATGCATCGATAAACCGTTTTTAAGGTAATAAATTTGGCAGCAAGCCCCGCACCTGCGACTATCCCCACCGCAACCATCGCATTTAGAATGGTTGGTGTGGTGTTGTCTTGTAACCCCAACGCTACAGGCACCCATGCAACGAGCAGAAAACGCAACGTTACCCCGGCCCCCCAGAACAAGCTAGTTCCGACTAGTGAAAAACGACTCTCTTGATTCGCCCATAGCACACGGCAAGCACTGAAAAAAGACGCCATCAACAGCTTAAGATCCCAACCTTTTCCAGGCCTCGCCGCAACTAAGTGTGGGATGAAAAAATTCGCAATAACGGCTAACGCATACAGTGCAGCACATGTACCTAACGCTAAGATTAAGTTAATATCGGACAGCATTCCTCCGACAACTGACCCCACTAAAATGGCTGCAATTGTTGAAGCCTCCATCACACCATTGGCCTTAACAAGGTTATCGCCGCCAGTGAGTTCACCGAGAATACCGTATTTAGCCGGTGAATAGGATGCTGCACCGATCCCCACTAACCCATAGCAAAGGAATGGGTTTAGGCCAAAACAAATCCCTAGTGCTCCAATAAATTTAAAGATGTTAGAAAACAACATCACTCGGCCTTTTGAAAACCTATCCGCGATTTGCCCAACAAATGGCGCTAAAATGATGTAAGTAAAAACAAACACCATTTGCAAGATAGGGTGACTCCACTCGGGGTAAAATTCGGCTTTGAGCTGGGCTAATATGGCAAATAATAATGCATTATCCGCAAATGCAGAGAGGAACTGTGAAGCCAGTACTGCTTTCATACCTCGGCTCATTAGCGGTGAATTGGAAGTGCTTTCTTGCATATTATTCATCCTTTAATGCCATTTGCTTTAATGTAACAAAATCCGTTTTACCACTACCTAGCACTGGCAACTCTTTAACAAAACGAATATCGCGTGGAACCGCTAACTCGGTTAATCCTTTACTTTTGGCTGCACTGGATAATGCGCTACGGTCTAATTCTTTATCTGTTGTGAACAAAACAAGTGCTTCACCTTTACTGCTATCTGGCTTTGTAACCACACCGTGATTTGCATTGGGAGAAATAGATGCCACCATTTGCTCGATACTTTCGAGGGAAACCATTTCTCCTGCAAGTTTAGCAAAACGTTTAACACGGCCTTTTATAGTACAGAAATTTTTATGGTCTAATTCAACGATATCACCAGTGTCGTACCAACCTTCCTCTATTTCACCTTGTGCATTTTCAGCTTGCGGTGTTTCAAGGACGCCAGGGGCTTCAACGCGCAAATACCCTTTCATAATATTTGGGCCTTTAAGCTGTAATTTACCACCCTGTTCAATTCCAGAAATTGGAATAATTCGCGCTTCCATTTCAGGTAAAATTTGCCCAACAGAGCCTTCTTTCGCGGCCATAGGGACATTGATTGATACAATTGGTGCACATTCAGTGACCCCATAACCTTCAAGAATTCGGATGCCAAATTTATCAAACCAGATTTTTTTCGTTTTATCCGATAATTTTTCTGCACCGGCAACCACATAACGTAAACGTGCGAAATCATACTGATGAGCAAACCGTGCGTAGTTACCTAAAAAGGTTGATGTTCCGAATAATACGGTGCAGTTTTTGTCATAGACTAATTCAGGAATGACTCGGTAATGCAATGGGCTTGGATAAAGGAAAACTCGGCTTCCTGAAAATAGAGGGATAAATAAACCAACCGTCAAACCAAATGCGTGAAATAACGGCAGTGACGACATAAAACGGTCACGTGGGGTGAAATCAGCGATCGTTTTTATTTGTTCTACGTTTGCCATCAAGCTAGCATGGCTGTGAACAACACCTTTTGGTGTACCTTCAGAACCAGATGTGAATAAAACAACGGCTTCATCAGACGGTTTACGAGGAAGAATGGCTTTTTTAGGGTTGAATAAGTGTTTAATAATCCATAATTTATCTTGCCATGTTACCGTATCTTTTAAATCTTCAAGATAAATCCAACTTGCTTCTGGCACTTGTTCTGGAATATGCGTTAAGTTGCCTTTTTCCAAAAATTGGCGCGAAGTAAAGACTACTTTCGCCGCAGAGGCTTTTAACGCGTTACTAATACCGTGACTGCCCGCTGTGTAATTGAGCATAGCAGGTACTCGGCCTCTCATTAAAGCACCGAAAATTGCAGCCGCGGTGACTGTCGCATTTGGCAATAATAGGCCAACTCTTTCATTTTCATGTGTATAGCGTTCAATAATACGACCAACCCCTAAGGTTTTTTTCAATAGGGATTGATATGAGTCTTCTTTAAATGCGATGTCCTCGATACAAGGCGTACGGCGCCCAAAAAACTGAACACTTTGAATAAATTCTTCAACTAATGTGACTTGTGGTAAACAAGACATACGAGCAGATTTCATGATTTGGTACAGGTGTTCACCAGCCAGAGCTCGACGCTCTACAGCCTTAGGTGCTTCAGGCATTGGGATAGCTTGTGCCGGCAATATATGCAATGTGATCTTCGGAAACCATTTTAATGGAAAAATGCCTTTCAGACGCCCAAAATGGCTATATTGAGCCCCTTCTATACGAATAGGAACAACTTTTGCTCCAGACTTTGCGGCCACAAAAGCCGCTCCTTCGTATATTTTCATTAAAGAGCCATGAACTGAAATTCGGCCTTCTGGAAAAATAACTATCGGGCGCCCTTTTTCTACCTCTTTAACTAGATGACGAATACCTAGAGGGTTGGCAGGATCAAGAGGGACAATATCTGCATAGGGCTTAAGGCGCTTCACCATTTTTGGTGTGGCAAATGTTGAATAAACAGCAAATACAGGTTTAACAGGTAAGAAAAGTGCGATTAATACACCATCAAGGAAAGAAACATGATTAGGTGTAATCAAACATTTATCTTGATTAAACTCTTTCGCATCACCAATAACTTGCACGCGAAACAAAAATTTAAGTACTGTTTTGACTATCTTTGCCAACATAATGAGTCCCTATACTATGATTATATTTTTATATATTAGTGTGATACAACTATACCTTTAGTGACATCTATCTTACTGAGCTACTCCCTTTGCTCTAATTAGTATATTCCGAAAACACCGCAGGCTTATTAGTCATTAGTTTAAGTTAAATCATTAAGTTGTGCGATGATATCGTCGACAGGCTGCGCAGCATCAATAATATGGTGAGCAGTCGCACGGTAGATAGGTTCCCTTTGTTGCATCACTTCTTCAATTTCTTCAATTAAAGATTTCCCGGTCAAACTTGGTCGTTGATCCGCTTGTGGCTCTGCTGCAAGGCGTTTTGCTAAAACTTCAGGATGGGTATTTAAATAAATAACAGTGCCGTTATTACGCATAATTTGCTGATTTTCTTCTGCGAGAACCAGGCCTCCGCCAGTAGAAACAATCATATTATTTTGCTTAATCGACTTAAGGACGTCAGTTTCTAGCTGACGAAAGTAATCCCAACCGTGCTGTTCAACAATTTCAGCGATACTTTTTCCCGCTTTTTCTAAAACCAATTTATCTGTATCAACAAATTGATAGCCTTTAGATTCTGCAAATTTTTTACCAATTGTGGTTTTACCCGAACCTCTTGGACCGATAATGTAAAACATTAAATTTCATCCCATCATCATGAATACTAAGCAATACTGATTACAAATTTACTTATGATAAATTGCTTAATTTGACAAATAAAAAAAGAAAGCCACACAAGTGTGGCGATAGATTGCTGCCAAACATATTATGTTTGGCAGCAATCTAATAGGTTTTGAAAATAAACTAGGAAAATCAATTTATTGATTTTTGGCTGATAACACAAAGCGGGAAAAACCACGCTTTTATCTCGCTTTGTCAACAACCTCAAGCCACACAAGTGTGGCTATCTCATCATTTTTACTCATTATGGACGACTCAAAAAGTCGCCATATCCGATCCATTTATACGTTGTTAGTGCATCTAACCCCATAGGGCCACGTGAGTGTAATTTCTGCGTACTTACTGCGACCTCTGCACCTAAACCAAACTGACCACCATCAGTAAAGCGAGTGCTTGCATTAACATATACCGCTGCTGAATCTACACATTGAACAAAATAGTCAGCTTGATGAATAGATTCTGTCAAGATAGCATCAGAATGCGCAGTACCATACTGGCGAATATGGTCAATAGCTGCGTCAATGTCATCCACAATTTCTACGTTAAGATCCAGTGATAACCACTCATCGACAAGGTTTTCAGGTTTTACATCAACAACTTTCGCTGGGCCTTGTTTTAGTAATGGAAGTGCTTTTTCACTCGCATGCAGAGTGACTTGTTGCTGCGCCATTTTTTCACTTAAAAACGGTAGGAACTCAGTCGCAATCTCTTTATGAACTAATAATGTTTCAAGTGAATTACAGGCACTTGGGCGCTGAACTTTCGCATTAATAATCACATCAATGGCTTTATTAAAATCCACCGATTTATCAACAAATGTATGGCAAACGCCAATGCCCCCGGTAATTACCGGGATCGTGGATTGCTCACGACATAATTTATGTAACCCCGCACCGCCACGAGGGATTAGCATATCAATGTAACGATCTAATTTGAGTAATTGTGCAACTAATTCACGGTCCGGATTATTAATAGCTTGTACTGCATCTGCTGGCAAGCCGCTATTTTCCAATGCTTTTTGAATAACTTCCACTACCGCAAGGTTAGTATGATGCGTCTCTTTCCCGCCACGCAAAATGACCGCATTACCTGTTTTTAAACATAACGAAGCCACATCAACGGTAACATTAGGGCGAGCTTCATAAATAACGCCAACAACTCCCAATGGAACACGGCGACGTTGTAAATTTAAACCGCTATCCAATTGGCTTCCATCAATGATTTGCCCAACAGGATCAGCTAATTGACATACTTTTCTGACATCATCAGCAATACTTTTTAAACGCTCTGGCGTCAATAATAATCGGTCTTGTAACGCCTCACTCATACCGCTTGCTTTTGCCTGCGCCATGTCTTTTTGATTCGCGGCAAGTATAACTGCATTATCTTGTTCTAGTAGATCTGCAATTTGTAATAGTGCTGCATTTTTTTGTTTGGTACTTAACTGAGCTAATTGCCATGAAGCAACTCTTGCTGCCTTACCCATTGTCTCTAACATAATTAACTCACTATCATATCATCACGATGAACAGCCACAGAACCGTGTTCATAGCCAAGTATTTTGTTGATTTCTTGTGAATGGTGCCCAGCAATCATTCTCAGTGCATCACTGTTATAATGGCTGACCCCATGAGCTAGGTCTTTTCCTGCCATATTACGAATACGGATCACTGCGCCTCGAGAGAAATCGCCTTCAATCTTTTTAATTCCTTTTGGCAACAATGAACTCCCTTTTTCCATAATTGCCAGTTGTGCACCATCATCAATGTAGACATCCCCAGCGGCTGGAGCACCGAAAATCCAACGTTTACGATTTTCCATTGGATTTTTTTGCCCATAAAAACGGGTACCAACTGGAAGATTTTCAATAACCGCATTAATAACATCGGGTTTATTGCCTGCTGCAATGATAACATCAATTCCTGCGCGGCCCGCGACATCTGCTGCTTGTAATTTAGTTGCCATTCCACCGGTTCCTAACCCGCTAACGCTTCCCCCCGCCATTTCACGAAGTTCATCATTGATACCATACACTTCGGGTATCAATTTTGCATTTGGATTACTGCGTGGGTCAGCATCATATAAGCCTTCGATATCCGTGAGTAATAGCAGTTTGTCGGCATCGCCAAGAATCGCGGCCAAAGCGGATAGATTGTCATTATCACCGACTTTAATTTCTGCGGTAGCAACGGCATCATTTTCATTAATAACTGGAATGATTCCGTTATCTAACAGAGCTTGCAAGGTATCTCGTGCATTTAAGAAACGTTCTCTGTCTTCTAAATCGGCTCGTGTCAGTAACATTTGCCCGATATGAATACCATAAATGGAGAATAACCGTTCCCATAACTGAATTAAACGACTTTGACCGACCGCCGCAAGCAATTGTTTAGATGCTATGGTAGCCGGCAGTTCGGGGTAATTTAAATGTTCGCGACCCGCGGCAATTGCCCCAGAAGTCACAATAATAATGCGATGCCCTTTTTCATATTGCTGCGCGCATTGCCTGACAAGCTCAACAATATGAGCTTGATTTAAACGGCGCGAGCCCCCTGTTAATACACTGGTCCCTAATTTAACTACCAGCGTCTGGCTATTTTTCATCATTTTTCTGCCATTAGGATTAATAAACCAAAAAGTAGGTATCATTTTTATCAGGAGAAGCGCGTTATGCCAACAAGCATAACGCAAAATTCAACAAAAGTTGGTTTAAAACAAATTTATGCGCTTAATTCCAGTTTTAATTCTGCCATTAGCGGGGAGGGAAAGAGGCTTAACTCAAGTTCAGATAATTGTTTTGCAAGGGCTTGGTGAAATGACACTAAATTTTGCTCGGTCGCTTCAATGGTTGCCGCATCTTTTAGTGCTTTGACTTGCCAACTACCATGACTGTTGTATAGGCCAAAATGATAAATAAATTCAAAGCCCTTATCAGTTGCTACCAATTTTAGCCACCACCCCCAAAATTCGCGTTTTTCTGGGGCAATATTTGCATTCACGCAAACAACGAGGCTATCAAATATATAACAGCCATTTAAACATTGTTTTTCACGTAAATAAGGTCCTATCGAAGCAAACTTCTTTAAATACTTTCCATTTGAGTAATCAGTCGGTAAAGCCATGTTAAGGATCTCCTTCTTGGGAAGATCCCTTTTTAACAAATGGGTAAAAATAAGCAAGTTATTAAATAAAATTAAAGTATTTTTGCTTTTAACCAATTAGTAGTTTCACTTAACGCCTTTTCAAAATTAGCAAAAACAGGCTGGCTTGGTAGCATTATCGTATCAGCATCCATCGAAGAGCGTCGAATTAAATCAGATTCGGCTTTAGGGCTATAAATATCATCTTTGAGGCTAACCGATAACATTGGGACTTTACTGCGTCGCCCTAAAAGCCCTTGATTTTTAAGTGAATAACAACTTAACTCATGGCGTAAAGCAGAACCATCAACTTGATAAATACCCAAACGACTGGCGAACACATCCAGAACCATTCGAGGAATATCCTGCTGATATTTCTCTTCATGCAATAAACTGTGCACAATTGGCCCTATGACAGCGACTGCTTTAATCTTATCTGGACACATATAAGCTAATCTTAATGCTATATTTGCGCCAAAACGCATACCCACGATACCAAAACGCGTGTGGTCAATCCAAGCGATATCCCCAATCTGGCGAACAATTTGCTCATGTAGGGTGCTTGTTTCCTGTGTAAGCTTTTGTTTTACCGAATAACCAATAGATGGCATATCCAGTGTTAGCATCGCAATACCGAGAGGTTCGAGGTAGTCACGGAAATAGCGGCAAAAATCAATTTGTAAGCTATCTAACATGCCGCAAATCATCACGGTCGGGTAAGGCCCTTGACCGTGTGAAGGAATATGTAAAAAGCCACAGACTTCTTTTCCACCATCAACTTTAAATGGAATTTTCTTTAAGCGATATTGAGAAAATTTTGCTGCGCTATCATACGCTTTACAAGCCAACAAAATAGCTTGGTCAGCCAGCTCGTCACCTTTAATAAAAGGATAAGCTGCAATGCTGTACAAATTAGCAGAACGCAACCAAGCATCCCCTGCTTCTGCACCTTTTTCAAACTCTAACGCTTTTTGCTGCCAATGCATGGCTTGCTGGGACCATTCAAAACACCAGTTTCCACGACGATTACCAATGACTGTATCCAATAAATTATCATCACTACGCTCAGCATCTGAGATAGCAATACGGCTTAGCACCTCTTCAATTTCTAAGGCGTCTATTCCCCGCCAAATCCACATTAAGCGGTTAATCATACGGTACCACCCCGCATGGTGAGACCCACTTAACACACTATGTTCTTTAATTTGAGAAATTGTTTGAGATGAATAAGAGACTAATGTTGACGTTTCAACTTGTCTGACTTTAGGTTTGAAAAGTTTTTCTGAAAGGTTTTGCTGAGTCATCCCTATTTCCTTGTCTATCAGAGTTGAATTTGGCCAAAAATAAAGGGAATGCAAAAATGCACTCCCCAAATTATATCGTGTTTAGCTTAAAAATTTTAGGTATTAATGTGTTTTTGCAATCAATAAATTCTATAACACTTTATAATTACAATGTTTTTACCTAAAGCTCGCGTAAAACACAGATTTATTTATCTTGTTCACACAATGGTTTAACAAAAACGACGCCCATATCCCATGGCTGTTCGATCCATGTGTCTTGTGGAATATCAACTACGTAGTCATCCACTAATGGACGCCCTGCAGGTTTTGCAAAAATAGTAACAAAGTGGGCTTTAGGGTACATGTTACGGATAGCTTGAGCTGTGCCGCCTGTATCCACCAAATCATCAATGACAATATAGCCTTCACCATCACCTTCAGCACGTTTAATCACGGTTAATTCGCGCTGGTTGTCATGGTCATAGCTAGAAATACAAACGGTGTCAACGTTACGAATACCAAGTTCGCGTGCTAGAAGTGCTCCAGGAACAAGGCCACCACGGCTAACCGCGATAATACCGGTCCATTGCTCTACTGGTAATAAACGTTGTGCGAGTTTACGGGCATGTATTTGCAACATATCCCACGTTACGACATATTTTTCGCTCATAAAATTCGGGTCCCGACTGCTGAGTAAATCTGAAATGTGTCTTGCGGAAAAAAGGTTGCGCGAGATTATAGTGATTTGGCCGGTTAAAAACCAGTAAAAAGCACCATTCGACATTAATTATTATCATTTACACTGTCCATTGCTCAAAAGAAAGTGTTATCCTGAGTTTATAAAAGAGGCAGCCTTTAATTCGAAACTTCAGGCTGTTAGGTCATAATTACAGCAATATTCCTTTTAAAATTGAAGCTGAAATTAACGTTGGTTGCCGATCAGCTCCTACTGGGTTATTCAGGATATTATCCCTAAATAGTTCAATTTGTAGCTAGGCGGCAAATGAGTAAATCCTAGGAGCATACATAAGTATGTGACTGGGATTTATGAATGAAGCCAACAACGCTACAGATTGAAATATAAAGGGAAAATAAAAGGAGAGAGACGTGTCTGAGCTAGCTACATTATCCCCCCAACCACTATGGGACATCTTCGCGAAAATCTGTTCTATCCCGCACCCTTCATACCACGAAGAAGCCTTAGCCGCACATATTGTTGATTGGTCAAAACAAAAAGGCTTTCACGTTGAACGTGATGAAGTGGGTAATATTCTGATCCGTAAACCTGCAACCCCTGGTTATGAAAACCGCAAAGGCGTTGTTTTACAAGCTCACTTAGACATGGTGCCACAGAAAAATAACGACACGGTACATGACTTTAAAACAGATCCAATTCGTCCATATGTTAATGGTGAATGGGTCACCGCTGAAGGAACCACTTTAGGTGCTGATAACGGCATTGGCTTAGCTTCTGCGTTGGCTGTTCTTGCTGATGATAGTGTTGAGCATGGGCCAATGGAAGTTCTTCTGACCATGACTGAAGAAGCCGGCATGGAAGGTGCGTTTGGCTTGAAAGCAGGCTGGTTACAAGCCGATATTCTGATTAACACCGACTCAGAAGAAGAAGGTGAAATTTACATGGGTTGTGCTGGTGGGGTTGACTTTACCTCTACGTTTGACCTGACACGTGAAGCATTACCACAAGGCTATAAAACCTTCACAATGACCCTAAAAGGCCTAAAAGGTGGGCACTCTGGTGGTGATGTACATTTAGGCTTAGGTAATGCCAATAAGCTGTTAGCACGTTTTCTAGCTGGCCACGCAGAAGATTTAAACCTAAAACTATTAGATTTCAGAGGTGGTACTGTTCGTAACGCCATTCCTCGGGAAGCTTACGCCATTATTGCCGTTCCTGCGAACAAAGTCGCTGAGTTAACTGCCCTAAGAGCTCGTTATGAAGATATTCTGAAAAATGAATTAGCCGTCGTTGAGCCTAACCTTGTTCTGCTACTAGATGAAACGCAAAGCGAATTAAAAGCACTTTCTGATGACTGCCAAAAACGTTTTGTTTTCTTCTTAAATGCGGCGCCAAACGGTGTGATCCGCATGAGTGATGTTGCCATTGGCGTGGTTGAAACCTCACTTAACGAAGGTGTTGTACGACTAACTGAAGATAAAGCAGAAATTATCTTCCTTGTTCGTTCACTTATCGATAGCGGCAAAAACTACGTTGTTAACATGTTGACATCTATCAGTAAATTAGCACAAGCCCAATACCGTGCAGAAGGTAGCTACCCAGGTTGGCAACCAGATGCAGACTCACCAGTAATGCATTTAGTCAGCGATACCTACAACAAGCTGTTCGGTAAAATCCCTAATGTCATGGTGATCCACGCAGGCCTTGAGTGTGGTCTATTCAAAAAACCTTACCCAGACATGGATATGGTTTCAATTGGGCCAACTATTCGCGGTGCACACTCCCCTGATGAACGTGTACACATTGCAAGCGTTGGAGAGTATTGGAAATTACTAACTGCGGTTTTAAAAGCAATTCCAGTCAAAGAATAAGCAATTAATTGTTATGAAACACCCATCATGCGATGGGTGTTTTTTATAATTCAAGTAATAATTGCCTTTCAAGCTGTGGGCTTTGCAGCATCACATGCAAACCAACTAACCGAACACCACGCCCTAAGCGGCGATTATCCCAAACTTGTTTCGCTATCTGGACTAAATCTTGTTTATTGAGAATTGGGTATACGTGTTCTTGTGTTGTTTGCTGAAAGTCTGCAAATTTAAATTTTACACCTTGACGAGCAATACGCAGATCGGGTTTTACCTTCGCTAGACGTAATTGTAGTTCGTCATAGAGTTTATCAAGCAGAGGCAGACAATCGCTCCATTGATATATATCTTCTGCAAGGGTGCGTTCAACCCCTACCGACTTTCTGAGTCTATCAGGGTTAATAGCACGCTCATCGATACCATGGCATCGATCCCAAAGTACCTGCCCGAATTTACCCATGCTTTTAACCAATGTAACAACATCATATTTTTGGACGTCAGCACAAGTGAGTAACCCCATATCCGCTAATTTCTGAGCGGTTACCTTACCCACGCCAGGAATTTTTTTAAGGGGCAAGCTAAGAATAAATTGATCCATATTTTGCGGCGTGATCACGAATTGGCCATTGGGTTTATTCATATCTGAAGCTATTTTCGCCAAAAATTTTATTGGCGCTATCCCCGCTGAAGCGGTTAATTGCAGTTCATCAAAGATTTGCTGGCGAATGGCCTCAGCAATTAGCGTTGCAGAGCCATGTAATTGCGTACAATCAGTGACATCCAAATAAGCTTCATCAAGAGAAAGTGGTTCTATGAGGTCAGTATAGCGAGCAAATATTTTTCGAATATACAGGGAGGTTTCTTTGTAAAGTGCCATATGCCCAGGAACCACTTTCAAGTGAGGGCAAAGCCTAAGTGCAATCGCAGTAGACATCGCACTGTGAACACCGTAGCGACGGGCTTCATAATTTGCAGTACTAATAACGCCTCGGCGATCTGCGCTTCCCCCCACTGCAATGGGGACATTACGAAGGCTTGGGTCGTCACGCATTTCGATCGCTGCATAAAAGCAGTCCATATCAATATGAATAATTTTACGCACGGGTTAACTCTGCCAATTAAACACCTGATTAAATATACAGTATTTTTATTAGCCATGCAATTATTGTCACATCACCATAAAATTGACGAATGAAAAAGCTAACTCCATGATAATTAGGTAATTCATATTATTGCAATAATCATCTGCCAAGCTATCCAACTCTAGATTCGGCTTAAAGTTTGTCTTAAAAATAAGTATTACTACTTACTTTTAAACAAAAAAGTAATAAAAAGAGTTGTTTTACCAACAACAATATCTTGAAAAACTATTTATGGATCATCTCTATGGCAATTATATCAACATCAAAATATGTTAAATTTATGGCTCCTCTCATTATGCTGCTTGCTAGCCAAACAGTTTTCGCACTTTCCCCTAATTTAGCACTATCCCCTAAAATTGTAGCTCACCGTGCAGGAACAGCAGATGCACCAGAAAACACAATTTATGCCATTGATTTAGCCAAGCAAAATAATGCCGATGCTATTTGGCTTACCGTTCAACTTAGTAAAGATAATCAATTAGTCCTATATCGTCCGAGTGATCTAGATTCATTGACGGACAAAAAAGGTAACGTATCTGCTTATACAGTAGAACAACTCAATCATGTCAATGCTGCTTATAAGTTTAGTCAAAAACATAATCAGCAATTCCCCTTACAAAAAACAACTATCACTACACTAGAAAATATTCTGCAAAAATACCCAGACACAACTTTCTACGTAGATTTAAAATCCCCTGACGCCAACCCTGATATTCAAGCAAAGGCGATTTTAGCTCTCTTAGATAAAACTAATGCATTTAACCAAGTACGTTTTTATTCCACTAATGATGAATTTTTAAAAGCACTCAAATCCCTTTCTCCAAAGATCCCATTATTTGAAAGTCGTGATGAGACTCGCACCCTGTTGGCAAATGTTGTGATGAACCATCAATGTTCAATAGAAAATGACAAAACAACAACTCGCTGGTATGGCTTTGAACTACATCGTAAAGTTGAAGTGGTCGAAAAATATACTTTAGGCGAAGCACGCTCGCCAGCAACCCTTTCATGGGATAAAGAAGCCATTGACTGTTTTAGAAAAAATGGCAATGCCTATATCATTGTCTTTGGTGTTAATAATGACAGTGACTACCAACTCGCAAAAGAAATTGGTGTTGATGCTGTAATGGTTGATTCCCCAAAAGCATTTAAAAAATAATCTAATAACATCACCTAAGCTATTATTACTTTAATAATAGCTTAGGAATTAAATCACATCTTAAAAACATTCTTTTCATCAATTAATAATAATTGTTCTTAATTTACTGCTATAGAAAACTTGATATATTTAATCCATCACAAAAATTCTATTTAAAATAATTTAAAAAAGGTTTTATATGTCAAATATTGGAACAATGATTGTCGAGAATTATTGGAATGAAACATTAAGGAAAGTTGAAATACATTATCATAATAGTGATAACCCCTATGATAATGTGTTTATATTTTATAATCTAGCACATGCCACATCTAGCTCTAACGTAAATTCATTCCCTTACTCAACAACAGGTAAAAGTGCTTGGAAAGCTAAAATTACTACGAAAAGTAATGAACTGTAGAGTAGTGGTGATTTTTTACCTTGCCAAATTAACAACAATGATAATGGAAAGGTCACGATTAGATTTGATGGTGAGACAAAAAGCATGCATGTTAATTACCCTGTCTCTGTTTCATGTGCTAAGAAAATGCAATTAATTTAGACTGTATAACGGGAAAGTAATATTTGGAGATGTCTAATAACTATATTTAGACATCTCCGGCTCATTACTAGTTATAGAACCGTTAAATATTACTATTCAAATAATACGGTTTTTATCCAGTAATTTTTGACGGGCTTCTTCACGCGCCATACGTTTTTTACGTGCATCACAAGGCTCAGGGCAATCACACACCTTTTCAACACCAATACTGCTTAACCCGCCGCAGCTACCTTGGATACTCTTACGTTTAATAATATACCCAAGTGACATACCTAAAAAGGCCAGCAAAAACAGTGCAAAGGCTGCAATAAAAATATTCAGCATTTTTTATCCTCCTACAACTACTGTTTTTTGGTTAAAAATGGTTCGAATGCCTTAGTATAGCGCTCTTCAAAACCTTTATCTGTCTTAACAATCATAAAAACAGGAATATTCATTTTTTCAGCTAAAGCAAAGCCAACTTCAGGCCCTAAAACATTTAGTCCTGTAGATAAGCCATCAGCACTCATGCAATTTTCTGCAATTACTGTAATAGAGACTAAATTATGTGTGATTGGTTTTCCTGTTTTTGGGTCTATCGTATGAGAAAAACGAACGCCATCTTGCTCGAAGTAATTACGGTAGTCCCCTGATGTAGCGATAGAGCGGTCACCTGGTTCAATAATCTCTTGTGCTGTTTGGCTGACACCATCCGATGCGGGTTTTTCTATTGCGATACGCCATGGCACTTCTTTACCATTTGTTCCTTTCGTACGCACTTCACCACCAATATCAACCATATAATTATTGATACCTAATGATTCTAAATATTCAGCAACAACGTCGACACCATAACCTTTCGCAATGGAGGAAAGATCGACATATAGCTCAGGGATTGTTTTAATTAAGTTATTATCTTGAACAGCGAGTTTTTCGATACCAACCCATGCTCTGCGCTTAGCCAATTCTTCATCCGAAGGTGCTTTAGTGACTCTTCCTTCAGGGCCAAACCCCCATAAATTAACTAAAGGCCCAACCGTTACATCTAATGAACCATCTGTCAGCTTATTAATTTCAATGGCTTTTTTAACTACAGTTGCCGTTGCTGCAGAAACAGGGAACGGTGTATTGACTTCTTTAAACTGATTAAAACGACTTAATTCTGAGTCTGGGCGATATGTTGACATTTGGTCGTTAACTTCTTCCAAACGTTTATCTATTTCGGCTTGAATTGCTTCAGGCTTTGGCTCCGAAGAATCTGTGACATATTTAACCGAATAATACGTACCCATTGTTTGCCCCTGAAGATTCTGTTGTTCAGGTCCACCACAGGCAGTAAGAAACAGTGCTGCAACAAATAGCAGTACCGAGGTATAAATTCTTTTACTTAGCATAATTTTCTCCGCGTCAATCATGAGCGCATTTTGTTAAGGCCGCCCAGACTATTAACACACTTTACATCGTCACCCATGCAGAGAATGTTCCAGTCAAAATAATCATAAACCTACCTATTAACCGTTAACTAATTAGCGCTTAATAGATTTACTAAAATCACAAAGAGGGAAAATATTTTCCCTCTTTAAAGTGTTACTGTCTACTGACTTTGATTAGTCTAATAAAATCAGCTAAGTTGCTTAACCACCGAAGTCATCCAATAAGATATTTTCATCTTCAACTCCGAGGTCTTTCAACATTTTGATCACGGCAGCATTCATCATTGGAGGACCACACATGTAGAACTCACAATCTTCCGGTGCTGGATGATCTTTCAAGTAGTTTTCATATAAGACATTATGGATGAAGCCAGTATAACCATTCCAATTATCTTCAGGCATAGGGTCAGAAAGTGCTACATTCCATGTAAAGTTTTCATGTTCTGCAGCGAGTTGGTCAAAATCTTCGGTGTAGAACATCTCACGGACAGAACGTGCACCATACCAGAAACTAATCTTACGTTTAGAATCTAAGCGGCGCAGTTGGTCGAATATATGAGAACGCATTGGTGCCATACCCGCACCACCACCGATAAACACCATTTCAGCTTCCGTTTCTTTAGCGAAAAACTCACCAAACGGCCCAGAAATAGTCACTTTATCCCCTGGCTTTAATGACCAAATATAAGAGGACATAATTCCTGGTGGAACATCCGGATTACGAGGTGGTGGTGTAGCAATACGCACGTTTAGCATGATAATACCATGCTCTTCCGGGTAGTTTGCCATGGAATAGGCGCGAACAGTTGGCTCTTTAACCTCAGACACATAACGGAATAGGTTAAATTTATCCCAATCTTCACGGTACTCTTCTGGTACATCAAAATCTTCATATTTGACAACATGTGCCGGGCATTCAATCTGAATAAAGCCACCCGCACGGAAAGGAACGACCTCTCCTTCTGGAATTTTCAATTTCAGCTCTTTAATGAAAGTGGCTTTGTTATCATTAGAAATAACTTCACACTCCCATTTTTTCACGCCAAATATTTCTTCTGGAAGCTCAATTTTTAAATCTTGCTTAACGTTGACCTGACACGCTAACCGGCAGCCTTCTTTTGCTTCACGTTTGTTAATGTGAGAAAGCTCAGTAGGCAGAATATCACCACCGCCTTCTTTGATTTTCACACGGCACTGACCACAAGAGCCACCACCACCGCACGCTGATGAAACAAAAATACCTTGGTTTGATAACATGCCTAATAGCTTGTCACCCGCAGGAGCTTCAAAACTTTTGTCTGGATCGCCATTAACTTCAACTTTGATGTTCCCTGTGTTGACTAGCTTGGATTTTGCAAACAGGATTAAGCCTGTCAGCACCAAGACAATCAGGGTAAACATCACGACACCTAAAATAATAATTTCCATGAATTCTTCTCGCCTTTATAGCTGCACACCGGAGAAGGACATAAAGCCCAATGCCATTAAACCGGTTGTCACAAAGGTGATACCTAACCCTTTTAGACCCGATGGAATATCTGAGTACTTCATCTTCTCTCGAATAGCTGCCATCAATACGATTGCGAGCATCCAACCGATCCCCGAACCGAACCCATATACGACCGATTCGCTAAAGTTATAGTCACGTTGCGCCATGAAAGAAACACCACCAAAAATGGCACAGTTAACGGTAATCAATGGCAAAAAGATACCTAACGCGTTATACAGTGATGGGAAGTAGCGATCTAAAATCATTTCAAGGATCTGAACTAACGCGGCAATAACACCGATAAACGTGATGAAGTTCAAGAAGGATAAGTCGATACCTTCAGCAATCGCACCATCACGCAATACTAAGTTGTATACCAAGTTATTAGCTGGGACAGAAATCCCAAGAACTACCGTTACAGCGATACCCAGTCCAAAAGCAGTTTTTACATTCTTCGATACCGCAAGGAAGGTACACATTCCCAAGAAAAATGCTAATGCCATATTTTCAATAAAAATGGCTTTAACAAACAGGCTAATATAGTGTTCCATGTGATTAGTCCTTCTCTACCTGAGCTGGTTTCAGGGTACGTAACCCCCAAATCAGCATACCGATGATAAAGAATGCACTTGGCGCGAGGAGGAACAGGCCATTTGGCATGTACCAACCACCGGTTTGTAGTGATTCAAAAACTGTGATACCAAACAATTTGCCGGAACCAAATAACTCACGTAAAAAGCCGACTAAAACAAGGATCACACCGTAACCTAGACCATTACCAATACCGTCCATGAAGCTTTCAATTGGTGGTGCTTTCATTGCATAAGCTTCAGCACGCCCCATTACGATACAGTTAGTAATAATCAAGCCAACAAATACAGAAAGTTGTTTTGATATTTCATAGGCATATGCACGTAAAATTTGGTCAACCACAATAACTAAAGAAGCAATGATTGCCATTTGAACGATAATACGTACGCTGCTCGGAATATAATTCCTGATGAGTGAAATAAAGAAGTTAGAAAATGCCGTCACTAAGGTTACAGCAATCGTCATAACGAGTGCTGTTTCTAACTTCGTTGTCACTGCCAGTGCAGAACAAACCCCTAATACCTGTAAAGCAATTGGGTTGTTATCCAATAACGGTCCAAGTAGGACGCGTTTTACTTCTTTTGAATCAGCCATTATTCAGCGCTCCTTCACGTACTTTTTTCAGGAACGGACCAAAACCGTTATCCCCTAACCAGAAATCAAACATATGCTGGATTCCGTTTGATGTTAGAGTCGCACCTGAAAGGCCGTCGATACCGAATGGGTTATCTGTCGCACCACCGCGCACTATTTTAATTGCCGGAACCCCCTGCTCATTGAACAGTTTTTTACCTGGCCATTGGGCTTTCCACTGAGGGTTATCAACCTCACCGCCCAGCCCTGGTGTTTCGCCATGTGCATAGTAAGTAATACCACGAGAGGTGACACCATCTACATCTACCGCAATAAAGGCATACATGACAGACCACAAACCAGAGCCGTAAACAGGTAAAATAATTTGTGATACTTTTCCAGCTTCATCTTTAACTAAATAGATTTCAGCGCTATTGGCACGACGGCGAATTTTTGCAATATCTTCTGCAGGAGAGAGTGCAATACTCGTTTCTTCGCTGCGTAGCTCGCTATTTAAGTCATAACGGCTAGTGCTATCAGATAATTCATTAGTTTTAAAATTCAAAAGTTTAGGTTCGATACGATCCTTATATACATCTTGAACTTCCTCAGCGGTCATTTTAGGTTGCAGCAAGCCAGCAACACTTAAAATATTACGTTGAGTATCTAACTGAATCTGTTCTTGCTGCTGTGGTTTTAGACCAACTGCAGCCCCTGCGACGACAATAGAGCAAACTAGACAAAGAATAAAAACAACTAGAAATGTTCTGCCGACGCTATCGTTATTCATTGGTTTTTCATTAGCCACGAGCTTTTCTCCGCTTAATATTTGCTTGAACGACCAGATAGTCAAACAGAGGAGCAAACAGGTTGGCGAATAGGATCGCCAGCATCATCCCTTCTGGATAAGCTGGGTTAACAACCCTGATAAGAACACACATTACACCGATCAGAATGCCGTACGCCCATTTACCTTTGTCTGTGAAAGACGCTGATACCGGGTCTGTCGCCATAAAAATCATACCGAATGCGAAGCCACCAAGTACCATGTGCCACCACCATGGCATGGCAAATAACGGGTTAGTATCAGAGCCAATAGCATTGAATAGGTAGGACATTGCAATCATGCCAACCATCACGCCAGCAACAATACGCCATGATGCGATACGGAAGAACATGATAAGAGCACCACCAATAAACAACATCAGTGTTGACACTTCACCAATTGAACCTGGCATATTACCTAAAAAGGCTTGCATCCAAGTAATAGGTTCATGAGTCACCGTGTTCATTAGGGCATGCTCACCACCGGTTGCCCATTGTGATAATGGTGTCGCACCAGAGAAGCCATCTGCTGCAGTCCAAACTAAGTCACCTGATATTTGAGCAGGATAAGCAAAGAATAAGAAAGCACGGCCAGCTAATGCTGGGTTTAAGAAGTTACGCCCAGTACCGCCAAAAATTTCTTTCGCAACAACAACCCCGAAAGTGATACCTAATGCAGCCTGCCATAAAGGAATGGTTGGTGGCACAATCAAGGCAAATAAAATCGAGGTAATAAAGAAGCCTTCGTTAATTTCATGGCCGCGGATCATGGCGAATAAAACTTCCCAGAAACCACCGACTAAGAAAACGACAGCATAAATAGGAAGGAAATACACCGCACCTAGCAGCATTTTACTTCCCCACCCTGCATCCATCGAAAGTGATGCACCTAGAAACTGTGCTAAGCTATAATGCCAATCACTCGCGAGAACTTGCTGTAACTCCGCCCCGCTATATAATTGGTGCAAAGCTGGGATGGCTTGGTTACCAACGTTATACATTCCCCAGAACATCGCTGGGAAAACCGCTAGCCACACCAATATCATCATACGTTTCAGATCGATGGTATCCCTGACATGAGAACGCCCTTTTGTTACCGTACCCGGCGTATAAAAAACAGTCGAAACTGCTTCAAATAACGCATAGTATTTTTCTAACTTTCCACCGGGCTCAAAATGGTGCTCATACTTTTCAAATAAATTTTTCAGACCCATGGAATCACCCTTCTAGCTCAATCTTGGTCAGAACATCACGTAGCACTGGACCATATTCATATTTCGCTGGGCAAACATAGGTACATAAACCTAGATCTTCTTCGTCCAACTCTAAACAGCCCAATTCTTGTGATGTATCAGTGTCTCCAGCGAGGAGATCGCGCAACAAATGAGTGACCATGATATCGAGAGGCATGACTCGCTCGTAATTACCAATTGGTACCATCGAACGCTCACCGCCGTTCATTGTCGTTGTGAAATTAAAACGTTTATTTTTCAGGAAGTGCCCGATTGTGGTACGCGTAATCGTAAACTTATTAACACCAGGCATAATCCAGCCAAATAACTCTTTATTGCGACCTTCGGCTAACACTGAAACTTGATTGTGAAAACGACCAAGATAGTGATGAGTATCATCACATGTCACGCCCCAAAGGACTGAACCAGAAATAATACGATTTTCACCCGCTTTAAGCTGACCTTGTGTTAATTCATATAAATCAGCACCTAGACGAGTACGCAGAAGACGAGGCTTTTCAACTTGTGGCCCTGCTAATGAAATCACGCGGTCTGTATATAGGTGACCCGTAACAAATAGCTTACCAATAGCAATAACGTCTTGGTAATTAAGGCTCCAAACTTTTTTCTTGATGCTAACGGGTTCCAAGAAATGAATATGAGTTCCCACTAAACCTGCAGGATGCGGCCCTATAAATTGGGTATAAGAAATTTGGTTATGAGCCGTATTCTTCGGTAAGTCTCCCTCTCCATGACAAACATGGATTTTACCTTCTGTTAAACGGCTTAGAACCAAAAGCCCATCGTTAAATGCTTGTTCTTGCTCTTGAATAACTAAAATAGGATCCGCTGCAAGTGGATTGGTATCCATTGCAGTGACAAAAATAGCGATAGGTGAAGAACCTGGTTGTGGAGAACGGCTAAATGGACGCGTTCTTAAAGAAGTCCACAAACCCGATTTTATCAAGTTTTCTTCGACTTGCTGTTGCGTTAATGTAGATAGCTCATCACGAGTATAAGCTGCAAAAGTTTCTTGTTCATCACCATCTATTTCGATGACAACAGATTGAAGCACACGACGCTCACCACGATGAATAGCAACAATTTTACCGCAGGCTGGGCTTGTAAATAAAACCCCTGGGTTCTTTTTATCTTCAAAAAGAACCTGTCCTTTAACTACACGCTCACCTTCTTTAACCAGCATCGAAGGACGCATTCCGACATATTCCTCACCTAGCACAGCTACGTGTTGAATTTTCGGGCCGTCTTCTATCACTTGGGCTGGCTCACCTGCAATAGGAAGGTTGAGGCCTTTTTTAATTTTAATCATAAGATCTGCACAAGTTTATCAGTTAAACCCTAAGCTAACGATTCAGCAATGAATGATAGCGACTCATTAAATAAAAAATAGCTCAAGCAATAGGCATCACTTAAGCAGGTATTCTCACATAATTGTTACTAAATTTTATCTTCTGCCAACCATAATTTTATCAGTTCCCACTCTCTATGTCCGGCTATAGAAGTGACATAGTTCAAGCAAATTGCATTAATATTTAAATTTTTTTGTTAACAATTCGATATTATCGATATTTAAGCTCACATTTATCGATCATTGTTCATTATTTAAACAATAAAGGTTCATTTAAAAACTATTAACAAACTATATTAATTTTCGATTTACTCGTCTAGAATGCATAAAATATGTACTCTTTTTATTCAATAACATTTTCTTGATATGGCTTAGATATGAAATTAAGTAAATTTTTTAGTGCAATTTTCTTATTTGTACTCATATATTCTCCTGTTATTCAGGCAAGTAACTATTCATTTCTACTTAATAATAACGTATCGGATAGCCCAAACTCATCTATTTTTATTCAAATATTTAAGCAAGAAGGTTTATTAGAACTCTACCAAAAAACGCCATCAGGAAAATATAAACTGTCGAAAACTTACCCAATTTGTAAGTTTTCTGGCGGGCTAGGCCCCAAAAAAATTGAAGGTGACCTGAAAAGTCCAGAAGGATTTTATCAAATTACTGCCGAACAGCTCAATCCTAATAGTCGGTATTACCGATCTATCAATATTGGTTTTCCTAATGAGTTTGATAAAGCACAAGGTTATAGTGGCAGCTATCTTATGATCCATGGCAGTTGCGTTTCTGTGGGATGTTATGCCATGACGGACAAATATATGGGTGAGATTTACCAAACAGTAGAAACAGCCTTACTCAGTGGACAGTCCGTCATTAATGTCAGCATTTATCCATTTAAAATGACAAATGAAAATATGCTGCGCTATCGCAATTCCAGCCACTATGCTTTTTGGAAACAATTACAACCGGCCTATGAGTATTTCAACCGCACAGGAAGGCCTGCTGAGGTGTCAGTCTCTTTAGGTAAATATGCGGTTATTGACCAAGCTGAGACCCCAACAAAATTGTTAGGGTCTAAATCACAATATGCGCTCACCAAGATAGAATAAGACAAAATTGCCTGGGTCAATTCGCTGCCAGTTTTCGTTGCCCGTGAGTGGTTGCGTTGCGATCACAGAGACCACATCAGTAGGTGTCGTACACTGTTCGAAATCGATTTCAATATCTTGGTCAAGTAATTTTGCTTTACCAAACGGTGCCGCCAATGTAAATTCGTCGAGCTAAAGGCCATCATATATTGCCCATCGGACAGCAACATATTAAATACGCCTTTATGACGCAATTGGTCAGCTAGTGTCGCAATAAAACGGAACACACTTTTCCAATTCGATGGCCTACGTGGATACTTTTCACTAAGTTGATGAAGTATCCAACAAAATGCCCATTCGCTATCGGTTTCACCTATCGGGCAATAGCGCCCAGTTTTTAGTGTACGATAGCCTTTTAACTGCCCATTGTGCGCATAAGTCCAATTACGCCCCCATAGCTCCCGTGTAAAGGGGTGAGTGTTCACTAACGACACATCCCCTCGGTTTGCTTGGCGAATATGAGCAACAATACTTTCTGATTTAATCGGGTATTCCTGCACAAAGCGAGCGACAGGTGATAAAAAACTAGGTTGAGGATCTTTAAATGTGCGACACCCGAGCCCCTCATAAAAGGTGATTCCCCAGCCATCTTTATGTGGGCCCGTTTGACCTCCTCGGGAAATCAACCCACTGAGGCTAAACGAAATATCAGTTGGAACATTGGCACTCATGCCAAGTAACTCGCACATTTAAAAAACTCCTGAAACAGTAATAACGTTATTTCACCATCTCTTTTTCAATTAACTGAATTAAGATATGAATAACTTTAATATGAATTTCTTGAATACGGTCGGCATAACCAAAGTGTGGGACACGAATTTCAATATCCGCAGTTCCAGCCATTTTCCCGCCATCTTTACCTGTTAATGTGATGACTTTCATGCCTTTTTCACGCGCAGCTGCAATCGCTTTAATAATGTTTCCAGAATTGCCCGAGGTAGAAATTCCAAGTAAAACATCGCCTTTCATGCCAACGGCTTCAATAAAACGTGAGAAAACATACTCATAACCGAAGTCATTACTCACGCAAGATAAATGACTCACATCTGAGATTGCAATCGCAGGATAGCCCGGACGGTTTTCGCGGTAACGCCCTGTTAATTCTTCAGCGAAATGCATTGCATCACAGTGAGAGCCCCCATTACCACAAGATAATACTTTGCCACCCGCTTTAAAAGAGTCAGCCAGTAAAACGGCAGCCTGTTGGATAGCAGCAATATTGGCGTCATCGCTAAGGAAATTCGATAACGTCTCGGCCGCTTCTGTCAGCTCACCGCGGATTAGGTCTTGATACATGAGATTTCCTCTTAATTAAGAATACGTTATAAAAAACACGATTAATTCAGATTCAAATTATCCTAAAAGAAAAATGGCGCTCCATGGCAAAACTCAGATAGATATCAGTAATTAATCTTTAATAGTCAGATTGTTGCACAGGGATAATTTTGTTTCTACTTTTGATTGCGCTGTCTTGATCCTACCGACAAAATTCATCGTGACTCATAGCTAATAACCTGACTTTTCATAGAGCCAATAATACAAATTACTACGATATTTTCCTTTATATGACGTTTTTGTGAGCTAAGTTGTAATTAGGATGTAAATATATTGCTAATTCTTTATTAATGGGTATAGATTAAAGCAACAAACAGGTCAGACCTCTTACAAGTAGACAGGAGCTTCGCTATGATCCTTCTCAGCATCGTGTTATTTCTCGCCTTAATAGGCGTACTTTGTTATCACAAAACATCTTTGGTTTTTAGCTCAGTATTATTATTGGCTTATACCGCGGTTATGGGAGTCATCGATATTTGGAGCTACTGGATGTTACTGCCAGTTGCCTTGGTATTATTTCCTTTTGTCTTCACTCCTGTACGCCAATCGCTTTTCTCTATCCGCGCGATGAAAATGTTCCAAAAAGTCATGCCTCCTATGTCGAGCACAGAAAAGGAAGCCATTGACGCAGGAACAACGTGGTGGGAAGGCGACCTTTTCCGCGGAGCGCCAGATTGGAATAAATTGCATAACTATCCAAAACCACAGCTAACCGCAGAAGAACAAGCTTTTATTGATGGGCCTGTTGAAACCGTTTGTGGCATGGTCAACGACTTCGAAGTGAGCCATGAACTGGCAGATCTAACACCTGAAGTGTGGCAATACCTGCGTGATCACCGCTTCTTCGCGATGATCATCAAAAAAGAATACGGTGGCTTAGAGTTTTCTGCTTATGCGCAATCTCAGGTTCTACAAAAGCTCGCTGGTGTCTCCGGTATTCTTGCTATCACTGTAGGGGTACCCAATTCATTAGGTCCGGGTGAATTACTGCAGCATTACGGCACTGATGAACAAAAACAACGCTATTTACCAGGCTTAGCTACGGGTGAAGAAATTCCGTGCTTTGCATTAACCAGCCCTGAGGCAGGTTCCGATGCTGGTGCTATCCCAGATTCAGGTGTCGTTTGTATGGGTGAATGGCAAGGCGAGCAAGTATTAGGAATGCGCTTAACATGGAACAAACGCTATATTACTTTGGCACCAATTGCCACTGTATTAGGCCTCGCATTCAAACTTTCAGACCCTGATAAACTATTAGGTGGCGAGAAAAACCTTGGTATCACCTGTGCACTAATTCCAACCAATACCCCTGGCGTTGAAATTGGTCATCGCCACTTCCCACTAAATATTCCATTTATGAATGGTCCTACACGCGGAAAAGATATTTTTGTTCCAATCGATTACATTATCGGTGGGCCAAAAATGGCAGGCCAAGGCTGGAGAATGTTGGTTGAGTGTCTTTCTGTCGGTCGTGGTATTACATTACCATCGAACTCAACTGGTAGTTTGAAGAGTATTGCTATCGCGACAGGGGCTTACTCTTATATTCGCCGTCAATTCAAATTACCAATTGGTAAAATGGAAGGTATTGAAGAACCACTAGCTCGCATCGCAGGTAATACCTATCTGATGGACGCAGCAGCAACTCTCATCACCTCTGGAATTATGTTAGGTGAGAAACCTGCCGTTTTATCCGCTATTGTTAAATACCACTGTACACACCGTGGCCAGCGCGCCATTATTGATGCCATGGATATTACGGGTGGTAAAGGCATCTGTCTTGGGGATTCAAACTTTGTTGCCAGAGCTTACCAAGGCGCACCTATCGCCATTACGGTTGAAGGGGCAAATATCCTAACCCGCAGTATGATCATCTTCGGTCAAGGGGCTATCCGTTGCCATCCATTCGTATTAGAAGAAATGGCCGCAGCACAAGATAATAACTTACATAAATTCGATAAAGCCGTATTTGGGCATATAGGTCATGTGGTTAGTAATCAATTCCGTAGCTTCTGGCTTGGTTTAACCAATGGTCGCGGAAGTCATGCACCAACCAAAGATGAAACGCGCCGTTACTATCAAATGCTAAACCGCCAAAGTGCCAACTTAGCATTACTATCCGATGTTGCCATGGGTGTGTTAGGGGGTAGCTTGAAACGCCGCGAACGTATCTCTGCTCGCTTAGGGGATATTTTAAGCAACTTGTATCTCGCATCTGCAACCTTAAAACGTTATGAAGATGAAGGTCGCCAAAAAGCAGACTTACCATTAGTGAAATGGGCGGTTGAAGATTGTTTATATCAATCAGAAAAAGCGATGGATG
Source organism: Providencia sp. PROV_01 (assembly GCF_053098325.1). Taxonomy (NCBI): domain Bacteria; kingdom Pseudomonadati; phylum Pseudomonadota; class Gammaproteobacteria; order Enterobacterales; family Morganellaceae; genus Providencia; species Providencia sp. PROV_01. The sequence continues at coordinate 1,302,447 of NZ_JBRFKD010000002.1, read as the reverse complement.
ATCTCCTGAAAAACTTCCCTAACAAGTTGGTTGCGGGGGTAATGCGCATCACCCTATTCCCTACTGGCCGAGCGATGTCAACACCATCAGACCGACTAGACCATAAACTGGCTCAAATCCTGATGGAACCATCAGAAACACGTGATAGGTTGGGCCGTGGGCAGTATTTAACACCTACGGAAAACAACCCTCATGGCCTTGTAAACCAAGCTCTGCTCGATATCATTGCTGCTGAACCTATTTTCGAACGTATCTGCCGCTTAAAAGAGCGTAAACTCAGCTTTACTCGCTTAGATAAACTTGCTGACCAACTACTTCCTGAAAACGTAATTACGCAAGAAGAAGCTGGTATCTTGCGTAAAGCAGAAGCAAGCCGGTTACGGACGATTAACGTCGATGAGTTTGAGTTTGATGATTTGGGTGTACTTCCGACAAAAAAGTCACCAGATGAACCTTCAAATGAAGAAACTAGTAAGAAAAAGAAAGCGGCTTGATTAATTTTAGCTAGTAAATCAAAGGGAACTCAAGAGTTCCCTTTGTCATTTAGATTTAAAGCAAATAATCACTGAAATATTCGGCTACTTTGTCTTCATCAATACCTAAATGCCCCTTCCAGCCAGCCCATGGCATCTCCATATCTGAGCGACCTTTAGTATTGTTTAACTGGGACTCAGTACTCACAAGGTCACCAAAATTAACCCTCGACGCTAATGATAAAGGAATAAACTGATTTGGTATCACACCGATCAATGCTAAAGATTGTAAAACCCCTCTATGTGTATATTTATTACCCGGGATTATTTTGGCTTCAGCCAAACGCTTTTCAAAATGGCCGGGGGTTTCATCATCCTTAGCAGAACGAAATAAATCCAATAACTGGTTAAATTTAATTTTATCGTCCCCAAGCGGTTGTACTGGCTCAACATTAAGTAAGTGTTTTAAATTTAAATAAGCATATGAGGTATTACCTGTATAGGAATTTCCGTAATACAAGCAATATTGAAAGTAACTATCGTTGATGTGAATTTTTCGATTGGAATCACTGCATACCCAGCAACAGGCTAATTGTGGTTTTTCTATATAGTCATGAATCTGTATATTTTGGAGCTTATGAAAAGCACCTAGCACTGAACGTCCTCGTAAATAACTTCCGCCAACACCTGCAATAAAAGTATCAAAACAGCGCTCTTGGCTGAGTTTTTCCTCTTTTTTTAAACTGTTGAACTTGTGCATAATATCAGCATGGTCATTGAAAGACTCAATGTGATTCACTTGCCAATTAATTCGAGCGAGTTCCAATTGTTCTTTGGCTGACAGTGTACTTTGACTATAAACAGAAACCTCACGACCAACGTCATATTGGCTATTTTCGTACTTATACAGTTTACGAAGAACCCTCATCACTTTTTGCACTGATTTTTACCTTCTAGCTTTTATTATGTTGCGTAGAATTTATACAAGGTAGGTAAAGTACATGGGAATATAGATGTGGTGAATCAGAATAACCGCATCTTACAATAATAGCCCTATGAGTAAGATGCAGTTATCTATAATGAAAGGAAGACTTACAGCTCCAGAGCCAATAGCTCTTCAATCGTTTGGCGGCGGCGAATCAATTGTGGCTTACCATCAACAAACATCACTTCCGGCAATAATGGACGGCTATTGTAGTTTGATGACATGGATGCACCGTAAGCGCCAGTGTCATGAAAAACCAGAAAATCGCCAACTTTCACCTCGGGTAAAGCGCGGGTTACCACTAAACCGCCCTCTAACTGGGTAAATACATCTCCTGATTCACACAGTGGGCCAGCAACAATTGTGTCTTTTAGTTGGGCCCCATCAAGGTTACGTCCATCCATCGGTAATACCGAAATATGGTGATAACTGCCATACATCGCTGGACGCATTAGGTCATTAAAACCACTGTCTACAAGCACATAGTGGCGACTACCCATATCTTTAACAGCTCGCACTTCTGCTAATAGTACCCCAGACTCAGCAACTAAATAGCGGCCGGGTTCTATTTCAAGTTCAATTTTGTGCCCTAAGTGTTGTTCGATGCGTTGGCGAGCGTTATCCCATAAGCTGTAATAATGCGGTACATCGATTAATTCATCACCTTCACGATAAGGGGTTGATAACCCACCGCCTGCTGAAATGGCATGAAGGTCAACCCCTGCGGTTGTGACTAACGCCACCATAGAATCACACACATCGGCAAGATGTTGATAGTCAACCCCTGAGCCAATATGCATATGGATACCAACTAGCGATAAATTGTAATGGCGAATTTTCTCTAACGCTGCAGGTAAATCTTCATGCCAAATACCGTGCTTACTATTTTCACCACCAGTATTGGTTTTTTGGCTATGGCCGTGACCAAAACCTGGATTGATGCGTAACCAAACAGGATGGCCAGCTTTTTGTTCGCCAATTTGCTCAAGCATGTCAATAGAGCCTGCATTCACAGGGATATCTAGCTCAGTCACTTTCGCTAATGTGGCTCTATCGAGCACATCTGCTGTAAATACGATTTCTGAGTTCTCACGTCCAGGCTGGAACCCTGCCACCAGCGCACGTTCTATTTCCCCTAAAGAAACAGAATCGACTTTAACGCCTTGTTGTTTCATTAAGCGCAGAATATGAATATTCGAACATGCTTTTTGTGCAAAGCGGACAGTATCAAAAACTTGTAATTGCTTGATACGCTCAATAATCACCGCGCTATCATAAACCCAAACAGGGCTACCATACTGCTCAGGTAATACACGTAAATATTCAGATGTTAAATATTGGCTTGTTGTCGTTGCGAATGAAGTCATTGTCTTTCTCGTTTGCAAGTTTTTATTATATTAAAAGCTATTATTCAAAGAATAATACGGGAAAAAAAATATCTATTTTGCTAAAGTCTATTCATATTTGATATAGACTTTATTTAAGGACTTCCTATGCAAGCCATTTCATGGCGGCACATTGAAATATTCCGTGCAGTAATGACAGCCCCCAACCTGACGGAAGCCGCTGCACTGCTAAACACCTCACAACCAACTATCAGCCGTGAACTTGCTCGCTTAGAATACCTTTTACAGTTTAAGTTATTCGATAGGGTCAAAGGACGTCTACAGCCAACAGCACAAGGATTACGGTTTCTTGAAGAAGTCGAACGCTCTTATTATGGTTTGGAACGCATTAAAAACTCAGCGGAAACTATCCGACGCTTCGAACATGCCCAAATCTCGATAACCTGTTTACCTGCTTTCGCGCAATCTTTATTGCCCCATGTTTGCCAATCGTTTATGGAAAATTACCCTGATGTCAGCATCACAGTGATCCCGCAAGAGTCTCCTGTTCTTGAAGAATGGTTGTCCGCTCAGCGTTACGATTTCGGTTTAACAGAACATTTGCAAATGCCTCCGGGCACTGAACAACAAACACTGGGAAGTTTAAATGAAGTGTGTGTCTTACCCGCAAACCACCCTTTAGCCCAAAAAGAAGTCCTAATCCCCAATGATTTTCAAGGCCAACGTTTTATTAGCCTATCATTAACTGACAGCTATCGTCAGTTGATTGACTCAACATTTGCGGAGCACCATGTCGAGCGCAAAATGGTCATGGAGACGCATTCAGCATCATCTATTTGCGCTATGGCACTAAAAGGGATTGGGATTTCTATTGTTAACCCTTTAACTGCATTAGATTTTCATCAACAATCTGCTGGGAAGTTGGCTCTGCGCCCACTCAGCTTTTCCATTCCTTTTACCGTTAGCTTGATAAAACCTATTCACCGCCCTTCATCACAATTGACCAATATTTTTACTCAACATTTAGAGGATAACTTTAATCAAATAAAAACCCAGCTAATTTCCGCGCTGTTGCATCAATAACTGCCAGTGAGGTGAAGTTACAAACCAATTAGCGAGATAATCAATCACCACCCTCAATGCAGTTGGCATTTTTTGCCGACTCGTATACACAGCGTAAATACCTAGAGGCATTGGCGTATATTCAGGTAATAGTTGAACTAACGCCCCTGAGGCCAAATGATCAGCAACAGAATAATATGGTTGCATAGAGATACCCGCGCCCTGCAATGTTGCCTCAGCGAGAAATACGGATTCATTCGCACTTAATCGCCCATCAACCAATACACTATGCTGCATACCTGCCTTTTCAAAGACCCATAAGCTACGACCAAAAAAATTGTAGGTTAAGCAATCGAGTAAAACTAAATCTTCTGGTTTTTCGGGATATTTTTTCCCTTTTAAAAAATCAGGTGAAGCACAAATGACAGAATGGCAAGTTGACAATGGTTTTGCGATTAAACTCGGCTCCAGCTGATTAGTAATACGGATAGCCAAGTCAATTCGTTCCTCTATTAAATTAACTGATTTATTCGATATTTGCATATCTATAGCCATATTCGGATAGAGTTTCATAAACTCAGCAATAGCCACAGAAAGTGCACTTTGGGCAATAGATTGTGAGCAACTAATGCGCACTAAACCGGATAATGCTTTTGCATCAAGCTCTTGCTGCACAGGGACCATTTGGGAAATAGCATTAAGTTGCAAAGATTGTTGATATACCCCTTCCCCCGCTGAAGTTAAACTTAATTTCCGCGTGGTACGATTTAATAAACGCACTCCCGCCCATTGTTCCATTTCCGACAAATAGCGAGTCACCATCGCTCTCGACATCTCTAATTTTTCTGCTGCTCCACTTAGGCTGCCTTGTTCAACGATAGTAATAAATACTTCTGCTGCCTTTAATCTATCCATACCACTCTCATTTGACCGAATTGTGCAACAAACAACACCTAATTATGGGGTTTTTCATCTTATCATTGCAATTTAATATACACGCCATGCAAAAAACAAGCTTTCCTGTATAACTTTATTTTAGGATACAAAATGAAATTTACCTTATTAGCTGCAATCGCGTTATTCGCTACTACGATAAATATGACCCAAGCTGAAACACTAACATTAGATGTTTATAATCCTGGAAATAACAGCGTATTTCCGGTTTCCTCTGAAATTATTAGCGGTTCAAGTGAAGTGGTGTTAATTGACGCACAATTTCAAAAAAATGATGCACAACAATTGGTTGATAAAATTAAAAAGCTCAACAAGAAATTAACCACGATTTATATTAGCCACTCAGATCCAGATTACTATTTTGGGCTCGATACCCTAACAAACGCCTTCCCTGAAGCTAAAGTGGTCGCGACAGCAAACACAGTTGAAGCCATTAAAGCAACTAAAGATGGCAAACTGGCTTACTGGGGTGGTGTATTAAAAGATGAAGCACCTGCCCATATTATCGTCCCTGAGGTCATTAAAGGAGATAGCTTCACAGTTGATGGTGAACGACTTGAAATTAAAGGCCTTGATAGCGCATCACCAGATAGAACTTATGTCTGGGTTCCATCATTAAAAGCCGTTGTAGGGGGCGTTATTGTTTCTGACAATATTCATGTTTGGGTAGCAGATACACAAACAGAAGAGTCACGTAAAAATTGGCAGCAAACATTAAAAGACATCAAAGCACTGAACCCAATAACCGTTGTTCCCGGTCACTTTACGGGAGCATCTAAATTAGATACAAGCACGGTTTCTTTTACTCAAAAATACTTACAAGATTTTGAAAATGCAGCAAAAACAAGTAAAAACTCAGATGAACTCATCCAAAAAATTGCGGTAAAATATCCACAATTGGATGACAAATCAAGTTTAGAACTTAGTGCAAAAGTTGTTAAAGGCGAAATGCAGTGGCCTCAATAACCAAGTGATACTCACTATTGCAGCCATTTTGCGCGGTATGTTCCGTAGCAACTCACTGAATGACTAAAAGCAATTTGGCTGATTTCACCGAATGATAGTGGTATTAATTTTTTGATGATAATGATACAACTTAACTCAAATTACTTAAAAAGATCAAATAGAGAGAACGATTATGAGCAACATCACCCTACACTATATTTATGACCCTTATTGCGGCTGGTGCTATGCCGCTGCGCCTTTAATCGAAATTGCCAACCAACACCCAAGTATCAACATTGAAATGCATGGTGGTGGTATGTTAGCTGGCAATGCACGCCTACATTTAGATGATAATTTTCGCCAATATATTCTGCAAGCTGATAAGCGCATTGCATCCATGACAGGGCAAGTATTTGGCGATGACTATATAAAAATGCTACACGAACCTAATTTGGTTATGGACTCAACACCACCGCAAACCGCTATATTAGCGGCAACCAAGCAAGGCAAAGGCTTTGAGATGCTTAAAGCCATTCAAAAAACACACTACATTTCAGGACGCCATATTAAAGATACCGCGGTACTTCTTGAGCTCGCCAAAGAAATTGGCCTCGATGTAACCCAGTATGTGTCCGACTACAGTGAGTGTGAGCAACATGAAACTGCGGCCCACATTGAAACAAGTAAGGCTCTGTTAGCGCAGTCAGGTGCATCCGGTTTTCCAACTCTGTTAATACAACAACAGGGGAAATGGTTACGAGTTCCATTACAGAATTACCTCGGTGAGCCGAGTAAATGGCAGCAATTTTTAGATTCTTTGGTAACCGCAGCGTCTTAATAATCACCCTTTTTAATAAGCCACCTTTCAATTATGCGCATAAGGTTGTCATTTAATTTAATATTCAATTATTGATAAATACAACCATGTGCTAGCACTAATAATTAACGCGGGGCCAAATGGAATCGTCTTCGTTGTTTTAGCTATTTGCACCCCAGATAATATCTCGGCGTGGGCTAGATTTACCAGTTGCTTTTTTTGGTATATTTTAGGCCATAGCCCAAAGTTAACCCAGTATTGTAATAGCCCCAACCCTGCAGCGGTGGCCAAAAAGTAAGGTAACTCCCAAACACCAAGCCAAGCCGAACAAGCGGCAACAAGTTTAAAATCCCCTCTCCCCATTTGTGGTTGATAAGTTTGTTTTTCAACCAGTGTAACCACCATTAACATCACTAAGTAGCTGATCAGTACTGCATAAATAGCTGAGACTACATTCCCATTTGGTAAGTGAATTTGATATAGCAACCCCACCCATAATAATGGGTACGTAAGAACATCAGGGAGATAACCTATTTTATTATCAATGATAAATAATGGTATTATTAAATTAATATATAATGTTAAAAATAAAATAATACGTAAATTATTAGATGAATAATATATTATAAAAATTAGCACACTATATATTAGAAGCAAAACAGTATTTTTAATAATAATTTTGGATTTATCAAAATGAACAACGGGTAAATAAATAAGTAGTTTTTTAGTCGTAAAAAAGGATATTAGCAGCATAAAAAAAGAAGAAAAAACACAAATAAAATCAATTATATTTATAGATTTATCATTTTGACATGATAATGTAAATTGCTCAGACGGCGAAATAATAGATATAACCGATGATATTAAAGTACAGAGTAACTCCCTCATATTAACTCCTTATTCCTTTATGGAGATAAAAATAAATATACTGTGAATTTCTGCTATCCCCAACACTTTAATTCCGTTGAGTAGAGTCGGTTTATTCGAATATCATGATCTTCTAGTTTACTTTCATCACTGTTTAAGATGTCACCTATGGCACAGACATACTATAAAAGGTCAGTATTTCGTTATAAACTAGGTAGCAGCGCTTGAGTTTAACAATTCAACCCCCATATTCATCAAAGTTATATTATTTATTAACCCAGTCTGTACTAAGGAAAAGCTATGCGCATTCCACGCATTTATCACCCAGAGCCTCTTCAAATAAACACAACAATTTCTCTTGGTGATGATGCTGCAAACCATGTAGGTCGAGTACTGCGCATGACCGCAGGCCAAAAACTCGAACTTTTTGATGGCAGCAATAAAACCTTTAGTGCTGAAATTACTGAAGCAACTAAAAAAAATGTATTCGTACACATTAAAAATAGCCAAGTTGACGATAGAGAATCCCCTCTCGATTTACACCTCGGGCAGGTCATGTCTCGTGGGGAAAAAATGGAATTTACTATCCAAAAATCTGTCGAACTCGGAGTTAATACAATAACACCTTTGTTATCAGAACGTTGTGGTGTTCGCCTAGATGGCGAACGGCTCGATAAAAAATTACTTCAATGGCAAAAAATTGCGATTGCTGCCTGCGAACAATGTGGCCGCAACCGAATTCCAGAAATTCGCCCAGTACAAACCCTTGAAGCATGGTGCGCGGAAACTGACGGTGCATTTAAAGTCAATTTGCACCCACGAGCAACAGAAAGTATTAATACGTTACCCTCTGAACTGAAGAAAGTACGATTGTTGATTGGCCCGGAAGGTGGCTTGTCAGCAGACGAAATTGCCATGACAGCAAATTATCAATTTACCGATATACTGTTAGGGCCTCGAGTATTACGAACAGAAACGACTGCGCTAACCGCTATCACAGCACTACAAGTGCGCTTAGGTGATCTGGGGTAAGGAGAAAAAATGATCAAGCTCGGTATAGTGATGGATCCTATTTCATCCATCAAAATCAAGAAAGACACCAGTTTTGCAATGATGCTGGAAGCTCAGCGTCGAGGTTATGAAATCCATTATATGGAAATGAATGACCTGTATTTACACCAAGGTGAAGCTCGCGCACAAACAAAAATCGTGACAGTCGAAGAAAACCCAGAAAAATGGTACGAATTTCATGGGGAACAAGATATCCCCCTAAGTTCACTTGATGCCATTTTAATGCGGAAAGACCCGCCTTTTGATACTGAATTTATCTATGCGACTTATATTTTAGAAAGAGCGGAACAAGCTGGCACCTTAATTGTGAATAAACCGCAAAGCTTACGTGACTGCAATGAGAAACTCTTTACTGCTTGGTTTGCTGAGTTAACACCGGACACATTGGTCACGCGCAGCCCACAAAAGTTAAGAGATTTTCACCAAAAACATGGCGATGTCATATTCAAACCACTAGATGGTATGGGTGGCGCTTCGATTTTCCGTCTTAAACAAGATGACCCAAATGTGGGCGTAATTATCGAAACGCTAACGGAACATAGCTCCCGTTACTGCATGGCCCAAAACTTCCTACCAGCAATTAAAGATGGTGATAAACGTGTCTTGGTGGTGGATGGTGAACCTGTTCCTTATTGCTTAGCGCGAATTCCAGCTCAAGGTGAAACCCGAGGTAACCTTGCAGCGGGTGGCCGTGGGGAAGCTCGTCCATTAAGTGAAAGTGACTGGGCCATTGCGCGTGCCGTAGCGCCAACATTAAAAGAAAAAGGCTTAATTTTTGTTGGCCTTGATATCATTGGTGACCGTTTAACCGAAATTAACGTGACTAGCCCAACGTGTGCACGGGAAATTGAAGCCGCATTTGATATCTCCATTACAGGTATGTTAATGGATGCCATTGAACGCCGTCTCAATAAATAATTTATAGTGGTGGTTTATCTTCACTGATGGCTTTTATTATTTTCACACAATAAAAGTCATCCGTTTTATTTACCACCTATAAGTTTGCCTTTTATTGTGTTCTCTCAATTGTTTTAAATTTGCTGGAGTCTAAGTTTGAATCTGCAAAACCATTTTCTTATCGCCATGCCATCCTTAACAGACCCTTATTTTGAGCAGTCAGTCGTTTATATGTGTGAGCACAATGAAAAAGGGGCGATGGGGATTGTGATTAACAAGCCTATTGATGATTTTTCTGTCGATAAGATGCTTAAAAAACTCGAAATTACGATTTCAGATAAAATTGATAACCGTAATTTAAAGAAGCCTGTCATTGCGGGTGGTCCCGTGGCTGAAGAGCATGGGTTCATCTTACACACACCGATAAAAGGTTTTTTATCGAGTCTGCACTTAAATGATGAAGTGATGGTGACAACGTCAAAAGATATCTTAGAGACTTTAGGAAGTGAGCACTCCCCCTCAAACTCTTTAGTTGCACTAGGTTATGCAAGCTGGGAACCAGGCCAACTTGAACGTGAAATCATGGAAAATAGCTGGTTGACCGTTGAAGCTTCTCCTGAGCTTATTTTTGATACACCAATTCATGAACGCTGGACTGCTGCAGCTAAATTAATTGGTATTGATATTCATACTATTTCAATCCAAGCGGGGCATGCTTAATGTCTGGAAGAACTTTGTTAGCCTTTGATTTTGGAACCAAAAGCATCGGTGTGGCCGTTGGACAAGAAATTACAGGTACCGCGCGACCATTAACCTCACTAAAAGCCAGCGATGGCCGCCCTGATTGGCAACAAATCGAAAAGTTACTTAAAGAATGGCAACCTCAGTTGGTTATTGTTGGCCTTCCCCTTAATATGGATGGCACGGAACAACTGGTTACAAGCCAAGCCCGTAATTTTGCAAATCGAATTCATGGCCGTTTTGGTGTTAAAGTCGAATTACATGATGAACGTCTTTCCACGGTTGAAGCAAAAGCAGGCCTTTTTGAACAAGGTGGTTATCGAGCTTTGAGTAAAGGAAAAGTAGATTCTGCGTCTGCTGTTGTGATCCTTGAAAGCTGGTTTGAGCAACATATTTAAGCATTGCGTATTTTACGTGGTTATTTTTAGCTTAACCTCATGCAATGGTGCCGTTCTGATGTAATTTGCTTTACACTATGGTCAATAGCCGCTATTCATGTAAGACATGAATAAAATAGTATTGAATAAACCATATTGAATAAAATAATGACCATTCAAAATAATATCTCTGATGTCACCGCGCGTATTGAGCATGCTGCCGCAGAGTGTCAGCGCTCACCACAAGACATTACGCTACTCGCGGTAAGTAAAACCAAACCTTGTGAGGCTATTTTAGAAGCTATAGAGGCAGGCCAACGCCAGTTTGGTGAGAACTATGTGCAAGAGGGCGTTGAGAAAATTCAATATTTCTCTGATAGAAATGACTTAGTTTGGCATTTTATCGGCCCATTACAATCGAATAAAAGCCGCCTTGTTGCTGAGCACTTTGATTGGTTCCATACCTTAGACAGAACCAAAATCGCTCAGCGCTTAAATGACCAACGTCCAAGTGGAAAAGCGCCCCTCAATGTGCTAATTCAAATCAATATCAGCGATGAAAACAGTAAATCAGGTATAACACTCGCAGAAGTTGCAGACCTTGCGGCGCAAGTCGCTACGATGCCAAACCTTGTGCTACGGGGCCTGATGACGATCCCTGCACCTGAAACGGATTATGAACGCCAATGTGCTGTGTTTCATCAAATGAATGAGGCATTTAAGCAATTAAAAACCACTTACCCCACTGTTGACACTCTTTCAATGGGGATGACTGACGATATGCGTGCAGCAATCCATTGTGGCTCAACACTTGTTCGCATAGGAACCGCTATTTTTGGCGCTCGCCAATATCACCAATAAGATAGGAGAACAGAATGCAACATCGTAAAATTGCCTTCATCGGCGCCGGAAATATGGCTCACGCCATCATTGCTGGGCTGGTTAACCATGGTTACCCTGCATCGATGATCACGGTGTGCTCTCCTACACCGGTACGTCGAGACAAACTGGCCGAGCAATATGGCATTATCAGCAGTCATGATAACTTAGCTGCGGTCAAAGCCGCTGAGGTCATTATCCTAGCGGTTAAACCACAAATGATGAAAGAAGTGTGTGAACCGCTGCAAAATGCCACAAACTTTGACCAAAAATTAGTGCTGACAATCGCCGCGGGGATCCCTGCAGAGCGTTATAATGATTACTTTGCACACCAACTGAATTTAGTACGCATCATGCCAAATACGCCATCGTTGGTGGGTAAAGGTGTTAGCGGGTTATTTGCTCAAGGGAAGGTTTCTGAGCCAGACAAACAGTTTGCTCAAGAGCTGATGCAAAGTGTTGGCTCCACGATTTGGTGCCAACAAGAGCAAGACATCAATAAGATTATTGCCATTACTGGTAGCTCCCCTGCCTATTTCTTTCTGTTTATGGAATCAATGCAGCAAAAAGCAGAACAACTCGGTTATGATAAGCAACAAGCTCGCGAGCTCGTTCTGAATGCAATTGAAGGGGCTGTAGAACTAGCTAAGTCACAAAGTGACACGGACTTTTCGGCTTTACGTGAACAAGTCACCTCTAAAGGCGGTACCACCGCGATGGCTTTAGAGCAATTTTATAATGGAAATCTTCCGCAAATTGTTGCCGATGCAATGCAAAGCGCAATACACAGAGCAGAAGAAATGGAAAAACTTTTTTAAATTAATCGCGGAATTCACCATGCAGACCTTAGTATTCGTCGTTACTACCCTGATCCAACTGTATATTTTTGTATTACTACTGCGCGTATGGATGCAGTGGGTACGCGCAGACTTTTATAATCCTTTTTCGAAATTTGTCGTTAAAGCAACACAGCCTATCGTCGCACCATTACGCCGAATCATTCCTTCTTTTGGCGCGATAGATACCGCTTCAGTGGTTGTTGCGTTTGTTTTAGCCATTGCAGCCATTATCTTTGGTATGTGGGCAACAAACTTACTCCCTATTTTAGGTATAAGCATTTTACCTATGGGATTGATTTTATTATTAACCTATACCGGTAAACTAATTTTTTGGATGATTTTAATCCGTGCAATTCTAAGCTGGGTTAGCCAAGGCCGTAACCCAGTAGATTATTTATTATACCAATTAACCGAACCTTTAATGGCGCCAATCCGTCGCATCATTCCTGCTATGGGCGGGTTAGATTTCTCTGCAATGATTGTGATGTTTATTTTAATCGCATTGAATTACCTGCGTGTAGATATCTCACTGATGATTGACCCATCATTGACTGCAATGATGTATTCCATTGGTATTATGTAAAAACGAGTTTTAAATAATGCAAAAAGTTGTTTTAGCCACCGGTAACCCCGGAAAAGTGAATGAGTTAGCTGGCCTACTACGTGATTTTGGGATGGATATCGTCGCACAAACCTCATTAGGCGTTGAGTCCGCAGAAGAAACGGGCTTAACTTTTATTGAAAATGCAATCCTAAAAGCGCGTCATGCAGCAGCACAAACCGGGTTACCCGCAATTGCTGATGATTCAGGAATTTCCGTTGATGCCCTTGGTGGCGCGCCGGGGATTTACTCTGCCCGCTACGCAGGTGAAGAAGCAACAGACGAGCAAAACCTAGTTAAGCTATTAGAAGCAATGAAAAATGTGCCTGACGACCAACGTCAGGCTCAATTCAACTGTGTGTTAGTTTATTTGCGGCATGCAGAAGACCCTACGCCATTAGTATTCCATGGCCGTTGGCACGGTATCATCACCCGTGAACGCAAAGGCCAAGGCGGCTTTGGTTATGACCCCATATTCTATGTTCCTGAATTAGGTTGTACCTCAGCAGAGCTAACAAAAGCGGAAAAGCAAGCCGTTTCACATCGTGGAAAAGCACTCACAATGATGTTGGATGCGCTAAAGAATGCTTAAATTACCCCCGCTGAGCCTGTATATCCATATCCCTTGGTGTGTACAAAAGTGCCCTTATTGTGACTTCAACTCACACACACTTAAAGGTGAGATCCCTCAGCAAGAATATGTGGCACACTTATTGGCCGATTTAGACACCGATGCAAAATTAGTTGCAGGACGTTCGGTGAAAACTATTTTTATTGGGGGCGGAACACCCAGTTTATTAAGTGCTGAGTCAATGCAAGCTTTAATGGATGGCGTACGTCAGCGAGTTGATTTAGACCCACATGCAGAAGTTACCATGGAAGCAAACCCTGGTACTGTTGAAGCTGGTCGTTTTGCAGGTTACCAAGCCGCAGGAATTAATCGTATTTCTATTGGCGTACAAAGCTTCGGTAACGATAAACTAATCACTTTAGGGCGTATTCATGGCGCTGATGAAGCGAAGCGTGCTGCTCAGTTAGCCGCTAATCTTAATTTAAGAAGCTTTAACCTCGATTTAATGCATGGGTTACCCGCGCAAACTCAGGTTGAAGGTTTATCAGACCTGCGCCAAGCTATTGAACTTGCCCCTCCGCACCTGTCTTGGTACCAACTCACTATTGAACCTAACACTCAATTTGGCTCACGCCCTCCGGTATTACCCGATGACGATACACTGTGGGATATTTACACTGAAGGCCATAAATTATTGAGTGCGGCAGGTTACCAGCAATATGAAACATCCGCCTATGCTAAACCCGGTTACCAATGCCAACACAACCTCAATTACTGGCGCTTTGGTGACTATTTAGGTATCGGTTGCGGCGCTCATGGAAAAATTTCTTTTGAAGATGGTCAAATTTTACGAACCGTAAAAACAAAACATCCTCGAGGTTATATGGAGGGCCGTTATATGCACCAATCCTATGACGTTGGCGCTTCCGATAGACCATTTGAATACTTCATGAACCGCTTTCGCCTTCTTGAAGCCATGCCACGCGCTGAATTTACCCAATATACAGGGTTACCAGAATCAACAGTTAGAGCGGCTATTGATGAAGCTTTAGCTAAAGGCTATATCACAGAAACCGTGAATGAATGGCAGATTACAGAGCATGGAAAGTTGTTTCTCAATTCGCTATTAGAGCTATTTTTAGGTGAAGAATAGCGGCTATTCGGTTCATTTATAAATTACTTCACTGATAAATTAGATGAAAGCCCACTTCAAACGAAGTGGGCTTTTGTTTAGAGATAAAAATGAAATAGACAAGAATAACAATTGAGGTAATACATATTGCCACCATCAATAAGACAGTGGCAGATATCTGTTATAGAGCATTCACCACCGCATTAACTTGCTCTGTTAAGCTAACTAAACCGCCACCTGACAAGTACCATAAGTCAGATTGCAGGTAAGTAATTTTGCCATCTTTATAAGCTTTGGTTTCTTGAATATTGCTATCTTCAAATACTGTTTTATCCAATTTACCTGCACCAATCGCTTCGCTACGGTCAACAATCAGGATCACATCTGGGTTAGCTTGAGCAATAGTTTTGGTATCCACAACACGGCGTTTTGCTTTATCTGCACTTTCATCAACCGGTAGGTCAGCGCGTTTTGCTTTCACAACGTTGTAAACAACGGCTTGGCTATTTGGAATTAATTTGCCGTCATTATGCATCAATACTAAAACTTTTTTATTGGAATCAGCCGCTTTCTTCTGGGCGTCTGCGATGACTTTATCTAATTGGACTAACTGCTCATCAACCGCTTTTTGGTTACCGTAGAGCTCACCAATCACACTAATATTGGCTTTTACAGAATCAATATAGTGTTTGCTATCAGAGCCTAGATTGATAGTGGGTGCAATTTTTGATAACTCATCATAAGACTTACCTTGACGACCTGTGATCACAATCAGATCAGGTTTTAATTGTGCGATTTTGGCTAAATCAGGTTGTTTCATTCCACCTGCGTTTTCCATTGATGCAGGAATACTGCCTTTTATATAAGCAGGAGCATTGCCAGTTGGTAGTGCAACAACCTTGTCACCTAAGCCGAGTTTTTGCATTGAGTCATAAACACCGAAATCAAACAGAACCACTTTTTGTGGTTTTTTCATGACTTCAGTTTCACCTGATAGGTGTTTGATCGTCACTTTTTCAACGCCTTGTGCTGTAACCGCATTTGGAGTGAAAGTGGTAGATTCAGCGCTAAGAGCAAAAGGCGCAGAGAATGACAACACAGAAACAAGCAGAGCAGGAATGAATTTTTTCATTTAAATGATCCCAATTTAGTCATTAAGCCAAACCCGCATTGTAAAGTGAGTGGCTTAGATGTCAATCAAATAAGAATCAATTTCATTTTCATTCCCATTAATGGAGTTAATATCACACAAATTGATGATAACGATAATATAGATAAATAAAAAAACAGTAATGTACAAAAATACGCTACTGTTCATAAGGTTATTATTGATTTTAAATCGATCAGTGACTTTTGATTGAATTAAGTAATGAGACGCGTTGTTGCTCTATTGAAGTCACTTTAGAACAAACTTGTTGGCCGAATTGCTGGAAGCTTTTCTCTTGTTTTTTCCATTCAGATTCAAGTTCTTGTTGTAACCCGCCTAAGTTACCTAGCATACCTTGTAACGCTTTATTGGCATCACCACCCGATAATAATTGCTTACGCCCCATCTCATTAATGCTGTCTTGTAAAATACCGCCTAAGCTTTCATTGACTAACTCGCGCCCTTTCGTTTCAACCGTTTTCATGGCTTTATGGTGAAACACATAACCATTGGGACGAGTCTCAATAATTTGGTTGATTTGCCCATTAAGATCTTTTTCTAATTTTGTTAACCGGTTACGGATATTGCTGTCACTACCAACCACTTTAACGACAACTTTGTCTATCGTTTCCCTTGAAGTTGATAATTTTTTTTCTGATTCTTGTTTTATCCAAGGTAAATCCTGACGAATATCGGCTTGGTAACGAATAGCTTGCTGCTTTTGCGCCTCTGTTGCAGCCACATTTTTACCGTTAAGTGTGATTTCACCGTTTGGCGTAATTTTTAAATCACCACTCGCACCAATGACTTGCACACTTTCGGGTGTCATAAAGATGTCATCCTTTGGTGTTACAGAACAGTTATAATCTGCAGCTTGGCTCGTCGCACAAGCAAGGAGTGAAAATGCAATTAATGTACGGCGTAACATAAAATCTCCTAGTAGAGCATTAATTAAAAAACAGAACGCCCAATTCGTTTCGATAATAACTCTAAAGCCGCACATCCGACTAAAGAGTTCCCCGCCGAGTCTAGCTCAGGTGACCAAACCGCGACCGTAAATTGGTTTGGTACTACGCAGACAATACCCCCGCCAACGCCAGACTTACCGGGCATTCCTATCCGAAATGCAAACTCACCAGAGCCGTCATACATACCACAAGTCATCATTAATGCATTGATTTGTCTTGATTGCAGCGGTGTGATGATGGGGTCAATAGAGCAAGATGACATTCCTTGCGATGTTAAATAAGAAAAACATCTCGCTAATTCAACACAGTTCATACTTAGAGAGCAATAATGAAAATAAGTTTCGAGAACTGTTAAAACATCATTTTCAAAATTCCCAAAAGATTTCATAAGATAAGCAATGGCCGCATTACGGCTGGCGTGTTCCAGTTCTGAGCGAGCGACAACTGTGTCATAGCTAATATCCGGTTCGCAAGACAACTTTCGGACAAACTCCAACATACGCTGTTTTGGTGCGCTAAGGCGTGATTGCAGCATATCAGCGATAACAATGGCTCCCGCATTAATAAACGGGTTTCGAGGTATCCCCTTTTCCATTTCAATTTGAATTAGCGAATTAAATGGTAGCCCGGAGGGTTCTTTACCTACTCGGCTCCAAATTTCCTCTTCCTCATAACGCGTCATTGCAAGCGTAAGGCTTAATACTTTTGAAATAGATTGAATTGAAAAGCGTTGATATGCATCCCCTGCGGTAAAAATATCACCATCGATTGTGGATACAGCAATACCTAAATGGTGGGAAGGCACACAACCTAAAGCAGGAATGTAATTTGCAACACAACCTTGCCCAATCAGTGGGCGAACTTGGTCTAGGATATCGTTGAGTAGCTGGTTAGAAAACATGGCGCTCAAAACGTTGACTCCAGATAGTATTTGCAACAGAAAATAAAGGCACCCAATTTTTGGATGCCTCTTCAAGCGACTGAAAGTTCAGTTTATTTATTGAGGTTGACTCAATAAAATTATTCTTCCCACCAAACATCAAAAAGCTCAGAAACGACGACGTCATTCATACCTTTTGATTTTAACCAGTTTTCAACAATTTGACGGTGCTCTTCGGTACATTTGCCAATTTTTTGTAGGCAAACGATCCCTTCCCAGCTCATATAGCCACTTGCTTCAAATGCTAAACCATTCGGTTCAATCGCTTCTGCAATCAGTTGGTCAACGGTGCTGTCAACTTCCTCAATCGGCGTACCTTCTTTAAAGCTCCACTTAACGGTAAAGCCTAACTCTTGGAACTCATCCAAGCGTAATTTTTTACGTAAACGACGACTACGTTGTTGTTTAGCCATTATTTGATCCTCTCAAACATTAAATCCCATACACCGTGCCCTAACCGCTGGCCGCGCTTTTCAAATTTTGTTTCTGGTCTTGTTTCTGGACGAGGAACGTAATCACCTGATGGCGATAAGTTTTTATACCCTTCGACACTCGTCATCACTTCAAGCATGTGCTCTGCATAAGGCTGCCAATCCGTTGCCATATGGAAAACACCACCGATAGCTAGTTTACTACGAATTTTTTCTGCAAACGGAACTTGCACAATACGGCGCTTATTGTGTTTCGCTTTATGCCATGGGTCAGGGAAAAATAACTGAACCATTTCAAGGCTTCCATTTGGGATCATGCAGTCTAAAACTTCTATTGCATCATGGCACATCACCCGCAAATTGGTGACATTTTCTTCTTTTGCTGATGCTAAACATGCGCCAACACCGGGAGCATGAACTTCGATACCTAAAAAGTTTTTATCTGCATTTTGAGATGCCATGGTCACCAATGAGGCGCCCATCCCAAACCCAATTTCCAAGGTAACTGGATTTGAGTTATTAAATACTTTGGCAAAATCAAAAGGCTCATTGATAAAATCGATGCCTTTTTCTGCCCATTCTTTTTCTAATGCGTCTTCCTGACGTTTTGTCAGACGCCCTTGACGGCGGACAAAACTACGGACTCGGCGCATAACCCGCCCATCTTCATTATATTCGGGGGAGATAACATTATTGATCATAATAAAGGTTCTAAAATGAATGCCCAATTAAGTTAGTGTGCCAACAATCAAGTTTATAAGGTGATTGGTTACCAAATTTATCAATTTACAGCCCTAAATGCCCAAGTTACAGTGAGTACCCTTACCCTTGAAGCATGATGGATATCGGAGTTTAGCAAAACTTCCACAAGGATGCAGTTGATAATTAGCTAACTTTACACTAAACAACACAATAGCGGTTTACAGCCCTCTTCGTCTATGTTGCAATTCCTGCCATGACTGGAAATATCAATAAAAAATAAAACTATCAATGGAAGCTCAACAATTTTCATCTGCAGTGCTTGACTGGTATCACAAATACGGTCGTAAAACGTTGCCATGGCAACAGGAAAAATCGTCCTACCATGTTTGGTTATCAGAAGTCATGCTGCAACAAACCCAAGTGAGTACTGTAATCCCCTATTTTGAGAAGTTTATCTCTCGTTTTGAGGATGTTACCGCCCTTGCCAACGCACCTCTTGATGAAGTTTTACACCTATGGACAGGACTCGGCTATTACGCTCGGGCTCGGAACCTCCATAAAGCGGCACAAGTGATCGCGACTCAATATGATGGCTCGTTTCCCACTACATTTGATGAAGTATTAGCGCTACCCGGTGTTGGCCGGTCCACTGCTGGGGCAATTTTGTCTTTATCGCAAAAACAGCATTATCCTATTTTAGATGGTAATGTTAAACGTGTATTAGCTCGAGCTTATGCGGTTGATGGCTGGCCGGGTAAAAAAGAAGTCGAAAATCGCTTGTGGGAAATCAGTACTGATGTCACGCCAAAAGAGGGAGTTGAATTTTTTAACCAAGCGATGATGGACTTAGGTGCGATGGTCTGTACTCGCAGTAAACCAAAATGTGAGCTGTGCCCACTTAATTTTGGTTGCATGGCCTATGCCAATCATTCATGGCAAAACTACCCGGGCAAAAAGCCTAAACAGAAAATTCCTGAAAAAAGTGCTTGGTTTCTAATTATGCAGCACGGTGACAGTGTGTGGTTAGAGCAACGCCCACCATCCGGTATTTGGGGGGGATTATTTGCCTTCCCACAATTCAATTCTTTAGAG
>NZ_JBRFKD010000002.1:901120-1282510 GCF_053098325.1 Providencia sp. PROV_01 | reverse complement strand
ATAAAAACTAATAAATATTTTAAATAGATTCCATCTGTGAGACGAATGAAAGGCTAAAAGTAAAATGCAATCCTAAAATAAACTACAGTGGCTTTAGTATGAGCTAAGTGGAAAAGAATTAATAAGCTAAGAGCGTTTTTGCAATTTTATTATTACTCTTTACGAGTTATTTTAAAGCTTTATAGGCGGCCTTGCTTACTTAAAAATAGAATGATAATACAAAATTAGATATAGATTATATCATTATATAAGCAAGCATAGAATTTAACTGATTTAAGATTTTTTAATGAAAATTAGATAGCGATAATCAGTATATATATAAATTAATTTCTAGCTCTATAAATATGACTGCAATAACCAAGAGTAAAAAATAATTAAACTAAATTAATGGTTATTCGATTAACCCTATTGTATTTACTTGGTGAATTTCTTTTTTTATATACCGCGTTGAGATTGTTCTTGTTTTTTTAGTGTTTTTTTATATAGAAATAAATCTTACAAATTTAATTTGTATTAATTTTATTTGAACTTCCACTTACACGCATTTAATGTGTATTATCTTAACTTTAAAG
Organism: Providencia sp. PROV_01; assembly: GCF_053098325.1. NCBI lineage: Bacteria > Pseudomonadati > Pseudomonadota > Gammaproteobacteria > Enterobacterales > Morganellaceae > Providencia > Providencia sp. PROV_01. The sequence goes on along the minus strand of NZ_JBRFKD010000002.1, from coordinate 1,281,938 downwards.
TATGAATATATTTATTGAATTGTAATAAAATGTAATATTTTATTGGATTTTACTCGGTTTTATTATGATTACATATATTTAAACATAATAGATAATAAATTTTTATCTATAAAACACAAAAAAATAAAAACATTTAATTTAATATTACTAATCATACGCTTATAAAAACTAAAAACACTCCGTTTACGCGTAAAATTGGTATTTATTTGATATTTATCACGTTTTAATGACTTTTTGATTGCTTCTATCTATTGTTATGTTGTTTTTGATTGGTTATAACACTTTTACTCTTATTTTAATATATTTATTATTAACGAAAATTAAATATGCAGAAATTAAGTTTTTATAGTAGGCACCATATGAAAAATAATATACTAAGTAATAGAGTAGGTTGCTTTTTAAGAAAGGCTCGTAAAGATAAAAACTTAACAGGAAAAGATGTAGCTAAATTAATAAATGTTAGCCAGCAACAGGTATCGCGTTATGAAACAGGGATGACTTCACTAACATTAGATCAGTTAGACCAGTATTTAATTGTATTAGATAAAAAATGGATTGAACTATTTAAGTATATGGAGAGTGAATCAATTAGAAATAAAGCAAAAACTTCTTAATTTTATTTTTTAATAATAAAAGTTTCTGTGTTAATTAATAACATAGGATGATTATATTTTATAAAAAGCACGGTTAAAAGTGTTTTTTATACTATGTAATTAATTTTTGATGTTCATTTTAATTAGAGAGAATAATATGCTAAATAAAAAATTGGGTACTGTTTTATTATCAACAGTTATTGCAGCTTCTTTTGCTACCGTTGCTAATGCTGAAACTCGTACTGCTCAAGCAACAGCAACATGGCAAGCAACAGCAATTAAAGATACAACGAGTATGTTAGTTGTTACTCCATTAAAAAGCCTTACTTTTAATTATGCCGAAGGTCAAAAAAGCTTCAATCAGCAAAACGGCGCATTTGATATTGCTATTCAAGGCCAGTCTGGTGCTACAGATTTTAAATTAGCATCTAAAATTATTGCTAATACTTTAGCAAGAACAACAGATGATTCTAAATTAACAGTAGGTGTTAAATGGAACGGGGAAGATTTAACTAAAGATTCTGATACTGTATTAATTGATACATCTACTGGATTGACTTCAGGTTTAGACAATTTAGCTGCTGATGGTGTTTATAATAGTTCTGATCGTGCAACAGATCGTGGTGAATTCACTTTTGTGATTGCAAATGCAGAAGCTGCAGGTGCAGCAACAGACTTTAGTTCTCTCACAGACGGTACATGGGATGGTGATGTGAAAGTTCAATTTACTGCAACTTGGGATGGTTCTTTTACTCCAGCACCTAATCCAGAATCTTAATTTTTCCTAAATTTTATAACTGATATTAAGATAAAGATATTATAAGGAAATAATATCTTTATCCTTCTATAAATAGAAATTTTATTATGAAAAAAATAATTTTTGCATTAATTTTATTATCAATTCTACCATTAAAAAACAGTTTTGCTGTTAATGTAGGTAATATTACCGAAATAATATCAGCTGATGAAGATACACTAGCAAAAGAAATTGAAAATACGGTTGATACAGCAAGGTTAGTAAATTTAACAATAGAAAAAATCGATTCTCCACTAGAAAATGGAAAAGTTATTTCTGTAAATGACCCTAATGAAATTTTATCAACACCTGCAAACTTAATTCTTCCTGGTAAAGCAAAAGATGTATTTAAGATTATTTATCAAGGTCCAATGGATGATAAAGAACGTTATTATCGATTAAATTGGAAAGATGATCCTATTGGTGAAAGTGGTGTAACAAAAAGTTCAAAATCAGCATCAGCTACAACATCGGCAACAATTAGTACAATTCTTGTTGTTTCACCAAGAGTTGAAAAATTTAATTATGAATTTATTAATTCACAAGTATCTAATATTGGTAATAGCTCATTCCGTGTAGTGGCTTCAGGTCCTTGTTTAGCAGAAAAACAAAAATATGGAGTGGATGGAATCTGTCGCGAGCGTTATTACCTCATGCCACATTTAGCCGTTAAATTACAATTTGTCGATGTGAAAAATAAAAAATCAAGCGTTGGTATTTGGCACAAAGGAGAGTTCATTGTTGTCAAATAATTAAGAATGGACTTAAATTATGCGTAAGAGTGCTATTGCTTTATCAATATTGAGTATTGTTTTTTCGAATTCAGTTTACGCCAATGGAATTAAAAGCATAAAAATTGGTGGATATATTATTCCTCCTGCGTTTGTTAATGCGCTAGAAGAAGGAATGTCTGTTCCTGTTTTTTTACGATTAAATGATGATACTAAAAAGAATCAAAGTGATAGTAAAATTGCAGATGCAGTCATTGTTATTGAACAAGATAAAATTAAATTAGCAAGCATTCATCTCATTGAAAATAATAAAGGCGCAAAGCTTAATAATTTATTAATGGATAATCTTGAAGGCCTGCAAAATGTTATTTTTAATGGTGAAAACAATATCGCTATTGATAATAATGCAACACTTCAATTAAACATTTCTTCATTTAATTTATCATTAGATGTTGATAAAACTGCATTTTCACCAAAAGAACATGAGAGACAGTCTTTACTAGGAAATTCTTCAGTTAATTCATTCTCAGCGGTAGCTAACTATGATTTAGGTGTATTTCAGAGTCGAGTTAAAGATGCTAAAGACTCATCTAGCAGTTATTTCAATTTAGATACATTATTCGCAGCAGCAGAACATCATTTTAATGTTAATGCCTCAGCATATAGTATTGGAAAATCTAATTCGAATATTGAGCTATATCGTGCAATGTACGAAAGAGACTTTAACGGACTCCGTTTTGCTCTTGGATTAATGAGTACTTGGAATTTACAGTCCATTGCCAGTTTAACTGCTCTTAGTAGTAGTAAAATTTATGCAGCTTCAATAGGGAATAACTCTGCCAGTATGGTGACAAATAAACAGCAATCACTCACGCCGATTTATGCTTTTTTAAATAGCCCTGGTGAAGTCCGTATTTATCGACAAGGTAAATTATTAAATATTCAAAATTTTCCAATGGGTAATTTTGAAATTGATACAAGTGTATTGCCATATGGTATTTACGACGTCACTATCGAAACAGTTGTAGATGGTAAAGTTGTCACTACACAACAGCAAACAATTAATAAATCTTTTGGTGCGATAACAGGTAATTACGACAAACTGAATTGGGAAATATATGGTGGTTATATTGATTTTGATAAACGTCACTATGTTAGAGGTGATGATTCATATAGCCAAACGCCGGGGAAAAGTGCTTTAGCTGGCGTTTCTTTTGCATATAACTTTCCTGTACTATCAGGGGTTCGTTTCCAAATGTCAAATTATGGATTCGATAAATTTGTTGTTCAAGAAACAAGCGTAAATGCATCATTAAATAATTATATTTCAGTGGCTTGGCAAGGTTTATTGGATAACCATGGAAGTCATCGTAATATCACAACTATCTCTGTTAATATTCCTGAAGGCTATGGATCTTTGTGGGCATCTAAAGAAAAGACTATAGTGAGTGGTGAGTTACCACTCTACGATGCAGACAGTTATTCTTATGGTGGAACCATTAATTTTGACAAAATTATTAATAGAACAGGATCATTTACTATAAGTAATACGAAAGATAATCGTGTTGGTAGTGATTCTATTAACTATGAATACGCAAATACATTATTCTCTGGTCGCTATGGTACTGTTGGATTAAGAGCAGGCGTTCAGCGTTATCATTATGATAATCAAAACAGCACAAACGAAAAATATATTAACCTTGATTTTTCCTTACCACTTTCCACTTGGTTAAGCACTGGTGTTTCATCTACAAATGGTAATGTTAAAGCGAATATTTATGCGAATAAAAATTTTGAAGATTCGGTGATTACCAATGCAGGGGTTTCCGTTTCCAAATTAGTCAGAGATAAAGATAATGGTGAATCTGATTTTTCAACATTAGGCTATGCTTCTTATGATACTAAATATAACTCAGGTACTGTGACGATTAATCGCCCCGATAATGATAGACTTAATGGCAACTTAACCTCTCGCGGCTCTGTGGCATATAGCGACGGCATGATCACGCCTAGTGGTCAGCAAGGTAAATCGGGCGTTATTATTAATTCCGATATAAAAGGTAGCGGCAGTATGGTCGCAAAAGTAAATGGACAAAATTATCCAATTAGTGGAAAAAATACCTTTATTCCGTTATCTCCTTATTCTGATTATGATATTCAATTAATGAATGACGGCAAATCAAAAGACAGCTTTGACATTATCTCTGGGCGAAATAAATCTGTCACGTTATATCCTGGAAATATTGCTCTCTATCAGCCTGAGGTCAGACAACTTATAACAGTTTTTGGACGTCTAAAATCGCCTGATGGTGAATATATTAAATTTGCTGCAATTAGAAACCATATAGGGCATACAAAAACAGACGCAAATGGTGAGTTTTCTATGGATGTTGATGTTAGATATCCAGTTATATCGTTATTACAAGATGATCAGCAAACTATTTGTGAAGCAGATTTAGATCTTCAAGGCGCAAGAGGTGCATTGTGGGTCGGAGAGGTTACTTGTGAACCTCAGTCTAGCTTGGCAAAAAGATAATAGGGTATTTTAATGAGAATAATTCTTAAATTAACATTAACTACATGTGTTATTGCTAATTACTTAATGGCATTTAGCGCTCTCGGGGCAAATGTAACAAATAGCTATGTTTTTGTTGAAAATAATGTGGATAACGAATATTTCATTACTCCAAGAACAACAGATCCTCGTTTCTCAGGTTCCAATAAATTTACTAAATATGCGGGAGCTTCTCAACTTAGTCTCGGCTATATGGGATATGTGAATACAGGAATTCAGGCTAATCGAAATATTGATATTTGGTTAGAAAACTCGCAAATAGACAAGCCATTTACAGGAAATCGATGCATGCGAGGCTATTGTTCAGATAACAGTGGTTACTGGCCAGCTCAGTACATCGGAAAAAATGGGGCTTATAAAATAGTCCAAAGTAATATTAATGGAGAATCTTATTACGCACGAGGTATATTTAGCGATTCAGCCTATCATTACTTTCTTCAATTACCAGTAGGTACAGTTGAAAATTATAGTTACAGAGCTTGTATGACTAATATTGATTATGACCCAAGCAAGGGTGAGTCTTGTCAAAGTGTTGGTGGGAATATTATAGCCTCACACGAATTTAATATAACAAAGTCAGGACATATAAAATTAACATCAACAGGCGCATTACAAGAAATTTTTATTGACAGTAATGGTAATCCTAATATAGGTTTGGGATCACAATTTTGTCGAATAGGCATTATATCAAATCAAAATGGTATTATCTGTAAAGTAATTGATCATGAAACAACAGGTGATATATTTGCAAATATTAGATTGGCATTAACCATAAATCGAACATTAATACCTTTTGCACCAGCTGCAAATACTATATTAATAGGCCCGGATGATGGTAGTAATAGCTGGTATTATTATAATACAACATATCCCGCAAATTATTACTTTAAAAGTAATAATAAAAATGTATCAATATTTTTATCTAATACTTTTTTAAAACAATTAATTACTTCTGGTGTTGATTTTACTAATAGTCAGGAGTTTTTTACTTTTTCTTTTACAAATACTGCTGTACCTCAATCCGGTTACTATGAGTTCACTCCATCAAATACATTGATTATAAAACCCAGAGATTATGGTATTAGTATTATTCCAGCTGATTTTAATCCTAATCAATCTAAAACAGGGAAAGTCGGTAATGATGAGCCTCCTATCGAATTTAATTATATAGTTACAACGAGTGGACCACGACAAGCTGATTCTATAACAGCTAAAGTAGAAGGGCCTATGACTATGCTTAAAGGCCAACCATATTGTTTATTTAGCTCAAATGATGATAAATTTAAAGTTCCTTTTTCTGCTTATCTTTCATTTAAAAATAGTGATGGCACAGATGCAAAGTTTAGAGCTAGTTGTGATAGTAATGAAATCTCTCTAAAAAATGCTTTGTGGTCTGAAACGCCTTGGGATAAACCAAATCAAGATTTAGGTTCATTTTATAGAACAAATTTAGATTTATCCTTTCCAATGAACGAGTCGAATTCTTTTTTCACTTTAGATGGAATTGATTGGTTAGGGACTGTCTCTGCTACGGGCAACGTAACTGTTAAGGCCATTTGGACAGGGCCAGATATTCAATAATCTTTATCTTGGGCTACATAATGTTTTAGTAGCCTACTTTTTTTATATAAATTTAGATGATTAGTTATGAAAAAAAATCTATGCAATATAATAATATCTTTAACTTTATTTTTTAGTGAAAGTGCACATGCATTATATATAAACTCAGATATATCCTCTATGGAGTCAGGTGAAGAATTTTTTTCTAAGTCATATATAAATGATACAAAAAAAACAAACTTATATACATTTTCTGCGTATAAAATAGATAAGCCTGGTAGCAATGAACATGGTCAGCCAATTGAAAATGGTGAAATAATATTTACACCTCTTAAGAAAATTTTGTTACCAGAAGAGCAGGAGTTTTTTAAAATTTTTTATAGAGGAAAGAAAGATAGTATTGAACGGTATTATAAAATTACTATTAGTGAAACATCATTAGACATCACAAGCGATGACAATAAGAATAAAAAACCATTATTCTATCCAACTGTAAGCTTAGAAACATACTTTGTAGTCAGGCCATTGAATCCAAAATTTACATATGAGTTTGAAAAACAGACTGGTAGTATCAAAAATACGGGTAATACTTACTTTCGAGTTCTGATTCATAAGAGTTGCGATATTGATGAAAATGAAGAGCCTTTAGTTCTTTATTTACTACCTAATCAACAATTCCAAAATGATATTCTAAAGAGTAAAGGTCATAAGTATATTGTTATTTTTAATAAGTATTATTCTATAGGAAATTGCGATTAATTATACGATTAAATTCAAAAGCTGATACGATAATGCCGTCCAATGTATTAATTTAACATAAGATAGATTGTGCGAATCTGTGTTGTAGAGGTTCAATGCTAATGTCTATTTCTGGCTCAATCTAAATATCTGCACTATATTTGTTTATGGGGTTAACCTTTCTCTTTTCGACGTGGGGAAGAAAAGGATATTTCCTGATGAAATAGTCATGAGTACAGAAAGCTTAGGATGATTTACGTTAAAAGAATTAAATCGCATTAAAATTCTGCAAGATGGCATTGATCGTAAAATGACTCCAAGTCCTGCGAGCGTGGTACTAGGTATTACACCATACCATTATAGCCGACTAATAAAACGTTACCGTGAGCATGGCCCTTTAGGCTTGAATAACATTGCTTGAGGTAATCCCAGTAATCGTTTATTACCAAAATCATTCACTGATTAAATTGCAGATATCGTTAAGAAAAATTATCCTGATTTTGAACCTACGCTAGCACGCGAAAAATTTGAGGAAATACATGAGCTGACTATCGGTAAAGAAATACTTCGTAAGCTTATGATATACAAGGGTTTATTTGGATCATGAAAAATGCGAGCTCCTAAAACTCACCAACTACGATACAGATGCCCTTACACCGGCGAATTGATCCTAATTGATTGCTTTGACTATGATTAGTTTGAAGGTTGTGCACCAAAATGTTGCTTCTAGTGTTTGTTGATGATGCCACTGGATTCTTAATGCACTTGCGTTTTGGCGAAACTTAATCCGCCTTTTATTATATGCAGGGAGCACGAGAATACATTAAAAACATAGTAAATCGCTTGCATTCTACAGTGATAAACACGGTGTTTTCCTTATAAATCATCCAAGCGGAGCCATGACCTGTACAACTCAACTTTGCAGAGTTCTCAATGATATTGGCGTCGAACTGATTTGTGCGAACAGTCATGGGGAAAGGTTGCATAGAGCGAGCTAATAAAATGTTTAAAGGCCGTCTAATCAAAGAGATGAGACTAGATAATATTAGCAGCATTGAAGAGGCTAATGTACGGCTAGAAATCTTTTTGAGTAATTTTAAACGGCACTTTGCACGTGCCCATAGTAACGTTTATTCTAGGTTTAGCTAAAAAGTGATTTAATAAATTTAGTTATCTGAATATAGTAATATGTTTATCTCTAAACAATAAAAAATCCCTAATAAAAACTAAAGTTTAATATTTATCGAATTAGTTTTACATACTAAAAATCTGAATTTCTTTGTCTTATAGATGATACACTTAGTTTCTCTACCTAGTTATGAACTAATAAATAGTTAATAAGATAGATATCACTTAACATTCAAGTAAATACCAATTAATTTCTATTTATATGTTAAAATTTTAATTTAAATTCCTGATTATTTCGTTCCTAATTGTAGGATAGAGTAAAATTGATATCAGCGTTGGCTTCTCCTTCTGTAACTTTGCCAGTAGCCTGATAAGCGGCATAAAAAGTTAATGTTGTTGCCTCTTCTGTTGATACGATTTTACCAGATGAAGCCGAATTTATATCTATTAGTGATGTTTTATCACTATCATAAAGTGCAATCCCTACATTCTTTGCCCCCCCTGCTTGTAATGCGATTAACTGTGGATTTTCTGTTAGTGGCTCTCCCGTAAATGTTACTTGAACATTTGTGTAATTTTGTGGACAGTCATCTACAGTTAATTGAAAAGGAACTAATGGTGTTGTTTTTCCTAAGTTATCTAAATATTCTGTGCTAAAAGTGCCTAAAAAGACCGATGGCGTATTAACTAAGCTTACTGAACATGCACCATTTTTTATCACTCCTGAAATATCAAATCTAATATCACTTGCCTGAGCAGTGACAACACACCCTAACAATAATCCGATTACACCACTAAAAAATATACGCATTCAACCCTCCACTTTGAAATAATTACCTATATTCACCATCAAGATCATTGATATGAAAACGTCACTGTCGCTGCTGCATTTGCCGTCCCGGGTGTTACAGCTGTTTGTGTACGTATATATTTAAAATTCAATGGAATTGTTATTGTTTGGCCCATTGTTGTTGTTTTACTTCCGATTGAAAATTGGTTTGTATTTCCTTTTGCTGAACTATCAGGGCCAAAAGCTCTTGCTATGTTATTATAAAAAACTTGTACACCAACCCCTTTTGCTGTCGAATCAGCTGTCAACTTTAATTGGTTTGTTGTATTACTCGCGTTAGAAGCATCAGTAATCGTCATCCATGGAACCACATCGGAATCACATTTTAGCTCAACGGTTGTTGAATAAGAACCAAAGGTCTCATTTACTGCCGGTAAATCAGTCGTAATATATTCTCCCAATGGAATCGATACACTAGGAGATGACTCAACTTGACAGCTTAAAGCGGATACATTGATCGCTGTAGTATTCACATAAATATATCCCGTCTGTACTAAAGTGGTACTTTTATAACATTTAAAATCAGCAATTTTTTGCGCCGTAAAAGTATTCGTACCGGATTCAATAGAACCAGGTAATTTTACAAATGCAAACTGAACCATCGCCCCCAAAGTTTGAGCTTGAGAAGAACTACCAGAAAATGGATACACGGTTGTTTCTGCATTTGTTAAGGGGGTCCAATTAGGGTTATTTGTGTCCTTTGCCCCCATAATCCAGCCAATACTTGGAATATTAGTTGAAAATATACGATAATTTGTTCCTCCGAGCGATGTAGTGTAATTAGTTGCTGTAGAAGAGGAAACAATAACCCCTTTAGTCATATTGGGGTAGGCACAAAACTGTTGTCTCCCCGAGGCATCCCATTCTCCTGTTAATAAAGATAAATCGGTCACTGAATCTGTTGGGTTAGTATACGTAATTGTACTTGGTGTTAAGGTTAAGTCCGCAGCGAATGAGCATGAATTAAACATGCTTAGCATAAATAGTGATATGGAAACTTTAATATCGTATATTTTCATTATCTTATTCCGTGATTATTTCGAGGTTTGTTTTGTTATATGACATTCTACTATTACCTGGAGAACTGGCTGCTTCTTATCTTGTGGCAGTGTAAAATCGCCCTTACATTGTTGATTTTTTGACGTCCCCCATTTAGCCACTATCTGCCCTTGTTCTGGTAATCCACTTAAATAGACCTCGCCATGTGCACTAACAATCCCTGATACATTTACGGATGCATCTGATTTTGTATTATTTTCTAAGGTTGCTACTGATCCAAAAGGTATAGGCTTTCCATCTGCCATCAATGTAACTAATGCTCTCCAACCTATGTGGGTTTGAAAATCAGCGTAAACTACAGCGCCTCTAGTCGGTATCACGGTTGTACTATTCTTCGCTAAATCTATTTGGTCTCCCAAGCTACTGACATCCAGTTGGATTCGATTTCGCTGATATGGCGTTAAATACGGTACAATCGCATAACCTGCCGAATTAGTTGATATCCCTGTCCGATTTTGAATAGAGACCCCTTCCGCATCAGGTGTATTCACTATAGCAATAGTGTCACCTAATGATTGGGACAGTGTGATCCCTTTAGGATGAGCAACTAGCCCCCCTTGAATGCCATAATTCATCCTATGATAGTTTGAGTTATAACTGACCCCACTATTTACTGTACCATTACGTCCTTTATAAGACATGGATGCATTGCTACTATTTTGTTGTCCTTTATTTCCATAGCCTTGTTGTATTTGATAATTCAGAGTATTATCGAATGCATTTCCACTAAGGCCAACTTGCATTGAGGTCATACCATGATTATCTGTACTCATTATTGTGTTAATACGGCTGTTTGGTAATAATGAGTCGAAGGGAATATTAAAATTTATAGCAATCAGTTGATTTGCTGATTTTACATCTGGCATATCAGAGTATGTGTAATTTATCCCGTAGCTTATATTATCCCAACTCGTGTTATACCCAGCACTTACGGTCTTCTCTTTACCTGAACGCCCCCAATAATCTTGTTGATAGCCATTAAGATAAACTGAACCATAATCTGCTAATGATTGGTTGAGAGTGGCTTGTAGCTTAGAGCGTTTATTAAATCGAGTTTGAAGAGAGTATGCATCATTCGCCTCTGCGAAATCATAATATCCTTCAGTTGAGTAACGATATCCCGCTAACGTTACTGTTGTTCCTGTGCTAAGTAAACTTTTCGCATATTGAAATCGATAAGATTGCCCATGAGATTTACTATATATACTGGGCTCTTTAAAGCGTGTATGGGCCTCTGTCATATCAATAGAAAGCGCACCATAGCTGCCTAAATTGAATCCTGTTCCTAATGCTACTGCTTGATAATCAGCAGAATAGAGAATTCCGCCATAACCTGTAGTGTTCCAAGGTAAACCATAGATTAGTGTTGATTGGGTAAAATGTGGCTCTTGGATTCGAGAATTACTTCCACGATATTTACCAATACTAACATTATAGTTTAATTGCCCTTCACGTTGCATAATAGGTACAGAAGAAAAAGGAATAACAAATGATTGCTCACTCCCATCCATTTCAGTGACAATAACTTCCAGATTTCCGCTTGCAGAACTTGGATATAAGTCTGCAATTTCAAATGGCCCTGCGGAAACATACGTTTGATAAATTACAATATCATTTTGTTTTATGGTAACTTGAGCTTCACTTCGAGCAATCCCTCGCACAACAGGTGCGAATCCTCTCAAGCTATAAGGCAACATGCTATCGTCAGATGCTAATTTTCCTCCTGTAAACTGAAAACTGTCAAAGATATTTCCTGCAGTGATTGTTTCACCGAGTGTCAATTGACTTTTTAAGAGGGCAATATCACGTTCTACGTATGTATAAATATTATCCCATTGATGATGATTTTTATTATGTGTATAGACACTATAATTACGGGTGCGCCATCCACCTAAATTTACCCCACTTCTCAAACTTAAAAATTCAGCACGCTCATCTTGATTATGAGCCCACGTTTTTGCTCCCGAGAAATTATAATCTAATAGAAAAGCAGGAACTCCCTGCATCCACAGTGCTGGTGAAACCGCACCACGAGCCGTTGATTGCATGGCAATTTGTGGAATATTTAGAAATAATTTTTGTTGAGAAAAATCAAAGTTTACAGTTGCATGAGGAATTATGTTTTCAATAGAATTGATAACAGTTTCATCTGATAATTTGTAAAAGGCTGGTGAAGCATGACTATCTACCCCCCACTCAATCCATTGTTGTTTTGTTAATACAGGTCTCAGTTCACCATTATCTCCGTTTACAAAATAGAGAGTATAAATTCCAACTGTGTCATGATTCAGATACACATCAACAGTATAGTGTCCAGAAAGTTGCCCTTCACTTTTAGAGAAAACATCCAAGTTATCAAGATCTGCTATAGATTTTAATCCTCTTTTATCTAATGAAGCTGGACTAAAATAGTCCTTTCCATATGAGAATTGACTACTGAAAATAGTAATTAATACTGCGATATATGGAACGCAAAGCTGCAATGGGAAGAGTAATTTAATCGTTTTGTTTAAGCTCATTATGATAAATTCATGTAATATAGTAGGATAAAAGAGTCACTCAATCATAAAGAATAAGTGATGCTCATTAATCTAATAACCTGTGTATATAGACTAGCGAAAAGATTGAGTTTTTGTTGCCGTTTTTCCACCGAAATCATTAATAGCGGACCAAGTTACTGATGTAGGTTCTGAATTGTTTATTTGAGTCAACTCCCAAGTTTTTTCAGCAAAAGGAGCAATCATACCCGGTTGTTCAATATCATTTTTATTCACAGTTAAAGTTTGTAGTGAGATATAAAATGGGGTTGGATTTTTTGCTAGCAGATTTCCATCTTGGTAAGTAAAAATAAGGTGTTGATAAGCCGTAGCTGCATCTTTTTGTAATAAATTAGAAGGGCGATAAAATAATTTAATTCGACTATTAACTGAAATTAATAATTGATTCTGAGCATTAGGATCAGAGGCTGGAATAGATTTAATATTTAGCCAATATACACTTTCACGGTCGCTAGGTAAGTTCTTTACTTTCACAATTCGCAATGAATTAGATGCATCCGCATTTAATCGAAATAAAGGAGGAGTGATAATAAAAGGTAAATTTGATTTTTCATTTCCTTCTGCGAATGATATGTTATCGGGCTCTAGCCATGACTGAATCAAATAAGGTACCTTATCGGGATTCGAGATTGAAATAGAGACTTCTTTTCTATTTTCTTCATATACAAGACGTGTACCAGCAATCAAAATACCTGCATTGCACGAAACCGTGAAGAAAAAAAATAGTGCCGAGCAAATAATATGAAATTTAAATTTATTAAATATATTCATTAGCATGATTCCTTAGAGGATCTAAGCTTATCCTAAATTAGGATAAGCTTAGATAATTATCGATTACTCGTATGAAATATCGATAGTCACATCAGCATTTGCTGCGCCACCACCCACTGTAGCATCAGTTGTCATATAACTAGCATAGACCGTGACATCACCACTTGAACTTGTCAAAGGAACAGTGAGAGATTGTGTATTTGGTTCGATGAAGTCTGTTGTATTGCTAGTTTTATAAAGACCAATACCAACGTTTGAGGCTGTATCGCTCCCTGATTGAATAGCAAATAACTTACTGTTTACGGTATCAGCTTGTCCATTAAAGCGAATATTAGCCTGTGTCATATCTGGGCAGCTTGATAATGTGAATGTTATCGGTTTTAAATCTGTTGTAGCACCAACGTTATTGGCAAAATTTTCTGTAGCCCAAGTTCCCAGTGGAACTGATACGGCAGCAGTGCTATTAGTATTGCTGCCATTAATATTTATTACGCATGGGGTTTCTGTAAACGCCCCTCTAAATTGAATTGTTCCATCAATTGCTAAAGCGCTACCAGCACTGGTAGCTAAAATAGCTATCAGTGCAATTTTTTTTGCAGATATCATTTTGTAATACTTCCTATGGTAATATTTAAAAATATTTTTTCATATCTATATGTAAAATAAAAATTACTTTCTACGTCACTTGATATAGATAAAAATTAAAAATGAACTTTTTTATTAAATTCACTTTTAATGTTTTATTTTCTGAATTATTTCTTACTTGAGATAACATCTTATTAATCAATTAATTCGATTACAATTATAACGTGTTATTTTAGCCAGGCACAAACTTGTAAATATGAGTTTATCAATAAAAAGAGCAATTGTTAAACTCAATGATTGGTTGAGAGAATCAGGCCTTGAATATACTCAATTAGAGCAATTAATTTCCTTCCGTCACACATTTAGCCATTTCCATTTAGATATTATCCCTGTAAAAGTTAACATTCAGGCATTTAATTCTGCCATGGATGAAGGCAAAGGACTCTGGTATAACTTACACTTAGGCGCAACTATCGGCCTTGCAGCCCCAGTTGAAAGTTTACTAAAACAGCTCGCCTTACTACCTGATATTTGAGGAAAAATTAATGAGTAGAACCATTTTTTGTACATTTTTACAACGTGATGCAGATGGGCAAGATTTTCAGCTTTACCCAGGTGAGTTAGGAAAACGTATTTTTAACGAGATTTCAAAAGAAGCATGGAGTCAATGGATGGCAAAACAAACTATGCTTATTAATGAAAAGAAACTCAATACCATGAACCCTGACGACCGTAAAATGTTAGAACAAGAAATGATTAATTTCTTGTTTGAAGGCCATGATATCCATATTGATGGCTATACACCTGAAAAATAATCTGTTTGTCTACCTACTAAGTAGGTAGACTTTTGCCCCAAGACTGTGAATCGTATGAAAAAACTATTTGCGCTGAGTTTGTTAATTCCCTTAATTGTTTCTTGTTCTAGCAAGCAAAAATCTGACTTTAACCCTAATTATGTCAAAGATACCAATGGGTTCGATATTTTAATGGGCCAATTTGCCCACAATATTGAAAATATCTGGGGCATTAAAGAAGTGTTAATTGCAGGCCCAAAAGACTACGTTAAATATACCGATGAATACCGAACTCGTAGCCATATTAATTTTGATGCGGGAACCATCACGGTTGAGACAATTTCAGCAATAGAACCTTCACAGCACCTAAAGAAAGCTATTGTCACCACCTTATTAATGGGAGATGACCCTAATTCCATTGACCTCTATTCTGATATTAATGATATTCCTCATAGCAAAGAACCCTTTTTATTTGGCCAAGTGCTAGATAACACAGGAGAAGCTATTCGTTGGGAATGGCGAGCCACAAAGTTTGCTGATTATCTGATAGAAAATAAAATGCAGCGCCGGCAGTCTGGTATGAATATTGTTTGGTCCGTAACTATGCAACTAGTACCAAACCATTTAGATAAACGGGCTCATAAATATTTACCTTATATTAAAAAATCTTCAGCCAAATATGGTGTTGATGAATCATTAATCCTAGCTATCATGCAAATTGAATCGAGTTTCAACCCTTATGCGGTTAGCCGTTCTGATGCACTTGGTTTAATGCAGATAATGCCAAATACAGCAGGGAAAGATGTTTTCCGCTCACAAGGGAAATCCGGTGTTCCTAGCCGTAGCTATTTATTTGACCCAGAGAAAAATATTGATACAGGCACTGCTTACTTAGCTATATTGCAAAACAGCTACTTAGGCGATATTCGTAACCAGACCTCACGCCGCTATGCGGTCATCACTGCCTATAATGGCGGAGCTGGTAGCGTATTACGTGTCTTCCACAGTGATAAAAAACAAGCAGCACAACGTATTAATAATTTAGAGCCTGGAGAAGTGTATGAAACTTTATCCACTAAACACCCAGCGGCTGAGTCACGTAATTATCTTATCAAAGTGAACAAAGCACAGAAAAATTATCTCCGCTAAAATTTTTCCAATATTGCATGCCAGCCAAAATTGGTTTTTAGGCTGGCATTTGTTATTAACCTTAATAATTTTATGTATATTCGATTAAAAACTGGCTAACATGTTGAAAAAAAGCGCATACAGTCAAAAGTTTATTGAAAGCGCCTTGACTCAACCAATGAAATCAGGTTTAATACGCTCCGTTGCCCGGATAGCTCAGTCGGTAGAGCAGGGGATTGAAAATCCCCGTGTCCTTGGTTCGATTCCGAGTCCGGGCACCACTAATTCTCAACAGACGTCAAATGACGTCTGTTTTTGTTTGTAACGCCCGCTAAAATTAACACTCCGCCAAAGTTTCACCTCAACTGAATTCTATTCGACTCTACCCACATCAACCCTACTGTGCAGGTACAATTGCGGGTATACACTAGTTCGATAGAATCTTGTACCCTCTTTATCTGGCACTATTGCAAAATTTAAGTAATAGGTATGCTAAATTAATTATTTTGTTACTGAGAATTGTTTGGTGAATGCATTTAAAGCTCGTCATTTCACAGGTATTATCATCCTTTGAGCTATGCATTGGTACTGCAAATACGGTATCAGTTATCAAGAACGCTTGGAAATGTTGGCTGATGGTGGTGTAAATTTAGTTCACACGACAATCTATCGCTGGATTCAACGTTATGCGCCAAAAATAGAAAAGCGGTTATGTTGGTATAGGTGTAGTCCCTCCGACCTCAACAATTGGCATTTAAACGGAACTTATATCAAAGTGAATGGGAAATGGACGTACCTTTACCGAGCTGTCGATAGCCGAGTGCACAGCATTGAATTTTACCTCTCACCACATCGTAATACCAAAGCTGCCTATCGGTTTTTAAGAAAAATATTCAATCGAGTTAGAAATGGCAAATCCTCAGGGTTATCAATACAGATAAAACCTCACCTTATAGTCGAGCTCTTAACCCTCTAAAAAAAGAAGGAAAATGCCCTACACATGTAGAGCAACGGCAAATCAAATTTCACAATAATGTCATTGAATGCGATCATGGAAAATTGAAGCGCGTGATAAATCCCACCTTAGAATTTAAATCAATTAAAACGGCACATGCGACTATTAAAGGTATTGAGGTAATGCATGCACTTCGCAAGGGTTAAGCTGAACATTTGTTACTATGCTCAACCGCTAAGCGAAATGCACCTAGTGAATCGACTCTTTGGTATGTAGCCCATTTCGAGTTGAAAAACTCAATCTCACCACTTTATTTGCAACAGTGCCCTTAATTGGGATTCTGTTATTATTTTAATGGGTCACCTATTATTGAAAAACAATTTCAATATAAATAATCTTCATTATCAGGTAATATTTATTTAGCTACCTTACGACCCAC
Source organism: Providencia sp. PROV_01 (assembly GCF_053098325.1). NCBI lineage: Bacteria > Pseudomonadati > Pseudomonadota > Gammaproteobacteria > Enterobacterales > Morganellaceae > Providencia > Providencia sp. PROV_01. Next base: position 1,264,678 of record NZ_JBRFKD010000002.1, on the reverse strand, counting down.
ATTTATTAAAATGAAGTGTAGCCTACAAATTCGCGAATACTTCATAAAACGAGGTTAAATGGAATGTGTACGAGTTTATCAATAACAGATAGCCAAAATAATATTTACCAAGGGCGAACATTAGAATTAACGGAAGACCTGCCCTCTTGGATAACATATTATCCTGCGAATACTTTTTTTCAGAAAAAAGCCCCTAACGGGGAAAATGGTATTAATTATACATCTAAATTCGATATTCTTGCGATAACGACCGAAGTTTATTTTGATGGAGATAACCATAATATATTCCAAGGGTTAAATAGTGCAGGATTAACGTTTAGTGCAAATATGATTTCTGAAGCAGAGCTTACGCCAATTAATCCGGAAAACTATTATTTATCATTGCCTGTTACCGCATTAGGCGAATGGGCTTTATCCCTTTTTAGTCATGTTGATGACGTTAAAAAAGCGGTTGAAAATGGTTACTTTTGGTCCCCTATTCTTGTTAACTTTAGGAATTTAACATCACCATTCCACTATGCTTTTTATGATAAACACGGTGGTAGCATTATTGTTGAAGCCGTAAATGGCAAATTACAGGTTTTTGATAACCCTACTCGTGTCATGACTAATGGGCCTGATTTTCAATGGCATTTAAAAAACCTGAATAATTATACTCAGTTATCAAACCTAGATATATCAACAAGTTTACTGGGTAATATTCGAGTTACTCAACCTGATAGTGGTATTGCAACATCAAATCTACCTTCGTCTGATACATCTGTTGGGCGTTTCATTCGAGCGGTTTTTTATAGTACTTATGCGCCAAAAGTTGACAATGCAAAAGACGCTATGATTACACTCGCTCACATTATGAATAATTTTGACCGTACTAAAAATATGACTGTTGATAATATGGGGGAAGGAGAAGGCACTCAAAATAGTTTACTTTCTGAATATACTGTTTGGAGCTGCTTATCTGATTTATCTAATGGTGTAATATATATTAGAGGTTATGGCGAAATGAATTATAACCAATATTCAATTAGCCAATTTAGTAGTGCAGGAAAACCTGTATTTCAACAACTGGATATTTATTAATTTATAATCGCAGAAGATAAATACTAGGTTATCTTCTGCTATCTCATAAACCTATTTTATCGTAGCGTCTTCATATTTTGGTAAAGCCCTTTCAATTTCACCTAATGCAAAGGCTAAATCCACAGCAGCAATAACTGAACCCGTATAAGAATCAATATGAGCAAGCTCGGCTGTTAATAATGCAATTTCTGCGGCATTAATTTCAGTCACTGTTCCTAAACCATTTTTATAAAAATCAACACTGGCGGTATAACTTAATTGAGTTGTTTCGACTAGGTTTTTCGCCGCTTTATTGGCCTCAACCGCTGATTTTAGTGCATTCTCAGTTAAACTCATCTCTCGAATCGCCATTTCTTGGCTTTTCCGCAAATTCTCTTGGGCAATAAGAATATCCGACTGAGCATTCTTCATACGTGCTTGCCTTATTCCCCCTTCATAAAGCGGAATACTGATACCTATCAAAATATTTGAAGATGAAGAACTTTGGTTGATACCCGGTAGTCCTTGCACATCTAAACGGCTGTTTCCCCCCGCGACTGCCCCCGCTAAATAGACTTTAGGGAAATAGTCGGATTCCACAGATTGAGTCGTTTTCATCGCTGCCAGTGTAAGTTCATAGTTAGCAAGCACATCAGGGCGCTGGGCTAACGCATTTCTGATCCGTTCATGGGTCAACGGTGCGATATTATCAGGCAAAACATCGTTATCATTATATTGAATATTAATTGTTTTCAGTGGAGATATACCGATGGTAGAGAGTAATAATTGGTATTGATCTCTTTCTTTCCCTTTAGCTAATACGTTCTGAAACTCTAATTGTGAAACTTGCTGCTTCGCTAATGCAACATCCAGTACGGTTGCTAGCCCACGCGCTTTTTTTTGCTCTACGGCATACAATAAACGCTGGCTTCGCTCCAAAGCTTCATAAGTTATTTTTGTTTTTTTCTGTGCTGCACCATAAGCATAATAAGCAATGGTTACATCATGAATAATTTTTTGGTGAAGTAAATTAAAGTTAAGGTCAGAAGCTAAAGATGCATGTTTGGCTGCATCAGTTAATGCTCCTCGCTGACCAAAATCAAACAATAGCCATTGAAACGTTATCGCAGGGATAAAAACATGGTTAGAAACATCAATTTTATCGACTAAATCATTATGTGGTAACTTCAATGTTCCACGTTGATAGCCACTTAATGCTGTTGCAGTTATAACGGGTAAATAGGTACTTTCAACCATTCCCACATTGGTTGCGGCTTTTTTAGCAAGCTCCCAAGCAATACGTGTTTCAGGATTATTTTTTTGTGCAACATCGATAAGGCTTGCTAGGTCATATTGATCTTTAAATACTTCGTTATGTTCAGCATATAAATTCTCTTCAGGGGAAGAGATATATGTGTCAGTTTCATATTGTAAAGGCTGCGGCGCTTTATCCATAAATGAACGGCTCGTATCGACACAACCGACAAGAAAAATGCTGAATATCGAGATGAGTAAATATCGTTTTTTGTCGTATCTCATTGATTGGGTCATTGTCATTACTTCTCGCTCACTAGTTCTTTAATGACTTGCTCTTTTTCTTGAGCCGATAAAGTTGAAGGTATCGTATTTAAGACATCATATTTCAAATCACTGGCAGATTTTAAATTTGTATTCGAATCAAAATGATCTTTATGATTAAAAGGAATAAATTCAGACGAATAATTTTGGTAACTATCTACTGAAACCTTGGTTAAGAATTGGTTTAAGAAATGAGTTAAAGCCCCCCCTTTATCTTTAAAGTGGGTTTCGAACATCAATAAATTAATATCATCTTTTGTTTTAATAACGCCCTCATTGATTGCAGCAACCAAACTGAGAGCCTCGACATTGTTATCATAAGATTTTAATTTAAGTGCCGCATAACTATCTAGAATATTTCTAATTTGAGAGTTAACTGTAGTCATGATAGAGACCGGCCACACTTTAGTGAACATAATGTACATGACAACATTACCTAATAGGATACCGAGGATCCTATCGGAAGCAACATCCAGATCATAGCTCGGTTTAAAACCATGAAGAACGGTTAATAAAAATGCCAGCCCAACTTGGACTCCTGCATAGGATATACGCTCATTACCCGCAGCCACCCATGCAGCAGGCAAGATACAGAAAAAGATGAGTATCATTAGGCTAAAAATATCGGATAAATGAGGGATAATATACACAATCGAAATAACCCCGATTAATGCACCAATTAAACACCCTATAATACGCAGCGTTAGCTTATGTACTGTTTCACCAACAGAAGTCAATGCAACAACGTAGCAAGTGATCATCGCTGTGTGGATCCCCTGCCATTCAAAATAGTCATAAAAAACATAGCATATTAGTGCAGCACAGGTTGTTTTGATGGCGAAATATTTATGGTTTGGATTTGTAAAAGCGTCTTTAACAAAAAAGGGATTTTTAGCTTTAGGGTCACTCCCCACTTTCTTCTTAAATAGAATATCTTGAAAATCAGCCAGTATTTTCTGGTTTTCAAGGTAACTATTTTTTTCGCTTTTTAGCGTTTCCAATTGTTCAATTTGGTTTTTTTCCAAACACTGCGCAATAAATTGACATTTTTCCGCAAGTAATAGACGAATTTCAGCAGAAGTATCATCGGGTAAATTTAAGGACATGATCAGTATTTCATACGAATTATCAACCATGCTATCTAGCCACTGGATTTCCCTTTTTCCTTTTAGAAAAAAGAGTTTGATGAGCATTAGGTTCCGTTTACATTCAGCCTGCGTACTTAAAGCTTCACTAATTTGAATTGAATACGGCATTTTCCCTAAAAAAAATTGGTTTGCAGCCAAAAAACGCTCAGCTAGCTTATTCATTAATAATTTTTTAGGGCTAATCCCAAAAAAGTAATTAAAGATAACCACCAATAACATGGGGGATACCGCCATTAATAGTGCGTATAAAAGCCCTCTTGTTGCGGCATCGCCAAAATGAACATCATCAATCAATGTCATTAGAAATGCAATTACAAGGGCAATTAAGTTACCGACATCACCAAGGCTGCTCGCTGAAGACAAATACATAAATAACCCTGAGAAAAGGGCCATAAAGAAAAAGCGCAACATCACATTTTGAATCGTAAAGTTAAACAATATAAAGATTACACAAACCGCTATACTGCATAGCACTATGACACCAATACATAACAGAATATTTTCAATCGCATTGGCTTTAACAAGGTAGATAATTAAATAGCAGCTAATCGCCGATTCTGGAATTTCGTATAACATCGCAATGCCAGCCATTAATGCGCACAGTAAAGCAATCCGCCATGTTGTCGCGAAACGAAAATTAAATGGCAACAAATCTTGTTTTATTTGTTGAAGAACCAGTAAAGCTTTAGCAGTCATCATCTTGGGATACAATATTAACAGTGGCAGTCGCACCAACACGCATCAGATTTTTCGGTGGATTTTCTAAAATTACTCTCACAGGAAAACGTTGTTCAACACGCACCCAATTTAAAGACTTGGGGACATAAGGTAAGTCTCGAGGTATATTCAACAGATCAGTAGACATTACTCCCCAACCTGCACCTTGTACTCGGCCTTTAATAGGTTGTTTGTTATTAATCATTGAATAAACAACTGCACAGCTGCCCATTTGGATGTTATCTAACTCTGTTTCTTTAAAGTATGCGGACACAAACCATGTCTCTGTATCAATTAAGGTAAAAACAGATTGCCCTGAAAGGACAAACTCACCCGCTGATATCGTTAGTCCAACAATATACCCATCACTCGGTGCCTTAATTTCCGTGTTACCCAATTCCCACTCAGCCATGGCGAGTGATATTTTTAATGACTCAACAAGTGCTTCTTCAGATTTGGTGTTATTAATTAATGCTTCTGATGCCACATTTTGTTTTTGAGCTTGTTTTAAGCTGACTTCTGCATCACGTTTTAAGGTTCGGGCGTCATCCACTTGTTGGGCGGTAACAAAACCTTTCGCCAACAATGGCTCTAAACGTTTTAAAGACTGGGTTGCCAGTGCAAGGTTAACTTGTGCACGTTTTATTTGCTCTTCAGCCACTTCAGAATTTGATGTTTCAGCGACAATCACTCTCTTCTTGTTGCTTAACGCCGCTTCTGCAACAAGTAACTCGGCTTTAGCTTGGTTCACTCGTAGAGCATACATAGTCGGGTCAATGGTAAATAATCGATCGCCTTTTTTGACTTCCTGATTTTCTTTAACATAAAACTGGCTTATCCGTCCCGGAACGACAGAAGAAATGTTAATTTTATTGGCCTCAATCACGGCCTCTTCACTTAGTGGATTCAGAATCGATGATTGCAGGCTTTTCCATAGTAATAGTAATAAAGCCGCAAATATGCCGATTGTGAGAATGACGGCTATCTTTTTTTTATTTTTTATATTCATAATTTAATGAGAAAAATAAAGTAAGGATATGGTAATAGAGATTGTCAACAAGACACCAAAGTAAAACATCAGAGGAAAAGGTAACTTATCATCAATTTCTAAATAAACGAGAACAACACGCAATAATATAGCGCCAACCAATCCAATTAAGACACATAGCATCCAATAAGGGAAATAAGCGCCTAACATTGGGAATAATGGGGAATGTCCTTGGTTGCATCCCATTAACAATAAGGATAGCAGGCTAACGCTGATAATATGGCGATATTTTCTAATTAAGCTCAAGATAACTCACCTATCATATTATGATTAATTAACTTATTAATTAATCACTACTATAACTCTTTTTAAATAATAATCGAATGATAAATCGAAAGTTTATTAAACCTATAAAATGAAATGAAATAAAAAAATGAATTAAAGATACATAAACCAGCCACTAAATGCCGAGAACCCTCCCAAGAGGGCAATTGAGGGTTACTTCAAAAGCTATTTTTGCTTTATACCTACCGGTAAAAATGACTAAACAAAACGCCCTGTATCGCAACTAGCTTATGCGGATAACACTGAAAGTTAGTAACAGCTTATCATTTGTTTATCCGCTTATTTAAAATACCAATTAACCCGTTATTTGCCTCTCACCTTGCGTATCAACCAATAAGCGCTGGTTAATATACTCAATCGCCTCATCTATAGTCATGATTTTATTCACAACATTAGTAATTCCTTGCCCAATAATGACTTCAGCTTGGCGCAAATTAAACAACTTACCGTTTGGAATTGAAGATTCACGGATACCTCGATTTATTTCTTGATAAGCCAGTGGCATCCATGGATAGCGATAGCAAACCTCTTGATTATGGCTGAAATCTTGATGATTACTGTTTCCACCCAACAAAATGAGGTGATCCATTACTATTGGTGAATAAAGCCAACGATAAAATTGTTCTGCATAATGTGTTTTTTGGCTATAGCGAGATACCCCTAATGCCCCACCCCCCAATTGAGGGACTCCCCCTGGTACAGGGGCAAAACCAATTTTAGGGAAAATATTACTGTGAGCAACATCGTTAAATAGGTTCATATAAGCAATCAGCATAGCAAGTTTCCCTTGCTCAAATTGTTCTACTGATTCGCTCCACCATTTATTATGAATATTTTCTGTAATAGAAACCTGGTGGAGGTATTCATCTAATACCTGACCTGCTAATGGCATTTCTAATCTAGGAATATTACCATTACTTATTAACTTTCCTCCTGCCGCGTAATACCTTAATAAGTACTCAGTGGCAATTAACCCCGCACTGCCTAACGTCGTTGATGCACCGATAGGCCGTAAAAACTCACCTTCTTCATGTAGCTCTGTAAAAAATTGGGTTACCTGATCGTATTCATCAAAAGAAGTCGGTACTGTTAGTTCTTGTCCTGTTTTCTCGTAATACATTCTTTTTAAAATAGGATCTTCAAAGAGATCTTTACGATAAAATAACATTTGTGCACTGGCATCAAATGGCATTGCATAAGCAGTATCATTCACCAAACTAAATTTTTGCTGTGTTGGTAAGGAAAAGTTACTTAATAAATCAGTCACCCCATTCCCGACTTTATCTAACGGTTGCAAGATGCGTTCCGCAAACCAAGGAAAGCAGGCCATATCGATACGTAGTAAATCATAATAAGGATGTAAATGGAGCTGCCCTAAAATTTGGTAAACTTCATCATAAGGATAAACTGCTAAATTAACCTTAATTCCTGTTTGTCGATAAAAATGTGGCAGTAGCTTTTTAAGTGCGTTTGTTGAAGGGCTGGGTAAAATGAGTAAATTTAAGGTTGGATCGGATTTATTGTCAGTAATTATTGCCGATGTTGCCGTATAAAGGTTACCACTTTGATTACGAACGTAGACAGTATTCTTCCCCACCGTTTTCTTTGCGTGATCTTCTCTCATCAGTTCATCGACCACTTCCAACCCTAATTGTGCATAGTTCATTGGGAAACAATGTAACCCTTTTAGTATCGGAGGAATGTTACCACTTAAAGCAAAAATTGCAGGGCAATCACCTTCACTACCAAAAAAACTAGCTTGGGTTAAAAAACTAGCTTTTTCAATGTCTTCAGCAACAAATAAATCGGGTATTTGCTCCTCAGAGAAAAAATCAAAAGCTGCCTTATAAGATTCATCATTAGAAGCACGAATAATAATAAATTTTTTATTCGGGGCCTGCTGTTTAAGGTTATTTTGTAACTCACTGACAAAGGTGGCGTGCTCTAAATCACCATGATCATCGCTAAAAATACCCACTAGCTGGCTTCGACTTGTCGCAATTTGTTGGCAAATGGCATCAGCTGCCTGAGAGTAATCCAATGTGAAAAAATGGTAAGCGTTTACAGGCTGACGATAAATAAAAATAATTTGAGAAGCGGCTAATTTTAAGGTGTCAAAATAGATAGCGGCATCCTGCAAACAACTGACTGCTACGACTTGCTTATAGCCACCAGCGGCAATTTTTTGTAATGCATCGAGTTCTGTCGTCTCCAGATCATCCGTCAAGAATAGATCATAAGTTATCTCTGGATACTGAGCCATAGATTGCCTAAATGAATTAAAAAATATTGCATACTTATCAGACACCAATTGCGGTAAAAGTATTGCTATCTTTTGGCTCTTATTGGTTCTCAATAATTGAGCTTGTGTATTTAACTGGTACCCCATTTGCTTGGCGGCTTTATAGACTGCTTCAATTTTCTCAACACTCACATTCCCCCGCTTATTCAGAACATTAGAAACGGTTCCATGAGAAACACCTGCTAATTTTGCGATATCCTTGATTGTTGCCATTTGTCTTTTTCACCTTGATTATTGCTGCCAATAGCATACCTGAATTATTCATCGCGACTACCGATAATTGATTTGAACGTTCCACTCTCAATTAGTTTATAAAACAAACGAATAAAATAAAGATTACTTTTCTTGCCTTTCTTTTGCAGGGCAATATTAAACAACAATAAAATCAATGATATAAAAAATAATCTTTGAATGAGATCACTGATCTAAATAACATTTATTGGCAATAACAACCCCCAGCATTACTATTGGAACGTTCAAATTGATTTATTTTTTGTTTGAACACCAACACCAGGGATCAAAAATTCCAAAATAAAACTATAAAATACAGGTAATTATTATGAAACTTCACTTTTTAGGCACCGCGGCTTCTGAAGGCATACCAAATCCTTTCTGCCGCTGTGAGCACTGCCAAAAAGCAAGAGAGCTTGGAGGAAAAGATATTAGAACCCATTCTTCCGCCATTGTGGATGATCTTATGTTGATCGATGTTTCCCCGACATTTAGCTATCAGTTAATGCGTGACGGAATGGATGCAACTAAGTTTGAAAGCTTACTATTTACCCATACTCATCCTGACCATTTTAATGTCGGCGATTTATTCAGCCGCATGGAAGGTTATGGTTTTGAAATTCACCATCCATTACATATTTTTGGTAATGACCGAGCAATTAATGGCTGCCTTGACGTTCTACCCGGCTACAGTAAAGAGCGTTTCGATTTCCACTGTTTAATCCCTTTTGTCACCGTCGAAAGGAACGGTTATAAAATTACGCCATTACTTGCAAACCATGCTAAATGGGAACTTTGCTATGTCTATCATATTGAAAAGAATGGAAAAACAATTTTTTATGGACATGATTCAGGTTGGTTCCCTGAATTAACCTGGAAATGGTTAGAAAATAAACAACTTGATATTGTCGTATTTGAATGCACTTACGGGCTCAATGGGAAAAATCGTACAGATAATCACATGAGCCTAGAAACCGTCTTTGCAGCTAAAGAAAAACTGCAGCAACAAGGCTGCCTGCATTCAGAAACTCAAATTGCTGTTTCACATATTTCCCATAGTGGCAAATTACTTCATGATGAATTAGAAGCGGTTTGTGCACCTTATAATATCCGTGTTGCTTATGACGGATTAACGCTAGAAGCATATTAAGAGGAAAACTAATCATGGATATGAAAATAACCTCTCGCTTACTGATCATGATGTTTGTGCAATATTTCATGCAAGGCGCATGGAATATGACAATGGGACTTGTGTTAAGTACTTATGGGATGGCAAACATCATTGGTAATGCTTACGCTTTATTAGGTGTAGCAACCATTATTTCCCCTTTATTCATTGGTATGGTTGCTGACCGTTTCTTTGCTTCACAAAAAGTAATGGGAACACTGCATTTAATTAATGCAGCCGTTATTCTATGTGTTCCTCAATTTATTGAGGCACAAAATAGCGGCATGACCCTGTTTATGATTTTTATTATTGGTCTACTATTTTATCCAACAACTGCGCTTTCTAATAGCATCAGCTTCTCTCATATTAATGGTGTGAAATATTTCCCTATTATTCGTGTATTTGGCACATTCGGTTTTATGGCTATCGGATTTATATTAGGGGAAATGGGCTTCTCAGGTAGTACTATGACTTGGTATATCGCATCCGCTGTTGCTGTATTACTAGGTTTCTACTGCTTTACTTTGCCAAATACACCACCAAAAGCGAAAGGTAAACCTTTCTCCGCTAGAGATATTCTATGTTTAGATGCACTTTCATTATTTAAAGACCGTTATTTCGCTATCTTAATGTTTAGTATCTTTGTATTAATGATACCGAAAACAGCTTACTCCGCTTATATCCCTGTATTTATTAAAACACTTGGATTCGATAATGCAGCATCTATCATGCAAATTGGTATTGCATGTGAAGTCCTATTTATGTTTGTGCTGTCATTCTTCTTAATGAAATTCGGTTTCAAAATCACCTTACTTCTTGGCGCAGTAAGTTGGATTATTCGTTCAATGTTATTTTCCTATGCTGCAGTAGATTCCGGTTTCTACTTCATTATTTTCGGATTGATGCTTCAAGGATTATGCTGGGACTTCTTCTTTACAGCAGGTGATATCTACGTTGACCGTAAAGCAAAACCTGAGATCAGAGCGCAAGCTCAGGGTTTACGCTTTATTGTTTCAAATGGCTTTGGCTTATTATTTGCTTCAACAATTTGTGGTGAAATCTTTAATTCAACTGTCACAGAGACAGGTAGCGCAGCATTACCACAATGGGGAACATTCTGGCATTACCCAGCTATCGTCGCCGCTGTTGTCACCGTTTTCTTTATCTTCTTCTTTAAAGACGATGTGTCTAAAAAGAAAAATGGGGAAAATGAAAAACCAGCAAATCGCGTTACAGCACAATAATAATTAAGGAAAGGGTAAGGTCACGTCAGGAGCAAGCCATGGATTTATTTATACAGTTTGTTGGCACCATTGGCCCTTTATCACTATCAAGTATTGCTAAACTACTAGCCGCCTTCGTTTTAGGCGGCTTAATTGGCTTAGAACGTGAATCAAAGGGAAAACCTGTTGGTTTTAAAACTTGTGTCATTATCGCCGTTGCCAGCTGTTTATTAACCATCGTTTCTATTCAGTCAGCGGAATATTACGCCAATATCTCTGACAATATACGTAGCGACCCAATGAGATTAGCTGCACAAATAATTAGCGGAGTGGGCTTTCTAGGCGCTGGGGTTATATTGCATCGTCGTGATGATGCCATTTCAGGTCTAACAACTGCAGCCATTGTTTGGGCTTCAGCCGGTGTTGGAATTGCCTGTGGTTCAGGGTTCTACTGGCATGCTATCATCGTTACAATCCTTTTTTTCTTAGCAATACAACTCAGTCCTCAAGTTGCTTTATTTCAGATGAGAAACCAAAAACTAGGAAAAATTAAAGTTCGAATGCTATTTACTCATGAAAAAGGTGTTCCTTTGCTTATTGAGTACCTAAAAAGCCACAAAGACTTAATTGAGAATCTCACCATCAGAGATATCAAGAAAGAGCGTGTCGAGGTAAATTTAAAGCTATTAGTACGCCAAAAAATCACTTTACCTGAATTTTACTGCTCCTTAAAACAGTTGGAGTATGTCCACTCTGTTTCTTTAGATCACTAATTCTTTCTTTTTCAAAGTGATATATTTTCGCTAAATAAAATGTGAATTATTTTAATAACCTGTTTATTTTAGCAGGTTATTTATCTATAAATTCCCCATCGACACTATAAGTGCCGTAAATCCTCTGGAATATTCTTTTTTAAAATGCGCCAAAAGTCCTCTGCAGTTTTATTTAGCCTTGTATCCATACGGTAGATATAAGCTTGGATAGGTATCGTTAATTCAGGCGTATCTAGACAAACGAGTTTCTTTTCTTTCAATTCATTCACTACAGAATAAATAGGCAACCATGCTATGCCATGACCATCCAAAGCCATATTTTTTAATAACTCACTCATTGATGACATAAAAAGTGTTTTCGAATTGATCGTACCAAATTCACTTAACCGACGATTAACTAACCTTCCCATATATGAAGCACTTGTGTAATTCAACAACGGCACTTGAGGTTGATAGATGTCAAATAGCGGCTTACCATGCTCATCTGTGGCACAAATTGGGTATAATTCAGATTCAAATACATTCAATGAGGAAAATGGAGATTGCATGAGATCTTCATCATAAAATGAGATAATAAAGTCACTCTTCCCTTCTCTCAATGCGTTGACAACTTGTACGACATCAATGGCTTCAACATGGTAAACAAACTCCTCACCGTAACCGGACAGCCCATGGACTAATTTAGGTAGTAATGTTAATGACAACGAATGAGCGGCAGCAATTTTAATATTTGGTAGACTCAATACATTATGGCCGGATAATTCATTTAAGTTACATTCCAGTTGTTGTAGTAAACTACGTGCTTGGGAATGGAAAATTTTGCCCTCTTCAGATAACTGTAAAGGGGAAGTCGTTCTATCAAATAATTCAACACCAATAGCTTCCTCTAACGCTTTAATACGACGGCTAAACGCGGGCTGAGAAATATTTCGTTGTTCTGCGGCATGAGAAAAATGTCGGCACGACTCTAGTGTTAAAAAATCATATAGCCATTTTGTTTCTATATTCTTCATCTTATTAAGCCTTAAATTGACTTGCTGTTAAAATATAAGAAATTAAAAGTATTTTTATTGATATTTTAAGTTAATGATTAGTTAAGCAACCAAACAAAATTTGTAGATACATTATTTGTATTATGCATAGCCCTACTATTTAAAACATTAACAAAAATCAAAAATTAATTTTATTTAATTTATTTACATCATAAAACCTAGTCTATTCAGGCTCTCAGAGCAATTTATTAAAATAACTTTATTTTGAATAAAAAACTTAATGCATATCTTGCATCAACCCATACTTACTTGCATTTCTCATCCAAGATAAACATTGATAAATATTAGCCATAGGTTATGGCAGTAATATTTAGGTTAATAATTATTTTAATGCCAACCTATATGTTAAATAAATGAAGGATTATAAGCATTTATTGATTTTTATTTTATAAAAAAGCTAATGAAATGCAGGGGTATTAAAATGAAAGGTTTAATTGGTGTATTAGGTGGTATGGGACCTGCCGCTACTGTCGATTTATTTAATAAATTCGTTAATTATACCGTAGCAAATAGAGACCAAGAGCATATCCCTTTAATTATATCATCTATTCCTGATATACCAGATCGAACAGAGGCGCTATTAAACCGTGGTGAATCTCCTCTACCTTTAATGACTGACTATCTAAAAAAACTAGAAAATGCAGGTGCTGAATGTATTGTTATTCCTTGTAACACCGCACATTATTGGTTTAGTGAACTGAAAGATATTTGCCACGTCGATATGCTAAGTATTGTTGAGACAACAATGAAAGAAGTGCTAGCAACCAAGAAAAAAAATATCGGATTACTTGCAACAAATGCCACTATGTATATGGGGTTGTATCAAAAAAATATAGAAAATAAATATTTAAACTGCATCACGCCTGATAAAGAAAGCCAAGACAAAGTTATGGAAAGCATTTATTTATTAAAATCAGGAAATAAAAAAATGGCTGAGGCCATTATGAAAAAACAAGCTGAGGCATTATTCTCCCGAGGTGCAGAAATTATTGTTCTTGGCTGCACTGAAGTTCCCGTCATTCTTGAAAATGAAATAAATAATTATCCAGATAAATATATCGACTCAACCAGTACCTTAGTCAGAGCAAGTATTCACTGGTATGAAAGTAGAGTCGGGAAACAAAATTTAATGATAAATAAAAATATTTAATTTTATATCAAATATCAAAAATTAATTTTTAATATTACTAATGACAATATATTGTCTATTGGAGACGATTATGGTTTGGCTAGAAATCATTGTTGTATTAGGTGCAATATTCTTCGGTATAAGGATGGGGGGAATTGGTATAGGACTCTGCGGTGGATTAGGATTAGCAGTTCTAACCATTGGGTTTGGTTTACCTATTGGCTCCCCACCTGTTGATGTTATTTTAATTATTATGACCGTCGTGGTAGCAGCATCTGCATTACAAGCTGCAGGTGGAATGGATTATCTCGTACGCCTCGCCAGTAAGTTTATGCGTAAAAACCCTAAGTACCTGAATATTATAGCGCCAATCATCACTTGGGTGATGACTATCATGGCTGGTACAGGCTTCATTGTTTTCTCTATGCTACCAGTGATAGCCGAAATCGCAAAAGATTCAGGCATTCGCCCATCCCGAACATTAGCAGGCTCAGTGGTTGCATCACAAATTGCTATTTCAGGTTCGCCAATCAGCGCCGCAATGGCAGCAATGTTGACAATAATGGAAGGTAATGGCGTTACTTTCATCGTTGTCATGTCAGTCTGCTTACCTGCCTCTTTTGTTGCAGCCATGGTTGCGGCATTTATCGCATCACGCCAAGGCTGTGAACTAGAAGACGATGAAGTTTATCTTGAGCGCTTACAAAAGGGCTTAGTCCATAAATACGAAGAAAAAACAGGTGAAAGTACCACCAGAGAAAAGTTTTCAGTTGTCTTGTTTATCATTGCCACTGTCGCGATTGTCATCCTTGCTGCCTTTCCGCAATTGCGTCCCGGCTTTGATATCGGTAAACCTATGGGCACTCGCGATATTATTATCATCTGCATGTTAAGTGCTGCATGTTTGATGGTGATATTCTGTAAAACATCACCAAACTCAATCGTTCTAGCACCCACTTTCCGTTCAGGAATGAGTTCACTTGCAGTGATATTGGGTATTGTTACCTTAGGGACGACATTTGTTGATGCACACATGGAGCAAATTAAAGCGATAGCTGGAGATGTGTTATCTGCATATCCTATTTTATTAGCTTTAGTTCTGTTTTTTACCTGTGCATTGTTATATTCACAAGGTGCCACAACACCATTAATTATTCCGTTAGCTATTGCCTTAGATGTTCCCACATGGGCAATTTTGGCCTCTTTTGTCGCCGTCACCGGGGTATTTGTCTTACCCACTTACCCAACATCATTAGCAGCAATTGAATTCGACTCAACAGGGTCTACTCGGGTTGGAAAATATATTTTAAATCATCCCTTTATGTTACCAGGCCTAGGTGGAATTATTGCAGGTGTCGCCTTCGGTTTTATCATTGCACCAATGATTGTCTAACATAAAGACGTGAGGCTTCCACATATTTATAACAAGATAACAAAATGATTTTATTGACAAAATGAAGTTAAACTTTGGCTCTATTTGGCTTTATACTTTGCAAGATTGGCAAAATACAATAACAAAGTATAAAGCTGTTTTTTTATGCCTTCTTCAATGTTCATTAGGTATATCTGCAAAGAAAATATAATTAACAGCACGTAAAAATACCCCATTACTCTATTCAATTTTTTAAATTAAATTTTATAAATTAAAAATAACGTTCTATTAACCATTTTGCGTCTCTTTATTTAATGTAAATTTAATTTGCTTTCATATAAAAATGTGAGCTGAAATGTTTTTGCATAAATTATCCACTTCTGAAAATAGTTAAAATAATTATACTCGGCTTCATATTCATTTCTTGAAAAACTAAAAAAAGGAATGAAATAAGATTTTTATTATAATTTTCATTGTGTTACAAAATCATTTTTGACAGTCTCATTTTCCAATGAAAGTACTCAATTAGGTGACTAAAATTAGGGGTTAAATCACAAATTTTAGTTTTTTACATTCATACTTTCAAAAATGACGACGTCGTCATATTAAAAAGAATTTATTTTATCTATAACATTAAACAACCATTTTTCTTACATACATATCATTATTGATAGTTAAGCGTTAAAAAACTAAAGCAAATGCGTTATAAAAAAACGCTTAATGTTGACGTCAACATTAGGGTTAACAACTAGAAAGAGGTTTTAGAACATGAGTAACCTACCTGAAAAAATGAAAGCTGTTGTTTGTCATGGACCGCATGATTATCGCTTTGAAAACATTAAAAGACCGACGCCAGGATTTAGAGAAGTTGTCATCAAAGTTGATGGATGTGGGATCTGCGCTGGCGACTGTAAAGCCAATGATGGCGCTCAAATGTTCTGGGGTGATGACCCATGGATTAAAGCACCTGTAGTTCCTGGCCATGAATTTTATGGGCGCGTTGCTGAACTCGGTGAAGGTTCCGCTGAAAAATTCAAATTAAAGGTAGGCGACCGCATCTTAGCTGAGCAAATTGTCCCGTGTTGGGAATGCCGTTTCTGTAAATCAGGCAAATATTGGATGTGTGAAACCCATGATATTTACGGTTTCCAAAAAGAAGTTGCCGATGGTGGTATGGCTGAATATATGCGTTTTTCAGAGCGTGCCATTATCCACAAAATCCCTGATGAACTATCTGATAAAGATGCCGCATTAATTGAACCGATGGCTTGTGCTATCCACACCGTACGCCGTGGTGATATCGATTTAAATGACGTCGTCGTCATTGCTGGTGCAGGCCCACTTGGGCTATGCATGATCCAAGTCGCCAAATTAAAAACACCGAAAAAATTGGTTGTTATTGATGCGATTGATGAACGTCTTGAATTAGCGAAAAAATTTGGTGCAGATGTTGTTATCAATCCACTGAAAGAAGATGCCATCAAATTAGTCAAAGATATGACGGAAGGCTATGGTTGCGATGTTTATATTGAAGCAACTGGCGCCCCAATTGGCGTTACTCAAGGGCTAGAAATGATCCGTAAGCTTGGTCGTTTCGTTGAGTTTAGCGTGTTTGGTAAAGAAACAACCGTTGACTGGTCAATCATTGGTGACCGCAAAGAACTTGATATCCGCGGAGCTCACTTAGGCCCATATAGTTATGAAGTCGCTATTGACCTATTTAGCCGTGGCTTAGTTAGTGCTGATGATATCGTTACCCACTTCTATTCCATCGATGATTGGGAAGAAGCTTTTGTCATGGCGAAATCGGCAGACTCAATTAAAGTCGTCATCAAGCCATAAACATGTTTTTAACTGGTAGTAATAATTGATAATTCAAATAAACACTAAATAAGTAAAAACCCTACATATAATTAAACGCTCTTTTAGGAGAACATCTTATGCTGAGTAAATTTAAAAAGTTGGCTGTAGCTGCAAGTGTACTGACTTTAGGTATGGCTTTTAACGCTACCGCTAAGCCAGTTTCAGTGGGTATGTCATTTCAAGAATTAAACAATGAATATTTTGTCACCATGAAGGAAGCCTTAGAGAGCGCAACAGGTGATATGGGTGCCCAACTATACATCTCTGATGCGGCTCATGATGTATCAAAGCAAACCAGTGATATCGAAGATATGTTACAGAAAAAAATCGATATTCTGTTAATTAACCCGGCCGATAGCGTTGGTGCAGAAACAGCTGTACTGGCTGCGAAAAAAGCGGGCGTTGTGGTTATCGCTATTGATGCACAAGCAAATGGCCCAATTGACTCTTTCGTCGGTTCTAAAAACTATGATGCTGGCTTAATGGCGGGTAAACGTTTAGGTGAAGCATTAGGCGGCAAAGGTGAAGTGGCTATTTTAGATGGTATTCCTGTCGTACCAATTCTTGAGCGTGTTCGCGGCTTTGAAGCAGCGATGAAAGAATACCCAAATATTAAAATCGTAACTAAATTGAACGGTAAACAAGAACGTGATACTGCGATGAACGTTACCGAAAATATGCTGCAAGCGAATCCAACTCTCAATGGGATCTTCAGTGTTAACGATGTCGGTTCTTTAGGTGCACTAGCAGCGATTGAATCTTCTGGCCGTGATGTCAAATTAGTGAGTGTTGACGGTTCTCCTGAAGCTGTTGCTGAAATTGCCAAAGGCAACTCTCCATTTATTGCAACTTCAGCGCAATTCCCTCGTGATCAAGTGCGTATTGGTTTAGCAATGGGCTTAGCAAAATACTGGGGTGCCAATGTTCCTAAAGAAGTCCCAATTGATGTTAAATTGATCGACAAAACCAATGCAAAAGATTTCCACTGGTAATCGCTAGTTATCAATAACCGATGTATTGCACCTGTATTTCTGATGTTCGGTGCAATACATTTTCATAAATATTAATTATTAAATGCATATTGGAATAAAAATTCCAAATGGCTTTGTTACCCATTTTTAAGCAGTTGAGAAATATAGGGAAGCAATATGATGCAATTATTAGCATTAAAAGATGTCAGCAAAACTTTCCCTGGGGTTAAGGCGTTAGATAATATTAATCTTTCCCTCGAAAAAGGAGAGGTTCACGCATTATTAGGTGAAAACGGCGCAGGTAAATCAACGCTAATGAAAGTGTTATGTGGAATACATAAACCTGACAGCGGACAAATCCTGATTGAGGGCAAAGAGCACACCTTTCATAACTACAGAGATGCAATCAAAGCTGGCGTAGGTATTATTTTCCAAGAATTTTCTCTTATTCCTTATTTAAATGCTTTTGAAAATATATTTTTAAATCGAGAGTTAAAAAATAAGTTTGGTTTATTAGATAGAAAATTAATGCGAAAAAAATCACAGGAAATCTTAGCTGAGCTGGGTGTCAACATTAATATTGATGAACCTATTAGCCATTTAAGTATCGCGGAACAGCAGTTTGTTGAAATCGCAAAGGCATTATCTTTAGACGCTAAAATTTTAGTATTAGATGAACCAACTGCAACATTAACCCCCAATGAAGCAAATCATTTATTCGATGTAATGCGTGATTTAAAAGCTAAAGGGGTTGGAATGTTTTTTATTTCACATCATTTAGAAGAAATTTATGAAATCTGTGACACCATCAGTGTACTGCGTGATGGACAATATATTGGGTCACGTAAGGTTGATGAAACAGATTTAGACGTTATCATCGAAATGATGGTTGGCCGTGAAGTTGAAAATATTTATCCTCATAAACGCCAATTCAACGAGCAAGAAGTCATCTTAGATGCTGAAATTCAGCGCTTCTCATATAGCCCAACTAACCACCTTCAATTAAAAAAAGGTGAAATTCTGGGGCTTGCGGGGTTGGTCGGTTCCGGTCGTACAGAGACTATTCTTGCCATGATTGGTGCTGACAAAGCATACAAGAAAAAAGTTATTTTAGAAGGCAAAGAAGTTAAAGTTAAATCGGCTGCAGCTGCGCTGCAATTAGGTATCGGTTTATTACCCGAAAGCCGAAAAACCCAAGGTCTTGTATTACCCTTCTCCGTTAAAGAAAATATATGGTTAAACAATCACGCTCAAAAATTATTTTTAATTCAAAATAAAAAAGAACTCACTTTATCTATTGATCTAATTTCCCAAGTAAAAGTTAAAACACCAGAGCCTCACACTGCGGTTTCTACTTTAAGTGGTGGAAATCAACAAAAGGTTGTTATTGCTCGCTGGCTAAATAAACAAGCCAAAATTCTTATTTTCGACGAACCCACTCGAGGAATTGATGTCGGGGCAAAATCAGAAATTTATCAGTTAATGCGCTCTCTAACTGAAAAAGGAATTTCCATTATTATGATTTCATCGGAGCTACCAGAAGTTATTGGTGTCAGTGATAGAGTTTTGGTTTTTCGAGATGGCGAAATTGCCGCTGAGTTAACTGGAGATGAAATAAACTCAACTCAGATCATGGTACATGCGGCCGGCAATATTATATAGGATAACGACTATGTCTAATCAAAGTGCAATTCCATTAACTAAAAATAAGTTTAGTTTTTCTAAGTTAACTAAAATACCTGCATTTTTACCACTTGTTGGTTTAATTCTTTTATTTGTCTGCATGTCCATTTTTAATGAACATTTTTTAACTGTAAATAACCTTTCTACTATTGCTCGTCAGGTTTCTATTAATGCCATTATCGCTATCGGTATGACATTTGCTATCTTAACTGGTGGAATTGACTTATCCGTTGGTGCTGTTATGGCACTTTCTGGAACCTTGATGGCTGGCTTAATGAAATATTATGGAATGGATCCTTATGCAGCCATTGCTCTGGGGTTATTATCCGGTGTTGCTTTTGGCTTTATTAATGGGATTTTAGCGGCTTATGGTAAAATGCCGCCCATCATTGTCACCTTGGGTGCCATGATCATTGCTAAAGGCCTCGCCTTAATTTATACCGGTGGCTACCCAGTTTCAGGATTACCTCAAGAGTTTGCTTTTTGGGGACGAGAAGAATTAATGGGGATCCAAGTTCCTATTTTATTAATGCTTGGCCTTTATCTTATTTTCTATGTTGTACTAAATCATGTCTCTTTTGGCCGCTATATTTACGCGATAGGCGGTAATGAAGAAGCCGCTCGTCTCAGTGGTATCCGCGTTGAACGTTATAAAATGTTAGTTTACGTCATTAGCGGTTTTACTGCGGCTTTCGCTGGGTTAATATTTACCTCTCGAGTCATGAGCGGGCAACCCAATGCAGGCGTAGGCTTTGAGTTAGATGCAATTGCTGCAGTCGTACTCGGCGGTGCTTCAATCGCAGGGGGCCGTGGTATGATCATTGGCACACTCATTGGCGCAATGATCTTAGGTGTACTCAATAATGGTTTAAATTTATTAGGTATTTCACCTTATGTTCAATATATTGTAAAAGGCCTAATTATTTGGGGGGCGACCTTAATTAGTTCAATGAAACGCTAAATGAATAGTTTCTCATAACCATTAAAATAGGCAGGTATCGTTACCTGCCTATTTATATTTTTCATACATTAAATTACATGTATGTTAACTGTGCTCATATGCAACTCAAATTCTTTAGAGTACATATAAAAATCATAACGTACTTTATTTCTGATTCTTATTAATAAACAACAAGTTTCCCATCAACAAATATTTGTTTTGTTTTATGATCTTTATGTGAATCTCGTTCTATCTCAGAAAACAATAACTCAGTTGTTAATTCACCAAGATATACCGAATCATGGTGTACACCAGAAATAGATAAATGGTAAGTATCTGCATAGGGAGGTAAATCAACAGAAAAATAGCGGCAAGAAAGGCCTAATTCTAAAATGATTTTATACATTCCAGCTGTAATAATTCCATTCAACCCAACTATATACATATTAGGTGTGTACAGCTCTTGGACTTTTTTCCTTAAATAATCTTCATCATTCTTATTAAACATATAGCTACTGTATAAGACATTGATGCTTTTTCTATTTGGAAAATTTTCATATATCCCCGCTAAACGGGATAAACTAATTTCGGAGCCTTCTGGCCCTGAAACAATAAGTGTATTCTCACTATTTTGTTGGTTAAGAAATTTTCCTGTTAAAGCACCTATTTCAAAGTTTTTCAAGAATAAACCCGAATACTTATTTTGATAACCATAAATTGAACGGTCAACAAAAACCAAAGGCACATTGTGTTGGTCAATTAATGATAAGTAACTTGGTTGATAGTCTTTATCGTCACGAACTGGCGATAGTAGAATACCGCTCGCCTTGTAACTGACTAACGTTTCAATTGCTGTTTTTTCTGCTTTTTCATCGCTATCTGAATCAAAAATCATGACTTGATAGCCTTTTTCTTTCGCTAAGCGTGAAACTGTTTGAATAAGCACCACATAAAATGGGTTAAATGTACTGTCAGTGACCACACCTATTATACGGCTATTTTTATTTTTCAGATTACGCGCAAAAAGGTTTGGGACATAATTGAGTTCTTGCGCAATAGCTAATATTTTATCTCGAGTTTCTTTCTTTACCATCTCAGGATGATTAAATGCTCTAGAAACTGTAATATCAGTTACATTAGCACGTTTTGCTATATCAATTATCGTTGTTGAGCTATCTTGTTTTGTCATAATTATACTAGTCAACCTTTAATGATTACCCGGAAGAATATATTAGCAATCCATTTTGCTATTATCTGGGTAGATAAAATGCGATTATTCATTATACCTCTTTGAGCTTGAAGATAAATCAATTTAACTTTCATTAAGGAGAATAAATGACTGATAATTCAAAATAGTGACACATGCCGCATGAATTATAAAAAACCACTTAATTGCTTGATATTTAAAATCTATTTTAAATAATATTTAATTCAATCAGTACTGATAAAATCAACCATAGAGCAACAAAGATAACAACACTTGAAAATAATATTTGGATAGCCTTATTGGAAATATAATGCGTTATTAATCGACCAATTAATAAACCAATAACACAAGAAGCAATGAAAACAAGACTAATTTCTTTAGGGTACTGGAACCCATTCCAGACATTAATGAAAATACTAATACTACCAATACAAAAAATGACCATTAATGATGTTGCAATAATACTCTTCATATTTAAATTAGTGAATTTTCGCAATGCAGGAACAATAATAAAACCACCTCCCACACCTAACAGCCCAGTAAGTAACCCAGTAACAACACCAATGCCCCCCAAGATTAAAGCAGTTTTAGTATTCCAAATAAATTTTCCAGTGTCTTTATTAATTATACAATGAACATCATTCTGCACATCTGCTCGATTGAAAAATATACGGCATCCGACGTAAATCATAACGAAACTAAAAGCAAGCGTTAACCAAATTGGTGGGGTAACATGGGCAAGATAAACACCATATTTAGCGGAAGGAATGCTCAATAATGCTATCCAAATAGCCGCTTTATAGCGAATGTTATTTTTTATAAGGCCCTGAACAACACCAATAAATGCAGCAATTGTAACCGCTAAAAGACCAACGGGTGCCGCTAATGCCACACTCCAATTTTGGCTTGCCATTAACGCTGGAACAGCAAGAATACCACCACCGGCTCCCGTTAAACCAAGTAGGCAACCTATCAATAACCCTTCTAATATCAGTATTAGCATTGTGAATGACTTATCATTATTTTCAAATATATTCGCTGAGCATTAACGCTTCCCAAGTGCTTTATTCAATACCATTAATGCACAATTAAATGACACTTCTCCAGCAATAATATCGATTAAACGAGTATCTTGGAAAATCGCAATTGTCGGCACTGATTTTATACCATATTTAGGAGCCAAAGTGGGTGACTGAGCAATATCCACAAGACCAAAAACAATATTATTTTGTTGAAAATGCTCAGAAAGTTTAATGAAAATAGGGTGCATGCTTTTACAAGGCAAACACCAAGACGCCGAAAAATAAACAACTACCGTTTGATGCTCTTCCTGACCTAGAGGGTAAAGTGTGCTTGAGAAATTATCACTATCTAACTGTAAGATATGAGGCATTATACGCTACCTTTTTATACATTTTTTCTTGAACTAACATACTGAAGTGATGCTTCAGATAATATATCACCTCTTATCCATTAGTTGTTCAATATTATTGATAAATTAAATATTACCTAAAAATCAATTGGTTGAGTTAAATTTAATCATAAAAAAATACACGTGTGAAAAATAATAAGTAGTTAAAATAAAATCTGTATTCATTTAACAAAAAATAACCATACAATATATATACGCTACTTTTATTTTTTATTATGCATTAATTTTTTGTTTGTGAATATTCTTGTCGTTATAGTAACGACGTCGTTTAATATAACTTAAAGGTGTTCATAATGAAAAATAGACTATATCTTTTACTCTTATTAATATTTAGCCCTTCAATTTTTGCTCATTTAGATTCTGCTTATTACAGAAGCGCTTCTGATGGATTTACGGCGAAGCCTAAATGGATGGATACTCTTAGAGATGATATAATGCTTTCCGAAATAGCATTACCTGGGACTCATGATAGTGCTGCATATAAAAATTTTGTAGATAGTGTGTCAACACAAGCATTAAATTTTGACCAACAATTAGAATATGGTATTAGAGTATTTGATATCAGGGTGAGGCATACGAGTAATGCATTTGCCCTACATCATGGTAGTATATTTCTTGATGTTATGTTTGGTGATTTTATGAATTCCATTAATATTTTTTTATCAAAAAACCCTTCTGAAACCATTATTTTTAGGTTAAAACAAGAAATAGCCCCTGACAATAATAACACTCGCCCCATGAATAAAACATTAGAGTATTACATTGAATTATATAAAGATAAATATTTTAATTTACAGTCTATGGATACAAAATTAGGTGATGTTAGGGGAAAATATATGATACTTAGCAATAATGCTGCTTTTCATAATTATGGTTTAGCTTACGAACTTACAAGTATACAAGATAATTTCCATTTAAAAACCAATTGGCATTTATATTCAAAATGGGAGGCAGTAAAAACACAATTAGACCGTGCAAGTAATGGAAATAATAATAGAATCTATATCAATTACTTGAGTGGCTCTGGCGGTTCGTTTCCTTATTTTGTTGCAAGCGGGCATTCATCTCCAGGTACCTCAGCACCCCGTCTTTCTACCGGCTTAACCACTCCAGGATGGAAAGATAGTTATCCGGATTTCCCTAGAACATCTTGTGCTGGTATTTGTACAATTTCCTTTGAAGGTACAAATATTCTAACTCGAGATAAATTAAAATATTATAATAGCCTAAATATGAAACGCTCTGTCGGGATAATTATGGCTGATTTTCCTGGTGAGTCTTTAATAAGCCATGTAATAGATAATAATAAGAACCTACGAAAATAATTATTTTAAAATAAAGCATATAAAAGAATAAATTTTTTCCTTTATTTTTAATAATATCCAAACAGATTTTATTTTAACTAGAAATTTATTACAAAATCACTTAACACCCAAATTTCTAATTTGCTATTTGGCTGGTGAGAGATAAGTTTATTAATGCAAGTCCCAGTATTTTCTAAGACTTGCATCCGTCCCGCAATATCCGTGATTTGTTTGCCTAACTGCTAATGACCGCACCATCGAGCTGGGCGTGAATGCCAGCGGTCACTTCTGTGTCGGTATAAAACTGGCTGTCACTCTTTTCAAATCCGCTGCCTTTATTCACACTCACATTGACATTCCAACCGCCTGTACTGATACCCGCACCGATTGAGCCACCTTTACTTTCATTTTTGCCACCCACCGTTTGCGTATTCGTCGCACTGGTCAGGTTAATATCATTTTTGGCAGTTATCCGGGTATTTTGTCCACTGATCTCACCTGAAAGTTGATTAATAACGGTCGTTGTGTTTAAAGCCAGTTCGCCAAGACTAGAAAATAAACAAGGAAAAACAATTTATTGATTTTCGGCTGATAACACAAAGCGGGAAAAAATACGCTTTATCCCGCTTTGTCAACAACCTCAAGGGCAGTTTTACTTTGCCCTTATATTCTGTGAAAGGAAAAATATCTAACTATTACTTATATTCAGTTTCAATGCAGCGGCGATAGCGAGAGGAGAAAAGGTAATGCTCGCTGCAAATAACGCGGCAAGAATGGCAAAATAGCCATCGAGAGGCATTTTAAAGCTATGTGCCTCCATCGTACCCGTTGCATAAATAAGCACTGGAATATAAAGCGGCAAAACGAGCAGACTAACTAAAACCCCGCCTTTTTTTAAGGAAACCGTTAATGCCGCACCAATCGCGCCAATAAAACTTAATACCGGCGTCCCTAGTAATAAAGTACCCGCCAACACCAATAGCGTGTCTGCACTAAAAGACAACATTAATGCCGCAACCGGAGATAACAAGATCAATGGCAACCCAGTTACTAGCCAGTGGGCGATCACCTTAGCAAATACGGTTATAAATAAAGGATGTGGCGCAAGTAACAATTGCTCAAGGGAGCCATCAAGATAGTCATCCTTAAATAAACGCTCTAGTGATAATAGTGAAGACAAAATAGCCGCGACCCAAAATACCCCAACGGCAATACGCGCTAATAATTGAGGCTCAGGACCGATACTAAGCGGAAATAATGTGATAACAATTAAGAAAAACCACAACGGGTTAACGAGCTCAGAAAAACCTCGGAAAGCAATTTTAAGCTCCCGTTTAATTAATAACCAAAACATGATTCAACCCCACCCGTCAGTTTTAGTGAACCAAATTGCCCTGACATCGCTTGGTGAGAGGTAAACAAAATAATCCCCCCCTGCTCTGCATGCTGATGAAAACGTTCTGTTAAACGAGCGACTCCCGCCACATCAATTGCGGTGAAAGGCTCATCAAGTATCCACAGAGGGGCTTCGCTTAGCCATAGCCTGGCTAAATTAACGCGCCGTTGTTGCCCTGCAGAAAGTTGGCTAACAGGAATATCTTCATAACCGATTAATGAAACTTCCTCTAAAGCAGACCAAATCCGCTCGCCTTCATGCCCTTTATGGTGCATTTGATAATAAAACTTGAGGTTTTCATAAGGTGTCAGTAACGATTTAACCGCAGGTTTGTGGCCTAAATAAAGTAAATGGCGAGTGAATTCTTCTTTTAGCTTATCAATCGATTGATTATTCCAACAGACCGCACCTTCATCAGGTTTTAATAACCCAGCCATCATACGTAGCAGGGTTGTTTTTCCCGCTCCATTAGGCCCTTCAACTTGTAAGATTTCACTGGGCTGCACAATAAAATCAAGTTGATGGAATAACACCCTATTTTGCCGATGGCAACTCACTTGTTGAGCACTTAGCATGAAGCACAATTCCTGTTGTTTTTATTTTGAGGTTAGCTTTTTGCAACTTTGTTCAACAGCATATCACTAATAGAGTCACTCGATATTGCTTCACCGCAAAGCACTTGCATCAAAACCTCTGAACCTAAGGTCGATAATGAAAACAACATATCAGGTTTAAGTAAGCGAACTTTATCCATATTACTTTCTTGATTAATTAACACCACGGTTTTCACCGTGCCCTCAACACCCGCTTGTTCTTTCACGCCCAATAGGGCAAAAGTGCTGAGCGAATCGCTATCCGTCATCACCAGTACGCACTTAGCATGTTTTACGTTTGCTGCTGCTAGCAATTCCGAACTGGTGGGGTCGCCCGTTACAATGTTATCTTTTTCTGGATAATGGCTACGATGGTTTTCTTGGCAAATCACGGCTACAGGTAGCTCTCGTTTTTTCAGCCCTTGATAAACATTGACGGCCATCGGTGTGCTACCAATCACCACATAATGATTTTTCATATAAGAAAACCTCTTACGCACAATTTCTTTCGTGCCTTTTGCTAACACCCCAACAATATAAACCACTGAAGTGGTAAAAATTGTGATCCCTAAAATAATCACTGTCACCGTGAACACACGCGCATCCACGGTGACCGGTACAATGTCACCAAACCCGACCGTCGTCATGCATACTAAAGCAAAATAAAAGGCCGTAGTGCCATCTTTAACCACTGGCGAAAATTCATTACCAATGTATAAAGTGCCAAAAATGGAGTAAAGCAACAATGCGATAATACACGTGATCGCCACAAACCCTGCACTAGTTAAGCTATGATGATGATATAGCTTCCAAAACACACACAATGCAATTAATAAAAAGAGCGAGAAATAACCTTGGTGAATGTTTTCTTGCGCTAACCTCAAATCAACAAATGAAATAATTCCAAGTAAAAATAATGAGAACACCCAGGCGATACGGGCTCCATTAACCATAAATAGCGATAGGAAGATAAGCGAAATCCCCAATAGAAAACGAGGAATATCCAGCAGTTTCATAAAACCGAGTGATTTCAACCACTGTGTCAGCCCAGACTCACGCCAATCAATATAGTCGGTATAAGCACTTAACACAGGCTTTAGAATCATTGTGCCATCAATAATAATTAATAATGAGAGCAGCACCCTGATTGATAAGGATGATTTCAAAAAAGCCACAAATGAGTTGTCTAACATAAGTTGCTCTCACCCTTTATTGATAATGTTGGTCAAATTTTTATACACCATAAATAGGTTAAAAGATAATATCAACTGAATGAAATATTATTAAACAATAATTCAAGATTTTACTGTTTTAGTATCAACGTATAAAACATTGTCTATAATGCAATATCATAGAAACAGTTTCGAGCTGTAACTTGGCTCAGAAGTGCAGTTAACCCCCTGCATCTTGAAAGATGCCGATTCATACTCTAAATATTTCGAGAGGCAGGTAGGCGACAAATGACGATAGGCAAGGAGCATAGGTAAACTATGTGACTTGGCGAGCGGAGTACAGTTAACACCCCTGCATCTTGAAAGATGACGAGTATGGGGAACTTAAATTACATCTTCATATCTAAAAATCGATTTCTCAATTATTTTTCAATTCGACTTAACAATAATAGAAAACAAGAGTTTAAAAACCTATGAGTAACACTACACACTCGGAAAAGTTTAGCTGGACCTCTCTGTTCTGGTTACTAATCTACTTTTGGTATTTTTCATCGTTATTACAGCTGTATGTGCTCGTAACAGGGCAAAGTAACTCCATTGGCCTTAGAGACTCACTACTTTATAGCTCCCTTTGGCTAATTCCTGCTTTATTGTTCCCAAAAAGAATCAAATTAGTTGCTGGGGTGATAGGTATTGTTCTTTGGCTATCCTCTGTTGTCGCACTCGCCTATTTTGTGGTTTATGGCCACCAAATATCGCAAAGTGTCATGTTCGTCATGTTTGAAACTAATACCAATGAAGCTGGTGAATTTCTTAAGCAATATTTTAGCTTCAAAGTCCTAGGCGTCATACTCGCCTATACTGTCGTGGCAATTTTCCTTTGGACGCGTCTAAAACCTGTCACATTACCCAAATCAGGGCGAATTGGTATTTCATTACTGATTTTAGTTATTTTATTCGGAATTCCTTATTATAACAAAGGGATAAAACAAGACCGACCAATGGCTAATGTTGCGTCTTATTTGAATAGTAAACTCGCCTATGCTGCACCATGGCAATTTGTTAGCGGTTACTTTTTATATAAAAACCAGTTGGCAAACATGGAAGAGCTAATCCGTGACAACAGTAAAATTCCGCCACTAGAAAACTTCGTCGATGCAAACGGTGATACTCCACGTACATTTGTATTAGTGATTGGTGAATCCACCAGCCGCGATAGAATGAGCCTGTATGGTTATTCACGCCCAACCACGCCTGAGTTAGAAGAACTTGCAAGGGATTATCCTAACAACTTATCAGTATTCAATGATGTTGTGACATCACGACCTTATACCATTGAAGCGCTACAGCAAATTCTGACGTTTGCGACACAAACTGAACCTGAATTGTTCAATTCACGCCCTTCTATCATGAATATGATGAAGCAAGCGGGCTTTAAAACGTTTTGGATCACCAACCAGCAGACAATGACTGAACGTAATACCTTATTAACCGCATTTTCTCGCCAAACAGATAAGCAATATTATTTGAATAATGATATGGCTCAAAGCTCACGTATT
This sequence comes from Providencia sp. PROV_01, assembly GCF_053098325.1. Lineage (NCBI taxonomy): Bacteria > Pseudomonadati > Pseudomonadota > Gammaproteobacteria > Enterobacterales > Morganellaceae > Providencia > Providencia sp. PROV_01. The sequence goes on along the minus strand of NZ_JBRFKD010000002.1, from coordinate 1,235,473 downwards.
TATGATGACGTGGTTTTTTCTCCATTCAAAGAAGCACTTGCAGACCCTGCTGAAAAGAAATTTATCGTTGTTCATCTGTTAGGGACTCATATGCGCTATGAATTCCGCTATCCTGAAGATAAAGCTATTTTCAAAGACAAAGATAGCGTAGTTCCCGCTAATTTAAATGAGGATGAAGTAAAAGATTATAATGCGTATGATAACGCACAACATTATAATGACTATGTTGTTTCAACATTAATCAAAGACTTTGATTCTTCAAAAGAAAATGGTTTTTTGGTATTTTTCTCGGACCACGGTGAAGATGTTTATGATACCCCACCTCATGAAATGTTAGGGCGTAGTGAAGGTAAGCCGAGTAAGGTCATTTATAATGTGCCTTTCCTAGTTTGGCAATCACCCGAGTGGTTATCAACTCATCAATTTGATTTGAATGATAAAACAACTCGACCGTTCAGTAATATGGACTTTATCTATGCATGGTCTGATTTAGCAGGTTTAAATTATACTGGATTTGAACCTGAAAAAAGCCTGTTTAATGAGTCATTTAAGCCTCAGCCTCGTTATATTGGTGACCCAGATAATAAATCTTCATTAATGCTCTATGATGATTTGAAAAAGTAATTAAGCCCCTGTCGGTGAAATATTTTTTGTATTTCACCGACCTATTCATTTAAGCAATGACTTTTAGATGCTGTGCATTTTTGCGGTTTATTTTACCATCTCGCAAAATAAACGTGACTTCACCGCGCCAAAATTCAGCCAAGAAAATATCATTTATTGATTCAATGCCTTGTAATTCAATTTGCTGCATTAACCAGCTTTCATCTCTTTCGATGGACTCCAAACCATAGCTTCTAATAACCCCTTCTTTTATCAGGATCACTGATGGCATATTTTTTTCATCGCAAATAATAGTTAACTGCCCATCGGGCTCTATTTGTGCATAATAAATTTCTTGAAAAGAGTGGATTCCTTGCGCATGAATTCGAGATGAAATATTGATAAGGTCTATCTTATTGGATTTCTCTAAAATGTTTTCCATTATAAATTGGCCTTTTTTAATAATGGGTATGGGATTACCAATCGCCACATTACGAAAAAAATTAAATCTTTTTGTTAAAAAGTTTAAAAAGCTAATAAACAAAACACCAATAATTAAAATAGTCACATACTGGTACAATGGGATAGTATCACTGTAAATCACCCCGCCAATAATGCCCCCTAAGACGAAATTACCAATGAAATCAATAGGAGTCATTTGAGAAAGCTGCGTTTTTCCCGATAGGTTCATATGAGTGATAACAATGGCAAAACCGATAATAAACTTTAAAATAATCAACGAATAATAGTACGCCATATTGCTATTCCTTTGTTATCTAAAACATACATTTGTTTTCATTATTTATTTAACTATTAAGTTTCGAACAGTTTAGCTTGATTATCTACTTTTTATAACGCTATAGCATGGAACAAACGATTATTTTCCCAAAAAATAGGTTTCAACCCAAATCCAAATTCGAAAAATATCTTTATATTTCATCATGTTATATATTTGTTTTATAATACTCTTAATTTCAACTATAGTTAAATATACACATTGGCAATCATGCCAATATCGGGCTTTAATAATGTTTTTACCTACATCGTGCTAAGGATATGTTTATGAATATAAAACTCATCACTTCACTTCTTTTCGCGGGTCTTGTTACTGTTATCGCTGGTTGTGATGACTCATCCAAACCAAGTGATACCGTTAAACAAGCAGAAGAAAAAGCCCAGCAATTAAAAGAAGATGGTGAACAAAAAGCCAATGAGCTAACTAAAGATGCGCAAAATAAAGCTGAAGAGTTGAAACAAAACGCGTCAGAGCTAAGCCAAGAAGTCAAAACAGATGCGATTAATAAAGCCGATGAAGTGGCAACCGATATGAAAGAAAAAACGGAATCGCTCAAAGCAGAAAATGACGCTGAAACTGATAAAAAATAATTTCCTCCTCAGTTCTCTTCAAGAATGTGGGCTTTAAATGCCTGCATTCTTATTTGGTGCCAAAAAAAACAACAAAACCCGCCTAACTAGTTCGCCATTCCACGATATAATTACACTTCTTATTCATTAGCAACTAGGAAAACTAATGCAAATTAAACACAGTATTGGGTACGCAAACCCAGAACTCCTTACCGATGCTTTCAGCCTGCGCCAACAAGTTTTTACTCAAGAGCAGGGGTTCCCCGCTGATATCGATGTCGATGAATATGATGAATCCGCATTACATGTAGTTTTGTATTTAAATGATCAGCCAGCAGCTGTATTACGCTGCGTACTACTTGAAGACACTCTCATCAAAGTTGGTCGTGTCGCAGTACAAAAGCCACACCGCGGCAAAGGGCTTGGACGTGAACTAATGAAATTTGTAGAACAATATGGTCGCTCCCACCATTACCCTAGAATTGCTCTTTCAGCACAACATACGGCCATTGATTTTTACCATACCCTTGGGTATCAAACTGAAGGTGAAATGTATGATGAGGACGGAATGAACCACATTTACATGACATTATCTTTAGAGTAATAATTGCCCTTGAATTAAATTCTCTCGTCCCTATATTGATAGAAGGTCAAGATTCAATCAAATAGAGGTGAATAATGGCAAATGGTTGGGCAAATGAAGATGCCGTTCAAGAACAAATTGATGCCACTCTTGATGATGCGGTAGCGAAAGCGCGACGGCAATTACACTCCGGTGAAAGCGCCGAGTTTTGTGAGGAGTGTGGTGAAGCCATTCCTGAAGCCCGCCGCTTAGCATTGCCCGGCGTTAAATTCTGTATTAACTGCCAAAATGAATTAGATAAAAAACAATCTGCATTTAGTGGTTATAATCGACGTGGCAGTAAGGATAGCCAATTACGTTAGTTACATTTTCATCCCAATTTATCTGTGCTTTTTACTTACCTAGCACTTACTTTCACGTATTTGCGTTAACTTATTGGTAAAACATGTAAATAGTGCATCATTAACTATTAATTTAATGATAATTAACATGATATTTTCATCCCTTATTTAATCTTATTTCCCACTTTTGTTGATCATTCATCTATATCATGGCAGTATAACCGCCTATTTTTTAACTTATGAAGGTGGCAAAGACTCGGATTTCATTACTACTTTAGGCAGTTTAGCCTGTCATCAACACCATATTATTGTTCTTTCTATCTTGTTTCCTTAGGGAACCTTTTCGCAATTATTCATTGTTTCATTAAGAAGGACAGCGCGTTGCATACTTTGTCAATTTCGGTATGCCAAAAATAAAATAAAACAAAAGAAGGTTGTTATGAGTCAAATTGCTACTGATTCTAAAAAAGTTCGTTCTAAAATTAGTCCCCCTGTGTTTTATAGCTCTGCCATTATTATTTTGGTTATCGTTGGCTTTGCCGCTTTGATGCCAGAAGTCGCAGAATCTCATCTAAGTCATCTTCAACAAAATTTATTTAATAACGCAAGTTGGTTCTACATTCTTGCTGTCGCTATTATTCTTTTGAGTGTGACTTATCTGGGACTCTCCCGTTACGGGCAAATAAAATTGGGGCCAGATCATGCCCTACCAAATTTTAGCTATGTATCATGGTTTGCGATGTTGTTCTCCGCGGGTATGGGGATCGGCTTAATGTTCTTTGGGGTTGCTGAGCCTGTCATGCACTACCTCAACCCGCCCGTCGGTGAAGCACAAACGGTTGAAGCCGCTAAAGAAGCTATGCGCTTAACGTTCTTCCACTGGGGGCTACATGCTTGGGCTATCTATGCCATTGTCGCGTTAATTTTAGCGTTTTTTAGCTATCGTCATGGCCTCCCTCTGACATTACGTTCAGCCCTTTACCCCATTATTGGTGAGCGAATTTATGGCCCTATTGGTCATGCGGTTGATGTCTTTGCCGTTGTCGGTACCGTATTTGGTGTTGCCACTTCTCTCGGGTTCGGTGTGCTACAAGTAAACGCAGGTTTAAACCATTTGTTTGGTTGGCCTGTGAATGAAACTGTGCAGGTGATCTTAATTATCACCTTTACGGGTTTAGCGACACTTTCTGTGGTTTCGGGCCTTGATAAAGGTATCCGTATTTTATCTGAACTCAACCTTGGCCTTGCTTTCTTATTACTGGTACTTATTGTTGCTTTAGGGCCAACAGTACTTCTGCTTAAATCTTTCGTTGAAAATACGGGGGGTTATCTATCAGAGATCGTCACTAAAACCTTTAATTTATATGCGTATGAACCTAAGTCCAGTGGCTGGTTAGGGGGTTGGACCTTACTGTATTGGGGTTGGTGGTTATCATGGTCACCATTTGTCGGGATGTTTATTGCACGTATCTCCCGCGGCCGCACCATCCGTGAATTTGTCATGGGCGTATTATTCGTCCCTGCAGGGTTCACATTGATGTGGATGACGTTCTTTGGTAACACGGCGATAGATTTAATCAAAAATAAAGGCGCAACACTATTAGCAGATACGGTACAAGCTGATGTGTCTCTCGCTTTATTTGAGTTTCTTAATTACTTCCCATTTTCTTCTGTGCTCTCCTTTTTTGCTATGTTGATGGTAATTGTATTCTTTGTTACTTCAGCAGATTCAGGCGCTATGGTCGTTGATACCCTAGCCTCTGGTGGTGACTCAAATACCCCAATTTGGCAGCGTATTTTTTGGGCTGGGTTAATGGGTGTCGTTGCCATTACCATGCTGTTAGCTGGTGGTTTGCAAGCCTTGCAAACACTGACAATAGCCAGTGCGCTACCGTTTGCGATGGTGTTATTGGCCTCTATTTATGGGTTATTTAAAGCACTTCGAGTTGATGCGTATAAACGCGATAGCCAGCAATTAGCGACCATCGCCCCAACCGCCAGTCGTAACCCTATTCCATGGCAAAGGCGTTTACGTAACATCGTATATTTCCCTAAACGCGCGCATGTTAAACGCTTTATGGAAGAATCTGTGAAGCCATCAATGGAAATGGTATCGGAAGAACTGGCCAAACAAGGTACTGTATGCCATATCCATACTGACAAAGATGACCGAATAGGTTTTGAGGTCGATTTAGGCGACGATATGAACTTTTTATACGAAGTTCGCCTCCGTTACTATATTCAGCCCTCTTTTGCCTTAGCGGGTATGGGCACAGAAAGTGATGATGAAAAGAGTGAAGAACAACGCTACTACCGCGCTGAAATTCACTTAAAAGAAGGTGGGCAAGACTACGATGTGATGGGCTGGGCAAAAGAGCAGATCATTCACGATATTCTTGATCAGTACGAAAAACATATTCACTTTTTACACTTGTTGGGTAAGTAGCCCAAAAAGAGTGAGATTGAATATTAAAGACTGAAGTTTACACAGTAGTAACCGCCATCGTTACGTAAAGATGGCGGTTATTTATGATTATTTCCTAGCTTTGCCTTGTTTTATTTTTTCGCTTAATAGCCCATAACCTTAGTCATGGTACATACGCGGAAAATACTCACTAATTTTATCGTTATCCAGTAGCCTATCTTTTGTGAAATCAATAGTATCAGATATCGCAATTCCATGGCGCAATTCTTCAGGAAAGTCTTCAATTGAAGCATAAATAGTCGGCATCAAATAACGAAAATAATCCCCCATCTTAGTTTCACCTTCATAGCCGACAGGGTAATCATCTCCAGGGTTATTGCCTTCTATCGCTTGATAAATAAAAAAACCTTTATTGACTGTCAGATTAGTATCACTGTAATGTCCCGAAGTCATTAACTCATTTTCTATGCACTCTTCAACTTCTTTTTTCGAAGATAGATGTCGATAAAGACATGATGAATATAAATCTAAAATAGCTGAGCCACCTTTATTGAGGGGATAATTTACAAAGGTTGCTGATTCTTCCCACATGTATTCATTTAAATCATTCAAAAGCTCTGTAACATTATTAATCGCCAATAACGATTTAGGTAAATCACCAAAACCATTATTAATCATGACTGCAATTTTTCCGTTTTTATCCATGGCAAACCAAGTAAAAACCGAACCAAAGCTAGGTTTCCAATTAATATCTAACATACTCATCTATCTACTCCTGTTGGCCATGTAACTAGGCAATTGTCACATGTTTCTTTTATTGCTTTTAGCGAAATTGTATCTTTTCCCCAAACCTCTCTAGGCCTGACCGCTTGGGTAAATCGGATATTTTCTGGCTTAACTCCTTGGCGGATCAACGAGTCTGCTGCTGATACCTCAGCACAGGCGCCCACTTTATTTTTACAAAATGTTGTATATTCAGCTATTTTAACACCAAGTTTTTTCTCAACATAAATTACAGTGTCCTTGTTCAGCATTTCAGCTGAAATTTTACCATCGCTGTATCCAATAGCTATCTTCCCCGTTACAGGATCATATGCACCTATCATGGTGGCTGTATTTGCAGCCTGCGTCTTAGACGGGAGTCTATTAATTTCCGCAACCAATTTGTTAGTCGCAGAGGCATGTAATTGCTCTTTTTCTATGATGGGGATTAATTTAGAGGTATTAAGTTTGCCAGATGTTAATAACTCCTTTGAGGTAGTTGGTATTGCATTTTTTAATGATTTAAGTGCCTCCTCAGAGTTCGCTACAACCTTAAAGCCAGCGGCTGTAGAGGTTCCATAAGTAGCAGCCGCTACAGCAATGGCAATCACAGCACCTACGACTGGATTAAGGCTTTCAGTTTTTATATCCCACTGGCTATAAGCATCTTTTACAACAGCCCAATTGATGTTTTTGTTATTTTTAACGTCCCCGAGCCACTCATACCCCGGAGTGCGACTTAATATGGCTAGCGCCTGCTCGAATGACTGTCCTTCTTTGGTTTTGACATCCGCAGTGATCCCTTTATTCGCATCAACCGTCAACTTGCCACCAATATGAAGGCTGGGTAGAATCCATTTATCTGAGGTATACCCTTTATTGCGCTGTGTAATATAAAACCCGTTAGAATTTGTAATCACCTGTTCAAATTGCGAGTTTTTGACAGCCTTAAAATTCACCTTACCGGTTTGACTGGTGATTTTGGCATTCTTGCCCGTATTAATTTTGGTGGCTTCTAAGGTGACATCATCCTTGGCATATAGGTTAATATCACCACCTGCGGTAAATTCAGTGACTTTATTGGTTTTATCACTGCGTGTTTTTCTCACTTCCTTTTTCGTGATACAAAGCGTCCATCTATTGCATTTCTTTTTATACTCTTCGAAGTAACTGCTTTCCTCCATGGCTTGGGCATAGAGATACCCACCTTTTGCCGCAATATCCATCGCGCCTTTGGCAATGAGACGAGACGCTTGGAAAAGAATGCTCCCCTCAGACAAAATGGTCAGCGTTTTACCACTGTTAATTTCAGTGCCAATTTGGCGATATAACTCTTCATATGTTTTCCCTGACTGTTTTCGATAATTCGTTTTAACCGACTCTAACCGTACATTTCCCCCGCTTGGTCGCCACCAAAATCAACAATCCCCTGATATGTCTCAGACGTTACACTCGGAATAACCGATTCTGGCTTAACATTGTCATAAGATGGTGTTTTAAACGATGCACTCGGCTTTTTATCCGTCATTTCAATCTGTAATGCCGGTTTACCTGGTGCAATTTCAACAGAATATACACCTGGTCGCCCAGTTTTTTTAGCTTGAACAACATTGACCTGTTGCGGGTTTTTAGTCATTGCGGGCGTAACTTTATTCTTTTCTGGCGAAACAACCTGTTCAACCACAACCTTAGCCGGCACTGTTTTTTGACGAGAAATATCTTTAACGGGCATATCTGTCACGATGCTGACAGGAAGAGCCGTTAATGAATATGTTTGACTCTGTAATTTCTGATTAGCGACTAAATTGGCTAATTGTTGCTGATGTTCCCGAAAAGCAGGGTCCATTGTATCTAAAGCAATAGGGGTAGGTGTAAGTAAAGCACCAACGGCAGTTAAACGACCAGCCATCGGTAAGCTACTCTCCAATAACCCAGCCAAACGGGCAAAAGGCGAAGTGAGTGCAGTCGTATTAATTGTAATACCCCACGTTCCCTCAACTATCGCTATTTGGGACGGAATCGTCATTAACATGGCTGAGGCAATAGCTTGTTTTTCCGGCGTTTTGCTGAAATTCACCGATGAACCATTCCCTCCACCGCCTGAGTTACCGCCATCCCCATTACCTTCCGGACCAGTGCCTTTTCCGCTGTTATCATTTCCACCGTACGGATCATTCTCAGAACTCCATCCTGAACCATCTGAAGCATGTACACCCATAAAAATTTCCTTTTTTTATTAAGAATCCGTTTCATGGCACTGTGTAAATACACAGTTAAGTTAAATTAAATATAAACCTAATTCATGAATAAGAAAAAATACTAATGAATATTATTTTTGTTTGCATTACTTTTTACCTTCGCTTTCCTGCTCCCTCATCCACTCTTCATGAAATAAATCATCCTGCAGAAGGTAGCAATTGATTTTCTGTGTAGCCATAAGGCGAAATCATGAATAACGGTAAATATAATAAACGCCATATAATTTGATTATTTGTCATGTTGTTTAAGTTTTTGTCATTAACAGTCAGTTAATAGTAATGTAACTTATTCTCATTAACTGTTTTTAGATAAAAAATATTCACTATGACTAAAATTGAACACTTTCCTGTTTAATACGGTTTTTTGTGTTTATTTCATTCCATTATTTCGGTTAATACTTCATTAAAGATAATATTTAATATTACACACTGAAAATCAATCGATTGATTTTATTAGAAAATAATTTTGCTGAAGACTTTGTCACAAGTAGCCCTACAGGTAATTTCACAATTGCAAAAAAGGATATGACAGTGGGGAATTTAGCGTTTATCTAATGAGTATAAGTAAAGTTCGATTGCAGTGAATCTACAGGGAAAGGGAATTATTCAAGTGATAACTATACTCTAAATAATTCGAATTGTAGGAGCAGCAATTGAAGATAGTCAGATGAGCATACATCAGTATGTGACCCAAATAACCGAAAGAAGCCAACACAGCTAGAGCTCGAAATATGACGAAAATTTAGGCACTTTTCCGCTTATTCATCTCACGTATGTAACCCAAATAACCGAAATATGGCCAATGATTAAATTTCTAAATAGTTCGAACTCTAGCAAGGCGGCAATTGAGGATAGTTTGGGGAGCATACATCAATATATGACCCAAATAGCCGAAAGAAGCCAACACAGCTAGAGCTCGAAATATGACGAAAATTTAGGCGCTCTTTCTCTTATCAGCAGCGATATTACTATAATCTGGACTCTCTAAAGCGATTAGCTCATCCAACAACGCAGTTAATTGCTGCATTTTCTCTGGTGAAAATGCCAGCTCTATTTTTTGATAGCCTTCTTCCACTTCCTGCCGTGCTTTGTCATAGAGCTCTTGCCCTGCAGGTGTCAAAGAGACATATAATTTACGTTGGTCATTCAACGGTTTTAAGCGGAAAATTAAACCTTCGCGCTCCATACGGGTTAGGATCCCCGTTAAACTTGGGCGCAGAATACAGGTTTGAACTGATAATTCATGAAAATCAATTGAACGCTTATCAGCTAAAACTCGAATGATACGCCATTGCTGTTCAGTCAAATTATACGACTTTAATATCGGCCGGAAAAAACCCATTGCGGTTTCTCTTGCCTGCAATAATGCAATTGTCAATGATTCATGCATAAGATTAAAACTCACCACTTAATTAACGTTACTTAACCCAATTTTGGCATTTTATGGCAGTTGCCATTTCGCTTTGTTGGCCCTGTACTTTGATGAAATCACATACCATAACTATGAGCTTTCACATCACCAGTTTGCCTTATTTAAGAGTAGCACGGTCAAATAACAATCTCAAAGAAAAACCCTAAAATATTAATGAGTAAATAATTTAAAAACTCACTTTTAAGTTAATTTTTTGTAAATCAAAAAAAATTTAAAAAATAATAATTTCTTTTATAACATCAACTTACAAAAAGATAACTTAATTATGTTAATGAGATCACAATTAAAATTAACATTTCCATAAACCTATTGCTAATTTCAAAATTATACTTTATTAATATATTAATAATTACTCGAAAGTTGAATTCTTTTCATTAAGGAGTTGTCAATGAAAGGCACTGTATTTGCCGTTGCCCTCAATCATCAAAGCCAGCTTAGCCACTGGCTTGAGGCATTCCAGCAAGCCCCTTATAAAACCCCACCAAAAACCCCAGTGTGGTTTATTAAGCCGCGTAATACGCGTATCAATTCAGGCGAGAAAATTTTGCATCCCGCTGGTGAAGAAGTGCAAAGTGGCGCTACGCTTGCTTTGGTGATCGGTAAAAATGCACGTAAAGTCAGTAAGACAGATGCACATCAGTTTATTGCTGGGTTTGCGCTGGCAAATGAAGTGAGCTTGCCAGAAGACACCTTCTATCGCCCTGCCATTAAAGCAAAATGCCGCGACACGTTTTGTCCAATTGGTGAAATGGTTGCAACTTCGCTAAATAATCCTGTCGATATCATCACCCTAGTAAATGGTAAAGAAGTGGATCGCTGGTCAACAAAAGATCTGATCCGTGATGCGAGTGAGTTAGTTGCTGCATTAAGTGACTTCGCCACCTTAAAGCAAGGGGATGTGATCCTGCTCGGCACACCACAACAACGTGTCACCATCAAACCCGGTGACGAAGTGGTTATTCAAGCGGAAGGCTTTCCTAGCCTGAAAAATACCGTTGTGGCAGCAGGAGGAAAATAATGTCTACGATTACAAAACACGCAAAAATCCTTTTTAAAGGCACTGAATATTCCGTCACCGTCGGTGATAACGAAGCCATTACGTTACCTAACGGGGACGTGATTGCGGGTGATTCTCCTGATGTTGAATGGTTACCTCCTGCGCAAGGAACCTTGTTTGCCCTAGGCCTGAACTATGCCGACCACGCTGCCGAATTAGAATTTAAGCCACCTGAAGAGCCTTTAATTTTCTTAAAAGCAGAAAGCAGTTTAACGGGTCATCGCCAAGTTTCTGTTCGTCCTGATAATGTGGAATATATGCATTATGAGTCTGAATTAGTGGTGGTGATTGGCAAAACAGCTCACAAGGTCTCAAGAGAAGATGCCATGGACTATGTCGCAGGTTACACCGTGTGTAATGACTATGCGATCCGTGACTATTTAGAGAACTATTATCGCCCAAATTTACGTGTTAAGAGTCGTGATACTTTAACGCCGATTGGCCCTTGGATTGTCGATAAAGATGCCATTAAAGATCCGCATAATTTGGCTTTGTACACCTATGTAAATGGTGAATTGCGCCAAAAAGGCACCACGGCCGACCTAATTTTCGATATTCCCTTTTTAATTGCTTACCTCAGTGACTTTATGACATTGCAACCGGGAGACATGATTGCTACGGGGACACCAAAAGGGCTGTCTGACGTGGTACCGGGCGACGAAGTCATTGTTGAAGTTGAAGGCGTTGGCCGACTGGTCAACACCATTATCAGCGAAAAAGACTATGAGGAACGAGTGTAATGACTAAGATTAATCATTGGATCAACGGTAAAAACGTTGCCAGCAAAGACTATTTCGAAACCACCAACCCTGCAACGGGTGAAGTATTAGCAGAAGTCGCCGCGGGTGGACAAGATGAAATCAACCAAGCCGTTGCCGCAGCGAAAGACGCTTTTCCAAAGTGGGCCAATACCCCAATGAAAGAGCGCGCTCGCTTAATGCGTCGCCTTGGTGAATTGATCGACGAAAACGTCCCGCAAATCGCGGAAATGGAAACCAAAGATACCGGTTTACCTATTCACCAAACTAAAAACGTGTTGATCCCACGTGCTTCACATAACTTTGAATTTTTTGCTGAAATTTGCCAGCAAATGAACGGCCGTACATACCCTGTTGATGACAAGATGATGAACTACACCTTGGTTCAACCTGTGGGTGTCTGTGCGCTAATTTCCCCATGGAACGTGCCATTTATGACCGCCACATGGAAAACCGCCCCTTGTTTAGCACTGGGTAATACTGCGGTTCTGAAAATGTCTGAATTATCACCATTATCGGCAAATCGCCTCGGTGAACTGGCACTAGAAGCCGGTATTCCAGCAGGTGTTCTGAACGTGGTTCAAGGTTACGGTAGCACTGCGGGTGATGCGTTAGTTAAGCATCATGATGTCCGTGCGGTTTCCTTTACCGGCGGTACGGCTACTGGCCGCACCATTATGCAAAATGCAGGCTTGAAAAAGTATTCTATGGAGTTAGGTGGTAAATCACCTGTGTTGGTGTTTGAAGATGCCGATATTGAGCGTGCACTAGACGCAGCTCTGTTTACTATTTTCTCCATTAATGGTGAACGCTGTACAGCTGGCTCACGTATTTTCATTCAAGAAAGCATCTACCCTGAGTTTGTTAAACGCTTTGCTGAGCGGGCAAATCGCCTGATCGTCGGTGACCCGAACGATCCCAAAACCCAAGTGGGTGCATTGATCAGCCAGCAGCACTGGAACAAAGTTTCGGGTTATATTCGCTTAGGTATGGAAGAAGGCGCAACCTTGTTAGCGGGTGGTCCAGACAAACCGACTGATCTACCTGATCACCTCAAAGGCGGTAATTTCTTGCGTCCTACCGTATTGGCTGATGTCGATAACCGCATGCGTGTCGCCCAAGAAGAGATCTTTGGGCCTGTTGCTTGTTTAATTCCGTTTAAGTCTGAAGAAGACGGTTTACGCATGGCAAATGATATTGAGTACGGTCTTGCTTCGTATATTTGGACACAAGATGTCAGCAAGATTTTACGTTTATCACGCAGCATTGAGGCAGGCATGGTGTTTGTTAACACCCAAAACGTGCGTGACCTGCGCCAGCCTTTTGGTGGTGTAAAAGCTTCGGGTGTAGGCCGTGAAGGTGGCGAGTATAGCTTCGAAGTCTTCGCGGAAATGAAGAACGTCTGTATCTCCTACGGAGACCACAACATCCCTCGCTGGGGTGTGTAATAAAAAGCAAAATTATTCCGTAGCAAGCTACACCATTCTTTATTCTAAGTAATTTTGAATCAATGATAATTAATTTGGCTACTTATCCTAAATAATTCGTGTTGTAGCTAGGCGGTAAGTGAAGTTATCCCTAGGAGCATACTGAAGTATGTGACTAGGGTAACTTTATGAAGCCAACAACGCTACGGCGCGAAGTATGACGGATAAGCGAAGGAGGAAGGAAATGGGTAAGTTGGCACTCGCAGCAAAAATAACACACGTCCCATCCATGTACCTATCAGAACTACCAGGTAAAAACTTTGGATGTCGCCAAGCCGCTATCGATGGGCACAAAGAAATCAGTCGCCGCTGCCGTGAGTTGGGCGTTGATACTATTATTGTTTTTGATACACACTGGTTAGTTAACAGCGCCTATCATATTAACTGTGCTGACCACTTCAAAGGTATTTATACCAGTAATGAGCTTCCACATTTTATTCGTGATATGGAATATGAATATGATGGGAACTCCGTATTGGGCCAAATGATCGGTGAGGAAGCACGTAAATTAGGCGTTCGTGCTCAAGCACATGAAATTCCAAGCTTAACCCTCGAATACGCCACATTAGTCCCTATGCGCTATATGAATAGCGATCGTCACTTTAAAGTCATCTCGATTTCAGCCTTCTGTACTTCTCATAGTTTTGAAGACAGCCGTAAGTTAGGCGAAGCCGTACTGACTGCGATTGAAAAATACGATGGAACTGTGGCGGTACTAGCAAGTGGTTCATTATCTCACCGCTTTATTGATGACCAACGTGCTGAAGATGGCATGAACAGCTACACACGTGAATTTGATGAGCAAATGGATAAACGCGTCGTCAAACTTTGGCGTGAAGGACGTTTTGAAGAATTCTGCAAAATGTTACCTGAATATGCCGACTACTGCTATGGCGAAGGCCATATGCACGACACCGTGATGCTATTAGGTATGCTGGGTTGGGATAAATACGCCGAAAAAGTGGAAATTTTAACTGACTTGTTCGCAAGCTCTGGAACAGGGCAATTAAACGCGGTATTCCCTCTGCCTAGTTATATTACTGACAAACAAGCCACCACTGCGTAAGGAGTTGTTATGCCTCATTTTTATGCAGAATGTACAGAAAACATTCGTGATGACGCTCAGCTACCTGAGCTCTTCGCCAAAGTGAATGAAGCCCTTGCGGGAACAGGTATCTTCCCATTAGGTGGCATTCGTAGTCGTGCTATTTGGCTAGATACTTGGCAAATGGCCGATGGCAAGCACGATTATGCTTTTGTCCATATGACGTTGAAGATAGGTGCTGGGCGTTCTCTTGAAGATAGGCAAAAAACGGGGGAAATGATTTTTGAGCTGATCAAAAAACATTTTGCCGATTTGATGGCAAAACGCTACCTCGCATTATCTTTTACCATGGAAGAGCTTGATCCAGTTTTAAATTATAAGCAAAACAATGTTCATGCCTTATTTAAGGGTTAACAGTTTAAAGGTTAATGGTTTAAATCTTTATTTATCGTTTTATTGAGAGGGCAAGATGGTTAAAAATTTCGATAAACACATACCGCACTATTTGATCCCATTACTAGGGTCATTAGTGGCATTCGGTCCATTGTCTATCGATATGTACCTTCCTGCCCTCCCTCAAATGGGTATTGCGTTACACGCCACTCAAGGGCAAATGCAGTACACTCTTGGCGCCTTTTTTGCCGGATTCTGCATTGGAATGCTGTTTTATGGCCCACTAAGTGACCTTCTAGGTCGTCGGAAAATGTTGTTAAGTGGCCTTGCCATTTTTACTGTCGCCAGTTTGTTGTGCGCCCAAGCCACCAATGCAACTACTTTGATTGTATTCCGAGCGCTGCAAGCTTTTGGCAGTGGAGCGGCCATTGTGATGGCAAGAGCTATCGCTAGGGATGTTTACCCTGCTCATGAGTTACCTAAAGTACTGTCATTAATGACACTTGTGACCATGATAGCGCCATTACTGGCACCGCTATTGGGTGGTTTTTTACTCATTCATTTTCAGTGGCAAGTGATTTTCTATTTGCTGGCAGTGATTGGCTTGGCTTCGGTGTGTGCAATTTTTTTCTTACTCCCTGAAACGTTAACCCACCAGCGCGGTTCTGAAAATATACTTTGTGTCGCTTTCAAGAATTATGCACAGGTGCTCACAGACCGAGAAGCACTGAGTATTATTGGCACCATGGCTTTCTCCTTTGCCGGTATGTTTGCCTTTATCAGTGGTTCACCGTTTGTGTACATCAATTATTTCGGTGTTTCTGAACAACATTATGGTTTGCTGTTCGGCTGTAACATCTTGGGGATGATTGTCATGCTGTTGTTGAACGTTAAACTACTAAAAACCTATAGTTTAACGCGCATACTGACTATGCAAAGTGGGTTTCAATTAGCGTTTGGTCTGTTGTTACTCATATTTTACCAACAAAGTTTGCCCATAATTGTTATTCTAGTCGTACTGTTCTTATCGATGGTCAATGCTATCGGCACGAACAGTTTGTCACTATTACTGCAACATCGCGGGAAAATTGCAGGAAGTGCCAGTGCACTTGCCATTTCTATTCAGTTTGCCTTAGCGGCTGTCGCCAGCGTTGCAGTTTCTGTATTACAAGATGAATCCCCATTCGCTATGGCACTTGTTATGGCGCTTTGTGCCGGGTTAAGTTTTGCTAGCCAACAGCTATCAGCTAAAAATATCCGCCCACAAGTCCAATCAGTGTCTTCGGAGAACAACGAAAAATGAGCATAAATACCAATTCTACATTATTTCGCCAACAAGCTTATATCAACGGCCAATGGGTTGATGCCCAAAATAAAAGTGTATTTGAGGTCACTAACCCAGCAAATAACGAGGTTATCGCTAACGTCAGCAATGTCGGTGCTTTAGAAACTCAACAAGCTATCGAAGCCGCAGAAAAAGCCCTGCCGGCATGGCGTGCTAAAACCGCCAAAGAGCGCAGCCAAATTTTAAACAAATGGTTCCGTTTAATGATGGATAACCAAAAGGAATTGGCCGAATTACTCAGTGCTGAGCAAGGTAAGTCGATCACTGAATCGATGGGAGAAATTGCCTACGGTGCCAGCTTTATTGAGTGGTTTGCTGAAGAAGGTAAACGAGTGTATGGGGAAACCATTCCATCACCTCTGCCAGGACGTCGTCTGGTGACGATAAAACAGCCCGTGGGTGTGGTTGCGGCTATCACGCCATGGAACTTCCCAAATGCCATGATCACTCGCAAAGTCGGCCCTGCGCTTGCAGCTGGTTGTACGATGGTATTAAAACCTGCGGCAGAAACGCCATTATCAGCATTAGCATTGGCAGCGTTAGGGGAAGAAGCTGGCATTCCTGCTGGCGTGTTTAACATTGTTCCAGGTACTGATGCTAAAGCTATTGGTGGCGTTATGACTTCCAGCCCAATTGTTCGCAAACTCACATTCACGGGTTCAACGCGAGTCGGTAAGTTGCTGATGGAACAGTGTGCCAATACGGTGAAAAAGATGTCTCTGGAACTCGGTGGTAACGCGCCATTTATCGTGTTTGATGATGCTGATTTAGATGCAGCAGTACAAGGTGCATTAGCGGCTAAATTCCGTAATAGCGGGCAAACTTGTGTGTGTGCTAACCGTATTTTAGTCCAAGAAGGGGTTTACGATGAATTTGCAGCTCGTTTGGCAAAAGCGGTGAATGAACTGAAAATCGGACCAGCCACACAAGCAGACTCCCAACAAGGTCCTCTGATTAACCAAGCCGCGGTCGATAAAGTCACTGAACATATTGCAGATGCCGTTTCACACGGTGCAAAAGTGATTGCAGGGGGTAAACCAGCCCAATTAGGTGGCTTGTTCTTTGAACCGACGGTTATCACAGGTGTGACTGAGTCCATGAAGGTCGCAAAAGAAGAAACGTTCGGCCCACTGGCACCATTATTTAAATTCCGCGATGAACAAGAAGCGATTGCTCTTGCCAATGATACTGAATTTGGCTTGGCATCTTATTTCTATTCAAAAGATATCGGGCGTATCTACCGTGTTGCAGAGGCATTAGAAAGCGGCATGGTGGGTATTAATGAAGGCATTATTTCAAATGAAGTAGCCCCATTTGGTGGTATTAAGCAATCGGGTCTGGGGCGTGAAGGTTCACGCTACGGAATTGAAGATTATTTGGAAGTGAAATACCTCTGCTTTGGTGGTCTTTCCAATTAGAAAGACACATTAGCTGGCGGTCTTCGCTTTTAAAATCTTAGCTCTAAATAATTCGAGTTAGAACAAGGCAGTAAATGAGACTAATCCCTTAGGAGCATACCCGTGTGACTAGGGGATAGGCGCAAGCCTATCGTGAAGCTAACGCAGTTATAGCTCGAAGTATGACGAGCTGAGGTGCAAAAGGAAAATAAGATGTTACAAAAAGATGTCATATCGCAAATCGCACAGCGCCTAAATCAGGCTGAAAAATCACGTGAGCAAATTCGTCAGATCTCACTCGATCACCCAGAAATGACGATCGACGATGCTTATGCTATTCAAAAAGAGTGGGTTGGCGTGAAAATTGCTGAAGGACGCGTGTTAAAAGGCCATAAAATTGGGCTGACGTCTAAAGCAATGCAAGCCAGTTCACAGATTGATGAACCTGATTACGGCGCGCTTCTTGACGATATGTTTTTTGATGACGGCTGTGATATTCCAACAGACCGCTTTATCGTGCCACGCATTGAAGTTGAATTAGCTTTCGTACTCGCGAAGCCATTACGCGGGCCAAACTGCACCATCTTTGATGTGTATAACGCGACTGATTATGTGATCCCAGCACTTGAGCTAATTGATGCACGTTGCCACAACGTTGACCCTGAAACCAATCGCCCACGCAAAGTGTTCGATACCATTTCAGATAACGCAGCAAATGGCGCAGTAATTTTAGGTGGCAGACCAATCAAGCCACGCGATTTGGATATGCGCTGGATCAGCGCCCTGCTCTATCGCAATGGTGTCATTGAAGAATCTGGCGTAGCAGCGGCTGTACTCAACCACCCAGCGAATGGTGTGGCATGGCTAGCGAACAAATTAGCACCGCATAATGTACAACTTGAGCCGGGCCAAATTATTTTAGGTGGTTCATTTACACGCCCTGTCCCTGCTCGTAAAGGCGATGTATTCCATGTTGACTACGGCAATATGGGTTCCATTAGCTGCCGATTTGTATAAGGAATCCCCATGGATCTGTTAGAAAATAAATTCAAGAAAGCCTTAAAAAGTGGCCAACCGCAAATTGGTTTATGGCTTGGCTTGTGCAGCCCATATAGTGCTGAATTACTTGCCGGTGCAGGCTTCGACTGGTTATTAATTGATGGTGAACATGCACCAAATAATGTGCAAACGACCTTATCTCAGTTACAAGCTATTGCCCCTTATCCGTCACAACCCGTCGTTCGTCCGCCATGGAATGATCCAGTTATCATTAAGCAATTGCTAGATATTGGCGCACAAACGTTGTTGCTGCCAATGGTGCAAAATGCAGAGCAAGCCAAGCAAGCGGTATGCGCAACGCGTTATCCACCCGCAGGGATCCGTGGTGTCGGCAGTGCTTTAGCTCGCGCTTCTCGCTGGAACCGAGTACCTAATTATTTAACTCGTGCCAATGATGAAATGTGCGTGATAGTACAGGTTGAAACCCGTGAAGCCATGAATAATCTTCCTGAGATCTTAAAAGTTGAAGGTGTCGATGGCGTGTTTATCGGCCCTGCGGATCTTAGTGCAGATATGGGCTTTTCAGGTAACCCTAACCACCCAGAAGTCAAAGCTGCGATAGAAAAAGCGATTGTCCAAATTCGTGAGGCTGGCTTGGCACCAGGTATTTTAATGGCAGCCCCAGATGTTGCCGAACATTATCTTAAACTCGGCGCACTATTTGTTGCCGTCGGGGTCGATACCACGCTACTGGCACGTACCGCAGAAGCACTAGCAGCAAAGTTTGGTAAAACAGTTTCAGAGGTGACCTCGAGTGCACCCAGTGTTTATTAATAAAGCTATCTCTAAATAAGTTAATTTTAACCATACAGACAAATAACTTAATTAGATAAATAAAAAATCAATATCGCAATATAGGGCAGACAGCACCATGACTGCCTACTAGTCCCTTGTACCTATAATAATCTGCAAAAGAAAGAATTGAGGGCCCTACAATATGAGTAATCAACAACTTGCAAGCACTAACCCTGCTGAACAACATAAAAATTTAACCGAACCGCAGCAGCGGGTGATTAATAAACTATTTAAACGTCTCATTGTATTTTTATTTGTGCTGTTTGTTTTTTCTTTCTTAGACCGTATTAATATCGGCTTTGCAGGTCTAACTATGGGGAAAGATATCGGCCTAACTTCCACCATGTTTGGCTTAGCAGCCACCTTGTTCTATGCCACTTATGTGATTTTTGGTATTCCAAGTAACATCATGTTAGGGATTGTTGGGGCTCGCCGCTGGATAGCCACCATCATGGTACTTTGGGGTATCGCTTCTACAGCCACCATGTTTGCCACAGGGCCAACCAGTTTATACGTCCTACGGATGTTAGTGGGTATCGCTGAAGCTGGCTTCTTACCGGGGATTTTAGTTTATTTAACTTACTGGTTCCCTGCCTATTTCCGTGCTCGTGCTAATGCCTTATTTATGATTGCGATGCCAGTCACCATGGCATTCGGTTCACTAGCTTCTGGTTATATTTTAGGCATGGATGGCATTTTAAACCTAAAAGGCTGGCAGTGGCTGTTCCTGCTAGAAGGTTTCCCATCCGTGATCCTCGGTGTGTTGGTTTGGTTCTATTTGGATGATTCACCAAAGAAAGCCAAATGGCTGACCCAAGAAGATAAAGACACATTGCAAGAAATGATGGACCAGGACCAACTAGAGCTAGTGCAACCTCATGGTTCAAAAAGCCATACAGCAATGCAAAATAAAAGTTTATGGAAAGAAATCTTCACTCCAGTCATTCTGATGTATACCGTGGCCTACTTCTGTTTAACCAATACATTAAGTGCCATCAATATTTGGACGCCACAGATTATGCAAAGCTTCAATCAAGGCAGTAGTAATGCCATGATTGGGCTGTTAACTGCCATCCCACAGTTTTGTACTATCCTTGGGATGATCTATTGGAGCCGCCGCTCTGACCGGTTACAAGAACGGAAAATGCACACCGCCTTACCGTACTTATTTGCGGCAGCGGGATGGGTGCTCGCGGCGATGACTAGCCATCCAGTAATCCAATTAATTGGTATCATCATGGCATCAACAGGTTCATTTACTGCGATGGCTGTGTTCTGGACAACGCCAGACCAATCAATCAGTCTACGTGCTCGTGCTATCGGTATTGCTGTTATCAACGCAACAGGTAATATAGGTTCTGCCGTCAGTCCACTGTTAATTGGTTGGCTAAAAGACCAAACCGGTAGCTTTAACTCAGGCCTGTATTTTGTGGCTGGTCTGCTGGTGGTCGGCGCGCTGTTAGTCATTGCTATCCCAATGAAAAACTCAAGACCAAGAGCAACACCTTAATGTTTTGATGTTTTGATGTTTTGATGTTTTGATGTTTTAAATGTTTTAATAACTTACGCTGCAAATAATTATTAAAGGGTGTTACCCAAAATAACTTGCTTGCAGCTAGGCGGCAAGCAAGTTAATCCCTAGGAGCATACTGAAGTATGTGACTAGGGTTGGCTTGTGAGGCCAACAACGCTGCGAGCCGAAGAATGAAGGGTAACTCAACTTTAATTACCAATATAGACATCAGTACAGACTACGACGAAACCCAAGGCACCGACGACGTCCACTACCAAACCTTTGGCAACATGGCCGCCTTCTTTGGTCGCGACATGCAAGCTCATCGCCATGATGGTTTCTTTCAGTTGCACTATTTGGTTACCGGCCATATTACTTTGCAGCTCGATGAGTCACGCTATTCTGTTCAAGCCCCGTTATTTATTCTTACGCCCCCTTCGGTTGCACATGCATTTTTCACTCAAGAAGACACTGACGGCCACGTACTCACCGTACGGCAAGACCTGATCACCCCGCTTCTTGGCTCACTGTACCCTGCCAATCCAGATTTGGTCGATATTCCTGCTATTTGTTTATCTGTTACCGATAAGCCTGATGATATCGATACCTTTAACCATTACTGGGCATTAATGGCTCGTGAATCGGCTAATAACCATACAGGCAAAGACCAAGTTCTTGCCTCTTTAGCCCAAGCGCTATTTACCTTTCTACTGCGCTCTATTCCACTTGATGAGCACCCAACAACAGGGGTTAGAGGCGAACACCGCCTATTCCAGCGGTTTAATCAGCTTATTGACTTACACTATCATGAACACCTCGCAGTGCCTGAATATGCCAAAAAACTTGATGTTACGGAGTCACGCCTTAAAGATATGTGCCGGCGGTTCGCTAACCGGCCACCGAAAAGGTTAATTTTTGACAGAATATTGCGAGAAGCCAAGCGGATGTTACTGTTTTCCGATAGCCCCGTTTCAGAGATTGCCTACCAGCTCGGTTTCAAAGACCCCGCCTATTTTGCTCGTTTTTTTAACCGATTAGTCGGATGCTCTCCTAGCCTATGGCGGGAACAAAACCTTCATTAAAAAGGAGCTTTAGTGATTTTATTCTTATTTCTGAGAAAAAATCATCAATAGCTCCTTAGCTGTATCTCAAATCCTCTTCAAGTTTATCTCGATAAACTGTTACGCCCTCAAATCACGTTACATTTTAAAAACATTTTTGATATTTTATAAATTTCGTTTTAACTTTGTAAAAATACCAATAATGCTTAACCAAAAGTGAATACAAAGATCAAAAAAAGAACAATTACAAAAAATAATACAATTAATATTAATATAGAAATAATTTTATTATTGAATAACAATCAATATGTTACAAATAAAATTAAGCATTACATTAATATCAAAACATCGAAGTGATCACATTTCTTTCACAAAGAACAATTTTCAACGAAAAGTACCAGCGAACCTTTAGAAAATCTCTTTAAAACCCCCTCGAAAAACGATTCAATTAAGAAACACAAAATAAACATAAAATTAACATATTCGCTTGCAACCTTTATACCCTATCAATGCAAGCCCTCATTGTGAGATAACGAGGTAGACATGAAACCAGAAGATTTTCGTTCAGATGCTAAACGCCCTTTTAATAGCCAAGAATACTTAAAAAGCCTACAAGATGGCCGTGAAATCTATATTTATGGCGAGCGTGTGAAAGATGTCACTACTCATCCAGCTTTTCGTAACTCTGCAGCTTCAATAGGACAGTTATATGATGCGCTTCATGATAAAACGACTCATGACCAACTTTGTTGGAACACCGACACAGGTAACGGTGGATACACTCACAAATTCTTCCGTTTCGCAACCAGCCCAGAAGAATTACGCCAACAACGTGATGCCATCGCAGATTGGTCACGCCAGAGCTACGGATGGATGGGACGCACTCCAGACTATAAGGCGGCATTCGCCAGCTGTTTAGGTGCGAACCCTGAATATTATGGCCAATTTGCAGATAACGCGCGCAATTGGTACAAACGCATTCAAGAAAGCGGTCTGTACTTTAACCATGCGATCGTTAACCCACCGATTGATCGTCATAAGCCCGCTGATGAAGTGAAAGATGTTTATATCAAACTCGAAAAAGAGACAGATGCAGGGATTATCGTCAGTGGTGCGAAAGTCGTTGCGACCAACTCCGCATTAACACACTATAACTTTATCGGTTTTGGCTCTGCACAAGTAATGGGAAATAACCCTGATTTTGCCCTGATGTTTGTTGCCCCAATGGACGCAGACGGTGTGAAATTAATCTCACGTGCATCTTATGAATTAGTGGCTGGCGCAACAGGCGCACCATTTGATTACCCGCTTTCAAGCCGTTTCGATGAAAATGATGCCATCTTGGTGATGGATCACGTGTTAATTCCATGGGAAAACGTCCTGATCTACCGTGACTTTGACCGTGCACGTAATTGGGCTGTTCAAGGTGGATTCGCACGTTTATTCCCATTACAAGCTTGTGTCCGCTTAGCGGTTAAATTAGACTTCATTACCGGATTGTTACAAAAAAGTTTAGAATGTACAGGTGTTATTGATTTTCGTGGTGTACAAGCAGATTTAGGTGAAGTGGTTGCGTGGCGTAACCTGTTCTGGTCCTTGACTGACGCAATGACTTCTGAAGCCAAAGCCTGGGAAGGCGGTGCATTCTTACCGGATACCCAAGCTATCCAAACTTATCGAGTTATGGCACCAATGGCTTACACCAAAATCAAGAATATCATTGAAAGTAACGTAACAAGTGGTTTGATTTATCTGCCATCAAGCGTTCGTGATATGAATAATCCAGAAATTGATAAGTATTTAGCTAAATATGTTCGCGGTTCGAACGGAATGGATCACGTTGAACGCATCAAGATCCTTAAGTTAATGTGGGATGCTATTGGTAGTGAATTTGGTGGGCGCCATGAATTGTATGAAATTAACTACGCAGGAAGCCAAGACGAAATTCGTCTGCAATGTCTGCGTCATGCACAAGGTTCTGGCAATATGAAAGCCATGACAGATATGGTTGATCGTTGCTTATCAGATTACGATCAACATGGATGGAAACGTCCACACCTGCATAACAACAATGATATTAATCAGTTAGATTCGCTGCTGAAATAGTCGGCAGCAGGAGGTCAAAATGTCTTTAGAAAATGAACATCGCCTGCGTTTCAGAGATGCGATGGCAAGTCTTGGTGCAGCAGTCAATATCGTCACCACGGATGGGACTGAGGGTCGCTGTGGAATTACAGCTACCGCAGTCTGTTCAGTTACAGATACGCCACCCACTTTGATGGTCTGTGTCAACCGCAACAGTGCAATGAATGCGGTTTTTCAAAAGAATGGCCGCCTGTGCGTGAACGTGCTGAGCCATGACCAAGAAGAGTTAGCGTGCCATTTTGCTGGGATGAAAGGTTCCACAATGGAAGAGCGTTTTAGCTGGAATGTGTGGGAAAAAGGCCTCTTACAACAACCTCAATTAAAAGGTTCTCTTGCTAATTTAGAAGGTGAAATTACACAAGTGCAAGATATTGGTACGCACTCTGTCTACATGGTTGAAATGAAACAAATCATTGTTAACGATACAGGGCATGGTCTCGTTTACTTTAAACGTAAATTCCACCCTGTAATGCACCAAATCCTTGAACCAACCGCATAATTGGTAAAGTATTTATATTAAATAGCCTCTTATACTTGAGGCTATTTTTTTATATCTCATCGTTTAGTCAAAATAATAGCTAGCAACAGACTTACTCCCCATAAAATGTTTCAGTCTGAAATTTTTTATACATATAAATTATTAGTTATTTTGTATAATTTTTAAAGGATAGTGTTTTTCTGGAAAAACAAATACTCCTTTAGCCTCCCACCTTTAAACATAACATGCGTAAACAAAAACCCAACCACCTGATTTTTAAGGGTTTTTAAAATTACACTAAATATGATTAATTGACATAACATAAATAACAGGTATAAACTCAAATAATATAAATATTTTTCCTATAAATACAATCAATCTAAAAATGAACTATTTGATTAATAATCATATTAATTATGACAGTCATCAGGGGCTGTTATATACCGACAATGTTGATAATGCATTAAAATTAACAACTACTTTAAATCGCTTGTTATTAGTCTTAGTGCAAAACAACCATGATATCGTTGACCGAGAAACCATATTACGCAGGGTTTGGGAGGAACATAACCAAGTCGTCTCTGATAATAACCTGAATAGTAGTGTGTCTGTACTACGACGCCATTTATCTTCCTTTTCTGATGAAGAAATTATCACAACAGTACCTAAAGTTGGGATTAAGTTTTCTGCTGACCTGAAATTTGAGAATGAGCGTGAGGAAATAAAGGATAATAATGACAAAGAATTGCTCACTACTGAGGTTGAACTAGGTTCTTCATCAAAAGCACCCGAAGGGATTCCCCCCCAAGCAAGCGAAAATAAAAAAAACTACATACTGAATAACCGGTATGTTGAAATCTCACTTATTGGACTCATTATTTTTTGCTTATTATACCTATTTAAAAGTTATTTCTTTGCAAGCCGAACAGAATATCCTGAAGTTGGTCGTATCGATCAATGCAGTATCCGCTACATTAATAGTTACCATAAACCCGATACAACAACCATCAGCTTTGCGACAATTCAAAATGAACTAACAAAATTAAACCTTGATTGTAAAAAGCCAGCAACTGTTTTTTATTATAACGTTGGTATCGTTGCGAATGATAAAAATTTATATGACAATTTCCTATTTTTGTCGTATTGCCCAACAATACCGAAAGAGAGCACAACTGTGAGCTGTGAGAATTTTTATGTCAAATAAAGTATCAGCAAGAATGCTTTTTTTGTTTATTACATCTATAACTCTAGTTTTTATTAGCTTATATGTTCATCACATAATTAATACTCCTGTTATTCCAAATTGTCAGACAACCTTAAAAATAAATATCTCTGATCACCGTTCTACCTTAAAAGGATTTTACCTACTAAGTGTTATTCCTAATGAAAACAAACCTGACCAACACACGTTCATCATGAATGGAAATATTAATGAAAATGGTAAAAACTATACTATTTCACGAAAATTTCTGATGAAACATGAATACTTAGGCGACCATTTTTTTTTACGTGTTGACAATATATTTATAGACCCAGGTGATCAGGCTCAAGGAAAAATCAATATTCGGGGAGTCCCTGAAATGAATCAACTTTATTTTTTAAAAATAAAAAAATTAACCGATACAAGTTATATTTTTGAAGAAAATTTCTCTCCACTTTTTATTTGCACTCTGTAAATTCAAAAAAAACCACAAAAAATGCATCAAATATTAATATTTTGATGCATTTTTTTTATTTCTAAACATCTCCAACCTTAAAACACCTTAAAAGCACAAACATTAAACATTTCACAGCAAATTAAATCAATATAAAAACATTAATAGACATTAAAAAAAACTAAATATCAAACTATAACTTTGAATTTAATTAAAATTAAAGAATTTTATTCCATTTTACACCTGAGAAGGATAAGATTTCCTCCGTCGAAATGACCCACGCTAAAAACAATTATGTTAAGCGTTCTGTGATTAGGACATTTGAAAATCCATTGATGGATACTGAACTTTATTCCTATGCCAGTACTTATATAAAGGCTTACTAGGGATCAAATATTTACTTATTTTTAAGGATGTAAGATATGAAATTAAATAAACTTTCCATTGCTGTTTTATTCGCTACTTCTGCTATTTCAACTTCTATCTTTGCTAGTGGTAATAGCGGTGAATTACATTTCAGCGGCCAAGTTGTTAATGCTCCATGTAATATTGAATCAGAAAGTACAAAACAAGAAGTTCCATTCGGTCAACTTTCTCGTGCATCTTTAGAAGCGGGTAATGCAGCAGAGAAAGATATCGCAATTAAATTAAAAGAATGTAATTTTGATGAGTTTAGCAAAGACACTGAAGGTAAGTGGGTTGCTGTTAAAGATATTAAAATTACCTTTGGTGGTAAAAACTATGTCGGTACTGATAAAGAATTCTTAGGTACTACTGGTACAGCTTCAAATATCGGTATTCAAATCAAAGATTTCAAATTTGATGAAGCCAAATCTGTTATGAATCAAATTCGTAATAAACAAGGTGAAAACGTTTTAGAATTTACTGCATTAGCTAAACGTGTTGATGGTACAACACCCGTTACCGAAGGTGAATTTAGTTCTATTGCTGATTTTAAAATCACATACGAGTAATTTTTTTAGGGGAGAGAATTCTCTCCCCATAAAAGGCTCATTATGAAAAAAAATACTTATCTATGGATTGCCTTATTATTTAACTCGATTAACTCTAATGCGACTAGCTCTAACCTTGGACATATTCAAGATGGTCTTCGAGGTGAAACAGTAATGCAAGGTTATATCGTTGCGGCACCTTGTTCAATTGAAACTGATAGTCAATATCAATATATAAATTACGATTATATTTCTAACTATAGTATAAATAATATAGAAGATGAAAAATTAATGCGAAAACCTTTCTATATAAAATTAAATAACTGTATTAGTGAATATGACAGCAGTAATCATAAAGGTATTAAAATTCGTTTTTTTGCACCGCAAGATACGTATTCTAATGCAATAAAACTATCAGGCCCAAAGCCTGGGGTTGTCCTATATATATACGATATTAATAATAATTTATTAATGCCAAATAAACTCTATCCTATTTCTAATAATTACGTTTATTTTGATAAAAAGAGTAAAGAGAGCTTTTTAAAATATGAAACAGAATTGGGTGCAAGTAATAACGAAATTACACCTGGCGATTACTTTACCACAATTAAATTCAACGTTACTTACGATTAGTAAATAAACTCATAATTAATTTGATGAAAAAATCATGGTTAAATTTAATATTTACTCTTACATCATTGTGACTTCTTTTGTATCTTCAATCTCTTCGTTAGCCTATGCTGTCGAATTTAATACCGATATGTTAGATACGGAAGACACTCAAAATATTGACTTTAGCCAATTTTCTCAGGCTGGATTTATTATGCCTGGTATTTATCATTTAACCCTCAAAGTCAATAATGAGAGTATGGGTAGTGCACAAGATATCACTGTGATAGCGCCACAATCCCAAAACAATAATTTATTCGATACCGTTTGTGTTCCCGTTACTATTCTTGATCGTTTAGGGCTTACTCAAGACGCAATTAAATTAATTAAATATCGTGATGAGGGTAAATGCCTTGATTTATCTCCGCTTGAAGGTGCTTCATTAAATGTAGATTTATCAACATTAACGCTATCCATTTTAATTCCACAAAGCTATTTAGAATATACCGATCCCAGTTGGGTTCCTCCTTCACGTTGGGAGGAGGGGGTAAATGGGTTTTTATTAGATTACAACCTAACAGGTTCTTTAACGCGTCGAGATTCAGGTTCACGAGAATCGTACCTTTCTGCTAACGGAACAACAGGGCTTAATTTTGGTGCATGGCGTTTACGCGGTGATTACCAAGCAAACTATCGAAAATCGACAGGAAGCTTCAAGAACCAATATAGCGATGCCACATTTAGCCGATTATTTGCATATCGCTCAATAAAATCTATTGCATCTATTTTAACGTTAGGTGAGAACTACTTTTACTCTGCTATTTTTGATTCTTGGCAGTACACCGGGGTATCTCTTGAAACCGATGAAAATATGATGCCCCCTAAATTAACGGGTTATGCACCAGAAATTATTGGTATTGCTCAAACTAATGCCACTGTTATTGTCAAAAGCCATAACCGTATAGTTTTAGAAACAACCGTACCTGCTGGCCCTTTTCGTATCCAGACACTAGATAGCTCCATTCGTGGAACATTAGATGTGACTGTGCGAGAAGAAAATGGTGAAGAGCAACAATTTAGCATTACCACTGCAGCATTACCCTATTTAACGAGACCAGGGCAAATCCGCTATAAATTTGCAGCGGGTAAACCACGTTTTAATGGCCGCCAGCTCGAAGGTGATTTAACTGCGTCGGGAGAACTCTCTTACGGGTTAAATAACCTTTGGTCTATCTATGGGGGATCCGTTTTATCAAAAAATTATCAGGCATTTTCAGCTGGCTTTGGCCGTGACCTGTTTTCATTCGGTAGCCTTTCGTTCGATGCGACTCAGTCACATGCTCAATTGCTTGATAAAACATTAACTGGCCGAAGTTATCGACTTAGTTATTCAAAATCATTTGATGAAGCCAGAACTGACATTACATTCGCAGGGTATCGTTTCTCTGATGAAACCTATCGCTCTTTGCAACAAACGTTGGATGAACGACGTACTGGTAATGAAAGCCAAGCTCAAAAAGAAAGCTATCAAGTTAATATTAATAAATATTTTGATGATTTCTCATTGGGTGGAAACTATCAATATAATACTTATTGGAATAGTGAAACAGAAGAACAATACAGCTTATACCTAAGTACTCTTTTAAATTGGGCGGCTATTGGGCTAAAAAATATTAACCTGACAGCGTCTGCAACTCGTTCAAAAAGAGCAGGATATCAAGATGATGCGATCAGCTTATATTTCACTATTCCTTTAAGTCAAGGAAGTAGCGTCAGCTTTTCTGAAGGTTATACCCGCAACCAAAATGGCCAACACAGCTCAACACATAATATCGGCTATAGCGGATATAGTGAGCAGCGCAATTATAACTTAAATGTCGGTTATCAAACAGGAAGCCATCAGGATGACCAAACCAGCTTTAGTGGTTATTTAAACCAAAATCTTCCTTATGCCTCCATTTCGGGAAACGCAAGTTATGTCCCGAACGAATATCACAGTGTTGGGGGATCAATTAATGGTGGAATTACCTTAATTAAAGAAGGCATTGCCATGCACCAAGCCGCTTATGGCGGTACTCGACTCGTTGTAGAAACACCTGGAGCAGCTAACGTTCCTCTGAGTGGTGGCGTTTATCAAACTAATCACTTTGGACTCGCTGTATTGCCAAATGTGAGTAGTTATCGGAAAACCAGTGCATCTATTAATACCAGTAAATTACCAAAGGATGTTGAAGCATTAGAGACTGTCACCGATGCAACTTTGACTCGTGGAGCAATCGGATATCGTCGCCTCAACGTTATTCAAGGTGAAAAAACGTTCGCTCGCTTAAAGCTGGCTGATGACACTTATCCACCTTTTGGCACTAGCGTGCGTAATAGCAACAATATTGAACTCGGAATTGTTGGTGAACAAGGTATTACGTGGATTGTTGGTATCCAACCTAAAGACTTACTCAATCTCTATTGGGGAAATAAACACCAGTGTAGCGCCCATGTGCCTGATGTGATTAATCCTCAGGAGATTTACCCAACTATTATTTGCCGTTAATAAGAGAACTAAGATGAAATTGAATTCCCCTTTTTTATTACTTACTAGCGTATTCACGCTGACTATGAGTGTAATTTCAGTTACGAATGCTGCGGTTACACTTGATCGCACTCGTATAATTTTCGATGGAAATCAATCGTCTATTAATATTACGATCCGTAATGATAACCCGGAGCTACCTTATTTAGCCCAGTCGTGGTTGGAAAATGCATTAGAACAAAAATTGGAAACCGGCCCTATTATTGCCACTCCGCCGATTCAGCGCATGGAGCCCAAATCAACTAGCCTAGTTCGCCTAAGCACCGCACCTGACATTGCAAAGTTACCGCAAGACAGGGAATCCCTGTTTTATTACAACCTGCGTGAAATCCCGCCTAAATCATCAGAAGCGGGTGTGTTGCAAATTGCATTACAAAGCCGTGTAAAACTATTTTATCGCCCTGAAAACATTGTTGCACAAAGCAAAACAGATTGGACGAAACATATAACATTAACAACAACATCATCGGGCTATACGTTAAATAATCCAACACCATTTTATTTAACTGTAATTGGTTTAGGGAACAGCCAAAAACAATCTGAAGAAAGTGATTTTGACGCGGTTATGGTACCGCCAAAATCTAATCAAATGATTAAATCCTCCAAATTTTCAACACCTTACCTGACATATATCAATGATTATGGTGGAAAGCCTTCACTTGCTTTCAAATGCCAAGCTTCAAAGTGCAGTGTGACGGAATAATGAGTAAAAAATAGATAGGAGCAGAACAATGAAATTGAATTACCTAGCACTATGGGCTTTTGCTATACCTATTTTTGCTGAATCTGCTGTGCCTGTGACAACAGGCACAATATATATCAATGCGCGTATTGTTACTGCTCCTTGTCTACCTGATATCTCATTAAAATTAAATGAAAGTACTTTAATTGCAGCAACCTATAGCGTGGAAATGCATTTTTCTCATTGTAGCAAACCAATACAAAAGCAAGCTTGGGCGCCGTTTACACTGAAATTAGGCAATAACCAATACGTGCTAACACAACCACGACGCAATAACACCATTTTATTCTCTATTCCTGCTAGTAATAAGATGCAACGTGTGGAAATAAATTATGACTAGATACTCAACATTATTATTTAGCCTTTTATTCCTAACATGGAATACCAGCTTTGCCAATAGCCTAACCGTTTACTTTGAGGGTGTGCTAGTGCCTCTTGGTTGTCGGCTGAGTGATGATGATACACAAAAAAAAATATATCTTTCTGGGCTACGTTTTTCTTCAATCGAAACATTAGGACGTTCAGATATGCAGCCATTTAAGTTGGATATCATGGACTGTTCTACAATGGCTTTGAATAAAACGATCAAAATAACGTTAAATACCCAAAATATTGAAACACATAATGGTATTAATTATTTAAAAACCACAGGTGAATCTAATGTTTTATTAGCTCTGACTGATAGTCGTGGTAAAGAACTGGAGCTTAATACAACAATTGATGTCAGCACAGTTACTGAATCAGGTAAAGGATCCGTTAATACACTTTTATTTGGTGTTTATGCTCAAAAACCCTTTAGTAATCGTTTAAAAACAGGGGGGTTTTCCTCAACTGTTACTTTTAACCTTGATTATCAATAAGGAGAATTGAAATGAAATTCATTTGTTTTTCATTCCCTTTAATTAGCTTATTAGTTTCCTTAGGTACTCAAGCGGATGTGCTAATTTCTCTTTCTGCTAAATTGGTTAGACCGCCATGTGTACTTACAGCAGAAAATGGCGAAAAAGAATTAGTCATTAATTTTCGAGAGGTGGCGCTAGACAGACTAACTGAAGAAAAACAGTCCTTTGGTATTCTCATTAAACAATGTGAACTTCGAAAAAATTTACAAGTTTACCTATCTCCTAGAGAAGGAAGTACTTTAACAATAAACAATGAAACCGTGCTTGCGACCTCTATTAATGGATTGGGTATTCGTTTTTCAGAAGAAAATAAAAGTAATGCGCTCAACCTTAATAAATGGGAAAGGATTGCTCCATCCGTAAGTGGTGATACAGGGAAAGTTGTTATTCAATCACAATTAGTCACTAATCAAGCTATTGAAAATCTCACTGCAGGGCCATTTAGTGCCGCTTTATCAGTGATGGTTGATTATCTGTAATATTGGGAAGTCTTTATGAAAAATATAAAAATATATTCACCATTACTTTTGTTACTACTCTTAATTAGCTTAAATTCCTATAGTGCGACCCGCTATTCAGGAAGTGGTGGTGGTTATAAAATGAGTTTAGTATCTAACAACTCCGTTGTTTCTAACACCCCAGCAATTGGAAGTGATAACAATAAATATTTTTTAATCGCTCCAGCAAATAGCTCCGGTATTGTTATTAATGAAAGTACATCTCAGCCTTATGGCTCTGTATATTGTACTGTGAACTTCTTACAAGGTAATTATTCCGCTGGTCTTCCTTGGAGCTACGCCTACCACCGTGTCTTTGCCTATATGCCAGAGGCAGGCTTTACTATTAGTGGGCTGACCGCATATAAAATAAACAACAATACATTTTTTACTCTTTATTCTGAGAATGGAATAACCAGTGGCTGGCGAAATATTTCAGGGAGAGGATGTTCTAATGAAGAAATGGGGCCATTAGCAACATCATTTTTTACTGTTCATTTTCCTTTTACCGTTAGAGTTTATGTCAAAGATATTCCTGTTGATGGAAAAATTGTTATTCCAAACGCAATGATCGCAGGTTATACACGATTATTCCAAGACTATGGAACACCAGATATTTATGTACCTATTGATAAAGCCACCGTTAAATTAGACCTTGCTACATCAGTTATCAATTATCCGTCAAATTGCCGTTCCAATATTGATAATTTAAATATTGATCATAAAACACTGGATGCTTATGAATTTAATAGTAAAGAAACTCGTACTGTTACCTATACATGCGATAGAGTGCAGCCAGTTAAAGTAAAATTAACTTTAGACTATGCCACAGATAGCGATCCACAAAAAAGACTCCCTTTAAAATCAGGAAATAACACTATTTATTCTGAGCTTACAATTTATGATGAACAAAATAATCAAAGTGGAAAAACATTTGAAACAACAATTGATAAAGTAAAAAACATTATGATTGAAAGTAAAGTTTCTGGTTATGACGCCGAACCAGGAGACTACAAAGGTAATGCTTGGTTAATCGCCACATTTATTTAATTTAGCGGTAAGTGTACTATGATAATAATATCCCGCGCACTATTTATTGGTATCTTTATTGTTTGGCACCTTGCTAGTCTTATTTATATCGATAGCCTAGGAAGCCTAAGACAATCATTACCACAAAACATTATTAGTTGGTTATCTATTTCCTTGACAATATCTATTATTGCATTTACTGTTTTCTATCGGAAAATTAAAATAATCATTACATTACCTGCTATTTGCTACTGTTTCTCTTTAGCCATTCTAATGATGGGATTAATATCTTATCAGGGAGAAAATAATAGTATTGATTTTTGGTATTGTTCTGGTATTACTGTTGGCGTATTACTCTATATTGCAGGGTTACAAGTGAGAAAAAAATGGTTAATACAATCATTTTGTATTTACTGTTATATCACTATTAGTGTAGCTCAAGCCTTTATCACTGCATATCAATATATATTTGAAGCCGATATTTTTTATCTTGCATCTGGTATGAGGTCAAATGGATTATCACAACAAGTCAATATATTATCAGTTAACATGGCGGCTGCATGCTTATTATCTCTAATGACTCTTGTGTTATCACAATTTTCGTTGTTATCTGAGCGTTATGAAAAAATTAGGGTTGTATTACTTGGAACTTGTATTTTATTTTTCACATTAACTTTAGTTGTTCTGCAGTCTGTTATTGCTTGGCTAAGCTTTACTGTTTGTGCATTTATTTTTATTTGCCTTTTTTACAAGAAAAACCCTCTACGTGTTAGCGCTAGTTATTTTATTATTGCTGTAGCAATTTTTATTGGAATTTATCTAATAAGGCTATGCCCTCAGTATATTGCAACTGAAATTATGAACCAATTCCATTTAAAACAAATGTTGCGTTTTTCTATTACTTTATTCTTAGAGAAACCTTATGATGCATGGGAGCAGTCTTTTTTATTTGAAAACAGTTATGAAAGAACAGCAATTCCTTTTTTCAGCCCTAAAATGTATATTGTTCCTCATCCACATAATGAAATATTACTCTGGCTGATGACTGGAGGGTTCACTAATTTGATTTTTTTATCTTTATTATTAACCGGAGGTATCTATGTCGTATTTCAATCTTTTATAAAATATAAAATTAACGGAAATGGTTACCCATTGGCAATCATTCTATCAATAACCCCTATTATTATACATAATCATGTTGAATACCCTTTTTTACTTTCTGTATTACACTGGGGGATCGTCATATTATTTCTATCATTCTCAGATGCCGCTTTCGCATTAGAAGAACAATCCCTATTTTATATTAACAAGCAACTATCTTATTTATTCAGCTTTATTATATTTATTATTGGATTGGGTGTATTTATTATTGGGCTATTTCTATTTAATGGAGAGAAATCTTTTTATGCACAGGGTAGTTATCATAACGAAAGCATAGCAATTCGAGTATCGAGTTCAATTAGCTTAGAAAAAAATAACGTATAAAAAAACATAAATAAACCTAATTTTCACTCAAGTAGTGTTATATTAATCAGGACAGTATTATGAGAATATATCAAACTGAAATTTCAAACACCTATATAGGACTACAACTTCGTAAGCGCCGCTTGCAAATGGGCTGGACAGCACACACTTTAGGGAAAAAGTCGGGATTAAGCCAACAACAAATTTCCCGTTATGAACGCGGTACGCAGAATTTTACGATTCATCGACTATGTATATTTGCTAATGTACTGCAGTGTGACCTAGATTATTTTCTTGAACAGAATATCTATGAGAACCATTCCCTTGTCGATATAAATCTTTAAGCACTGTTTAAACAGTAAAATCTGATTTTGTCATAAAGCAAGATCAGATTTTCTTTATTCTAACCTCACTTTCATTCTTTTCTGATTGCATAAGCGATAAGGCTCTTATATTTTTAACTCAAATCACTGATCATGGGTTAAAAGGTACCAATATGACCATCACACTTATCGTTGTATTTGTTTTACTCTTATTGGCCATAGGTTGGGGGATCTCTATCTATAACCGCCTGGTCAATACCCGTAATCAAGTCAGCAATCAATTTGCCAATATTGATGTTATTTTAAAGCAAAGAGCAGATCAGATTCCTCAGCTAGTCACTATTACGGAAAAAGCGATTGAACATGAACAAACGTTATTTACCTCATTAAGTGATGCACGCCAACGCTATTTCAATGCCCAAAATATGAATGAAAAAATCGCAGCATCGAATGAAATGAACCGTGCACTGGGTAACCTTGTAGCCATTGCGGAAAATTACCCCACCCTCATTTCTGGTGAGCAATTCACCCAATTACAAATCGCTTTAAGTGATGTTGAAAATAAAATAGCCCAACGACGTGAAGGCTTTAACGACGCAACAACAGAGTATAATACTGCAATACAAATGTTCCCTGATAGCTTAATTGCCAATGCCTTTCGTTTTTCAGCACTGCCATTACTTGATATTTCTGAAGATGAAAAAAAATATCAAGGCGTCCAGTTTAAATAATGTAAGCCTAAAGGTATTAATGCGTGAATATGTATTTTTTACTCGGAGCCGCCATTGGTGCCTTAATTTTATTTATTGATAATAAATTCTCGGTAAATAAAAAAGTAAACTGGGGGATCATTCCTTTCGTCGGTGTTGCTTGTGGTATGTGGTACTCACTCTCACCTTCTACCCGTGATTATGTCAGTATCATTTATTATGTCGTTGTACTGGTCATCACCTTTTTTATTACTCGTAGTGTCGTCAATTCTAGCAAAGTAGCCTACCAACGTTATCAGCGCTTACAAAATGAAGGCTCATCAAAGTTTAGTGCGTTTCTTAGAGTCCTTGTGGGAATGCTGATCGCCACTTGCCTATTTGCTGGGTTCTTTATCGACATACGCGTATTTTTTATCGCATTTGTCTTAGCCTTCGTATTTAAAGCAATTGAAAATACACCAACCAAGCGCTTCTTAAAATTTCAGAAAAACCTAGCCACCTCTAAAATACGCTCAATGGCGATGGGACTTGTGGAAGTTGAAGGGAAAATCACGGCGGGCACGTCCATTAAAAGCCAGCTAGGTAATAAAACCTGCTATGGCTCCTTTTATTTTGAATATTCCATATCAAAAGATAAAGACGGTAAAAAAAGCTATACCTTACAAAGTAGTAAGTGCAACATGCACAGCTTTACCCTAACGGATGATACGGGCTCTGTTAAGGTAGAATGTGACCCTGATTATTTCGTTTACCCGGGCTTAGAGCCGCATATGGATGTTGAAAGCGGTAATCGCCGTTACACAGAGTATTTACTTGAAGCAAACCGCAGTTATTTATTAATTGGTACAGCAGACGCTAACGAAAAAGGCGAATCGGTTATTATACGTAAAGCACCTCATATGCTATTAGGCGTCTCCCCCTCGGACTATGTCGTTCGTTGGAACAAAACAGGTCCATTACGTCGAAATTTAGCTATTACCGCCATGATTGCACTTTTTCTGATTGGTGTGATTTTAGTTACGCCAATGGATTATCAAAACGGGCAGCTAAATATGCATTTCGACCAGATCGCATTATTTGATGGTAATGACTAACATGGAAAAGCTTATTTTTTTCATCATCATTGCGGTTATTAGCTATATTTTTATACGCTATCTTATTAATATTTATAATAATATTGTATTTTTAAAAAACAATTGCCATAAAGCGTTTGCTAATATTGATGTATTGCTAAAGAAGCAAATTGAATTAGTGCCGGTATTAACTCACGTTGCAGATAAAGCGATGGCACATGAAAAGCAGCTGTTTAGTGAATTGATTGCCAGCCGCCAGCGCTATTTATCCAGCAGCGCGATCGAAACCAAAGTCGATATTGCGAATCAACTGACAGCGAAAATAAAGCCACTGCTCGCGGTTGCAGAAAACTACCCAACACTAATTAGTAAAGCAGTCCTAAGGGAATTACAAACCCAAGTAAAACATATTGAAGACCAAATTGCAGACCGACGTGAATTTTTCAACCAAACCGTCACACTCTACAATACAGATATTCATGTTTTCCCCAATCTGATTTTTGCCAGATTATTTCGTTTTAAAGATATCCCCCTACTCTACTCTAAATAATTCGAGTTGCAGGTAGGCGACAAAGGAAGATAGGCCGATGAGCATACACAAGTATGTGATTCGGCTAGCTGAGTGTAGTCAACACCCTTGCAACTTGAAGTATGACGAGTATATGGCAAACAGGAGTGTTTATAATGATAAGTATCCCTTTCTCTTGGTTTGGTTTCACCGATTGGCTCATTGAGCAAGAGGCAGGGCTTATCATTATGTTTGCGACATTCGGTACACTACTTTTAACGGTTGCCGTCCTTATCATCCTCAATATATTCGGGTTAAAAAAGTACTCGCTCTACATTGCAGGTGCTTTATTTTGTTCCGTTTTCATTAGCATGATGGTCATGATCCCACTGTTACTGCTTTTTAGTATTGAAAATTCAATTAAGTTGCAACTTGTCTGGTTGGTGATCGTTGCCAGTTGCTTAATTTCATTTTTAAGCAACCGACACTATTTAGATATCTACTTCAATTCCATTGCAAAGAAAGCGAATAAAGAAGTCAAAAAACAAAATAAGAAACGTAAAAAATAGCACCGGATCTATTTATCTTAAACTCGCTCTGTTTCTAATCGCTGCATATAGCGGTAGTGCGAAAATGTCACTAACAGCGCAATAAAGGCAATTAACGCCCCTAATATAAACCCACCGGAATAGCCTACCGCTGCGGTTAAACCTACAAGCATCATTGAACTGGCTAATTCACCAATATCACGGGTACTTTGTACTGCTGTCATATCAGTACCTGCTTGCTGATAGCGCGATGCAAATTGCATCCCGGCCGTCATTATCGCGACTGATGTAATCCCCGCAGATAACGAACCAAATGTAATACACAGTGCAACTAAAGAAATAGAAACACCATTAGCCGATTGCAACAGCCATAACAATGAAGATAACAAAGCAAATAACAGACCAAATGAGAAAGCGCGCCACACACCGATTTTACCGATTAACCACGCCCCACCACCACAGCCTAGTACTAATGTGACCATCCCCCCTGCCATGCCCATTTTACCAATTTGCGCTAATGACCAACCCGCATCATTTAGGAATAGTTTGGCTAAACCAAAACCGGAAACAGCCGTCACCGCAGAAAGCAAAGTTAATAACAATAAACGCGGAGCACCACGACGTTTTACCGTTTTTAATAGGCTCGCTTTTTCGTTCATTTCCTGTGTTATTGATGGCGTTTTTAATGGACAGACACTAATAAACAATAAACTGAGTAACGGCACGCAGGCTAAAACCCCCAAAGCAAGGTGTTGGCCTAAACTTTCACTCATGATCATCAACCCTGCGCCACCAATAAAAAAGCCCGCCATCACCCCTGCTATCTGTACCGCATTGATCTTTGATAACATTGTGCCACTGACCTGCTCCGCAGCCATACCATCTGTTGCAATATCTTGGGTAGCACTGGCAAGGGAAGCGGCAAACAACAATACAATGCAGGGTAAAGCATTCTCAACCGATAACCCGATGGTGCTTAGTGCGAACATCGTTATCGTGACAATAATTTGCATTGGAATAATCCAACTTTTACGGCGACCTAAACGGTTCCCCCAATGGTTATCAACAAACGAAGCCCATAAAAATTTCACTACCCATGGCAAACCGACTAATGGCAAAAAAGCTAATGCTTTCAGTTCGCCTCCATCATGGCGTAAAAAAGTAGGCAATGCATCCATTG
Organism: Providencia sp. PROV_01; assembly: GCF_053098325.1. Classification (NCBI taxonomy): domain Bacteria; kingdom Pseudomonadati; phylum Pseudomonadota; class Gammaproteobacteria; order Enterobacterales; family Morganellaceae; genus Providencia; species Providencia sp. PROV_01. The sequence goes on along the minus strand of NZ_JBRFKD010000002.1, from coordinate 1,196,391 downwards.
CTATCCCCATCGGTATCCCTTGCGCAAGATAAAGTAACCCCAAAGTCACCACTAACTGTTTATTTTGTAATAGATCTTTCATACTCACTCCGCGCACGTTTTGCTGTGCCTGACAATTTTCGACAACCGAATAAAATACATAAAAGCCCTATTCCGCCACATAACAAAACGAGATTGATACGAGAAAAAGGCAACGAACTAAACAGATAGGAGGCTATAAATGCGAATAGCAACAAAACAGCGGAGAATAAAAGGCATGCCTGCAAGCTCAACTGTGCATTTTTGCAGAGTAAACTCGCTATACAGGCTATCCCCCAGCCCATAAAAAAGTGCATTGGTAGCAAAGCAGTGAACCATGGTATTAGCGCTAATAGTGCGCATGCGGACAACAGCAATCCACCACAACTGCCCACAATGAACCTTGCCGCTAGGCTATAATTTCTTTTCCAACACCATATGGCGAGGCCGACAGAAACCAATATCAGCCCACTCACCCCTACGATAAAATGCAGATAACTCAATGTATTACTTATTTTAGGTAACCATTGATATTGCCCATAATGCAAAGGTTGGATGGCGATAAAAGCACGTGTCCAAATACCTTGCTGTGCAGAATTCCGCACTGCAACTAACTGGCGCTTTTTACTATCAAATTGATATTGTTCAAAGTTAGAGGTAGATAACTGTCCATTACGCACACCGCCAATCACCCACGTATCACCTTGCTTGAACAAGATTTGAGGGATAAAGCTAGGGACTGTTTGCTGTAATGCGCTGATTGCCGCAGTAATCGAGCTTTCAGCCGCGGGAACCGGTGTTTTCAGTGGTTTAAACTCGCCCATCAAGGTTTTCATGATAATTTGTGGATTATCCGGTGCAGCCCTTTCACCAAGGGAAACCGTTCCTAGCGCCCCTAGGCCTGATAATGCTCCGGTAAACGCAAATAAAACCAGCCACGGATAACACCATAGGCCAAGCCAGCTATGTAAATCATGGAGAAACACTCTCAAGTGTGTCACACGCGGCAAGCGCACCATTGTGGATATTCTGCGGCGTTGTATCACTAGCCCTGTGATTAACAAAACGGCGAATGCAAAACCAAATAAACTGATAAAAACTCGCCCAGGAAAATCCATAAATAAGTTTTTATGTAATGTTACTAGCCACATTGTCGGGCTGTTTAAGGCAACCAATTCACCGTTAATCGCGCTATAGCTTAATTCACATCTTCCCATACCTTGGCAAAAAGTGATCTCAGGATTATGCTGCTCAGGCAGCTGGATCATGGTTGCACTTGGTTGCAACGCAAGAAGCTGTTCGAGTGGTAATAACTCACCTGAAAGTGGCACATTGTTCCACCATAACCGCAATGCATCACTACCTAAGCTCCAACACCCTGTGAATAGGATCACAAACAGAAAAACGCCAAATAGCGCCCCAGCACTGCGATGTAATTGGTCTAAACGACGAGTGAGAGGCTGTTTATGCTTCATACCCACCCCGCCATCATTAAAAAAAGCGGCAATAGCCACCAGCTATAGCTACGTACTAATAATTTTCGCCAATTTAGTGCACTGAAGTTATAAACTAATAATCCCATCGTGATGATAACGCTTAGAAATATTGCACCATATACGCGTTCGAGCGGATCTGCTGATGGATAAAAACGTGCTATCAACATCGATAGCACGATCCCACCGAACAACGTGCCAATAACTGCTAGGCAACTGACTAATTTCATTAAAAATCAGCCTTCAATGTAAACATTACATTACGTGGATCACCATAGCGGTTATTCCATTGTGGAGAGAAGAGTCCTGAGTAATAACGACGGTCGAACAAGTTATTAACATTAACCGCTGCCGTCCATGTCTCATCGATTTGGTAACCTAAGCGGGCATTAAAAATGGCATACCCACCTTGACGCAAGGTTACATTACCATTGCTAGTGCTGTAGGCGCTTTGCGCTTGCATACCACCGCCCAAGCTCCATTTGCGCTCATTCCAAGGTAGGTCATAGTTAGACCACACGCGTAGCATATGACGAGGGGTTAAAGTGTTATAAGACTCCCCTTGATGCTGACTGTCATCACGGTATTTCGTATCCGTATAGGTATAACCCACCGATACATCCCAAAATGGGGTCAGATAACCAATACCTTCAAGCTCAAAACCTTGGCTACGAACTTTACCACCACTAATGAAATAGTTATTAAAGCCCCCTGTTGGGTGTGCAGGGTCAATTTGTGGGTTATTTTTAATATCAATTTGGTAAATAGCACCTGATAGGTTTAATCCGCCATTGAATAGCGCGCCTTTGACACCCGTTTCAAGCGTTTGCCCTTCAACAGGCTTGAGCATTTTTCCGCTCCACGTTTTTCCTGTTTGTGGCTGATAGACTGTTGAATAGCTGCTATACCATGACCATTGCGGCGTAAAATCCCAAATCACACCACCGTAGGGAGTAAGGCGGCCATTTTCGGTGAAGTTTGCTGTTGGTGTTTTGACATCCCACCAGCTATCACGCACCCCCGCAATAACAGTAACAGGTTCGATCACTTTGATACGTCCCATCCCGTATAGACCCTTTTGCGTCGTTTTGGTTGGCCCTGCGGAGCTATAAGCGCCAACATTAGGTTTTGGTACACTGTGAGGGTCCCAACGATACACGTTCACTGGTACATTTAAGGCGGGGTCTAAATCTGCGCTATATTGCTTTTCACTGGCATGTGAGTAACTTGCACCGACAACTACATCATGGGTTAACCCCCATGCGTCTACCTTACCGTTTACACTGGTATCTAAGCTGGTTTGTTCGTTACGGAATTTATACGCTCCCCCCATTAACATTGCACCATCACCGGTTACAGGGTCGATATTTCCCCATGCTCCTGCGTACAATAATCGGGCATTTACATGTTGATACTCTGCGTTAAGCTTATATTGCCAATCATCATTGATTTTATGTTCAATACCCGCAAATGAACGGGAGGTATCCCACTTGAAGCGGTCCCAATCCACATCTAAATAGGTTTTACGTGGTAAATGTAAATCACTGCCATCTTTACCGAAAGGAACACCTGCCATATTGGTAACAGAATCAATTGTTTGGAATTGTGCCCCCATACGCAGTAAAGTATCTGGGGTAACATCGATGTCAACAGTACCGTACATCAACCGTGTTTGTTGGTCAGAGATATCATAAAAATAGTCTTTATCTTCCCATGCCATGACAAACCGCCCACGCACTGAACCTGATTGATTCAGTAGGCCCCCAACGTCCACTTCTCCACGATAACGATCCCAACTTCCCGCACTTAAGCTCAACTTGGCCATATTTTCTTTTGGCGCATGTTTTCTTACCATATTGACGGTTGCGGCGGGGTTTCCCATACCATGTAAAAGGCCGTTCGACCCGCGAAGAATTTCAACCCGCTCATATACCGCCATATCTTGAGGAGAACTGGCCATGTTACCTAATAGAGCTGGCACACCATCAATTTCAAATGAATCAATCTGGAAGCCGCGCACATAATAAGCCGTTGTTAACTTCACATAGGGCGCACTGGTTACCCCTGTTGCACGTTGCATGACATCATCAAGCGTTTGTAGGTTTTGTTTTTCAATTTGCTCTCTATCAATCACGCTAACAGATTGCGCCACTTCCCGTGGTTTGAGTGCAATTTTTCCGAGTGTTGTCACCCCCGGTGCAACATAGTCATCATCAATCTCTGAAGATGCGGTCACTTGTATAACATCCTGTTTCGGTTGCATAGGTGCTGCATTCACCATCGCAGAGCAACTCACTGTTGCACACAAAAGGGCACAAGGTGTTAAGCGGAATTTTCCGCGTGACTTAATGTTATAAACGGACAGCATTTCCCACCCTAAAAAAGTTAAATGATAATTGTTATCAATTTAACAATTAATGTAATGGGATACTTTCGACCGCCGGAATTTGTCTATCGTTATCCGGCTACACACTGTTATTTTTTGAGTTGATTAGGTGAAATGCCAAAACGTTTGCGAAATGCAACGGAGAAATGAGCGGGGGTATAGCCGACTTGGTAAGCCACTGTTGAGATATTTGCATCATTCATACTCAATAGCTGGAAAGCTGTTTCCAAACGGGTCTCCTGCAACCAGCCATAAATACTATTGCCAAATAATTGGCGAAAGCCTTGCGTGAGTTTACGGGTATTGACCCCTAACCGTTTAGCCAATTCATCTAAACTGGGTGGGGATTCCATTTCCTGAATCAATATAGTTTTTGCCATATGCAAGATATCAATATCTCTCTGGCGCAATACGCTCATAACAGGCGTATTTGTATGAGATAGCGAATGATGTAAGCACAGTGCCGTAATTTCAGACACTTTAGCGCTTAAATAGAGTTGGCGTAATGACGAATGAGTTGGGCAAGCAAATAACTGATGAGTGATCGCCAGTACACTCGGTGGAATAACCAACTGTAATAGCTTTGGGGAACGAGGATGATAACAAGTATCTGGTAAACTTAATTGTTGCATTTCCAACCATTCAGGAGAAATATCTATCATGGTGTATTTCATGGTTTGCTGGCCATAAAATTGATTATTCAATAGATAATTTTGCGAGCTGCTCGATAAAATCAAAGAAGGTGAATTGACTTCAACATTTTGTCCCGCGCTACTACGGCAACCCATTGCTCCTTGATGGATAGCCACAATTTTGAGCCCAGCGGCTTGTTCTTCTTCAATACCTAAATCACGGTTAATCAGAAACTCACCGCGGCGGATCCGGATAAATTCACCAACAGATTGTTCTTCACGGGCTGAATGTGCTTGTGTGAATTTATCTTCAATACGCTGCTGCATAGGGCTCTTACCTAGACGAATAAATAAACAGTTATAGTGGCAAAAAAACACCAAGATAACAATAATTATCATTCGCAATAAAAAAGAGGAGATTAATTATCTTAAATTGAAGATTTGACTATAGCTTTTAGGGTTCAAACGCAAATAAAGAATCAATGTTACTAATACAAAGACCACATGCATTGCCCATACCCATGTAAAACTCTGGCTGACTTGATGTAACCAAGCCGCCACTAATGGCCCAAATGCAGCAATAATAAAGCCACCAGCCTGCATCAACGACGTTAATGCGCCTGCGCTAACGGGATGAGGAAGGTGATCTAAAGCCGTAATAATACTGAGTGCAAAGCAGCCGCCTAACCCCATGCCTAATAGCGCCACCCACAAAAGTGGCACATCGCTGGCAAACAGCATCAGCCCAGAAAAACCAAGTGCTTGGCAACTGAGCGTGACTATCAACCAAAAGCGACGATCAATATTATGCGAAGCAAATACAGGGATCATTAGCGCAGATAACGCCTGAAACACCGTTAATATGGCAACAAACGTGCCACTTTGTGCAGCACTCATTCCCTGCTCTTGGAAAAAAGGTGCCAACCAAGTCACTACGGTACCATAACCCGCATTAATCAGCCCAAAACCTGCCATCAATAACCATGCTCTCGGCTTTCGTAAGAACACCAATACTGAAACTGATTCTACTTTTGAACTCCGCTCTGTATGTACATTCGCCCAAATAGCCAACAACGCCAGCAAAGCTGGGAAGGCAAGCCACGCTAAGGCACTCTGCCAATGGCCTGTCATTTCCTCAACTAAAGGGGTGAGCTGTGCGCCAATTGCTCCCCCCGCCATTAACGTGGCGGAATACAACCCTGTCATCATCGCCATTTTTTGGGGGAAATTCGCTTTAATGAGCCCAGGAAATACCGACTGAATATAAGCCGCCCCCACACCACATAAAAAAGCCGTTAATAATAAAGCCGCACCATCAACAACAAAGTAACGAGCGAGTGAACCGACTAGCAGTAATAGCATTGCAGTACTGATCCCTGCACGCTCGCCTATACGTTGGTTTAACATCGGTACAACCAATGCCCCAACCCCCATCAACAACATGGGTAACAAGGTTAAAAGCGAAATGCTTTGATAACTCATCCCTGTCGTTTGAATGATATTGTCGATAACAGGCCCTGGGCCCGTCATAAAGGGCCGTAAATTCAACCCGACTAAGACAATGGTCAGTATCAACGCCAACGAAGATGGTGCTGTTTTACTCATTTAGATTGCCGTTCCCACCACTGTTGGTACAGGGTGCTGCGCATTTCACCGTTGGGCTTTAATTGCTCAAACCGTAAACCTGATTGTTGTTCAGGCGCGACTCTCAGCGCTTTTGCAATGGCATCCGTAGAAAGCCCAAAAGGTGCGGCATCATCGTTTGAATAGGCGTAAACGACCCGAGAGATACCCGCCATTCGCATGGCAGCAAGGCACATGGGACAAGGCTGTCCACTCGCATAAACCACACAGTCATCTAATTTCACGCGGCTTAATTTTTGCCCTGCCTGACGCAGCGCCATCAGCTCTGCATGGGCAGTTGGGTCATTGAGCTCAAGCATCTGGTTGACGCCACTTGCAACGACTTGCCCATCACAGACAACAATTGCGCCAAAAGGTCGTCCGCTAGCTTGCACGTTTTCCATTGCTAAGTTGATAGCTTGTTGCAAAAATTGCGTATCCGACATTATTTCGCTCCCGAATTCTCAAGAATTTCAATCAAATTACGGTAACCTTTGCTTTTTGCCAACGTCAACGGTGATATCCCCGAGCCATCCGCTAAATTGACATCTGCGCCGCCTTTAATTAATTCAGTGACAATTTGTGCGTACTTATCGCTACCATCACCCAAAATAATCGCCTCAATCAGTGCAGTCCAACCCAACCGATTAACGTGATTCACATCAACCCCTGCATCAATCAAGGTTTTGACCGTCGTTACGTGTCCGCGTTCTGCCGCAGGGATCAACGCAGTTCCCCCGTAGCGGTTAGTACTTTTTAAATCAGCCCCATTTTTCAGGGTTAATAATAAAATATCTTGCAGCCCACGCGCCCCTGAATAAAGGTACGGTGAATCTTGCATGTTATCCTTCGCATTCACATCTGCACCGCGCTCAATTAAATAGCGCGCCACATCCACACGGTTTTCATGGGTTGCCGCCATCAACGCAGTACGTTGGCGTAAATCGCGTTGTTCAATATTCGCGCCTTGCTCAACCAAGGATTTAACAGCTTGTAGATTACCTTGTTCAGCCAATGACACCAAAGAATCAAGTTGTGAATTCGCCATACCTTTCACCATAAATACCAATGAAACTATAAGAATGCTAGCTAAGTGAACCAACCATTTCCCACGTAAAAAGAATGTTTTCATGATTAATCTCCCCGATGACTCTTTAATCTACTGAAAAAGTATGCTATTTAAAAATTAAATAACTAAATGATAGGTATTTATAAAATGAATCCATTGCTCAATCTTGTTTTGTTGAAAACCTTTGTCACTGTTGCTGAAACAGGGAATTTCACCGTGGCTTCACAGCATTTAAATTCAACGCAATCAACATTGAGCCAGCAGATTCAACGGCTAGAAACTTTAGTCGGCCAGCCTTTATTCATCCGGGGACACCGTATACTTACCTTAACCGAAACTGGTGAGGTTTTGTTGAGTTATGCAAAAAATATCTTAGTACTTAATGATACCTTCTTTATGAAAATCACTGGCAATGCGGTAATTCAAACTATTCGGCTCGGTTTTCCAGAAGATCTCGCTTCTGGCCAAGTTACCCCAACACTTGCTGCATTTATGCAAGCTAATCCCAATATACGGCTAGAAGTCACGAGTGGCCTAAGCCGCCAGCTTCATCAGCGCTACCAACATGGTGAGTTAGATTTAATTATTGTGAAACAGAAAAAAGGCGAATTTAAAAGCGATTACCATTGGCCTGAACCATTATGTTGGCTAATTAGCAACCAATATAAACACTTCAATAATGATTCCGTACCCTTGGTAGTTTTTCCTGAAAATGGTCTATATCGTAATGATATGTTTAAGTTATTAGACAATGAACAGCGCCCTTGGCACATAACTTATACTTGTTCTAGCCTCGCGGGCATTCAAAGTGCTATCGCTGACGGGTTAGGGGTCAGCTTATTACCTTTGCGAGCAAAACTACCTCAACATCGAATTTTAACAGAAGAAGAAGGTTTCCCAGCCGCTCAAGAAATGGAAATTGCCATGCATTTCCACGCAAATACTTCGGATATTGTTACTCAGCTAGCCGAGAAACTGGCACAAAAATTGGAGGAACGCGAGTGATACATAAACTGATTGAATTAGAAAAAAAATTACATAACAGTACTAACCGACAGAATAGCCATTTTCTTCGTGAGATTTTGCATGCAGATTTTTTTGAATTTGCTCGTTCTGGAGGAACCAGTGATAAGCGAGATACGCTTTTGTCATTAGCAAATGAAATGGAAACATCTATTTATTCAGAAAATTATCACTGCTCATTCTTGAGCGATAATACCGTGTTAATGACCTATACCAGTTTTGAATTACACTATGGTAAAAAAATCAAACCCACCCATCGTTCATCTATTTGGCTAAAAAATTCAGAAAACCAATGGCAGCTGCGGTTTCATCAAGGAACCCCAATATAACTCTCTACTAAAAAATTTGAAGCCTACTGAAAAACAACAGCCTCCATTTGAAGACTGCTGTTTTTTATTGACGATTACTTATCAAAATAACCCGCTCGGATAGATGCCCCAATAAGATTCACCACGAAGCGCCCAGCAGTCACCCCCGTTAGCTTAGATGGAATATCTTTGGCTGGGGTAATTTCCACAATATCCATACCAACAACGCGACCCTTCTTCACTAAACCGTGAATTAGGCTCCGAGCTTGCAAATAGGTCACCCCACCAGGAGCTGGGCCATCAACTCCAGGCATGATACTTGGGTCAATCCCATCTGCATCAATACTAATATAGTAGTTCGAATTATCAGGGATCCGGTCTAAAATGGCTTGCATCCCAACCTCATGCAGTTCGTAGGCTGGAATAACATGCGCCCCATGGTCTTTAGCCGCTTGGTAATCCGCTGGGCGCCCACTACCTTGCGCACGTAAACCAATTTGGAAAATTTCACCGATATGTTTCATTTCTGAAGCGCGGCGGATCGGGCTTGAAAGGCCAGTATCGACACCATTAACCTCTTCACGCCAATCTAAATGCGCGTCAATATGCACAAGTGTAATCGGTCCTATTTCATCAAATCCCTGCAAAATAGGTGTTGTGATGCCATGATCGCCCCCTAAAACAATAGGAAGTGCTTTAGCTCTTAGTAATTGCCGAACCGCCTCAGCCGCACGTTGATGATGTTCCCCCAAAGGCTTTGATAAATCAGGAATAACATCACCACAGTCAACAAATTTAATATCTTTTCGGCCTTGTAATAGTGGCCCATCAATATCAAAATCATAATGATCTGGATGCCTAACAATTCGGTCACTCATATCACGTAAATATTGTGGAGCTCGAGATTGGTCATTGGTAAATGCGTGAGCACTATAAGCAGAACTAAATGGCATCCCTAGTATGGCAATATCCGCTTCAATGTCGGTCAATTCAGTCACTAATTCTGAATATAAAAATGTTTTATGCCCAACATTTGGGGGTGTCGTTAATTTTTTCATACAAACTATTCCTTCTTAGATTTAGTTTTATTTCTTTTATTTTTTATTTCTTAGCCACCAAATGTGTTAGCTAGGAATACAAATAGAGGAACACCAACAATATCCGTTAATACCGTTCCGGCGATTGGAATAATAATGAATGCCTTTCGTGAGAATAAACCATATTTATTACAAATAGCGTCCATAACCACTAAGCCATTTGGTGTTGCACCTAAACCATGTCCAATAAAACCAGCGGACATAACAGCAGCATCATAGTTTTTACCTAATGCGCGATAAACAACAAATATAGAAACTAATATTGTTGTAATAACCTGAGATATTAATATAATCGTTAGTGGTAATGCTAACTCATATAATTCCCAAAGTTTTAATTTCATCATTGCCATCACTAAAAACATTTCTAGTGATAGAGTAGAAATTAACACCACTGTATTACGAGATATTTTAATTATCGGTTTTCTTTCATTAATTGAATGAAATACAACACCAACAAATAAACTAAAAATATGGCCGGGAATGGTAAAGCCTGTTGCTGTGCTTATCCATTTCGCTGTCGGCATTCCGATAGCGAGTATGCTTAAAATAACCGCTCCTGTAATAATACATTGTTGGGCTGTAATTTTATCTTCTTTGCTGTTACTTTCTGCTAAATTTTCTAAATCAACATGGTCAGTTTCAATTTTTAATTTATTTCTTTGGATCAACCAGTTCCCAACTGGCCCCCCTAGAATTGACCCTGCAATCAAACCAAACGTTGAAGCCGCTAACCCAACATTCAGTGCTTGGTCATGACCAAAGGATTCAATCAGTGGTGCTAAAGATGCCGCCATACCATGACCACCCTGCATCGAGGCTTGGCCTGCCATCATGGCAACTAATGGCTCAATATCTAAAACATATGATAAACCAATGCTGACGCCATTTTGCATAAATGCCAATCCCCAGCAAATTACCATATAAATCAGTAATATTTTTCCACCACTCACTAATAGTTTAACACCTGTCATTAAACCAATTGTGACGAAGAATACATACATCGATAAGTCATATAATGTGTTATCAAAATTAAGTTCTACAATATTAAATTGATAAGCTAACCACATTACAATAGAAAACATAAACCCGCCGATAACAGGGCTAGGAATTGAATACTTCATAAAAAATGGGAATTTTTTTATAATTACATTGCTAGCGATTAATAATAAAGCCCCTAATGCTGTAAATGTAATCATATCTAATTTTATTGTTAACAATTCATCTGTGACCATAAATTAGAATCCTTTTGTATTTATATATATTTGGATTAATTATTATTTTGTGGCGCCACTTTGGTAATAATCTATTAACAACTACAACTTTAAGATATACGTATCTGATAGGAATAAAAGTGATATTTTTGATCCTATGGTTTCATAAAATGAAACCTTTTATAGAAAACAAAAATAATTTTAATAATTAAAATAAAACAACATTATTTGTGTCGTTTGTATCCCAACAAAAATTAAGCTAGATTAGCATTTAGTGATTCATTTCACGTAATAGGTATAAATATGCATAATAAAAAATTAACGGAAAAAGACTTAAAATCATTACGTGTTTTTACTTCTGTTGCAGAAGTCGGTGGCTTTACCATTGCAGAAAAAAAATTAAATATGTCAAAAGCGTCAATAAGCCGCCATATTCGTGAAATTGAAGAAAAACTCGGTGTCCAATTATGTGAAAGAGGGCCTTCAGGCTTTAAGCTAACTGAATCAGGTTTATTTGTTATCGAAAAAGCCAAAACCGCTTTGAAAGCATTAGATAATATCAAAACTGAAGTTGATGAACGCCATGGGGTTTTATCTGGCACATTAGTTATTGGTGTTATTGAACATATTTTAACGGATCCACTATGCCATCTATCAGCAACAATCACTCAATTTACCCAAGAAGCACCTAATGTCAAATTAGAGCTAAGCATACTCAACCATAATCAATTAAATAAAGCACTTAGCGACAGAACAATTCAAATTGGTATTCGGGGGCAGTATCACGAAAATAACCGTTATAATTATCAATTCTTATTTATAGAAAACCATAAGCTTTATGTTTCTGCCAATACCGCCAGCAACAAGCATAATCTAGCATTGGTTTACCGGCCACATCCATTCACTGAAAGTATTTTAGCATCGGGTGAATTTAGTCGAGGCCCTGAAGCCGCTGGCCTTGAGGCCGTTGCTACCTTTATCGCTTCAGGTCACTATGTCGGAATTCTGCCCGAGAACTATGCCTCTCATATTAATTTTCGCCACTCACTGGTAGAAATGAACGATTCCCCTGTTTTTCATAACCGCATATGTGCGATCACTGAGGCCAGTAAACCGCTAACACAAAGTGAAGCATTATTTTTGAAACTACTTTCACAATTAAGTGAAACTTCGCTATCTACATGATCAAAAATCCCCCAGTAAGTCACCTTACTGAGGGATTCATCACAAGAAACTTAATGCGTGTTAATTAGAGAACATCAACACAGTTCAGTTCTTTAAATGCTTGCTCTAAACGAACAACCATTGACTCTTGTGCTTTACGCAGCCATACACGTGGGTCATAGTATTTTTTGTTAGGTTTATCCGCACCTTCTGGGTTACCTAACTGACCTTGCAGATAGCCTTCGTTCTTTTTGTAATACTGTAAAATACCATCCCAAGTTGCCCACTGAGTATCAGTGTCGATGTTCATTTTGATAACACCGTAGCTAACTGCTTCTTTGATTTCAGCAGCACTTGAGCCAGAACCACCGTGGAATACGAAGTCTAAGCTGTTGTGTGGCAGATTATATTTTTCTGAAACGTAGTCTTGTGAATTACGCAGAATTTTTGGCGTTAACTGAACGTTACCTGGTTTATAAACACCGTGAACGTTACCGAAAGATGCAGCGATAGTGAAACGTGGGCTCACTGCACTCAGTTTTTCATACGCATATGCAACGTCTTCTGGCTGAGTGTACAGCTCAGAACTGTCCATTCCGGTGTTATCAACACCATCTTCTTCACCACCTGTACAGCCTAATTCGATTTCCAATGTCATATCGATTTTAGCCATACGTGCTAAGTATTTAGCACAGATTTCGATGTTTTCTTCCAGTGATTCTTCTGACAAGTCAATCATGTGAGAAGAGAACAGTGGTTTACCGGTTTTCGCGTAGTGTTTTTCACCTGCATCTAACAGGCCATCGATCCATGGCAGTAATTTTTTCGCACAGTGGTCAGTATGCAGAATAACAGGAACACCGTAGTGCTCTGCCATTTGATGCACATGATAAGCACCTGAAATTGCACCTAAAATTGCAGCTTGTTGGCCTTCTGCTTTCAAACCTTTACCTGCGATAAATGCGGCACCGCCGTTTGAAAACTGAACAATAACTGGCGCACGCACTTTCGCGGCCGTTTCAAGTACGGCGTTAATTGAATCCGTACCAACACAGTTCACCGCTGGCAATGCAAAGTTATTTTCTTTGGCAACTGCGAAAACTTTCTGTACATCATCACCCGTGATAACACCCGGTTTAACAAAATCAAAAATTTTAGACATGTGAAAAGGTCCTGTGGTAAACAGGCAGCCTACGCTGCCTGTTGTGTATGAACAATTAATTACGCTTTAGCACGTTCTTCTAGCATCACAACGGCAGGGAGCTTTTTGCCTTCAACGAACTCAAGGAAAGCACCGCCACCAGTAGAGATATATGAAATTTTGTCAGCAATATCGAATAAATCGATAGCTGCTAGGGTGTCACCACCACCAGCGATAGAGAATGCGTCGCTATCAGCAATCGCTTTTGCAACGATCTCGGTACCTTTACGGAAATTAGGGAACTCAAACACGCCTACTGGGCCATTCCAAAGAATGGTTTTGGCATTTTTCAGGATCTCAGCCAAGCGCTGTGCAGATTCATCACCTAAATCCAGAATTTGTTCGTCATCTTTAATTTCAGTACTCGCTTTCAGAGTTGCTGGTGCAGTTTCAGAGAACTCGGTTGCAACGCGAACATCCGTTGGTACTGGAATTTGGCAGTTTGCCAGTAATTTTTTCGCTTCAGGGATTAAATCCGCTTCATATAATGAGCGACCAACATTATTGCCTTCCGCTGCGATAAAGGTATTTGCAATACCGCCACCAACAATCAGCTGGTCTGCGATTTTAGATAGGGAATCTAATACAGTCAGTTTCGTTGACACTTTAGAACCACCAACAATCGCAACCATTGGACGAGCTGGGTTATCTAATGCTTTACCTAATGCTTCTAACTCACCACTCAGTAGTGGGCCAGCACAAGCAACTGGAGAGAATTTAGCAACACCATGTGTTGACGCTTGTGCGCGGTGAGCCGTACCAAATGCGTCCATAACATAAACATCACACAATGCAGCGTATTGTTTAGACAGGGTTTCATCGTCTTTTTTCTCGCCTTTATTAAAGCGAACGTTTTCCAGCACAACTAACTCGCCAGCTTCGATTTCAACACCGTTAAGGTAGTCTTTAACTAAGCGGACTGGGTAATCCATTTTGTCAGCCAGATAGTCAACAACAGGTTGCAGTGAAAACTCTTCGTTGTACTCGCCTTCGGTCGGGCGACCAAGGTGAGAAGTGACCATGACTTTAGCGCCTTGTTTCAGAGCAGCTTCAATTGTTGGTAATGAAGCACGAATACGTGCATCAGAAGTAACTTTGCCATCTTTTACAGGAACGTTTAAGTCAGAACGGATGAATACGCGTTTACCCGCTAAGTCTAAATCGGTCATCTTAATTACAGACATGGTGAATCCTCTCGTTGATTCTCTATAAAGTTTCCATCAGCGACTGTGCAAAACAATAAAGTTATCATGCCCTGCTGTCTGTCAGTCGCCAATTAGTTTAAACCTGTCGCTGCCATCGCTAATGTTGTATCTAGCATCCGGTTAGCAAACCCCCATTCGTTATCACACCAAACTAGGGTTTTAATTAAATGCTTACCACTAACTCGCGTTTGTGTACCGTCTATAATAGCACTGTGTGGATCATGATTGAAATCCATCGAAACTAGCGGTAATTCAGTGTAGTCCACTATACCACGAAAATGGCCTTGTGCCGCGCTTCGCAGTAGTTGGTTGACTTTATCAACACAAACATCGTTATGTACGGTAACACTCAAATCAATCGCTGTCACATTCGTCGTCGGTACACGGACAGAAATGGCTTCAAAATGGTCTTTAAATTTCGGAAAAATTCGCGTAATTCCTGCCGCTAACTTGGTATCAACAGGAATAATAGACTGACTCGCTGCACGAGTTCTGCGTAAATCTTTATGATAGGCATCGATAACAGGCTGGTCATTCATTGACGCATGAATCGTCGTCACGGTTCCCGATTCAATCGAAAATGCCTCATCAAGCAATTTAATAATAGGAATAATACAGTTGGTGGTGCAAGAAGCATTGGAAACAATCTTGTCTTGAGCGGTTAAGCTTTCATGGTTAACACCATAAACGATAGTTGCATCAAGGTCATCAGTACCCGGGTGAGAAAATAATACTTTTTTCGCCCCTGCCGCTAAATGCAATAAGCCGTCATCCCGTGAACCATAAACCCCACTACAATCTAAAACAACATCAATCCCCAGTTCTTTCCAAGGCAACTCATGCAGCTCAGATTGGTGAAATAAACGAATATTATCATCACCAACTTGTAAAAGTGTTCCGTTAAGTCGTACATCCCAAGCAAAACGCCCATGGCTGGAATCATACTTCAGCAAATGCGCAATCCCTTCAGGTTCAGCAAGTTCATTAACCGCCACCACGACAATCTCTGCCCGACGGCCAGACTCATACAACGCTCTTAGAACACTTCGACCAATGCGGCCAAAGCCATTTATTGCTACCCTGATTGCCATTCTACACCTTGTATCTGAGCAAAATCACACGGTTGCTAAGGATAACTGACTCACACCAACTCTACTGCTCATTTTAGCTGTCAAACATCAAAAGTGTGCTTCAACCGACATTTTTAAAAAATATTTTCATTCTGCAACATACAACTGAAACGGTTCAGCTTATCTAGGATTAGATTAAGGGATATATTTATAGAACGCAATAGAAAATCCTATATTGGTGCACAAAAAAACAACGCCTAGTTTATCGCTAGGCGTTGTTCAGCAAGATAATTAGAAATGAGAACCGAAATTCGGAACTCATTCCTTCTTATTTTATTTCAGTAAAGATTTCGCAGCTTCAACTGCTTTCTCTACTGTGATACCGAATTCTTTAAACAGAACTTCGGCAGGAGCAGATTCACCAAAGGTATGCATACCGATGATGGCACCGTTTAAACCAGTGTACTTGAACCAGTAATCTGCAATACCCGCTTCGATAGCAACACGTGCTGTCACATTGGCAGGTAAAACTGCTTCACGGTAAGCCGCGTCTTGTTTATCGAATGCATCAGTAGAAGGCATTGATACAACACGAACTTTACGGCCTTCTAATGTTAATTGGTCAGCCGCTTTAACTGCCAATTCCACTTCAGAACCTGTAGCAATAAAGATTAACTCAGGCGTACCTGCGCAATCTTTCAGAATGTAAGCCCCTTTCTCGATATTGGCTAATTGTTCAGCGCTACGAGGTTGTTGCTCTAAGTTCTGGCGAGAGAAGATTAATGCGCTTGGGCCATCTTTACGCTCGATAGCATATTTCCACGCCACCGCAGATTCAACTTGGTCACAAGGACGCCACGTGCTGACATTTGGTGTCACACGCAGGCTTGCCAGTTGCTCAACCGGTTGGTGAGTCGGGCCATCTTCACCCAGACCAATAGAATCGTGAGTATAAACGAAGATGCTACGCACTTTCATCAGTGCTGCCATACGAACCGCATTACGCGCGTACTCAACAAACATCAGGAATGTCGCGCCGTAAGGAATGAAACCACCATGTAACGCGATACCGTTCATGATAGCTGACATACCAAATTCACGAACACCGTAGTGAATATAGTTACCCGCTGGGTCAACATTCAGCGCTTTCGAACCTGACCACATGGTTAAGTTACTTGGTGCTAAGTCTGCAGAACCACCCATAAATTCTGGTAACACTTTACCAAACGCTTCTAATGCATTTTGTGATGCTTTACGGCTGGCAATATTTGCTGGGTTTTGTTGCAGATTTTCAACAAATTGTTTTGCATCCGCGTCAAAATTAGCTGGTAATTCACCATTCATACGACGAGTAAATTCCGCAGCTAATTCAGGGAATTGGGCTGAATATGCGGCGAATTTTTTATCCCATGCGCTTTGTTTTTCTTTACCTGCGGTACGAGCATCCCAAGCTTCGTAGATATCTTTAGGAATTTCGAATGGACCGTAGCTCCAACCCAGAGCTTCACGAGTTGCTGCAATTTCAGCATCACCTAAAGGTGCACCGTGGACAGACTCAGAACCAGCTTTGTTTGGTGAACCAAAACCAATGATAGTTTTACACATGATCAGTGTTGGTTTATCAGTTTGGTTCTTCGCTTCGTTCACTGCCGCGTTGATCTGTGATGCGTCATGTCCGTCGATATCACGGATAACATGCCAGCCATAAGATTCGAAACGTGCTGCGGTATCGTCAGTAAACCAACCTTCAACTTCACCATCAATTGAGATGCCGTTGTCATCATAGAATGCGATCAGTTTATTTAATTTCAGTGTACCCGCTAAAGAACATGCTTCGTGCGAGATACCTTCCATCATACAGCCATCACCCATGAAAACATAAGTGTGGTGATCAACAACGTCATGGCCAGGGCGGTTAAATTGCGCGGCTAATGTGCGTTCTGCGATCGCAAAACCCACTGCGTTTGCAATGCCTTGCCCCAAAGGACCAGTTGTTGTTTCAACACCTGGAGTATAGCCATATTCTGGGTGGCCCGGTGTTTTAGAGTGTAATTGGCGGAAGTTTTTTAACTCTTCGATAGGTAAGTCATAACCAGTGAGGTGCAGTAAGCTATAAATCAACATTGAGCCATGGCCGTTTGACAGTACAAAACGGTCACGATCTGCCCAGTGAGGGTCTGCTGGGTTATGATTCATATGGTCACGCCACAGTACTTCAGCGATATCAGCCATGCCCATTGGCGCGCCAGGATGCCCTGATTTTGCTTTTTGAACCGCATCCATACTTAGAAAGCGGATAGCATTAGCAAGGGTTTTACGAGTCGTCATCAGTATACTCCAGGTAGGATAAAAACGTACTTAAACCAATTTTTACAACGCAATACGGATAGTGCTACTTTAATTTCGCTGCAACATGAAAGTATCAAGTTACCGAGGTATCGCCATCGGTCTCCTTATCTAAGAAACCACAACACATCGACAACAAACTGAGCATTTCATGAATAGAGCGATTGAAAGTAACCCAATTCTACCCATACCGCAATATTTGCTATGTTCATGGCAGCAGATCGCTAATAAATTGAACTGCCGCAAAGCTGAATCCATTCCATTGCGCAAAATATCCCTTAAGACTTACATTTTTGCGCAAGTGACTAACCTTATTAAACCTGAGTTCAGTGTCTGGGATCAAGGTGATTTATGCTTCTAGCACATTTAGCTGCCACATTAGTGATAATTGGCAAAGTTTTAGACAAAAAAAAGCGCAATATGCCCGAATATTTTTGTTTGAGTTGAGTAAAAGACCTAGCCTTTCTAATGACTATTAATAGATAGAAGTAACATGAATTGAAAAAAACCAGTAACAACAAATATTACTGGCTAATCATATAATATAAAATTTTAAATCAGCTAATCGCAATTGCCTATAGAATAGTATTTATCAAATATAACAATGTATTTACGGCTTTTTTTCTTTAAAGCTTCATGGTGAAATTCTTGTTGTGGTAAAAGATAAAGAACTAAGGGCTGCTCATCATCCTTTACTTCACAGCTTTCATGAATTAACACCCTAAAATAAGTATTGCCCGTATTTTTTAATATGCCCGCATCCACATCCATCGCATATTTAAATGCAATATCTTTCGGCCTAACCACAAAATAGGTTTCTAAACTAACTGTGGGGTAAAATAACGGTTGCTGATTCTGAAAAGAGTCAGTTTCCACATCAAGTGCCGTTTCACTGATCACAATCTTATAATAGCGTTCTTTATCATCCGCTTTACCGCGATAAAAAATCTTAAAATACTCTTGCTCACCGGGTAATACGATTTTTTTTAATGGGGTAAAAATAATTTCCCCTTCTTCTATTGGCTTCCCTTGTTCTTTATTATCAGGCTTATCTATTTGGTATGCGCTAAATGTATATAAATTCACCTTTTTCGTATCATTGATATAGGACTTTGAAAAAAAGCTTTTATTGGGCTCTAAAGATGAAATATCTGAGCTCAAATAAAGTGAATAGGCTTTACCAAAACATGAAAAAAGCAATAATAACAGCGAGCTAATCAATAGTTGAGTCGCTATACGCTTCAGTTTATCAATATAAATCGCGCCAACCTTATAAATGGACATCTGGCCCCGTCCAAATCGCTTTCACGACAACCGTTCCACTCGCAGACACCGTTCCTAACCAATCGATGCCATCTAACGTAAATAATGAGTTTGAATCATTCATTGGGAAACGTAAATCCAAATTAGTGCGATAAAAAGAACCTAAATCTTGGTTAGGGATATCCCATGGTGTTTCCGTCCACAAGGCATTATCCATCGATATTTCCGTACCATCACAACTTGAGCGATAAGACTCTTCGATACCTGAAGCATTTTTAAATGACAAGTAAGCTGAAAACGGAACACGAAATTTGTCATCATCGGAGCTGAACAAACAAAAGTTTTGTCCGTTAACATTCACTGTCGGCCCCTCGACTCTTGCAGTGATCGCGTCCGCTTGTCGAGGGCCGCTTGTCGTCACAATATAATTAAACTCAATTGGTGGTTCCGCTGGGCCAATTTTCCCAGTTTTTGACGGGTTAGGAATATAATCCGCAGGCACAATACTAATGCTGTAGTCCCTAGGCTTTATCACTAACTGGTTCGATGGCGTGAATTCATAATAGCCTGACTGTGGGGCAGCGGCAGGGTTCGTAAACGAAAACGTAAAAAAGTCTTGGCTATTGGTGAAATCAATATTATTTGTCACTAATTGTTTGAAAAACGTATTAGAAAAAAAGATAGAAACATAGTTATTTGAACTTTTAAAATATGAGTTCGCTGCATAAGATGAGTTGTAATTTTGCCAAACATTAGAACCGTCGTCAGGGCCTATTTTTATTGACGCAGCAGCAGGGGTAAATGGAATTAATGTTGAATTTACTTTTAATGTTAGCAACACATTCGCAAAAATATCCCCCGATGTTTCATGTTTTACCACTTGGCAAATTAAACCGTTCACGTTGGCAACAATACCAATACGACAAAATTGCTCCCCGGGACCTAGGCTTGGGTTACCATTACTATCAATGTAAACTTCTTGCATTGCGCCTGTTGAACTCAGTTTAATATGCCCTGATTTCGTCATTGTAAACTCATGAGATGCGATAATTCGTCCACCAACACTTTGGCAACTTTCCCCTTTTGCAGGGTCGTAATCCAAGTCAGTCATACATGCACGATAGCTATAAGTTTCTACTGTACCAATAGGCAGTTTTTGAAAATATTGGTATGTTGACTCACTAAAAATACCTCGCGCATATGCCCCTTCCCCCAAGGTATTATCCTGTACAATTTTATACGCGCCATTTCGACCAACATATTGTGCAGGCCAATAACCCGTATCGCGATTACAGTAATTACGCATACAGCGGTTACCAATAAATGGGCTATCAATCGGTGAATTTTCAAACCAAATATCTACATTCTGGTTGGCCCGAATCGAGGTATTGGTGTAACCCATATAACCTAAGCTTTCTTGGTTTCTTGCTGAATAACGGGAAAATTTATTTGCGCCAGTGAATCGAGGATCTAAAGACCTTGGTGTTACAAAAAACTCATTATCAACACCATTTTCAATAAATACATAAGAGTTACTCAGAGCCACAGCTAAGCCAGAAGAACTAAAGACGCCATTCAACAAACAACTCGTCAAAAATAGTAAGAAATATTTTTTATTCATCATGAAACTCTCATTGCCTTAATGCGACTGTTCTTTGCGGGTCACAGGTAACATCCCCTAGCCATAACGCACCTCTGGCTCCCTCTAGATTCAAATCAGCTTCGCAAATAGTTTGCTCATCTTCTTGTAGAAGTGAAATAACAGGGTAGCGAACATCGACATCCATCGAAAACTCACCATTGTGATCTGTTTTTGTGCGACCAATATGGTTACGGATAGACGCATATTTAATAAATTCGCCAGTTGGCGATTTCAAACGACCAAATACCGTCACGAGCTGCCTAACTTCAGGTTTATAAATAGCAATATTCCCAGGGTATAATGTGACAGACTTATTTCGCCCCGATACAATGTCAAAACTGTCTTTAGATTTCGCATCATTCATTAATTGAATGTCATAATCCGAATAAGGGGATAATGGAATAAAGGTATTTGCTCCACTAATAGGGTAATTTTGCCCATTAACACGTGCTGTCATACTCCCAGCCCCATAAATATCCGAATTAATAATGACGCCTGATTTCCCTTGCTGCCCACTTGGCATAATAGTTCCATTGCTATAAGCGACTGAGCCTCTTGAGGTCAAATTACCATTAAGCCTATTACTATCGGGCCGGTTAAGTGTCACCATACCTGAGTTATATTTAGTCTCGTAAGAGGCATAGCCCATTGTTGAAATATTAGACTCACCGTTATTTTTATCTTTAACTAGCTTTGACACCGAACCTCCGACACTTGTAATAACCGAATCATCAAAGCTCTTATTCGCATAAATATTGGCTTTCACATTACCATTGCTCGATGAAAGACCTGTACTCAACCATGTTGATAACGGTAATGAAAAATCGAGGCTAATAAATTTTTCATTCATACTTTTTTGGTCATCATAGTGATAACGCTGAACGCCTGTTCTTAACCCAATCGTGCCGTAACGACCTGAAAACAATGTATTTGAATACTCATAGTTAATTGAATCACTACCAATACGTTTATCTTTTGTACTACTAATAGTGAATGTTCCCGCTCGCTCAAATACCTTGTCAAAATTTAAAGTCGCGCCATAAGAATAACTATCAGAGTCATAAATGGGTAATTCACCTTTTACTACGGCCTTTTCTTTCGAAGCCCAAACAGATCCATAGCCATCAGGTATATTTGTCGATAGCGTAGCAATATTTCTATGGCTGCCATGGTTTTCAATCATTCCCTGCCAAGACAGTGATACATACTGATTTAAAGAAAAGTTAATACTGCTTTCATTAATTAAAAAATTGTCATAGCCATAATTAGACATCTGAATATTTAATCCAGATAAAACAGGAAAACCTTTTGCCACGGACGCACCGACTAAATAACTTTGCTTCAGTGGCTCACGTTTAGAATATTTTCCTCTTACATAACGTTTCTTATCAAAATCAACATATCCCCCATAGACTTCCCAATTTAACTTTTCAAAATTAGCGCCGCTAGTTCCAAAAGATTTATTAATTGTTTGATGTTGAGTCGTCACAATTTTACCATCTACAACGGTCTCAATCGTGACATCATAGATACCAAATGGAAGAATACTCGTGTCGACTTCAAAGCTACCCATCGGAAAATTTTGAATATTTAATAACTTTCCATCACGGTAAATACGAATCTCACCTGGACTATTTAAAAATACATAGATTGGTGTTAACGAATATTTTGAGTTCACCACGACACTAGATGCATTATTTCCTAGTGTAACTGCATAAATTTTACTGCTATTTAGTGTAGTTAGGCTCGCAATAGACTGTAAATTCCACGTACTCATTAACCCAATCGCATAACGTATTCCATTAAAATCGCGTTCATACATAGCACGATATAATTCAATATCAGAGTTTGATTTACCAATGCTGTAAACTGATGCATTAATGTTAATGTGGTGTTCGGCTATAGCCAACAAAGTATCTAAATTAAAATAGCTACTCGACGAATTTTTCCCTTTTTTTACCTGACTTCCAAAAACACCTAAATCATAATTAGCTACTGCAGAAAAATCATTTACCGATGAGTCACCTAGAGAAAATTGCCTAACTTTTTCTTTAGGCACAAAAGCATCTTGGTCAACATCGAGTGACAGATTAAATGAAGAAATATCTAACTGAAGTAATGCATCTTTATCAATCTTAATGTTATTTGATTCATTGAAAAAGTTATCCTTACTGTTTTCTAATTCATCTATCAATAATGAGCTTAACTTTGGTCCTTGGCTATTATCAATAAAATTAATATTCGCAAGTTTAATTTTTCCTTGTTCAACAATAATGATGGCATCAGCAATTTTATCTTCACTTTGATTTTTTTCTCTAGAGGTATTTAATCGTAAAAAAACAGGTACTGACATTCCCTCTTCCAGTGCCATAACAAAAGCTGGCGGAATAATATACCCACCAATTTTAATACGCTTGTTATCTTTAGCATAAACAACATTTGAAAAAATAAAGCTCATTATTGATAATGCAATAATACTTTTATGCATAGTTAAGATCCAATATTAGCTATTTGACCACAATAAAATTACCTTTGTGCCAAATACCAACACTTGTTTTTTTATTATTTATATCGACCAACTGAAGTTTTACAGCTAAATTTGGCATCAAGTAATAACGTTCTTTACAGATCCCATCGGAACCAAGATTTATTTTATCAGGTAAACAAGGTCCTGAAGCAACAACACGAAAAGAACTGTTCCCTAAATTAGCAACTTTCTGATTTTCATATTTGTATTGAAAATTTTCTATTCTAGGTGCAACAACAAGTATTGTACTAATCGTTGCAGATGTTGTTGCTGATGCTGATTTTGAACTTTTCGTAATCCCACTTTCACTAATTGGGTCATCTTTCCAATTTAGTCGATAATAACGTTCCTTATCGTCTTTCGGGCCATTGTAGATAACTTTAAATACATCACGTGCATTTCCCGGAAGAATAATATTCGCTGGTGTTGACAATATTTCGTTAGGATCGTTAGTTGAAATTACCTTTCCATGTTCTAATGGTGTATCTATTTTTTCTATCGTTAAGTTTACTAATCTAGCCGCATCAACTGTGTTTTCAATTTCCTTAGAAAGTGAATTTTCATCAGATGAAATAATTTCTGTGATATTACCAGCATTAACAGCCAAGGTATTTTTTAGTGGGAGAATTGATAATAGAATAACTGCTATTGTTGTTTTTTTCATAATAGAACTCAAAATAAAAAACGATAAAGACTCTATATCCTTATATTATCTTTATCGTAACAAAGGATTTTTTATTTAATTAATAAAAAACTTATGGAGTAACAAAAGTTCCTTCCCAGTTTGCAGTAAACTGGACTTTCACATCACCATCCCAAACACCATCATCTAAGTCTTTAAACTCAGCGACTGCTCCTGCTGCTTTAGCTTTAGCAATAACAAAGGTGAACTCACCGCGATCTGTTGCACGGTCTGAGCTATTATAAACACCATCAGCCGCTAAATTATCTAAACCTGAAGTAATACCGTCAGCAACGCTGATTAACGTAGTATCCGTAGCAGTGTTTAAATCAGTACCATTCCATTTAACGCCAACTTCTAATGTAGAATCGTCGGTAGTTCTTGCTAATGTATTAGCAATAATTTTAGATGTTAATTTAAAGTCAGTTGCGCCGGATTGTCCTTGAATAGCGACATCAAATGCACCATTTTGCTGATTAAAGCTTTTTTGGCCTTCGGCGTAATTAAAAGTTAAGCTTTTTAGTGGAGTCACAACTAACATGCTTGTCGTGTCTTTAATTGCAGTCGCTTGCCATGTTGCTGTTGCTTGAGCGGTACGTGTATCTGCATTTGCAACGGTAGCAAAAGAAGCAGCAATAACCCCAGATAATAATACAGATGATATTTTCTTATTAAACATTTTATTCTCTCTAATTTAAATTCAATATACAACAAATGAAAAATTACTTAGTATAAAAAACACTTTTAACTGTGTTTTTTATAAAACATAATCTTGAGCACTATGAGAATAGAGCTAGAACAATTTAAAATAATATTACTGCTTTTTATTTATGAAACTATCAATCAAGTAATTGCTTAATAAATAACTTTTTTTACTTTTTTCTTTCTCCAATTTTATATCGATATCACATTCGCTTTGAACAAATAAAATAAGCTCAACCCAATTCTTATCTAATAGGCGTAAAAGATGACTTAATTGGTCTATTGTTAATGATGTTTTCCCTGTTTCATAACGAGATATTTGTTGCTGGCTAACATGCATTAGCTTTGCCAATTGCTTTCCCGTTAAATTTTTTTCCTTTCGAGATTTTCTTAAAAATATTCCCGCATAATAACTCAACCTATTTACTTCCATAAGCATTTCCAAAATTTTCCCGATGTATAAACCAAATTTAATTTTTATTAAATGATAATCATTAATATATTTATTTAATAGGCTAAATTATTCTAGTGATAATTCATTAACTACTAATTTATGCTTAATAATATAAATTGATTAAAAAACGTGTAAAAATGTTTAAACCTATCAATAGAATTAAAATCAATAGGCCTGATCTTTTTAATGTTTTTTTGTACCCATATTTTGAGATATACAACCGAATAAAACACGCAATTGGAGTAGAAAAATGATAAGTAACTATGTGATTAATAGATTAATTTTAAATGTGATAATATTGTTGCTGTTATTGCTATAATATGTTGCAAGTATTATTACTTATAAAACAATATAGATTACAGTGACACGCCAATTAATGCTAAGTTTCATTTTGTTACAATTTGGAATGCAATGTATTACTTGTAATTTAAAATAACACTTAATATGAGTATTAAGGATTTTGCTCTATAAAATACTCATTGATTAGCGTTAAGATCGAGTATGCTATTTTTATTGATTCATATCAAAATATACTCATTCATTTTTATTTTTTTAAAGAATTAAAAAAATAAAAACAATGACTATAATAACTATCCCTACTGAAACAGTTCATCAATGATATAAAAAAAACATCATTTCAACCCTTCAAATAAAGCACAAAAAACCATCTATTTTGCTCTATTTATACCAAAGAAAAATAGTAACGTTTATAAATTATAATTCACACTTACCAAGAAGAAAAAGAAAATCGTTCAAAAAACAATCTGGCTAGCTATCCCAGGATAGCTTATCGATATTACTCATCATGTATAGATAGCTTATGGACTTCTAACAACCAACGTTTTTACTAACAGACATTCCTATGCTCTGTTACTATACCCAAAAGTATAATCTCTAGTGGAAAGCTAAGTGCAAAAGAAAGGATTAAAATCTAGATTAGCTGCTATGTAGATAGTTATATCTAATTTATAAGTAATATTTAGAGTAGCTTTAGGTGATGAATTGGGTTTGGAACAAACGCGCATAGTATTAGGTACTGCAAAATCGGTATACATTGAGCTGTTTAATTGTAAGGAAGAAGTCTTAGCACTGACTATTTCGATAACTCACTACATACATCAATAAGGCATCCATTGGATATCACCAAAATTAAAATGAAAGGCAATGGAGGACATAACCCCCCACCCCTGATTCAACTATCACTGGTAAAGTACTTTATGAAATTATAGAAGATAAACAGGTCTGTAGGACGAAGTATTAGCTCCTACTCCCTATGTACCACAATAGGTTCATGATATAGAAAGTTGATACTATAGTGGATAAAGCAAATCAACTATTTGTTTTATCTTACATTTATTCACCTAATAGACATTGATATTATATCATATATCTAATTATCAAAGTGGGACTTTAACATCATACACATTAAATTAGTTAACTGAGTTATTAATAGATAAGAGAGTTAAATACACATTTAAAATTACAATTCTACCAATATAACTGGTTTCCTACCTTTATTCTCAATTCTTCCCTCTCTTTAATTGTAATAAATTGTAACTTTCAATGTGGATTCTTTATGCTTCTTAATTAAATATACATTTGTTAAAAATTATAATAATTTTACACTTATTTGGTGTATTTTTTTATTGAATACCCTGTTTTCAACATTATGAAGTGTATTTTTAACCAATTAAACTGGTGAAGAGATATTTTTTAATTGAATAATGCTAAAAAAAACAGATTTAATAGAAAAAACCTATTGAAAGTAAATCTTTAATAGAAACCCTGCCATTTACTCTTTTTTTAATGTATTTATTATAACACTCAATTAAGCAAGCGAGTGAGCTAACGAATATCACATAAATAGATCTATTAATATTAGAGGCTGAAAAAATGAAAGCTAATATAATTAGTAGTCATGTAGGAAATTATTTACGAAAATCACGCAAAGAAAAAAACATGACAGGAAAACAGTTGGCAGAATTAATTAATATTAGCCAACAACAGGTATCTCGCTATGAAACTGGTACCAGTTCATTATCGCTAGATCAATTAAATGAAATCTTAACTGTTTTAGACAAAAGATGGATTGAAATGATTTACTATATTGATTGTTTCTCTGAAGAAAATAAAAGAAACAATATAAATTTAAGTAAAAAAACAATCGCAATATTACTAAATAGCATGAAAGATATTTAAACCTTTCATTTTAAATTCAATAAAACCATATCAATATGTAAAAATTAAATAACTATTTTTACTATTGTTTTCTATCAATATAAAAAGAGAGATTAGTATGTTAAATAAAAAAATGGCTTCTGTATTGTTATCAACAATTATTGCAGCTTCTTTTGCTACCGTTGCAAATGCAGATACACGTACCGCTCAAGCAACAGCTACATGGCAAGCAACTGCAATTAAAGACACGACAAGTATGTTAGTTGTGACTCCATTAAGAAGTTTAACCTTTAATTATGCCGAAGGCCAAAAAAGCTTTAACCAACAAAATGGCGCATTTGATATCGCTATTCAAGGCCAAGCTGGTGCAACTGACTTTAAATTAGCGTCAAAAATTATTGCTAATACATTAGCAAGAACTACCGACGATTCTAAATTAACTGTTGGTGTTAAATGGAATGGTGAAGATCTGACTAAAAATAATGATTTAGTATTAATTGATACATCAACCGGTTTAACTTCTGGTTTAGATAATTTAGCGGCTGATGGTATCTATAATGGCTCAGAGCGTGCAGCAGATCGCGGTGAATTTACCTTTGTTATTGCTGGCGCTGAAGCTGATGGCGCAGCGACTGACTTTAAAGCACTGACTGACGGTACATGGGATGGTGATGTGAAAGTTCAGTTTACTGCAACTTGGGACGGTGAGTTTACTCCAGCTCCTTAATTCAATATCCCCTTATTAGATAACTAAATATTACGATAAAGATACTATAGGGAAATAATATCTTTATCGTCATTCATTTTATAAATTTATGATTATGAAAAAGATAACATTAGCATTAATTTTATTATCATGGTTACCATTAAAAAGCAGTTTTGCTGTCAATGTGGGAAATATCACTGAAATAATATCATCGGATGAAGACACCTTATCTAAAGAAATTGAAAATACAGTAGATACGGCAAGATTGGTAAATTTAACGATAGAAAAAATAGATTCACCACTTGATACTGGAAAAGTAATTCCAGTTACTGATCCCAATGAAATATTATCAACCCCCGCTAACTTAATTCTTCCGGGGCATGCAAAAGATATATTTAAGATAATTTATCAAGGCCCAAAAGATAATAAAGAACGTTACTATCGATTAAATTGGAAAGATGATCCTATTGGCGAGAGTGGTGTTACACAAAGTGCGAAATCGGCATCAGCAACAACATCGGCAACAATTAGCACAATTCTCGTTGTCGCACCAAGAATTGAAAACTTTAATTATAAATATTCTAATTCCCAAGTTTCAAATACTGGAAACAGCACCTTCCGTGTAGTGGCTTCAGGCCCTTGTTTAGCAGAAAAACAAAAATACGGAGCGGATGGTATTTGTCGCGAGCGTTATTACCTCATGCCAAATTTAGCTGTCAAATTACAATTTGTCGATGTCACAAATAAAAAATCAAGCGTAGGTATTTGGCACAAAGGAGAGTTCATTGTTGTCAAATAATTAAGAATGGACTTAAATTATGCGTAAAAGTGCTATTGCTTTATCAATATTAAGTATTATTTTTTCGAATACGATTAATGCCAATGAAATGAAAAGCGTTAAGATCGGTGGATATATTATTCCTCCTGCATTTGTTAGTGCATTGGAAGAAGGAATGTCTGTACCTGTTTTTTTACGACTAAATGATGATACGGTAACCAATCAGAGCGAAAGCAAAATTGCAGATGCAGTTATTGTAATCGACCATGATAATATTAAATTATCAAGTATTCATCTCATTGAAAATGAGCACGGTGCGAAACTAAATAATTTACTAGTCGATAAACTTGAAGAAAAAAAGGATGCCATTTTTAATGAAAGTAATGGCATTGTTATTGATAATAATGCAACCCTTCAATTAAACATCTCTTCATTTAATTTATCATTAGATGTTGATAAAGCTGCTTTTTCGCCAAAAGAACATGCGCGGCAATCTGTACTAGGAAATTCTTCAGTCAATTCATTTTCAGCAGTAGCTAACTATGATTTAGGGGTATTTCAGAGCCGTGTTAAAGATTCAAAAGATACATCCAGTAGCTATTTCAATTTAGATACATTATTCGCAGCTGCGGAACATCACTTTAATGTAAATGCATCAGCATATAGCATTGGAAAATCTAATTCTAATGTTGAACTGTATCGTGCAATGTATGAGCGTGATTTCAACGGATTCCGTTTTGCACTTGGGCTAATGAGTACATGGAATTTGCAGTCTATTGCCAGCTTAACTGCCCTTAGCAGCAGTAAAATTTATGCGGCATCAATAGGAAACAATTCCTCAAGTATGGTGACAAATAAGCAGCAATCACTCACGCCGATTTATGCTTTTTTAAATAGCCCAGGTGAAGTACGTATTTATCGACAAGGTAAATTATTAAATATTCAAAATTTTCCCATGGGTAATTTTGAAATTGATACAAGTATACTGCCTTATGGCATTTACGACGTCACTATTGAGACGGTAATCGATGGCAAAATTGTCACAACACAGCACCAAACAATTAATAAATCCTTCGGAGCGATAACAGGCGGTTTTGATAAACTCAATTGGGAAATTTATGGTGGTTATATTGACTTTGATAAGCGCCATTATGTAAGAAATGAAGGCTCAACGAGCCAAACTCCTGGTAAAAGCCATTTAATCGGAGCCTCTTTCGCTTATAACTTCCCTGTGTTGTCTGGCGTGCGTTTTCAAATGTCAAATTATGGGTTTGATAAATTTGTTGTACAAGAAACGAGTATCAATGCAGCTTTAAATAACTATATCTCAGTTAACTGGCAAGGCATGCTAGAAAACCATGGCAGTTATCGTAATATTGCGACTCTTTCTGTCAATATACCGGAAGGTTACGGTTCTTTATGGGCATCTAAAGAAAAAACTGTAGTGACTGGTGATTTACCACTTTATGATGCTGACAGTTATTCTTATGGCGGAACCATTAATTTTGACAAAATAATTGATAGAACTGGGTCACTGACTATTAGTAATACTAAAGATCGTCGTATTGGCAGTGATTCAATTAACTATGAATATGCGAATACATTATTCTCTGGCCGTTATGGAACCGTGGGGCTAAGAGCAGGTGTACAGCGTTATCATTATGATAATCAAAATAGTACCAACGAAAAATATATTAACCTCGATTTTTCCTTACCCTTATCAACATGGTTGAGTACAGGTGTTTCCTCAACAAATGGTAATGTGAAAGCGAATATTTATGCGAATAAAAATTTTGAAAATTCGGTGATTACCAATGCAGGGGTTTCTGTCTCCAAATTAGTCCGAGATAAAGATAATGGTGAATCCAATTTTTCAACATTAGGCTATGCTTCTTATGATACTAAATATAATTCAGGTACAGTGACGATTAATCGCCCCGATAATAACAGGCTTAATGGCAACTTAACATCTCGTGGCTCAGTGGCATATAGCGACGGCATGATCATGCCAAGTGGGCAGCAAGGCAAATCAGGCGTTATTATTAATTCCGATATAAAAGGTAGCGGTAGTATGGTCGCAAAAGTAAATGGGCAAAATTACCCAATTAGCGGAAAAAATACCTTTATTCCATTATCCCCTTATTCGGATTATGACATTCAGTTAATGAATGACGGAAAATCAAAAGACAGCTTTGATATTGTCTCAGGGCGAAATAAATCCGTCACATTATACCCAGGAAACATTGCTCTTTATCAACCAGAGGTAAGGCAATTAGTCACGGTATTTGGCCGTCTGAAATCACCAAATGGTGAATACATAAAATATGCCTCAATTCGAAATCATATTGGTCGCACAAAAACAGATCAAAATGGTGAATTTTCCATGGATGTTGACGTCCGATATCCAGTGATATCGCTATTACAAGATGATCAGCAAACAATTTGTGAAGCAGATTTAAACCTTCAAGGTGCACGTGGTGCATTGTGGGTCGGTGAGGTGACATGTGAACCTCAAGAAGCATTTGCTAAACGTTAATTATCACTTTAAAGGCTAATTTAATATGCGATTATTATCGATAACAGCACTTTTTATTTCATTTTCGGCTCTAATACCGAATTCGTTTTCTGCAACAGCACCATTACAAGAGTATGTCATTGTCGAAAACCAAGTTGATAACGAATTCTTTATTGTTGCTAATAGAGTTGACCCACGCTTCTCGGGCTCAAATGTATTCACAAAATACCAGCGCAATAGGCAATACAGCTTAGGTTATATGGGATATACAGGAACACCTTTTAGCTCAACTTATAATACAGGTGATATTTGGTTAGAAAATTCTCCCGTAAGCCAACCTTTTATCGGGAATCGTTGTATGACAAATAACCGAAATTGCCCGGCGACGTCTTATTGGTCAGCTCAGCAGTTACGAGATAATGGTGCGTATAAAATCCAACAAACAGGAACACCGGGTGAGTCTGGATATTCAAGACCGATATTTTCTGAATCTTTTTATCGCTGGTTAGCCGAAATACCACCAGGAACAGAATATACTTTTGATTTAAGAACCTGTACAAGCCGCGATGATTATGATTTAAGTAACGCAACCTGTATGACGAGTGGCGGAAGAACAACAACACAACAACATTACATTCCAACCAATAAAAAAGGCAATATTATTCTAAAAGGAACGGGAGCCTTACAAGAAGTTTTTGTGGATAGCAATGGCAATCCAACTATTGGACTTGGTTCTAACTTTTGCTCAACAGGAATTGTTGGAAATACATCTGGAATTATTTGTAAGTTAGTTGAATTAGAAACCCAAGGGCAATCTATCGGCGGTACATTTACAGTTCGTATGTATATTGATAGCGCAAAATTAGGCTTAGCTAGGGACCCCCGGGCTGCACTTATTCAGTATAAAGGGAGTAACAGCACACGCTGGACGAATTGGTCCTCAACAACCAACATGTCAGAGATCTTTAATAATGGCTCACAAAATATTGAGGTTTTCCTCTCAAATGAGTATTTAAAGTCAATTGTTGATGCTTCACCTAATTCAACCGTCACACTCGCTGATAGCGTGTATACTTTTGGTTTTCAATCACCACTTCCTCAATCGGGATTTTATGAATTTACGCCTTCAAATTTCTTAATAATTAAACCGAGGGATTATGGAATCAGCATTATTCCTGCAGATTTTAACCCAAACCAATCGAAAACGGGCAAAGTCGGCAATGATGAACCACCAATAGAATTTAATTATATCGTCACAACTAGCGGGCCAAGACAAGCGGATTCTATTACGGCAAAAGTTGAAGGACCAAACACAACATTAAAAGGACAATCATACTGTTTATTTACCTCG
The DNA here is from genome assembly GCF_053098325.1 of Providencia sp. PROV_01. NCBI lineage: Bacteria > Pseudomonadati > Pseudomonadota > Gammaproteobacteria > Enterobacterales > Morganellaceae > Providencia > Providencia sp. PROV_01. The sequence goes on along the minus strand of NZ_JBRFKD010000002.1, from coordinate 1,163,747 downwards.
AGTGATAATAAACTTAATGTCCCTTTTTCCGCTTATCTTTCATTTAAAAATGAAAATGGCGCTAGAGAATCACACCGAGCAAGTTGTGATAGCAATGAAGTTTCATTAAAAAATGCATTATGGTCTGAAACACCATGGGATAGGCCTAATGAGGATTTAGGATCTTTTTATCGGACTAACTTAGATTTATCATTCCCAATGAATGACTCTGAATCATTTTTTACATTAGATGGCATTGATTGGTTAGGAACCGTTTCTGCAAGTGGCACAATAACTGTCAAAGCAATTTGGACTGGACCCGATATTCAATAATATCTAATGACGACTTATAGGGCTACTTGTAAAAGCTCAAATGGCCCTTTTATTGAACCTCATATATACTTAAACTTTGGCTTGGATTTTTAATATGAAACCATTTTATTTACTTAAAATCCTATTCTTGATTGTGCTATCAATGCTTTGCAATAGTGCTGTTGCTTTATATATCAATGCAGATATTTCTTCGATGGAGTCAGGACAAGAGTTTTTTTCTAAGCCATACATCAATGACACAAATAAAACTAATTTATATAATTTTAGTGCTTACAAAATTGATAAACCAGGTAACCAAGAACATGGAACATCTCTCCATAATGGCGAGATTATTTTTACTCCATTGAAGAAAATTTTATTACCTGGAGAACAAGAGTTTTTTAAGATTTTTTATCGAGGAGAAACCGATGAGACTGAGCGCTATTATAAAATCATCATTAGCGAAACGCCTCTTGATATGCGTAATGATGATGAACAAAAAAAGCGACCTTTATTTTACCCAACGGTTAGCCTAGAAACCTATTTCGTTGTAAGACCCAAAAAACCAGATTTCAAATATGAGCTTAATCCCAGTACTCGTATTCTAAAAAATACGGGAAATACCTATTTTAGAGTGCTCTTACATGAAAACTGTGATGCTAATGATGATTCCGAGCCTTATGTATTTTACTTATTACCTGGCCAAGAATCTAAAGATGAGCGTCTTAAAAAGAAGAGCCGTAAATATATTGTAATCTTTGATAAATATTACCCAATTGGCAACTGTGAATAAAAAACCAATAATATCAATTTGTTATAAAATAAAATGACAAATTTGACTATGCTATTGTTTAAAAAAATTTAATTATCTAATCATAATTCGATAGATACTCTGTATCTATAATTACCTAAAAGCATTACAAATTCATAAAACTCAGTTATATAAAATTGCTTCAGACAATTTAAAAATAAATTAATTTAAGCATCTATGACTTGAAATAGTGATTAATACTGTTTTTTGCCCAAATATAAAACATCAAAACAAAAAATGTCAGTTTCATTAATACGATACACTGAAATTTTTCATCATTACATATATAACCAATCATTATAAACAAAAATTTATTTTCATATTTTCTTCTCAAAAAAAGAGTAGTATATTACACTGATATAATTACTTTAAAATCAATGACTATCATGTTAGCTAAAAGTAACCAAACTAAGCACATATTTTAATAACTAAATAAGAGTCATGTATGATATATATACTGAATAACATAATAAAATATAACTCTGACTTAGGTGAAATATTTAGGGTGGATACAGAACTCAGTGTAATGAAATTAACCCCCGTATTGAATTATATTTTTATAATACTAATTCAAAATAACAAAACGACTATCACTCGTGAAGAGATACTAAAAAAAATACTAAATAAATATGACTTAAAAGTTTCGATAAACACGCTTAACCAATACATTAGTACATTAAGAAAAGTATTACATCAACAGCTTTTAGTTGAAAATGCAATTCTAAGCATATCAAAAAAAGGCCTTGTTATCTCTTCTGAAATTCAAATTGAAGAATCGATTGCTAAGTTCAATAACAAAATAGAGCAAAGCCTAGCTAACCCTCCCATTTCAAGCAAAAAATCTGCCAAATCACTATTACTTAGTAATAAAAATCATATTATTAAAAAAATATTATTGATAATTAGTGTTTTTTTACTTTTGGTGATTATTTACCTTGTAAATCAAATTTACGCAGTAAAATACCCATATACATCAATACAATCATACAAAATTAGCACAATTGGTGATTGCCCTGTTTATGGATTCAAAGATAACTATGAAAAAAACATAAGTGATACAATAGGCAAACAAGCAATTGATTTTAACTTAACCTGTGAAGATTCTGATATCTTTTATTATTACAACAACATACAAAACTTAGGAAAAAACAAACATAGCTTATTAGTAAAATGCAAAAAAAACAAAGATTGCATTTCAACAAGAATAAACTGGCAGGAAAAAAATGACTAATAAAACACTATACTCATTGATACTAACATTTTCATTAATCATCGTTTTCTTGTTGTTTAACTTGAATTTAGAAAAAAATAAAGCGCAATATTGCGAAGCAACTGTTTCCTCTAATTTCATATTGGCTAATAATAAATCATCATATGCACTAAATATGAAATTAGTAAAAAACAATGATAACAGTGGGTATATTAAATTATTAGGAACAATTACAACTGATAAGACATATACTGTCAATCGAGTTGTTCATTTCAATCAATCATCAAGACAGTATATAAAAGATTTAAAATTAACCATAAGTTATGACAGAAAATCTACAAATGATAATGTCCCTGATGATATATTCGAAAAATATTTTAAAGCATTCAACCTAAATTCAATTGCATATGTAGAAATTGATGAGATAACTCCTGATTGGTACCTTTTTTCAAGTTCGTTTGGCCCTTATTTTGTCTGTAGCAGACAAGCCAAATTAAATACAATTTAATATATAGCGTTCCACTTATAAAGTTTAGATAATAGCAAGTATTGTATCTTTGCTTCTTATTATCATTTCTATTTATCTCCAACTAATTAGGTTTGATTATACTTTTATCTAGAATTAAATTTGTATGCTACCTATCGATAAGTACTAACTCAACCCTTAATAAGTCACCATTTCAACTTAATCTATAAATACTTTCTGTAATTTTATGTAAAAATATAAATAATTACTTTTATATGACTATAAATGCATTTTTTTCATTTATTATTTATTATATTTCTACTTTTAAGCCCCCCTTCAAGTTAACATAACGCATTGTTTTTATTGAATTATAAAAACCTATACTTTAGTTTAATAGCTTATAGTCATTATTAATATCTATATTGATAGTCAGGACCTATTAAATAAACTATTTTTGATTCATTAAAACAATTTCACATTAGTAACTAAAAAATATAATCTACCCTTCATTGAGAAAGCCAAAAAATTTAAAATAGTGCTATCATTAATAGCTAACTTTTAGATAATAAATTTATAATAGAGAGAATATAAAATGAAACATATCAATACTAAAGAATTGAATATAAATAACGACCTAGATATTGTTATGGCCACCGCAAAATACTTAAAATCTGCACGTATTGAAAGATCATTAACGGGTACAGAGGTAGGAAATCTATTAAATTTGAGCCAACAACAAATATCAAGATATGAGAATGGCCAATCTGCTATTTCTATTGATAGCCTTCATACATATCTTAAAGTATTAGGAAAAGATTGGTTAGATTACTTTAGATCTGTTATCTTAGTTAGAGTTCATGCGAATTACTATTAATACAAGCAATACAAAATTTAAATTAATTATTTTAAATAAGAAATTAATTTTAAGATAAGTGCTCAAAATCACATATCAATAACAACATGAAAAATTTTAAAGTAGTTAATATGATTGAAAAAAATGCGAATTATTCTCGCAAGTTTACTATTTACAAATCTCATTATATCAAAACTTAACTCGAAGAAGTTATTAGAAGCAGCAAATGATATCTATAGAAAGGAACTCTCAGTGCAGTTGAATACAGTCATTCAAAAAGAAAACGCCACGCTAATAAATTAGCGTGGCGTTATAATTTGGCGGAACGGACGGGACTCGAACCCGCGACCCCCTGCGTGACAGGCAGGTATTCTAACCAACTGAACTACCGCTCCTGATGTTCCCTGCTGGGAACGCCATGCATATTACGAATACTTGAGGACCCCGTCAACACTTTTTCTTGTTAAATCGCACAGTTGAACAGTTTTTAGCCTTGAGAGGCTTTTCTATCCATTTTCCTAAGCAAGTATAAATAATGAAATCAATTATTAGTGTAAATTTTCAGCTTCATCAGAAGGTTGGCGCCAAAGACAAGGTTTGCCGCCTTTCTTATCAACAATATCCAACCGAGCTTCATGAGCAATTATTTCTTCATCAGAAGCAAAAATCACTCTAAGACCGCTCTGAGGACGTTCAATCCTTTGAATTTCATACTCTTGCTCATTATTAGCTGATTCTGAATCCATCGAAAATGATAATGAAGTTTGCCCGCCCGTCATTGCCAAATAGACATCTGACAGAATCTCAGCATCGAGTAAAGCCCCGTGCAGTGTACGCTTAGAGTTATCAATTAAATAACGGTCACATAACGCATCCAAGTTATTCCGTTTACCAGGAAAAAGTTTGCGAGCCAATACTAAGCTATCAGTGATAGTACAAAATTCTTGCGTAGGCGGAATACCTTTATTGAGTTTACGGAATTCATAGTCCATAAAACCGATATCAAAGGGGGCATTATGAATAACAAGTTCTGCACCACGAATAAATTCAAGGAACTCATCCGCAATGTCAGCAAAAACAGGTTTATCTTGTAAAAATTCATCACTTATCCCATGCACTTCAAATGCCTCAGGATCCACTAAACGGTCAGGTTTAATGTACACATGAAAATTACGCCCTGTGAGTCGGCGGTTAATCACTTCAACCGCACCAATCTCAATTATGTTGTGCCCTTCATAATGAACACCGAGTTTATTCATACCGGTTGTTTCAGTATCAAGGACAATTTGTCTGGTTATCACCGTGCTCATAATGTTTTTTTGTGTCAAACTAGAAAGGAACGAATAATATAGAGTGTAACAGAAATGACAAAGCAGGTAGAAATTTTCACGGATGGTTCCTGTTTGGGCAATCCTGGCCCGGGTGGATATGGCGTTGTTCTACGCTACCAACAACATGAAAAAACATTGAGTGATGGATATTTTTTAACCACGAATAACCGCATGGAACTACTTGCAGCCATCGTTGCATTGGAATCACTAACAAGGCCTTGTGATATTATTTTAACCACTGATAGCCAATACGTACGACAAGGAATCACACAATGGATCCATGGCTGGAAACGAAAACAATGGCGAAAAGCGGATAAATCCCCTGTCGTCAATGTTGATTTATGGAAGCGCCTTGATGACGCCATCCAACGACATACAATTGATTGGCGTTGGGTTAAAGGCCACGCAGGCCACCCTGAAAATGAGAAATGTGATGAACTGGCTCGAGCTGCCGCGTCAGCGCCGACTAAAGAAGATACAGGTTACCAGCCTGCACAAAACTAAGAAGGGTCGTCTATCTTCATTGATTTACTGATCTCCTTCGCCGCACCGAGTGCTGTTCCAATCTTAACCTTCGGTTGCTTGAATTTTAGTGGTGTCGGAGTCAGTGGATAAGTCCGTTTCCGCGCCACAATCACGCTTAAAGCCCCAATTCCCCCACAGTTTTTATTCACTCGTCTTTGTGCACTCAACCAAGGAAATATTTGGCAATTACGATGATACAAAACTTCATAGTTTAATAAGCTTAACCAATCAAATACCCTAACAGAGGGGAAAAAACGGCTACAATAAGGCTGCCGTTTACGTAAAACAGGTACGAGTTTCGCCATTCCGACAAGACTGAAAGGGTTAAAACCTGAGATGATTAGCCAGCCATCGTCGATTAACACCCGGTCAACCTCCCGTAAAAGCCAATGAGGATCATGGCTATATGCCAAACAGTGAGTCATTAGACAGGCATCTATCGATTTTTGGGTTAATGGTAATGCCTCGGGCTTTGCAATAAGATTAAAACGAGGATCACCAGTACCAACATTAAATTGGTGGGAGATTAAGCAGCCTTCGGTATGGATTTCAGTACTTAAATGGCCTAACTTAAGCAAATGAAAGCCAAATATCTTCGGCCACCAAGGGCTAAGTTGATTTTCTATGGCTTGACGATATTGTTCTCCAAAAGGAATGTCAGACCAACTAACTGGCATTTGAATTTTTTTATCAATACGCGCAGGCTTCATGAAATTCCCCTATTAACTATTAACAAGTATCGAGGTCATTATGGAGTTAATTCGAGTACCAGCTTTAAACGATAACTACATTTGGGTTTTAGTCGATGGCCACCAACAGTGTATCATCGTTGACCCCGCAGAGGCAGAGCCTGTGCTTGAAATAATTACAGCTAAACAGTTGACGCCTGTCGCCATCCTATTAACTCACCACCATAATGACCATACAGGTGGTGTAAAAGGGATTTTAAGCAAATTTACAACTCTTCCTGTTTTTGGCCCAAAAGAAACCCAATCTAAAGGGGCGACAGAAATAGTCGAAAACGGTGATAAGGTCATAATTAACGAGTTCAACCTACAAGTTATTGCATTATCAGGCCATACTTCTGAGCACATCGGCTTTTACCAAGCACCTTATTTATTCTGTGGCGACACGCTGTTCTCTGCCGGTTGCGGGCGGATATTTGAAGGAACACCGGAACAAATGTTCGAATCTATCCAAAAAATTGCTGAGCTTCCTGATGAAACCTTAATTTGCTGTGCCCATGAATATACTTTATCTAATCTAAAATTTGCACACCATGTATGGCCTGAAAATGAAGCGATTACACAATATTTACAAAAAATAACGCAAATACGTGACAAAAATCAACCAACAGTACCTACTACATTGAAAACAGAGAAAAAAATAAATATTTTTCTGCAATGCGATAACCACCAATTACAGAAAAAACTCGATATTAATGTACAAAATCCACCTTTAAGAGCAGTTTTTACCCTGTTGCGTCAATTAAAAGACCAATATTAAAGTTTAATGATTGTCATATCGGGGTGGGATAAGTATTATTGTTCGACTTTTAAACATCAAAATGAAGAACAATAGAAAAGAATGAAGATAATCGCGACGCTTATCGCCATTGTTCTGTTGGCCGGATGCCAAACTGCCCCGAAAAAAATTAAGCAGAACAAAACTCCAACTAATCATACTATTGAAACTGTTGCATCACACAACCAAGCAGCCAGCCGACAATTACCTAAAGTCGACTATGACCTATGGGGCTATATTAGTGATGAACTAAAAATGGATATCCCTGATAAACCTCAAATTAGGGAACTCGCAAATAGTTATTTAAATAAACAACGTTTTGTCTACGATGTGGCATTAAGAGCTGAGCCATACATGTACCTCATCGTAGACGAAATTAATGAGCGCAATTTACCTATGGAATTAGCTTTAATTCCTATTATTGAAAGCTCATTTAATCCTAAAGCAACTTCTCCTGCACAAGCTGCGGGTCTATGGCAAATCGTTCCTATCACTGCACGCTCATATGGACTAAAACAAACACAATGGGTTGATGAGCGCAGGGATGTGGTTTCTTCAACTAAAGCAGCTTTTGATCTTCTCGAAAACTTAAATGTTATGTTTGGCCACGATTGGGAGCTCACCCTTGCTGCCTATAACTGTGGAGAAGGCTGTGTTCAAAATGCTATCAAGAAAAACGAAGCTGCCGGGCTACCTACTGATTTTTGGTCACTCTCATTACCAAAAGAAACTAAACAATACGTACCAAAAATCTTAGCACTTAGCCAAGTATTGAAAAATCCTGAAAAGTACCAAGTTAATTTGCCAACAAGTAATAAAAATCGAGCACTCACTCAAATCGATGTTGGTCAACAAATCACGTTATCTCAAGCCGCTGAGTTGGCTGGGTTAACTGTTGAATCGGTAAAAACGTATAATTCTGGTTATACACGCGGCATAACATCGCCAAGTGGCCCTCATTATATTATGTTACCTACAGCAAAAGCTGAACAATTCAAAACATCACTCTCAGACGAAGATGTTTTAAACACTATTCGTTTAGCCGCACAACAAAACCAACAGATAAAAACAGCACAACCCACTGCAATTTCTAGCGCGCGTCAAAATCGAGCTAAAATAGCTACATATAAAGTACGCAAAGGCGAATCTGTCGCGAGTATTGCAAAAAAATTCAATACTACCGCCAAAAATATTCAAAAGCTAAATGGGTTAAAAACTGCGAGTGTTATCAAACCAGGACAAGTATTAAAAGTTACGAGCTCAGCGCCTACTGCAAGTAACCGTAAGGCAAAAACCTATAAAGTAAGAAAAGGCGACTCCTATTATAGCATTGCGAAACGTCATGGCATAAAGCTCAATGATTTAATGACTTGGAATTCAGGTGTTAAAATGGCAGACCTGAAACCAGGGGTAACCTTAAACCTCTATCTTTAAGTTATTCTCATCAACAAAGCTTTTGTCTATTTCAGGCAAAAGCTTTTTTATTTTTAATTCTCTTATTAGTAAAAATAAATTATTTGAATGAATTAAATAGGAAAATAATTTTTATAACATCTTTTGTATAAACACTTCATATTCACTGTACTAGAATAACTGATGGTTAAACTATAATTTAAATACTTCATAAAATTGAGTTTAAGCAGAACATACGCGACCCAGCCCCCAACAACTTGCTAATAAACTAGAAAAAGTAGTTTATTGCTGGTGACATATGTGATAATAATGCTATTATTATATCGCGGCTAGTTTAGTCCGAGCTGCCAGTCCGTATTCGAATATCGCTTATGTATTATATTAATAATCTTCGAAAGTTTAACGAACTAGCAATAATCTTATATTTTTCAATATATTAACATGCAACCTTTTATATTGAACATAGGTGCTTTAATTAGTTAACATGACATTATTGATAAAAAATACACACAGCAAAAGTCAGATTCGCCTGCGGAGGTGATTATGGATGAATACTCACCCAAAAGACACGATATAGCAGAACTAAAATACTTATGTAATAGCCTCAATAGAGACGCTATTTTAAGCTTACAAAAAACAAATACACACTGGATTAATGATTTAAGCTCCCCGCAAAGCGCAGCCTTGAATGAACTTATTGAACATATCGCTGCATTTGTATGGCGGTTTAAAATCAAATATCCAAAAGAAAATCTTGTTATATCACTTATCGAAGAGTATCTCGATGAGACCTACGATTTATTCGGCAGCCCAGTCATCACGCTCAGTGAAATTATAGACTGGGAAGCAATGAATCAGAGTCTTGTCACTGTGTTGGATGATGACCTAAAGTGTCTAACCAGCAAAACCTAAAGATATTATTTATCTTTAGCTCAACTACAAAACCGTATATAAATAAGTAATTTTGCACAAAAGAAAGGGTATTATGACCAAATCTGATTATCTGATGCGTTTAAGAAAATGCACAACAATTGAAACTCTTGAGCGTGTCATTGAAAAAAATAAGTATGAATTATCTGATGATGAGCTAGAGCTATTCTATTCAGCTGCAGATCACCGCTTAGCTGAGCTCACAATGAATAAGCTTTATGATAAAATTCCAGCTTCTGTTTGGAAATTTGTTAGGTAATATCTTATTAACACGCACAGATAGTGAATGGTTGTAGCCGGTAAATCCCCTTATCGGCTGGACGCAATGCAATTATCGTTTTATTATTGGCATTATAATTATGCTAATGGAAATTTATTGCTTTTAATTTTAGCATATCAACTTTTCTTATTACAATAATCAACAATGAATGTTGTATTCTTAACCTTTCTTTTTTAACTTCAGAATTTATTTGAGATTTAGAGTTTAATTAACAATTATAAAATATAATTAAATAACATATTTATAATAAATTAGAATATATAGATGAGAGGAAAGGCAAAAGATGCTGAGTTGGGTGGGAGCCCTGCCAGCGGCATCCCGGCACACACGACCCCTGCTATGGCTGCTTCCTTCCGGACCTGACCAAGTTAACAAGTTAGCGTTGCGGGAGAACCAACAGAGCCCCCATTGATTGCTTCTTTCAAAGCAGGGGCATTATGCTTGATAGTCATTAAAATAGCAAGAAACCCCTGACCAAGTGACGTTTTATTACACAAACTCATATAAAAATAGCGACTCAACTAAAAAGTCGCTTATTGGCTAGTTCGCAGGTACCATCAACAATTCAACATTTTTTGTGACGCCATTATTGATAACCTCTACAACGCTATCACTAATGTATAAAAGTTTTCCATTCGCGTTCACGGTTGCATTAACAACTAGCGAGCCTTCCTGCCTAACTTCATTTTTTTGGTAAGTTAGTTCAAAAGGAATGGTTGGACGATTATTCACTGAATTGTAATATTTTTGAGATAATATCAGTGCAGGTAAGTCCGCAACCGTTGTATCTGCCAACGTAATTGTAACAACTGCGTCTTCAGGTAAAACAGTATCCTGTAAAATCACCACACGGCCCTCGATTTTTCCTGAATCGACTGTCTGGTTATTATTACTATTTTGAGCATTAAGTGCTTTTTCGCTGGGCTTGGTGCTATTCCCTTCACAGCTAACCAACGTTAAAATCACTAATAAGCTAACAATATAGCGAAAAAACTTCATAGTTATTACCTATAACACAATGTTTACTAAAACATTTTAAAATAATCGGAATAGACAAGTCATTTTCTGATGAGGGAATAATAAAAAGTATAACTAATATTGGTAGAATAATACATTTATATTTCCAAATGTAACAATACGTAACCCCAATTTATTCGCTAGTAATTAATCTACCTATTCAGGGTAAATAATGGGAAAATACCAATATCTCATTTACGTATAACTGAACTAAGATGACTATGAGCCCAGAATTACAGAATTTAATTAGCCTAATTGAACTCGAAAAAATTGAAGAAGGTATTTTTCGTGGACAAAGCGAAGACCTTGGTTTACCTCAAGTTTTTGGTGGACAAGTTGTTGGACAAGCCATGTATGCAGCGAAGCAAACCATACCTGAAGAAAGAGCGATTAATTCTTTTCATAGTTATTTTTTACGCCCAGGCGATAGCTCACGTCCCATTGTTTATGACGTGGAAATTTTACGCGATGGCGGAAGCTTTAGCGCACGCCGAGTAAGTGCCATTCAAAATGGTAAACCTATCTTCTTTATGACCGCATCATTTCAATCTCAAGAAGAAGGTTATAGCCATCAGAACTTAATGCCAGATGTACCACCACCTACAAAATTAATTTCTCAAGATGATATTGTTCAAAGTTTGGCTGATAAATTACCAGAAGCAGTTAAAAAGTATGCTCTTCGGCCAACTCCTTTTGAATTTCGTCCCGTTGAATTTTACAGCCCATTCGATGCCGCACCTCAAGAACCATTTCGTTATATTTGGTTCAAAGCGAAAGGGCAACTGCCTGATATACCTTCACTACACCACTATTTATTAGGTTATGCCTCTGATTACAATTTCCTTCCTGCCGCATTACAGCCGCATGGTAGAGGATTTATGGAACGCGACTTACAGGTTGCAACTATTGACCATTCAATGTGGTTCCATCGCCCATTTAAAATTGATGACTGGTTACTGTACGCTGTAGAAAGCCCTTCGGCATCAGGTGGGAGGGGTTTTGTGAAAGGACAAATCTATAATTTACAAGGTGATCTTGTTGCAACTGCAGTCCAAGAAGGCGTAATTCGTCAACGGCAACCTCGTAAATAACCGCTATTTAAAGTAAGTGATTACTTACTTAGAAAAATATATTAGTCAGTTTAAAAAGGTAATGGCAGCCAGCAATAAGCTGCCATTATCAATTTACATAAAACACAGTATTATCCTGTAATTATCTTTACATGAAGGTTAATTGTAGGCACTTTCACCATGAGAAGTAATATCTAAGCCTTCCCTTTCTTTTTCAACATTAATTCGTAAGCCTGACGTTTTCTCTGCAATTTTAAATGCGATATAAGCAACAATTGCAGTCCAAACAACACAAACTAGGATGCTAACGGCTTGAATTCCTACTTGTTTCATCATCGTAATACCTTCCGCATAGCCACTTCCGCCTAATACCGTTGAGGTAAATACCCCCGTGAGTAAACACCCTAAAATGCCACAGACTCCGTGAACGCCAAAAACATCGCAAACATCATCAACTTTTAACCGACGTTTTAAAATCACTACCCCCCATAAACCTGCCAATCCAGAAAGTAGTCCGATGATTAATGCCCCGCCAACACCCACAGTACCCGCAGCAGGCGTAACACCGACTAACCCAGCCAAACACCCAGAGCAAGCCCCTAATAATGAAGGTTTCTCCCTGAAAAGCCATTCCGCTAAAGTCCACGATAAGATAGCGCCTGCCGCAGCTGCGATAGTGTTCACAAACGCGAGTGCAGCAATACTATTTGCACTTCCAGCCGAACCTGCATTGAAACCAAACCAGCCAATGAATAATATGGAAGTTCCCATAAATACCATAGGTAGGTTATGAGGTTTAATGGCTTCTTTCCCTAACCCGGTACGATGCCCCAGTAAGTAAGCACCAACTAAGCCTGCAACAGCCGCATTGATATGAACAACCGTACCTCCAGCAAAATCTAATGCGCCATCTTGCGATAAAATACCACCTCCCCACACCATATGTGCCATTGGCAAATAAGCAAATGTAGTCCAAATAAGGGTAAAAATTAGAATTGCAGAAAATTTAATTCGCTCTCCTAATGCACCAATCACTAATGCAACCGTTAAGCATGCAAATGCACCTTGAAACACGACGTGAATAAATTGAGGGATCGGTCCAGATAAGCTTTCTACAGTAATATCTTTCAACATGATCTGGCTAAAACCACCGATAAAATCATTTCCCTCACTAAAAGCTAAACTGTATCCATAAACAATCCAAATAACAGACACCAAAGCAAAAATAACTGCAGTTTGAGCCATCAAAGAAAGGACATTTTTGCTTCTTAGTAGCCCACCATAAAATAATGCGATACCTGGCAGTATCATAAAGATAACTAAAGCAGTCGCTATCATCATGAATGCATTATCCGCTTTATCCAGAGCTTCCTCTGCAGCAAACACGGTTATTGGAAAACCACCCATTAATAAGAATAAGTATTGGAACCCTTTGCGCATAGTTGTTCTCCTACAGTGCTTCGTCTTGTTTTTCACCTGTACGAATACGTACCGCTTGTTCTAATGACAAAATAAATATTTTTCCATCCCCAACTTGGCCCGTATAAGCTTTTTTTTCAATTGTTTCAATTACCTGCTCCACTAACTCATCAGAAACGGCTATTTCCATACGTACTTTAGGTAAAAAGTCGACAGTATATTCAGCACCTCTGTACAACTCGGCATGCCCTTTTTGCCTCCCAAACCCTCTAACTTCAGTAATGGTAAGCCCTTGAACTCCAATATCTGATAACGCTTCTCGGACTTCATCTAATTTAAATGGCTTAATGATCGCGATGATATATTTCATGTTCACTCCTATAAGTCAGGTGAATAAACTGCTCAATGCTTTGAACAGCACTGACGTTATAGCAAACCGTGTGCCAAAATATATTTATTCATATAATTCAATAAGAAAGGGCAAAATAAAAAACCACTCGGATGAGTGGCTTTAGAGGATGCATTATAAGAGTGCAGAACAATTAACTAGGTATAGCCTCAACTTCAGCATCACTATGGGCATTCAGTGATTCCCCAACTTGTTGCAACTGGTACATTTGATAATAGCGTCCTTTTTGTTGCAAAAGCTGTGAATGCTTACCTTGCTCAACAATTGCACCACGATGTAACACAACGACTTGATCAGCATCGACGATCGTCGATAAACGGTGAGCTATCACAACTAGAGTAGTATGTTGGCGGATCATACGTAATGCTTTTTGTATCGCTTGCTCTGTTCCTGAGTCAATGTTCGCGGTTGCTTCATCCAAAATTAAAATTTTAGGTGTCACCACAAGAACTCGAGCCATCGCTAGTAATTGTCTTTGCCCAACAGATAACGTATTTCCTTGTTCTCCGAGCACGGTATCTAACCCATCAGGTAACGCACGAACCAACTCAGCAAGCTGAACAGTTTCAAGAACTTCCCAGACTTTATCTTGGCTAATTTCACGTCCTAATGCGACGTTATCAAAAAAAGAAGCGGCGAGAACAACAGGGTCTTGTTGCACCATTGCAATACCATTACGTAATACTTGATGAGATAGTGAACTTAAATGACGCCCATCTAATAAAATATCCCCTTCTTGCCATGGGTAATATCCCATAATTAAATTTGCAATGGTACTTTTACCACTTCCTGTATGGCCGACCAACGCAATAAAATTATGATCAGGCACTTGTAAATTAATGTCTTTAAGCACAATGTTGTTATCACGATAGGCAAAGGATAAATGGTTAATTGAGATTGAACCACCTTGTAACGGCTCAATACTTGCGCCATAGCCTTGTTGCGGGCTATCCATTAATTCAAAAACACGCTCACCAGAAACAACGGCTTGCTGCAACATTGACTGCTGAGAAGTTAATTCAATGAGCGGTTCATTCAAGCGGCCTAAATAATTAATAAAAGCATATAAAACACCAACACCAATGGTGGTCGTTCCTTCGAATCCAAATAGCAATAGTAAACCACATAATACTGAGGCAGAAAGTAAGCTCAACAATGGCCTTAATAATAAGCCATCAAGCTTTAATGCTTTCATTCTTGCAAAATAATGGTCTTGGCTAAGACTTTGCATTTTTTCGCCAAATCTAGCTTGCTGGATAAATTGCTGAATAACTGTCATTCCATTAATAACTTCATTAAAACCGTTATTAATATCAGCAAGATAAGATCTCACACGACGTACAATCGGTGTGCTTAGACGCTGATAAACAAGCATTACCACAAATACAGCAGGAAAAATCATCACTGCAATTGATGCCATACGCCATTCCAATGAAAACATGGCAACCAGCATAGCGCAGATCAGTGCTAAGCTACGAAACACGGTTGGTACAACCATCACAAATAGATCTTTAATAACCTCAGTATCATTTGTAACTCGTGAAATTAACTGACCAACTGGCTGCTTATCAAATGCACTTAGAGGCTGCCTTAGAGCAGCATTCATCACATCTGTTCGTAATGTTTGCACTACCCCCACAGAAGCTTTATTAAATAAAATAATTTGATAGTAATGTAATAGTGCAGCAATAACTTGGAGCAATATAAACCCAACAGCCATATATAAAGCCAGTGGCATGATGATTTGTTTTTTCGCTATCATGTTATCAATAAAATAACTGATTAGCAGAGGCCCACTAACTTCTGCAATAGCAGCTAGCCATAGCATTGCAATGGCAATAGCCATGGTTCCTCGGTACGCTTTTCCATAAGCAAGTAAACGCTTAAGTGCTGGCCACAGCGGTTTCTTTTGGCTCATAGATCACCATCCAAAGCTGCTTCAATCTGTTGATATTGATACATATCTTTATACCAACCCGATTGCTCAATAAGCGCGTCATGTCTACCTCTGCTAACAATAGTACCTTGAGATAGCACTAAAATATTGTCCGCCTCTACCAATGCAGATAGACGATGGGCGCTGATGATCATGGTTCTATCTTGTCGCCAATGGCTTAAATTTTGTAAAATTGTAAACTCAGTCTGCCCATCAACGGCAGAAAGTGCGTCATCTAGCACCAAGATTTCCGCATTCTGCAAGATAGCCCTCGCAATAGAAATTCGTTGTTTCTGCCCGCCTGATAACATGACGCCTCGCTCACCAACCTGAGTGGAATAGCCTTCAGGTAAACGTAAAATATCATCATGTACACAAGCAATGCGTGCAGCCTGTTCAATTTCTTCTTGAGTGGCATCAGGTCGCCCAAGCGCGATATTGCCTGCGACGGTATCTGAAAACAAAAATGGAGACTGATTTACGATAGATAACCGAGCACGCCATTCATCTAAACGAATTTCGGGTAACGGTAAACCTTGATAGAAAATAACCCCTTCCGTAATATCAAATTGACGTTGTAATAACGTCAACAATGTTGATTTTCCAGATCCTGTTGGCCCACATATCCCTAAAAATTGCCCAGGTTTTAGGTCAAACTTAATATCATGTAATGCTGTTCTCGAGGTTTCTGGATAACTAAATTTGATGATATTTACATTCAAATTTCCCTTTTCAGGCTGTAATGAATGCGAACCATCCTGAATGACTAACGGTTCATTGAGTAAACTAAGAATACGGCTATAAGCTGCACTACCCCGTTCAACGATATTAAACATCCATGCGAGCGCTAACATCGGCCAAATCATTAACCCTAGATACATCACAAAGCTCGTTAATTCGCCTAGCGTCAGTGTGTCGTTTAATACCATCCAGCTTCCCCCTGCAATAGCGAGTAAGTTGGCCATACCAATCGCCATAAAAATAGTGGGGTCAAAACGAGCATCAACTTTAGCAACATGCATATTGCGACGCCCTGCCTCGGTAGCTACCTGTTCAAATTGATTTGATTGATGATCTTCGAGGCCAAAAGCTTTAATCATGCGAATACTTGTTAAACTTTCTTGTGCATGATTATTTAAAGACGAAAATGCCCCTTGGGCATGCTTGAAACGCTGATGAAGCTGATCCCCATAACGTTTAATGACTAATGCCATAATTGGCATTGGAATAAGTGCAAGTAAAGTAAGCTGCCAACTAATTTCAACGCTCATCATAATGAGCACCGCACACCCCATCACTAATGAGTCAACTAATGTTAAAACGCCCTCTCCTGCAGCAAACACAACTCTGTCAACATCATTCGTTGTACGTGCAATTAAATCTCCCGTTCGGTACCTAAGGTAAAATGCTTGGTTTTGCAGACTTAGTTGCCGATAAAATTTTTGTCGTAGTTGTACGGCTAACTTATAAGAAGCACCAAATAACCATAAACGCCAGACATAGCGCAAACCATACACAACCAATGCAATCAACAGCATGACTAAAACATAAGTGATCAATTGCTTTGTCGACATTGCCCCTTTACTAATTCCATCAACAACAACACCAACAATGCGTGGGGGAACTAATTGTAAGATAGCAATGATAATTAAAAAGCAAACAGCGCCGAGATAGCGCCGCCATTCACTCAAAAAATACCAACTTAGTTGTGAAAATAATCGCACGTAATACTGCCTTGAATATATTGATTTATTGATGCCTAAGAATGAGAGCCCGTAATTATCTAAGTTATTACAGGGTTAATCAGGAATAGGCAATACTGTCGTATACTTGATTTTTTCCATTGCAAAGCTTGAAGTTACATCGATTAAACCATGAACACCATTAACTAACTTTTTATAAAACAAGTCATATGATTTCATATCATGAACTTCCACTTGCATAAGATAATCATACTCCCCAGCCATACGATAAAACATCAGAACTTCAGGAAGTTGACTAACAAAAGAAACAAATTGCTCATACCACTCACTATTATGATGCTGTGTTTTAATTGTCACAATCACCGTTAAACCTAAACCTAACTTCTCACCATCGAGTAAAGTGACTCGCCCTCGAATATAACCTTCATCTTCAAGCCTTTTTAATCTTTTCCAGCACGGAGTAGAGGTTAAATTAACAGCTTCCGCAAGGGTATTTAAGGATAAGCTGCTGTCATTTTGCAATAAACAAAGCAGTTTTTTGTCTATTTTATCTAACATAATTACTCTCTTGGCTTGGGTGTAAGTGCTTTTATCGTTATTTTATTAGCTGTATAACTATATTATGCAAAATTGAATAATTAAAAAACAATAAAAATGTTACCAAATACCATGATTATAGAATATTTTTATACAGATAACCAAATCAGCATATAAATAGTCCTTCAATCAAACTAATTTGATAAAAATAGAACTATGAATTACATCCCAGTATCGCTAACATGCTTTACTCTCTTTCCATCACATTTTGATAATGATATATCACCAAGGAGTACCTATGAAACGCGCAGTTGTGGTTTTTAGCGGAGGCCAAGACTCAACAACCTGTCTTATTCAAGCTTTGCAAAACTATGATGAAGTTCATTGTGTTACTTTCGATTACGGCCAGCGCCACCGTTTTGAAATCGAAGTCGCACAGAAATTGAGCGTATCTTTAGGTGCTACAGCACATAAAGTGTTAGATGTCACATTACTCAATGAATTAGCAATCAGCAGCTTAACTCGAGATAACATCCCAGTTCCTGATTTTTCAGAAAGCGAGTCCAGTACTTTACCCAGCACTTTTGTTCCAGGGCGCAACATTTTATTCCTCACATTAGCAGCAATTTATGCTTACCAAGTACAGGCAGAAGCGGTGATAACCGGTGTTTGTGAAACTGATTTTTCAGGTTACCCAGATTGCCGAGATGAATTTGTCAAAGCCCTCAATCATGCTGTAGACCTCGGTCTTGCCAAAAATATTCGCTTTGAAACCCCATTAATGTGGTTAAATAAAGCCCAAACATGGGCTCTTGCCGACAGTTATGGCCACCTTGAAACCATCAGGCAGCAAACACTGACTTGTTATAATGGTATTCAAGGTGATGGTTGCGGTGAATGTGCTGCCTGCCATTTAAGGAGCAAAGGCTTAAATGAATATTTAAATGATAAAGAAGCCATCATGCTCTCATTAAAGCAAAAGCCATAATGAATTAGTCAAACACACAGCCTATCATTAGCTTATTCGTAATATTCAAGCTAATGGTAGGCTAGTTTTGAATAAAATCTTCAGAACCCACCTTGAATGACTCTAACTTCTCACGCAGCTGTTCATCGATAATAATTGCTTTATTCTCGATATTATTGATAAAAACAAATGTCACATAAGCATCTGAAACAACCTCTTGAATTCCTGCTTTAGTGCGAATAATTTGTTGATAACATACTGCGCTTTTACTGCCTATTTTGTCCATACGGGTCACCACAGTCAGCTCATCACCGAGTAAGACACCTTGTATATAATTTACATTAATATTCACCGCAGCTATTGTTAAATTGTTTTCTATAGCCCACCTAATAAAATTGCGTTTATTCATCCATTCCCAGCGGTCTGCTTCATAGAATTCTAAGTAACGTGCATTATTAACGTGCTGAAAAACATCTATATGATAACCATGAACTTTAATGTGTGTTGTCATAACTACTCCGACCAGTTTATTTTTTAATAACATAAAAATAACAAATGTACGGAAAATGTGCTGAATGATTATCAAGAATAAGACTTAGCTCCCAAATTATTTACAAGATGCTTAGTTTTCTGCTTAATTATTAACCTTAAATATATTCCCCCATACTTTGTATGGGGGATTTTAGTTACAAAGTTAACTTATCTTTATTCTTTTCTAAAAATGCAGGACCTATCCCCTGAACTTCTAAAATATTCTCAATGGAATTAAAAGCCCCATATTTTTGCCTATATTCAACGATAGCTTTAGCTTTTTGCCTACCTATGCCATTAAGTTTTTCGGCAAGTTCCTCTTCACCTGCTAAGTTAATATTTACCTTGTCAGACTGCTCATGGTTAGTTGATGGTGAGTTATTACTTACTTGTTTTTCTTGAGTGACAGCCGTAGTGGCTTTTTCTGGCTCAATTTTCTTAGCCAAAGAAAAAGAAGAAAATGAGCATAATAAAGAAAGGAGCAGAACAATACCTAATCTGCATTTATTGACTGAATTCCATAACATATTTGTTCTCCTGTGTATGTTGAGACACAACGATGCCATAGAAAAATATGGAACACTTTTTAATAAAATTAAAAATACGAAAGGCCACCCAAAGGTGGCCTTCTATTCATAACGTTACAATTTTACTTGCGAAGCTGCTCGCAATTATTCAATATTCAGCACTTCAATTTTTGCATTTTCACGCAAGTTAAGCATCAAAGCTTCGTTAACCGCAGAACTCATAGCGCCTTGGTATTCACGAGTTAGTTGTTTTAACTCGTCATCCGTTGGCTGACCTAATGTTACTTTATCTAGCTGAATAACCACATAGTTATCAGACTCATCACGCGCAAGTGCGTAGCTTGGTTTACCATCAACAGGTTGTGGCATTTCCATTGTCGCATTGATAACCGCTGTTTGTGGCATTAAACGAGAAACGGTTTGAGCATCAGAGAATTTAACACCCGTGGCACTTAGAGCTTCAGCCCCTTTACCCGCTTTTAACTCAGTAAGTAATTTATCGCCCGTAGCTTTCAACTCTGCTTCGGCTTTTTGGCGTTTAACCAGTGTTTCAATTTCTGACTTAACCTGTTCAAAAGGTTCAACACTTTCAGGTTTGTACTCTGTAACACGCACAACAAATGCACGGTCACCTTCCACGTTAATAACGTCTGAGTTGATTCCTTTAGAACCGTTTTTATCCACTAAACGATCGCTAAATACTTCACTGACCACTTTAGGGAAATTAAGTGCAGCAGGTGGGTTTGTTCTATCAAACCAATCCGTTGTCACAGCCTTCAAACCAGATACAGATTCAACTGATACTAATGATTCCATATCACTCGTGGCCGCTTCACTGACTTTTTGCTGTAAGTCATAGAATTGCTTAATGTTTTTATCTTGAAGCAAGCTAGTTTTAATACTTTCTTCAACTTGCTCAAACGGTTTAATCGATTCTGGCTTAATATCATCTAAACGAAAAATAACATAGCTATTTTGTGATTTAACAGGTGCCGAAAGTTGCCCTTTTTCTGTTAATTTAGCATCCACAATTTCGCTTGGCGTTGATGCAGCTTCCATCCAACCAATCAGGCCTTTTTGCCCTGCACTGAATTTATCCGTTGATTTTTCAGCGGCTAACGTTGCAAAGTCTGCACCTTGTTTTAATTCATCCAGAATATCATTCGCTTCTTTTTCAGAAGCAACCTGAATCATACTGTACTGCTTTTGCTCTGCTTGAGTATAATTTTTCAGGTTTTGCTCATAATAGGTTTTTACTTCTTCATCAGACACTGTCGCTGGTGCCATCGATGCTGCATCCATTTCAACATAGCTTACTTGCACCTTCTCAGGTGAAATAAAGCTATTTTGGTTAGCATCATAATAGGACTTTAATTCTTCTTCAGAGGCTGTTTGTTTTGCTTGAACCTCTGCTAAATCTAAAATTGCAGTGCGAATTTCACGCTCTTGCATAAATAATTCAGCATACGCTTTAACTTCAGATGGTAAAGCGAAATCCGTTCCAGTAAAAGTTTTGGCTAGCTGAGCACGTGTAAGATCTTGGCGAATTTGAGCCGCAAGGCTATCTGCATTAATGTTGTTACGGCTTAAGATCTCACGATATTTTTCGCTATCAAACCGGCCATCTGTTTGGAAAACAGGCATTGAGAAAATATATTGCTCAATTTGCTGATCGCTTGCTGAGAGTTGTAGTTCATTAGCATACTGATTAATCAATTCATTGTTAATCAAGTTATCAAGAGCTTGGCGGCGCAGTAAATTCATGCTTTCTTCATTACTAGCGACTTCTGAAAATTTATCCCCCAGATACTCTTGTAATGATTGGCGCTCTTGTTGAAAAGCCTGCTGTAGCTGCTCTCGGCTTATTGACTGCCCGTTAACTTCAGCGGCATTATTTGCACTGTTGCCACCAAGGCCACCCATCATAACGCCACCCAACACGAATGAAAGGATAATCAGCGCCAGTATTATTTTGAGCAAAGGACTATTCGCCTTTGTGCGTAAATTTTCCATCATAAAAAGGCTTAACTCCGCTTTGTTGAATTCAATTTCCTGATAATACGCTAATCTTAACTCAGAAAGAAAAAAAAGCGCACCATTTCAATGGTGCGCTTATATATTAGCTGATTAAAGACATTCCGTCAGTTTGAGTTTTCGCAAAAATACGAGAAAGACAAACTTAAATACCTAATTAGCTATTTACAGCGTCTTTAAGACCCTTACCTGGACGGAAAGCAGGAACTTTCGCCGCAGCTATTTTAATTTCTTTACCCGTTTGAGGGTTACGGCCTGTACGTGCTGCACGCTCACGAACAGAGAAAGTCCCAAAGCCAACTAGAGCAACATCGTCCCCTTTACTCAAAGAACCCGTTACGGTAGCAACGAACGCGTCAACAACACGACCTGCTGCAGCTTTAGAAATATTCGCATCAGAAGCGATTTGATCAATCAGTTGAGCTTTATTCACTCTTATCATCCCCATATTAGTTGGACTATAAATCTCTTAATTAACTATAGCAGTTATTAGTATAGTTAATTAATGATGCAGCCGTTATATCAATCCTGATTACCAATGGCAAGAGAACAGATTGCATACAAACAATTATCAGAATCATCGTTAAATTAGCGATGAAAAAAAAGGCTGACAAGCCCTAAATTAGCTGTCAGCCTTAATTTTATACAAACTTCTTGATTCAGCTCACTCTTTTAGCTTTCTTTTTAACTACTTCAGCTCCAAAAGGAGGATTAACTAAAGCCAAAGATAAGACTTCTTCAATCGTTTTCACAGGGTGAATTTCAAGATCTGCGATCACATTTTGAGGAATTTCTTCTAAATCACGTTCGTTTTCTTTAGGAATTAATACTGTTTTAATCCCTCCACGGTGTGCCGCCAATAATTTCTCTTTTAAGCCACCAATTGGGAAAACTAACCCTCTTAATGTAATTTCACCCGTCATAGCAACATCTGCTCTCACCGGATTACCCGTTAGGCAAGAAACTAATGCTGTAGACATCGCAATACCTGCACTTGGACCATCTTTTGGCGTTGCCCCTTCAGGTACGTGCACATGGATATCGCGTTTTTCATAAAAATCGCTATTAATACCCAGTTTTTCCGCTCGAGCTCTAACAACCGTTAATGCGGTTTGAATAGACTCTTGCATCACTTCACCTAAAGAACCGGTATAGGTTAGTTTGCCTTTACCGGGCACACAAGCAGTTTCAATAGTGAGTAAGTCACCACCAACTTCAGTCCAAGCAAGGCCTGTAACTTGCCCAACACGGTTTTCTGTGTCTGCTTGGCCGTAATCAAAACGACGAACTCCCAGATAATCTTTCAGGTTGTCCGCATTGATTTCAATGTGCTTGAGCTTTTTGTCCATAAGTAGCGCTTTAACTGCTTTACGGCATAATTTAGAGATTTCGCGCTCTAAACCACGAACTCCAGCCTCACGAGTGTAATAACGAATGATGCTCATTAAAGCACTATCATCGATAGTTAACTCATTCTTTTTCAACGCATTACGTTCAATCTGCTTAGACAGCAAATGTCTTTTCGCAATATTCAGTTTTTCATCTTCTGTATAACCAGAAAGGCGAATCACTTCCATACGATCTAACAATGGTGCAGGGATGTTCATTGAGTTCGATGTTGCAACGAACATCACATCAGACAAATCGTAATCCACTTCTAAGTAGTGGTCGTTAAAGGCAATATTTTGTTCTGGATCAAGCACCTCTAGTAATGCAGAGGCTGGGTCGCCACGCATATCAGATGACATTTTATCAATTTCATCCAGTAAAAATAGTGGGTTTTTGACGCCTACTTTTGCCATCTTTTGGATCAGCTTACCTGGCATTGAACCAATATAAGTACGACGGTGACCACGGATTTCAGCTTCATCGCGCACCCCACCTAATGCCATACGTGTATATTGGCGACCCGTAGCCTTAGCAATAGATTGCCCCAAAGAGGTTTTACCTACACCCGGAGGCCCAACCAAGCAAAGGATTGGCCCTTTAATTTTACTGACGCGGCTTTGCACTGCCAGATACTCTAAAATACGGTCTTTCACACGCTCTAAACCGTAGTGGTCGGTATCTAACACTTCTTGTGCTTTAACTAAGTCTTTTTTGACTTTGCTACGTTTATGCCATGGAACCTGCACCATCCAATCAATATAGCTACGGACAACAGTAGCTTCTGCTGACATCGGAGACATCATTTTCAGCTTCTGCAATTCTGCTTCGGCTTTTTCTTGTGCCTCTTTTGGCATTTTCGCTTCTTCGATTTTACGTTTTAGCGATTCATATTCGTCTGGCGCATCATCCATTTCACCCAGCTCTTTCTGAATAGCTTTCATTTGCTCATTCAGATAATACTCGCGCTGGCTTTTTTCCATCTGTTTTTTAACGCGGTTACGAATGCGTTTTTCCACTTGCAGCAACTCAGTTTCTGACTCCATCATGGCCATCAAAA
Source organism: Providencia sp. PROV_01 (assembly GCF_053098325.1). Taxonomy (NCBI): domain Bacteria; kingdom Pseudomonadati; phylum Pseudomonadota; class Gammaproteobacteria; order Enterobacterales; family Morganellaceae; genus Providencia; species Providencia sp. PROV_01. The sequence goes on along the minus strand of NZ_JBRFKD010000002.1, from coordinate 1,139,517 downwards.
ACTCTACGCGTTCAGCAATATTTGCCATTTCTAAAACGCGTTGTTTATCTGCTAATTTTAATGGCATATGAGAGGCAATGGTATCTGCCAGTTTATCTAGCTGATCTTGTTCAATTGCATGTAACGCAGTTAGTACTTCAGGTGGAATCTTTTTATTCAGTTTTATATAGCTTTCAAACTGACTAACAATAGTGCGATACAATACTTCGTTTTCTTTTTCATCAAGTGCATCTGATGATTGAGAACCCGCTGCCGTTTCATCATACGGTGCGTGTTCAGATTCACTATTTTGCTCTGTTGCCAAATACTCTGCTTGCGCTAAGAAATATTCGCCATTATCTGTCAAACTGGTAATACGTGCGCGTCGTAGCCCTTCAACGAGGACCTTAACTGTACCATCAGGCAGTTTTAGCATCTGGATAACGGATGCAACTGTACCGACAGCAAATAAATCATTCACCCCTGGCTCATCAGTCGAGGCTTCTTTTTGTGCAACCAGCATTACCTGCTTGTCATGATCCATCGCTGCTTCCAGACTGTGAATGGATTTTTCACGTCCAACAAACAGTGGGATCACCATATGTGGGTATACCACTACATCACGCAGAGGCAATACTGGTATTTCAATGCGTTCGGAACGCTCAGGATTCATAAAGCTCTCTCTTCGTTTAGCTCACGCTAGTTTAAGGGTTTCTGTCTCTTGCTTTAAAATTGCTTTCTAAAACAAGGAAACCACACCTCAGAATATAAACTATATGGGGACAAGATTTTAGCATTCAATGGCTAGTTGAACATAAAAAACAAAATGAGGGAAACCCCTCATTTCGTTTGATTAACTATTGAACGTTTTATATGGGATTAGTTATCGCCGGAAGCTTGAGCATCAGGTTTGCTATATATCAATAGCGGCTCTGATTGCTCATTAATGACGTTTTCATCAACGACAACTTTTTCAACATTACTCATTGAAGGAAGGTCATACATCGTATTTAACAATGCAGCTTCAACAATAGAACGTAAACCACGAGCTCCGGTTTTACGTGCCATGGCTTTCTTAGCGATGGCTTTTAATGCTTCCTCACGGAACTCAAGCTCTGTATTTTCAAGACTAAATAAGGCTTGGTATTGCTTAGTTAATGCGTTTTTAGGTTCTTTCAGAATCTGAATTAATGCTTCTTCACTTAATTCAGTTAATGTTGCAACAACAGGCAAGCGACCAATAAACTCAGGGATTAAACCAAATTTAATTAAATCTTCTGGTTCTGCCTGCGTTAACAATTCGCCTTCCGTTGCTTTATCTGATTCACCTTTCACTTCTGCAGCAAAACCGATACCTGAACGGGTATTTAAACGCTGACCGATCACTTTATCGAGCCCTGCAAATGCCCCGCCACAAATGAAGAGGATCTTTGAGGTATCAACCTGCAAAAACTCTTGCTGAGGGTGTTTACGTCCCCCTTGTGGTGGTACTGCCGCAACAGTTCCTTCAATTAGTTTCAGAAGTGCTTGTTGCACACCTTCACCGGAAACGTCACGGGTAATTGATGGGTTATCTGATTTACGTGAAATTTTATCAATTTCATCAATGTATACGATACCACGTTGGGCTTTTTCAACATCGTAATCGCATTTTTGCAGTAATTTTTGAATAATATTTTCAACGTCTTCACCAACATAACCAGCTTCAGTTAATGTCGTTGCATCAGCCATTGTAAATGGTACATCCAAATAACGCGCTAAAGTTTCAGCTAAAAGTGTTTTACCACTACCTGTTGGTCCAATTAGCAAAATATTACTTTTACCTAATTCAACACCATCACTGGTTTTATCACCATTACGTAAGCGCTTGTAATGGTTATATACCGCAACAGCTAAAACTTTTTTCGCTTTTTCTTGACCGATGACATAGTCGTCAAGATGCTGCCGAATTTCATGTGGTGTAGGCAGTTCACTACGCTCACGATGCGGCGTAAGTTCTTTGATTTCTTCACGGATGATATCGAGACATAAATCTACGCATTCATCACAAATATAGACTGACGGACCGGCAATCAGCTTACGTACTTCATGCTGACTTTTTCCGCAGAAAGAGCAGTAAAGCAGTTTTCCTGTCCCCTCTTTGCGTTTATCTGTCATCAGTTGACCTCACTTTTATCCATATTGTTTCGTTTTCGTTGATTAAAAAAACAAAACAACGATTTTCTTTAAAATAGTTTATGGTATGAACTAATTATACCAAAAGTTAACCCATTAACGGCTACTATAAATTTGGTCGACTAAACCATACTCTTTTGCTTCATTTGCAGATAAGAAACGGTCACGCTCTGTGTCTCGAGTAATTTCTTCAATGGATTTTCCCGTATGCAGAGCCATTAACTCGTTCATTCGAGATTTCACTTTAAGAATCTCTTGGGCATGGATTTCGATATCTGACGCTTGGCCTTGATAACCCCCTAACGGTTGGTGGATCATCACGCGTGAATTTGGTAAGCAGAAACGTTTACCTTTAGTGCCCGCCGTCAATAAAAAAGCCCCCATGGAACAAGCTTGCCCCATACAAATAGTGCTTACATCAGGCTTGATAAACTGCATCGTATCGTAAATTGACATTCCTGCGGTAATAACGCCACCTGGTGAATTAATATACAAATGAATATCTTTTTCAGGGTTTTCTGCTTCAAGAAATAACATCTGAGCGACGATTAAATTCGCCATATGGTCTTCCACTTGACCGGTCAGGAAGATAATACGTTCTTTTAATAGACGTGAGTAAATATCATACGAGCGCTCACCACGAGAAGTTTGCTCTATGACCATAGGCACAAGGGCCATTTGAGATGCTAATTGTTCCTGACTGCCAAAATGTGACATCGAAATCTCCTATTAAAAACGTTCTGGTGCTTGCGCCTAATTTGCTGTCTGCCTGCTATTTTGAGCAGAGATCATGCCACAAACAACGGTTTTAAAAAATTCCTGTGTCTGCAGGCTCTTTCAATTCTCTTATTTTTCTAGTTTAGCTAATATTTAACCAAATAACTGCAGAAATAAGAAGAAAATGCAGCTAAGTATGCTGCAGTAAATAAGACGCTCTTTAAAAGAGTTTAACACAAGTCTATTGGGTTACATGGAATTATACCATTAGAAAACCATACTTGATTTTCAAGGGAAACAAAATAACTCAGTTGGTTAATATCACCGTTTTCGACAATGTTAAGCTATTCAAAATAGTTCAAATTGCAATTAAAATCCCATTTAGACTACTTGAAGTATAGATAATATAATTAGGGTTTAAATGTGTTTTTCAAGGGTATCCTAATTAAATTCGCTAAAGTGATAATTTAAAGGCTTTAATTGACAAAAAACCCGTAGCAGTACACCACGGGTTTCATTATTTTATACAGCAAGAAAAAATTAACCTGCTTGAACTTGGTTCATCAGTTCAGTGAAGTTAGTTTCTTTTTCTGTCACTTTAGCAACTGCCAATACAGTTTCAACAGCTTGTTCTTCTAAAGCTAAATTACGAACGCTGTTCATCAGCTCTTCGTTTTTGCTGTAGTATTCGATAACTTCAGCTGGATCTTCATACGCAGAAGCCATTTCTTCAATCAGCGCTTTAACACGATCTTCATCAGCTTTCAGTTCGTTTTTGTTGATCACTTCGCCTAACAGCAGACCAATCACTACGCGACGTTTTGCTTGTTCTTCAAACAGTTCACGAGGTAATTCCATCGCTTGTTTTTCGTCGCCACCAAAGCGTTGTGCCGCTTGACGACGCAGAACATCAATTTCACCATCAACAACTGCAGCTGGAACTTCGATGTCATTCGCTTTGATTAAGCCATCAAGAACTTGTGCTTTAACACGGTTACGCACGGCATTTTTCAGCTCACGTTCCATGTTTTTACGTACTTCTGCACGCAGGCCATCTAAAGAACCATCAGCGATACCAAAACGCTTGATAAATTCTTCAGTGAATTCAGGCAGTTCACGTTGTTCTACTTTCTTCAGAACGATAGCAAATTTCGCAGCTTTACCTTTCAGGTTTTCAGCATGGTAGTCTTCTGGGAAGTTAACTTCGATATCGAATTCTTCACCCGCTTTATGACCAACAACACCTTCTTCGAAACCTGGGATCATACGACCTTCGCCCATAACCAGAGCGAAATCTTCTGCTTTGCCGCCTTCGAATTCTTCACCATCGATAGAACCGGTAAAGTTGATAGTGATGCGAGAGTCAGCTTCTGCTGCCGCTTCAACTTCTTTCCACTGCGCTTGTTGCTTACGCAGAGTTTCTAACATATTTTCCAGATCTTCGTCTTTTACAGAAACTGCTGGTTTTTCAACTTCAATAGTTTCTAAACCTGCTAATTCGATTTCTGGGTAAACTTCGAATTCAACTGAATAAACAAAATCTTTACCATCTTCGAGTTGCTCAGGCTTGTAGCTAGGCGCACCCGCTGGATTGATTTTTTGTTCAATAATTGCGTTGATGAAGTTACGTTGCATTACATCGCCCAGAACGTCTTGCATAACAGACGCGCCATAACGCTGTTTAACGATGTTCATTGGTACTTTTCCTTTACGGAAACCATCAACACGTACTTTTTTAGCAACACTAACTAATTCGCTATTAACTGCTTTTTCAATATCAGTGGCAGGAACGGTGATTGTTACACGACGCCCAAGGCCTTGAGTCGTTTCAACAGAAACTTGCATCTTCTTACCTCAAAATAAATCTTAGTGATCGGTCTACTCCAGAGTTATGCCATTAAATCATAATGGCTGTCTCCCTTCCAGAACCGGGGGGCGTTACTTTCGTAACGGTCAATCCCTGATATCAGAAGCGTCCCGAAACCTTACTGAAAATTAGACGCAGCATTATACCGATGCATGCGCCCTGAGTCGAGAAAAGCTGAGAAAAGAAGCGTTTTTTCCTCATTATTTGTGACTTTTCTGACTAAATTTTTTGTTTTTTCACCTAAAGTGAAGAAAAAACATTCACCAAGCTCATCATTGAGCATGGCTGATTATGTAAAGCATAGTCTCAGTGTATTAACTGAAACGAAAAACTACCGATTAACACCGCCAACACCACGACAAGCTGGTGATTTTAACGCAGTGTCAGCAAGCTCATTCCACTCTTGTTGTGTATATGTATGCAAAGCAAGGGCATGGATCCCTCCCGATAATTCGTCCGCTAAAATAGCATAAATTTCGCGGTGACGGGCAAGCATTCGTTTATTTTCAAATTTATCACTCACTAAAATAACTTTGAAATGGCTTTCAGACCCCGGTAACACATTGTGTTGGTGGCTTTCATTAATGACCTCCAAATGTGTAGGTTCAAAAGCAACGTGTAACTTTTGGTTCACGAGAGATTGCATACTTTGAGCTGCATTAGCGACCATAAAATGTTCCTTAATTAAAAATTATGCCCAGAGGCAATTATTTTTATTGTACGCGTTGATTATTGCTATCTTCTTATTATAGAAATATCCGATAATAACTTACCAATGTTATGATAGCGGCACATTGATGCGAATTTTTTCAAAAATTGTTGTCTAATAGTTCAGGATAAATAAGCCGCTAAGCTTTATATTGAACGACGGATACCCGCACCATAACGAAACATTTTCAATTAGGAAAGATGAACTGGAAAAAATTATGTTAAGAAAACTGTGTTTTCCACTTTTAGGGTTATTTCTTCTTGCGGGCTGTGCAACCAGCAGCAATACATTATCACTAGAGCCTAAGATAGCTTTACCTGCGAAAAACCCTACACTGAATGCAACTTCAATTAGTGTCAGCAGTGTCGATAACCGTACGAATAAATCCTTAGCAGAAGTTAATCGTAATGGTAGTTTAGTTGTACTGAACCCTTCACGCGATCCTCGTTATCTGATGCAAGAAGCCGTCGAAAAGCAAATGGCTGCACGTGGGTTTATGGTGACATCACCGGCAAATGTGAATTTAGTCGTTCAATTGAATAAACTCGATACCAAAGTAAGTGAAGGCAGCCTGCGCCATAATATTACTGTAAACTCCAGTGTCAGTATTATTGCAACAGCGCCAAATGGCTCGACAAAAACACGTTCATTTACCCGTAATTTTAATACACAAGAATTATTGGCTGCCAATAATGCCAAGATAGAAACGGCTATCAATAGCGCATTAACTGATTTAATTGCAGATATGGCAACAGACCAAGAAATCACCGATTTTATCAGACAAAATTCACGCTATTAATTGAGCAATCATTATCATTAAGTATTAAGCTACCTAAGCTCTCATTGATTGAGCTTGGGTAGCATAGCGCAGCCAATACCTCTGCAGCGCAATGTATTGCAGCAATATCACACTGGCTTAGAGGGAAATAATGCCTCGTTTTACTCTACCAAATAACATCACTTTAATCCTTTTAGGCTTTGTTTCTGGTCTACCTTTAGCTTTAACTGCAGGTACATTACAAGCTTGGCTAACTGTTGAAAATGTCGATATAAAAACCATTGGTTTCTTTTCATTAGTCGGACAGGCTTATGTGTTGAAATTTCTTTGGTCTCCAATGATGGACCGCTATACCCCACCCTTTCTTGGTCGTCGAAGAGGATGGCTATTAACCACTCAAATTCTGTTGATTATCAGCATTGCCGCTATGGGCTTTATGAATCCGTCAGAACATTTGTGGTACCTTGCTGCACTGGCGGTCACTGTTGCATTTTGTTCAGCCTCGCAAGACATTGTTTTTGATGCTTATAAAACCGACTTGCTGAGTGCAGAAGAACGTGGAATTGGCGCTGCAACCTCAGTTATGGGTTACCGGATCAGTATGTTAGTCTCAGGCGGCCTTGCACTTTGGTTAGCGGATAAGTTTTTAACGTGGAAACAACTTTATTTAGTCATGGCAGGGCTAATGATTATCGGTGTTATTGCTACATTACTTGCGAAAGAACCCGAAGAGAGTTGTGCTGCGCCAACGTCACTAAAAAAAGCGATTTACGAACCACTCGCTGAATTCTTTAGCCGGAACAATGCTTGGCTAATCTTACTACTGTTAGTTTTTTACAAACTTGGTGACGCCTTTGTGATGGCGCTCAACACCAATTTTCTATTAAATGCCCTTGGTTTTAGTTTAAGTGAAGTGGGTACCGTCAATAAAACTGTCGGTATGGCCGCAACCATTATTGGGGCGTTACTTGGTGGTTACTTAATGAAAAACATGAGCTTATTTAAAGCTCTGTTTATTTTTGGGCTTCTACAAGGTGGCTCTAATATAGGCTATTGGTTCTTAGCGATAACACCACCTCATATCCTAACCATGGGGTCGATTATATTTCTAGAAAATATCTTTTCTGGTATGGGAACCGCTGCTTTTGTCGCCCTATTAATGACACTATGTAATAAATCGTTATCCGCAACGCAATTTGCACTTCTTTCCGCTCTTTCGGCTGTAGGCCGTGTTTATATTGGCCCAGTTGCGAGTATTTTCGTCAGTAATTATGGCTGGCCACTATTCTACCTTATTTCAATCGCAGTTGCGGTTCCGGGTGTTTTGCTTTTATTAGCTTGCCGGACATCCCTAATATACACACAAGCAACAGGGTTATTTCAGCGGCGCCAGCTGTATGCAAAAGGCTATCGCATTGCCGTATATGCACTTATTACTGCCGTTAGCTTCCTTGCTATTTGGTTACTTTCATTACTTGTATTTTCATTTAGTGGTATGAAAGTTTATCTATTTACTACACAAATTGAATTTTGGCTGAGTTTACCTCACTACCAAAATCTTATTTTTAATACTGGCATTAGTATTGGTGCTATCAGCCTAGTTATTGGTGGTAGTTTAGACTACCTCGCCGTTCGCAAGACAGTACAACAATAACCCTTTCTATACTTTTCTCATTAACCCAACGATTACCTAAATAAAGTTTATTTATTTAGGTAATTTGATCTTTACCTATAAATTAGATCCAAATAACAAAACAAAGCGATAATGTCAAAATATCGTGATTGCGATCACTTCATACGTGCAAAATATTTCTTAATTGCAACTTTCAAGTCTAATATATCACAAGTTATAAATTGGTTAGCTAAAATGTTAATAACTAACGCTTTACTAAACCCCATTAATCTATAAGTGAAAATAATCTATATATGAAAAAAATCATTTACATTGCCACCTTAATTTCTCTAGCAGGTACGGCATATTCTGACGATATTATTGGCTATAAAAATGGCTTTGCTGATGTCAATGTAAACTATTTAGATTGGTCACATCGTACTGAAAATAAAACAGAAAATACGACACGTAAAAAAGACTTTGCCTATATTGAACTTGAAGGAGGTGCCAATTTTAATTGGGGGGAGTTATATGGTTTTTTTGATCTCGAAAACCCATTCCACAGCCAACACACCGATTCAGGACGAAATAAACGTTATACCATTAAAACAACAGGCCGCTTTTATTTAGGTGACACTGGTTTCAACCTATATGGCCATGTTTATGGTACTTGGTCATTACCTGGTGCCAAATATGGTGGTAATTTCCATGATGTGAACACTTTATATGGTATTGGCTATAACACGGCATTCGGTGACTTATGGTTTAAACCTTTTATTGCCCTTAATTACACCGACCAGACATTCTATTCAGGTAATAATGGATATGTCGCGGGTTGGGTAGCCGGCTATAATTTCAGCGTATTTGACGAAAATTTCATGATAACGAACTGGCATGAAATGGAGTTTGCTAGGAACAAACGCTATAACGGAGGCAAGAGTAATGGCATAAATGGCGCTCTCGCTTTTTGGTGGAATGCCACAAACCATGTTTCTGCTGGGGTACAATACCGCTATGCTGATAATAAATTAGGCGATACTTTCTACCAAGATGCAATCATTTATACATTAAAGTATACCTTTTAGCGCTCGATAGAGAATTGTATCAGAGTTAATAGTTTTCTTTTTTTTATCAGTAAAATAAGAATTTTTTTTATGATTTAGCCGATAAAGCAACCAAAATAGCTTTATCGGCAATAAAAACTGTAACTTCCCTTAGCATATTGCTAATCATTTATATCAGTTTCACTGTTTTTTCATTTCTTTTGTATATATTTTTCTTTGAAAAATTACTAAGATAATTTACTATTAATTGAGTTTTATCAATGCATACTTATAAATCTCATCAATTTTAACGTTTTCTTTATAAGCTCTTTACATGTGATCATATTAACATAAAGAGCTAACAATTCCGTTTCTTTGCCTTACAATCATTTACACTCGCATAACCTTACCGTAAAATGCCCGCACTGATGAAACGACAATTAGAATCTTTGTCATTTGGGGTCGTGGATGAGACTTATGAACTACAAAAAAAGCATTGGAGCAATCTCACTCGTTGTAGCTACCTTACTATTAGGTGGTTGCGATATGGTGTTGATGGATCCAAAAGGCGCCGTTGGCGTTAAACAAAAAGAGCTAATTCTTATTGCAATTGGCTTAATGCTACTTGTTGTTATTCCTGTTATTTTCATGACGATTATCTTCGCAAGAAAATACCGTGAATCCAACACGTCAGCTACTTACCGTCCTAACTGGGCTCACTCGAATAAAATTGAGTTAGTCTGCTGGACTGTTCCTATCATCATTATCATTATTCTGGGTGCTATCACTTGGAAGACGACACATGAGCTGGACCCGTATCAGCCATTAGTGAGTGATCAGGAACCTGTCACTATTGAAGTTATTTCCGCTGACTGGAAATGGATATTCATTTATCCAGAGCAAGGAATTGCAACAGTTAATGAAATCGCATTCCCTACAGGTGTGCCAGTTAACTTCAAAATCACGTCAGATTCGGTGATGAACTCCTTCTTCATTCCATCTTTAGGTGGCCAAATCTACGCGATGGCGGGTATGCAAACAAAGCTTCACTTAATCGCTAACGAACCAGGTACTTATAAAGGCTTCTCTGCAAGCTACAGTGGCCACGGTTTCTCTGATATGAAGTTTAATGCTATTGCAACTCCAGATCGTCAAGGTTTTGATGAGTGGGTACAAAAGGTAAAAGCTTCTCCTAAAACAATGGACACCATGCAGGCATTCGACGAAGTCGCTAAGCCAAGCATGAACGTTCCTGTTACCTACTTCTCTAGCGTGAAGCCTAAACTTTATGAAGATATCGTTCTGAAGTTTGGTCATGAGCACCATAAAGGTCACGCTCCTGTAGAAAATCAAAGTCATTCAATGAATGACCATAACGATGCTACAGGCAATTCAATGCAAATGAGCCACAGTGCTCATGCAGCAGGCGCTGAGGAATAAGGGCATGTTCGGAAAATTAACACTAGATGCAGTTCCGCTCCATGAGCCGATTATCGTTGTTACACTGATTGCTATTGTCCTTGGTGGGCTTGGCTTAGTCGGTGTGATCTCCTACTTCGGTAAGTGGAAATGGCTGTGGAAAGAATGGTTAACCTCTGTTGACCATAAGAAAATTGGTGTCATGTACATCATTGTGGCGATGGTCATGTTATTCCGTGGCTTCGCTGATGCAATCATGATGCGTGGGCAGCAAGTTCTAGCTTCTGCTGGCCAAGAGGGTTTCTTAAATCCTCATCACTATGACCAAATCTTTACCGCGCACGGCGTTATCATGATTTTCTTCATGGCAACTCCATTCGTTGTTGGTCTGATGAACTTAGTTGTACCTCTGCAAATTGGTGCACGAGATGTGGCGTTCCCATTCCTTAACTCATTGAGCTTCTGGTTCTTTGTTGTTGGTGTTGTATTAATCAACATCTCTCTAGGGGTAGGTGAATTCGCACAGACTGGTTGGTTGGCTTATCCGCCGTTATCAGGCTTGGAGTACAACCCTGGGGTCGGGGTCGATTACTGGCTCTGGAGTCTCCAGATATCCGGGATTGGTACACTATTAACAGGGGTTAACTTCATCGCGACTATTATCCGTATGCGTACGCCGGGTATGTCGATGATGAAAATGCCTGTATTCAGCTGGGCTGCGTTATGTACTAACGTATTGATTGTTGCTGCTTTCCCTATCTTAACTGTTACATTAACGCTTCTGACGTTAGACCGTTATTTAGGCACCCATTTCTTCACTAATGATATGGGCGGCAACATGATGATGTACATCAACCTGATTTGGGCATGGGGTCACCCTGAGGTGTATATCCTTGTTCTGCCTGTGTTCGGTGTATTCTCTGAAGTTGCAGCAACCTTCTCGAAAAAACGTTTATTCGGTTATACCTCATTAGTTTGGGCGACAATCGTGATTACCGTTATGTCCTTCATCGTTTGGTTGCACCACTTCTTTACGATGGGTTCAGGAGCGAACGTTAACGCCTTCTTTGGTATCGCCACAATGATTATCGCAATCCCTACAGGGGTTAAGATTTTCAACTGGTTGTTTACCATGTACCAAGGTCGTATCGAATTTAAATCACCTATGCTGTGGACTATCGGTTTCATCATCACCTTCTCTGTCGGTGGTATGACGGGTGTTCTGCTTGCTGTTCCAGGTGCAAACTTCGTTCTGCATAACAGTTTATTCCTGATTGCTCACTTCCATAACGTTATTATTGGTGGTGTTGTATTCGGATGCTTCGCGGGTATGACTTACTGGTTCCCGAAAGCATATGGCTTCACGCTAAATGAGAAATGGGGTGTTCGTGCCTTCTGGTTCTGGATCATCGGTTTCTTCATGGCCTTTATGCCACTGTATATTCTTGGCTTTATGGGTATGACCCGTCGTTTAAGTCAGAATATTGACCCGACTTACCACACAATGCTAGTTGTTGCTGCGGGTGGTGCTGCGTTAATCGCAATCGGTATTGCATGCCAAGTTATCCAAATCATCGTGAGTATCCGTGACCGTCATGAAAACCGTGATTTAACCGGTGACCCATGGGGTGGACGTACACTTGAGTGGGCGACATCTTCTCCACCACCATTCTATAACTTTGCGATTGAACCTCACGTTCAAACTCGTGATGCGTGGTGGGATCTAAAAGAAAAAGGCCTTGCTCACAAGAAACCGGCTTCATATGAAGAAATTCATATGCCGAAAAATACAGGCGCTGGCGTTATTATCGCTGCATTTAGCTTGGTTTTAGGTTTCGCAATGATCTGGCACATCTGGTGGCTCGCAATCATTGGTTTCGGTGGAATGATCGTAACTTGGATTGCAAAAAGCTTCGACGAAGATGTTGATTACTACGTACCTGTGGCTGAAATCGAAGAAATCGAGAATAAGCACTTTGAAGAATTGCGTAAGGCAGGTGTGAACGATGTCAACTAATACAATGACTAACCAAAATATCGCCCATGCTGAGCATGGGCACCACGATACAGGTGGAACAAAAGTATTCGGTTTCTGGCTCTATATTATGAGCGACTTGATTCTGTTTGCTTGTTTATTTGCTACCTATGTTGTTTTGGCCGATGGAACTGCCGGCGGACCAGCTGGTAAAGATATCTTCAGTCTGAAGTTCGTATTAGGCGAAACCTTCTTACTGTTAGTGAGTAGTATTACTTACGGCTTCGCAATGATCGCGATGCATAAAGGTAAGATTGCTGCCGTTAACTTATGGCTGTTTGCAACGTTCCTGTTAGGCCTTGGCTTCGTGATCATGGAAGTCTATGAGTTCCATGAACTGATCGCAGAAGGCTTTGGCCCTGACCGTAGCGGTTTCTTATCTGGCTTCTTTGCACTTGTTGCAACACACGGTCTACACGTAACAGCAGGTCTGATTTGGATTATCATTATGATGATTCAAGTGACTCGCCGTGGCTTAACTGATGTCAATAAAACACGTTTAAACTGCCTAAGTTTGTTCTGGCACTTCTTAGACGTTGTTTGGATTTGTGTATTTACCGTTGTTTATCTTCTGGGGGCTATTTAAATGAGTCATGCAAAAGATGCTCACACTGGAGCAAGCCACGGTAGCGTTAAAACATACCTAATTGGCTTTATTCTATCAGTTATCCTGACAGTGATTCCTTTCTGGATGGTGATGGAAGGTACAGCGTCAACCTCAGCAATCCTTTGGACTGTAGTAGGTATGGCTGTTGTGCAAATTCTAGTTCATTTGGTTTGTTTTTTACATATGAATACATCATCAGATGAGCGCTGGAATTTAGTTGCCTTCCTGTTCACGATGCTAATTGTTGGTATCGTGGTCATCGGCTCGCTGTGGATTATGTACAACCTGAACATCAATATGATGCTCGACTAAAGAGTTGCCGATATGTTTAAGCAATACCTGCAAGTGACCAAACCAGGAATTATATTCGGAAACTTGATTTCTGTGATCGGTGGTTTTTTATTGGCTTCAAAAGGGTCAATTGATTACCCACTGTTCGTTGCGACTTTGCTGGGTGTATCACTGGTCGTGGCTTCTGGTTGTGTTTTTAACAACTACATCGACCGTGATATCGACCGTATCATGGAGAGAACGAAGAATCGCCCTTTAGTTAAAGGGTTGATTGATCCGAAAGTTAGCCTGATTTACGCTGCTGCATTGGGTATTGCTGGTATGGTGCTGCTACTTGTAGCAGCCAATGCGCTGGCAATGCTGCTTGCAGTTATCGGTTTCATTGTTTATGTAGGTGTTTATAGCCTATATATGAAACGTAAATCCGTTTATGGCACGCTGATTGGCAGCCTTTCAGGCGCAGCACCACCGGTTATCGGTTACTGCGCTGTTACAAATGAATTCGATATGGGTGCTCTTATCCTGTTATTGATATTCAGTTTGTGGCAGATGCCTCATTCTTATGCCATTGCTATCTTCCGTTTTAAGGATTACAAAGCCGCAAACATTCCTGTGTTACCGGTTATTAAAGGAATTTCCGTCGCGAAGACGCACATTTTCCTGTATATTCTAGCGTTTATGGTCGCAACATTAATGTTAGCTATCAGCGGATACGCGGGCTATAAGTACCTCATCGTAGGTGCAGCAGTCAGCTTATGGTGGCTAGGTATGGCAATTTCGGGTTTCAAAACCGAAAATGACGACCGAGTCTGGGCAAGAAAACTATTCATCTTCTCAATCGTAGCAATTACTTCATTGAGTGTAATGATGTCAGTTGATCCTATAGTCTCAAGCGATACTGTTATAGCTCTCGTCAGATAACTTATCTGTTTACTGATGATAACAATGTCTAAACGGCGGGCCTTCCCCGCCGTTTTTATTTGTCTCTAACTGCTTTTACAACTCACTTTTACTTATTCTGCCTATCCTTATGAATCTATTTTATGGTTAAATAGCCGCTTGCCATTGATAAGCTAGATATTAAATGCACTATTAAAATTCTAATAGATTGATACTAAAAATATAACACCACAACGTACTGCATATTTGTTCAAGTTGTTGTATTTACTAATATGTGACCTAAGTAGCAGAGAGAAGCCAACACCGCTACAGCACGAAATATGAAGAATAAAAATGAATGATAACAAAATGACATCCGCAGAGCTTAGATCCACTTGGGGATTAGGCTCTGTTTTCTCCTTGCGAATGCTTGGAATGTTTATGGTATTACCTATTTTGACCAGCTATGGGATGCATTTACAGGGAGCTAACGAGTTCTTAGTAGGTGTCGCTATTGGTATCTACGGTCTTAGCCAAGCTATTTTCCAAATCCCTTTTGGTTTGATGTCAGACAAAATCGGAAGAAAGCCTTTAATTATTATTGGGTTAGTCATTTTTATTATCGGAAGTATCGTTGCAGCATTAAGCGATTCTATTTGGGGAATTATTATTGGGCGTGCTTTACAAGGCGCCGGAGCAATTTCTGCTGCTGTTATGGCGCTACTCTCTGACCTAACTCGAGAGCAAAATCGGACTAAAGCCATGGCATTTTTGGGTATTAGTTTCGGTTTAACTTTTGCCATTGCCCTAGTTCTTGGCCCAATACTCACCAACGTGGTGGGGTTAAGTGGCCTATTTTGGGGAATTGCACTACTTGCAGCTGGTGCTATTGCAGTGACTGTTTTTATTGTTCCTAGTACCAATACTCATGTTCTAAACCGTGAGTCTGCATTTGTGCAAAGTAATTTAAAAACGGTTTTAATGCACCCTCAGCTACTCAAATTAAATATAGGTATCCTCAGCTTACATACCCTACTGATGTCCAGTTTTGTGGCTCTACCTCTTATTATGACTGATTCTGGTTTTTTAGCGAAAGACCATTGGAAAGCCTATTTAGTCACGATGTTAATCGCCTTTGTTACCGTACTTCCTTTCATAATTTATGCGGAAAAATACCGCAAAATGAAGCAGGTCTTCTTATTTTGTATTGTCGTTTTGGCATTGGCTGAAATTACCTTATGGTTTTCTGGTAATCACTTATGGGTGATTTTCTTAGGTATCCAACTATTTTTTATTGCTTTCAATATTATGGAAGCCATTTTACCGTCACTCATAAGCAAAGAGGCACCTGCTGGCTATAAAGGAACTGCCATGGGCGTATACTCCACCAGCCAGTTTTTAGGTGTTGCCATTGGCGGTATTGTCGGTGGGTGGTTGTACAGCTTTGAAGGTGCTAATACGGTTTTTATTGGCGGACTAATATTAACCATTATCTGGTTTATCATTAGCTTAACTATGCAGCAACCTCCGTATGTCAGCAGTATTCGTATTGAATTACCCAATCATATTGGAGATACAAGGGCTCTTGAGAAGAAATTACAAGCCCAGAAAGGGGTGATGGAAGCACTCGTCGTTGACGAAGAATATAGTGCTTATGTTAAAGTTGATAGAAAAATCATCAATCGAGAACAACTTGAAGCATTAATAAATCAGTAAAAATTAGCCCGCTAGCGCGGGCTTTAAACGAATACTTGAAAAATAACTAGTCGCGGAAGTTATTAAACTGAAAAGGTTGGCCTAAGTTCCCGCCACGTACTAATGCCATAACCGATTGTAAATCATCACGGGCTTTGCCTGTCACACGCACTTGATCACCTTGAACTTGTGCTTGGACTTTCAATTTACTGTCTTTAATCAATTTAACGATTTTTTTGGCAATTGCAGCATCAATACCTTGTTTGAACGTAACTTCAACGCTATAGGTTTTTCCACTATGAATGATATCTTCAGGCACATTCAATACCGCACCATCAATACCACGTTTTGCCATTTTTTCTCTTAAAATATCAACTAACTGAAGTACCTGGAAATCCGATTCACTAGTGATTTTAACTGATTCATTTTTGTCATTGAGCTCAAAACTGGCTTCAACATTTTTAAAATCCCAACGGCTGGTTAACTCACGCTGCGCATTCTCCACAGCATTACGTACTTCATTCATTTCCACTTCAGATACAATGTCAAATGATGGCATAGCTAGAACCTCACTGATAATTTTTAGATTGTGCGCATGATAACGTTTTTACTCACATTACTTCAAGTTATCGGAGCCTATGATATTTCGTTAACTACAACTTCGTATGGTAAAAGGTTATACTGGTGATAAATCACTTCCGCCTTACCTTATAAGACGTTAAAGTCCCATATTCAAAGGGGAAACAATGAAAATAACTCTAATTGGTTGTGGTGCGATAGGTAAACTGTGGCTTGCTTCACTTGCAATACAAGGGCATGACATACAAGGTTGGCTACGTGTTGCACAGTCTGATTTATTCGTCGATGTTAATGAACCTGATGGACGTACTTTCCGAGAACTGATTCCTTCTAATAATATTAACCACTTACAAACCAGTGAATTAATCATTGTCTGTTTAAAAGCATGGCAAGTTTCTGATGCTTTATTACCTTTGATTAATGCTATCCCAGAAAATACGCCTATTTTATTACTGCATAATGGCATGGGAACGGTTGAAGAGCTGACGCCTTTACGCCATCCTATCTTAGCGGGCGTCACAACCCATGCGGCTTGGCAAGAAAATAACCAAGTATTTCATGTCGCAAATGGGATCACACATATTGGCGCTATCAATTCCCAAGCACAAGCATACTACCCAATAGCAGATATCTTGCATGAAGCCTTACCTGATGTGGCTTGGCATAATAATATTTTAACCACTTGCTGGCGTAAATTGATTGTAAACTGTGTCATTAACCCACTAACAGTAGAACATGACTGTAAAAATGGTGAATTAATCCAACATTCTGCACAAATATCTCGGATCATTGATGAAATATGTCATGTTATGGCGGCAGAAGGGCTGCATACGGATAAAGCAGAGCTAACAGAGTATATTTACGGCATTATTAATAATACCGCTGATAACTATTCTTCTATGTTACAAGATATACGAAACAATCGCCGTACAGAGATTGATTACATCACTGGCTTTTTAATCAAACAAGCACGAGCTCATGGGATCAGTACACCTGAAAACGATCGCCTTTACCATTTAGTCAAAAATAGAGAACAACAATATGACGACATCCGTTCTAATCTGCATCGCTCATGGTAGTGAAGAAATTGAATTTACCATTACTGCTGATTTATTAGTTAGAGCAGGTATTGATGTGACTATAGCGAGCGTGACGGAAGATGGTTCTTTAACCATTACCGCTTCACGAGGGCTAAAAATTAGTGCCGATACCCCATTGATTAAAGTTGCTGATGAACCTTTTGATGCCATTGTACTGCCTGGTGGTATGACTGGAGCGGAAACATTTCGTGATAGCCCACTGGTTGTGGAAAAAGTTCGCCGAATGCATCTTGATGGTAAAATTGTGGCGGCTATTTGTGCGGCGCCAGCGCTTGTACTTGAATATCACCAATTGTTTCCGCTAGGTAATATGACTGGTTTTCCATCAATGAAAGATAAAATTCCAGCCCATAAATGGGTCGATCGCCGAGTCTACTTTGATGAACGCGTTAATTTATTAACAAGTCAAGGGCCCGCAACGTCCTTTGATTTTGCCTTAAAATTGATTGAGTTATTGGTCGGGCGCGAAATTGCAGGCCAAGTTGCAGCCCAATTAGTTTTACCTAATGGTATTAATGATTATTTAGAGGATTAACGGAAAAATCCGCTATTAACAACTAATGATTAAAATCATTTAATCATTTGAATAATAAAGGATTAAAATAAAAACCCTCAACAAAAAACCTTTGTTTATCACCATTTTTTGCTATGATTGTCGCGGGTGCTTGGATCATTTTAGTTCAAGCATTTGTGAGAGCCAAAAAGACGAAAGCCCCGAATTTAGATGTTAATCTTAATCCGAGGCAGTTTCCAAATCTCAACAATTTGATTCTGTCTCCTTTTAGAAAAGGAGTCAAGAGGAATGGCCAAAATTGCCCTTCTGGGGCTAGTTACCGTGTGCCTTACGGTGTTGTGTTTTTCGTTATTGATGCAAGAAAGGCTGTGCTCTTTCAGTATCAGTAGCGGAAACACACTGGTTCAAGCTACGTTATCTTGCGATAACTAGTCTTGTGGGGGAAACTTTCCCCCACATTTCTCTTTAGTGATGATTTGGTGGTACAAGCACCCTGTTATTCTTCTACACGCTTTTTCATTGCTATCTCAGCTAAATCAACAATCATATTAATACCAATGATTATCAAAATATCTTAATTACATGAATTTAAACAATTTATTATCGAGACTTAGCTGTAATTAGATTTGTTTATCGCCATTTTTTGCTATGATTGTCGCGGGTGCTTGGATCAGTTTGGTTCAAGCATTTGCCAGAGCCAAAAAGACGAAAGCCCCGAATTTAGATGTTAATCTTAATCCGAGGCAGTCTCCAACTCACACAACTGGATTCTGTCTCCTTTTAGAAAAGGAGTCAAGAGGAATGGCCAAAATTGCCCTTCTAGGGCTAGTTACCGTGTGTCTTACGGTGTTGTGTTTTTCGTTATTGATGCAAGAAAGGCTGTGCTCTTTCAGTATCAGTAGCGGAAGCACGCTGGTTCAAGCTACGTTATCTTGCGATAACTAGTCTTGTGGGGGAAATTCCCCCACATTTCTCTCTGATTGTGAATTGGTGATACAAGCACCCTGTTTTAAGCTATGGGCGATAAACCTTTATATTTTCATAACCTTGCTCTTTTAAGTATAGCGCTTGCAAGCGGCTCATTACCCCACGGTCACAATATAATAAATAGGTTTTATCTTTTGGTAAGTCACCAAATTGCGTGCTCAACTTATAGAATGGAATATGCTTAACCTCCATTCCATCGACATTCAGTGGCTTGTCTTCAAATTCATCAATTGAACGAATATCTAAAATCACTTCATTTTCAATTGAAAGCTCACTCACCATTTCAATTTCAGGAACTTTTTCAAGGCTTTCTTGTGCAATTTGTCGAATATCAATATTTTGCGCTTGCTCAACCACCGACTCTAAGATACCAAAATCAAAATTGGCCTCTTCTGCTTCAATACGCGCTTTCACCGCTTTAACGGTTGGGCTTTTTGAAATCACACCGCAATATTCGGGCATGGTTTTTGCGAAATCTTCAGTGCCAATTTGGCGAGCTAGTTTGATAATGTGTTCTTTATCATGGGAAATTAATGGCCTTAATATTAAGGTATCAGACGCATTATCAATCAAACGTAAGTTTGTTAGGGTTTGGCTGGAAACTTGCCCAAGTGCTTCACCCGTGACAATCGCCTGCACGCCATAACGCTCTGCAACTTTAGATGCAGCTCTTACCATCATACGTTTGAGCACAACCCCCATTTGGCCATCATCAACTTTTTCTAAAATTTCAGCGACAACAGGCTCAAAATTTACAGCAATAAAACGGACTTTATGGGAGCTACCAAAACGGTTCCACAGATAATGTGCGATTTGCTTCACACCAATTTCATGAGCTGCGCCGCCTAAATTAAAGAAACAGTAGTGAACACGACAACCACGGCGCATCAACATATAGCTAGACACACCTGAATCAAAACCACCAGAAATGAGTGATAACACATCTTCTTGAGTCCCAATAGGGAAACCACCGATACCTTCAATACGTGCTTTAACTAAAATAAGTTTATCATCTTCGATTTCTAAGTGAATCGTGGTATCAGGGTCTTTAAGCTTAACTTTTGCAGAGGCAATGTGTTGATTTAACCCACCACCGATATACCGTTCAGCGTCGATAGATGAAAATTCATGTTTACCACGACGTTTTACCCGCACACAGAATGTTTTATTTTCTAATGATTCACCATAGGCTTCGTGTGTCATTTCGTAAATATGATGTAGACTGGTAAACGGTTTTTCTTCCACTTCGAGAATATGGTGAATACCTGGAATGCGCCCTAGCATGTCACAAATTTCGTCGTGTTTTGTTTCTCCCTTCACACGCACTTCAATGTTATCCCAATTACGGACAACCGAAATCTCTTCGCCAAGCGGTTTAAGCACGTTACGGATATTACTGGTCAAAATTTTAATAAAACGTAGCCTAACAGTTTGGCTTTTAATGGTAATTTCTGGGAATAACTTAATGATAAACTTCATAATAGCTGCATGTTCATGGTGGTTGGGGGCAAACGAATGTGCCTTAACAGAGACACATGACACGTTACCAATTGTCAATAAAGAGGCGTATTATAACACTATCTTGCGGGTTGAATCTAAAAACCCTAATAATAAATTGTAACCGTAGCAAGACTGCGTTAGTCTGCTGAATATTTAAAATCCCTCGAATTAACTGATTTCACATTAGTGGCTAAAGACTATGGCTAAAGAAAAAACTCAGCAAGTTCCGACTGTTAGTTTTGAAAACTCGCTTCAAGAGCTAGAGCAGATCGTCGCTCGCCTAGAATCCGGTGAACTTCCCTTAGAAGATGCCCTTAATGAGTTTGAACGTGGTGTTCAAATTGCTAAACAAGGTCAAAAAGTATTACAGCAAGCAGAGCAACGTGTACAAATTTTGCTAAGCGATGACGAAAATAAACCTCTAGCCGATTTTTCACCTGATACAGAATAAATTATGTCTGAACAACATTTAGATAGCTTTACGCAGCAACAAAAGCAAGCCTACGACAGAGTCAATCAATATCTATTAGATGCCTTAAATGCGCTGCCGTTTGCAGACCTCCCACTTGCTCAAGCGATGCGCTATGGCACATTATTGGGTGGAAAGCGCTTACGCCCATTTTTAACTTATGCCGTCGGTTCTATGTTTGGTGTTAGCCAAGAAAACCTTGACGCTCCAGCTGCTGCAGTCGAATGTATTCATGCTTATTCATTAATCCATGATGATTTACCTGCAATGGATGATGATGATTTGCGCCGTGGCCAACCGACTTGCCACATTAAGTATGGTGAAGGCAATGCAGTGCTTGCTGGAGATGCATTACAAACATTGGCATTCCAATTACTGTCATCTGCACCAATGCCGGATGTGACAGACAAAGACCGCATAGCGATGATTGCAGAGTTATCATACGCAAGTGGCTTAGCGGGAATGTGCGGCGGGCAAGCTCTTGATTTAGATGCAGAAGGAAAGCAAGTTGACCTTGAATCTCTTGAGCGCATTCATCAACATAAAACAGGGGCATTAATTCGTGCAGCAATCCGTCTTGGTGCTTTTGCTGCAGGTGAAAAAGGTCAAAAATTACTGCCTGTTTTAGACAAATATGCACAATCCATCGGTCTTGCCTTTCAAGTACAGGACGATATCCTTGATGTTATCGGTGATAGCGAAGTCACAGGTAAACGCCAAGGAACGGATGCCGAACATGAAAAAAGTACCTATCCATCGCTATTAGGGCTTGAAGTTGCTCAGAAAAAAGCACGTGAGCTATATCATGATGCGGTAGACGCTTTAGAGACTCTCCAGTCCCATGGATATAATATAGAAATGTTAAGCGCTTTAGCTAATTTCATTATTGAACGTAAAAGCTGACAATATGCTTTGCCTTTTGGCTACAAGAAGATCGATAATTACGGCAATTTATTACCCTAATGCATCTTCGAATCATTCCTATAACCAAAAAAATAGATGGATTACTTCTTAATCACTCGAGTTATAGGCAGACGATAAACGAAGGCAACCCAACAGCAGATAGAAGCTTTATGCTGCTAAATACTGAGAATAGTCATTTTACTGTGGCTAAGTAAGTTGGGTTTTTTATTAATTATAAGTGAGCAACTAATGAGTATTGATATCGCTAAATATCCCACGCTAGCCTTGGCAGAGACACCAGATGAGCTTCGTCTGTTGCCTAAAGAAAGTTTGCCTAAGCTTTGTGATGAACTCAGACAATTCTTGCTGAGTAGCGTGGGTCGCTCTAGCGGTCACTTTGCTTCTGGCCTCGGTGCTGTTGAACTCACCGTCGCATTACATTATGTCTATAAAACTCCATTTGATAATCTTGTTTGGGATGTCGGCCACCAAGCCTACCCACATAAGATATTAACGGGTCGCCGTGACCGTATTGATACCATCCGTCAAAAAAATGGTCTACATCCCTTTCCATGGCGCGAAGAAAGTGAATATGACATTTTAAGCGTTGGCCATTCCTCAACATCCATTAGTGCCGGTTTAGGTATGGCCATTGCTGCAGAAAAAGAGCAACAAAACCGTAAAACAGTTTGTGTGATTGGTGATGGCGCCATCACCGCTGGAATGGCATTTGAAGCAATGAATCATGCAGGGGATGCCGCACCTGACATGTTGGTTATCTTAAACGATAACGAAATGTCTATTTCAGAAAATGTTGGCGCACTAAACAATCACTTAGCTCACTTACTTTCTGGAAAGCTCTATACAACATTACGTGAAGGTGGGAAAAAAGTTTTTTCTAACATGCCACCTATCAAAGAATTATTGAAAAAGACAGAAGAACACATTAAAGGCATGGTCGTACCGGGGACCATGTTTGAAGAATTAGGTTTTAACTATATTGGCCCCGTTGACGGTCATGATGTTGTTGCCTTAGTTCAAACGTTAAAAAATATGCGTGACTTAAAAGGACCGCAGTTTTTACATATCATGACCAAGAAAGGTCGCGGTTATGAGCCGGCAGAAAAAGACCCAATTAGCTGGCATGCAGTTCCTAAATTTGACCCAAGTACATTCACTTTGCCCAAAAGCAAAGAGACCGGGCCGACATTCTCTAAAATTTTTGGTGATTGGCTGTGTGAAGAGGCTAAAGATGATGGCAAGTTGATGGCTATCACGCCAGCGATGCGTGAAGGCTCTGGTATGGTTCGGTTTTCTAAAGAATTCCCTGATCAATACTTCGATGTCGCGATTGCCGAGCAACATGCAGTCACCTTTGCCGCTGGCCTTGCTATTGGTGGCTATAAGCCTATCGTTGCTATCTATTCGACTTTCTTGCAACGTGGTTACGACCAAGTCATTCATGATGTGGCTATCCAAAAGGTGCCTGTCATGTTTGCGATCGACCGAGCCGGTATTGTGGGGGCTGATGGGCAAACTCACCAAGGTTCTTTTGATATTTCATTCCTGCGCTGTATACCAATCATGGTTATTATGGCTCCAAGTGATGAAAATGAGTGCCGCCAAATGCTACATACTGGCTACCATTATCAAGATGGTCCATGTGCGGTGCGTTACCCTCGAGGCACAGGAACAGGCGCTGAGTTACAGCCGCTATCACCGCTGCCTATTGGTAAGGGTATTGTTCGCCGCAAAGGTGAAAAAGTCGCTATCTTATGCTTTGGTACCTTATTAAGCCACGCATTGGTCGCTGCTGAGCAACTTAATGCAACTGTTGTTGATATGCGCTTTGTGAAGCCTTTAGACGAAGCGCTTATCCTTGAAATGGCCAATACTCATGATGTACTTGTCACTCTCGAAGAGAATGCCATCATGGGTGGAGCAGGTAGCGGTGTGAATGAATTCTTAATGCATGAGAAAAAAATCATTCCAACCTTAAACCTTGGCTTACCTGACTATTTTATTTCTCAAGGTACCCAAGAAGAACTTATTGCTGAACTGGGCTTAGATTCCACAGGTATTGTTAATTCTATTAATAACTACTTAGCCAAATAATTTTTATCTCTAGGAGGGCATTGCATCAACACGCAATGCCCTATTCAATCACAAAGCCAATCACTCTTATTCTCTTTCTTAATATATTAGAAAATTATTTAACTCTTTGTAATTGCTTACTCGCTAATATTCAATTAAAAAAATCACCCATGTCACATTTTTATTATATTTCAAGATCATTATAATCAAATATAAAACCAAATATAATCAGTTTATCTACAACGATATTCAGTTATTTACCTAGAATCTGAATATAAACAAAACTTTTGTCTTGAATGTAAATTTTCACAATAAAGGCATGCAAATCATTTTGAAATCCATTAATATGAAGTTTGTCACTGTATGACGGCGTAATTTAGGCTCTGAATTATATTCGACACCTATCATTATGAAATATAAGTTTTTATATTAAAATAATGATAATTAACATTAAAAACGAATATATTATTTTAACAATTTTAACCAGAAGTTAATAATTAATTATTTTGTTTTCTTAATTAACAAACCAGGAAACAAATAAACGCTATTCCAACTACAATTTGCATATAGTTTCTTTTTATTTAGCCAATTTTAATAAATAGATTTGGGAGCGCTTATGTGTGGACAATATATTAATGAACCCTTGTATTTATCTATCGCAAACTGGGTAATGAAACAAGGCCATTGGACTACAGCTAGAGAAATATCTAATCACTTTGATATTCCGCATCCTAATGCTGTCAATATTGTTTCTTATATTTTATCTGATGTTGCTGAAATTCAGTGTGAAGTAAAAATGATCCCAAATAAATTATCGGGACGAGGCTGCCAATGTCAGCGGCTTATTAAAGTTAAGAAAATTGATAACCAGCTTTATGCTCGTTTAAGAAGCCATCAAACTGAAAAAGTCACTATCGATTCCCCAATGAAAGCGGCCTCTATGCCACCAAGTGAATTAAATCGAGAGCAAAAATGGCAATGGATGCTATCAAAAGCACAACGTCGTTAAACTTATTTTTCAGTTTTATACCAATAAAAAACGCAGACTTCACCATCTGCGTTTTTTATTTTACGGCCTTTTAGTGAATCACTGGCCCTTAGGTTTTACATCTGTTGTACCAAATAATTTGGGTCGATTAACTTCAAGCTCTGTCAGCGGTTGGGTTTCCTGTAATTGTTGATGATATCGGCCTGCTAAGTCTTGATATTCTTTCGTATTTAACCGTTTCCAATGCAGTTCTTCATCAGTCACTGAGCGTAAAAAGCGCGCAGGACTTCCGACCAACATCTGACGATTTTCGCCTTGAAAACCGGCCTTAACAAAACTCATCGCAGCAACAATACTTTCCTCACCAATCACTGCGCCATCCATAACGACACTGTTCATTCCGACCAAAGCATCACGGCCAATAATGCATCCATGTAAAATAGCTCCGTGGCCTATATGCCCACATTCATGGACAATGGTTTCGACATCACTATAGCCATGCATAATGCAGCAGTCCTGAATATTTGCCCCTTTTTCTATGATCAAGCGGCCATAATCCCCACGTAAAGAGGCATTCGGCCCAACGAAAACCCCTTCACCAATAATCACATCACCAATCACTACCGCTGATGGGTGAACATATGCAGTAGGATGAACAACCGGGATAACACCTTCAAAAGCGTAAAAACTCAAAATTCACCTCACTGCTAGATTAATTAGCGACCTTTCCAGTTTGGAGAACGTTTCTCAGAGAAAGCCAATGGCCCCTCTGTGGCATCTTCGGAATGAAGAACCGCAGGATAATGAGTCAGTACACCACTGCGCATTAATTTATAGCCCTCTTCGACAGTAAGCTCTCCTGTCGCGCGGAAAATTTCTTTTAGAGCAGCAACTGCTAATGGCGCACTTTGCGTAACTTGTTCTGCAAGTTCACGGGCTTTATCCATCAGACTCTCAATAGGCACTACATCGTTAGCTATTCCCCAACGTAAAGCTTCTTGTGCATCCATTCTTCTGCCTGTCATCACCATTTCATTCACGATTGGCGCAGGTAAAATTTTAGGTAAACGTAAAACCCCCCCGCTATCTGGAACAATACCGAGCTGAGCCTCAGGTAATGCAAAACTGGCATTTTCAGAACAAATTATCATATCTGCCGCTAAAGCCAGTTCAAAACCGCCACCAAATGCATATCCATTCACCGCCGCAATAACAGGTTTGTTTAAATTAAAAATTTCAGTCAAACCGGCAAAGCCACCTGGGCCAAAGTCAGCATCAGGGGCCTCACCTTCTGCCGCCGATTTTAAGTCCCAGCCTGCAGAGAAAAATCGCTCTCCTGCCCCTGTGATAATTGCAACACGCAACGAAGGATCATCGCGAAAATTAAGGAAAACCTCCCCCATTTTGAAACTGGTTTTTGCATCTATTGCATTAGCTTTAGGTCTATCGAGTATGATTTCTAAAATAGCGCCATTTCGGGTAATTTTTAATGATTCGCTCATAATATAATCCTTTCTTCGTCGTGCAGTGACGCTTCAGGTTGCAGGTATGCAGCCCGAAATGTATGCAAAATTAATCACGTTTGTCGATTATTGCAGATGTTTTTTCAATACTTTTCCAGAGCAGTTACGCGGTAAATCTTTACGTACCTCAACACACGTTGGCACCTTAAATTTCGCCATTTGTTTTTCACAAAAAGCAAAGAACTCTTCCTGAGTTAAGGTTTCCCCTTCTTCAAGCACAATAAAAGCTTTAATCGCTTCATCTCGGATGTCATCCGCAACGCCGATCACTGCTACATCCACAATGGCAGGGTGTGAGGCAATAATATTTTCAATTTCACTGCAAGAGACATTTTCTCCACCGCGTTTGATCATATTGCTGCTTCTATCGACAAAATAGAAAAAGCCATCTTCGTCTTGGTAGGCAAAGTCCCCCGTGTGCATCCATCCCGCTTCATCAAAGGTTTTTGCGGTCGCTTCAGGGTTGTTGTAATACTCTTTAAAAAGGGTTTTACCACGCTCACCTTTCACACAGAGCTCACCAATAACCCCGGCACCAACACGCTGGTTATTTCTGTCCCGAATTTGAGCCTGATAACAAAAACCCGGGCGACCAATGGACGGCCAGCGACGCATATCGCCAGGCCGGTCACCAATCAAACCAACAATAGTCTCCGTCATTCCATACGAAGTTAAAAACCGCTTCACCCCAAAACGGGCCATAAACTGGTCGCGTTCTTCTTCACTTAAATTGAGGTAAAACATGGCTTCTCGTAAACAATGATCTTTTTCGTTATCCGCCAGCGGCTGGCTTAATAATGTGCGGATCATCATGGGGATAAGTTCGATGACAGTCGCTTTGTATTTCACCACTTGTTGCCAAAAACGGCGTGCGCTGTATTTCTCTAATAACACAAACGTTGCACCGACAGAAAATGCAGCCATAGAAGCTGTACATTGGCAGTCAATATGAAAAGCAGGCATGACTGTTAAATAAATATCATCAGAGCGTAAGCTGTTTTGCCAAGAAGAGTAATAACCGGCAAAGCGGAGGTTATAGTGGGTAATAATTACCCCTTTAGGCTTCGAGGTGGTTCCAGAGGTAAATAAAATCTCGGCCGTATCATCGACACTCAATTCAACAACCTGAGTCAATTGCGTATGTTGTTGTGACTGTTCAAACCAAAAGTCAGAAATATGCTCTACGGGTTCAATTTGTGTGTCTGTAATCAAAAAAATATGTTTTAGACTTGTCGCTACGTCAGCGAATACTTGTTGATAAATATCTAAGAAAGAGGAACGAGTGACTACCATTTTGGGTTGGCAGTTCTGCATGATCCAAGCACTTTCATTGTATTTATAACGCGCATTAATTGGGACCATAATCGCCCCAATTTTAGCCAAGCCAAACCAGCAAAAGAAAAATTCCGGGCAATTATCTAAATGTAAAGCCACTTTATCGCCTTTTTGAATGCCATAGGCTAAAAAGAGATTGGCGGTGCGATTAATGTGCTGGTTCATTTCTAAATAGCTGAACTTGCTAGTTTTTCCATCGCAGGATTCAAAGATAAGCGCCTGGCTGTTTCCATGGGTTAACGCTAAATCATCCCACATTTGACGCAAATTTTGTTTACCGATTACATCCATTAATTGTTACCCATCATTTCCCTGATGAATACTCAGCTCAATAGTCATCATTGACCTGAGTACCCATTCAATTAATCAACTATTTTGGCTAGCCCTTTATCGACTAACCCCCGAATATCAGTTTCGCTGTATCCAATATTTTTTAAGATATCTGTCGTGTCCATACCGTGTGATGGCATGCCTCGCCAAATTTGTCCGGGGTTATTTTTGAATTTAGGCATGACGTTAGGACCACGACAGGTTTTTCCTTCCATTGTTTGCCAACTGGTAATAGATTCGCGTGCAATGTATTGAGGATTGGTTTCTAACTCAGGAATAGTAAGGACTTTGGCGCTAGCAATATTCAATTCCGCGAGTCTTGCTAACACTTCATCAATCGAACGTGAACCTAGCCATTCATCGAGTTTTTCTTCAACTAAAGGCCCATAAGGGCATTCCACACGGTGAATTAACTGTGTGCCTTCCGGTATTTCTGGTGTACCTAACAGATGCGCCAACCCAATATCTTTAAAAATTTCCTGAATTTGCGTGATACCAACAATTTCCATCACGATATAGCCATCATTACAACTATATAGGCCACAACCTGCGTAATAGGGGTCTTTCCCTTTTGTCATACGTGGGCAGATCTCTCCACCATTGAAGTAGTCCATCATGAAGTATTGCCCCATACGCAACATCACTTCATACATAGCAACGTCAATGCTTTCACCTTTTCCAGTCTCACGTGCTTTATACAATGCAGCCAGTGCGGCAGTTGTCGCCGTCATGCCAGAAAAATAGTCTGCGGTATAAGGAAAAGCCGGCATTGGCTGGTCTTTATCACCGTTTTGAATCAGATAGCCGCTGAAGGCTTGAGCAATGGTGTTATACGCTGCGAGGTTGGTATATTGTGGGTCACCGTACTGCCCAAAACCGGATAAGTGTGCAATGACCAGTTTAGGGTTATGTTCCCAAAGTACTTCGTCCGTGATACCACGACGAGCAAATGCGGGGCCTTTACTCGCTTCAATGAAGATATCGGTTGTTTCCATCAGTTTTAGAAACGCGTCACGCCCCTCATCTTTGAAAATATTCAATGATAACGCACGTAAATTACGCCGTGATAGCTGTGGGTAGTTGGGTTGAACGCGAATAGTGTCTGCCCAGGCGACATTTTCTATCCAGATCACTTCAGCGCCCCATTCTGCAAACATTTGCCCTGCAAATGGGCCAGCAATTTCAATTCCTGAAAATACCACTCTAACCCCAGCTAGAGGGCCAAATTCTGGCATAGGTAGATGCTCTGCCATGTTCTTATCTCCTGTGAAGCAGGGTTGGCCTTCTCTTGAAAACCATCCCATTACGTTCAGTTATTAGCGGTATTGTTTCAGTACGCTACGGCCTAATGTCAGTATTTGCATTTCATCTGAACCACCTGATACGCGATCCACACGAAGGTCACGCCAGAAACGGGCGATCCGGTGCTCACCTGCAATTCCTACACCACCGAGTACTTGCATCGCAGAGTCCACGACTTCAAATGCCGCATTTGCACAGAAGTATTTACACATTGCTGCATCACCAGAGGTGATCAATCCGTTGTCACTCTTCCATGCAGTTTCATATAACATGTTGCGCATTGAATTGAGCTTGATCGCCATATGTGCAAATTTTTCTTGAATTAACTGAAAACGACCAATGGCTTCACCGAATTGAACACGCTGGTTAGCGTAACGCGCCGCATCTTCGAACGCACACATCGCGGTACCATAGTTAGTTAATGCCACTAAGAAACGCTCATGGTCGAACTCTTCTTTTACACGGTTAAAACCGTTACCTTCGCGGCCAAACATGTCTTTTTCATCCAGTTCGACATTATCAAAGGTAATTTCACAACAGCTATCCATGCGTAAACCCAGTTTTTCAAGTTTATTCACCTTGATACCTGGTTTGCTCATATCTAAGAACCATTCGGTGAAAACAGGTTTGTCTGGTGAATCCGCATCGCGACTCATCACCACAATGTATGGGGTGTAAGCACTACTGGTGATAAAACATTTGCTACCGTTCAAATACACTTTGCCATTACGGCGTTGGTAGGTGGTTTGTAGGCTACCAACATCAGATCCTGCACCCGGTTCAGTGATCGCCGAGTTCCACATTTGTTTACCCGTACCACGGAACGCCATGATTTTGTCAATTTGCTCTTGAGTTCCTTCTCTAAGCACCGTATTAAAACCGCCCGGTAATTGATACAACACATAGGTTGGTGCACCTAGGCGACCAAGCTCCATCCATACCGCAGCAACGGTGATAAACCCTGCATTTAAGCCGCCATGTTCTTCTGGGATCAGCAGGTTATCGATTTCCATATCCGCTAAGGCTTTGACAAAGCGTTCAGGATATTTACTGTCTCGGTCACATTCGGCGAAATAGCTTTCCCAGTTTTCACTGGCCATCAGTTCACGGATCCCTGCGACAAACAGTTCCTGCTCATCATTCAATCTAAAATCCATATCAATAACCTCTTACATGTTGTTTTTGAATAAATTAGTCATTTTTCCAATGCACTTTGGCATCTTTAATAAAGGAGAGCGTTACCATGATGTTGACGAAAAAAAGTGGGCATCCTCCGGCAATTATCGCGGTTTGAATTGGTTTTAATCCGCCTAAAGCCAGCAAGACAATGCCGATAACGCCAACTAAGACAGACCAACCAATGCGCACTAATAACGGTGGCTCATCGCCATCTTTAACTGCGCGACAAGTTGACATCGCAAGTGTGTAAGAACACGCGTTGATCAGTGTCACCGTGGCGATAAAGCAGAGGATGAAGAAGCCCCAAATTGTTACAGTGCTCAAAGGTAAAGCAGCCCATGTTTCAATGATGGCGCGTGCGACGCCGAACTCTTCGATCAGCTTTGGAATGTTAATAATGTTTTGGTCTACCAGTTGTAGGGTATTACTACCTAATATTGTCCAAATTAGCGTAGTTCCTGCCGTCAAGCCTGCTACCATACCGATACACAGCTCACGGACGGTACGGCCTTTAGAGATACGTGCGAGGAAAATACACATTTGGATGGCATAAATTACCCACCACGCCCAATAGAACACGGTCCAACCTTGTGGGAAACCGCCTTTGCCGACTGCATCTGTATAGAACAACATGCGTGGCATATACATCATTAGAACCCCGATAGAATCGGTAAAATAGTTCACAATGAAGCTAGCGCCGCCAACAATAAATACCCATCCCAGCATCAAGAAACTCAAGTAGCTACGGACGTCACTGGCGATTCTCACCCCTTTTTGCAAACCAAAAGCCACACAAATTGCATTCAGGATGATCCAGCAGAAGATAATGATGGCATCGAGCTCAAGAGTATGAGGAATTCCAAACAGGTATTGAATACATTCGGTAACCAGCGGTGTCGCTAGCCCTAAACTCGTCCCCATTGCTAAAATCAATGCGACCAAGTAAAAGTTATCAATAATGGTTCCAAACCAGCCATTTACGTGTTTCTCACCCACTAATGGAACCAGCGTACTACTTGGGCGAATAACATCCATTTTACGAACGAAGAAAAAGTAACCAAATGCGACCGATAAGAAGCTATAAGTCGCCCATGGGAGCGGTCCCCAGTGGAATAAGCTATAGGCTAACCCGATATTTTTCGCTTCATTTGAATAAGGCTCAAAACCAAATGGAGGCGCTGATACATAGTAGAATATTTCAATCGAACCCCAGAAAAGTACGGCAGCTGAAGTACAAGATGCGAACATCATGAAAATCCAGCTTGCTCGGCTAAACTCAGGTTTTTCTTCCCCTAAGCGCTTCTTCGCATAAGGCCCTAAAATCAACCAAAACCAGCCACCAAACATGACAACCATATACCACTCAAATGCCCAGCCCCACACATTGGTGACATAGCTGAAAACTTGGTTGATAACTTCATTTGACGCATCTAAATCACGAACAGTTAACCAACACAGTAGTCCAACAATGATCAACGGTGGAAAAAAAACCTTCGGTTCGATCCCACCTTTTTTATTTTCTTTGCTCATAGTTCGGTCCCAATTTATTATTTAATATATAAGTTTTAAAATAGATATTATTCTCATTACCTAATATCTATATGCATTTAAAACTTATATTTATTATTAAATCCCAACAAACCTAATTAAGTATTAATTCAAATTCTATCCAAATCATGTCTAGTCCCCATAAACAATTCTGTTATTAAGGTCACAATATTATTCGTGATAAATAATTGTTATTAACTTTAATAATTAAAACACCAATAAATACATAGAGATAAAATATTGTGTAACGTTAATGTTATTAAATACCTTCAGTATTGGTGATTCCAGTAGCAATATTGAACATTTCATTGATAACTAGATGATTTTTACAGTATTGGTGAGTAGGGTATCAGTATGAATATTTAAACCCACTTTAATTTAAGGTTTTCAATATTGGTGACTTAGGTTTTATTTTTAAATATCCAGTTCATGATAATTATATAATCCGAAACCGAAACGGATCATATTTATTAATATTATTTTAGGAGATGTAATGAATATTATTACATGCTATAAATCTGTTCCTGATGAACAAGATATTATTGTAAATAGCGCAGATGGTTCTTTAGATTTTTCACGTGCCGATACCAAAATCAGTCAATATGATTTAAATGCAATTGAAACCGCTAATCAAATAAAAGCACAGCAAGCTGACAGCAAAGTGATTGCGTTAAGTATTGGTGGTAAAGCACTCACGAATATGAAAGCACGTAAAGATGTGCTATCGCGTGGCCCAGATGAGCTCGTTGTTGTGATTGATGACCAACTTGAGCATGCACTTCCCCATCAAACTGCCATTACCCTTGGTGCAGCGGCACAGAAAGTGGGCTTCGATTTAATTATTTGTGGTGATGGCTCCGCAGATCTCAATGCACAACAAGTGAGCATTTTATTAGGTGAAACGCTGCAAATTCCTGCCATCAATGGTGTGAAAAAAATTGTTTCCATCACAGCTGATACGGTCATTGTAGAACGTGAGCTAGAAGATGAAATTGAAACGCTATCCATGCCATTACCGGCCATTATCGCTGTAACCTCCGACATTAACGTTCCTGTTATTCCTTCAATGAAAGCCATTTTAGGTGCCGCTAAAAAACCCGTCCAAGCCTGGACGATGGCAGATATTGGCTTAGATAACGTTGCCGCATTATCGTCTCAATCTATCGCCGCGCCGAAACAAAAAGTCCGCCAGCGGGTCATCATTGAAGGTGATGGCGATGACCAAATTGCGCAATTTGCTGAACATTTAAGAAAAATTATTTAATTGGAGGAGTTATGAGCAAATTATCAACCGTTTGGGTATTTAGTGATATGACTTCTCGCTTACCTGAACCTATCGGTGGTGCCCTCTCGCTTGGCGAGCAAGTGAATGTTTTTGCCCTTGATGAAGCACAAAGCGCACAAGCTTTCCAACTTGGCGCTTCGCAAGTCTTTCTATTAACAGGTAAACCCGATGACCGCATTATTGAAGACTATGCGGACACGATGGTTTCCACCATCAAACAACAAAGCGATAACGGTTTACTGTTGTTACCAAATACCCGCAGAGGAAAATTACTTGCAGCACGCTTAGGCGCGAAACTACAAGCCGCGGTTTCCAATGATGCCGCCGCAATCACAATTGAATCTGAAAAACCGCTGATTAAACATATGGTTTATGGTGGCTTAGCCTTCGGCCAAGAGACCCTAGATAGCGCATTTTCAATTGCAACCCTTACCTCTGGTACATTTGAAGCGGCACCGAGTGATGCATCACGTAGCGGCACAGCTCAAGCTACACAATGGGTCGAACCAAAACAATCTATTGTACGTACCTCGATTCAGAAAAAAGCAGGTAACTCAGTGGAATTAGACAAGGCACGCTTAGTTGTCAGTGTCGGGCGAGGTATTGGTAGCCAAGAAAACATTGCGATTGCCAAAACGCTTGCCGATACCATCGGTGCTGAAATCGCTTGTTCTCGCCCAGTCGCAGAAAATGAAAAATGGATGGAACATGAGCGCTATGTGGGTATTTCTAACTTAATGCTCAAACCTGAACTTTATCTTGCCGTCGGCATTTCAGGGCAGATTCAACATATGGTCGGTGCGAATGGCGCACAAACGATCGTCGCAATCAACAAAGATAAAAACGCCCCTATTTTCCAATTTGCAGACTACGGGATCGTTGGCGATCTGTTCAAAATCTTACCTGCGTTAACGCAACAACTGGCGAAATAAACTCAATAACAGTGAGGCATTTTCCTCACTGTTTTCGTGACCTTTGGAGAAACTATGTCCGATGATATTTTTGATGCAATCATTGTAGGCGCAGGTCTAGCTGGCTCTGTAGCTGCATTGGTGCTTGCCCGTGAAGGTGCGCAAGTTCTCCTAATCGAAAGAGGAAACTACGCGGGCGGCAAAAACGTAACAGGTGGGCGAATGTATGCCCATAGCTTAGAACGCATT
Organism: Providencia sp. PROV_01; assembly: GCF_053098325.1. Taxonomy (NCBI): domain Bacteria; kingdom Pseudomonadati; phylum Pseudomonadota; class Gammaproteobacteria; order Enterobacterales; family Morganellaceae; genus Providencia; species Providencia sp. PROV_01. Next base: position 1,104,915 of record NZ_JBRFKD010000002.1, on the reverse strand, counting down.
ATTCCAGGCTTTACCCAAGAAGCGCCTATTGAGCGCATGATCACACGCGAAAAACTGTCATTTATGACCGAAACTGGCGCTGTTACAGTTGATTTCCAAAATGGCTCAGAACAAAGCCCTGATGAAACGTCTTGGTCTGTACTACGCGGTAAATTGGATCCATGGCTAGTTGAACAGGCCGAAAATGCTGGTGCACAGTGTATTACGGGTATTCGAGTTGATAAGTTAGTTGAACGTGATGGCAAGGTAGTTGGTGTTGAGGCTGATGGTGATGTACTTGAAGCTAAAGTGGTCATTTTAGCGGATGGCGTCAACTCACTGCTGGCTGAACAACTTGGCATGACTAAACGCGTCAATGCAGAACATGTCGCTGTTGGTGTAAAAGAGCTCATTGAACTACCAAGAGATGTTCTAGCTAACCGTTTTAACCTTAAAGACAAAGAAGGTGTTGCTTGGCTATTTGCTGGCTCACCAACCGATGGCTTGATGGGCGGTGGGTTCCTCTATACCAATGAAGATACCGTTTCACTCGGCTTAGTTTGCGGCCTACACCATATTAAAGATGCTAAAAAATCTGTTCCGCAAATGCTTGAAGACTTTAAACAACATCCGGCTGTTGCACCTTTGATTGAAGGTGGAAAAATGGTCGAATATGCCGCGCACGTCGTCCCTGAAGCGGGTTTAAAAATGCAATCCGAATTGGTTCGTGATGGTGTATTAATTGCTGGTGATGCCGCGGGTATGTGTATGAATTTAGGTTTTACTATTCGTGGTATGGACTTAGCCGTTGCTTCAGGTGAAGCCGCAGCAAAAGCGGTACTTAGCGCAATGAAAACTGACGATTTCAGCAAGCAAAATTTAAATCAATACCTCGCACTGCTCAACGAAGGCCCATTACGGGACATGAAAATGTACCAAAAAATGCCTGAGTTTTTGGATAACCCGCGCATGTTTTCTGCTTACCCAGAAATGGCGGTTGGTATTGCAAAAAAACTCTTCACTATTTCAGATGAAACTCCTGTGCCTTTACGTAAGACCATGTTACAACACGCGAAAAAAGTGGGCTTTATGAACTTGCTCAAGGATGGAATTAAAGGAGTCAGAGCAATATGAGTAATCCAGTCAACGTTGATGTCAAACTCGGTATTAATAAATTTAATGTCGATGAAGAAAACCCACATATTGTGATAAAAGAGCATCCAGATATGAATGTGCTCGACACATTAACTAAAGCTTGCCCTGCGGGATTATATAAAAAACAAGAAGATGGCTCAGTACGTTTCGATTATGCCGGCTGTCTCGAATGTGGAACCTGCCGCATTCTTGGCTTAGATAGTGCATTAGAAAAGTGGGAATACCCACGCGGCACTTTCGGTATTGAATTTCGTTACGGCTGATTTATTTAGCATCGCTCTCGAAGCTAATAACTTCGAGAGTTTTCAAGCGTTTATTTGCGCTGATCAGGGACACACCCATAATGAAACCAAAAAGTTTTGATGATATTCAATTTTCCTCCGTTCACCGACGGATCATGCTGTGGGGTAGCGGTGGGCCTTTTCTGGATGGTTATGTATTAGTCCTGATCGGCGTTGCATTAGAACAACTCACCCCCGTATTAAGTTTAAGTAGTGAATGGATTGGCTTATTGGGCGCTGCAACATTGGCAGGCCTATTCATTGGTACTTCTCTATTTGGCTATATTTGTGACCAAGTCGGTCGTCGTAAAATGTTTTTAATTGATATTGTTGCCATTGGTGCCATTTCAGTCGCGACCATGTTTGTCTCAACACCGATGGAGCTGCTTATCATGCGGTTCTTAATCGGGATTGTAATAGGTGCAGACTACCCAATTGCAACGTCAATGATCACCGAATTTTCCAATACCAAACAACGTGCATTTGCTGTCGGGTTTATTGCAGCAATGTGGTATGTCGGTGCCACCTGTGCCAATCTCGTCGGCTATATGCTATATGACGTGGAAGATGGCTGGCGCTGGATGCTTGGTAGCTCAGTGATCCCCTGTATTATTATTTTGATTGGTCGTTTTGATTTACCTGAATCACCTCTTTGGCTGATTCGCAAAGGGCGCGTTAAAGAATGTGAAAAAATGATGGAAAAGTTATTTGGCCAACCCGTAATATTTGAAGCCGAAGAACAACAAAAAACACACTTTCTTCAATTATTCACTAAGAGGCATTTTTCTTTCGTCCTATTCACCGCCATTATTTGGACCTGCCAAGTGATCCCGATGTTTGCAATTTACACCTTTGGACCACAAATCGTTGGGCAGTTGGGGTGGGATCAAGGAAAAAACGCTGCACTCGGTAACGTAGTTATCAGCTTATTCTTTATGCTAGGCTGCTTACCTGCGATGTATTGGCTGAATAAAATGGGACGGCGACCATTATTGATTGGTAGCTTTGCCATTATGACCCTCGCACTTGCCATACTTGGGCTATTTTCAAACCTTGGTATTTGCCTTGTGATTATCATGTTTGGGATTTACGCTTTTTTCTCAGGGGGACCCGGTATTTTACAATGGCTTTACCCTAACGAACTGTTTCCAACCGATATTCGCGCATCCGCCGTTGGGATCATTATGTCTATCAGCCGTATTGGCACTATTTTTTCAACATGGGCATTACCGCTATTTATCACTAAATACGGTGTCAGTTCGGTGGTATTGATGGGTGCAGGCGTTTCTTTGCTTGGACTGATCGTTTCGATCCTATTTGCACCAGAAACCAAAGGCTTAACCCTAGCACAAACCTCAGTGATGGGTATTCGGCGCAAAAAGACATAAGAGAAGTAAAAGAAGTTACTACGATAAACAATCACATCAAATACACTAAATAATTCGTGCTGCACCAAGGCAGCAAGAGAAACTAATCCCTAGGAGCATAGGAGAGTATGTGACTAGGGTAACGCAGTGGCAGTAAGAAGTATAACGCGTATTTATACGCTAAATAGTTCAGATTGTAGGTAGGCGGCAAGCGAATAAGACCCTAGGAGCATACACAAGTATGTGACTAGGGCGAATAAGCGAAGCCAACACCCCTACAATTTGAAATATGACACGTATTTATACGCTAAATAGTTTGTGTTGTGGCTAGGCGGCAATCGAGGTTATCCCGATGAGCATACACAAGTATGTGATTCGGGTAACCAAGTGCGGCCAACAACGCCACAGCGCAAAATATGACGCGTATTTAGTTGGTAGAGAATGGCATGATGTCATACCATACCAACAACCAAATAGTCACATAAGCAAAAATTGCCGCAATAATATCGTCAATCATGATGCCAAAACCGCCGCTGACTTTTCGGTCAAAAATCCTTATCGGCCATGGCTTCCACATGTCATAAATGCGGAAAATAAAGAAGGCGGTGATGACCCATTCATAATCAACAACTGGGATCGCCATGAGAGTAATCCACATCCCGATAAATTCATCCCAAACAATGCTGCCGTGGTCATGAATTTTCATATCATCGGAAGTGCGCTGACAAATTAAGCAACCAATCCAAAAACCCGCGATAATAAGCACCCACAGGCTCCAAATTGGCATGTTGGCCATTAATAACCAGAAAGGTATCGCAGCAAGAGAGCCCATTGTGCCTGGCACAATAGGTGAAAGGCCGCTACCAAATCCTGTAGCCAATAAGTGCCAAGGATTACGCATATTCAGCCGTTTTTTTGCTTCTGCTTTTTCTTGGCGACTAGCCATTCTATGCACCTTCCGAAACAAAATGATCGAAACCTTTTAGGTTTACATCAACTTCTTGGTTATTGCAAAAGTAGCTAATTCCTTCAGACTGCGGCTTAATTTGCCCAATACACGTAAAGCCTGAGCCTGTGTGTGCAAGTGCCATCTCTAGCGCTCCACGGTTAATTTCAGGAACGGTAAAGCAAAGTTCGTAGTCTTCACCACCACTCAAAGACCATAAACGCCCTTGTTCGATACTACAACTTTGTTTCAACGCTTCTGATTGAGGCAATGCATCTAAATTAATGCGCGCACCACAACTGCTCGCTTTCAAGATGTGGTTGAGATCAGAAACTAAACCGTCAGAAATATCAATCGCAGAAGAAGCCAGGTTTCTCAATGCTTGGCCTTGTAAAATCCGTGGCTGTGGACGTAAATGGCGCGCAATTAGCCATTCTTGATGTTCTACATTTTTAACATTCAGTTTATCTTGTAAAATAGCAAGGCCAGCAGCGCTATCACCGAGAGTCCCCGTTACATAAATCCAATCGCCATTACGCGCCCCCGCACGGGACATCGCTTTGCCGTTTGGCACTAAGCCATGAACCGTGTAGGTCAAGCTCATAGGGCCTCGGGTTGTATCACCACCAATTAATTGCATGCCATAATAGTTAAGCTGTTCAAACAAACTATCACTAAAAGATTGTAACCAATCACAATCAACACAAGGCAATGTAATTGCCAAAGAAACCCATGCAGGGTCTGCGCCCATCGCTGCGAGGTCACTTAAATTAGATGCTAATGATTTATAAGCAAGATCAGCTGGTGAAATGGTTGGTAGGAAATGAATACCAGAAACGAGAGTGTCAGTGCTTACAGCAAGTTGCTGTTTTTCTGGAATGGTCATCAACGCACAGTCATCCCCAATACCGATATTAACATCACGTCGGTTAGTGGTTTGACGGTTAAAATAACGCGCGATGAGGTCAAATTCGCCATATGACATGGTAGATTTTCCGTTTTCGCTATATCTATTTTCGTTTAAGACGAAGCAAATAATTTACACCCTAATAATTCAATAATAGGTAAATAGCACTGAATTGCTAACCTGAAGAGTCTATCTAATTGGCTGCAATTATTCTTCGCTCACCGGCCATTGAAATATCGCGAGCATATAAACACAAAGGTAGACTGGAACCCAGGCTACCTATTTATTACCGTAGTGCTACAGGAGGGAACCCTGATATTATTATTTTTTACGGCGTACCGCAGGTGCAGCTTTGTCTAATACACCGTTAACGAATTTATGGCTATCTTCTGCGCCAAAAACTTTCGCTAATTCAATACCTTCGTTGATTGCGACTTTATAAGGTACATCTTCACGGAAACTTAATTCAAACATGGAGACGCGTAAAATCGCTTTTTCTACCTGCCCTAACTCTTCGAGCTGACGAGATAAATAAGGCGCCATCTGTTGATCTAGTTTTGTTGCGTTAGTCGCAACACCTGATAACAGTTCACGAAAATAGTTTACGTCGACGTCTGACATGTCCTGTTCAGCAATAAACTCATATTCGACTTCAGCAATTGGATTGCCAGATAATTGCCATGAATAAATGGCTTGTACAGCACACTCACGAGCGCGGCGACGAGCAGCAGGTTTCACAAGATTCCCCTTAAATTTAAAAACTGTACACAATAAATACTTGTTGCATTGCGTAATCTACACCGTAGTGGCGAAAAAATAGCAACATAGAGCAAATTGTGTATTATTTGCCTTTGATGGCCTTAATTACATTAATCATTTCAAGTGCTGTCAGTGCAGCTTCAGCACCTTTATTACCTGCTTTAGTACCCGCACGTTCAATAGCTTGTTCAATATTTTCAGTGGTTAACACACCAAAAGTCACTGGAACTTCACTGTTCATCGCAACATGAGATAAACCGGAGCTACATTCACCTGCAACGTATTCAAAGTGAGCAGTACCACCACGAATCACAGTACCTAATGCAATCACTGCATCATATTTATTCGTTTCAACCAATGCTTTTGTGGTCAATGGCAGCTCATAAGCGCCTGGAACCCACACAATTGTAATATTGTCATTTGAAACCTGACCAATGCGTTCTAACGCATCAACAGCACCTTCCAGCAGACTATCATTAATAAAGTTGTTAAAACGAGCGATAGCGATAGCAACACGCGCTTGTGGAGCAGCAACAACACCTTTAATTACGTTCATAGCCTTCCTCTAATATTAATTATAACCCGCGGGGCGCGGATTTTATCACATTCTTTCGTGTATCGTACGTATGATTTTCAAAAAAACCACTTACCATACGGGACGAAGCCTGACACGAAGGTCTGGCCCGACTTGCTTCACTTCTGTAAATTCAAATTTTGGCGCATCAACAAGGGCGTTAAGCGGCGGAAAGTCCACCAAACCTCGAGCGCTGTCACCTAATAATTTAGGTGCAATATAGACAATCAGTTCGTCAACTAAACCTAGCTTAAGTAATGAGCCTGCGAGTTTTGCTCCCGCCTCAACCCAAATGCTATTCACATTACGTTTAGCCAGCTGCATCATCAAAATAACCAGATCGGTGCCGTTTTCATCTGCTGGAATAGCGATTTGCTCAATTTTTCCTTGCCATACCGCATTTTCATCTGGGGTTGAGCGCACTAACCAACATTCACCATCTAATTGAGTAACTTTATGGTCAGGAGTCACTCGATTGTGATTATCTAGCACAATACGAATGGGTTGGCGTACTTGGCTTTCTGGATACACTTGTTGGATATCTGATGGGAGCTCATTCCAACGTACCGTTAAAGAAGGGTCATCAGCAACAACCGTGCTGCTCGTACTTAAAATAGCACTTGCCTCGGCTCGAAGAGCTTGTACATCTTTGCGAGCTGCCGGGCTGGTAATCCATTTGCTTTCCCCAGATTCAAGGGCGGTCTTGCCATCAAGCGAAGCAGCAAGTTTCAACTGGATATAGGGAAACCCGGTACGCATACGTTTTAAAAAGCCACGGTTCGCCGCTTCAGCATCGTCTAATAAAACATTACTACGTGTTTCAATTCCTGCTTGCGACAACATATACAGACCACGGCCTGCAACCTGAGGATTTGGGTCTTGCATCGCCGCTACAACTCGGCTTACACCTGCATTAATCAGTGCTTCTGCACAAGGCGGAGTGCGGCCGTGATGACTACAAGGCTCAAGGGTGACATAGGCCGTTGCCCCTTGCGCTTTTTCTCCTGCCATACGCAATGCGTGAACCTCAGCGTGGGGTTCCCCTGCTTTCTGATGATACCCTTCACCGACAATGGCACCATCACGCACAATCACACACCCGACATTTGGATTAGGTGATGTAGTAAAACGCCCTTTTCGTGCCAATTCAAAAGCACGAGCCATATACATGTTGTCTTGTTCAATCATTGGCGTTAATCCTGTAATTTAGCGATTTCTTCGCCAAATTCGCGCACATCTTCAAAGCTGCGGTAAACAGAAGCAAAACGGATATAGGCAACTTTATCGAGCTTTTTCAGTTCATCCATAACCAAACTACCAATCAATTTAGACGGAACTTCACGTTCCCCCGTAGCCCGAAGCTGAGATTTAATAGAAATAATAGCTTGCTCAATGTCATCAGAACTTACAGGCCGTTTTTCTAATGCCTTTTGCATACCTCGATTAAGCTTTTCTTCATCAAAAGGTTCACGAATATCGTCGCTTTTAATGACTCTAGGCATGACAAGCTCAGCGACTTCAAAAGTGGTGAAGCGTTCATGACAAAGTAAGCACTGGCGGCGTCTACGGACTTGGGACCCTTCACCGACCAGACGCGAGTCAATAACTTTCGTATCTACAGCTGAGCAGAATGGGCAGTGCATAGCGTTTCCTGAATCTATTTAGGGGGAGATAGTTTACCCTACTGTGCGAGAAAAAACACCCTAGAAGATGCCTCCTAGGGTGTTCTCGTTGCTCTTCATATTTCGCGTTGTAGGGGTGTTGGCATCGTTTATTAACCCTAGTCACATACTTTTGTATGCTCCTAGGGATTAATTACACTTGCCGCCTACCTACAACACGAACTATTTTGAGCACTAATTGGCTTAACTCTTTATTATTCCCGTTGTAGGGGTATTGGCATCGCTTATGAACCCTAGTCACATACTTTTGTATGCTCCTAGGGATTAATTACACTTGCCGCCTACCTACAACACGAACTATTTTGAGTGCTAATTAGCTTAGTTACTCATCATTTTTAAAACTAAGGCAGTAATGACTCTTGGTCTGCGCCTTCTTTTTCGACTTTCGCTTGCATCAAGTGTTCACGCTTCATACCCATCTTCAGTGCTAATGCAGAAGCCACATAAATAGATGAGATAGTACCGATAGTTACACCGATTAACATAACCAATGAGAAGCCTTCTAACATTGCGCCACCGAACAGGTATAGCATCAGAACCACTAATAATGTGGTGGCTGATGTCATGATGGTACGGCTCAATGTTTGCGTCAAAGAGACGTTCATGATTTCGTACGGTGTACCACGGCGTATTTTACGGAAGTTTTCACGGATACGGTCTGATACAACGATACTGTCGTTCAGTGAGTAACCAATAACTGACATCAATGATGCCACAATAGTCATATCTATCTCTATATGGAACAAAGACAGAATACCTAAAGTGATCACCACATCATGCGCAAGAGATAACACGGCACCCGCGGCCAAACGCCATTCAAAACGGAAACCAACGTAGACTAGGATACAAATCAACGCAGTTAACAGAGCCAAAGCCCCTGTTTGCGCTAATTCAGCCCCAACACTTGGCCCCACGAATTCAATGCGTTTTACGGTTGCTTTATCATCCACATTTTGGTTGATAATCGTGATAATTTCTTTACCGACTTCTTGACCAGCAGTGCCTTCAATTGGCGGAATACGGATCATGATATCGCGGCTGCTACCAAAGTTTTGGATTAATGGATCTTTATGATTCGAGTTAGACAAGCTATCACGAATTTTATCCAAATCAGCTGGCTGACTTAAGTTGATTTCAATTACCGTACCACCGGTAAAATCTAAGCCCCAGTTAAAACCTTTGACGCCAATAATCACAAAAGAAGCTATCAGTAATACGATAGAAATGCTAAAGGCAACGTTGTCCCAGCGCATAAAGTCATAAACTTTACGGCCATAGTTCAATTGTTCAACAGTATAATCCTGTGCCACAACGTGCTCCTTAAATTGACAGCTTGTTAATACGTTTACCGCCGTAAAGCAGGTTCACGATAGCACGTGTACCAACGATAGCTGTAAACATAGAGGTTGCGACACCAATCGCTGTCGTAATCGCAAAGCCTTTAATAGACCCAGTACCCACTGCATAGAGAATAATCGCAGTGATCAGTGTCGTTAAGTTTGCGTCTGTAATACTTGAGAAGGCGCCTTTATACCCTTCATGAATTGCTTGCTGAACAGATCGACCGTTCTTGAGCTCTTCTTTAATCCGTTCGTTAATTAGAACGTTCGCATCGACGGCAACCGCAAGGGTTAATACGATACCGGCAATACCAGGCATAGTCAGTGTTGCGCCCGGTAATAAGGACATCACCCCAACAATTAACACCAAGTTTGCCAACAGCGCGCTACTCGCAATCAGACCAAATTTACGATAGTAAATAATCATAAATAGGATAGAAGCTAACAGACCTGCGATACAGGCTTTCAGCCCTTGCTCGATATTTTGCATACCTAGTGTTGGGCCAATGGTACGTTCTTCAACAATTTGGATTGGCGCAATCAACGCACCTGCACGTAACAGTAATGAAAGCTGGCGAGCTTCAGTGCCGTTAGTAATACCAGTAATACGGAATTTGCTACCAAAACGTGCAGAAATACGTGCCGCATTGATGACTTTTTCATCTTTCACCAAAATTGAACGGCCCGTTACATCTTTCTTGCCACTGTCTTTGTATTCAACAAACAGCGTTGCCATCAGCTTGTCTTGGTTATCACGTGTAAAGTCAGACATGATAGAACCACCAGAACTATCAAGACTGATACTCACTTGTGGTTGACCGTTTTCATCCGCATCAGATGTTGAGTCGGTAATATGGTCACCCGTTAAGATCACACGCTTATATAAGACATAAGGCATGCCTTCACGGTCATATTTAACTTCTGAATCACCTGGTACACGGCCACTTTCCGCTGCAGAAGAATCCACAGCGGTATTCACTAGACGGAATTCTAATGTCGCAGTCGCACCTAAAATTTCTTTTGCGCGCGCGGTATCTTGAATACCCGGTAATTCAACCACAATTCGGTCAGCGCCTTGGCGTTGAACGAGTGGCTCCGCAACACCTAATTGGTTTACACGGTTGCGAATAATAGTAATGTTCTGAGAAACCGCGTAGTTACGTGCTTCACGTAAACGCTCGTCGGTCATCACTGCGATCATGGTGTTATCGCTGCCATCACTAAAGACTAAGTCTGGGTATTTACGAGACAATGCTTTTTCAGCTTGGCTACGATCATCCGCGTTACGGAAACGAACTTCCACGCTATAATCATTGCCTTTACGAATAGAAGAGTACGCAATGCCTTCTTGACGCAGGTCATTACGCAAACCATCCATGTTTTGTTCCTGCAATTTACCTAATGCAGTGTCCATATCAACTTCCATCAGGAAGTGAACCCCACCACGCAGATCAAGACCAAGCTTCATCGGTTCACCACCGATAGCTTCGAGCCACTTAGGCGTTGCAGGTGCAAGGTTTAATGCAACAACATACTGGTCACCCAGTGCATTCATGATCACTTCACGCGCACGTAACTGAACATCAGAGTTGTTGAATCGGGCTAAAATGGCCCCATTTTCTAGAGAGATAGATTTACTCTCAATTTTATCGTCTTTTAACGATTTCTGGACTTGGATCAGCGTTTGTTCATTGGCGGCGGTTCCCCGCACGCCAGTGATCTGAACAGCCGGATCCTCACCATATAGGTTTGGAAGTGCATAAAGCAAACCGATGAGGATCGCGAAGATCAACATCAGATACTTCCACAAAGGATAACGGTTTAGCACGGCAGTTCCCTTCGGGAGAATCAGAATTAAATTGCTTTCATTGTGCCTTTAGGTAAAACAGCAGCAACGAAATCACGTTTGATGGTTACTTCTGTGTTCTCACTCAGCTCAAGAACCACATAACCGGTTTCAGACACTTTAGTTACACGTCCGATTAAACCGCCAGTTGTTAAAACTTCATCACCTTTAGTGATAGATTCCATCAATTTACGGTGTTCTTTCGCACGTTTTTGCTGTGGACGCAAAATCATGAAATAGAAGATCAGCGCGAAAACAACAAGCATGATAACCATAGTGTACGGGCTACCTTGCGCTGGTGCACCTGCTGACGCCGCTGCTTCAGAAATAAAAAAACTCATTCAACTTTCCTCATTGTTTTATTGAAAGCAATTTTACATACAAAAAAGCTAAGTTTGATATGCTACACAGATTAATGGCATTTCGCACTTAAATTCATTCGATATTTAATGAAGGTTCAGGTTTACCAATCTTTTGGTAAAAATCTTTAGCAAACTCTTCAAAATTCCCATTTTCAATGGCTTGGCGAATACCGGCCATCAAGCGCTGGTAATAACGTAAATTATGGATGGTATTGAGCCTTGCACCAAGAATTTCATTACATCTATCAAGATGATGCAGATAAGCGCGGCTATAATGACGACAAGTATAGCAATCACACTCAGCATCCAGTGTTGATGTGTCTGATTTATACTTAGCATTACGAATTTTTACCACGCCATTTGTCACAAATAAATGCCCATTTCGCGCATTTCGTGTTGGCATCACACAATCGAACATATCGATTCCGCGACGAACCCCTTCCACTAAATCTTCAGGCTTACCAACCCCCATTAAGTAACGAGGTTTTTCCGCTGGAATTTGCGGGCAGACATGTTCTAAGATTCGATGCATATCTTCTTTCGGTTCGCCAACGGCTAAGCCGCCTACAGCGTACCCATCAAAGCCGATTTCCACCAGCCCCTTAACTGAAATATCACGTAAATCTTCGTAAACACTACCTTGAATAATACCGAATAAGGCATTTTTATTGTTAAGTTCGTCAAAACGTTGGCGGCTACGTGCAGCCCAACGCAGCGACATTTCCATTGATGTCTTTGCATAGTCCCAATCTGCTGGATATGGCGTACACTCGTCAAAAATCATGACAATATCTGAACCGAGGTCATACTGAATTTCCATCGACTTTTCAGGACTTAGGAAAACTTTTTCACCGTTGATTGGGTTACGAAAATGCACACCTTCTTCTTTAATTTTGCGCATCGCACCAAGACTAAAGACCTGAAAGCCACCTGAATCGGTTAAAATTGGGCCTTGCCATTGCATAAAGTCATGGAGGTCACCATGCAACTTCATAATTTCTTGCCCAGGGCGCAACCACAAGTGGAAAGTGTTCCCTAATAAGATTTGAGCACCAGTCTCTTTAACTTCTTCCGGTGTCATGCCCTTAACAGTACCGTAGGTTCCTACTGGCATAAATGCAGGGGTTTCCACCACACCGCGCTCAAAAACTAAGCGACCACGGCGTGCATTGCCATCGGTCGTTTGTAATTCATATTTCACGTTTGCCTCCTAGCAGCAGAAAAACAGTCTGTTGCTATTGATAATATTAATTTGCTAAGCAAGCAGCCGATGCCACCGCTTCAAACTGATTACTCACCAATTTTCTCGAATCGAGCATTTGTATTGGGGGTAATGAACATAGCATCACCATAACTAAAAAAGCGGTATTTTTGTTCAACGGCTTCTTTATATGCATTCATGGTGTTTTTGTATCCAGCAAACGCAGAAACCAACATAATTAATGTCGATTCCGGTAAGTGGAAGTTGGTGATCAGTGCATCTATCACCTGATATTCATACCCTGGATAAATAAAGATTTGGGTATCATCAAAAAATGGAGCAATTAAAGCATCTTGGCTCGCTTTTGCGGCACTTTCGAGCGACCGAACGGACGTTGTTCCAACAGCGATAACGCGGTTACCTCGTGCTTTACAGGCTAAAACAGCGTCTACGACCTCTTGTGGCACTTCTGCATATTCAGAATGCATAATGTGATCTTCGATAGTATCAACTCGTACAGGTTGAAAGGTACCGGCTCCCACATGCAATGTTACAAACGCCATTTCTACGCCTTTTTGGCGCAATGCTTCAAGTAACGGTTCATCAAAGTGTAAGCCCGCCGTTGGTGCTGCAACAGCCCCTGGTTTTTCACTATATACGGTTTGATAAAGTTCTTTATCTGATTCTTCATCAGGACGATCAATATAAGGCGGGAGAGGCATATGACCAATTTGGTTTAGAATGCTTAATACATCACGTTCATCGTCAAAACGCAGTTCAAACAATGCACCATGACGCGCGACCATCGTCGCATTCACGCTTTCATCTTCGCCTAGCAGTAATTCAGCCCCTTCTTTTGGTGCTTTTGATGCCCTAACATGAGCGAGCACGCGGTGTTCATCCAACATACGCTCAATCAGAACTTCAATTTTACCACCGCTAACTTTGCGCCCAAATAACCGTGCGGGGATCACGCGAGTGTTATTGAACACCAGCAAGTCACCATGCTCCAATTTTTCTAGAATATCGGTAAAAACACCATGCGTGAGCTGCCCTGAGCCGCCATCTAGGCTTAATAAACGGCAAGCACTACGCTCAGCCTGCGGATAATGGGCAATCAGTTCTTCAGGTAATTCAAAAGTAAAATCAGAAACACGCATTGTATTGACATCAATCTAAAAAAACAGGCGACTAGTCTAGTGCCGCACTGACTTTGGCGCAAGAAATAAGCGCAAGATCGGACAAAAAACCACCATTTTTTAACAAATAATTTGTTAGCAAAAAATTCTGCATACTATTTATCCATTCAAAGAATGAATGATTTCAATTTCAATAAACTTTTATAACAAATTGATTTCGACTTTTTTCTACTCGATAGGTATACCCATGAATTTCAAATTAGAGGAATTCTTTATTCCTCTGTCAAGTAATGTCCTGTGAGTTTCGAATTCAACATAATTACTGCTATAGTTTGAGCAATCAAAAAGTTAGCTAAGCTGCGTTGCATGTCCTATGGATTTCGAATCACAGGTAGGCAACTTACATAGATTCGAACTATCAAGAATATTTTTTCTTTTGTTTCTCAATGTTCATACCCCATGAATTTCGAATTAGAGCAAGGCAGCAAGCAAATTGATCCCTAGGAGCATACATCAGTATGTGACTAGGGTCGATTTGTGCAGCTAACACAGCTATAATTTGAAAGGCATCGGGTATATCATAGGAGGATGAATTACCTAGCTCACCTCCACCTGGCCCATCTCGCTGGCAGCTCCTTACTCGGCAACATCATGGCTGACTACGTCCGCGGTAACCCTGTGGGCCTTTACTCCCCCGAAATTGTCTCTGGTATCTTTATGCATCGAACTGTCGACCGCATTACAGATACTCACCCTTTAGTCAAAGAAGCTAAATTGTTATTTCGTGATGAATATCGCCGTGTTGCCCCCATAACATTGGATTTAGTTTGGGACCATTTTTTATCGCTGCATTGGTCAACTATTGAGCCATCAATACCGCTAGTAGACTTTGTACGTGACTGCCGAAAAATAATTGAGCCGCAGCTTTGTCATACCCCTGAAAAATTCCAGGAGTTAAATGAATATCTCTGGCCTCAACAGTGGCTAATACGCTATGCAGATAAAAATTATATTGGAAAATCACTGAGTGGGATGGCAAGAAGACGCCCCAAGCTCAGTGCGCTAAGTGGTTCATTTGATGATTTTTTATTGCAGTATGATGCGTTAGAAACTATTTTCTTTCAATTTTATCCGCAAATGATGGCTAATGCGCTGCAACATTTTTTTGTACAGACTGTCACAATTAACACAAAGGAATAAATTAAAGCTTGCACTTTAGTGGAATAAAACTATCTTATTGATATTAATTTGATAAATCAGTATTATTGATAGTTAAAACCTATCACAATAATCGGTTTAAATGACTTTATTGTCAAAAGATCTTTTTCTATTCTTTCAGAAGTCTAAATCCACACTATTTATCAGTGATTAAATAGACAGGACAAAAAACTTTAATTCAAACTCATAGGAGTAAATTATGGTTCTGGTAACACGTCAAGCCCCTGACTTTACTGCAGCAGCTGTTTTAGGTAACGGTGAAATCGTTGAAAACTTCAACTTAAAAAAACACATTGCTGGTAAACCTGCTGTCATCTTCTTCTGGCCAATGGATTTTACTTTCGTTTGCCCTTCAGAGCTGATCGCATTTGACCGCCGCTATGAAGAATTCCAAAAACGTGGTGTAGAAATCATCGGTGTTTCTTTTGACTCTGAGTTTGTTCATAACGCATGGCGTCAAACATCCGTAGATAAAGGCGGTATTGGTGAAGTTAAATACCCAATGGTTGCTGATATCAAACGTGAAATCATGGCAGCATACGGCATCGTGCACCCAGATGCAGGCGTTGCCCTGCGTGGCTCTTTCCTCGTTGACAAAGACGGTATTGTTCGCCACCAAGTGGTTAATGACCTACCATTAGGCCGTAATATCGACGAAATGCTGCGTATGGTTGACGCGCTGCAATTCCACGAAGAGCACGGTGATGTTTGCCCAGCTCAGTGGGAAAAAGGCCAAGAAGGTATGAATGCATCTCCAAAAGGCGTTGCTGACTACCTGACTAAAAACTCTGCAAAACTGTAATTCGTTACGCGAGTTTTAGAAAAGCGGGCATCAAGCCCGCTTTTTACTTTTGTGAACCAAGTCTATCTTTTCTCTTCCTACTCGCAATTATTCCACTCAGTTAACAATTCTTAACTCAAATACTCAATGTTTTGTATTATTGTGTGCTATACATTAAAAACACAAATAATTAACAAACTATTCATATTGAATATTTGTGCGATAGAACAACTCAATTAACCCTAACTGGGAGATACGAATGATAAAAACATCATTACGCCCTGCGGTTCTATTTCTTTCCTTACTTGTTTCTAATCAGCTGTATGCCGCTTCTGAACCTGCCGTTGAAGCAAAAAAAGGTATGGTTGTTTCCTCCCAACATTTAGCATCACAAATTGGGGCTGATATTCTAAAATCAGGCGGCAATGCTATTGATGCCGCTGTTGCGGTAGGATATGCACAAGCCGTAGTTAACCCTTGCTGTGGCAATATCGGCGGTGGTGGCTTTATGACTATTCATCTAGCCGATGGCAAAGATTTATTTATTAATTTCAGAGAAACCGCGCCCGGTGCCGCTAGTGCAGATATGTATTTAGACAAAGACGGTAAGTTAATCAAAGATGCGAGCCTATATGGATACCTCGCGTCAGGTGTACCAGGTACCGTTAAAGGCCTAGACTATGCCTTAGAAAAATACGGTACGATGAGCCGCCAGCAAGTAATGGCGCCGGCTATTAAATTAGCAAGAGAAGGCTTTGTGCTGACTAGAGCGGATACTGATGTCCTCGACACCACGACAGAACGTTTTAAACAAGACCCAGAAGTCGCACGTATCTTCTTAAAACCGGATGGTCGTTCTTTCCAACCCGGTGACTTGTTAGTTCAGACCGATTTAGCTAACACCTTAGAAAAAATTGCCCAAAATGGCCCTTCTGCTTTTTACAAAGGAGAAATCCCCAAAATTGTGGAAGAAGCCTCTAAGAAAAATGGCGGCATCTTAACCGCAAAAGATTTTGCAGATTTTACTATCACAGATACAGCGCCTGTTAGCTGTACCTATAGAGGCTATCAATTTATTTCTGCACCACCACCAAGTTCAGGTGGAGTGACTATCTGCCAAACGCTTAATATCTTAGAAGGGTATGACCTCAAAGAAATGGGCTTTAACTCCGCGGACTATATTCATACTCTAACGGAAGCGATGCGCCATGCTTATATGGACAGAAATACCTTCCTCGGTGATCCTGAGTTTGTCGATAACCCAACGGAAAAGCTACTCAGCAAAGCCTATGCAGAAGAGTTACGCAAAGAAATCAAACCCAACCAAGCAACGCCATCCACGCAAGTTCAACCAGGAATAGGGCCTCACGAAAAACCGGAGACCACGCATTACTCTGTCGTCGATGAAAAAGGAAATGCGGTTTCAACTACTTACACGATTAATGGTCGCTTTGGCTCTGTGGTGATCCCGCCCGGAACTGGCTTTTTCTTAAACGATGAAATGGATGACTTCACCACCAAAGTAGGTGAAAAAAACCTGTATGGTTTAGTACAAGGTGAACGCAATTCTATTGCACCAGGTAAGCGCCCACTGTCATCCATGAGCCCAACTATCGTGACGAAAGATGGCAAAGTATTTCTAGTTCTCGGTTCACCCGGAGGCTCACGAATTATTTCGATTACGCTGCAAACCGCTTTAAATATTATCGACCATGGTATGCCACCACAAGAAGCCGTTAATGCACCGCGTATTCACCACCAGTGGCTCCCTGATGAGGTTTATTATGAGCAAAGAGGCGTTTCTAAAGACACCTTAGCACTACTCGATAAAATGGGTTACCAGATGGTTGAACAAACACCGTGGGGTGCCGCCGAGCTGATTATGGTCGCGATCCCTGAAGGAGCTGGTGTTAGTGCCAAATCTTCGGGTAATGATTCCGCTGTTTCAGGGAAAGTTCGCGAAGGTTTCATTTATGGCTCTAACGATGTACGTCGCCCAGCAGGGAGTGCTGTCGGTGTTGATTAATGGCCTAATAAAATAGAAAAAGGAGCTATTTAGCTCCTTTTTTGTAATTTCAATTAATTACACTTGCTTATGCTGTGCAGCAGGTGACACAAACTTATCGCATAAAATAGCCACGACCATCACAACAACAGTTGGTAATACCCAGACTAAGTCTTGTTTATACAGTGGCATTGCTGTCATCCATTCAGGAATATAACCTTTAAGATGGTCTGACGCTTTTACGGCACCGATTAAACCGACGACAAAGCTAACTAACATTGTCGGCGCAATCACTATCGTTGGGTTTTTCCACCACTTCAAAGTAAAGCTTAATAAAATTAAGACAATACAAGGTGGATAAATTGAAACTAGCACGGGTAATGAGAAGGCGATTAACTTACTCAAACCTAAGTTTGAGATCACCATGGAGAACACACCCAAGATCAATACCAGTTTACGGTAAGAAATCGGTACATAGCGGCTAAAGAACTCGGCACAGGCACAAGTTAAACCCACGGCAGTTACCATACAGGCAACAAAGATTAATACCGCAAGGAAGAAGCTACCGTAATTACCAAAAGTATATTGAACATAGGTATGTAAAATATCAGCGCCATCAGCAGGGTTTGGAATTAACGAACCGCTATTCTCACCAAGCTTAAACAAGGACAAATAGACCAGAGTTAATAATACCCCTGCAATTAACCCTGCCCACATAGTGTAACGGGTTAATAGTGAAGAGTTTTCGATACCCCTTGAACGCGCCGCATTAACAATAACGATACCAAATACCATAGCACCAAGGGTATCCATAGTTAGATAACCATTGATAAAGCCATTCGAGAAAGCCATCTCACGGTATTCTATTGTAGAAGGGATCGGATCCCCCGCAGGCCACATGACAGCCGCAATACCCAAAATAGCCAAGGCTAACATTTTTACAGGTGCTAAAATGTGCCCAACGCTATCGAGCAGTTTTCCGGGATATAGTGAAATACCGATAACTAAAACGAAGTAAACTACGCTGTAGATAAGTAACAGCATATCGGACTCACCACCGAATAAAGGTGCGATACCGACTTTATAGGATACAGTCGCCGTTCTTGGCGTTGCAAATAGAGGCCCTACAGACAAATAAGCAACAACCGCCAATAGTAACCCTGCCGTTTTGCCAACGGGTGTACTGAGCGCTTCAATGCCCCCACCCACTTTAGCTAGCGCAATAACGGTTAAAACAGGTAAACCCACGCCTGTAACCAAAAACCCTAGTGCCGCAGTCCAAACTTGTTCCCCTGCCTGCAAGCCAACCATGGGGGGAAAGATAATGTTTCCTGCCCCTACGAATAACGCAAAAGTCATAAAGCCTAATGCGATGATATCTCTTGATGATAAACGATGAGCCATATTATGTTATTTTTAAGTGACAAAATAGAAAATTATGGGTTTACACTTAGCAACCCTTTGAAATATATATAGCGAGATAGAATTCTGATAAACATACTGTTAACAATATAAAAAAGCATGTTTGTTTGTATCATACGAAATGAAAAGTCAAAAAACAGAAAAATTCGCCAATAACTGACAACAAGTAGAACTTTTATAGGGCAAAAAGGCAATAGCAAACCGAAAAACAAGAATAAATAACTAAACTAATTTTCAGAACTAGTGATTACTTTCAGTAAAATCCCAATACTCGTTATATGCTTTGCTCGAAAAATGAACAACTCGTCTTTTTCTGGTGATTAAAATTGATTATTTAACAGAATATATAATTAATGTGATAGCAATAATCAGCATTAAATATATATGTTTTGAATTTAATACAGGTATGGATTGATAAATAGAAATAATCCACTTTATTAATATTTTGATTATATTAACAAAGTGGAATTATTTACCCATTTTTAAGTTTTTTGTCATCAACAATAAATACTGGCGGTAAAGTAAATGAAAACTCACTCCCTTTACCTAATTGACTTGTTACCACCAATTGGCTGCTATGGTGCTGTAATGCATGTTTAACAATAGCCAACCCAAGGCCGGTACCTCCACCGCCTTGGCGGGAGCGTGCTTTATCTACCCGATAAAACCGTTCTGTCAAACGAGGAATATGCTCTGTAGGTATCCCTTGCCCGTTATCTCTCACACTAAAACGAGCACCCTGACCATTTCTTTGCCATTCAACCCAAATTTTGGTGCCTTCTGGCGTATGGCTGATTGCGTTATAGACTAAATTCGCCACTGCACTTCGTAATTGTTCTTCATTACCATGGACACGCAATTTTTCATCAACATGAAATTCAAACTGGTGGCGCCCTTGGCTTAAACTTAACGCTTCTTGCTCAATCATTTTGAGAATGACAGGGATATTCACTTGCTCATCAAGGTTAATTTGAGGAGCAATTTCTATACGTGATAACTGCAAAAGCTGTTTAACCAAGTTATCCATACGATGAGTTTGCTCTTGCATGACATGCAGTGCTTTTTTATTGGCCGCAGTGACATTTTCTTGGTCATCCATGACTTCAAGGTAGCCTTGAATGACAGTAAGAGGAGTTCGTAATTCATGGCTTACATTCGCAAAGAAGTCCCTACGGGCCTTTTCCAAACGGCGTTTTTCTGTCACATCTCGAGCTACCATCAATAACTGCCCTTCGGTATACGGCAAGATACGAAATTCAACAATTTCACCACTATTGAGCTCGATAGTCAGCGCTTGGTCATAACGCTTAATGGTGAAGTATCGGCTAAAATCTGGGTAACGTAATAAATTAAAAATATGTTGGCCATTATCTTCAGGCCAACGGAAACCGAGTAAAGCCTGCGCATGACGATTACACCAGAAGATATTCCCTTCTGTTGTCATCATAACCACGGCATCAGGTAGTGATTCTGCACCACTACGAAACCGTTTAATTAACTGGCCTAGCTCACGACGGCGTTTACGATTACGTTGTTGCATCTGGTAGATGCCATAAAATATCGGTTCCCACCCTCCTTTCCCCTCGGGTGGTAACATGCTTTTATCGAGCCACAACCAGTAAGAAAGTTTAAGTAGGTTATACCCATGCCATGTCAGTGCAGCAAGTAGCGATATCACTAATAGCCACGCTAGGTGGCCAATAAAAACCGATAAGATAAGGGCGGGTAAGATAAATAAAAACAGCCCCCAAATCAGCTGCTTAATCGATAAACGTTCAAGCACGCATGCCTCTCCCTTTGTGGTTTTTAGTAACGGATAGAAAAACGATAACCTGTACCGCGTACAGTTTGTACCATTTTATCATGACCTTCCGTCTCTAGTGCCTTTCTTAACCGCCGAATATGGACATCAACGGTTCTATCTTCCACATACACATTGGCTCCCCATACATAATTTAGTAGCTGTTCTCTACTATATACGCGTTCAGGGTGAGTCATGAAGAAATGCAGTAATTTATATTCAGTTGGCCCCATATCGATAGGGATTTCATTGCTGGTCACACGATGAGAAGTAGGGTCTAACGTTAACCCATTCATTTCAATAATATCTTCCGTCGCCATTGGTGAAATACGACGTAAAATTGCCTTTACCCGAGCGATTAATTCCTTTGGTGAAAACGGCTTAATCAGATAGTCATCCGCGCCAACTTCCAAACCTTTTACGCGGTCTTCTTCTTCTCCTCGTGCGGTTAACATCATGACAGGAACGTCACGTGTTGCGCTATCACGCTTCATATGCTTAATTACTTGGATACCGGAGCCCCCTGGGATCATCCAATCCAGTAGTACGAGATCGGGTAGAGGGTCAACGAGTTGTGCAATCGCACTGTCATAATCATCAGCTTCAATAGGCTGAAAACCATTCTGTTCTAATACAAAACAAACCATTTCTCGGATGGGCGCTTCATCTTCAACAACTAGAATGCGTCTTGCCATGATTGTTCCTGTAAAATTAAGAAGACATTTAAAATGTGAAAGTATTATGCGTCACTTTTATGACAGAATTATGAATATCAATGAGCAAAACTCATATTAATCTTTATTTTAGCGGTTAAATGTCATTTAAGTGAAATATTTCCGCAACATGGTAATAAAGCCGCAAACATCCCTCAACGAGTTATCTGGATCAGGTATACTTAGTTATCGAACGCTCGTGCACATTATTGTTGATAGGAATTGATAGCTCATGCGCATTATTCATACTTCAGACTGGCACCTTGGTCAGTATTTTTTTACCAAAAGCCGTGCGCCTGAGCACCAACATTTCTTGAATTGGCTCGTTGAACAAGTGGAATTACATCACGTTGATGCAGTCATCGTTGCTGGTGATATCTTCGATACAGGCTCTCCGCCTAGCTATGCACGTGAACTGTACAACAAATTTATTGTTGATTTACAAAAAACAGGCTGCCAATTAGTCATTTTAAGCGGTAATCACGACTCAGTTTCTGTACTCAATGAATCAAGTGCTCTACTTCGTTACTTAAATACACAAGTCATTACGTCGGGAAGTGAGCCCCATGTTGTTACCTTAGTCAATAAACAGGCTCAACCTATTGGTTTAGTCTGTGCCATTCCTTTTTTACGCCCTCGAGATATTCAACTAAGTATTGCAGGACAAAATATTGAAGAGAAACAACGCTCGCTGCAAACAGCTATTCATGATCATTACCAAGCCAGCTACCAACTCGCGCTAGAACAGCGAACCGCTTTGGGGCTGGATATTCCAATTATTGCAACAGGCCATTTAACTGTTGTCGGCGCAGCCTTAACTGACTCTGTACGAGATATTTATATTGGTACGTTAGATGCGTTTCCTTCAGGGGCTTTTCCGCCTGCTGACTATATCGCCCTTGGCCATATTCACCGGTCCCAAGTGATTGGAGGACAAGAAAATATTCGCTACTGCGGTTCACCTATTGCATTGAGCTTTGACGAAACAACACAACAAAAAAGTGTCTGCCTTGTTGAATTCAGCGGAAGTGAATTGACTCAAATCACACCACTGGAAATCCCGACTATTCAGCCATTACAAAGTATTAAAGGCTCCTTAAACCAAATAGAACAGCAATTAGAGATATGGAAAGATTACCAAGGTGATAAACCGGTTTGGCTTGATATTGAAGTTGCTTCACAAGATTACCTCGCTGATATCCAACAACGTATTGAAGCTTTGACACAAGACCTCCCAGTCGAAGTCGTAATACTACGCCGTGCACGCAAGCAAATACAGGGACAAAGCCAAACCTTGGCCAATGAAACATTGAGTGAACTCACCGTAGAAGACGTTTTTTTACGCCGCCTTGCTCAAGAGTCTTTAGAAGATCCTGAGCGTGAACAGCGTCTATTCCAGCTATTTCAACAATCTTATGACGCATTGCAACTGAGCAAGGAAAGTTAATATGAAAATTTTAAGTTTACGTTTAAAAAATATTAACTCTCTTAGAGGTGAATGGAAAATTGATTTCACTGAAGAGCCATTTGCTAGCAATGGCCTGTTTGCCATTACGGGTGCCACCGGTGCAGGAAAAACGACCTTATTAGATGCGATTTGCCTCGCGCTTTATCACCGAACACCGCGTTTAAAAACCATTTCTAATGCACAAAATGAACTGATGACTCGCCATACAGGGGAATGCCTCGCGGAGGTAGAGTTTGAGGTCAAAGGTAAAGCTTATCGAGCCTTTTGGAGCCAACGACGGGCTGGAGGGAAACCTGATGGCAATTTACAACAGCCTAAAGCTGAGCTTGCAACGGTTGCTGATGGTAAAATATTGACCGTAAAAATCACAGAGATAAAAGAATTAGTGGCGCAAATAACAGGGCTTGATTATGAGCGTTTTACTAAATCCATTTTACTCTCCCAAGGGGACTTCGCGGCTTTTTTAAATGCCTCTGAGAAAGAACGCGCTGATTTACTTGAAGAAATTACAGGCACCGAAATTTATAGCCAAATTTCAATTTATGTTTTTAATCAACACAAGCAAGCCAAAATTGACTTAGATTTGCTAAAAGCAAAAGCGCAAAACATTAATTTACTCACAGAAGTAGAACATCAAGAATTATTGGTACAGCAAAACGATTTGCTTGAACAAGAAGCACAAACCAAGCAACAGCGTGCTCGCCACCAACAAGGGGTTAATTGGTGGCAACAATATCATCAACTCACCCAGCGCATGCAATCACTTGATGAAGAACTCAAAAAAAACGAACTTGAGTTCCAAGCCGCGCAACCTCAATTAAAAAGATTAGCTGATAGTGCCCCTGCGGAATCCCTTCGTCCATTATGGCAGGAAGTTGAACGACAACAGCAACAACTCACTGAATACACGAATAAACAACACCATTTGAAACTTAGCTTGCAAACCCAACAAACTGAGCGCACCCCACTGCAAGAAAAGTTGTTTAAATCGCAATCCGAGTATCAACAACACCTTGATTTTGCCAAACAACAACATCAATTGATTGATGAAACAGTCAGGCCTCTTGATAACCAAATTGCACAATTGAAACAGCAACAATCTGAAATTAAACAGCAAATTGAACAACAACAAATCACTCTTCAGCAAAAGCAATGCTTAGTTAGTGAAACGCAAAGTCAGATCCAAAATGCGTACATTGAGTTAAAAAAACACAATATATTCCTAGAAGAACACCCAAAAGACGCTGAGCTCAGTTCACAAATAGGCAGTTGGCAACAACAAGGCCATTTTATTTTCGAATTAGCTGATAAACTGGCCAGCTTGCCCGAAAAACAACAGATACTTTCAAATGAAGTCGAGCAGTTACAGCGGCAACAGCAGCAGCAAACAGAGAAATTATCCCAAAAACGTCTCGAGTTAGAGCACAGCACTGTAGCGTTCAAAAAACAAGAAGAAATCTACAAGCGAAACCAAGAAAAACATGACATTAACACCATCAATCAACACATTGAACAGCTACAAGCACGTTTGCAACATGCTAAGTTATTGCCATTAATATTATCTCAATGCCTTAATGCGCAAACGCAAAAACAGAAACAGCTCCAAAAAGATGTTGAATTAGCGCAAGATATCACCACTACGCAAAAAGCGTTGAGCCTTGCGGTAACACATATTAATGAATTGACCCCACTCATCAAACTAACCAATGACAAATTACAATTAGAACAAAAAATTGTCAGCCTAGAGCATGAGCGCCAGCAACTAATAGCAGGTAACCCCTGCCCATTATGTGGTTCAACAGAACACCCGGCAGTTAACGATTATCAATCAATCCATCTCAGTGAAACACAGCAACAACTCATTGAACTAACAAATAAACTCGACCAATTAAAACAACAACAAACTCAGTTAGAATCACAACTTCACACACAAAAACAACGTCAAAACGAAAATTTACAGCAACAGCAGCAAATCAATGAACAATTCGATGTATTTAACCAACAGTGGCAAAAGACATGTGAGCAAGCACTCACACCTGAGTTGGCCCAAAATGAACAAGCCGTTACGCTCTTTGTTAATCAATTAACAGAGCAATTGGCGACGCAACAGAAAATAGTTGTGGATATGGCTGCTCTTGAGCGTGAATACCAGCAAACCAAACATCATTTACACGAACAACAAGCAAGCTTTACCCAGTTGCAATCAGACCTGTTATTAGTCGAAGAACGCTTAAAAAACCAAACACAACAACATGATGAGTTGCAAAAAGAACAGAGCCAATTCCAACAACGTAAACAGAGACAAATAGAGCAGTGGCAATCTACCCTAGCGCCATTTAACTTAAATGTGCCAGATAAAGATAAGTTCGATGAATGGGTTCTCGATATTACTCAGCGAAGTGAGCGTTTTAATAACCAAAAAATGGCGGCGCAAACACTTAGCCAACAAATTGAGGTCAATAATGCCACATTAAAAGTTGAGTCAGAGCAACTCAATATTCTCAATCAACAAATTGAACAAGAAAGAAATCGCCTTAAACAAATTGAGTTAGGTTTAGAGCAAAAAACAGCGCAACGAAAAACACTGCTTTCTGGCTTAGCTATCAGCCAATTTATTCAGCAGTTGAATGACAAACAAACCATACTTTTCCAAACTCAGGAACAATTAAGCAAACAACTCAATGAGGTTGATAAAGCCATCGCATCTATGAATGGAAGTTATCAAGAGCTCATTGACGCCTGTGAAAAAACAAAACTGGCGCAAATACAAGCTAATACCCTGTTTACTCAAGCACTTATGGATAGCCCATTTCGTCATCAACAAGCTTTCCTTGATGCGTTAATCAGCCATGAAGAAAAACAACAATTAGAAGCACTAAAACAACATATTAACCAAGCTCGCATACAGTGTGAAACGCGTTATAAAGAGGGGGTGCAGGCTATTGAAGCACTGAATCAACAGCGTATCACTGATTTTTCAGCGCTTAATGAAACGCAATTACAAACAATTGTTACTCAGTTCGATGAAGAAATTAAGCAAATAAACCAAAAACAAGGCCAGATAATTAACCAGCTCAGTACAGACAAGCAACTGCGCCATCAACAACAAGATTTGCTGCAACAAATAGAAAAAAGCCAATTAAGTTATGATGACTGGAGCTATCTCAGCTTACTTATTGGTTCTGCTGAAGGAGATAAATTCCGACGTTATGCGCAAGGCTTAACTTTGGACTGTTTAGTTTCTTTAGCAAATCAACAGCTTGAGAAACTTCATGGCCGCTATTTATTACAGCGTAGCCACCAAGCAAACCTTGAATTACAAGTTATTGATGGCTGGCAAGCGGATAGCATTCGAGATATTAAAACCCTTTCGGGTGGGGAAAGTTTTTTAGTGAGTTTAGCATTAGCTTTAGCGCTATCCGATATGGTAAGTCACCGTACACAATTAGAATCGCTCTTTTTAGACGAAGGTTTTGGTACTTTAGATGCAGAAACGTTAGATATTGCCCTTGATGCATTAGAAAGTTTAAATGCATCTGGCAAAACTATTGGCGTAATTAGCCATGTGGAAGCAATGAAAGAACGTATTCCCGTCCAAATTGCAGTGAAAAAAGGCAATGGGCTTGGCTTTAGCGAACTTCCCGCACAATATCGCATCACCTAACTCAATTTAGTGACCATTCAGGGTGGGAAATTTCCCCACCCTGATGATTAAATCGCCTCTAATGCTAATTCCAATGCATATTTAAGGTCATTCACATTTTCAATACCTATAGATAGACGAACTAAATTATCACTAATACCGATTTGCTCTCTGACCTTTTGAGCAACACCTGAATGAGTTGTCGATGCCGGATGGCTAGCGAGCGACTCAGTTCCCCCTAAACTAACCGCTAATTTAAAGATTGCTAAGTTGTCTAGAAAACGAAATGCATCCGCCTCATTATTCCCTACATTGATAGAGAAAGTTGAACCCGCTCCTGTACATTGTTTTTGATAAACTTGATGCTCTACACTCGCTTTCGGAAAAAAAGCAGGAAAATGCACTTTACTGACTTTAGGGTGCTGATGGAGATATTCAGCTAATATTTTTGCACTCTCATTTGCCCTTTCCATACGTAATTGTAATGTTTCTAACGACCGCCCTAACATCCAGCTAGAGTGAGGGTCAAGCTGTGTACCGATGGCATTACGTTGAGCTTTTACTTTCTTGACTAGCTTCTGACTTCCAACCACCGCACCTGCGACTAAGTCTGAATGCCCTCCCACATATTTAGTTAGTGAGTACACACTCAAATCTGCACCTAACGACAAAGGCTTTTGAAACACAGGCCCTAGCAACGTATTGTCGCAAATGACTAACGGAGTTTGCCCATTTTGCTTCGCAGCTATCTGCTTAGCCACATGGCTAATTAATTCAATATCAACAAGTGTATTCAATGGGTTAGATGGTGTTTCAATATAGATAGCCGCAATTTTTTGCTCTTTCCCGACTCGATTAGCAACTTCTAAGATGGATTTCTGCTCGTACCCATTTTGAAATGGAACCGAAGTTATTCCGAAACGAGCCAACGTGTTTAAAAATAGGGTTTCAGTTCCACCATAGAGTGGCTGAGAGTGGAGTAGTACATCACCCGGTTGCAATACTGCCATTAAGCAAGTTGTAATTGCCGACATACCGGAAGAAAATAGTGCTGCGCTTTCTGCACCTTCATACAGGGCTAGTCTATCTTCAACAATCTCACTATTTGGGTGGTTAAAACGTGAATACACCAGTCCTTGTTTCTGGTTTTCGCTTGTTTGTGTGCGCCCACTAACTAAATTAAAAAAATCTTTTCCTTCCTGAGCAGTTTTAAATACAAATGTAGATGTCAGAAAAACAGGCGGTTTAATTGATCCTTCTGAAAGCTTAGGGTCATACCCATAACTCATCATTAAAGTTTCTGGGGATAATTCTTTACCTTGTAAGTCCTTTTTATAGCTTTGTTCTGACATTTTTAGCTCCAATACGGTTTATCATCATATCTCTAACGACTCGATTACTCAGATAATATTGTTATTACTTATTATTTGCTCATATTCCTTAGGATAAAAGCGACGAGTTACTGTTAAATGGGAACGCAATCGCCCTTTAATGACATTTTTTCCGAGATTGGTAAATAATGGGTTTAATGGATCGCTATCCGGCCCTAACGCTTGTTGTGCTAAATAATGGGGTAAATTTAATAATGGGACTTCTTCCGCAAAAATATTTGGTGTAATAAAATAAGCAATGGAATAGCGGGAATGACTATTTTTACGCCTAACAACTTGATGAACATTCGCACGTAAATATCCATTAGTGGCTAATTCAAATACTTCTCCAATATTTACCACAAATGCATTTTCCAAAGGTTCAACATCTATCCAACCAGCATCAGTTTCAACTTGTAGCCCCCCACTATTATCCTGCCATAATAAGGTTAAAATTCCCGCATCTTTGTGCGCTCCAACCCCTTGCTCCCCTTCATTATTATCTTCCCTTGCCGGATAATGAATAAGTTTTAATAAATGTTGGGCAGGGTCGGCAATAATTTCATCAAAGCTATTTTCAGGCAATTCTAATGCAACTAAAAATGCTTTAATTAATTTTACCGCAATGGTTCGCATTTCACGTTGCCACGCAAGTGCTTGGGGTTTAAGTTCAGGTAAGGATTGTGGCCATTGGTTTGGCCCATGTAAATTAAACCAGATAGGGTCATCTTGATTAAGTTGTAATGCCGGTAACTCTTCGCCAATATCAATCTGTTCACGGTAATCTGGCTGGCTACGAGTGCTCTCTTCAGTGGATGCCGTGTACCCTCGAAAATGCTTTGAGTATTCCATCGAGATACTTTCTTTTTCGCTTTGAGGTAAGGCAAAAAATTGCTTGGTTGTCGCTAATAATTGCTCTCGGGTGCCAACGGAAATATTATGCCCAACGAGATAAAAAAAGCCAATTTCCCTGGCAATAAAGCGCAATTTTTTATAGAAACTCTCTCGTGTTTCAGGGTTTTCAAGCTCATGTAAATCAATAATAGGTAATTGTGTGATAGACATATTAATCGGCCTTTTTAAATATTTATTTAAATAATGAATAAAATTCACGATATATTTATCACTCGATTAAATACCACATCTGATATTACTAAAAATAATTTAAAACTATATCGATATAACTTTTTGAATATTTTAGCCTCATATAACTAAAAAGAAAAAATGTGGAAAAAATATTATTTATAAAGCGTTATTTTTATTTGGTTAGATACTGATAACAAAACCAATTAGAGATCATCAAATGAAAAAACTACCTGCAGTGTTATTGTCTTTGTCGTTAACGGCCTTGGTGGCATGTTCCCAAGAAGAAAGCACTAACGAAACAACAGAGTCACAAAAAGCAGCATCACAAAAAATTGTTATTGGTAGCCACGGTAGTGATGCAGATATATGGCAATTTATTGCTCAATCACCGGAAGCTAAAAAAGCCAACCTCGATATTGATGTCAAAATTATTGATGATGGAATAACACTTAATGTCGCCACTATTGACGGAGATGTTGATGTTAATGCATTTCAATCTTGGGGCTTTTTAAAAGATTTTAATAAAAGTCATAATAACCAATTAACCGCAATTTCAACCACCTATTTTGAGCCAATGGGCATATATTCGGTAAAGCATAAAAAATTGGCTGATTTACCTCAGCAATCTATCGTTGCCATTCCTAACGATGCCGCCAACCATATACGTGCACTTAAATTACTTGAAAAGTCAGGGTTAATTGCATTAAAACCTGATTTCAACCAAGCCACAGGGTCTACTAATGATATTGTCTCGAACCCTAAGAACTTAGTGTTTAGGCAAATAAAATATGCTCATGGCCCAAGGGCATTACCTGATGTTGATATCGCAGTCATCGGTAATACAGCTGCACAAGAAGGTGGGTTAAATGTTTTAACTGACTCGTTATTTAGGGAAGAAAATGATGAGACTATTATCAATAATATCAATTTATTAGTCGTTAAAACAGATAACAAGGATAACCCCAAATTTGCCAAATTAGCAGAACTGTACCACACTGAAGCGGTAAGAAAGTACATCATTGATAATTTTGGCGGAACTAAAATCGAAATAACCAAAAATGTTAGTGAACTCAACTAAGTAAAACTAGTTATCATTCTTGCCTAGCAGGGTTACGCCTCTAGCTAGGCTCTTTCATTTCCCATATTCCTCCCCCTTTTATACTCAATTATTTTCTATGCATATTATTCATTAGTGTTTATTAATGTGGTTTTTTGCTATGAATCATCGCTAAAAATAAAAATAACCTATTGATTTTAAATCAATTAAATCCAACCCTTAACTTGGCGCAAAAATTTGAACCTTATCGTTAAATTTTTTTTCTATGATTTTTTATTCCCCACGTTATAGTAATAACCATTGAAACACACTACGGCTTCTAAGATTTATTCAATAACATGCCGTGCGCTAATGAAAAGCTAGGAGACTAAAATGTCTAACGCATTTATCGAAATGATTAAAAATCGTCGTACCATTTATAACCTCGGCGATGCTTTACCTGTATCAGAAGAACACGTCACGAAATTAATTAAAGAAGCAGTTAAACATTCACCATCATCATTTAACTCACAAACATCTCGTGTCGTAATTTTATTTGGTGCTGAACACAAAAAATTATGGAATATGACCAAAGAAGCACTACGTAAAATTGTTCCTGAGCAAGCCTTCGCTGCAACAGAACAAAAAATTGATAGCTTTGCTGCAGGTGCCGGTTCTATTCTGTTTTTTGAAGACCAAGACATCGTAAAAGGCTTACAAGAGCAATTTCCTTTATATGCGGATAACTTCCCAATTTGGTCTGAACAAGCCAGTGGTATCGCTCAATTCGCAGTCTGGACTGCATTATCACAAGAAAATATTGGTGCATCTTTACAACACTATAATCCACTGATTGATAATGACGTTCAAGCAGCATGGAATGTGCCTGCTAACTGGATATTACGCGCTCAAATGGTATTTGGTTCTATTAATTCACCAGCAGGTGATAAAGACTTTATGGACGATGATGTTCGTTTCAAAGTTTTCAAATAAGCTGAAATAATACTAAAATTTTAAATAATCCCCTCGTAATATACTTACGGGGGATTTTATTTATATCATATTATTAAAGTGCATAGCTTAATGTCATCACTTATGATTTCCACCATTTAAAATATAATAATAACTTATTCTAAATTAATCTGCGCTATCGACAAAACATATTTATTAAAAATACTTTATCGAAATAAATATAAATATTTACAATTACACTGTTATTATTACACTTTCATTACCACTTGATCATTAATTGATCAGAAGAAATTAAACAAATAGATAAATTGATACTTATCAACGAATTAATCAATCACCCCACTAAACTCTAAGTATATTTTCATTTTTAGTTTTGCATTATGGATATTTGAACTACACTAAAAGTGAAAGCACAAAAACACGCTTCATCGTGTAACGTGTTATTAAGGGGGTGGACTATGAAAGGTTTATCTTTACTAACATCTGTTGTTGCTATAATCATTTCAAGTTGTTCTTTCACCTATGCAGGCAATAATTCATCAGGAGGTACAATTTCATTTACAGGTTATATCTATGAGCCACAATGTTCAGTCAATGTTGAACATAAAGAGCAAGTTAATGTTAAGTGTTACCGGAAAGGTAAAGACATCTCAATAACCCGTTCTTTAAAAGAGGGTCAAAAGATAGAGTCTGAATATGTTAAAGTAGAATATGATAAATATTCTAAATTACCTATGTTGAATGTTTTTTATGAATAGTAATATGATGTCTACATTAAATTATAACCGCTCGGGGTATTAAACTTTAAAAGTGATGTTTATATTCCGAGCACTATTTTCCCTTATTATCCTCACTTCACGTTTTTTCCTCTAAAAAAATCGCCTCCCAAACCTATCAGTTAGCCATTAAAAAGCCCACCCGTAGGTAGGCTTGAATAATACAAATGCGTTAAGATTACTTCTCGGTTAAGTCTATTTGATAAATAGCAAAACCAATATCATCAGTACCGACTTGTTTCATCGGATACTGTGCATTTTCCTTGATGAAGTTTGCAGCTTTTTCACTTGGTGCAGTTTCAAAGCGAATATCCAGTTTTTTGTCTGTTTTAATTGGTGTAAATGACCAATTATTAGCCGCTTTAGTCGCAATTTGTCCTTTCTCTTTAGACTCTTTAGCAATATAAGCCGCTAAAATAGAACGGTTTTCATCCGGAGATGCAAATGCAACATTATTATCACCTGTTCCCGCAAATTTACCGCCGTAGCCACGGTAGTTATTCGTTGCCACTAAGAAGGTGGCTTTTGGATCAATCGGCTTACCTTGATAGGTGACATTTTTGATTCGGTTAGCATCTTTGTTGACAGTTTGGCAATCAACATCGTATTTCGCTGGTTGAGTCAAGTCGATTTGATAATTTACACCACTAATTGTATCAAAGTTATAAGTTCTGAAACCATTCCAATTCAATAAGCTTTGTGGTGCTGTTGATTGTGGGTTGATTTGATTGAACATTCCCGCTGAACATTCTAACCATTCGACGACATCCGCACCAGTCGCTTTAACCACAACCAATGTATTTGGATATAAATACAAGTCAGCAGCATTACGGAAGGTTAAATCACCTTTTTCGACTTCAATGAATTCAGTCGGTGAATTTTTACGACCGCCTGCCTTAAATGGTGCTGCGGCTGCAAGAACCGGTAAATCAGCCAGATCAGGGTCACCTTGAATAAAGTTTTTGGTGTAATCGATTTGGGCGTCATTCACGATTTGTACAGTTGGGTCGCTTTGAACCAATGCTAAATAGCTGTACATGTTTTCGGATGCTTTACCGATATGTTTCCCAACAAATTTACGAGTATCTTGGTGTTCTTGCTCAATAATTTTTGCGAGGTCGCCATCGCGTTCAACCAAGGCTTTCTTATTTGGTTTGTCATAGACAGGGCGTGCGTGAGCGGTTGCATCAACTACTTTCCAAGCACCATCATCATTATTGACCACTAAATCAACAACACCTAAATGATCACCCCACTGCCCTGGCATGACGGCTGGCACGCCATTAACAGTCCCTTTCGCAACATCAACACCCTTGATATCACTGAAATCTTTGCTTGGGAACACACCGTGTGAGTGGCCAAACATAATCGCGTCAATACCCGGAACTTCGCTGAGGTAATAAACTGAGTTTTCAGCCATTGCTTTATATGGCTCTTGCGAGAAACCAGAGTGAGGGATCGCAACAACTAAATCTGCTCCCTCTTTTTTCATTTGAGGTACAAATTTTTTCGCGGTTTCAGTAATGTCATTAACTAATACTTTGCCTTCTAAATTTGGTTTATCCCAAATGAGAATTTGTGGTGGAACAAAACCAATATAACCAATCTTGATGGTGTGTGTTTTGCCGTCTCTATCTTTAACCGGTGTATCGACAATAATGTATGGGTTAAAGTAGTTTTTACCTGTTTTCGCGTCGATAATATTGGCATTAATGTATGGGAATTTTGCGCCATCAATCGCTTTGTGTAAGAACTCTAATCCAAAGTTAAACTCATGGTTACCGAAGTTACCTACGGTGTAACCCATAGTATTTAAAAGTTTATGTGCCGGGTGAGATTCACCGTCTTTTAAACCTTCACCTACTATATAGTCTGCTAATGGGCTACCTTGGATTAAATCTCCGTTGTCCACTAATACTGAGTTTGTTGCTTCTTGTTTAGCGGCTTTAATTAATGTCGCGGTACGTACGTAACCAAATTGCTCTGTCGGCTTGTCTCTATAATAATCAAAGTCAACGAGGTTGCTGTGAACATCCGATGTTTCCATTACGCGTAAATCAACCGTTGCTGCGTTCGCATTAAATGCGACTAACATAGCAAGTGTTGAAAGTTTTAATACTTTATTCATGTAATCCCCTTAGTTGCCATTTTTGAGAGAAAATTGCCTCTCAAATTTGAGTACCTATCCTGTAAAATTGAACAAATAAACAACAAAAATAGCGTTAAAATTTTACACTATGTGCATGACGTCAATTTTTAATGATAATACACTGCAAACACTAACCATTTTTTGTGACTAAATCACGGTTTTCATCTTTTTATTGGGCTTGATTTTTATATAGCTCACAAAAATGAATTAATGATGACAAATTCACCCAAAATAATTGAAGTTATCTTGTCGAGGTATTGTGAATATTTTTTGAAGTAAAAAAAGAATTGTGATTTATATCACTTAATACAAAGTAAACTTATTTTGATTAAAAAACCACAATTCGTTACATAAATAAAATAATCAATCTTACTTATCAAATTTGATTTAATAAATATATTTATTAAATCATCTTCAATTAATTAAAATTTAATTTAAGTAAAAAAAAGATGATTATTTAAGCATTAAAATATCAATATTATTTTCTAACTTATGTGTACCATAACTAGGCGAAAATAAGATAATTTGTCGTTTTCTCCTCAAAGTAAACTACATTTTTTTTAAATAATTCAAGTTGTGGCAAGGCGGAAAAATGAGGTCATCTCAAGGAGCATACATAAATATGTGACTAGAGTGACTGAATGAAGCCAACGCAGCCACAGCTTGAAGTATGACGAAAAAATAGGAGCATACATTAGTATGTGACCCGAGTAGCCAACAACGCTACAGCGCAAATTAGGACGAAAACAACCAAGCGGCTCCGCGCACCCCACTCGAATCGCCATGCACCGCTTTACGAATAGGCGTATCACACTCCCCACCAAATACCCATTGGCGGATCCTTGCTGGCAACGCTTCATATAAGTAATCGACATTGCTCATTCCGCCCCCTAGCACTATCACGTCTGGGTCTAACATATTAATGGCTTGTCCGAGGGCTTTTGCGAGGCGGTTGAGGTAATTTTCCAGTGCGATCTTGGCATATTTATCACCTGATTGTGCTAATTCGACAATTTCCATTCCCGTTTTTTGGCTTCCTGACATTTTCGCGTAATCCGCCATAAACCCTGTGCCTGAGACAAACAATTCCGTGCAACCTGTCAGCCCGCAATAGCAGTTTTCTGTTACTAGAAATTGCCTATCTTGCTCATCTTGCCATGGTAGAGGGTTATGACCCCATTCCCCTGCAACGCCATTTCCCCCTGAGTGCACTTGCCCATTTATTGCAATTCCTGCACCACATCCAGTTCCGATAATTACGGCAAACACGACTTTCTCGCCTGCTCCTGCACCATCAACGGCCTCAGAGACGGCGAGACAATTAGCGTCATTTGCCATTTTTACTTTACGGTTTAATAAATAACTTAAATCGGCATCGAACGGTCTGCCATTAAGCCATGTGGAATTGGCGTTTTTAACTCTTCCTGTCACTGGAGACAAGGTTCCAGGGATCCCAACACCAACACTGCCTGACAACCCCGTCGCCGTTTCTGCATCCGCCACTAAACTCGCGATCGCTTTAAGTGTCGCATCATAATCACCACGAGGTGTTGGAATACGTTTACGAAACAAAGTATTACCACTGTCATCCAATGCAATAACTTCAATTTTGGTTCCACCAAGGTCAATACCTATTCTCATTATGATGCTCTCTACTATTCAAGGGTTCTATGGTTATCATGGCTTGATTTGAGGAGTATTATCAATAGTTAGCTAATGAAATGATAGCAGCCCTCAACGTCAACGTATTTTTTTTCGCTTAATAACAGACAATTCGCTATCATAGCCCCATGCTCTAACTGGCTATTTATCAACAAAGGTAGGTTTTTCATGTGGTTCAAGAATATATTGGTCTATCGCCTAAATCGGGATTTGGCACTCTCCGCAGATGATTTAGAGAAACAGCTTGCCGCCCTCGCCTATCATCCTTGTGGTAGCCAAGACATGATGCAAACTGGCTGGGTTTCCCCTATGAATGGTGGTGATGCATTGACGCATGCTGCGGGTAATCAAATTCTTATTTGTGCTAAAAAAGAAGAAAAAATGCTGCCATCTCCTGTAATAAAGCAAGAACTACAGGATAAAATTGAAAAACTAGAAGCTGAACAAGGGCGTAAGTTAAAAAAAACCGAAAAAGACTCCTTAAAAGATGAAGTCGTCCATGCTTTACTCCCTCGCGCATTTAGTAAATTTAGTAAAACCTACATTTGGATTGATACTGTAAATCAATTAATTATTGTTGATGCCGCAAGCGCAAAACGCGCTGAAGATAATTTAGCTTTACTTCGCAAAAGCCTAGGTTCTTTACCTGTCGTTCCTCTGACTTTTAAAGACCCTATAGAGCTAACACTTACTGAGTGGATCCGTTCAGGCTCATTACCACAAGGCTTTGCTGTCATGGATGAAGCAGAGCTAAAAGCTATCTTAGAAGAAGGTGGTATTATCCGCTGTAAGAAACAAGACCTAATTTCTGATGAAATCGCAAACCACATTGAAGCTGGCAAGCTCGTTACCAAACTGGCCTTAGATTGGGAAGAGCGTATCCAGTTCATGTTATCTGACGATGGTTCACTAAAACGCCTCAAATTTAGCGATACATTAAAAGACCAAAATGATGACATCGCCAAAGAAGACTACGCTCAAAAATTTGATGCTGATTACGTCTTAATGACCGGTGAACTCAGTGCATTAATCGCTCGCTTGATTGATGTCTTAGGTGGTGAAGCCGAACACTAAATTTGTTTCCATATCCTCTATTGCTCTCACAATGGCAACTAACACTTAAGTAAGTTGCCATCACTTTTTAGATCCCGCTTACATAGCCACAATTAAGTCATTGACTGGTTGTGAAATCTCTGGTTGATTGATTTATATCCATATCGCAAATTTCTGATATTTAATTATGTTCAACAACAATAATAAAAATAATCCATCACTGATGATTATGGTCAATATTCTGTCGAAGGAAATGTTATGAAAGAGCTCATCGAACCTGAATTAGATGAAAATTCACTGGTTACCCTACAAAAAGTCACTGCAGAAAATTTTTCTGAAATTTGCTTACTAAGTCATACACTTAGTGAGGCACAGCGTAATATGGTAGCAGATAACGCCTATTCCATGGTGGAAGCACAATTTTCTGATTGTGCATGGTATCGAGGCATATACGCTGATGATGTCCCTGTTGGTTTTATCATGCTGCATTCAGGGCTAGATGACGATGAGTTAGAATATGACGGCATTATGCTTTGGCGCTTTATGATTGCAGAACCCTACCAAAAACTGGGGTTTGGCCGAGAAGCTTTAGTTCAAGTCATCCAGTATTTAAAGAGAAAAGGTTATCCTCGCCTTTATAATAGCTGTGGTGAAGGGGAAGAAAGCCCATTTGAGTTCTACAAAAAGCTTGGTTTTGTTCCAACAGGCGCTTATATGGATGACGAATGTGAGTTGGTTCTAGATATTACTAATTGGCAAGAACAAGAAGAGTAATCGAACTACCACCTATACTAACCGTGTTCAATTTCCCGATTTACCGACCGCTTTAATATTTACAGGGTATCACTAAGATACCCTATATAATTCGGGTTGTAACTAGGCGACAAGCGAACCGAGCCTTAGGAGCATGCAGTGTGATTAGGGAATAGGCGTAAGCCTATAAGTGCAGTCAACAACGCTACAGCACGAAGCATGACCAATACCAATACGCTAAATAGTTTGTTCTGTCGCAAGGCGGCAAATGCGTTAGACCCTAGGAGCATACACAAGTATGTGACTAGGGCTAACGCATGAAGCCAACGCCGCGACAGTGCAAAATATGACGCGTATTCGTTATTTTTGGATAAGATAACGAATAGTCGGCCCATCTTGCTGAATATCCAACACAGTATAACCGTAGTTTTTCGCATCCAGAGGAATATTATTGATCGACTGCGGGCAATCACTTACTACCTCTAATATTTCACCTTTTTTCAACGATGGCATTGCTTCTAATGTTGCCACTGCTGGGTATGGACAAGGTTCGCCGACCATATCTAACCGGTAATCAGGGATAATGTCTTTCTTACTCATACAACCTCCACGGATACATTAGATGCTTTTTGAGAACGTTTACGGAAAAAATGTTTTTCCCAGACCAACATCAGTACAAATGCGACCGCTAATAACCCATAAGTGACCAGTAATCCACCTTCTGGTCCAAAGGTTTCAAGTAAATTAACTTTGTCAAAATCAGTCGCTAGCCAAGGGCCTAAGCCATCCCAGTAGTAAGCCAGTACTGTAGCACCAATAATATTACCAAAACCTACCCACCAATAATGAACCTGGCCTTCTACCGCACGGTACATCCAGCCCGTTTCACAGCCACCAGCGAGTACAATACCGAAGCCAAACAGTAATCCACCAATGACGGCATTCGGCCCAGCCCATAAAATTTTTGGCGTTGCACCTAACTGCACATAGCTGAAAATACCAATCGCACTGACCGCCATACCAATAATGATAGCTTTCGCCATATGGGTGCGTCCGGTGATCCACAGATCACGAAATGCAGAGGTAAAACAAATTTGTGCTCTTTCAATCAGTAACCCGAAGCCAATACCACATAAAATGGCAAACCCCATTACTGGGGAGTCTAATAAGGTATAAAAGCCCCAAGCCAGTGCTAAAGTGAAAATCACCATTCCCAGTTTAAAGCGCCTTTTCGCCACATTATGATTTTGTGTTAACGGCGATGCGGTGCTGACTTTTTTCAGTTTCACAGGAATGCGAAACATTGGCATTAGTGTGAATTTCGCACCAAAGTATGACCCTGCCGCAGTAGCAACAGCAAAATACCATGCGTGTAATGAAAATTGAGGGATACCAGTAAAGAATGCAGCTAAATTACACCCCATCGCCAAACGAGCACCAAATCCAGCGATAATACCGCCTAAAATAGCTTGAAAAATACGTATCCGATGCTGAGGCATTCGTAATTTAATATTATTGGCCCATAATGCAGCGGCAAAACACCCTGCAAACATACCAATGATCATCACGCCATCAATACGATCCAGAGGTGTACCCTCAAAACCAATAACTTTAAAATAGCCCCATGTCTCTGGCTCTGCACCAAATAATTGCATGATGTGCCCGCCCCAACGCGTAAACTCACCCGTGACCGCCCAGAATGTGCCGGTCAAGCCAAAGTAATAGGTTGATAAGATACCTGCGGCAATAACTGCAGGTAATGGTTTCCAAAAACCGATGAGATAGCGAGATTTAAAATCAGACCAAGTCATTGTTACTTCCAATTCATTCACGCCAGACCTTGGCAGAGAAATTCGCCGTTGTATAATTATCGTTATAAGTATTTATATCGATCCCCACAGCGAAGTGGCAACATCATACTCCGATAAATTTTTTCGTGAAGTTATTTCATCATAAAACGAGAGACAGATTGATCTTGAGCACACTCAGATTTAAAGAAATAGATGAGAATAAAAAAAAAGCGCTATCTCAATGATAACGCTGGAAGTGTAGTCTTATTTTATCTATAGAAGAGTATAATATGAAATTGCCGTATTACGGCGACGCTTGCTATGCGTAGTCTGTAGTCAGCCCATTTGACTCCAGTAATAACACTTATCTCACAGTATAAATACGTTCACTTAGCTGACCTACTTGTTAAGTAATTATAACTATTTTTAATACAAAGGCCTAAACGTTCACTAACTTTGTATTATTTCCAAATTAGCATTGGCCTTATTGATTCCCTAGCATAAGTAAATTATAAAAATAGATAACTCAGTATAATAAAGTATTTAAAAGTGTTTCTAAATGTTATTGGTTGCATTATAGCGCAACACTTTTGTTGCGCAAGTGTTTTTTTATTTTCATGATAAGCTACAAAAACCATGCAACAAAGCAATTAAAATCAAATAGATACATTGAAAAAACCGAAATCAGGCAAAATATTTAACCTATAGTTAAGATATTACAAACAATTTACATTTTTTATAGAAAACAATTTACTTAAAATTTAAAAGTAAATTTAATATTAATTAATATATATCACATAGCTTTACAAATATATTTTCTGGAATAATAAAACATTCTGAACATTAATAAAACTTACATATTTTTCAATTATAAATATTAATGGTATTTACGTAATTAAAATTTATTAACCTACGAATTAAATATAAAAACAATCAGGCTCATGATAAATAATAACTTTTCTGATGAATCCTTCCCTTACAAAATAACCACCAATCTGATAAGGAATTAGGTCAAATAGATTAAAAATGATCCCCACATAAATCCTTACTTATAATATGGTTTATTTTTCGTTAAGTTTCACATCGATATTACATTACTTTTGATAAAATAATCAGCATTAATATGCTATTTAACTCGCATTTAAAAATTAAAAAACCAAGAAAATGAATCAATGTAACTAATAGATAAATAGTAAAAAAGGTAAAATCAATAGACATTACTGTGATAATAAAGAAAAAACAAACAATGATTCATTATAAAAATTAATAAGATGTTTCATTGCTTATAGAAAATACAAGCAAAAATATCCTAAATAGAGTGAAACAATGAGTGCAATAGCCACCCCAGCCTATCAAATTACGAATAGAAAGCGTCAAATAAGAATAAAATTCTTAAAAAGAAATCTAATTAGCAAAATAAATGTGATGAGATAGACAAAAATAGTGCCAAAGGTAAATTAGATCGCCACAGGCTTACCTTAAGGCATAGTTAGATAATAAAAAAACGCGTTTTACCCTTAACGATAAAACGCGTTTATACGATGTAATTCGCTTATTTTGAAGTTGTTGCTTCCATACCCACTAAACCAATCTTCA
This sequence comes from Providencia sp. PROV_01, assembly GCF_053098325.1. Lineage (NCBI taxonomy): Bacteria > Pseudomonadati > Pseudomonadota > Gammaproteobacteria > Enterobacterales > Morganellaceae > Providencia > Providencia sp. PROV_01. The sequence continues at coordinate 1,064,083 of NZ_JBRFKD010000002.1, read as the reverse complement.
AGTACCCAGATTGACGCAATGCATTCATTACATCCATCATAGTTTCATAATCAACACTCTTGTCCGCTTGGAAAAAGATTGTCGTTTCCTTATTAGAACTTGTTGCTTGGTCAAGTGTAGAAGCAAGCTGTTCTTTTGTCACAGCTTGGTCCCCAATAAAAAGCTGGCTGTCCGATTTCACCGTTAAAAAAACGGGTTTTTCTGGACGCGGCTGCGGCTTCGCTGTCGAGGCGGGTAAGTCGACTTTAATATCAACTGTTGCCAATGGTGCCGCAACCATAAAGATAATCAATAAAACCAACATAACATCGATAAAAGGTGTTACGTTAATTTCATGCATTTCACCGCTATCGTCTTGTTCGTCACCTAAACGCATTGCCATAATAATTACCTTGCTTTGCTATTTGCCAGATCAAGATCACGCCCCAGTAACAATGCGGACTGAGCAGCGACATCTCCTACTTGACCACGATAGTTGTTGATCATACGAGCAAAAATATTATAAATCACAACCGCAGGGATAGCGGCAATAAGACCGATTGCTGTTGCTAATAATGCTTCTGCAATACCTGGCGCAACAACAGCAAGGTTAGTGGTTTGTGAGTGGGCAATCCCGATAAAGCTATTCATGATCCCCCAGACAGTTCCAAATAAACCGACGAATGGAGAAATCGCACCAATAGTAGCCAAATAACCATTGCCACGCCCCATATAACGGCTAATAGCAGCAACAGCCCTTTCTAGGCGGAATGATGTGCGCTCTTTTGTACCTGATAAATCAGAGCTATTCGCTGATAAAGCTCGCTCAGTAACAGCTTCATTTAATAACATACGAGTAATGCTATTTGCTTTGAAGCCTTCTGCAATACTGACCGCCTCATCAAGTGATTTTACCTCAGCAATCGCTTTCGCTTCTGCTTTTAAGCGACGGCGAGCAACTAAAATCTCCAAACCTTTTGAGAAAAATAGCGCCCATGTAATAACAGAAGCAATCACCAAACCAATCATAACGGTTTTAACCACGTTATCTGCATTTTGGTACATTCCCCAAACAGATAAGTCTTGATCAAAACCTCCTGTTGGTGCTTCTGTTGCAATTTCAATGTTTTCATTAACAACTGTTGTGTTCACAGCTTCGCCTTGTACAGGCTCAGCGGGTACTGATGCAACTTCAGCACTTGGTGTTGTTGTTGGTGCAGCCGGGTTTACTGCCGGTTGTGTTGATGGTGTATTTTGAGACGCAGCTGGTGTTGTTGCAGGTGTGGTTTCAGCGACTGCCGTACCCATCAAGCCGAACGCCAATAGAATAGAAGCTGTTAGTTTACGCATCAGTTGGCCTTTACTCTCTTTTTAGTGTTGTATAATAAAATTCATATCGATGATTGTGCCATTCATCGACTAACCTTTAAAAGCGAAATTTGACTCGCGCTGTCCGTCTCTTTTCAAAAAGACGGTGCTGATGATATCAAACACAGCGCGAATTGATAGTAATTATCATTAGTATTCGCGATTTTTTTATATTTTTTTGCGTTTAGACAAACATGTCCTTCTCTATTATGCGGTTATTTTCCTTAATAATTCATAGCTCAATTAAGTGTTCATACGCAACCTGAGAAAATGAGACTTACCTATGAATTGAAAGTTGAAGAATACTCAGGTTACATTTCTATCAGGATCATTTAACGTCTTAGTATAAATCACCTTTGAGTTTAACTAGTTCACATCCTGTGTAGGGAAAAATCATGGCAGACATAAAACCTGAAACACAATTAGTTCATATTGGGCGAAACCCTAAATACACACAAAAAGGAGTAAACCCCGTTATTCAACGAGCTTCTTCTATTATTTTTGATACGCTTGAAGAAAAACGACATGCAACTCGCCATCGTGCAAATAACGTACTATTTTATGGACGCCGTGGTACGCAAACACATTTTGCTTTCCAAGAAGCCATGACAGAATTAGAAGCAGGTGCAGGTTGTGTCCTTTACCCTTCAGGTGCTGCCGCAATTACCAATGCCATTTTGTCCTTTATCTCTGCAGGCGAACATATCCTTGTTACCGGTTCAGCTTATGACCCAACCCAAAATTTTTGCGACAATATTCTCACTAAGTTAAATGTCCAAACCACGTATTTTGATCCCCTAATCGGAACGGGGATTGCTGATTTAATACAATCCAATACACGTATTGTATTCTTAGAATCCCCCGGCTCTATCACCATGGAAGTTCATGACTTACCTGCAATCGTAAAAGCTATACGTGCTAAATCGCCTGAAATTGTCATTATGATTGATAACACTTGGGCTGCGGGCGTCTTACTTAAACCATTATTATTTGATGTTGACGTTTCAATCCAATCAGCAACTAAATATATCAATGGCCATTCCGACGGAATGCTCGGCCTTGCTGTGGCAAACCAACGCTGTATTGAAACATTACGTGAAAATTCTTATCTCTTAGGTCAAACAGCTGACCCAGACACTGTTTATATGGCTAATCGTGGCCTGCATACATTACCGACTCGATTAAAACAGCATCAAATTAATAGCTTACAAGTTGCTAATTGGTTACAGCAACGTCCTGAAGTTGAACAGGTTTTTCACCCGGCACTTGAGAATTCTCCGAGTCATGAATTCTTTATTCGTGATTTTACAGGCTCTAATGGTCTGTTCTCTTTCCAACTAAAATCACGCTTAACCACGGAGCAATTTACCGCTTTTCTTGATAATTTTAATCATTTTAAAATGGGTTATTCATGGGGGGGTTTTGAATCGCTGATTTTGGGATACCAAAAAGAAGATTTGCTCAGTATGCGGCAGTATGATTTTTCACCAAAAGAAGGCACCTTCTTCCGAGTGCATATCGGTTTAGAGCACACCGATGATTTAATTCACGACTTACAATTAGCTTTTGAGCGAATTTAATTTGTAGCTTAAATCAAGATGTTAATTGCAGGATAATCATTAAATATTTCCTGCAATTTATCCACTCAATGATTAATTCATCAAACAAATCAAACTTGAACCCTTTTTTTCCTGTAATATAGATGATAAAGAAATTCGCTTTTACGCAGATACAGGAATGATTATGGAAGTCCTACGCGAAATCGTACTGGCACTTTGGCACCACGATTTCCTTAAACTCTCCAACCCTGAAGTGCTTTGGGTTATTTATACCGTACTTTTTGTTGTCATTGTTTTAGAAAATGGCGTTCTTCCCGCCGCTTTCCTACCCGGTGATACCTTGTTGATCCTTTCAGGTGCATTAATTGCCAAAGGGGTCTTACACTTTATTCCCACAATACTATTGCTAACAACAGCAGCCAGTTTAGGTTGCTGGTTAGGTTTTCTACAAGGCCGATGGTTAAGTGAAACCAAGGTTGTGAAACGCTGGTTAGCGCAAATTCCTGAGGAATATCACACCAAAGCAAATAATATGTTTAATAAGCAAGGATTATACGCCCTACTTATCGGCCGCTTCCTTGCATTTGTCAGAACAATATTACCTTTGCTCGCTGGGTTATCTGAATTAAGTCACCGCCGTTTCCAATTTTTTAACTGGCTAAGTGGCTTGTTATGGGTTGGCTTGATTGTCACCTTGGGGTATGCCTTAAACCAAATTCCTTTTGTGAAAGAACATGAGCAAATTGTTATTAGTGCGCTAATGATTATCCCTGTCATCCTACTAATTAGTGGGCTAATTGGTTCAATTGTAATGTATTGGAAACACCGAAAGGCACTCTCTGGTAGCAAAGAAAAATCATAGTATGACCGAGTAATGGCCGCTAATTAGCGGCCATTTGGTTTTATTGATCCATCAAACTTATTGATCCATCAAACTAATAGCAGAAAATAAGTACTGGCCAATTTCTGCTGTCATCCATGTTCCTTGCGAAGTCTTGGGTTCCTCACGATAAATTACCCGAATTCTCTCTTGTAGCTCAGGATCTCCCCCCGTAAACTGGTTGAACATCGCTAACCATGTTTTCGCTAATTGTTGTACTTCGGGTGAGTCTGGGGATTTATGTGCTTTTAATGCATTATATAAACCTGCGATTAATTCGGGCCACGCCTCACCTGAGGAAAAATAATGCTGCTGAACAAAAGCAAATTGCTCCGCGGTTAAATGTGGTTTAAACAGTGATAATTGGTACTCACTAAAACCCTCTGCTACATATTGGATCATTGCAACAGAAATACCTGATGAATAGGCTAACGTGTTATCCGATAAATGAATTCGATTCAATCGTGCAAAGAAATCCGGGTTGCCTCCGGTATCTCTTTCTAATGCCGTCATCCATTCATGTGCAATTTGTTGCACCTCGATAGATTGAGGTGTTACACCTTGTTCCATCAACTTATTTACCGTTGCTACGCGCTGTTGCCACTCTTGGTTTTTCAGCGTGTGCGCCGTATAGAGTGGCAATTGTTCCAATTCTTGAGGGGTAAAATATTTATCAAACATCGACATCATCTCCAATACAGAAAACCAATCAGCCTGAGTTAAACTATTACCTGTTTGCATTTGCTTGTGTAATTGCTCTAATCGATAACGTAATGTCGCCATTTGCTCCATTTGTTCCGTTAATAATGCAATTCGTTCTTGCAGCAAACTCGTCATATCTCCACTCTGGCCATCCAGTAATTCACCGATGTTTTTCAGTTTGACTCCAACCTGCCGTAGCAATTGAATTTGCGTTAAACGCTCTATGCATTGCATGTTGTAAAGCCGATAACCCGCATCGGTTCTTGCAGTTGGTACTAATAAGCCAATTTCTTCATAATGATGCAGTGTACGGATGGTTAATCCTGTTTTTTCCGCAATCTCACCAACTTGAAATAGCATAGGTTCCTCCTGTAATTGCGACCAAGGTTAGTGCCTCACGTTACGTGAGAGTCAATCTCAATTTTGCATTTTTTATTGGAATTATATTTTACCCACAATATCACCAGACAATTATTTTCTCGCTAGCGATAGTTTAAAAGTAGCCATAAAAAAGCCCCAGTAAATTGAATACTGAGGCTTACATAGGTGACTTATTAAATAATTACTTAATTAATGCATGCATTTCTTGTACAGAGATTACTGTATCTGTTGGATCTGCACTGAGCGACATCGTGGTGGCAAAACCGCCATTCAACGTCGTGTCATAGTGAACTTTGTAGCGCAATGCACTGCGACGAATTAATTTTGAGTCTTCAATAGCTTGACGGCCTGCGGTGGTATTCACAATGTAATCATATTCACCATTCTTAATTCTATCTTGAATGTGTGGACGACCTTCATGAACTTTGTTAACGAGGCGCGGATTAATCCCAGCCTCTCCTAACACAATCGCCGTACCGTGAGTAGCATCTAACTCAAAGCCGTGTTTTAACAGCTTAGCGGCTAAATCAACCACACGTGTTTTATCCCCTTCACGAACGGATAACAGTGCACGGCCTGATTTTTTCATCGTCGAGCTACTGCCTAACATCGCTTTAGCAAATGCTTCTGCAAATGTCCGGCCGACACCCATTACTTCACCTGTTGAGCGCATTTCAGGCCCAAGAATTGGGTCAACCCCAGGGAATTTATTAAATGGCAATACGACCTCTTTTACAGAGTAGTATGGTGGAATAACTTCTTCCGTTACTCCTTGCTGTGCCAAGGTTTGCCCTACCATCACTCGCGCTGCAACTTTCGCTAATGGTACACCTGTTGCTTTAGAGACAAAAGGCACAGTTCTTGCGGCACGTGGATTGACTTCAATTAAATAAACTTCGTTATTTTTGACGGCAAACTGCACGTTCATCAAGCCACGTACACGTAATTCGAAGGCAAGATTACGGACTTGTTCGCGCATCACATCTTGAATTTCTTGGCTAAGTGTATATGCAGGTAGTGAACATGCAGAGTCACCAGAGTGCACGCCAGCTTGCTCAATGTGCTCCATGATACCGCCAATCAGCACCATCTCACCGTCACAGATCGCATCTACGTCAACTTCAACTGCGTCGTCTAAGAAGCGATCAAGTAGCACTGGCGCATCGTTAGAAACGCTCACCGCCGTTTGGAAATAGCGACGCAAATCGATTTCATCATATACGATTTCCATTGCACGGCCACCTAACACATAGGATGGGCGAACAACCAGTGGATAACCAATAACAGCTGCTTTTTCAACTGCTTGCTCAATAGCAGTGACAGTTGCATTCTGTGGCTGCTTTAAGTTCAAGCGATTAACGGCCTGCTGGAAACGTTCACGGTCTTCTGCGCGGTCAATGGCATCTGGGCTCGTACCAATAACAGGAACACCCGCAGCTTCCAACGCTCTAGCTAATTTTAATGGTGTTTGACCACCATACTGCACAATCACACCTTTTGGCTGCTCGATGCGTACAATTTCCAGCACATCTTCAAGAGTGACAGGTTCGAAATAGAGACGGTCTGACGTGTCGTAATCGGTTGAAACAGTTTCTGGGTTACAATTCACCATAATGGTTTCATAGCCGTCTTCACGTAACGCTAGAGATGCATGTACACAGCAATAGTCAAATTCAATCCCTTGCCCAATTCGGTTTGGCCCACCGCCTAATACCATCACCTTCGGTTTAGCATTATTTGGGTTTGACTCACACTCATCTTCGTATGTGGAATACATATAAGCCGTGTCTGTTGCAAACTCTGCCGCACAAGTATCAACACGTTTATAAACGGGATGTAAATCATAGCCTTGACGTAGTTTGCGTAGTTCTGCTTCAGAAACACCGACTAAACTTGCCAGACGTGCATCTGCAAATCCTTTACGCTTAAGTACACGTAAGAAGTCCTTAGTTAGGCCATTGATGCCTAATTCAGCCACTTCTTCTTCTAAACGCACCAATTCTTCGATTTGCACTAAGAACCAGCGGTCAATATTGGTTAAATTGAAAACACCATCAACAGAAAGACCGGCACGGAACGCATCCGCGATAAACCAGATACGTTCTCCACCTGCATCTTTTAACTCACGACGGATGCGAGTTAGTGCTTCAGGGTCTTCTTGGGCCACTTTCGGGTCGAAGCCTGTTGCGCCTACTTCTAAGCCACGTAATGCTTTTTGCATTGATTCTTGGAATGTGCGACCAATAGCCATCACTTCGCCGACAGATTTCATTTGCGTTGTTAGTCGATCATTCGTGCCCGCAAATTTTTCAAAGTTAAAACGTGGAATTTTTGTCACAACATAGTCAATGGAAGGCTCAAATGATGCCGGAGTACGGCCACCAGTGATGTCATTCATTAGCTCATCAAGGGTATAACCCACTGCTAATTTTGCCGCAATTTTTGCAATTGGGAAGCCCGTCGCTTTAGAAGCAAGCGCTGATGAGCGCGAAACCCGTGGGTTCATTTCAATAACAATTAAGCGACCATCTTTAGGGTTTACCGCAAATTGAACATTAGAGCCGCCCGTTTCAACGCCGATTTCACGCAACACTGCCATCGATGCATCACGCATGATTTGATATTCTTTATCGGTCAATGTCTGAGCAGGAGCTACGGTGATAGAATCCCCCGTGTGGATCCCCATGGCATCGAAGTTTTCAATGGAACAAACGATAATACAGTTGTCTTTTTTATCGCGGACAACTTCCATTTCGTATTCTTTCCAGCCAATGAGCGATTCATCAATCAATAATTCGTTAGTAGGGGACAAATCTAAACCGCGAGTACAGATTTCTTCAAACTCTTCACGGTTGTAGGCAATACCACCACCGGTGCCTCCCATCGTAAATGATGGGCGAATAATACAGGGAAAGCCGACCGCATCTGCAACGGCATATGCCTCTTCCATATTATGTGCAATACCTGAGCGTGCTGTACCCAAGCCGATTTTTTTCATTGCTTTATCAAAACGTTGGCGATCTTCAGCTTTATCGATTGCATCTGCCGTTGCCCCAATCATAGTGACGCCGAACTCGGCTAAAACGCCTTTACGCTCTAATTCAAGCGCACAGTTCAGTGCGGTTTGGCCACCCATGGTTGGTAATACTGCATCTGGGCGCTCTTTTTCGATGATTTTACGCACAACTTCCCAGTGAATCGGCTCGATGTAAGTTGCATCTGCCATTTCTGGGTCAGTCATTATTGTCGCAGGGTTCGAGTTAACTAAGATTACGCGGTAGCCTTCTTCACGCAGTGCTTTACATGCTTGAGCACCTGAGTAGTCAAATTCACATGCTTGGCCAATCACAATCGGGCCGGCACCTAAAATCAGAATGCTTTTTATATCAGTACGTTTTGCCATTTCTTTTGCTCCCGATTATTGTGCGTTTTGACGAGGTGTGTTCTGACGGTATTCATTAATTAATTCAATGAAATGGTCGAATAAATTTGCCGCATCATGTGGCCCTGAACTTGCTTCTGGGTGGCCTTGAAAACTGAATGCTGGTTTATCCGTACGGTGAATACCTTGCAATGTTCCATCAAACAGCGACTTGTGAGTCACTCGCAGTGTGTCGGGAAGTGTCGATTCATCAACAGCAAAACCATGGTTTTGCGCCGTGATCATCACCACATCTTTATCTAAATCTTTAACTGGATGGTTAGCACCATGATGGCCAAACTTCATTTTCATGGTATTAGCGCCACTCGCCAGGGCAAGTAACTGGTGCCCTAAACAGATACCAAATACTGGAATTTCTGTGGTTAAAAATGTTTCAATGGCCTTGATGGCGTAATCGCATGGGGCTGGGTCACCAGGGCCATTCGATAAGAAAATACCATCGGGGTTCATCGCTAATACAGTTTCTGCGGGTGTTGTTGCTGGTACCACCGTTAAACGGCAGCCACGGTCAACTAACATACGTAAAATATTGCGCTTCGCACCGAAGTCATAAGCGACAACATGTAAAGGGAGTTCATCCGCAGTTTTTGCGCCTTGCTGGCCATTTTCCAGCGTCCATGAACCTTGGGACCAGTTATAAATCTCTTTAGTGCAGACTTCTTTTGCTAAATCCAACCCATTCAAACCTGAAAAACTACGCGCTTTTTCCAATGCCAGTGCAACATCTGGGTTATTACCCGCAATGATACAACCGTTTTGAGCGCCTTTTTCTCTCAGTAAACGTGTCAATTTACGTGTATCGATATCTGCAATCGCCACCACATTATGGCGTTTTAGATATTCAGATAACCCTTCTTGCCCGCGGAAGTTACTGTATACCAATGGTAAGTCACGAATGATTAAGCCTTGAGCATGAACATTTGGAGATTCTTCGTCATCAGCATTAGTGCCGACATTACCAATATGGGGATAAGTGAGAGTAACAATTTGGCGGGAATAGGAAGGGTCTGTAATTATTTCTTGATATCCGGTCATCGACGTGTTGAAAACGACTTCTCCAACAGCAGCGCCTTCTGCACCGATAGCACGCCCGTGGAATTGGGTTCCGTCTTCCAGAACCAATATAGCTGACTTAATCAAAACACCCTCCGGAGAATAATAAATCACGTTTTTTGCATATTAATTCAGATTTTGCGATCTAAATCAATGCCAAAATGAGTTTTTAAGCAAATTTTTGGCAAATTGCGCGCATTCTAATGATGAGATAGGGTCTTGTCTAGAAAAAAATGCATTTTTTTCACTTTTATCTTACTTTTTTACTCAACTACCTCGCTTTTAGTTGGATGAGTAGTATAAATCATAGTAAAAATGAATTAGTAAACGGTTGCAAAGTAAGATAACTAGTTTATTGATAATAACTCAGCTAAAAGAAGGAGGGAAGGATAATTAACGAGCAAAACCGAAGATAAAAACAATGAAAAGATAAGGTTATGTTGATTTGAATACAAATAATTCAAATCAACATAAAATAAATACTTATTGATCGCAATTAACTGATATGTAAACAAAAAAATAAATAATAAATACTATAAATCATCAAGATTTAACACATCTTTCATATTATATAACCCACTATTTCTAGCACAAACCCAACCTGATGCCTTAATTGCACCATTTGCAAAGGTCATGCGGCTAGAGGCTTTGTGAGTAATTTCAACTCGTTCCCCGATATCTGCAAACATGGCGGTATGTTCACCCACAATATCCCCAGCTCGGATAGTTGCAAAACCAATGGTTCCAAGTTCTCGCTCTCCTGTGTAGCCTTCACGGGTGTATACGGCACACTCTTTTAAATTTTTACCCAGCGCGCTAGCAATAGATTCCCCCATAGCTAAAGCAGTACCTGATGGCGCATCCACTTTATGGCGGTGATGAGCTTCAACAATTTCAATATCCGTGTAATTTCCCATTACTTTTGCTGCTTTTTCCAGTAATTTCAGTACGACATTGACGCCAACACTGAAATTTGCTGCAAAGACAATAGGAATAGATTTCGCAGCTTCGGCAATGGCTTGCTTCCCTTGCTCATCAAACCCTGTCGTACCAATGACCATGGCTTTTTGGTTGGCTTTACAAAATGCTAAGTAATGCAATGTGCCTTCTGGACGCGTAAAATCAATAACCACATCAAAATCATTAACAACTTGGTCAAGTGAATCAACAATGGAAATACCTAACTTACCGATACCTGCGAGTTCACCTGCATCGGTTCCGATAAGTGATGATCCTTCACGCTCAATCGCTGCCCCCAATTGAATTCCATCTTGTTGTTGTGCGGCTTGGATTAGCTGGCGTCCCATACGTCCACCTGCACCAACTATTGCGACACGTACCACTGAATTTGCCATGGTTTATCCTTTTTTAATTAATGCAAATATATAAATTTGAACTGTTGTTTAGGATAAAAAGGCTATTTTTACCCACAGTTTAGAAATGATTGTGATACAGATTAACTATCCTGACTGTATTCTGCTAGCAAAAATGCAGAGTTATTAACAAAAGCGTAGAAAGCATAGAGATTATCAGTAAAAGTTTTAATTGAGAGAAAACGCGAAGGGAACAACTTGAATAAAAAGGTTAAAACAGCCGCAAAGATAGGAATGGTAAAGCGGCTGTTCCTGTAATTAAAACCAAATGATTAATTAATCTCTTTAACCTCAACTCTTAATTCTTTAGGGACTTCAAAGACGATATTTTCTTCACGCCCTTGCAATTCAACAACCGAGTCGGCTCCTAACTCTTTAAGTCGATCAATGACTTGCCTAACTAAGATGTCTGGCGCTGATGCCCCCGCAGTTAAGCCGATAATGTTTTTATCTGCTAACCATTCCGTTTTAATATCTTCTGCACCATCAATTAAAAATGCAGGTTTTTGCATGCGCGAAGCTAATTCCGCTAGACGATTTGAGTTTGATGAGTTTTTAGAACCGACGACTAAAACAATATCAGCGCGTTCTGCAAGTTCTCTCGCTGCCTCTTGGCGGTTAGTCGTTGCATAGCAAATATCGTCTTTACGAGGTCCTACAATGCTTGGAAAGCGAGAAGTCAGTGCATCAATAACATCAGAGGTATCATCAACAGAAAGTGTTGTTTGTGTCATGAAAGAGAGATTATTTTCATCTTTCACTTTTAATTTCCAAACATCTTCTGGGCTCTCAACAAGATACATCCCACCTTCAGGGTTACTATATTGGCCCATCGTGCCTTCGACTTCTGGATGCCCGGCATGCCCAATTAAAATAGCTTCTTTGCCTTTACGACTCGCTCGTGCAACTTCCATATGGACTTTCGTCACCAAAGGACAAGTGGCGTCAAATAACATCGTTAGATCGCGAGAACGCGCTTCTTGGCGAATGGCTTGAGAAACGCCATGCGCAGAAAAAATCAAGATTGACCCATCCGGTACTTCTGAGATTTCTTCAATAAAGATAGCACCACGTTGACGTAAATCATCAACAACATAACGGTTATGAACCACTTCGTGACGAACGTAAATCGGAGCACCATATATTTCTAATGCCCTTTCTACGATGCTAATTGCGCGGTCTACGCCAGCACAAAACCCACGAGGGTTAGCCATTAATATTTGCATTGTGATTCTCCAATTGCGGGTCTACTTCAAGCACTTCGATATCAAAACTAATCTGCTGCTCAGCGAGAGGGTGGTTAAAATCAATAGTAATCGACTCACCTTCAATTGATTTTACTACACCTGGCATTTCACTGCCATTCATCGCGGTAAATAGCATTATCGTACCAATTTCAGGAATGCCTGTTTCTATAAAGTCACGCAATGAAAAATATTGAACTAAATCAGGATTATGTTTCCCAAAAACAGTGTCTCCGGGCAGCGAAAAACTTTTCTTTTCACCTTCATTAAGGCCAATCAATTGAGCTTCAAGTTCTGGCGATAAGGAGTCATTCCCTAAAACAAACAACGCAGGCTTTCCTTGTGCATGCGAGGAATCAGCCGTAGAGCCATCTTCCAATTTCAGTGTGAAATGCAGTAAAACAGAGCTCTGCGCCTGTATTTGAGTAGACATAAACCAAACCTATTTATCATAAAATTCAGCCCAGAAAATCTGGGCTGTGAGTTATTACATTCTAACCTAGTGCACTACCATTTTATTTGGCTTTTTCTTGCTTTGATTTATCTGGTAGGAAACCTTCTAAAATCACAAGAGCTGCACCAATACATATCGCCATATCCGCTAGGTTAAATGTCGGCCAATGCCAATTACCGACGTAAAAATCAAGGTAATCGATAACGAAGCCATGGACTAAACGGTCGCTTAAATTACCGATAGCACCACCAATAATCAATGCATATGCAATGTTAGATAGGCGTTTTTGTGCACTTTGGCGATACATCATAACCATTAAGATAACGGAGATCCCAATTGCAATACCTGCAAAGAACCAACGTTGCCATCCGCCTTCATCAGCCAAGAAACTAAATGCCGCGCCAAAATTTTGCGCATACATTATGTTAAAAAATGGCATGATCGGATGCGGTTCGTACAAATTTAGGTCACTAAGCACTAATTGCTTAATGCCTAAATCCGCAACGATGATCACAATGGTTAACCATAACCAACGCAAACCGGTAGAACAAACTGGCGTCTTCATTAAGCAAACTTACGTGTTTCGCCGTTACCGGCTACGTTAGTGACACAGCGACCACAGATTTCTGGTTGCTCGCTTGAAGAACCGATATCACTTGCATAATGCCAGCAACGTGGGCATTTTTCACCCGCTGCTTTACTGAAAGCAATTTTCAGGCCTTTCAATTCACTTTCTTGTGCATCTGCTGGAGCTGTTGCGATATCAGCGACATGGGCTTGTGATGTCAGTAAAACAAAGCGTAATTCATCACCCAAGCTTTGCAGTTTTTCGGCCAGAGCTTTATCCGCATACAATGTCACCGCAGCTTCTAATGAGCCCCCGATAAGCTTATCAGTACGCGCTTGTTCTAAGACCTTATTCACTTCACCACGAACAGCCAATAGCTCAGTCCAGAAGCTGTTGTTCATTTCATTTGATTCATCTAAACCAAACAAACCGTCATACCACTCTTCGGTAAGAACGAATTGAGCGCGTTTTCCTGGTAACTCATTCCAAATTTCATCGGAAGTGAAGGACAGAACTGGAGCCATCCAACGCACTAACGCTTCAACAATATGGAATAACGCAGTTTGGCAGCTACGACGCGCTAAACTATCACTTTTCGCCGTATACTGACGGTCTTTGATGATATCCAGATAGAATGACCCCATTTCAATGGAGCAGAAATGCATTAATCTCTGGATAACAGACAAGAAGTCATATTCATCATAAGCTTTGGCTATTTCTTGCTGAGCTTCTAACGCACGGCTCACCGCCCAACGGTCTAAAACCACCATATCTTCTGGTTTCACCATATCGGTTTCAGGATTGAAACCACTCAGGTTAGCCAGTAAGAAACGTGCAGTATTACGAATACGGCGATATGAATCAGCAGCACGTTTTAAAATTTCATCTGAAACCGCGATTTCGCCAGTATAATCCGTTGATGCAACCCATAAACGTAAGATATCTGCACCCAGTTTATTCATTACATCTTGTGGGCTTACTGTGTTGCCTAAAGATTTAGACATTTTGCGGCCTTGGCCATCAACAGTAAAACCATGTGTCAACACTTGGCGATAAGGTGCTTTCCCTTTCATTGCTGTTGATAACATCAATGATGACATAAACCAGCCACGGTGTTGATCCGACCCTTCAAGGTACATATCCGCTGAATTACCATGGAATTCAGGACGTGCATCAACAACCGCAAAATGCGTTGAGCCTGAATCAAACCACACGTCTAAGGTATCAGGTACTTTACGATATATTTCAGCTTCATCACCCAGAAGCTCGGCAGGGTCAAGATCCCACCATGCTTGGATGCCATCCACTTCAACACGCTTAGCCACTTCTTCCATTAATTCTAACGTGCGAGGATGTAGCTCTTCAGTGTCTTTATGAACAAACAACGACATTGGGGTACCCCAAGTACGCTGACGAGAAATACACCAGTCAGGGCGGTTTTCAACCATAGACTCAATTCGTGCACGTCCCCAACCCGGGATCCATTGAACAATATCAATTTCTTTCAGAGATTGTTCACGTAAGCCGTTTTTATCCATGCCGATAAACCACTGTGGCGTAGCACGGAAGATAACTGGAGTCTTATGGCGCCAGCAACATGGGTAGCTGTGTTGAATCGCTTGTTTGTACAGTAACGCACCTTTTTCGTTCAATAATTCAACGATAAGGTCATTAGCTTTAAAAATAAATACACCATCTAATGTTGGGTAAGTATTTGGTAAGAAGCAGCCATCTGGGCCCACAGGATTAGCCGTTTCTAAGCCATATTTCTGCCCGACAACATAGTCTTCAGGGCCGTGGCCTGGTGCGGTATGAACAGCCCCCGTACCTGCGTCTAATGTCACGTGATCGCCCAAAATAGCAGGAACATCAAAGCCCATAAATGGGTGCTGGAAGCGCAACAATTCTAATGCTGAACCTTCGCATTCACCAAGAACTTCCCATGCGGTGATACCCGCAGTTTTCATCACGTCTTCAACAAGGTCAGCAGCTAAAATGACTAACTCACCATTTGCATCGACCAAGTTATATTTGAATTCAGGATTTAATGAAATTGCACGGTTTGCTGGCAATGTCCAAGGTGTCGTTGTCCAAATAACCAGCGACGGAGTTTTGTCACTTGCCACACCAAATTTTTCGCACACGGTTTTGCCATCTACCGCAGGGAATCGAACATAGATAGATGGCGAGGTTTTATCATAATATTCGACTTCAGCTTCCGCTAATGAAGAACCGCAAGCTGTACACCAGTGAACAGGTTTTGCCCCTTTCACTAAATGGCCGTTTGCAATAGTTTTCGCCAATGCTCGAATAATGTGAGCCTCGGTTTTAAAATCCATTGTTAGATAAGGTTTATCCCACTCACCTAAAACACCAAGACGCATGAAATCAGCTTTTTGACCTTCAATTTGCTCTTTAGCGTATTGACGGCATTGTGCACGAAATTCAGCGGCAGAAACTTTTTCCCCTGGCTTACCGACGATTTGTTCAACTTTATGTTCAATCGGTAATCCATGGCAGTCCCAACCTGGGATGTATGGGGAATCATAACCCGCCAACCCTTTGGACTTAATAATAATATCTTTGAGAATTTTGTTAACTGAGTGACCAATATGAATACTGCCGTTAGCATACGGAGGACCATCGTGCAGAATAAAGGTTTTCTTGCCCGATTTTGCTTTACGGATTGCCTGATACAAACCTTCTTTGTACCAGCGCTCTAACATCTGTGGTTCGCGTTTAGCGAGATCGCCACGCATTGGGAACCCTGTTTCTGGTAGATTCAGGGTATTTTTATAGTCACTCATCGATTCTCAGTTCCAATTTTCCGCTAAATTATCTGATTCCTATTGCAGTAAGATACTCTCTCGCTGCAATTACATCATTAGCAATTTGCTCCTTAAGCGCTTCCAACGAAGCAAACCGCTGCTCATCACGTAATTTCTTACGTAACACTACATCGATATGACGCCCATATAAATCCATATTTGCATCAATCAGATGAACTTCTAACTGTGTTCCTTTTCCAGATACAGTCGGACGTGTGCCAATATTTGCCACACCAGGTAGAGGCTTATCACCTAAACCGTAAACTTCTACAGCATACACACCAGTAACTGGTGTGACTAAACGTTTTAACGGTAGGTTTGCTGTTGGAAAACCTATTGTTCTGCCAAGTTGATTACCATGAACCACTCGCCCGCTAATACGATAAGAATGCCCTAATAGGCTTTCAGCTAATTCAAGATTGTTTTCTTGAATCGCTTTTCGTATCGCCGTACTGCTAATACGAAGCCCTGAATCACAGAAGCTTTCTGTATCTGCAACTTCAAAACCGAATTCATCACCCGCCTGTTGTAAAAAAGTAAAATCCCCCATGCGATTTTTCCCAAAGCGGAAATCATCACCTATAGCGAGATACTTTACCCCAAGCTTACTGACAAGTAAGTCAGCAACAAACTCAGCGGGTGTTAATGATGCAAAGTGCTGGTTAAATTCAACACATAAGAGGTAATCAATACCACTGTCTGCAAGATATTTAACTTTGTCTCGCAAGCGTGTCAAACGCGCAGGCGCTTTGTCACCAATAAAAAATTCAAGGGGCTGTGGCTCAAATATCATCACGACAGTTGGTAACCCTAACTGCGCTCCCTTAAGTTTCAAATTTTGAAGCAAAACCTGATGCCCACGATGGACACCATCAAAATTACCGATAGTCAGCACGCAACCATGATGGCACGCCCGGATATTCTGTATACCGCGAATTAGCTCCATAACAGGCTCAATACCGAGGAAATTGCAGGATTATACCTTGTACGACGCATAAGGTTAACCTTAGTTCGCAAAAGGTTTCATTAAACCCTATTTTTTTGATCTCTACACGATTTATTAACCACTATTTTTATGCAATTAGTGGGTTATTACGCTCCTCAAACAGAGCAATTAGATTCGAACATCAAAAACTTTGGGGTAACCAATGGATTATCAATACAACAAATTTGTTCCAAGGTCTCTAAAAATATTATATTTTTATGTTTTATACTTCAATGGTTATAACCTCGTGGTCAAAAAGAACAAAAAACAACCATAACATGCTTGGTTTTCATACTACCCACTGATTGATAAACTAAAAAATATTTTTCGCCTTAATTCTTTTTAAATTTCTGCCATCAATTACGCATTTTTTCACGCTAAGATCTGTATTCTTCTTATATTTGCTGATAGAATCTTGCACCATTCACAGCGCATGAGCATCGAAGTACACGATGTTTATTTGCACAAATCCATTGACAAATGAAGGGCGAAAGGGCATATTCCTCGACCTTTGAATTGTCCTCAATAGAATACATTTGGGAGTTGGACCTTGGCTAATATCAAATCAGCTAAGAAACGTGCCGTTCAGTCAGAGAAACGTCGCCAGCATAACGCTAGCCGTCGCTCTATGGTACGTACTTTTATCAAGAAAGTTTACCTTGCTATCGCTGCAGGCGATAAAGAAGCTGCTCAGAAAGCATTCAATGACATGCAACCTATTGTTGATCGCCATGCTACTAAAGGCCTGATCCACAAAAATAAAGCAGCACGTCATAAAGCTAACTTAGTTGCTCAAATCAAAGCAATGTAATTTTGCTTCTTGATTAGCTTAAAAAACCGGCTTATGCCGGTTTTTTATTTGTCGTTATTTTTTATCTAAGCTATCAAGCGGAACTGAAAATAAATCTGAAAAATCTTTATTACACACTCGCTGTACTGCTGGGTGCTGTATCATTCTCTCTGCAAAAATAACGTAATATTCTTCTTTTACGCTCTCTAAACGGCCTAACTCTACAATGTCTTCGCCACCTAGAAGATCAGGTGTATACTGCGATGGAGCTACAAAAATCGCGTTATAATGCATACCAAATGCTTTCATAAGCGCCGCATCATCAAACTCACCTAACACTTCAACTTGCAGATTTTTATTTCGTATCCAAGCTAAGATATGCCTACCTAACAAATATCGCCGCCCAGGAATTAATAAACGACGTTCCTCTAAACATTCAGGGAATGGCTTTTTAGGGATTGGCTGACGACAAAAGAAACTCATATTACACTCGCCCAATTTCACCGAAAATAAGCCTTCTTGCTGCGATGAGTCAACTGGGCAGTCAGACAAAATCATGTCCAATTTATGTTGGCTGAGCTGTTCTAATAGCAATTCATGTGTTGATTCAAAACAACGCAAATGAATTTGTTCATGCTCTACAACTGTAGTTTCTAATATTTTACTAACTAACTGTTTTGATAGGGTATCCGCAACCCCGACGTCAAACAGTAAATTAGATTCGCGGCTGTAATTAACGATATCTAGCATTTCTTGGCTAAGCATGAACATTTTATCTGCATAGCGAAAAATTAATTGCCCAAGCTCAGATGGCACCAAACCTCGCCCCTGCCTTTTGAATAATTTTCCACCTAATCGTTCTTCCAATGCTTTTATTTGCCCTGTAATTGTCTGAGGAGTCAGGTAAAGCGCTTCTGCTGCTCCGACGACAGAGCCTTCTTTACATACATGCCAGAAGTAGTAAAGATGGTTAAAATTAAGATGTGAAACCCGCATATCGATTCCTTTTGTACCGTCACTAGCTAGAAAAACCACTATTGACCATACACATTTACCCGCAGCTCATATTTCTCAGAGCCTTTAAAATGAATACCGTAGTGTATTTATAAACACACTACGGTATATCATAGATTATTAGTTCGGAAATTCTTACTAATAATTTGCAAAATTAAATATTGAGCTGGTACTAAGTTAGTCTTTTTGTTTCGGTAACACGACTCTTAACATAAAGTAACCTAAAAATGCAGCTAACGTAGAACCAAGCAAAATACCTAGACGTGAATAGGTACTATACACCTCATCAAGCCCATCAAATGCGAGGCCGGTTATAAAAATAGACATAGTAAAACCGATCCCACACAATACAGAAACGGCAAAAACCTGTTTTAAGTTAATCGACTCAGGCAACTTTGCAAACCCAAGTTTTACCGAAACCCAACTAAATAGAAAAATTCCGATAGGCTTACCAAAAATTAGCCCTGCAGCGACACCTAATGGCAGTGGGCTTAATAAACCTTCTAATGTTACACCTTGAAGCTGTACACCCGAATTAGCAAACGCAAAAATAGGTAGAATTAAGTAAACAACCCATGGGTGTAAGACGTGTTCCAATTCTTCTGAAGGCTTGGTCTGGTTAGTACCATGTAAAGGAATCAAGAAGCCAACAATGACCCCTGCTAGTGTGGCATGAACCCCAGATTTCAAAATACACACCCATAATATTAACCCAATAACTAAGTAAGCCGCTGTATTCTCTACTCTACGCCAATTCATCATACAGAGAATAGCGATGCACAATGCTGAAAGCCCCAATGCAACCAAAGAAACAGAACTTGTGTAGAAAAAAGCAATAATTACGATAACACCAAGGTCATCAATAATAGCCAATGCTAATAAGAATACCTTAAGTTCTGTTGGAACCCGCTTACCTAATAAAGCCATCACCCCCAAAGCAAACGCAATATCTGTCGCTGCAGGTATCGCCCAACCTTGCTGAGTAACTGCATCTCCCCCATTAAATAACAGGTAAATTAGTGCAGGGGCAATCATTCCCCCTAATGCTGCAATTGCTGGAAATATCGCTTTATCACGCCCGGCAAGAGATCCCTCTAATAATTCACGTTTTACTTCAAGGCCGACCACCAAAAAGAAAATCGCCATTAAGAAGTCATTAATCCATAATATCAGAGGTTTATCTAAACCAAACTCTGATATTTTAATTGATACAGGAATATCTAAAAATTGCTGATAAGCCCCTTGTAATGGCGAATTAGCCATCATTAAAGCGACTATGGCAGCAATAATCAGGAGTAAGCCCCCTGCTGCTTCTAACCTTAGAAATTTACGAATAATTGCTGTCATATAGTTAACCCCAATATATTTTTGAATGTTAATACTATGCTAATCATCAATTCGCAAAAAGTCGTTTATTCATCAGAAATAAATCGGAATTATCGAGTAATTTAAGTTAAGCATCACAGAGAATGATAAAGAAACGTTAATTTTACTATAGACAACTTTTATAAAAACAAATAACAAATTTTGTTAAAAATGGACTTTATAATTTCAATTTCTTATTACAGTATCCAACCTACATTTTTCAACCACCACAGAATAATTATATATCTTCTTTTCTCGATACCTTTCGTGAAGATTTTAAATGTGGGAAACTGCTTGCAAGATATTTGCAAAGCGCTTCGCAAATAAAATGCGATTAGATTGCCAATAAAAAACTCAAGATTACAATTTACTAATGACAACTCACGTACTATTTGCCGTGCTTTTTGCTGCTTTTTGCCATGCAAGCTGGAACGCCATTGTTAAATTTGGCAATGACCGCTTTTTCGGTCTAGTCATGATTTCTGTTTTTTCTGGCATCTTAACGCTACCAGCAATATTCTGGTTAGGCCTACCATCACCAGAAGCTATCCATTGGTTAGCTTTATCGGTATTATTTCATATTGGCTATACCTATTTTTTAAGCCAGGCTTATACACATGGTGATTTAAGCCAGATATACCCCATATCACGTGGGTCTGCGCCATTAATGACTGCACTACTCGGCGCTTTGCTATTTAGTGAGCTAATTCCATTAATGGGCCTTATTGGTGTTTTATTTATCATTAGTGGCGTAGTGCTCATTGCCTTTGCAGGAAAAAATTTCACCTTAAATATCAAAGGAAAAGCACTGGCTTTTGCCATATCAACTGCCTTTTTTACTGCCTGTTATACCTTATCTGATGGCTATGGTGCTAGAGCAAGTGAAGACCCTGTAGTGTATACACTTTGGTTATTTCTATTGAATGGGATTGTGTTAGCTGTACCTGGCTTTATCAAATATCGTGGTACCCTAATTGTTGGAATTCAACAATACTGGCGCTCTGGGTTACTAGGTGGGTTAATGCAACTGATTAGCTATGGTATTGCCATATGGGCGATGAGCCAAGCACCCATTGTCATGGTCGCTGCAATTAGAGAAACTAGTGTACTATTCGCTATGTTCCTATCTATTGCTTTTCTTAAAGAGAAATTCAACGTCATGCGAGTCGTTGCCTGTGTTGTTATTGTTTTTGGTGTTTTATTAGCAAAATTAAGTCATTAATAAAATTATTATTATTTAAATGTTCGGTTACCAAGCAATCAATTTTGTTTTATTAAAAATAGTATTATTTTTTTATTTACCTATAGTTTTTATATTTTCTCACCAGATATGAGGCCAAAATGTCGCTTTTAAAATCTTTACTGGCTATTTCCATTATTAGTGCTTCTTTTTCTAGCTTTGCTGCTACACCCGCTGACATCATAATTGTAGATGGCACCATCTTAACTATGGATGCTCAAAAACAGGTTATTGACCATGGTACGGTTGTCATCAAAGGCAATAAAATTATTGCCGTTGGTGGCCCTGAGCTTACTCAACATTATCAAGCACCTAATGTACTGAATGTTGATGGTGATATTGTCATGCCAGGTCTAATTAACACGCATACACATGCATCTATGACCGTATTTCGTTCTTTAGCCGATGATGTACCAGACCGTTTACACCGTTATATTTTCCCATTAGAAAATAAAATGGTCTCCCGTGAAATGGTACGAGTTGGGGCAAACCTTGCTAATGTTGAAATGATTAAAGGGGGTGTCACAACATACGTTGATATGTATTATTTTGAAGATGAAGTGGCTAAAACCGTTGATAAAATTGGCTTAAGAGCTGTCCTTGGTGAATCTGTTATTCAATTTCCTGTCGCTGATGCAAAAAATGCAGATGAAGGCATCAATTATGCCGTAAACTTTATTAATCAATACAAAGATCACCCACGTATCACTCCTGCTTTTGCTCCCCATGCCCCTTATACCAACACAACAGAGCATTTACAAAAAATAGCAAAATTATCTCAAGAACTTGATGTTCCCGTGATGATCCATCTAGCGGAAACAGATCGTGAGCAAGAAGAAATCGCCAAACGCACTGGTGGCAAAAGCCCGGTACAATATATGGCAGACATAGGTGCACTGAACAATAAAGTAATAGCTGCCCATGCCATTATGGTTGATGAAAAAGATATAGATTTGCTCAAACAATATGATGTCGGTGTTGCACATAATATCAGTGCGAATACTAAGTCCGCTAAGGGTGTTGCCCCTGTGACAACCATGCTTGAAAAAGGGATCCGTGTTGGCTTGGGAACTGATGGACCAATGTCGAGTAATACGTTGACGACGTTAAATGAATTGAATTTAGTGGGTAAGATTCACAAACTAGCAAATAAAGATAGAGCAGCGATGCCACCAATCACTGTTGTTGATATGGCAACAATGGGCTCTGCTCGTGTATTACACATGGAAGATAAACTGGGCTCTCTCGAACCAGGGAAATTAGCTGATATTATTGTTATTGATACTAAATCACCTAATATGGTTCCTATGTATAGCCCATATGCTGCGCTGGTATATGGGGCTAATGGAGCCAATGTTCGTCATACCATAGTTGATGGCAACGTATTGATGAAAGACCGTAAAATACTGACTGCGGATGAAAATTCAATCATCAAAGAAGCTCAAGATTTTGCCAATAAAGTCCGAGAAACTGTGGTTGCTAACGGTGAAGTTGTAAAATAAGATAAAAAAAATGGCTGACTTGGCAATATGCTCAGTCAGCCATTCTAACTTTACCAACTATTAACTAATTATTTATTAGTTAAATCATCAAAGAATTTCTTCACACCATCTAAAAAGCTTTTAGAGCGCGGGCTGTTCTTCTCACCGCTCTTTCCACCTAATGATTCACCAAATTCTTTGAGTAACTCTTTTTGTTTCTCATTGAGTTTAACAGGGGTTTCAACAACGATGTGGCACATTAAATCACCTTGCAGGCCACCACGTACCGATTTCACACCTTTTCCTTTCATACGGAAAATTTTACCGGTTTGAGTTTCTGCTGGGATTTTCAGTTTTACACGCCCATCAAGGGTTGGCACTTCAATTTCGCCACCCAGTGCTGCATCAGCAAAGTTAATCGGCACCTCACAGTGCAGGTTATTACCATCACGCTCAAAAATATTATGAGGCAATACATGAACCTGAACAAATAAGTCTCCTGCTGGTGCTCCGTTTTCTCCGGCTTCACCTTCCCCTGACAAACGAACACGGTCACCCGTATCTACGCCAGCTGGAATTTTAACTGACAGTGTTTTATATCTTTCAACACGGCCATGACCATGACATTTGTTGCATGGATCTTTGATAACTTTACCGCGACCATGGCAAGTTGGACAAGGCTGCTGTACAGAGAAAAAGCCTTGGCGCATATGGACTTGGCCCATACCGTGACAGGTTGAGCACGTATCCGCACTGGTTCCCGGTTTCGCACCATTACCATGACAAACGTCACAGGTTTCTAAGGTCGGAATACGGATTTCTTTGGTCACTCCACGGACAGCCTCTTCAAGAGTCAGTTCCATGTTGTACTGTAGGTCAGAACCACGGCTTGGGCGCTGCTGTCTGCGGCCACCTCCAAAAATATCACCGAAGACGTCACCAAAGATATCACTAAAGTCAGCGCCACCACCAAAGCCGCCGCCTCCGCCCATTCCGCCTTGCTCAAACGCTGCATGACCATATTGGTCATAAGCGGCGCGTTTTTGCTCGTCAGAAAGAACTTCGTAAGCTTCTTTAATTTCTTTAAATTTACCTTCTGATTCTTTATCCCCCTGATTACGGTCGGGGTGATGCTTCATCGCTAAGCGCTTATAAGCTCGCTTAATATCTTTATCTGAAGCATTTCTTTCGAGGCCTAGCACCTCATAAAAATCTCTTTTCGCCATTCTATTTACCCTTAACATGCGGAACGGGCGTAGAGTTCCCTCGACGCCCGTATCCGGTATCAGTAACCATTAACTAGCATTTGCTACAGCTACTGCGCCCGCTAAGGGCATTATTTTTTATCTTTGTCGTTAACTTCTTCGAATTCAGCATCAACAACGTCATCATCTTTCTTCGCTTCTGCGCCAGCAGCACCACCCGCTTGCGCTTGAGCTTGTTGCTGTGCGATTTCCAGAAGTTTTGCAGATGCAGTGACTAAAGCTTGGATTTTCGCTTCAATATCCGCTTTATCTTCACCTTTTGCTGCCGCTTCTAATTCAGAAGTTGCTTTTTCAATATTCGCTTTATCTTCAGCTGGTAATTTATCACCGGCTTCTTCAATTTGTTTACGAGTACCGTGAACTAATTGGTCAGCTTGGTTACGAACCTGAACTAACTCTTCAAATTTACGGTCAGCTTCAGCGTTTGCTTCTGCGTCACGTACCATTTTTTCGATTTCCTCGTCATTCAGACCTGAAGAAGCCTTAATGGTGATGTTTTGCTCACGTCCGCTATTTTTATCTTTCGCAGAAACATGCAAGATACCATCAGCATCGATATCAAAAGTCACTTCAATTTGTGGCATACCGCGTGGGGCAGGTTGAATACCATCTAAGTTAAACTGACCCAGTGATTTGTTGTCACTTGCACGTTTACGCTCACCTTGCAGAACATGGATAGTTACCGCTGCTTGGTTATCTTCCGCTGTTGAGAATACTTGGCTATGTTTCGTTGGGATAGTGGTGTTCTTCGAGATTAACGAAGTCATCACACCACCCATGGTTTCGATACCTAAAGACAGAGGAGTTACGTCAAGTAACAGAACGTCTTTAACATCACCCGCTAAAACACCACCTTGTACTGCCGCACCCATTGCAACTGCTTCGTCAGGGTTCACGTCTTTACGTGGTTCTTTACCAAAGAAATCAGCAACAACTTTTTGAACCATTGGCATACGTGTTTGGCCACCAACTAAAATAACGTCGTTGATTTCGCTCACGCTTAAGCCCGCGTCTTGCAGAGCAACTTTAACTGGCTCCATAGAACGCTTAACTAAATC
Organism: Providencia sp. PROV_01; assembly: GCF_053098325.1. Classification (NCBI taxonomy): domain Bacteria; kingdom Pseudomonadati; phylum Pseudomonadota; class Gammaproteobacteria; order Enterobacterales; family Morganellaceae; genus Providencia; species Providencia sp. PROV_01. The sequence continues at coordinate 1,039,054 of NZ_JBRFKD010000002.1, read as the reverse complement.
TTCTACCAGTGACTCTAATTTCGCACGAGTCACTTTAATATTCATATGTTTAGGACCTGTTGCATCCGCTGTAATGTACGGCAGGTTAACGTCTGTTTGTTGTGCAGAAGACAGCTCAATTTTTGCTTTTTCTGCAGCTTCTTTCAGACGTTGCATCGCTAACGGGTCGTTACGTAGGTCAACACCTTGTTCTTTCTTAAACTCTTCAACTAAGTAGTTGATTAAACGAGTATCGAAGTCTTCACCACCTAAGTGAGTATCACCATTGGTTGCCAAAACTTCATAGGTTTTTTCGCCATCAACTTCATCAATTTCGATGATTGATAAGTCAAATGTACCACCACCTAAGTCATAAACCGCAATAGTACGGTTACCCACTTCTCTATCTAAACCATATGCTAATGCCGCAGCTGTTGGTTCGTTAATGATACGTTTTACTTCTAAACCAGCGATACGACCAGCATCTTTAGTCGCTTGACGCTGAGCATCGTTAAAGTAAGCAGGTACAGTAATAACTGCTTCTGTTACAGGCTCACCTAAATAGTCTTCAGCTGTTTTCTTCATTTTTTTCAGAACTTCAGCTGAAACTTGTGGCGGAGCCATTTTTTGGCCTTTCACATCTAACCAAGCATCGCCGTTATCAGCCGAAATGATTTTATATGGCATGATAGAAACGTCGCGCTGAACTTCTTCGTCTTGGAAACGACGACCAATCAAACGTTTGATTGCAAATAAAGTATTTTCTGGGTTAGTCACAGCCTGACGTTTTGCTGGCTGACCTACTAAAATTTCACCATCTTGAGTGTACGCAATGATGGAAGGAGTCGTTCTATCACCTTCGCTGTTCTCCAGAACACGAGCTGTAGTACCATCCATAATTGCAACGCATGAGTTAGTTGTACCCAAGTCGATACCAATGATTTTACCCATCTAAAACGCCTCCAAAGGAATTCTTTTCACTATGATTTCGATATCAATCTATATGAGGCTCAATATTTCATTTTCAAGGGAGTTTTCACTCTGAGCCTAAATTATTTTTCAATACGCAATAATTTGGATTGATATCAGTTGATGCTTTTAAGATGGGGTCACAAATTCATTCATCAAGGGGGAGAATCAAAAAAATTTGCATTTATTGCAAAAAAACCTGTCTTGTGATCATGGTTTAAACAATCAAAACTGCGTATGATGCGCCGCCGCTGTCACTTTGGCAAAACTTTCTGTTTTTTATCTATTTGAATTTTATATATTTTACCAGAGGTTATATGCAGTCTAGCTCTCTTGCAAATCCAGGCCCACTTGGTTTACTAGGCTTTGGTATGACAACCATCCTGCTAAACATTCATAACGCAGGTTTTTTCCCTCTTTCATCCGTTATTTTAAGTATGGGCATTTTTTATGGTGGTATTGCTCAATTTATTGCGGGCCTGATTGAATACAAAAAAGGCAATACATTCGGTGCAACCGCATTTACTTCTTACGGGATGTTTTGGATTGCATTAGTTGGTCTATTATTTTTACCTTCAATGGGATTAGCTGAAGCAACTTCACCTGAGTTTTTAGGTGTTTTCCTCGCTATTTGGGGAATTTTTACCTTTTTTATGTTCTTGGGAACATTCAAAGCTAATTTTGTTTTGCAATTTGTCTTTGGTAGCTTAACTGTATTATTCGCTTTATTAGCGATTGGTAATATTACGGGAAATGCGGCATTACTAAAATTTGCAGGTTTTGAAGGAATTATCTGTGGTGCTAGCGCATTTTATTTAGCGGTTGCGGAAATCTTAAATGAGCAATATGGCAAAACTGTATTACCGATTGGTCAACGTGGTTAAGTTTGACTAACGTATGTGATTTTATGCATTAAATATTATTAATCAGGTGAGTCAATGCTCACCTGATTATATTGAAATACTACTCAGAACGAATTGCTGATTTAGGTCTAAATGCCTTCACAACCGTAGGGTCTGTTTCCACATATGGGCCATCAAGCAATTGAATACAATAAGGAACACTGGCGAAAATACCAGAAACGACTACATTCCCTTCTTTGTCCTTTAAGCCTTCCAGAGTTTCCGCAATTGCTTTAGGCTGCCCTGGTAAATTTAAAATCAGAGCCTGATTGCGTATTACTCCAACTTGGCGTGATAATATCGCAGTAGGCACGAACTTTAGGCTAATTTGGCGCATTTGTTCGCCAAACCCCGGCATCTCACGGTCTGCAATCGCGAGGGTTGCGTCAGGTGTAACATCGCGACGAGCGGGGCCTGTGCCCCCGGTAGTTAGGACTAAATGGCAAGCAAACTCATCCACCAGCTCACATAATGTTTGCTCTATCATGATTTGCTCATCAGGGATCAGGCGAGTTTCGATGCGAAAAGGTGTTGTCAGCGTTTTTGCTAACCACTCTTCTAGTGCAGGAATACCTTTGTCTTCATAAATACCGCTCGAAGCACGATCAGAAACAGAAACCAGACCTATGCGCAATTCATCCATACAAACCTCAAAGAAATTATTCAATCAAAAACTGTTCACTTAAGAATAAACAGGAGCGATATCATATCATGATGAACGACTGCATACAGTGTCGAGGTGTTTTTATCTTCAAATTGAGAACTAACTCAATGAAAAATGGATATAAAAAAACCCAACCAACCGGCTGGGTTTTAAAGAAAAAACGAAATAAATTACAGTAAATCTGCAATCATTTTTTCCAGTTTCTCTTGGTCTACTGCAAACTTACGAATACCATCAGACAGTTTATCAACCGCCATTGGATCTTGATTGTGCTGCCAGTAGAACTCTGCTTCCGTCAACTTAGCGCCTGGCTCTTGAGTTTTACCTGAATCTGTCAGTTTACGTACTAATTCACCTTGTGATTCTGACAGCTCTTTCAATAATCCTGGAGAGATAGTTAAGCGGTCACAACCGGCTAATTCAATGATTTCACCCACATTACGGAAGCTTGCGCCCATTACCACAGTTTTATAACCGTGAGCTTTGTAGTAGTTGTAGATTTCAGTAACAGAAACCACACCTGGATCTTCATGTGGCGCGAATTCTTTCTTATCTGTATTCGCTTTGTACCAGTCAAGAATACGACCCACAAATGGAGAGATCAGGTATACACCCGCTTCCGCACAAGCACGTGCTTGAGCAAAAGAGAATAATAAAGTCAGGTTACAGTTAATGCCTTCTTTTTCCAGTTTCTCTGCAGCACGGATACCCTGCCAAGTCGAAGCCAGTTTAATCAGAATACGGTCATTACTGATGCCTGCATCGTTGTACATTTTGATTAAGTGACGCGCTTTAGCAATACAAGCTTCTTCATCATAAGAAAGGCGCGCATCAACTTCAGTAGAAATACGACCCGGAACTAATTTCAGAATTTCCAGACCGATATTAACAGCCAGCTTGTCACAAGCATCAACAATTTGTTGCTCGCGATTATTGCTTTGCTTACGTGCCCATTCTACCGCTTCATCAATTAATTTACGGTACTCAGGAATTTGTGCAGCATTTAAGATCAGCGATGGATTTGTGGTCGCGTCTTGTGGCTTGTAAAGCTTCATTGCTTCGATGTCGCCAGTATCAGCAACAACAGTTGTCAGACTACGTAATGAGGTTAGTTTATCGGTCATTTCTTTAATCTCGTTGTTATACCCGTCATATTCCAAGTTGTAGCGGTGTTGGCTACCTACAATTCTTGCGACTCTTGTGGTGTAGGCTAACAAACTGCAACTTGAATTACTTTGCGTATTATAAAGGAATTGTGGCTATCGCCGCACCGTCTACAGATAATATCATGCATCCATATTGCTGCAAGCAAGTAAATCTAGTCAAAAGCAACTATTTGATTGGCAATCGATTTCGCTAGCCAATTAGAAACTGAATCCTTTTAGCAAGTTATATCGTGCTGTTATTGTAATAAAGAATAATATTGGTTTGGCTTATCGTATCAATTAGCCAATTAGGCAGAATTTTTGCTAAAGTAAGTAGTATCATTCTTTATTAAGGGTCAAGTCATGCTTATTACAATTTCACCTGCAAAAACATTAGACTACGAAAGCCCACTTGCAACACAGCAATTTACTCAGCCTGAGTTACTCTCTGAGTCTCAAAAATTAATTAATGTCTGTCGTAAGTTAACCCCCGCGGATATCGCCAGTTTAATGAAAATTAGTGACAAACTTGCAGGGCTCAATGCCGCTCGTTTTGCAGAATGGCATGCGGACTTTACCCCAGAAAATGCACGCCAAGCGATCCTCGCCTTCAAAGGTGATGTATATACGGGTATGCAAGCAGAAACGTTTTCTCAAAACGATTTTGAGTTTGCTCAATCCCATTTACGTATATTATCAGGCCTTTATGGTGTTTTAAGACCGCTAGATTTAATGCAGCCTTATCGCTTAGAAATGGGAATTCGTTTAAAAAATACCCGTGGAAAAGATTTATATGAGTTTTGGGGAGACATTATCACCAAGCAATTAAATCATGCATTAGCCGAGCAAAAAGACCCAATATTAGTCAATCTTGCCTCAGATGAATATTTCAAATCAGTGAATACAAAAAAACTGGATGGCCAAATTATCAAGCCTATTTTCTTGGATGAAAAAAATGGTAAATATAAAGTTATCAGTTTTTATGCAAAAAAAGCTCGAGGTTTAATGAGCCGTTTTATTATCCAAAATAAATTAACGAAAACAGACCAACTGGCTGATTTTAATTTAGAAGGCTATCAGTTCGATGAAAGCCAATCTAAAGGTAACGAGTTGATATTTACTCGCCCAGAGCAAGCTTAATGCACAAAACGTGGGGACTGGCGCACAGCAGATACCCACGTATTTCAAAATACTTCATTCTTTTTTCGGGCTCAATCACAATTTACTCATAAACCTTCTTGCTAAGCACGAATTAGCATTGATTCCTCAGCCTACTTTTTAGCTTTATGACAGTATAAATTGAGTTTTACCCACTATTTTGGAGGTGAAGTATGCCTTATGTCGCATCATCAAAACGCTATACTGAAATGGAATATCGTTTATGTGGCCGTAGCGGATTACGCTTACCACTGATTTCATTAGGGTTATGGCACAACTTTGGCGATAACAAACCCTTTGATAATTGCCAAGCCATGCTTCGCCACGCTTTTGACCTTGGGATCACCCATTTCGATCTTGCGAATAATTATGGGCCACCGCCAGGATCTGCCGAAAGTACATTTGGCAGGATCATGCAACAGGATTTTCTGCCTTATCGTGATGAAATGATCATTTCATCGAAAGCCGGTTTCACTATGTGGGATGGCCCTTATGGCGACTGGGGAAGTAAAAAATATTTGGTTGCAAGCCTAAATCAAAGTTTGAAACGCATGGGTTTAGATTATGTAGATATCTTTTATCATCATCGACCTGACCCCAATACTCCATTAGAAGAAACTATGGGAGCACTAGATCTCATTGTTCGCCAAGGAAAAGCTCTGTATGTGGGAATTTCTAATTACCCAACAAATTTAGCTAAAGAAGCCATTAATATTCTCAATGAATTAGGAACCCCTTGCCTGATTCACCAACCTAGATATTCCATGCTAGAACGCACTCCTGAAGAAGATTTACTTGATTTACTGGAAGAAGAAGGTGTCGGCTCTATCGCATACTCTCCGTTAGCAGGTGGAATTTTAACCGATCGCTATCTTAATGGTATTCCTGCGGATTCACGCGCTGCGGGTAATCCTTCTTTACCGCCAGAAAGACTCACATCCAACGTTTTATCAAAGGTTAAACAGCTGAACGAGCTGGCGGTAAAAAGAGGACAGAAGCTAAACCAAATGGCCTTAGCATGGTTACTGAGACATGATAGGATCACTTCAGTGCTCATCGGAGCAAGCCGTATCAGCCAAATTGATGATGCGATGGGGATCCTAAAAAATCGTAATTTTACGCAAGAAGAGCTCAAAGCTATCGAATTAATATTAGAAAGCTAATGAAATACACAAGTTGCAGGAAATCCTGCAACTTACTGAAATACAGCTTAATTAACGATATTCCCCATTTGCTTTAAACTGCACCACAGAATAAGGCTGAGTACGGCCATCTGGCTGCTCCATACCTAGGCTACCAATTGGCATGCCCGGAACAGAAATTCCCACCACATCTGCCGGTAAAGCATCAATCGCATCAAGGCTACTCACAGGAACATGCCCAACAATCACTTTGCCTTTGTATTTCGCTATGTGGCAGCTGCGTAAGTTATAAGGGACCTTCAATTCATCATTGAGTTGATTTAATTCATCATAACTAATTTCGTTCACTTCAACGTTATATCCCGCTTTTTTAACCCCTTCTCCCCACAATTCACAGCAACCGCAATTTGCATCTTTATACAATTGCACGCTCTGGCTTTGAGAAAATGCCGAAAATGACAGTAATAACATTCCACTCAACATTAATTTTTTCATTTTTAATTTACCTTCAAAATAGTCATGGTGAATATTCATCATTATTTATTATGACGTAACTGGCAGATTAATTTATAAGCTGCAGGAATAATAAATAGGGATAATAACGGTGCGGTGATCATGCCGCCAATCATCGGCGCCGCAATACGGCTCATCACTTCCGAACCAACGCCTGTTCCAAGTAATATGGGTAATAAGCCCGCTAAAATTACAGCAACCGTCATGGCTTTAGGACGAACTCGTAAAACAGCGCCTTCATATAATGCACGGTCTAAATCTTGATCTGATAAGCTGCTTATTCCTTGCTGTTTTTCTTTATCTTCGATTGCATGGCGTAAATAAATCAACATTACCACACCAAATTCAGCGGCTACACCTGCTAATGCAATAAATCCAGTTCCTGTCGCAACCGATAAATTAAAGTTCATCCAGTAAAGGAACCAAATAGCCCCAACCAAAGCAAAAGGTAAGCTTAATAAAATCAGCAAAGCTTCACTAAATCGTCTGAATGCTAAATAAAGCAAGACAAAAATAATCATGATGGTAGCGGGAACCATTAACATTAACTTTTGATTAGCCCTTTCAAGTAATTCGAATTGCCCCGTAAAGGAATAGCTAAGACCCGGCTTCATTTGGATGTTATCTTTTATTGCTGCATCAATATCTTTAATAACAGAGACCATATCGCGATCGCGCGCATCAATATAAATCCAACTAGTCGGTCTTGCATTCTCAGTTTTCAACATTGGAGCGCCCATATTCACGAATACATCCGCAACATCACTAAGCACAATTTGCTGTTTACTCGGCGTTAAAATTGGCAACAATTTCATCGCAGATACACTATTTCGGTAATCTTGAGGATATCTTATGCTAATTGGATAACGCTCAATCCCTTCAACCGTTTCCCCAACCATTTCCCCGCCAGTCGCCATTGAAATATAAACTTGTACGTCACTGATGCTCATACCAAAACGAGCTGCTTTTTCTCTATCAATTTTGACATCAATATAGCGCCCACCAACCAATCGCTCGGCTAAAACAGAAACAACTCCAGGCACCGATTTGGTGACTTTTTCAATTTCTTGGGCTAATGCATCAATTTCTTCGAGATCTCTGCCGGATACTTTGATACCTATAGGGCTTTTGACTCCCGTAGATAACATATCAATACGATTGCGAATAGGAGGAACCCATAAGTTCGCAACTCCAGGTAAACGCACCGTTTCATCAAGCTCATCAATAATTTTTTCGAGAGTCATACCTTCTCGCCACTGTGTTTGCGGCTTCAAACGTATCGTTGTTTCAATCATTTCCATCGGGGCTGAATCCGTAGCTGTTTCAGCTTTACCGACTTTTCCAAATACCGTATCCACCTCAGGAATAGTTTTGATTAACTTATCTGTATTTTGTAGTAAAAATGCTGCTTGTGCAGGAGAAACCCCCGGTAACGTTGAGGGCATATAAAGTAAGTCACCTTCATTAATCGCAGGAAGAAATTCACCACCTAAATGTTTTAATGGCCATATCACGGTAAATAAAGATAAGAAACCAATTAACAAAGTTGTTTTTGGCCATGCCAATACCTTAGTTAAAATAGGGCTGTAGAGTGAAATCAACCAACGATTCAGTGGGTTTTTATTTTCATTTGGAATATTACCGCGGATCCAATACCCCATTAGAATTGGAATAACAATTAATGCTAACGCTGCAGCCCCCGCCATGGCATAGGTTTTTGTAAATGCGAGTGGACCGAATAAACGGCCTTCTTGCCCTTCTAACGTAAAGATAGGAATAAAAGACAATGTGATAATTAATAAGCTGATAAATAATGCGGGTCCAACCTCAACAGCCGAGTCCGTAATAACTTTCCAACGCTGGGCATTATCAATGACTTTACCTTCATTTTCATGCTGCCACTTTTCTAATTTTTTATGTGCATTTTCTATCATAACAATGGCAGCATCCACCATGGCTCCGATCGCAATTGCAATACCCCCTAATGACATAATATTTGCATTTATTCCTTGGTAGCGCATGACGATAAAGGCAATAAATAATCCAAGAGGCAAGGAAATAATAGCCACGAGAGCAGAACGGAAATGCCATAAAAAAACAGCACACACTAATGCGACAACAATAAATTCTTCCAGTAACTTATAACTTAAATTATCAATCGCGTTATCAATAAGAATACTTCTATCATAAGTCGTGATAATTTCGATGCCTTCCGGCAAGCTAGCACTTAAATCTTCAAGCTTCTGTTTTACATCATGAATCACATTACGTGCATTTTCACCTGAACGAAGCAAGATAATACCACCCACGACCTCGCCTTCTCCATTTAGCTCTGCAACCCCACGGCGCATTTCGGGCCCTTCCTGTATTCGAGCCACATCTTGTAAGTAAATGGGGACGCCATTTTCCGAGGTTTTTAGGTAGATTTTATTAAAGTCATCAATAGATTGAAGGTAGCCACTTGCTCTAACCATATATTCAGCTTCAGCAATTTCAATCGATGACCCACCCGCTTCTTGGTTAGCCATTTCAACTGCCTGTTTTATTTCAGGTAATGTCACTGAAAATTGGCTAAGTTTGAGTGGGTCAACTAAGATTTGGTAAGATTTAACCACACCGCCAACGGTTGCAACTTCTGAAACATTTGGCAACGCCTTCAATTCATATTTCAAAAACCAATCTTGTAATGAACGCAGTTCCGCTAAATTATGCTTTCCCGTTTTATCCACTAAAGCATATTCAAAAACCCAACCAACACCTGTCGCATCAGGTCCAATGGATGCCACTGCACCTTTAGGTAATTGGTTTTGGACTTGGTTTAAATATTCTAAAACTCGTGAACGAGCCCAGTATAAATCTGTATTATCTTCAAAAATAACATAAACATATGAGTCGCCAAAGGCAGAAAAACCACGCACCGTTTTTGCTCCCGGCACAGATAACATTGTGGTTGTTATCGGGTATGTGACTTGGTTTTCGACCAATTGTGGCGCTTGCCCTGGGTAAGTGGTTTTGATGATCACTTGTACATCAGATAAGTCAGGTAATGCATCAACAGGAGTACTGCGAATGCTCCAAATACCCGCAATAACTAAAAATACGACCCCCATTAGCACTAAAAACCGGTTAGCAACTGAGCGTCTTATAATCCATTCCAACATACTCTACTCCTGATATTTATGTGATGAATGATTAGATGACGCCGATGGTTCGGGAAGCGCTTCCATCTTGGCTAATGCCCCGGCAATATTCGCTTCAGAATCAATTAGGAAAATCCCCTGAGTCACTATATGCTCGCCCACTTGTAAGCCTTCAGATATTGCCGTCATTTGTTGGGATTCACTCAGCACTCGAACCCTTTTCGGAATAAATTCACCATTCTCACCAATAGCAATAACATGCTGTTTTTTCCCTGAATCCACAATGGCTTGTGATGGGATCAACAAACTTTCCTTACCTTCTGCAACTAGATTTAAATATGCAGTCATACCCGGTTTTAATAAATGGTTAGGATCCGCAATTTCTGTACGAATATTAATTGTACGACTTGCTTGATCTGCACTGGGTAATATCAACCAGTTTTTTACATTAAATAACTGCGAAGGGTAGGCAGGAATAGAAACTGTAAATTGTGTTTGTTGATTAAGTAATTCAGCAACTGACTGAGGAACAGATGCATTAATCCACAATGGATCTGTTCCTTGAATTTGTGCAATAACGACTTCTTTGGATACGTTCATCCCTAAGCGCAAATTAAGTGCAGTAATTACCCCAGAAATAGGGGCTTGAACGGTAAAACGTGTTTGCACTTTTCCTGTTTTAATAAACTGGGAAAGCGCACCTTCTGGCATGCCATTTAAACGTAAACGCTCAATGACGCTATTAAGATCTTGTTGGCTCGCATTCATTTGCTTAAGTGCGAGATATTCGCTTTGTGCTTCAACCCATGCTGGGATCGTTAGCTCCGCAATAGGAACGCCTTTTTGGATCCTCTCACCGACTGTGAATGGATAAACTTTTTCAACAAAACCATTTTCTCGTGCTTGTACGATCGCAAATTGGTGATCATTAAACACAATTTCAGCTGGAAATGTTAAGTCATAGTTTAATTTTCCCCACTTTACATCCACCGTTTTAAGCCCTAAATTTTGTGTCTGTGTTGGGTTAATTGTTATTCCTTTGCTATCCGCTGAAGCCAAGTTTTCATCCGCATATTTAGGAACAAGGTCCATGTCCATAAATGGGGATTTTCCTGGTTGATCAAATTTAGTATTGGGATACATTGGGTCATACCAATACAATACGGTGCGTTCTTGTTTTTCAACTGATTGGCTATTATTTTCTACAACGAAAAAATAACGATAAAATAAAATTGAAATAACGCTCGATAAAATAATTACCAATAGCAATTTGGTCAGGTTAACTAATGACATAACATCTCTCTACCTATTTAGTTTATCTTTTCGATGGATTTCAACATTGAAAGATTACCTTGTTGTACAAAGGAAAATTTTAATTCATCATTTTCTTGTAAACCGTTGATCATATTTTCATTTTCATAAGTAAAACGCATAGTCATTGGTGGCCAGCCAATACTTTCAATTTCTTTATGGTTAATCGTTAATTTCTTGTTCTCTTTATCAATCGAAATGAGCTTTCCTTCCGTATTGATTGTCGGTTCTGCGACTTTTTCTGGATAAATAGAGTGGTTATGTTCAGCGCCGTTTGCATAGCCAGTTGCTGCTAACATCGCCATTGAAATTGCAAAAAATACCGTATTTAATTTTTTCATTGTTACCCTCATGATTTTATTAATCCGCCACCTAGTGCAGAGAATAAATTTATTTCATTCTTCTGCTGTTCTATTTTCAACATCAATAAATTTTGCTGTTCGGTAAATAAGCTACGCTGTGCTTCAAGAACATCGAGATAGCTCAAGCCACCATATCGATAACTAGCTTGTTTCTGTATTAAGACGTTTTGCAGCGTGTTGACATATTGCTCTTGGGATATAAGTTGTTTTTCTAAACTCGATTTGATCACTAGGGCATCTTTCACTTCACGAAACGCCACCTGAATGCTTTTTTCATAATTAGCAATCGCTTTATTTTTTCTAATATTTGCCAACTCTAAATTTCGGCTATTTGATCCTCCAGTAAAAATAGGTAACGTGATTTTAGGAATAAAATTCCAGATACCATTTGAAGAATCAAATAGCCCAGTTAAAGACTCGTTATTATTTGCGATACCCGTATTAAAGGAAATTGAAGGAAAAAAAGCAGCTCTCGCTACACCAATATTGGCATTCTCAGAAACAATATTTTGTTCCGCTGCCATAATATCTGGGCGTTTTAATAATATTTCAGAGGGAATATTTGAAGGTGTTGTAATCAAGGGATAATTCGGTTCGTAGTGCCCTAACTCTGAGTTTATCTTTGTTACATAATCATTCGTCAAAAAATTCAGTAAATTTTCATTTTTTGCAATTTCACTTTTAATTTTTTCGATATTAATAGAAATAGACTGAACTTGTCCTTTAGCTTGTTCTAAGTCTGATAGCCCCGCTTTTCCTGCCGCCACTTTTTGTATTACTATCGATTGACTATTGAGGTAGCTTTGTTTCGTCTCTTGTGCAATTAATAATAGTTTTTGGTTATACACCACATCTAAATACGCTTCTGCTACCGTTTTGATTGTTATAATTTGTGTCGCACGGTTCATCTCTTGAGAAGCGATAAATTTTGCTTTATCTGCATCAGATAAATTTTTAATACGTCCAAAAAAATCCAGTTCATAGCTGATATCAATACCCGCACTATATTTCTTATTGAACGATGTGCCAGACTCTAATGATTGGCTGTAGTCAGCACTCATTGATGAATTAACTCGAGGATATTTTTCAGCTTCCGCTAACCCAAAACGCACACGAGCTTCTTCTACATCTAACGCAGCAAGATATAAATCACTGTTTTTCTCAAGCGCAATTTCTATCGCTCTTTTCATTTGTGGATCTTGAATAAATTTGTCCCAACTAGGAATCGATAATTCTATTTGAGCCTGCTTTACTGCATCAGGAATATTGCTACTGAATTGCTGAGGTACATTAAGATTAGGACGTTGATATTCAGGGGCTAGCGAAACACAACCCGTCAAAATTAAGGCATAAGCTATAATTAATATTTTTGGGGAATACATGGTATAGTCATGCCTCTAGTGATTAAAATTGAGGCTATAGTAAAAAAGAACAACTGTTAGATTCATGACATGAAAATGACAAATTTGTCATTTTACATTTCGTTACTGTAGTGCTTAGAATGGCAGTATTGTTTACCTGTCTGCTAGGTCTAAGATGAAATTACTTATTGTTGAAGATGAACATAAAACGAGAGAATACTTATCTAAAGGCTTAAGTGAGTCCGGGTTTATTGTTGATGCAATCGAAAATGGCATTACAGGCCTGCATATGGCCACAACTGAAGACTATGATTTAATTATTCTTGATGTGATGTTGCCGGATATTAACGGCTGGGAGATTGCAAAAAAATTACGCAGTGTAGGAAAAAATACACCAATACTCATGCTTACTGCTTTAGGTAATGTTGAACATCGAGTCAAAGGGTTAGAGTTAGGTGCTGACGATTATCTCGTTAAACCATTTGATTTTTCTGAGCTACTTGCCCGAGTGAGAACTTTATTGCGCAGAGGCAATAACAGCATCCAAAAAACACAATTTACCATCGCTAATTTGCATGTTGATCTGATCAAACGGCGCGTTACCCGTGAAAATGATAAAATTATACTCACCAGTAAAGAGTTTTCTTTATTGGAATTTTTTATTCTTCACCAAGGTGAAGTTCTTTCTCGTTCTCTAATAGCCTCAAAAGTTTGGGATATGAATTTTGATAGTGATACCAATGTCATTGATGTTGCAGTTAAAAGACTGAGAGCTAAAATAGATCAAGGCTATGAACCTAAATTGATTCATACCATCAGAGGAATGGGCTATTTACTTGAGATCCCTGAAAATGATTAAGTTATTTCGATCTCCTGTCTCTATTTCAATTCGTCTTATTGTTTTAATCAGTATTACCCTCTCCCTCGCTTTATTATTATTTAGCTCGATCATGATCAATTCAGTTATGTTACATTTCAAACAGCAAGATGAATATACATTGAGCCAAATAAATCTCACTATTCGCAGTTTATTAAGTGAAAAAACTAACTCACAAGATGAACAATTTTCACGTATCAGAACTATTTTGAATGAACACCAAGATTTGGTTGTCTACCTCATAGATCAAAATGGGAATGTCCTGACTTCCTCAAATGCAACTGTAGACCTCATTTCTCGCCTAAAAAATTATGACTCGACTAAAGATAATGCGGATCAATATCTTGAAAGTTATCGATTAGCCGAAAGTAAAATTAAGGTATATCGCTCCAATGATATACAGCAATACCGCCTAGTAACGGCTCTTTCTCTTAATTTTCATCATAATTATCTTAGCTCTCTCATATATAACCTGATAATCAGTGCGATTTTACTGTGTTTATTTACTATTGCAGTTGTTTATTTTTTAGTTATCAAAGGCCTCAAGCCACTTAAAGAAGTTAGCGATGAAATAAAGAATGTAACCTCTGAAAATTTAAGTGTTCGTTTAGACCCTGACTCTGTGCCTAATGAATTAAAGCAATTAACTAAATCATTTAATCAGATGTTAGTAAAGATTGAAGATGTTTTTGTAAGGCAAACGAATTTCTCTGCAGATATTGCCCATGAAATGCGTACGCCAATTACTAATTTAATGACTGAAACTCAAATATCTCTGAGTAAAAACCGCAGTAAAGAAGAGCTAGTTGAGGTGTTATATTCTAATTTGGAAGAATATAACCGTCTATCACGAATGATATCTGACATGCTTTTTCTTGCTCAAGCAGATGATAATAGGCTTATTCCAGAGAAAAAAATGATTAATATTAAAACTGAAATAGAGCTTATATTTGATTATTTTGAATATCTCGCAGAAGAGAATGAAATAAAACTCAAGCTGATTGGTGAAACAACCTCTATTATGGCCGATAAAGACATGTTAAGGAGAGCGATTACTAACTTAATCTCAAATGCTATCCGCTATACCCCAAAAGGCGATTCTATCAGTATTAATATTTCAAATGTAAAAGAGGGAATTGAATTAATCATCAGCAACCCTGGTATAAAAATACCAGAAGAACATTTAGCTAAACTTTTTGATAGGTTTTATCGCGTGGATAAATCAAGACAACGAAAAAATGAAGGAAGCGGTATCGGATTAGCTATCGTCAAATCGATTGTATCAGCACATAAAGGCAGGATCACTGTAACATCAGATGATTTTTCAACACGTTTCACTGTATTTTTACCTATAAAATAAAATTAAAAATTTCGTTATAAATGGCAATTTTGTCATTTTGTTGTCAGTATTCAGACAGAAATAAAGCCTTATTATAGTTATAAGATAAATTATTTAACTTAATAAGGATTCACAATGAAAAAAATTATTTTTGCTTTAGCGATTTCTGCTGTAACAACACATGTAACAGCAGCCCAAACAGAAAAAGAAATTCATTATAATGCAGCAACTGCTCTCAGTTTCACTGAAAATAATACCTCTTATTCCAATCTAAAATCGATTAATAACCATTTAAAGCAAGCGGGTATTTCTGGCAATAATATAATTAACTCACCTCAGTCATTTCTTCAATTAGATGAACATACTCAAGCTGCTACTGCATTGAATTTTACTCAAAATAACACATCTCCAGTAATACTGAATATGATCAGCCGCCATCAAAAGCAATCACCTAACTATAAAAAACCGATAGTAAAAACGGCTAAATTATTTTCCGATATGAATGAAAGTGAGAAGGCTATTACTATGCTAAGTTTCAATAAAAATAGCTCTTCGGCACCAATTCAAAATGAAATTATGAAAATATCAAAAGATAACAAATAATTAGTTTTAAATAAAATTATTTAGTTCAATTAAATAAAACAAAAGTCTATTTTAATCGGAAAATCATTATAGTAAGTTTAAAGCTTATTATAATGATTTACCCTATTACATTTTTTATTACCTAAATAAATAAATCCTTTATTGATTATTCGAATCTGTGAATTACAATTCACTTGCAGTACACATTCATTTAAACTTTTCAATGAGGATTTATTATGTACAAAGCATCTATTATTATCGCATCATTATTATTTTCAACACTAGCATCTGCAACTTCCTTAGAGTCTCAATTATCATCAAAAAATATAATGACTTTTTCTGCCGAATATTCACTACATAATGGTGGAAACGGTGGTAAGGTGGTAATGGTGGCAACGGTGGTCATGGTGGCAATGGTGGTAACGGCGGCAATGGCGGACATGGTCATTAATTTATCTCAATATTAAATTTCTCCCCCTTCTTTTTGGAGGGGGAAAGGAGAAATACATGAATCATAAGGTTTGCATTTCATTAAGTCTGTTATTAATTAGCACTTATTCCATCTCAAGTTATTCTCATTCCTTATTTAATACTACATCTAACTGTTCATTAAAAAATGAACTTATTATTAATGACGTTAATAATAAAATATGTTCGATATTAAATGGTCAATATTATTATTCTAAGATCCTTAGCTTTGCAAGCCATGGGCAAAACGGAAATCATGGCCAAAATGGAAGTCATGGTCAAGGTGGATTAGGTGGTCAGGCCGGGCAAGGTGGTGATGGTCAAAATGGTGGAAATGGCGGAACAGGTTCAAATAACGGCAACGGTAGTAACGGTGGAAATGCAGAAGCTGGCAGTAATGGTAACGGTGGAAATGGTGGCCATGGTAGTGTTACCGGTGGTGACGGTGGCCATGGGGGAGATGGTGATGGAACCGGCAATGGTGGTAATGGCGGCAATGGCACAATGAATGGGAATGGAGGAAACGGGGGGAATGGGGGAAGTAATGGTGGGAATGGCGGCAATGGTGGAAATGGTTCTGGAGGTGGAAATGGCGGCAATGGTGGCAATGGCAGCCAAGGCGGTAAAGGGGGACGCGGTGGTTCAGATGGTGGTAGAGATGGCCTCGACGGCATCAGTACACTCTAATAGGCAAATTCATTAGCTGTGAATAAGTGATGTGGCAATATGAAACCATATAATTACCTTAACAATAAATGGTCTTATCATTAAAAACGGAAGCTTCTGCTTCCGTTTTTCGTATCCACATATTCTTTATTGCTTAGGTGCTAATTTCATTAAAAATGTGCGTAATTGGGTAAAGTCAGATGGTAAAAAGTGTGAAAGTAGCGGTAGCTCTGCACGCTCAGCTAACTCTTTTGGTAAAGGTATGGCCTTATTAAGGATCTCTTCAACACTTTCCTTAAACTTAGCTGGATGTGCCGTACCTAAAAACAGCCCGTATTCGCCTTCTTGCAACTGGTCACGCAGCACACGATAAGCAACCGCAGCATGTGGCTCAGATAAATATCCTTTTTTATCTAATTCACGTACTGTTTCTTTAGTCACTTCATCACTCACAACCCCATGGCCTAATTCATCAAGGGACCAACCTTTACGGCGGAATAACTCCTCAATACGAGGCCAGTTGTTCGGCTGACTAACATCCATGGCATTCGATAATGTAGCCACAGTTTGCTTTGGTTTCCATTGTCCATCAACAAGGTAACGCGGCACAGTATCATTTACGTTAGTCGCTGCAATAAAGCGTTTGACAGGTAAGCCCATTGCTTTGGCTAATAAACCTGCCGTAAGATCCCCAAAGTTCCCACTCGGAACCGAGATCACTAGTTGATCGCGTTTTTCTGCTGGGATCTGCGCGACCGCTTCAAAGTAATAGCAGATCTGAGCAAGTAAACGACTGATATTGATCGAGTTCGCTGAATTTAAGTACAGCGCCTTTTTCAACTCTTCGTCATCAAATGACTGTTTTACTAATGCCTGACACGCATCGAAGTCATCTTTAATCGCAACCGTATGAATATTTTCACCCAGTGTACAAAAGAGTTTTTCTTGCAGCGGGCTGATTTTCCCTTCTGGATAGAGAATAACAACTTGCACGTTATTAAGACGATAGAATGCGTGAGCGACTGCCGCTCCGGTATCCCCTGAAGTTGCCGTCAAAATGGTCACAGGTTGCTCACCAGCGACTTGACCTAACGCCTGAGCCATAAAGCGGCCACCGAAGTCTTTAAATGCGAGGGTTGGCCCATGATATAGCTCCAACGTTGCAACATCATCTTCAACTTTAGAAACTGGCACAGGAAAAGCAAATGCGGCTTTAACTCTCGCTGCTAGCTCTTCTGATGGAATTTCATCACCAATAAAAGCACTTAAAATACGGCTGCTACGTGTGACAAAATCTAATTTTAATAATTCGTCGATTTCAGCCGCACTAAATTCAGGCAGATCTTGGGGAAAGAATAAGCCTTGTTGCTTCCCTAACCCTTGCTTAACCGCTTGCGCAAAACTTACTTGTTCATTGTTATCTTTTAAATTATACAGTTTCATTATTTACCCTATTGTCCTTGCCCCGGCCAGATCCAAACGGCAGATATGCACAAAGCCTTCATCATTCTGAATATAATGTTGTTGCAAGTAGCTCGCCATATTTTCAGCGATATGTTTCTCATCGCAAATAGCAAATAGTGTTGGCCCAGAGCCAGAGATACCACACGCCAATGCACCTATTTCTTTTGCGTTCTGGCGCGCTGCCGCAAAACCCGGTAATAGTTGTGTACGATAAGGCTCAGCAACAACATCTTGGATCATCGTTGCTGCAAGTAACGGCTGGTTTGTATGACATGCATGAATGAACCCTGATAAGTATCGACCATGGTTTACAATGTCGTGACGTGGGTAGCTATCAGGCAGGATCGCACGTGCTTCCGCTGTTGATACTTTAATTCCTGGATAGGCCATAACCCAATACCAATTTTCAAATGCAGGTACAGGCTGTGAAATAATACCATTTTGCTCGATAATCAGTTGTAAACCACCTAAAAAACACGGTGCGACATTATCATAATGCACACTACCAGAAATACGCCCTTCCAGTTCCCCCATCATGCCAAGCAGTTGGGTATCATCAAATGGTTTCTCTGCAAATTCGTTTAGCGCCATCAATGCGGCGACAACAGAGCAGGCACTAGAACCGAGCCCTGAACCAATTGGCATATTTTTTTCAAGCGTCATCGCAACATTTAATGGCTGACCAAGACGCTCACAAAACAGCTGCCAACATTGGTAAACAATATTGTGCTCATTCTTTTTCGGAAGTTTAGCAACGAATTTGCCTTTATTCGTCAACGAAAAGGTGTCTGCCGCTTCAACTGTTACACAATCACCTAATAGTGAACCGTCTGCAGGCGAAACTGCTGCCCCTAGGACATCAAACCCGACGCTCACATTACCAATTGAAGCCGGTGCATAAACTTTAATCACTTATTAAACTCCCAATTTCCATGAAAGGGTACGCAGCATATCCGCAAATACACCAGCCGCAGTAACATCATTACCTGCGCCATAACCTCTTAATACTAAAGGAATTGGTTGGTAATAGCGTGTATAGAAAGCTAGTGCGTTTTCGCCATTTTTAACTTTGAAGAGAGGGTCATTACCATCTACGGCAACAATCTTAACCTGACAGCGTCCTTCTTCAATCAATCCAACATAGCGTAACACTTTTTGTTCTGCTTCTGCGGCTTTTATACGTTGCGCAAATTGTTCATCCAATTGTGGTAGGCGTGCCATAAATTCAGGCACTGTGCCACTACTGTCAAAATCCGTTGGTAAAACAGGTTCAATTTCAATATCTTGTAACTCTAAGTCATAACCTGCTTCACGGGCTAAAATTAACAATTTACGCGCCACATCCATACCCGATAAATCATCACGAGGGTCTGGCTCCGTAAAACCTTTTTCTTTAGCGAGTGTTGTGGCTTCGGATAAAGACATGCCTTCGTCTAACTTACCAAAGATGAATGATAAAGAACCGGATAAAATTCCGCTGAAATGAACCAGTTCATCCCCTGCATTCAATAAATTTTGCAGGTTCTCAATAACCGGCAAGCCCGCGCCTACGTTAGTGTCATAGAGGAATTTACGTTTCGATGTTTCACTTGCCGCACGTAACTGATGGTAGTAATCCATCGACAAAGTATTGGCTTTTTTATTTGGTGTGACCACATTAAAACCATCTTTCAAGAAATTGACATACTGCTCTGCAATTTCCTGATTTGATGTGCAGTCAATAATGACAGGGTTCAAGAAATGGTATTCACGCTCTAAGCGAATTAAACGGCTTAAACTAAATGGCTCTTTCGCTTCCGCTAGCTCCGCTTTCCAGTTATCTAAATCAATCCCTTGCATATCCGTTAACATTGCCCGTGAATTAGCAATACCACATACACGCAAATCAATATGCTTTTGTTTTAACCATTGTTGCTGGCGGTGAATTTGCTCAATTAATGCATTACCAACCCCACCAACACCAATGATAAAGGCCTCGATAACTTGTTCCGCATTAAATAGCATTTGGTGACATAAGCGTACCGCCGTTGTGGCTGACTCGTTGGCAATAACAGCAGAAATAGAGCGTTCGGAAGACCCCTGTGCGATAGCGACAATGTTTATGTTACCGCGAGTTAAAGCGGAGAAGAAACGCGCGGAAATGCCTTTCAACGTGCGCATGCCGTCACCCACAACTGAAATAATCGCCAACTGCTCCATCACATCCAGAGGATCAAGTACGCCATCTTTCAGCTCTAAGTAAAACTCTTCTTCCAGTGCGGCACGTGCTCTCACTAATTCATTTTGCGGGACACAAAAGCTAATACTGTATTCTGATGAAGACTGCGTGATCAGGACGACCGAGATCCCTTTACGAGACATGACTGAGAAAATGCGTGCAGCCATACCCACCATTCCCTTCATACCGGGGCCAGATACGTTAATCATCGCCATGTTATTCAGGTTGGTGATCCCTTTCACTGGTGTGCTATCGTCAGTTTGGCCATCACCAATTAAAGTCCCCGGAGCGCTTAAGTTAGTGGTATTTTTTATCAGGCAAGGGATTTGGAATTGAGCAATTGGGGCGATGGTACGAGGATGGAGAACTTTGGCACCAAAGTAGGATAACTCCATGGCCTCCTGATATGACATACCTTTCAACAAGCGTGCATCGGGTACTAAACGCGGGTCACAAGTATAAACCCCATCTACATCAGTCCAGATTTCACAACAATCAGCCCGTAAGCATGCCGCTAAAACTGCAGCTGAATAATCAGACCCATTACGACCTAATACCACTAATTCACCTTTGTCATTACCTGCAGTGAAGCCCGCCATTAAGACAAAATGATCTTTCGGTATATTTAAATCAGCAATGCGTTTTGTTGACTCATTTATATCAACGGTAGACTCAAGGTAATGGCCTTTCGCGAGTAAGCTCTCTACAGGGTTAATTACAGTCACATTATGGCCGCGTGCTTTTAGCACCGACTCCATAATGGCGATAGAGAGTTTCTCGCCACGGCAGATAATGGCTGCGTTAATGCTGTCAGGACATTGTCCGAGAAGAGTAATACCATGCAGTACTTGTTTGATTTGTGCGAATTCTTGCTCTGTCAATTTTTTTAAACGGTCATATTCAAAACCGGGTTGTTTTTCTTTTAATCCTTTTAAAAGGTTAGCAAAAATCATTTCAGCATCATTAACATGCGTGATGACATCTTGTCCTGCAACCGTTTTTTCAATCATAGCAACCAGATGGTTAGTGATTTTTGCTGGCGCGGATAACACCAAAGCCACTTGTCCATCTGCTAGTTTACTTTCAGCGATGTCGGCAACATTCAGTACTCGTTCGTCATTTGCAACCGAAGTACCGCCAAATTTAAGCACACGCATGGTATTTCTCTCCTGAATTAACACCAAAAAAAAGCCCGCATCGGTTAAGTATGCGGGCTTTTTCATTTTTATTTTTTGGATGCGTCAGCCCGCCCCGTTTCCTGTGGTTACGGTGGTGGTGGTAATAATAATAGTCAGGCTGATATTACGCATAGATTCTGTCTGTCTCTTAGATTCTTTTAAGTTTCTCCCTATACGGTTAAAGCAATTGGTATATTTTGTCAAATTTATTTGCAAAACATCCCTTTTAAAACTCTTTTTTTATTTGATAAATTATCTATCAGCGCGAAAAACACATTCACAAAAAGATACCTATCACACCAATGATGGTATTAAAAACCAAAAAAACTTAAATTTTAAGTTAAATAATTTTTTACCTAGCCAGAAATGAAATTGCCTATTAAATAGGCAAAACAGATAGCCTTTAGCGATTTCTTGTGAAGAAAATCAAAATGAAAATATGAACAACAATGACCCACTTAATCAATGCATTTAGCAGCTATATTTCTTATCATTTGCCCCATGTTCATCAATACATAGGCACCATTACACAAGTCAGTATTGATACTTAATTTTATGATTTTTTCATTCGTTTAAATTACAAACAAATGCTATGAAATTGTTAAAAAATAGTCACAGCAAAATAAAATAAGTATTTTTCCTAATTAAATGAAACAAAAAATCACAAACTAAATATTTACACCCCGTTATCTCTAGCAAGATAAATTTTTCACCTTTTTCTGTAGCAAAATAACATTTCGAAATTGGAGGTAAGTCACAAATTAAACATTATTTATAATGGTATATTTAACTCATTGAAGACTATATTCATTGATACCAAGCCGAAGCATACCCTATGCATCAACTACTCCCCTTTTTTAGACGCTATCTGATTCCTAAACACCGCATTAATTTATATAATTATCTGCCTAACAATTTTTGTTAACGTGCTACAATTGATTTTGATATGTATCAACAAAAGTTAGTTTTTTAGGTGGTAAATGCAGTATTAGCTGTTATATTGCTGTTAACAGTACAATATTGGGAAAGTGCTTACATTTTGACTTGCAGTTAAAGTCTTTTGCCTAAAATGGCAACATAATGTCACTGTTGAATTTCAAAACAAATTTATACTCATAAACGTTTTTTCCAGAGAACAATATCAATAACCACCTAACTGGAAACGGCTTGTGAGTTCAGTATTTTTATTTTAATACTTTAGGTAGCAACTATGCAGACCCCACACATTTTGATTGTTGAAGATGAAATTGTCACACGCAATACGCTTAAAAGCATCTTTGAAGCGGAAGGCTATGTGGTTCATGAGGCAACTGATGGCGAAGAGATGAATAACGTTCTCTCTGAGCACGACATCAATTTAGTCATCATGGATATTAATTTACCAGGAAAAAACGGTTTATTACTTGCTCGTGAGCTTCGTGAACAAGAAAGCATTGCGTTAATGTTCCTAACAGGACGTGATAACGAAGTCGATAAAATCCTTGGCCTTGAAATTGGTGCTGATGACTATATCACTAAACCATTTAACCCACGCGAACTGACTATTCGTGCACGCAATTTACTGTCCCGTACAATGAATTTAGCGGGTGGTACGGAAGAGCGTCGTTTAGTGGAAAGCTATAAGTTTAATGGTTGGGAATTAGACATCAACAGCCGTTCATTAGTCAGCCCTGCCGGTGAGCACTACAAATTACCCCGTAGTGAATTCCGTGCGATGCTGCATTTCTGTGAAAACCCAGGAAAAATTCAGACTCGTGCAGACCTGCTGAAAAAAATGACTGGCCGTGAATTAAAACCACACGACAGAACTGTTGACGTAACGATCCGTCGTATTCGTAAACATTTTGAATCGACACCTGACACACCAGAAATTATCGCTACTATCCACGGTGAAGGCTATCGTTTCTGTGGTGATTTAGACGAATAATTAGAAAGCTAATTATTTACTGGTTATCGAAATCCGTTGTCTTTCAGGCAACGGATTTTTTATTTGCGAGTGATTTTTATTGCGAGTATAGCGGCTCAACTATTTTGTGATCACCAAGGCATAATCGGTACTGCGCTCAGCGCATTCTTTGGAGAACCATCGATCATCTTATCTGAATAAGTCAAATAAATTAATGCATTACGCTTAGGATCATAAAAGCGTACAACTTGCAATTTCTTGAAAACTAAAGATGTTCGTTTTTGAAAAACAACCTGCCCTTTCGTTGGTTTGCGTTTGACACGGTCATTTAACTCAATCGGCCCAACTTGCTGGCATGAAATTGCAGCATCAGAAGTATCTTCTGCTAAACCTAAGCCACCTTTGATTCCCCCTGTTTTTGAACGGCTTAAATAACAAGTCACATTCTCAACATCGGGGTCATCAAATGCTTCAACGACAATTTTATGGTCAGGGCCGAAAATTTTAAAAACAGTATCGACTGAACCAATTTCTTCAGCAAATGTGATGCCCGGCAACACTGATAATAATGCTGCAAGTACGATATTTTTTAATCTGGAACGACGCATACTGAATTCCCTATTCAACTAAAAATCGGTAAAACTTCGTAGTAAAACGAGACTTATTATTCACTTTCTTAACTAATTATCAAATACAACTCATTTACTATAAACGAAAAAGATAACTTGATATAGAATAGCAATTCATTGATAGATTATATCTGTTCTATAAGTCGCATTGGCTGGGGATATACATGGATCAAACTAATATTATTCGCGACTTGCTTCGCTGGATAGATGACAACCTAGACAAACCACTCTCACTGGATAATGTTGCAGCAAAAGCTGGCTACTCTAAATGGCATTTACAACGAATGTTCAAAGAGGTGACTGACCAAGCGATTGGTGCTTATATTCGAGCCAGAAGGCTTTCTCGTGCAGCTGTGGCATTGCGGCTAACAAGCCGACCAATTCTTGATATTGCGTTACAGTATCGTTTTGATTCGCAACAAACTTTTACTCGAGCCTTTAAAAAGCAATTTAACCTAACCCCTGCTTTTTACCGCCGAAGTGAAGAATGGTGTGCAGCAGGAATTTGCCCACCGATTATTTTAGATAATCACACGAATATTGAACATGAATTCTTGCAAATGCCAGCGCAAGAGCTGGTTGGCTTGGAACAAAGTTGTTCTTATGCGTTAGAAGAGTGGTCAACGGCCTGTTCGCAAATGCGCCAGACATTTTGGCACTACTATTTGGATAATACGACGACTATTGCGTCAGAAGTTTTTGGCTTGCACCATGCCATTCATAATCCAGAAAAAGAAGATGAACAAACGGTGTTTTATACCACTGCGGTAAGACCCGAAGATGCAAGTTTTAACACTGACCAATACACAAGTTTAACGTTGCCAAGTGGCCATTATGTTAAATTTTCGTTCAACGGCACACCAACTCGAGATGCATTACAAGAGTTTTTATACCAAATTTATGGTGTATATCTGCCTAAGCTGAATTTAACGCGTCGTCCTGGTTATGACATCGAACATTATCGATTAAAAAATATCGATTTACGTCATATCACCCCAGAAAATGATGACCCAAAAACACATATCGATACCTTTGATTATTATGTCCCAATCAAAACAGGTTCGACCGCAACACCTTAAAGTAGAGGAGTTTCAGTTTGTTGAAACTCCTTTTTCTAAATCGTTAACCTTGCTGTTCATCGAGAGCAGGCTGCGACAAGTGTGTCACCTCACCAGCTGTTTCAACTATCCAACCATTCGCCAACCATGGGCTGTTTTGGTAATCAACACGAGATAGTGAACAATTACGTAAACGCAAGCGGCGTTCTGAATAGGCAGGAACCCCCATAATACGGCTAATTAACGTACTTAACGCAATACCATGACTAACAATCAGTGGGCGACTCCCTTCAGGCAAATCTAAACAACTATTTAGTGCTGCAAACATGCGTGTATACAGCTCCTCCATCGATTCACCCTCTGGAATTCGTCCTCCACGAGTGCCATCAATTAAGCTTTTACGCCACTGTTCTTCCTCTGGCGTTAACGACTCTATTGCTCTTTGCTCAAGAACGCCCATATTTAGTTCACGTAGACGCGGTTCTGTGGTAATTTCACACCCGCATACACTTGCAATTATTTGTGCAGTTTCCAGTGTGCGTCCCATATCACTAGTGATAATATGGGTAATGCCTTCTGACTTTATCCTCTCAGCCACCTGCCTTGCTTGCAGTCGTCCAGTGGCGGTCAGAGGGCTATCGGATTGTCCCTGGATGCGACGAGCTAAATTCCATTCAGTTTCGCCATGGCGAACAAGATAAACCTGTAACATAGATGTGTTCCGTTATTACTTTTCGAAGTATGTGTTCAAAGGAAAATAATTAATGTACCAAGTTATAGCTGCAACGACTAATCCTGCCAAAATTAAAGCGATCCATCTTGCTTTCGATGCTGTTTTTGGGGCTGGCAGTTATCAAATTGAAGATATTAATGTCGATAGCAGCGTTCCACAGCAACCTATCGGTAATAATGAAACCCGTACTGGGGCTAGACAGCGCGTCATGGCCTCTCGGCAAGTTCGCCCTGAAGCGGATTTTTGGGTTGGTATTGAAGCGGGTATCGAAGACGATATGACATTTGCTTGGATAGTGATTGAGCATAAGCAAATACGCGGTGAGTCTCGCTCTGCCAGTATTATGATCCCAGAAAAAATTCTGGCGGGTATTCGTGAAGGCCGTGAACTCGGTGATGAAATGGCCTTTTTAACAGGCATCGATAATATCAAACAACAAGGTGGTGCCATTGGTTTTTTCACTGACGGGGTATTAACTCGCACCAGTGTTTACCAACAAGCCTTGATATTGGCCTTGGTTCCCATTAAGCATGAAATTTATAAAGAGCTAAACCAAGTAGAAGATTAATTATACTTAAAATAATTAAAATTGCATGTGCGATTAAACACCACTCTTTTCACACTAAAGTATGGGAAACCATACTTTTTTTATGCCTATTTATTTGAAATATGACCAATACCAATACGCTAAATAGTTCGAATTGTAGGTAGGCGGCAAGTGGCGCTAAGCCCTAGGAGCATACACAAGTATGTGACTAGGGTTAGCAAACGCAGCCAACACCCCTACAATTTGAAATATGACGCGTATTTATATTCTAAATAATTCGTGTTGTGACTAGGCGACCAACGAGGATAGCTCGGGGAGCATACACAAGTATGTGACTAAGGCTCCCTCATGAAGCCAACACCGTGACAGTGCAAAATATGACGCGTATTTATATTCTAAATAATTCGTGCTGTGACTAGGCGACCAACGAGGATAGCTCGGGGAGCATACACAAGTATGTAACCCGAGTAGCCGAGAGCAGTCAACAACGTCACAGTACGAAGTATGACGAATAGGAGCATACATAAGTATGTGACCCGAGTAGCTGAGAGCAGTCAACAACGTCACAGTACGAAGTATGACGAATATTTTAGAGGAGTTGTTGCTCCAACCACTCCTTCACAGGAATAGGCGCTGACTTCAAACTATTTGACCCGCGCGTAATAGTCGCAATTCCCACGCCTAGCTCATTTTTCAGTTCTCTTTGGCTCATTTCGCCGCGCATCAGTTCTTGCACAATTTTAACGCGAGTCGCTAACGCTGTACGCTCATCTGGCGTGAGTAATAACTGAAGAATTGGCAGATGAATATCTTGTTCAAATGCCAATTGTAATAAATTCACAAAGCGCAGCCAGTCAGCGTTCTCATCGGCTGTTAGAGCCGGATCTTGGTGTTGATTTGCTGTCATCGTTTATCCACCCATACTATTTAACTAGTACAAATAATAACACACTCTTATTAGAAATCATCAACCAAACGCTTTTCAAGCTTCAATAATACAAAAAATAACCAAATTTCATTTAGTTAGCTAATAACGCTTTAGATAGTTTGAATAATATCTAATCGACCGATGTGGAAAGTTAGAAATAAACATTTCCCATACCCACCAACACGCTAAAGCATTCGTGCTGTAGCAAGGCGGCAAAAGAGCTAGGCCCTAGGAGCATACATAAGTATGTGACTAGGGCTAGCGAGTGCAGCCAACACCGCTACAGTGCGAAGGATGACGCGAATTAGTATTTCATATTCCACTCATTAGAAAGCAACACCTTACTATTTTTCTGCCCCATAAAGTGCCGATAGAATAAGTCATATGACAACACGTTTTTCACATAGCCGCGAGTTTCTGAGAACGGAATACTTTCCACAAAGGCGACCGCATCAATACGCCCACCACTATTACCTAACCAACGAGTCACACGAGATGGGCCTGCATTATAAGCCGCACTGGCTAAAATGCGGTTATTACCAAACTGCTGATAAACATCTTCCAAATATGCTGTTCCCAGCTCAATATTGGTCGTAGGATTAGTTAATTGACTAGCATTTACGTAGTTAATACCTTGTTTTTGCGCGGTATGTTTTGCTGTTGCTGGCATCAATTGCATCAAACCTGTCGCTCCGACAGGTGAGCGAGCTTGTGGATTCCACGCACTTTCTTGGCGAGCGATTGCCATTGCATAGCTCTTTTGAATATCTTTCGATTTGGTATATAAATTGAATTCTTTATCCCACGCTAATGGGAAACGTTCTTCTAGGTGATCCCAAAGTTTAGCAGTGATAGTCGCCTGCACGCTGAGATCCGCCCACTTATTATCAAACGCATAACGCGCTAATTGCTCTTGCTGGTTGGCAGGTAGCGATGCCACTAAACTCACCCATTCAGAACGAGCAAGGTTGTCTAGCTCCCAATACATTAACTCTCTAACTCGCTGAACTTCTGGGAGTTGACTGACGCTTGAGTCTGGTTTAACAGCCGTTTTAACGTATACAGGGTAATCTACTTCTAAAACTTGTGCTGCAACCATTGGGTAGAAACCGCGTTTTTCAGTTAATTGGCGAAGTAACGTCTCACCTTCTGCTTTTTTACCTGCATCAATTAACGTGATGGCCTGCCAATATTGCCACTCTTCTTTATTTTTCACTTCCGCTGGCAAGCGATTTAACCATGAAGCGACACCTTTCTTATCGCCAGCCCCTAATGCCAAACGAACACGACGCTCTCTCAATGAAGATGAATTGCTTTCTTGAATGGTCTCATCACGCCATTGAGCCTGTTCAGGGGTCACATCTCCCATATATTGCCAAGCAATACTGTCTTTAAGTAATTGCTTTTCTGCCATGTTCATTTTTTGTGCAGAACTTATGCTATTAAGTACCGTACGAGCCGCATCAGGGGATTGACGTGCATAACGACTAAAAGCCGCGATGGTGGCTTGGCGAGTAAAATCCGTTGGCGTCATCGTTTTGGCGAATGTCACAACTGAGGCTGGGTCATTTTGTAATTTCACTAACGCATCACCAATCGTTTTATAACTTGGTGGTAAACGTTTAGCTAAATAACTCGCAATCGAAGTATTACCCTCTTTTATGGCTAAATTAATGCGCTCAAGAGTCATTTCAGGGGTTAAATAACCCGCTTTTTCCCATTCATTAAATAACTTATCACAAGCACTCGGCATTGAACGGCCATTTAACCAGGCTTTTTCTGCCCCTTGCCATGCAACTTGTTTATTTCCCACAGCCCAATTAGCAAAATAAAAATTACATTGTGCTTCTGCAGGTTTTGGGGCTTCAGGGCTAAACTCCAGCAATGATTTCCACTCTTGACGACGGGCTAACTCATTCACAAATCGAGTTTTTAAGTTTTTAGCAACGGGTAGCGTCGGGTAAGTATTAATAAACTCCTGAACTTGGCGAGGTGATACAATATCTAAGTCTTGAGTTAGCTCACGATAAGCGAGATAAGGGTAAAGTGGATAATCATGCAAGGTCGGCAGCAAGCGCTCGACTTCATCCATTTTATTGGCATCCCATGCAACCTTAATTGCTTGATAACGCTCCCGCTGTGCCTGTAAGGAATCCGCCCATACTGTGCTGGAAACCAGCAACATTGTTACAGGTACTGCCGATAACCAACCTTTCATATTCACTCGCTCCATCGCTAAACTAAAGTCAAAATACAGGAAAACCTTAACCTATATATACCCCAAATAATTCGAGTTGCAGGTAGGCGACAAGCGAAGATAGACGGGGGAGCATAGATAAACTATGTAACTCGGCTAGCCTAGTGCTGTCACTTACACCTCAACGAAAAGCGCTGCAACTTGAAGGATTACGGGTATATTAAACATATATCAATACTATGAATGCTACCGAAAGTTTTTATTTAGTAACAGCGGAGAGTTCTTGAATTTTTCGACTTTACAGTCTTTTACTTTATATTTATTAGGTTTTTACTCTCGAGTTAACGCAGATAGCCTAGACCATCACATACGCAATCAGGTATAGTTCATACCAAAATATTTATTGTTGTTTATCCAATCGCAGTAGGTCATGTATTCCTACTGCATAGAAACAGAAAATTAAAATTCCCTTTATAAATCAAAAGGTAAATAAATTGGCTCAATACGTTTATAGTATGTATCGGGTTGGAAAAATTGTTCCACCGAAACGTCATATTTTAAAAAATATCTCTCTGAGCTTCTTTCCGGGGGCTAAGATCGGTGTTTTAGGTCTTAATGGTGCAGGTAAATCAACATTACTGCGTATTATGGCAGGTATTGATACCGATATCGAAGGCGAAGCACGTCCACAACCTGGTTTGAAAATCGGCTATCTTCCGCAAGAACCTAAGTTAAATCTTGAACATACTGTCCGTGAAGCCGTTGAAGAAGCGGTTAGCGAAGTCAAAAATGCATTAACTCGTTTAGATGAAGTTTATGCAGCTTACGCGGAAGAAGGTGCAGATTTCGATAAACTCGCGAAAGAGCAAGGCGAGTTAGAAGCGATTATTTCCGCACAAGATGGCCATAATTTAGATAACCAATTAGAGCGTGCGGCGGATGCACTGCGCCTACCCGCTTGGGATGCTAAAATCGAAAACCTCTCTGGGGGTGAACGCCGTCGTGTGGCAATTTGCCGCTTACTACTCGAAAAACCCGATATGCTACTGCTCGATGAGCCAACCAACCACTTAGATGCTGAGTCTGTTGCTTGGTTAGAGCGTTTCTTACACGATTACGAAGGGACTGTTGTGGCTATCACGCATGACCGTTACTTCTTAGATAACGTTGCGGGTTGGATCCTCGAACTTGACCGTGGTGAAGGTATTCCTTGGGAAGGTAACTACTCTTCTTGGCTTGAGCAAAAAGATGAGCGTTTGGCGCAAGAAGCCTCTACAGAAGCCGCTCGCCGTAAGTCTATCGAAAAAGAACTTGAGTGGATCCGCCAAAATCCAAAAGGCCGTCAAGCTAAAGGTAAAGCGCGTTTGGCTCGCTTTGAAGAACTCAATAGCGTTGAATATCAAAAACGTAACGAAACTAGCGAACTGTTTATTCCACCTGGACCGCGTTTAGGGGATAAAGTTATCGAGGTTGAAAACCTAAGTAAATCTTATGGTGACCGCGTTCTGATTGATAACCTGAATTTCTCAATCCCGAAAGGGGCAATAGTCGGGATTATCGGCCCTAACGGTGCGGGTAAATCCACCCTGTTCCGTATGATTTCAGGCCAAGAGCAACCGGATTCCGGCTCAATCACGTTAGGTGATACCGTAAAAATTGCCTCTGTTGACCAGTTCCGTGATGCGATGGATGACAGCAAAACTGTCTGGGAAGAAATTTCTAACGGCCAAGATATCATGCGTATTGGTAACTTTGAAATTCCAAGCCGTGCCTATGTGGGTCGTTTTAACTTTAAAGGCGTGGACCAAGGTAAACGTGTTGGTGAGTTATCAGGTGGTGAACGCGGCCGTTTACACTTAGCTAAATTACTGCAAGTGGGCGGTAACGTCCTGTTACTCGATGAACCAACCAACGACCTCGACGTTGAAACTTTACGTGCCCTGGAAAACGCCCTGTTAGAGTTCCCAGGCTGTGCCATGGTTATTTCCCATGACCGTTGGTTCCTTGACCGTATTGCAACCCATATTATTGATTACCAAGACGAAGGTAATATTACGTTCTTCGAAGGTAACTTCTCTGAATATGAAGATTACAAAAAACGGACGTTAGGCGCGGAAGCGTTGCAGCCACATCGTATGAAGTATAAGCGTATGACCAAATAATCCCTGTCATAATTTAGAATTATAGCGGTGTTGGCTGCGCTCGTGAGCCCTAGTCACATACTGGTGTGTGCTCCTAGGGACTCACTCTCTTGCCGCCTACCTATAATTCAAATTATTTAAGGGATCGATATCATATAGATAGAATAAAAAACGGCATCATTCGATGCCGTTTTTTATTGGGTGACTTTATTTATAAGTCATCCAACATCAGTAACTGCTGAACAAGGGTGACACACTCTAAGAAGCGTTTGTCATAATCTGAGGATTCTACACGCACAAATTCAATATTGTTTTTCTTCAGCATTTCAATGAGTAGGCCTTGGAACGCTTTCCGGTCTTTATCACTCCCCAAGCTTCTTAAACCATCAGCTACCCAAGGAGTGTTATTCTCTAAAACTATGACTAAATCGAATCGGTATTCGTCTATCAATGCCTGAACAAATGGATGCTCTTTGCCTTCATAGCGCAAACAAAAGGCTTGAGTCGTGACAAAGTCGGTATCAATAAATGCGACTTTATTAGCATATTTTACTGCAAAATCAATATATTGAGCGTGTCCTAAGGCGATTTTGTCGTAGTCAGAATATTGCAATGCCATCTCATCACCACCTAAGTGGCTAAACACATAGTCACGGCCATATTCCCATGCGCTGGATGTATTGAAAATATTCGCTAACTTATTGACTAACGTAGACTTACCACTCGATTCACCGCCTAAAATCGCCACTTTACGCACAAAGAAGGGTTTAACTTCCGTTGGGATATATTCCCAATAACGAAACGGCGCTTGGCGAATTTGGTTACCGCTAATATTCATAAACGTACGTTCAGGGTCAATCAAAATGGTTTCGATACCTAAATATTTTTTATAGCGCGGAGCGTCATTCGCTTCCCCTGAATAAATAAAACTTGGGTTAATATTATGCTTTTTCAAAAAGCCTTTCATTCCATCACTCCACACTTCCCAACCGTGTGGATACGGCTCTATGCCATTTTCATCAAATGAGTGAATATGAATATTTTTTTGATATTTAAAGGTTTGTAATAACCACCGTAAACGGTCGCTTACTGTGGGCTGTTGAGACATAGAACTGTTAATAAACAAGTCCTTATCACGGGGTTCATCGTGGCAGAGAATGACATGAAGCTCATCCACTTGGCTGCACGCCCGTTGAATCAAATAAATATGCCCAGTATGTAATGGATAAAATTTGCCGAACACCACACCAATCGTTTTTGGCTGGTTGGGGTATTCAAGACCTAAAAAGCGATGAAGAGCCGCAATTTTTTGTGCGCTAGGGCTTTTAATTTTGTCGTTAATCAACTGGCTGAGATAGCCTTTGGTCATATCTGTCGCATCCGCAACTTGCTGGAGCGTGTAACCCGCCCGTTTAATTGCGTTTTTAAGATAGTCAAATTCAGCCATGTATTTTCCTTTTACCCTAAATTAAAAGCTTATAATTCATCCAAAATACTTAATGCGTCTGCTAATTTCTTCACGCCATACACTTTCATGTCCGGAGGTGATTTTTTGGGCATATTCGCATGAGGGACAATAGCGCGTTTAAAACCATGTTTTGCTGCTTCAGAGATACGTTCTTGCCCACTTGGAACTGGACGAATTTCCCCTGCCAGCCCAACTTCACCAAATACCACAAGGTCTCTAGGTAACGGACGATCACGAAAACTAGAAACAAGGGACAGCAATAGTGCTAAGTCAGCACTGGTTTCGGTGACTTTAACGCCCCCCACGACGTTAACAAAAACGTCTTGGTCTGACATTTGCAAACCACCGTGGCGGTGTAATACGGCCAATAAAATGGCTAAACGGTTTTGTTCAAGCCCGACCGCAACACGCCGTGGATTCGACATCATAGAATGGTCGACAAGCGCTTGGATTTCCACCAGCAGCGGTCTTGTCCCCTCCCAAACTACCATTACCGAACTACCTGATGTGATTTCATCACCACGGCTTAAGAAGATTGCTGAGGGGTTACTGACTTCTTTAAGCCCTTGTTCTGTCATGGCAAACACACCTAATTCATTGACTGCTCCGAAACGGTTCTTATGACTACGCAAAGTACGGAAGCGGTTATCCGCATCGCCATCTAGCATAATAGAGCAATCAATACAGTGTTCGAGGACTTTAGGGCCTGCCAATGAGCCATCTTTGGTGACGTGACCGACCATAATGATGGCCACACCACGGGTTTTCGCAAAACGGGTAAGATAAGCCGCGGTTTCCCTAACTTGTGCCACACTGCCCGGGGAAGATTGGATATCCGCCATATGCATCACTTGGATAGAGTCAATCACCATCAATTTGGGCTGCTCTTGCTCCGCAGTTAAGCAAATTTGCTCAATACTGGTTTCTGACAGCATATTGAGTGAGTCGGTCGGTAGCCCTAAGCGGTGCGCTCGCATCGCCACTTGTTGAAGAGACTCTTCTCCTGTGACATACAGAGTTTTCATTTCACGGGACAACAAACACATGGTTTGCAACAATAAGGTACTTTTACCCGCTCCGGGGTTCCCCCCAATGAGGATGGCACTCCCAGGTACGACTCCGCCACCGAGCACGCGGTCAAACTCTTTAAATCCTGTAGTAAAACGAGGCAGTTCTTCGAGGCTGATTTCAGATAATTTCTGAACCTTACTGACCCCAGCCGCATTTCCTGCATAGCCCGTTAAGCGGTCAGTACGCGATGAAGAGCTTGTTGAGGCCAGACGCACTTCCGTAATGGTATTCCATGCATGGCACGCACTACATTGCCCTTGCCAACGCGGATAATCTGCCCCGCAATCATTACAGACAAACGCCCTTTTAACCCCTTTTGCCACAGCAAACTCCTCTTAAAATTCAATTTTGTTCTTATTTCTTATTTTTATAACATTTCAACCCTATACGCTAAATAGTTCGATATTGTAGGTAGGCGGCAAGCTTAGTTATCCCTAGGAGCATACATCAGTATGTGACTAGGGTGATTAAGTGCGGCCAACACTGCCACAGCACAAACCATAAAATATCGATATCAATATTCAAAATAGTTCGGGTTGTGGCTAGGCGGCAAAAGAGGATGTCTTGGGGAGCATACACAAGTATGTGACCCAAGCAGCCGAGTGCAGCCAACACCGCCACAGCACGAAATATGAAGAATATTTAGCGTTCTTCGTGTTTGAGGCCCCCGCTCAACACACACATCACCCCCATCAGATCTGCATGACGAATAGCGACCTTCGCCCTTGCGTACACCTTTGGTTTCGCATGATACGCAATACCCAGCCCCGCTTTACGGATCATCTTCAGGTCATTTGCCCCATCACCGATCGCCACCGTTTGTTCAATGGGAATTTCCAGTTTTTCAGCCAATTTAACCAAGGTTTGCGCTTTATATTTCGCATCTATAATTGGGCCTTTAACTTTGCCCGTTAACTTGCCATTTTTGACTTCAAGTTGATTAGCAACCGCCGCCACAAGTTTCAATCGCTGTTGCAAGTTATTAGCAAAGAAAGTAAAACCACCGGATGCTATCGCAATGTGCCAATTCATTGCTTGTAACTTACGTACGAGATTCGTTAAGCCTGGCATTAAAGGCAATGTTTCCATCACTTGATCAAGAATAGCGGCATCAGCGCCTTCAAGTAAGCTAACTCTTGCTCGTAAACTTTCCGTAAAATCGAGCTCCCCTAACATGGCTCGCTCGGTCACTTCTGCAACCTGCTCTCCCACCCCTGCTAAGCGAGCAATTTCATCGATACATTCAATCTGAATGGCTGTCGAGTCCATATCCATCAGTAATAGGCCCGGTGAACGCAAACGTGGTATTTGCCCTAATGGCACCACATCTAATAAACATTCGTCAGCAAGTTTTTTAATTCGCGGTGTAATACTCCCGGCAATTCTGACCACTTGGTAGTCATCAATACGCCACGAGGAGACAATTACGATAGCGATCCCTAATCGCTGTTGGAAATTACTGATCCGCGCTTTATCTAAGCCACGGCCATATAGTAACCACCCACTGTCACCTGCACGATAATCCAATGGCATCACTTCTTCACCACTTAACGACAATGGCAACCCCGGCCATTTTTGGATTTCGTCGGGTAGATAACAATAGGTCAAACTCGTTGACATGAAAATTAGCTCCTGTAATCGAAAAAACTTTTTTATAATGATAAGTTGCGAGCAGCCGAACGAAGCCACTATACTCAATTTTAAGGCTTTGTGACCTTATGTGTTTACTGCTAAAACTGAAGATAATCCCATACTACCTGAAGTATAACGACATTTTTATACTCAAAATAAGTCGAGAGCACCAATAAAGCAATGAAACTTACCTTTAGGCTCCACAAAACAGTGATTATCGTTATCTGCATTGCGCTGGTAACCTTACTGATGCATGGTATTTCTTATTTAGGAAATAGCCAAAACCAAGGCAGAATTGAGCAATTTAAACAATTGACCTATGTTCTTGCTGAACAAGTCGCCTTCAGCTTATCTGATTATATTGTTCCAGGCAGTAAAGATTTTAACTTAGAGCGCATTAATGCCAATTTAAATAACGTGGTGAAAGATAGGTATATTTTAGATGCCAGTATCTATACCGCTAGCGGCACATTGGTCACTCAAGTTGGTGAACCTACCACGGTAAAAGAACGGCTCGCGATAGATGACAGCTCATCACTACAAAACTTTCAATACCAGCTTGTTGTTCCCATTCAAGGAACAAAAGAGCCAAAAGGCTATTTACGCTTGACGATTGATACAGAGCTCCTTTCAGCCGAAATTCAACAAGCAGATAACAGTACCAATGTATTACGAATTTTTATTCTACTCTCCTTGTGTATTGGTTTCGTTTTAGCAAATACATTACTGCGTTTAAAGAAAAAGAAAGGTCACAAACAAGCCCCTCCGTTAGTCATTAATACAGCGGAAAATCAAGATGATAATGGAGATGACAACAGTAATGAAGATGGCAAGCAAGAGAACAAAGGGACGCCAGCTACTAAGCCAGCACGTTTGAAACGAAAGAAAGAACCTCGACCTTATCGCCCTAAACGGCCTGCCTCAAAAAATAAGCCAAATTCATCTGATAAATAGCCCTAAAAAGGGCTATTGAGTTAAATTTAAATAGAAGTTGTGTCGAACACGATTGGCGCAATAAACTCGACCCGACCATCGACTAGCAATGTTTCTGGCGGGGTAGGAAAAGGCGCAGCACGTGAAATTGTCGCCAACGCTTCTTTATCCAATATTTTCGTACCGGATGAATTCAATAAACTGGCGGCAATCACTTGACCCCGACTATCCAAAACTACTTTTATATGAGAAACCCCTGTTGAGCGGTAACGCAGTGCAGCACGCGGATAGCGTTTGGTTTTAGCTATCCGCTGATGAACCTCACTTTGCCAACCTTGGTGCCCACTCACTGCCGCAGACGCATTACTGGAAAAATTCGCACTGCTACTGGATTCGCTCCCTGATGCGGGGGCGGAAGTGACCGTCGACTCCTGCGTGGTAACAGGTGCTTCGTCGATGACTTTTTTCTCTTGTGGAATTTTCTTTTTCGGTGGTCGTTTTTTCTCACTGACTTTCGTCAATGTGCCATTATCTACAATCGCAGTTTCAGGTAATTTATCCACCTTTTCAACGACTTCAGGTAATGATTCCTCACGTGTCGTCATTTGTTGTTTAGGGGCATGATTGATTTCAGGCTCAGCCTGCTGTTCAAGCTGATAAACACCCAGCTGCAACGAGATTGCTGGTGGTAATACCCCGGTCTTAGGAATTGAAGAGGTAAACCATCCAATAAAAATGATTGCCAGTGTTCCATGGAAAAGACAACTTAAAACCAAACCGCCTAGTGGACGGAAAATCGGGCGCTCTAACTGACCCGTCATACTGCTCATATTCTGCCTCACGACTTTATTTTTTGCAGATTATAGGCATAATACAAACAAAAATGATATTCATTATTATTAGTAAAAACACAATTATTAAAATAAATTATTGATTTAAATAATAAAGTAATCTGAGCAGATTATTAATCAGCACAACTGTGCTCTTTTATGACATTAACACCAGTAAAATGACTATTGATAAATCTCTTGCCCGTAAAATTAGCGGTGCGTATCAGTCAACATATAGCCAACTTGTGCGCTTTTTCCGCAATCGGCTAGATAACAGCAACGATGCTGATGATTTATCACAGGATGTGTTTACACTATGGCTAAACCGTAAAGAACAAACGCCTGTAAAAGAGAGCCGCGCTTATCTGTTTAAAATTGCGAATCATGTTTTGATTGACCATTGGCGACGAAACCAACGCCAAACTAAATCAGAGACATCCATTGATGACGTTACTCATGAGCCACATTTTGAACAGAGCCAAGCTGATCCCAGTGAAATCTTGGAACATCAGCAACGGATCCAACGGCTGAGCGAAGCACTTGAAACGTTACCCCCCCGTCGACGAGAAGCATTTTTGCTGTATCGTTTTGATGGCTTATCTCAAAGCGAGATTGCTGAGCGAATGGAAATTTCAATCAGTATGGTGGAAAAACATATTGCAGCAGCACTTGTTCACTGTAAAAAACACCTTGATAATCAGGGCAATAATTCGTAATGACACACGACTCTTTGCAAACATCAGATGATGAAAGCCGCATTGATGAAGCCGCCGCGCTGTGGTTTACCCGCATGCATAGCCAACGCATTAGTGCTCTTGAAACTGAGCAATTCAAACAATGGGTTGCAGCATCACCTGAACATGCAAAAGCGTATGATGCCATTGCTGAGCTATGGCGCGATTTTGATGATATGCCGCGCCCTGCTAGCACAATACTTCCGAAGGAAAAACGCCCTTTTTTTCGCTTATGGCGCCCTTTGGGCAACACTTTAGCGGCATTTTTTATTGCAGCTATTTTGTTTTTGCCTTACAGCCACTTGCCTGCGATGTTACTCAATAATATGACCTTAGTAGCAACGGATACGCCTAAAGAAGTCACATTACCCGATGGTTCTCAGCTGTTTCTTAACCGCAATACCCGTATTCATGTCGCCTATGAAACTCCAGTGCGTAATCTGTACCTAGAACAGGGAAATGTTTACTTTAAAGTCAAATCCAACCCTTATCGGCCTTTTATTGTTCAAGCTGATAACCGGCGTATTCAAGTGGTAGGAACCGAATTTGAAGTTAACAAAGTGGCTCAGCAAGTTGCTGTGAATGTCAGCCAAGGCATTGTCAGCTTTGAAGATGCCGCAAGCAAACAACCCGTTTTCCTACTTGCTGGTGACAGTGCAGTCAGTCAATCGCCGAACAGCCCAATCGCTCGCCAACACATCAACCCGCTAGATGTGGCTCGTTGGCGTTTTGGTGAATTTGTTTTTGTTGATAAACCACTTTCAGAAGTCCTCGACGAACTTAAAAACTATTCATCGATAAATATCGAGCTTTCTCCCGCTCAATTAGCGAAGAGTAAAATCTCAGGTCGCATCAATACCCATCAGCCAGAACAGTTTTTTCAAGCCCTTCCTTCATTACTTCCGGTACAAGTCGTCTATCGAGATAAAAATAACGTATTGATTATTCAAAATAAAAAAAATAAATAAAAAATATTTTCATTTGCAGGTGAGGATAATTCTCATTTCACCCTCTTCTTAACTAGTCATCATTTTGCTGACCTATTTTCGCACACTTTTTGTGCAGCTTAAGAATAAGGGATAACCATGTCTATTCAGTTTACTCAAAGCCGATTAAGGCCGCTCGCCCTTGCTATTGCAGTGAGTAGCGCCATTGTTTGTCAAACTGCCTTCGCGCAAGAAATGAATTTTTCATTACCAGAACAATCACTGGCTGCCTCAGTGGCTGAAATTAGCCGCCAAGGTCAAATTCAATTGATTTATGATAAAGGTCAGTTAAATGGCTTACGAGCACCTGCCTTGTCTGGTAACTACTCCGCACAAACCGCATTACAAAAAATACTCATCGGTAGCGGCTTAGAGTTAGTCAATGAAAATGGTGTTTTCGTTATTCGTCAGCAAAATTTAAGCCAAGGCACATTGGTATTACCGGAAACTCAAGTCTCTGGCGTTGTTCAGAATCACCCCGCAACAAATGTTATGTCAGCACCGCAATATGTGACGTCTGAAGAGATTAGCCAGAAAAATACCGGTGATGGCAATATCACCGATTTAATGAAAACTAACCCTGCTGTCCAATTTGCTAACAATGACAGCAACTCGATGAACCAAGGAGAAATCAAGCCTTCCCGCATCTCAATCCACGGCTCAAGCAGCTATCAAAATGCTTATCGCCTTGATGGTGTTAGTTTTAATAATGATTTTGACCCCGCAGACAGTGGTCTCGGTGAAACAGCGACCCGTCTGAGCAGTAGCGACCAAGGGATCTACATCGATAGCCGTCTGATCGACAGCATGACAGTGTATGACAATAACATTCCTGTCGAATTTGGTGGGTTTACAGGGGGAACCGTTGAAGTCAATAGCCGTCGCTGGCAAGGGGAAAATAGCGCCCATGCCTATTACCGCTTAACTCGCTCCGGTTGGAACAACTTGTTCCATGACTCCACACAAGGTATTGATACCACAAAAAATGATACCGCCAACCCTGCTCGCTTTCAAAACCGCTACGATAAAAATGACTTTGGTGGCTGGTTTGAATTAGGGGTGAGTGAAAATTCAGGGCTCGTATTCTCGGCCTCACGTCGTAGCTCGACTATCCCGATGACAGTGACGGGTGGCGAAGCATTTGTACTGGAAAACAACCAAATCGAACCTATTTTTTCTGATTCAGGTAAAAAAAATCAGCGCCGTACCTCAGATAATTACTTTTTAAAATATTCACTGGATTTATCGGATAAAAGTTCATTAGATTTATCTGCTAACTACGCCTCTTACGATAGCCGCTTATTTTCTTCGTCCGTCAGCAACTCGGGTTATGATTCAACCCATGATGGATTAGGTTTTACCGCTGTATTTAAACATCAGCTGGATTTAGGCCAATTTGAAATCACTGCTAATACTCAAGACTTAAAAGATAACCGTAGCAACGACCAAAAATACTCACTAACCGTTAGAGCGATTGAGTTTGATGAGGATTGGAATTACCTCGGCATGACAGAACGTAATAGTGGTGGCCTTGGTGATTTAGAATCGAAACAGAAAAGTCATGGTCTAAAAACAGTGATGAGATTTAATTCTCTCGAAGATAGCTTAGGGATAACTCATCAACCAACGTTAGGGGCCGAAATAAACTATACCAAAGGGACGTATGTCCGTGATCATGATTATCTCCGCTACACCTATTCAGGTAATCTAATCAAAGATGATTATAATGGTAGTCTGACAAATATTAACCGATTTAAAAAAGGGTCATATTCCGCAGACTACACTAACTATGCAATTTTCTTGGATGATAACATCCAGTATGGCAATTTAACGCTACGACCAGGTATTCGTCTTGATCGTGATGATTTTGTAAACCGCACTAATATCGCACCACGTTTATCCGGTAACTATGATGTATTCGGTAATGGTAAAACGCAAATTATAGCAGGTGCGAACCGCTACTATGGCCGCTCCATGCTGACTTATGCACTGTACGGTGCGCAAAATGGCGGAATGCAAAATTGTAATGGTAGTGAATGGGATCCTTGCTCCCTAATATTAGAGAATAACAATTGGGATAACCAAAAAGATTACGAAGGCATAGATTCACTAAAAACGCCATATAATGATGAGCTTACTGTTGCTCTGCAACAAGAAATCCTTTCAACCACATGGCGTCTACAATACGTACACCGTGAAGGGTATGACGAAGTCAGAACTCGTACCAAATATGACACTCGTGATGCCGATAAACGTAGCATTCGGATGTACGACAATGGCGGCCGTAGCTCACACGACACCGTAACCCTTTCAGTTAATAACAGCCAACCTTGGGAGTGGGCAGATGCTTCCCATGTAATGACAGCATCACTTACATGGCAGCAAAGTGAAAGTAATACCCCGAAAGATTCAGGTTATAACTCATTTGACCCAGCCAATAAAGTCAATCTAAACAAAGTTTGGTATGACGGCAAAATTATTGATGCATCAAAATTGCCTTCAACCAGCTTTAACTCTCCGTTCAAATTTAACTTAGAACTGACCAGTGTTTGGGATGATTATGACCTAACTTGGTACAACCGCCTACAATGGTGGGGAGCTCGAGACCAAGCAGTTCGCTACGATAACGCCTACGCAGTCGACCCTGAATATGGACAAGTTCGTAAGTACACCAAGCAGCATTTCTCCAGTAAATATACGTGGGATACTCGCCTAGGCTGGAAACCTGAATTCGCTCACGGTTTTGGCTTCTCAGTCGAAGTGAACAATATCCTTAACAATAAAAATGTTGCTGACCGCTTTGTCTTTGAAGACCGAGTATTGAAGTCCTACGACCCGGGCCGTCAGTTCTGGTTACAAGTCAATTACGACCTGTAATCCACCAGCAATGTGAGCAATTTAAAAAATATAAGCCATTAAAATAAAACAACAAATGAATAAAACGTCATGAAGACACTGAAACAATTTTTCTATTTAGTAAAACCTTTTTGGGGGCAGCGTGCTGCCCTTTTGTGCTGGATACTGCTGTTTGCCTCACTCGGGCTCACGTTGTCCTCGGTTTGGTTCAACGTCAAAATGAACATGTGGAATGGGGATTTTTATAACGCCCTACAAAAACTCGACGGCCAAGCGCTGTATGGCTTATTGCAATACTTTGTGATTTTAGTCAGCGGGCTAATTTTTGTCGTTGTTATGGGTAATTACCTAAAACAAATGCTGATTATCCGCTGGCGCAAAGGCATGACGGAGCAAGTACTTAGCCGTTGGTTATCCCCAAATAGCAAACATTACCTATTAAGGCTGACATCACAAGAGCCAGATAACCCAGACCAACGTATTGCCGAAGATATTCGTTTACTGATTGAATCGACATTAAATTTAGTGGTGACATTCCTCCACTCAATGTTAACTCTGATTTCATTTGCGGCCATCCTTTGGACACTTTCCGGTAGCCTGTTGTTTAATTTTGCCGATAGCGACTGGACCATACCCGGCTATATGTTCTGGGCCTGTATCATTTACACCTTGATTGGTATCGCCCTCACCCAATGGATAGGTTTTCCACTACGTCGCTTGCATATGGATAAACAGCGCCGCGAAGCGGATTACCGTAGCTCATTAATTAATTGCCGCCAACACGGTGATGCCATCGCAGGGCAGCGTGGTGAAACTCAAGATAGAAAAGAACTGATGGGGCGCTTTGGTGAAATTATTAGCAACTGGAACCGCTTGATCCGTTGTGAGCGGAACCTCTCTTTCTACACAGTGGGTTACCAACAAGTTACCGCCTTAGCGCCTGTATTACTCGCATTACCTAAATTCCTTGCGGGTGAAATCATGTTGGGTGGCTTAATGCAATTGCGCCAAGCCTTTACCAGTGTTGCCACTTCACTCGGCTGGTTTATTTTTGCCTATAAAGAAATCGCCGCATGGCAAGCCACAGTTTCCCGTTTATACAACTTTGTGGTTTTATTGGAAAACGATAACAAAGCGGTGGTTACTATCGACGAAAAATCGCCACCTCTGATCGCTAAATTATCCGTTTCTACCGCAGACAACCGCTGCTTAATTAATTCCGTGAATATAACCGCCAAACAAGGCGAATTAACCTTGATTCGTGGCCGTTCTGGTGTTGGTAAGTCCACCTTATTACGCACGCTAAGTGGGCATTGGCCTTTCTTCAACGGCACTATCAGCCGAACAGAAAAAGTTATGTGGATCCCACAACGCCTCTATTTACCAATTAGTCGGCTTGATAGCTTATTGGCTTATCCCAAAGCGACATCCCAATTTAGTCAGCAAGATTTTCAATATGCATTGATGTTAGTCGGGTTAGAAAAGCTGCATCACCAACTCGCACTCGAAACCGATTGGAACAACCGCCT
Organism: Providencia sp. PROV_01; assembly: GCF_053098325.1. Taxonomy (NCBI): domain Bacteria; kingdom Pseudomonadati; phylum Pseudomonadota; class Gammaproteobacteria; order Enterobacterales; family Morganellaceae; genus Providencia; species Providencia sp. PROV_01. Next base: position 995,438 of record NZ_JBRFKD010000002.1, on the reverse strand, counting down.
ATCTGGTGGAGAACAGCAGCGCATTATGTTTGCGCGTTTATTGCTCAACCGACCAAAACTACTGTTATTGGATGAAACCACCTCTGCCCTTGATGAAAACAGCGCATTAGAACTCCTCGCTCTATTGAAAGCTGAGTTACATGACAGTGCCATTATTTTGGTTAGCCATCAGAGCTTCGTTGCTCAATTTGCGGAACAACAAATATTGCTCGTTGAACCTGCGAGTGAAAAATCCTTAAATACAGGAACACCTGAATATGCTTCGTAAAATTACCTTCGCCACACTGGTAAGCATTCTGCTCGGTGGCTGCGCAGGCAGCACATCTGTGAGCCAAAATTCAACCTCACTGTTGCCCGTACGCGGTGACCTGCAACACTATCAACTCGAAAATGGACTGCAAGTTTACCTTCTACAACGCAATCAACCTGGAGTTGAACTGCGTTTGTTGGTCAGTAGCGGTTCATTGCAAGAAAATGAACAGCAACTTGGTCTCGCGCACTTTACTGAACATATGGCGTTTAAAGGCACCAAACATTTTCCGGGAACCACGGGGTTCAAACAGCTTGAACACCAAGGGCTTAAACTCGGTAGCCATGTTAATGCGATCACCAGTTTAAATTCCACACTATATAAATTATCACTCCCTGAAGCCACGACAGCACAAGTCGCCACGGGCTTACAAGTGATGGCTGATTGGGCATCAAATATGACATTTGACCAAGACGCCTTTGAAAAAGAGCGTCCTGTCATTGTTGAAGAGTGGCGCTTACGCCAAGGGATGGGCTATCGCATCAACGATAGTTTAGAAAAATTACGCTACCACGGTAGCCGATACGTCGATCGCAACCCAATTGGTTCATTAGATGTGGTACGCAATGCCCCGATTGAGCAAGCGAAAAGCTATTACCAAACATGGTATCAACCTCAGCGAATGTCACTATTAATTATTGGTGATTTCAATAGTTCATCAGTACGCAATCAGGTTGATAATTTATTTGCGCTCCCTAAACCCGAAAAAGTGGCAGAAGATAACCCGCAATGGAAACAATTTGCCCACTCAACCAATATGTTAGTGCAAGGCGTGTTTGATAAAGAGCAAGGGGCGCGTTATGTGCAATTTGCCTTACAAAAGGATGTTAGCGCACCGCTAAATACGCGCTTAGGGCAGTCCGAAGATTTACTCGATAACCTCTGGTTAGCCATTTTAAACCAGCGTTTCTCCGTCATGGTGGATAACGGTATTTTGCCGTCGATTAGCATCAATGAACAAGGGGCAATGTTAGATAATCAGCGCTTACAACAGTTGATGATCATCCACCCGAAAGGCAATGATTACCAAGGTGCGACTGAGATTTTATTTACAGAGCTACAACGCCTTGCTACTGAACCGGTTACCCAAGAAGAACTTGATTCTGCAAAGCAAGCCATGCTGAAAAAATTTAGCCTGCAAGCCGCTTCAGAACAACGTTATAGCAATGAATATTTAGCGGGGCAACTCACTACGGCACTTGAATACGACATGCCGATGTGGAATAAGCGCCAGCAGTTAGATAATAGCTACCAGTTGATAAAATCTGTCAAACCGCAGGATTTACAACAACATGTCGCTAAATTCCTACAAACCGCCTCCCCACGTTTAGCATTAATTGGACCGGATACAGATGCCGCGACAATGGATAAGTCCGCATTTAATCAACAATGGCTTAAAATACGCCAAAGTACACCAGGGCCATTTACGCTGCGCTCCAAAGCAATTCAACTACAACTACCTCAAGTTCCCAAAGGGGATATTGTTGAGCAATCTAAGCTACCGGTTGAAAAAACAGATCGTTGGACATTAAGCAATGGTATTCAGGTCATTGTTAAAACAGATAAAAATCTGAAAGATGATATTCAATTTAACTTGCAATTACCCGGTGGTCGCTCGTTAGAAACGCAACAAACGGCAGGTTTAACCGATTGGGCATTGAAACTTCCTGAAAGCAGCGGTTATGGGAATTACAGCGCTCGTGATCTGGCTTTACTGGCAAAACAAAATCAAATTAGCGTTCGCCCATACAGTGAATTACTCACGCATGGTTTTCGGGGAAAAGCCCCTGTCGATAACCTCGAAACGGCTCTACAACTACTCAACTTGAAGCTAACAGCGCCTCAATTTAGTGGCGAAAAGTTAGAGCAACAAAAACAATCTTTTGCTTTAAACTTATCCAAAACTCCCGTAGAGCGCACGTTCCTTGATAATATCAATAAAGAAAGCTATACCCATGGTGAATTTTTAGTGATCAATCCACAGGGTAGCTGGCAACAATTTACTGCTCAACAGTTGCAGCAAGCCAACCGCCAATTACTCACGTCAACAGCAGATATGACACTGGTCATTACAGGTGCAATGAATAGCCGTGAGCTAAAACCGCTGTTAGAGCAATGGGTTGCATCACTGCCGCAAAGTAATCAAAAACTGGTATCTCGTGACCAAGGGATCATACCAAAAATGGCCAGCTTTAATAAAACATATCCCATCAGTAGCAGTGATAAAAGCATGGTCAGCATTCAATTCGCCTCACCCGCCGTATGGAGCCAACAAGATAGCTTAGCAATTCAACTTATTGATACCATTGTGAGCCAACGTCTGCGCGGCGAATTACGTGAAAAAGCCAGCGGGATCTATGCATTAGGTTTTTCACAGATGTTAGCAAAAAAACCGCAACCTTATTACCTCGCTCGCTTGAATTTCACCACGTCACCTGAGCGCGCTGAAGAAATGACGCAAATCGCCCAAAAAACGATTGGGCAAATTCGTCAAACAGGTGTGAGTGAAAAAGAGTTAACTGAAGCAAAAAATATTTGGCTCACTGAAAATTCACAAGTGACGGATAGCTCAAGCTATTGGACCGAAGCTTTGGCACAGATTGCTGCAGATGATGGGCAATATCAGCGTTTAAATCAAGAACAAGATATTATTCGGCAACTCACGGTTGAGGATATTAACCGCTTGGCTCGTCAGTATTTAGGGCAGAATTCAAAAGTGTTTATGATGACGCCTTAATTACTAAATCAAGGTTAGAAAGCCAACAATATATTGTTGGCTTTTCTATCCCGAACTATCATTATTGCTATTCAAAAACGAAAAAATTTTTTCATCTCTAAATAAACTTCTTTTGCTTTTTTTATAAAGAAAAATAATTTCCATTCAATAGCATTTAATAATCGCTCCCGTAAGCTTTTAGGTTTCATTTTGATATCATCGAATATATGGATAGGCTTGACTATTTCAGTATCTATTTTTATATAATCAGCAAGATTACTCTCAATTCTACCTAACGTTGCCTGTGATAAGATATCAAATCCATATTCGAATAGGGAATTTAGTTTTTTAATAAATATCTCTGGTTTCTCATTTTCCTTCAATTTTAAAATATTATCTTTAAAGTGAATAAATAGTTCATCGGGAACATCCTTTAATCTACTCATTTTAGAAATGGTTTTAGTTAATTCCTTATATAACTCATCAGCAACATCAATCGGTTCTGGTGTTGTTATAGTTGCTTGTGATGGTAGCGGAGGAAAAGATTCTAAATTAGTACATTGCGTATCTTTAGCTATCCCCATTGGTTCTTCTAAATAGTTAACAATAAATTTATTTGTAACATATTCTTTATCTAAAAAAAGCTCATAAAAATCATAAAGTTTAATAACAATGTCATCCGATGATTTCGTTTTTTTCATTTCGCTAATTATTTCTTTAATTAAATCAACATCTCTCTCATCTACTTTATTATTTTTCAATAAGCTATAGAAGCTTTTTTCCATTTCATTTGGAATGGCAATCGCTTCCATTAATGGTGGCCATTCCGGCTTCTCAATGACTCTTATTCTATATTCGTTTCTTTCAAGTCCAACTTGGGGTAGATTACTACCTTTCAATACACCGTGAAGAGGGGCCTCTGCATATTTAATCTCATCAATATTATTTTTATTCTTTCCTCTTAGATTTATAGGCGATAACGTTCGAGTCTGCTTAATATTTTTTATTTGCTTAGTAACATATTTTTTAATTTTTTTTGGGGCATTTTTTATATGCTCCTTGCTCGCTGTTAAGTTAACTAAAATGTTTTTCCTACCCATTGATTCAAGCATAATAATTCCTCTGAATAAATTACTGAACGCTATATAGCCAAAATCGTATATCTATTTATTATGTTGTGATATCAGATAGCGATTTTGTCTATTTTTAGTCACTCAATTTGTAATGCCTTTCATGACGTTGATGACTATCGATTGACAGGTCATCGTTTTAATGTGATTAATATTCTTATAATAAATAACGATAAAGAGACTCGATGTGAACAACGTAACCATCCGCAGAGCAACACTGGACGATGTGTCTGCAATCACCCAAATGCACGCTGACTATTCCGCGTATGCGAATACTTTACAACTGCCATACCCAACAACAAATACGTGGGAAGCTCGCCTAAGTGCTAATGACCCGCTAGTCACACAGTTTGTGGCCACTATTGATGATGTCGTTGTCGGGTTACTCGTTATCCATCAACCCAGCCAAATACGCCGTCGCCATGTTGCGACTTTCGGTATTACCGTCAGTGAAGCCCACCAAGGCAAAGGTATTGGCTCACAACTGATGCAAGTGATGGTGGATTACTGTGACAACTGGCTGAATGTCCATCGCATAGAACTAGAAGTATTCGCCGCAAATGGTAGTGGCGTCGGGCTGTATGAAAAGTTTGGTTTTGAACTAGAAGGCCGCATGAAAGATTATGCATTTCGTGATGGGCAATATGTTGATGCGGTGATGATGAGTAGGATCAAAAAATAGCGATAAAAAAATGCCACACAATAGGTGGCATTTTAGCGCATCATGAAAACGTCTAACGACTATTTGTCGCCTAACAGCACGGAGTCCAGTGCAATTTCAATCATCTCATTAAACGTGGTTTGACGTTCTTCTGACGTTGTTTGTTCGCCAGTTTTGATGTGGTCAGAAACGGTACAAATCGTTAATGCACGTGCACCAAACTCAGCGGCAACACCATAAATACCCGCAGCTTCCATTTCAACACCTAGGATGCCGTATTTTTCCATCACTTTGAACATATCAGGATCTGGTGAGTAAAATAGGTCTGCTGAGAACAAGTTACCCACACGCACATTCACGTTTCTTGCTTTTGCCGCTTCAACCGCATTATGGACTAAGTCATAGTCTGCAATCGCTGCAAAATCATTTTCTTTAAAACGTTGACGGTTAACACGTGAATCAGTACAAGCACCCATACCAATCACAACATCACGCAATTTGACGTCATCCATTACTGCGCCACATGAACCCACACGAATAATCACTTTTACACCAAAATCAGTGATCAGTTCTTTCGCATAAATGGAGCATGAAGGGATCCCCATACCGTGACCCATAACAGAAATTTTACGACCTTTATAAGTCCCTGTAAAACCTAACATGCCACGCACATTATTGACTTGGCGAACATCCTGAAGGAAGGTTTCAGCGATGTATTTTGCACGTAATGGGTCGCCTGGCATCAGAACGACATCAGCGAAATCACCCATTTCTGCATTAATATGTGGAGTTGCCATGATTATTTCCCTTTAAATGATTAAATTTTTTTAAATGAATAAGGTGGTTCCCCACCTTATTCTTAAAAAAGATGACGGCAAAGCCTTGCCCATTACCTTTAACTGCGCACAATTACCCTAAATAATTTGAGTTGTCGCTAGGCGGCAAAGAAAATCATCCCTATGAGCATACATAAGTATGTGATTAGGAGGATTTTATGCAGCCAACACCGCGACAGCTCAAAGAATGACGGCAAAGCCTTGCCCATTACCTTTAACTGCGCACAATTACCCTAAATAATTTGAGTTGTCGCTAGGCGACAAAGAAAATCATCCCTATGAGCATACATAAGTATGTGATTAGGGGGATTTTATGCAGCCAACACCGCGACAGCTCAAAGAATGACGGGTAATGGGTGTTAGAGCATTGGTTTACCATACTCCATCGGCGACAAATCAAAGTACTTAGCGACTGTCTGCCCAATGTCCGCGAACGTTTCACGGTGACCTAATGAGCCAGGTTTAACTTTTGGTCCATAAATCAGTACTGGGATGTGCTCACGGGTATGGTCTGTACCTGGCCAAGTTGGGTCACAACCGTGGTCAGCGGTTAAAATCAGAATGTCATCTTCTTTAACTAATTTCATTAGTTCAGGTAAACGACGGTCGAACAATTCTAATGCTGCGGCATAACCAGCCACATCACGGCGGTGGCCGTATGCTGAGTCAAAGTCCACAAAGTTAGTGAAAACGATGGTGTTATCACCCGCCAGTTTCATTTCTTCTACCGTTGCATCGAACAGTGCATCAATACCTGTGGCTTTAATTTTCTTAGTGATACCAACATGAGCGTAAATATCAGCAATTTTACCGATAGAAACCACTTCACCTTGTTTTTCATCAACTAATTTTTTCAATACTGTTGGTGCTGGTGGCTCTACCGCTAAGTCATGACGGTTACCTGTACGTGTGAAGTTACCGGCTTTATCACCAACAAATGGACGCGCGATAACACGGCCAATGTTATAACCACCTTTGGTTAACTCTTCACGTGCGATTTCGCACAGCTCATACAGTTTATCTAAGCCATAAGTTTCTTCGTGGCACGCAATTTGGAATACGGAGTCAGCAGAGGTATAGAAAATCGGTTTACCGGTTTTCATGTGCTCTTCACCCAGTTGATCGAGGATAACTGTACCGGATGAATGGCAGTTACCTAAATAGCCCGGCAAGTTTGCTTTCTCGACTAAAGTATCCAGCAGCTCTTGTGGGAAGCTGTTTTCTTCATTAGAGAAATAACCCCAATCAAATAGCACAGGTACACCCGCAATTTCCCAGTGACCTGACGGGGTATCTTTACCCGAAGAAATTTCGCTCGCATAAGCGTATGCGCCAATAATTTCTGCATTAGGATCAAGGCCTGCAGGGAATGAACCGCTTGATTCTTCTCCTGCTTTACCTAAACCTAATTTTGTTAAATTCGGTAAATGCAGAGGCCCTTTACGACCAATATCCGCTTCGCCACGTGCGCAAGCATCTGCAATGTGACCCAGTGTGTTTGAGCCTTCATCACCAAATTTATGTGCATCGTGTGCAGCACCGATCCCAAAGGAATCCAAAACCATAATAAATGTGCGTTTCATATTTTTCTCCTGCGGTATTTTTAAATACGATATACCACTAAAATCTTGTGTATTACTCGCTGATTTGGCGATAAACCATTGGTGTAGCTTCAGGTGCTTTATCACCAATCACCATCGCTTCACGCACTTCCTTCGCGGCTTCTTCCCACGCTTTTTCACTATTTGCATGGATAATTGCCAGTGGCGTTTGGGTATCCACTTTGGCACCTAACGCAGCGATATCACTCAAACCAACACTATAATCAATTGGGTCTGTCGCTTTACGACGACCACCACCTAAAGTCACGACAGACATTCCCAGCGCACGTGTATCCATTTGCGTGATAATGCCGTCTTTTGGTGCATAAACCGCTTTGCTCAGCACTGCAGTCGGCAGGTATTTGTTGTAATTTTCAACAAAATCAGCTGGCCCTTTTTGCGCTGCAACCATACGGCCAAACACTTCTGCCGCTTTACCATTGTCTAATACTGCCTGTAATTTTTGACGTGCTTCTTCGCGGTTTGCGGCTAATGAGCCAGACACTAACATTTCTACGCATAGCGCCATGGTGACTTCATAAAGACGTGGATTACGGTATTCACCTGTCAAAAATTGTACAGCTTCACGCACTTCAACGGCGTTACCGGCACTGGATGCCAGTACTTCATTCATATCAGTTAATAATGCGGTGGTTTTACACCCTGCGCCATTCGCGACTTTAACAATAGACTCAGCTAGCTGTTCTGACTTCTCATAAGTTGGCATAAATGCACCTGAGCCAACTTTAACGTCCATCACCAGAGCATCAAGGCCTTCTGCCAATTTTTTACCTAAGATTGAAGCCGTAATTAGCGGAATAGAATCTACTGTCGCAGTGATATCACGGGTCGCATAAAAACGTTTATCTGCAGGTGCTAATGAATTGGTTTGCCCAATAATTGCTACCCCGACATCTTTGATAATGTCACGGAAACGCGCATCATCTGGGAAAATATCGAAATTAGGGATCGCTTCGAGTTTATCTAATGTGCCACCGGTGTGGCCTAAACCACGGCCTGAGATCATCGGTACATAGCCACCACACGCTGCGACCATTGGGCCGAGCATTAATGAAGTGACATCACCCACACCACCAGTTGAATGTTTATCAACTAATGGGCCATTGAGATTGAGTGATTTCCAGTTCAGCACCGTTCCTGAATCACGCATAGCTAGCGTTAATGCAACACGCTCAGGCATGGTCATATCATTAAAATAGATAGTCATTGCCAATGCAGCAATTTGACCTTCTGAAACTGAGTTATCGCGAACACCATTGATAAAGAAACGAATCTCTTCTTCGCTTAATGGCTTACCATCACGTTTTTTACGGATAATTTCTTGTGCCAGAAACACAATATGCTCCTTTAAAGTCGAATTTATCGGCTAACAATATTGCGAAAATTAATAGCTACTGCTTGATTTTTTAACGTCAAAACCCAGCGTATTTAATAAATTTGCTAATAAACTAGAAGCACCAAAACGGAAATGACGGCTATCTGCCCAATTATCACCTAAAATTCGACCTGCTAACGCTAAATATTCTGCCGCTTCTTCTGCGGTACGTACGCCACCAGCAGGTTTAAAACCAACAGTTTTTTCCACACCCATATCATGAATGACTTGCATCATGATTTCTGCGCTTTCTAATGTTGCATTAACAGGCACTTTACCTGTTGAGGTTTTAATAAAATCAGCACCCGCTTTAATGGAAATTTCAGAAGCTTTACGGATTAATGCCGCATCTTTTAACTCACCGGTTTCAATGATCACTTTCAACAGCACATTGGCTGCCGCGCAAGCGTCTTTACAGGCTTTCACTAAGTCAAAACCAATTTGCTCATTACCGGCAATCAATGCGCGATAAGGGAATACCACGTCAACTTCATCCGCACCGTAAGCAATCGCCGCTTTAGTTTCAGCTAATGCGATATCAATATCATCGTTACCGTGAGGGAAATTTGTGACCGTTGCAATACGTACATCTGGAGTGCCTTGTTCACGTAATGTTTTACGTGCAATTGGAATAAAACGAGGGTAAATACAGATTGCTGCTGTATTGCCTGCAGGGCTTTTCGCCTGATGGCACAGTGCGATGACTTTCGCATCAGTATCGTCATCATTTAAAGTGGTTAAATCCATAAGGGACAGCGCGCGTTGTGCGGCCGCTTTTAAATCAGTCATATAACTCTCCAACGTTGTTAATTCTTCAGAACGACACGTTCTTTGTTGGCGAGCGGGCTTGGTTCCTTAAAGATGCTAGTCGGATGCTTTCCGAACTGAGCAGCTGAGATCCTTCTCACCGCATCATGCCCTAGAGTCCTAGACTCTGAGAACTAGCAGTTCCATAGCAGCTTACTAATGCCTATTTGACCATGGAATGATGCCATTTTATGTGCTACAAATCACATTAATCGACTGAATGTTACATTATTAAAATAAAAAATGTGATCACAATCTAATTATAACATCTCTCGCCATCCATTTTTCTCTCAAATGGCTTTTCAATATATTCTTCATCATTAATTGACTAAGTTAAGAATAGTTGAAAATTTACGATTGATATAAAAAGTCACAAAAGAATATAGCGAATCAAAATGAAAACGGAAGGACTATTGCCCTTCCGATTGACTTATTTGAGTTTGAGATGATATTAATCTTACCACCAAATACATAAACTAAATGACTGCTGCTGCGCCTAATGTCAAGAAAAAGCCAGCAATCGTTGCACTCATTAAGTTAGACAGGGTACCGGCCATAACCGCTTTCATACCTAAACGAGCAACATCACCACGGCGATTTGGCGCCATTCCGCCTAAGCCACCGAGTAAGATAGCGACGGATGAAAGGTTAGCAAAACCACATAATGCAAACGAAATAATCGCTTTAGTATGGTCAGAAAGTACTTGTTTACCTGCCGCCAGAACTTCTGCATCCGCTTTCATGTATTCACCAAAATTCATGAATGCAACAAACTCATTCACGACAATTTTTTGGCCGATGAAAGAACCGGCAATTGTCGCTTCACTCCACGGCACACCAATTAAGTATGCGATTGGGGCAAATAACCAACCTAACAATAATTCAAGTGATAATTGTGGATAATCAAACCAGCCACCAATGCCACCTAAGATACCATTGATCAATGCAATCAAAGCGATAAACGCCAATAACATTGCACCCACATTCAGTGCCAGTTGCATCCCTGATGATGCCCCAGAAGCGGCCGCATCAATGATATTAGCAGGGCGTTCATCTTCAGCGACTAAATCTGTCGCATCAACCCTATCTTTTACATCTTCTGTTTCTGGAACCATCAGTTTGGCGAATAACAAACCACCTGGAGCGGCCATAAAGGAGGCCGCAATCAGGTATTCCATCGGTACACCCATTTGTGCATAGCCCGCCAAAACTGAACCCGCGACAGAAGCTAAACCACCACACATAATGGCAAATAACTCTGATGTCGTCATTGTTGCAATATAAGGACGAACAACCAATGGCGCTTCCGTTTGCCCAACGAAGATATTTGCTGTCGCAGATAACGATTCTGTTCTTGAGGTTCCCAATATTTTTTGCAGGCCACCACCAAGTACTTTAATCACTAACTGCATGATCCCTAAGTAGTAAAGGACAGCAATCAATGAAGAGAAGAAAACAATGATTGGCAAAACGCGGAAAGCAAAAATAAAACCACCGCCGCCAAACAGTTCAAACATTTTATCGGAAACCAAACCGCCAAAGATGAAGCTCATCCCATCTTGACCATATCCAATAACTTTAGAAACCGCGTCAGACATCCCTTGGAGCACACTACGCCCCGCAGGAACATAAAGAACAAATGCACCAATGGCTAATTGAATTAAAAATGCGCCGCCAACTGTGCGTAGCCTAATTGCTCGGCGATTGCTGGAAAATAGAATAGCTATCGCGATAAGTACCGCCATTCCGATAATACTCATAATGAGCTGCATGGAAGGATCCCTGTTCACTTTATTTTAGGTTGATATATAAGGAAACGTGTAAGTCGCCTTGACTCTTAGTTTAATGATTATACCTAGTCATCACCAATAACCCGCAACACTCATCACAAATACATACTGCAATAAACAACAAAAATTCAAGTAATGTGATAAAAATCACAAAATCAACTCAGTTTAGTCTGGAAAGACACTAAAATCCCAATTAGCCACAATAAAAACTAAATAGATTTAAATAGCTAATTAATGAAATTATATAAATATTATTTATGATTATGTATACGGTTTTACTGAGGAAGATTAAATAACGACAAACTATTGTTGTAAAGTTGTTGGGCTATTTCTGCAGGGGATTCGTGGCGAAGCTCACATAATGAACGAAAAACCCACTCAATACGCTCAGGTCGATTTGGCTCGCCTTGGAAACCTGAAACAGGCATATCGGGGGCATCCGTTTCGAATAATAATGAAGTCAAAGGAAGTTCTGACATCACATAGCGAGTTTTATTCGCTCTTTCATAGGTAATTGTCCCACCCACACCAATATAATAACCCAGCTTAACAAAGGCTTGCGCTTGAGATAGGCTACCAGCAAAGCCATGTACGACTCCACGAGCAGGAACATCAAAACGACGCAACATCGCCGCTAATGGGTCATGACTTTTACGTGAATGCAAAATAACTGGTAAATCAAACTGTTTCGCTAGCTTTAATTGGGCGGACAATACCACTTGCTGGCGTTCAAACTGAGGGTTTTGCATATAGAGGTCGAGCCCTATTTCCCCTATCGCCACACACTTTTTATTTTTTTGGTTAAGATAATCAACCAAAATATCAATGTGTTGCTCTTGAAACTGGCTCAAATATAACGGATGAAACCCCATAGCAGCATGCAACTGCGAATACCGCTGTGCCAGTTGCCAAACTCGTGCAAAATTATCCACACTCACGGTAGGAATAACAATATCACTCACGCCACTTTGTCGAGCAAGCTGCAAACTTTCAGCGAAGGAATCACTAAAAGGAGGGAAATCAAAATGGCAATGGGTATCGATAAATTGATGTTTAGCCATCACGGTTTTCATTTGCTGATATTGCGGCCAAAGGCATTGACGTGACAGGCTCTGCCACCAATTCCGGAATGAGTTCGTTCGGTACTTGTGGCTCAAGCTGAATATCTAATGGGTTAGACTCAATTTTTTGTGCCAAGGTATGGCTAAAGCGATTTGTGTTGTGCTCAAAGGCATTACCCAGTGCAGCAATAAAATAACGACCACACCGGCGCCCCGTATGGTAATCTTGATTAAGCGAAGACACCTTACTACCCAGTGCACTGCTTTTCAGTGGAACAGGTGGATAAATCTCAAAGACCTGTACATCTTTTGGTGGGTTTTCAATAAATTCTTGTGTTCTACGGTAGCTTTTCAGATGAACTTTCAGCATCGCAGCCATACGTTGTAGGCCATTCTTATCCCCTTCCAGCCACCGAGTCATTCTTTTCACCCATTCAGGGGTAAAATACATTTGGGAAGGCACGGTACGGATCACCACAATAGTCTCTGCACCGCGGCGGTATGCCTCTTCAACTGGGATAGCTGCACTAATGCCACCATCTTGGTAAAGCGTGCCATCAAATTCGACACCTGCCCGGTAAAAGCCAGGGATAGCGCTGGATGCGCGAATAATATCGAGCCAATTGTCAGCGTCAGGTTTTAGAAAAGCGGCTGAAAAATCATCACTGCGGCTTGCACCCATATAAAATTCACGACCTGAATTTAATAAATCGAGCCCTGCTTGTATACGTAATGGGAATTCTTTTGCTGTGGTGTCGACGAGCCAATCTAAATCAATCAGATGGCCTCCACGGATAAAGCGTAGTGGATTAAAAAATGCCGAATTGGTCGTATAGCGAGTGATCACACGGCGCGCATAACCCGCTTGCCCACAAATATACGCAGAAAGATTTTGAGCCCCTGCTGAAGTACCTATCATCAGATCAAAAGGGTTGAAGTCAGAAATAAGAAACTCATCCAGTACACCCGCTGTAAAAATCCCTCGTTGGCCGCCACCTTCACAAATCAGGGCAGTTTTACCCGAGTTGATATTATCAAAGAATGCTAGCGGCTCAATCGTGCCGAGTGTAACTGAAACGTGTTTTCCCATAATGCCTCTGAATAGCAGAAGTTCATTTTAAATAGCTCAAAAGCAGAATGAGCTTCCTTTTGAAAGCCCATTCTATCGAGATTGTACAATAAATACTCAGCAATATGAGCTATTGAGACATTTATTTATAGATTAGTTAGCAATCACTAAACCATTTTGTACTGATTTCACCCCGTTAACTTGGGATGCAACTTGGGTAATTTTATCCATCTGATCGGCTGATTTTACGAAACCGGATAAGTAAACAACACCATTGACGGTTTTGACTGATACACTGTTACTCGAAATGCCTTTCGTACCCAGTAATTTTCCTTTTACATCCGCAGTAATCGCTGAGTCATCAATGTACTCACCGGTATTTTTAGCGCCACTCGAAATGGCATTCCCAGTGTCTTTACCGGCCATTTCCACTGTCTTAGATGCACTGTCCCACGTTTCTGAAGCTTGTTTTTTCAAAGCACTATCCGATGATGAGCTACAAGCTGCTAGCGTCCAGCTCAACCCAATAACTCCTAACACGCTCAATAGTTTTGCTTTTTTCATAAAAACCTTCCTTTCACTGCAATGGACAACGAATAATATAGCCTAAGTAAAAAAATATAAAAAATAAAGAGAAAGGTAATAAAGACAGAATATTCTTGATGATAAGCACCAAAAAACAGAAAAAGAAGCTTTAAATGAAGTTCGAAATAAGATGACCCACTGACTATTGTTAGCCGTGGGCCATCAACGCAATTAGTGTTCGCGTGTTTTGCGGAATTTAACGTCAGGGTAACGTTCACTGGTGAGGTTAAGATTCACCATAGTCGGTGCGATATAAGATAAGTTATCGCCACCATCAAGGGCTAAGTTTTGCTCATTTTTGCGTTTAAACTCTTCGAATTTCTTCGCATCATCACACTCAACCCAACGCGCAGTAGAAACGTTAACGGCTTCATAGATAGCTTCAACGTTATATTCGCTTTTCAAACGCGAAACTACCACGTCAAACTGCAGCACCCCTACCGCACCAACAATTAAATCATTGTTAGTTAACGGGCGGAAAACCTGTACCGCCCCCTCTTCAGATAACTGAACGAGGCCTTTTAACAGTTGTTTTTGCTTTAATGGGTCACGTAAACGAATACGGCGGAATAATTCAGGGGCAAAGTTAGGAATCCCCGTAAACTTGAGTTCTTCACCTTGCGTGAAGGTATCACCGATTTGAATCGTGCCATGGTTGTGTAACCCAATGATATCCCCTGCATAGGCGTTTTCGACCTGAGAGCGATCCCCCGCCATAAAGGTTAAAGCATCAGAAATAACCACATCTTTTTTGATACGCACTTGGCGTAGTTTCATGCCTTTTTCATAAGTACCTGAAACAATACGCATAAATGCAACGCGGTCACGGTGTTTCGGGTCCATATTCGCTTGAATTTTAAATACGAAACCGGTGAATTTTTCTTCTGTCGCATTCACTTGGCGTAAATCTGTTTGGCGTGGCTGCGGCTGTGGAGCCCATTCAACTAAGCCATCTAACATATGGTCAACACCAAAGTTACCTAATGCAGTGCCGAAAAAGACAGGGGTTAATTCACCCTGCAAAAATGCATCATGGTCAAATTCATGGGATGCCCCTTGAACCAATTCCAGCTCATCGCGTAACTGCGCGGCTAGTTCCTCACCAACAGCGGCATCGAGATCGGGGTTGTTTAACCCTTTAATTATACGGACTTCTTGAATCGTATGCCCTTGGCCTGTTTGGTATAGGATTGTTTCATCACGTAATAAATGATAAACACCCTTGAATAATTTACCGCAACCGATAGGCCATGTGATTGGACAACAAGCAATTTTCAGCTCATTTTCCACTTCATCCATTAATTCCATTGGATCACGAATATCACGGTCCAATTTATTCATGAAAGTTAAGATTGGAGTATCACGTAGACGGGTAACTTCCATCAGCTTACGTGTCCGGTCTTCAACCCCTTTACCGGAGTCAATCACCATCAAGCAGCAGTCAACCGCCGTTAATGTACGGTAAGTATCTTCGGAGAAGTCTTCGTGCCCTGGGGTATCCAGTAAGTTAACAAGACAATCATTATAAGGAAACTGCATGACAGAGGTAGTAATCGAAATACCACGCTGCTTTTCCATTTCCATCCAGTCAGATTTAGCGTGTTGATTAGAGCCACGGCCTTTTACCGTACCTGCACGTTGAATAGCATGCCCGAACAATAACACTTTTTCAGTGATTGTGGTTTTACCCGCATCGGGGTGGGATATGATAGCAAACGTTCTGCGTGTGCTAACTTCATGGAGAAAGTTCTGATCTGTCATTTAACCGTTCTTTTCGTTTATATACAGATTTGTATAAGCATTCGAAGAGGCTCAATGTGGCTCTTGGCGTCGCAAATCCGTCTTGTTAATCAAAATTGGCGGATATTTTCGCAGATCTTGGGGGTATTAACAATCAAAGCATCGAGGAACAGGCAAAACAGTCCCCCGATAGCTCACTAAATTGGCTCAATAAATACCGCCTTTAGGCACTGACTAAACGGGTAATTTCATCCCCTAGCGCCTGTGTACTAGCATTGCCTCCCATATCGCGAGTCAAATGTTGACGTTGTTTAATCGCTGTTTCTACTGCGGACATGATAGAATCATGCATCTCGGGACATCCCAAATGCTGCATCATCATGGCGGCTGCCCAAATCGTACCAATCGGGTTGGCAATATTTTGCCCTGCGATATCAGGTGCTGACCCGTGAACAGGCTCAAACATCGATGGGAATTGTTTTTCTGGGTTAATATTGGCCGATGGCGCAATCGCAATAGTTCCCGTACAAGCAGGCCCTAAATCAGACAAAATATCACCAAACAGGTTTGACCCGACAATCACATCGTAGAACTCTGGCATTCTCACTAAGTTTGCTGCAAAAATATCAATATGGAATTGGTCAACTTTGATATCTGGGTATTGCTTCGCCATTTCGGCTACACGGCTATCCCAATAAGGCATTGAATGAAATAGCCCGTTAGATTTCGTCGCTGAACTTAAATGTTTTTTCTCGCGTGACTGCGCCAAATCAAAAGCATATTTTAAGATACGGTCGGTACCTTTACGGGTAAAAATACTTTGTTGCAATACCATTTCTTCATCCGTACCTTCGTACTGAATACCGCCAATCGCAGAGTATTCCCCTTCAACGTTTTCACGCACGACATAAAAATCAATATCTCCCGGTTTTTTATCTGCTAGTGGGCATTTAATGCCATCAAATAAGCGTACAGGGCGTAAGTTAACATATTGGTTAAAAGCGCGGCGGATGGGTAATAGCAGCCCCCATAATGAAATATGATCAGGAACACCAGGGAACCCTACCGCGCCGAGGAAAATCGCATCAAATTTTTGCAACTGTTCTAAGCCATCTTCAGGCATCATGCGCCCAGTACGGTGATAGGTTTCGCACGACCAATCAAAATGGGTAAAGTTAAGTTTTACATTGTGTTTATTGGCTGCTGCTACTAATACTTTTAATCCTTCAGGGATCACTTCGGTACCAATACCATCACCAGGAATAACCGCTATATTAAATTGTGACATTGTGAAAACCTCTGATAAATGAATTATGTCTGTTTGTTCTCCAGTTTAGGGGTTGCTGTGATAAAGTATAGATATGAAGTGTAATCCTTAGGTTTACAAACTATGAACAAGCTTCCTTCGTTAGAGGATATCCGCGTTTTTGTCACAGTTGCCCGCTTGATGAGTTTCTCTCAAGCGGCTTCACAGCTGTTAGTGTCCCCAGCTTATGTTTCTAAACGCATTAAATTGCTAGAAGAAAATTTAGGACAAACTTTATTTTTTAGGACTGCTCGCTCAATTAAGCTAACTCACGAAGGGCAAATTATTTTACGTAGCAGTGAAGTGATGCTAGCTGAATTGGAACAGATGCAACAGCAACTCAACGCCTGTCGCGGCTCACTGCGTATCAGTTGTAGCACAGGGTTTGGCAGTACTTATATTAACCCGTTTATCCTCACACTACGGGGAAATTATCCTTTATTAGGTATTGATCTCACTTTAACCGATAAGTCTGTCGATATTATTAGTGAAAACATTGATGTTGATATCTGTATTGGCGGTGCAATAGCAGAGCAATTTATTGCAAGGCGAATTGCACAAAACCAACGAATTTTGTGCGCTTCACCAGCCTATTTAGCAAAACACGGCTACCCAAAATATCCACAAGAGTTAGAACAAAAACACTTTTGTATTGCGATTAAAGAGCGCAACCAAGCCCCCGCCGTATGGAAGCTTGAACAACAGCAAGAAAGTATGACGGTCACCCCCAATAGCAAATTAACCGTCAACAATGGTGAAGTCGCTAAACAATGGTGTTTAAGTGGCGAAGGGATCTTATTGCGCTCCCAATGGAGTGTGCAGCCTGAGTTACAGTCTGGCCAATTAGTACGAGTGTTACCGCAATGGCACCAAACCGCAGATGTTTATGCTGTATATTCGAGAAGTCTCCGAACGAGTGCTAATCTTAGAGTCTTTATCGAAAATCTAGAGCAATACCTTGCTACTCACTTATCACATGGTTTTTAGTTAACCCCATAAGTTATAAGGTAAACATGAATTGATGACAGAAACAGAGACATTCAAAGAACGTTTGTTGAAATTGCTAAAACAGAAAAAAATGAGTCAATTAAAAGCAGCTGAAGCCCTTGGGGTTTCCCGAACGGCGGTTAATAAGTGGACAAAAGGCGGTATGATTGATGAAGATAATCTTGAAAAGCTCGCCACGTTATTGGATGCCGACAAAATATGGTTGAAATACGGTGAATATACCAATAACCAAGTTACTGTTAGCAATTCAGGTGTCATGCGCAACATCAACGAAGTTCATCTTCAAGAGTCGGCAGATATCGTGACATGGGAGTGGGACTTATTAACGGGAGAATTGAACTACTCGGACAACGTTGAAGCCGTTTATGGCATTAAAATCACCAGTAATGAAGATTTCTGGGCCTTAATGAGCCATGACTCCAAAGAAAAACTGGTCAATGGATATTCTAAAATTATCCGTGAAGGTGGTGCCCATGAAATGGATTTTAAAATTAACTGGGAAGGCGATTACCGCTGGATCACCTCCCGAGCGACAGGGGTTAAAGGCCCGAATGGCAAAGTGACAAAACTGGTTGGGATCAGCTTAGACAACACAGAACGTAAAAATACCGAACTGCGCCTGCGTAAAATCAAATGCTATTTCGACGTCTTATTGTCCCATTTCAATCATTTAGTCGTATTTACCGATAAAGCAGGTGAAATATTAGCCAGCAACTTACACAACCAATCGACTGAAATAGATTACCTTGAACTACAACGTTTATTGTATCAATTAGTGATCAACCATAAGCCATGGTTAGATGAAGTATTTCGCACTGGGCGGGGGCAAATCGTATTTCAAGATAAGCAAATTACGGCTTATCAACACTTTAATGATGAAAAACAGCCTTTTTTAATGTTTGAATTAAAAGATATTTAAAACCAGTATCTTGCCCCACTTATGGCTAAAGCGGGGCAGCTTTGATTATAAATCAAGAACTAATCGTTTAGATTTAGCTCGCGAAACACACAACATCATCGTTTTTTGCTCGGCTTTTTCATCATCATCAAGGTAGTGGTCACGGTGGTCGGCCTCTCCCTCAAGTATCGCCGTCTCACAAGTCCCACAAACTCCATTACGGCATAAACATTCCACGTTAATGCGCTTATCAGCTTCGATTACCTGTAAAATAGACTCGTCTTTACCCACTTCCAAACTAAAGCCTGAACGTTGAAAATAGACCTCAAATGAATCCCCTTCACTGGCAATTTCACCAAAATTTTCAAAATGAACCTGTGATTCACCAAGGTGCTGATGACCCTTTTCAATCACCTCATTAATTAATGATTGAGGGCCACATACATACAGATGGCTATTACTCGCTTGTGCTTTAACCAATTGTTCTACAGACATTCGCTGCCCTTGGCTGCTGTCATAAAGAAATAACCGCGAGCCAATACGCTGTTGTAAATGTTCAAGAAATGCCGCTGTTGCACTATCACGAAAACAGTAATGAAGCTCAAAATCCATTTCATTTTCTTCTAGCTCATAGAGATAAGAAAGAAAAGGCGTGATCCCAATCCCACCTGCGATCAAAATATGCTTACATTGGTTATCCGCAGCTAATGAGAAAAAATTCTGCGCTGGGGACAAATATAAACTATCCCCAGCAGATAGGTGCTCATGCATAAATGCCGAACCGCCTTTCGAATTTTCATCACGTAAGACTGAAATACAATAGCTTCCACATTGCTGTGGGTCACTGATTAATGAATATGCACGTTGCAAACCAGCCTGCTCACCCATATGAACGGTGACATGACTACCTGCGCTAAAAGGCATTAGCGCGCCCTCTTGTGCAACAAACTCGAACATTTTGATATTTGGGCTAATTTGCTCAATTCGACTGACATTGACTGCAATTTTTTGTTGGTTCATCACAGTGCCCCTCTCATTATTCAATATCTAAACACAGATACTTAGTACTTAAATAATCCTCAATGCCATATCGAGAGCCTTCTTTTCCTAAACCTGATTGTTTTACTCCTCCAAAAGGAGCAACTTCATTAGAAATTAAGCCTGTATTGATACCGACCATGCCACTTTGCAGTTTTTCAGCAACGCGGTAAACACGGCTAACATCACGAGAAAAGAAATAAGCCGCTAAGCCATAAATCGTATTATTGGCACGAGCAATCACTTCATTTTCATCACTAAAACGAATCAATGTTGCAATAGGACCAAAGATTTCTTCATGAACAATCCTCATTGAGTCATCAACATCAACAAGAACTTTTGGATTAAAGAAATTGCCATACTCCGCCACTTCGCTACCTAAGGTTAATTGGTGTGCCCCTTTCGCGAGTGCATCTTGCAGTAACTCATTCATACCATCAATGGCACGTGTTGTTATCATAGGCCCAATATCCGTTCCTATTTCAAGGCCATTACCGACTTGCAATTTGGCGACTTCTGCAACGAACTTGGACTGAAATTCATCGAAAATAGCATCTTGAAGATAAAAACGGTTCACACAAACACAGGTTTGCCCGCCATTACGAAACTTCGCTTGCACCGCACTTTTTACCGCTTTATCAATATCTGCATCATCAAAAACAATAAAAGGCGCATTTCCCCCCAGTTCGAGTGATGTTTTTTTAATTGTCGATGCACACTGCTCAGACAATACTCGGCCAACTTGCGTTGAACCGGTGAATGAAAACTTACTAATAAGCTCATGTTTAGTTAGACGTTCACCTAGAACACGAGAATCCCCAGTAATGATATTGAATATCCCTGCGGGAATGCCCGCTTCATCGGCCAACTGAGCGAGGGCAAGTGCCGTAAAAGGCGTTTCAGTCGCTGGCTTGATGATAATACTACAACCCGCAGCCAGTGCTGGAGCCGCTTTACGAGTGATCATCGCTGCGGGAAAATTCCACGGAGTAATCGCACTGCAAACACCGATCGGCTGCTTGATTGTCGAAAGACGGTTACTTCCCACCGTTTGAGGGATGGTTTCCCCATAAACACGTTTCCCCTCCTCCGCAAACCATTCAATAAAGGAAGCCGCATAGCGAATTTCACCTTTTGCCTCATGCAACGGCTTACCTTGTTCAAGAGTCATTAAACGCCCAAGATCATCAACATGGGCTTCAATCAGCTCAAACCAGTGGCGTAAAATGATAGAACGCGCTTTAGCAGTAAGCTTACTCCAATCTTCCATTGCGACATGCGCTTGTTCAATAGCGTCATCCACTTGGGTGACTGACAGGCTGGGAATTGTTCCCAGCACAGATTGGTCAACAGGATTAGTCACAGGGATTTTTTTATCTGAATCAACCCATTGCCCATTGATGTAGCATGACTGACGAAATAGCGCAGGGTGAGTTAAATGATGCATTTGTGACTTCTCCTTTTGTTTTTTTATGGATAACGTGATTACTCAGTGTGTGCGCCAGCAACAATTTTGTGGAAATGGGCAACACCATGTTCACTAATTCCACTACGCTGTCTGTCAGCCATAATGCGCCCTTGGCCTCGGTAACCTCGTGATCGCAATCCTTTTTGTACACTTTCCACCAAGCGCAGATCTTCTGGGCGGAATACGGTACGATACCATTCAACTAAGTTTTTCTGATATTCAGTCAGTTCTTCATTGAGGAAATAAATATCATAGTGCTGCAAGGTTTCCCCTGCGTTCACTGGAAACTCATAAATCACCGTCATGAAATCCCCGCCAGGAGGCATATTGAACATGGTGCTTGGCCAAATCCAAAAACCAAAGAAACGAGGGTCTAAAACAGA
The DNA here is from genome assembly GCF_053098325.1 of Providencia sp. PROV_01. NCBI lineage: Bacteria > Pseudomonadati > Pseudomonadota > Gammaproteobacteria > Enterobacterales > Morganellaceae > Providencia > Providencia sp. PROV_01. The sequence goes on along the minus strand of NZ_JBRFKD010000002.1, from coordinate 973,635 downwards.
TTCATCAAACTGATAAGAGGACTCAGAGGGTTTTGCTTTACCAATTTGAACAGTCCAATTATCCAATAATTGGTGTTCGTATACGTTAACATCTACGGAACTTGCAAAGCTCACATGGTTAGTTGGACAGTGATAACACTCAATATAGTTATCAACGATGGTTTTCCAATTGGCTGGTGTATGACTAACAAAACGTGCAGCCAATTTTAAATCGCTAATCACCGCACATGCTTCTTGCATTTTTTCGGCTAAGCCTGGAAGCTGCTCTTCAATAGGTTGTGGTTCACCAACTGTCATATTTACATAGATAAACCCTGCATGTTCAATAACATGGAAGCTACTCAATGACATTGCATCTGCTTCAAAATTGTTCACATTCTCACAATTGGTCGCATGTGCTAGTTGACCATCTAACTTGAATGCCCACGCATGGTAAGGGCAAGTAATCACATTTTTGACTTTACCACTTTCACCGCTGATCAACTGGTGTCCACGGTGCGGGCAGACATTATAAAAACCACGCAATACATCATCACGACCACGAACAATCACGAGGCTTTCGCCAATGAGCTCACGAGTGATATACGAATTTTTTTCTTTTACCTCACTAACATGAGCGACACAAACCCATGAATTAGCAAATATTTTTTCTTTTTCATACTCAAAAACATCATTAGACGTGTAATAACGAGCAGGGATTGTCCATGCGTTATCAATATCAAGGTGATCATTAATCGAAATGACTTTAGCTGCATTGCTCATAATTGCCCTCACTTATGTAAACTTATAGTTAACATATTTTTCAGGAATGTTAATGCAGATCGCATTAATGATCAAATGAAATATTGATAAAAATTTAATCAATAACATTTATTTGTTTTATAACAATGAATTGCATTAACAATAATTATTGTAACTGTTAATAATTAGTTAATTACTTGTTGACTACGTAATCTTTGCATGGCTATTCTCTGTAAACCAAAAGTAGCATTTAACAAAAAAGTACCCTTAAAAACAAAACGAGTATTCCCTGCAAGCCAACTCTCATAAAAGAAAAAAATAAGTGAGCAACTGGAGAAGAGGTATGATGAATCACAAAAAATCCGTATTTTACGTGTCGCTAGCCTTTAGTCTGGCGTTAATCAGTTTTGGGGCATTTATTCCTGATAAACTGGAAGCTTTTTCACATTCCGCCTTAAGTTTTATCTATAACAATCTAGGTTGGTTTATCCTAGGTTCCGTTTTTATCTTTTTCAGCTTTTGTATGTTTCTTGGATTTTCCAAATTTGGTCACATACGTCTTGGTGATGACAATGATAAGCCGGAATACAGCACAGTCACTTGGATTGCGATGTTATTCAGTGCCTCAATTGGTATCAGTTTGATGTTCTGGGGAGTGGCAGAGCCTGTTTCCTATTATATCAGCCCACCAGTTGGTCAAGGTTCAACAGAACAGTCGGCCAAAGCAGCCATGCAATATGTCTATCTACACTGGGGGGTTTCCGCATGGGCGTGTTATGCACTCGTCGGCGTGGCTTTGGGCTATTTCCAATTTAGGAAAAAGCTCCCGTCGTCACTTAGTTCTGTTTTCTATCCCTTAATTGGGGATCGGATCTACGGCTCTGTCGGGAAATGGATCAATATATTGGTGATGTTATCCGTCGTTATTGGTATCGCCACATCATTAGGTTTTGGTACACTACAAGTTAACAGTGGTATGAATTACTTATGGGGATTGCCCATTAGTATTTATGTACAAATTGGTTTGATTGCTATCATTACTGTTGTTTATGTTGCTTCGACAATTTCCGGGCTACAAGGGGCAATAAAACACCTATCAAACTTAAATATCATACTTGCTCTAGGATTGATGGCATTTATCTTTCTATCTGGCCCAACCCAAACTATCTTAAAAGTCTTATTCCAAGGCATTGGAGACTACGTCCAAAATTTTGTCAGCATGTCATTTCGCACTGAACCCTATAATGACGGTACTTGGATTGCTAACTGGACACTGTTTTACTTTGGTTGGTGGATAGCATGGGCACCGCTAGTTGGCAGCTTTGTGGCTCGTATATCGAAAGGAAGAACAATCAAAGAATTTATGATTGGCGCAGTATTTATTCCTGTATTAAGTGCTTTTGCTTGGTTTGCAGTCATGGGTGGGTCAGCAATCCATCTTATTCAAAATCTAGGCCAAACAGCACTGGCTGATGCCGTAAAAACCGATGTCACATCCGCATTGTTTAAGTTCTTAGACTATTTCCCTGCATCAACATTTATCAGTATTTTAGCCATTGCCTTAGTGCTGATTTTCTTTATTACTTCTGCTAACTCAGCGGTATTTGTACTGGGAATGGTCAGCGAAAATGGGAACCCAAATCCTTCTCATGTCACTAAAACCATTTGGGGAGTCATTATTGCAGCAATCGCGATCGTGCTAATTATGACAGGTGGATTATCAGGTTTGCAATCCGCACTGGTTGCTATGGCGGTGCCATTATCCATCATGATGCTAATTATGTGTTACTCCACCTATAAAGGCCTCAATGAAGAAGTCAATGCACAAGCTGCAGCCAAAAAAGAGTTAAAAGATAATATCCAAATAATTAGTAAACCTATCCTTCCTGAAATTGAAAAATAATCGTCACTAAAAGCACAAACCCCAGTATGTCTGACAACATATTGGGGTTTTAATTATATTAGTAATAAATTATTTATTACTTAAATTTATTCATCGGAAAATAGAGTTAAAGCAAGTACTAAAGCATCTTCTCGGCCTTTTTTGGCAGGGTAGTAATCTTTACGTACCGTTACTTGGTGAAAACCTAGCTTATCGTATAGATGCAAAGCAGATGCATTTGATTCTCTCACTTCTAACCATAATGTGAGAATGCCTTTCTTTATGAGTTCCTTGATAAGCTCTTCTAGCAACAAGCGGCCATACCCTTTCCCTTGGTAATCAGGGTGGAGAGCAATATTGAATAGGGTCGCCTCATCAAGAACACATTGTGTTATCGCATAACCAATAATTTGATTATTAACAGAAATTTTTAAGTTATGATACTTTTCCCCTTGATTTCCATAAAAAACTCGCTCAGTCCATGGAAAGTCATGGCTTAACTTCTCAATTAAGTACGCAGTTGCAAGATCAGATTGCTTTAGTGTTGAAATTTTCATCATATTGATAAATTTGTTTCCATAGTGCCCGTTTAGCGCTACAGCTTGTACTTAGCTCAGACAAAACAGGTGAAGTAAACATGACTTTTGAACCTTCAGGCTGGATTTCATCACCTAATACCCAACATGGTGTTATTATTGGTGTTGGGATTAAACCTAATTGCTCTGAATTGACACAAACCACATCGTCCTGTGCAATATTCATGGAAAGAAAAACATCTTTTAGCAATTGGCTATTTAAATCAAGGTTCTCATCAGTAATAATAATAAGCTTAGTCGACGCTGGGATCCTTACACCACGTTCACCACGTAACACAGCAGGATTTCTCACCATCCATTGAGTGATCCCCATTTGTTCTAAAAGCCTGTCACGTCGTGTCATTTGATTTTCCAGTCGCAATTTTACAACCACATCTTATCAAAGGGGATTAATAGCGCCAACAGAGCAATGCTATTTCTCTTATCTTTGGTAAGATGTCATCGGTTTTTTTATTATTTTAGGAGATTGACAGAATATGTCATTACTGACACCTGCCAGCGAAGTTATTCAACGCCATCTCGAACATTTTATAGATCGTCATGTCATTTTGGCTGGTGACATTCAGGATGAGCTCGCTGCAACCTTAGAAGCAGCTAGTGTTCGCGTCATCACCAACCAGTATCATCACTGGCAACGCTTACAACCGTTAATGGGTGATATGGCGTTATTCTCTGCCATAACCCCAGCAGAATTTATCCAGCCTTGCGATACTCTCATTTATTTTTGGCAAAAAAACAAGCAAGAAGCCTGCTTCCAACTCGATGACCTTTGTACTCACCTTGCTGCAGGTAGCCAAATTTTTATCGTCGGCGAGAATCGCAGTGGTGTTAAAAGCGCCGAATCTATTATGGAAGGGATCGCTAACTTACAAAAAATCGACTCTGCACGCCGTTGTGGCTTGTACTATGGTGAATTAGAACAACCCACAACCTTTGATATTGCTCGCTGGTGGCGTCATTATCAAATTGATAATGTTAGAATTAATGCATTACCTGGGGTATTTAGCCATAATGAGCTGGATATCGGTAGTGATCTACTATTGTCCACGCTAACTGACCCAATGAGCGGTGATCTGCTTGATCTCGCCTGTGGCAATGGCGTGATCGCTGCGGTGATCGGCTCACAAAACCCAGAGATCAAACTCACCTTAAGTGATGTCAGTGCATCTGCGCTTGATTCCGCAGCATCCACTCTTGAGGCCAATAAACTGGTCGGTAAAGTCATCGCAAGTGATGCTTACTCTGATATTAACGATAAATTTGATTGGATTATTTCAAATCCACCATTCCATGATGGCCTAAATACCAGTTATCGTGCGGTTGAAAATATGATTTACCAAGCCCCTAAATACCTGAAAAAAGGTGGACGTTTGCGCATCGTAGCTAATGCTTTCTTACCATACCCTGATTTGCTCGATAAAGCTTTTGGTAGTCACGAAGTACTTGCCAAAACAGGAAAATTTAAAGTTTACCAAGCAGTTAAGCGTTAATTTAATCGCTAATAATTTAACTAAAGCACAATTTATCATACTACTCATTGGCTGGTGATCCTTTACCGGCCATTTTTTCATCAATCGAAAAATACTTCATAAAAAAATTATTGACGTTCGTCGAAATTAGCCTAAAATCCGCACCACATTATTGCTGGTTAGAAGCATTGATGAATCAAAGTTTAGTTAGGTATTGCGAGGGTGGCGGAATTGGTAGACGCGCTAGCTTCAGGTGTTAGTGTCCTATGGACGTGGGGGTTCAAGTCCCCCCTTTCGCACCACTAACTTTGTATAAACCACAATAATTTAGTATTGACGAGACAGTATTGCGAGGGTGGCGGAATTGGTAGACGCGCTAGCTTCAGGTGTTAGTGTCCTTCGGACGTGGGGGTTCAAGTCCCCCCTTTCGCACCACTGGTCAGTCATTGTTTATAACACCCTGCCCATTTTGACCTTCCTTGTACGACTAGCGCTGCCCTAATTCTCTATTTTGTTCTGTTACTTACTGATTATAGAACTAACTTTGTAGAACAAAGGCCATCATAAAACATGCGAGTGAAATAACTGCGGGGACAATCAATAAACGACGAGAACCGCGATTAAATAGCATCCCAGCGGTTGCTACCATCATGGTAATCATAATGATTTTTAGATTATCTAAGCCCATATTATTGAGTATATAAGCAATGCTCAGCAATATCACAGCAAAAACACCCCAAAGGCCAGCACCTATTCGCCTTAAACCTGTGGTTTTTGATATGCTAGTTGGCATAGTGACCTCAACACCCTTAAATGATAATGATTATCAATCATATCTAGTTTCTAGTAAATTTCAATGCTTTTTTATTTCACCACGCTATAAATTAACACTTATTTTACAAAATACAAACTTACGAAAATAGATAAATAAAATGAATATCTTCGGGCTCCAATGCAAATAATTCAGGGTCAGGCTGGGCAATTAAGGAACAACCGAGATGTTGATAAAAGTGCACCGTATTTTCTGAAGGTGTCGCAGAAATATATAAGCCTTTTGCACCTTTTTGTATCGCCATTTCAGCGCATTGTTGGAATAACATCCCTGCTAAACCTTTACCACGATGTGAGTGGCTCACATGCAGGAAAGACAATTGCAGTAAATTTTTTTGTTCGCCGCGCCACACATTATCTAAACTTGCGGCAGCAATTAGCTTGCCCTGCTCAAAAATACCAAGAAATACCGCTCCTTGGTCATAACTTTCCAACAAATGAGGGGTATAAGCTTCAGGTTCGCCTTCTGGCCAACCTTTCATATCAAACCGCTGCTTGGATAGCACCAACTCACCATTTCGATATAGATAAAGGTTTTCAATTAATTCAGTGCGGTCGATAGACCAAACAGATGGGATTTCCTCTCGTTGCAGTTCGCGAACTTCTCTCATAATGTCATTCTCATTATTCGTGCCTATGAATAAGCACATTTATTGTTATTTAATAAATCAATTTATCAAGATAATGAATAAAAAAAGAAGTGCAAATGTTTAGTACGTTCATTGAGGCATGGTTGAAAAATAAGAAAAAAAAGGGCTAGAAATAAAAAAACTCCCCGCAACATCCTATTGCGGAGAATTTTTACTACAGGGTTGGTTTATTGCTTCAATCCCATTGCATCGCGCATGGTAAAGAACAAATCAGTTTGGTCAGTCAGACCCATTACGTTTGCCGCATGTGGACCATAAGCCGCTACACGTAACTGAGCACCCGTGTGCTCTTGAGAGTCATCTTCTTCAGAGTTACCGTAATTTACCACCATCACAGAACCGTCTTTAGTAATCAACGCCTGCGTTAAACCCGTTGACTTAGTGCCTTCAGGAATAATTTGGCTTGAATGTGAATGGTCAGCGGTCACGATAACTAATGTATCACCATGTTTTTTAGCGAAATCTAAGCCGACTTGTACAGCTTGGTCGAGAGCGACAGTTTCACCAATTTGACCACATGGGTTTGCTTTATGGTCTTGCTTATCGATAGAAGCACTTTCAACCTGCAAGAAGAAACCATTTGGGTTGACTTCTAACAGCTCAATCGCTTTTTTCGTCATTTGAGCCAATGTTGGTGCATTCGGGTCTAACTTAGCATTCGGTTTACATTCTAACGGCGCATTGTTGATATTACCGTAATGAACTGCTTTCGGGCCTTCCCATGCAACAGTCATGTTGCCATCATGGAATAAGCCCAGAACAGGTTTATCTTGATTTGCAACAGTAATGCTGTCTAATGACTTAGCGTCACGCACAATATTATACCCACGCTCAATCGCCTGTTGCTCCAACGTTTTACCTTTGTAGTCACCCGCCTTTGCTTCTTGCTTGAAGCTCTTAGCTCCACCACCAAGGGTGACATCTGGGCGAGTTACCAACAGTTGCTCTGAAATTGAACCTCGACCGCCATTTTCTAGCGCGTTAGCCGCACATTTTTCTGCTGTTTCCTCAGGGCCATAACATTTACGCGCACTCACATGCGAAAACTGTGCAGCTGGCGTAGCGTCTTGAATCTCAGAGGTTGTGACGTTACCCGTCGCTTTACCATTACGTTTAGCTATCTCAATTAATGTCTCATGATCGTTGCCAAATACATCAATCCCTAATGCGCCATTGTAGGTTTTTACACCAGAAGACCACGCCGTGGCAGACGCTGCAGAGTCAGTCACATAGTCTGGTTTTTGGGTTTTCTTATCTAACGCATAATGGGTATATTGGCCTGTAATTGGCAAGGCATCGATTCCTTTAAAGAACCCTGAAGCACCTTCTGCATAGTTACGGGCAACGGTTATCTCTGAGTCACCCATACCATCACCAATAAACAGAATCACATTTTTGGCTTGGCCATTGTGAAGTGCCGCTTTCATGATATCAGTTTGCTCTGTCGCTAAACGACGCGCACCACCAAATTTTGTGATATCACCTTGTGCCGCACGGTTTTCTGACACCGCATCATTTTTATCAGCCGCGTAGGCAGGGACTGCACTTCCTAAAATTAAAGTACTTACCGTGACAGCTAAAAGGGATTTCATAAAATTACCAGTCATAACTGTTTCCTTGCCAATCAATAATAAAAAGAGAAAATGTGTATTTCAAATAATGACAGGCATGCTAAAGGAGCTAGATGACAGTTGAATGACGCTTTTATGGCGAAATGAAGACGTTTGTCATAAATGTGAAAAAGCAGCTAAATATAAGCTGCTTGTTGTGAATCAACGTTATGGCTATTTACCATTGTGACACAAGTTGATTTGTTCCCTCATAAAGCGTTTCACACCAAGAAACATAGTCGTGCCCGCTAGGTAACTCAATAGCATCAACTTGATAACCTTTGTGTTTTAGAACATCCAGTAATCGGTAGTGGTTCTGAATAATTCCCCCCCAACTACCGCGTTGTTCGAATAAGCCGGCCTCAAGGAAAAAACGGATAGGTTGCGTTGGTATAATTTCGATTTCACGAATTAACCACTCAGGGTCTTTATCTTTTGGAGCCCACCAATAAGATCCTGACATACTGATAACATTACCGAAGATTTCAGGATGTTGTAATGCATTCCATGTCGCGCCAATCCCACCATAACTGGAACCCGCAATAATCGTATGGCTTGCAGGCGCTTGAATTCCCATTTGTGCTAATTGAGGCATAAGCTCATCCGCCAGCAACTTAGGAAAGACATCATTAGGGGGAAGCTCATCCCCACGACGCTCTGAATTTATGCTATCAACAAATATAATATTCATCGCTGGAAAACTCCCCTGATTCATCCACTTATCAAAGAATTTCTCCATTTGATAGTTTTGCAGGTAAATTTGCCCATCCAATAGCAACAATAACGCCGGTGTTTCCATTGGTACATTAGGCTGATAAACCGTTATTTTTCTTTCGTTTTTTAATATTTGACTCACCAACGTAAAAGTCTCTAAACGGCCTTTAATCTGCCGATTTTCTACATCAGGAAAGTGACACTGGCGTATGTTCGGTGCCAATGATAACAACGAAAAACGATTATATTTATCGACATTTAGGGAAGGAATAACGTGAGAATTATATGGGTCAGACTGCGCGGTGACTAGAATTGCTTTACGTTGAGCAAAACCGCCTTCCGGTACAGAAGGGATATCTGGTGCAATTTTATATTGCGATAACGTATCATTAGGGATGATAAAAGAACGATACCAAATATCCGTTCCCGCCAAATGGGCCATTCTTTCGTGATTACCTGACGGCGCACCTAAAATATAGGCGTTTGCTTTCGCGCCACGCCAAAGGAATGTCACCCGTTTTTGTCTATTTGAAAAATCTTCAACCAGTGGCGTTCCTTGCGCGGCAACGGCTTGCCAAAATGCGCTTGTATCACCATTTTGATAATATTCATCCAATAAACTTTGCAGCTTAGGAGTAACCGGTTCATTATCCTTTTTAATGGCTAAAGGCTGGTACTGGGTGACATCAAACTTTAATTGCCAAGGTTTACCCGGCTCACCATTCAACGCTAAATAATAAACCCCATTTTTTGATACTAAATAATCCGCACTATGAGGTTCTTGTACTGAACCGTACTCATGCAATGCACGCACTGGCTGTTTATTGGAATCCAATAATAGAACCTTGGAAAGACCTTCACCGCGTTGTTTTATAAAATCTTGCTGCGATACTTCAAAAGATAAGCAGCTATGACCTTCGCTATCATGTACCCCTTCAGCAAAGGAAAGCTCAGATAAACGTATACAGTCAGCGTGTGTTGCCATCACCGCAGAAGAAAACAACATACAACCTAAAAGAGGCAAAGATTTCACATCAAATTCCAGTGAGTCAATTGATAATAATTATTACTATCAAAAAACTCTTTTAAACTCAATGGCTCACAGCACGTTTTTCCACCAGTTGGTTAATTAACTGCAGCGCACTCAATAAATAATAGCGTTGTTTTTTTATTAATCTCAAATAACGGCGAGTCGCGGGAATGCGGCTCACCATTTCTGATGCCGTGTAAGGCTCAATTTCACAACGCCAACGACCTCGGCTAAACTCTATCTCGCAATGATTAAATTCCAGCTCTTCTAATGTTTGCCTAATAATTGGGTACTCATTCAGCCATTCAATAACTTTCTGCCCATCCATCTGCTTCGAAACAAAATGGATATGCTTCTTCTTTATAGTCCCACGGGTTTTTACTTCAATTTTTGCATTGATACTATCTGTACATTGGCCAGATACCGCAAAACGGCTATACACAATAAAAGCGAGAAACAATTTTCTTGGCCGTTCAGTCACCTCAATCGTTAATTCGGGTTGAGGATGCACATGAAGCACTCCGGGAGCCCCCCACTCACATGGATAAGGCGCCATGTCCTTCTCAGCACGGTTAAGAGTCAATCCTGTTTGATATCCGGCAGGCAAACGTTGCTGGGTAAACTTACCGATTTTCTTCCACAAAGACGGTTTAGGCGAGGTTACGTAATGGCTCAAGTTGGCCTCCTTCCATTTCTTCATCAGAGAAGGAATTAGATAAAACGTATTCAACATCCACAGGTTTAAATGGGTTCACTTTCTGTACAAAAACGGTCCAAATTAATGCATATCCGGCTGTTAAACCTAACATAATGGCAAAAGGAATATAGATATCCGATTTATTCATGCCTGGTGGAGTGATATACACAATCGCTAAAATAATCCCGACACTCGAAATAATTTGCGGTATAGGGAAAAAAGGCGAACGATAGGCTCGATGTAAGTCAGGTCGACGAATACGCAATAACACTACTGAAATCGTTACCAGCAAGTAAGCCGTACCCCAAGAACACACCGCCGCCAGTACCAATGGAATGATACGATCAAGGTCGCCTTGAATAGCAAAAGCGTGCAAACATGGGATCATCACAGCTACTAAAATACCGAATACTGGAGTTTTAAAACGAGGGTGCAAATAAGCAAAGATGCGTGGTAATGCCCCATCAAGAGCCATTCCATAAAGAATGCGAGGAACCGCTGCCATTAACGTATTGATGGTCGCTCCACCAGCCAGTAATAACGCGATACCTATCCAGTATTTACCAAACTCACCCATAACAATTTCGGCGAATGCAGGGATTGCCATCGGTGTTTCAAGTAAACGCGTACCTGTCAGCGGGTCAACGACCACATTTTCCACTTGGTTCGCTAGCGCTGCACCGAATAACACCATACAGAGTGCGACACAAAATAAACCTGTTGTCATCGCACGGGGAATCACTTTCGCGGAATTTTTAATTTCAGGAGCCATTGGGGTTACTAGCTCACAACCAACAAACATGAACATTGCCATACCAACAAAGCTCAGTATTAGTGTTGGGTCCGTATTGAGTGGCTGACCAAACCAGCCGTCCATATCCACATGAAATGGCAACAACAAACCACTCACACTAAAAATTACTAACGTGGACCACATGGCAAATGTCAGTACAACCTCGACCTTACCAAAGGCTTCAATACCAAATGCATTTAAGATACCAAACGTGACAACCAACCCAACACCAACCATCCAAGATGAGTTACTGGTCTCTAAGACCGTGTTGAGATGCTCAAAATTAACGAGAGCCATAATCCCTGACAGAATAGTTTCGGCAGTTCCTGCAAACACATGCACAATCAAGTAAGCCGAAAGCGCACCTGTTATCGCCCAAAAGCGTCCCATCCCACAAGAGATATAGTCATATACTGAGCCTGACGTTGGGAGAATGGCCGCAGCCTCCGAAAATGTAGTTAACTGAGCTTGCATCATGATGAAACTGAGTAGCACCGCTAAGGCAAACGTATCGCCACCGATGCCGAATCCACTCGTGACGGTTAAAATAACAGGACTGGCCATAATCAAACCAGCAGAACTCGCCAAGGTGGTCGGAAAGCCAACTTTCCCTTTTTCTAAATGTGTCGACAATTTTGAGGATAAATTCATCTTGCTTCCCTCTCACTCTCTACCTAGCTATTAATGTGAATTTTTTGTAAAAATAAAGTGGTTTCATATCCACTATAGAAATAAGCTTAAATCCACTGCTATCGTTCTAAAGGACGATACCCAGAGAGAGGGGAAATAAAGTATAGCTCGCGAAAAGTACCCATATTTTTAAAAACAAAAAAAATAATTAAAGTAATATCAATATGTAACAAACAAACCACTTGTTAATATATTAATAAATATCTTTCTAAAGATACCAAAAAGCAGCAAATCAATATTCATGAGGTTTTCATGAGTTTTAAATACTGCTATCAACTTCACGTTATTAATATGTTTATTTTATGTTAAATCCATTAAGAGGCATGATAATAATTCGATTAGTACACAAGGGAATATGATGAATTCACCATTATTCGAGCCTCATCAACAAACATTGATTGATTGCTGCCTAAATACCATTGCGCATATTATTCCGGTTTCTGCATTGGTGTATTACCTCGTGAATGATCATTGCCAACCAGATAACTACGTTCTTCACGGGATACCGGCAAAAATGCATGAAGAGTATCTCGCTTATTTTCACCAATTAGATCCTTTACACCCTGACCATTTTCGCAGCGATGATTTACGCTTAGTGAGAATGGATTCTGAAATACGCCAGCAGAATCAAGCTTTTTTCCATGATTTTATGCAGCCAAATAACATGACTGATATGGCGGAAATATTTATTCGTCGTAAAAATAAAATTATTGCGGGGATTTCGGTGCTGCGAGACAGCCCATTTAGCCAACAAGAAATCATGCGATTAAATACTATTTTACCTGTCGCTGAGCTGATGACATTTGATGTACTACCTGATTCCTTAGTGGCTTATACCCCCAAAGAACAAGAAATTATCCATTTAGTACGAGAAGGCGCGAGCAATAAGCGAATTGCATTATTACTGGGGGTTTCGCTATCAACAGTGAAGACTCACTTACGCAATATCTTCACTAAAGCAAATGTGACTAACCGAACCGAGCTTGTTTCATCCGGGTTTATCATTCACCAAGAAAAATGACAGTAAATCTAACGACCACCCGCCGTGGATGAACATCCACAATAGCTTTGTCTTTGAATTGATTAATAAGCCATAGTATCTATCAAATATAAAAAACCCGGCACGATGGCCGGGAAATGTTGATTAATTGAATATAAATTGAACACTAATAACGCACCATGACAGACTTTAACTCTGTGTAATACTCAATAAAGGCACTACCAAATTCACGACCAATACCTGATGACTTAATGCCACCAAATGGCACTGCGGGGTCAAGGAAGGTATGCATATTCACCCATACCGTTCCCGCTTCAATGCGTGAAATCATACGCATTGCTTTACTAAGATCATTTGTCCATAAACTCGCAGCTAAACCAAACGGAGTGCTATTCATCATCTCAATAAGTTCTTCTTCGTCATCGTAACTCAAGAAAGTCCCTATTGGCCCAAATGTTTCCTCTTTCATCAATACATCATCTGGGCTATTAGCACGAATAATGGTTGGAGGCACAAAGTACCCAGCGCCTGCAACGGGTTGGCCACCATAAATAATTTCACTACCCTCTTGGCGAGCTTTTTCAAACAAACCTAAGATTTTTTCGTAATGCGCTTTATTGGCCAGCGGCCCCATCTCGGTTGTTTCATCCAATGGAGAACCGACTTTCATCGCAGACAAACGCGTTTTTAGTTGCGCTAATACTTCATCCATCAATTTAGATGGAATATAGAACCGCTCAGCAGCCGCGCAAATTTGCCCTTGATTTAGATACCCCGCTTCAATAATCCCATTAACAATTTTTTCAACCGGAAGGTCAGCTAAGAATGCAGCACCATTTTTCCCACCAAGCTCCAGTGTTACTCGGGTTAATTTACCTTCCATTGCTGAACGCCCTACCGCCAGCCCAGTCGGTACAGACCCCGTAAATGTCACTTTAGAACAAAGTGGATGATGAATCAGTGCTGGCCCAACTTCACGACCACCACCATTTACGATATTAATTACACCGTCAGGAATTCCCGCCTCTTTTGCCAATTCCACCACTCTTAGCATAGTTAGTGGAGTAAATTCACTTGGTTTCAACACAATCGTACAGCCACATGTTAAAGCAGCCGCTAATTTCCAAATGGAAATCATAATAGAAAAGTTCCAAGGAATAATACCAGCCACAACACCAACAGGTTCACGCTGGGTAAATGCAGAATATTTCTCACCATTAAAAGAAGGCAATGAAACATTCAATGTTTCCCCGCTGATTTTAGTCGCCCAACCGGCAAAATAACGCAAAAACTGCGCAGATGACCCCACTTCAAGAAAACGAGATAATTGAATGGTTTTACCTGAGCATAACGTCTCTAACTGGGCTAATTCTTCAAGGTGCTTTTCAAGCAAGTCAGCAAGGCGGTTTAAGCAATTCCCTCTTTCCATTGGTGTCGTGTTTGCCCAAACTCCTTTAAATGCAGCATGAGCCGCATCCATTGCGGCATCAACTTCCGCTAAAGTTCCTTCTTTTACTTTAGCAATAACCTGTTCAGTGGCTGGGTTAACAACATCAAAAAAAGTATCGCCTTTGCCAGAAACCGGTAACCCGTTGATAAAATGACCGTGCTGACGCTTCAAAAACTCACTGACTTCTGGTAATAGGGTTAACTCGCTCATTGTTATCACTCCACTCAATAGAAATTAATTAGGCATTTACACAAGCTAAGTAATGTTTTACGAAGCGTGGTGTATCAATTTCCCATAAAACTTCGGTACCTTTCGCGGCAAACCAGGTATCGCCTTTATGGTATTCAACCGTCACACCGGTTTTCACATCCGTTAACTTCACCGAACCTTCGTGGACTGTCGCCATTTCATCAAATGGATATACCATTTTGAACTTGCCTTTAGTACAAGCAAAAATACCGCAGGTCAGGTTATCCGTTGGTTCACCGTGGATCATTGCAACACTCGCTTGAGGATCGCCTTCAACAACCACAGAGCCTAAATTTGTCACGCTACCAACATTCAATAACTCAGGTAGTGCTTTATTTAACAGTAATGGACTAATCATAATTTTTACCTTTAATCGATTTTAATAAACTAATTAGGTGGATAACGAATTAGCGACGACCTTGCCAATAACCGGATGTCTGATGCATTATTTTTGCCAACGAAACAATCACATTACGCAGACTATCTTTACCAATAATATTGGCGTGCGGGATAGAACTCATTAAGTCATAACGATGAGAACCTTCCACCATCCCTTCAGCAAGAACTTTGCACACAATCTGGCTTGGCGTAACACCAAAACCTGAATAGCCCTGTGCATAAAACACATTTTTGTGTTGTGGTAATGAACCAATTTGTGGAAATAAATTTGCACTACATGCCATTGGTCCACCCCAAGCTAATTCAATTTTGACGTCTTTGAGGTAAGGAAAGACTTTTAGCATTAAATTACGATTCCATGCTTTAAGATCAGACGGAATATATTCAAGAAAATGAGTGGAACTGCCAAATAATAGGCGATTCTCATTCGTCACCCGGTAGTAATCTATTACAGGACGAATATCACTATAAGCACCACGAATTGGGCTAATTTGCTCGATTAATTCATCAGGTAGCTCTTCCGTCATTAATTGATATGCGTAAGTATTAATAGTTTTAGGGTAAATCGTCGGCTCAAGGCCATTTAAAAATGAATCGCAAGCCCACAGCATTTTCTGTGCTTTAACTGTTCCCATCGCAGTTCTGACTTTGATGGTATTACCATATTCCACATTTAATACTTGGCTATTTTCAAATATTTTAGCGCCATATATTTCACTAATCGCTTTCGCTTCACCCAATAATAAATTCAATGAATGAACATGCCCGCCACCCATGTGTTTGATCCCACAGGTATAAGCATCAGAACCAATAATCTGTTTTAGTTCTGAGCCACTGTAAAACTCAATTTCTTCATCAGGATCAACTGACTTAAAATCTTTTAGCCAACTGCGTAAGGTTTTTTCTTGGCGCTTATTACTACCTAAGTATGCGTAACCACGGCAAAAATCTGCATCAATATCATATTTAGCGATACGATCACGCATGATCCCTGCGCCCATATTACTGAGTTTAAAAATCGTTTCTAAACCCTCTGGCCCGACATATTTTTTGATTGCATCGATATCATGGCCAATGCCTGCCATTACTTGCCCGCCATTACGCCCTGAACCACCGTAGCCAAGGTGCCGTCCTTCCAAAATAGCGATATTGGTAATCCCTTTCTCACACAGCTCAAGCGCAGTATGGATCCCAGAAAAACCACCACCAATAATCACCACATCAACATCAAGATCTTCCTTTAGCGTAGGAAAACGTAAGTCATACTTTTTAGTTGCTGCATAGTAAGTCAATGATTCTACTTGGTTATTCATTATGGATACCCTATTTAGTATCTTTCGATAACTCGATTATCTTAACCTTACATTAACAATTACATAGCCCTTTAGGGACATTCGAAACATAAAATTAACAATTGTGACGCAAGTAGAATATTTAAATAATAATAAAATTTTAAAAAAATAAAAAAACAATCTAAAAATCAAATAATTAATAAACCATTCTCATATTAATAATAATGATTATTAATTTAATTTTAGTTCATACAAATCATCTAGACAAAAATAAAAAAAATAATGCAGCAATAAAAAAGATAACAAGCTATAAAATGCTATTAAATCATTAGGTTAAAATAAATATAAAAACACATTATACTTAGCTTAACCTATTCATTAATAAGTTAAATAATTCAACCTGTGAATTAATATTTAGTTTTTGATAGATATTTTTACGATGATTTTTCACTGTTCCTAAACTAATGAAAAGCATCTGTGCAATTTGTGGTGAACCTTTACCTGCTAAGATTAATTCGACAACTTCACACTCTCTTGGTGTCAGCCCAAATCGTGTTTGCATATCAGTATTTTGATGGTGGTTCGACACCGAAGAAGGAGAAACATCTTTATGAAGTTTCACCATACTACGAATGATATTGAAGGCGTCTTTAAGGGGCGCTTGCGTATATTTTCCCGAGAAAAAAGGCCTATCTTCATTACCAAAAAAAATGCCTAATTGCCTGTCAGTTGAAATATCTAATAACAACCCAGCTTCATCACACCACCCTGTCTTACGATAAAAATTGAGATAATAATCTGTATGATAAAATCCTTTAGGTGCGAGTTCTTTTAGTGTTAATACTTTGGAAGCGCCTCCCTTTTGGATTTCTTGGTAGAATGGATCCATTAAATAAGCACCTCGTTGATAGATTCTGTTAATACTATCGCTATTACGGCGCTCTACTTTGGAAAGAAATCGGGGTGGAGCTCCTTTTTCAAAGGAGTAAACAATCGCATTATCGAATGCAATAAGTGAAGATAACCATGATAATAAATTAGGATAAAACTGGTTAGTTGCAACAGAATCAATGACATCAGGTAATTTTTCCAGATAGTTCTCCATTCTGCCTCCACAATTATTAACTAATTAATAAACCCCCTCTAGGCGGCTTCATTTATATTGCTTAAAACTTCATAAAGAACACATTATCTTTATAAACTCAACACGATTGTTATTAATATGTTAATCACATCACTCTATATTAGTAACCCTAATGAATAATTTCATTACATTAGCATTCATAAAAATAGAACTTACATCACATAAAAATAAATTTATCCATATATTATGTTAATTAAAAGTAAATAACCTAATAAAAGGAGAAATAATGTCTAGCAATAAAATTATTATCGATTGTGACCCTGGCCATGATGATGCAATGGCAATTTTCTTAGCATTAGGAAATTCAAATGTAGAGTTACTTGCGGTAACGACGGTTGTCGGAAACCAAACTTTAGACAAAGTTACTTATAATGCACGCGCAATTATGGAATTCGTTAGTGCAAATGATATCCCTATCGCTGCTGGTTGCTCTAGGCCATTAGTGAGAACAATACAGACTGCCCCAGAAGTTCATGGAACAACAGGACTGGACGGCACTCACCTCCCTGAACCCAAATTACCTATTGACCAACGACACGCTGTGGACTTAATTATTGATACGCTGAAGTCACATCCCTCTAAAACGGTTACTCTCGTACCTATCGGAGGACTCACAAATATTGCTTTAGCCGTGAGGAAAGCACCTGAAATTGTAGAATTAGTAAAAGAAGTTGTTTTAATGGGAGGAGGCTACCATACGGGCAACCGTACTGCAGTCGCCGAATTCAATATCCTTATAGACCCTGAAGCTGCTCATATCGTGTTTAATGAAACTTGGCCTATCACTATGATTGGGTTAGACCTTACACACCAAGCAAGGCCAGACGACCAAATAATGGAAGCAATTGCAGCGTTAAATACACCTGTAAGTGACTTTGTTGTTGAATCTCTAAATTACTACACGGCAGGTTACCGTAGACGTAATGGCTATACTGACCACGCCCCGGTTCACGACCTATGCGCTGTTGCTTATGTTATCGACCCATCCATAATGGAAACGATTAAGGCTCCAATTGATATCGAGCTACAAGGCGCTCTAACAACAGGTATGACAGTGACTGACTTTCGCCATCCAGCTAAAGCAGATTGCCACACACAAGTCGCCACAACATTAAATAACCCTCAGTTATGGGATATGTTTATTGCTTCTCTAAAGCAACTAGAAAAATAAAAACAAAAAGGTAGCCTATAAAAACAGCTACCTTTTCAGAAGATTATGATTTGATAATTTCTTTTAACTTAGTGTAGCGTCTAATTAATCGCCATTTTAATTTTACTGTTGTTGCATGCGCCCACACTATTTGCCAATAACCCTTATCAAAAAATAGTTGTACCATTTCCTTCTGTACATCGGGTGATTTAATGGCTAATAGCGCTTGAATCACCCCCAAACCTTCCTTTCCTACCTGCCATAAGCAAGCTGGTGCCTGTTTAACTTGTTCAGGATAACGCTGGTAAATATTTAGCAGCATATCAATAATCTTCAAATACGTTTTTATCTTGCGGACAGAGCGTTCATCACCACTTAATGAATGCGAAACAGATTGGTTATGGATTAAATATCGGTAGTATTGTTCATTAATAAATTGCACGCGCTTCGCCACGAGTAAGACTTCCGTCGTCCAAGGAATGTCTTGATGATGTAACTTAGGCTCAAAGAAAAATTTGTGTTGGCGCAACATGTCCAAACGATATAAATTCAGCCAAGTTACATGCAGAAACTTGCGTGAACTTAAGCCAATTTCAAGCCATTCAGGGCCTGAAATTACCCCAGTTGACGGGACTTTATTCGGTGGGAAAATTGCCTTTGGTGCATCACCATTAGTATAAACATAAGTTCCATTACAGGTTGCAACATCGAGGTCATTTGATAATGCTATTTCTAATAAACGCCCATACATTTGAGGGCTAATTTCATCGTCAATATCAGGGAATGTAATATATTTTCCCGTAGCCTCTACCATCCCCGTATTACGGGCAACTGATACGCCTTGGTTCTCTTGATAAAGCACTTTTAAATGTACAAATTTATCTGCGTAAGACTTAATGATGTCTTCACTTTTATCTTTAGAACCATCATTAACAACGATCAACTCCCAATTTTCTAACTTTTGCGCGATTAAGCTATCAAAAAACTGAGGTAGAAATTTTTCACCATTATATACAGCAACGACAATACTCAAAACTGGCTGAGAAGACATGTATTAACCCTATACCAATCTATTAAAAATTATTCATAAGCTAAATAATTAAACCAAATATAAAGCAAAGTAGCAGATAGCAATATGTCACTTCATGTTACTTCACTAAAATTAATAAGTTAGAAAAGAAAAAATCACATTGGTTCCATTGTCATAAAAATTTAATAATTTAAAATTCAGATTTATCAATCTGCAATGGAATTATCTTATTTGTAAGTATGATTTATATTGTAATGAACTAATTATCCATTAATTGACCTAATAAACATTAATGACACCTTAAAAAATATTGAGGATATTCTTGTGGCTGGAAGTAGCTTACTCACATTACTTGATGATATTGCCGCTGTACTAGACGATGTTTCCGTCATGACAAAAATGGCTGCCAAAAAAACATCCGGAGTTTTAGGTGATGACCTCGCACTAAACGCCCAGCAAGTCACAGGCGTTCGTGCAGAGAGGGAAATTCCTGTTGTTTGGGCCGTCGCTAAAGGGTCATTTGTTAATAAATTAATACTTGTTCCTTTAGCGTTGTTAATCAGTGCGTTTATCCCTTGGGCTATCACACCTCTACTCATGATTGGTGGAGCCTATCTTTGTTTTGAAGGAGCAGAAAAAATCACTCATAAGCTATTGCATTCTAATGCAAAAGATTCTACTCCCCAACACCAATTGCAATTATCAGCAGAAGAACTTAAGGAATTTGAAAGTAAAAAAATCAAAGGAGCTATTCGTACCGATTTTGTTTTATCAGCTGAAATTATTGCCATCACACTCGGCATTGTTTCCACTACCTCTTTTATCAACCAAGTAGCCGTACTCTCTATCATTGCTATCGTGATGACTGTCGGTGTGTATGGCTTAGTTGCAGGTATTGTGAAATTAGATGACTTAGGCTTTTATTTACAGAAGAAAACCTCTTCTTTATTAAAAAAATGTGGTAATGCCTTAATTTATGCGACTCCTTATCTCATGAAAACATTATCTATTGTAGGAACAGCTGCGATGTTTATGGTCGGTGGAGGTATCCTAACGCACGGTATCAGCTATATTTCAGAATGGATTACCGAAATATCATTTACCGCAACCTTAACACCTATCATTGGTAGTACTATGCAGTTTGTCTTACCGACTATAATTAATTTATGTTTTGGGCTAGTAACCGGCCTAATCCTTGTCTCGATAATCTCACTATTCAAAAAATTTAAAAAAGCCTAAAACAAAAAGATAGCTCTATCGATTAGAGCTATCTTTCTTCCTGCCATTCGATAGTTTTTCAGTAACATTTTTCGGTGTATATTATTTTACACATTGATTTTCATCGATATTTAAACTGATCTAAATCAAAGGAAATTCATCTTTAATTTAAGCTATAATACGTATCCCCATTCCAGACTAAACCAAATTTAATCTTATATATCAATAAATAAAAGTACAAAACTTAAAGAGAAATTTTATTTTCTATTTTCTATTTTGTTATAACACCAGAAAATTACTACCAAAGTAGTATATTTAATGTTCGCCCCTTTATGAACAATACTAGAACTATGCATTTTAAGTTCGCTAGCGCGACTCTTTAAGGAAGTGACACATGCCCACACTGTATCGTCGATTTTCAATTATTAACCAAGTGATCGGCCTTATGCTACTTATTGCGATCTTAGGAATTATTGGGATGACGATTTCTAATCGAATGATTATAAGTGTACAAGGTAATGCTCACGCAATAAATAAATCAGGTTCACTACGAATGCAGAGCTACAGATTGCTTTCTCTCGTCCCTCTGAACACTCAAAATCAGCGTTATCTCGACGCATTAGAATCTGACCTCATTAGCCCAGAACTGACCCAAGTTGTAAAAATTGAAAGCTTAACGCCTCAATTTGATGAGCTCTATAATTACTGGTTACATATCTTACGACCTTCATTAATGGAAGCAAATACGCCTAACGATGCAAGGTACGAAGTTATATCATTTGTAAGTAAACTTGATGAATTGGTTCATAATATTGATGAGAAAACAGAAAGAAAGATTGCTTATGTAGCTATGACACAACTGATTTTTATTAGCTTAGTATTCTTATTACTTATGGGAACCATCTGGCACTTAAGAAGAAAAATTTATTACCCATGGGTTAAATTATTATCAATGGTCAATGCGATTGGGCGAAAAGATTTTAGCCAACGCTACCCTAAAAATAATAGGCAAGATGAGTTAAACGCATTAGGAGAAACGCTGAATCAAATGTCAGATGAATTAGCGCTAAGCTATCATCAACTTGAAGAAAGAGTTGCAGAAAAAACTGCAGATTTAATCACAAAAAATAAAGTGTTATCTTATTTATATCAATCAAACCAAATTCTTCATTCATCAGATCCCCTCTATTTGCGATTACAAAAAGTCCTTATTGAACTAGAAAACATTACCATACTCAAAAATCTAAGTTTACGGTTGTATGAAGAGAGTAATGAAGCTTATTTTCATGAAATATGTTGCTATTCAACCGGATTATCTGAAGCGAAGACAACGAAGCTAAAACAACAAATTTCAATCGATAAACCTCTCAGCTTACAATGGGATTTATCAGACAATATGCATCGTTATGGCGTTATTATTGGTGAGATTGAAGATAATCAAATACTTTCAGACGAACAAAACAACCTCGTTTCTGTTCTAGCAAAACAAATCTCTGGTATGCTCGCGATGGAGCACCAAATAGAACAACAACAACAGTTGCTTATCATGGATGAACGCTCTGCAATTGCACGCGAGCTTCATGACTCTATCGCTCAGTCTTTATCTTGTTTGAAAATGCAAATTAGCTATCTGCAATTACAGCCTGAGCCATTACCAGAAAAACCTCAACAGCTTTTAACAGAAATGCGCAGCGAAATTAATACCGCATATAGCCAACTGAGAGAGCTATTAACCACATTTAGGCTTAAATTAATGGAACCTGGCCTACTTCCCTCATTAGAAAGTACCATTAATGAATTTAGCGAACGTATGGGGTATACAGTAACCTTAAACTACGACCTACCCGCAAAGAGTATTTCACCACACCAATCTATTCATATTATACAAATCGTCCGAGAAGCATTAACTAATATTCTAAAACATGCTAATGCAACATCGGCTGAGGTTTCATTAAACCAGTATGATGGTATTGTTACTATTACCATTATCGACGATGGTGCAGGGATCACGTCAAACACTGATAAACTTAATCATTATGGGCTTATTATTATGAGAGAAAGAGCATTAAGCCTTAATGGTAATTGTTGTATTACACCTAGGCCTCAAGGTGGAACAGAGGTAAAAGTTACCTTTCCTTTATCTGACGCTTAACATACCGGAAAATCATCTATGGAAAATACAAATATAGTAAACGAAAAATCAACCATTCTACTTATTGATGATCATCCGATGCTAAGAAATGGAGTCAAACAATTGATTAGTTTGGAATCTTCATTACAAGTTATCGGTGAAGCAGGAGATGGTAAAACAGGTATACAGATCGCTGAAGAGCAAGATCCTGATCTTATTTTACTGGATCTCAACATGCCTGGAATGAATGGTTTTGAAACTCTTGATGAACTTAGAAAGCGAGAACTATCCGGTAGGATTATTCTTTTTACTGTTTCTAATTATAGTGATGATTTAGTCAATGCACTAAAAAGAGGTGCTGATGGCTATTTGCTTAAAGATATGGAGCCTGAAGAGCTTATAGTCGCCCTAAAAGAAGCCGCTAGCGGTAAGTTAGTTGTTAGCCCAACATTAGCATCTGTACTTGCTGAATCACTCAGAGACAATACCACACAGGATGATAATAATATAACTTCATTAACACCAAGGGAAGCCGATATTCTAGAGCTGATATCACAAGGCTTATCAAATAAAATGATAGCTCGTAAACTAGATATCGCAGAAAGCACAGTAAAAGTACATGTTAAACATTTACTTAAAAAGCTCAATTTAAAATCAAGGGTTGAAGCCGCTGTTTGGGTGTTACAACAAAAATAATTTTTAATCTCACAGCTATATAAGCTTATGATAGCTGTGAGCTTTGAAAAAATCATGTTAACTAATAAACAGCTCTAATATGCAAACTTATATTTTTAATTATACTAAACTAGTGTAATAATTTTTATGATGGAAAATAGTATAAATGGAAGATGAATTAATTTTAGTTAATGAACATGATGAACCTGTTGGTGTTATGTCAAAATTATTGGCACATCAACTCGGTTATCTACATCGAGCATTTTCAGTATTTATCTTTAATGAGCAAAATGAGCTATTAATTCAACAACGGGCACTTCATAAATATCATTCAGCAGGGCAATGGGCAAATTCTTGCTGTAGTCACCCTAAACCTAATGAGGATACTCAGAAAGCTGCTGAACGTAGGCTTCAAGAGGAGCTAGGCTTTGTCACCCCATTAACATATGTGGGTTCCTTAATTTATAAAGCTGATGTTCAGGGAGGCTTAATTGAACATGAATATGACCATATTTTTATTGGTTATTACAACCAATATATTCAACCAAATAGGGATGAAGTTTCATCTATACGGTGGGTAAGTCTTCCTCAATTAAAACAAGAGATCGTTCTTACGCCTGAAATATTTACACCATGGTTTAAAAAAATATTGGAAGAATTTCCTTTATTAAATATTTTAAATAAATGAGTTTGTAATATTTTAATTTTTAAGACACCATTCAAATCATAAAAAAATTTATATAATATTACATATCATAAAGATATATTATAGATGAGAAAATAATTTAATTATCAGTTTCATATAAATAAATAGTGCTAGTTTAATCTCAATTCTCAACGTAGGCTAACTAATCTTTTCCATTGAATTATTTTCAATACTAAATATTGTCATTATTATTTATTCATTGAATATAATTACATTATTAATAAACTTTACTGGTATATTTCTATAGTAAGTAATCACTTAAAACTTACTGCGGCCTTATTCACTATATTTTATTCCTTCTTTTACCCGATATATTTTTAATCCTATAATAAGTGAGCTATTACTCACTACCTTATCCCCTCAATCGCATTCCCCCCTGAATACTCAGAGTGCAACGCGTTGATTTAATTCTTCCCTCTTAACTCACCATCCTCTTTGCAGCTCAAATAGAAGTGAGCTGTTACTCACTACTTTGCATCGTGAGCTTCCATTAGCGATAGTTATATTCATGACTAATGGCTCTGCGAAGAGGAATAAAATCAAATAAATTAAGCGAGTCGTTAAAAGCAGTTGGGTAGTTGGGTAGTTGGGTAGTTGGGTAGTTGGGTAGTTGGGTAGTTGGGTTCGAAAAATTCTCGCAAGTGTTTTTTTGATTTATTTCATCAAGCGATGATTTATTAAACAAATCACACAAAATAACTACGTTTTGTTGAAATTGTGAACTACAAATCATCAAATTCAACTGTGAATTCAGCAACCTTTTCCCAGTTAGTATATTCAATCTCTGTTTTTGGATCGGTTGGGCCATCTGTCATTTTCATTATTAGACGAATCATCATTCTATCAAACCATGTATAACGTGGATAAAACAGCGCTCCGGCAAAAACAGACTTCAATGTAGGCTTCCAAGGACATGCTTCTAAAAATTTTCGCGTATATGCGTTGGTTTCTACCGTATTCTTGCCTTCTTTTCTTGCCGTCAAATTTACAGCAAAAAAACCCGTCTTCATTGAGTTCAATTGATTTTGATGAGAAAGCACGAAGCGTTGTAGTTTTTTATTGAAATGCCCATAACGAATGGATGCCCCTACTAATACTTTATCGTAGCCTGATAAATTAAGCTGTTGGTCAGTATTTAAATCACGAATATCACATTCACGACCTGAGTTTCTCAGTTGCTCCGCCATTTTTAGAATAATTTTTTTAGTTTGCCCATCCGTACTGGAGTGTAAAAGTAAGTAGCTCATTATTGTTCCTAAATTAATATCATTTCTATATAGGTAATATTATTTATTAATTGTACCCAACTATTCACGCCAAAAAGTGGGAGTCAGTAGCACTAATAAAGTGAAAACTTCCAAACGCCCAAATAACATCGTGACAACTAATATCCATTTGCCTGTAGGGTTCATCGTTGTGAAATTATCAGCCACAGTCCCTAACCCTGGCCCTAAGTTATTCAGTGTCGTTGCAATTGCTGAAAAAGCAGAGAATTCATCAACTCCTGTAGCAATCAGTAATAATAAGCTGACGACAAAGACCAGTGCATATGCAGAAAAGAAGCCCCAAACAGCTTCGATGATCCTTTCAGGTAATGCGCGTTGTCCTAATTTGATTGTGTAGACTGCATTTGGGTGAACTAGGCGCTTTAACTCACGCGAGCCTTGTAAGAAAAGTAACAATATACGAATAACTTTTAACCCACCACCTGTCGAGCCTGCACATCCACCAACGAATGCGGCGCACAATAGCAGCATAGGTAAAAAAAGAGGCCAACCAGAAAAGCTATCTGTCGTAAATCCAGCCGTTGTCGCCATGGACACGACTTGGAAGAATGCCTGATCAAGTGTTTGACCAAAGCTACTATAAACAGAATGGAACATAAGTACTAAGGTACAAATAACCACCAAGACAAACTGGAAGCTAATAAACATTCTAAATTCAGGATCGCGCCAATAAATCCCTAAACTACGTCCAGTTAATACTGCAAAGTGCAAACCGAAGTTACAACCAGAGATAATCAGGAAAATACCAATGATAGTGTTAATCGCAGGACTATTGAAATAACCAATACTAGCATCATGAGTTGAAAACCCACCAATAGCGATAGTCGAAAAGCTGTGAGAAATAGCATCAAAAACATCCATACCGGCTATCCATAGAGCAACCGCACAGGCAATAGTTAGCAGTACATAGATAAGCCATAATGTTTTTGCTGTTTCTGCAATACGAGGCCGCATTTTATTGTCTTTCAAAGGACCCGGCATTTCTGCACGATATAGCTGCATTCCCCCGACACCCAAAAGTGGTAAAATTGCAACGGCAAGTACAATAATCCCCATCCCCCCAAGCCATTGAAGCATCTGCCGATAAAATAAAATAGCTTTGGGTAGGGAATCAAGCCCTGTTAACGTTGTCGCACCTGTCGTCGTCAATCCTGAGAACGATTCAAAAAAAGCATCAGTTACCGAAAGATTAGGTCTTTCAGAAAAAATAAAAGGTAATGCCCCTACGCTTCCCAGTACCGTCCAAAATAAAACAACGATAAGAAAGCCTTCTTTTGCTTTCAGTTCGTGCCGGCTATTACGGGTTGGTAGCCACAAAAAAAGGCCAATTAGCAAAGCAGTAATAAAAGTCTGGCTAAAAGCTCGCCCTGCACCATCACGATAAATTAGCGCGACAATACCAGGAATAACCATGGTAAAAGAAAAGATGATGACAAGCAGCCCGACTATACGGGTTATTGCACGAAAATGCATTCGGCAGGTTCCTTGATAAAACTGTTTACTATTGTGATTCTGACGTGAGCGTTAAGGCTCCACGGCTTATATCGCGTAATTTATCATTGACTTCCTGCTCAAGAGTGGCAGGAATTGCAATTTGTAAAGAGACAGTTTCATTATAATCACTGTGTAAAACTGTGCCATTCACTTGGACAAGCAGTTGTTCAATCGCATTAATCAATGAATAGTCGCACACTAAATTAAAGATTTTTTGTGGTACTTTTGTCTTTGTTGGTAATATTTTTAATGCTTGCTGGGCACCATTTCCATAAGCTTTAACTAGCCCACCAGTGCCTAGTTTTATCCCACCAAAATAACGTACAACAACACAGGTAACCTCCCCTAGATTGCTACCTAATAGTTGCGCCATGATGGGTTTTCCTGCTGTTCCTGTCGGCTCTCCGTCATCAGAGAACCCCAATTTTTGTGAATCATCAGGCCGACCAGCAACAAATGCCCAGCAATGGTGCCGGGCATCTGGGTATTGAGCTTTAATCGATTGAATGTAATCTTTTGCCGCTTCAATACCATCTGTATGAGCTAAATACGTAATAAATTGGCTTTTTTTGATTTCTTCTGTAAAAGAAATGGTTTCAGCCGGTATTAAATAAGGTTTCATTAACGTAAATGTAAGTCTCGAGTCATATTCTCAATACGATTTGCATGGATCACGATATTATCTTCAATGCGGATTCCACCGTAAGGTTTGAAGAACTCGATTTTATCCCAATTAAAGTGTTGGCTGAACTCCCCATTTCTCCATTCAGATAACAGAGATTCAATAAAGTAGAGCCCAGGCTCAATAGTTAACACCATTTTAGGTTCTAAAACACGAGTACAACGCAAGAATGGATACATTTTAGGAGCTGCGAGATGAGTACCACTATCATCTTGCATAAAACCTGCAGCATCATGAACTTGTAACCCAAGTGGATGGCCTAAACCATGAGGTAAAAATGGCGTTGTTAAGCCACTTTCCACCATCGACTCTTCGCTAATATCTTTAACAATATCATGTTTAATCAGTATCTTAGCAATCCTATGATGCATATCCACGTGATAATCAGTATAGCGGACACCTGCCTTAATCGTATCAATTAAAGCAAGCTGCTCTGTGTTGACATCTGCAACCAATTCAGCAAATTCGTCTTTACCTTTCGCCGCATAAGTTCTCGTAATATCAGCAGCATAGCCATTATATTCAGCGCCTGCATCAATAAGAAAACTGCGTAATTCGTTCGGCACAGTTTGCTGTAGTTTCGTGTAATGTAATACCGCCGCATTTTCATTCAGCGCAACAATATTACCATAAGGCACATTGGTATCTCGATGACCGGTAGATTGTAAGTAACTGACATTAATATCAAATTCGCTCATACCTGCACGGAATGCTTCGAGAGCAGCGAGGTGCCCATTTACAGCCATTTTTTGAGCTTCTCGCATACAGTAAAGCTCATAATCTGTCTTATAAGAACGATGATAATGATAGTAATCTAAAACCGATTTGGGATTGATATTATGCAAAGAAATCCCTAAAGATTCTGCTCGTGCCGTTGCTGAGCCTATATAGGCAACATTTTCTTTTGATAAGCTTGCGAGAAGCGTTTTGATGTCATCCGCATTTTTTAAGTGGATTAGCTCAATATCTTTGGTCCAAAAACTGTTCGGTAGTGGCTCAACACTATGCCAATAGTCAACGGGGGAATAAAACCATAGCTTAGGCTTATTTATACCATCAACTAATAACCATGAATGTGGAACATCGGTAACAGGTACCCACGCTTTGAAATGAGGGTTAACTTTAAACGGATAGTCGCTATCATCAAGAAAGATGCGTAGGGGTTCACCTGAATGAATCAATATGGCATCTAATTTGCTGCGCTGTAAAACTTGCTGAGTTCTGTTTTGTAACGTTTTAATGTGTTCAGCGTAGAGTGCAGTCAGTTTTTCCATTTCCTTCAACCTTTCAGCATTAATTAGAAAAATTAAGCTTACCACGTTCTGTTATTAACGGATATGCACTCTGTTGCAAACCCTAATTAATTAATTGATATATAATACATTTATCATTTAAATCATTAATTATTTCACTTAATTGCTGTGACCAACCTTCCATTTTTGTCATTAATCATTTGCAATTAATTAACATTCTAGTCACACTCTTTTCATCTGGTCGTACCAGATAACACTACCACGTAGAGGAGAGCAGAATGCTTTATCAAAGTGACACTATCTATATTCAATGGTTGAAACAAGGGATTGCAGAACTGGTTTTTAACTCACCAGGGCCAATTAATAAATTGGACACCCACACCGTTGCTTCACTTGATGAAGCCGTGTCTGTTCTTGAGCAACAAACCGAGCTGCAAGGTGTAATTTTCCGTTCTGATAAACCCGCTTTTATTGTTGGCGCTGATATCAAAGAGTTTCTGTCACTCTTTGAAGCATCAAAAGAAACACTAAGTGATTGGTTACACTACGCTAACAGTATATTTAATCGTATTGAAGACCTGCCTGTTCCAACGATTTGCGCCATTAATGGCTATGCACTAGGTGGTGGTTGTGAATGTGTTTTATCCACTGATTTTCGTATCGCCTCCCCTGATACCCGAATTGGGCTTCCTGAAACGAAACTTGGGATCATGCCTGGCTTTGGTGGGTCTGTTCGGCTACCTCGATTAATTGGTTTGGATAGCGCATTAGAAATTATTACTGCGGGTAAAGATATCGATGCCTCTCAAGCTTTAAAACTTGGCCTTATTGATGCCGTTGTTAATACAGAAGCTCTCGCACAATCAGCGCTACAACTCATTGAATCTGCAATCACCGGAGCCTTCAATTGGCAGCAAAAACGCCAACCTAAACTTAGCCCTCTGCAATTGAAACCTATTGAGCAAACGATGAGTTTCAATGTCGCTAAGGGAATGGTGTATAAGGTTGCAGGCAAACACTATCCAGCCCCTATGGCGGCTGTGAATACAATAGAAAAGGCAGCAAATTGTACCCGCGATGAGGCCTTAAAGCATGAAACAGCAGCATTTGTTCCTCTAGCGCATAGTGATGTTGCACGTGCGTTAGTGAGTATTTTTCTAAATGACCAACAAGTTAAGTCAAATAGTAAAAAGATCGCACAACGTATTGAGATTCCAACACATGCCACCGTATTAGGTGCAGGAATTATGGGCGGAGGCATTGCTTATCAGTCTGCCAGCAAAGGCGTACCTGTTTTAATGAAAGATATTAATGTTAAGTCATTAGAATTAGGGATTGAAGAGGCACAAAAGCTATTAAATAACCAATTTGAGCGTGGAAAAATTACAGCTGTAAAAATGGCGGCGACCTTATCATCTATTCATCCTTCATTATCTTACAATGGCATAGAAGATAGCCAAATCGTCGTTGAAGCCGTTGTTGAGAACCCTAAAGTCAAAGCTGCTGTATTAGCTGAAGTTGAGTCCTTAGTAACAAGTGAAACTATACTGGCTTCAAATACATCAACTATTCCAATTTCAACCCTCGCTAAATCACTAAAGCGCCCAGAAAACTTCTGCGGAATGCACTTTTTTAACCCTGTGCATCGAATGCCATTAGTCGAAATTATTCGCGGAGAACAAACTTCTGATAACACTGTTGCTAAGGTTGTTGCCTACGCCAATAAAATGGGGAAAACCCCTATTGTTGTCAATGACTGCCCTGGCTTCTTTGTTAACCGAGTACTTTTTCCTTACTTTGCTGGCTTTAACTTACTGTTACAAGATGGGGCTGACTTTAGAGAAATAGATAAAGTCATGGAAAAAGAGTTTGGCTGGCCAATGGGGCCCGCTTATCTTCTTGATGTGGTTGGTATTGATACTGCTTTTCATGCAGAACAAGTTATGGCTCAAGGTTTTCCTGAACGAATGGGAAAAAAAGGCAAAAATGCCATTGATGTGATGTATGAACAACAACGTTTTGGCCAAAAAAATGGCCACGGGTTTTATCAATATGAAAAAGATAAAAAAGGGAAACCGAAAAAAGTTGATGATCCGCGGACGGATGAACTACTTGCTACTATTTGCTCAACAAGACGCTCATTCACCAAAGAAGAAATTATTGCTCGAATGATGGCTCCAATGATCAACGAAGTTGTTCGTTGCTTAGAGGAAGGCATTGTCCAAAGCCCTTCGGATGCAGATATTGCTTTAGTTTACGGTTTAGGCTTTCCACCATTTAGAGGGGGAGTATTCTGCTATTTAGATACCTTAGGTAGTCAATCTTACTTAAAAACAACGGAATCTTTGCAGCACTTGAGTCCTCTATATCACGCGCCTAGCGGCTTAAAAGAAAAAGCGGCTACTAATGCAAGATATTACCCACAGCCACCAGTAGTGGCGATTGATGTCAAAAAAGTTGCGAGAGGTTAATTCTATGGAAAATGTCGTCATTATTGATGGAATACGTACACCAATGGGCCGTTCAAAAGGTGGGGTATTTCGCCATGTTAGAGCTGAAGACCTTTCTGCGCACCTCATGAATGCGATTTTTGAACGTAATCCAAACTCAAGTAAAAAAGAATTGGATGACATCATCTGGGGTTGTGTTCAGCAAACACTAGAGCAAGGGTTTAATGTTGCTAAAAATGCAGCATTACTCACAGATATACCTCATACGGTTCCTGCCGTTACAGTAAATCGCCTTTGTGGTTCATCAATGCAAGCGATACATGATGCGAGCCGGTTAATTATGACAGGTGATGCAAAATCAGTACTCATTGGTGGAGTTGAGCATATGGGCCACGTCCCAATGACTCATGGTATAGATTTCAACCCTAAACTGACTTTACGTGTTGCTAAAGCCGCTGGAGCGATGGGATTAACCGCTGAAATGCTTGCCAAAATGTATAAAATTAGCCGAGAAGAGCAAGATGCATTTGCATTAAGGTCTCACCAACTTGCAGCTCTAGCAACGGAAAAAGGGAAGTTCAATAACGAGATCGTTCCAATTAGTGGCCATGATGCCACTGGTAACCTCATTTCGGTAAATTATGATGAAGTGATTCGCTTTGATGCAAGCCTTCAAGGTTTGGCTGCTCTTCGCCCCGCCTTCGATCCTGCTAGTGGTACAGTGACCGCAGGTAATTCATCTGCTCTATCTGATGGTGCATCTGCGATGCTGCTAGCCAGCGAAAGTTATGCCACACAGCAAGGCATTAAGCCTCGAGCTAAAATACGCTCAATGGCAGTTGTTGGCTGCGATCCATCGATCATGGGATTTGGCCCGGTGCCAGCAAGTGAACTCGCTTTAAAGCGCGCAGGACTAACTTTAAATGATATTGATATTATTGAATTAAATGAAGCTTTTGCAGCGCAATCTATTGCATGCTTAAAAGGCTTAAAGCTATCAGAAAATCAACTAGATGATAAAGTAAATCTCAGTGGTGGGGCCATTGCGCTAGGCCACCCTTTGGGATGCTCAGGAGCAAGAATTTCAACAGCATTGCTTAATCAATTAGAACAAAACGATAAACAATTTGGTTTAGCCACCATGTGCATCGGGTTCGGCCAAGGTATTGCTACAATTATTGAGCGTGTTTAACAATTTAGTTTTAGTTTTCGCAAACATTGTATTTTGTCGATGTTCCCGCCTAGTCAGGGGCGGGTTTTTTTTGCCTTTTTCTGGCCAAATAGCCACGAAAAATTTAAAGATTATCGATAGGCGGTAAGTGAATGAGACCCTAGGAGCATACAAAAGTATGTGACTAGGGCGAATGAGCGAAACCAACACCCCTACAATTTGAACAGATCTGATTTTACGCAAAAACCATGACGAGTTTAACCCTCATAGTTCAGATTGTAGGTAGGCGGTAAGTGAATGAGACCCTAGGAGCATACAAAAGTATGTGACTAGGGCGAATGAGCGAAACCAACACCCCTACAATTTGAAGTAGGACGGGTTAAATGAATTCGTAAGCATCTCCAAAGAGTTGTTCTGCCTTAGCTCCTCGCTCACTACAAAACCGCTCTCTCGCTATTTTAGCCATTTCAAAGCGGCCTGCGATATAGATATCATGACTGGACAAATCACCAAAATCTTCTAATACTGCGCTCAGGACTGTTCCTGTTCTACCACGCCATAGTTCGTCTGGTTGCTCTACAACTGGAATGATCTTCAAATTAGGGTAATTTTCACTGAGGGCCTGCAATTCACCAAGGTCATATAAGTGTTCCAATTGGCGACCACCCCAATAGAAAGTGATATCACGATCCGAGTTTTCAGCTAAAGCTGCAAGTAATACAGAGTGGGTATAGGAAAAACCGGTTCCACCTGCAATTAAGATCATTGCGTTTCTGCTATTTTCCCGAAACCAAGCTTTACCGTGAGGAATGTCAATATTTATACGTTTCTGGTCTAAAATTCTATCCATGACAGCCATTGCGTATAAATTAATCTCAGAAGCACCAATATGTAATTCAATAGTTTCTTTATTATTCGGTGTAGAAGCCATTGAAAATGGTCGCTTATCTCTCTCATCCATCACGACCATTAAATATTGACCTGCTTTAAAATGAAAAGGACCATCTGGCAACAAAATCACCCGATAAACCGTATCCGTGATAGATTCAACAGATGTTACTTTACAGCTTAAAGTTGCCATGGTTTCCCTCTTATTTTGTGTCAAAAATATTTAACTGTTCCCAAATATCATCAATGCGAGATTTAACGCTCTCTGTCATTACAATAGGACGCCCCCACTCACGATCTGTCTCACCCGGCCATTTGTTGGTGGCATCAAGCCCCATTTTTGAGCCTAATCCTGATACAGGAGAAGCGAAGTCGAGATAATCTATGGGCGTATTTTCCATCATTACTGTGTCACGAGCTGGATCCATACGGGTTGTAATTGCCCAGATGACATCTTTCCAGTCTCGTGCATTAATATCATCATCACAAACAATAACAAACTTAGTGTACATGAATTGGCGCAGGTATGACCAGACTCCCATCATGACTCTTTTAGCATGTCCTGCATATTGTTTTTTCATTGTCACAACGGCAAGACGATACGAGCACCCTTCAGGAGGAAGATAAAAATCAACAATTTCAGGGAATTGTTTTTGAAGAATGGGAACAAGGACTTCGTTTAAGGCTTCCCCTAATACTGCGGGCTCATCTGGTGGCCTTCCCGTATAAGTTGAATGATAAATTGCATCACGACGCTGAGTCACATGAGTTACAGTAAATACTGGGAAATTATCTATTTCATTATAATAACCAGTATGGTCACCATAAGGGCCTTCAGGGGCCATTTCACCCGGTTCAATATACCCTTCTAAAATAATTTCAGCGCCAGCAGGAACTTCGAGGTCATTCGATATGCATTTAACAACCTCGGTTTTATTACCACGCAACAACCCCGCAAAAGCGTACTCTGATAATGTGTCAGGAACTGGTGTTACCGCACCTAAAATGGTCGCAGGATCTGCACCAAGGGCAACTGCAACAGGAAATTTTTCACCGGGATGTGCTTGGCACCATTCTTGAAAATCCAAAGCACCACCGCGATGAGATAGCCAACGCATAATAACTTTATTTTTTCCAAGAACTTGCTGACGATAAATACCTAAGTTTTGCCTTTCTTTATGTGGGCCTTTAGTCACCGTCAGACCCCATGTAATTAGAGGGGCAGCATCTTCTGGCCAACAATGCATAACAGGTATTTTTGTGAGATCAACGTCTTCACCTGCCCAAATTTGTTCCTGACAAGCCGCTGAGCTTAACCGTTTAGCTGGCATATTCAACACTTGTTTAAATTTTGGAAGCTTATCAAAAAGGTCACGGAAACCTTTCGGTGGATCAGGCTCTTTCAGAAACGCCAGTAATTTGCCTACTTCATGTAAAGCTTTTATATCTTCTTGCCCCATCCCCATCGCAACACGTTTAGTTGTTCCAAACAGGTTACACAAGACAGGCATGTTATAGCCTTTGGGATTTTCAAATAATAGGGCCGGTCCCCCTGCTCTTAGTGTACGATCTGCAATTTCTGTCATTTCCAAATAGGGGTCGACTTCCATTGTAATGCGTTTTAGCTCGCCTTGTTTTTCAAGTTGCGAGATGAAATCTCTAAGGTCACGGTATTTCATTATCTTCTTTTACTGTTACAGAGGGAGTCCCATTATAAGACGTCCGGCCAAGGTTACAAGTTACTGTCTAAAGCACTTAAAAATCAATCTTTTTCTGGTTTAGTATACCATTTTACTGGCAATCAAAAGGGACTAATTTTTCTAATAGTAATGTATTAAATTGCTCTGAGAATGTTTTATTATGCTGAAATAGTTTAAAACCTTCATCTTTTCCACTGAAATAATGAAGTTCATTACCTTTAATTTGTAACCCACTTCCTTCCCTGAGCGCAACAACAACTTCATGAGGATTAATCACACAAAATTCTTGTAATCGCTCATCACGAGTTTCTCCCATATGACCAGAGATGTGAGCATCAATATAATGAGGATTAATTTGTAATGGGAATAGCCCTAAAGATGGCATAATTGCTGCGTTACTCACAGGCATATCATTCGTAGTACGAATACTTGGTGTCGCTACATTACATCCTGCGCTCCAGCCGATATATGGCACGCCACGTTCACGAACTGCGCGTTGAATCGCAACGATCAACCCATTCTCATGTAGGCATTTATTCAACCACCAAGTATTGCCGCCACTTACAAGAATGCATTCTGCCTGCTCAATCGCGTCCACTGGACTAGAAA
The DNA here is from genome assembly GCF_053098325.1 of Providencia sp. PROV_01. Taxonomy (NCBI): domain Bacteria; kingdom Pseudomonadati; phylum Pseudomonadota; class Gammaproteobacteria; order Enterobacterales; family Morganellaceae; genus Providencia; species Providencia sp. PROV_01. The sequence continues at coordinate 937,955 of NZ_JBRFKD010000002.1, read as the reverse complement.
AATGCTCAATTGATGTAACTTTTATTCCCAACGCTTCGGAAAGCTGCTCTGCTCTTTCGTCATGTGAGCCACGAAGAACTGCATAAGGAACCAAAACCGCTGACTTTATGTTCTTACGAGCAATCATTTCTTTGATTCGAGGTAAAGCGTAGCTTAGCCATACAGGGTTGCCTGGTAGCTTGCCGTTACTCAACAAAAAGATATCCATTATGTCTCCTACTGATTTGGTTTTTGCATTACAGTTATCATAAGACTATATTCGATTAATATAGACTGATGAATATCAATGATATGGTGCTGTTATTCATTAGTCACATTGTTATGTCGTAATTTGTTATCATAAACATAGTTTTGTCAGATGGAATTCAAAAAAATGGAAAAATGGTATTTGCTTTATTGCAAACGAGGCCAAATTGAACGCGCTATGGAGCATTTAAATCGACAGAATGTTGTTTGTATGACGCCCATGACTGAAATGGAAAAAGTGGTTAGAGGAAAAAGAACGACTGTGCAAGAAGCTCTGTTTCCAAATTACTTATTTGTGAAATTTGATCATAATGAAATTCATACGACAACAATCCAGTCAACGAGAGGGGTCAGCCATTTTATTCGTTTTGGCCAATTGCCGACGGAAGTCCCTGAAGAGATTATTGAACTCCTACAACAAACCCCTATTAGTTATTCTGTCGCGCCAGATATACCAAAGCATGGTGACCAAGTGACTATTACCGAAGGTATTTTTGCGGGGGTGCAAGCTATTTTTGCTGAACCTAATGGTGAGTACCGTTCTATTCTTTTGCTGAATATTTTAAATAAAAGCGTCCCCAAAGTAGTTGATAATACACAGTTTAAAAAAAATACAGATTAAGCATTGAAGTAATAAAAAAGCCCTTCTTAGAGGGCTTTTCATCATTCTGTATTGAATAACGATAGGTTAACGCAAATTAGGACTCTTCTTTTTCTTCTTCCTCTACGCCTTCTTGTCGATTTCTACCTTTGCCAACATAGAAATTGGATAGTAAAACACCGAGCTCAAAGAGCAAATACATAGGAACAGCAAGTAAAGTTTGAGAGAGAACATCAGGCGGCGTTAAAAACATCCCAACGATAAATGCCCCGACTAAAATATAAGGACGTTTACGTTTTAGGGCTTCAGGTGTAGTGACGCCTGTCCAACACAGTAAAATAATTGCAATAGGGACTTCAAATGCAGCACCAAAAGCCATGAATAATGTCATGACGAAACTAAGGTATTTACTGATATCTGGGATAAAGTTAACGCTATCTGGGGTTGTTTTAACAAAGAAACCAAATGCGAGCGGAAAAACAACGAAGTAGGCAAATGCCATTCCCAAATAAAACAAGAAACTACTTGAAACAAGCAAAGGCAACATGAGTTTACGTTCATGCTTGTATAAGGCAGGTGCAATGAAAGCCCATATTTGATAGAGAATAACTGGGATCGATACAAAAACCGAAACCATCATTGTCAATTTAATTGGGGTAAAGAATGTAGACGCCACATCCGTCGCACTCATTTGCGAACCTACTGGCAGCTTATCAATCAAAGGAGCTGCAACCAGCCGATAGATATCATTTGAAAAATAAGCAAGCGCAGCAAAAACAATTAAAACTGTAATTAAACAGTTGAGTAGCCGTTTACGAAGTTCAATGAGGTGGCTAATAAGTGGTTGTGTATCATTTACAGCCATGTGTTATTTTTCACTTTCAGTTTGATTAGAGTTTTTTACATTAGCATCGAGTGATTCTACTGTTTTCACAGCGGCTGAATCTTCCGGTTTCTGCTCCTCCTCAACAACTGCCGCCATTTTAGCTGCATGTTCAGGGTTTGGATCAGACTCTTCAGGTTGCTGAGTATTATCTTTCGCTTCCTTTACAGCACTATCGTAACTGTCAGTGATCTCTTTTGCTTTGTTTAACTCTGTTTCAATATCATTAGTTGTCGCTTGGTAATCGCTTTTAAGCGATTGTGCCGCTGTACGCAGTTCTTCCATAGACTGCTTAAGTTCCGGAGAAAGCGCTTCTAAATTAGCTTTTTCTTCCACCTTTTTCAGCGTTTCTTGTAGCTCCTGCAGCTTTAATTCTTGCGATAACTCGTTTTGTACATTTGCAGCCATAGAGCGCATCGCACGGATCCACCCAGCGACAGTTCTCACTGCCACTGGTAACCGCTCAGGGCCTAATACAACGAGACCAATAACTGCAACAAGCAACAGTTCACTAAAACCTATGTCAAACACGGTTTAACCCTGCTCTTTGTTTTTGCTCTCAACTGGGCTTTCTTTCTTTTCAGCAGCCTGTTGTTCAGTAATATTTTTAGGTGCGAAGTCAGCATCTTGCTTTTCTTGTTCTGCTTTTGCTTTTTCGTCATCATTCATTGCTTTTTTAAAGCCTTTGAGTGACTCCCCCAAATCCGAGCCTAAAGAACGCAATTTTTTGGTGCCGAAAATTAAAATAATAAGCAAAGCAATGATAATGAGTTGCCAAGGACTACCGAAAGCAGCCATTGCAATAGTTGATTCCATTGTTAATACCTCTATAGTTTTGGGATCAATTGTTGTTAGATCTATTATATACAACCAACACAAAATACGGAAATGTTCACAGCCTTATAAACTTGTCGCAAAACAAAGTTTACTTAATTTCCGCCAGTTTTACACCAACCAAACAACCAAGACAGTGCTCCTGCCACCATAAACACAATACCAAACGGGGTGAGATTCGAAATAAGGAACATACTCCCACAGAGAATAAATGTGGCACCTATACCTAAAAGGTACTGAGATTTACGTTGTTTATTACGCTGACTTTTCAGTTGTTGCGTTAGTTGGTCTATGTTTGATTGTAAGTACTTATGTTGCCGTAATGCACCATAAATTAAATCAGGAATTTCAGGCATTTTTTCTGCCCAATACGGTGCCTTTTCTTTTAATGCTTGAGTAATTGCAGGTATCCCTACTTGGCTATGAACCCAATCCTCAAGGAATGGTTTTGCTGTTTTCCAGAGATCAAGCTGCGGGTAAAGCTGCCGACCTAACCCTTCAACATACAATAATGTTTTTTGTAATAATACCAACTGTGGCTGAACTTCCATGTTGAAACGACGTGCTGTATTAAATAAATTCAATAACACTTGCCCAAATGAAATTTCAGCCAATGGTTTTTCAAAAATAGGTTCACATACCGTACGGATAGCAAACTCAAAGTCTTCCACATTCGTGTCTGAAGGAACCCAGCCTGAGTCAACGTGTAGTTCTGCTACTTTGCGGTAATCACGATTAAAAAACGCAATAAAGTTTTCTGCCAAATAACGTTTGTCTTCTTTGTTCAATGAACCGACTATTCCACAGTCTATCCCTATGTATTGAGGATCTTCTGGATGATCGTAGCTAACAAAGATATTTCCTGGATGCATATCTGCATGGAAAAAACTGTCGCGAAAAACTTGTGTAAAGAAGACTTTAACACCACGCTCTGCCAGCAGTTTCATATTGGTTCCTTGCGCTTTAAGCGCAGCAATATCAGAAACTGGGATCCCGTAGATACGCTCCATGACCATCACATTTTCACGACAATAATCTGGATAGACCTCTGGCACATACAGCATGGCGCTGTTTTCAAAATTACGACGAAGCTGAATGGCATTTGCTGATTCACGGAGCAAATTAAGCTCATCAATCAACGTTTTTTCGTATTCACGCACGACTTCTTTTGGTCTTAACCGCCGCCCATCTGGCAACAACGGAACCCAATTGGCAATGCGGTACATTAATTTAATGTCAGCTTTAATAATTGGCAGAATATCAGGGCGAATAACTTTGATGACAACATCTTTGCCATTTTCTTTTAACGTTGCGGTATGAACCTGAGCAATAGATGCAGAAGCTAAAGCTTGTTCATCAAAATCATCAAACCATTGTTCTAAAGGGCCTTCGAGGGATTCTTCAATATAGCTTCGTGCCAGTTTGCCATCAAAACTCGCCACTTTGTCTTGCAATAGCGAAAGTTGATCTGCGATTGCGGGTGGGAAAAGATCTCGACGAGTCGATAGCATTTGGCCAAATTTGATCCAAACCGGCCCGAGTTCTTGTAGGGCGAGACGAAGCCTTTCACCTAATGCTTTGTCTTTATGCTTATTTCTGATCCAAAAGAAACCTAAGCGACCAATTCTTAATGGTAACGTTAGTTTAATTTTGGGGATTAACTCATCTAATCCGTAAGAGAGAAAAACCCGAATAATGAAGTAAAGTCGTTTTATTTCACCGGGTGTCATGCTTCTCCTCCAACTGGCTTAACCGTTGCTCAAGCGCACTCATTGAATATTCCACTTGCTCAACCTCATCACTAAAATGAGCGAGTTCAAGCTGGCTAGGTGCCATTTTCCATTCTTCAACAATGGCGTCTTTGATATACGTTTTTTGCCGTTTTACTAAATGAGATGCAAGACAAACACCTTTATTCAGGAACTTACTAAGGCCCTCTGCTGCAACATCACCAATGTAAGGAGACAGATAATGAGCAGGGTTCCAAATAGCTAAGTCAAGCAAAGAAGACCAGTGCTGTACAATTTGCATATCCCCTTCAATCACGATATCACCACGATTGATAAGTTGAGATAATTGCTGTTTGTCTTTCAATTTAACGAGCGTGAAGATGGATGTTTTAATGGTACAGTCCGCAGGCTCAACCCACTGGCTTAACACATCAACATGATTTTCAGCAAAAACGAGCGTCAACGTTTTATTCAGTTCTTTAAGTTCAATTGCCATAACTTTGCCTGCCAAACGCATCCTAGCTGGCTGTAGAACTTTTTCTTTGAACAACATGTGGTTAAGAGAGGTTTCCATCAATGCTGTGATCAAAGAATACAAAACTGTATTTTGGTTTTCGGTATGTGTTGATGGTGCTTCCATCTTAGAATTTAAACCCTTTATGCAATGCGACAATTCCACCTGTCATATTGGTGTAGGAAACCTGTTCAAACCCTGCATTTTCCATCATACCTTTTAGTGTTTCTTGGTTTGGATGCATGCGGATTGATTCAGCTAAATAGCGATAGCTATCGGGATCATTAACGATCGCTTGACCAATACGAGGGAGTATATGGAATGAATAGGCATCATAAGCTTTATTCAGTGGCTCAATAACTGGTTTTGAGAACTCTAATACCAATAAACGCCCACCTGGCTTCAACACTCGGAACATAGAGCGTAGCGCTTTGTCTTTATCGGTGACATTACGCAGACCAAAAGAGATAGTAATGCAGTCAAAATAGTTATCAGGGAATGGCAGCTCTTCCGCATTGGCTTGCACGTAATTAACATTACCGACAATACCAAGATCACGTAATTTCTCACGCCCCATTTTTAGCATTGAATCATTAATGTCTGCGAGTATGACTTCGCCTTTTTCGCCCACTAAACGTGAAAATTTAGCGGTTAAGTCACCCGTTCCACCCGCAAGGTCAAGTACTCGCTGATTACGACGTACTCCGCTCGCCTCAATGGTAAAACGCTTCCAAATACGATGAATACCAAATGACATCAAATCATTCATTAAGTCATATTTTGATGCTACTGAGTGAAAAACATTCGCTACTAGGCCAGCTTTATCTTCTTTGCCGACAGTACGGAAACCGAAATCAATGGTTTCTTTAGTTGGTTCAGTCATTTCTCTTATGCCTGCTTATCATTCAAACTTTTGTAGGAAGTGTAACAGTCTTTGAGCCAAAACCCTATCAGAAGTCTAAGATTCCGCACAATTAGGCGTCTCAGACCGCTCAACCAATTGAGGCGGGATAGGTTGCTTAATTTCGACCCCTAGCTCTTTAAAACTTTCCGCCTGGCTAATTAAATTTCCACGCCCTTGAGCAAGACGCTTCATTGCCGATAGGTAAGTATTATTTGCTTTATCAAGACTGGTGCCTAAAACCTGCATATCATCTACAAACAAACGCAGCTTGTCATACATTTTTGCTGCTCTATTTGCTATCTCCTGAGCATTTTGCCCTTGGCGTTCATACCGCCAAATATTATTAATCGTTCTCACTGCGACTAGCAATGTTGAAGGACAAACTAACATAATATTCTGTTTAATTCCTTCATCAAGTAACTCGGGAGCTTCTTTCAAAGCCAGTAAATACGCAGGTTCAATAGGGATAAACATTAAAACGTAATCCAGTGAACGAATTCCCGGTAACTGGTGGTAATCTTTACGACTCAACATACGCATGTGATTACGGATAGATGCCACATGATTTTTTAACGCTTGTTGCTGTTCATGTGGATCTTCGCTATTGAAGTAATGTTCATAGGAAACCAGCGACATTTTTGCATCAACAACCACATCTTTCCCTTCTGGAAGATGAATAATCACATCCGGTTGATAGCGGCTATTATAGCTTGTATTGATACTAACTTGAGTTTCAAATTCACTTCCCTCACGTAAACCTGAGACTTCGAGGATCCGAGTAAGAATGGTTTCCCCCCAGTTCCCTTGAATTTTGTTATCCCCTTTCAGCGCTCGTGTCAGGTTAACGGCCTCTTTGGTCATTTGATTATTGAGCTGCTGTAATTGCCGAATTTCATAGGCTAAAGTGTGGCGCTCTTTGGCTTCCTCACCAAAACTTTGTTGAACTTGCTGACGAAAACCTTCTAATTGCTCGCGAAAAGGTGACAACATCGCCAATAGGCTTTTTTGTTGTTGCTCAGATGCACGACGCTCATTCTGTTCAAAAATACGGTTAGCTAAGTTTTCGAATTGTGCTGTCAGCCGTTGTTCACTATTTTGTAAAATACGCTGTTTTTCTTCGTTGGCTAGCTGGTTCTGTTCAAAACGAGTGATTACCTCGCGAAGCTCTGCTTCTTGTTCTCGGTTAATATCCCTTTGAGTACGCAGCTCTTGATCTAGCCTTTCGTATTCTTCTTTCCATTGCGCAAGGTGAATATTTTTTTCGTCACTTGCCGCAAGTTGGCGGTTGAGTTGTTGCAGTTCCTGATCTTTTTGCGTAATTTTTTGGGCAATAGAGAACCACGTTGCCAAGCCACCAACTAAAACGCCACTCAACGCACCAATAACAGCATATAAAAGAGAGGTATCCACGGTTAAATCCTTACTTTACAAAGTCTAGTGTAAGGTAATGGGATACTGTATAAGTGTCCAGAGGTAATTTAGCCATTGAAGAAAATTTTGCGAAGCGCTTCGCAAGCTTAGCCTATCCAGCTCGCAAACCATTTCAAGCCTAATGCCCCAGGCGCTAGAATACCAAATGCCCAAATCATCGCAGAAGCGATATTAGCGAGTTGGAAATGCCGTTGTGGCATGGCGCAAATCCCTGCAACCAAGGGAACAATGGCTCGCAAAGGCCCGAAGAAGCGCCCAAAGAAAATGCCCCAAATACCCCATCGGTCAAAGAAACGCTGCCCTTTATCAATCATTTGCGGGTTACGAGAAATCGGCCACATATGGCGTACATTTTCTTTGTAATGATAACCAAACCAATAAGAAAGCCAGTCCCCAAAGAAAGCACCAAGTGCTGCTGCTAACCATATTGGCCAGAAAGTAATATTACTTTCACCAATCAAAGCACCGAGCGCAAGTAAAATAACCGTTGCAGGTAACAGAAGCGACAAAAATGCCAGAGATTCCCCAAAAGCCAGAAAGAAAATAATAGGAAGCGCCCATACTTCATGTTCGCGTGTAAAGTCCGTCACTATGGTGACAATTTCATTGAGTGTCACGGTCAGTTCCTTTCATTAGGGGATAATCAGAATACTGTAACGAAAAAGTGGTAAATCAAAGTTAAACAAAGCAAAAACACCTTTGGGAAAACCGAGTTGTGGATAAAGAAAAACGGATTATCCGACAACTCATATTCCAATTAGAGCAACTTAGTCCAGAAACTGGCTTTGCAGTACTTCTCGTTGCTGCCTTCCTAAACCAAAATCTTTTTCTAGCCATTGGTCAACATTGCCATACTGGCTTTCAATACTGTTTAGTGCTGTTCTCAAGAAGTCTTCACGTACCGAATAGACATACTCAAATTTTTTCACGATGCTTTCGTCCATCGTTTTTGCATGCTCTTCAAGTAAGTGTTTGCGGTAAGGTGCAAGTGTTTCATTAGTCAGTAAGTAATCTTCCATTACGGTGTCTAAATCTGCACCTAAAGCAAATAACACCAATGCGGACCCGACGCCCGTACGGTCTTTTCCTACAGCACAGTGTTGTACTATGCCACCTTTTTCTGGTTGTTTGAGTAAATTGACCAATTGATGATAAGCGGGGTTGTTCAGTGGTAACAATTCATATAAACGAAACATAAAGGCTTGCGGATCAAATTGTTCCAATATCTCTGGCGTTAATTTATCTAAATTTGCGGTGACTTCTTTGGCTAACGGATTTGCTGGCGCATGCACATAATGCGCTCCTTGCCAAATGACATCAGGCTTATCTAAGATTTCAGCTTCATCACGATAGTCAATGATTTGGAAAAGATTTTGTGAACGCAAAACCGCTTCGTCTTCCTGTGTTAATCGGTCTAACGCACCGGAACGAAACAGGACACCGGGCTTAATTTTGCCACCGTTAGCAAGTTTTTTACCACCGAGATCACGAAAGTTAATACCGCCCTTCAAAGGCAGAACAGAAGGATGAAGATAAGGTGTTGTTGACATAATAATTCCTTTTCGCCCTATAGCTTTCATTCCAGTTAGCCATAAAATAAACGTAACCTGAATAATTTAAGGGCACATAATATTGATAATTGTTTTTATGACAATAACAGATCTAGCAAATAAGAGGATCAGAATATTTCCTGTAAATTGATTAGTAATTGCCAAATCTATCGAGGAAATAAAGAGAAATGAAAAGTGGATAAAGGGACTAAGCCCGCTTACTTTTTGTCCACAACCGAGTGAAAGTCAAGTAAACGGGCCAGTAAATCAGGGACTACAGTAAGCGGCGAGCAGCTTCAACCACAATACTTAATACGTTACCTTCCGTTTTCTTCAGTAACGCTTCATTTGGAATTTCTTGTTGGGTACGATTCACGATAACACCCGCAACCATACCAGCACGTAACCCTTTACTACTAGAACACATAGTCAGCAATGTGGCTGATTCCATTTCATAGTTCATTACGCCCATGTCTTGCCACTCTTTCATCGAACCTCTGAAATGACGCATCACACGGCCAGTATAGGTATCATAACGCTCTTGACCTGGGTAGAAGGTATCAGATGATGCAGTAACACCAACATGAACGGTCGCACCTGCATCTTTCGCTGCGGCATAAAGCGCATTAGTACAGTCAAAATCAGCAACAGCTGGGTATTCTAATGGTGCGAAGTGTTGGCTAGCACCGTCTAGGCGCACTGCCCCAGTTGTCACCAGAACATCACCGACATTGATATCTTCTTGGATTGCACCTGTTGTACCAATACGTAAGAAAGTACGGATACCAAGCTGTGCAAGTTCTTCAACTGCAATTGACGTTGATGGACCACCGATACCGGTTGAACAAACAATGACAGCTTTTCCGTCAAGCTCACCACGCCAAGAGGTGTATTCACGTAATGACGCAAGGTGTACAGGGTTATCCATCAGACGTGCAATTTTTTCAACACGGTTAGGATCCCCAGGAACAATCGCTACGGTCGCACCCTGTAAGTCACTTTTCTTTAAACCTAAGTGGAAAACGTCAGACATTTCAAACTCCTTTACACAATGGCATCATTAAATCAGTCAATACTGATTAATCGTTATTTGTAATATAGCGAGAAAACGATATTTTTTTAGTGATGAATATCACTTTTAATGAAAGCAATAAAGGATTGATTTCATTGTTTAGTGACTTGAATCACATAAATTCATGAATTTTATTTCTCTTTGAATTCCATTGCCATCAGTATAGATGAAAGTTTGGCATAACGACAAAAGCGCCCCTAATTGCTGGGCGCTTTGATTATTTGGCAGAACTAAAACTGATAACGCTATGTTAGAGAATCACATCAAGAACGAGGACACCAACTAGGCCTATCGCCCACGCAATGGTGGTCGGAATAGACCAAACAATCATTTGTTGTTTAACGTCCTTAATTCCCATCATTCTGTTCACCACCCAATACAGGCTGTCGTTGAAGTAACCGAAGAACAGAGACCCCATGGTTGCCGCTTGCGCCGCGACCAATAAGTTAATATCCGGTATTTGGCTAATGATTGGCGCAGAAATAGATGCTGCGGTAATCATTGCTACCGTACCTGAACCTTGAATCAAACGAACCAATGTCGCGATGATAAACGGAATCAATACTGGTGTAATCGGCAGATTTGCAACATGTTCAGCAAGAATATTTCCTGTGCCACTATCACGCAGTACCGCACCTAATGCACCACCCGCTCCCGTAACTAGCAGGATAATACCCGCTGCTTGTAAGCCTTCTTCCATACGGTCGATGACTTCTTCTTTTGTTGCTTTTGGCATTAATGTGTAAACAGAGATCAACACACTAATTGATAATGCAATAATTGGTGCGCCTAAGAATTCAAATGTTTGGAAATACCAATTACTTTCCATACCTTGGAAAGATTCTGTTTTGAGAATTAATCCATTGATAGCATTGATAAAAATTAACAAAATAGGTGTGATAATCGGTAAAAGCGATAAGAACAGGCTTGGTAATGGCTTATTCGCTTTTTCTTCCATATAACGAGCGTGAACTTCTTTCAGGTCTTCACTGCCCGTTTCATCTGGCATAAATTCAGGGTACTTAGTCCCTAACCATTTTGCGTAAAACACAATACCGATAACACAAGGGATAGCCAGGCTCATACCCGCTAGGATCATGGCGCCAACATCGACACCAAAAATCCCTGCCACGCCTAAAGGCCCTGGTGTTGGTGGAACGGTATGGTGTGTCACCACTAGCCCACCAGCGAGTGCAACGCCTAAAGTTAGTATGCTACGTTTACCATTTTTGGCTAATGCTTTTGCCAATGGGTATAAAATCACAAAAGCAGAGTCAACGAAGATAGGAATACTAACAATATAACCCGTAATCGCTAACGCCCATTCTTCACGCTTTTTACCTAACCATTTGATAAAGCTATAAGCGATTTGTTCAGCAGCACCTGAAACTTCCAGCACCCTTCCCATCATTACCCCGAGTCCGATAACGATACCGATGCTACCGAGTGTTGACCCAAAGCCTTTTGTAATGACTGTCACTGTCTCTGCGGCAGTCAAACCACCAGATACACCAGCGATTGCCGCAGCAATTAGCATAGCTAATAACGCATGAACACGCGTTCGTAATACTAAAAAGATCAGGACAAATATGGCCACTGCGAGGCCAATAACAGGAATATAGGACATAGGCTATCTCCTACTTAGACGAGCCGTGGTGAGTGATAAACGAACGGATCGCATCACCAAACGAGCCATCTGCACGGAAACCGAGATCCAATGCACGGCTAATATCAAATTTACCCGGCCAGCTCGCCACAATGCGGTTAATAGCTTCATCTGGTTCAAAACGAATAAGATCCACCGCTTCTTTGCCTGCAACATCACGCAGGGCATCAATCATGCCTTGAACAGTAACCGTAATACCTGGTAGGTTCACAGTGCGAGATTTACCGAATTTCTCAGCAGGGATACTGACCGCATGAATAAAGTTGTTAATCACGGTTTCAGGGCTAGATAACCATAGCGCAAGGTCAGGGGAGACAGGGCAAACACTTTCAACCCCATTTAATGGCTCACGAATAATGCCACTTGCGAATGAAGACGCCGCTTTATTGGGTACACCAGGACGAATACTAATGGTGGGTAAACGCATCACACGGCCATCAACAAAGCCTTTACGTGAATAGTCATTGACCATCAGTTCACACATCGCTTTTTGAGCGCCATAGGATGACTGTGGGTTAACGACACACAAGTCTGTGATGACATCCGGTAGCTCACCACCAAACACGGCAAGAGAACTGGTGAACATAAATTTGATTGCTGGGTTCTTGGCTCGAGCGACTTCCAATAATTGGCGAGTAGCTTCGAAGTTAACCTTCATACCCAAGTCAAAGTCACTTTCAGCGTGACTACTTACGATAGCGGCAAGGTGGAAAACCACATCGGTTTGTGCATCGATCAGTTTATCAGCCGCGCCTGCTTGCGTTAAATCTAACGCAACGCAACTGACTCTGGCATCTTCAACCGGTGATGTAGGGCATTGAATATCGGCTAAAACAAGGTGGTCAAATTTTAAACCCTGGCTATTTTTAAGCAAAGCAGCGGCTAGCTGCTGGCCCAGAAAGCCTGCGCCACCAGTAATAATAACTTTCATTGTAATTCTCCTTGCTATAGCCTTTTAGCTGGCTATGCAGTTTTAGGTAAGATTATTTATGTTTTATGTCTTGATTAAATGAAGTTTTATGTTTTGTTCTGTTATCCGCTGCACCACATCAGCTGGCAACTGGTCATCGCAAATGATGTCGTGCAATTGATTCAATGGGCAAACACGAAACATGCCATATTTGCCGAATTTGCTACTGTCTGAAACCAGTACACAGCGACGGGCAACATCCAATAGCGTTTGTTTTATCTGAACTTTTTCTTCATGTGGGGTAGAAACCCCGTGCTGTAAATCCCATGAGCTAGTGCTGATAAAAGCAATATCAACATTGAGTGTTTTCAGCATCATCGCAGCCGTATTTCCTACACTAGAATGGTTACGTTTATCCACCAATCCCCCGGTGTGGTATAGGTTTAGCTGCGACTTATTCATTAAGTACTGCATAATCGAAAAATCATTAGTGACAATCGTTAAATTAAAACGCTCACCGAGTACGCGCGCTATCTCAAAAGTGGTGGTTCCTGCATCGAGATACACCACTTGCCCATCTTCAACTAATGAGCTGGCAAACTGACCAATTTCACGCTTATGGCGATGATGCAACCGCGCCTTTTCACTCCAAGGTAGCTCTTGGCGCAACACATCATTTAACTTAACGCCACCACTGATACTGAGTACCTTCCCTTCTTCTTCTAACATCCGAATATCACGTCGCACTGTCATATGAGAAACATTCATTAGCTCAACCAAATCACTGATCGATACGGTTTGATGTTCATGCACGTAACGGTAAATAAAATCACGACGCTCAGAAGGGAGCATAGGTTCTCCTAATTATGAATTTGCTTGTTTAAGCCAGCCTAATCCATCTTCGGTGCGGCCTGCAGGATGGTATTCACATCCTAACCAACCCTCATAACCCATTTCATCCAACTGCTTAAAAATCCATGGGTAATTGACTTCACCGCTATCCGGTTCATGACGATATGGGACTGACGCTATCTGAATGTGACTAAATTTACCCCATAAACGCTCAATTGTTTTCAATAAATCACCTTCCATAATTTGGCAGTGATATAAATCCAACTGGATAAATACATTTTCACGATTAATTTCAGGTAGTAATGCTTCCGCTTGTTTTTGCGTCGTCAAAAAATATCCAGGCATATCGCGGGTATTGATGGGTTCGATAAGCACACGAATACCGTGCTCAGCCATCACATCTGCCGCATATTGAATATTTTTGATATAGCACGCAGTTTGCTGTTCAAGTGTATAATTTTCATTCACTTTCCCCGCCATCGCATGAACTTGTTTACAGCCTAATGCTTTTGCGTATTTCAATGCAGTTTGTACGCCCTCGGCAAATTGGCTCTCACGACCCGGGAGCGAAGCCATACCACGCTCTCCCTGAGCCCAATTTCCCGCAGGCATATTAAACAGGGCCTGTGTTAAATGGTGTTTGCTCAGTTCACCCGCAATGACATTGGCATCTTCTTCATAAGGGAAGAGATATTCAACACCGTTAAACCCCGCATTCGCAGCACGTTCAAAGCGCTGTATAAAAGGCACTTCGGTAAACATCATGCTTAAATTTGCAGCAAATTTAGCCATTTTCGCCTCGCTACTTTTGTGGATAACGACTTTCGAGCTGTTCAACTTGCTCTTGCGTTAATGTTGTAAAGCCATGTGGGCGTAATGTGATATATAAACGAGCGGTATCTTCTAACTCTTCTGCATTGAAGAACGCTTGTCTTAACGTTTTGCCACCCACGACCGGACCATGATTCGACAGCAATACCGCATTATGTGTCGGTGCTAATTTTGCAATTTCCTCACCAATTCGGTCATCCCCCGGTGGCAAGTATTCAATCAATGGCAGTTTCCCCACTCGCATCACATAATAAGGTGTGATTGGAGGTAAACAATTTTTTGTATCTAACCCCGGCAAGCAAGACAACGCCGTTAACCAAGGTGAGTGAAGATGAACAACCGCTTGGCAATCAGGGCGTTGCAAATACATCGCCATATGCATAGAAACTTCTTTTGTCGGTTTATCTCCCCCAATCCAATTTCCTTGTGCATCGAGTTTACTCAGTTTGCTAGGGTCTAAATCACCAAAACTGGAATTTGTCGGTGTCACAATAATCGAACCATCAGGTAACCGAGCACTAATATTTCCTGCACCACCGCTGCTGTAACCACGGTTAAACATTGATTTAGCCCAATCGACTAACTCTTGGCGCAGCACCTTTTCATCACTCATTAAACATCTCCTGTGCAAACTGGAAGAAATTTTCTTGGCCGAAATTACCTGATTTCAACGCTAACCAGTTACCGCTTGCTAAGTCCTGTACCCATGGCACACCTGGGGCGATTGGTGAGCCAATACTTAATTGTTCTGTCCCAAGGCTTTGAACCACTTTTCCGGAGGTTTCACCACCCGCAATAATAAAGGTGTCATACCCTTTCGCTTGCAACAGCGCGACGACCTCACCAAATACCTTCTCGACCGCGAAACTCGACTCCGCAGCACCGTATTTCTCTTGTGTTTTTTTCAGTAATTCAGGTGATTGAGTGGCATAAAGCATTGGCGCCAAACCCGTTAGTTGCTGTGCTTGCACCCAATCTGCCAATGTTTTGGCATACTCAGGGTTATTTAAACACTCACCCACATCCAACATTTTTACAGGAGCAACTTGCTGATAAGCCTGAACTTGTTTGTTAGTCATTACCGAGCAACTTCCCGATAAAACAACTGTTTTCCTGTTTTTCCCTGTTGGCTTTTCACCTCGTTGCGTTGTACCGCCCCATGGACATTGGCTATCCACATTGGCCAGTGCAGCACCGAGACCGGAACCCCCTGTCAACAATGGCATCGCTTTAACCGCTTGTGCGATAGGGAGCAAATCATCCATTGTTAAGCTATCAACAACCGCGTAACTCACACCTTGTTGGGCTAACTCGGTCAGTTTTTGGCTAACAACCTCACTGCCTTTTTGAATATCTTCAAGTTTGATTAGACCGGCTTGACCTTTTGATTGTTTTTCCATCACACGCAATAAATTTGCGTCGGTCATTGGCGTTACAGGATGGTGCTGCATGCCACTTTCATTAAGTAGCTGGCCATTCACAAATAAATGTCCATGAATCACCGTTCTACCGTTAACGGGTAGCGCGGGGCAAACTAATGCTAAGTTTGTACCCAGTTGCGCCATTAATGCATCCGTAACGGGGCCAATATTGCCTTTTTCGGTTGAATCAAACGTCGAACAATATTTAAAGAAAATTTGCTGGCAATGCGCTTTTTGTTTCAGCCAATTACCTGCATTGGTCGATGCACTGACGGCTTCATCGACAGGACAAGAGCGGCTTTTTAAACTAATCACTATCGCATCAACATCTTGTGGTACTGGTGTGCTCTCATTGGGTTCATTCAATAACTGAACAACCTTCCAACCGTTTTGCACCATAAAGCCTGCAATATCTGTCGCACCGGTAAAATCATCTGCTATTACGCCTAACTTCACTGTCATGCTTTTTTCTCCGGTAAAGTAATACCTTTAAATGTTTTAATCACCGCGCTGTCATCCTGTTGACCAAAGCCTTCATTGCTCGCTGAAATAAACATTTGATGAGCTGTTGAAGCAAGTGGTAATGGGAAATTTAGTGCTTTTCCAGTTTCCATCACTAGCCCTAAGTCTTTGACAAAAATATCTACTGAGGATTTTGGCGTATAATCACCGTCTAAGACATGTTGCATACGGTTTTCAAACATCCATGAATTTCCAGCTGCATGAGTGACAATGTCGTACATCACGTCAAGCTCAATACCCGCTTTGGCGGCTAAAGCCATACTTTCTGCCGCAACAGCAATGTGTACCCCAGCTAATAACTGGTGAATCGTTTTGACGGTTGAACCTAAGCCAACTTCATTCCCTACTCGATACAAGCGCTCAGAAATAGCGTTAAATACGGGTGAAAGCTGCTCAAATAGAGCTGGTTCACCTGAAGCCATGATGGTCAACTTCCCTTCAGCGGCTTTAATTGAGCCACCTGAAATAGGCGCATCTACAAGGGGTAATTGATATACAGCAAGTCGCTGAGCGATATTTTTAGTTTGTTCCGCAGCCAAGGTACTGTGCAGCACAATAACTGTGCCGGGGCGTAATTGTTCAACTAAAGGCTGTTCACCCGAAAACAAAATGGCTTCAACTTGACGACCATTAACCACTACCAGCAACAAAGCATCAATTTCATGGGCAAATTCCGCTGCATTTTGCCCCACTGCAATTGCTCCTGCATTAAATAGGCTTTTGCATGCATCTTGGTTTAAATCAAATCCATAGGTGGGAATGTTATTTTTTATAAGAGATTGTGCGATCCCCATTCCCATAGAACCTAGGCCAATCACGCCAATTTTATTAACGAAATTTCCCATAATGACCCCTGATGTTGTTAATCTTCGTGACTGTTGTGAATTTTCACACAATAAAATTCACAAACACATGACTAACATCACATTTGAGATAATATAAAAAACCAACAAATAAAGCATAATTAGTTGAATTAAAACAAAATAAAAAACACCGCACCTCAAACACACTTTCACAGGATAATGTGATAAAAAATGTGATGCACATTATGTTTATTCACGTTTAATTCACAAATGCCAAACCGTGGTTTTTTTACTGGGCTATATTCAATGCATCATTTCTATTGACCTAAAACTTAAATTGCTGAAAATAGCCGACTACAATTTTTTGAATAATGCTCCATACTATGAATGAGAGCATAAATTGGCAGATTGCCTAGGAGATAACATGGGGTTGTTTGAGCAAATGATGGGTATGGTTGCAGGCGATAAAATGCAACAGTTTCAATCAGTAATAAACTGGGTTGAGAATCAAGGTGGCCTTCAAGGTGTTATCGAAAAATTTAATGAACAAGGCTTAGGTGGTGTTATTGCCTCGTGGATCAGTGAAGGGAATAATTTACCTATCGATGCCAGCCAATTAATGCAAGTTTTTGGAAATGCGAATATCCAAGAATTGGCTCAACAGGTAGGCTTAGAACCTCAAGCAACCTCAGAAATGATTGCTAAATATCTTCCTCAGTTAGTTGACAGCGCCACACCAAATGGCGAAGTTCCAGAAAACCTCGATTTGGCTTCTATCGGTATGAACTTACTGAAATCCAAATTATTTGGTTAATATTTTCTAAAAAGGCAGGTTTCCCTGCCTCAGACTGCTGAAAACATATTATGTTTGGCGGCAAGTCGAATAGGTTTTGAAAATAAACGAGGAAAATCAATTTATTGATTTTCGGCTGATAACACAAAGCGGGAAAAACCACGCTTTTATCCCGCTTTGTCAACAACCTCAGGCAGGTTTCCCTGCCTTTTTGACACACTAACTAGTCGCCATTTTACTGCTCATTTCTAAGCTGTTTCGCTGCCTCAACCATGTTGGCTAATGCTTGGCGAGTTTCTGGCCAGCCGCGAGTTTTCAAGCCACAATCTGGGTTTACCCATAAGCGCTCAACCGGAACACGCTTCGCTGCCTTTCTTAATAGCGCAACAATCCATTCCACATTAGGTACATTTGGTGAGTGAATATCGTACACTCCTGGACCAATTTCATTTGGATAATCAAAATCTTCGAATGCATCTAACAAATCCATATCTGAACGTGATGTTTCAATCGTGATCACGTCGGCATCCAATGCCGCAATGGAATCCATGATGTCATTGAATTCGCAATAGCACATATGGGTGTGAATTTGTGTGTCGTCATCCGCAATCGCAGCACTGAGTTTGAAAGCATCAACCGCCCATTTGAGGTAAGCCGCCCACTCGTCTCGACGCAATGGCAACCCTTCACGCAGTGCAGGCTCATCGATTTGAATAATACCGATACCTGCTTTTTGTAAGTCGTCGACTTCATCACGCAAGGCTAGCGCAATTTGTTTCGCAATCGTTTCACGGCTCACATCTTCACGCGGGAATGACCAACATAGAATAGTGACTGGGCCGGTTAACATCCCTTTGACCGGTTTTTCCGTTAAGGACTGAGCATATTTTGCCCACTCTACTGTAATCGCTTCTGGGCGACTAATGTCACCAATGATCACTGGGGGTTTTACACAACGCGAACCATAACTTTGCACCCAACCATTTTGGGTAAATACATAACCATCAAAGTGCTCACCGAAGTATTCCACCATGTCATTACGTTCAGCTTCACCATGCACAAGGACATCGATATCTAAAATTTCTTGTTCTTTAATGGCTTGCTTAATATGCTCACTAATATTGGTGCGATAGTAGGTTTTATCCACATTCCCTTTTTTGAAGTCTAAACGTAATGTTCTGATTTCACTTGTTTGAGGAAATGAGCCAATCGTGGTTGTCGGCCATAATGGTAAGTTAAAGCGTTGACGTTGGCGTGCTGCTCGCTGTGGATAGGGGCTATAACGTTCTGTATCCCCTTCGCTGATTGCTGCTAAACGCTGAGCTACTGATGCATTATTCACACGAGCTGATGTTCTACGCGCTCGAATAGGTGCACTGTATGTATCTAATTCAGCAATATGGCTGTCTGTTGGCTGATTTAACGCTTTTGTTAACAGAGCAAGTTCTTCACATTTTTGGATAGCAAAAGCAAACCAGCTTTTCACCTCAGCATCTAAACGTGTCTCATCATTTAAGTCAATTGGGCTGTGTAGTAATGAACATGACGTTCCTACCCATATATCACGCTGGCCTAAGAACGGCTTCACCTGTAAGAATTTTTCCCCTAAGTCAGCCTTCCATACGTTACGACCATTAATAATTCCTAGTGATAATACCCAGTCTGCTGGCAGTATTTGGTGTAATTTTTCAATATCATCAGCGCCTGCAACCACATCAACATGTAGACCTTGCACAGGGAGTTGCTTAATCAAGTCTACATGGTGACTAATGCCATCGAAATAGGTGGTTAACAGTAATTTTATTTGGCCTGACAGCGCTTGGTAAGCCTGCTGATAAGCTTGCTGCCATTGCTCTGGTAAATCTAACACTAATGCAGGCTCATCAATTTGCACCCACTCAAGACCTTTTTCTGCTAAGCGCGACAGGATCTCCTGATAAACAGGTAATATTTCATTCAATAATGATAAGCGGTCAAACGGTTCACCTTTCACTTTACCTAACCAAAGGTAAGTAATAGGACCAATGATAACCGGTTTCACATTATGGCCTAATGCTAATGCCTCATCGACTTCATCAAACAGTTGTGTCCAAGACAGCGAAAATTGTTGCCCTTTTTGAAATTCAGGCACGATGTAGTGGTAGTTAGTATTAAACCATTTCGTCATCTCGCCTGCTGGAGCAGGTTTGCCCGTTGGTGCGCGACCGCGAGCAACACGAAATAAAGTATCCAAATCAATCGAACCATCTTCATTTTGATGGCGTGGCGGTACATTGCCCACTAGCAAACTGGTTGTCAGCACTTGGTCATACCAAGCGAAATCACCAACAGGTAATAGCTCAACGCCCGCATTTTTTTGTTGCTGCCAATGGCGCACACGTAACTGATAACCGGTTTCTAATAGTGTGGCCTGATCAATTTTACCTGCCCAATAATCTTCTTGTGCACGCTTGAGCTCTCTTTTTAGACCGACACGTGGA
Source organism: Providencia sp. PROV_01 (assembly GCF_053098325.1). Taxonomy (NCBI): domain Bacteria; kingdom Pseudomonadati; phylum Pseudomonadota; class Gammaproteobacteria; order Enterobacterales; family Morganellaceae; genus Providencia; species Providencia sp. PROV_01. The sequence goes on along the minus strand of NZ_JBRFKD010000002.1, from coordinate 917,912 downwards.
AATCCAAGTGTATGATTTATAACAGACATATTGCCCCCTTAAAATATTTAGCCGTCTAGATGTTTACACATCCATAATCAACAGGTACTGTATAAAGCACAAGCGCAAATTATTCATTGTCACCGTGAAGGTTTCTCATGATCGAATTAAAACATCTAAAAACATTGCAAGCGCTCAGCCAATACGGTTCATTAGCGGCAACAGCAACACACTTGCACCAGACACAATCTGCTCTATCACACCAATTTAGTGATTTAGAGCATCGATTAGGTTTCCGGTTATTTGTTCGTAAAAGCCAACCATTGCGCTTTACGCCACAAGGGGAAGTCTTATTACAATTAGCACAACAAGTTCTGCCATTAGTAAAAGATGCCATTCGAGTATGTAATGAGCCTGGGGTTTGTGCGTTACGCATCGCTATTGAATGCCATAGCTGCATTCAGTGGTTGACCCCTGCATTACAGCAATTCAGACAAACTTGGCCTCAAGTTAGCATCGATTTTAAATCTGGGGTGACGTTCGACCCACAGCCTGAGTTACTTTCAAGGGAATTGGATATTGTGATGACCTCTGACATTTTGCCAGATCAAGGCATCCACTATACGCCAATGTTTGATTATGAAGTGAAGCTGATTGTGGCGAATGACCATCCGCTAGCCAAAAGACCGCATATTGAGCCCCATGATTTGGCGGATGAAACGTTGCTTATCTACCCGGTACAACGGGATCGCTTCGATGTTTGGCGCCATTTTCTGCAACCTGCAGGCGTGTCACCTAATGTGAAAAATGTTGATAACACATTAATTTTAATTCAAATGGTCGCAGCTAAAATGGGCATTGCCGCACTGCCTCACTGGGCAGTTGATTCATTTGAAAAACAAGGGTTGATCAAAACCAAAACCTTGGGTAGCGGTTTGTGGAGCCGGCTGTATGCCGCTTGCCGTGAAGGAGAGCAGCGCCAGCCAGCTATTGAGGCGTTTACTGAGACGACGACGGATCACGCTGTGGAGAACTTGTCTTATGTGAAGGCCGCGAAAGGATCCAACGCTTATGCACCCAAAGAGAAGCAACTATTAGGCTCGATCCTATGGTAAAACTCAGCCAATCCGGATGTTGTTGCCAGATAGCAAAATTAACTAATAACCCCGCTGGGACCATCATGTTATTCATAATAGCAAGGGTTCCAGCATCCACTTTGGTTGCGCCATAGTTCCACATAAAGTAGCCAATGCCTGAAGCTGCAATCCCCAACCACAGTAAGACACCCCACTGGAGAGTTGTTGTCGGCATCATCGATTTATTACCAAATAGCAACCACCCTAGTAATGCAATTAACGTTGCACCAAGGTAAAACCATGAGAAAGCCTGATGTTGAGGGATTGGATGCACCTCCATCAGACGCTTATACCCCACCTGCCCAATCGCAAAAAAGATATTTGCTAGCTGCACAAAAAGCAAACCTAACCAAAAAGATTCGCTCAAGTGGTCATAACGAATAATTGCCGCGCCAATTACCGCCAATAGTGAGCTAAACAAATAACCTTTACGCAACTTTTGCCGTTCTAGTAAGTCATAAATTAACGTGACATATAGTGGTGTTAATACTGTAAAAAGCAAAAATTCGGCAACGGTAAGGTATTGATAAGCATGGAATACAAATAGGTACATGATGCCAAGTTGGCAAGCGCCCACTAGCATATAAAGTGCAATCACTTTAGCGCTAAACTGGCGCCAACGTAGGAAAGGTAAAAAAACTAGCGAAGCCAGTGCCACCCTTACAAGTACTGAAAACCAACTATCTACTTGGCCCGCAAGGTATTCGCCGATAAGACTAAACGACGCTGCCCAAAGCAGCGTCGTGATAACAAGTAACCACATAATGCTGTATTTCGCCCCAAACTTTACAATGTCGGCTAGAATACTCGCTTTTTGGTTTTAATGCTCTTTTTCGATCAAAACGGCTTCTAATAAATCCAGATCAACCAACAGCGTTTGTAACGTTTCATTACTGATTTTCTTGGTTGCACGTAAGTGATAAAGCTCACCACGCTCCGCACGTAATGCCGTCAAACGAAAACGTCGTTCAAGGTCTTCAACCAGCAAATTATGATCAATTTCATCTTGCCCTGCCGTACGTCGTCTTAGATAACCTGTCACACGGGAAGCGACTTCACTGATATCTTCTGAATCGAGTTTTTCATCAACGTCAGCAGATAAACGTTCCTGCATCTTATTTAAGCTAACAATTGCCACTTCTGCCATTGCGGCTTTTGCCATTCGAATTTCATTGGCATCGGCTTCTTTGTCTCCCACGGTAAAATTACGTAGCAGAAGCGGTAAAGCGACCACACCTGCAAAAATGGAAAATAAGATAACCCCTGCGGCAATAAATACTAGCTGATAACGCGCTGGGAATGGTGAACCATCGGTTAAAAATAACGGAATAGAAAGCACACCCGCTAAGGTAATCGCACCGCGTACCCCTGCAAAAGAGGCTAGCCAAAGCTCACGTACGGTATAGTTAGCAAATTGCAGTGGTTTTTTCTTTAAGAATAAACGGCTAAACCTTTTCATCAGCCATAGCCAACAGAAACGCAATAGCAGTAGAGCAAAATAGATAATGGCTACTGCCGCAAATAGCATCCAAGTTTCTACGCTTGGGTCGAGATCCGCTTGGATAACAGACGTTTCCCAAATACCGGGCAATTGAAGCCCTAACATGATGAAAACCAACCCGTTAAAGACAAATTCAAGCATAGACCAAACGCTATCAGCGCGTAGTCTCATCGCTAATGGAGCGTTACGGATAACCCCAGACTTTGTGATAGTCATACCGGCCGCAACAGCGGCTAAAATACCTGAAAAACCAATATGTTCCGCTATCATGTATGAAGCAAATGGTAGCAATAACATAAACACAATTTGGGTTGCTGGGTCATCACCGCTCCAACGGCTCATTAGACGTAATGATTTACTGTATAACCAAGTCACGATAATACCCGCGAGTAGCCCACCAATCGCGACCTTGAAAAATTCAATGGTGACGCCAGAGGCACTAAATACCATCGTCCCCATGGCAATTGCTACTGCAAATTTTAATGCTACCAGACCAGAGGCATCATTCATCAATGCCTCCCCTTCTAGCACACTCATCATTCGTTTAGGGATACGCCCCTTTCCGACAATGGATGATAAGGCAACGGCATCGGTTGGTGATAACACCGCCGCTAGAGCAAATGCTGCAATCAATGGAATACCTGGCATCAGCCAGTAAATTAAATAACCAATCCCAATCACTGTAACCAGTACAAGAACCAATACTAAAATAAAAATTTCTCGACCGTTTTGAAAGAATTCGCGTGTTGGCGTTTTCCACCCATCAACAAACAACAAAGGTGGAATTAACAGAACCATAAAAAGTTCTGGGTCAAAGGTGACATGTAGGCCGAATTGAGGCCATGCTAATAGCGCACCAATAGCAATTTGAATGAGAGGAAGAGGAATACGAATAGGAAGAATTTTAGCAGCAACCCCTGAAACAGAGACAGCTAAAATCAAAATAAGAATAGTAAAGAAAATTTCCATGTTGCCCTTACTGAATTAACCTAGCGACTAGAACCTAAAATATTGCCTGCCGCCGCATAGTAAGAGATAGCACCGTCCAGACCATGATTATTAAAACCCAGCCATTCACCAGTGGAAATCATGCACATCCACTTGATTAACCGCCTTCTCTCTATTTTATCCTTAGCCATCCATTTTCGGGGAAAAAATTGAGACTTTACGATTAATTAATACAATAAGTTAAAAAGGTGGCAACATTAGCCACCCTATTGAAATAATATACTTTAGATTGCCAATCCTGAAGCGTAAAACGCCACTAAAAGTACCGCAATAATGACTGTGCCAATATTCAATTTGCGCCATTCACCTGCACAAATACGGCCGATAACCAAAGCAGCAAAGCCCAACATGATACCCGTGACGATATTACAAGTCAGAACAATGAATACCGCACACAATAAACCAGACATTGAATCTACAAAGTCATCGAAATCAAGCTTAGAGACATTACTTAACATTAAAAGCCCAACATACATCAATGCCGGCGCCGTTGCATAGGCAGGTACCAAATAAGAAAGTGGCGATAAAAAGAGAATGAGTAAAAACAGTACGCCGACAACCACTGCGGTTAAGCCTGTACGACCACCAGCAGCGGTACCCGCTGCAGATTCAATATACACAGCAGCAGGAGATGCGCCAATCGCCCCCGCAAAGATACTGCTCACGGAGTCTGCGGTTAACGCTTTACCACCATCAATAATTTGGCCGTCTTTATCCAATAAATTGGCTTGTCCCGCCACCGCGCGAATAGTCCCCGTTGCATCAAAAACAGCGGTCATCACTAATGCAAGTAAGCTTGGCAATACCATTGGCTGTAATGCGCCCATGATATCCATATTGAAAACTAATGAAAGCCCATCATCACCCAATGAAGGCAACTTGAAAAAGCCTTGATATTTAACCGCAGGATCAAAAATTAAACCAATAATTGAAATTGCAATAATAACAAGTAATACGCCACCCGGAACGCGGCGTTTTTCTAAACCAAAAATGACCGCTAACCCAGCTAATGACATTAATACAGGGAAAGATGTAAATTCACCTAGAGCAACAGGCAGGCCTGCATTTGGGTTTTTGATCACTAAACCCACCCCATTAGCAGCTATTAACAGTAAAAATAAGCCGATACCAATACCTGTGCCATGAGCAATACCCATTGGCATATTGCGTAAAATCCAACTACGAATACCTGTCACAGAAATGATGGTGAACAAACACCCCATTAAAAAGACAGCGCCCAATGCCACAGGAATACTAATTTGCTGCCCTAATACCAAACTAAATGCGGTAAATGCAGTCAGTGAAATAGCACAACCAATCGCCATCGGTAGATTGGCCCATAACCCCATCAATAAAGAACCAAAACCAGCCACTAAGCAAGTTGCAATAAAGACCGCTGTTGGTGGGAACCCTGCTTGCCCTAACATGCCAGGTACAACGATGACAGAATAAACCATCGCTAAGAATGTGGTTAATCCTGCAATGATTTCACGGCGAACTGAAGAGCCGCGCCCTGTTATCTTGAAAAATGAATCCAATTTGCAACTGGATGAAGCCTGTTGGCCTGACATGGTATACCTCTGCTGTTTAATGGAAAACGACGACTTTCAAATACTGCTAACGACTAATTTATACGTTGACGTAAACGATTACGTTTTTAAGAAAAAACAAACTGGCTGAGAAAAAATCCCAATAAAAACAGTTGCGCAATCGTTTGGTTTTTAAAATAGAATAAAACGTATCGTGAGGGGAGCAATTATCATTCTAAACAGGGGGAATGATCAAGCATTTTTAGCATTTCTTACCCGATTGTTCTTTCCCCCGCTCCCAAATATATAGGCTCTTAAGCAATGAACATTATTTTCAAATAATGATTCTTTTTAGTTACATTTATTTTACGTAAAAATAGCTAAATACCTTTCATATAATGTCTGTTTAAAGTGGAAGGTTATTTTTTTGATACAATCCAAGAATATTTGCTTACAAAACCAATAGCTAAAAACTTATTTACTGGTGGTAATATGCGTCTGTTAAAAATGTGGCTAAAAATACATTTCTTATTGTTTTTCATTAAAAAAATATCATTCACTGAGTAAATATATATTTAAGTACATAAGCTCAATTATTATCAACCGCAGTTATAGTTTCAATTTAATCAAGTAAAAAACACATAAAACGTATTAAAATGTCAAATAAGAATGCACCATTAATCATATTACAGCGGAGTATTTTACTGCTTTTTATTAGTTTTCTTGCTCTGTATTTATTACCAGGAATATATAGCCATAGCCCTTGGAAGCAAGATGAAAATTATAGTTTTGGTATTATTCAAACTATGTATGAAACTGGTAAATGGTTAGTTCCCACAAATGCGGGTGAACCATTTATGGAAAAACCTCCGCTTTATTATTGGGTTGCTACGATTACCTCTCATTGGTTATCAAGCTTTATGCCACTTTATGATGCAGCCCGTAGTGCAAGCTTAATTTTTTCGGTTATTAATTTTTCATTTTTTATCCTTTTGGCGCGTCGTTTTTTCCAAGCCACAGACTTCACTGATACTCGGATTTGGGTCGCTTTTGCACTGTATGCCTGTGCTCCCGGTATTATCAGGCATAGCCATGATATGTTTACCGATGTTGCACTAATGGCAGGAACAACTATTGGCTTATATGGGTTATTGGGGCTGATACAACAACAAAAAATGCGCATGTCTGCACTTTGGTTATCTCTTGGGACCATCGTCACCATGTTGTCAAAAGGCGTTTTTATTCCTGGCGTTCTCTGGATTTGCCTTTTTTTATCACCTATTTTTCTTGCTCAATGCCGAACTAAGCAGTTTTGGTTATACAGTTTAACGGCGGGGTTAATCGCGCTTATCGCCATTTTACCTTGGCCTATCCAACTGTATCTTCAGCATCCCGATTTATTTCTTGTGTGGTTTTGGGAAAATAATATCGGCCGCTTCTTTGGTTTTTCGGTTGAAAAATTAGGGGCAAAAGCTAATTTAACTCGCATTCCAGCGGCAGTTTCCTTATTTGCCTTTCCTTCCGGTTTACTGGCTGTCGCTTATTTTCTAAGGCACCCGATTAAACGTTTATTTAATTCAAATGAGTTTCTGCTGGCGCTATTTCCTTTATTAGGTATCATTTTTTTACAGATTTCAGCTTCTGGTCGCGCGCTATATTTACTCCCTTTTGTTGCCCCCATGGCCATATTAGGAACCCTAACACTACTCAGTTTCCCTGAAAAAATTCTTAATGGTATCGCTCGCTTTGCGGCTATTTTATGGTCTGTACTCATTCTTTTTTTATGGGTCTGCTATCTTATCGCCTTGATTGGCCATCAACACGAATGGCTAACCCCATTTAGTCGCTGGCTTCCCATGAGCTACCAAATGCCCTTTTCTTCCATTGCATTTATCAGTGGTTTGTTGATTACATTAGTGTGGTTTTTACGCAATAAAATTATTCCAAACTTTATCTCACCAGCTTTTCACATGATGAAAAATTGGTTATTAGGCCTATGTGCCGTTTGGGGGATAATTTTAACCTTGTTTTTGGGCTGGATAGACTACGCAAAAGGTTTCGAAGGGGTTTTTGTCGATTTAAACCAGCATTTAGCAGGCCAGTTTACAAAAAACGATTGTATGGCTTCTGATAATATTGGCGAATCTGAAGCACCGATGCTCTACTATTACACTGGCGTATTACACCAACGCCAAGACCGCTTTGAAAAACCTGAACAATGCCGCTGGTTAATTGTACTCTCGAAAACAATCAAACCTGCACCGCAAGGCATGGAATTATTCTGGCACAATCATCGGCCAGATGAATTCCGAGAAAACCTTGTTGTGTATAAAGTTATTGAATAATCTATTTGTGGTGCTCTCTAGCTTAAGTAGGGCACCACAAATGCGCTTTATGGGCTGACTTGTTCAACCATTTGAGCGCTATATTTTTCTCGTGTGAACCATAAAAATACTGCCACAGACAGAACCAATAGCACCGGTAAGCCCACTGGTGAGATTGAAGTCGCCACTCCCGCCAATAATGGCCCTGATAAATTACCAATTCCCCATAGCATGGCCGCCGCTGCATTAGCGATGATCAATTCATTCCCTTTGAAATATTGGCCAATTTGTACCAAGGCAATCGTATAAATTGCCCCTGCCGTGGCTCCTAAGATAAATAACAGAACCCAAATCAGATAAGGTTGAGTAATAAGGAAGGGTAATAATAAGCTAGCTGCGAGTGTGATAATACCACAAATTCGGTACAGTTTTTCTCTATTCATATGGTCTGCAAGCCAGCCAAAAGGTAACTGCATAATGGCATCTCCAGCAAGGATGGCGCTAATCATTAATGCAGCAACCGCCTCTGTATGCCCCATTCCCATACCATAAATTGGGAACATCGATAAAATGGTTCCGTCAAAAAAAGCAAAAAATAAAATTCCACTACAAATACCCGGTGCAATTTTTACAAATTGAATAATTGAAAAATTAGATTGCGCGGCATTTTCAGCTAAACGGTCACCAACTTTTTGATCCATTAAAATAAATAGCACTACAGAGATTAAATGGATCAACGTACAAATCAATAAAGGCGATTTATCTTCCACACCATAATAAGCAATAAATGAAGGCCCAAGTAGCTGACTTACTGTGAACACGGTAGTATAGATTGCTAAGATCCGACCCCGCTTATTTTCAGGGGATAATTCATTAATCCACGTTTCTCCCAAGCAAATCATCACGCCACTCGCTAAACCCGTAACTAACCGTAATGGAAATAACAGCCAAAGTGGTAACGTACTCAATAATGGCAATAGGCTAATGGCAGAAACGAGGGTTGCCAATAGCATTGCCTTTCGCTTACCTGACCAACGCACAATACGTTGAACCATAGGGGCAATTAAAAACATACCTAATGCAGGAGCCGCAGAAATAATGCCAATATACAACTCATTGAAACCATAATTATTTAGCCTAAGAGCCACCATTGGAATACTTAGCCCAATAACGATACCAATGACAGCAATACTCATTGTAATGGTAAAAATAGCAAAAGATGGGGAACGTCGAAAATTTTGTAAACGCTGATTATCAGAGCTCATGTTGAAATTAACCCGTTTCTTTTTAGCAAAAGAACAGATTTTAACTCCATAAAATAGATTATTATGAAAAATAAAAAACCGCATCATTACTAGTAAAACTAATAATGTTCGTGGTGATTGTAACACGACTCATATATTCTGCTATTTATCTTTATAAAACTATTTTTAATATTCTAAATACTTAAAGGACGAAAAAATATCGATAAAGCAGCACAATACCTGATAATAAAATTATGACGTTAATAACTTTTAAAAAACTTTCACGTGAAATTTTTAATGTTATATGCCGACCAACCCACGTACCAATTAACATGGCAGGGGAAAATGCTAAAGCAATCAATAAAATATCTAGATTGAGATACACACCCATTACTAAAAATATCACCACTCGAGTCAGCGTGCTAAAGCCAATTAACGTCATTTGAGTGACACGAAAACGCTGTTTATCTTCAATTCGGCTAGATAAATACATGGCATAGATAAAACCACCACTGCCAAATAAAGCACTAAAAACACCGCCCACTAAACTAAATGGGACAACCAACGCTTTTGAAAAAGGTGATTTTGATTTTTTAGAAAAAAAAGCATGTAAGACATAACCGACAACAAATAACCCAAGTAATAATACGAGTATATCGGGACGCGTTTTTAATAAAATCGCAGCACCAACTAAACTCCCGATTATCATTAATGGAATTATCCATTTAATTTCCTGATAATCCGCATTTTTACCATCTTTAAGTAAATTTAAAACTGCAGCGGTTAGATCTATTAATGCAAGGATTGGAACAATCATGTTTAACGGCAAATACATGGCTAATACAGGGGTTGCAATAAGAGCAGAACCAAAACCCGCCATGCCAAAAACCAAATAAGCAAACAACAATGTCGAGAAACAAATCGCCATTTCTGGTGATAACAATTCAAACGGCATGACCTTAACTCCAGAAGTTTTTTAACGTCCTCACTATAGATTTTTTCAAATACAGAAAATAGTTTTATTTTTGTAGGGTTTTAAATTTCAAATCTATATCAAAAAACAAAATAGCCACTTTAAATACAATATATAACTAAGAGTGTATAATTTACTTCTCTGAGTGATACAGAACTAGCACAATAAATTAAAATTCAGGTAAAGACACATTGTGGATAAAAAAATTAATTTAAAAATAGGGCAGAAAATTCGTTTACTTAGGCAAGCAAGGGATCTCTCGCTAAACGAACTATCTCGTTTATCAGGGATTTCGAAAGCCGCTTTATCCAAACTGGAATCTGGTGATTCAAACCCACGCATCGACACATTAGAGTCGATCGCCATTGCTCTACGCTTTCCTCTCAGCGATTTGTTTACGCGGCAACATGAAGCTTATCCCTACTTGCTTAAAGCCACTCCCAGTGAAAAAGAGTATTCACAACAGTTTAAATTTCGCATTAGCATGGGAAATATCTCTGAAATCTGGCAATTAACCATGAAAAGAGGCGCTATCATTAATAGCCCCGCCCATATGAGTGGAACTCACGAGCACATTATGGTGAATTCTGGCTCACTCATGTTGCGGTTGCATAACGACCAAAATATCCTTTTGGAGGCGGGGGATTTCTATGCTTTCAGTGGTGATTTCCCACACAGTTATCTATGCATGGAAGGGGAGCTCCAAGCCACCGTCGTCATGACTTACTCTCATCTTAGTGATAGTGTTTAAATTAAGGCATGTTGTGCATCATAACTAATGCGCAATGTTCCCTTTTTAAATTTCATCGACTTAATTGAAAAATGCTGAATATTATCTAGCGAAGAAACATGCGTTCCACCACAAGGCATTTCTTCAGTTTGGTCGATATAACTGATCCGCAAATCACCCTTTTGCTTTATTGCAACGGACCGCCCACTGCGAATGCTTTGGTTAACAATATCTTCGATATATTGGCTATCAAGTTTATCAAAAGGAGTGACATCCCCTTCCATCATGCTAAATTCCACTCGAGATTCATCAGGAAAATGATGGCCTTTTTGTGCCAGCCAGCCAAAGCGACGTAATTCCCAATTCAGCAAATGACCTGCGGTATGTAGCGCAGCGTAACGCTGACGTTTTTCCTTATCTACCCTTGCAACCACATTATTTTCTTGACTAAAAGTAACGCCTTCAGGAAGGTATCCTACAATTAAACCATTCGGTTGTTTCCTAATACGAACAGCAATATCATTCACCCAAGCTGTATCCATGGGTTGCCCACCACCTTGTGGGTGGAAAATATTGTCTTTTAGAGCCACCCAATGACCTTCATCATCATTCCCTTGTGCCAGTATGGTTGTTTCAATTTCATATTGATAAGTGTTCGATAAATAGATGTTATTTTGCATAAATTTATACCTGTTTATTATTCAATTTACCAAATGCAAACCTGTAATGCGTTCAAAAAATCATTATTCAGTAACTGAATTTATACCACTTTCGTTCGGTTTAGGAAACCCTAATTATCGCTATGATTAAACATAAAAGAAAATAGCCCATACTGTTGGTATGGGCTACTAGGTCATAAAATTTACCTCAGAATTACTGCAAATAATTTTGCATTGTTTCGAAAAGACGCAAATCATCACTAAAGCGTACTTCCCGAACATCTTCTAATTTTTCAACTTGGTTAATCATTTGCGGCAAACGCTCATCTTTTTGTACTAATAGCCATATACGGCTTTCATCTTTATCTTTAATCGGCATACATAGAATGCCATCAACATTAAATGCTCTGCGTGCAAATAAACCACAAATATGTGACATTACACCTGGGTGATTACGAACAATTAGCTCTAAAGCAATCGGATGATGTTCAAATACCATAATTACGCTCCAATCATATCAATGTTAGCTGCACCCGGTGGAACCATTGGATATACCTTCTGATTCACATCAATCAAGGCATGGATCAAACATGGACCTTTGGTATTCATTATCGCTTCTAATGCCATTTCTGGGTCTGCTTCATTATTTAAATCGCAAGTTTGCAAACCAAACCCTGCAGCAATCTTAATAAAATCGGTTTGATACGGATAAGCTGCAGCAAATATGCGATTTTCAAAAAATAAATCTTGTTGTTGATGTACCATCCCTAATGCTTGGTTATTCATTAAGATAATTTTGATATTCAGTTGGTGCTCCGCTGCGGTGGCCAATTCCTGAATATTCATCATCAAACTGCCATCACCGGAAAAACACACAATGGTTTTTTCGGGTTTTGCCAACGCTGCACCAATGGCAGCAGGCAGCCCAAAGCCCATGGTACCTAACCCACCTGATGTCAGCCATTGACGTGGTCGAGACAAGGGGTATGCTTGAGCCGCCCACATTTGGTGTTGCCCAACATCCGTTGTCACAATCGCATCTTCACCAGCCGCACGTGCCGTAGACAGAACCAAGCCATAATGGTTCAGCGGGTTATCAGCCTCGCTAAAATTCAATAGATATTGCTCTTTTAATTGATTCACTTTCGCCATCCAATCTGTGCGTTCATTGCGTTCTACTAAAGGCAATAATAATTCCAATATTTGCCCTGCATCTGCATGAATAGCGATATCTGGACGCTTAATTTTGCTGATTTCTGCTTTATCAATATCCACATGGATAATTTTTGCGTTAGGGCAAAATTTCTCTGCTTTACCTATCGCTCTATCATCAAACCGTGCACCAATCACAATCAATAGATCCGATTCTTCCATGATCATATTAGTACTTGCGGCAGCGTGCATACCCAACATTCCTAAATATAATGGATGGCGCATTGGAATAGAGCCAAGTGCCATTAATGTCATGGTTGTCGGTAATGAAGCCTTTTCCGCGAATGCGATCGCTGTTTCTGTCGAATCAGAACTAATTACCCCACCACCAAAATACAGTACTGGACGTTTCGCCTTATTAATCATTTCAGCCGCTTGCAGAACTTTTTCCATATCAAATGCAGGTGCTTTATCTTTCGGTAATACTTCTGGTATTTCAGTTAGTTCAATAGTGGCAGTTTGCACATCTTTTGGAATATCAATCCAAACAGGCCCAGGGCGGCCTGATTCTGCAATACGAAAAGCATCACAAATCACTCGTGGCAATTCATTGATATTACGAACCAAATAATTATGTTTGGTGACTGGAATCGAAATACCATAGGTATCAACCTCTTGAAAGGCATCTGTACCAATCATTGACGAAGAAACTTGAGCCGTAATACAAACCAGCGGGATAGAATCCAATTTTGCATCAGCGATAGCAGTCACTAAGTTTGTTGCCCCAGGACCACTTGAAGAGATACAAACCGCGGCTTTCCCCGTGGTACGTGCAATTCCCTGAGCAATAAAACCTGCACCTTGCTCATGGCGAGCCAATATATGACGGATTTTCTGGCTTTGACCTAATGCGTCATAAAAAGGTAAAGCCGCTCCACCTGGAATGCCAGAAACGATGGTAATACCGTGTTTTTCCAGTAAATGTACGATTAATTCTGCGCCCGTAAAGCGGGTTTTATGTGGTGTTGTGGTGCCCGATTCGCTCATCATAATTATCCTTTGCTAGCCTGCGGATCCGAGCGAGAGGTGATAAAAAACCCCGCTCGGTTTGCGCCGGCGGGGTTTCTAAATCTGCGTTGATTTGTACCCGTTACGGCGCTAAGCCCACGACCACCACCACACGCACGACCACCGCGGCACGTGGCGCGGTTAGTAGTAGGTTTAAGTGATTAGTCGTCATGTTCACGGGTTCTTCCTGTTTAGTCTGTCTAATTTATTGATTATTGTTTTTCAGTTTCTTTTATTAAAAGAACATAAATTTCCCAGCATGACAATCATTTTTTCTTGTTTTATCCCAAAGGAATAGTAATTGCGACACTCATCACATCTCGCACCAGCAGCGACATTATCCATTAAAATAAAAAAATATAGCATTAATCACTACTTAAAATACCATCGCAGACCTTGACTTAAAGTCAACTTTAAGTTGTATCCTTTGCCGCATTCAGAGGGATTATTCCCTCAATGTAAGAAATATAACCAATTGATTTTTAATTAATAGACAGAGGGATATATGCCAAAATCCGTTTGGTGGTTAACTATCACACTTGCATTATTTATCACAGGAAATGCGATTGTCCTTTCTGTAGCAGTAGTTATTGGCGAAAAATTGGCTACCAACCCAACTTATGCAACTATTCCACTGGTAAGTCAGTACGTTGGCTTAATCTTAGCAACTATTCCGATCGCATTTTTAATGCAAAAATATTCGAGAAGGGTGGGCTTTATTATTGGTAACATCGGTGGGTTAATCGGTGCAGGCTTCTCTATTCTTGGTGTGATAGAAAGTCATTTAGTGTATTTTTCCATCGGGTTGTTTTTCACTGGGATTGCTATTGGTACTGCACAACAATTCCGTTTTGCCGCAATTGAAGAAGCACCTATTTCTTTACGAGCAAAAGCTATTGGCCTTGTTATGAGCGGAGGTATTGCTGCGGCCTTAATCGGACCAACATTAGCCATTACCACCCAGCGCTTTTTTACAGAATACCCGTTTGCAGGGCCGTTCATCACGTTAGCCGCCATTTATGTGATCGCATTTATTCTATTACTCGTTGTGCCTTTAAAGAAAATAGTGAAAACACCATCGGATGAAGTGTTAGTCAAACGCAACTACAGTGCATTGTATTCACAACCTATTTTAAAATTAATCGCTATTGTCAGTGCCGCTGGGTATGCCATTGTAGTTTTTACTTTTGCCTCGATACCGTTATCTATGAAACAACATGACTTCGCCTTTTCCTCTATTGCGATTGTATTTCAATTCCATGTATTAGGTATGTTTGCACCGTCATTCTTCACTGGAACATTAATTCATCTTTTAGGGGCAAAACGCATTATTTCCTGCGGTATCGTACTGTTAATTTTATCAGCAACTATGAACCTGCTAGGTAACCATTTTTACAATTATTTGTTGGCGGGTATATTTGTGGGTGTTGCTTGGAATTTGCTTTTAATCAGTACCACCAACCTACTGCCCCATACATATAAAATGCATGAGCGAGCTAAAGTACAAGGCATGACTGATTTTCTTATCTATTTTTTCGGTGGAATAGGCAGTTTAGGAGCAGGCGTTCTTTTCTTCACTCTCGGATGGCAAGCGATGAATATTCTATCTGTAATCATTTCCGCTACAATTTTAATGAGTTTTTGGAAGCTAAAAAAATATATCCCCAAACACCAATGAAAAGTGATATCACTGTGCGATGGTTTTATATTCAGAGAGCGTAATAATTTCATCTATTGTTAATCGATATGATGAATATATCTCCTTAAGATAAACTCTACTGGCTATAAACTAATTAAAAATCGGTATTTTGTCTGTTTTGCCAATTAACAAACTGAATTCAACTTTGTTTACTATTTATTTATTGGCTATTGACTGAATGAGGGATAAGATTAAAAAGTAACTAATAGGAAGATATTATGTATAAAGAAATCCCTGTTCCCTATAATGGGAAGTACACAGAATTTCAATCTACAGTTGTTAATGAAATATTAGTTTGGATTGAAATGAACTTAACCAGTCGTCTATTACTTGATGATATTGCACTAAAATCAGGATATACAAAATGGCATTTACAAAGAGTATTTAGAAAAGTTGTTGGTATGCCTTTAGGTGAATATATTCGCCGAAGAAGGATCTGTGAAGCTGCTAAAGACCTATGCTCCACTGAACTTCAGGTTATTGATATTGCATTAAAATACCAATTTGACTCCCAGCAATCTTTTGCAAAGCGATTTAGAGCTTATTTAGGTACGTCACCGTCAATCTACCGCCTGTCCGGTGAAAGCCAAAATGACCCATTACTACTGGAACCTAAAGTAGCTTGATATGCTAATATGAAAATAAAATTTATATTTCTTTTTTTTATAACACTACCAATACAAAGCCCCATGTAATTTAATTGCTGGGGATTTTTTATTTATTTAAGAAATTCTTAATTTAGAATTAATAAACTCTTAATGTTTCGGTTCTGTATTTGTTTTATCATTCCAATAAAAAATAATATTTTCTAGATATATATTATTAGCATTTATATTTATTAAAAAATAAAGACTTCACAAGGAAGCCTTTATTTTATTTATATATTCTAATCAGTAAGAATTAGAACGGAATATCGTCATCAAAATCCATTGGTGGTTCATTGGTTTGTGGTGCAGGTGCTGATGAGCGTGCGGCTGGCGCTCCACCACCACTGAATTGTTGTGCTGCTTGAGGCTGCTGTGGTTGGCCCCAACCACCTTGACCGCCTTGACCTTGTGATGGTGCATCACCGCCACGGCCACCTAACATTTGCATTGAGCCACCGATATTCACAACAACTTCTGTCGTATAACGATCTTGACCACTTTGATCTTGCCATTTACGTGTTTGCAGAGAACCTTCGATATAGACTTGTGAACCTTTTTTTAGGTATTCACCTGCTACTTCAGCAAGTTTGCCGAAAATAACGACTCGGTGCCATTCGGTTTTTTCACGCATCTCACCGGTTTGCTTGTCACGCCAACTTTCAGAAGTTGCCAGAGTCAGGTTTGCCACAGCTCCGCCGTTAGGCATATAACGGATTTCTGGATCTTGTCCTAGGTTACCGATAAGAATTACTTTGTTTACGCCTCTGCTGGCCATTTATTACTCCTGATGCATTGAATTTTAATCTCTGGATTAGCCGTGAAGTTTACCACGACAGAGCTGATTTGCACCAATATTTGAAATTGAGCTTGTTAATTTGCGAAACGCTTTCCAACTTTTGGTGAAATTCTACCGTGCCAATTTTCAGTATAGACACAAAATAATTCGCACAGCATCTATCTTTTCGATAAATGCAGATCGCTGTTTTTCTGTTTTTCTGTTTTTCTGTTTTTCTGTTTCACCATTAAAATCTTACTCTAAATAGTTCAAGCTGTGGCTAGGCGGCAAGCGAAGATATCGTAGGGAGCATACAAAAGTATGTGACCTGCGTAGCTGAGAGAAGCCAACAACGCCACGGTTTGAAA
>NZ_JBRFKD010000002.1:832889-901020 GCF_053098325.1 Providencia sp. PROV_01 | reverse complement strand
TATGACGAGCAGAACCTATTCTAAATAGTTCAAGCTGTGGCTAGGCGGCAAGCGAAGGTATCGCGGGGAGCATACAAAAGTATGTGACCTGCGTAGCTGAGAGAAGCCAACAACGCCACGGTTTGAAATATGACGAATAGGAAATACTGTATATCCATTCAGCCATAAATATGTGATAATAGTCTCTTGCGATTGTTCAATATCAAATCATCCGGGAAGTGGTAAATGGATAATATCGAAGTCCGCGGCGCACGTACGCATAATCTGAAAAACATCAATCTCGTCATCCCTCGCGACAAACTCATTGTTATTACTGGGTTATCTGGTTCAGGGAAATCATCTTTAGCTTTTGATACCCTGTATGCAGAGGGTCAGCGCCGTTATGTTGAATCTTTATCTGCTTATGCCCGCCAGTTTCTTTCTTTAATGGAAAAACCGGATGTCGATCATATTGAAGGGTTATCCCCTGCTATTTCGATTGAACAAAAATCCACTTCACATAACCCTCGTTCGACGGTCGGAACCATCACAGAAATTCATGACTATCTGCGATTATTATTTGCCCGTGTTGGTGAACCTCGCTGCCCTGATCACGACATACCGCTTGCAGCTCAAACTGTTAGCCAGATGGTCGATAATGTTTTGGCTCAACCCACCGATCGCCGAATGATGCTACTTGCTCCTGTCGTTAAAGAACGTAAAGGGGAGCATGTTAAGCTACTCGATAACTTGGCCAGCCAAGGCTATATCCGCGCCCGAATTGATGGGGAAGTTTGCGATCTCTCCGATCCACCAAAGCTCGAATTACAGAAAAAACATACGATTGAAGTCATTGTTGACCGTTTCAAAATTCGTGATGATATTGCTCAGCGTTTAGCCGAATCTTTTGAAACCGCGCTAGAACTATCTGGTGGTACTGCAATTGTCGCTGATATGGATGACGCAAACGCAGAAGAACTGGTTTTTTCTGCGAATTTTGCCTGCTCCGTTTGCGGCTACAGTATGGTAGAACTTGAACCTCGCCTATTTTCTTTTAACAACCCTGCTGGGGCCTGCCCAAGCTGTGATGGCTTAGGTGTTCAGCAGTTTTTTGATCCCGAAAGAGTCATCCAAAATACCGAAATCTCACTTGCCGGTGGCGCAATTCGCGGTTGGGATCGCCGTAACTTTTACTATTTCCAAATGCTAATGTCATTAGCTGAGCATTATAAATTTGATGTGGAAGCGCCTTACGACACCCTGAGCCCAGCTATCCAAAAAATTATTTTATATGGTTCAGGCAAAGAAACGATTGAGTTTAAATACCGTAATGACCGTGGCGATATCACTGTACGCCGGCACCCTTTTGAAGGCGTACTCAATAATATGGAGCGCCGCTATAAAGAAACGGAATCAACAGCTGTCCGTGAAGAGTTAGCGAAATATATCAGTAACCGTCCATGTGTCTCTTGCCATGGAACGCGCTTACGTAAAGAAGCGCGCTTTGTCTTTGTTGAAAATACAACGTTGCCGGAAATCGCAGATTACAGCATTGGCCACGCAATGGAATTTTTTCAAAACCTAAAACTCACTGGTCAGCGTGCTCAAATCGCAGAAAAAGTCTTAAAAGAAATTGGCGATCGCCTGAAGTTTCTCGTCAATGTTGGGCTTAATTATCTGACTCTTTCACGTTCTGCCGACACCTTGTCCGGTGGTGAAGCACAACGCATTCGTTTAGCAAGCCAAATTGGTGCAGGTTTAGTGGGTGTGATGTATGTCCTTGATGAACCTTCAATTGGCTTACACCAACGTGATAATGACCGCTTACTTGAAACCTTGATCCACCTACGCGATCTAGGAAATACCGTGATCGTGGTTGAACATGACGAAGACGCGATCCGCGCCGCAGACCATGTGATTGATATCGGCCCTGGTGCTGGGGTGCATGGCGGGCAAATTGTTGCCCAAGGAACATTGGAAGATATTGTCGCAAACCCAGATTCACTCACAGGTAAATTTTTAAGTGGTGAGCGCAGAATTGACATCCCGCAAAAACGCGTTCCAATTAATAAAGATAAAATGCTGACTGTGTTCGGGGCAAAAGGCAACAACCTGAAAAATGTGACATTAAAAATCCCAGTCGGGTTATTTACCTGTATCACTGGTGTGTCTGGCTCGGGTAAATCAACACTGATAAACGATACCCTATTCCCTATTGCTCAACGTCAATTAAATGGTGCAACCACCATCACACCAGCCCCTTATTTGGATGTCGAAGGCTTAGAGCACTTTGATAAAGTGATTGATATTGACCAAAGCCCAATAGGCCGGACACCACGCTCGAACCCTGCCACCTATACTGGTGTATTTACACCTGTGCGTGAGCTATTTGCTGGTGTACCTGAATCTCGGACTCGAGGTTATAACCCAGGACGTTTTAGCTTTAACGTAAAAGGTGGCCGTTGTGAGGCTTGCCAAGGTGATGGGGTCATCAAGGTTGAAATGCACTTCTTACCTGATGTGTATGTCCCTTGTGACCAATGTAAAGGTAAACGCTATAACCGAGAAACATTAGAGATTAAATATAAAGGTAAAAATATCCATGAAGTTTTGGATATGACTATCGAAGAGTCTCGTGAATTCTTTGATGCCGTACCTGCACTTGCCCGCAAGCTACAAACTTTGATGGACGTTGGTTTATCCTACATACGTCTCGGCCAATCAGCGACAACACTCTCAGGTGGTGAAGCACAGCGTGTGAAATTAGCCAAAGAGCTGTCTAAACGCGGAACAGGGCAAACTATCTATATTTTGGATGAGCCAACAACAGGCCTGCATTTCGCTGATATCCAACAACTTTTAGTCGTTTTACATCAGCTTCGTGACCAAGGAAATACCATTGTGGTGATTGAACACAACCTTGATGTCATTAAGACAGCGGACTGGATTGTCGATTTAGGCCCAGAAGGTGGTAGTGGTGGCGGTGAAATTTTAATTGCTGGTACACCAGAAGAAGTGGCTGAGTGTGAAAAATCGCACACTGCAAGGTTCTTGAAAACGATTTTAGAACGCGGCTATTAAGTCGAAAGGCCATTAAAAATAAGTAGAAAGACCATCAGGGAGCATTTTGCTCCCTGATAATTATTACGATAGCTAAAAATTATTGGCTAACGGCGGCAAATGCTTCCACAATACGTTTAACATTATGACGATTAACACCTGCCATACAAACGCGGCCAGTTCCAACCAAGTAAACCGCAAACTCGTCTTTCAGGCGAGCCACTTGCTCTTTAGAAAAACCCGTGTAGCTGAACATACCGCGTTGCTTTAATAAGTGGTCGAAATTTTGGTTTGGTAGTGCCTTTTTCAGCTCATTAACCAGTACCGTACGCATGTCTAAAATACGTAAACGCATCTCTTCCACTTCCGCTAACCATTTAGCTTTTTCAGCGCTATTGGTTAATACCGCAGCAACAATTTTTGCGCCATTAGATGGTGGGCTAGAATATAAACGGCGAACACCCGCTTTTAGCTGACCTAACACACGGTCACGTTCATCTTGGTTTTCACAGATCACCGACAGGCCACCCGCACGTTCACCGTAGATACCAAAAATTTTAGAAAATGAATTACTGACAAACACGGGTAAGCCAGCTTTAACCATCGCTCGGATAGCATAAGCATCTTCATTAATGCCTTCTGCAAAACCTTGATAAGCAATATCTAAAAATGGGATCAATTTGCGTTCTAATGCTACCTTAGTGACTTCATCCCATTGTGCAGGAGTCAGGTCGGAGCCTGTTGGGTTATGACAGCACGGGTGCATTAGGATGATGCTATTAGCAGGCAATTGTTTGAATGTCGCTAGCATCTCATCAAATTTAACGCCTTTGTTTTTTTCATCAAAGTACGGGTAGTAATGCACTTTTGTTCCCGCACCTGAAAAAATAGAGGCATGGTTTTCCCAAGTTGGGTCACTGCACCACACTTCTGAGTCGGGATAATATTGATGTAAAAAATCAGCACCAATTTTTAACGCACCAGAACCACCAATCGTTTGGACAGTAGCGATACGTTCCTGTGCAATTAGCGGGCAATCCTCACCAAATACTAATTTTTGTAATTCAGTACGGTAATCTTTCAAACCTTCCATAGGCAAATACAGTGATGCGCTTGCTGGCAGTTTATTTAACGCCGCTTTTGCCGTACCGACTGTCGCCAGTTCAGGGGTTTTCCCGTCACCATCATAGTAAAGACCGATACTCAAATTAATTTTATTTTCACGAGTGTCTTTATTAAATTCATCCATTAACGACAGAATTGGGTCGCCCGGATAAGCATCAACATGTTCGAACACAGGACATCTCCTAATCATTATTTTACGCTAAATAAACCAAGCGATGATTTGCCATATTTAGCGCCATTTTTACGTTGTTATCTGAAAATAACCCTTTGCTGGCTATTCGTCTACATATTCCATTGCAACTCTAGAGGTTAACTTCGTCAGTAACTCATAGTTGATAATGCCTGTTTGTGTGGCAATTTCTTCAACCGGTAGTTGATTTCCCCACAAAATAACGTCATCCCCCACTTTATCATCGGCATTTAGTCCCAAATCCACCACTGTCATATCCATGGAAATTCGCCCAACAATAGGCACTTTTCGCCCATTAATTAACACCGGTGTGCCTGAAGGTACGTTACGTGGATAACCATCTCCATAGCCGATGGCAACAACACCAAGCAGCGTATCTTTATCACTGCACCATGTTTCACCGTAACCCACACATTGCCCTGCCGAATGCTCCCTAACCGCAATTAATGTTGATTTTAATGTCATCACAGGAAATAAACCGAAATCTTTTGCGCTTTTCCCTTCTTGTGGGGATGCACCATACATCATGATCCCTGGGCGAACCCAGTCATAGTGAGCTTCTGGCCACAGCAAAATTCCAGCGGAGGCGGCAATGGATTTTTCCCCCTCTTTACCAGCAATAAACTGTTTAAAACAAGTAATTTGTTTTTCAGTTGTCGGTAAATGAGGGGCATCTGCTTGGCAAAAATGGCTAACAATATTAATAGGAAGCTGAACTTGTTGGCAGCGTTGTAAACGTTGATAAAAGTCTTCGGCATCTTTCGGCAGTACACCAAGGCGGTGCATGCCTGTATCCAGTTTCATCCAAACTTTAAGAGGATAGGGTAATTTGGTGGCTTCTAGCATTTCAAGCTGTTCTATACAGTGGATCACGGTGTCAATCTGGTGTTCTGCCATTAACAACAAGTCAGATTGTTCAAAAAAACCCTCCAGTAAAACAATCGGTTTTATCACACCGTGCTGCCGTAATAGTAGCGCCTCATTGAGTCTTGCCACACCAAAGCCATCCACCAGCTCTTCTACTGCCTGACCAACCCCTACTAACCCATGACCATAAGCGTTTGCTTTAACAACTGCAATCATTCGGCTATTTGGTGCAATTTCTTTCACCCGTTGCAAGTTGTGTCGCAGAGCGCGGCGGTTTATCAATGCGGTTGCCGCTTTCATTGTTTCCTCGTTCTTTTTTCTATAAAGCCGCTAAAAATTAAGCTGCACATTGGCAGCTCAATATGTTCTCTATTTGTTATACGCTAAAAAAAACCAATTTCCATTCGATCTTGGTCGTTTAGCTTTAATACTCTAAATAGTTTGCAATATCGCTAGGCGGCAAGCGAAGATATCGCGGGGAGCATACATAACTATGTGACTCGCGTAGCTGAGTGCAGCCAACACCGCAACCGTGTAAAATATGACGAGTATTTAGTCTTCGTCGTTATACGCAGGCCCCGCGTAATTATCAAACCGCGACCACTGCCCATTAAACGTCAACCGTACTGTACCAATCGGCCCGTTACGTTGCTTACCGAGAATGATTTCCGCAACGCCTTTGAGTTCGCTGTTATCGTGATAAACTTCATCACGATAGATAAACATGATTAAGTCTGCATCCTGCTCGATAGACCCTGATTCACGCAAATCCGAGTTAACAGGGCGTTTATCTGCACGCTGCTCAAGACTACGGTTTAACTGTGACAACGCCACTACGGGAACATTAAGCTCTTTTGCTAACGCTTTGAGTGAGCGTGAAATTTCAGCAATTTCTAACGTTCGGTTATCAGAAAGAGCAGGAACTCGCATCAATTGAAGGTAGTCAATCATGATCAAACTTAACCCACCATGTTCACGATAAATACGACGCGCACGTGAACGTACCTCTGTGGGAGTCAAACCTGACGAATCATCGATGTACATGTTGCGTTTTTCCATCAAAATGCCCATCGTACTTGAAATTCGCGCCCAATCCTCATCATCAAGTTGCCCAGTACGAATGCGAGTTTGGTCGACACGAGATAGTGACGCCAACATACGCATCATAATTTGGTTGCCGGGCATCTCTAAGCTGAAGATAAGTACCGGTTTTTCTTCTGTCATCGCCGCATTTTCGCACAAGTTCATCGCAAAGGTGGTTTTCCCCATTGACGGACGTGCAGCAACAATAATTAAATCAGAGCCTTGTAAACCTGCTGTTTTTTTATCGAGATCTTGATAACCTGTTGAAACCCCAGTAACGCCGTCGTGCGGTTGTTGGTAAAGTTGCTCAATTTTTTCAACAGTTTCCGACAAAATGGCTTCGATACCCTTTGGCCCTTCATCTTTATTCGCTCTTGACTCGGCTATTTGGAAAACTTTGGTTTCGGCTAAATCGAGGAGATCTTCACTGCTACGCCCTTGTGGGTCATAACCTGCATCCGCAATTTCATTGGCGACAGATATCATATCGCGAACAATCGCACGTTCGCGGACGATGTCAGCATAAGCATTAATATTCGCTGCACTTGGCGTATTTTTAGATAGCTCAGCCAAATAAGCAAAGCCACCCACGCTATCCAATTCACCCTGTTGTTCTAGTGATTCCGATAACGTTATAAGGTCAATGGGTTTGCCTTGCTCAAGCAAAAATTGCATTTGTGAGAAAATGGTGCGATGGGGTCGGCTAAAGAAATCAGCGTGAGTCACACGTTCAGAAACGGTATCCCAGCGCTCGTTATCTAACATTAACCCCCCTAAAACAGACTGCTCCGCTTCGAGAGAATGTGGTGGAAGTTTTAACCCTTCCATTTGGTGGTCTCGTGGGGCATCCGTTTTGAAATTTGATGAGGGTTTTTTAGCCATACATTAATATCCAAGTCTATAATTAACGATCTGCGCTTAGTATACGCCAATCTTATTTTTTTGTGGTTTTCTTTGCGTCTTTACGCAAAGTAATCACAGGATAAATACATCACTGAAAGCACAAACCTGTAATTCTTCTGATTGAAACATGGCGTTATGATAAAACGATTGTTATTGTAATTAAAATGAATAGTCCTTATTGGAGATTGTCATGGCAAAACGTATTGAATTCGCGCAACATGGCGGCGCTGATGTACTTAACTTAGTAGATTATTCCCCAGCAAACCCAGCAGATAATGAAATTCAAATAGAAAACCGTGCTATCGGGATTAACTTTATCGACACCTATGTTCGCAGCGGTTTATACCCTGTTGCTAAGCTACCAAGTGGCCTTGGTACAGAGGCGGCAGGTGTTGTTGTGAAAACTGGTGCCCATGTCACAGGTTTCAAGCCCGGTGACCGTGTCGTTTATGCGCAAGGCCCTCTAGGTGCTTATAGCGAAGTCCATAATGTCCCTGAAAGTGCCGTGGCACACCTTCCTGATGGTATTACCTTTGAACAAGCCGCAGCCAGCTCATTAAAAGGCATGACGGTTTATTATTTATTCCATCAGACATATCAACTGAAACGTGACGAAGTCTTTCTGTTCCACGCCGCTGCAGGTGGCGTTGGGTTGATAGCTTGCCAATGGGCAAACGCGCTAGGCGCTAAGATGATAGGCACGGTGGGTTCTGCAGATAAAGCGTTAAGAGCCAAAGATGCCGGAGCATGGGAAGTCATCAATTACCAAACAGAAGACATTGCAGCTCGCGTGAAAGAAATCACTAATGGCGAGAAAGTGAATGTGGCGTATGACTCTGTCGGTCAATCTACATGGATTGCTTCTTTAGACTCGCTCAAGCGTCGCGGCTTAATGGTGAGTTTTGGTAACGCTTCTGGTCCTGTTACCGGTGTAAACTTAGGAATTTTAAACCAAAAAGGCGGATTATACGTCACTCGCCCATCACTGGGTGTCTATGTGACTAACCGTGCTGAGCTAGACCAAGCTAGTAATGCCTTATTTGATATGATTTTAAGCGGAAAAGTGAATGTAGATGTGCCGCAATCACAAATTTTTGCTTTAAAAGATGCACAAAAAGCTCACCTCACTATCGAATCAAGAAAAACCCAAGGTTCGAGTTTATTGGTTCCATAATAAGCGACTCAATATGCAAAAAGCGCCAAATGGCGCTTTTTTCCCCACATGATAGCTATTCGCCACGCGTCACAAACTCGAGAGCTTGCTCAACAACGACTAAGTCAGCCCCTTTTTTATGCGCATTTTCACTTAAATGACGACGCCACTGACGTGCGCCGGGGATACCTTGGAAAATCCCTAACATATGGCGGGTCATATGGCCTAAATAAGCGCCTTTCGATAACTCTTTTTCGATGTAAGGGTACATCGCTCTAACAGCGTCAACACCATTAGTGACAGGAAAGTGCTCACCAAACAATTGGTTATCAACCGCCGTTAAAATAGACGGGTTTTGATAGGCTTCGCGCCCCACCATGACGCCATCTAGGTGTTGAAGATGCTCTTTTGCTTCTTCCAGCGTTTTGACTCCACCATTAATCGCCATGGTCAAATGAGGAAAATCACGTTTTAATTGATAAACTCGCGGGTAATCAAGTGGTGGGATTTCGCGATTTTCTTTTGGGCTAAGGCCGGACAACCATGCTTTACGTGCATGGATAATAAACATTTCACAGCCGCCTTTATCAGAAACAGTTTCAATAAAATCACATAAAAACGCGTAGCTGTCTTGCTCATCAATACCAATACGCGTTTTTACGGTTACAGGAATAGAAACCACGTCTTGCATGGCTTTCACACAATCAGCAACAAGCTGCGCATCTCCCATTAAACAAGCACCAAAACGCCCATTTTGTACGCGATCTGATGGGCAACCTACATTTAGGTTAATTTCATCATAACCACGCTCTTGTGCCAATTTGGCACATTGCGCTAATGCGGCAGGATCGCTACCACCAAGCTGTAACGCAACAGGATGCTCTTCCTCACTAAAAGCAAGATAGTCCCCTTTTCCGTAAATAATCGCCCCTGTTGTGACCATTTCGGTATACAGCAAGGTGTTTTTGCTTAATAAGCGATGAAAATAACGGCAATGGCGATCTGTCCAATCGAGCATCGGCGCAACGGAAAATCGGTTTAGGTTGGTGTAGCCTTGTTTTGAGGTATTTTGATGCATGGTGGTCTTGTGTATTAAAATCAAATGGATAGCTCCAAAAGCAAGGAGCCAAGCAAAAACAGCAGGCTATTATAACATAGAGCGAATTAAGTGCGATGATGACGAAAATGAGCGGCTGAACTCAGTTAATTTAACGAAATAACCCCCGATATGAGCAATGTCGTATCGAGGATTTTTAAACCAATTATGTCATTTTAATACCCAGTTACGCACTATTTTTTCGCAGAAAGCAGTGCATAGCTAGTCATTAAGTTACGGTAATCAGGGATATGGTTTGAGAACAACGTTCCTAAACCTTCCACATCATTACGCCAATCACGGTGTAATTCACAAGCAGCACCAAACCAGCTCATCAGTTGAGCTCCTGCTTTTGACATTCTATCCCATGCGGCATCACGTGTTATTGGGTTAAATGTACCTGAGGCATCAGTAATAACAAAAACTTCATAGCCTTCTTCCAGTGCAGATAGTGCAGGAAATGCCACACACACTTCTGTCACAACACCGGCAATGATTAGCTGTTTTTTACCTGTGGCTTTAACCGCTTTGACGAACTCTTCGTTATCCCACGCGTTGATTTGACCTGGACGGGCAATGTAAGGCGCATCTGGAAAGGTTTCTTTTAATTCAGGAACTAATGGGCCATTAGGACCATCTTCAAAAGATGTCGTCAAAATAGTTGGTAAGTTAAAATACTTTGCCAGATCGGCTAGCGCTAACACGCTATTTTTGAATTTGTCCGGATCTTGGTCACGAACTAGCGATAACAAACCCGTTTGATGGTCAACAAGTAATACAGCTGCATTATCTTTATCTAGGCGGTTATATTTAAAGCTCATATCAACGACTCCTCAATGATTAGAAAAGTACTCTATATTGGTTCAGATAAAATAAAAGTGGCATTTAATCTACTTACTGATCCTAAAACACCACTTTTCATCAAAAATATTTCAATAAGATGAATTCACACAATTTGTTATTTGGTTTCAGCACTCATTGTGACAAAATTCCCCATACGAGCGCTGGTAATTGTATAGCTGTCTGCACCAGCCGCTTTAGCTTTAGCCGCAATTATCGCTTCTGTTGAAGCCAGTGTATCACCTGTTGCAGTGATTGTTACTGCTGATGCACCAAATGCAACGAAAGATAATACAGAAGCTGCCATCAAAGTTTTTAACATGTTCATAGTCTAATTCCTTCACTTAGTATTCGATGAGACAACCCTTGTTGTCTGCGATGAAGGTATCTTATCGATAATCACATTTAGGTTAAATCTAATAATATCGCTCATCTAGTTCAATTAAATTGAATAATATATGTGTAAGCGAAATAAGAAAGAGATTTATTGATAGTTAGGTGGAGAAATACATCGAGCTAAATATCGATGATTAGTTAACTATTTATTAATTCAATAAGTTACTCAGCCAATTCTGGAGTTGCTGCTGATAGCAAGTTCCTCATTGAAAAACTGAGTGTAACGAATAGGTTATGGAATAAAGGTGTTTAAATGCCTTATTTAATGCGTCATAAGGCATTCAAATACTAGATTTGTTGAAGAGAAACCTCACCAAATGTCATAAAGATCAAAGTATGCCCCGCAATTCCACGGTATACCCCTTGTTGACTATTGAGTTCGCAGGTTAATGCCGTTAATTGCCATGCATCATACTCTTCGATTTGACTAATGCGGGCGGTTAATAATGTGTTGTCTTTCCGCTCGCCATAAGCTTTCACCGCGATTGCATCTTGCGTTAAAGCGTTGTCGATAGAACTGTTTGCCCAACTCCACATCCAACTACCTTGGCTTTGGTCATATGTACCAACAATTTGCACCGGCGCTGTTGCCATAAGATTATCAGGTGCATGAAATATAATGGTTCCTTCGTCTTGGTTTACTGACCAATCTGCTTCATCTAATTTCCATGTATCACAATGAAATTGGTTTTTGGCCTGTAACGCATTCATGCTACGTTCAATTAATGCCTCATAAGGCATTTGTTCTATTTCATTATCCATTGATTACCCAATATTTTTTAATGCCTTGATAATTAACTGCCAGAATTTATGATGGTCTAATTTAACGGCAACTTGAGTATGGCAATTTTCAGGAGCCGGATGGCGGAAATCAGCCACTGTCATGCCTAACGTGTGCGTTCCGGTCAGTTCAATATTCACTGGGACTTTTTGTGTGGTCATTACGCTAGGGTCAATAACATAAGCAACCGCACAAGGGTCATGTACTGGCGGCGCATCGAAGCCTTGGGCCTGCTTGTACATTTTCCCAAAGAAATCCAGTAGTTCGACGACAAACTGCGAACAATCACTGCCAATCGCAGCAATTTCATTCACTACATCAGGAGTTGCTAACGCTTGATGGGTAAGGTCTAAGCCCACCATGGTTAACGGCCATTTCTCATTGAAAACAATATGAGCCGCTTCTGGGTCAATTTTGATATTAAATTCAGCTACCGCACTCCAATTCCCAACATGATAGCCCCCACCCATCAGCACCACTTCTTTAACTCGCTCGACAATGCGCGGTTCAAGACGAGCAGCAAGCGCAATATTGGTTAATGCGCCAGTAGGCACTAAAGTTACTGTTTTAGGCGGGTGAGACATAATGGTTTCGATAATCAGTGAAACGGCATGTCGCTCATCAAGCTGCAATGTTGGTGTCGGTAGTACAGGCCCATCAAGCCCTGAATCCCCATGAATGTCAGGCGCAACTTCAATTTCCCGAACTAAAGGACGTACCGAGCCAGCAGCAAAGGGAATACCCGTAATTTTCGCCATTTCAGCGATAGCCAGTGCATTATGAGTCACTTTTTCGAGGGTTTGATTGCCGGCAACGGTTGTTACCGCCAATAATTCAATGTCAGGGTTACCGTAAGCCAGTAATAACGCGATAGCGTCATCATGGCCGGGATCACAATCGAGGATTATTTTTTTGCTCATACCTTACCTTATTAAAATTGGAGTCAGAAATGGCACTGACCCCAATTTAACGAGCTAGCAAGGTAAAATCTATGCTTAATATCTGAATATTCAGAAATTTATTTTAAAACATGCGCATAGACTCGTTTTTTCTCACCTTCATTTTTTGAAATATAAACACCTTGTAACTCCGGCGCAAAACCCGGTAATGCATTAATACCAGTTTCTAGTGCCTTGAAATAGCGCAGTACTGGCCCTGACCATACTTCCCCAGGCACAACGCACAATACGCCTGGAGGGTACGGTAATGCCCCTTCAACAGCAATACGGCCTTCTAATTCATCCAATGGCAATAATTCACAGTTACCACGAATAAATTCTAAATGTGCCTGCTGAGGTGCCATTTTCACTTCAGGGAAGTGAGCTTTACGGAACATCTCTTTTTGCAGCTGTTTAATATTGTCATTAACGCTGAGCTGGTGCATTTCTTGGCATAAACGGCGTAATGTATAACCTTGATAATGATCTTGATAACGCAGATAAACAGAAGGCAATACATCCTCTAATAACGCATCTTCATCCAATAACTGTTCGAAGCGGACTAAATGAGATACTAGCAGTTCCAGTTTTTCATGTGTTTCTGCTGGGGTTAATAAAAACAGAATTGAATTTAAGTCACATTTTTCAGGGATCACACCATGTTCACGTAAAAAGTGAGCCAGAATCGTTGCAGGAACACCGAAAGATTCATATTCTCCACTTTCAACATCAATCCCCGGTGTCGTTAACATCAGTTTACAAGGGTCAACAAAGTACTGATCCTGCTCATAACCCTCAAATGCATGCCAGCGTTCTTGCGGTATGAAGTTAAAGAAACGTTGCTCAGCGGCGATCTGCTCTGTTGGGTATTCGTGCCATAACTTGCCATCGACAATTTCAGGGACAAAAGGCTTAAAATAGCGGCAGTGCTGAAATATCGATTTTCTTACCTCAATCCCCACTTTCACACAGTCCATCCACATCATTTTGCCTGCATCACCTTGGTGAATACGTGCATTGACATCCAAAGAAGCAAATAGAGGATAAAATGGGCTGGTAGAGGCGTGCATCATAAAAGCATTATTGAGTTTTTTGTGTGAAACAAAACGCTTTTGCCCCTTGATATGATTATCTTTTTTATGGATTTGTGACGCTTGAGAAAAACCAGCCAGTTGTTTATGAACTGACTGAGTGACCATGATCCCGGGGTCGTTCTCATTTAATTCAAGTAGCAATGGCGAGCACTGGCGCATCATGGGAATAAATTGCTCATACCCCACCCATGCGGAATCAAATAAAATGTAATCACATAAATGACCTATTTTATCAACGACTTGCCTTGCGTTATACACCGTACCGTCATAAGTTCCAAGTTGGATCACCGCTAAGCGAAATGGCCGTTTGGCTTGCGCTTTTTCTGGCATCACTTCTTGGATAAGTCCACGTAAATAACTTTCGCCAAAACAGTGCGCATCAATACCACCAATAAAACCAAAAGGATTACGCGCGGTTTCGAGGTAGACCGGTGTTGCCCCCGCCTGTATCAGCGCCCCATGGTGGTTTGATTTATGATTATTACGATCGAACAAAACTAAATCACCCGGTGTTAACAACGCGTTTAACACTACTTTATTGGATGATGAAGTGCCATTTAGTACAAAATAAGTTTTGTCCGCATTAAACACTTTCGCGGCGAATTTTTGCGCCTCTTTCGCTGCGCCTTCGTGAATCAATAAGTCGCCCATTGCGACATCAGCATTACATAAATCGGTACGGAACAGGTTTTCACCATAAAATTGATAAAATTGCTCCCCTGTCGGGTGACGACGGAAAAATTGGCCGCCTTGGTGCCCTGGGCAGGCAAAAGTGACATTATGACCCGCAGCATAATCCATCATTCGAGCAAAAAATGGCGGTAATAACTGCTCAAGATATTGATTCGCAGCATCGAGTAATTGACGACTATTTTCTTCACGAGCAGCGGGGGCGGGTGCTAATAGCGCCGTCAAATAAGGCGGTAAATTTTCATCGGTTGGCAGCTGTTTATCACTGATGATAAACAGCGGAATACTCAACTGGCTCTCAACGACTCTTTCCCACAGCCCTTGGTTGGCATCTTGTTCAGATAACACGACAGCGGCAATATTGTTTAACTGTGCATCGCGAATATCTATCCACTGAAATTGATTAGTGAAATAGATTGCGACCCCCTGGCTACATGCCACATTGATTTTGTTCATAGCAGTCTGGCTCTTAGTTAGCTGAGGAAAAGAGGCGGACAATATACTTGATAGATCAGGGAATTGAAATGATTAGCATGGTCGGAAAAAATAACCAGATTTAGAAAGTCGAATATATTTTATAAGCCACTGGTTAATAGCATAAAAATTCTATCTCATCACAACCCACGCCCCCATACTTCAGGCCATCATAAAGATAATAAAAAGATAAATTAACCAATTAACCCGATGATCACCACCAATTAATCGGTCAATTTATCCGTAATGGGACGTTAGTTGTTTTTTTCCACATACAAAGTCTGTGATGGGAATGCAAAGTCCGCATCGTGGCGTTTAACTATCTCAATGATCTTCAAATACACCGCTTGCTGCGCCGCTAACCATTCAGCCCAAACTGTTGTTTTGGTAAAACAATACACCATAATGTTTAACGAAGAGTCGGCAAAAGCATCGAAATAAACTAATAAGGTTTGACTGGTATCGATATTCGCATCTTGTTGCAACATTGTGCGGATATCGTCGACAATCGCCCCAATTTTGTCTGAATCTTCGTAACGTAAACCAATTTCAGTTTTGATGCGCCGGTTAGTCATGCGCCCTGGGTTTTCCACACTAATAGAAGAAAAAACCGAGTTGGGAATATAGAGTGGACGGTGGTCAAACGTAATAATTTTGGTGATCCGCCAGCCGATTTCAACTACCGTCCCTTCGATATTTCGATCCGGTGAACTGACCCAATCACCAATGTTGAAGGGCCGATCAAAATAGAGCATTAACCCAGAGAAAAAGTTACTCAAGATATCTTTACCGGCCATACCAATAGCAATACCGCCAATCCCACCAAATGCCATCAAACCAGAAAGGCTCATCCCAAAATGTTCACCAAACAGTAGCACCATAATGACAAATATCGTGGTTTTAAATACGCGGGCGACAATACGTGCCGAAGTGGGATCACTGCCTTTTTTAATCTGTGTTTTTTCTAGTCGGTTCGCTAGCTGGAACAGTTTTCGCATTAAAATCAATGCAATCAATGAGATGGTAATAAAATTAACCAGAGAAGTTGAAATAAAGGTTAAATCAAAATCCGTTGCTGCCATGTCTACATATTGGGCAATAACAATCACCACGCCACACAGCACAAGAGTTTGAACCACATGGATCAAAATACTTTTGCGCTTATGTTTATGTTTACGTCGTTTATGTACAATCTCAAAAGCTAAATAGATTGCGAGAAAAACCGCAATTAAAGTCATGCCAATCGCATATTTTTCAAGTAATGCTTCTATCATTTCTAACCGCCCTAAAATTTACCTGATAGATCTTATTTTTATTTGTTTTACTGTGTACTATTTCTCATTATCTTGTTATTAAGATAACAATTATAAAGATAATTTTCCCAATAATTATCAGTTACTTTTTAGATTATCCAATAATGAATAACAACCTATTTTCCCCAAATGAGAAAGAAATAAATAATGTCCATGCGCTTAGGCCATACCAACAGTATAACTACTTTGTCGGTAAAATTGCTGACTGGGAGCAAGTGTGGAGCCTCGGTGATGGGGAAAACCTCGTTACCGCATGGAATGATGAAAAATGTCTTTTTCTGCCCCTATGGCCTGCCAAAGCGTATGTTGAATTGTGTTTAACGGGTGAATGGGCGAATTTTACGCCAATGCTATTTACCCTTGAACACCTGATGACAGAAATTTTGCCTGATATGCATGAAGCAAATATTAAGGTTGCTTTGATGATGCAACCTGATGGAAAAAAAACATTAGTTTATGATGCGGCGGTGCTTCTCGCCGATTTAGCAGAAGAATGCCAACAATACGAGTAAAAGGCAGCAATGTGCTGCCTTTCTGAGGCAAAAAACTACTTTTCAACACCAGTAGTCACAGTAAATTCACGAGTTTGCCCCGCCTCTAACCAAATCAGTGTTTGGTTATTTTTCGCGGCTAAAAAGCCTTCTGGACGACAAGTTGCAGGGAGTACAAATGCGCCAACTTTTTGGTCACCATTGTACAAAATCCAACGAGTTGCATAATTTAGCTGGTTAGATTTAAAACGCGTTACAAACGTATCTCCTGCGGGTGAAATCATCCTAAACTCAGGCGTTGCGGTATATTGGCTAAGATCATCCATAAAAAACACAATTTCAGGGTCACACATTTGTGGCTGATTAAGCTGATTTAATGAGACTTTGCCAGATTTCAACGCTTCATTAAATGCCAGCCATTTTTCAGTTGGCTGTACATGCCCTGGTATTGATTCACGCAATTTAATCGCTTTTTCAGGAATATTTTGTGTTAGCGTTGCATTCTCCACGTAAGCATAATTCATATGGCACATATATTGGAGAGGCATAGGAACCGATGCTAAATTGGTGACTGACATATGAATATCAAATAATGCACTGCCCGCATTTAATTGCACTGACGGTGTCGCACGATAATGGTGACCAAAACCCATCACATACTCATATTCGCCGACAACTTTCAAACTTTCGCCTGTCAGTTCCAGCCAAGCGCTATCCATTGATGCACAAGGCATTTCCCCATGTAATGGGTGAGAATCTTCTGGAGAAGGGCAACCATTGCTGATTAAACCTGAATGGAATGCAAAGCAACCGTAGGTTTCAACTACTGTTGGAACTGATTTTGGCGCTGAAAACATATTTTCCATTTTCAGATTTTGGCCACAAAATTCCGCATCCCAAATCATTTGCCCTAAAAAAGGTAAAATCGTTAAATACCCTTGCTGATTTTCAATTCGTAACCCTTCCACGCCTGTTTGGTAACGAAATGCCGTGGCAGTAAATTGGTCATTTTTTAAAATAAGCGTCGGGTTTTCCGTAAATAAGCTTTTGTGAAGAGGTATCAATGTATTCATTTTCATACTCACGGTTTAATGAGATAAATGGAATTGGGCAGCTTACACTACCCAATTTGAGGAACTATTTCGTGGCTTGTTTCGCTTTAAAGCGGCGTTCACCCACAAAGTAAATACCGACATACACGAAGCACAGCATGGAAACAAGGAATGAAAGTTGTAATGAGTGCAACATGTCTGCGACATAGCCTTGAACCGCAGGGACAACTGCAGCACCGACAATCGCCATCACAATAACCGCCCCGGCCATTTCAGTATGTTCATTATCAACGGTATCCAAAGTGCCTGCATAAATAGTTGCCCAGCAAGGTCCAAACAGAATACTGACCATCACCGCTGCATAGACCGCTGTAAAACTCGGAATAAATGCAACATAAATTAGGAACAGCGCACCAATCACCGAGTAGATAATTAAGACTTTTTCTGCATTAAAGCGGGTCATTAAAATATTGGCAACAAACTTACCAATAAAGAAACAAGCGAAGCTATACACCATGAAATTCGAGGCATCACGTTCGTTAATATCCCCCATTTCTAATGCGAGACGAATAGTAAATGACCATACTGCCACTTGCATTCCGACATATAAAAACTGGGCAATAATTCCTTTTCTAAAGCGACTATTTTTCGCTAAATATTTTAAGGTTTCTAATGCAGTAGGACGCTTATGATCTTGCGTTTCTGCCACTTTACATTTAGGAAACTTAGTAATAAGGAATAAGATCATTACCACAACCAATACCATAATCATGTAACGATAAGGTTCGAGGGTATTTTCCAACATGGCTAAACGGAATTCATGGATTTGCTCCGCATTCATTCCCGCCATTTGGTTTTGTAAGCTATCCCCTTCGGAAAATACCAGATACTTGCCCAGTAAGATCCCGCCTGCGGCACCAATTGGGTAGAAGGTTTGGCTAATATTTAAACGCAATGTGGCGTATTGTTTAGGACCTATCATTGAACTATAGGTATTCGCGGCGGTTTCGAGAAAGCTTAAACCTATCGCAATGGCGAAAATAGCCGCCAAGAACATGGTATAGGTCGCCATATGAGATGCAGGGAAGAACATACTGCAACCCGCGATATACAGGATCAGCCCCACCATAATGGCATATTTATAACTGGTTTTTTTGATCACTAACGACGCCGGAATGGCGATTAAGAAATAACCACCATAGAATGCGCTTTGTACTAAAGCCGAGGCGAAGTTACTGAGTTCAAAGACACTTTTAAACTGTGTGATTAAAATATCATTTAATGCTGCGGCACATCCCCATAATGGGAACAGGCACGATAGTAGGATAAATTGGAATAGAGGTGTCTTACTCAGGTAGCCATCCGGTAACTGAGTGATGTTCTTAATGTTCATAGTAACCCTTATATTTTTATAATTTATACCCGATGAGTGGCTATGTGGCTCTGATGACCACTTAATTATTCAAAGGGTATATAGCTACGTTGGACTATTATTATTTAGCTATTCATTAGCGGTGTTGATTTGCACAAATTCATTAAATTGTTCAACACTTGGATAAGAAGATTGAGTTCCTTTCCCTGTCACACTGAAAGCCGAAAACAGAACGGCTTTTTTCAGTGCTTCTTCAATATTCCCCGTATGGACATAGTAATGCGAGAAGCAGCCGATAAAGGCATCCCCTGCACCACTGGTGTCAATCGCATTCACTTTAATTGCGGGTATATGTAACTCGCTGTCGCGAGTCATCCATAACGCCCCTTTTTCCCCTAATGTTACGATGACGTTTTTTAACCCTTTATCCAATAAAGACTGCGCAGCACGACGAATGTTATCCATCGTGTCGACTGGCATATTGGTTAAAATTTCAAGTTCCGTTTCATTAGGGACAAAGAAATCACATCGGCAGGCAAAATCGAGATCGAGCGTACGTTGTGCAGGGGCTGGGTTCAGTAACACTGGGATCCCATGTTTATTGCCAAATGAAATCGCGTGATAAACCGTTTCAAGCTGGACTTCTAATTGCAGAACGATCAACTTACATTTTTTCAGATCTT
Source organism: Providencia sp. PROV_01 (assembly GCF_053098325.1). Lineage (NCBI taxonomy): Bacteria > Pseudomonadati > Pseudomonadota > Gammaproteobacteria > Enterobacterales > Morganellaceae > Providencia > Providencia sp. PROV_01. Next base: position 881,440 of record NZ_JBRFKD010000002.1, on the reverse strand, counting down.
CCGCTGCACGATCGATATCTTCAGGTGATAAAAATTTATTCGCCCCTTTGACGATCAAAATACTGTTTGATGAATTTTGATTAACAAAAATAGGTGCGACGCCACTTGAGGTACAAGGCACTTTTTCCACATAACGAGTGTTAATACCGTAAGACTCCAAGTTACGGATCGTATTATCCGCAAAAATGTCATCCCCCACTTTGGTTAACATGATCACTTTTGAATTCAACTTAGCAGCAGCAACCGCTTGGTTCGCACCTTTACCACCGCAACCAATTTTGAAAGCTGGCGCTTCTAAAGTTTCGCCTTCTTTTGGCATTTGATCGATGTAAGTGATCAAATCAACCATGTTTGAACCAATAACTGCTATATCCATAATGTCCCTCGTGTTAAATAAATCACATAATGATATGATAGTAACATTATCATGTTGCAAAAATATCATTTGTGATTAGGATCTCGAATAACGAATGATCAAGTGTTATATCTACCACATTTCCTCATTCTTTGTTGTCTATCCCACATTTATATAGGAAAGTTGAAAATGCAAGACTTAGCAAAATATATTGATCACACTTTACTTGCTGCTAATGCCACTGTTAGTGATATTAAAACATTATGTGCCGAAGCGGCAGAACACCATTTTGCATCGGTGTGCGTAAACACAGGTTATGTTCCTTTAGCCAGCGAGCTTTTAAAAAACAGCGACGTTAAAGTTTGCTGTGTGGTAGGCTTTCCATTAGGCGCTTGCTTAACGGAAGCGAAAGCGTTTGAAGCAGCAGAAGCCGTGCGTCGTGGTGCTGATGAAGTGGATATGGTTATCAACATTGGCATGCTCAAAAGTGGCGACTTAGACTTTGTTCGCAAAGACATTGAAGCGGTATTTGCTGCCTGTGGTAAAGCAACATTAAAAGTTATTTTAGAAAATTGCCTGTTAACTGATGAAGAAATTACTCAAGTTTGTGAAATTTGCCGCACAATTAAAGTCGGTTTTGTGAAAACTTCAACAGGTTTCAGTACAATGGGCGCAACAGAACACCACGTGGCACTGATGCGTAAAGTGGTTGGCGATGAAGTCGGTGTAAAAGCCTCCGGTGGTGTGCGTGACCGTGAAACCGCAATTAAAATGATTGAAGCGGGTGCAAACCGTGTCGGTGCAAGTGCAAGCGTTGCCATTGTCACAGGCAATAACACCAAACCAAGTGACTATTAAGTGATGGGGCGCGGTCTAACCGCGCCAATTTTGTGTATTGAAAAAGGATTGTAGGGTGATAGAAACTAAACAAAAAGAACGCCTTCGCCGTTTAAGTGAATGTTTAAAACGCTCAGGACGCATTCATCTTAAAGAAGCTGCTAGAATACTCGAAGTTTCAGAGATGACTATTCGTCGAGACCTGAGCGCAGATACAGAAGGCCCAATTCCGATGTCACTGCTTGGTGGCTACATAGTTTCTGTTACCCAACCTGCTAATTTACTGACCCAAGAAGCACAAGCCGACATTTTCACCCCCGATCAAACGGAAGAATTATATATCCCGAACCTTGCCGCTAGCATGGTGACCGAAGATGATGTGATCTTCTTTGATAATGGCATTGAAATGGCCACCTTGATTTCACTCATCCCAGAAGAAATTAATTTCACCGGTATTTGTTACTCACATAACGTTTTCCTCGCCCTTAGCCAGAAAAAAAATGCCACTGCGCTATTATGTGGCGGGGAATATCGCCCTAAAAGTGATTCTTTTTACAACCCATCACTCCCCTCATTACTTGATTCAATCAACCCGAAAAAAGCCTTTATTTCAGCAGCTGGTGTGCATGGGAATTTTGGCGTAACTTGCTATAATCTCGATGATTTACCCATGAAGAAAAAAGCGATGGAAAAATCTATCCGTAAGATTTTACTCGCCCCTTATAACCTGTTTGATGAAGTCGCGACCGCCAATATGGGGGAATTATCACAATTTGATGTGATAGTCACAAATAGGCAACTTTCTGATGAATATGAGACATATTGTCGTAATGGCTTTGTGAAAGTAATTTATTAAAATCATCAATAGATTAAGCGGACAATATCTTGCCCGCTTACATTAGATCTTCACTGTCAAATAGTCTTCTGCGATTTCGCTCGCGGGGAACACAGCTTGGCATTCCGCGAGTAACTTTGGGATATCCTCACTCGTATAACGACCACTCAAGTGAGTGGCAATAAACCGTTTAACCCCTGCCGCACGAGCTAGCTCAGCCGCCTGTACCGTAGTCGAGTGCCCTCTTTCATTGGCTTTTTGTGCAAACTCCGCTTCTAGGGTCGTTTCATGGATCATCACATCGGCATTTCTCGCAAGTTCCAGCGCTCGCTCTGTCGGTTGCGTATCGCCAAAAATCGCAATAATCTTTCCGGGGATCGGTTCACCGAGGTAATCAGCTCCATTCACTGTTCGTCCATCATCAAGAACTATCGTTTCCCCCGCTTTAAGCGCTTGCATCCAAGGGCCACGAGGAATATTGTCATTAGCTAATTTCACTGCATCTAATGCGCCACGTTTCGGATGTTCTTCAATACGATAACCATAACACTCAACACGATGATCAAGGGCATAGGCCGTCACAATCAGTTCTCCATCGTCAAATAATTGGCCAGCTTCGATTTCCACTATCTCCAGTGGATATGTCATATAAGACACGCTCACGGTGAGTACCGTTTCAATAACCTGTTTTAACCCTTTCGGTCCATAAACAATCAATGGGTCTGTTGCTCCCCCCATTGAGCGGCTGCATAACAACCCGGGTAAACCAAAAATATGGTCTCCATGCAAATGAGTAATAAAAATTTTTTCAATTTTTGGTGTTTTAAATGGGCTATTTAAAATGCGATGCTGTGTCCCTTCACCACAATCAAATAACCAGTAGCTTTTACGGATACCGATTAAATTTAATATCATACTGGTGACATTACGCTCTTTTGTCGGCACGCCAGCACTAGTTCCTAGAAATGTTAATTCCATAATACCTCATCTAATCTTTTGTTTTTATTATGGTAAGATTTTTTCCAATTGAAAATTTCTTTATTTTATTCGTCTATTATTCAATATGTTCCAATTATAAATAAAAATCGGCTATTCCTAATTTCTTCCAATATACAAATCCCTTTTCTGTATTAGTCCAATTAATTCCCAAGTGTTTTTTACACCGCATATTCCACAATACTAAAAGTGAATATCTAATCTAGGAATATATTTAATGCTTTGCTCTAAAAAGAAATTTCCGGCCCCTTTGGCCTTATTGGTGGCGACCGGCTCATTAGCTATTATGTCAACATTGCCCAGCGATGCAAAAATGCTAACACCGGATGAACTCCCGCTTTTAGGGAGTCCTATCCCAAAACTAGAAAGTAACGATGGTGAACGTAACTTAGCGCAATACAGTAAAACAGCCGCAACATGGCTTGTAGAACAAAAAAATAGCCATGAAATCTCACAAATGGCGCAAAGTTATCTCAGTAATCAAGCAGCTAACGCCGCAATAGAGGAAATTACTCATTGGCTCTCAAAAGCGGGTAATGTGAAAGTCAGCCTGAATTTTGATAAGCAACTATCGCTTAAAAACAGTCATTTTGATTGGCTCATCCCTTGGTATCAACAAGCTAATATGTTGTTATTTACCCAGCACAGTATTCACAATACAGATGGCCGGTTGCAAAGCAATAATGGGATTGGTTTGCGTCATTTCAACGAGCAGAGCACCGTGGGTGTCAATGCATTCTTTGATCATGACCTTTCACATTATCATTCCCGGTTAGGCGTTGGGGCTGAATACTGGCAAGATTACTTAAAACTCAGCGCGAATACCTATTTTCCCGTTTCGTCATGGCGCAGCTCATCTGAGCTAACTCGCGCTTATGATGCGCGTCCTGCTCGTGGGTGGGATGTACAAGCACAAGGATGGCTACCGGATTACCCGCAACTGGGAGGTAGCCTTAAGTTTGAACAGTATGTCGGCCATAATGTGGCTTTAATGGGGAAAAATAAACTTCAAGAAGACCCTGCTGCCGCGACTATCGGTATGAATTGGACCCCTTTCACTCTTGTCACCTTTAGCGCCGATCACAAAATAAGTAGCGGATTACAAGATACCAGTGCCAAAGTGCAATTTAACTGGGTATTTGATAAGAATTTTATTGAGCAAATTGACCCTGCTAAAGTCGGTGAATCACGACGTGTTTCGGGTAACCGCCTTGATTTCGTCAATCGCAATAACAATATTGTTCTTGATTATCAAAAGAAAACTGAAATTCAATTGAAGCTCGTGGCAAAAATTCAAGGTAAAGCTGGACAAGAGCTACCGCTCGTACAATCGATGATAACCCAACACCCACTGAAAAAAATTGTCTGGAATGCACCTGAATTACTCGCTGCCGGTGGTGTTATTAGCTCATCGGGTCAAAATGCTACCGTAAAATTACCCACTTATAAAACGGCATCAACACCTTCAGAACGTGAGAAATTGAATCGTTATCGCTTAAGTGGTATTGCCTATGATATTCACGGTAATGCATCACCGACAAGTGAAACACTGATTGATGTGACCAGCACGAATACTGCAACGACTAGCCAAGCACAAATACAAAGTTTGAGAGTCGTTCAAACAGCAGCATTGGCTGATGGTAAAACAGCCAATATGGTTTCAGCCTATATCACTGACTCAAAGGGTAACCCCATATCAGGAGAAACAGTCAATTTTAGTGCGACTCGTGGAAAAATTAGCGCTCAAGGGGTGACAAATCAAAAAGGAATTATTGAGATGCCACTCACCAGTATGACAAGTGGTATCAGTGAGATTACCGCTACCGTAAATGGCCACAGTGAAACCGTTGCTGTCTATTTTATTAGTGGAAGCTTGAAAAAAATTGAGATCTTAAATACTCAATCGACCTATGCAGGTAAAGAGACAGCTATTGTACTCAAGCTAATCGATGAAAATAACAATCCAGTTTCTGGCGCTGATGGGATCATCATGGTCAATATTGGCAATAAACAAGTTCCTGTCGAGATTGAAGAGAGTTCGGTTAATTTAGGTGAGTATAGCGGGTTACTTGCAGGCCAAATGTCCGGAGATTACACCATTAGCGCTTCTTTACATGGAAAAACGTCACCTCAGCATACGTTCACGGTGAATCCACCACTGACAATTAATGCGATTAACTCTGATGGCAGCGGCCCTCATGGCCAACTTGGCGTTATTGATAAAGTCGAAATCACAACAAGTACCACGAATAACGTGAAAATAGGCGATGACGTACTTATCACAGTCACACTCAGCGATGCCTTTGGTAACACACTTGAGGGGATAAACCCTAAAAATATCGACCTTGGTCGCTATAACACTAATATCCTTGGCTGGTATGAAGACAGTGATGGAGATTATTCTACCTACTTAACATTACCGGCCACTGGTAACCTTGACATTATAGCTTCAATCAATGGGCATCCAAGCCAGACAATAACTATTTTAGTCACGCCTTAAACACGTCCTTTAGCGTACTCCCTCCGGCTCGGAGGGAGTCTAAAAAAATAGGATTCATCAAGCAATAAACCTACCATTCCAAAAATGTCCACAGTAAAAATTTCGCTTCCTTTTAAGTCCAATAAATTCACAAGCACATCTTGCTATCAGCCCTGACAATTGTAACGTTAATATTGATATCAGGAATATGTCCGATGAATGCCCCTTCGTCAAAATTGAAACCCAAGCTACCGAACCGTTTGGTACTCTCTACGGCTATGTGCTCAATAGCTATTGTGCCTGTCGCACCAAGTTATGCCCAAATCCCTCATTTGGACGATTTGCCGACACTCGGTAGTCATGCCATTCAATTTGAAGAAAGCCAACCAGAAGATACTACTGAACGTTTTTTAGCAGAATATGGGCAAAATGCCGCAAATTTTGCTGCTACAGAAAAAAACAGCAAAAATTTGGCAGAGATGGCGCAAGACTATGCACGCCATAAAGCCGCAAATATCGCGACTGATGAAATAACACATTGGTTATCGAAAGCAGGTAATGCTAGATTCAATCTTAACCTTGATAAAAAATTATCAATTAAAAATACCCAATTAGATTGGTTAATACCTTGGTATGACCAACCAGATTTATTGCTATTTTCTCAGCACAGCATTCATCGCACTGATGGTCGGTTACAAACCAATACAGGTATTGGATTACGTCATTTCCAGCAAAATAGCATGGTCGGGGTGAATGCTTTTTTTGATCATGATTTATCCCATTACCATTCACGATTAGGGTTTGGTGTAGAATATGCACAAGATTACGCCAGAATGAGTGTGAACAGCTATTTGGGGCTATCGACTTGGCGAAGTGCATCCGAATTAGCTTATGATTATAACGCGCGCCCTGCTAACGGCTGGGATATTCAATTTGAAGGCTGGTTGCCCACTTATTCTAATTTAGGGGCGAGCCTAAAATTGGAGCAATATTATGGCGATGACGTGGCTTTATTTGGTAAAAATGAGCGCCAGAAAGACCCTATGGCGGCGACTGTCGGCATCAATTGGTCTCCATTCCCCCTCCTCGCGCTAAATGCAGAACATAAAATGGGCAGTAGTGGCGCAAATGAAACAAGTGCAAAAATTGCATTCAATTGGTTGTTAGGGAAAAGCTTAGCGCAACATCTTGATGCTTCAGCGATAGAAGCTACCCGCCATATTCCTAGCAACCGCTATGATTTCGTTAATCGTAATAACAATATTGTGTTGGAGTACCAAAAGAAAACCTTAATTTCATTATCATTACCGAAAGTTATTCAAGGAATAACAGGAGAAGAGCTCTCTATTATCCGCAACTTAACCACTAAATACCCTTTAGACAAAGTTGTTATAGAAGCGCCTGAATTGGTTGCAGCAGGAGGAGAAATCCACCTTAATGGCATAGAAAGTTCAGTCAAACTACCGTCATATAAAATTGCCAACGACACCATTAAAAATCAACAACTCAACCTTTACCGTTTAACCGTGACGGCTTATGACACCAACGGAAATGTTTCCCCGCAAGCGGAAACGTTAATTGAAGTGACTAACACAGGCACTCTCACCATCAGCCATGCAAATACCGCCAAAAGAAACAATGCCGTTGCTGATGGTAAAGATGCAAATACATTCGCCGTAGTAATTAAAGATGCTCTTGGCCACCCTGTACCCAATGCGAAAGTAAACTTTATATTACCTGCAGGTCTTAAATCTATTGATCAAAAAAATACAGGATACGATTCCCTACTAAATCACTTTATGTGGAAAGCCCAAGCGGCGAAATCCGTTTCTGAACAGCCGTATAGCATCGTTACCAATAGTAAAGGTGAAGCTTCTATTCAGTTCACCTCTTTTATATCAGGAAGTTATGCAATAAAAGCAAAGACTGAGCATGGTACAGAAATGAATGAGATGTATAACTTTAAACCTGATATTAACCAATCATTTATTGGTAGCATTGATATCATTCAAAACAATGTAATGGCAGACGGGATCAGTAAAAACAAAATTAAACTGCATATTGTGAATAACAGCCGACAAAGCATTGCTGGCGCGCTTGTTCATTTTGAAGCGCCAAATGGCATTATCTCACCAGCTAAGCTGACTGATGAACATGGCAATACGGAATTAGAAGTTAGTAGCTTAGTTGAAGGTTCTATAGATATCATTGCAACCCTAAATGGCGATAGTAGAACAATACAAGTTAACTTTCAAAGGAATGGATCTGCGATAAATATTCAGCCAAGCACAGGAACTCTTTTCAAATCCCCAATAAATGAGCAAAACAGTCCTACACGCACGCCGTTAAGTTTGCTAAGGCAGTTATTTCAAAAAATAGGATAATACTTTCCGTATAAAATAGACTGAATCTAGCTGCTCTTTCAGTGTTAAAATTTGCCCCTTAACAGGGGCATTTTTAGTTCAATTAATCTAGCTTATTGCTTTATTGAATCGCGACTAAATTTACTATCATACCCACCAAATATTGCACTTTAACAAACCTTTAAAAGCCATATTCTAATGTTAGTATTTTGTATTTTCATAAGCTAATCAATTGTTTTTATTCAAGTAAGATTTATTCTCAGCCGATAAAAAACACCTTTATATAGGCAAGGAGGTTATTTTTCAGCGTTATCAATAAAAGCCGCCCATACTACGATTTTCCACCTTGTAATTTTCGCTTCTGTTTAAGTCAAACTAATTCACAAGCTCTTACCTGTATAAGCATTCAACAATAGCCAAGTTAATAAAACTAGGAATAAATTGAATGAACTCCGCTACGTCAACTATAAAGCAAACACTGAGACATAAAATCTCAAATGGCTTTGTCCTCTTTATTGCAATATGGTCTTCGGCCATCATGCCGGTTATGCCAAGTTATGCAAAAATGCTAACACCTGATGACCTACCGACTCTGGGGAGTGACCCAGTACTAACCAATGATGATAAAACAGAGAAGCTTATTGCTGAATATAGCCAAAGCGCCGCGCGTTTTATCTCTGATAAGAAAAAAGCAGCAGATCTTGCAGATATGGCGCAGGACTTCGCTCGCAGTAAGGTCACAAACGCAGCAACAGATGAAATAAATCGTTGGTTATCTAAAACCGGTAATGCCAAATTCAGTGTTGACGTAGATAAAAAATTATCCATTAAAAATACCCAATTAGATTGGTTAGTACCTTGGTATGACAGTACCGATTTATTATTGTTTACCCAACATAATATTCATCGCACTGATGGCAGGCTACAGACCAATAATGGTATTGGGGTTCGTCGCTTTACACCTAAGAGCATGATGGGCGTCAATGCCTTTTTTGATCATGACTTATCTCGCTACCACTCTCGCCTAGGTTTCGGAGCCGAGTACGCACAAGATTTCTTAAAACTAAGCGCCAATACCTATTTACGTGCATCAGAATGGCGTAGTGCTTCTGAATTAAATAATGACTACAATGCCCGCCCTGCTAATGGATGGGATTTACAGGCTGAGGGCTGGTTGCCTTCTTACCCCAATATTGGCGGAAATCTTAAATTTGAGCAGTATTTTGGCGACGATGTTGCTCTATTCGGTAAAGATAAGCGCCAAAAAGACCCGCTCACCACCACAATTGGGGTGAACTGGACCCCGTTCTCACTGGTAACTTTAAGCGCAGAACAAAAAATCAGTGGTGGATTAAGTGAAACTAATGCCAAATTAGAGTTCACTTGGGCACTAGGTAAGAGCCTCGCAGAGCAACTTGACCCTACTAAGGTTGGTGACTCTCGTCGCCTATTAGGTAGCCGCTATGATTTTGTTAATCGTAATAATAACATCATACTGGAATACCAAAAGAAAACGCTGATAACTCTATCACTACCTGCGATTATCCAAGGGAAAACTGGGGATGAGATACCTTTAATCAATGCCCTCAATACCAAATATCCGTTAGACAAACTGACCATTCATGCCCCCGAATTTTTAATGGCGGGAGGAGAAATCATCCTTGATGGCGCTCTGACAAAAATCAAACTCCCTTCCTACAAAGTCGCTATGACTGAGCAGGAAAGGAAAAAAAACAACCTTTACCGATTCACGGTAACGGCATCTGATAGCAAGGGAAGCATTACACCACAAGCCTCAACCTTCGTTGAAGTAACCAACTCAGGGGTACTATCGATTAAGCATAACGAGGTCATTAAAAAAGGAAACTCTCTCGCCAATGGACAAGATGTCAATGTATTAACAGTTACTGCCAGAGATGCTTTAGGCAATATAGCACCGGATTCAACCGTAACCTTTACCTTACCGACTGAACTAAAGCTGGTCACACAAAAAGCCACATCTTCAAGTATGGCTTTCAAGAACCTGTATAAAAAAATGCAGGCCGCTAAATCAACGGATAAACAAAAATATAAAGTTATCACCAATATAAAAGGAGAAGCTTCGGTTCAATTCACCTCTTTGACCACGGGTGAACACCGAGTTCAAGCCGTTGCAAATGGCGGCGTACCAATTGAAACCGCTTTTTTCTTTATTGCCGATACGCAACAAGCACATATTAATCATTTCAATGTTCTTAGTGATAATGCGGTTGCCGATGGAAAATCTAAAAATAAAATTCAATTCCATATCACCGACAATCACTCACACCCAATTCAAGGTGCCATGCTGCAACTTGATGCGATAAATGCCAATGCCACACAATTGAGCCCGACCGATGAACAAGGCAATACTGACGTTGAGGTAACAAGCCAAGTCGCAGGGCCTGTTAAAGTAACAGCAACACTGAATGAACAAAATGTAACGGTAGAAACGCATTTCGTGTTTGGCCAACTAGCCCATGTCACCATTTTAGATCTCTCACAAGCCGAGGCTGGTACAGACAGCAACATCACTATTTCATTAACCGATGTACACGGTAATGCCGTCTCGGGGGCTGATGGTACTGTCACGGTCAATATCGATGGTAAACCTACGCCAATCACTATTAGCGAAACCTTTCCGGGTAGCGGGGTTTATACAGGGAAATTACCAGGACAGCATAGCGGTACACCAAATATCACCGTCACTGTTGATGGGCAAACCTCTCCCCCTGAGACGCTGATTGTTGAGCAACCAAAAACCATTTCACCAAACAATACGGACGGTACAGGCCAAAAAGGGGAAAAAGGCGTTATTGATAATATCGTCACCACCCCAAACAAAACCCATGGTTTACAATCAGGGGATACTCTTGAGGTTACCGTTACCATCACCGATACCTTTGGTAATGGGCTATCAGGCTTAAATACCGATAATATCGATATCGGTAAACATAAAGGCGATACGCTGACATGGACGGACAATGGTGACGGCTCGTACACCACCACCTTGCCATTAACTGAAGTCGGCAACAATGACCTGACCGCCACCATCAATGGTACTACGAGTTCAAAAACTGACGTTCTCGTCAATAATGCCAGCGGAACTGTTCATATTGATAAAGTCAAAATCATCAAAACAGAAAAACCAGCGGCAGGTATAGATAGCACCATTACCCTCGAATTAACCGACAAACATGGCAACCCAGTGGTTGGTGAAACTGAAGTTACTGTCAATATAAATGATCAGCCACACACTTTGCCAGTAACAGAAATCTCTCCGGGTATTTATGAAGCTATTATTGCTGGGCAACTCACGGGCAACCATGATATTTCCGCTATTGTTAACGGGAAAGAATCACCAAATGAGTTGCTAATTGTTGAGCAGCCACAACCTGTTAAACCCCAAAATCCAAACGGTACAGGGCAAAAAGGTGAACAAGGCGTTGTCGATAAAATCGAGATCAAAACAGGTAACACAGTCGGCCTGCAATCTGGCGATAAGCTCGAGATCACCGTCACAGTCACCGATGCCTTTAATAACGGCTTATCAGGCTTGAACACCAATAATATCGATATTGGTAAACATAAAGGCGATACATTGACATGGGTTGACAACGGTGATGGCTCTTACACTACCACCTTGCCACTCCCCGAAGTCGGTAATAATGACCTCACTGTTTCCATCAATGGCACTGCAAGTCCACAAAAACAAATTCAAGTTAGCAATGCCGCAGGGAAAGATAAAGTCAGCAAAGTTGCCATTATCAAAACAGAGCAACCTGCTGCAGGCTCAAACAGCACTCTGACTGTGCAATTAACCGATAGCAACGGCAACCCAGTAGTCGGTGAAACTGAAATTATCGTTAATATTGATAACAACCCACACACTTTACCCGCGAAAGAAGGGAAACCGGGTATCTATGAAATCACGCTGCCAGCACTGCAAGCGGGCAAACATGATATCCATACGAGTGTAAATAATACTGTATCAATCAAAGAAAGCTTACTAGTTGAGCAGCCAAAACCGATTTTCCCGAATAACTCAAACGGCACAGGCCAGCAAGGTGAGAAAGGTGTTATTGATAAGGTGACGATCGCACTTGATCACACTCACCGTTTTGAATCCGATAATCCTCTTGAAATCACGGTAACAGTAACGGATGCCTTTGGTAACGGTTTGGCGGGTTTAAATACCGATAATATCGATATCGGTAAACACAAAGGGAATACCTTAAACTGGGTAGATAATGGCGATGGCTCTTACACCACCACCTTGACCTTAACCGACGTTGGTAGCAATGATTTAACTGCCTCCGTCAATGGTAGCCACAGCCCACACACCGAAGTTCAGGTCAATAATGCCACAGGGGCATCCCATGTTGATAAAGTCAACATCATCAAAACAGAAAAACCGGCAGCAGGCACAAACAGTACCGTCACTATCGCGTTAACCGATAAACATGGCAACCCCGTGGTTGGCGCAACAGAAATTACCCTCAATATTGATGGGCAAACCCATAAACGTCCTGCCAAAGAAGGTAACCCCGGTATTTACGAAGTGACACTACCCGCACTACAAGCAGGAAATCACAACATTAGCGCGAGTGTGAATGGTAAGGGCTCAACTGATACAACTTTAGTGGTTACCCCACCAACGCCAATTAAACCCAATAACACAGGTAAGCCGGGAGAAAAAGGCGTGGTTAATAGTATTACCATGACAACGGGCAATACCAACAACTTACAGTCTGGCGATCAACTTGAGATCACCGTCACCGTCACCGATGCCTTTAATAACGGTTTAACTGGGCTCAATACGAATACAATTACCCTTGGCGGATTTAACGGCAAGCCAGTCTGGAAAGATAACAGCGATGGTTCTTACAGCGCGACCATCACGTTAACTGAAGTTGGCGTGAAAGGTTTAGTTGCGTCAATTGATGGCAATAAAACCCTCGTAAAACCGATTCAAATTAGCAACGCCGCAGGGAAAGATAAGGTCAGCAAAGTTGAAATCATCAAAACAGAAAAACCTGCCGCAGGTTCAAGCAGCATACTGGCAGTTAAATTAACCGATACACATGGCAACCCAGTAGTCGGTGAAACTGAAATTATTGTTAATATTGATAACAAACAGCACACATTGCCTGCGAAAGAAAGGAAACCGGGGATTTATGACGTCACACTGCCAGCCATGCAAACAGGTAACTATCAAATTACTGCCGCGGTGAATAGCCAAGGCTCCGCTAAAGATACTTTAGAAGTGAAAAAACCAGCTTCAGTAAACTCGAATAATACAAGCGGAACAGGTAATAGTGGCGAACGAGGCGTTATCAATAACATTACCATGACGACCAGTGATATCACTCATCTGCAATCGGGTGATAAGCTGAATATCACCGTGACCATAACTGATGCATTTAATAATCTATTAACCGCTATCGACCCTAGTAATATCATCTTGGATGGATATAAAGCAAGTTCGCTAAAATGGTTAGATAATCGTAATGGTACTTACACGACTTCGTTGCTATTAACACAAACAGGTTCTAATCATTTAGCGGCATCGATTAACGGTTATAAATCACAAGTCATCCCCATTACCGTGAGTAATTCGACTGATATCAACAAGGTGGCTAATGTCGAACTTGAACCAATTACGCCAAGTGAAGCGGGTGAAAAACAAACTATCACAGTGAAAGTTACTGATAGCTACCACCACCCTGTCACCGCGATTAACAGTATGATAATGGCAAATATCAATGGCCTGCCGACACCCATTGCTATAACGGAATCACTTACTCAAGAAGGGACTTACACAGGAATATTACTTGCACAAAATACGGGCAAATACACCGTTAATGTGACAACTAATAAAAAAACCGTATCAAAACCTTGGACCGTTAAAACGGCAAGGACGATCAGCGCTAACCAAAAAGATGGCAGTGGTACAGAAAATCAACGTGGTGTGGTTAAAACCGTTGCATTGGACTCGTCATCACCCAATGACCTAAAGTCAGGCCAATCATTACAATTAATCGTGTCAATTAAGGATGCCTTTGGTAACGCCCTTGAAGGGATCAGTAGCGCTAGTATTCAATTAACACATAAACAATCTAAGCAGAGTTCTGTTATTTGGACAGACCTACGGAACGGTGAATACACCGCTCTGTTGCCACTGACAAAAATTGACCAAGACTCGTTAACAGTGAAAGTGAACCAAATAACCACTTCCCCACTTAACATTAATGTTGGGAATGCCACTGCCGCGACACAAATCAAACAAGTTGAAATAAAAAGCATCACTAAACCTGCGGCTGGTGAAACAAGTACCATCACACTGGCACTCACTGATGCCAACAACCAACCTATTACAGGGATAGATAGTAACGCAGTTGTCTCTATCAATGGCGCTGAAGCGTTACTTAAGATCACTGAAACCACCACCAAAGGGATTTATACCGGTATCCTTTCAGGCCAAAAATCAGGAGTTCAGAAAGTCAACGTCACTGTTGGTGGCGTTAAGTCCACAGAATCAACCTTATCCGTGAATGCTCCAATGCCTATTGCAGTTAACCATAGTGGTAAATCAGGTTCTCGCGGTGTCATTGAGCGCGCAACACTGACTGTTTCACCAACCAAAGACTTCAAGTCAGGTGACTCGATTAAACTGACTCTGGTCTTAAAAGATACGTTTGATAACTCGCTCACAGGCGTTGACGGAAGTAACATTACACTCATTCATGGTCAAACAAGTCCTGTGGCTTGGGTGCCTCAACAAGATGGCACTTATACCGCGGATTTAGTGTTAAATAAACTGGGTAAAGACAGCTTAGCGGTCATCGTCAATAACAGGGATAGCAACACAGTTCCTATCAATATCACTAAGCAATCAGACAGTACAGCGATCCACAAGGTTGAGATCCTCACTATTGTCCCTATTGCCGCTGGTGCGGAAAGTACCTTTACGGTTGCATTAACCGATGCGCAAGGCAACTCGGTCGAAGGCGTCCAACACGTGGATGTCACCATTAATAATCAAAAACTGCCAAATATCGCTGTGACGCAACAAACCGATGGCAGTTATATCGGCACTCTACCAGGGCAACAAACGGGGGATCATGACATAGTTATCACCGCCAATAAAATCCCATCCACGCCAAAAATACTCACCGTGGCACAATCGGACACCGTCACCGCAAGCGCAAACGGCGGTGGCACAAACGGCCAGCGCGGTGTGGTCAGCCGTGTGGCACTCAGTGCAACCCAAAACAGCAATTTCACATCGGGTGACAGTTTGCAGCTGACGGTCACATTAAAAGATAGCTTTAACAACCCACTAAAAGGCGTCTGCAGTGCCAGCATTGCGCTACAGCACAACAACAAAAATGCTACCCTGACATGGACTGACCACAATAACGGCAGCTATACCGCCACATTGCCATCAAGCCAATTAGGCAACAATGACTTGAAAGCCACAGTGAACAGCCAAGAGAGCAACATGGTTAGTATTGATGTGGTCAGCCCGAATCAAGCGGCTCAAGTTCACCAACTGACGCTCGAACCGATTGCCCCATCAGCAGCAGGTTCAGAGCAAACCATCACCCTAAAAGCCGTGAATATCTATGGCCATGGTGTGGTCTTACTTAAAGATGAGATAAAACTCACCCTCAACGGAGCACTACTCCCCCTCACATTGACTGAAGATAGCAAAATAAAGGGCACTTATACCGCCAAATTACCCGCACAAAAAACGGGCCGTTATGACGTTAACGTCGCGATTGGTCAAAAAACAGCAACACAACCATGGGAAGTCAAGGCGCCAACAACCATCAATGCCGCTAAGGCTGATGGTTCGGGTACCGAAGGTAAAACGGGCGTGGTGAAAACCGTCGAATTACAGGCGGTTGCAGCTCAAGGTTACAAATCAGGAGAAACCGTTCAACTGACACTGACCTTAACAGATGCGTTTGATAATAGACTCACAGGCATTGAAAGCACCAAAATTGCACTCACTCATGGTCAAACAAGTCCGGTGGCTTGGGTAACCGGCAAAGATGGCACTTATACCGCGGATTTAGTGTTGAAAACACTGGGCAAAGATAGCTTAGTGGCCACCGTTAATAAACTGGAAAGCAAAGCGGTTCCAATCAATGTCACCAAGCAATCAGCCAGCACGGCTATCCATAAAGTCGATATCACTGATATCACCAATGCAACAGCAGGTGCAGAAAGTACCTTTACGGTTGTATTGACCGATGCTCAAGGCAACTTGGTTGAAGGTATTCAAAACGTAGATGTCACCATCGGTAATCAAAAACCAACAAACATCGCGTTGACTCCACAAGTGGATGGCAGCTATACAGGGAAATTACCAGGGCAACAAACGGGGCCTTATGATGTGGTTATCACCGCCAATAAAATCCCATCCACGCCAAAACCACTCACTGTGGAGCAACCTGATACCGTCACCGCAGCATCAAATGGTGGGGGAACAGCAGGAGCACGTGGTGTCGTCAATGATGTCACACTGGCTGTAACACCAGACACTAACATCAAATCAGGCGATAACTTACAACTGACCGTGACCTTAAAGGATAAGTTTAGTAACCCACTTAAAGGCGTTACCAGCATCACTCTGCTACAAAATCAAGGTAGTACAGTGACATGGAGTGATAACAATAACGGCAACTATACCACAACATTACCAGTAAAAGTGTTGGGAAGTGGCACGCTAAAAGCCATCGTTAACCAGAAAGAGAGTTCAACCGTAAACATTACGGTGGAAAATACCAACCAAGTCAATCAAGTAGATAAGGTTATCATTGACCCTATCGCCCCGTCAGAAGCCGGGAAAGCGGGCAATCTTACCGTGAAAATTCAAGATACCCATCAACAAGGTGTGACTCAGATAGCTAATGACATTAAAGTCACTATCAACGATAAATTAGCAGACATTAAGTTCACTGAAACTAGCACCAAAGGCACTTACAACGCGACACTACCGGCAAGTAAAGCAGACAGTTACACCGTTAAAGTCACGGCTAATAAACAGAAAAACCAACAAAGTTGGGTCGTTAAGGCTGCCACAACCATTAAAGCAACTCAAACTGATGGTTCAGGTAAAGCTGAGACGCAAGGCGTGGTGAAAACCGTCGAATTACAGGCGATTACAACTCAAGGTTACAAATCAGGAGAAACCGTTAAACTGACACTGACCTTAACAGATGCGTTTGATAATAAACTCACAGGCGTTGAAAGCACCAAAATTGCACTCACTCATGGTCAAACAAGTCCGGTGGCTTGGGTTGATGGCAACGATGGCACTTATACCGCGGATTTAGTGTTAAATAAACTAGGTAAAGACAGCTTAACGGCCATCGTCAATAAACAGAAAAGCCTCCCTGTTGAGATTACGGTTCATAACAATGAAGGGAAAAGCAAGGTCAATAATGTTGAAATTGTCCATGTTTTACCCGTAGCTGCAGGTTCTGACAGTACGATTGTCTTTTCCCTGACTGACTCAAATGGGCACCCGGTATCCAATATTACCAGCCTGTCCGTTACCGTCGATCAGCAACAACCAATTTCCATGCAAGTTGCTCAAGTCCCTACGGGCAAATACGTTGGGACATTACCCGGACAGCAAAGTGGCTCACACAATATGGTTGCATCTATCCCAACTCAAAATGTCACTTCAATCGAAAAATTATTTGATGTTAGCAAACCAGTGCCAATTGCTGCTGTTGCTAGGGATGGGAGTGGTAAGAAAGGCCAATACAAAGTCGTTAATGAAGTATTGCTGAATGTAGCGCCAACCAGTAAACATAAAGCTGGCGAGAAAGTTACACTCATCGTCACGTTGAAAGATGCCTTTGGTAATGGGCTAAAAGAGGTTTCTAGCAACAGTATTGTGACTGCTCACCAGCAATCAGGACCTGTCATATGGAAAGACCATGCGGATGGCACTTATACCACCGACTTATTATTGCGTAAATTAGGCTCTGATACGTTAAAGGTTACTGTCAATAACACTATCCAATCACAGGTTATTAATGTTGAGGCGCCACAGGGGCAATCTGCTGTTAGCAATGTGGAATTAAAGGCAACGAACAAAACTCTTATGGTGGGAGAGTTAGTTGAACTGCAATTAACATTAACTGATATCCATGGTAATGGTGTTGAAAAAGTACAAGCCAACGATATTCAATTAGAACATAACCATACGCTTGTTCCTAAACTGGCTTGGTTAGAGAAAGGGGCCGGTATTTACACCACCACACTCCCATTACATCAGCAAGGGAAAAACACCTTTGTCAGTCGCGTTAACCACCAAGCAAATGCCCCACTGGTGATTAATGTCAGCGCATTAACTGACCCAACACAAGTGAAAACTGTTGAGCTCAAAGCCAGCACCAATCAACTGACCGTAGGAAGCCAAACGGAACTGACACTTCAATTAACCGACCAATGGGGTAATGGTGTTGAAGGGGTCACGGCGAAAGATATCACCATAAATGATGCGCATATTAAGAAAAACCTCACAGGTTTAAATTGGCTATCAAAAGGGAATGGAACCTATACTGCGTCAACAACGGTCGCAATTGCAGGAATTCACTCCCTAAAAGCAACTGTTAACCTAATACAAAGTAAAAAGGTATTGATTAACGCCCAGCCATCGACTAACCAAAGCCAGATCAATAAGGTTCAGCTAACAACAAACTTGAGCACCATAACGGCAGGCGATAACGTTACGTTATCTTTAAAAGTCACTGATAGAGATAACAACCCAGTTATTCACCTCAATAATAATACGATCACACTCACTGACAGTAATAATAAAATATCCGCTGTCTGGGATGAAGATAACCATGGCTTAGGTATCTATACCACCACCATCATGCTCAGTGACGTTAAAATGCATACTCTCAGTGCGGGTATTGGTAAATTTACAGATACAACCACTGTCACGGTCAATTCACCAACTGGTAAAGATGCTGTAAAAACAATCACTATCTCACCGATATCCGACAGTGACGCAGGACAACCATCATCATTATCCATTAGTTTAACTGACCAATATGGCAACCCAGTTAAAAATATTAGCAGTAGCGATATCAAAATGAAAATTGATGATAAAGAGCAAAATATTATATTTATGGAAAAAAACAACATAGATAGATATATCGCTCAGCTCCCTGCGGCTAAAGCGAGTAACTATAAAATCAGTATCGGCGTCAACGGCAAGTCAAAAACGGTGTATTGGAACGTCAAAGCACCAAAAGAAATTTTGATTAACTCTTATGATAAAGATGGTTTGCGTGGCTCATTAGACACCATGTCTATCACCCACAACGCAAAAAATAATACAGTAAATTCAGGCGATAAAATCACCCTAAAAGTCGGACTAAAAGATAAGTTTGGTAACAAGCTGACTGGGGCATCATCGAAATTGAAGTTATTAACTGACTTGCAATCGACCTCCATATGGAAAGAACTTAAAGATGGTTTTTACTCTCAAGAACTCACTATGAACAAGTTACACTCGCAGCCTATTCAAGTTGCCGTAGATAACATGCTCAGCGATAAACTTGAGCTAACCGTTGCCCCAGCCAAAGGTGTAAATAACGTCCATAAAACCACTCTTGAAACCGATGTAGGTACTCTTGAAGCTGGGAAAGAGGTGACCTTAATATTAGCGCTAACAGACAGTGTTGATAATGGTGTTATTGGTATCAATGCAAGTGATATTCAGCTCACCAAAAATGATAATCCAGTTAACGTAAAATGGGATAGCCTACAAGATGGCGTCTATACCACTAAACAACAGTTAAAAACTGTCGATAATTACCAGTTTAAAGCCACTGTCAATAAGCAACCAAGCCGCATTCAAACCGTAGAAGCAACTGACCCAAGTGGCAAAGATGTGGTGAAAACCGCAGCACTTTCCACCAACACCAACACGCTTGATGCCGGTAAAAAAGTTGACTTAACGTTAAAACTACAAGACCAATATGGCAATTTGGTGACTGACGTCACAGGGGCTGATATTGTGTTAACCGATAATAATAGCGCAGAAATTATTGATAGCCGCAGTATTGCTTGGAATAAGGTATCGACAGGCGTGTATAAAGCCACCTTACCATTAACCAAAGTCGGTAAACACACCTTAACCGCGACGGTGAATAAACAAGATGCCAATACTAAGGAAGTCACGGTGAAAGCCTTGAAAGGGGCTAGCAATGTTAATGAGATTAAATCAACTCCTGCAGTAACTTCAATGAGTGCAGGTGAGAGCACTAAATTAACCCTCACCATGCTTGATAAATATGGCAATGAAGTGGCAGATGTTGCCCCGAAAGACATGAAGCTCGAAAATAGCGATAATACTATTATCACGAAAGCATCGTGGGTGAAAACATCATCACATGATGGCGTTTATACCGCTAACATCACCTTAGAGAAAGTTAAACAACACACTTTATCGGTTGAGGTAAATGGTCAGATAAAAAAAATCAACATTGATGTGAAACCACTGAAAGGCGCTAAAAATATCGCGAAAGTTGAATTAACTACGCCAGCAACGGCCAAATTAGGTGTGGATACTCCACTGACATTACAACTCAAAGATAGGTTCGGTAATGGTGTTATTAATGTTGCTAATCAAGATATTCAATTAACACATAATGGCAAAGAAAAAAGTATCACTTGGACCGAAGACTCTAATGGGCAATACACCACAAATTGGCAATCGACGAAAGTCGGTAAACATCAATTAGATGTGGTAGTTAATACTAACCGTTTGATAAAACCTATCGAGATCGAATTTATGGCTCCGCAAGGCGCAAACAGTGTTGAAGTTATTCACATAAACACTTTAGACACCGCAGAAACTGGAGATACCGTTAAAGTGACACTCCAATTACGAGATAAAAATGGTAACGGTGTTATTGATATCAGTCCAAGTGACATTACTTTATCGAGTAATAAGCAACCTTTATCTTCATTAGTATGGAGTGATGATAAACTTGGAAACTATTCAACCAATGTTAAGTTTGACACTGAAGGAAAGCATACATTAACGGTTATTATCAATAATCCAGCCAAAATAACAGGAAAAAAAGAGATTAATATCCAAACAGACGCCCCTATTTTTGACAGCGGGAAAAGTGAACTCTCTGTTGATACCGATTCAGTTGAAGGTAATGGCAAAGACAAGGCGATAATAACCTTAAAGCTTATCAATAAAAATGGAGTACTTATCTCAGGTAAAAAACCAAAGATCACTTCAAGTAGTGGAGTCCTAAGTAACGCTGTTATGAAAGAAACCGCAGCATCAGGTGTGTATACTGCATCTATCTCGAACTTAAAAGCAGAGAAAGTAATGGTAACCCTTGACTCTAATTCAATTGGTCATGTGGGTACCGAACAGGAAATTGATATCTATTTCTATTCTTTCCAACATATTGACTACCCTGCCACCGCAATGATTTACAAACAGTATTTTCATTTCTATTCAATAACAAAGGATTATACTGATTATACATGGGAGAATAGCCATCCCGGTGTGATAGGCTTTGGTACCAAGTTGGTCCCTTATATAAAGAATAAACCAAGTCGTCAAAAAAATGTCATCAAATTAACCGCTAGGCCGAATAAAAACAGCCATAAACTTGAAGCTATACGCGCAACGATAACAATAAATACATATTTCTACCCTACGGACACGAAAGAGCGTCATATGGATGATTCTGGATGCAGCATTAATGGAGGCCGTCCGGCCTATAACTCAGAAATAGCAATGTTATTTCAAAACCCTCAGAAAAAAATAGATACTTATCATAATGTTCTAGGATTGTACTGGACAGGAAATGATTCTGCGAGTCTTACTGCCGACAAGGTTATTTCCATGCAGGCCTCATGGTATGACCATAGTCTAAAAACACTTTGTATTATCGAATATTAACCCCCTCATCCCCGCTTCGGCGGGGATTTTTCTTTCTACGATTTAGCAATATAGCGTCCCTCAATACCCCGCCTTCACCCCATCCCAATCCAATTCAAATTTGGCGAGATATTTTCGCAGCCTGTCCGCATCATTGGGCTGTTTTTTGTGTTGCCGTGATACTGCAAACAGCTCACGCCCCGCCTCGGAAAGGGAAGATGAACGGCGGCAAACTTCCAGTACTGTTGCCAGTTGCTGCTTATCGAATAAATCAATCTCACCAATTTGCTTTGGTAATGAATGGCTCAACTTTGGCTGCCATTGAGACTGCAAACGGCTAATTTCCTCCTCGGCAACCACTTTAGTAATGCGCCCGCGCTCGGCAAAGGTCGCCATTCGGCTAATGGAGGCACCCAATTCACGGAAATTGCCGCGCCACTGGGCTTGAGGGGAACAGGCAAACTTCACATACAGGCTGCGAGCCTCACTATCAAAGCGAATTTGGTTTTGTTGGTCATGGCTAAACTTCGCCAGCTCATAATCGATGTTGGGTTCAATATCTTCACGACGGTCACGCAAGCCCGGTAGGGCAAAGGTCCACATATTGATACGGGCGTATAAGTCTTCACGAAACTTACCCGATTCCACTTGCTTTGCAAGATTGCGGTGGGTTCCCGCTATCAGCTGGAAATCACTGTGGATTTCATTGTCGGAGCCAAAAGGAAAAAAACGTTTTTCTTCAATGGCTTTGAGTAACATAGCTTGTTCATCAAGGCCAAGTTCTGCAATTTCATCTAAAAATAAAATGCCGCCATCGGCTTCTTTTAACAAACCGCCTCGTGCATTTAGTGCCCCAGTAAACGCCCCTTTGACATGGCCAAATAGCGTCGACATGGCATTATCACCGCGCAAAGTGGCGCAGTTCACTTCCACAAAACGCCCCTTGACTTGGTGGCGGCTTTCCCGCAATTGGTAAATGCGTCGCGCCAAAAACGACTTCCCAGCCCCCGTTGGGCCATTGAGTAAAATCGGCGCTTTTGAGCGCAAAGCCACCCGCTCGATTTGCTCAATCATGGTGTTAAACGCAGCATTACGCGTGGCAATCCCGGATTTTAAGAAGGATACCTGCTGTTGCTGCTCTGTTTGGAAGCGACTGGTGATGTGGGTATAACGGCTTAAATCAAGGTCAATCACCGTATGAATGCCGATTGGGTCTTTTTCTCTCCCCTTTTGGCTGGGAGAGGTTTGGATTAATTTGGCAGGTAAATAATGAGCTTCGGTTAATAAAAACCAACAGATTTGTACCACATGGGTGCCCGTCGTGATATGCACCAGATACTCTTCGTCGTCAGTATCAAATTGATAACTTGAAGAAAAATCCAATAACGAGGTATACACCTCTTCGAAATCCCACGGGTCGGCAATATCCACCTCATGCAGCACCACTTCGGTATTGGGAGAGGCTTGCTCAATATCCTCCTTCACCCGATGCGCCATGCCATAGTCATTGACCTGATGTAGCAGTTCAAAGCGACCGATATCCAAATCAGGTTGTTGGCACAAGCCTACCGTTGGGCGCCATTTTGTCCAGCGATTGGCTTTTTTACCTCGCCTATCGAGTACCGTGCCCAGTACGCCAATAACAACTTTGCGTTTTTTATTCATAATGAGTTTATATAAATTTATAAAAGACGAGATAAAAATATAATAAATAGCCTAATTCATTTCATCATTCAATGTTAGTAAAATTTCATTAAAATATTTATTTATTATTTTTCAATGACATAAAAATATTTATTATATTTTCATCAAAGTTGGCACGCTTCTGGCAATTATCTATTTATCCACTGCCGAAAATTGTCTGAACTTCGCGTTCAACCGGTGCAGACATGGTGGCGTTAGTCACTACATGGTCTGTATGCCGCCGTCAGTAAGATACCTTGGTAATAGCCTAGCTATCAGGTTCGACTCCTGAAAAAAATACAAATCCAACTGTATAAAACTAAGTTGAAGTTAAGCTTAAAACCACCACTCGAGAACCTTGCCGAGTGATGAGCAGAAATTTAGACAGCCGTACTGGGCACTCTACTTTTCCCCTCACCACTTCACTTTTTTCTTCAGTGGTGGATAAACCATAAAAAAGGAAAAATAATGAAAAAAATCAATATCGCTCAAGGACAAATCGCATTGACCGCTAAAAATGGGAATTTTAAACAATTACTAACAGCGGGTGAGCACCATTTAAACGACTGGTTCAATCGATTGACAGTGTCATTGTTCACCCTCGACAATGAGGCCATTGATGAAAAATTGGCCGACCACTTACGCCAATTTCACTCTGATTGGGTTGATGAGCACTGTATTGACATCATTTTAGCTGATGATGAGATTGGTTTTATTTACTTGCACAATAGCTTGGCAGAAATCTTGCCACCAGCAACCCGTCGGTTGTATTGGAAAAATGGCAATAGCTTAAAAGTGGAACTGCAATCACTAGAAAATAGTGTTATTGACTCCGCCTTAGTTGCCCGATTAATGGGTAAAAAACGCATTAAAGGCAATGAGTTGGCCTTGATTAGCCAAGTACCTGCATGGCATGTCGGTATGCTAAAAATTGATGGTGAGATACAAGATTTATTACAACCGGGAACTTACGGCTATTGGAAAATTAACCATAAACATGAGGTTGAAATCATTGATACGCGTTTGCAATCACTTGAAGTCAGCGGGCAAGAAATTTTAACCAAAGATAAAGTCACATTACGCATCAATCTGTGTGCTAATTGGCGCTATCAGGATGTTTTGCTGACATTTTCAAAATTGAGTCAGCCTGTAGAACATTTATATCGTGAATTACAATTCTCAATAAGAGAAATCGTGGGGACTCGAACCTTAGATGAACTGTTAGAAAACAAGCAACTAATTGATGAGCTGATGTTGGCTCAAGTGGCGCAATGCGTCACTGAGTTTGGCCTAGAAATCGATAGCATTGGTGTTAAAGATATTATTTTACCGGGAGATATGCGCACGATTTTATCCCAAGTAGTCGAAGCCGAGAAATCGGCACAAGCAAACGTGATCCGCCGACGTGAAGAAACCGCGGCGACTCGCTCACTGCTAAACACCGCTAAAGTGATGGAAAACAACCCCATTGCCTTGCGTTTGAAAGAGCTCGAAACCTTAGAAAATATTGCGCATCGCATCGACCAAATTTCTGTTTACGGTGGATTAGACCAAGTATTAAACGGATTAGTAAAAATTAAGGAATAAATAATGATAAATAATAAATTCAACGAATTAACTCAAGAAAATGGCGTACCGGTAAAAATGTGGACCAATGGGGTTCCTGTTGACCCGAAAGCAGTTACACAACTACAAAATACCGCCAAAATGCCGTTTATTTTCAAGCACCTTGCTGTGATGCCTGATGTACACGTGGGGAAAGGTTCAACCATTGGAAGCGTGATTCCAACTAAAGGGGCCATTATTCCTGCGGCGGTTGGAGTGGATATTGGTTGTGGAATGATTGCCGTAAAAACGTCCTTAACGGCATCGGATTTGCCGGATAGCCTGCAAAATATCCGTTTTGCCATTGAAGCGGCAGTGCCACACGGTCGAACCACCCATCGACATGGGCGTGATAAAGGGGCTTGGCATCGTACACCGGATATTGTCGATAGCCACTGGGCACATTTAGATGCAGAGTTTAAGCGTATCTGCGATAAGTACCCAAAACTGCGCCAAACTAACCATTATAACCATTTAGGGACGTTGGGAACGGGAAACCACTTTATTGAGCTGTGTTTAGACGAACAAGACCGTGTATGGGTGATGCTACATAGCGGGTCACGCGGAGTGGGAAATGCGATTGGTAACTTGTTTATCACACTCGCGCAAAAAGATATGCAACAGCATATTGCTAATTTACCTGATAGAGACCTCGCGTATTTCGAAGAAGGAAGCGTACATTTTAATGACTATATGGAAGCAGTGGGTTGGGCGCAAGACTTTGCCCGCCATAACCGTGAAGTGATGATGCACCGCGTGTTAGAAGCACTATCGCGTGAAATTCCAAAACCGTTTATTACAGAGCAAGAAGCTGTAAATTGCCATCATAACTATGTGCAAAAAGAGCAGCACTTTGGTGAAGACGTTTTAGTGACACGAAAAGGTGCGGTATCCGCTCGAAAAGGCCAAATGGGGATCATTCCAGGGTCTATGGGGGCGAAAAGCTTTATCGTGCGCGGGTTAGGAGACGAAGAAAGTTTCTGTTCCTGTAGCCACGGTGCAGGCCGTGTAATGAGCCGAACTGAAGCCAAAAAGCGTTTCTCAGTTAGCGACCAAAAAATGGCGACTGCCCATGTTGAGTGCCGAAAAGACAGTGATGTGATTGACGAAATACCGATGGCCTACAAAGACATCGACGCGGTAATGGCAGCACAATCATCACTGGTAGAAATTGTTCATACCCTACGCCAAATGGTATGTGTTAAGGGTTAACGATAAAACGTTACAGGAGAAAAAGCATGGAAACTGACCATGAAAGTGTATCCGTACTAATGAGAGAACGGATAGAGAAAACACTCAAAGAAATAGAAGAAACTCATCACGTTAAAATACTGTTTGCATGTGAATCCGTGTTAGAAAATCATTAACAGGTATTTTTCAAAAAAATAGACCATCAGAAATTTTTTGATGGTCTTTTTTCAAAGGCAATGTCAAACACAAAAGAAAAACGGGTTTATCGCCAGTTCGGGTTTTTAATAATGGAATATTTACCCGCACCTAAAAATGCCAATGCAATACCACTCAAGAAGAAATACACTAGGCTTTCGATGGCCCATGCACCGGTTTTATCCAATACAAATGTTTTATCTAGCCCAATCATTAACCATGCAACCACCATGGTGAAAGCCACTAATAAAGCTGATGGACGAGTTAAAATCCCTAAAATAATGAAAATAGGCGCAACCACTTCACCTAGAATTGTTCCATAAGCAATAAATTCAGGTAAACCATAAGAAGCCAGCAGCGCTTTAATACCACTCGCACCAGTCATTAATTTGCTCATACCATGAAACAACATGAGCCCACCAACAGAAAGACGCAATAACAACCTGCCAGCATCTTCATGGGACAACAAACGATTTAATAAATTGACCACTTTATACCCCCTATGGATATCCAAAACATCATTAAGTAGTATGGCTTAAAAATGCATTATGGCTTAGAAAGATAAAGTAAGAATCATTTTAATTTGCATTTCTTATAACTAAATCAATTTTCATTTAATTAAAATTTGTTAACCTTTCACCTATTCAAATATTACGTTTAATTAACCATTTAAAAATCAAAAATATTGAATAATATTACAAGCACGACCTGACAGTCACCAGAGCTAATTCAGTTAATGCATTATAGAATGGGCTATAGCTTGTTCGATTTAATTGCTGAGAAAATTGTGGTAGCCAACTTCCCAAATGGTCATTCAACAATTCTTTTAATGCGGCTTCCCTGACTTGTGAAGCCAAAACTGCCGCTTGAAATAACATTAAACCAACATGGTCAGAGGGCTCTGGATAACGAGTCTGTATTTTTAAACGCTCCCGTTTTAAAAACTCACTCAATGCCACCGTGGAAGAACCTTGCAAAACACCCTCTGGGTCAAGATATACCGAGCCCCATGGCGGGGCGGGTAATGCTTCAGGTCCAATAAACAAATCCGTCCACTGAGTATGCAGTGCCGCAATCTCAATATTTAGCGATGCCGAGATCCGTTCGCTAAGCGAAGTACTGATTTTACAAGGCCACTGAGATGCGAAGTCATTTAACTTGAAAAAGCTTATTGCATAATGACTTGCATCGTCATTCGGTGAAAATAAATAGCACGTGCCTAAAATATTAAACGCGGCTGCATAGTGTGAAAAATGGATCATAAAAAAGATAATTTCCTAAGCAATACGCTGTTATCTATATGTGGATCGTGTAAAAACAGTAACGCAGCATAAACTCAGCAACCATCGCCGCTGTACAACCAACCACTAAATATCCTTTACTGCTCGAAGTCATAACCCCATTCGCCGTTTGTCGTATATGACGAAACAACCCATATCCCAATACCATCACCGCCAATATTCCAACTACCCAACTCGTGATACGCAGTGACCAAATCCCTTGGTAAGCATGGATAGAGTCGATAGGAAATGTAATGGATTCATTATTATAGCTAGTGTGAACCAAGTAACTTTCATAGGTAGGCTGATAAGCTAAACGAACCAGTAAGCTAACCCCAATCACCGCCCATAACATCCATAACCCACGAGTTGATATCTGAGTCTCTACGGCTCCGATGTTAAAACGCAATAACAAATTGATTAATAAATAATACCCAGCAGCTCCCGCAGTAAACATGGTGCCGTAGAACATCAAATACGTATTATCATTCATCCACGTTAACATTGATGTATAACGATAGATTGAAGCCATGGCATACACATCGCATAGCCCTGCAATAATGGCCAAGCCAAGTAGCAAATATGACAATTCCTTTTTGAGCCATAACCATAGGAAAGTCAGCCCGAGAAAAGCAAAATAGGTAGCGGTGAATACCACTTCACGGCTTAACCACGATGAAAAAATATTCAGCAGTGAGTTAGGCGCATTTAAAGGAACCCCTAAGTGGGTGATTGAGGACAATAAACCGATACCCGCAAATACGCAGGCGACAAATACATACCACAGCAAAAACTGTGCGTGCGTTTTGCCCGTTAAATTCGCCGATAATTTGTTTGCAAAAAGCGCTAACATCACACTCAACCCAATGGATGTTTGCATTAAAAATGTGAATAATAACAGTGGCCATTCATTCATTTGGCTTCTCCTTGTGAGTCTTGTGTACGACCCGCCCCAAGATGTGGATGGATCACTAAATTTGGGTGGGTAATCGATGAGTCTGGTAATCCTCGGACATCCGCTAGCTCCCCATAACGTTGTCGTAATTCATCAATTGGGCCAAATTGAATGGCTCCTAGTGGGCAAGTGGCGACGCAGACGGGCTGCTCCCCTTTTAGTTGTAAATCAATACAAAAATCACATTTCGACATTTGCTTGGTTTCAGGGTTCATTTGCGGTGCACCATACGGGCAAGACCACGCACAGGTTCCACAGCCCACACACTTATCTGTATTGACCATCACAATGCCATCCCCTTCACGCTTGTGCATGGCTGTCGTCGGGCAATTTTTCACGCACATTGGGTCGGCACAGTGGTTGCATGAAATGGACAACGTATAGGCAAAGACGTTATTCATCAGCCCCCCTGTGCCATTTTCAATAAACTCACCACCAGCAACTTCATATACACGACGATATTTGCGACCCACGTCGAGGTTATTTTTATCTTTGCACGCCACTTGGCAGGCTTTACAACCGGAACAACGGGCAGAGTCAATATAAAAGCCAAGCTGTTTGTCACTAATCGCGGGATAAACCTGAAATTTACTCATGCTTTGCTTACCTCCACCAATAAGGTTTGATGGGCATTTCCATGTGCCATTGCTGTACTGCGGGAAGATGTTAAAACGTTCGCACAACCGCCTTGGTCAATGCCATTTTCATCAGGTTGCCACCACGCTCCTGCCTGTAAAGCAACAACACCAGGCATAATGCGCTGGGTGATTTTGACCGGTACCATGGTGATACCGCGGTCATTATTCACTTTGACCCGCTCCCCATCCGTGATATTTCGTCTTTTGGCATCGATAGGATTGATCCATAACTCTTGGCGCTGTACTTCTTGTAACCACGGGTTAGCAAATTGCGTTGAATTGGCACGATTACGACCTTTCCAAGTGATTAATTGCAATGGATAGCGGGAAGCTAGTTCATCTTCCGGCCCCTCAATGGCAGGCACATAATGAGATAAAGCAGGGATGTCCACGTCATTACGCTCATAAAGGCGCTGAGAAAAAATTTCAATTTTTCCGGATGGTGTTTCAAACGGGTTATTCTCGATATCGTTAATATTTTTTTCGAAGGCGACATGGCCCACATGCGGTTTGTGTTTTAACAAATGGCGGCGCTTAACCAGCAGCTCATCAAAAGTTGGAATGCCATCTTCTGGGCGTTTTTGATGAGCGTCATTGACTAAATACTCAATCCACTGTTTTTCTGTACGGCCTTCACTGAATTTTTCGCCAACACCGAGTTTTTCAGCCACGTCGCGTAACCATTCATAGTCACTACGGCGCTCAAATTCAGGCTCGACGACTTTTTCAGATAAAATAATATAATTACCCGTTCCCCATGTGCCACCCACATTCCAACGCTCTAAGAAACTGGTTTCAGGCAGTAAAATATCGGCATACTTGGCACTGGGAGTCATATATAAGTCACTGTAAACAATAAACTCAACTTTACTTTCATCTTCCAGAACTTTAGCGGCATGCAAAATATCGGGGTTCTGGTTGGTCATATAGTTACCTGCTAACGAAAAAATCATTTTGATTTCCGTATCGAGTTTTTCTGCGTTTTTTAAACCGTTATTGGGCGTTACCAAATCTTTATTTTCACAGGCCTGCACCCAATTGGTGATATTAATTTTCGCTTTCACAGGGTTGTCAAATAAGCTAGGACCCGCGAGAGTTTTACGGAGATCCGGCGTGACTGCCATGCCATAACCTGCTGCCCATCCCCCTTTTACGCCCACATTACCTGTGATTGTTGCCAACAAGGTCGCGCCTCGGGCGGAACGTTCACCACAGATATGACGCTGAGGCCCCCAGCCTTGCATTAATACCGCTGGTTTGGTGTTGGCATATTCACGTGCCAATTGACGTATGGTATCGGCGGGTACTTTGGTAATGGGTTCCGCCCATTCAGGAGTTTTCACTATTCCATCTTTTTTCCCCATCAAATACGCCATCAATGACTCATTTTCGGGTATGCCTTCGGGCATCTGGTGCTCATCAAAACCAACAGTGAATTTATCGATAAAGGTTTGATCATGCAGGCCCTCACTGATGATCACATACATCATGGCATCCATCATCGCATTGTCTGTAGTCGGTAAAATAGGGATCCACTGATCCGCTAATGACGATGCGGTATCTGAATAACGCGGATCGACAACAATGAATTTAGTGCCATTTTTCTTCATTTTTTGAAAATAATGATTCGTATGACCAAAAATGGTTTCGTTAGGATTATGCCCCCACAGAATCACCAATGGCGTATCTTCGAGCGTGTCTAAGGTGCTACCACTGGCTGATGTGCCATAGGTATAAGGTGTGACCGCCATGGTATTGCCGTTACTCACTGAATGGTAATTCTCCAGAAAGCCCCCCGTGATATTAAATAGACGGCGTAGCATATTCGCACCAGAGAAAATGCCTCCAGTCACTCCAGTACTGAGGCTAACAAAGCGCGAGGCAGGGCCATATTGCTCGTTGATACGCTGCATATTGTCAGCAATCAAGGTTGTTGCTTCTTCCCAGCTAATGCGCTCAAAGCGCCCCTCACCACGTTTACCCACTCTTTTCATTGGGTATTTCAAGCGATTTGGGTGATAAACAAATTTCCGATAGCTGCGGCCGCGCACGCAAGCACGCATGATGGGCATTTCTTCATCTAAATCAGCATCTGGACGAGTGCTTATTCGTGTTACTACCCCTTCTTTAACGTGTGCTCGAATATCACATTTGCCACCACAATCAAAACTACTACAGGTGGAGACCACTCTCTCACCTTCATCTTGCAGCGTTGTCGTTGGGATGATATTCGGGTTTTCTGGTGTCGATGCGACCGTGTTTGTGGCAATAAAGGGGACAGCCATGAGCGCAGAGCTGCCTTGAATAAACCGACGACGGGTTAAGGGTTCAATCAGACTCTTGCTATCTGCCCGATCGTGATAATTTTCCATGATAACTCTACCTCTGGCATACATTAGGTTGCCGCGCTAGAGTAATCATTTCCCGGTTTGCCAACTTTCGAAAAGCCGCCAAACACATTGGAATTTCAGCCAACCATATAAAACATGTGGTTATGTCAATAAAAATTGCCTATATTCAGAAGATAGATAATAATTTTTGAATCTCAGCCAAGATAAATTCCTATGCGAAATATTCCTCTAAAAACTGTCGATGCCACTCCACGTGATGTGTTAGCTATCGGTACTGATTACCTACCAAACGTGTTACTCGATTCTCACGTCCACCGCCGTGCCCAGTTTTTATATGGCGCAACAGGATTGATTGAAGTCAGTACTGCAGATGGTGAATGGGTCATCCCCCCTGATAGCGGGGTTTGGATCCCCTGTAATACCCCTCATGAAACCCGCATGTTGAATGTCAGTACACGTAGTTTATACATTGAGCCCAAAGCCGCTCCACGTAGAGGAAATAAGTGCGAAGTGCTCAGAGTTTCACCTTTACTACGTCAGTTACTGCTCGAAGCCGTTGATACCCCGATTGAATATGATTTAAATGGCCGTGATGGGGTAATGTACCAATTGATTTTGCATGAAATTGCACAAGCAGAACCCCTGCCTTTCTACGCGCCCATCCCACGAGATGAACATTTAGCCCAGTTGTGCAGGGAATTTCTAAAAGCCCCACAAATCACCTCATTACCACAAGAATGGGCCGCTAAATTACATAAAAGTGAGCGTTCATTTAGCCGTTTTTTTGGCGCTCAAACGGGGCTATCTTTCTCAGACTGGCGGCAGCAAGCTTGCTTATTAAGTGCGATTACCCACATTTCTGCGGGTAAATCCATTACCGAGGTTGCATTTGATTTAGGCTACAGCAGTGTTGGGTCTTTTTCGACTATGTTTAAAAAATGGTTAGGGCAAAGTCCATCCAGTTTTATTCAGAAAATTGGTGGATGATATCTAACCATTCAAAAACCCAATTTAATCAAATGTGGCGATTAACCATGCAGACCCTTGATAGCTTCCTGCGTCTGCATTAGCTCCTTGAATACGACTACGTATCTGAATCGTATGCTCTGACTGAATTCCCACACGAATGTCTGTGCCTGCCGCCCCAGTTTGCTCATCCACAATTTCTAACTGACTGTAAATCGTTTTATTTGAAGCATCTTTCATCGGCAACCGCTTTTGCGGGTCGCTATCGGTGGCATAGTCTAACCGCAATCTTACCTTCGTTAAGGTTGCAAATTTGCATGTATACCTGATGCTTTCACTCACCAAGCTATCATAATGAATACGACTTAATTGGCCATGCCGTAAATTGACCGTGCTAGCCTATCCAGAGCTCGTTTGCGTGGAACACATCGCTTTTACATTTAACTGAGGTAACGAGGCGGTACTAATACTAAATTTACTCTCTTCGCCATTTTCTTCGCGTACCGTCACATCCAATACACCACGGATGCCGCTATCGAGTGTTTGAATGCGAAATGGCTCTGGAGGAACGGCTGTTTCAGAAATAATACATTCTTGACTGCGAACAATCACAATTGCATTAGTGTTTGCCATACCAATAATTTCAGGTGCATACCCCCGCTAATTTAGGCGGTAGCATGCGGTCATCACTTTCTAAAGAAAAACCAGTATATTGCCAAGATTCAAAAATATCCGAATAAAGATAATTTTCTCCCACGGTAAAAATAAATAACCGAGTTGATTTTGATAATTGAGGTGCAATATTCAATTTGGTTAATCGTATAGATTTTTCCTTACTGAAGTGTTAACCAGATAAGAACAAAAAACCCGCCTTATCTGGCGGGTTTAGGATGTCGCATATCCCCACCACTAAGTGATGGTAATAATAATGTTTAAGCTAACGACACCCTGTGACATATAAATTTCCCAAATGGAATTATAACCAACCTATCAGTGGTCAATACAAATTGTCAAACTTAGTTGAATTATGGGCATAAATAAAAGGCCTGAATAAAATTCAGGCCTTTTATTTCACTAATTAATGTTTACCATTTTTATGATGATTAAGTGTTTCTTCTTTTAAATCAAGTTCATCACGTAAACGGTGATACACCCTTTCATTGATATTTTTACTTTTACGCATTTGATATAACGCGTCCCGTTTTGCTTTTAATGCTGACTTGGACATCTCGCGTTCCATATCAATCATCTTATGTAAATCATACACATCTGACTCAGTTTCATCTGAGTTATCGAGTCGTCTACCATAAATTTCTAACAATTGTGCCCCAACCTCAGTACGCATGGCAATTTCATCCATATCATCCGATGGGTGGTTCATCAATTCACGTAAATGTGCCATTGCGGCTTCATTTAAGGCTAAACGCGCTCGAATTTCGTCATTATCATAAGGTAAGTCTTGTACCAGTCCTTTAGTTAAAATAGGCAGTGCAATACTGGCAATCAGTAATGAACATAAAATCACCCCCATTGCTAAGAAAATAGCCACGTCACGATTCGGAAATAATGAACCATCTGGCATCAATAAAGGTAATGTTAAAATACCCGCTAACGTAATCGCTCCACGCACTCCCGCTGTCGCCATCACTGCCATCATACGAATATGCATAACATCGGCTTCTTTACCACGACGGCGTTTATGGAAGACCGTTAGAGTCATCGAGATCCACACCCAGCTAAACCGTAAAACCGCCAAGGCCACAGTAATGATTGCCACATAAACAAATAGCATCCAAGGATGGCTTGCACCCGCGGCCTCTGCTACAGCAGGCATATTTGTCCACATACCGGGTAACTGCTCGCCTAACAAGATGAAAATCATCCCGTTCAACGCAGTTTGTACAGTATCCCACACCGCTTTACTTTGCATACGTGTTGCGGCTTGCATACGCCCTGCAATTTTTTCATAGTGCATGGCAATACCGGCAACCACTGCGGCTAAAATACCGGAAACATGTAAATGTTCAGCTAATAAGTAAGCCGTAAATGGCATCAATAAACTGATCATAATTTGAATAGCAGGTTCTTCCCCAGTGCGCTTAACTAGCAATTGGTTTAACCAGCCAATTGCCCAAGCCACCAGCAAACCAATTAAAATTCCGCCAAAAGCCACTAATACAAACTGCCCCGCCGCTGAAGCAAGGGAAAATGTGCCTGTTAGCGCAGCGACCACCGCAAAACTGAAACACACCAGACCCGTTGCATCATTCAGCAATGACTCCCCTTCTAGAATATGCGCCATTCGCGATGGTAATGGGGAATTGACGGTCATTGCAGACACCGAAACAGGGTCTGTTGGCGACAAAATAGCAGCCAAGGCAAAAGCAACAGCTAAAGAAATGGCCGGAATTAACCAATGTATAAAGAACCCCATACCAATAACCGTAACCACCACTAAACCTATGGCTAACGACATGATTGGTTTAATTTCTTGAAATAAGGCTTCTTTAGGAATACGCCAGCCATCAAGAAACAATAAAGGTGGAATAAATAAAAACAGAAATAAATGAGGTTCAAATTCAACCGTAAAACCGTATAAAGACAAGCCAGCCCCCAGTGCTATCTGTATTAGGGGTAATGGAATAATATCTTTGAGCAGTCGTGAAACAAAAACGCTCACAACAACGGCTAATAAAAAAACGAGTACAAGTGTCACTACTGACATTGATTGCTCCATATTTAGCTAATCATTAATTACCAGTTATGCAGTAAATAGATAAATTGAATCAATGTAAAGTGGCAATTAATCATCTGATACAAAAACAATAAATTTAAGAAATAGCCTATCTATCATTAAGTTACAAAAATACTATCTACTTGAGTTGTCAATAAAAAATTTATTTATCAATTTGGTAAATAACGATTAAAACTCCATCTCAACAATAAGTTATGCCTTACCGTTAAAAATAGAATTAAACCATCATTACTTAATGATATATCTAGATAAATAGCCACGTTAAACAATGGCCATCCAAATAATGAAAAGTGCGGGTTTTAATAAAAGAGCTTATGGACGTTCTAAAATACGGGCACCAGGACCTTTCCGACCAAGGACATCATCAGGGTTACGCAGTGGGCAATCACTTAATGATAAGCAGCCGCAACCAATACAGTTATCCAATTCATTACGTAAACGCGTCAGTTGCCGAATACGCTTATCTAAAGATTTACGCCATTGTGTCGACATCTCCTGCCATTGTTCTGAAGTTAGCGCACTATTTGCAGGAAAACGCCCTAATGCCTCTTGAATTTCATGTAATGGGATCCCTGTACTTTGTGCGACTTTAATAATGGCAATATAACGCAGTACAACAGAGTGAAATCGTCGCTGATTCCCTTGAGTTCGAGTACTTTGAATGAGTCCCTTTGATTCATAAAAATGGACTGTAGAAACAGGTACTCCCGAGCGTTTTGCCACTTCGCCCACCGTTAGTGCCCGCGTAAAATCAATTTTTTTTCCCTCGCTTTTCTGAGGTTTTATCGTTTTTGTGTCTTTGTCCGCCATTTTATCTCACCTTTGCTTGACCTCAACTTAACTTAAGGTTTTATAGTGCCACCCTGCTAGTTTGTCAATTGAGGTTACTTTTTAAAAGGGGATAGGTTTATGCCATCGGTGATTACCAAAATGTTAGAAAGCAATAGCTTATGGATTATTGCTCGCTTACTCATCTTGGTTTTATTTATTTCATCTGGTTTAGCCAAAGTTTTTGATTATGAAAATAGTCTGGCCGAAATGCGTGCCGCGGGTCTTCACCCAGATTGGTTTTTCAACATTGCTTCTGCTGCTGTCATGTTAATTGGCTCAGTTCTTGTGCTATTTAACCGTCTTTTATGGCTTGGAACTGGGGCGCTAGCCGTGTTTTTGTTCCTCACAATTGTGGTTGTCCACACCTTTTGGAGCTATACGGGGGAACAAGCTCAAATTGCAATGTTTTGGGCAATTGAGCATATCGCTGTTATTGGGGGCTTAATTGCTATCGCCATTGCAGGGCATTTTCGAGGTCTTTATTTCGCGTTAAAAGCGCAGAAATAGAAGGAAAATTTAATGAATAAAAAAACAATAATGACACTTTGTTCCGTTTTAATCGCTGTTGGGGCGGGTAGCGCGATTTATTCGACCTATGCCCAAAACGAGGAAGACGAACAAGCAGCTTACCAATATCCACCAGTAAAAGTGGCATTGGCTCCTGTTAGCTTAGATACTGCGCCTCGTACCTTTTACGGTGTGGGTGAGTTAGAAGCTGGCAGCCAAGTGTTGGTCGCGGCAGAAACCAATGGTCGTATTACGAAAATTGCATTTGAATCTGGCCAGCAAGTCAAAAAAGGCCAATTATTAGTGCAGCTCAATGATGCCGTTGAACAAGCGGATTTATCACGTTACCAAGCACAGTTGCGCAATGCGGCTCGCTTATACGAAAGAACCCGTTCATTATCTGCGCAACATTTAGTGGCAGAGGCTCAAGTAGATAGCACTCGTGCTGAACGTGATATTGCCCAAGGCCTAATCCGTCAAACCCAAGCATTAATTGCACAAAAAACGATCCGAGCGCCATTCGACGGAACGATAGGTATTCGCCAAGTCCATGAAGGACAATATTTAAACCCCGGCGAAGCCATTGCCAGCTTGGTGGATACCCAAACCTTAAAGCTCAATTTCTCTTTAGATGAACAAGCCTCACCGGAACTGCATCAAGGCCAAATTGTTGATATTACAGTTGATGCTTATCCCAATAAAACATTTCCAGCCCGTATTACTGCCATTGACCCACTCATTGGAAAATCACGCACTATCGCCCTGCAAGCCACACTGGAAAATAGTGATGGCACCCTAAAAGCAGGAATGTACGCCAACGTGAATGTGGTACGCCAAGCCAGTAATGAAGTCATTACGATCCCAGAAACCGCAGTCACTTATACCGCCTATGGCGATACTGTGTTTATTACGCAAGGTGAAGGCGATGCGATGACCGTTAAGCGAGTGTCCGTAAAAACGGGACAACGTTGGGATGGCAAAATTGAAATAGAACACGGCTTAAGTGCTAACGATAAAGTCGTCACGTCTGGGCAATTACGCTTAAACGACGGCTCTGCAGTCACCCCTGTTGCCCAAGATACATTGTCTGAACCCGTCGCTAACACAGCTCAAGGTTCATAAGGAAGGCGTAATGAAATTTACTGATATTTTTGTTCGCCGACCTGTTCTGGCTCTCGTAGTCAGTGCTTTGATTGTGTTAATTGGTTTATTTGCGCTGAGTAAGCTGCCTATTCGCCAATATCCACAACTTGAAAGCTCGACGATCACCATTACCACGCAATACCCTGGCGCATCAGCTAAATTGATGCAAGGCTTTGTGACACAACCCATCGCACAAGCGGTTTCCTCTGTAGAAGGTGTCGACTATTTGTCTTCTTCTTCTGTGCAAGGAAGCAGCCTTGTCACTGTACGAATGGAACTTAACCGAGACTCCACTCAAGCCCTTGCACAAGTAATGGCGAAGGTGAACCAAGTTCGTTATAAATTACCGAAAGAAGCTTATGACCCTGTGATTGAGCTTTCCTCTGGGGAATCCACTGCGGTTGCTTATATCGGTTTTTCCAGTACCAATCTATCCATTCCTGCCCTGACAGATTATATCTCACGCGTCATTGAGCCAATGTATTCCTCAATTGACGGCGTCGCCAAAGTTCAAGTTTTTGGTGGGCAACAGTTGGCGATGCGTTTATGGCTTGATGCCGATAAATTAGCCGGCCGAGGTCTAACCGCTGCCGATGTTGCGCAAGCGGTTCGCCAAAACAACTACCAGGCGGCTCCCGGTAAAGTCAAAGGCGAGTTCGTTATTTCTAATGTTTATGTTAATACCGACCTCACTAATGTCGATGAGTTTCGTGATTTAGTGATCCGCAACGACGGCAATGGATTAGTACGTTTAAAAGATGTGGGAACCATTGAGCTAGGAGCCGCTTCCACAGAAACCAGTGGTTTAATGAATGGTGAGCCTGCGATTTACCTTGGTTTGTTTGCCACACCAACCGGTAACCCACTGGTAATCGTTGACGGTATGAATCAATTGATGCCTGACATCACCAAAACATTGCCGCCCGGTGTCAAAGTGGAAATGGCATTTGAAACTTCGCGCTTTATTAAAGCGTCTATTGACCAAGTTATTAGCACATTAATTGAAGCACTATTGATTGTTATCGTTGTTATTTACCTGTGTTTAGGTTCAATTCGCAGCGTAATCATCCCAATTTTAGCTATTCCGCTATCAATGTTAGGTGCAGCCGCACTGATGATGGCATTTGGGTTTAGTATTAACTTACTGACATTACTCGCCATGGTATTAGCGATTGGTCTGGTTGTCGATGATGCTATCGTGGTCGTCGAAAACGTCCATCGCCATATTGAAGAAGGGAAATCACCGGTTTTAGCGGCTTTAATTGGAGCTCGTGAAGTAGCAGGACCCGTTATCGCAATGACAATCACCTTGGCTGCAGTCTATGCGCCAATAGGGCTAATGTCAGGTTTAACAGGAGCTTTATTTAAAGAGTTCGCACTCACCTTGGCCGGTGCAGTTATTGTTTCCGGTATTGTGGCATTAACCCTTTCCCCTGTGATGAGCTCTTTTATGTTGAACTCAAAACAAAATGAAGGGCGTATGGCGCGTATGGCAGAAACCTTCTTTTCTACCTTAGCCCATTACTATACCATTGTAT
Organism: Providencia sp. PROV_01; assembly: GCF_053098325.1. Lineage (NCBI taxonomy): Bacteria > Pseudomonadati > Pseudomonadota > Gammaproteobacteria > Enterobacterales > Morganellaceae > Providencia > Providencia sp. PROV_01. Next base: position 841,971 of record NZ_JBRFKD010000002.1, on the reverse strand, counting down.
TGAATTTCTCTTTGAAAAACCGTTGGTTAACAGGTGTTATTGCCATTGGTGTCTTTATTAGCTTACCACTGCTTTATCAATCTGCCCCTCGTGAATTAGCCCCTGTGGAAGACCAATCCAGCGTATTAACGGCAATCAAATCTCCTCAACACGCTAACCTCGAGTATGTAGAACGCTTTTCGCGTAAGTTACATGATGTTTTCATGGAATTACCGGAAACGGAAAGTACTTGGATTATTAACGGAACCGATGGCCCTTCCGCCAGCTTTGGGGGAACTAACTTGACGTCATGGGAACAGCGTGACCGCGCCGCATCTGAGATCCAAGGGGACTTACAAGGGCGTGTCGGTGATGTTGAGGGGAACAGTATTTTTGTTTTCCAATTACCCGCTTTACCAGGTTCAACGGGGGGCTTACCAATCCAAATGGTTCTCAGAAGCCCGCAGGATTATTCGGTACTCTACAAAACCATGGAAGAGATCAAGCAACAAGCACGTGAAAGCGGTCTATTTATGGTGGTAGATAGTGACCTTGACTACAACAACCCAGTGGTAGAAGTCCGTATTAACCGTTCAAAAGCGAATAGCTTAGGCATTCGCATGCAAGATATCGGCGAATCACTGACCTTATTAGTGGGTGAAAACTATATTAACCGCTTTGGGATGGATGGCCGCTCCTATGATGTGATCCCTCAAAGTATTCGTAGCCAACGCTTAACACCGGAAGCCCTTTCACGCCATTATGTGAAATCAGAAACAGGAACGATGATCCCACTGTCAACGGTGGTCGATATCAATACCCAAGTTGAACCAAATAAACTCACGCAATTTAATCAGCAGAATGCGGCAATTTTCCAAGCAATACCCGCCCCGGGTGTCACGTTAGGCCAAGCCGTTGCCTATTTAGATGATATTGCCAATGAACTACCCGCCGGTTTTAGCCATGACTGGCAATCCGATTCGCGCCAATATAAACAAGAAGGTAACACCCTCGCCTTTGCCTTTATGGCGGCGCTCATCATTATTTACTTAGTCTTAGCGGCACAATATGAAAGTTTAGTCGACCCATTGATTATCTTGATTACTGTTCCACTTTCAATTTGTGGTGCGTTGATTCCATTGGCACTTGGCTATGCGACATTGAATATTTACACCCAAATCGGCTTAGTCACATTAATTGGCTTAATCAGTAAACACGGAATATTGATGGTTGAGTTTGCCAATGAATTACAAGCCAATGAAGGACTAGATAGACGACATGCCATTCTCAAAGCAGCACAAATTCGTTTACGCCCAATATTAATGACAACTGCGGCAATGGTGATTGGTTTAGTTCCGCTGCTATTCGCCACTGGAGCAGGAGCGAATAGTCGCTTTGGCTTAGGCTTAGTGATAGTCACCGGTATGTTAGTTGGCACATTGTTTACCCTGTTTGTTTTACCGACCATTTATACCTTACTAGTCCGTAATCACAGTGCAACCGCACTAACCCCAAGGCGCTATGAGCTTGCCGAAGCGAATCGCCTAATCAAAGAAACTGAGGAGACGTCCCAATGAGAAATACGTTAGCTAGCCGTCATCAACGTAACAACCGTACAGTCAACGAAGTGGAAGTGAATACGATGAGCAATAGCATGGCAATGCTATTAATTTATCATGGTCTCCCCGCAGGTCCGGAAAAAAACCATGCCACCTCGTTCCCGAATACATTAGGTAAGCCTACGCGCTAATGTAAATAGCCGCCAAACCATTTAGGTTTGGCGGCTATTATCAAACAACATGACAAAGTACTCTATTAGCCTTCGTAAAAAGCTAAAACAAGATTACCTTCCCGAATAATAATTGGATTGCCGGGTAATGCATCCAATAATTCACGCTGAGAACTTTCTACGACCACCGCCACATCTTTATAATGGTAGTTTTTTAATAAGTCAGGTAGCTGTTTTAAGCTATAAAACCGATTAGCGGCATCTGGGTATTTGAGCCCGTAGCCTAATTCCCCAGTTTGGTGAAGCATTGTAATATCACTACGTTTAAGTACCCATGCCAATGCGGTACCGAGCCCTACATTATTGGTTAACAATACAGATTTATCAGCTAATTGGTGATGATATTTCGCAATCACCTCTTGCGGAGTATTATTACTGGCAATACGAGATGGGATCACATGCCCTACCGTTAAGCTAATTGCCACCGTACACACTGCGGCTAAATACCAAAACCGTTGCTTGAAAGAGACCAAGGCAACCAATAACCAAAAAATAAAGGCTCCCGCAGCTAACCATAATTTTTCACTTTCATCGGCCTGAAACACATTCAGTTTAGGGTAATAAGCAGAAACAATAATTCCCCCAGCAATAGCGCCACCAATTAGTGTGTTAATCAATGCATTCAAGCGAATAGGCAGTGTTTTTCTCTCAGTGAGAATTTTTTCAATGTAGGCCGCCATAAGAATGGCAATAGGTGCAATACAAGGCAAAATGTAGGTCAGTAATTTTCCTTTAGTGATACTGAAAAACACAAATGGCGCAATAAACCACATCAGAAAATAAATATGTAACCCTTTTTGCTGCCATGCGTGGCGTAGTACGCCAAAAAGGTACCCCAGCCAAGGTAATACCGCAGCGAGTAAAATAGGGATATAAAACCAAAATGGGGACTTATTTTGTGCATTATTCGCCATAAAACGTTGAATATGCTCAACCCAGAAGAAATAGTTCCAGAAATCAGGCTCACGGCTGGCAATCACAAAAGCCCAAGGTAAGCACACGACAAAAGCAGTAAATAGCGAAACAAAAGAGAAAACAAACACTTCTTTGAATTGCTTAAAGTAGATGGCAGTTACTGAACACACCAGTAAAGGCAGCACTAAAACAAGAAAGCCTTTTGTTAATACGCCTAACCCACAGGCTACCCCCATCATCATGAAGGCGAATAATTTATGAGAGAAGTATTTTGTCGTTAACCCCCATTGAAAAAAGAAAATCACCATAGTGATAAATGCTGTCACGATGGGGTCAAGAATATTGTAGGTGCCGATGGTAAAGACCATCAACATTGAAAGATAAATAAACACCGCGTTGAAAGCGAGACGTGAGTTTTTCCAAGCCATTTTGGCACTGAGATACACAAATAGCCCACTGACTAATGTACTAAATACTACGCCAAGGCGAACCGAAATGTTATTTTCACCAAATAACATTTGGAAAATAGCCCCTACCCAATAACCAAAAATAGGCTTCTCAAAATAACGAATATCTAAAAGTTCAGGAACGCTCCAGTTATAACTAATAATTAATTCCCGACTAATTTCTGCATACCGCAGCTCATCCGGTTGCCACAATAACCTACCGTTTAATGGTAAAAAATAGGTTACTAGGACAAAACCGAATAACAGGCACCATTTAAGGTAGGCAACTTTATTGTTTGCCATAATCATCTCATCTCAACCATTCTTGTTATTAATATTTAATAATTTTATTTAGTTCATTTGAAAAACACTTTCTTTTTATTTAGCTATTATCGTTATGGCAATTAAACCTCATTTAAACAAATCGAACGTTAGTTGGTAGAAAGGTCACTGTATATAAACAATCAATAAATGAATACTACAATTCATATACAAAAAGAGATAAGAATCAAATAATAAGACTGAGTGTTTAAAGAATAGTTCAGTATTTAAAAATAAGGTGAAAATTTAATTCGTTCTTAATATTAGTCATTAATACAAAAAAGTGTACGGCAGTTTATAAACAAAAACCGGTCAGGGTATTCACCATAACCGGTTATTATTCATACCAAGTAAAGCTATTTGGCCGCAGATAACGCTTGTTCAAGGTCGGCTAAAATATCATCGATATGTTCTATGCCAATTGATAAACGAATCATATCTCTGGAAACCCCGGCTCGTGCTAATTCTGCGTCATTGAGCTGGCGATGCGTCGTTGATGCAGGGTGGCAAGCTAGTGATTTAGCATCACCAATATTCACCAACCGCACAATCAGTTTCAAGGCATCAATAAAGCGAGCTCCTGCTTCTTGGCCACCTTTAATACCAAACGACATAATACTGGCAGGTTTACCGTTCATATATTTCTGTGCTAAATGATGTTCAGGGTTGCTCGGTAGCCCTGCATATTTCACCCATTCCACTTGAGGGTGATTTTCGAGGTAATTCGCAACTTTTAGTGCATTTTCAGTATGTCTATCCATTCTTAACGTGAGAGTTTCTAACCCTTGTAGAATTAAAAACGCATTAAATGGTGACAATGCAGCACCCGTTCCGCGCAGTGGGGCAACACGGCAACGCGCAATAAAGGCAGCGGCGCCAAAATGTTCAGTATAGCTTACACCATGATAAGCCACGTCAGGCTCTATCAATAATGAAAAACGGTCTGGATACTCTGCCCATGGGAATTTACCTGAATCAATAACCATTCCACCCAGTGATGTACCATGGCCGCCAATATACTTAGTCAATGAATGAACCACGATATCCGCCCCATGTTCAAATGGGCGACATAAATATGGGGTCGCTACGGTATTATCGACAATCAAAGGCACACCATGGCGATGTGCAACTTCAGCGAGTGCAGCAATATCCACAATAAAACCCGCTGGGTTTGAAATTGACTCACAGAATACGGCTCGAGTCTTGTTATCAATAAGCGCTTCAAGCGCTGCTAAATCATCGTGCTCTGCAAAACGGGTTTCAATTCCTAAGCGTGGCAAAGCGTGGGCAAGTAAATTGTATGTTCCGCCATATAATTTTGCCACGGAAACAATGTTGTCCCCAGCTTGTGCGACTGTTTGAATCGCATAAGTAATTGCCGCCATTCCAGAAGCAACCGCCAACCCTGCAACCCCACCTTCAAGGGCAGCAACACGTTGCTCTAGAACATCATTCGTTGGGTTCATAATTCGCGTGTAAATATTACCCGCGACTTTTAAATCGAAGAGGTCAGCACCGTGCTGAGTGTCATCAAAAGCATAAGAAGTCGTTTGGTAAATCGGTACGGCAACAGACTTGGTTGTAGGATCAGGAGAGTAACCCGCGTGAATCGATAATGTTTCTAATTTCATTCGTTATCCTTGTTACGACACACTGGAAAAAATGCAATTGCCAGAGGAGGTTCATAATTATGTTGTTATGATTCTGTGATAACTCTAGATATTACCTAAGACGTCATATCGAGCAACTAATTGAACTTGAAATTATTTCACATAGATAGATACGACAATGGTGATTATCACCCTTTCAGCTTAAAAATTAGTTATATCAATGTCTATCCTTATAACCTATTTCGTATTGATATAAAAAAAGCCACAACCCATACAGGTCATGGCTTTGTTTCTTATATAACTTTATTTATAACTACAAGAAAGCGCCATAAATAACAGAAGTAATAGATGCTAACCCACAAATAAAGGTGAAAACTTGTGCAGGTTTTGACGTGCTAAATTTCTTCATCGCAGGAACAATATTCATCGACACAACAGGCAGAATAAACAGAATAGCGGCAATCATTGGCGCCCCCATCGTTTCAATCATGCCTAAAATACTTGGGTTACGAATAGTCACAATCCACGTTGTAATCACAATAAACAGCATGGATGCCATTTCAATTTTCTTTACAGAAAAAGAAGAACGAGACTTAATTAACCCAACTAAACCTTCGTGAGCCCCTAAGAAGTGGCCAAAGTAACTCGATACAATCGCAGCAAAGGCAACAATCGGCCCTAAATAAGACAAGATTGGCGATGGATTGATATTTGCGATATGTGATAACACACTGATATTTTGTTCTTTAGCAACAGCAAGTTCAGCTGGGCTTAATGATAGCACCACAGAGAAAACAAAAAACATCACAAAGCCAGTCAGCATTAATGCGGCCCCGCCAGTGATCATATCTGTTTTCACAATAGCATTATTGCCGAATTGTTGGCGCTGGTCTTTGGTGAATTGGCTGATGATTGGGCTATGGTTAAATGAAAATACGATAAGGGGGATCGCCATCCAAACAACCACTGGCATTGAACTCCAGTCTGGTGCCACCTCTAGCATTGACATATTCCATTCAGGAATTAAATACAATGATAAAGCTAATAAAATGAAGACCAAAGGGTAAACCATTAGAGACGTGAGCTTTAACATCAGGTCACGACCAAATACCACCCCAGCAGTCATTGCAGCAATCAGCACGCCAGACAATAACCATCGTGGTAGTGGATCTATACCTAGTTGATTGACAAGAAACGAATCAACCGTATTTGTAATACCCACACCGTAAATCAATACGATAGGGTAAATAGCAAAAAAATAGGCAAAGGTAATAATATTTGCGCCTATTTTACCAAAATGCTCTTCGACCGTGTCGGTAATATCCGCATTTGGATTTTTTGAAGATAAAACAAAGCGAGCTAACCCTTTATGGGCCAGCCAAATCATTGGAGTGGCAATTATTGCCAATACTACTAATGGCCAAAACCCCCCGGCACCGGCTTTAATTGGCAGGAATAGAACACCTGCGCCAACAGCGGTTCCAAATAAAGAAAGTACCCAAGTAAAATCCTTATAGGTCCACTTACTGGCAGGTTTATCTACTGCGACTACTGCTTTTTCAATTGTGCTCATCTTGTGTTCTTCATCATTAACGTTATTAAAATAAGATGTGCAGATTTTGCATTAAATGAGCAGCAGTACCTAATTTAATTACGCTATTTTTTTCAACTTTTTGGTGTAGATCTCGTTAATAACGTAAAAAAACAAATGCCACGTAATTATTCTGTAAATAAATAATTTCGCAATTAATTAAAAGAGTAAATTTTAGATATAAAGTATTTAATTTTTAATTCGAGAAAGGGCTGAATGATTCATTCAGCCCTTTTTTTATCTGAGAAACTGAAGTTTTACAGATAGACAGGCACTAATATTTCTGTCGCAATCACGACCACAACCAATCCAACTAAAACTGGGATTGACGTTCTTTTCACCACTTCGAACGGAGAGATTTTAGCCATACCAGACACGGCCACGACAACCCCTGATACAGGCGATAAAGTCCGACCTAAGTTAGAAGCTTGCAGCATTGGGATCACTAAGTAAGCCGGATTGACCCCCATTTGTTTTGCTAAGTGAGGTATTAGCTCAACGAATGCATAGAATGGTGCATTACCCGACCCCGTTGTCATCGCGGCTAACATCGTGATCACCACCAGTGCGATCATCATCACTATAGCGCCTGAACCGAATGATTGAGCAAGGTCAATTAGCCCTTTAATAAAGCCAATGGTGCTTAAACCTTGTGCAAACACCCCTGCTGCCACTAATAACATCACGACCGTTGCAAATGCTTCTGCCATGCCTTTATAACAAACTTCTAAGCCACTATAGACGTGTTTAGCGCTGAAACTGCGAATAAATTCAATGACTGCTGCCAAAATAATACAGCCAACAATAATAGTAACAATATGCAATTCAGGCGCCCATTTGCCATCAAACACTAAAACACCAATAATCGGTGTGAAAGGTAAAATAGCGTAGAAAGCAGGTGCATGAGTTTTAATTTCATTAACATCTAACATTTCAGTTGTGACATTTTCTTTTCTGTCGAGATAACGCTGCCAGAAAAAGTGGGCGATTGACATGGCCACAATTGCCGCGATAGAAATCGGTAAAGTTGTTTTAAATGCAAAGTCGATTAATGGCATTTCGGCTGCTTTTGCCGCTAAGATAACATCACCAGACGTTGGCGCTAAAATAATTGCCGCTGGTGACGCACAGATTGCCGCAGCTGCACCACGACTGATCCCGACATTCACCATGACAGGGAATAGCGTCGCCATCAGTAATACCCCAAGGCCAGTTGCAGAGGAAACGGCTAGCGACATCAAACATGCCACAATATAAGCAGCAACCATCAACAAATAAGGTGAATTGATCATTTTTAATGGTTTAGATGCGATTTTCACTACGACATCATTCGCCCCAATATGAGTCATATAAGATGCAAACCCACATAGCACCATGATCATCATCCCAAGGTCGCCACCACGGCTCATTAATAGGAATTTTATGTATTCCAAAATATCTGTTACACGCCACCCCGTCGTCGGAACAGAACCTGGTAAAATACTTTTTCCCATAATAGCGGTAATGATCAGAAGTAAAATACCCCCGGTCATTAACACTCCCGTTGCGGAATATCCTTTTATGATATAACGCCCAACTCCAATGGCGACAATAACGCCGATTAAGAGCTCAATCATTTATTTCTCCTGCCTGTCTTATTTTGTAATTATAAAAAAATTACTCTGCCTAATTATTAAGCAAAATTCACTGACAATGATCATGTCAGCAGATGATTTTTAATATAGAAATGCGTTAAAACACAAGAGAAATAAATAAAAAATCTATTTTAGCTACCCATTTACAGCTGATAGCCCCAAATATTAATAAAGAATAGGAAAATCAGCTTTGTTTAGCTATGCAATGTTTTTCACATTAAAGAGGAAAATTGATTAACTAAATAACTCATAAATCATATCACCAAAAAAACCGCGATATTGCAGATAACGAATTTGCTTACTTTTTTCTTTAAAATCTTTAGGAATACTATCCCCAAACTTCTTACTGCGCACCCATGCAGCCTTTTCAAACCAATCTACATCTAAAGTAGCAAAATGCTTTTCCACAATCGTTTCAGGAAAACCTTTCTGCCGCATTTCTTGTTTTATCCGCAATGGGCCGTATCCCTTGCGCAGATAACCTTGCATTAATAGCCCTGCAACACGGTCATCATCAAGAAAATGTTGCTCACTTAACCGCTCAAGCACCAATTCAATTAAAGGCTCGTCAATAATGCCTTCATTTTTTTCATACATACGCCGTTTCATACGGGCAAATAGCTCAGCTTTACCGTAATCACGGCGGGAAAGCATAAATAAGGCATATTGGTAAAGCTCGGATTCATTCATGGCGTTAAACTTTCATCATTAAATTGGGCGCATTGCGCGCCCAGTCTAACATAAACCTTTGTACTCTACGTTGCATGTAGGCGACAAACGAAGACAAACCGATGAGC
>NZ_JBRFKD010000002.1:761259-832789 GCF_053098325.1 Providencia sp. PROV_01 | reverse complement strand
ATACATAAGTATGTGATTCGGCTGGCTAAGTGCAGTCAACACCCATGCAGCTTGAAGTATGACGAGTTAGTGAACTTGAGTACCACTTAGCAGTTTATATATCGTATCCGGAGTATAGCTGCCGTCTTGGAAATAAATTGTCCAGTCCGTAATATCATCACGTGTTAATGGATAAACTTCCCCTTCTTGCATATTTTGCACATAAAAAGGATGGTTTATTAAGCGCCCTTCAAATTGGTCACCATGCCAAGAAACAGGTTCAAACCACATATGTTCATGACCATCGAAATCTTCTTCCGCATCATGGTAGCCAATACCGCATTTCACTAAAAAGCGCCATTCAGAATCTTCAGCTTCCTCGTTTTTACCAAGGAATTTGGCAAAAAAGCCTTTCTTCTGAGCGACCTGTTTTGGCCCATAGTTATCTAACATATGGGTGAAATATTCCCAACGCAATTTAGCTTTACGCGACATATCTGCCGTTTCTTCATCGGTGCGCATAAACATCATGGCGTTTTGATCTTCAAAACCTTCAAAGAAACTTTCTAATACTGGGTTTTCTTGTGTCACACGGAACAGCATAGCGGATGGGTGTTGATGAGATTCATCTCTATCATGCCAATCCCCCATAAAACGTTCAGATGACACATCTCCAAACTCGAAGTTCATCTCTTCTAGTGGTTTTAAGTCATCAATTGGGGTTGATTTCCCTACATGCAGCAGCCCTTCTTCAAACGGTACTGCAACTAAATACTCATAGCCCGTTTGGGTTTGTCCAATAAAAATGGGCTCATTAAACACGATTTTCCCGTGAGTAATGCTGTTATTCACGAAGCTCCAAAACAGTTCGGGAATACCATAATAAGAAGCAATCGGGTGCGGTATAATAATTTCCGCTTCCGACAAACCACAACGTGCCAAACCGTGCGTGTGGAACCAATACATAGTCGGAGCACGCTCTTCTTCCGGCTTGTCTTCGTTATCTTCTTGGTCATAAATAGCATGAACAACATACAAAGAATCAATGCTTGGCATCAAATCATCAATGAGTTGGAAATTAAGCCACTCACGAGTAAACACTTTCCCTGCGGCAGAAATATCCAAGCCCAGTAATAGATCGGGCACCAAGATTTGAATAACCTTTAGCTGCTGCAGATAATTGACTAATGGTTGCCCTTGAAATAAGCACTCAACAATTACCGCTTGAGGGGCTGCACTTGCTTCTGCATACAACTCAGGGCTGATTGGGTCAGTGGCAAAATAAGGGTTGATGGTATATTCAGGGTCGCTATCCACTAAAGCGATATAAAAACGTAATTCTTCTTCATCTTTTTTACAACTAAAGAAAAAACCGCCATCCTCTGGAATGTAATCTATCTCACCCTCGGTGAAATAAGTTTGTTCTTCTAAACGCTGCTCAAGTAATAAAGACGTCAGCTCAGAACCAGGAATAGCAACCATCATTGATGCTTCTTTCTCGCCCTCACCTGCTGCGGTATCAAGGTAGTGTTGTTTATTATTCATTTTTAGACCTATTAATAAGTGACTGTGGCGAGGATATCAGCTTATATTCATTAAGAATATTGTGATTATTCTTAACAAACTGAGATTGTGATTTGATCCTTCGTATTGCAACTAAGTTAACAAATAATCATTATTCGACAATCAGTTATTCTACTTTTCATACGGTATTGACTGAGGCACAATAATGCTCTTTCTTTAATTTGCTTTATATTGATGAAGCAAAAAGTTCTATTTCAATAAAGGTAATTCAAATATGGCTGATTTAACCAAAGCACAAAAAGAATATGTCGATGATCTCGCAATGCAACGCGTTTTCGATATGAATAGCGATGAAGTGTTGGTCAACGCCTTAGAAGAAAAAATTCACCAAATGGAAGACCATTTGAAAGCCTATTTTCATGAGCGTGTTAAGTTTCATCAGCAAACTAAAAAATAGCCTTTTGCCTGCTCCGTGCCGGTATTGTTTATTATATCGGCACCTGCTTTATCCCTTTCATACAACCATTTTAAATGAATAATAAACGCGCATTTATTTAGCTCAATTTACCAACAAAAAAGCATTAAGCGCCATCTAAAAATGAATTTCTAATGATAGAATTCTAATCATCACTGTACGACTAATAACAATTTATCTATTACACTTCTTTATTGTCCAAATATTGAGCCAATTTTATGAAACGCATTCAATTCAGTACTGCACTGATCCTTTCTTCTATTATGAGCATGTCTGTGAGCTTTGCCGATAGCGATCGTCCATTATTTTCAGTCTCTGTAAGTGAATCTGGAGTACCACAAAATAATAGCGAAGGCGGCATTACTCGTTCTTCTACCACAGAGTCACGAGTACTGCCGATTTGGGGCGATGAAGCCCGTGCTCGAGGGTATGATTTACCGGAACCATTTGGGATCGGCTATGGATATATGAACCTGCGTCAAGATATAAAAGTTGATAAAATAGCCTTTAAATCAGAAAAGGGCGTAAATATTCCTTTTGTTAAATTCGATTTAAATGATGATTTAATGATTAAAACAGGACATACACGCAGTAAGAATGAATCACATATGCTAAAACTCGATACTTGGGTCTTTCCATTTATGAACGTATATGGCGTTTATGGAAAAACCAAAGGTACATCAACCACAAATCTTGATAGCGTAAAAGCTCGAGTCAAAATTTTTGGCAAAGAGAATATAATTGATATCGGTAAAAATCTGCCTTTTGAATTAGATTATAAAGGAAAAACGTATGGTGGTGGTGTTACCTTCGCTGGTGGGTATAACCAATTCTTTAGTACATTAGATTTTAACTATACCAGAACAAGCCTTGATATCTTAGACGGTGACATTACTGCTTTTGTTGTAACTCCTCGAGTTGGTTATGAATTTATCTTTGAACCTTTGATCCCTGGTCAAGGTAATACAAAACTACAAATTTGGACTGGTGCCATGTATCAAGATATTACCCAACGATTCAAAGGTGATATTAGTAAACTAGATTTACCGCCTGAATTGAGTGGGTTAATGGCATTAGCACCAGACGATGCAAAATTCGATGTTAAACAGCATCTTGCCCATAAATGGAATAATACTGTCGGTGCTCGGGTTGAACTCACTCGAAACTTTAATGTGTTAACCGAAATCGGTTTTAATAACCGGAATAGTTTTTATATTTCTGGGGAATTCCGTTTTTAATGTGGCATTCGACAATTATTCAAAGGCTGGTCTTGCTCAGCCTTTTTATTATTTTTCCTGCTAAAGCTGATTTTCTTCCTGACCGCCAGCAAATCGATGGCTGGCTAAACGATCTCGGTGGGGAAAATAGCTTTGATGAAAGTAAAACTGTAGATTGGGGCATATTACCAGGGCCATTTTATACCCCCGAAATGGGCATTGGTATTGGCACCGCACTGGTTGGTTTATATCGAATAGATAAAGAAGATAAACAAACCCAGCCATCTTCTATTGGCTTAAGCGGTTTTGCGTCGTCGACCGGCGCATTTGGCTTAAATTTTACCAATTATAATTTTATTGATAACGACCAGTGGCGGTTATTTGTTTCCGGCACCATTAACAATATTCCCACTTATTATTGGGGTAAGGGATATTCTGCAGGGAAAAACGATCACAATAAAGAAAAGTACCATTCTCAAGAGTTCCAAATAACTCCAAGAGCCTTATACCAACTGACTGATTCTACTTATGTAGGGCTCGGTTGGAACTTCTCATCAATCAATGCCAGCGATCCTGATGATGGTGCGAAACAGTATTTCTCCAAGTCAATTGGGGGCCGTTCGGTGTTAAATTCAGGCATCAGTGCATATTACAGCTATGACACACGAGATTTTCTACCCAATGCCTATCATGGGCAAACTTTTGAGGCTGTTTATACTTATTTTACACCTAACCTTGGTAGCGATACACGCTTCCAAACCACCCAATTACAATATGCCTATTACCATACCTTAGCCGAAGAGACTGTTATTGCATTCGACAATTATGCAAGGTTTTCAAGCGGAAATGTACCGTGGAACCAGCTATCATTACTCGGTAATGGCAACCGTATGCGCGGGTATTACGAAGGCCGTTATCGTGATAACAATATATTCACCAGCCAAATAGAACTCCGCCATAAACTCGATTGGCGCCATGGCGTTGTTGGTTGGTTAGGCACAGGAACCATGAGCGATACTGCGTCCGAATTAGGTCAAGGGCATTGGTTGCCCACCGTAGGTGTTGGCTACCGTTTTGAATTTAAACCAAGAATGAATGTTCGCTTGGATTTAGGTGTCGGCCGCAACAGTACCGGGGTGTATTTTCAGGTTGGGGAGGCATTTTAATGTTCAAATGGGTTCTGGCAATGGGGATTGCGCTTTTATTAGCCGCCTGCCAAAGTCATGACAAACTGGATTTGCCTGCCATTGAGCCTGTAATTACCCCCTATACTTTTGAAGCGGCCTCACAAGCTTGGCCTGTGGTTGCTTCCTTAGCTCCTCCACAAGGTTTGCGCGCTTGCTGCGCTTTTGGCTACAACTTGCAAGCTGAACTGTGGGGATTACCTGTCCCGTTTTACACTATCGATAATATCGTTGAAGCAGATAGCCTCGGTGAACATCATTATAATGACAGCTTTTTAGGTGCCTCTGCTGCATTAATGGGGCTCAGTAATGAAAAAATAGGCTTACTCTATACAGATAAAAGCGGGTTTATTGATATTTCCCATGTCAGAGATACTGCAGATTATACTTTTTACTTATTTAGCCAAATTTACCCACGCCTTGGTCAACAATGGTCGCTGTCACTTAGTGAAGAGTTAGCGGATAGACAAATTCATTTCAGTGCATTTGAACCACCACAATCTGCCAAACAACGTTATACCCTAAGCGCCTACTTAGCCGCAAAATTGGCTTTCCAGCTCGCGGTATGGCATGAAATTGCCCAGTGGTATGGTTATCAATCTGTACCAGGATTTTCCGAAGGGATTTCCGCATTTTCCCCTGAAGACCTGTACTCAAATTTACTTGGTTCCCGTCTTGCCTTAACTTTGATACTACAAGGCCGAGCAGACTCTTTAGCCACTTATTCTCAATCAATGGAAAATATTCTTCCACTGGCACTTCACCAGCTCGGTAGCAAAGATAGAAAAACCACGCGAAAAATATTTGATAGCGTTGATGGTTTATGGTGGAACAGTTACCGTAGAGTTCCGGAGAAATTTCTTGTTTTAATAAGAGATTACCAAACAAGTGACCAACGTTACCCTCTGATGCCTCCACAAATTATGCCGTCTGAAGGCTTATTTTTAACGTTGCCTGATCGCTATCTCAAATATGATTTGTCATTGCTCGCACAACTGCGTTTGCTCCCTACTGATGATATGAAACTGCTCCCCAAACCAACTTCTTATTGGACGGTGTCAGATTTTCAACAGCTAGCGGACGATGCGAAACAACAAGATTTACTGCAACAAATTTTAAAACCTTAAAAGACCTATTTATGATATCCATATTAATCACTCAATAAATCTTTGCCCTGACATTACCGTACTTAAAATTTAAGCTAAATATCACTTTTTACTCATTTACAGATAATAATTTTATTTCACTTTTGTCACCTCGATAGGCTTTAATAAAACGATGGAGATCTCATTTTGGTTAAAAAACAGCCTATCAACTGCTTGTTTTTCAGACAAAATAACCCTGTAATAACTACATGAACTGTATGTTTTTTACTCAAATTTAACTTAAGTTAAGCTCAGTCACCACAAAAATGAACAGTTTAATTTATTATTCTTCATATGAAAATATACCAATAGAAACTTTATACCAATTAAAATCAGTAAATTCATAATAATATAAAAAAGTCTACAAAATAATACAGAAATTTCCCTAATGTCACCCGGATAAATGTAGCTCGTAAAAAATTAATCTGCTAATATTCGCTCGAATTTTGTTCAGAGATACTTAGGAGAAGCAAATGCCCTCTCGAACGATGAGGACAAACGCCGTCTTCGCTTTCTTATTTTTACTTTTATTTTCGAGCCTGAGTATGGGCTCCACCAGTACCAGCACAATGCTCAATAAAGAGTATACTAATAAAACTGTGCAACAGAATGTAAGTCAGGCTAAAACCTCACTCCCTGATTTACGTAAATACCCTTCTGGTACACCTCGAAAGAAAGCATTTTTGAAAACGGTTGTCCCTGTTATAGAAAAAGTGAATAAGCAGATCATGGCTGAACGTACTTGGTTGTTATCAGTACGGGCTAACAAGAAGTGGAGCGCCCAAGAATTGCGCCGTCTTGAGCAAATCTGTAATAGTTATGGTATGAAGTGTAGTAACCCAAAACGTTTAAATTGGGACAAACTATTGAGTCGTGTCGACATCATGCCAACGCACTTAGTTGCAACACAAGCAGCAACAGAGTCTGGCTGGGGGACTTCACAACTTGCTCTGCAAAACGGTAATTTATTTGGTATGCGCTGCGGTAGCGGCTGCCAAACTAAGAAAGGTAAAGTCAAAGGCTATTCTTCCTATACTTCTGTAGAAGATACTGTGACTGCTTATATGAAGAACATGAATACCCATAATGCTTATGAGTCACTGCGTACTTCACGAGCAAAGCAACGCCTATCAAAAGATGAGCTAGATACTAAAAAGCTAATCAATGATATGAAAGGGTACTCAGAGTTAGGTTCAACCTATAACCGCTATTTACAAGAGATGTACGCGAGTAATGAAGAATTGATTACACAAGCTCAACAAAGAGCAGCCACTCGCATTTAATTTTGTATCACCAGGTACAAGACATAAAAAAAATCCACTTCGTTAAGTGGATTTTTTTATTGTTTTTTAGATTGACTCTATTGCTCTAAATAGTTCGAATGGTGGCGAGGTGGCAAGAGAGGCTCCCTACAGCCAATTAAATGCATTACTTGTTTTTTTGATGGTTTTTATTCGTTATTTTAGATTGACTCTATTGCTCTAAATAGTTCGAATGGTGGCGAGGCGGCAAGAGAGGGCCCCTACTACCAATCAAATGCATTACTTGTTTTTTGATGGTTTTTATTCATTATTTTAGATTGGCGCTATTGCTCTAAATAGTTCGAATGGTGGCGGGGCGGCAAGAGAGGCTCCCTACAGCCAATTAAATGCATTACTTGTTTTTTTGATGGTTTTTATTCGTTATTTTAGATTGACTCTATTGCTCTAAATAGTTCGAATGGTGGCGAGGCGGCAAGAGAGGGCCCCTACTACCAATCAAATGCATTACTTGTTTTTTGATGGTTTTTATTCATTATTTTAGATTGGCGCTATTGCTCTAAATAGTTCGAATGGTGGCGAGGCGGCAAGAGAGGATATCCCTAGGAGCATACATAAGTATGTGACTAGGGTAGCTGAACGTAGCCAACAAAGTCACCATTCGAAATATGACGAGCAATATTCTGATTGCATAGAAAAAGAGATCAAATATCATATACCCTCACCTTCTAACAAAATAATTAACATCTTTGAGTCTAATATGAATTTCTTCTCTTTTGAGTTTCTTGGCTCTTTCTTAATTTTTTTTCTTATTTATTGGGGTTGTCAGCCCAGTGCAAAACTACAGAATGGCTTATTAATCACTGCTAGCTATTTTTTTGTTTATTCATTTAGCCCTGACTTTGCTTATATTTTATTTAGCTACACACTGATCATTTATTTGCTTACCAATGTCGCAACTAATTGGCTCTCTAGTCGATGGATATACGGTATTCTTACCGCCGTCATTATTGGTTTCTTTACCACCTTTAAATATTACTCATTCTTTCAAGAGACTATCCAACAAACACTCGACAAATTTGGTTTTAGTGTTGGTCTTCCTATATTGGAAATACTCGCACCTCTTGGCCTCTCCTTTTATGTATTCCACTCGGTAAGCTATACGGTATCGGTTTGTCGCAAAGAAATTCCCAAAGCCGATTTCTTTGACGTGACACTATACCTTGCATTTTTTCCCAGCATCGTTGCGGGGCCAATCAATCGTGCGAAGAACTTTCTTCCTCAAATACAAGCTGAAAGCCGTGAGGTTTTAGATCCTCGAAAAGCCATATTGCTTATATCATTAGCACTGGTGAAATTGTTTTTATTTAGCTCTTACTTATCTGAAAATTTTGTAAACCCTGTCTTTGATGCCCCTGTGGGTTACAGTGCGGGAGAGATTCTAATAGCAACCTATGCGTATGCTTGGAATATTTACTTTAACTTCTCTGGTTATACCAATCTGGTGACAGGCATCGCGTTATTATTAGGGTTTAGAGTTCCTGTTAACTTTAATGCGCCTTATTTAGCTGCAAATTTAAAAGAGTTTTGGGCTCGCTGGCATATCAGCTTATCAACCTTTATTCGCGACTACATTTATATTCCCCTTGGCGGTAACCGCAAAGGTTTTAGTCGTATGAATACTAATGTATTCCTTGCTATGGTCATTTCAGGGTTATGGCACGGTGCTGCAATGACATTTGTGGTATGGGGAGCCATTCATGGATTAGGGATTGTATTGCTCAATCTTAAGAATTTATGCATGGAAAAATTAGGATGGACTCAAGTGATCCCTAATAAAACATTATCAGTTTGGGTGTCGCGCATTATTACTTTCCATTTTGTCTGCTTTGCGTGGATTTTCTTCCGTAGTGCCTCATTTGATGATGCACTGCTAATAGTAAATCAAATCACTGTACCTGGTTTTATCGCTTCTATTAATGCAAGCTTGGGGCTATTAGTCGCATTTTGGCTACTACTGATTACCTACCCTTATTTTGTACAAGCCTACCATTATGTAGCGAAAAAATACCAAACTATTCCTTGGTATTATTACCCTATTCCGCTCGCGATTATTCTAACCATTATGTTTATGCTTTCTCCTTCAGGTATGCCGGGGTTTATTTATGCTAACTTCTGAGTTTAAAAATACCCTCATCAAGGTTGGGCAGATTTTATTTATTGTCCTCGTTGCCGGCCTATTATTAATTTGGTTGAATCAAAGCTCACTAGAACGATTTTGGCAGCAGAAATATCACCAAGATACCCCATGGGCAAAAATGGCGGGGAATCCTATCTGGGATTATGGAGCTTATTTACATGATGGTGCACTTGAAGCGGGAAGCCTATTTACTTACTACGCATCAGGGCAAAAAGCGCAAGAAGACAAGCAAGCGGCAGAAATCGCATTGGCCAATAAAGACAAAACACTCAGTTTTCCCACCGAGTTTCAAGTTGGCCTTCATTTTGTGAATGGCTATATTTATCCAGCTGAAAGCTTATCGATTACCTTCCCTGAACGCCTGAAACGACCACAAGCTAGGGAGAAAAACCCCAAAATTAACTTTGGTGGTTTTACTATCAAAAAAGATCAGCCAATCGTGCCAAAACATGTAGCCAATATTGAAAAAGGCCAACAAGTCCTGTTTGCGGGGGACTCCATGATGCAAGGTGTTGCTCCACATGTTAAAAACATGCTCTTGAAAAAATATAATATTGATAGCATTAATCTAAGCAAACAAAGTACAGGATTAGCATATCCACGCTTTTTCAATTGGCCACAAACCATTGCCAAGGCATTGAATGATAACCCGAACATTAAGGTTCTCGTCGTTTTTTTAGGACCTAATGACCCTTGGGATATGCCACCACAAACGGGTTATAAATACGTCAAATTTAAAAGTGAAGATTGGGAAAAAGTGTACCGTGAACGGATTAGTGATATAATATCGACCGCTCGCCAGCACAATGTTGATGTTATTTGGGTTGGCCCCCCTAATATGCGTAAAAATACGCTCTCCGATGGTATGAAATTCTTGAGTAGCCTCTACCAATCTGAAGTTGAGGATAACGGCGAAATTTACTTTTCTGTTAATGATGTCTTTAAATATAAAGGCGATACCTATTCTGACTATATCGGTGATGCAAGCAGTACAATTAAATTGCGAAGTGGTGACGGGATCCATTTCAGCGGAAAAGGCCAACAATTGATTGCTGAAAAAGTATTCTCACTCATTCATTTCGAAGAAGAGGAAGAAAAGGAACCTCATGAAACTGAACAAACTGTGTCAAGCTAAGTCCAAAATATTGGCGGGTAGCGTGATTGCGCTTTTATCGCTGGGCTTATTGTCTTGCCAGAACACATCAGACAAAACACGTACGACTAGCCTACCCAAAGGCCAGTCTGCGGTTGCACAAGGGCAGTTGATCAATAACGCAGAGCCTAATTTGCCACTGCTGGCGAAAAAGCTACGCCAAGGCAGCCAACAAGTGCACATCGTCCAAATTGGTGATTCACACACCGCTGCTGACTTTTTCAGTGGCAATTTGAGAACCTTGTTCCAGCAACGCTATGGGGATGCGGGCCCAGGCTTCATTCCACCTATTTCAGTACCGGGACAACGTACCGCAACCATTAACCGTATGATTGAAAAGAAAGAATGGTCTCTGGCTTCAAGTCGTAAAGATGAGCGCTTTGATTACCCACTTGGTGGGCTAATTGCCGAACCACAAGCTGCCAACAGCAAAGTGGTGCTTAAGCCTTTACAGCCGGCGCTAGGGGCTTACCAGCTACAAACTCTCTATCAAAGCGCAGGAGATTCACAAATGCGTGTCGCTCCAGCTGTTTCCCCCAGCGTTGCATTACCCGCCACGGGGAACCAGTGGGTCTTTTCATCCCCTGTAAATACCCAACTTCCTGCTCAGGTTACTGTTAATAAAGGTAATGGGTTAAAAATCGGTGGGTGGTTAGTGCGTTCGCAAAAACCAGGGGTGATGCTTTCAGCGCTTGGGCTCAATGGTGCAACATTGAGTATGGCTGATAAATGGCAGCCACAGTGGAGCGAAACTTTAGCGCAAATGTCGCCTGATATGGTGATTCTAGCTTATGGAACCAATGAAGCGTTTAATGATACGTTAGATTTAGCCGCTTATGAGCAAAATTTACGTGCCAAAATCCGCTTAATTCGCCAACAAATGCCCAACAGCGTTATTTTACTTATCGGCCCGAATGATTCACTTAAATTTAATAATGCAGCGAGTTGCCAAGCACAAATGCCAGTAAATTTAACGAGTGTGATTCAAATTCAAAAGACGGTTGCTGCTCAGGAAAATACGTTATTTTGGGACTGGCAAGCCTTTATGGGTGGCCCTTGTTCAATTCGCACATGGGCAGCGCAAGATTTAGCCCGCCCAGATAATGTTCACCTTTCTGTTGAAGGGTACAAAAAGAGTGCTCAAGGTTTATATAGTCAGTTAAGCCAAATATTGAATTAATTACTGACTCAATGCACGATAAGGCAGAGGTATTTTCAACGTACCCTGCCTTTTTATTGACTACTATTTTTAATATTTATCGCCTAATAGTGGCTATTTCACTTTAGCTTTTTTCTTACTTATCTTTTTGTCACTCTAAAAATCCAATTCCAATTTTAAAGCTAAAATAATTATTTCAGATAAAAACAACAAATTAAAAACGTCACTCTCGGAATACTACTGACTAATTTCGAATTTATTTTTCCTTCTAAAAAACATAAAAAATCGTGACCATTAATTAAATCAATATACACCGCATAAAATTAGTATCCCTGCGTCCCTTCTAGTAAACCACATCGCATACGCTGCGATTTATAAAACAAGGAGGTAATAACAAACCGCTTCTCACCTTATGCAAGCTCAGGGTTTGTTGTTAAAATGGAAACCGTGAACAATTCTTTGACACAGCCAGAATAATTTTACGGTCGCAATCGTAGGTAATATTTATTTAGGTTCAAAAATGTCGACTAATTTCTGTGTAAAATCGTTTCATACCTATATTGAAACGCTATCAAATAAAATAAAAAATAGCTTTTACCTCACTCGCTCCCTACTCTTTAAGCTGAGCTCGGGTGAAATTGACATTCGAATAGAAGAAGGCCCATGGCAAAAACTGACGGCCTCAGATATCTGTTTTCTTCCTAAAGGAGCATCAATTGAGATAATTAATCGTGATAATCACAATCTACTCGCTGTGGATGTACTTCCAATAACCACGGATATGTTAAAATCCTTTTATCAACAACAGTCTGCATTATTTATTAGTAAGAAAAAAACATCTTCAATAAGTCAAATCTGTTGTACTAACTTACAAGAAAACCCAATTATTGAAGATGTATTTCACTCAGCCATTAAAGAAGTTAACTCACCCACTAACCAGAATATTATTCATATTCATTTGGGTTTTATTTTGTCATTTTTTTTACTGGTAAATGAATTTATCCCTACATTGTATGCATCAATAAATATCTCGATAAAAGATAAAGTGTATGACTTAATTTTTCATAGTGCAGGTAAACAATGCCATACTTTAGATACTATCGCGAAAAAACTTCATATGAGTTCTTCAACGCTTAAACGACGACTGGCCAGTGAATACACCAGTTTTTCTAAAATTAGCTTAATGTCGCGAATGAATAAAGCGATGATATTATCGAGAACAGAAAATATGCCTATGACACGTGTTGCCCAAGAAGTCGGCTATGATGATGTGCCTTATTTTTTACTCGCATTTAAAAGTTTTCATTCCCAGCCAAATCTCACCTATCCCTTACTCTAATACGCTTTATCTCTTTTAATCATCGTCTATAAATACTTGAGCCTCTCCATTTTCATGGTAAGGCTCTCGTTTAGCTAAAAATAGTGATTATCAATATCTATCTGTAACATTGTGGTATCTATTGGGGGGATATCAACATGGTTACCCCCTGTGTTATCTACGGGAGCAGGGGTGACGGTTGCGTCTGGTAAACTTGAATCAATCACAATACTCCCTTTAAGCTGCGCCTGATTCCCCGCTTGGTCATAGACATTAATTTCATAAGGGTGAGCCCCATCATGCAGCGGGTTTGCCACGGTAATTTCCCATTGGCCCTGTCCATTTGTTGTTTGCTTATAGGTCTGGTTATCAATAGTTAAAAATACGGTGGTATTAGCCTCTGTTACCCCACTGAATTTTGGCGTTTTAATATTGGTAATTTCATCCTGTTTATCACCTGTATTCGTTGATTCATCTAGCTGCCCAGTAAGTTCAGGCGCCTTTGAATCAATGATAACTTGCCCTGTTTTTACCGTACTATTTCCTGCTTTATCTTTTACCTCAATACGATAATTATGAGTACCATCACTCAATGCTTCAGTCATAGAGACAGTCCATTCTCCCTTTTCACTGGTACTCTCTTGGTAAGTTTTTTTATTGATTGTAAACTCAACCAATGCGTTCGGCTCCGTCAACCCGCTAAATTTGGGTCGACTATGGTTTGTTACTGTATCATTTAATGTGCCGGAATTCGTACTAACATCTAAGCCAAACTCCATAATATCAGGTGGTGTCGTATCTATAGTTACTTTTCCTGTTAAAGGGGACGTTCCTACGTTACCTGCAATATCTATTATCTCAATTTGATAATTATATTCATCATCTGTGAGTGAATTAGGTAAAGTGAACGCCCACTCACCACATTCGTTCACCTTAATATCTTTATAAACCTGTTGGCCAACCGTTAATTGTATATAGGTTCCTAGTTCTGCAATCCCTGCAAACGTAGGTGTTGAGCCATTTATGACAATATCTTGTTTAGTTGTAGAGTCTGTAGGGTCAAAAACCCCACCAATAAGTAAATCAGGCGCTAATGTATCAATAACCAATTGCCCTGAAACTTGGCCTTTAAGACCTTGAATATCATCAATCGCAAAAATCACATAATCATGAATGCCTTCACTCAATTCAGTCGTGACGTGAATTGACCACTCCCCTTTTTCATTAGCAATGGTTTCAAAAGCTGAGGCCACTTTATTATCAAAAACTAATCGAATTATCGCATTCGGTTCAGTTATTCCAGTGAATATAGGCTTATTGATATTTGTGTAGTTATCGCCCTGAATCCCTGAATCTGAGTCTGGTGTTAACTCTCCCGTCGCCAAAGCGATAGTTTTTACCGTAAAATCGCCCGAGATGGGTTGCATGCTAATTTGGCCAAGAATGTCATGTGCTTCGATTTCATAAGAGTAAGCCCCCTCAGCAAGTGCTTCCTTATCCGATAGCTTAATTTGCCAGTTACCATCGTGATCCGCGGTCGTATGATAAATGTTTCCATTGATCTTCAAGCGAACTTGCGCGTTAGCTTTAGTTGTTCCACTAAATGCGGGTTGGTTAACATGAATAACACCATCACTTGTTAGTGGATCGTCTAAGACTGCGGTTAATTCAGGAGGGGAAATGTCATAGACTAAATCAAACTCAAACTGCGTTTCACGGTTAACTAAATCCTTTGCGCTAACCAATAATTTAAGACTTTCTCCATTCTTAATACCGATAGGAACAATATCGTTGGGTAATTTTATTTGCCAACTTCCTTGGTTATTTGCCTTTGTAGTACCCAGTATTTTTCCAGTTGCATCCTTGATGCTCACCAGACTTGCGGCACTTGTCGTACCCGTGAGTGTTAAATCATTTTGATTGAAAAGTAATTTGCCGTCTTTTTCAGAAATTAACTGTTTATCATTCACACCAAATTCGATACTTGGTGAGGTCTTTCCGAGCTCGTCATTGAGCACTTTAATAATCACTTCATGCTCAGTTTTATTACCCGCGATATCAAATGCGGTTATTTTTGCCACATGCTCACCGTCAGGTAACACTAGCTCATTAGCAAACACCGTTTTAGAACCATTATATTTAGTTTGTAGCTTACTATGCCGAGTCGTTTTCCCATTCACATTTATCAGGTAATAATCCATATTTCCATGATAAGTGAAAACTAATTCAGGGTTAATTACATTAGCAACTAGCGTCCCCGAGTGAACCTGTGTGCCACTAATCTGAAAATCACTAAATATTGGTTCCTCAGTAAGAATATTGAGTGTTGTTTGTCCAACTGAAACGGTACCATCATCTTGGATAAAGCTAATATGATAGGCGCCATCCCCTTTAATAGGCACTTCAAAACACCACTCCCCCTTCTCATTTGCTTGAATAGGATAACTATCACCATTTACTTTGGCTGAGATTGTGCCACCGGCTGTTATTTTACCTTTATAAACGGGTTTTTTATGATTGGTATAGTGGTTACCGATTTGGCCGGAATCCGTATCAGGGTCAAGGTAAAACTTAAAATCACTGATCAATACAGAAGAAGAAAATTTCCTTACTGAGCCATAAACATCTTTAAATGTGAGAGTATAAGGAACCTCTCCTAGCGGGAGCTGAATATCAGCTGGAACCTTGAAATCCCAGTTTTTTCGGCCATTGGTCAAATTAACTGAATACGTTTTACCACCTATCAGTATCGCGCCACTGAGTTCATCACGATCCGACGCCCCAGAAATCTTTCCTTGTAGCTTTGGCGAGCGGCTTGAACTTAGTGAGCTATTTATTTCTCCGGTACTGCTCGACTCTGCGGCCACTTGAAATGTCACATTTAAAACACTGTCCTTGATTTGAATACCTTTTTCTTCAATTGATTGCTCTGTGACTATTCCAGAGGCTGAAGTTGCAACGAGTATCAGTCGGTCAAGATCGTAACGGCGATCCGTTTTAAGAAAACCGGGAGGCAAACTAAAAGACCAATTTCCCTCGTTATCAATATTGGTGATGGAAAAAACATGCTCATCTTTCTTACTCAATCTAAATTTAAATTTTAAACTTGAACCTGGGGTTACCTTTCCTGTAAATGTTGCCTCTAAGTCATTGGTCGATTTATCACCATGAAATTTTCCTCGGGCCCACGGTGAAGCCAAAGCCGCATTCGTTATCTTTGGTGGATTAGCATTTATCGTCAGTGTATCTATTTTTTCGTATTGATTACCTGCCGCATCCATCACAGTAATTTTATAATCACCAATAAAATCTTTCGGTAATTCATTGGGTAAAGCTAAACTCCAGAAACCATTGTTATCAACAACTGTTGAAACTAACTCATTATTTAATCCCAGCGAAATTTCACTTCCCGGCTCACTTTTTCCGGTAAATACAGGTTTACGATGTGCCGTAATAAAGTTTCCTTTGGTTCCTGTATCCGTTTCTGTGCTGAGCTCAACGGTTAATACGGGGGATATCGTATCAATAAAGATATTCCCAGAAATATCCTTTGTTTGTCCATTTGTCGGGTGCTCAGCCGTCACAAGATACTGGTTATTTCCTTCTGTAAGCTCTTTGAGTTGAATTTCCCAGTTTCCAGTCACGTTATCTGCCAATGTAGAGAAACGTTCATTCCCGATTATCAGTGTTACTTTAGCCCCCGCTGTAGCGAACCCAGTAAACTTAGGGGCTGTAATATTGGTGATATAATCACCTTTCTTTCCACTATCACTCGCAGCGTCTAATGCGGCGACAAGAATCGGAAATTCGGCTTCCCCACCCCCCACTGATGGGGGTTGATACGTGAAGCTCTGACTGATTGTATCTTGGTTGCCCGCCGCATCCTCTGCAGTGAGCTTGTAGTGATTATCCATACCGACATCCGCATCGACATCAAAAATCAGAGACCATTTTCCTTGGCTATCGGCATAAACTGTTTTAATTTGACCTTTGAATTCAGCCGTAATTTTACTTTCGGGGTCAGCTTCGCCACTAATTTGTGGTCTTTTTAAATAAGTCACTGAAGCATTTGAATTTTCTTGGCTTGCAGGATCTAAGTGTGCGGTCAGTGTAATATTACTATCTACAGTGAACTGCCCTTTGGACGTCCCGATATTACCGACTTTATCGGTTACCTTAACGTGATAATCATACTTGCCGTCTTTACCCACCGCAGGCAACGCTATTTGCCACTGCCCGTCTTTGTCAGCAATGGTACTGTATTCTTGCCCCGCAAATTGAAGCACAACCGTCGATTGCGGTTTGGTACTCCCTGCCACGGTCACAGCTTTTTGTTGGGTGATATGGTCACCTTTGAGCCCCGAGTCGCTGCTTTCGGTCAGTGTCGCTTGTGCGGCGGGTGGGGTGGTATCGATATGCAGTATTTCACTGATTCTCTCGCTATTACCCACAATATCAGTAACCTGCACCTTGAGTGAATGGCTTCCCGACGTGAGTGGTGAGGTGATCAACACCGACCAACTTCCTTGACTGTCCGCTTGCGTAGAATATGTTTTCCCGTCAATCGCGATACTGATTTTGGCATTTGCCTCACTCAGCCCAGACAACGTTGGCGTCAGTTGGTTAGTAATAAAATCTGACTGGTTATTGAGTTGTAACGTCGTCGGGTGCAAGGTGGTTTTTATCTGCACAGACTCTGTAACCACCGCCGTATTGCCTGCCACATCCGTGGCTTTCACCGTATAATCATAGGTACCATCCGTGAGTGTTTGCTGGACGACAACAGCCCAATCCCCATGGCTATCCGCCGTCGTATTCAACTGCTGCCCGTCAATCGTCAACGCAATACGGCTCCCGGCTTCCGCTTTGCCTGAAAAATGCGGACGAGTCTCTTTGGTGATGTTATCACCAATATTACCGCTATCCGACTGCGTATCTAGGTGTACTGATAGGCTATCCACCTGTGTATCTACGGTAAATTGCCCGTTGGATGTGCCAACATTTCCAATGGTATCGGTCACACTCACTTGATAATCATACTCGCCGTCTTTACCCACCGCAGGCAACGCTATTTGCCACTGCCCGTCTTTGTCAGCAATGGTACTGTATTCTTGCCCCACAAATTGGACCACGACCGTCGATTGCGGTTTGGTACTCCCTGCCACGGTCACGGCTTTTTGTTGGGTGATATAGTCACCTTTGAGCCCCGAGTCGCTGCTTTCGGTCAGTGTCGCTTGTGCGGCGGGTGGGGTGGTATCTACCAATAAACTCTGGATAAATATGCCCTGATTACCTACATTGTCTGTTACCGTAACGTTTAATACATGTGAGCCATCTGTTAGGTTATCAGTGATGGTGAGTGACCAATCGCCTTGCTCATTGGCTTTGGTGAGGTACTCTTTCCCTGCCACCTTAACGATAACATTAGAATTGGGGTCTGTTTTCCCCGTAAGCGTTGGCTTGACTTTATTGGTCAAGAAAACAGCTGAGTTATCAAGCAGTACACTAGCATCGGGTTTTGATGTTTTGATGGTAACACTCTCAGTGATAGTTTTTTGGTTACCCGCTATATCTACTGCAGTAACTTGATAAGCTAATACACCATCAGCTAGTGGCTTCTCGACTGTAATTCGCCACCCCCCTTTATTATCAGCAATTGTCGATAATTTTTGCCCTGAAATCGTTAGCGTTACCGAGCTCCCTACTTCAGCTTTTCCTGCAAAAGTAGGAAATTGCTTATTCGTTATTCTTCCCCCAGTCGTTTCGATATTTGAATGCCCATCAAGGCTTACAGAGAGGTTATCAAGCCGAGTGTCCACTTCAAATTGACCACTCACGGTGACAGGCTTGCCATCACCGGAAGAAACAACTAATGAGTATTCATATATTTTATCTTCTAACGGTTCTGAAATTTTTAATGACCATTTCCCGTCTTTATCCGCTGTTATAGGGTATTTGTTATCATTAATCGTTAAGTAAGCCTGACTATCGAGAGAAACAATACCCGTAAATATTGGTGTATTAATATTCGTAATATTATCGCCCTTTTTCCCTGAGTCAGACTCTTCGCTTAATTTTCCCTGAATAAAAACTTGTGTTATCGGTTTAGCTATTTCGGGCGTTGCAGATAATTTATTTGAAGACTGAGTGGGTGATGATGAGGAACTTGTTGGCATAACGACAGGTGCGGATGGTGGAGAAAAGGTTAAGTTGCTGTCTTCTACTGGTGCTTTTCCTTCTTTACTTTTTTGATTTAGCTGTTTTTTCGCTTCAGCGAGCTTTGTCAATGATGAGCTTAATAATACTTCTTTTTCATCTTTCTCTGAAGACAAGGTCTGAAGTGTCTTTTCTAATTGTTGATTTTTTTGATTTAATTCTGCCAGTTTTTTACTGAAACTTTGTTCATCACCTTGCAGCTCCTCCTCATCTATTTGTTCACTATTATTTTTTGAGTCTTGATTATCAGCATATTCAACAAGATCACTCGTTAATTGCTCTTTGATATAAACAGCATCAGCACCCACATTTAAAGTTATTGATGATAGAATTTCATCTTGTGAAAGAATCGCTCCTTGAACCGTCATCAATGTCATATTGCCTAAAATTACTTCCGACAGCCCATTTTTAATAGTTTCAATAGAACCATCAGGCTTAGTGACAATTAAATCAAGCCCTTGAACTTTAAATTTTTGGATTTCTATGTTTTTTAATTTATCTGTGATAGTTTTATCTGTCATGTTCTATATCATTATATTAATAAATGGAGTCATCAGCGAATACTCACATGCTGCCGTTAATAAAAACAATTATATCTATTTAATTAAAAATAAAACGTCGTTTAACTGCATATGGTCTGACAATCTTTCTTTTTGAGCTCAAATTCAAGTGAGTTCATTTCAATAGCGACTATAATATAAACATGAATTAATAACGTTGTTTCTAAAATGAAAGAATCAGATATGGAAAACGATGACGATAACTCTGATGAAGAACTCGCCCCAATGGTTGATGGGCTAAGTGGAACATTATGCATAATTATTTTAGTTTCTATGGTGTTTATTTTTAGCGGAATGAAAACCGCAGAAACCTATATTCACTATGGAGAACTAAACTTTGAAAAAACAAAAATAGACATGCCAAATAAACGAATTTACTTTAAAGGTGGCATTCATTTATCAAAAAGTGAAACTTTTTTAATAAAAAAAGAAATAACTAAAAACGAAAGTAAAAAAATCATTATCAATGGTTATATCAATGATAAAGTCAGCCACAGTAAAGAAAAAAACACTTATAACCTTCTTTATATGGCATCACTAATTAAAAATCTGGGAATAAATAAAGAGATTGTTCTAAAACAAGGAACAAGTGAACACTGCCCAGGTTGGAATTCATGTATTTATTGGGATTACAAATAATATGTACTATCTTGGATTATTTTTTTATGCTGCAACGTTCCTAGCTTGTTTTTTATTACAATCAGTACGCGAAATGGTTCAGCAATGTCTATTACTTGCGCCTGAAATAAGCTACACGATGATTGGAATTTATATTTACCCTTTAATTATCTTCTTATTTCATCGGTTATTTAATAAAAATAAACAAAGCAACTATACCTTACTTTCAAACCAAACTAAATTATCTGCATCTGTCACGGTATCATTAGGGTTAATTGGAACATTTATTGGCCTAACAGGGATGATCACTGCTATATCAGCATCGCTTGGGGGAGAAGGTGATATCTCAGAAAAAATGAACGCCATGATCTCATCTATTTCAATGGCACTGAATTCAATGTCTTTTGCATTCTTAACGTCCATTCTTGGTGTTTCTATTTCAGTTTTGCTATTAGTTAGTTTGAATTTTTTTCATTTCTTTTACCAAAAAGAAAATAAAAAAACTGCACAACAGACATCAGTAAACTACGCAGAAGAACTTAATCACATTCAAGAAACCCTAAATAAATTGCAGAAAGTAAATATTACTATAGCGCAAAAAATGATTTCAGTGACTGAAAGCAATGAACTTGCGACTGATATTTCGTCACACCTCCTAACTTTATCCAACACTGCACAAGACCACTTAGCCGTTTTACAGTCAATAAAAGATGCTGATGACGACTGGAAAAGAAAATTAGCGGTTTACTTATTAGAAGAAAAAATAAATAAAAGAAATGAAAATGAAAAAATATCAGAAGAAATACTTAAAATCGACCAAACTACGCAATGGCTAAAAGAAAATACCATTCAAAGCAGGAAAAAACTTTTAACTTTATTATCAATGGATTAAACATATGCGCCCCATCACTTTAAGTTTATTATTAACTTTATTATCAACAGGTTACAGTTTTGCCAATCAAGGTATAGAAAACTTTCAAACCTTTATTAACCGAGTATTAGAAAATTCTAATCCAGTTCAAATAAAAGCGTTAGAATTAGAGGCTGAAAACCTTAGAGCAAAACAGACAGATTATTATTATCTACCTAAAATATCAGCATCAGGAAAAATAAAAAGCCATGATGGGTGTACCAGTAATCATATTACTGCCAGTTCATTAATCTATGATACTGCGTTAAGTCATCGGTTTAATGAAAAAAACTTAAAACTAGAAATATCAACACTTTCTCTGAACAAAGAAAAAGAAGAACTGTACACTGCAACAACTAATAACTTAATTGGTATTTATTATCTCAATGAGCTAACAAAAACGACAGCTGATTTAGATAGCAAGGCTAAAAATATTTTCAAACTCATTACTCACCGCTATAAAAATGGTATAGCTAAATACAGTGATGTTGAACAAGCCTCTTTGTTGATGCAACGGATTGAAACAGAACTACAGAATATAGAAAAAGAAATTGAACAATATAAATCAAATATTGAGCTTTTATCGGGGATTACCTTTCCTTCGAAAGGTGTACAAGTACCAAAAAATCTATTAAAAAAATTGCAAGCAACCATTATTGATAGTGAAAATGCACAACAAAATAACGAATATAATTTGCTGCGCATGCAAGCTGAGGTAATGAAAGAAAATGCTTATCAACAAAACCCATTATTGAATGTTAATGTTATCGCCGAAGAACGATTTGTTGATCAAGTTAGAAGCCGTAACGAATCTTACATGGGAATGGAGGTTAAATTAAATATTTTTGATCTTGATAAAATGCTGAGCGAAAAATCTCAGCTAAAACTGTATGAAGCCACAAAAGGGAAAGCAGATTATAAATATAAAGAATCAACCGCTAAAATTAAAAATTTAAAACGAATTGCTAATTCAAATTCGAATGAACTTATAGGGCTGCATGCACAGCGTAAGACTATGCGTTCAATAATTAAGAGCCAACAAAGGGAATATGAGATATCGCAGTCCTCTTTCTATGAAATGGTGAACACACTTTTTGATATGTTAACAATGGAAAGACGCATAGCTGAGTTAATGATTGCTGATATGAAAAACAAAATGGAATACATCCAATTAACAGGGAAGTTAACTGAAATTGAAACGTTATCTAAATAAATTTATCTATATTCCTAAAAAATTAAAAATACTCCTAGGTATTACATCCTTATTTATTGGGTATATTTTATTAGCTAAAATCGAAATATCCTCTCCAGGTGAGGGAGTTATCTCAGGCGTCTCCAACCGATTAGAAATAGTCAGCCCAGCGTCTGGGTTTATTAATCAATTCGCGATAAAAACCGGTGATAAGGTCGAGAAAGAGCAAATTTTATTTTCCTATACGAATTTAGATGTATTTCATCAAGAAAAAACATTAACCAACCTCGTTACATTTGCTAATGAACGTATTGATGAGTTAGAAGAAAATAAAAAATTGTTAAATAAGATCCTTGATGGAAGTATAAAGACGGAGTCTGAATATTTTTTCTTTGCGAAGGGGTTACAGAGTAAAACTTTAAGCGCCTATAGAGAACTCTATGGCCACATTCTATTACACATGGAGATAAGCAATTTGCGAGATAAATATATCTCACAAATTAAAGAATCTAGTGAATTAGAAAAGCAGATTAACATTCTGAAAAAAAAAGATTTATTATTAAAAAATGCAAGAGCTCCTGAAATTGAAAAACTCAATAATAACGCTGAACTCAGCCGTACCAACGCACTGATGACATCAGGAGAATTAAATGCTCAAGGGCTATTACGAGAAATCTCACTGCTAGAAAAAAAATATACTGCGCGGCTTATCGGTGAGATCCAAGAAAATGAAACTCTCCTTCATCGTCTGAAAAAAGAAAAATTAGAAAACAGCGGGCAGATGGATTTACTGCGCAATAAAATAAGAGCGAATAGTGTGTTATCGCCAGCGAATGGAGTGGTACTAAGTATCGAAAAAGATTTAGAAAAAGGTTCTTATGTTGAAGCGTCTAATTTAGTGATGGTAATTAAAAAACAACAGGATACACGAGTCATTGAAGGTAAAATATTAGCGAAATATCGCCCTTTTATCGCACCGAAACTGCCAGCAAAAATTGTGGTAAATTCCCCCGGATTTAAAAAAATTATTAGCGGAAAGGTCACAAAAATTAGCGCTGACTCCTTTACTGACAGAGAACGAGCCAACCAAGAACGCTATTATTCAGTACAAATTACACCAGAACAAAATACCGAGCTCCTTCCAGAGCATGACGGCTTACCTGTGATGCTCTATATCTCGAGTAAAGAGATTTCAGTATTTCGTTATTTAACCGCATTAGTTAGCGATAACATGACATTTAACGTTTGGTGACCCTATGTTAGGTTTTATTTCCGCATTATCTGCTGCCGTTGCAACCATGACATTACTCATGGCCGTACTGTTAGCCAATGTGTTATCGAGTACGATGGCAGCTGAACAAAATAAAGGTAAAACTGCATTTATCGGAATTGATGACAACAATACTGAAACTTCCTCATCTATAAATAACGATAGTAATAATGACAACGGTACTGGCAATAACGTCATGAAGTCGTTAATGTTCAGCCATGACACCTTAAAATTAATTGTTAATAAAAAAGTTAAATCTATTGATGTTTATTGCAGTTATGGAAATAACATATCTTTTGACGCCGCAATGACCTACACCATCTATAACACAGTGTTAATTAAAAAAAACACACCTAATGTACACATTAAAGCATTAAAGCCGATTGAAGATAATCAAGGGGTTAACGCTTGCTTCCTGAAGAGTGAAGAAAATGAAAGAAAGTAATTTCCATGATGTTATTAATCAATATTTCAAGATATTAGGAGAATCATTTACCTCTCCAACACTCTCGTATGACAATAAATATATACTAAATAATATAAACGAATTTATTGATAATGATTTTTTCAATTATCAATATGTTTCTATTGTAGATTTTAGTGAAAGCAAGCTACCAGCACTGTTTATTATGGAGATAACTGATGGAAAATATATTATCATCAAAAATCATCGAGGCCAGCTAACCAATCTAACAACCGATTCCGCAATAACACAACAACTAGTTGAAAATAAACATTTATTTTCATTCTCTGCACGTGAAAACATGCTCAGTGAAGCGAGTATATATAAATCGCTGATTAAATTAACGCCAAAATCAAATTTATTTTCACTACCTTTAATCGTATTTGCACTGTTATTACCTTTATATTCAAACCTATTTAATTCCCGACTCGTTTATAGTGAGTCCATAAGCTCAATTTTATATATTAGTTTTATTTTCATTGTCATTATTGGCTTAGAGTTTTTCATCAAACATATTATTCATGAACAAAATATAAAAAAAATAAAGCTTAATATCAGTATTTTTAATCGTTATTTTGTTAACTTATTAAAACAATCTAGCTGTAAAAGTGCCTCAATTAAGGTAAGAACAGCAGAAGCATCAATCTTACAGGTATGGGAAATTAAGCCACAAATTATTTATGATATTGGGTTAGCTATTTTATTTTCATTTTGTATTGTTGGCATGTTAGGTCTTTATTCATTATTGCTATTGAGCTATTACGCTGGGTTTATCTTTTTATGTCTGCACATCCGCTTTCTATCCTACAAAAATATGCTGAGAGCTAACACCTTAAACTATGAAAAATCAGCCATGTACTACTCGTTAGAACAAAAAAAACATGAGCTTTGTTTTGCCAGAGATGACTATTTTAAGCAATACATCAGTATAAAAACCAATGAAGATGAAAAAATAAAATTAAAACTAAACGAGGCCAATCATCATTGGATGGAAATTATCAAAGTAAATACGTTTTTATCCATGATAGTAATGTACATAGCTAGCTATTTGGCTATTGGTGACGGAAGCTTAAGCTTAGCTTCTATTATCGCCGTAATGATCATTAATGGTCGACTTTCTGGTGCTATCACAAGTGCGATTAATCGCTTATTTATAGTAAAAACACATCTATTTCATATCAAATCCAGTATTGATCAGTTAAAAAACAATCCACTTATTCATTTTAAAGTAGATGGCATAACAACAGATTCAATAACACATTTTAGTGCAAAAAATCTTAGCGTTAGTATTCATGGCAAAACGATTATTAACCAGCTCAATATTGAAGCCAAACCCGGTGATGTTATCGGTATAACAGGTGTTTCAGGAGTAGGAAAGACATCACTGATGAAAGCCTTATGTGGGACTTCACAATACGCCTCAGGGAATATTACAATCAATGGTATTAGTATCGATGAAATTTCCCAGTGCTTTTTAACAGAAAAGATTGCCTACCATAATGGTGTTTCAACATTCGTTCATGGCAGTATTCGCGATAATTTTAATTTCTATGGTGTATTCGATAACGACATAATTGTTCGTCTTACTAAACTCTGCTGCCCGAGCTTACTGATTAGCAAAGAAACATTAGATGATACTCTCGTCACCGATATCGCTGCATCTACAGGGGAAAAGCAAAAATTACAGCTTGCTCTTATACTGATGAAACAACCTGACATGATCTTGTTAGACGAATCAACATCATTTATGGCGACCTCTGATGCACTCCCATTCTTACAATTAATGAAACAAGAGTTTGAATTAGATAAATCAATTATTTTCTTGTCTACTCATGACTTAGGGTTAGCCTCATTTTTTACTACACATATTGAATTATCACCGGGTCACGCTAAACGCATTAGCTCCCCACAGCATCACAATGAAATTGTTATTCCTAAAATTAATTTAAGCTAATTAAGCTAATAAAGAAAAACGCCCACTTGATTGTGGGCGCTTTGATGACGTTTAATTCAATGAATTTAACTTTGGTGTGTTTTTATGAACCGTATTACAAGAACATAAAGAACACCATACCAACAATTGCCCCTGTCGTGCCAAGAATAGTTTCCATTACCGTCCATGTTTTTAACGTTTGTGCTTCTGTCGCACCCGTAAACTTGCCATATAGCCAGAAACCGGAGTCATTCACATGGCTTAAGATCAATGAACCGCCAGAGATACAAATTGCTAAAGCCGCCAGCTGTGCTCCTGAGTAACCTAGCTCACTGATAACTGGGAGTACTAAGCCTACTGCAGTTAAACATGCAACCGTGGCAGAGCCTTGAATAACACGTACTGCTCCTGCTAATACAAAGCAAGCAACCGCAATCGGTAAACCAGCACCAATTAAAGAATCACCTAGCGCAGGGCCAACACCTGAATCCACTAAAATTTGTTTAAATACGCCACCAGCACCCGTTACCAGTAAAATGATCCCAGCGGGTTGAATCGCTGCAGAACAAATCGCCATGACTTTTTCTTTATCCATACCATAACGGAAACCTAGGCCATAAATCGCCAGTAAACACGCTAACAGTAATGCGGTGAAAGGGTGACCGATAAACTCTAACCAATGCTCAAGCGTGGTTCCTTTTTCAACTAAATGTGTTCCGATGGTTTTTAAACCCACTAATACCAATGGGAAAAGCACTAAACACAAGCTAAATCCAAAGCTTGGCATTCTGCCATGTTCTGTATTTGGCGCTTGATAATCCGCTGGAATATCAATATGAACAAAGTTACTGATAAATTTACCAAATAAAGGTCCCGCTAAAATCATGCCAGGGATAGCAGCACATAACCCAATTAAAATCATCCAGCCATAGTCTGCACCCATTTGTGATGCAACCAACATTGGTGTTGGCCCCGGTAATAAGAACGCAGCCGCAGCGGCAACCCCTGCAAATAATGGGATAGCAAGGCGAACAACGTTATGGCCAGTGCGGTTCGCTACCGCAAACACCACACCGATTAACAAAACAATCGCCACATCAAAGAAGAGTGGTAGAGCACAAATCAACCCTGCGACACCCACTGCATAATGCGCATTTTTTTCACCAAACAGATTCAGTAGCTTATTCGCAATCTGATCTAAAGCACCTGTTTCATGCAGAATTTTACCGAACATTGCTCCGAGAGCGACTACGATAGCAAGGAATCCTAAGGTTCCCGCCATTCCTTTTTGCATGGTTTCAGTGATCTGTTGTACTGGCATACCTGAAAACAAACCCGCACCAATAGAAACGATCATGAGTGCGACAAATGCGTGTAAACGAGCATACATCACTAAAAAGAGCAGTAAAACGACCGAGCCAACCGCCGTCAGCACGAGCGTTAACGTGCTTAATGTTTCTGGGGTATTCATTAGTTATCTCCAGCGACAATCTTACGAATAGTAGAACACGTATTTTCAATCACGTTTTCTAAGGATGGGCGAATATCAACAACCTGCACATCAGGTTCATCCGCGCCAGGTTCTTGCAAGGCATCAAATTGCGATTTCAGCATTTCAGGTTTAAAGAAATGCCCTTTACGTGCTTTCAATCTTTCTTCAATAACAACCGCATCACCTTTTAGGTAAATAAAATAGAGGTTGTGGTTCCCCTCTCTTAAGATATCTCGATAGCTTTTTTTCAATGCGGAGCTCACCACCAGAGATACCCTATTTGTTCTTTGCATTGCAAAAATGGCATTGTTCAATGCAACTAACCAAGGTTTACGGTCATCATCATTTAATGCATGACCCGATGCCATTTTTAAAATATTTGATTTAGGGTGAAGAAAGTCACCATCAAGGAAGGCAGCTTGCAGTTGCTGTGCGACACCTGTGGCAACAGCAGACTTACCACTACCCGATACCCCCATTAGTACAAATGTATAGTTTTGTTTTTGGGTATCATTCATAGGAAACTCCTCAGATATTCACTATTGTCCTGGCTTTAGTTAAAAACCGGCATTTGTTACCGGTAACAAGTTACGGGTAACATTATCATCAGTGAGGATTTATTTAGCAATCAAATTGGCGAAGAAAAAAGCAGAACTGTGATAGTTATCGCAATAATATAGAGGGTGCCAAGATATGAGTTTTTAATAATTTGAAGTTCAACAAATAAAGCTATCGTAAATAATTCACACTACGGCGCGAAGTATGACGGATAAAGCTACCCGAAATAATTTGAATTAATAACTCGCATTATAGCTTGCTCTTTATCCTAAATAATTCGTGTTGTAGCTAGACGCCAATCGAGCTAACCTCTGGGA
This sequence comes from Providencia sp. PROV_01, assembly GCF_053098325.1. Classification (NCBI taxonomy): domain Bacteria; kingdom Pseudomonadati; phylum Pseudomonadota; class Gammaproteobacteria; order Enterobacterales; family Morganellaceae; genus Providencia; species Providencia sp. PROV_01. Next base: position 804,647 of record NZ_JBRFKD010000002.1, on the reverse strand, counting down.
GCATACACAAGTATGTGACTAGAGTTAGCAAGTGCGGGCAACGACGCTACGGCGCGAAGTATGACGGATAAAATTAGATACTTTCGCCAGTGAGGAGACTAAACCCCACATCAAAATGCGTCTCGACAAGCTTCTTACCAGACATTCTCGCCAACAAAACTTCCGCCGCCTTGCGCCCCATTTGGTCCCTTGGCGTCAAAATACTTGCCAGTTTTGGCGTCATCACTTGCCCTACGTCATGGCCATGAAAACCTGAAATAGCAAGGTCTTGTGGGATTTGAATCCCTAGACGTTGACACTCAAAAATCGCCCCTATCGCCAAGTCATCATTGGTACAAAATAAACCGTCGGTATCTGGGTATTTAGCGCGGCAATCGTGCAGTAGTTGGGCACCTAGCGAATATGACGAGCTCGCTTGTGTCATCACATTACGAGGCTCAAGATTTGCATCGAGCATGGCCTGCTCATAACCCTTTAAACGAATAAAAGTACGCTCATCATGCCTTGCCCCTAAATACACAACTTTACGGCAGCCACGCTCAATCATCGCCTGGGTCATTTGGCGGGAAGCTTCAAAGTTATCGATACCCACTGCGATATCTAGGCAAGGTGAAACGCTATCCATAATCTCAACAACGGGGATCCCCGCAGTTTTCAGCATACGTAACGTGCGTTCAGTATGTGTTCGTTCGGCTAAAATCACACCATCAATATTATAAGAAAGTAGCGAGGTCAGCCGCTCTTCTTCTTTTTCTGCTAAATAACCATAGTGAGCGAGCATGGTTTGGTAACCATGACGGTCCGTCACTGCTTCAATTCCACGGATCACTTCGGCAAAAACTTGGTTTGTTAAAGATGGGAGCAATACCCCAATGGCATGGCTGGTTGAATTCGATAAAATATCGGGCGCCTTATTTGGAATATACCCGGAAGCCTCCACCGCCTGAGCAATTTTATCGCGCAAAGCTTCTGAAACCTGCTCTGGGTTTCGTAAAAAACGGCTCACCGTCATTTTTGTAACGCCAACTTGGTCGGCAACATCCTGCAGAGAAGGTCTTTTTTTCTTCATAAGTTCAAAGCGATATCCAATTCGTTAACGATAACTATGTTCTGCTATCTATTAATGGATAGCAATCTTTGTTACTGATTTACATCACATAAACATCGAATTTTCTGAGCACGGCAACTTTTATAGTTGACTCTCTATCATGACTCCGCTAATTTTCGCGTTATATAATTATTATCATAACGAAGCAATAAAATTAGATTATGGCAATCAATCGTAGGCAGTTCCTTAAATCCAGTGCAGCACTGGCTATTTTTTACAGCTTGCCGAGCTTTGCACAAACTCGCCTAGCCGTCGAAGCGGCCATATTTGGAAAACTCCCAGCACCAGAAAATATTCACCGAGTCATCAGTTCAGGTCCTTCTTCCGACTTACTGATGTTCGCATTAGCTCCTGAAAAGATGGTGGGTTTCGCCTCTATTTCGCTGAAAAAAGGGCAAACCGGCCTTTTTGCACCACAATGGCTTGAGCTACCTGTTTATGGCCGCTTAGCAGGCCGTGGGAGCACCCTTTCTCTTGAGCAACTGCTGTCTTATAGCCCAGATTTGATCATTGATACCGGAAACATTGACGAAACTTATCGCTCACAAGCGGAAAAGGTCGCCAAACAAACTCATGTACCTTATTTATTAATCGCCGGCGGGTTAAAAGATTCACCTCAACAACTTACACAACTAGGTGAAATATTAGGCGTTATCCCGCAGGCTCAAACATTGAGCCAACTCGCTCAACGCTATATTAATGATGCCACTTTATTTGCCAATCAAAACCAACAAAAATCGCTGAGTTTTTACCTTGCAAGAGGAGCAAAAGGTTTAGAAACTGGCGCTAAAGGCTCAATTCATACTGAAGCGATTGAAATACTCGGGTTACGTAATGTGGTTGATATTCCTAATTTCCATGGTCTGACTACGGTTTCTATGGAGCAATTATATCAATGGAACCCTGACATCATTATAACTCAATATGACGAATCCATTGAATTAATGACAAATTCCGCATTATGGAGAGGCCTTGATGCCATTGCCAACAACCAATTATTACTATTTAGTGGCATGCCATTTGGTTGGTTAGATGGGCCTCCAGGGGTTAACCGCCTATTGGGAATGAGACGCCTACAAAGCCATTTTGATAAAAATATTGCTGCGAATATTAAGCATGATATCGCTGAGTTTTTTACTCATTTCTACCATTCATCATTAACGGCACAGCAAGTTGAGTTGCTCATGGAAAAATCATGAATGATGTACTGAGACAAGGGAGAAGATCCTTTTTATTAATCATCATTTTATTAATAAGTTTTATTATCGCCTTAATAAGTGGTAAGTACTCACTTACATTCAATGAGCTTTATCATCTATTTGTCAGCCAGTTATCTTCTCATAGCGAGTTGAGCAACCCGCGCCATGAAACTATTTTCTGGCAAATACGATTTCCTCGCACGTTAGTCGCTATTGTCATTGGTGGAGGTCTGGCTATTGCAGGAGCGGCTTACCAAGGTATGTTCCGTAACCCATTAGTTTCCCCTGATATTTTAGGCGTTTCCGCCGGTGCTGGCGTGGGTGCTGTTATCGGTATTTTCTTTGGCCAATCCTTATTTTACATTCAACTGAGCGCATTTATTGGTGGGCTAATCACCGTCTCCTTAGTCTGTTTTATTGCTCGATTAGCGCGGCAGCATGATCCTATTTTATCCTTGGTGCTGGTCGGTGTTGCCATCAGTGCACTATGTGGTTCAGCCATCTCTTTAATGAAAATTCTTGCCGATCCCTACACTCAACTGCCTTCCATCACATTTTGGTTGTTAGGTGGATTGTCATCGATTACCCAAGCTGACCTAGTCTCCGTGTTACCGATGATGGTTATCGGTATTATTCCGTTATTATTATTACGCTGGCGAATGAATTTACTCAGTTTATCGGATGAAGAAGCCAAAAGCCTTGGGATCAATGTCAGTTTAACTCGTGCTATCTTCATTGTTTGTGCCACTTTACTCACGGCAAGTGCGGTTTCTATTGCGGGAATTATTGGCTGGATAGGCTTGATTGTGCCACATATCACTCGAATGATAGTGGGCGCTAACTTTCGCTATCAGCTCCCTGCATCACTGGCAATTGGTGCTATTTTATTACTCATTACAGATACCTTAGCACGGACTATTGCGGCAATTGAATTACCCATAGGCATTTTAACCTCCGCAATTGGCGCCCCCTTCTTTTTGGCTATTTTGTTACAGACAAGGCGGGTGAAATGAGTATTTTGTCTTTGCAAGAGGTCGCTATTGGTTATCATGACATATCAATCATTGATGGTATAAATCTTTCGTTACCTAAAGGTGAGATTAGCTGCTTATTAGGCGCCAACGGCTGCGGTAAAACCACGTTAATGAAAACTTTACTGGGACTATTACCGGCAATTAAAGGTAAGGTATGGCTCAATGGGCAAGAGATTAAGAACCTTAAACCACGCGAAATCGCCAAAACTGTCGCCTATGTTCCCCAAGCTCATGATACCCCCTTTACCTTCACGGTACTTGATATGGTTATGATGGGCTTAACACCGCATATTTCATTATTTTCGGTTCCTAAAGAAACAGAAAAAAATTTAGCCTATCAACAACTCAAGCATCTGAATATCTCACATTTAGCATCACGCCTATACAGCACGCTTAGTGGAGGAGAAAAGCAATTAGTATTGATAGCAAGGGCTTTAATACAAAAACCATTACTTCTAATTATGGATGAACCTGCCGCTAGCCTTGATTTTGGTAATCAAATTCGCCTACTTGAGCAAATAGAAAAATTAAAATCTCGCGGTATGACAATTTTGATGTCAACTCACCATCCACAGCATGCCGCTGCTATCGCTGATAATGTTATTTTGCTCGATAAGCACCACAAAGCAAGGCAAGGATTATCTAAATGTATGTTAACACTTACTAACTTAGCAGCCCTCTATAATGTGGATAAACATAGCATTCAATCTCACTTTCAGTTTCCATCAGCGTTTTCTAGTTAAGGTCAGAAGCCATGTTAATCAATCAAATCGATTTTGCAAAAATGTACCAGCAACATATGCAACAAGCTCAACGAAGCCGTAAAGAACCGGAACATTGGGATAAAAAAGCACAACAAATGGCGCAAACTTGCGCTAACCCCAATGACCCATATTTAGTCCAGTTTCGCAAATTAATGGATTTAACAGGTGCTGAAACACTGCTTGATGTGGGCTGCGGCCCTGGCTCCATCAGTCTGTGTCTTGCGAATGAATTCAAAGATGTTATTGGTATTGATTATAGTCGTGGCATGCTTGAGATGGCTGAACTGCGCGCAAAAGAACTCGCTATTCACCATGCACGCTTTGAAGTACTCGCATGGGAAGATGATTGGAGTTCATTGCCAAAAGTGGATATTTCAGTGGCATCGCGTTCAACACTCGTTGATGATTTAAAAGCCGCTTTACTCAAGCTCAATCGCCAAACAAAATTACGGGTTTACACCACTCATACCATCAACCCAACATTTATTGATGAACACATTATTCGCAAGATAGGCCGCGAAGTTATTCGTTTGCCAACCTACATTTACGCCGTGAATATTTTGCATCAAATGGGCATTAATGCGCGCGTTGATTTTATCAAAAGTCCTAAGAAAGGTGGGTTTGATAGCTTTGACACTTTCGCTGACAGCGTCAATTGGTCTCTTAAAAATATCACACCAGAAGAAACCGCTATCTTACGTAAGTACTATGATGAACAAACGGATTTAGGTAAAACAATTCCTTATCCATCCAGAGATTGGGCGATGGTATCTTGGGATGTGGTTGATGAATCGGAACTGACATTATGATTTACCTACCCGATACATTAATCGACCAACTACTGCTAGATGACATTCAATACGGTGACCTCACCACACGGGCACTCGGCTTGCACTCTCAAATGGGTGTAATAACCTTTACATCCAAATTCGGAGGTTGTATCAGTGGGCTGATTATCGCCAAACGCATGCTAGAGAAACTGGGGATCACTTGTGATTGCCACTTTCAAGATGGCCAACTTGTTGAGCCGCAAAGTGTTTTAATTTCTGCCACTGGGCCGATTGAAGCCTTGCATCAAGGCTGGAAAGCGGTGCAAAACGTGCTTGAATGGTGTAGTGGTGTCAGCCACTACACCCAGCAAATGGTCAGTATTTTGCGCCAATATCAACCGGATGGGCAGCTTGCGTGTACTCGAAAAACTATTCCTTATACCAAGCCTCTTGCCTTAACTGCGATTTTGGCAGGGGGCGCTATTATTCATCGAGCGGGTAGCGCAGAAAGCATTTTACTGTTCACCAACCATCGTCAATGCCTTGAAAATCCAGATGATTGGGCAAGCCATATAAAAACACTGCGCCAAGCAGCCCCAGAAAAAATGATTATTGTCGAGGCCGATGATTACGAACAGGCCATTCTTGCAATCAATGCGCAAGCCGATATTGTACAACTCGATAAACTGCCTATTGAACAAATTCAGCAACTACAAGAACTCACCAAGCAGCAAAACCGGCCTTGCCAGCTATCGATTGCAGGTGGAATTAATTTAAAAACAATAGAAGCATTCGCGCAAACTGGTGTATCACTCTTAGTTACATCCGCGCCTTACTACGCAGCACCCCGAGATATAAAAGTGAAGATCTTTAAGCAGTAAGCTAAGAAGTTAGCGTCAGAAAAACCGTTCGTAAAAACAGCCTACCCCGTAGGCTGCATCCACCTATGGTTAATGACGCATATCGTTGTATAAAAAATAATATATCGTTATTTACAAAACTGGAAAGACATAATGAAAATAAAACAAATTACCTATTGGATTGGGATGGCTTTATTCACGACACAGGGCTACGCAGCCTCACCTAACACTGAAAAAAATACCGATGTGATGTCCGTTTGGAGCACCCCGCTTGCCGCTGATGCTAACATCATCACAGAAAACCAAATGAAGCAGCTGAATAAAACAAACGTCGCACAGGCGCTGAGTACCATGCCAGGAGTTTCTATTCAAAAATCAGGAAACCGCAATGAAACTCAAGTCAATGTACGTGGTTTTGATAGCCGCCAAGTACCTATTTTCTTTGATGGTATTCCAACTTACGTGCCTTATGACGGTACGCTAGACCTTGGCCGCTTTATGACTAGCGAGCTAGCCAGCGTAGAGCTATCTACCGGCTATACCTCTCTATTACAAGGCCCGAACCTGATGGGCGGGGCTATCAACTTAACCACCGCCACGCCTCAAAAACCCTTTGAAGCCAATATTAGCTTAAACCAAGGTTTTGCTCGCGGTGCAGATAACGCCCACAATATCAGCGCACGTTTAGGGGGGCGTAACGATCTCGGCTTTATTCAAGTCAGTGGCAGTCAATATAAGCAGCGCTTTATGGGAATACCGGGCTCAGAAAATAATAACCCATTAGCGGGTAATAATGGCCGTCGCCCGAATTCAGCAACTGATGACAAACGTATGATGGTGAAAGTAGGCTGGACACCACGAGAAGCAGATGAATACGTCGTGACTTATTTAAAACAAGAGGGTGATAAAAATAGTCCACCTAGCGTAACGAATAAAAAACAACAAATTTGGCAGTGGCCTGCTTATGATAAAGAAAGCATTTATTTCAACGGTACAACCCAAGTCACCGACGATATCGCCTTACAGAGTCGCCTATACCACGATACGTTCAAAAATACGCTTCATCAGTATAAATCTGTCAAAGATTACGAAAAAGGCCTTTATAACTACAGCCGTTACGATGATTACAGTAACGGTGCTGACATGCGTGTTGACTTCACCGTGCGTGAATTAGATATGCTGTCATTTGCTGCACACTGGAAAGAAGATGTCCACCGTGCACGCGCCAAAAGAGATGTCCCATTCGACCGCTATAAAGATAATACCTATTCTATTGCTACCGAATATCAATGGGTTGCCATGGATAACTTAGATATTATTGGTGGTATTGGCTATGACTGGCGCAAAAGTGCTGATGGTAAGCGCTATGATTACAAATCTGGTGATTTTGAAAAATACGATGGCAATAGCCAACATGCGTTCAACTGGGAAGTCATGGCTCGCTATCATTTAGAAAATAAAGATACCGTTCAATTTTCTATATCAGAAAGAAGCCGTTTCCCAACGCAAAAAGAGCGTTATACCAAAGAAAAAATGAAAAGTGACGACACATTCGTCATTAACCCACATATCGATACTGAGCGTGCTCTTACCTATGATTTGACTTACAAGGGACATATCTCACCCACTTGGTCATATACTTCAAGTCTCTATTATAACCATGTAACTGATGCCATTATGGCGCATCGTGTCGGTACTAATCAGGATGGAGGTTATATACTCGAAAATCGTAACAGCGGCAAAGTTGACTACTTTGGCATTGATTTAGGGACTAACGGGCAAATTACCGATTGGTTGGAAGCGGGTTTAAGTTACGGCTACATTCATGCTGATCCAAAACACTACAGCGTTAAACATGTTGCTGAATTACCTATCCACAAAGCCTTCGCTTGGGTGAAATTTACCCCTTATGAGCCATTCAGCATCACTGTAACCGAAGAAGCAAGAAGCTGGGCCTTTAATTATGTCGATGCAGATAGCAAAGTGCGTGGATATGCCAAAACTGACCTACGTTTAGATTATGACTTTGGACAAGGAATATCTGTTAATACATCAGTTAATAACTTATTCGATAAATCATATGAATATACTAATGGGTATATCGAAGAGGGTCGTAATTATTGGTTAGGTATTGAATATAAATACTAATCTAAATATATTAGGCAATGACTTTAATCATTGCCTAATATTATATAAATAAAATAAGATTAATCTGTGCTCCTGCAAAAATAATAAACATAAACCCCATAAAGTAAGCTTTAGAGGGTGAGAAAAGAAGGTTGTAAATTAAAGGCAAGATAAGTCTTAATTAAAATTACATCAAATTAAAACTAAATCTTTCAATTAATTGTTCATCATGAGTTATGAATTTATAATAAATTTGTTTAATATATGTTTCATTTTATCTGTTTATTTTTAAATAAAATTAAATATCATTTTTTATATTTTATTTATTAGTCAAAAAAACTCAGCAAAGCTAAAATTTTTTGATAGCACCGCATTCATCTCTTGATTCTCAATAGTTCAAGAAACTGTGATAAACTTGTGTGCAGTAAACATTTGCATTTTTCAACGGGTGGGGTCAGTAAAATGGAAAAGATGAGTGAAAAAAAAGTTCTTGCGATGGCAGAACATATTTGCCAATCAAGAGGCGTCAGGTTGACACCACAGAGAGAAACGGTATTGAGCCTAATAGCACAACAGCATGGTGCGATCAGTGCTTATGATTTACTCGACTTACTACGTGAAATTGAACCTCAGGCTAAGCCACCTACCGTTTATCGTGGCCTTGAGTTCTTAATGGAGCAAGGTTTTATCCATAAAATCGAATCAACCAACAGCTATGTTGTTTGTCACCATTTTGATAACCCAAGCCATATCTCTGTTATGTTAATTTGCGACCAGTGCGGAAGCGTAACGGAAAGTGATTGCACAACGATAGAAGCCGCAATTATTAATTTGGCAGATGAACACCAATTCCGCTTAAGGCATACCGTAGTGGAAAACCATGGTTTATGTAAAAATTGCGACGAAGTGAATAGCTGCCAAGATCATGAACATTGTCATCATAACCACGAACAACCTGTAACCCCTAAGAAAAAGTAAATAGCCGGACTGCTAGATCGTTTGATGAAATGCAAAGAGAAAATAGAGAAGAGAAAAATATAAGAAAGGAAACAAAACAGGCAGACTTCAGAATAAAACCATGAAATCTGCCTGCAATCGTCTTCACCGTCTGTAACACAGCTGGTTGCTAACGAAAATTAATACCAATCACTGTTACGAATAACCCCAACCGCTAAACCTTCAATAGTGAAATTTTGCTGACGCAAGTCAACAACAATAGGTTCGAATTCTGGGTTTTCTGCTATTAACTCAACACGGTTACCCTGTTGCTTAAAACGTTTAACAGTGACTTCATCTTCGATACGTGCAACCACTACTTGCCCGTTATGTACATTTTGTGTTTTATGCACAGCTAATAAATCGCCATCCATAATACCAATATCTTTCATGGACATCCCATTCACACGCAATAAGAAATCTGCATGTGGTTTAAACAGCTCAGGGTCAACTTGATAGTGGCTCTCAATATGTTCCTGTGCTAATAATGGTTCGCCAGCGGCTACACGTCCAATCAGAGGTAACCCCTGATCTTCGGTTTCTTCTTCAAGAAGCAGACGAATACCTCGAGATGCACCTGAGACGATTTCAATAACCCCTTTACGCGCTAAGGCCTTTAAATGCTCTTCTGCCGCATTAGGCGAACGAAAACCAAGGCTTGCTGCTATCTCAGCGCGTGTAGGAGGCATACCCGTCTGCGAAATGTGGTCACGCACTAGATCGTAAACCTGCTGTTGTCGAGCCGTCAGTGCTTTCATTCCGTTCCCCTGTTTGTTTATACAGTCAAGCTGTGAGTATATACAGGTAAATGAAGATTTGGAACAGTTAAATCGCTCAATTTAAGCATTTGTTATCGATTTATTTTCTTTTTACCTGATTAAGTAACCAAACACCTTAACCAGGGAAATAGCGCTGCCATAATACGAGTACCCAAATAAACAACGCTAAACCGATACTCACAAATACCGCGGCAGAACCAATATCTTTAGCTCTCCCTGAAAGTTCATGATATTCACTTCCGATACGGTCAACTACGGCTTCTATCGCGCTATTCAGTAATTCGACTATTGCCACCAGAACAACAGAACTCACTAACAAAATCCTATCTATATAGCTGATATCTAAATAAAATGCGATAAAAATCGCGATAATTGCAGCAACAGATTCTTGCCTAAATGCGGCTTCATTAACCCAAGCTGCCTTCAAACCTTTAAGGGAATACCCCGCAGCTTTAATCACTCGCGTGAAGCCCTTAACTTGACTCGCCATATTTATTCCTTAAAAAATACAAACAATAATCGATTTTTACGGTCAAAGTGAATTGTCAGTAACAGATCTAACCATGTATTTCTGGTATGATTGCGCAGCATTGTTAACAAGAGGCTATAATCATTTATGTCACTATGGCGTAAAATATATTACAACACGTTGAATTTACCACTTAAATTATTGGTAAAAAGTAAACTAATTCCTTCGGATCCCATCACTGAGTTGCAGCTTGATGTCAACAGGCCAACCCTATACGTATTACCTTATCATTCGAAGTCTGACCTCCTCACGCTACGGCACCAATGCTTAGCTATTGGTCTGCCAGACCCGCTGGTCGACAATGATATCAATGGAACGAAGCTTCCGGCCTACGTTTTTATCGATGATGGCCCACGTGTTTTTCGCTATTATTCACCGAATCCACGTAAGGATTCAGTAAAAACATTCCATGCTTATTTAGATTTGCATAAAAACAACCCAAATCTAGATATTCAAATGCTACCGGCATCCGTGATGTTTGGGCGCTCACCTGGTCGTGAAGGCCATACCCCAGCACCACCACTGAAACTGTTAAATGGCATCCAAAAATTCTTCGCCGTTTTATGGTTAGGACGTGACAGCTTCGTACGTTTATCTCCGATTGTCTCAATTGGGAAAATGGCACAAGACCACGGTACAGACACCATTATTGCCAACAAACTTGCTCGTGTCGCACGTATTCACTATTCGCGCCAACGTCTCGCAGCAGTTGGGCCTAAACTCCCTGCACGTTATGAGCTGTTTAATAAGTTATTGACGTCAAAAGCAATTGAAAAAGCCGTTGAAGACGAAGCGCGCAGTAAAAAAATTCCACTCAAAAAAGCTCAGCAAAATGCCGTTGGGATGATGGAAGAAATCGCAGCCAATTTCTCTTATGAAGCAGTACGTTTAACGGATAGGGTTCTTAGTTGGACTTGGAATCGCCTTTATCAAGGCATTAATGTTCAGCACGCTGAACGAGTCCGCCAGCTAGCACAAGACGGCCATGAAATCGTTTATGTGCCATCCCACCGTAGCCATATGGACTACTTACTGCTCTCATATGTGCTATACCATCAAGGGCTAGTTCCACCCCATATTGCCGCGGGGATCAACCTCAATTTCTGGCCTGCTGGGCCTATTTTCCGTCGTTTAGGGGCCTTTTTTATTCGCCGAACGTTCAAAGGCAATAAACTGTATTCGACCGTTTTCCGTGAATATTTAAGTGAGCTATTTGCCCGAGGTTACTCCATCGAGTACTTTGTGGAAGGTGGGCGCTCACGTACCGGTCGTTTGTTACAGCCTAAGACGGGTACTCTCTCCATGACGTTACAAGCGATGTTGCGCGGTGACTCACGCCCTATCACCATTGTTCCTATCTACATCGGGTATGAGCATGTGATGGAAGTGGGTACTTACGCCAAAGAACTGCGCGGTGCAGAAAAAGAGAAAGAAGGCTTTTTCTCTATGGTTCGCGGCTTACGTAAATTGCGCAACCTAGGCCAAGGCTATGTTAACTTTGGCCAGCCAATTTCGCTTCCACACTATCTCAACCAGCGTGTACCTGATTGGCGCGACTCTATCGACCCTATCGAACCACAAAGACCAACTTGGCTAAACCCAACGGTCAGTTCGTTAGCTGATAACATTATGGTCAATATTAATAATGCAGCCGCAGCCAATGCGATTAACCTGTGTGCGACTGCGTTACTGGCTTCTCGTCAACGCTCACTGACTCGTGAGCAACTAGTTGAACAAGTCGACTGTTACCTGCAATTATTGCGCAATGTGCCATACACCGCAGATGCTACAACGCCAAATAAAACGGCCGAGCAATTGTTAGAACATGCTTTGCACATGGATAAATTTGAAGTCGAAAAAGACAGCATGGGGGATATTATCATTCTTCCTCGCGAAAATGCCGTCTTGATGACCTATTACCGTAACAATATCCATCATTTATTAGTATTACCATCGCTAATAACTAGCATTGTGTTACACCATGAACGCATAAGCCGCCAAGACATTCACTATCAAGTAGGCCAAATTTACCCGTTCTTAAAAGCAGAACTGTTTATGCGTTATAACAGTGATGAGCTACATGAGACGGTAGATACACTAATTGATGAACTGAATAACCAAAAGCTAATTTGCTTAAAAGAAGATGATGTGGTGGTGCTAAATCCTCGCCGTATTCGCCCATTACAGCTCTTAGCAGCAGGCGTTCGTGAGACTTTGCAACGTTATGCAATCACATTGTCATTACTCAATGCGAGCCCGGAAATTAGCCGTAATACACTGGAAAAACAAAGCCGTATCCTTGCGCAACGCCTTTCTGTTTTACACGGTATTAACGCTCCTGAATTCTTTGATAAAGCGGTATTCTCGACATTGGTCGATACCCTAAGGGAGGAAGGCTACATTGATAATAATGAAAATGATATCTTTGTAACCAATGCACAGAAACTGTATGCCGTTCTGGCTCGCTTGATGTCACCTGAGATCCGTTTAACTATTGAAAGTGTTAGCCAAGACGATGAGTTTTCCACTGCGATAGAGAAGAATACAGAAACTGAAACAAATGCAGACTAGAAATCTTGGAGCTAAATAAGTAAAAGGGGTAATGTTATTCACATTACCCCTTTTATTTAATAGAGCTAGCGCTAACAATAATCTATGTCCTAAATAATTCGAAGTGCCGCACCAATGATGAATTGTTTTTTGAAACCACTGAGTTCGATTAATCAAGGTGATGTTGCTGAATTATTTATCTGGTATTATCTCTGAGCATCGCTTCGTTAAAGAAATCCAAACCAATGGCGCTTACTTTTGGTTCCTATATATAGGACTCACTGAAAAAGTATCGAATTCCACCACACTAACCAAAACAGCCAATACCTAATATTGATAGCTAGAAGGATAGGCGATTTTTATGTGTATTCAATATTATTTTAATAAAAGAAAAGCCGCCAAAACCCAACATAAAAAATTGATAAATAACAAATAAATTCAAAAAAACACACAGTTTGAAATATGGTAAATATCAAAAAATAATTTCAATTCATAATAAATTATCATTTCTTAATTAACCCCACTCTCTATGACTTCTTATTTAGTCCAAACAAGTACGTTCACATTATCAATCTAAATATATAAATTTCACCGCAAGACGAAATGCAATCATTGAGTCGAGTATTAACATCCACCACCAAAATGAGGCATTAGATTACATAACTGAAATTTATAACAGCAACTCAATATCTGCTTATCTCACTCTATTATTGGTGTTTAGCACCTTTGATAGTTCATTTATTCACAATGGAAATATCCTAATTATGGAAACAACGACTTAAAGGAAGGAATAAAAGGAATAAATAAATGATTTTTGGTATTAACCGTTACAGTATCAAATCATCTCAGATGCCCTTATTGATTCCCGTTTTACTGTCCGTATCCATCATACCAACTGGTTCAGTCTTTGCTACTGGGTTTGTAGATAGAATCAAAGTGAAGCCTTACCACCTGCAGACAGGAGAGACCGTTCACAGTGTGGCTCATCAATACAATCTGACGGTGGAGGAATTAAAAACATTAAATCAAAAACGCAATTTCGCCCGCGCTTTTGAACAACTTTCAGCTGGAGATCAAATCGATGTACCAAGCACTTACATCGCCAATACGACAGATAAAACGACGAAGAAAGGTGTACAAGTAAACGACTCAGATAGTGAAATTGAGAACTGGTTGGCCCAAACTGCCCCTAACTTTTTCCAAGCGATGAACACACAAAGTGCAGAGGAGTACCTGACTAAACAGGCCAAGGATATGGCGGTGAGCACAGCGTCATCAACCATGGAGAGTTGGTTAAATCAATATGGTACCGCACAAATTAGTGTACAGCCGGGAGATAAACTGTCACAAAGTACGCTGTCTGCCGACATGCTGTTACCTGTATATCAAAACCCAGATTGGCTGGTGTTCACCCAGTTAGGAGGTCGGAACCTTAATGATCGCACCACCCTAAACTTAGGAGTGGGCGCTCGTCGGTTCAATGAGCAATGGATGTATGGCGTCAACACCTTTTATGACGCTGATATTACAGGTGGGAACAGCCGACTCGGTATTGGCGGAGAATTGTGGTCCGATAATCTACGCTTTTCAACCAATGGTTATCTGCGACTCAACAACTGGCATCAGTCACGGGATTTTGACGACTACGATGAACGCCCCGCCAACGGATTTGATATGACCGCCAGTGCTTGGTTGCCATCTTATCCACAACTTGGTGGCAAACTGAAATATGAACAATATTTCGGTGATGAAGTGGCAATGAAAGGTAAGGACTCTCGTAGTAAGTCGCCAAAAACAATGACTGTAGGGTTGAATTACACACCTATTCCATTAATTACCCTTGGGGCTGACTGGCGTACAGGACAAGGAACTGATGATCTGCAACTTCAGGCACAACTGACCTATTCATTCGGTGTGCCTTGGAAAGACCAAATATCATCGAGTTCAGTTGCTCGCCTGCGTTCGCTCTCAGGCAGCCTAATGGCACTGGTTGAGCGCAATAACAACATTGTACTCGAATACCGTAAACAGGATTTGATCAGTTTAATACTGCCGCAGGAAATCCGTGGTCGAGGTGCCAGCCTACAGTCACTGAGCGCTATCTTAAAAGCGAAATATGGTGCTGAACGTGTGAAATGGGGAATGCTGACAGAGTTTTCATCCAACGGTGGGAAAGTACAGTCTGTTGGCAAAAGTTTAACAGCTTGGCAAATTCGCCTACCTGCTTGGCAGGCGGGTAAAAGCAATACTTATACCCTAAGTGCTATTGCATGGGATGGAAAGGGAAATGCATCAAAACCGGCCTATATAAAAGTGATTGTCGACGCAGGGTTTTCTAACCGCTACTCAAGTTTGACTGTTGGATCAGGTGTACTGAATGTCGATCAGTCGGAGGTATTAACGCTGACGATGCGGGATGAGCAGAATGCACCGATGACTAAATTGGCTTCATCGATTCAGTTGCCGTTCGCCTTCACGACACAAAAAGGCGGGTCATCACTATCGCCTTCGCAAAGTGGCGTTAAGTTGGAGGCGTTGAAAGAAACGGCACCGGGTGTTTATACCACCACCATCACCACTGGAAAATTGCCGGGCACCCTCATTTTTAGTCCGAAGGTAGAGGGGATCAATCTAGCGTCAACAAAAATAGAAGTGATGGCAGCCCCCGTAGGATTACAAATATTTCATAACGGCAGTGTTATAAAAAAGCGCCCCGTCGTTGGGGATGTCCTAACAGCAACACCAGAGTGCCAAGTCAACTGCATTTTGCCGACAGCTTGGCAATGGGAAGTGGAGACAATACAAGGATCAGGACAGTATCAAGCGATTAATGGCGCTACAGCCATGACATATACAGTCACCGCAGACACGCAAAAACGCAGGTTGCGAGCGACCGCACAATAAATACGCCTATAGGGCAACTTAATAAATTTAAAATATAAGGTAATAATTAGATGAGCAACAAAAATCAACAAACCCCAATGATCCGCAAAAACAACCTATCTGTCCTGATTGCGGGAGCCGTGTTAGGCATGACTTTTGGTACATCGGCACTCGCTGCCACGACTCAGACTCCGATCTCGATAACCTCCCCAGCAACAACTGCGGTTATTGGTCATGCACCAGAGCTAAAAGCGGGTACCATCACGGCCACAGATAAGAACAATGACGGTGTATTAGGTGAGAATGATGAGTTGAAAGCGTCAGGTTTTGACTTCAGTGATAAAGACAACGATACACTAGTGTCTATCGTCTATGAATGGCATGACGGCAAAAATGTTATTGCAGGGCAAACGAGCGACATGCTGAAACTGACATCGGCATTGTTAGGTAAAAACATTACCGTTAAGGCCGTCGCAAAAACGGATCCAGCTAAGACGGAGCCGTCAGAGAGTGTAGCCGTAGCAGCAGCAACCTTCATCGATATCGGTGGTAAGACAATAGTGGGCGGCACTAATATCCCAACAGTGAATGGCAATATCGTGAAATCAGTAACTATTTCGGGTCTCACTGGAGCTGGGTCACGACCGCTGGTTGGTGATTCGCTGAAAGCAAATGTCACCTGTCACGGGACTTGTGATAATAACCTGACTTACAAGTGGCAGATTCAAGACTCTGTGAATTCGAGCAAATACACAGATATTTCAGGTGCAACCACAGCAACATACACGGTTAAGAGCGCAGAGCAGAAACGTAAAATTCAGGTTATCGTTTCGAACAAATAATCACTATCCCCCGCAGCGAAACATTTCGCTGCGGTATTTTTGATAATAAGCACCCATAACACACTGCGATAACAGAATAGGATATTCATAAAATGGCAGAGAGGACAAAAATTATCCCCCTTATTCGTCTGATAACGTTGGCAGCAGGATTGGTCATCGTAGGAGGCGTATCCGCTTCTGTGATCGAAGTCAATACCCAAACGCTTCCCGTTATCGGTCATGCACCTGTCGTGACTGATGTTCAATTTAATAATAAGACACCCGCCGTTAATGACACGGTCACCGCTGATCCAAAGATAACGGATGCAGATAAGGATGCATTAGAAACATCACTTTTTCAATGGAAACTCGATGGTAAAAATATTTCAGGAGCCACGCAAAATAGCTATAAACTCGTCCCCGGCGATGGCAATGGAAAACAACTGTCGGTCGAGGTCACGCCACAAACCGACCCTAAAATCACAGAACCAGCAACTGGCGCTATATTCACTTCATCAACTCTCACTACTAGAGGGCTGGCACCAGAAGCTCATGATGTGAAAATTGATGGTCAGCCAGAGCCTGGTAGATTACTGACCGGAAATTATCGCTACCATGATGGGGACAGCCCGAGCGATCCTGAGAGTGGAACCAGTTTCGAGTGGTTCTGTTTGCGTAACAAGAATCATCAGGCGATATCAACAAGCAGAACTTATCACATACAAGATGCAGATATAGGGTGTGAAATTTATTTCAATGTCATCCCTCGCTCATCAAGCGGAACACCGAGTACAGGTGCGCAAGTTCAATCGAATAAGGTCACTGTAGCTAAAGCAATACCATCACATCTAGTAGAAATATATAACGGCAACCAAATAGGGAATCGCTCCGGATATGGGTACAATATGGTGATAAATTATTCGCACCTCGGTTATGGCAAACCGATATCAATAATCATCAGTGAATACAAGAACGAAAATATTAATGTGACAAGAAAGTATCAGGTTGGTAAGAAGACTTACAGTGGTTCAATTGTTACTGACGACGGAAACACTATAAAGTTTGGAAATAATGCAGTATCCAGTATCGGGGAAACTATTTATCTTGTGGTCCGCGTTGATTTTCCAAACGGCAAATTTGCCCACGCGACATCGTCTAAAATAGTACTGCAGCGTTAGTAATTTGCTCACTCAAAACCCTAGCCATTTGGTTAGGGTTTTTCCAGCCATTGAGAGGAAAAGCTGAAAAGCATACTCCTGTTAATCGTCAACAACCTGTTTACCAATAACTCAAAAAAATTCCGACAAATAAGATAAAACCAACATAGTTATTATTCATAAAAGCTTTAAAACAGGGAGCACGCTCTCTATTGACCATCAGTTTTTGCTGATAAGCAAATAACCCCACAACCAGCGCCAGAGAAAAATAGTAAATGCTCCCCAGAGCAGCCAATGATCCCACAGCCACCAGCAAGCCGACCATCAGTAATTGCAGTAACCCAATAATTAATTTGTCATACTGGCCAAATAAAATGGCTGTTGATTTCACGCCGATTTTTAAATCATCGTCACGGTCAACCATGGCATATTGCGTGTCGTAAATCACTGACCAAATAATATTTATGAAAAACAATACCCAGCATACTAACGGGAGTGTTTCACCCACCGCAGAGAAAGCCATTGGAATCGACCAGCCAAATGCTGCGCCCAGTACAACCTGAGGTAAATGACTGACTCTTTTAACAAAAGGGTAAATCCATGCCAAAGCAAGCGCCGCAATGGACAACCAAATTGTCATTAAATTTAAAGTTAAAACCAGCAAGAAGGACACACCCACTAAACTTGCAAACAATATTTTTGCTTCTTTTTCTGTCACGTCACCACTCGGGAGTGGGCGGTGTTTAGTCCGCTCTACGTGGCCATCAAAATGACGGTCAGCAAAGTCATTAATAACACAACCAGCTGCACGCATAAAAAATACGCCGGCAGTAAATACAATTAAAAGATGTAAACTTGGCGTACCTTGAGCCGCAATCCATAATGCCCAATACGTCGGCCACAATAGCAACAGTGAACCAATGGGTCTATCAATACGCATTAAACGGCTGTATGCATGCCATTTACTGAGCGTCATACTTCCCTCCACTTTGTCGTGCTCCTTTTCGAATTCCATCATACTTCAAATTGGGTATATTTTAATACCACCAACCTCTGCAACTTACTGATTTATATTTGTTGGCATAGTGTCATTGCAGAAACCTGAAAATTCAAAATACTTAGGATAGTTAACGATATGCAGGTGATTCAGGTAAAAATATTTCGGTTAATAATAAGGGTTTATCCGATAATCTTAACCGAGAACAACGTACCCAACGGTTTGCGCAAGAACCAATATGAATATAATCTCGAGTTAAGCTGTCACGGCTAAATAAATAACGCCCTAACGGCATTCTCCCAATATCCACCAGCTGCTGGTCATCATCAGTCAGTGTTTCTTCAGGGATTACCGTTCGGCCCAGTAACCAAGGGATACCATCTCCATACATGACAACTTCTCTGACCCAATAACGCTGGCTTTCAGGTAAAGACTGCACTTCATCCGCACTTAGCTTATCTTGCGATACATAGCGCTCTAAATAAGGTATCACGGTAACTTGCTGGCTATGTTGCTCAAAACGTTTTGTCATGGAGCCAAGCTCTAATAGCCAATCTAATACATTGGCAGGCACTATTTTATCGTTCTCCGCCAGCCAGTGAATCGGCTGAGAAGTAAAAAGCGTTTCATCCATTACTTAAAATTCCACCATGAATAACATGGTTATGATTTACTGTATTTCTTACACAATAGGATATCACGTTGTTTTACGACAAGGTTAAAGTTAGCTAACAATTTATATAAAAAGTCACATTTTCAACACAAAATGTAAAAATATAGTAAAAAGTTTTTTAAATACTAGCTAGTTATCGATAATAATAAAATTCATTAATATCTTAACAAAATAGATTTAGTTGCTTGAAAAATAGTCGATTAAACAATCGTTCAATTAAACAAAATGTCGACTAAACAATATAAGGCAGGAAGCTCCTACCTTATATTGAAGTATTTAAATAATACGTTAGTAATTTATCGCCAAGCTTTATAGCTATTAATCAAACCATTGGTCGAACTATCATGGCTACTCACGGTATCACTATTTTCTAATTCAGGCAGGATACGGCTTGCGAGCTGTTTACCTAATTCAACCCCCCATTGGTCGAAAGTAAAGATGTTTAAAATCGCCCCTTGGGTGAAAATTTTGTGCTCATACATGGCAATCAATGCACCTAACGAATATGGTGTAATTGATTTCAATAAAATAGAGTTAGTTGGACGGTTGCCTTCAAACACTTTATAAGGCGCAACATATTCCATATCTGCTACATTTTTACCTTGTGCAGCAAATTCAGCATCGACCACTTCACGAGTTTTACCAAATGCTAGTGCTTCGGTTTGCGCAAAGAAATTCGATAACAATTTTTCATGGTGATCCCCTAACGGGTTATGAGTTACCGCAGGTGCGATAAAATCACATGGGATCATCTTCGTTCCTTGGTGGATCAACTGATAAAACGCATGTTGGCCATTGGTTCCTGGCTCCCCCCAAATAATTGGACCAGTTTGATAAGTAACAGGTTTTCCATCACGACCAATATATTTACCGTTCGACTCCATATTGCCTTGTTGGAAGTATGCGGCAAAGCGATGCATGTATTGGTCGTATGGCAGAATCGCTTCAGTTTCTGCTTCAAAGAAATTGTTGTACCAAATGCCAATCAAACCCAACAATACTGGGATGTTTTTTTCTAATGGAGTTTGGGTAAAATGTTTATCCATCGCATGGGCGCCGCTCAATAATTGAACGAAATTATCAAAGCCAACCGATAAAATAATCGATAAACCAATTGCTGACCATAATGAATAGCGGCCACCAACCCAATCCCAGAATTCAAACATATTGTTGGTATCAATACCAAATTTCGCAACTTCTTCGCTATTCGTTGAAAGCGCCACAAAATGCTTAGCAACTTGGCTTTCATCTTTTGCCGCAGCCAAGAACCAATCACGAGCAGAATGCGCATTAGTCATGGTTTCTTGCGTTGTAAAGGTTTTTGACGCAATTAAAAACAGTGTCGTTTCTGGGTTCAGTTTTTTCAGCGTTTCCGCAATTTGTGTACCATCCACATTCGATACAAAGTGCATATTTAGGTGGTTTTTGTATGGACGTAGTGCTTCTGTCACCATAAATGGACCAAGGTCTGAACCACCAATACCGATGTTCACAACATCAGTAATCGCTTTACCGGTGTACCCTTTCCAATCACCGCTGATAATGCGCTGACTAAATTGCTGCATTTTATCCAATACCGCATTCACTTCAGGCATGACATCTTTGCCATCGACATAAACAGGGGTGTTATCGCGGTTGCGCAAAGCAGTATGTAATACCGCACGGTCTTCTGTACGGTTAATTTTCTCACCTTGGAACATGCTGTTGATAGCGCTTTCTAGCTCTGTTTCTTTTGCTAAGGCTAATAAATGTTCCAATGTTTCTTGTGTAATTCTATTTTTGGAGAAATCCACTAAGATTTGACCATCGAACGTCGCCGAAAAATGAGTAAAGCGGTCTTTATCCTGTGCAAACAAATCGCGCATATGAACATTTTTCATTTGCGCAAAATGTTGCTCTAGCGCCCGCCATGCAGCCGTTTGGCTTGGATTAATACTTCTCATGGATAACACTCTCCAAATAATATTAAATAGAAATAGATTGTACCCCGTCACGAAAACGAGACTTATCGGTTTTCTGCGTTATATTGATATTCCCCAATTCTGCCGCACTTTTCCAGACTTAATTACCCCTTTTATTGAAATACGCACTTTCAATGCATACCACTTAAAAAATAGCAGGTATATGCTCTCAATAATTCAATGAACGCAGTCAACACCCACGCAGCTTGAAGTATGACGAGTATATTGAGAAAACCGATAATAAATTACCTATCATTAGAATTACTGATTTACTTCGATTCTTGATTGACGCAATCCCATTTACCCGATAAATCTATATAAAGATTAGGTTTAACCAAAGGGATTGACACCATGAATACCGCAGCGCCTTCAACAGACAACCATCAGTATGTTATCGCCAAATTTGGCGGCACCAGCGTCGCTAACTTTGAAGCGATGAACAACAGCGCCAATATCGTTCTTTCCAACCCAAATGT
The DNA here is from genome assembly GCF_053098325.1 of Providencia sp. PROV_01. Taxonomy (NCBI): domain Bacteria; kingdom Pseudomonadati; phylum Pseudomonadota; class Gammaproteobacteria; order Enterobacterales; family Morganellaceae; genus Providencia; species Providencia sp. PROV_01. The sequence goes on along the minus strand of NZ_JBRFKD010000002.1, from coordinate 782,963 downwards.
GCGAGTTGTGGTACTTTCAGCTTCTGCTGGCATTACCAATTTATTAATCGAACTGGCTGAAGGCTGCGATGCGGATAAACGCAATGAACTGCTGAAAAAAGTGAAAGATATTCAATATGCAATTATTGATAATCTACAAACAGCTGATGTTATTCGTGAAGAAATCAATCGGTTACTTGATAATATTGCACATTTAGCTGATTCGGCTGCTTTAGCCACTTCCGATGCATTAACGGATGAAATGGTCAGCCATGGCGAATTAATGTCAACCTTACTATTTGTTGAAGTACTACGCCAACGTAATGCTAATTCCCAATGGTTTGATGTACGCAAAGTGATGAGAACGAATGACAGCTTTGGTCGTGCTGAACCAGAGCTAGCTCAGCTAAAAACATTGTCAGAACAACAACTCATGCCGCGCCTTGCCGAATCGGTTGTGATCACCCAAGGGTTTATTGGCCGTGATGAAAAAGGCCGCACGACAACGCTTGGCCGTGGTGGAAGTGACTACACTGCCGCTCTGTTAGCTGAAGTACTTAATTTATCACGTGTCGATATTTGGACTGATGTTCCTGGAATTTACACCACAGACCCTCGCGTCGTACCGAGTGCCCAACGGATTGATGAAATTGCTTTCGATGAAGCCGCTGAAATGGCGACTTTTGGTGCAAAAATTTTGCATCCAGCGACACTCCTTCCTGCAGTACGTGCCGGGATCCCTGTTTTTGTTGGTTCAAGTAAAGCTCCCGAAGCTGGCGGTACCATTGTGTGTGATAAAACCACTAATCCACCACAATTTAGGGCATTAGCACTGCGCCGCAAACAAACGCTACTCACCTTACACAGCCTAAAAATGCTGCATGCGCGAGGCTTCTTAGCGGAAATTTTCACCATTTTACTGCGCCACAATATTTCAGTGGATTTAATTACGACGTCAGAAGTCAGTGTTGCACTAACCTTAGATACAACGGGTTCAACGGGAACTAACGGCAGCTTACTCACCAATGCGCTGATGACAGAGTTATCCGCATTATGTCGTGTCGAAGTAGAAGAGAATTTAGCGCTCGTCGCAATCATTGGTAATGAGCTGTCGCAAGTGAATGGCCTAGGAAGGCAAATTTTTGGCGCACTTGAGTCATTCAATATTCGCATGATCAGCTATGGCGCAAGTAGCCACAATATTTGTTTATTGGTTCCTGGGAATGATGCTGAAGAGATCGTTCGTACCTTGCACAGTAACTTATTTGAATAGTGTCGAAGTTTGATCAAAATACCAAAAGGCGATCATCACGATCGCCTTCTCTATTATAAAATTAATCCCTTCCCGTATTTTTACTGGGTTGCGCAACACTGTTGGTGTATTGCAACATTTTGCCCGTCACACCTTTATTCTGTGTTAAAAGCGCTAAATTTCCTTTTGCTGTTTCATTACCGAGTTCTACTGCTCGCTCAAACCACATTACCGAACGGAAAATATTTTTTTCGCCCCCCTCGCCTCGTGCATACATCACCGCAAGGTTATTTTGTGCATCGCTGTTCTTTTTAAATGCCGCTTTTTCCAGCAATTGCCGAGCTTTCTGTGAGTTTTTCGCTACACCCGTTCCCGTTAAATAAAAGATAGCTAACTGGTTTTGAGCTTCGATGCTATCTTCTTGTGCCAGTTGCAGCCAACTCACAATTTTATTGACATCCACATTTTTCAACTCACCAGACACATACATCTTCGCTAACTTAATTTGAGCTGCATTACCATCACTGTTAGCAAGTGACATATACCATTCAATGGCCTTTTCAGGGTCTTTTTTAACGCCACCTAACCCTTTTTCATAGAATTCAGCCACTTTCATTCCTGCATCTTGGGATTTGTTTTGTGCCGCACGTTCATACCAGATAAAGGCTTCAGCGAGGTCTTTTCCAACGCCATCACCTTGTTCATAGGCTTTCGCAATCGCCAGTTGGGCTGCAATACTATTTTGTTGCGCAGCGCGTTTATACCAGTACATCGCTTGGTAGCTATTCTTTTCTATTGCACTATGGCCTTCTTGATAAAAGTCACCCATATTCACTTGTGCTGTCGCAGAGCCCATATTGGCGGCTTGGCGATATAAGTAAATCGCCATTTCGTCGTCCGGCTCTACACCTTCGCCATTTTCATACATCACCGCTAAATTATTCACAGCGGCAGCAATATTATTTCCCGCACTTCTTTCATACCATTCTCTCGCCTTTTGGTAATCGGTATCACCACCTAGCCCATCATGATAAAACAGTCCCATCGCAAACTGTGCGTTAGCGTGTTCTTGCTCTGCGGCCTCTGTATACCATGCTTTCGCTTGTTTTAAATTTCGCTCTACCCCAATACCATGTTCATATAAGTAACCCATCGCATATTGGCAATAAGCATCACCTTTTTCGGCACCTCGGCGATACCATTGTTCCGCTTGTTGGTACTTTTCCTGATTGTGCAACAACATTCCAAGGTAGTAATCGCCATCTGTATTATCTCGGTCAGCTACCTTTTTAAACCAACGATAAGCCTCTTGCTCATTGGCAGCTAAAAACTCAGTCCCATCCATATAAGCAAGCCCAACATCCACCATTGCTTCTTCATCTCCGGCATTTGCTAGTTGCAATTTTGCTTTGAATTCATCAGGAATTGGCGTACTTTTAGGCTGCGCCTGTAGCGCATTTGGCTTATCTTTCGCAGAAGGTGCTTCAACGGTATTGCCAGCTTGCGCAAGGGAAATACCGCTAACATAGAGAACTAACAGAAAAGAACGTAATTTCATCACCATGACCTATTTATTGGCGTTATCTCATTAACATATCATTCCAATAAATAATTCATAAGGGATGTTAGCTGAAAAAGTAGAATAATAGGAAAATTATTCAGAAAATGGAGGAGACGCCGGCTCTTGCTGAAACTTTTGTCTCCGAAATAAACCCCAGAGCTTAATTAACGCGGTAACCACCATGTTTACTGGCAAATAAATTAAATTTACCCCACTCAATTAACAGAGCTTCCAATGTGCGGTGGCTGATCTTACACAGTTCAGAGATCTGAGAAACAACAAAGTGATTTTCGCTCACCAGTTCTGGTGAAAACACTTCCGCAATCCACTCACACTCTTTCGTGGTCACCAGCCAACCGTCATTGGTCGAAAATTTATGTACGGGTACCATGCCGTCTTTAGGGCTTTCTTGGGATAACAGTTTATTTTCATCAACTTGGGCTTGATGAAAAGCAGCGATTTCTTCCTCTGAAGGGACGGGTTCTACCGCTAAATTCTCTTCTAAAAACAGGTAAATTTCTTCTGCTCTTGCCGGTGTAAGCTCGCTTTTTAACCAGATTTGATTAAAACAGTGCTCATTCAGTGAATCATCGGTATCAAGCTTATCCATGATCTGTAAAACACTCATCATGGCGCTCACCGCGTCTTCACTCATCATAAACGTTTCAGGCGCAGCACTGTTTTGGATCTGATAAGGAAAAACCGCCGAGCGTGGCAGTTCTTCTTCAATAATAAATTCATAGCTCATCATTGGACCCCTCTAATGTATTACCTATAAGATGGTGCCGAATACATGAAAAATCAATGTATTGATCTGGTTTTAATCTTCAGGGTCATAAGCTAAGTTTGGTGCTAACCAACGCTCCAACTCCGTTACCGACATCCCTTTACGTTTTGCGTAGTCCTCAATTTGGTCTTTTTGTAGCTGAGCTACGGCAAAATATTTACTTTCCGGGTGGCTAAAATACCAGCCTGATACCGAAGCGCCTGGCCACATCGCATAGGAACTGGTGAGTTTCATGCCAATTTGCGTTTCTACATCCAATAACTGCCAAATTTTGGCCTTTTCTGTGTGCTCAGGACAAGCCGGATACCCCGGTGCAGGACGGATACCTTGGTAATTTTCACGAATAAGCTCTTCATTACTCAAGTTTTCATCAGCTGCATAGCCCCAATATTGCCTACGGACTTGTTGGTGTAGATATTCAGCAAATGCCTCCGCTAGCCTATCCGCCAGCGCTTTAACCATAATTTTATTATAATCATCATGCTGTTGTTCATATTCATCAGCAAGCGCGTCTTCTTCTAAGCCCCCTGTCACTGCGAAAGCCCCAATATAATCGGCTTTACCGCTGTTTTTTGGCGCGACAAAGTCAGATAAACAATAGTTTGGAAACTCAGTTTTTAAGGTTTGCTGGCGTAAATTCAGCCCCATCACTTGTACATGGCTTCTTGACTCATCGGTATAAATTTCTACATCATCGCCAACTCGGTTTGCAGGGAATAAGCCAAAAATACCTTTTGGCGTTAGTAAACTTTCTTTATCAAGCTTATCTAACATATTATTGGCATCTTTCAATAGCTTACGTGCTTCAGAACCAACCACTTCATCTTCTAAGATCCGCGGGTATTTCCCCGCCAGCGACCAAGTCATAAAAAATGGCGTCCAATCAATATAGTCTCTCAGCGTTGAAATAGATGCTGTGACTTCTTGAATACCCTGGAATTTTGGTACAGGTGGTTGATAGTTTTGCCAGTCAATATTTACCGCATTCGCACGTGCCACATCCAGTGCCACCGGTGGTGTTTTTGGCCTTCTTCGACCATGCTGCTGGCGTACGGTGTCGTATTCACGGCGCGTACGCGCAACAAAATCTGCTTTTTGTGTTGCTGACAATAACGCCGAGACAACCCCCACTGTTCGGGAAGCATTTTGCACGTAAGTTGTTGGCCCACTGTAATTTGGCTCAATTTTCACAGCAGTATGTGCTTTTGATGTCGTCGCCCCACCAATCAGTAATGGTAAGGTAAATCCTTGTCTTTCCATCTCTTTAGCGACATGCACCATTTCATCAAGAGATGGCGTAATCAAACCAGATAACCCAATAATATCGACGTTTTCTTCACGCGCGGTTTTTAGAATAGTTTCACATGGAACCATCACACCTAAATCAATGATTTCATAGTTATTACACTGTAAAACAACGCCAACAATATTTTTACCAATATCATGGACATCGCCTTTTACCGTAGCGAGTAAGATTTTTCCTGCGCTGCTACCTGATTGTTTAAGCTCTTGAATATAAGGCTCTAAATAGGCGACTGCTTGTTTCATTACACGGGCAGATTTAACCACTTGAGGTAAGAACATTTTGCCTTCCCCAAACAGGTCTCCAACCACATTCATACCGTTCATCAAGGGGCCTTCAATCACTTCGATTGGGCTAGAAGCACGTTGGCGAGTTTCTTCAGTATCTTCAATAATAAATTCGGTAATGCCTTTCACTAGTGCATATTCAAGACGCTTTTCAACTTCCCAACTACGCCATTCCGCTTGTTGAACTTGCTGCTCTCCTGCCCCGGCTCCACGGTATTTTTCTGCCAGTTCAAGTAAGCGTTCCGTACTGTCATCACGACGATTTAAAATCACATCTTCAACCGCGTCTTTTAATTCAGAAGGTAAGTCATCATAGATAGCGAGCTGCCCCGCATTAACGATCCCCATATCCATTCCATTACGAATGGCGTAGTACAAGAAAACAGCATGAATCGCTTCGCGTACAGGGTCGTTCCCTCTAAATGAAAAAGAGACGTTGGAAACTCCGCCAGAAATCATCGCATGAGGTAATTGAGCCTTGATATCCTTACAGACCTCAATAAAATCAACTGCATAGTTATTGTGCTCTTCAATTCCTGTGGCTACGGCAAAAATATTTGGGTCAAAAATAATATCTTCAGGAGGGAAGCCCACCTCTTCGGTCAGGATCTGATAAGCACGGCGACAAATTTCAATTTTCCGTTCACGTGTATCTGCTTGGCCAACTTCATCAAATGCCATGACGACCACGGCAGCACCATATTTGCGCAATAGTTTAGCGTGCTCAATAAATGCCTCAACCCCCTCTTTCATTGAGATTGAATTGACGATCCCCTTACCTTGTATGCACTTAAGCCCCGCCTCGATGACCTCCCACTTTGAGGAGTCAATCATAATCGGCACGCGCGCAATATCTGGTTCGCCAGCAATGAGATTCAAGAAACGTACCATCGCCGCATGGGAGTCCAACATCCCTTCATCCATATTGATGTCGATGATTTGTGCGCCATTTTCAACTTGCTGACGAGCCACATCTAAGGCTTCTTGGTAATTTTCTTCTTTAATCAGCCGCTTAAATTTTGCTGAACCTGTCACGTTGGTTCTTTCCCCGACGTTCACAAATAATGATTTTTTGCCAATATTTAGCGGTTCTAAACCAGATAAACGGCATTCAACAGGCAGTGACGGTAATTGGCGTGGAGTGATGCCTTTTACTGCATCTGCCATTTTTTTGATATGTAATGGCGTCGTTCCACAACATCCACCAACAATATTTAAGAACCCTGCGGTTGCCCATTCATGAATTTGTTCGGCCATATTTTGCGCATCAAGGTCATACTCACCAAACGCATTGGGTAGCCCTGCATTGGGGTGCGCACTGACATAACATTCAGCAATTCTTGATAATTCAGCAATATACTGGCGTAACTCATTAGGACCTAATGCGCAATTCAAGCCAAATGATATCGGCTGAGCATGACGCAATGAGTTATAAAATGCTTCTGTTGTTTGCCCTGATAATGTTCGACCTGAGGCATCCGTGATCGTCCCCGAGATCATAATCGGTAAAGAAACGCCCAAAACTTCCAATTCGGTTTCTACCGCAAAGATCGCGGCCTTCGCATTTAATGTATCAAAAATGGTTTCGATCATGATCAGATCGACCCCACCTTTTACTAAAGATCGGGTAGATTCTCGATAAGCTTCAACGAGTTGATCAAAGGTGATATTGCGATAAGCGGGATCATTAACATCCGGAGAAATAGAAGCGGTGCGGTTTGTCGGGCCTAAGACTCCAGCAACATAACGCGGTTGCTCTGGCGTTTTACGTGTCCACTCATCAGCACATTCACGAGCAAGACGTGCAGCAACTTCATTAATTTCAGCGGAAAGAGATTCCATTTTATAATCAGCCATCGCAATGGATGTTGAGTTAAAAGTATTGGTTTCAACAATATCCGCACCAGCTTCAAAGTATTGAGAATGGATATCTCGAATGATATCTGGCTGAGTTAAGACTAATAGGTCATTATTTCCCTTTAAATCACTCGGCCAATCTGCAAATCGCTCTCCGCGAAACTGGGCTTCCGACAACTTATGTTGTTGGATCATTGTTCCCATTGCACCATCTAATACCAATATACGTTTTTTTAATTCTTGTTCTAATTGATTAACTTTTGCGGACACTGCACTGCCCTCCTGAAATGGAACACTGAGAAATAAGTCAAATTTTTACTTTTAACATCCTATCACAACTTCTCTCGTGAAAATTCGCTGTTATGATGAGAGTTTTTCAAGGTTGCACAAGAGCACACTTTTCACTGATCCGATGAGTATTTTCAAGTGAAATAGTTCATAATAGAAGCTAAATGACAGTCAGGAGAGACTTAATGGCAACGGCACCAATTACTAAGAAACTTAAAAAAGCAAAAGGGCCGGCGAGTGGCGCAGCTGCAGCAGGACAAGTTCAATCATTAAGTCGTGGATTAACACTGTTGGAATATATTTCCGAATCAACAGGGGGAATCGCCCTCACTGACCTTGCGATGCAAGCTGGCTTACCCAACTCAACAACACACCGCCTATTAATGACGTTGGAACAGCATGGATTTGTTCGGCAAACTGGCGATTTAGGCCTATGGGTTATTGCTTCCCATGCTTTTATCATTGGTAGTAGCTTCTTAGAGAGTCGTAATTTGTTAGCTCTCGTTCACCCGATACTGCGCCGCTTAATGGATGAATCTGGGGAAACCGTCAATTTAGCTATCCTAGACCATACAGAGTACGATGCCGTCATTGTTGACCAAGTACAATGCAATGCGCTAATGAGAATGTCAGCACCAATCGGTGGAAAACTGCCATTACACGCTTCGGGTGCAGGCAAAGCGTTCATTGCTAATTTAACAGAAGACAAACTGGTTCCACTTTTAAGCCGTAAAGGTTTACATGCTTATACGCCTTATACACTAACTAACCCATCCGCCTTAAAAGAGAATTTACAACAGGCTAAAAAGCAAGGTTTTTCTTATGATGATGAAGAGCATGCTTTAGGGTTACGTTGTATTGGAGCTTGTATTTATGATGAGCACAAAGAAGCGTTTGCAGCTATTTCTATTTCAGGCCCATTATCACGTATCACTGATGACCGTATTACTGAATTAGGCGCTATGGTTATCAAGGCCGCAAAAGAAATAAGCCATGAATATGGTGCAAACCGCTAACTCAATAGTAAAGAGTGAAATACAAAGCAACCTGTATTTCACTTTAGCTTAATCTCACAAAGTTTTTTACTGCCCTCTAATCACCTTGTTGGTTTGTTGATACATTAGGCAACTGCGAGGTCTTTTCAAATAACTTAAATTTTTGCATATCACGGTACTTTTCAATAAGTGCCAACGCGATAGCCTCTGTTTCAGCATCCGCTTGTCCTTCAATATCTCTCGGCCGGAAATGCAGTTGGAAAGCACGTAATGTTTCTTTCGTCTGTGAATCTAACTGACCTGATAGAGGAATTGTTGAATAGCCGTAAAAATGAAGGGCTTTTTGAATGCGTAACACGTTTGCAGGCTCATTGGCATTACGCCCCGCCAGAAATTTAGCCACGGTTTTAGGATCTGGCCAAGCCCCTATACCATGTTGAGCAAGACGCTGCCATGGAAATGCCTTGCCTGGATCTTGCTTACGCAGTGGTGCGATATCACTGTGACCAATAATATTTTCTGGAGGAATGTTATAACGCTGCATAATATCTTGGAGGAGAGGGATCAACGCAACAATTTGTGCTTCATTATAAGGAGCCCAATATCGTTTTCCTTTTACATCTTTTTGTAATCCAGCATTGACGATTTCAATCCCAATAGAAGTATCATTCAAACCATTATGGTGTAACCAATAACTTTCACCTGCATGCCATGATTTTAACGACTCAGGAACGAGTTGTAATACAACAGGCCGGCCATTTTTAGTTTCAGGTACACTTGGAATGAGATAGTGAGAACTCACTTGACCTTGTGTTAGTGTGGCTATAGAACGCACATCATCAGAAACGGTGTAGTGAATAATGACATATTGAATACGTTGACTACTATTTTTTGATGGATAACGGTTATCGAGATAGTACCCCTTGTTCGAGGCTGAACAGCCTAATAGTAAAAAGGCAAATAATATCCCTATATATTTGAACATCGAACCATAACCTTACTCTATTGTTGATTAAGCTTTATTTAAGCATTCTGTAGTCATCAATACTATCAACTTTCATACATTAACGACAAAACGATGCTTATTATTCATAAGAATATAGTCAAAACGGTGAAATAACTGTTCAAATACATAGTGTTAACACCTTCTTAGTTCATATTAGAAACAAAAAGTTTTCATTATTCTGTAGAAAGTTCCTCTTGCATTAAAAAGTAGGAGATATCACAAAAACAGAAGCAAGTACTAGAAAAATTATCATTATGAGTTCCAACAAATTCATCGACCATTAAAATAAAGATAAATTGATTATTTTTATTTCTAGAAGCTGATTTTAAATTATTTTCAATTTTAAGTAGTTATCATAAAAATGATTTTCCATCGACTATGCTAAATTAATCGTTTAGTTCTCTGTAACGTATAAGTTATAAAATATTTTCTTATACTAGCGATTTCTAAAAAGAATAAGGTAATTCATAAAATTTTATAAAGAGAAATAAAAAATAACCTTACTTAAATTACTGCTAGCTCATTTTTTCATACTCAACCTGCTTAGCAATTATTTTAGTAACTTCATTAATATCAATATCTAAAAAAATGACAATTTCAATTAGTTTATCTAAGCTCAATTTATTAATACCTAATTCATACCGTGATACCTGCTGTTGACTCAAATGAATAATTGAGCCTAACTCATTTCCTGACAATCCCTTACTCACTCTAGCCTTACGTAAATGATTACCTAATAATGCATAAACATTTTTCTTTTTAGCTATATGCATAACCATCTCCTAAATTTAAATAAGAAAAATAATTTAGCTAGTATTATTCATTATAAAATTAACCATAACTATTTAAAATAGTTACGAGTAATCAAAAAGCACAAGATTGATAGGCAAACATCATTTTTATATACAAAAGAAAAAGAACTAAGTAATATTTATAAAGTAATCCATTGCTTTATAACAGTTTTTTCATTTTTTTAATAAAATTATATTCCTATATGTTTATTTTTACCAAATCGATAATTTAATATATTTTTACATTTTAAATGTTATTAGTAATAATTAGTAACTAATAAAAATAATTATATGTTTTTTATTATTAAATAATTTCCACTTTATATGTTAAATTTATACATACATAAAAACTGGATTTACTCATTTTTTATATCAAAAAAATAGATTAATAATTTATTTTATTATTAATAAATTCAAAAAATCAGGCTAATAATCTGATTTAGGTCTAAAAATAACAATCCCAGCCTTCCCTTTTAAATAAATATTCAGTTCAATATCAATGACCTGAAAATTTCTACGCAATGAGGACGCATTTCTAAATATTGTTTTCTTCCCTTTACGTATTACAACCCCAACATGGCTCACATCTAACCCATTATTTCCTGAATAAATACCAATGTAATCCCCCGTTTTTAATCTTAATAATAAATCATCATCCACATACTTAGCTGGAATATAGTTAATTGACCTATTCTTGATGGGTAATCCCGATATATATCTCTGATCATGATATTTTAAATTAAGTTGTTTATTTACCTTAACAGCATGTGAACTTATTTCACTGGTAATATCTGCCACAATAGCTTCAGGTTCTTGCGCCCAATCAGAAAAAAAATGCCGACGATGTTTAAAGGTGATATTTTGGTTGATATACCTAATATTGGTTAAATTTAACACAAACTGTTCATAGTTTTTCGAACGCTTAAAAGCCTCGATGTACTCTATGAATGTCATACAGTCCATCTCTTTCAAATTAATCACTAATTCTTCGGCTAAGAGTGGGCTCATATTCAATGTTTGTTTATTGTAAGGTGTGGCTAAAAAGTATTGAGTCAATGCATCAATTTTTTCTGCCTGTGAGGCATTGTGTAATTGCATTTCAGTTTGCTTATTAAAAACTTCAGTTAAAATGTTATATGACCCGGAAGCTAAAACAACCTCAGCCTTAACAAAATTTGCCAACAACAATATAAATGCAGCTGTAGCTAGCCTTAACATTCTGCCACTCTTCTCATTAATACAGCCTAACCTTCGACAATTATCTAATTGAATTTTGATGATAAAATAACCAAAAAAGCCACTATAGCATGCTTATTTGCCTATTTCCTACCCTATCCATACCATATTACAAATTTGATTCAGATCACAGATAGCTTCGAATATTCATTTTCTATATTGCAACGCCTTCGCTTTCATTGAACAATGTTACCGGTAACATTGATGCTATAGTACTAGAGTAAATAACGATAGGCACAACCCAAATTGACTTGCAGTTTGATTCATCTTTTTACTGCACTATGGAGCAATTATCATGAGCGTGACCACCTCTAAAGAGACAAATCCTTCGGTGATCAATAAAGAACTTGATCGCATCACTCAACGTATCATCTCTCGTTCAGTGAAGACTCGAGCTGCTTACCTCAAAAAAATAGAGCAGGCTCGTAGTATGACCGTCCATCGAGCATCACTCGCTTGTGGTAACCTTGCCCATGGCTTTGCAGCATGCCAAAGTGAAGAAAAACAAATTCTTAAAAGCATGACTCGCTCTGATATTGCTATCATCAACTCCTACAATGATATGCTTTCAGCGCATCGCCCCTATGACAAGTACCCAGAACAACTCAAAAAAGCATTATTAGAAGCAGGCTCAATTGGCCAAGTCGCTGCAGGTGTTCCCGCAATGTGCGATGGTGTAACACAAGGTCAAGATGGGATGGAGCTATCGATGCTAAGTCGAGATGTCATTGCAATGTCAACCGCCATTGGCCTATCCCATAATATGTTTGATGGCGCACTCTATTTAGGTATTTGCGACAAAATTGTTCCAGGTTTAATGCTTGGCGCACTTTCATTTGGCCACCTTCCTGCGATATTTGTCCCAGCAGGCCCAATGGCAACAGGCTTACCAAATAAAGAAAAGGTTCGCATTCGCCAGCTGTATGCTGAAGGCAAAGTTGATAGACTCGCCTTATTAGAAGCGGAAGCTGCGTCTTATCATGGTATCGGCACTTGTACTTTTTATGGTACTGCCAACTCAAATCAAATGATGATGGAAGTGATGGGATTACATCTCCCCGGCGCATCATTTGTACCACCTGATTCTCCACTACGAGATGCATTAACAGAAGCTGCCGCACGACAAATTACGCGTTTAACTGAACAATCAGGTCAGTACTTACCTATCGGTCAACTGGTTAACGAAAAAGTGATTGTCAACGGCATCGTCGCATTACTTGCAACAGGCGGCTCAACTAACTTGACCATGCATCTTGTGGCTATAGCTAGAGCTGCTGGGATCATTATCAATTGGGATGATTTCTCCGATATTTCTGCCATTGTTCCACTTATTTGCCGTATCTATCCTAATGGCCAAGCGGATATAAACCAATTCCAAGCCGCAGGTGGCGTCGCTTTGCTCATCCACCAGCTATTGCAAAAAGGTTTATTGCATAATGATGTTCATACCGTCTCAGGATTTGGGCTGGCACGTTATACTATGGAACCATGGCTAAATAATGGTCAACTAGAATGGCGAGAAGGCCCTAAAACCTCATTCAATCCTGAAGTTATTGCTGAAATAGACCGCCCTTTCTCACCTCATGGCGGTACAAAATTACTCTCAGGGAATTTAGGACGCGCTGTGATGAAAACATCAGCAGTTCCTGAAGAAAATCAAATCATTGAAGCTCCAGCAGTCGTATTTAATAACCAAAATGAGATCGCAGCGCACTTTGAAGCTGGCGAACTCAATAAAGATTGTATCATCGTTGTCCGCTTCCAAGGACCATCTGCAAATGGTATGCCTGAGCTTCACAAGCTAATGCCACCTCTTGGTGTCCTTATGGATAAAGGCTACAAGGTCGCGCTAGTCACTGATGGTCGCTTATCCGGTGCATCCGGCAAAGTACCATCCGCAATTCATGTCACACCTGAAGCTTACAATGGCGGATTGTTAGCAAAAGTAAAAAATGGCGATATTATTAGGGTAAATGCATTGACTGGGGAATTACAATTACTGGTTGATGAAGAAGAACTCAATAAGCGCCAACCCTTTGAAGCTGATTTAACTGCTGAACATAGTGGGTGTGGAAGGGAACTTTTCGGTGCGTTAAGAAGACACTTATCAGGTGCCGAAGAAGGCGCTTGTAGCATTGATTTTTAATCTATTTTCATTGAATAGGAATAGAAAATGAATAATTGGAAAATAACCGCTGAAAGCGTATTAAAACAAGGCCCTGTCGTCCCTGTTATTGTTATAAAAAAATTAGAACAAGCGGTTCCTCTTGCAAAAGCACTAGTCAAAGGTGGCATTAAAGTTTTAGAAGTCACTTTACGTACTGAATGTGCTATTGATGCTATTCGCCTCATTGCCAAAGAAGTACCTGAGGCGATTATTGGCGCGGGTACTGTTATCAATGCAAAACAACTCGCTGAAGTCACTGAAGCGGGAGCACAATTTGCAATTAGCCCCGGCTTGACGGATGAATTACTCAATGCCGCTACCAAAGGAAATATTCCTTTAATCCCTGGTATTTCAACTGTTTCTGAGCTTATGCTTGGTATGCAATATGGCTTAAAAGAGTTTAAATTTTTCCCAGCGGAAGCCAACGGTGGCGTTAAGGCGCTAAAAGCTATTGCCGGCCCTTTCTCACAAGTCAAATTTTGCCCAACGGGTGGAATATCACTCGCTAATTACCTTAGTTATTTAGAGCTAGATAGTGTTCTGTGCATTGGCGGCTCTTGGTTAGTTCCTGAAGAGGCTTTGAATTCAGGTAATTACGAAAAAATCACCCAACTTGCACAAGAGGCTGTACAAGGCGCAAAAAAATAACGACACGAAAAACGACTCAGTCCCTTGCTGGGTCGTTTTTAACTGCCTTTAATGAATACTATTATAATTATGCAACCTTATTGAGATTATGACAAAAACGTAATTCTTCACGGTAGGCATAAACATCTTCTACGTGCCCCGCTAAAATCCTATTTTGTAACTTTTGCCAATAATCTGCTGAAAATAAATCTGCGTGATATTGTTGCAAGTAATGACGAATTTTCTCATTTTGGCAAATAAAAGAAGCAAACTCTTCGGGGAAAACATCTTGCTCCCCAATGCTATACCATGGCTCACCAGATAACTCTTGCTCAGGGTATAATGGCTCCGGAATTTTACGAAAATTCACTTCAGTCATATAACAGATTTCATCATAATCGTAAAAAACAACACGCCCATGCCGCGTTACCCCAAAGTTTTTAAATAACATATCTCCAGGAAAAATATTTGCAGCCGCTAATTGCTTAATCGCCCAGCCATATTCATTTAATGCATTATGCAATTGTGTATCAGAGGCATTATCCATATAAATATTCAATGGGATCATCTTTCTTTCCATATACAGATGACGAATCAATATGTTATCACCTAAATCTTCAATTTGAGATGGAGCCTCTTTCAATAACTCCGCCATTAATTCATCACTGATGGAGGATTTACTAATCACAAAATTTTCAAATTCTTGGGTATCCGCCATACGGCCAACTCTATCGTGCTCTTTAACCAAACGATAGCATTCTAAGACCCGTTCTCGTGTTACCTGTTTTTGTGGTGCAAATCGGTCCTTAATAATTTTAAAAACCCGATCGAAAGAAGGCGATGTAAAAACCAGCATCACCATTCCTTTCACACCTGGTGCAACCGTAAATTGCTCTCGTGAAAAATTAATATAGGCGAGATACTCTCTGTAATACTCTGTTTTTCCATGCTTTTGACAGCCAATTGCCATATATAATTCGGCAATTGACTTACTGGGTAAGATCTCCCTCAACCAAAAAACCAGTGCTGCAGGAAAAGGAGCATACACCATAAAATAGGAACGAGCGAAACCAAACACAATACTGGCTTCATCAAACTCGGTTAAACACGTATCAATATAAATGTGCTGACAATCATCATGATGAATAGGAAGTAAGAATGGATAGACCTCATCATTAATATAAATTTTACCAATCAGCCAAGCTGCCTTATTACGATAAAATAGCTCATTTGCGATATGAAAGCTGACTTTCTGGCTTTCAATATCGGAAAATTTTGTTTTTAATACATTGATAATACAATGAATATCTAAATTTAAATTCCGCCATTTTAACCTTAGCGGTAACCCACTTAATATAGTAAACAATAACTCATCTAAATTATTATTAACAAAGTATTCGCGAGCTAGAGGCCTAGGAGCAATAGAAAAGCGTCTCGCAGGCTGAGACGTAAAAATAAATAGGTTATCTTGTGTCAGCTCCCGATGCCGAAATAACCGACAGTAAACAGAATTAAAAAAGCTTTCCGCTATTTCAAACCTTGGGTAATCCGGTAATAAGGTTTTATAAATATTTTTTATCTGTGCCAGTTTATCTGGTGTTAAAGATTGAACTAACCCCATAAACTGTAGCTGAGCGACAACTAAGCCAACATGGTGGTCATACAGTTGAATTCGTCTTTTCATCGCATGCTGAATTGCATGCCAATCTGCTTGTTCAAACCGTTCTTGTGCACCTGAGGTTATTTCAAGAAAACGACCATATTGTGCATCAAACCCTTGTAAAATGGTCTGCGCTATTATCTGTTCTGTCGTCAATATCATAACCACTCCTATTAGAATACAGACTCATTTTGAATAAAAAACAGGCACTAAACGTGCCTGAAAAATTAACAGATATAGCTAACCAACAAAGACACCAGAAACACCGATCAAAAGGAAAATAATCTAACTAGAATTGCTCTTCTTCAGTCGACCCAGTTAAAGCCGTCACTGATGAAGCACCACCTTGAATAACGGTTGTTACTTTATCAAAATAACCTGTTCCCACCTCTTGTTGATGCGAAGAGAAGGTGTAGCCCTTATTCATTGCGGCAAATTCACATTCTTGAACTTTTTCAACATAATGCTTCATGCCTTCACCTTGTGCATAGGAGTGGGCTAAATCAAACATGTTGAACCACATACTGTGAATACCTGCTAGCGTAATAAATTGGAAGCGATAGCCCATTGCTGAAAGTTCATCTTGGAAACGCGCGATCGTGCTGTCATCTAAATTCTTTTTCCAATTAAATGATGGAGAGCAGTTATAAGCTAATAATTTACCAGGAAATTTAGCATGAATAGCCTCAGCGAACTGCCTTGCTGCTTCAAGGTCAGGTTTTGACGTTTCACACCAAACAAGATCTGCATATGGTGCATACGCTAGCCCGCGGCTAATCGCTTGCTCAATTCCTGCTTTGGTACGGAAAAAACCTTCAGAGGTGCGTTCTCCAGTAACAAAAGCCGCATCATAAGCATCGCAGTCTGATGTTAGAAGATCGGCTGCATCGGCATCTGTTCTAGCAACCAAAATAGTTGGTACACCTGAAACATCCGCCGCTAAACGAGCAGCAACCAGCTTCTGAATCGCTTCTTGAGTAGGTACAAGGACTTTCCCACCCATATGACCACACTTCTTAACCGCGGCTAATTGATCTTCAAAATGGACAGCCGCAGCCCCTGCCTCTATCATATTTTTCATAAGTTCGAAGGCATTTAATACGCCACCAAACCCAGCTTCCGCATCCGCGATAATAGGTAAAAAATAATCAATATACTCTTTGTTGTCAGGGCCAATACCATTCGCCCACTGAATTTGGTCTGCACGACGGAAAGTATTATTAATTTTCTTAACGACCGATGGTACTGAATCAACAGGGTAAAGTGATTGGTCTGGATACATACTTGATGAAGTATTTGCATCCGCGGCTACCTGCCAACCTGACAAATAAATAGCTTCAATACCGGCTTTCGCTTGTTGTAACGCTTGCCCACCGGTTAAAGCTCCCAGTGCATTTACATAACCTTTCTTTGAACCACCATGTAATTGCTCCCAAAAGCGTTCTGCACCTTTGCGTGCTAAAGAGTGTTCGATATTCACAGAACCACGTAATTTCACTACTTCTTCCGCAGTATATGGGCGAGTAATACCTTTCCAACGTGGTTTTTTCCATTCACTTTCTAATTGGGCAATTTGTTCTAAGCGCGATGTAGTCATGATCCACTTCCTTTATAAGAATATGTAGGGTTTATCGAATTTTCTATTTACTATGCTTAATCTAATAATTGGTATCCGGGGATAGTTAGGAATTCTATCAGCTCATCCTGCGTTGTTATGCGCCTCATTAATTCCGCAGCCTCACGAAAGCGGCCGCTTTGAAAGCGCTTATCACCAAGTTCTTTTTGGATAACCTGTAACTCTTCATCCAGCATTTCTTCAAATAATGCCTTAGTGACTTTTTCACCGGTAGACAATGTTTTACCGTGGCGGATCCATTGCCAAATTGAAGTACGTGAAATTTCTGCTGTCGCAGCATCTTCCATCAAACCATAGATAGGTACACAGCCATTCCCTGAAATCCATGATTCAATATATTGCACTGCAACACGAATATTAGCCCGCATCCCCACCTCGGTTCGTTCGCCCTCACAAGGCTCTAATAGCTGGTCAGCCGTAATTTCTTCATCGAAATCACGAGATACATGTAGCTGGTTTTGGTGCCGACCAAGTGCTTGATCAAACACATTCATAACGGTATCCGCTAAGCCCGGATGTGCAACCCAAGAGCCATCGTGCCCATTTTTCGCTTCTAATTCTTTGTCCGCTTTTACTTTCGCTAAAATAGTTTCATTTTCTTGAGGATCTTTGCTCGGTATAAAAGCAGACATTCCTCCCATCGCAAATGCGCCACGGCGATGGCACGTTTTAATTAATAAGCGCGAATAAGCACTTAAAAATGATTGTGTCATTGTGACAACTTGGCGGTCAGGCAATACTCGGTCTGCATGCTCTTTCAGTGTTTTGATATAACTGAATATGTAGTCCCAGCGCCCACAATTCAGCCCCACGATGTGGTGACGCATGTGATACAAGATTTCATCCATTTGGAACACTGCGGGTAATGTTTCAATCAGCACGGTGGCTTTAATCGTTCCCCGAGGTATACCCACTAGATCCTCTGCCATACTAAAGACATCGCTCCACCATTTAGCTTCTTGCCAAGACTCAAGTTTTGGGATGTAAAAATAAGGGCCACTTCCTTTTTCTAATAACGCTTGGTAGTTATTAAAAAAGTAAATAGCGAAATCAAATAGCCCACCAGGAATCGGTTTATTTCCTGATAAAACGTGTTTTTCATCTAAATGAAGACCACGAACACGCGCAATCAAAACAGCAGGGTTTGATTTTAATTGGTAGACTTTTCCATTTTCATTGGTATAAGAAATGTCGCCGCGAACTGCATCCCTTAAATTGACTTGTCCATCGATCAATTTTTCCCATGAAGGTGAGAGGGAATCTTCAAAATCTGCCATAAATACTTTTACATTGGCATTCAAAGCATTAATAACCATTTTACGTTCAACCGGCCCCGTAATTTCGACACGGCGATCTTGTAAATCCTCAGGAATACCTTGTATTTTCCAATCTGATTTTTTTATGGAATCAAATTCCGAAATAAAATCAGGTAAAGAACCTGCATCTATCTTTTGCTGTCTGAGCACTCTATCTTTTAATAGTTTTTCTCTATGAGGAAGAAACTCTTCAACCAATCTAGAAAGAAATGCAATAGAATCAGTATGTAATACTTGATTATCAAGCTGTTTAATATTCTTTGTGAATGTTAATTCCGATATAGATAATTGCTGCTCCATCGACCAAACCCTCATTCATCGTTGATTATGAATTAAGCATAAGATCAAAATAGAAATAAATCAAAAACGATTTCCATTTTATTTAAATGCAACTTCATTATATTGATAAATATGAGTTTTTAATAAAATTAAAAATTGATTACCCATTCCTTTAACTAGATTAAAATGTTAAATAGTCGTTAAATCAACTAATTATAGAAAACTGCATTTTTAAAATTTTTCTTTGGAAACAAAAAAAGCAGCTAAAAATAGCTGCTTTCAGACTAACTGTGGCTCAACTTTTTACTATATAAGCTTGATTTAAACTGGTAGAACCAGTAAAAAAACTTATTTTATTGCAATTCTTAAATTTATATTTCTTTTTTTAATCTAACGTTGGTTCCATATTCGTAAGATCAAAAGGTGTGATCTGGTACACATAATAATTCAACCAATTTGAGAACAACAAGTGCCCATGACTACGCCAACTCACGATCGGGGGGTTGTTGGGATCATCATTTTTGAAATAATTGCATGGGATCTGAGGAGAAATACCAGCATCTAGATCACGCCAATATTCTTGTGCAAGAGTATCTCCATCATATTCAGGATGGCCTGTCACAAATGCTAAGCGTTTGTCTTTTGACCCAAACAAATAAGCACCAGCCTCCTGTGAACTTGCTAAAATCTCTAGGTCAGTATGCTGTCGGATAAGATCTTCAGGAAAATCAGCGTATCGAGAGTGAGGCGCATAAAATGAGCCATCAAACCCCCTAGTTAATAAAGCGTACGGCTCTAACGTATCATGCTGATAAATACCTGATAATTTTTCTTCTCTTGTCCATTTTGGTAAGTCATACAATACCTTTAAAGCCGCTTGTACAGCCCAACACACAAAAAGGGTTGATGTCACATGTTGCTTCGCCCAAGCTATCACCTTTTCTATTTGCTGCCAGTATAATACGTCATTAAACTCAACTAGGCCTAACGGAGCTCCCGTTACAATTAACCCATCAAAATTTTGATCCTGTATCTCTTCAAAATCACAATAAAAAGTATCCAAGTGCTTTGTTGGAGTATTTTTTGATTCTCGTTGATCAATTCGTAATAGTTGAATATCAACCTGTAAT
Organism: Providencia sp. PROV_01; assembly: GCF_053098325.1. NCBI lineage: Bacteria > Pseudomonadati > Pseudomonadota > Gammaproteobacteria > Enterobacterales > Morganellaceae > Providencia > Providencia sp. PROV_01. The sequence goes on along the minus strand of NZ_JBRFKD010000002.1, from coordinate 762,806 downwards.
GGTGTGTTTGACAATAAACGGAGAAACTGATTTTCAGTTTCTATTTTTTTTGGCATCAAATTGAGTATTAATACTTTCAAGGGACGGATCTCCTGATGACTTGCTCTTGTTGTTGTCATAACAAAAACATTTTCTTCTCTCAAGAAATTAACTGCCGGTAATTCATCTGGTAAACGAATAGGCATCATTCATCCCCTTTTATCTGTTTATACGTTTAGACTTCTAGAATGCTAAATAATCTAACCAATGTTTTTCATCTTGTCGAGCGTTTCAAGGTTAAATGAAATAATTTCAAGCACTGTAACTTATAGCTTATTTCTAATGATTATATACAACCATTAATCTTTTTATTTTCAATATATTGTATTAGTGACTACTATTTTTATTTACCATAAGCTATTTAAATTTTTCGATAAATTATATCTAAGATACCGTTATTTGATTAGCCTATCAGGTTAGCTTCTATACCACCGACCAAGTTATGGTGATGATTTAATTTCCATTACAAATATGAAATCGGAGTTGTTACTCACTACTTTTGCTCAAGCAATCCAATTCATCGTGGCAATAGGAAAACATCAAAATCATCATATCCATTTGATTTAATTTAAAAATCCCCGCCACATCAACAATATGTGAGCTGTTACTCACTACTTTGTATCTCTAATTAGCATTCACCCTCTAAATACATTGAAGATACAATTTAATTTTTCCCAACTACAACTACACTTCTTATTTCTCCATCGCTTTATATCTAGGTTTTTTATCACCCCATACTCCTTTTCTAACCAAATAGAGGTGAGCTGTTACTCACTACTTTGCCTCAATTAATTCCATTCATTTCGGTGATAAGTAAATCACTAACCCACGATATCCATGGGTTTTACTAAAACTCCGCTCCCCACCAAACAACTTGTGAGCTGTTACTCACTACTTTGTATCGTGGTGGTTATATTCATGATTAATGGCCCTGCGAATAGGGATGAAATTGAAGCAAGTTAAGAGAGTCGAAAAGAAATCTCATCGGTTCATGAAGTAAGAAAGGGAATTGAGCCTAAAAGAATTAGGAGATTGAGAAGTTGGCCACCCACCAAATAACTTGTGAGCTGTTACTTACTACTTTGTATCCCTCAATCACATGCCTCCCCTGAATGCTAATGGTGCAACGCCTTGATTTAATTCTCCCCTCTTAACTCCCCATCCCCTTTTGTAGCCCAAATAGAAGTGAGCTGTTACTCACTACTTTGCATCGTGAGCTACCATTAGCGATAGTTATATTCATGACTAATGGCTCTGCGAAGAGGAATAAAATCAAATAAATTAAGCGAGTCGTTAAAAGAAGAAAGAAGAAAGAAGAAAGAAGTTAGGAAGTTAGGAAGTTAGGAAGTTAGGAAGTTAGGAAGTTAGGACATTAAGGGGCTTCAACGCTAACATCAACAATTAGCGGTATCGTTTCTTTTTATGAAAGAAATCAGTTATAAATCGAATTCAGGCAAGGCATAACATGGCGACGTTTACGCTAGGTAAACGAGCTAGGTTATAACGAC
>NZ_JBRFKD010000002.1:674693-761159 GCF_053098325.1 Providencia sp. PROV_01 | reverse complement strand
CCGCGCTTTGCGTTGTCTTGTTCCCGGTCAGTGGATGCGCATTATAGGGAGTCAGAAAAATCTGGCAACCCCTTTTTTGCATTTTTTTATTCAACTGCTGCATTCCACAGCAAAACTCCTACTTATACTGACTTATGCACGAAGTTATCCACAACCTGAAAATAATTTTAAAATTATCGCGCATTACGCAAACGTTTGCGTTACAATTGGTTCGAAATTTCAGCATTGATTTTGTTTTTATGTTCTGAAATTGTTAGTGACTTATATATTGTTATAGAGAAAGTTGGCAAATTCCGCTTTGCTTTCATCAATAGATATAATAGGTATATAAGAAAAGCTCGTTGAGTTTTTCACTGACTGATATTCGTTATTGCCTTATTTATTCAAATCCAAGGGATCTATCTCATGCAACTGCTTCGTCCTATTCGTCGTGCCCTGCTTAGTGTGTCTGATAAAACAGGGGTTGTTGAATTCGCTAAGGCGTTATCTCAACGTGGTGTTGAGCTCCTATCTACCGGCGGTACTGCAAAGTTACTCGCTGAGTCAGGACTAAACGTAACTGAAGTTTCAGATTACACAGGGTTCCCTGAAATGATGGATGGCCGAGTAAAAACATTGCACCCGAAAGTGCATGGCGGAATTTTAGGTCGTCGTGGTACGGATGATGCCATTATGCAACAGCATGATATTGCACCGATTGATATGGTCGTTGTTAATCTATATCCATTTGCCCAAACCGTGGCAAAACCAAATTGTACCCTTGAAGATGCTGTAGAGAATATTGATATCGGCGGCCCAACCATGGTGCGCTCCGCGGCTAAGAACCATAAAGACGTAGCAATTGTAGTAAATAGTAATGACTATCAAATCATTATTGATGAAATGGATAACCACGAAAACTCACTCAATTGGTCTACGCGGTTTGACCTCGCAATTAAAGCTTTTGAACACACTGCAGCTTATGACAGCATGATTGCGAATTACTTTGGTGAATTAGTTGCCCCTTATTATGGTGATACGACCCAGCCTTCTGGCCGTTTCCCTCGCACCTTGAATTTAAATTTTATTAAGAAACAAGACATGCGTTACGGAGAGAACAGCCATCAAGATGCCGCTTTTTATATAGAAGAAAACCCAAAAGAAGCGTCTATTGCAACTGCTCAGCAGATCCAAGGTAAAGCCCTGTCTTATAACAATATCGCTGATACCGATGCAGCTCTTGAATGCGTTAAATCATTCGAAGAGCCTGCTTGTGTCATTGTTAAACATGCAAACCCTTGTGGTGTCGCTATCGGTGATTCGATTCATGCTGCTTATGATAACGCATTCAAAACTGATCCAACTTCTGCTTTTGGCGGCATTATCGCTTTCAATCGTCAATTAGATAAAGAAACTGCTCAAGCCATTATCGATCGCCAATTTGTGGAAGTCATTATTGCGCCTTCTGTTGCTAAAGATGCACTACCTATTCTTGAGACTAAACAAAACGTTCGCGTACTTGAATGTGGCGAATGGAGCAAACCAGTTACAGGATTAGACTTTAAACGTGTGAATGGTGGTTTATTGGTACAAGACCGTGACTTAGGTATGGTTGAAAAGGAAGCGCTACGTGTAGTCACAAACCGCCAACCTACAGAGCGTGAATTAAAAGATGCTATGTTCTGCTGGAAAGTCGCGAAGTTTGTGAAATCGAATGCGATTGTTTATGCCAAAAATGACATGACCGTTGGAATTGGTGCAGGGCAAATGAGCCGTGTCTATTCTGCAAAAATTGCAGGTATTAAAGCCGCTGATGAAGGTTTAGAAGTCGCTGGCTGTGCAATGGCCTCAGATGCCTTTTTCCCATTCCGCGATGGTATTGATGCCGCAGCTGCTGTTGGAGTAACCTGTGTTATCCAACCAGGTGGTTCTATCCGTGATGATGAAGTCATTGCGGCGGCAAATGAACATGGTATCGCCATGATTTTCACTAATATGCGTCATTTCCGTCACTAATTATTAGGAGTCTAGTAATGAATATTTTGATTATTGGTGGCGGCGGCCGTGAACATGCCTTAGCTTGGAAAGCGGCTCAATCCCCTTTAGCAAATAAAGTGTATGTTGCCCCAGGCAATGCAGGCACAGCATTAGAGCCGACCCTTGAAAACGTCAATATTTCGGCAACTGATATCAATGGATTGCTTCAATTCGCCAAAGATAAGCAAATTGGTTTAACTATTGTCGGCCCTGAAGCACCATTGGTTATTGGTGTAGTCGATGCGTTTAAGGCTGCTGGCTTAACTATTTTTGGCCCAACCCAAGGTGCTGCACAGCTTGAGGGTTCAAAAGCATTTACCAAAGATTTTTTAGCTCGTCATCATATTCCTACTGCGGCTTATGAAAATTTTACTGAAATTGAACCTGCTTTAGCTTACTTAGATAAAGTAGGCGCACCAATCGTGATCAAAGCAGATGGGCTTGCTGCAGGTAAAGGGGTTATTGTTGCAATGACTCTGCAAGAAGCGAAAGAAGCTGTTCATGACATGTTAGCAGGGAATGCCTTTGGTGATGCAGGCCACCGTATCGTGATCGAAGAATTTCTTGATGGTGAAGAAGCGAGTTTCATCGTTATGGTAGATGGTGAAAATGTCATTCCAATGGCGACTAGCCAAGATCACAAACGTGTTGGTGATGGTGATACTGGCCTAAATACAGGTGGAATGGGCGCTTACTCCCCAGCGCCTGTTGTGACAGATGAAATACATAAACGCGTAATGGAACAAGTCATTTACCCTACAGTTAAAGGTATGGACCAAGAAGGAAACCGCTACCAAGGCTTCTTATATGCAGGTTTAATGATTGATAAAGCAGGTAACCCAAAAGTTATCGAGTTTAACTGCCGTTTTGGCGATCCTGAAACTCAACCTATTATGATGCGCTTGCAATCGGACTTAGTCGCTTTATGTTTAGCTGGCGCGAAAGGTGAGTTAGCAGGTAAAGATTCATTATGGGATGAACGCCCTGCTTTAGGGGTAGTAATTGCTGCAGGTGGTTACCCAGGTGATTACCACAATGGCGATGTAATTTCAGGTTTACCAACCACTGAAGCCACGGATAGTAAAGTTTTCCATGCTGGTACTCGCATGAAAGATGGAGAAGTCGTGACTGCCGGTGGTCGCGTCCTATGCGTAACAGCATTAGGTAATGATATTGCTAAAGCACAAGCCAAAGCTTATGAAGTCGCCAAAGCGATTCACTGGAATGATAGCTTCTACCGCAACGACATCGGCTACCGCGCTATCGCTCGTATAAAATAATACAAAGTACTAAACCATTCCCTGGGCTGATAAGAGGAAACTTTTATCAGCTTTTTTATTTTCTATTTTTTGAATTTGTTTTTGCCTTTGACCATTCACACAGACAATGGCTCTAAGTATTTCGAATCACAGCAAAGCTGCAAGAGAGAGAATCTCTAGGAACATACATAAGTATGTGACTAGAGTGAGCGAACGTAGCAATATAGCTGAGGCTCGAAAGACGACGAGCGATTATTTATAAGCTATCTTTAGAAGGTTGCCAGCGGCAAAAATCGGTATCAGCTACCATCAAAAGCTGGTTTCCCTCTGAAGACTCCAACCACGCTAAATTTAGCTGGGAATGCCACACTTTTGCACGGTTTTGCAACCAATTTTCAGCATAGGGTTCGAAAGCCACTTCACGCACATCACCCTCACAGGTGGTCACTTTGCCTTGTTGCCAGCGACCTTGATAGAGTTTGACGCCGCCGACAATCAGTGCAGTGTTTGTCTCGAGTATGCGTTCTGCTTCAAAGCGCCAACGCGTGATTTCATCAGCCGAAAGTGATGTTTTATGGCCATCTTGAGCACGCTGCATAAAAATAACGTCATTATTTTTATCGAAACGTAATTGTTCAGTGATATCACCATTTTTTTGATTCAAGATTTGGCTACGAATTTGCCAGAGGTTACCAGAGCGGTACTCGAAGAAATTAACGGAAGTGTCTGTGCCTTTATAGGGGCTATAAACCACCATTAAGACCAGAGGTTGGCTTTTTGCATTATTTAGCCGCCACATACGAATGACGCCATCATCGGCAATAAAACCGCTTGCACTAAACTCAGGTAGCTTTGGTGCATTAGAAGAACAGGCGCTTAGCATTGAGATGGCTCCCAATACCAGCAACCCTTTTTGAATAAACAAAAGGGGTAGTTTTTTACCCCTTCTGGTGATTCGTCTGTACAATGTTCTTATTTTACAGCTTCTTTCAGTGCTTTACCGGCAGAGAAAGCGGGTACAGTTGTAGCAGGAATTTGAATTTCTGCTTTAGTTTGTGGGTTACGACCAGTACGCGCAGCACGGTGGCTAACTTTAAAAGTACCGAAACCGACCAGTTGGACTTGCTCGCCTTTTTTCAGCGTTTCAGAAATAGCATTCAGAGTAGATTCTAATGCCGCTTTTGCCTGAACTTTGGTCAGGTCCGCTGATTCTGCGATAGCATCAACTAATTCAGTCTTATTCATAAATTATCCTTACACAGTGTGTTTATCGTTTGCAAAGCATCGAGTGCGTCGGATATGCCAAATTGACAGCCCCTGATACACGCCCCCGATAGCCACTTCTTCTCGCCCCTAAATGTAGACCAGAGTAGGGGCAAATGTGAAGTCTTAGTACTCAGCATTACTGCGTCAAGTCACGTTTTCGATAATGAAAATGCGAAAATCAGCTTAAAGTAATACCTATATTGCTCACCCCCGCTTCGCGGAGGTCAGATTTTAATCCTTTAATTAACTCTAAGTCGCGCTCTTCACAAGCTGCCAGTAAGCGGAAAATGTCCCACTGGATATCCCATTCCTCTTCAACGGCCGGGATTTCTTTGAGTTCTTCTTCTGTCATTTCCCGCCCTGCTTGAGTCATTTCGAGCATGGCAACTGTACGAATGGATGCTTCGCTAACCAATATTGCGTGTTCGAGGGTTTCACCGCTCAATTTCGAATGAATAATTTCACCTAATGCAATACAGGCATCAATAGCTGGATACACACCATACATATCGAAATCATCTGCTGATGGGATAATTTCTTCTAATTTTTCTAACTGATTGTCGAAATTGACTTTGCTATCTTTAATGACCAAAGTTTCCCAAACTAAATCAAGGATGGAACGATAAACTTTTGCATCGGCAAATTCAGTTTGCTGACAAAACATTTGAAAGTTCGGATACATTCTTTCACATAGGCTCGCCATGAAAGTTGTATGTTGCCAGCTTTCTAATTTTTCCAACCTCAAATGAATGGGATTTCTTAACATAATTTCTGACTCATCAATCTTAATACTTCGCAGTTTACCTGAAAATCTGTCAATGCCACATATTTTGCTGATAATTAGCTGATTTTCTCATTCATTCGCTTAAAAAACGTTCGATTTGATGCAATTCCGTCAGCAAAACGCGTCGGTTCCGGCAACCGATAGCCTCTTAGACACTGCTTAACCCACGCTAGGGAAGACGAAAAACCTACTTTATGCCCCGGCGAAACATATAATGGTTTGCAGCGTTTTTTACTCCGCAACACCCAACCGAGTTGATTTTCACCTGCCATTAACGGCTGAACACTTTCAGGCTCTTCACTTAACTCAACCGCATCACCACATAAACGGCTTTTTGCTACACCAATTGTGGCTATATTCGCTTGTAACCCAAAATGGCAGGCAACACCAAACCGCCGCGGATGTGCAATCCCTTGCCCATCCACAAGCACTAATTCAGGTTTGTTTTGTATTTTTTCCCACGCCGCCATTAACCCTGGGACTTCACGAAAAGAAAGTAATCCCGGAATATAAGGCAATTGAGTCGGTATTCGAGCTATTTGATACTCAACAAGTTCTAACTGTGGCCAAGATAGTACAGCTACCACTGCACGTGTAATAGTGCCTTGCTGTTCAAAGCCTACATCGGCTCCACCAATCAATTTGAGTGGTGGAAATTCATCCTGCAAAATGATTTTTGAAGCTTCGCTAGTTTGTTCTTTTCGTAATCGTTGAGTATCTAAAACCATCATGCGTCCATTGCTTATGAGATTTAATTATTCTTAATCATAGATGATAATGGTGTACTTACAAGATTCTATAAATACACCACAAATCAAGAAGATCAATAAACGATAGTTATTGATGATATTGGCGGGATAAACGGTGAACAGCATCCACAAATGTACCTGCATGCTCAGGTGGAACATCCTGATGGATACCATGACCTAAATTAAATACGTGCCCTTCACCTTGGCCGAAGCCTGATAGAATATTTTGCACTTCTTCTTCTATACGAGCCGGTGGCGCATATAACATGGATGGGTCCATATTACCTTGTAAAGCAACTTTATCACCGACACGACGACGAGCATCTGCAATTTCAGTCGTCCAATCAAGCCCTAATGCATCGCAACCCGTTGCAGCCATTTCCTCTAACCACTGGCCGCCACCTTTAGTGAATAAGGTGACAGGAACACGGCGACCGTCATTTTCACGAATTAAGCCATCAATAATTTTATGCATATAATTCAATGAAAACTGTAAATAATCACGCTTAGTTAAGACCCCACCCCATGTGTCAAAAATCATCACGGACTGTGCACCTGCTCGAATTTGAGCATTCAAGTATAAAATGACACTATCTGCCAGTTTATCTAATAACAAATGCAATGTGTTCGGGTCTTCGTACATCATCTTTTTGATTTTAGTGAATGCTTTGCTACTGCCGCCTTCCACCATATAAGTTGCCAGTGTCCACGGGCTACCAGAGAAACCAATTAGTGGCACACTACCTTCAAGCGCTTTACGGATGGCACGAACTGCATCCATCACATAACCAAGTTCCATTTCAGGATCAGGAATAGGGATATTTTTTACATCTGCTGCGCTCATAATCGGTTTATGAAAACGTGGGCCTTCACCCGTTTCGAAATATAACCCAAGCCCCATTGCATCAGGGATAGTGAGAATATCAGAAAATAAAATTGCAGCGTCTAATGGAAAACGACGTAATGGCTGTAATGTCACTTCACAAGCCAATTCGGTATTTTTGCACAGAGCAATAAAATCACCAGCTTCAGCGCGTGTTGCTTTATATTCAGGCAGGTAACGCCCTGCTTGACGCATCATCCATACAGGGGTCACATCTACAGGCTGACGTAGCAAAGCGCGTAGATAGCGGTCATTTTTTAACTCAGTCATTATTTACTCCATTATTATAAGTGGCCGCCGCAAATGGCTAAGAGCGAAGTTCATTATTGTATCATGTTAATGGTAACAATATCAGCGCTGTGCTATTTGCCCGTTTCATATTCACTCTGACGACACAATGCGACCGTATCTTCAATCAAACGTCTAGCGATTGTGTCTGCCGGTGGGATCAACGGTAATTCATTGTAATGATACCAATTTGCGCTCACCAGTTCCTTAGGGTCTACTTTAATATCACCACTCTCATAATCCGCGAGAAAGCCCATCATTAAGGAATGAGGAAAAGGCCATGGTTGTGAAGATACGTAACGAATATTTTTCACTTTTATATGGCTTTCTTCCATGACTTCGCGCATAACAGCTTCTTCTAATGTTTCACCAACTTCAACAAAACCCGCAAGTACAGTAAATAATGGATTTTGCGAATGGCGCCGGTGCTGAGCCAATAGAATATGGTCATCACGGCGGATCCCCACAATAATACAAGGGGCAATCTGCGGGTAATAACGCTCATGGCAATGGTCACACAAACACGCCCATTCTGTTTCGCTATGGCGCATTGCCGTACCACAATAGCCGCAATAACGATGAGAGCGATAGAATTCCGCCAATTGCACACCTCGCCCAGCAAGACGAAATAAACCTTCATCTTGCGCAGCAACGATACGGGGAGATGACATATCTGATGGCATTTTTTCGGCGATCAACCAGACAATTTCCCCTAGCCACTCACCGATTGGCGTTGCTGTTTTTCCTTCTAACAAATAGTCCTTTGCCATACCTCGTGGAATATCCCCATGAGGTAACCACAAACGCCCGGAAAAACAGATAAACCACCAACCACTTTCTGTTCCTGATAATTTTAACTTATTCATTTTTTACATCTTTTGTTAGTTTTTATTGTCGATAAGATCAATCTATTAATGACACAATACACTTCTTTGACACAATGTCATTCAAACGTTTGTTTCATTATTTTTCTTTGTCAATTTTGACACTTTTTAGACGTTCCATTCCATAAAATGTCTAAAAACTGTCATAAAAGGATCAACTAACTGTCACTTCTTAAAATTAGGATGCTAAGTAACCAATACGGTTCACCGTTCTGCAAAAGTGAGAAAATAATGAAAACTATCGTTCCTGCGATTTTACTATCATTGACCGCATCCAGTGTGACATTAGCTGCTGATGCTAATTTAGCAGAGTTAATCGATGCAGCGAAAAAAGAAGGGCAAGTTTACAGCGTTGGAATGCCTGATACTTGGGCTAACTGGAAAGGAACTTGGCAAGACTTAGCGGCACAATATGGCTTGAAGCATCAAGATACTGATATGAGCTCCGCTCAAGAAATTGCCAAATTTGCCGCAGAAAAAAATAATGCGACAGCAGATATTGGTGATGTCGGTGCTTCTTTTGGGCCTGTTGCCGTGCAAAAAGGAGTGACTCAACCTTATAAACCAACAACGTGGTCACAAATTCCTGATTGGGCAAAAGACAAAGACGGTCATTGGGCTTTAGCCTATACGGGGTCTATCGCTTTTATGATTAATAATGATTTAGTGAAAGATGCACCGAAAAGCTGGGATGATTTACTAAAAGGGAAATATAAAGTCACCGTTGGGGATGTTGGTATCGCTGCACAAGCCAATAATGCTGTACTAGCTGCCGCATTTGCCCGTGGTGGTGATGAAAATAACCTAAAACCTGCCATTGAGTATTTTGCTGAACTCGCCAAACAAAAACGCCTATCCGTTAATGATCCAACTGTCGCAAATATCGAAAAAGGTGAAGTCGAAGTTGGCATCTTATGGGACTTCAACGCACTGAATTACCGTGATCAGATCAATCGTGATCGCTTTACAGTTGTGATCCCATCTGACGGTTCTGTCATTTCAGGTTACACCACTATCATCAATAAATTTGCCAAAAACCCAAATGCGGCAAAATTAGCTCGTGAATTTATTTTCAGTGATAAAGGCCAATTAAACCTTGCAGAAGGCTATGCTCGACCAATTCGTGCACAATATTTAACCTTACCTGATGATATTAAAGCCAAATTACTACCCGAAGAACAATATAAAAATGTTCAACCCATTAAGAATGCAGAAGGTTGGGAAAAGTCGTCTCGTAATCTCCCTAAAATGTGGCAACAGCAAGTTTTGATCCACCAGCAGTAATTTAATGTATTGATTTTAGGAAAAAATTGATGTCTGAGAAAGTCATACTTGTTGTCCTTGACGGTTTAAGTTATTCAGTAGCCCATCATTGTATGGGCTATCTCAACGGTTTAATCAAAGCCGACAGTGCAACACTTTACCGATTAGAGTGCGAGCTTCCTTCGATGTCTCGCCCTCTATATGAATGTATACTAACGGGAGTTCCACCTGTCAAAAGCGGTATTGTAAATAACCAAATTGTCCGGTTATCCCATTTTGACAGCATATTCTCTCTTGCTCGCCTTGCAGGTAAAACAACTGCCGCCGCTGCTTATTATTGGGTGAGTGAACTGTATAACCGAGCACCTTTCGTAGCAACAAGAGACCGTTTTACCCATGATGAGTCGCTAACCATCCAACATGGCTGCTTTTATCAAGCAGATCATTACCCTGATGACCATTTATTTGTTGATGCGGAATATTTACGTAGTCAATTTGATCCTGATTTCTTATTGATTCACCCTATGAATATAGATGATACAGGGCATAAGTTTGGCTTTGATTCCCCACAATACCGTAATGCAGCACGCCATGCAGATATTATCCTGTCGAATTATATTCCTACATGGGTTGAGCAAGGTTATCAAATTCTGATCACGAGTGATCACGGTATGAATAATGATCGCAGCCACGGAGGGACACTCCCTGAAGAGTGTTTAGTTCCATTGTTTGTTGTCGGTTCGCAATTTTCTCATCAACCCTGCAATATTGAGCAAACTGAGATTTGTGGAACCATTTGTCGTTTACTTGGAACCCACTCTCTCGATAAACCAGTTTGTGATGCGCTGTTACAAGGAGATTTGTAATGGCTGATATTCCTGCCCCCTGTGAACAGGCATACCAACAACAGGGAAAAATTGCCATGTTAAAAAAACGCTTTGCTCGTTTTCATTGGCGTGCGGCACTGCTACTGCTGCCATTCTTTGTGCTGTTTAGTCTATTCCAAATCGCCCCAATGATTTGGGTGCTAATTAATAGCTTTATCTACGAAGAAGCATGGTCATTAGGTAACTACCTTGAAGTATTCAATAATGATTTTTACTTACAAGCGTTTGAAAATACCCTATGGCTTTCCGTTATTTGCAGTGTAATTGGCTTATTCATTTCCAGTATCACGGCATTTTCCATTTATAAAATGCAAGGGAAAATTCGCCGGATAATGATCTCCTTCACCACCATGGCCAGTAATTTCAGCGGTGTACCCCTTGCTTTTGCATTCATTATTATTTTGGGCTTCAACGGCGCGATTACCTTACAACTCAAGGCATGGGGAATTATCGAAGATTTTAATATATACAGTGCCAGCGGGTTAATGCTGTTGTATGTGTATTTTCAGATCCCATTAGGCGTTTTGTTGCTCTACCCCGCCTTTGATGCACTAAAACCGGAGTGGGAAGACGCTGCGAAAACAATGGGAGCAAGCAAGCTAACCTATTGGTTAAAAGTTGCTATTCCAGTGCTTTCCCCTGCTTTACTTGGTACTTTTATTATCCTAATTGCTAATGCCATGGGCGCATACGCCAGTACTTATGCCTTAACGAGTGGTAATTACAACCTTGTGACTATCCGAATTGCCAGTTTAGTTTCCGGCGATTTGTTTCTCGAACCGAATATGGCTGCTGCGTTATCAATGCTACTTATCGCTATCTTAGCTTTTATTACTGCTATCCATCATTGGTTAATCAAGCGGAGCTACCATGCAAAATAATAATGTGATTAGCCAAATGATAACCAATAACAATAAACCCTCTGGATTATGGCTCCATAAGTTAGTATTAATCAGTGTTGCTAGCCTATTAGCGCTACCTATTATTGCCACATTTTTGTATTCCATCGCCAGCTCTTGGGGAGCCACTGTGCTACCCGATGCCTTGTCCATCAAATGGTATCTACAATTGTGGCAAGACCCGCGTTTTCTCATGGCATTTGGTCGTTCATTAATAATTTGCTTTGGTACGTTGCTGGTTAGCACATTAATTATTTTGCCGATGACATTTGCGGTATTTTATCGGTTCCCTAAACTCAAAGGGGTGATAGATTTACTGATTATTTTACCCTTTGCGATTCCGCCTGTCGTCTCGTCGGTGGGCTTGCTGCAAATATTTGCCGATGAACCATTCATGTTAGTTGGCACTCCTTGGATCCTGATTGGTACTTATTTCACCATCACGTTACCTTTTATGTATCGTGCTCTTGCGAATAGCTTTCAAGGTATTAATTTACATGACTTAATGGACGCTGCACATTTACTCGGCGCCAGTACTTTCCAAGCTTTTATGATGATTGTGTTACCAAATATTCGCAAAGGTATGTTGGTCTCATTATTAATTTCATTTTCATTTTTAATGGGTGAATTTGTGTTTGCCAATATTCTAGTGGGAACACGTTATGAAACCTTGCAAATCTATCTTTTCAATATGCGACAAACCAGCGGACATTTCACTTCTGCTCTGGTGATGTCATATTTTCTGTTTACCTTATTGCTGACATGGTTAGCAATGCGATTAAATCGTTCAGGAGATGAATGATGAGTTATGTTATTGCGGAAAACTTAGCTAAATCTTTTGGTACTAATCAGGTATTTGCTGATATTCAGTTTACTATCGAAAAAGGCGAATTTATTACCCTACTGGGCCCAAGTGGTTGCGGAAAATCAACTTTATTACGCTGTATCGCAGGACTTGAACAACTTAATGATGGTGAACTTTATATTAATCGCCAGAATGTAACCCACCAAGCTGCGCAGCAACGCGGGGTGGGTATGGTGTTCCAAAGTTATGCGTTATTTCCCAATATGACTGTGGTTGACAATATCGCGTTTGGTTTAAAAATGCGTAAAATTGATAGCCAAGCAAGGTCTAAAGCAGTCGCTGAAGTGATCGAATTAGTTGAGTTACAAGGAAAAGAACAACAATTTCCCCATCAGCTATCAGGTGGACAGCGTCAACGAGTAGCACTCGCAAGGGCATTAGTCATGAAACCGCAAATTTTGTTACTTGATGAGCCACTGTCTGCTCTTGATGCTCGCATTCGCAAGCACTTACGCCAGCAAATTCGCCAGATTCAACGCGAATTAGGTTTAACGACAATTTTTGTTACTCATGATCAAGATGAAGCGATGATTATGTCTGACCGTATTTTTCTTATGAATAAAGGCCAGATAGTGCAAAGTGGCACGGCAGAGAATATTTATACCCAACCAGCAACAGAATTTGTCGCTCGGTTTATGGGGCATTACAACCTTGTTGACTCCAAAAAAGCCAATACGATGTTAGGTCTTAATTTACAAGGTACACTTGCTATCCGCCCTGAGTCTATATATGTCAAAGAAGCAGGTCGCCAATATGGTAGCCATATTTCTCACCCTGTTGATGCTATTATTGTTGACCATCAATTATTGGGAAATATCATTCGTTATAGCGTCGATACACCTGCTGGTCACATGACAGTTGATTTACTCAATCGCTCATCTGAGCGTTTATTTGAACCGGGCACTCGCCTTGAATTGATGTTTAATAAAAATGAAATTCGCGCACTTAGTTAATAAGTAGATAGGAATATAATGCAAAACCAACTGGCCATTTTTGACTTAGATGATACGTTAATTCAAGGTGATAGCAGCGTATTGTGGACGCAATATCTGTGGGACAGGCAAATTATCAACGACCCACAGTTTGTAGAGGCGGATAAAGCCATGATGGCGCAATATAATGCAGGCACATTAGATATGCCGACTTACTTACGTTTTAACCTGCAAACTCTCGCCAATGTAAAAACGGAACAAGTAGATATCTGGCTGGATGATTTTGTACAAAGCGTGATTTTACCGCGGATCTACCCTGAAGCGATTAGAACGATCGCAAATTATCGAGCTAAAAGGATCCCGATTATTGTAATCTCCGCAACTGTTTCATTTATTGTGAAAAAGATCGCCGAAAAACTTGGTGCAGACGTCGCCATGGGGATCGATATTAAACAACAAAATGGCTGCTATACGACCGAAATTGACGGTATCCCAACCTTTAAAGAAGGCAAGGTTAAACGCCTTATGGATTGGGTTCGCCACCAGCCAATCACTGATGCCTATGTATATTTTTATACCGATTCTGCCAACGACCTGCCCATGTGCCAATTTGCCGATGAAGTATTTATTATCAACGGCGACGAACGCCTAACGCAAGCCGCACTCGAACACAATTGGCCACAATATCAGTGGAATTTATAAACCTTATTTTTATCTCAGCCTTGATTTCAATTTTTTAGGTTTTAACTAACTCGCCTTTCAAAGGTTCCTCTAAATTATTCGTGCTAGAGGAAGGAGATAAATAGAATTATCCCAAGGAGCATACACAAGTATGTGACTTGGGGAACCTAGCGCAGCCAACGCACTTATCGCTTGAAGAATGACGAGGAAAGCTTATACTGAAATCTCTTGTCGGAGTGCCTAGCATGCATAGCATCGGGCTGAGACCGTTAATTCGGGATCCGCGGAACCTGATCGGGTTAATACCCGCGAAGGGAACAAGAGTAATCACTCAGCGTCTTTTTGCCATCTCTCATTTGGCTAAAAATTAAACGCAATGTCTTTTTATTACTCCTCCGAACTCCTGACAAGCAACTTTCTTTCGATAAACCCGCTACACACTTAGCTGTGATAGCCGTGACAATGTCAGGAAATTGCTATGTCCAATAATACACAACAAAATATCATCCCTACAGCTGATTTATCGCCACAAGCAGCACCCGCTCGCACTCGTAAAGCCCAACGTGATGCCGCTGAAAACTTTATCAACACTGTTTCTGGCGTTTCATTTCCCAATTCTGAACGTATTTATCTTCAAGGTTCAAGAGACGATATCCAAGTCCCAATGCGAGAAATTCAGCTTTCGCAAACCCTTATTGGTGGCGACAAAGACAACCCGCAATTTGAAGACAACGAACCCGTTCCTATCTACGACACTTCAGGCCCTTACGGCGACCCAACATCAGAACTCAACGTTCACAAAGGCTTGAAAAAAATTCGCGCGCCATGGATAAACGAGCGCTCAGACACCACTAAAGTAGAAAATCTCAGCTCTGACTTCACACAACAACGACTTGCTGATGCAGGCCTTGACCATCTACGCTTTAACAACCGTCCCCACCCGTTAAAAGCCCAAACTAACAAGTGTGTTACCCAATTACATTACGCACGCAAAGGTATCATTACCCCTGAAATGGAGTTTATTGCAATCCGCGAAAATATGGGACGTGAACGTATTCATGACGAAGTTTTATTGCAACAACATCCAGGCCAAGGCTTTGGCGCAAATTTGCCAGAGAATATTACCCCTGAATTTGTTCGCCAAGAAGTGGCGGCGGGTCGCGCTATTATCCCAGCCAATATCAACCATCCCGAATCAGAACCAATGATTATTGGTCGTAATTTCTTGGTTAAGGTTAATGCCAATATTGGTAATTCATCGGTCACCTCATCCATTGAAGAAGAAGTAGAAAAACTGATTTGGTCAACACGCTGGGGGGCAGATACCGTCATGGATTTATCCACTGGCCGTTATATCCACGAAACCCGCGAATGGATTTTACGTAATAGCCCCGTGCCTATTGGTACAGTTCCGATTTACCAAGCCCTCGAAAAAGTGAACGGCGTCGCCGAAAATCTCACGTGGGAAATGTTCCGTGACACATTATTAGAGCAAGCAGAACAAGGTGTCGATTACTTCACTATCCATGCCGGCGTATTGCTACGCTATGTGCCAATGACAGCTAAACGCCTAACAGGGATCGTCTCTCGCGGTGGCTCTATCATGGCAAAATGGTGCTTGTCTCATCACCAAGAAAATTTCCTGTATGAGCACTTCCGTGAAATCTGTGAAATTTGTGCCGCTTACGACGTTTCCTTGTCGTTAGGGGATGGACTACGCCCCGGTTCAATTCAAGACGCCAACGACCAAGCTCAATTTGCCGAGCTCCATACCCTTGGTGAGCTCACAAAAATTGCGTGGGAATATGATGTTCAAGTCATGATTGAAGGTCCCGGCCACGTACCAATGCAAATGATCCGCCGCAATATGACCGAAGAGTTAGAGCACTGCCACGAAGCGCCATTCTATACGTTAGGGCCTCTAACAACAGATATTGCTCCGGGTTATGACCACTTTACCTCTGGTATTGGTGCCGCCATGATCGGTTGGTTTGGCTGTGCGATGTTATGTTATGTCACCCCTAAAGAGCACTTAGGATTACCGAACAAAGAAGATGTTAAACAAGGGCTAATCACTTATAAGATTGCAGCCCATGCCGCTGACCTTGCTAAAGGCCACCCAGGTGCACAGATCCGTGATAACGCCATGTCCAAAGCCCGTTTTGAATTCCGCTGGGAAGACCAATTTAACTTGGCGTTAGATCCTGAAACTGCTCGCAAATATCACGATGAAACCTTACCACAAGCCTCTGGGAAAATTGCTCATTTCTGTTCTATGTGTGGGCCTAAATTCTGTTCAATGAAAATATCCCAAGAGGTTCGTGACTACGCGGCCCAAAAAGAAGCAAATGAAAAAGAAGCGGGTATGGAACAGATGTCAGAAGCCTTCCGTGCCCATGGCAGCGAACTCTATCACGGTGCTGAAATTGTGAATGCTGAGGTGGATGAAAATGCCAAAATTGCCTAATGCTATAACTCTCCCAAATAGCCCTTTTCCTGAGACTGCACAACGCCTTGGGCTTTATCCCGTTGTGGATTCCGTTGAATGGATTGAACGTTTGCTTAATGCAGGTGTTTCCACAATTCAATTGCGTATCAAAGACAAATCTGACGCAGATGTTCGTGATGAGATTCAACAAGCTATTGCGCTCGGGGAAAAACATAACGCACGCTTATTCATTAATGATTACTGGCGGTTAGCGGTCGAGTTTGGTGCTTATGGCGTACATTTAGGCCAAGAAGATTTGGAAACTACCGATTTATTAGCAATCCACCAAGCAGGCTTACGTTTAGGAATATCAACGCACGATGAGCATGAATTGGCTATCGCAAAATCGGTTCGCCCTTCCTACATTGCCATGGGGCATATCTTTCCAACACAAACCAAAGAGATGCCTTCTTCGCCTCAGGGTTTAGAAACACTTAAAGCCATGGTGGAAGCAACACCTGATTACCCAACGGTAGCCATTGGTGGGATTTCCATTGATAAAGTGCCTGACGTGCTAGCAACTGGAGTGGGGAGTGTCGCGCTAGTCAGTGCGATTACTAAAGCCGATGATTGGCGCGCCGCAACAGAAACTTTGCTGAATTTAATTGAGCGGGATCACGCCAATTAGTCGATTTTTAATCACAAAATTAGCCCTAGTTTATCGTCATAAAAACAGGGCTAATGATGATTTAAGGAATTCAATCATGTTAAGTGACCAAGAATTCATGCGTTACAGCCGCCAGCTATTACTTGAAGACATCAGTCCTGAGGGGCAACAAAAACTGAAAAATAGCAAAGTCCTAATTGTCGGTTTAGGGGGCTTAGGCTCTCCCGCATCCCTTTATTTAACGGGCGCTGGTGTCGGCGAATTGTGGCTAGCTGACCACGATGACTTACACGTTTCTAACTTACAACGGCAGGTACTTTACGATACCGATGATATTGGCCAGTCAAAAGCCCAGCTTGCCGCAGATAGGCTACATCAACTCAATCCGTTGGTAAGAACCCATGTTATCGCACAAAAGTTGGATGTTGAGACTTTAATTCCATTAGCGGAACAAGTCGACTTAGTGCTTGATTGCTGCGATAACATGGCCACTCGTCATGCAGTTAATGCCGCCTGTGTCATGACCAATACAACCTTAGTCAGCGGCAGTGCTGTTGGGTTTGGTGGCCAATTAATGGTACTTGAGCCGCCATTTAGTACCGGTTGCTATGCCTGTTTATACCCAGACCAAGATGAACCCGAACGCAACTGCCGCACTGCTGGGGTATTAGGGCCAGTGGTTGGGATTATCGGCACGTTGCAAGCACTGGAAGCCATTAAATTACTTGTCGGCCTTCCCTCTTCACTGAGCGGTAAATTGCGTTTATTCGATGGAAAACAGCAACAATGGAATACATTGCAATTAATGCCGTCACTGCAATGTCCAATCTGTCGGGAAGAAACATGCATATCATAATTAATGACCAACCTATGGAATTCGACGCCCCACTGACGGTTAATCAATTATTTTCCACTCTCGATCGCCCAATGGTGGGAACTGCACTTGCCATCAATCAAGTGATCATTCCGAAGAGTCAGTGGGATTCATATCTCATTAATGACCAAGATAATATCTTGTTGTTTCAAGCTATCGCGGGGGGCTAATGATGTTAAAAATCGCAGATTTTACTTTTCACTCACGCCTATTTACTGGAACAGGTAAATTTGCCAGCGCCAACCTCATGCAAGACGCCATTGCGGCATCCGGCAGTCAATTGGTGACAATGGCAATGAAACGTATTGATTTACGTGGGCAAGATGACGGTATTTTACAACCTCTACAACAATTGGGCGTGAAACTATTACCGAATACTTCAGGGGCGAAAAATGCCCAAGAGGCGATATTTGCTGCACGCCTAGCTCGTGAAGCCCTTGGTACTAACTGGGTCAAACTCGAAATCCATCCGGATATGCGTTATTTACTACCGGATCCCATCGAGACATTACTCGCCGCAGAGCAGCTCGTTAAAGAGGGATTTGTTGTATTGCCTTATTGCAGCGCAGACCCGGTGTTATGCCGTCGTTTAGAAGAAGTTGGCTGTGCCGCTGTGATGCCATTAGGCGCACCGATTGGCACAAACAAAGGCTTAGCAACGAAAGAAATGCTCCGTATCATTATTGAACAAGCTTCTGTACCTGTCGTTGTAGATGCCGGAATTGGTGCACCAAGCCATGCGGCAGAAGCCATCGAAATGGGCGCTGATGCCGTTTTAGTCAACACTGCAATCGCTGTAGCAAAACAACCTGTACTCATGGCAAAAGCGTTTAAACTCGCGGTCGAAGCGGCTGAATTAGCTTATCAAAGTGGTTTAGCTACGCCGAAGCAACAGGCGCAAGCGTCCAGCCCATTGACCAGTTTCTTAGGGGCCTTATCATGATCCCAAGCTTCCAAGAACGCTTACAAGCACTGGATTGGGTCGATACGACACTGCGGATAAACAGTAAAACACCTGCCGATGTAGAACATGCTTTAGCGGTGGATATACTCACACTCGATGATTTTATGGCACTGCTTTCCCCTGCTGCCCGTCCCTATATTGAGCTGATGGCACAAAAAGCTCAGAAACTCACCCGACAACGCTTTGGCCATGCCGTTGGGTTTTATGTTCCACTTTATTTATCGAACCTATGCGCAAACGATTGTACTTATTGCGGTTTTTCGATGAGTAATAAAATTAAACGTAAAACGCTAAATGACGCTGAAATTATCAATGAGTGCGAAACCATTCGCAAAATTGGTTTCGATAGCTTATTGCTAGTCACCGGAGAGCACCAGAGTAAAGTGGGTATGGACTATTTTCGTCACACATTCCCCATCATTCGCCCTTATTTCAGTTCCTTAATGATGGAAGTGCAGCCATTAAGCACAGATGAATATAAGGAATTAAAAACTCTGGGGTTAGATGGTGTGATGGTTTATCAAGAAACCTACCATGAGCCCACGTATCAACTCCATCACCTCAAAGGCAAAAAACAGGATTTTCACTGGCGCTTAGCCACGCCAGAACGCTTAGGAGAAGCGGGTATAGATAAAATCGGCCTTGGTGCGTTAATTGGTTTATCAAACAGTTGGCGTACTGATTGCTATATGGTTGCAGAACATTTGTTGTACCTACAGCAATACTACTGGCAAAGTCGTTATTCTATCTCTTTTCCTCGCTTACGCCCTTGTGCGGGTGGTGTTGAACCGGCATCACTGATGAATGAAGCCGAATTAGTGCAATTAATTTGTGCTTTTCGCTTACTGGCGCCAAATGTAGAGCTTTCACTCTCAACCCGTGAATCACCTTATTTCCGTGATAACGTGGTGCCATTGGCAATTAACAACGTCAGTGCTGGCTCGAAAACCCAACCAGGCGGCTATGCAGATACCAAAGAAGAGCTAGAACAATTTTCTCCAAATGATAACCGCAGTGCCGCACAAGTAGCGAATGCACTTGTGCAAGCCGGTTTACAGCCCGTTTGGAAAGATTGGGATGGTTATTTAGGCCGTTAGAATTTTACTGAAAAAGAGCATTAGCTGCACAACCGCTTAGTGCTCTTTTATTATTTAGGAGATTTTATCCCACTTGATCGTATTTTCTAAAATAAGAGCCAATATAATGCCCATAAGTAACCCATTACCCAGTAAAGAACTAAACATTGTTGGTAACGAATTTAGTACCGCAGCAGGGGCTGACATCAAAAAAATGCCAATAAAAATAGGTAATGCGAGGCGATAAATATTACGTGCATTCAGTTTCATATCCGCAAGAAATGAAAATGAAGAAAATAGCAGCGGCAAATAAGTCGCTAACATAACCGCGCTACCAATGGCTAACGGCAAAGAGCGGAAAAATTGAGTCAATACCGCAACGCCCCCCACGCATAAGAAAATAAGGCTACCAATCGTAAAAGAGATACGTGAACTGTCTTTTGTTTGAGTAATTAGACCAATTGATGAAACAAACGGTGAAAAAGGCACTACGCCTATCGGCGCTGCTAATATTGTTACAACTCCTGACATCATAAAACTACGCCGATATAAGGACTTAACGGGTAATGAATCGGGGTAAAATACATCCGTTCCTCGCATTGCTCCAAACGTATTTGATGTGTTTAATATCCCAGCCAAAATCGCTGTTATCACAATACTTATATTAATTTCATCGGAGCGGCCTAATGGAAATAGCCCCCATTCTCCTGATGAAACAGATGATATCGTGCTGCCAAATAACCCACTATAAGCAACCCACCCTGTGATTGTTCCTATTAGTAATGCATATTTACTAATATTCACGGGTAAATACACAATAATTCCTATCACAAATACCAGTACTGTGAGCGCCAAAAAGAATACAGGATAATTAACTGTAATATTTTCACTGCCAACACCAAAGGGTAGCCCTAACATCCCTTTTAAAAAAATAGTGACCAGCTGCGCGCCAAGTAAAAACATAAAGACCACCAGCACGCCTGGCTTAAACAAACCCGCTAACCAACCACCAAGACCGCTTAGGCCAATAAGAATAGTAATAATCCCAGACAGAAAAATCCCCATGGCCAAACTCCATCCAATCGTCTCAAGAGGAGTTCCTTGCATAGATTCTGACAAAGTTACGGTTAAAATTGTTGCCCACCACAACCCTGTTGGCCCCTCCATCACAGAGCGTTTATGGCCTATAAATGCCTGCAACAAGCAAGCCAAAGCTGTTAATAAAAAAGCATACTGAGTAATAACAAACGTGGTTTGTGGTGACAAATGAAAAGCAGACTGTAACGTCGGGGGAATAACAACCGTATTACAAAAGATAAAAAAGAACCATTGAAAGCCAGAAATAATATTATTTTTTGTAATAGCAATATTCCGCATTTTCATTCCTTGCTTTATATTTATGTATACGCTTGCATATCTTTTTATTTGAATTTTTTATCGAACTACACAAGACAAATGTTATTTTGATTTCATCATGACAAAAAAGTCACTTATATGCTATTAAAAACACATGTGATTTTACATATATTAAATTTCACGCTACTTACTGATTTATTAACCTATTTTATTAATTTACAATTAGCTTCCCGTAAAAACAATATGGATACAAAATTAAAAAATTTATTATATTTGACATAAAAACAAGTAAAAACACTTAATTAGTAATTATCAAATAGATATTAAAATTATAATACAAATAATAAAAACAATAACCATCAGTTAATTATCTCTATAAAGTAACGAATTAAGATATTAAAAACCATTTAAAGTTACATTTACATATTAGAAAACATACATATAAAAATATGCAATATTATTTACATAATATTTTTATTAATTGGTGATTTATGTATTTATAATTAATTTAAGATAAGACGAAGAAAAATATTTTGTTAACAAAAACAAAAAACAATTACTCTTTAATATCAATATGTTAACAATGCAAAATAAGATAGGAATAAAGTCGCTCATTTTAATTCATTATGCGAATAATGCCACTATTAATTATCAATTTTATATTCCCACTAGCATTTCTTAGAAAAATTCAACAGGTCTGATATTCAGAATATCTTCAGTTGTGATACAAGAATAATACTGTGAAATGAAATTACAGTCACAGATATAACTAATGTAAAACGCATTTTATAAGATGCTGGGGAATTAAAAGAATGAATATTGTTGAGCGATTTATTTCTTACACCAAAATTAACACCACCACTGATAGGGAAAAGGGCGCGGCAGGGATTATGCCATCCTCAGAAGGGCAACGTGTCCTTGCGAAACAATTGGTTCAGGAGCTCGAGGCTCTGGGCGTTGAAGACATTAAACTGCGTGACACTGCCATTGTCACCGCAACGTTACCTTCCAACCTTGATTATGATGTCCCAACCGTCGCTTTCTTCGGCCACTTAGACACTAGTGCAGAACAAACTAATGATACTAAGGCGCAAATCTTGCCATACACCGGTGAAGATTTATGCATGAATAAAGAGCTTAATATTTATCTACGTAAGAGTGAATTCCCTGAATTGGTGAACTACATTGGTGATGACATTATTGTCACTGATGGAACCAGCCTATTAGGTGCTGACGATAAAGCGGCAATTGCCTCTATCATGGATATGCTGCAATACTTTAAGCAAAACCCAGAAATCAAGCACGGAACCATTAAAATTGGTTTTGTTCCGGACGAAGAACAAGGCCTCCGTGGCGCAAAAGTCTTTGATGTTAAAGAGTTTGGAGCAGATTTTGCTTACACCTTAGACTGCTGCGGTATTGGTGAACTTGTGTATGAAAACTGGAATGCGGGTGATGCCGAAATCATCTTTACGGGTAAATCAGCTCATCCAATGTCTGCGAAAGGCAAACTCGTTAATTCATTATTAATGGCGCAAAAATTTATTACCATGTTACCCGGCGGTGAAGCCCCTGAATATACAGATGGTCGCGAAGGCTATTATTGGGTGAAACAAATGTCAGGTAATAGCGCTCGTACCGTGTTAAAAATGGACATTCGCGATTTTACCGAAGACGGCTATCGCAAACGTATGGCTTTCTTAAAACAATTAGCAGAAAGCTGTGAAAGTCTCTGGGGCAGCGAAAGTATTGTTTGCAAGCTATCAGATCGCTATTCTAACGTTTACAACAGCCTACAAGGTGATAACCGTTACCCTATTGATATTGCTGTTGACGCCTACCAAGCTTGTGGTATTACACCAAAAGTCATTCCTATGCGTGGTGGCTATGATGGAGCCGCATTATCACAAAATGGATTACCTTGCCCTAACATCTTCACAGGTGCACATAACTTCCATTCAATCTATGAATATCTACCTGTTAAATCCCTACATGCCGCCAGCGATGTATTAAAACAAGTGGTACAAATCACCGCTGAACGCTTCAAACCAGGAGCTAAAGCATGATCCCAATTCTAACGGTTCTGATTATCGTTGTTTTGGTTGCGCGGTTTATTTTGAAGGGATACAAAGCTGAGCCGGTATTATTAATTGCTGGCTTAGTATTGATGATATTCACCCTAGCCCTTGGCTGGGGGCCTATCCTCCCTAAAAATGTCGCCACCACCGGTATCACTTGGCTCGATCCATTTGAAGTCATGCGAGATTTATTCAGTAGTCGTGCAGCAGATCTCGGTTTAATGATCATGGCATTGATGGGCTTTGCGCACTATATGGACCATATCGGTGCCAATGAAGCGGTAGTACGTGTTGCAACCAAGCCACTGAAAAATATGCGTTCACCTTATGTACTACTATTTTTCTCTTTCTTGTTGGCGAGTATCTTGCAATTAGCCATTCCATCAGCAACGGGCTTAGCGGTATTGTTAATGGGTACCATGTTCCCCATTATGATTGGTTTGGGATTATCACCTGCTTCTGCGGCTGGGGTTATCGCTACATCCCTTGGTGTGGCCTATACTCCAACGGCAATTGATGCTATCCGTGGCGCAAAAGCTGTCGATATGTCTGTTGTTGAATATGTACTTTACTATCAAGGCCCTGCCGCGTTAGCCACTGTATTGGTGGTCGGTATTACCCATATTTTCTGGCAACGTCATTGTGACCGTAAGCAAGGTTTCGTACCTGAAATTGGTAAAGCTGTTCAGTCCCATGAAAAAGAGGAAACGACTAAGTCCGTTCCTGGATATTATGCAATTCTTCCTATGTTACCCATTATTATGGCAGTAGGAACATCCAATTTGTTCTTTTCCGGTATTCACTTAGATGTTGTGACTATCGTACTGATTGCGATGGCAATTTGTATGGTGATTGAAACACTTCGCGTACGTAATTTCAAAACGGTTTGTAATGGCTTCCAAACATTTTTAAATGGTATGGGTCATGCATTCAGTAATGTAGTTGGCTTATTGGTTGCTGCTGGTGTATTCGCTCATGGTATTAAAGTCAGTGGAGCAATTGACCAACTGATTTTAGGCGCTGAGTCCGTCGGCTTGCCACCATTTGCCATGGCGATTGTATTTGCATTAGTGACCCTTGCAGCAGCCATTATTATGGGTTCAGGTAATGCACCATTCCTTGCATTCGTTGAGTTAATTCCACAAATCGCGCATAGCATGGGCGCTAACCCAATCGCCATGATCCTACCAATGCAACAAGCTTCACACATGGGTCGAGGTATGTCACCAGTCGCGGGAGTTATTATTGCCGTATCGAGTGGGGCAAAACTGCAACCTTTTGATGTCGTGAAACGAACCGCTGTGCCATTGATGGTCGGGTTTGTCGCGCACTGTGCAATTATTGGTATTTTTTATTAATCACGAAACTTACCAGTAATAATTACAAAGCGGGAATCTTTTCCCGCTTTTATTTTCATAACACAATATTAATGTTTACACTGGCATGAATCATCATGTTTCGTATCTGAGTCTATTGGGCAACAAGAGTTGATAGTTTTATTGATGATATCGGACAATGTATTTACTGTATTGATAATTAATGGCAAGTTGTCACACACCGCATCACAATTTAATAAACCTTTATCTGGTTTTACTGGTGGTGTTAAGCTGTCACACAATATTTCCTGTAAAACCAAGGAGAAATTTGCAATCCCTGTGGTGTAAATGTACGCACGTCCGTCGGTTTCTTTGGCTAGTCGTTCATACTCCCTCGTCACGTTATCTCTATCAGCAAGAGTCGGAAAACGATCTAGATTTGTTGGGCTATCATCCAGTGTACCTTGGTAGGTATACACCTTAATTCCTCTTTCTTGAGCGACAGATATGGCTTCATTATTTTTTGCAATTGCAGCACGAGTAAGAATTCCGCCACCACCTTCCATCCCTTCATCACCCAGCACAAAAATAGCCCTACGCGCATCATCTCGCCAATCAAAGTGTTTACTAATATCAATAACAGCACGACATAAATCTTCTTTATTTCCAGCATGGTCTTGCCCATCAGATTCTTTAAATGGCAATCTAGCTTGCAGATCCCTTTCGTTCGCACCGATCTTAATTAAATATTCACTGGCAGATTGATCAAACTTAGTGTTTGCCCAAGTTCCTTCAATACCTAAAAATGTGGCACGAAGATGCGATGGACATTTTGCTGATGCCGCTTCAATCGTCGCATCAATCTGTTTACTTAAATCCCCTGCTTCATCAGCCATTGAACCACTGGTGTCGATAACAACAACTAAATCTAACGCAATTTGTCCGTTCCCAGTGACTATCTGAGATGTATTCATTACCCCTAATGAATTTGATAATAAACCATGATAAGCCGAAAGGCTGGCTTGATTTGTATCTACCTGTTCATTTGTCTTTTTTTTATCCATCGTATATTCCTTTTATTTATTCCTATTAAATAATTTGAAAGTGATTTTTGTATTATTATTTTTATTACCGTTTAATTTTTAACCCGGAAAATTATTATTACGTTTTTTCACTGGCCGATATATTTTAAAAATAGAAATACGTATTACATATTCAGATAAATTTAAGAAATAAAAGGATTTATTGATGAATTCAAATTAGAAAAATAAAAATCAATTTATCATTTTATTAGATATAAAAAAGCCAGTACCTTTCGGTACTGGCTTCTGTCAGGAATTTTGCAGTGAAATCAGAAATTAGTTCTGGTTGTCGCTGCTGAAACCTGCATTTAACAGCTCAGCTAAGTTCGCTGTTGCTTCATCTGCACTGACTTGTGGTGCATCCACAACATCGTTCAGATGACGGCGGCGGATACGGTCTTGGTGATACGCAAAACCAGTACCTGCTGGGATCAGACGTCCAACAATTACGTTTTCTTTCAGACCGCGCAGTTCATCACGTTTACCTGCAACTGCTGCTTCAGTCAGTACGCGTGTCGTTTCTTGGAACGATGCTGCTGAGATAAAGGATTCTGTTGCCAGAGATGCCTTAGTAATACCCAACAGGTCACGAGCAAAGTTCGCTGGAATTTTGCCTTCTTGTTCCAGTTTACGGTTAGAAACTTTAACACGTGAGTACTCGACTTGTTCACCTTCGAGGAATTCAGAACTTCCTGCATCCGCGATAGTGACTTTACGCAGCATCTGACGAACGATAACTTCAATGTGTTTATCGTTAATCTTAACGCCTTGTAAGCGGTAAACTTCCTGAACCTCGTTAGTGATATAACGCGTAACAGCATGGACACCACGCAAACGCAGAATATCGTGTGGAGATTCTGGACCATCGGAAACCACGTCACCACGTTCAACGATCTCACCTTCGAACACGTTAAGCTGACGCCATTTAGGGATCATCTCTTCGTACGGATCGCTACCATCTAATGGTGTGATAACCAGACGACGCTTCCCTTTGGTTTCTTTACCAAACGAGATAATACCGCTGATTTCAGCCAAGATTGCAGGCTCTTTCGGACGACGTGCTTCGAACAAGTCAGCTACGCGTGGCAGACCACCCGTGATATCTTTAGTACCCACAGATTCTTGTGGAATACGCGCTAAGGTATCACCGACATTGATTGCGATGCCATCATCTAACTGAACAATTGCTTTACCCGGTAAGAAGTACTGAGCAGGCATGTCTGTGTTAGGTATAAGAACGTCGTTACCATTTGCGTCAATAACACGTAAAGCAGGACGTAGGTCTTTACCACCACTGGTACGTTCCGCAGTATCCAGAACAACGATTGAAGACAGACCGGTTAATTCATCAGTCTGACGCGTCATTGTTTGACCATCAAGCATGTCAGAGAAGCTGATAATACCCGATACTTCACTGACGACTGGCATGGTATGTGGATCCCAGTTCGCAACAGTTTCACCGCCCGTTACTGCATCGCCATCGCCTTTCGTCAAGTGCGCACCGTAAGGGACTTTATAGCTTTCTTTAGTACGACCGAATTCGTCAATCAGACGCAGCTCTGTATTACGTGAAGTAATAACCAGTTTACCTTCTGAGTTCGTAACGAATTTTGCGTTAACCAGTTTCAGAGTACCTGTGTTACGGACTTGAATGCTAGATTCTGCCGCCGCACGAGATGCCGCACCCCCGATGTGGAACGTACGCATCGTTAACTGTGTACCCGGCTCACCGATTGACTGTGCCGCGATAACCCCGATAGCTTCACCTTTGTTGATGATGTGACCACGAGCAAGGTCACGACCATAACAGTGAGCACACACACCGAAGTCAGTTTCACAACTTACAACTGAACGAACTTTAACGCTGTCGACTGAGTTAGCTTCTAACAGGTCACACAGTTTTTCGTGCAGTAATGTATTACGTGGAACTAGAATGTCCGCAGTTCCTGGGATCAGGATATCTTCTGCAGTCACACGACCCAGTACACGTTCACGCAGTGGTTCTTTAACGTCGCCACCCTCGATAACCGGAGTCATCAGGATACCTTCGTGAGTTCCACAGTCGTCTTCAGTTACCACCAAGTCCTGTGCAACGTCAACTAAACGACGTGTCAGATAACCGGAGTTCGCTGTTTTCAATGCGGTATCGGCAAGACCTTTACGCGCACCGTGCGTAGAAATAAAGTACTGGAGAACGTTCAGACCTTCACGGAAGTTTGCCGTGATTGGTGTTTCGATGATTGAGCCATCTGGCTTAGCCATCAGACCACGCATACCGGCTAGCTGACGAATCTGAGCTGCAGAACCACGAGCACCGGAGTCGGCCATCATAAAGATACTGTTGAAAGAAACTTGTTGTTCTTCGACGCCATCACGGTTAATAACCGCTTCAGTCGACAAGTTTTCCATCATCGCTTTAGCAACACGTTCGTTTGCCGCTGCCCAGATATCGATAACTTTGTTGTAACGTTCGCCTGCTGTAACCAGACCAGACTGGAACTGTTCCTGAATTTCTGCAACTTCAGCTTCTGCTTCGGCGATAATTCCAGCTTTTTTCTCTGGAATAACCATATCATCGATACCAACTGATGCACCAGAACGTGCCGCATAGGCAAAACCGGTATACATGATTTGGTCAGCAAAAATAACAGTAGGCTTCAGGCCCAGAACACGGTAACAGGTGTTCAGCATTTTAGAGATCGCTTTTTTACCTAACGCTTGGTTAACCAATTCGTAAGGCAGACCTTTCGGTACGATCATCCATAAAATTGCACGACCAACAGTAGTGTCAACTAAGCCCGTGTTGATTGTGATGTTACCTTCCGAATCTTTTACTTCTTCAGTGATACGGACTTTAACGCGGGCATGCAGTGACGCATGACCTGAACGGTAAACACGCTCAGCTTCTTTAGGACCGGCTAATACCATGCCCTCGCCTTTCGCGTTTACGCAGTCACGTGTCATGTAGTAAAGACCCAATACAACGTCCTGTGAAGGAACGATGATAGGCTCACCACTTGCAGGTGACAGGATGTTGTTGGTTGACATCATCAACGCACGTGCTTCTAACTGAGCTTCCAGAGTCAGAGGAACGTGTACCGCCATTTGGTCTCCATCGAAGTCGGCGTTATATGCCGCACAAACGAGTGGGTGCAATTGGATAGCTTTACCTTCGATAAGAATAGGTTCGAAAGCTTGGATACCCAGACGGTGAAGTGTTGGTGCACGGTTCAGCATAACTGGGTGTTCACGGATAACTTCATCCAAGATATCCCAAACAACCGCTTCTTCGCGCTCAACCATTTTCTTCGCAGCTTTAATGGTTGTTGCCAGACCACGTAATTCTAATTTGCCATAGATAAATGGTTTGAATAACTCAAGAGCCATTTTCTTAGGCAGACCGCACTGATGCAGACGCAGGTATGGACCTACGGTGATAACAGAACGACCTGAGTAGTCAACACGCTTACCAAGTAAGTTCTGACGGAAACGACCTTGTTTACCTTTGATCATATCTGCCAAAGATTTCAGAGGACGTTTGTTAGAACCTGTGATTGCGCGACCACGACGACCGTTATCTAACAGGGCGTCAACCGCTTCTTGCAACATACGTTTTTCGTTACGTACGATGATGTCTGGCGCAGCCAGATCCAGGAGGCGTTTCAAACGGTTATTACGGTTGATTACGCGACGATACAGATCGTTTAGATCTGATGTTGCGAAACGACCACCATCGAGTGGAACTAATGGACGCAGATCCGGTGGTAATACAGGTAATACGTTTAAGATCATCCACTCTGGCTTGTTACCAGATTGGATAAATGCTTCTAGCAGTTTGATACGCTTAGTCAGCTTCTTACGCTTAGTTTCAGAGTTAGTTTCGTTTAACTCTTCGCGCAGCGTTTCACACTCGTTCTCAAGATCGAGGTTTTTCAGCAGGCCTTGGATTGCTTCCGCCCCCATTTTCGCATCAAATTCGTCACCGAACTCTTCCAGCGCATCTAAGTATTGCTCTTCTGTCAGAATCTGTGCACGCTCAAGGCTAGTCATACCGCCTTCAACAACTACATATGATTCAAAGTACAGAACGCGTTCGATATCACGCAGTGGCATATCAAGCAGCAAGCCGATACGGGATGGCAGTGATTTTAAGAACCAAATGTGTGCAGTCGGAGATGCAAGTTCAATGTGACCCATGCGCTCACGACGGACTTTGGTCTGTGTAACTTCAACGCCACACTTCTCACAAATCACACCACGGTGTTTTAAACGTTTGTACTTACCGCACAGACATTCGTAGTCTTTTACTGGCCCGAAAATACGCGCACAGAAAAGACCGTCACGCTCAGGTTTGAACGTACGGTAGTTAATGGTTTCTGGCTTTTTAACTTCACCGAATGACCATGAACGGATCATATCAGGTGATGCCAGAGCAATCTTGATAGCATCAAACTCTTCGGTCTTGGTTTGCGCTTTCAGAAACTTTATTAAGTCTTTCACAAAATGCTCCTGTCGGAGTTAGACCTGTCAGGTGAGTGTTCAAAGACACTCTCCCCAAATCCCAGTGCTTACATGTGCCGGAAAGCAAGCTTTCCGGCATAAAACGAATTACTCGTCTTCCAGCTCGATGTTGATACCCAGTGAGCGAATTTCTTTCAGTAATACGTTGAAAGATTCCGGCATACCAGGTTCCATCTGATGGCTGCCATCGACGATGTTTTTATACATCTTCGTACGGCCGTTAACGTCATCCGATTTAACTGTAAGCATTTCTTGAAGAGTATAGGCTGCACCGTATGCTTCCAGTGCCCACACTTCCATCTCCCCGAAACGCTGACCACCGAACTGCGCTTTACCACCCAGCGGTTGCTGAGTAACCAAGCTATAAGAACCTGTTGAACGGGCGTGCATCTTATCGTCAACCAAGTGGTTCAGTTTCAGCATATACATGTAGCCAACAGTTACTTGGCGCTCAAAGCGCTCGCCAGTACGACCATCGAATAATGTAATCTGACCTGAAGTTGGCAGACCACCCAATTTCAGCAGTTCTTTGATTTCTTTCTCTTTCGCACCATCAAATACTGGTGTTGCAATTGGCATACCTTTTTTCAGGTTCTCAGCCAAACGCATAACTTCTTCGTCAGAGAAAGTGTTCAAGTCAACTTTCTGGCGTGGATCATCACCTAAATCGTATGCTTTTTGGATAAACTCACGCAGTTTGGCAACTTCTTCTTGCTGTTTAAGCATAGCATTGATTTTCTCACCAATACCTTTCGCTGCCATCCCTAAGTGAGTTTCCAAAATCTGACCGATGTTCATACGTGATGGTACGCCCAGCGGGTTCAGAACGATATCAACTGGGTTACCGTTTTCATCGTAAGGCATGTCTTCAACTGGGTTGATTTTTGAGATAACACCTTTGTTACCATGGCGACCCGCCATTTTATCACCCGGTTGGATCTGACGTTTAACAGCCAGATAAACCTTAACAATTTTCAGTACACCCGGTGCTAAGTCATCACCTTGAGTAATTTTACGACGTTTTGCATCGAGTTTTTTCTCGAACTCAGATTTCAGTTCGTCATACTGTTCAGCTAATTGCTCTAACTGGTTTTGCTTCTCTTCGTCAGCTAAAGATAACTCTAACCAACGGTCGCGAGGCAGTTTGTCCAGTTTTTCAGCTTCAATTCCGCCGTTAACCAGTACAGAACGGATACGTGCAAACAGACCTGCTTCGAAAATACGTAGCTCTTCTGTTAAGTCTTTCTTCGCATCACGTAACTGAGTTTCTTCGATCTCTAATGCACGTTTGTCTTTCTCTACGCCGTCACGGGTAAATACTTGTACGTCAATAACCGTACCAGATACACCGTTAGGAACACGTAAAGAAGAGTCTTTAACGTCTGATGCTTTTTCACCAAAGATAGCACGTAACAGTTTCTCTTCTGGCGTCAGCTGAGTTTCACCTTTAGGTGTCACTTTACCAACCAGAATATCGCCGCCTTTCACTTCCGCACCAATATACACGATACCGGATTCATCAAGTTTAGACAGTGCAGCTTCACCGACGTTTGGAATATCTGCAGTGATTTCTTCAGGCCCTAATTTAGTGTCACGAGACACACAAGAGAGCTCTTGAATATGAATAGTTGTAAAACGGTCTTCTTGAACAACACGCTCAGAAACTAAGATGGAGTCTTCGAAGTTATAACCATTCCATGGCATGAATGCCACGCGCATGTTTTGACCAAGTGCTAATTCACCGAGGTCTGTTGAAGGACCATCCGCTAACACGTCACCACGTTCAACTGGCTCACCTAAAGATACACAAGGCATCTGGCTAATACAGGTGTTCTGGTTAGAACGGGTATATTTAGTCAGGTTATAAATATCGATTCCAGCTTCGCCTGGATACATCTCATCTTCGTTAACTTTGATAACGATACGAGAAGCATCAACGTACTGAACCGAACCACCACGTCTTGCAACAGCAGTAACACCAGAGTCAACCGCTACTGCACGCTCCATACCTGTACCAACTAATGGTTTGTCAGCACGCAGAGTAGGAACCGCTTGACGTTGCATGTTTGCACCCATCAATGCACGGTTGGCGTCATCGTGTTCAAGGAATGGGATCAGGGACGCACCAACAGAAACAACCTGTTGAGTCGAAACGTCCATATATTCAACTTGTTCACGGCTGAATAAGCTTGATTCACCTTTGTTACGACACGTAATCAGTTCTTCAACAAAGCTACCATCATCACCTAAAACGGTGTTCGCCTGAGCAATGATGAAGTTACCTTCTTCAATTGCAGACAGATAATGGATTTCGTCTGTCACTAAGCCATCACGTACTAAACGGTATGGGGTTTCTAAGAAACCGTACTCATTGGTCTGTGCATAAACAGATAATGAGTTGATCAGACCGATGTTTGGACCTTCAGGCGTTTCGATTGGACAGACACGACCGTAGTGAGTTGGGTGAACGTCACGTACTTCGAAGCCCGCACGCTCACGAGTCAAACCACCTGGGCCTAACGCAGAGATACGACGTTTGTGCGTAATTTCAGACAACGGGTTGTTCTGGTCCATAAATTGAGACAGCTGGCTGGAACCAAAGAACTCTTTAACTGCGGCTGAAATTGGTTTCGCATTGATCATATCTTGTGGCATTAATGCATCAAGGTCGCCCAGAGAAAGACGCTCTTTCACTGCACGCTCAACACGAACCAGACCGACACGGAATTGGTTCTCTGCCATTTCACCAACAGAACGAATACGACGGTTACCTAGGTGGTCGATATCATCCACTTCGCCTTTACCGTTACGGATATCGATGAGTTTACGCATAACATCAATGATGTCTTCTTCACTCAGGATACCTGAACCTTCGATTTCTTCACGGTTCAGTGAACGGTTGAACTTCATGCGACCTACCGCAGACAAGTCGTAACGGTCTTCAGAGAAGAACAGGTTCTCGAACAGGTTTTCTGCAGCTTCACGGGTTGGTGGCTCACCAGGACGCATCATGCGGTAGATTTCTACCAATGCACTCAGACGGTCGTTAGTTGGGTCGACACGAACGGTTTCAGAAATGTAAGCACCGTGGTCTAAGTCATTGGTAAACAATGTTTCGATTGTTTTATGACCAGACTGGCTCAGACGTGCCAACATATCTAAAGAAAGTTCCATGTTCGCTGCACAAATCAGCTCACCGGTGCTTTCATCAATATAGTCTCTAGCAACAACTTTACCTGCGATATATTCAACAGGAACTTCGATGCTATTGACTTCTTCTTTCTCTAACTGACGAATGTGACGTGCAGTGATACGGCGGCCTTTTTCTACATAGACTTTACCGTTCGCTTCGATATCAAACGAAGCAGTTTCACCACGTAAACGCTCAGGAACCAGCGTCATCATCAGTTTATTATCACGGATTTGGAATACTGTTTTTTCGAAGAACAGATTTAAGATTTCTTCGGTGTTGTAATCCATTGCACGCAGAATAATGGTCGCAGGTAATTTACGGCGACGGTCAATACGTACAAACAGGTTATCTTTCGGGTCGAATTCGAAATCAAGCCATGAACCACGGTAAGGGATAATACGTGCGTTATATAGCACTTTACCTGAAGAGTGTGTTTTACCTTTATCGCTGTCAAAGAATACACCTGGACTACGGTGTAACTGAGAAACGATAACACGCTCAGTACCGTTGATAACGAAAGTTCCGTTTTCAGTCATGAGTGGAATTTCACCCATGTAAACTTCTTGTTCTTTGATGTCTTTAACAGTTCCTTCCGGTGCTTCACGCTCATAAACGATGAGACGTAATTTCACACGTAAAGGCGCAGAGTAAGTTACACCGCGAATTTGACATTCTTTAACATCAAAAACAGGCTCGCCTAAACGATAGCTGACATATTGTAATTCAGCATTACCGCTGTAGCTCTGAATTGGAAACACAGAACGGAAAGCTGCTTCCAGCCCATTCTGGCCATCTGGATCTTGCTCGATAAACTTCTGGAACGAGTCAAGTTGGATAGAAAGGAGATAAGGTATGTCCAAAACTTGTGGACGCTTACCAAAGTCCTTACGGATACGTTTTTTCTCGGTATAGGAGTAAACCATAGGTTTCCTCAGCTCGTTGATCAGTGACCCAAGTGGTTAGCTCTTAGTTTAAGAGACTGAACCGCAACGCGTTTTTATATAAGAAACGGAAAATGAATACTTTCCTTAATACTCATTGCTATTACTCTTAAATCATTTCATTGCGTTGCCATTGCTACCGAGCTACCCGAGCGGGTCGTAGCGAAGAACACAGTATATTAAGTCGTCAATAGAAAGAAGTATTGGAGGGTTGTTGTTAACATTAAAACTGCGTGAAAAGCTGTTAACACCCATCACGCCTTACAGCGCAAAAAGGCTGGTGATTAAAAAATCACCAGCCGTCAGCCTAATTAGATCAGGCTGCGTTCTTGAAATTGAACTTATTTAAGTTCAACAGAAGCGCCTGCTTCTTCAAGAGATTTTTTCAGAGCTTCAGCTTCGTCTTTGCTTGCAGCTTCTTTAATAGTAGCTGGAGCAGATTCTACCATGTCTTTAGCTTCTTTCAGGCCAAGACCGGTTGCGCCACGAACTGCTTTGATAACTGCAACTTTGTTACCGCCAACAGCTGACAGTACAACGTCGAATTCAGTTTTTTCTTCAGCAGCTTCAGCTGGGCCCGCAGCAACAGCAACAGCTGCAGCAGCAGAAACGCCGAATTTTTCTTCCATCATAGTAATCAGTTCAACAACGTCCATTACAGACATTTCTGCAACTGCATCAAGGATTTGGTCTTTAGTGATAGACATAACAAGTGTTCCTAAAATTCAGAAATAGTTTATACGTTAAAAAGCAACGAAGGAAAGGGCTTATGCAGCTTCTTTCTGATCGCGCAGAGCAGCCAGAGTACGAACCAATTTGCCTGCAGCGGCTTCTTTCATGGTTGACATCAGGCGTGCGATTGCTTCATCGTAAGTTGGGAGAGTTGCCAGACGATCGATATCTTTCGCTTGGATTAACTCACCTTCAAAGGCCGCAGCTTTAATCTCAAATGCTGGATTCGCTTTCGCGAACTCTTTGAACAGACGAGCGCCAGCGCCCGGGTGTTCGTTAGAGAAAGCAATTAAGGTTGGACCGACAAACACGTCTTTCAGTACGTCATAAGAAGTACCTTCAACAGCACGGCGGATCAGTGTGTTACGAACAACACGGATATAAACGCCAGCTTCGCGACCTGCTTTACGCAGTTCAGTCATTTTTGCTACAGTTACGCCGCGTGAATCAGCAACAACTGCAGAAAGCGCGCCTTTGGCTACTTCGCTGACTTCAGCAACAATCGCTTGTTTGTCTTGAAGATTTAGTGCCATTAGCTTCTTGCTCCTGGATTAACCGGGAAACCCCGGGACTCACATCACTCAAACACAACATTATGTAAGAGCGCTAAAACACGGTGAGCAGAATAGAAATCCAGAATTAAATTCTAGGTATCTCTGTCACCGTCTACGCAGGTAAATTAAGCAGCGGTTAGACTACACCTGCGGTCTTGGACGGGGTCTGGAAAGGCCAGACTCCATACCGAAATTTGTGGTTTGTTGAGTATATTGCTATACCCAACAAACTCAAGGCGTCAAATTTTATACAAATTTGACGCAAAGGTAAAGCCTAATTACCAATTAGCCGAAGCTATAGCAATTAAACTGTCGCTGACAGACCAGCTTGGTCAACAGCAACACCTGCACCCATAGTGGTAGACAGGCTAACTTTCTTGATGAAAACACCTTTAGCAGAAGCTGGTTTTGCTTTTTTCAGCGCGATCAGCAGTGCTTCTAAGTTTTCTTTCAGTTTGTTAGTGTCGAAATCAACTTTACCGATAGTGGTGTGGATGATTCCGTTTTTGTCATTACGGTAACGAACCTGACCTGCTTTAGCATTGTTAACTGCTTCAGCAACGTTTGGAGTTACAGTACCAACTTTCGGGTTTGGCATCAGACCACGTGGGCCCAGAACTTGACCTAATTGGCCAACAACGCGCATTGCATCTGGAGAAGCAATAACAACGTCAAAGTCCATTTCACCAGCTTTGATTTTATCAGCCAGATCTTCCATACCTACCAGTTCAGCGCCTGCAGCTTTAGCAGCTTCAGCGTTTGCGCCTTGTGCGAACACAGCAACGCGAACTGAACGGCCAGTACCGTGTGGCAGTACAGTTGCACCGCGAACGTTTTGGTCAGATTTACGAGCATCGATGCCCAGGTTGATAGCTACGTCAACGCTTTCTACGAATTTAGCAGTTGCTAATTCTTTCAGCAGTGCAACGGCTTCGTTGATGTCGTACTGTTTAGTTGCATCAACTTTTTCACGGATATTGCGCATGCGCTTAGTCAGTTTAGCCATTGTCTTAGTCCTCCACTACCAGGCCCATGGAACGAGCAGTACCTTCAATTGAACGCATCATTGCGTCAACATCAGCACCAGTCATATCCGCAGCTTTAGTTTCAGCGATTTCGCGAATCTGAGCAGAGGTCACTTTACCAACTTTATCTTTGTTAGGCTTGCCTGAACCAGACTTAACGCCAGCTGCTTTTTTCAGCAGAACTGCTGCAGGTGGAGTTTTGGTAACGAAAGTGAAAGAACGGTCTGCGTAAACAGTAATAACAACAGGAATTGGTAAACCTTTTTCCAGGCTGTCTGTTTTTGCGTTGAACGCTTTACAGAATTCCATGATGTTAACACCTTGTTGACCCAGAGCTGGACCAACTGGTGGACTTGGGTTCGCCATACCAGCCGCAACTTGCAGCTTAACGTAGGCTTGAACTTTCTTAGCCATGATATTTCCTCTAGATGGGTGATAGCGCCTTACAGTTTGCAAGGCTCCCCGTTACATTAAACATGTCCCGCACATTAATTTGCGCCGAACATAAAAACAAAAGGCGCGAAATTGTAGTCAAATTTCACGCCTTTTGCAAGTCAGTTTTGTCGCTTAGATTAGGCTTTTTCTACCTGACCAAAATCCAATTCGACTGGAGTTGCGCGACCGAAGATAGAAACAGAGACTTTTAAGCGGCTCTTTTCATAATCAATTTCTTCAACAACACCGTTAAAGTCAGCAAATGGACCTTCGCTAACACGAACCATTTCACCTGGTTCAAACAGTGTTTTCGGACGTGGTTTATCACCAACTTGTTGTAAGCGGTTCATGATAGCGTCAACTTCTTTATCGCTAATTGGCGCTGGACGATCTGACGTTCCGCCAATGAACCCCATTACACGCGGTACACTACGCACTAAGTGCCAAGAGTCATCGTTCATGACCATTTGGACCAAGACATAGCCTGGGAAGAATTTACGTTCACTCTTACGGCGCTGACCGCTACGGATTTCAACAACTTCTTCTGTTGGAACCATAACTTCGCCAAAAGAATCTTCCATAGCATGTAATTTGATATGTTCACGTAAAGATTGTGCTACGCGACCTTCAAAACCAGAGAATGCCTGAATGACATACCAGCGCTTTTTAGGTGAATCGGACATTTAGAATAACCTCAGGCTTGTAATAAATGAAACTAAACGCACCAGGATACCATCTAGTCCCCACAGTATTAAAGACATTACAGCCGTTACTGCAGCAACAATTAAAGTAGTTTGCAATGTTTCCTGGCGAGTAGGCCAAATGACTTTTCTCATCTCGACGCGAGCTTCGCGTGCAAACGCCAGTGTTGCTTTACCTTTTGTAGTCCATAAAGCGACAGCACCTGCAATAGCGACAACAGCCACAACTGCAAATGCACGCAGCGCGAGATTATATTGACGGAAGTAATAATTGCCAACAATAGCAATTATTAATAAGGCACAGACAATGACCCACTTGAAGATGTCTGCACTGCGTCCACTTCCTTGAGCTTCGCTATTCGCACTCATAATTCAACCTGTTACCATGAAGTATGTACATAGCCTGCTTGCTTACAAAGGTAAAACAACCAAGCCAAACCAATAGAATATGCCAACATATCCCTCAATTACTACAAACTAAGCCTGCAAAATTTGATAGGGATATCAATAACATCACCTGCGATCTAAAAGTAATTAGCCTTGTTAATGGAGGTAATTAGCGTTATTCGTTCTGCAAACACAACAAGTTGCAGTAACATTTTATTTCGCAAGTACTACTTGTATGTCAGTACTATCACTTTACAAGTGCTACCCATTTCACAAGTGCTATTCCATTTTGCAGGAATTTCAGCATGCTCAGCAAATTTTTTAACTACACCAATAAGAAAAT
Organism: Providencia sp. PROV_01; assembly: GCF_053098325.1. Lineage (NCBI taxonomy): Bacteria > Pseudomonadati > Pseudomonadota > Gammaproteobacteria > Enterobacterales > Morganellaceae > Providencia > Providencia sp. PROV_01. Next base: position 722,830 of record NZ_JBRFKD010000002.1, on the reverse strand, counting down.
GACTTTCTTTTTGTGGCAGCGGTAAAATATACCATATCTTCCGAGCAAAACCTTAATAAATCTCATATAACTGCGCAAAGGAGCCCGCACAGTTATCAATTCGTTGTTTCAGAGCCTATCTCACCAATAATTATACAAATGATTGATGAGATAGGTTCTTAATTTTGCAACGTCTGAATTTTGCAATGTATAAAAAGGACGTCTATTAGACGCCCTTTTTTACTAAGTGGTTCTTTCTTATTCAGAAAGAGCGGTATTATGCAATAATTTTTGCAACAACACCCGCACCTACAGTACGGCCACCTTCACGGATTGCGAAACGTAAACCGTCGTCCATCGCGATTGGGTGGATCAGGGTAACGATCATGTTGATACGACTCTATTCCTTATGGAGTTCCCTCTTCACGATAAAGAAGGAACTTAAATTAAAGTTGTTAACCGATAAAAATCGATTATTTAGCGTTACGAGCTTCGATTACAGCTTGTGCAACGTTGTTTGGTGCTTCATTGTACTTCAGGAACTCCATAGAGTATGAAGCACGACCTTGTGTCTGAGAACGCAGGTCAGTAGCATAACCGAACATTTCTGACAATGGTACTTGTGCACGAACGACTTTACCAGTAGGCAGGTCATCCATACCTTCAATCATACCACGACGACGGTTCAGGTCACCAATAACATCACCCATGTAGTCTTCTGGTGTTTCCACTTCAACTTTCATGATTGGCTCAAGCAGAACTGGTTTAGCTTTTTTGAAGCCATCTTTAAACGCGATTGAAGCCGCAAGTTTAAACGCCAATTCAGAGGAGTCAACATCATGGTAAGAACCGAAATGTAAACGAACACCCATGTTAACAACCGGGTAACCAGCTAATGGACCAGATTTCAACTGTTCTTGGATACCTTTGTCAACCGCAGGGATGTATTCAGTAGGAATTACACCACCTTTGATGTCGTTGGCAAATTCGTAATCCATTTGAACGCCGTCTTTATCGTTTTTGTTCAGTGGGAACATATCGATAACGACATGACCATACTGACCACGACCACCAGACTGTTTCGCGTGTTTACCTTCGATATCAGTCACTTTCATAGTGATTGCTTCACGGTAAGCAACTTGAGGTTTACCAACGTTCGCTTCAACTTTAAATTCGCGACGCATACGGTCAACCAGAACGTCCAAGTGCAATTCACCCATACCAGCGATGATAGTCTGATTAGTCTCTTCATCACTTGATACGCGGAATGATGGGTCTTCTTGAGCCAGACGGCCTAATGCGATACCCATTTTTTCTTGGTCAGCTTTAGTTTTTGGTTCGATTGCAACAGAGATTACTGGCTCTGGGAATTCCATACGCTCCAGGATGATTGGTGCATCAACCGCACATAAAGTATCACCTGTAGTTACGTCTTTCAGACCGATAGCCGCCGCGATGTCACCAGCGCGAACTTCTTTGATCTCTTCACGTTTGTTAGCGTGCATCTGTACGATACGGCCAAAACGTTCTTTCTTCGATTTCACTGCGTTCAGAACTGTGTCACCTGAGTTAACAACACCAGAGTAAACACGGAAGAACGTTAAGTTACCAACGAATGGGTCGGTTGCAATTTTAAATGCTAATGATGAGAATGGCTCATCATCACTTGCGTGACGCTCTGCAGGAGTGTCTTTACCGTCGTCCAGAATACCATTGATTGCAGGTACATCTGTTGGCGCAGGTAAGTAATCAACAACTGCATCCAGCATCGCCTGAACACCTTTGTTCTTAAATGCAGAACCACAGGTAACCAGAATAATTTCGCTTGCAAGAACACGTTGACGTAATGCAGATTTAATTTCTGCTTCGGTCAGTTCTTCACCGCCCAGATATTTTTCCATCAGTTCTTCTGATGCTTCTGCTGCGGTTTCGATCAGGTTGTTGTGCCACTCTTCAGCAGCTTCTTGCATGTTCGCAGGGATATCTTCGTATTCGAAGGTAACGCCCTGATCTTCATCGCTCCACTTGATTGCTTTCATTTTCAGCAAGTCAACAACACCAGTGAACGACTCTTCTGCGCCAACTGGTAATTGCAGTGGAACTGCGTTAGCAGCTAAACGTGATTTTAATTGCTCAACAACACGTAAGAAGTTCGCACCCATACGGTCCATTTTGTTAACGAACGCGATACGTGGAACTTTATATTTGTTAGCCTGACGCCATACAGTTTCAGACTGTGGCTGAACACCACCAACCGCACAGTAAACCATTACTGCGCCATCAAGAACACGCATAGAACGTTCTACTTCGATGGTGAAGTCAACGTGTCCTGGGGTGTCGATGATATTGATACGGTGTGGCTCATACTGTTTTGCCATACCAGACCAGAATGCAGTAGTCGCTGCAGATGTGATAGTAATACCACGCTCTTGCTCCTGCTCCATCCAGTCCATTGTTGCAGAACCTTCGTGAGTTTCACCAATTTTATGGTTTACACCAGTATAGAACAGAATACGTTCAGAAGTTGTGGTTTTACCGGCGTCGATGTGTGCACTGATACCGATATTACGATAACGTGCTATGGGCGTTTGACGGGCCATTTTTTCCTCTCTCGTGGGCGTTCAATGCTTCATATAAAGGGTAGCAAATGGCTACCCTGAGATACATCACTAATGTGGGTAAGAAATAATTACCAACGGTAGTGTGCGAACGCCTTGTTAGCTTCTGCCATACGGTGAACGTCTTCACGTTTCTTAACAGCGGAACCTTTGTTCTCAGCAGCGTCTGATAATTCATTTGCCAGGCGAAGCGCCATAGATTTATCACCGCGTTTACGAGCAGCATCAACGATCCAACGCATTGCCAGGGCATTACGACGAACCGGGCGAACTTCAACTGGAACTTGGTAAGTTGAACCACCAACACGGCGGGATTTAACTTCCACAGTCGGACGCACGTTATCTAGTGCTAATTCGAATGCATCAAGTTCAGTTTTACCAGAACGCTGAGCAAGGGTTTCAAGTGCGTTATATACGATTGCTTCAGCAGTAGATTTTTTCCCGTCTACCATCAGGATATTTACAAACTTGGCCAGTAATTCTGATCCGAACTTAGGATCTGGAAGAATTTTACGTTGACCTATTACGCGACGACGTGGCATGGATATGACTCCGTTGTTAATTCAGGTTTGTCCAAAACTCTACGAGAGTATTTTGACATTAAGATTAAAATGTTTGGCCTTACTTAACGGAAATCCATTAAGCCTTAGGTTTTTTCGCGCCGTATTTAGAACGAGCTTGCTTACGGTCTTTAACACCAGAACAGTCCAGTGCGCCGCGAACGGTGTGATAACGCACACCTGGTAAGTCTTTAACACGACCACCACGGATAAGGATAACGGAGTGCTCCTGCAAGTTGTGGCCTTCACCACCGATGTAGGAAGAAACTTCGAAACCATTAGTTAAACGAACACGGCATACTTTACGTAATGCTGAGTTTGGTTTCTTAGGAGTGGTAGTATATACACGAGTACATACGCCACGTTTTTGCGGGCAAGCTTCCAGTGCTGGAACGTTGCTTTTAACAACTTTCGAGCTACGAGATTTGCGTACCAGCTGATTAATAGTTGCCATTATTAAAAAAGCTCCTGGTTTTATTGCTTCGTAAACACGGATTTTGACCTCGTTCGCCAACATGACGATACACGAGGACGCGAAATTTTATTGCTGACTGGCTCAGGTGTCAAGAAATATACAACTTTTAGTGCCTTTATATGGCAAAATGTTGTTTTTGGACTTCTGTTAGCTTCACAAAACCTTGATATGTGATTACAGAAACTGCGGTTGAGAGGGTATTTTGCAACCCGCGAGCATTGATGTCGGCATCCAAAGCGTACAACTGCGCACCTGTTTTTTGTAATGCAATAAGAAAAGGTGACTGTGCGACTGCCGCAACCACGCCATCTTGCATCAGTAAAACTACGTCTTCCGCCGTAATAAAGCCTAGCATCGCAGAAAAATCACATTTAAATGGAGATGTTGCTAATGTATACAGCATAGAAAAGATCCTACTATAGATCAAAACTTAACCCAAGCTCAAAATTCACACAACCGATCAAAAATTAAGCACCACATCACATTCAGCTATTCTCGCTCTGATCTCTTTCTTGTTGAGAATTGTTGGCGTCACGACCCATTTGGTATTTTCCCCTAACCCTCGTTCTTGTAACGAAGAGCTGCAGAGATAAATTTTTTCAATGTCATATAATGGCAATATTTTAAATGTTGCGATGTAATCCCGAGCAAGCACTTCAGCAGGGTGTTGGTTTGCCAGAAGCTGATAGACGCCATCAGAGAGAAAAAACACCTGAATGTCTTCTGTCAGTGCTGAAGTTGCTAATAATGCATCTAGCCCTTCTCGACCACTGGCATTTCCATGGGGCATGGTTGTAAAGACAAAAGCTATTTTTTTCACACGATACCTTGTATTGAGCTGTTCTTAGAATTGAATTGTCCGGTCTGTGGTTATCATCGCTTCCGCAAGGCTTCCTAACCCACTCATTATAAAGCCCTCAGCAAGGTTGGCCGTTGGAAGTGATAAACTTTGCGCTTGTTCTTGGTCAACAACCCCTCGGCGCAAAGCTGCAGAAACACAGATATGCATTTCACACCCTGATTGTTTTGCCAGTTCTTGCCAAGCTGAAACTAAATTGAATTCATCTGTTGCCGGCGAGGTAAGCTGATTCGCATTGAAAACACCTTCACGATAAAAAAATAATGTTTTCAATATATGCCCTTCTTCAAGAAGGGCTTTTGCAAATTGATACGCACTCGCTGCTTGTTGTGTACCGTAAGCGGGACCTGTCACAACTAAGCAGTAGGTTAGCGAATTTGTATTACTCATTCACCGCTCTTGAATTGACGAATATATAAGTAAACCGTGTGTTTAGAAATATTCAGGCGGTCAGCTACTTGGTTGATGGCGTCTTTAATATCAAAAATACCTTTTTCGTATAAGTTAAGAACCACTTGCTTGTTTTTTGCGTTATTCGAGACATTACGATCACCACCCACTTCTTCAATCGTATATTCCAATGTTTGCGCGACAAGGTCATCAACTGAAGAGGCAAAGTTCACATCTGAAGTGACTTCTTGTTTAGTTTCTGGAACAAACGATTGAATAATTTCAGAGAACGGTACATCTAAGTTCATATTGATGCATAGTAAGCCAATCACACGTTGCTTACGGTTACGAATCGCAATAGTAACGGATTTCATTAAATCACCGCTTTTCGCTTTCGTAAAATAAGCTTTCGAGACATTCGATTCTTCGTCTGCCATATCGTGCAGCATTCTCAACGCTAGGTCTGTAATCGGTGAGCCGATTTTACGCCCAGTGTGCTGACCATTTGCGATTCTGACTGCAGAGCAGTTTAGGTCTTCTAAAGAGTGAAGAACAATTTCACAGTGCCCACCGATTAGCATTGCCAGACCATCCACAGCAGCTTCATATGATTTTAAAATCTCATGGTCTGTCTCAGAAAAGGGCTGGTTATCCAATATGTTAATATCGCTGAGGTCGTGTGATTGTATAGAATCAGACATTTCAACATCATCCTTCTAATGTAAAAACTCATCCTGTTGACTAAAAAGGCGTTCATTATTCGACTATTTGGCCTTCATTACTTTGTTCGTAGCCAACAATTGTGATGATAAAAAATAAAATAGAGTCTTCTGAAGTTAAAACTCCACGGCGTTGCCGTCAAGCGAATGAATGCAAGACAGTCTGTTTTATCACAAGTTTTAAACAATTTGAGAATTTTTTTTGATGAGAAATACAAAAAAGCCCAACGCATGAATGTGTTGGGCTTCAAAATACACTTAACTAATGCTTAGTGAATCATTATTTAGCAGCAGGTTTGATATCTAATAATTCAACATCAAAAACTAATGTTGAATTTGCAGGGATACCTGGCACGCCATTTTCACCATAAGCTAACTCAGCAGGGATCACTAACTGCATTTTGCCTCCTTTTTTCAGGTTAACTAAACCTTCAGTCCAGCCTTTAATCACTGAGTTTAATGGGATAGTCAGTGGCTCGTTACGTGAATATGAGCTATCGAATTCAGTGCCATCAATCAGAGAACCTTTGTAGTGAACGACTACAGTTTCGTCTGCTTTAGGTTTAGCACCTGTACCGTCTTTTTCAATTTTGTACAGCAGGCCTGATTTGGTTTTTACAACGCCTTTTTCTTTCGCGTATTTTTCGCGGTACTCAGCACCTTTTTTCTCATTGTTGGCTGATTCTTCTTTCATTTTTTTGTCGGCAGCTTCTTTGACTTGACCTTCAAACTGACGCAATGTTTCCTCAACTTCTGCATCGGTCATTTTGCTTTTGCCGTTAAATGCATCTTGGACACCAGCAAGTAATTGGGCTTTGTCCAAGTTAATACCAATTGTTTTTTGCTCTTCTAAAGAATTCTGCATGTAGCGACCTAAAGACGCACCTAGTGCATACGCATTACGCTCTTCTGCGTTTTTGAATGCGCTGCTTTGTGCTTTGGCTTCCGCTGCCATCACTTGCGGAGCAGCAAAAGTAAATGCTAGCGTAGTTGCTAAAAGGCTTGCCTTAAACAGTGATTTCATCCTAGTCTCCGATAACTTTTATTCGATTATATTCGAATAGCGAACTATTCGTTTTATGGGTAGGGCTCTTTAAGTTTAGACCCCGTTACTCCATTGAGTATTAAAAAAATATAATAACTACTGAGACCACATTAACAAAAAGTCGTTTCGTCGCCTATATCTTTAACTAAAACTTATCTATTGATTTGTAATGTTCAGTTATTATGATGGTTTAATTACGATATAAACGCTTAAGGAGAGTCGGATATGGACTCATCTGATACATTTGAACAACGCTTAGAACTTTTAGAAAGTAAAGTTGCCTTTCAAGAACTGGCGATTGAGCAACTTAACCAGGTTATTACTGACCAGCAAATGCAAATGAGCCGCCTTCAAGAGCATTTACGCATTGTGGCTGAAAGACTGAAATCATCCCAAGATTCTCACTTAGCAAGGCCAGAAGAAGAAACACCACCGCCACACTATTGATTTCAAAGATAAAACTCTTGATTTCAAATACAAAAAAGGAAGCTTTCGCTTCCTTTTTTTACAAACACTAATACAAGGTATTAGTGGCAGCCGCAGCCGCCTTGTTTGTGTCCGTGACCTTCGCCGCCACCGCAGCAACCACCTTCTGAACCATGGCTATGACCACCACCGCCACAGCAACCACCTTCGTGGTCGTGGTCATGGTCGTGACCGCCTGCACCATGGACGTGGCCATGTGCAATTTCTTCTTCTGTTGCTTCACGGATAGCCATGACTTCAACATTAAATTTCAGGTTTTGGCCTGCTAACATGTGGTTACCGTCAACGATAACTTCATCACCTTCAATGCCTGTGATTTCGACAGGAACTGGGCCCATGTCAGTGTCAGCTAAGAAACGCATACCCACTTCTAGCTCATCAACACCCATAAATACATCTTTAGGAACACGTTGAACTAAGTTGTCATCGTATTGGCCATATGCGTCGTCTGAAGCGACTTCAACATCGAAGTTTTCGCCCACAGAACGACCTTCTAATGCTTTTTCTAAACCTGAAATTAAAGACCCACGACCATGCAAATAGTCCATTGGTGCGCTTGCTGGTGATTCATCAACTAAAACACCGTCTTCTGTTCTTACTTGATAAGCCAAGCTGACCACCAAGTCTTTTGCTACTTTCATGACATCTCCTACTACCCGTAAGGGAAAAATTTTTGCCAATTGTACCGAAAAACTATGATGATGTATTGAGAATTGACAAATTTCTATTATTCAGGTGTAAAAATTCCAATAACCTGCTCTTTTTGCCTAACATGACCAGTTGCTTCATCCCCTGCTTGGCGTTGTTGATCGCCGCAATTGACACACTCAACGACATCAATTTTATCTTCACGCCACATCATTAATGTGTCTTGTGACTTGCACTTAGGGCAAGTCGCTCCAGCAATAAAGCGTTTACGTATTGAAGCCATTTCTAACCCTTACTGTTCATTATTCCAACTATGGGGCTGGCGATGCTCTCTTTGCATTTCTTTCTCAAAGAGCTCATTAAGTTCACGACGCGCCTCTTTAATGCGTGAAATTTGCCCGCTATCACTATTTTCATTTTCAGGGTAGATATCCCTGAGCATTTTCATGTCTAAACGACGGAAATGCTGCTTGGCACGATAAGCTTTATGAGGGTGCATCCCCGTACTGACTAAAGCCTTGCTGCCAAGTTCAAGCGCACTCGAGAATGTTTCACGGCTAAAGTCAGTCACGCCACATTGCAATAGCTCATGAGCCTCAAGACGACCTTTAGCACGAGCAATAATATGCAAGTTAGGGAAGTTTTCTTGGCAAATTTGCACAATTTCCATCACTTCTTCAGGGACATCACTGGTAATCACAATAGATTTGGCTTTATCAGCTCCTGCTGAGCGCAATAATTGCAGTTCACGTGCATCGCCGTAATATACTGTATAGCCGTAGCGGCGCATGGTACTAATCGCCGTAACATCTTGTTCTAGTACTGTAATTTTAACCTTATTGGCCATTAATAATCGGCCAACTACCTGACCCATACGACCAAAACCGACCAAAATAACATGCGGGTCATTATCCTCTACAAACGGTTTTTCACTCGAGGCCGGCTGTTGATTATAACGATAGTTCAAATAAGCATCTATCAATTGCATCACAAGTGGAGTGGTCATCATCGAAAGCGTGACAACCACCAGCAATAAATCCATTTGCCGTTCATTAATCACACTTGCACCAAAGGCGGTTGCATAGATTACAAATGCAAATTCGCCACCTTGGCTAAGCACACCAGAAAATTGCGCTCTCGCACCATTTCGAAGCCTAGCGGCTAAACTCAGTCCGTAAAGTACTAACGCTTTGACAGCGACCAATACTACAACAGCAATCAATACTTGCGGTAAATAGGCCCACAACACATCTAAATTCAATGACATACCTACTGAGATAAAAAATAGCCCCAGTAGCAGACCTTTAAACGGTTCGATATTAATTTCCAATTCATGACGGAATTCTGTTTCCGCTAACATGACCCCTGCCATAAAGGTTCCCAGAGCCATAGAAAACCCAAGGCTTTCCATAATGAGTGCAGAACCTAATACCACCAATAAGGCGGCAGCCGTAAAAATTTCATGAACGCCAGATTTAGCAGCAAGCCTGAACATCGGCCGCAATAAGTAACGGCCAACGACCCATAAGCCTGCGAACGCCACTATCTTCAAACCAATCTTTTGCCAATCACTGGTTGCTGAATCCCCTGCTAACAATGGGATCAGCGCCATAATCGGGATAACGGCCATATCTTGGAATAACAAAACAGAGAAACCGAGTTGCCCACTTTCTTTGTTGGACATCCCTTTTTCGTTCATCAATTGAAGTGCCATTGCCGTTGATGACATCGCCATACCTAATCCACCGACAATAGCCGCTTGCCAAGAGAATTTGGCTAAAAATAGCAGTGACGCCATGATAGCTGCGGTCACGACCACTTGAAGCGTGCCCACACCGAAAATAGAGCGCCTAAGTTCCCATAATTTAGAAGGTTTTAGCTCTAACCCAATAAGAAACATCAGGAACACCACCCCCATTTCGGAGAAGTGTAAAATATCATCAACATTGCGAATAAAGCCGAAAACAAATGGCCCAATCATGATCCCGGCAAGCAAATACCCAAGCACAGCACCTAAGCGGATTTTTTGTGCGATAGGTACCATAACGACCCCTGCACAAAGGAAGATGATAACGGATTCAAATAGCCCCAGTTCTGACATTAGGATAACCCTCCCGCACCTAGCGGTTGCTGCATCCATTGACGGTAGTCATCGATAAGCTGTTCAAAGCGTTCTTTAGGCTGCCGACGTGCTGCATAAATAATGGTTGGTTCTAACCACTGCATATCACACATTAATGCGGTCAATTCAAATGGGCGAAGTATTTCTGTAAGCGGGTAATGATTATACCCATCATGTTGATAAGCGTGGATAGGCTCCCCCGTCGTGATCACCGAGCGCCAATATTTGCCTTTTAATTTCTGGTACCCCACGTCGGTAGCAAAACGGCGAGTTAACACGCGATCAAACCACTCTTTTAATAAAGCAGGGCAACTATAAGTATAGAGAGGATGCTGAAAAACAATGATATCGTGCTGACACAATAATTTTTGCTCCGCGGTAACATCAATAAAATAATCTGGGTAAATTGCGTATAAATCGTGCACAGTCACATGGTCAAAATCACGTACTGCCCCCAATAACGCCTTATTAGCCATCGATTCGTCGGGGTCCGGGTGAGCGTAGACCACCAACACTTTCGGTGTATTTGACATCTTTCCCTCCTCAAAGGCGTGTCAGACGGAACATTTTCCGTTACCATGCAGCCTGCTAAATAGAGTTTACACCCTAAACATTGCAGTCTTTGTATTATTATTCGGGTGTGTAGATTTGGGTAATTTAACATATTTTTAATAGACGGTTGCTATGATTGTTTTCTCTTCACTCCAAATTCGCCGAGGTGTTCGTGTCCTACTGGACAATGCCACTGCGACTATTAACCCCGGCCAAAAAGTTGGTTTAGTGGGTAAAAACGGCTGCGGTAAATCGACGCTTCTTGCGTTATTAAAAGGCGAATTACAAGCTGAAGCAGGTTCTGCAACCTTTCCAAGCAATTGGTCTATGGCATGGGTGAACCAAGAAACTCCCGCGCTTGATGTGCCCGCTCTTGAATATGTCATTGATGGTGATCGCGAGTTCCGAGCCTTAGAACAAAAACTACAGCAAGCCAATGAAAAAAATGATGGCCATGCCATCGCAGTAGTTCATGGGCAGCTTGATGCGATTGATGCATGGACCATTCGTTCTCGCGCCTCCAGTTTGCTACATGGCTTAGGTTTCAGCCAAACACAGCTAGATTCCCCAGTAAAATCATTTTCGGGTGGATGGCGGATGCGTTTGAACCTCGCGCAGGCACTGCTTTGCCGTTCTGACCTGTTGTTACTCGATGAGCCAACCAACCACCTTGATTTAGACGCGGTCATTTGGTTAGAAAAGTGGTTAAAAAGCTACCAAGGCACCCTGATTTTGATTTCCCATGATAGGGATTTCCTCGACCCGATTATTGATAAAGTGCTGCATATCGAACAAGAAACCATGTTCGAATATACGGGTAACTACTCGTCTTTTGAGCGCCAACGTGCGACAAAACTCGCCCAGCAGCAAGCGTTGTATGAAAGCCAACAAGCTAAAGCTGCGCATTTACAAAGTTATATTGACCGCTTTAGAGTGCAAGCCACCAAAGCCAAGCAAGCACAAAGTCGCATTAAGATGCTTGAAAGAATGGAAATGGTCGCACCGGCTCATGTGGATAACCCATTCCATTTTTCATTCCGCAAACCAGAAAGCTTACCGAATCCATTATTAAAAATGGAAAAAGTCAGCGCAGGCTACGGTGAAAAGGTCATTTTGCAATCCATCAAACTGAACTTAGTCCCGGGGTCACGCATTGGTCTGCTCGGGCGTAACGGCGCAGGTAAATCAACTTTAATCAAAATGTTAGCTGGCGACTTACCTCCATTACAGGGAGAAATTTCCCTCGCAAAAGGGATTAAACTCGGTTATTTCGCCCAGCACCAATTAGAGTATTTGCACCCTGAAGAATCCCCCTTGCAGCATCTTGCTCGCCTTGCCCCTGAGCAAACTGAGCAGCAATTGCGTGACTATTTAGGTGGTTTCGGTTTTAAAGGTGACCAAGTTACTGACCCAAGTGGCCGTTTTTCTGGTGGGGAAAAAGCGCACTTAGTTCTCGCTTTAATCGTCTGGCAGCGCCCTAATTTACTGTTGCTCGATGAGCCAACCAACCACTTGGACTTAGATATGCGCCAAGCGCTTACTGAAGCCTTAATGGCCTTCGAAGGCGCTTTAGTTGTCGTTTCCCATGATAGGCATTTATTGCGTACCACGACCGATGAACTGTATTTAGTCCACGGCGGTTCTGTAGAGCAGTTTGATGGTGATTTAGAAGATTACCAACAATGGCTAGCTGAGCAAAACAAGCTCGAATTACAGCAAGTGCGTGATCAACAAGAGAAAGATAAGCCAGCAGCCGCTGCAACGGTGACGGCACAAGATAGAAAAGATCAAAAACGTCGTGAAGCTGAATTTCGTCAGTTAACTCAGCCTATCCGTAAAAAAATTACGGAATTGGAAAAGCAGATGGATAAACACTCTCATGCCCTGAGTGAGCTTGAAGCAAAACTTTCTGATGCAGCCATCTATGAACAAGATAAAAAAGCTGAATTGACGGAATGTTTGAAAAAACAAACTGAACACAAAGCAGCGCTTGAAGACGTGGAAGTGGAGTGGATGGAATTGCAAGAGCAGTTAGAAACCATGACTAGTGAGTTTGAATTAAATTAATTCGTTATAAAACATCACAATCCATTAAAATCACGAAAAGCTATCTTTTGATAGCTTTTCGTTTTTATCATCACTGAATCTTATTCTTTCACACACATCACATAATACTGGCCATCAATAATTTCAGTGCCTTCGGTTTCGTGTTCAAAACCAGGGAATTCGCTATCCCATGCTTGAAGACTATGTAAATAGCCGATATGTGGGCTATTTTTATCGCCAAAGCTTTCCCCCGATAACAACATTGGGATACCCGGTGGATAGGGAATAATCGAGTTAGCAGCAATACGCCCGGCGAGTTTATCTAAAGGAACCGACTCAACACGGTTAGCAACAATTTCTTGGTAGGCATCGCGCGGGCTCATCATCACTGCAGGGAGTTGTTCATAAGCCTGATTTAGTTGGCCTCCAGGGTTATTTTTTTGTAGATACACAAACATTTTATTCCCTAAATCACGTAGCCCCATCTCACTATAGATCTCAGGAGCCGCTTCAACCACTTCAGGCAATACCTTTTTCAGTGCCGTATTATTGTCATAGTGGCGCTTAAACGACAGCAGCGCATTGACCAATGTCCCCCATTTTCCTTTCGTAATTCCCATCGAAAACAAGAACATAATTTGGAAATCGGTCGTACGGGTTGGCACAATACCATAATGATTTAACCAAGCTGTGACTAAAGCAGCAGGAACTCCGCTATCCAGTAATTTACCGTCATCTCCCATCCCTGGCGACAAGATACTTACCTTAATTGGGTCAAGCATCGCCCAATTTTCAGGGATATCTTTAAAACCATGCCATTTATCTTCAGGATTCATCACCCAGCAACTTTGCTCTTTCATCAACAGTTCAACAGGGGCATCTTCAAATGCATAGCGTTTACCTGTTGCTGGGTCTTTCACCATTTCTTGATTCCATGGTTTGAAGAACCACTCATCATCATTGATAAATTCTTTGTATAGGAAGCCCAGTGATTGACGGAAGTCGATGGCTTCACGGATGACTTCATCAGTGAGTGAACGCCCACTGTTGCCGTCCATCATATCTGCGGCAATATCATTCGAGGCACAAATTGCATATAGCGGCGAGGTGGTCGCATGCATATGATAAGCTTGGTTAAAACGATTAAAATCAATCGCATTACGGCCATTTCGGACGTGGATAAATGAAGCTTGTGAAAGTGCATTCAATAATTTATGCGTAGAGTGGGTCGCAAAAACGGTAGGTTCATCGTCTTTTCTAGGGTCATCACGCATCGCAAAGTGGTCACGGTAGATAGGGTTAAAGCGCGCGTAGCCGTACCATGCCTCATCAAAATGGATTCTATCCAATGATTCATCAAGCAAATCCTGAACTTTGCGTGCGTGATAGCATACGCCATCGTAAGTACAGTTAGTTACTACACTATATGCGGGTCGTTTGCCTATTTTATCCGAAGTTAATGGGTTTTTAGCGATTTTTTCAGTAATCGCTTCCGGTGTCATCTCTTGAGGGTAAATAGGACCAATAATGCCATAACGATTACGGCTTGGCGTCATATAAACCGGTTTTGCTCCAGTTAAAATCAAACCTTGCTCAATAGATTTATGGCAGTTACGGTCAATGACAACAACGTCATCATCCGTCATACAAGCTTGCATAATCGTTCGGTTCGAACCTGATGTTCCCACGACCACTGAATAAGATTGGTCAGCACCAAAAATACGGGCGGCATTTCTTTCACATTCACCAAATGCGCCAGTATGGTCTAACAGTGACCCCACGGCAACTCGCTCGATACCAATATCGGTACGAAACAAGTTTTCTCCAAAGAAATCATGATAAATGCGGCCCGCCGGGGTTTTGGTGAACCCAACACCGCCCTGATGACCCGGTGCTGCCCATGAATATTCATGTACATCACTGTATTTAATCAAGCTTTTCATCAAAGGGGGCAATAAATTAGCGCGGTAACGGATTATCGCGGCAAGAACTCGACCTGCGATAAAATCAGCGGAGTCTTCTAAAATCCAAGCAAACTCATCAACTTGCTCCATCATTTTGCGGTCGAATGCCGTCAAAGCTTCTTCACGATCACTTAATAAAAAAACAGGCACATCTTCTTGTCTGCGATGAAGTTGGGTAATTAATTGATGTGCCTGAGTTTGTTCTTGCTTGTCTGACATATCTCGGCCATATAACAAGCAATCAATACTGGTATTTGATCGAATGTATGCCATCCCATCTTCAAAATTACGAATGATCACGGTTTCTACGTGCTCATCTTTAAGTTCACTAGCAAGTCTTGCTACAGCATGGCTAATCACGGAGTCGTCATCGGTTAATTCCGTATAAACTATGAGTGCTCTCATCAATAACTCCCTTTTAACTTTTTAAAATCAAAATACTGATAATATTAGTCTTAACGTAAATAAGGTTTGATTGCAAAGTTATCGATGAGGATTCAAGCCACTAATCACTCATCTAATTTATTAATCACTACTCTTGCATTCATAACTAACGACTTTGCTTTCGCTTCTCGCCGTTGCAATAACGCCATAAAAATCAGGTCAGTAAGCGTATTTTGTGCGGTTCTTGAAGAAATTGATGAACTACGCCATTCATCTTCCTCCGCGATACTTTCAAGAACGTAATCAGCAATTTGCCCCAGTGGTGAATCACAGTCACGCGTAATCGCAATGACACATGCCCCTTGCTTACGTGCAATATTCGCTGCTGTTAGCATGTCTTTACGCTTCCCTGTAAAAGAAATAACGATTTGTACATCATGAGCATTGAGAGTGAGTGCCGCAGCAATTTGCACATGATGGTCTGACTCCACGAGCGTTGTAATACCAATTTTTTGTAACTTATAACTTAAATCTTTTGCAGTTAAGCCTGACCCACCAATACCGACAATCTGTACTCTCTGTGATTGGTCTATTCGCTCAACAATGCGTTCAAACTGTCTGAAATCAATTAATTTTGTTGTTTCTTTAATTGAATGATTTTTCTCCATTGCCAATTTCTGAGCAACAACCATCAAGTTATCATCAGGTGCAATGCGGTTATGTAAAGCGGAATGAGGTGCTCCCTCTTTCAGTTGCTGGCGTCCAATAATCTCACTAAGTGCAAGTTTCAAGGCGGGATACCCCTTCACCCCGACTTTTTGACTAAACTTAACGATGGCAGATTGGCTGACATCTAAAATTTCTGCTAATTGCTGAGACGATAAATTCAGTACATTTTCGGGATTTTCAAGGATAAATTGTGCAATTTTACGTTGATTTTCTGCTAATCGCGGTAGTGAGTAAGTAATGATGTCCAATAATGTCATGGTGACCTCTAATAATAGTTGTAATAGCCAGACCTATAGATAAAAAAATAATAATAAATTATTCCTCAACCAAGTCACTGATGCCTGATAAATAATACTTACAATTCAAAGAGTCGTAACTTTAGTCCGTAAAATAAATCACAAAATATTCTTGTATATTCACAAGATAGAATAGATAGCACCGTGATATTAGTCACATATAAGGAATAAATAATTCCTTAATATTAGCCCAATAACTGATCTAGGAGCAATTTTTATGACTATCGACTTAAGCAAAATGGTAACTGAAAGCCGTAATGCAGCCAGTACTAATATCGACCAACTATCAACGGCTGAAATGCTAAAGGTCATTAATAATGAGGACAAACTCGTTCCGTTAGCGGTTGAAAAAGTGCTCCCTGAAATTGCTCAACTGGTTGATAAAGTTGCAGAAGCCTTTTTAAAAGGCGGTCGTCTGATTTACTCAGGCGCAGGAACCTCTGGCCGTTTAGGAATTCTTGATGCCAGTGAGTGCCCGCCGACTTATGGAACGCCCCATGAGCAAGTTGTTGGTTTAATCGCCGGTGGTCATCAGGCTATCTTCCGTGCCGTAGAAAATGCAGAAGATAAACCTGAACTTGGCGAACAAGACCTCAAAGATATTCAATTCAATGATAATGATGTGTTAGTGGGTATCGCAGCGAGTGGTCGAACACCTTATGTATTAGGAGCTTTAGCATACGCGAATGCTATTGGTGCAACCACAGCTGCCATTAGCTGTAACCCAAATAGCCCAATAGCCAATGCCGCAGATATTGCTATCACTCCCGTTGTCGGTGCAGAAGTTGTCACAGGTTCTTCACGCATGAAAGCAGGAACTGCACAAAAATTGGTACTGAATATGATCACCACTGGGGCAATGATCCGTATCGGAAAGGTGTTTGGTAATTTAATGGTTGATGTTGAAGCAACAAATGCCAAACTCATTGAAAGACAAACAAAAATTGTGATGGAAGCGACCGACTGTGACCGAACTACTGCAGAAACCGCCCTTCAACAATGTAATCGACACTGCAAAACTGCCATTTTAATGGTGCTATCGGGCTTGAATGCCGATGATGCACGTCAACTGCTCTTAGACAACAACGGTTTTATTCGTACGGCACTCAATATGGCCTCATCCGCCTAATTTGCGGATTTTAATGGGATAAATAGTATGGCTAAAATAACAATAGAAATGATACAGCAGGTCCTACAACACGTTGGAGGACGCCGTAATATTAAATTAGCGGGTAACTGTATGACCCGTTTGCGCCTCACACTCAACGATGACCAGCTAGTGGATAAAGCCGCACTCAAACAAATCGCAGGAGTGCTTGGTGTCATTGAGAGTGATGAACAGCTGCAAGTGATCCTTGGCCCGGGTAAAGCACAAACTGCCGCAGACTTAATGAACCAACTGTTGGATAGTGGTGAAGAGGATAACCATGAGGCAACAATCCAGCCTCAGGATTTAAACGACATTGCCTCCGCAAATAAGCAGCAACTGAAAAAGAAACAAACCAGTGCCGTTCACCGGTTTTTATCCAAATTTGCCACGATATTTACACCGCTAATTCCGGGTTTTATTGCTGCGGGCTTACTATTAGGTTTTGCGACTCTCGCTAAACAAACCTATTTCCCAGCAGGGCTTCCAACAAAGCCTGAAGAGCAGACCCTACTCGTACATACTATTTTATATATGTCAGTATTTAGCAAAGGGCTGTTTAGCTTTCTAAGCATTCTCATTGGTTATAATACTCAAAAAGCCTTTGGCGGTAGCGCGGTAAATGGTGCCATCATTGCTTCACTGTTTGTTCTTGGATATAACCCTGAAATAGCCAAAGGGTTCTATTCTGACATGAATAGCTTTTTCGGGTTGGCTATCGACCCAAGAGGTAACATTATTGGGGTATTGATTGCGTGTATTTTTGGCGCATGGGTTGAAAAACAGGTACGCAAAATTATCCCAGCTAACCTTGATATGATTTTAACCTCAACAATTACCTTATTAATTGTTGGTGCTGCTGTGTTTATCTTTATCATGCCTATTGGGAGCTGGTTATTCTCTGGCATGTCATGGCTGTTTGTTCATTTAAGCAGCAACCCATTCGGAACTGCCATACTTGCTGGGCTATTCTTAATTGCAGTTATGTTTGGCGTGCACCAAGGTTTTGTTCCGGTATATATGGCACTCGTTGAAACTCAAGGTTTTAACTCACTCTTCCCTATCCTAGCGATGGCAGGTGGTGGCCAAGTTGGTGCAGCAATGGCGTTGTATGTTAAAGCCGCAAAAGATTCAGTGTTACGCAATCAGATTCGTGGGGCTATCATTCCAGGTTTCTTAGGTGTCGGTGAACCACTTATTTACGGTGTAACTCTTCCGAGGATGAAGCCATTTGTCACCGCATGTTTAGGTGGTGCCGCAGGCGGTTTCTTTGTTGGGCTAGTGGCTTGGATGGGTTTACCGGTTGGTTTGAATACCGTCTTTGGCCCTTCTGGCTTAGTCGCTATCCCAATGATGACGTCAGCTGATGGGGTGTTCCCTGGAATGTTAGTTTATGTGGGCGGGTTATTCACATCCTACTTATTCGGTTTTATTTTTACTTATTTTTTCGGAACTAAGAACGTCGATTTAGACTAATCGCCTCCCTTACATGTAAAAAGCAGCCCATGGGCTGCTTTTTGATGAGTCATATAAACTGCACTTTTATCAGAAAATCATTCCAACCAAATCAGGGGAACGCACAAAGCCGTTAAAATCCCCATTACCCAGTTAAAAATAAACCAAGCACGGCGGCTACGCAAAAATAGGCTGATTAATGAACCAAACCCCATCCAGATTAAACCCGCCACTAAGTTAACCACCACAAATGCGATACTCATCATTAAAATAGATTGAGTAAATAACTCACCGGGTAAGCTAAATCCCCCTACGGCTCCCAAACCCATCATCCATGCTTTCGGGTTTAAAAACTGCAATAAGCCACCTTGATACCAAGTCACGCTTTTCGCAACTTCGCTATTCGTCTTCAGTGGTGCATAATTTGCCGTCGCTGTTTTCCATGCGAGCCATAACAGGTAGATGCTTCCGGCGACTTTTAAGGCGATATGAATCGCAGGATAGAGCAATAAAAGTGCAGCAATACCGAATGCAGAAAGATAAAGTATGGACTGCATGCCTAACATAATACCAAGGCATAATATAATCGTATGGCGAAAACCGTAGTTTGCTGCACTTGACGTTAGCAACATATTGTTAGGGCCGGGTGTGACTGCTGCAATGAATAAAAACGTAAAAAGAGAAAAAATCAGCCCCAGTGTCATTTATAATTTAGCCTCAAACTCAAATTTGTTTACTTGCATCACAAAAAAATAACAGTATGTTATGTGACTCACAAGAGTCTCCATTAAATAAAAATAAGGCTATGTCAGAAAACTTTCGTCCAATAAGTTGGGCTAAAAATCCACACCTCCAAACATTACTGCCAAGGATTTTCCGTAGAACACCGAAAATCAAACCTATATGGCAACGGCTTGAATTGCCTGATGGCGATTTTATCGATCTCGCTTGGAGTGAAAAACCCGAGCTAGCAGCGCATAAGCCACGATTAGTGATTTTCCATGGTCTAGAAGGTAATTTTAAAAGCCCTTACGCTCACGGAATGCTAGAAACTGCCCAAAAACATGGTTGGTTGGGTGTGATTATGCATTTTCGCGGTTGTAGTGGTGAACCCAATCGCCAACAGCGAATTTATCATTCAGGAGAAACAAATGACGCCCGCTATTTTCTTCGTTGGCTAAAACAGACCTTCGGTGATGCGCCAACCGCTGCAGTTGGTTATTCTCTTGGTGGCAATATGTTAGCCTGCTATTTAGCTGAAAGTGGCCAAAATGCAGATGTCGATGCGGGTGTTGTTGTTTCTGCTCCTTTGATGTTAGAAGCCTGCTCTTTACGCATGGAAAAGGGCATTTCTCAGTTTTATCAACGTTACTTACTAAATGGCTTGAAACGCAATGCCACCCGGAAATTAGTCCGTTATCCAGGCTCATTACCCTTAAACCTCTTACAATTGAAGCAGCTTAAGCGGATCCGTGAGTTTGATGATGTGATTACTGCTCGTATTCATGGATTTGATGATGCGACAGATTATTATCAAAAATGCAGTGCATTACCCAAGTTAGCTTATATCACTAAACCAACGTTAATTATTCACGCCAAAGATGACCCATTTATGGCGCCTGAAGTTGTTCCTGATTTATCATTTTTACCCCACAATGTGGAATACCAAATGACAGAACATGGCGGGCACGTCGGCTTTGTGAGCGGTACATTGAGAAAACCGCAAATGTGGTTAGAAAGCCGTATTCCTCAATGGCTAACCCCTTATTTAGATAAGGAAATAATGTGATTATTCCTTGGCAAGAACTTGAGCCTGAAACATTGGAAAACCTGATTGAGAGCTACGTATTGCGTGAGGGAACCGACTACGGCTCCCATGAAAAAAGCCTGCAAGATAAGGTTAACGATGTGAAACGGCAGTTAGTTTCTGGCGAAATTGTGCTAGTCTGGTCTGAATTGCATGAATCGGTTAATTTCATGCCTAAAGGAAGTTTTTCTGTATGATGTTTTTATTCCATGGTTCATTTTTACGTCATCTTTTGTCATAAAAAAGTTGCGTGTTTTCCAACATAATCATGTCGTAAAACCATCAAATAAGGCTCACAACCCTAACACCCGTTAATCCGCTTCATGCACTATTGATTAAAATAGTGCTTATAAGCGCAGCACAGGGAGTCCACGATGTCTAAAAAGCACCCAATCATTGCTATCACCGGTTCAAGCGGGGCTGGCACAACGTCAACTAGCCAAGCATTTCGTAAAGTCTTTCATCAATTAAATATCCAGCCTGCAACATTAGAAGGGGATAGTTTTCACCGCTATACACGCCCTGAAATGGATATGGCTATCCGAAAAGCCAGAGAACAAGGCCGGCACATCAGTTACTTTGGCCCCGAAGCGAATGATTTTGCTTTGCTTGAACAAACTTTAGTCGACTATGCAAAAACGGGTTGTGGGCAATCCCGTAAATATCTACATACTTATGATGAAGCGGTACCTTATGGCTTGCAGCCCGGGACATTTACCCCTTGGGAACCGCTGCCAGATAAAACGGATATTTTGTTTTATGAGGGGCTACATGGCGGTGTTGTCACACCGGAACATAATGTCGCACAACATGTTGATTTACTTGTCGGTGTTGTCCCTATAGTCAACCTAGAATGGATCCAAAAATTAATCCGTGATACGACAGAGCGAGGGCACTCCCGCGAAGCCGTTATGGACTCTGTCGTGCGTTCTATGGGTGACTATATTAATTACATCACGCCACAATTTTCTCGCACTCACATCAATTTTCAACGCGTTCCGACGGTAGATACCTCCAACCCATTTTCGGCTAAAGCCATTCCATCACAAGATGAAAGCTTTATTGTGATCCGCTTTCGTGGGCTAGAGCAAATTGATTTCCCCTATTTGCTATCAATGATATCTGGCTCTTTCATTTCTGCAATGAATACAATTGTCGTCCCCGGAGGAAAACTAGGTTTAGCCATGGAATTAATTATGGCGCCAATAGTCGAAAAACTAATTAATCAAAAGGACAACAATTAAATTATTTTTTGATTAATAAATAAGATGCTTATCATTAATTAAGGTAAGCATCTTTTAATTCAAATATACCAATAAAAATTAAATTTATTTTTAGCTTTTTATTTCAAAGCTGTGTGTGACTTCAACGGTTTTCTCTAACATCAATGCGACTGAACAATATTTTTCAGCAGAAAGTTGAACGGCTCGTTCGACCGCTTTTTCCGTTAATTCATTCCCTGTTACAATAAAATGTAAATGGATTTTCACAAAATAACGAGGGGCTTCTTCGCGACGCTGTGAGGTTAATTTCACCTCACAATCCGTAATATCATAGCGGCCTTTTTGTAGAATCGAAACGACATCAATCGCGCTGCAACCACCCGCAGCCATTAGCACCATTTCCATTGGGCTTGGAGCTTTATCACCTGCATTGCCGTCCATCATCACTTGGTGCCCAGACGCAGACTCCCCTAGAAAAGAAAGTCCTTCAACCCACTTAACTCTTGCTTCCATTATATTTCCCCTTGAAATGAAATCGGTTTAAAGGCTACATTGTTCCATAGATACAATGAATGTTATATCAACTTTATTTGGCTGAAGCGATACAGGGAAGACTTTCTTTATTGGATATGCTACAAACAATACTTAGTTGATAGGATTAAGATCAAAACTCAACGGTTTAATTGATCATATTATAGTGTTGATATCAATTTGCGTTACCCAAAGCAATCAAAAACGCTGAAGCAATCAGCTGTTAGATTATTTAAAGGTATATAAGGCAAATTAATATGCTAAGCTAGTGACTTTAAAGCCAGCCTTTCTAGTATGTTTTTCTGAATGGCTGCAATAACATACAGAGGATAACGCTAATGGTTCTCGGCAAGCCACAAACAGACCCTACTCTTGAATGGTTTTTGTCACACTGCCATATTCATAAATATCCATCCAAGAGCACTCTTATCCATCAGGGTGAGAAAGCAGAAACCCTTTACTATATCGTTAAAGGTTCGGTGGCTGTTTTAATTAAAGATGAAGAAGGCAAAGAAATGATCCTCTCTTACCTGAATCAGGGGGATTTCATTGGTGAGCTTGGGTTATTTGAAGAAGGGCAAGAACGTACTGCGTGGGTTAGAGCCAAAATAGCCTGCGAAGTTGCTGAAATTTCTTACAAAAAATTCCGTCAATTAATTCAGGTAAACCCTGATATTTTAATGCGCCTTTCTGCGCAAATGGCTAGTCGCTTACAAACAACATCTGAGAAAGTCGGTAACCTCGCATTCTTAGACGTTACAGGCCGTATTGCTCAAACGCTATTAAACTTAGCTAAACAACCTGATGCAATGACACACCCAGACGGTATGCAAATCAAAATTACTCGTCAGGAAATAGGCCAAATCGTGGGTTGTTCCCGTGAAACAGTCGGCCGTATTCTAAAAATGTTAGAAGACCAAAACCTGATCTCTGCACATGGTAAAACCATTGTTGTTTACGGTACTCGTTAATTAACCTTTCAGCCTGGCCACCTTTGGCTGGGCTATTTATTTATCATATTAAATTCTAATAAAATCGCTTCTTTATATTCTCTTTATCACTTCCCCTTATAGAATAATAATTATTATCTTATTAATTAGGGAAATATTTATGACCATTACATTAGACTATTTATCGGGTAATCCGACGATTTTCAAAAAAATCATTAATTCCGATGATTTCATCAAAAAAATTTTTACGATTACCTCTTCACTGAAAAAAAGTCCACTTGATACGAATAACCAGCTAAAACCAACTCGTACCTGTAGCACTGAGAGTATTGATTCCGCCTATGAGAGCGACTTAGAAGAAACCAATAATATTAAGTGTTTAAGCACTGGTGAATTTTACGAAAAAGTCAATCAATTGAAAATTAAGCTATACGGAAAATATTCATCTACTTTTCTTTCTGAGCAAAGTACAGACTCATTAATAAAAGAAAATAGAGTTATTCTTGACCAATACAAAGAACTCCCCAAAAAAAATGCTGAATATGCTGATTTTTTATATCGCGATATTAGAATCCCTGGCATTAACAATAAAAGTCTACAAGAAAAAAAAGAGATTATAAAAAAATTTGTATTACCTAAACCTCTAACTAATAAAAATGGTTCAATGCTTCCTTTAAAAAAACAAATCATTCAAGAGTCTATTCGTCATATCACACTACCTTCCGTGGGTATAAAATATAAAACAGAAAGCAAATTTAATAAGAAATTAGTTTATATACATTACAAAATTTGTGAAGAAAATCGGCCTAATCAAAGAATCACCTCTTTGCCAAAAACCACTTTTGAGTTCAAGGGAAATATACCGCAAACAAAGTCATCATTACTAAGAGCACAACGAATAAAAGAACATTATAATTTATCGAGTAAAATTACCACACAGAAAACCAGCCTTAGCAAAGATAACTTAGCAAAAAATAAAATTTTAGTTAATAGTTCTGATTTATTAAAAATAATAGAAAAAGAATACCAATTGACCCAAGAAATGAATAACCATATAAAAATAATCGCTGAAATAGACGCCCAAATGAAGACTAACTCTCAATTACTAGCACTTTACAAGTCACCAATAATAAAATAAGTAAAATCGACTTATTATTCAATCAATTAAAATATTTGCATTGGCTAGAACAAATCCAAACACAAATATCACACACATGTAAATAAATAATCATAAACATCGATTTATTATATTAACTAACCTAAAAACAACCCAAAATAGCATTAATTGATAATTAAGGATCTCTCATGCACATAGACACCATCAATAGAAATGTAAGCAATCCCATCTTTAAAAAAAACATAGCATTAGAAATAGCGGAAAATTATTTCCCAATAATTAAGAAAATACGTAATACTAGATTGAATAATTTCATTCATTTATTTAGTTTTAACAAAAAAAACAAAGTAAATATGGATTCAAAGTTTTACTTAGAGTTAAAAAAAATAGAAACCAAAAAAAATGAGAATAACTCACGATTAAAAGTCGAATTAAATCAAAATAAAATAATATCATTAGAAAATGAACTACTTAAAAAGTCGTTTGAAATATCCCCAACAGTAAAAAACACTAAAGATGAAATTAATAGAAAAATAAGTAACGCATTAAAAATAGACAAGCCCTATGTAGAAGAATTAGTCAACAATAAAATAATTAAAGAACAGAATGACCTAATAGACCATTACACATACCATATTAAAAATATAGAATTAATTGAAACTAAAGAACAATTAAAAAATGATATATACAAATTAAAATTAGAGATAAAAAACGAGTCAAAAATAAGAGGGATTTATTATCTTGAAAAAAAACATGAAATATTAGAGTCATCATATAAAGAGATAGAAAATACATTTGGGGTGGAAGACCAAAATGAAAATTTAAAATCATTAATTAATTTACAATTAATCATTAAAAATTTATTAATTAAAGAATTAGATGATATTAAAAACAAAATTCATAATATAACGTTAAATAACTATAATAAAAAATCCATTAACCCCAAAAAAAGTCAAATATCGAAAAAATTAATGGAAGAAAAAAACAGCGTAACCCCAGAAGAGTCAATAATTAAAAAAAATTTAATTATCTGTGATGAAGATGGTACCCCTATTTATCATGATGAGGACCATAACTTTGATTTTGATGACGAATTAACTTTTTTAGCGAAGCCCGAAACCAATGAAATGGAAGATTCGTCATTAGTTAAAACACTAAGACTCGAAAATAGAGAATTAAAAAACTCGCTAGAGGAGTTAAGCAATAACTATTTCACTCTGCTTGATAAATTCCATCATAGGTCACACGAATACATTCTAAATACAATAACTCTTACTGACGTACCTCTAGATGATTTATCTACAAATGAAGAAACTATCGTCAAGCAGCCAAGTGAAATTAAACAAAAAACAATAGATAGTAAAGAGAACGTCACGGCAAAAAATACACAGAACAATCGTAGTTTAATGCAGAAAAAAACAGTTGTGAATTATTCACATTCCCATAACAGTCAATGTCTGGCTGCTGGCATCACCATATCCAGCACACCAGAACAATTGCAACAAAAACAAATAGAATTAAAAGCGAAAAATACAATAAAAATATCTGGCCGAAATAGAACGTAATATTAACGATACAAGTTGCAGAGACAGAAATGCCTCTGCAACTTTTCAATAAACCACTAATTCAATAACTTACCAATCGCCGTTTCTAATTTCGCCATGCCGCTATTAATTTCTTCCTCGGAAATAATCAGTGAAGGCGTAAAACGTAAAACATTGGTGCCGGCATTGAGCATCATCAGACCTTCTACTGCACTGGCTTGCAGGATATCTTTCGAGCGATTCAATAGTTTGCCATCTAATTCAGCGCCAATTAATAACCCCATTCCTCTGATCTCAGAGAAAATGTGATATTTATCATTCAGTTTATTTAAATGAGCGACAAATAATTCACGACGCTTTTCGACACCATTTAATACTTCCTCAGTATTAATAATATCAAACGCCGCATTACCAACTGCACACGCTAAGGGATTGCCACCATAGGTGGTACCGTGCGCACCCACTTCCATGGTTTTTGCCACTTCTTCAGTGGTGATCATTGCACTAATAGGGAAACCGCCACCCAATGCTTTTGCCGTGGTTAAAATATCAGGCACAATATTGTAATGCATATAAGAAAATAATTTACCTGTACGGCCCATACCGCTTTGTACTTCATCAAAAATCAACAAGGCATTATTTTCATCACACAGCTTACGAACTCCTTGCAGAAATTTCGCTGTTGCTGCGGTGACGCCACCTTCACCTTGTACTGGCTCAAGAACAACTGCGCAGGTATTTTCATCAATGACCGCTTTGACAGCATCAAGGTCATTAAATGGCACATGAATAATATCCGCAGGTTTTGGCCCAAAACCATCCGCATATTTTGCTTGCCCACCGACCGAAACAGTAAATAATGTGCGTCCGTGGAAAGCTTGTTTGAAAGCGATAATCTTAGTTTTATAGGGGCTGTATTTAGTAATAGCGTAGCGGCGTGCTAATTTAAACGCAGCTTCGTTAGCTTCTGAGCCGGAATTCACAAAAAATGCGCGGTCAGCAAATGTCGCATTCGTGAGCTTTTGTGCTAACTTTAGCGCCTGCTCGTTAGTGAAAATATTACTGACATGCCATAGCTTTTCGCTTTGTTCACGCACCGCAGCCACCAAACTAGGGTGGCAATGCCCCAAAGCAAGAACAGCGATCCCACCAGCAAAATCAATATATTCTTTACCTTGCTGATCCCAAACGCGGCTACCTTCGCCTTTAACTGGAATAAATTCCGCTGGCGAAAAAATAGGTAACATAACTTGATCAAAAGTTTGCCGATTTACTACTGGTTGCTCAGACATACCCCTCACCTGCTCTTATTTAATGCAATTATGAAAATATAAGCATTAAATATGAATAAAAAATCAAAAAAGAGCAATAGCAAAGGGCATAATATGCATAATTAATTTTTTCTGAATACGATTGCTAAATTAATATTTTAGAAAATTGTTTAGTAATTCATGGCCTTGTTCACTCAGAATACTTTCAGGATGGAACTGAACACCTTCTATAGGCAAGGTTTTGTGCCGTATTCCCATGATTTCATCAACATCGCCATTATTCAGTGACCATGCGGATACATCAAAAGAAACAGGGAGTGTCTCTGCTGCAATCACTAACGAGTGATAGCGTGTCACTGTTAAGGGACGATTTAAGCCTTTGAATACACCTTGATGATTATGGTGGATAGCAGAGGTTTTACCGTGCATAACTTCTCGTGCTTTGACGACTGATGCACCAAATGCTTGCCCAATCGCTTGATGCCCTAAGCAAATGCCTAAAATGGGCAGTTTACCTGCAAAATATTTTATCGCCTCAAGGGAGATGCCAGCCTCATCCGGTGTACATGGCCCAGGTGAAATCACAAGATGTGTAGGCGAAAGCTGTTCAATTTCTTCGATGGTAATTTCATCATTACGTTTTACTACAACTTCAGCCCCTAACTCACAAAAGTATTGGTATAAGTTGTAAGTAAATGAATCGTAATTATCAATAAGTAGAAGCATATTAGCCTATCCGACTGATTTTTATCATTATATATTATTTTCTTATGCATATTTTTATCATGTTGGCAATCAGAACGATGATTAAAACACCATAAAAATAATAAGGGCGGCTATCATAGCACAGCCAAAGCAGGAAAATAGCCTATTTAAGTCAATGATTGTTTTTTCTCAGAGAAAATTTCCATATAAAAATCATGGAATTATATTTACATCCCTATAACAAAGCTGTATTTTGGTTAAGAATTACTTTAAATACAATGAAATAAAAGGCTGTTAAAAAGTAGCAAGCGCTGACACATTTTAACTAACATAGTTAATGAAGAAAAACTCAAAGAGGAAGGAAAAGCGTTTTTTAAGAAAAGTGGGCACGTTAAAACAACCTACCCACAGTATTCGACACGACAGTTTTTAATGACTATCGTTTTTAATCGCTACGGTTTTTTAATCACTTCAGCAGAAATAATTGTAACAGGTTCAACTGGGACATTTTGATATGGCCCTACGTTTTCCGTTTTTACTTTAGAGATTTTATCTGCAACATCCATCCCTTTTACCACTTTACCAAACACAGCATAACCAAAGTCACGTTGGCCGTGGTCTAAGAAAGCGTTATCAGCAACATTAATAAAGAATTGGCTCGTTGCGCTGTCTTTATTTGCAGTACGCGCCATAGAAATAGTACCGCGTAAATTACGTAAACCGTTATCCGCTTCATTTTTGATTGGAGCGCGGGTTTGTTTTTGCTGTAAATCTTTATTAAAGCCACCACCTTGAATCATAAAACCTGGGATTACACGGTGGAAAGTGGTTCCGTTGTAATAACCTTCATTAACATACTGAACGAAATTTTCTGTCGTAACAGGGGCTTTTTTACTATTCAGTTCTAATTCGATATCACCCGCCGACGTGACTAATTTAACATAAGTCTCACCCGCAGATAATGCAAGAGAAGATGCGCTCATTGCGCAGATGGCCAAAAGTGGCACAAAAATTCGTTTTAACATGTAAGGTCCCTTTCGTTATAGCTCATTACAACTGCAATCAAGCAATTCTAGAGTGAAGCCAACAAGAATGCTGAAGATTTACCTATATTTACGCCAAAAAATAAAAACACACCAAATGCGCTAAATTCTAGACCAATTTTAGTGAAAAACGTCATTAATAATGGTTATTTTTCTATTATTACAATTTCGCAGACTACAACACACAAAAAATAATACCTGACACCAAGGGAAAAGCGGTTAAGAGGATATTTCGAGTTGTCGGGAAGCGCTAAGCAAAGCTATAATCCTCGAGCCTTTTGAGGCTAACTCAGGGAGAAAGACAAATGGCAATTAAAAATCATAACTACCAGATGGCAAAATTTGTCATCAGTGCACCCGATATCCGTCATCTACCTAAAGATACCGGAATTGAGGTGGCTTTTGCTGGCCGTTCTAATGCGGGGAAATCCAGTGCGTTAAACGCATTAACACAGCAAAAAAGCTTAGCACGCACCAGTAAAACACCAGGAAGAACTCAGCTAATCAACCTATTTGAAGTTGAGGAAGGCGTTCGCCTTGTTGACCTTCCAGGTTATGGTTATGCCGAAGTTCCTGAAGAAATGAAACGTAAGTGGCAACAAGCACTCGGGGAATATCTCCAAAAACGCGAATGCATTAAGGGGCTTGTTGTATTAATGGATATCCGTCATCCATTAAAAGACCTCGATATGCAAATGATTGAGTGGTCTGTCGCAATGAATGTGCCAGTTCTGGTTTTACTCACTAAAGCAGACAAATTGGCTTCTGGAGCAAGAAAGAAACAGTTAATAGAAGTGCGTCAAGCACTTGCTCCACTTGAAGGGGATATTGAAGTCGAATACTTTTCAGCACTGAAAAAGATTGGTGTCGATAAACTCCGCATTAAGCTAGATAGTTGGTATAACACACCGGCTTGATTTCTTTAGTAGTGAGCCAGAAATGGTTCATTACACCCTCATACCTTCTAATTCACTGAATTTTAGATAAAAAAATGCTCCAGTCAAATACTTGACTGGAGCAGCTAATATTCAGCTAAATCCGATTACGTGAAGTAAAAGGTCTGAAAGATAGAACATCTTACCTCTGTACCCTACGCCTATTAATGTACTTTATTTTTCGCTCGAAAAAAAGCCTTTTTGTAATTTTTTTTCAAAGCTGTCTACGATTCAGCATGATAATACGAATGAAATAAGACAAAAAACGGATTTTAATTACATATTTATGAGATATATGTCGCATAAAAATGTTAATCATATCCTCAAATTTCATCATGAAATAATTGATTTATTACAGAATTATATTAAATTTCTAGTTAATAATTTCAAATGCATAATTATCTGTTATGTATTCGCTTAAACATAAAAAAACCCCCAATAACGTATTGGAGGTTTTGTAGATTCAATATTGTTAAAAATTAATGGGCTTCATCCCAGTTATCGCCTATCCCCACATCCACTTTTAATGGTACATCCAATTTCATGCTTTGTTCCATTAACAATTGGACCTGAGCTTGGACACGCTCTAACTCAGATTCTTTCACTTCAAAAACCAATTCATCATGAACTTGCATTAGCATATCTGCATGTGGCTTTTCGGTTTGCAACCAATTATCAACAGCAATCATGGCTTTTTTAATGATATCCGCTGCAGTTCCTTGCATTGGTGCGTTGATCGCTTCGCGTTCCGCGGCTTTACGGCGCATCCCATTACTGGACTTAATATCTGCCAGATATAAACGGCGACCTTCGAGGGTCTCTACATAACCTTGCTCAGACGCCTGCAAGCGTGTGTTTTCCATATAACGTAATACACCAGGGTAACGTTCAAAGTAAAGATCCATATAGCGCTGCGCCTCACCACGAGGGATCCCTAATTGACGCGCTAAACCAAACGCACTCATGCCATAGATAAGCCCGAAGTTAATCGCTTTGGCACTACGGCGTTGGTCACTAGTGACTTGTTCCAGTGGTACACCAAAGACTTCAGCGGCTGTTGCTTTATGGATATCTTTCCCTTCCGCAAACGCAGTTAATAGGCCTTTATCTTGGGATAAATGCGCCATAATACGCAATTCAATTTGCGAGTAATCCGCCGCCATCACTTTATAGCCATCACGAGCAATAAAGGCTTGGCGGATCCGGCGCCCCTCTTCAGTTCTAACAGGGATATTTTGTAAGTTAGGATCTCGAGAAGACAAACGCCCTGTTGCTGTGACGGCTTGGTGGTAAGAAGTATGAACGCGCTGAGTACGCGGGTTAATCATTAGCGGCAGTTTATCCGTATACGTGGATTTTAATTTGGCTAAACTACGGTGCTCGAGCAACAATTTTGGCAATGCATGATTCAGCGCCAATTCCTCAAGCACTTCTTCATTAGTCGACGCTGCCCCACTTGGTGTTTTCTTTATCACCGGCAATTGCAATTTTTCGAATAAGATAGTTTGCAATTGTTTTGGCGAAGCGAGGTTAAACTCTTCCCCTGCAAGCTCGAAAGCCTCTTTTTCCAGCTCAGCTAAACGAGCGGTAATCACCTTTGACTGCGCTGCAAGTACGTTTGCGTCAATTAAAACACCTTTGCGTTCCATGCGGACTAACACAGGCACAAGTGGCATTTCAATATTTTGGAAAATATGATTAAGCGTTGGCTCAGCTTCTAATTGTGGGTATAACGCTTGGTGCAGTAATAACGTGACATCCGCATCTTCCGCGGCATAATTAGCTGCTTCTTCTAAGGCGATTTGATTAAATGTCAGCTGTTTTTTACCTTTACCCGCGATTTCTTCAAAGCTCACAGTTTTGTGGTTCAAATGGCGATCGGCCAAGCTGTCCATATCATGGCGCCCCATTCCCGCAACACTATTTAACACATACGATTCCAGCATGGTGTCATAGCCAATACCTTTTAATTCAATGCCGTAGTTTTCAAGAACTTCTGCATCATATTTCAAGTTCTGGCCAATTTTGAGAATTTTTTCACTCTCAAGCAAAGGTTTCATAACTTCCAAAACCTCTTCCAGAGGGAGTTGTACTGGCGCATCAAGGTAATCGTGACCTAATGGCAAATAAGCGGCATGCCCTGGCTCAATTGCAAATGACATGCCCACTAAACGGGCTTCTTGGGTATCTAAGCTATCGGTTTCAGTATCAAAAGCAAATAACGATGCCTTGCTCAGTTTTTCAACCCAGCGCTCTAAATCCGCTTTTTCTAAAATCGTTTGGTAATTTTCAGCACTCAATGTTGGTGCTGTTGGGATTGATGGCTTGGCAGCTGACGTTGCTGGCGTTGGGCTCACTTTTGTACTTGTGCCTTTCCCCTCCATCCAAGTCCCATTTTCAACATCCGTTAACCAACGTTTAAATTCATAACGGCTGAATAATTGATGTAGTTTATCCACATCTGGCTGAACAACTTGTAATTCTTCACAGGTTTTTTCCAGCTCAACATCCGTTTTAATTGTCGCTAATTGATATGATAAAAAAGCAACATCACGGTTTTCAGCCATTTTAGGGGCTAAGGTTTTAGAGCCTCTAAAACCTAATGGAGCGATAGCTTCAAGGTCATTATAAATTGCTTCTAAGCTACCAATGCCTTGCAGTAAGGCTAGTGCTGTTTTTTCACCAACACCAGGCACGCCAGGAATGTTATCTGACGAATCCCCCATTAAGGCTAAAAAGTCGATAATAAGCTCAGGAGGCACACCGTATTTTTCTTTGACTTCATCAGGCCCTAGAATAGTATTATTCATGGTATTGATGAGCGTAATATTAGGCTCAACTAATTGCGCCATATCTTTATCGCCCGTACTGATTAACACTGGCATACCTTTTCGGCTTGCTTCACAAGCTAATGTCCCGATGACGTCATCGGCTTCCACCCCTGAAACAACAAGTAAAGGTAACCCCATCGCTTCCACCATTTCATGCAATGGAGCGATTTGAGCGCGCAAGTCATCAGGCATAGGTGGGCGATGAGACTTATAGCTTTCGAACAATTCATCACGAAATGTTTTTCCCTTCGCATCAAAGACAACCGCTACATGGCTAGGTTTATACTGCATAATTAAACTGCGTAGCATATTAAGCACGCCATACATTGCCCCTGTAGGCTCACCAGCACTATTGGTCAGTGGAGGGAATGCATGATAAGCACGGTATAGGTAAGAGGAACCATCAACCAAAATAAGGGGGTTTTCTGCAATCTGAGCCATAATCTGTCATCATCTTTTAGTCAGGAACGAATACTAATAGGATGCCATAATGTCGCCTCAGATACATCCCAAGTTTTATATTCCGCTTAATCGCATTGTTAAAAGCACATCAAATCATTCACGATTTCAAATACATTATTTATTACGATTAGTTAAAATTATTATTTACAATTAAATTAATCACACCAATGTACTAAATACCTGATTAACATCCTGTGGATAACCTTGTGTGTAAATTTGTGTTACTCAGTAAATTCAATAAGTAATATGAAGATTAACAGTATAAACAGGAAAGTAAAATCAAAGAGTTAGCACAAGATTGAGTAGATTTAATACACCAGAGAGAACGTCTTAGAATTGTGGATATTGATAGGAGAAAAAAGACGATGGTAAATTTACCACCGTCTATTTACGATTATTTTTTACTGACTAAGAAGTTCACAACGTTAGAGAACTCTTTGCCGTAATCAGCGGCATTATCAACTGAGATACCGTTATTACGAACTTGGTATTTACCATCAACAAATAATGCAGGAACACCACGCAATTTTAAGTCTTGCGCTGCATTTTGCTGTTTCGCAACGATAGATTTTACAACGAAGCTATTTAAAGCTGCATCATACTCATCACCAGAAATACCCGCTTTGATAAAGGCATTACGAATATCTGCTTTGCTATTGATAGTTTGCGTTTTTTGGATACCTTCAAACAGAATAGGCGTCACTTTGTCTTCTGCTTTCAGGACAATCGCAACGGCCCAAGCTTGGGTTAAATCAGCACCTAAAGGACCAAGAAAATCAACGTGATAACGTTCCATTTTCACGCCTTCTGGCAAGTTTTTCTCTACGGTTTGAGGCACTTTATACACACTCTCAAATTGATAGCAGTGTGGGCAATAAAATGAGAAGAACTCCAGAACTTGCGGTAAATTTGGTACAGCTTTAACATCAGTATACTCTTTACCTTCCGTGTAGTTTGCCGCTGCAGCACTAAAAGACATGGCAATACCAAGCAAAGCCAACATAATTTTTTTCATAGACTACATTCTCCAAAAACAAAAACTTAAAAGTTAAAACTGAGGGGTTAACTGCAAAGGGGCGTCTTGCAACCGTTCAATCTGTTGATTAAATTCGAGCGATTGTTTTTGCCAAAAATCATCAGCTTGTAGCCAAGAAAATGCTCGAGGAAATGCAGGGTCTTGCCAACGGCGGATAATCCACCCGAGATAATGTACCATGCGCATTGCTCTAAGAGGTTCAATAAGCTTCAGCTGTTTTACATCAAAATCACAAAACTCATTATACGTTTCTAATAACGTATCCAATTGAATGACTTGTTCTTGGCGAGAGCCATTAAGTAGCATCCAAAGGTCTTGGATTGCAGGCCCGTTTCGGGCGTCATCAAAATCCACCAGACAAGCTTCATCGCGCCATAGAATATTGCCTGGGTGGCAATCACCTTGTAGACGAATAGATGAAATTGAGCTAGGCCACTGCAATTTTACTTGTGCAATCAATGCATCTAAAGACGTTATAAATTGGGACTTATAACGTTCTGCAATTAAAGGGCTCGATGCTATCACTTGTCGAGGTTGTGCCAAATATTCATCAAGGCCTATTGTCGGACGAAATGCAAAATTTTTACGCTGACCAATTTGGTGTATACGCCCTAATAAGTGGCCGACACTTTCTAATTGAAACAAGTTATCTGTTTCATATTGTCTGCCACCGACACTCGGAAAAATTGCAAATATAAACCCACCAAATTCCAATACCGTTTGCCCTGCAAATTCAAGAGGTGCAGCTACAGATAACCCTTCATCTCGTAGCTCTAAAGTGAAATCATGTTCTTCTTGAATTTGCGAACGATTCCAACGCTCGGGACGATAAAATTTAACCACAAAGCGTTGCCGATTTTCGTCTTGGAACTGATAAACTCGATTTTCGTAGCTATTTAATTCAAGCAGCCCAGATTCGGGATAAACCCCAACTTCCATTAAGGCGTCTAAAATTAAGTCGGGGGAAATTCCACTAAAATGGAAATTCGAATGTTCTATTTGATCCATCACGTTTTAATCTTTAATAATGCCACGGGCACGCAAAATAGCGGTTTTAAAGTCATCTTCATAATCTTTTTTTAAACCAGGGATCGCTTCATTGCTGTCCGAGCCACGCATTTTTAAATGATAAATCAGCACATCATCTGTTAACTCAGATAAACTGCCTTTAAAACCCGCTTCGTCAGCCAGTTTTTGCAATAATTCTACTAAGTTTAAATCTGAATTATCTTTCCAGACAGGGTGCAGAAGCTCAATAACTTCATTTAAGCGATGGCATTTCATGTTTATTCCTTTATCACGAATATTCGATACAAGTTACCAATAATCATACAAGAGAAAAAGCGAACTGTTGTCAATCTACGTAAAGTTTAACTGCAATACGCGGGAATATTCATTGATTTTATAGCAAAATAGAATAAATTTTAGTAATTACTATACTCGAAAGTGTTTTCTACGAATGTTGAAACATTTTCTTGAAGATATTCAAGGATATTGAACATGTCATTTCGTCAGTCAATAACCGGTGTCATACTTGCAGGCGGCCGAGGAAGCAGGATGGGTGGGCAAGATAAAGGCTTAGTTCCTTTACTCAGTAAACCACTCTACCAGTATATTTTAGCGCGTTTAAGCCCCCAAGTGGGCCAAGTCATTATCAATGCAAACCGCAATCAAGCGCGTTATCGAGAAAGCCAGTTGACCGTTATTTCTGATTTAAATAGTGATTTTTCTGGTCCACTCGCTGGAATGCAAGCTGCACTACACTATGCTAAGACAGAGTGGTTGCTATTTGTACCTTGTGACGTTCCTGATTTTCCACTTAATTTAGCTAAAAAAATGTTTAGTGAGAAAGGCACTCACCTTGCCTGCTATGCACAAGATAATGAGCGAGAGCATCCAACATTCGCTTTACTACA
The DNA here is from genome assembly GCF_053098325.1 of Providencia sp. PROV_01. NCBI lineage: Bacteria > Pseudomonadati > Pseudomonadota > Gammaproteobacteria > Enterobacterales > Morganellaceae > Providencia > Providencia sp. PROV_01. The sequence goes on along the minus strand of NZ_JBRFKD010000002.1, from coordinate 686,985 downwards.
CAACTCGCTTAAAACTCGCCTTGATGATTACCTTGCAAGAGGCGATCGCAAACTGATGCTATTTATGCGTGAAATCGACGCAAAAGGTATCATTTTCACGTCAGAGTCTGACACGTTTATTAATTTAAATACTCCGGAAGATAGCCGTCTATGGGAGCGGCAACGAAAATAGCCATGAATCAGAATACTCTACCTCTACTTGGCATTACCGCTTATAGCGGCACTGGCAAAACAACATTATTAAAAAAAGTGATCCCGTTACTTCGCAAACGTAATGTTCGCGTTGGTTTAATTAAACATACCCACCATGATATGGAAGTGGATAAACCGGGCAAAGACAGCTTTGAATTACGTAAGGCAGGTGCAGACCAAACGCTCGTTGCTAGTGAAAAACGTTGGGCGTTAATGACCGAAACCCCCGACGCTAATGAAATGGATCTACGCTATTTAGCCAGCCGTTTCGATCCAGCTTCGTTGGACTTGATCCTCGTTGAAGGGTTTAAACATGAGCCGATCGATAAAATCGCATTATTTCGTGCTGAAGTTGGCAAACCCCTCAATGAGTTAATCGATAACTATGTCGTTGCCATTGCCAGTAATGAAATCATTGAGACTCATGTGCCGCAATTAGATATCAATAACCCAGAGCAAATCGCTGATTACATTGTGTCTTGGTGGCAAAAAAGCCAATAACATCGTCATATTGCGTCTATTTTATAGCTCAAATAGGCGCAATTGACCTTCAACCTAAAGAATTTACATACGCGAATGACCCGTACCCAACGTTTACTGACTTTATTACAGATACTCAAAGATAATCGCTATCCTATTACCGCTGAAGCACTTTCATCACAACTGCAAGTCAGCGTGCGTTCTATCTATCGAGATATTGAATCCCTACGAGACCAAGGTGCTGAAATTGTCGGGGAAGCCGGTATTGGCTACCAATTAAAAACGGGTCTATTACTACCGCCTTTAGCTTTCGATGAAAATGAACTTGAAGCCTTAATATTAGGTTTACGTTGGGTAAAAAGTAATGCAGATAGTGAACTAAAAAACTCCGCAATACGGGCGATAAGTAAGATTAACTCCGTGGTGGCAGGTCATTCACAGAAAATTCTAAATCAAAATACCTTATTTGCTCCTACCACACATTTCTATGAAATTAACGATATCATCGTTAAAGACTTGCGTTTAAGTTTACGAGAAGAATGCAAAGCCAAAATGACTTATCTTGATGGACAAAACCAGCCTAGTGAACGAATTATTTGGCCAATTGCAATTGGTTATATGAAAGATTCACAAGTACTGGCTGCTTGGTGTGAATTACGGAAAAGTTATCGCCATTTTCGTTTAGACCGCATTCAATCTTATTGTGCTCTTACTGACAAACTCCCTTATCCAAAAAACTACCTGCTAGAACGCTGGCAAAAAGAAGTATTGTGCGTCTCTCCTGACAATTTCTGACACTCAACTCCCTTATAGTAAGTGCTCAATTTCATATAAGGAAATCACCATGAGCGAACTGGTTCTTTTTACTAATTCAATGTCACGTGGCAACACGGTCGACCTACTATTAAAAATTTTAGATGTTCCTTACAAGCGTATTGAATTAGGTTATGGTGCAGATATGCATACGGCTGAATATCTTGCAATTAATCCGATGGCGAAAGTTCCCGCACTTGTTGATGGTGATGCGATTGTGACGGAAACGGCGGCGATTTGTCTCTATCTAGCCGATAAATTTATTGAAAAAGGCTTAGCGCCTGCATTGAATGACCCTAAACGTGCAGATTATTATCGCTGGTTCCTATTTACTGCAGGGCCCATTGAATCTGCATTCACTATCAATAACTTAGGTATTCGATTAGATGAAGAGCAGCAAAAATCTTCTGGTTTTGGTTCTGTCGAACGCACCATGGCTTGCTTAGAAATCGGCTTAAATAACGCTAAACCGTTTATTTGTGGTGAGCAATTTACCGCAGTGGATGTGTATGTCGGGGCGTTTGTCATGTTTTTAGTCAAATACCAAATCATGGAAACGACTCCTGCGATGAAAAAATACCTTGATAGCTTAGCAGTCATTCCTGCGATTGCAGAGCTGTTGGCAAAATAATACAAAAAAAGCTAAGTTCAGATGAACTTAGCGCTTTTAATTTTAGATAACCAATGCTTAACGCATTGTCACAAATTCTTCTGCCGCTGTTGGGTGAATAGCCACCGTATTATCAAAGTCTTTTTTGGTTGCACCCATTTTTAATGCAACCGCAAAACCTTGTAGGATTTCATCCATTCCGAAACCAATACCATGGATGCCAACGATTTTTTCATCTTCACCAACACAAACTAATTTCATACGGCAAGGTTGACGGTGTGAAGTGACGGCGGTATACATTGCAGTGAAAGATGATTTATAACATTTCACTTTATCAGCACCATATTTTTCAATCGCTTCAGGTTCAGTTAAACCAACAGTGCCAATTGGTGGGTGCGAGAATACCACCGTTGGGATATTACTGTAATCTAAGTGTTCATCCGGTTTATTATTAAATAAACGTTCAGATAAACGACGACCAGCCGCAACCGCTACAGGAGTTAACTCAACCGCGCCAGTGTTATCACCAACCGCATAAACACCCGGCACATTGGTGTTCTGGTATTTATCAACCTTGATATAGCCTTTTTCATTCAGTGCGACGCCTGTTGCTTCAATATTCAGGTTATCTGTCATTGGTTCACGACCAATAGCCCAAATTAATGCATCGACCGTTTGTTCTTGGCCATTTTCCAGTTTTAATGTTAGTGAGCCATCTGCATTTTTCACGACTTCTTTTGGAATTGATTCCGTATGCAGTTTAGGGCCTTCGGTATTCATGACTTCCACTAATGTTTCGACAATCAGCGGGTCAAATGAGCGCAGCGGGGCGTGTTTGCGCACAAATAAATGCGCCTCTGCACCTAAACCATTTAATACACCGGCGAGTTCAACGGCAATATAACCGGCACCCACAACCGCAACACGTTTTGGTAATGCTTCAAGTTCAAAGAAACCGTCAGAAGTCATACCATATTCTGCACCTGGGATAGCAGGGATCACTGGGCGGCCACCCGTCGCAATCAAAATATGGTCTGCGGTGTAGGTTTCACCATTTACTTCAACAGTGTGTGCATCAATAAAACGCGCAAAACCATTGATGACATCAACTTTATTATTACCTAAGACACGGTCATAAGACTGGTGAATGCGGTCAATATAAGCAGTACGACTATCAATAAGTGTTTTCCAATCAAAACGATTAATTGTCGCATCAAAACCATAATCAGGACCATAATTGCGAATAGCTTCTGAGATTTGTGCTGCATGCCACATCACCTTTTTCGGTACGCAGCCCACGTTAACACAAGTCCCACCTAATGCTTTCGCCTCAATTAAGGCACATTTTTGCCCATACATTGCTGCACGGTTCATCGACGCAATACCACCGCTTCCGCCACCAATTGCGATATAGTCGTAATGTTTGCTCATAATTTGGTTATTCCCATTGATTGAATGATTTATGAATGCATTTTCTCGCATCATGCTATTGATTGTCATGGCATAAATAGCGCTTTACGGTAGATAACACCTGTTAATTTAATCGGTATTACCTATCAAAAATACAGTTTACTCTGGAACAATCCACTCAACTAACGTATGTCCAGTCCCTTCAGGGACGAGTGTTTTGTGTAACCACGGCAGCACATTCTTCATTTGCTGCTCAAGTTTCCAAGGTGGGTTGATAACAATCATACCGGATGCCGTCATTCCACGTTGATCGCTATCAGGACGTACCGCCAATTCAATTTGTAGTATTTTTCGAATGCCTGTTGCTTCTAATTGATTGACCATACGCTTAATTTGTTGACGCAATACAACAGGATACCAAATTGCATATGTTCCTGTTGCAAAGCGTTTATAGCCTTCCACCACCCCTTTCACGACCGCTTCATAATCCGTCTTCATCTCATAAGGTGGGTCCATTAGCGCAAAGCCACGTCGACTCTGTGGGGGTAATTTAGATTTCAGTTGTTGATAACCATCTTCTCTGAAAACCTGCGCGCGGTTATCCCGTGAAAATTCCGTACGTAATAATGGATAATCGCTCGAATGTAATTCAGTTAATACCAGCTTATCGTGTTCACGTAATAAATATTTTGCCAATAATGGTGAACCTGGATAATAGCGTAAACGCCCATTATCATTCAGCTGGCGCACAATATTCATATACGGCAATAATTCCTCAGGTAAATCCGGTTGCTCCCAAATACGCGCAATCCCTTCAAGATATTCACCTGTTTTTTCCGCATGTTCCCCCGTTAATTGATAACGGCCCGCACCTGAGTGCGTATCTATATACAGAAATGGTTTTTCTTTCTCTTTCAGAGATTCAATGATCAAGCTCTGTACCGTGTGTTTTAGCACATCGGCATGGTTGCCTGCGTGAAAGCTGTGACGATAACTTAACATGTAACGTTTATTTCCTGAGGAAATTCAATATTAGCCACTAAGATGACTATTATTAAATAGGTTCTTTAAAGATAGCCTTTTTGAACAAAAAATAGACCGGATTTATTCTTCCGCCTCATTATAGCTAAATTTAGCAACAAATGTCATAACCATAGTCATGCTAAAATTCACATGACCAGAATGAAAGAAAACGCTATCCTAAACACAAATTTAAAAATAAACAGAGGTAAATTATGAATAAGTTACTTATCACCACCAGCGCTTGTGTTTTATTTTTTGCTAGCTCATCGGCAATGGCAGCAAAAACACAAAACGGCTGCGAAATAAAAAAACAACGCATCGAAGAACAAATCAATTACGCTAAGCAACATGGAAATCAGCATCGAGTAAGAGGCTTAGAAGAAGCATTAGATAATGTGAATCGTTATTGTACGCCGGAATCTTTATACCGTGATAGCCAAAAAGAGGTAGCAGAGAAAACAGAAAAAGTGCAAGAACGTGAAGCTGAATTACAAGAAGAAAAACTAGAGGGCAATGACCGTAGCAAAATTGAAAAGCGCGAGAGAAAATTAGCAGAAGCACAAGCTGAATTAAAAGAGGCCCAAGCTGAGCTGAAAATTTATAAAGATGCGCTTTAGCCTATCGCCCCTTTTCCTCTGATTAATTAATTAGTTACTTTAACTTTAAACAAACATCCCAATGACTATTTATCTCATAACACAGTCATTGGGATGAATTTATTGGCCAATTTAAGCTATAGTATTGTGCATATCATTCATTTATAGGCATTAAATAGGTCGAAAAGTCAGACAATTTTAGTTGCGGGAAAAGGGGATTAAATGTCGAATACGCAGGAAGAAGAACAAAAAGATACCAATAAACTGAAAGCGACACTGAATAAAAGTATTGATGGCAGTAAAAAAGCATTGACCTTCTCAATGCGAGTTGTGAACTTTATTTGTGCGATTCCTTTTATTGCTCATATCATTCGTACTGCACAACGTTTTAACGACCGAATGGGAAACCAGTTTGGGGCTGCAATTACCTATTTTTCCTTTCTCTCTTTAATTCCTGTTTTAATGTTTTCATTCGCCGCTGCCGGTTTTGTATTAGCCAGCAATCCTGAATTACTTGAAAAATTAGTTCGTGGAATTTCTGCAAATATTACTGACCCTACGCTCGCAAATACATTAGAAAGAACAATCGATACGGCAATACGTCAACGTACGACAGTTGGATTAACCGGGTTAGCTTTAGCCGTATACTCCGGAGTTAATTGGGTTAATAACTTACGCTTGGCTATTTTGGCGCAATCACGTTCTGTATGGGAACGTAATGAAGATGAACATGAAAATATTATTTTCCGCTACATTCGCGACTTCTTTGCTTTAATTGGTCTACTTATTGCCTTAATTGTGACAATTACCCTGACTTCTGTTGCTGGCTCTGCACAGGCGACGATTGTCAGTACGCTTGGGCTAGACGGTATAGAATGGCTAAAACCTGCTTGGACACTGATTGGTTTAACCATATCCATTACAGCCAACTTCCTATTATTTTTATGGATTTTTTGGATCCTACCGCGCATGCAACATCGCCGCAGATCACTATTTAAAGGAACATTGCTGGCGGCCATTGGGTTTGAAATCATAAAATCCATTATGACTTGGATTTTGCCTAACCTTGCTTCATCGCCTTCTGGAGCCGCATTTGGTTCAGTCCTTGGGCTAATGGCCTTCTTCTACTTCTTTGCGCGTTTAACTTTATTTTGTGCAGCTTGGATAGCCACTGATGAGCCAAAAGGTTCATTGGATAACGAAATGGTTGAATAGCAGCTTATTGAGGGCGGTGATGTAACCCGCCCTACCACGCTTAAAACTAGCGTTTCATTTCTTCTGCTAACGTTTTAACCAATAAAGACGCTGGCATCTCGCGAGCTTTCGCCACACTCTGCCCCGCCCAATATGCCGCAAACTCATCGCTACCTGACTTCATTGCCGCCGCATTAAGTTGCTTACCAATATCATAAACTAATGGGTAATCAGGTAATTTACTTGTCTCGTAGCCGTTGCCTACTTGAATAAATTGATTAATAATCCCTCTCGCTGGACGCCCTGAAATTGCAGAAGTGAGTTGAGTGTGATCCCCAGTTTGCTGCTTGATCTTAGCTCGGTATCCTGCATTCGCAGCAGATTCAGGACAAAGCAAAAATGCCGTTCCTAATTGCGCGGCGGCAGCACCGCACTCTAAAGCCATATTGATAGCTTGTCCATCCATCATGCCACCAGCTGCAATCACTGGTAAATCAATATGTTGAGAGATTAACGTCACTAATTCATAAGTGGTGAGTTCTTCATCTAAAGCTTGCAAATCAAACATGCCTCGATGCCCTCCCGCTTCAATACCTTGTGCAACAACGGCGTCAATTCCAACCAATTCAATTTGTTGTGCTTCGTGCAAATTAGTAGCCGTCGCCATGGTATAGATACCGTGTTGCTTGAATTGCTGTATCACCTCGGTGGATGGAATATTAAAATGAAAACTCACTACTGCAGGTTTTGTTTCGAGTAACATCGATAACATTTCTGAGTTATCTAAAAAAGTTTGATAAATTTCACTGAGATAAGTAGGGGGAGTCTCATTAAATTGGGCGAAATAAGGTGCTAAATACTGGATCCATCCCTGCTCATTAGCGGGATAACGTTTAGCCGGTAAATGGCAGAATAAATTGACATTGAATGCTTTACTTGTCAGTGCTTGCGTTTGAGTAATCAATTGGCGAGCTTGTTCCACTGAATTTGCGCCTAAGCCTAGCGAGCCAAGCCCACCAGCCTCTGAGACCGCAGCGGCTAGTGTTGGAGTAGAAACACCCGCCATCGGCGCTTGTATGATGGGATAACGCAAACCTAACCGTTGTAGAAATATATTCGAGTTGTTCATGTTCTTTCCTTTACTTCAATATCCGGGTACATTTTATGTTCTTATATTGAAGATAAACATAACACCAAATTTATATAAAAAGAAAAAACACTTGCCATCATATGGTCGCCAACTTGTTTCTTTAAGCGCATTTAAAGCGTACATTGAATTGTATAAATATGATTAAGATGGCATGCATCTTCATCTTAATCATTTAATAATGAGATTATTATGCCCCTCCCTATTCAACAGCTCGAAAATTTAACTTGTGGTGTCGTCCTTTACTACCATAATCAAACCAAAAATAGCGTGAATACCTTCTGTGCTAGAGGGGCGGATATTGAAGGTATGCCTCTTACTGTTGATACACCGCTGCGAATTGCCAGTAATACAAAGACATTTACCGCCGCTGCCATTTTACGCCTTACTGAAATGGGAAAACTCAGTATTGATGATGCAATACCTAAATATATTGACCCGCAGTATAATGCACTACTCAGTAGCCAATATAACACTCAAGCTATCACTATCCGCCATTTACTAGAACACAGTAGTGGTCTACTAGACCATGCAGATGGTGACTACCTCAAAGCCGTTCTTAAACAACCTAATTATGTTTGGAGCCGAACCGAACAAATCGAAATGTACATGCGTAAACAGTTTCCAACATTTTCGCCTGCTGAATCCTTTATCTATTCAGATACTGGATATATTTTGCTCGGTGATATTATTGAACGGATTACAGGTAAATCCCTTGGCCTAGCTGTTAGAGAGCTTTTGCATTTCGACACTATTGGTCTTGAAAGTGCCTATTGGGAATCATTAGAACAACCATCCCAAGACTCAGCCCCAAGAGCACGTCAATATTTAGGGAAATGGGATGGAACTCATATTCACGCCTCCATGGATGCCTATGGTGGCGGTGGCTTAGTTATGTCATCGAAACAAATGGCGATATTTTTAGAAGCACTGTTTGAGGGGAATATTTTTTCATCACCGAATACACTAGAGACGATGCTAAGTATGGGGTCTCACGAAGGTGCAGAACACTATCGATTGGGCATTATGGTGAATGTTGTCAATGGCATCACCTTGTATTCCCATTTGGGTTTTTGGGGGTCTGTCGCCTATTACGCACCTGAAGCAAAAACCAGTGCAGCAGGGTTTGTTGATGACAAAGAATCACGAGAAGCGCTAATTTGTGTGATTGAATCGCTATTAAGCCAACAACATTAAATTAAAAGATAGCCACTGAATCATTCAATAGCTATCTTTCATATTTCTATTTTGCCCACTTATTGTGCGGCTGGCTTTTCTGCAACAGGCTTAACAGGAGCCACTTCTATTGATGCTGGCGCGGCAATTTGCGGCCATAACACCTTGGTAAATTTCTGACGAATTCGTTCTGCATCCATCATTTGCTTATCTTTTGGCTGCGCTAATACAAAAGCAGCTTCTTGAGATAACAACCGACGGGCTTCCATATTTACCTGTTCAAGGCTTTGTGAAGCCAAGAAAGTTTGCCTTAACCGCTGGTACTGTTCAGGGGCGATGTCAACGACCCCATTTTGTTGGGAAATCAGACGTTGGCTAATCAAAACATCGGTACTTGTACGCGCGTAAGCAGCAAATAATTGCGATAACTGCACCTGTTTTTCTTTGAGCATGTCGTCAAATAACTCAGCAGCAATACCATTTTGGTTAATCGATGCAAGTTCACTCGCGACGATATCTGTCACCGCTTCCATTTTTTCAGGCGCTGCCGTCACCGTTAATGTGCAACTGGCTTTTTGATATTGCACGCGGCAATCTAGCCCTGGAACAACTTCCCCTTGATTAAATTTCTGATTGAACGCTTTTTGCAAAGAGCGATAAACTGCCTCACGCGCTAAGTCACTCGACCAATAACGCAGTAAAACGTTTGAATCTTTAATGGGTAGCCAATCAATGTCCCAAATTAATGAAAGCGTATCCTGCGCAGGTTGTTCCTGCAAAATATCAATAGATTGCGGTTTTACTGCTGATAATACCGCAACAGAAACAGGCTCAGAGCGCTTACCTTCCAATGAAGAGAACGTTTGTGAGATTGAATCAGATAACATTCGAGAATCTACATGGCCCGCAACATACAATGTCATCACATCCGGTGTGTACCATTTTTGATAAAACGAGTTCACACTATCAAGAGCGACAGTACCATTCGGTTTTTGGCCAGGGTCATACCCCATCATCGTTGAACCCTTTAAACGCGCTCGCCAAACAGGATCGTTGGCATTTAAAGGTAGTGTTGCAACTGGGACATTTTGTGCCGTCAAGCCGTTATGCAATGTCGTTTCTGTATACTCAGCACCTGCAACAGAAGTCGCTAGCCAGCTTAGGGCTTGCTTAATTAAGTCAGGGCGATTATTTGGTAAGCTTAAGCTATAAATAGTGTAGTCATAGGAAACAACCGCGGGTGGAATTGGCATATCAGGGTCTGCGGCCTGGCGCCAGAATTCTTGCAATGTTGTTGTTGGAAATGCTTCAGTTTGATGAAACAACGCCATTTTAGGTATAAGGTAACTGTATCCTTTCTCGCTCGCTTTTTCTGTTAATGAGCCTGTTTTAATTGCTAACCTGAGCTGGATACGGTCATTTGGACGTTGTGGTGTTTGTAATAATTGCCAGCTAAAGCCATTTTCTAGCTTCCCTTGCTGCCATGCTGGATCAGGTTGTAAAGGCTCAGCGCCGGCTAAATGCGCGACTGAGAATAATACAACACCAATGATATACCGAACTTTCAAGCCCTGCATGTAAACCCCTATGTGTTTTATATCTTTATATTTAACCGCAAATAACGACAGATAAATTAACGAAAAACGCGAACTTATCGGGTTAAACGATATAGTTTGGCTTTATTCCATTTTTCATTGTCACCACTATAACGATATTAGACCATAAAGCTGAGTCCATGTTCATGGCTTAGTCTGATTTTTGCTGTTTTCTTTGACGATTATACCCTTTTGCTAGCAAACCTAGCTCATCGTCACGATGATATTCAGACACAGCAATTTGATTAACTTCAGAATTTGTCTGTAACTCAATTGCGATTTTACGCAGTGGCCTTATTATCATACGACTGACACACCACGTCATTCCAATAGCAATAATGAGCACCAACAACAAATAAGTTGTCGTCATCAAAGCAAGGGTGTTGAGCGCAAACCGATAAACACGGTTCGGGTCAACTTGTAATGTCAAATACCCTTGAGGCTTAGCCTGCAACACAACATTCCCGTATGCATACAGTGGCACGGTCATTTCGACAGGGATACCCACAAAATGAGTCACCCAATTAGGTATCGGCTTAGGCGTTGCAAAGCTTAGATTCATTACCGTTGTACCATCAACAGTAATAATCGCATTTCCCATAATGCCTGATGTCTTTAAACTTATCAGTAGCCGTTTAACTTCGTTGAGGTCAGAGCTTAACAATGAATCTGTTAATGGTTTTTGAATTTGTACTACAGCGTTACTGAGTTGGTCTAAATAATCTTGCTTACGTTGCTCAACTAAGTAACTGAATTGAATAGCTAAAAAAAGCGCAAGTGATAGCAACGTAATCATAAAGAATACGACCATACTTTTTAATGTTAGTGAGCGTTGGACTCGGGTATTCATTTGGCCACAACCTTTCTAATCAAGCAGCTTTTTAAAGAAAATGGAAACATCAGCCAGTATACTTGATTTTATCTGCAAAAGAGTAGTTTAAAAAGAAAGATTGGGTATTTAGGACAAACAGCATGTTAACGCCATTTAAAGGCACGATGAAATAAAAAACGGCAGAAAGTTAACCTTTCTACCGTTTCACATATCAGCTCACCGTTATCGTCTGTTTTTCATCTTCATCAACTGCAAAACACGCAACCAACTGTTGGTCATATTCCTTCAATGTTGGCTGGAATTGCGTACATTGGCCAAATGCTCTACGGCACCGCGCTGCAAATGCACATCCCGGTGGTGGGTTTAAAGGGCTTGGTAACTCTCCCGTTAACTTAATACGTTCACGCCGAGCATCTGGATTCAGCCTTGGTGTTGCTGATAATAACGCTTGGGTATAAGGGTGAAGAGGGTTATTAAAAATCTGCTCTTTTGTCCCTTTCTCCACACAGCGCCCTAAATACATCACCATAACTTCATCAGCAATATGCTCTACCACCGATAAATCATGTGAAATAAAGACATAAGACAAACCTAGATCTTGCTGTAAATCCATCATCAGATTTAATACTTGAGCACGAACAGAAACATCCAGCGCGGAAACCGGTTCATCAGCAACCACGATGTCAGGGTCAAGCATTAAACCCCGTGCTATCGCGATACGTTGACGCTGCCCGCCAGAAAACATGTGAGGATACCGGCTATAGTGTTCTGTTTTTAAACCCACTTTTGCCATCATAGATAATACTTTTTCTTTGCGCTGCTCTTTCGACAATGAAGTATTAATCAATAACGGCTCTTCCAAAATTTGCCCCACCTTTTTACGAGGGTTCAAAGAGCCATAAGGGTTTTGAAACACAATTTGGATTTTTTGACGACGCAGTTTCTCTGCAGACTTATCTTTTACTAACAAGTTTTGCTCTTGGTAATACAACTCGCCCTCAGAGGGTTGCTCAATCATGGTTAATAAACGACCTAATGTCGATTTACCACAACCCGATTCTCCAACTACTGCCAATGTTTTGCCTCTTTCTAGCTCAAAAGAAACGCCATCCAATGCTTTCAAGGTTTTTTCCGCAGCAAAAACCCCTCTTTTGACAGAGTAATATTTTTTCAAATCCACCGCTTTGAGCAATGGAGCATGTTGTTTGTCACTCATAATGTTGG
>NZ_JBRFKD010000002.1:622075-674593 GCF_053098325.1 Providencia sp. PROV_01 | reverse complement strand
CTCCCCATATCATCCAGCGGCATATGGCATTTGACTTGGCGATCACCAACGGTTTGTAACATTGGCTCTTCTTGACGGCATTTCTCCGTTGCATACGGACAACGTGGATTCAATAAACAACCCACAGGCCTATCATATTTTCCGGGCACTACACCCGGGAGTGAGGCTAAACGTGATTTATTCGTCGCAAATTCAGGCAAAGCACGTAGTAGCGCTTGTGTATAAGGATGACGAGGATGCTTAAAAATATCGTTCGCTTTGGCTGACTCAACCACCTGCCCCGCATACATCACAATAATATGATGTGCAGCTTCTGCCACTAAAGCGAGGTCATGAGTGATAAGTACCAACGCCATATTTTCTTGTTGCTGTAATTCCAACAGCAATTCAATAATTTGCGCTTGAATAGTGACATCTAACGCTGTTGTCGGTTCATCCGCAATCAATAACTTAGGACGACATGCAATTGCCATTGCTATCATTACACGCTGGCTCATTCCACCGGACAACTGGTGGGGATACACATCTAAACGTGATTGTGGATCAGGGATCCCTACCATATCTAAGAGGTCAATAGCCCGCTGTTTACGTGTACTTTTGCTTCCTCCTTGGTGAACTTTCAACGCTTCCATGATTTGATAACCCACAGTAAAACATGGGTTTAAACTGGTCATCGGGTCTTGGAAAATCATTGCTACATCGGCACCAACAATCTGCCTGCGTTCTTTTTCAGGGATCGACAGTAAATCACGCCCATCAAATTTTAAAGAATCAGCCATTACTTTCCCGGGGTAATCAATTAACCCCATAATCGCGAGTGAGCTAACGGATTTACCTGAACCCGATTCACCAACGATACCAACGACTTGGCCTTTATCAACGCTATAACTGATGCGGTCAACGGCGCGAAACGGTGCTTTTTCGTCTCCGAAATGTACCGAAAGTTGTTCTACATTTAACAATGCCATTTGGTTACCTCATCACTGCTTGAGTTTTGGATCAAATGCATCACGTAACCCATCACCCATCAGGTTAAACGCAAGCACCGTCAATAAAATTGCCAGTCCAGGGAAAGTCACAACCCACCATGCGCTTTGTGCAAATTGCAGCACATCAGACAGCATCGTTCCCCACTCAGGAGTCGGTGGCTGTGCGCCCATTCCAAGGAAACCCAAAGCAGCCATATCTAAAATGGCATTCGAAAAACCTAAAGAGGCCTGCACAATCAATGGAGCCAAGCAGTTAGGCAAGATGTTCACAAACATTTGGCGTACTGCCCCGGCCCCCGCAACACGAGAAGCCGTCACATAGTCACGGTTTACTTCCACTAAAACCGCTGCTCGTGTTAATCGAATATAGTGAGGTAATGCAACAAACGTCAAAGCAATCGAGGCATTAACAATAGAAGGACCAAAAATGGCGACCAGCACCAAGGCTAATAATAAACTTGGTAATGCCAGCATGATATCGACAACACGCATAATTAATGCGTCAACGACACCACCAAAATAGCCAGCGATCACACCAATAGTGACCCCCATGATTAATGATAGAACAACCACTAAACAGCCAACTAGCAGTGACAGGCGGGCGCCATACATTAAACGAGAGAGTAGGTCGCGCCCAACATCATCAGTCCCTAAAATAAACTGCCAACTTCCCCCATCTTCCCAAACGGGTGGAGCAAGTAAGAAATCACGGAATTGTTCGTCTGGGGCATGTGGGGCTAATACCCTCGCAAAAATCGCAATCAGTACCATCAGGATAATGTAGAACATCCCGACAACTGCCCCTTTGTTACGTTTAAAATAGTGCCAAAATTCTTGTAATGGGGTCATCGGCTGCGGGGCGCTGACAACGGTTGGCTCAGTAGATTGAGACATTTAGCGCTCCTTATTTTTTATGACGAATACGTGGGTTTACAATGCCATACAGCACGTCGACCACTAAGTTTACGAAGATAATCAATGTCGCAACCAGCAGAACTCCCCCCTGGACAACAGGGTAGTCTCGACGCTGTAGCCCTTCGATTAACCAGCGTCCTAACCCGGGCCATGAGAAAATAGTTTCTGTCAAAATAGCCCCTGCTAACATCACCCCCACCTGCAAGCCAATTACCGTGACCACAGGCAATAATGCATTGCGTAATGCATGAATTAAAATTACGCGCGCGCGGCCAAGACCTTTGGCACGAGCAGTACGAATATAATCTTCTCCCAGCACTTCTAGCATTGATGAGCGAGTCATACGTACAATGACGGCTAATGGGATCGTTCCCAAAACAATGGAAGGCAATATTAAGTGCTCTACAGCATCAATAAAATCGCCATCTTCACCCCAAATTAGGGTATCAATTAACATAAAACCGGTTAGAGGCTGAGAATCATCAAGAAAAACGGTATCACTGACTCGCCCTGCAACCGGGGTGAGGTCTAACTGTACCGACACTAACATGATGAGCATGATCCCCCACCAGAAGATAGGCATTGAGTAACCCGTTAAAGAAAGGCCAATTGCGGTATGGTCAAAAATTGACCCACGTTTTACTGCGGCTAACACCCCAACTGGGATCCCAACAGAAATCGCAAAAATCATAGCGCAAGTTGCCAATTCGACTGTTGCTAAAAAACGAGGTAAAAACTCTTCCCATACCCCGATGCGACTTTTTAGGGAAATCCCCAAATCACCATGAAATATCCCATTGATATAATGGAGATATTGTTTCCAAAGTGGCTGATCAAGCCCTAGTTCAGCCATTAAATAAGCATGCCTTTCAGGGGATAACCCCCTTTCACCAGCCATGATCATCACCGGGTCACCCGGGATCATGTGGACAAAAGCAAAAGTCAATAATGTAATACCGATAAACGTGGGGATCACAAGCCCCAATCGTCGGAGGATAAATTGCAACATATCCTGAATCTCTTTAATAATGCCGTTGACGGCTCTTAGTCCGTTTGGCTACTCAGAAAATCGCTTTTCCGGGTGCTCACAAACAACTCAACTTTTCTGCTTCTTCTAGAGAAGAAAACGCCCTCCGCTCTAAACCAGCAACGAAGGGCATAGACAGATTAGATACGATTACTTCTCAATATCGACGTTTTCGAAGTGGTGTTTGCCTAGTGGGTCAACCACATAGCCTTTGACTTCTTTACGTACTGGTTCAAACACTGTGGAGTGCGCAATAATGAGGGCTGGAGCCTGCTCATTCATCACAACTTGCGCTTGTTTGTACAGCTCGACTCGTTTGTCGTGATCTGCTGTTTGACGTGCTGGTTGGATCAAGTTTTCGAAACTTTGATTACACCATTTTGAGTAGTTAGAACCTTGTTCTTTTGCTGCACAGCTAAACAAGGTTGCAAAGAAGTTATCAGGGTCCCCATTGTCACCCGTCCAACCCATCATTACCGTTTGTGGCTCGCCATCTTTCGCTCGCTTGAGGTATTCACCCCACTCATAGCTGACAACCTTTGATTTAACGCCAACTTTTGCCCAGTCCGCTTGGATCATTTCCGCCATGCGACGGGCATTTGGGTTATATGGTCGTTGAACAGGCATAGCCCATAGGTCAATTTCAAAGCCATTCGGGAAGCCCGCTTCTGCTAATAATGCTTTTGCTTTTTCAGGATTATATTCGTAATCGTTCACCGCATCGTTATAGCCCCACATTGTTGGTGGGATAAGGTTTTTCGCTTTTTGGCCTGCACCTTGATAAACCGCTTCGATAATTGCATCTTTGTTCACCGCCATAGACAGTGCTTGGCGAACCTTTTGATTATCCAGTGGTTTTTTCTCAACGTTATAAGAGAGATAACCAACGTTCAGCCCTGGTTGCTCCATTAACGTAATGTCTTTATCTTGCTTCATGCGCTCTAAATCAGCCGGGTTTGGATATGGCATAACTTGGCATTCATTTTTTTGCAATTTTGCATAACGAACGGAAGCATCTGGTGTGATAGAGAAGACTAAGCGGTCAAGTTTAGGTTTCGTGCCCCAGTATTGATCATTGGCTTTATAAAGAATACGAGAGTCTTTTTGATACTGTTGCAGAACAAATGGGCCCGTTCCAATTGGGTTTAAGTCTACTTTTTCTGGCGTGCCCGCTTTCAGCATCTGGTCTGCATATTCAGCAGAAAGAATTGATGCGAAGTCCATTGCCATATCAGCTAAGAATGGAGATTCAGGGCGAGTTAAGGTAATTTTTACCGTATTATCATCAACTTTCTCTACTTTATCGATGATTTTATCCATATCCATTCCCATAAAGTATTCATAGCTACCGCCTGAAACTTTATGATATGGGTGGTTAGCATCTTTTTGACGCATAAATGTATAGATTACATCGTCTGCGTTCAAATCACGGCTTGGTTTAAATTCTTTATTCGAGTGCCATTTGACACCTTTACGCAGATGGAAAGTGTACTCTTTACCATCATCGCTCACTTCCCAGCTTTCAGCCAAACCGGGTTCAATTTCAGTTGTTCCTAATTTGAACTCAACTAAACGGTTATACAGTGGGATAGAGCTTGCATCATAAGTCGTTCCTGATGTGAACAACTGTGGGTTAAAGCCCTCAGGGGAGCCCTCTGAACAATAAACTAATGTTTTTGCCTGTACTGATGCGGATACCGCTAATGCTGCCAATGTAAGCCCTACTGTCAGTAGGCCTGTCTTTTTAATAGAGCGCATCTGTATGCTCCTATGGTGTTCATGTTGTTTTGCTTGATGTCTAAATCCGTCATAAAAGCGACAGATGTAGTATCTGTATTTTTTGTTATTCATTGTGCAATTAATCAACTGTCACTCGCTTCGTCAATAGCCACATTTACGACCCACCTTCAATTCATGTAACATATTAGAAACAATTAACACTGCAATTTAGCTTAAAATTTCATAATAAAGAACGAGACGCAGGCGTTATAACCATATAATTAGTAATGAATAGGGTTTTATATCGAGGTTATTTATTTTTATATTTGTGATTAAGTGCTGAATTACTGAACGAATATAGTGCTTTTATTGGTGCGATACGAAATAAAACACTAAAGAGAATCGATGTGGAAATTATTTTAGTATGTAATTATTTAGTTTGTTTTTTATGCAAATAAAAAACATTCAACTGCCTATGCTAAACATAATTTTAACCATTTGATAACTTAAAGAATAAAATAATACTCGCCGTATTATTTCAGTCGATTTATTGGCGTACAGAAAATGCTCTAATACATACGATAAAAACTACAATTAGCTAATTTGTATAAAAAACACCACTTAGATGACGCGACAAACAATACAATCTACTGATTTTATTAATAATAATATGCAACATGAAGGCCCGAACTGACATCATGCATAACAGGTTGGTTTCCTTGCCAAAAAGGCATTTCCGCAAATAAGTGATATGACAAACGCCCTAATTGGCCTTTTGCTCCTATCCTTCCACCTAGTAAAACGTTTTCCTTCCAAAATGTTGCTTTATCATTTGCCGTTGCTCCTATACCCAATGAAGTATATAGAGCCACTTGCTGCCAAGGAGTATTCCATAACAGTTCATTTTCCAACCTTAAGCTATTATCCCCCATATCAGTATATTGCGGTCCGCCAGTAAAACCGCTAATACCACCAGCTCCAACTAATGATTCTTGGTCTAGTAACACATCTAACTTGTCACGGCTCAGCTGCACCTCAAATTGGCCTTGATATTGAAAAGGAAGCACTTCTCTATACGTTGAAAGTGATATTTTCAAAATTTGAGGCTTACGCAATCCCGTTATTTGCTGTGCATTAGCACCAAACCAGTCAGTTCCTTGCTTATATTTTAATTTTAGTAAGGTATTGCCTTGTGAAAAATTAATTTGATGAGAAAATTCACCAATAATGTAATTAGCATAGCGCTGTTGTGTTTGTAAGTATAAATCAGACAAAAAAGTGTCACTTTTTTGGGTTTGAGACCCTATGCTTATTGAGGTAACCGAATGTTCAGTTCGCTTTAATAAGTATTCTGCATTTAGTAAGAGGAACCAGTGGTACTGTTGTAGTGGTAAAGCCATATCATAGCCGGTAAGAACGGATTTATTTTCCTGATACCCACCAGATACAGAAAAAAGCCAATAATGATATGGAAGGGAATAGAACAATGCTGCTGATGTTATTTCAGTGTCTTCCGAACCGCTTAGCTGACGACTGACTTCCGAATATAAAAAATCACTGCGTAGCAAAGGATTAGCGGCTATAAAAGTATGGCTGACTGTATTACCTACCTGCCGAGCAATTGAGCGTGACTCAAAAGATAGAATCCCTTGAAATTCACGTCGGTGTTGACCAATCACCAATATTTGCGTGCCGTTTTCATTGGTTTCATCTGGAATTAATTTAATTTGAAAGGGAAGCAAAGAAGTGTTTTGTAAATTGTATAAGCCTTGCTCAAGATGCCAAAGGTTAAGCGCTTCCCCTGGCTTAAAAGGAAATACATGTGGCAGTAAGTTGTCTTCTCTCGGTTCATTTTGATAAACCACCGAAGAAACGGTTCCTACTATTATTTTTGCTTGCAGGATACCAAACAGAAAAGTTTGCTCTGGATAATATAAATAAGAGGTCAGGTAGCCAGCTTTAATAAGCTCAGCCCTAATATAGTCTGCATAGTCGAGCAAACCTTGCTCGCTAATACACTTACCTTCTAGCTTTTTTCGCCATCCATCAATATGCCTAGATGAAATTTCAGTTAGCTGCTGAGCATCGATTAAATAAACTTGGTTAATTATGATACATGTAGGTAATGTTTGAGTAATGGCAGTAACAGGCGTTATAGCATGGCTATAAGCTTTATTGGGCATGAACGCCCAAAAAAAGAAATAAAGGTATATTGATAAAACGTTGTTGGCTTTCATTAACGAGTCCTTGTAATGAAAAAGCTTTTTTACTGGAAACAACATAAAAATGAATAATGATATTCATAAATAATGAGCTATCTGCGAACAATAAATAACTCATCAGTTCAACCATGAACTGGTTATATATCAACAGAAATAGGCTATGGAGAGCAAGGCAAGTTAGTCTGAAATTATAGATAGAAAAAGGAAGATAAAAACGAAAAAACCCACCTCAATGAGGTGGGTCTTAGAATTTGGTCGGCGAGAGAGGATTCGAACCTCCGACCCACTGGTCCCAAACCAGTTGCGCTACCAAGCTGCGCTACTCGCCGAAAACGGTGTGAATAATACTGCCAAGAACGGAGATCGTCAACCCATTTTTCGCCAATTCGGTTCGTTTGCTGATAAAACCACCAAAATGGTAAGGTTTATAAGCTAATCACCTTATTTAAAGTAAAAAATAAGCACTAGAGTATTTTAGTGCTTATTTATCAAACAGGTTAGCATTTATAAAAATAGCGTTAACAATAAGCTAAAAACCTAATTTAAAACCTATTGCAGCAAAGAAATATCTGCTACTTTCAAGAACAACTCACGTAACTGGCTTAATAGCGTCAAACGGTTAATACGCACCGCTTGGTCTTCATCCATTACCATAACATTTGCAAAGAATTCATCCACGATATCGCGTAAAGAAGCTAATTCAACTAAAGCCTCTTGATAATTTCTTTCTGCAAACATTGGCGCAAGCTTATCTTGTAGCACCACAACATGAGTCGCTAACTTGACTTCTTCAGGCGTTTTTAAAACAGATGCTAAAACGTTGTCAGCCAGTTTTTCTTCTGATTTACTCAGAATATTGGAAACACGTTTATTTGCCGCTGCAAGTGCCTGTGCTTCTTCTAATGAACGGAAGTGAGTAACTGCTTTCACTCGTGCATCAAAGTCAGCAGGTTGTGTTGGACGACGAGCTAATACCGCTTGAATGGTATCAATGCTATAGCCTAATTCTTGATACCAAGAACGGAAACGACCAAGCATAAACTCTACAACGTCATTAACTACATTTTCATTGGTTAATTTATCGCCATATAAACGAGCCGCTTCTTCTGTCATTTCAACGAGATCAAGCTGGTAGCCTTTTTCAACGATAATGCGTAGGACGCCTAGTGCAGCACGGCGCAGAGCGAATGGATCTTTATCACCTTTAGGATGTTGGCCGATACCAAAAATACCAGCAAGCGTATCCATTTTTTCAGCCAATGCTAATGCAGCTGACACATCTGTCGATGGAAGTGCATCTCCTGAAAAACGTGGCTGATACTGCTCTTTTAAAGCTAATGCAACGTCTTCTGACTCACCGTCATGGCGTGCGTAGTGCATTCCCATAACACCTTGAGTGTCTGTAAACTCAAACACCATGTTAGTCATTAAGTCACATTTGGCTAATAAGCCAGCTCGTGTTGCATGATTGACATCTGCACCAATTTTA
Source organism: Providencia sp. PROV_01 (assembly GCF_053098325.1). NCBI lineage: Bacteria > Pseudomonadati > Pseudomonadota > Gammaproteobacteria > Enterobacterales > Morganellaceae > Providencia > Providencia sp. PROV_01. The sequence goes on along the minus strand of NZ_JBRFKD010000002.1, from coordinate 666,232 downwards.
CTCGCAATCCAGCCCGCTAGGGCTTCTAAACGATCTGTTTTATCACGCAGCGTACCTAATTGTTTTTGGAACAATACAGTTTCTAAACGTGGTAAGTTATCTTCCAAACGTTGTTTACGGTCAGTTTTAAAGAAAAATTCGGCATCAGCTAAACGCGGACGTACAACTTTTTCGTTACCTGAAATGATTTGTTGAGGATCAGAAGACTCAATATTTGCCACAAAGATAAAGTTAGGCATTAACTTGCCAGCCTTATCATAAACTGGGAAATATTTTTGGTCCCCTTTCATGGTGTAAACTAGCGCTTCGGAAGGAACATCTAAGAATTTCTCTTCAAATTTAGCCGTTAAAACGACCGGCCATTCAACCAATGAAGTCACTTCTTCAAGTAAGCTATCCGTTAAGTCAGCTTGGCCACCAAGAGCCTGAGCCGCTTTTTCCGCATCCGCTTTAATAACCGCTTTACGTTCTGCGTAATCAGCCATGACTTTACCGCGTTCACGTAAAATGGCTGGATATTGTTCAGCGTTATCAATAGTAAATTCAGCTTCACCCATAAAACGGTGACCACGAATTGTGCGCCCGCTCTTAATACCTAAAATTTCACCCTCGATAACATCACTACCTAACAGTAATGTGACCGTATGAACAGGGCGCACGAATTGAGTGTCTTTATCTGCCCAGCGCATTAATTTAGGGATTGGTAATTTTGCTAGCGCACGGCTAGTCATATCAACCAATAATTCGCTGACAGCCTGCCCTTTCATTTGGGCACGGTATAGTAACCATTCACCTTTATCTGTGGTTAAACGCTCAGCTTGGTCAACGGTAATACCACAACCACGAGCCCAGCCTTCAGCAGCTTTAGTTGGTTGGCCATCCGGACCAAATGCCTGAGAGATAGCAGGACCGCGTTTTTCAACTTCACGGTCTGGCTGTGAAGCCGCTAAATCAGCTACTTTAAGTGCTAAACGACGAGGGGCAGCAAACCACGTTACTGCACCATGGGCAATATCAGCGCCATCAAGTTCAGCCGTAAAATTTGCAGCAAATGATTCAGCTAATGAACGAAGAGCCTTCGGCGGTAACTCTTCGGTGCCGATTTCCACAAGGAAAGTCTGTTGAGTCATGACAGCCTCTTAGTTCTTATGACACATAGGGAATCCAAGCGCTTCACGAGAAGCATAATACGCTTCGGCAACCCCTTTAGTTAGGGTACGAATACGTAAAATATAGCGTTGGCGTTCAGTAACAGAAATGGCTTTACGTGCATCTAGTAGGTTGAAAGTGTGAGCCGCTTTCAAGATACGTTCGTATGCAGGTAGTGGAAGTGGTGTTTCCAAAGCCAGCAAGTGTTGAGCTTCTTTTTCATACTCTTCAAAACATTTGAAAAGAAAATCAACATTTGCGTATTCGAAGTTATAGGTTGACTGCTCTACTTCGTTTTGATGATAAATATCACCATAAGTGGTTTTACCCAATGGGCCATCACACCAGACAAGGTCATACACGCTGTCCACGCCTTGAATATACATCGCTAAGCGTTCTAGGCCGTATGTAATTTCACCTGTTACGGGTTTACATTCAAGACCACCGACCTGCTGGAAGTAAGTAAATTGAGTCACTTCCATCCCGTTAAGCCACACTTCCCAGCCTAATCCCCAAGCGCCCAATGTTGGGTTTTCCCAGTTATCTTCAACAAAACGAATGTCGTGAACTGTTGGGTCAACACCTAATTCTTTTAAAGAACCCAGATATAATTCTTGGATGTTGTCTGGTGATGGTTTGATGATCACCTGAAACTGATAATAATGTTGTAGACGGTTTGGGTTCTCACCATAGCGACCATCAGTTGGTCGGCGAGATGGTTGAACATAAGCCGCAGCAATAGGCTCAGGGCCTAATGCACGCAAACACGTCATTGGGTGAGAGGTTCCTGCGCCGACTTCCATGTCCAATGGTTGAACAATGGTACAGCCTTGACGCGCCCAGTAGTCCTGTAATGTCAGGATAAGACCTTGGAAGGTTTTGGTATCAAACTTTTGCATGTTAGATCCGCACGCGATACGTAAAATTTAATGAAAGTACGCCAGTATACCCTTTGACCGCAAGATATACAGCATTGAATATGCCTGTATTTATTCTAAAAATAAAAAAAAATACTTTCACCCCTTTAAAGCTGGTTATTTATACAGTATAAATGGTTTGTTTTTTGAAACAAGGTTATCGAAACTGTAAAAAGGATGAAAAATGGATACTCCCCTGACACGCTGCCAGTGGGTCAATCAAGATCCTGAATATATCGCTTATCACGACCATGAATGGGGTAAACCCACTTATGACAACTTAGCATTATTTGAAATGATCTGTCTTGAAGGCCAACAAGCCGGGCTCTCTTGGTACACTATTTTAAAAAAACGCCAAGGATATCGTGATTTATTTCATCATTTCGATCCCGAAAAAATTGCATTAATGGATGAAGACGATATTGAGCGACTTATGCAAGATACTCGCATCATCCGTAACCGATTAAAAATTAATGGGATTATTGCGAATGCAAAAGCCTATTTAACCATGAAAGAAAATGGTGAAGATTTTTCCAGTTTTATTTGGCAATTTGTAAATGGTCAACCCATTGTCAATGGTTGGGAAAAACCATCGCAAGTCCCTGCGGAAACTGAAATTTCTAAGCTTCTTTCCAAGGCGCTCAAAAAACGTGGGTTTAAATTTGTCGGTTCGATCACTTGTTATGCCTTTATGCAGGCAACTGGCATGATAAATGACCATTTAGTGAATTGTTGCCAATTTAAATAAATTAGTTTTTATCGGTATAACTCATCGAGTAAAAAGAAAAATAAACTACCAAAGCATTAACATTACGATATTTTAGACCATTAAATAGATTTAATTTGATATTTTAACTTAAAAAAAGATAGAAATGAGTGGTTGAACTCTGAGATGCAGCGGAGTATGTTTTAAATTCCATTAACAATCTAATAAACATATGTGAATAAATGCGATGATATTTTCTAAATTTGGTAATAAATTTGCTCAAAATTCAGGTATTTCATTATTAATGAAAGACTTGAATGAAGGCATAAGAACACCTGGCTCCATTATGTTAGGGGGAGGAAATCCTGCTCATATCCCTGAAATGGATAAGTATTTTCAAGATCTATTAGCTGAGATATGCGCTAATGGCCAATTGACGGACACTTTATGTAATTATGATGGTCCTCAAGGTAAAGATGCCATGTTGAAAGCGCTTGCAGCAACGCTAAAAGCAAAACTAGGTTGGAATATTAGCGCGAAAAATATTGCCCTATCTAACGGCAGTCAGAGTGCTTTTTTCTATCTATTTAACTTGCTAGCCGGTCGCTTTGAAGATGGTATCACCCGTAAAGTGCTATTTCCTCTTGCCCCTGAATATGTCGGTTATGCAGACTCAGGTCTTGATGATGGCTTATTCGTTGCTAATAAGCCACAAATTGAATTTTTACCTAATGGTCAATTTAAATACCGAGTAGACTTCAACACATTAGAGGTTACTGATGATATTGGTGTGATTTGTGTGTCTCGCCCAACAAATCCGACTGGTAATGTCATTACTGATGAAGAAGTTGAGCATTTAGACCAACTAGCTAAACAACATAATATCCCACTATTAATAGATAATGCTTATGGTGTTCCTTTCCCTGGCATTATCTTCAGCGAAGCTACGCCATTTTGGAACGAAAATGTCATTCTTTGTATGAGTTTATCTAAACTTGGTTTACCTGGAACTCGATGCGGCATTATCATCGCTAACGAAGAAATCATTGAAGCTGTTAGTAACATGAATGGTATCATCAGCCTCGCCCCTGGTGGCATAGGCCCTGCACTTGCCTTAGAAATGCTTAAAAAAGATGACCTTATCTCGTTATCTAAGAATGTAATTGGTCCTTTTTATAAGCAGCGTGTAGAAGAAGCCATCGAAATTATTCGCCGCTATATCCCAGAAGATAAGTGTTTAATTCATAAGCCAGAAGGTGCCATTTTCCTCTGGTTATGGTTTAAAGACCTACCAATTAATTGCTTAGAATTATACCAACGCTTAAAAAAACGTGGTGTATTGATGGTTCCCGGACATTACTTCTTCCCTGGTATTGAACAGGATTGGCCACATGCGCATCAATGTATGCGTATGAACTATGTCCCTGAGCCAGAAAAAATCGAACAGGGGATCAAAATATTAGCTGAAGAGCTTGAAAAAGCTTATCAAGAAGTAACCTGTTAGATTATGAAATAACAAGGGTTTTAACCCTGTTATTACAATAGTTAGGTAAAAAAAAAGCCCTTTCATGTAGAAAGGGCTAAAAATTAGCGAGAACTCCGTAATTGAAATCAAATTAACTTTTCAATACGAATATCATTCAAAACTATTAGAACATCTTTTCTATTTGGTCATTGCTTGAACAAAAGCACTTTTTGCCCCTATATATCGTGATACCTTTCATTACTCGCTTATACTCCAATTATCGAAACTCACTTATCACATTGAAAAAATTATAATTTTTAAAATTTCAATAAAATTTTGGTTGATCATCATATGGGTACTAAACAGCCCAAAATAAAATAGCCAGCAATTGAGGTGAAATAATTCTTAAAAACATCGCTAATGGATAAACCGTTGCATAAGATAATGCCGGAGCACCGCTGGTCGAATGTATATTATTTGCGAATGCTAATGCAGGAGGGTCTGTCATGGAACCCGCTAGCACTCCACAAAGGCTTAAATAGTTCATTTTGCCAAAAATTCGAGCTACTACACCTGTAATAAACAACGGTACAAACGTAATCAATAACCCATAGCCAATCCAAGTCAACCCATCACCTTTAATTAAAGTATCAATGAAGCCACCACCAGAATTGAGCCCTACCACTGCAAGGAACATGACAATCCCTAGCTCCCTTAACGCAAGGTTAGCACTCGGAGGCATAAACCAATATAAGCGCCCAATAGTCCCTATACGACCAAGAATTAATGCAACAACTAGTGGGCCTCCTGCTAGTCCAAGTTTCAACGCTGCTGGGAAACCAGGAACAAAAACGGGTATTGAGCCCAGCACAACCCCTAGCCCGATTCCAAGGAACACAGGTAACATTTGAACTTGCTGTAGTTTTTGTTTTGCATTACCTAATAAAGCGGTGACTGCTTCAATTGATTCAGGCCGACCAACAATATTTAAAATATCGCCAAATTGTAAAACTGAATTGTTATTAGCAACTAAATCAATACCCGTACGGTTTAATCGTGTCACAACAACGTCATATTTTTGTTTTAAATTTAAGTCCTTAAGCCTTTTACTTAGTACAGCATCATTCGTCACAACCACACGAACGGAATGTAAAATAGAGCTTGATGTAGACAGAGATGCATCAACTTCTTCGCCTAATATTAAGCGAACTTTATTTAAATCATCTTTTAAACCAACAACGTGCAATAAGTCACCTAAATGTATTTCTGTTGTGGGTTGAGGAACAACGAGCATATCTCCGCGTTTTAATCTTGAACAAACAATCGCTTCGCTACCAAGTAGTGGGATGTCTTGCATAATTAAGCCATCAAGATTGGCGTTACGAATGGCAATATTCATAGTCTGCAGAGAGTCGCGCTGTTGAAAAGAGGAATTATTAAATGCAGAAGCTTCTTTTTCTACTGAAATTCTAAAGATGATGCGTACTAACCACATCACCAGTAAGATGCCACAAATTCCCATAGGGTAAGCCATGGCGTAGCCCATTCCCATTTGGCCAATTAGATTAGGGTCAGAGCCTAAGTCAGTTAAAATTTGCTGACCAGCACCTAAAGATGGCGTATTCGTTACTGCCCCTGAAAAAATACCTAAGATAATCGGCAATGGAATATTTGCGACTTTATATATGATTGCTGTTACCACCGCACCTAAGACAACAACCATCAACGCGAAACCATTTAGTTTGAGACCAGAAACACGTAGAGAGGAGAAAAATCCAGGTCCAACCTGAATACCAATCGTGTATACAAACAGTATCAAGCCAAATTCTTGAATAAAATGCAGCATGTCTTTATTCAGTTGTAAGCCGTAACTTTGAGCAAAATGCCCAACGATGATCCCCCCAAATAGGACACCACCAATTCCCAGCCCAACACTACGGATCTTCCAATTACCAATCCATAGCCCTAAAGCAGCAGCTAACGCCAACAAACTTACAGTAAGAGCTAATTCACTCATAGACCGCATCCTTTTGACGACAAGTTACCCGTTAAACACACCTAAATAGGTGATAAAACATACTACTGAATCGATTATGCCAAATAGCATAAGGGTAATATGTGCCATAGAGCACAGTTCAGAATGAATAAATGATCTATTTTTTTAGAATTTTCAAACTGATAACAAATATAAAATAGTATGTCTTTATTTCTTAACGTTATTTATTATTCATCTAATAGATACTGAAGACAAACATTTTTAGTTAATAGATACAAGTAAACTATTAACTAAAAAAATACATACGGTTAAATAAAATAATAATATGATACTATTATTGTGAATTTCTTGTTTTTCGTTATTATAAGTCAATATTAGGAATAACAAGCTAAATACAGGTTAACAACGTCTATGCCGAGTTTAATTTCAATACGATTATGTTTCCTTATCGCACCGCTTATTTTGAGTGGTTGCTCGAGTATTATGACTCATGCAGGCCCATCAGAAGGTTATTACCCTGGTTCGAAAAATAGTATTAAAATGATTAAAGATGATGAAACTGGCTGGGTTGTTAAGCCTTTGCTTGCTATTGATTTACCTTTCTCTGTTGTTATGGATACTCTTTTAATTCCTTTAGATTACGCGAAATCGGGTAATGATGATAAAGCTGGTTCACCAAAAAAACGCCTAGAAGAACTTGAAAAGAAAGATAAAACTAAAAAATAATTTAGGTTAAATCAAACGTTTGTAATTAAAATTTTACTGTGTAATAAATGTATTTACTAATACATTATTTTTAATCTAAGATCTGAGTAATCATTTATATAATACTTCTTTAATTATTATCTTATTTTGATAAGAACCATTTTTAACTAAATATTTTATTTATAAGTTTCTTTGTACTCAACATATGAATAATTAGCAATTAAGTGTTCTAAATACCAATTAGAGCCAAATCAAAACAATTACGAATAGAAAAGTTAACCAGAATTTTTGTACCCGTAATTGTAATAATCTAATTATTGCATTTACCGATTTAAACCGGTTTCTACTGTATAAATTTGCCTAAATCCATCAATATCACGCATAAATGCGATCAACTCATCATTAGGTGAAAATACAACTGCATCAACAACAGGGGCAAGCTCAGTCCGTTGCGTTAATTTTTGTATGGCTCCGGTCTCGACATGACAATACATGACACTATTGTCACGAATAAAGCAAATGTTCTGACCTTTACTATCCCAGCTAAAAGCAGACTGAATGGGTGAAGAACCATGCGTTATTTGCCTTTGTATTCCAGTTAGCGTATCAACTAACCATAACTGAGCATTACCGCTATCATCATTCATTAAACAAGCGATCGATTTACCATCTGGCGAAGTTCTAAGCCAATGCCTAGGGGTTTTTGATAAACCAGGAAATTTTCTATTGTACGTATAGGTTAAGCGCCTTTGCTGTATACCTTTTGGTGGAGAAGGCATACTGGATTCTGTTCCTTGGATAGGTAATTCCCCCGCAACCATGTAATCCTCCGGCTGTGAAGGCAGATCGACAATGTAGATCTCAGGAATAATTTCTCCATCTGTAGAATGAGTATCGCCAATAAACACCAGCGCTCTTTCCTGCCACTTTCCATTCTCTTTTTGATAGCCTTTTTGGCCAACCCAACCCTCTTCATATGCACGGCTTATTTCATCGCTGCTTGGTTTAGGTTGTTGCGTTGTTCGCGTCACAACACAACAAAAGTAATCGCCATTATATTCTCGAAAATGTTTTTTAGGGCTCACATTAACGGGCCCAATAGGCACTGCAATTGCAACATTTCGTTGGTCTAATTGCACATCTAATTCATGCATTACGTGGTCGTTATAGGTAAAACTCAGCCACTTTCCGTCTGGACTATAAACATGGACATGAGTGCCTCCACGTAATGCACCCACTAAATAAGGAGGGGTAATACACATTGCATCAATTGGGTGAGCTACGTTTAATTGCTCTTCTTTGACATACACCCCTCTTCGATGGTGAAAGTCATATTGCCACTGTTCATCTGGATGCTCAGGACCATGGATAAAAGCATATTGAATTGGTGGTTGAGGACTTACCGTTACCACCCCAACGTGAGCCCCATGGCTTGCGTGATAAATTTCAACGGTCTGTAATGTTTTTACATGAATTTTTTCTATAGATAAACCAGTAAAAGAACTACCGTTTGGTCGTATATCATAAGCTAACCATTCGCTATCTGGAGTCCAAACATTAATGTTCGTTAGTTGATGGCTTCGCTCATCGTATGTTAAACGTGTTTCTTTATAGGGCAATTTATTATTCAATCTGTTATCCTTTGACATCATTTAATATCGCTATCGGATTATTTTAACTAATCTAGTTTAGTCAATACTAGAAAATCTCAGTCGAGAAGTTTCACAAGTAATATTACCCTTTAGCAATAACCTTAGTCTTGAACAAAACTACCATGTTATTAAGTGTACTTTATATTATTGGTATCACCGCAGAAGCCATGACTGGAGCACTTGCAGCTGGCAGGCGAAAAATGGATGTCTTTGGCGTCATCATTATTGCATCTGCGACGGCAATCGGTGGTGGTTCCGTCCGTGATATCTTACTTGGCCATTACCCCTTAGGTTGGGTGGAACACCCTGAGTATATCCTGACTGTTGCAGGCGCCGCTATTGTGACAATTTGGATAGCGCCTATGATGAAACATTTACGCCGATTATTCCTCATATTAGATGCTATCGGGCTCATTGTATTTTCTATACTCGGTGCCCAAATAGCCCTCGATATGAACTATAGCCCGATCATCGCTGCCATCGCAGCAGTGATTACAGGTGTTTTTGGTGGCGTGCTAAGAGACATGCTGTGCAACACAATCCCTTTAGTTTTCCAAAAAGAGGTCTATGCTGGTGTCTCTTTCGCCGCCGCTTGGATCTATATCGGACTATTACAAACCCCTCTACCTAAAGATATTGTGGTAATTATCACACTCGTTGTTGGCTTAAGTGCAAGGCTAATAGCCATTCGTTATCGTCTTGGTTTACCTATCTTTAATTACGAAAATCAAGATTAGCCTCACTGTTTCAGCCATTAATCGTTTGCTATTGATGGCTGAGTAGCTTGCATATCTGACAAAATTCGCAAAATAGATTGAATTTCCGGTTCCGCTAACCATTTAGCTAATTTTTTCTTTTGCAGCTCAGTCAAATTTATACTGTTAACCCATGAAGAGTCATACAGCATACCTATATCATTCACCCTTTCTATTTGTAATTTAGGTAGTGGAATCGCTAGGCCTTTTAACCACAGCGAAATAGGTTGAGCCTTTGCCATTTTCAGTTGCTTTACTAACATTTGGTGCTTTTTACCTTTAGGTAAATCGTTTTGCCATTGTTCTGACAACCAAGTTGTTAGTTGAGTAAGATTATGCCTCTCAGCCCACTGGCGCCATGTAGCTTCATTTATGCCTCGAATACTGAGTTGTTTACCTAGCCATGTTAACCTTGCGACAAATTGCTGTGAGCAAGACTCCGTATAAGCCAGGCAACTGAGTGCATGAAATTGCTTGAATGTTGATACATTTGGATATTCGCGCTTCTCTCGCCGCCAAACAACTTCTTCAATCTTTGGACTTCCAAGCCCTGAAAGAGAGACAAGTATTTTATCTCCAACAATTAAATCTCGTTTTTCCCATGATGATAACGAGCCAGCATTTACCTTTGAAATAGTTTTTGAGTCAATATTGATGGGGGTTATCTCGGTAACGACACTAACCCTTCCTGTTCTACCTATATTAAATTTGAGTTTAGTGACCTCTGATAACACACTACGTAATGGATATTTCCAGGCAATTGCCCAACTATTTTGTTTTGATTGCCAAGCTGATGCCGCTGGCGCTGGAAAATTTTTAAGTACTACACCATCAGTAGCAAATGGTAGTTGACCTTGATAATAGTATTCCCTCAGTTGCTTAGCTTGGGTTTTATTTTCAACTTTATGGCTATATTGCTCAGCTAACGGAAAACCTATCTCAGAAAGTAGTGTTAACTGTGTTTTTGGATTAGCATCTCCCGCAGGCCATGCCCAAATAAAAATACCAATATTTTCTTCGGGAACGGTTGGGGTATTTTTTCGCATTAACCACCCCGCAATTTTATTACGAGCGTTTACTCCCCCACTTTTAGCTTGAATATGCCCATTCATACGCCAAAATAGTTCACCTTGAAGGACTAACATCCCTGAATATTTAATTTGTTTAGGTATCGCAGGAATAAAGTCTGCTTTTGCTCGCCACTCTATTCCTTCAATGCTATTTCCTCGGCTAATCATAGAAACAAGCTTCCCATTCTTATAAACCAACGTTACCGCTACACCATCAACTTTAGGTTGCAACCAAATATTTTTACGTGTTTTTATCCAGTTATAAACCTCTAATTCATTGAGTTTCTTCAACCCTGTATGAGGAATAGGGTGTGTAGCTAACTTTGATTTTTCAGGTAGTTGTACGTCTGGTAACACTTCAGGGAGTTGCTGGCATCGCTGTAAAGAACGCCACAAATTAAAGAGCTGATCATAAGCTTCGTCACTAATGGAACTGCTACCAGCCAAACGGTAAGTTTGGTTCCACTGCTGTAATTGTTTACCTAGCCGATAACTCTCCTGCCTTATTATTTTACTATTTTGTTCTGCACACTGTTCATTAATAGCACCTTGCAGCGATGCTTGGGCAATATTAATACATACCATTACCCCAACGATTAACCCACCTAACCTATAAGCTGACGCTAACCAATAACCATACAAAATATAAATCATAACTATTCCTTGTTATAACTATTCCCAGTTATTACTAATCCCAGTTATTACTAATCCATTGGGATGCCATTCCTTTAAAGTATTTTGCCCTCATTCGCTAAGCATGAAACAACTTCCCTTACTCTGCCTCCGTAAAATGAATTATTTGTAAAAAGCTTCGCAAAACGAATGTTGCTTTCATGAGTAATAAGTTAATTTCTCGAGTCTGTTCACAATTTAGTTACTAATCAAATTCATTTAATTAAAATTCATGATTTATTGATATCGCTGCATGTTGATGCAAGTCCGTGTATACTATGTCGGGTTTATCGCCATCTTTTATGTTTAATCCTCGACTATTCAAGAAATCATCATGATACAAGGCACGTTATATATTGTTTCTGCCCCTAGTGGTGCAGGGAAATCAAGTCTGATTCAGGCTTTATTAAAAACACAACCACTGTATGACACTCAGGTTTCCGTTTCTCATACAACTCGAGCTGCACGACCAGGAGAAGTTCACGGCGAGCACTATTTTTTTGTATCTGAAACTGATTTTTTACAAATGGTCGACAAAGGTGAATTCCTAGAACATGCATGCGTTTTTGGGAATTATTATGGGACGTCAAAACCCATCATTGAAGATGTATTAAACAGCGGTGTTGATGTTTTTCTTGATATCGATTGGCAGGGAGCGCAGCAAATTAGGGCTACAATGCCTGAAGCACGCAGCATTTTTATTCTCCCACCATCAAAAGATGAACTTTATCGTCGCCTAAGAGGGCGCGGACAAGACAGCGATGACGTTATTGAAAAACGTATGTCACAAGCAGTAGGTGAAATTGAACATTTCAACGAGTATGATTACCTTATTGTTAATGATGATTTCAATACCGCGCTGAGCGATTTACAATCTATCATCCGTACTGAGCGTTTAAAGTTAGAGCGTCAAGTTCAGCGACATGATGCTTTAATCAGCAAATTACTAGCAGACTGAGCATAGTTTCAGTATCATATCAGGTCATTTTTTTATTTCTTTGGAGTAGCACACTTATGGCACGCGTAACTGTTCAAGACGCAGTAGAGAAAATTGGTAACCGTTTTGACCTCGTATTGGTTGCGGCACGTAGAGCTCGTCAGTTACAAACGGGTGGAAAAGACCCTTTAGTTCCTGAAGAAAATGATAAATATACTGTTATCGCATTACGTGAAGTAGAAGAAGGTTTAATCAACGGTCACATTTTAGATGTGCGTGAACGCCAAGAACAGCAAGAGCAAGAAGCGGCTGAAATGCAAGCAGTTTCTGCAATCGCTGAAGGTCGTCGCTAATCACTAAGGTGGGTCTGCCTTGTATCTGTTTGAAAGCCTTAATTTAGTCATTCAAAAGTATCTTCCTAAAGAACAAGTTGAATTACTAAGAAAAGCCTATGTTGTTGCACGGGATGCCCATGAAGGACAGACCCGTTCGAGTGGTGAGCCCTATATTACTCACCCAGTTGCTGTTGCTTGTATTCTTGCTGAGATGCGTTTGGACCATGAAACACTTATGGCAGCGCTACTTCATGATGTGATTGAAGATACTCCAGCGACATTTCAAGATATAGAAGAATTGTTTGGTACCACCGTCGCCGGTCTCGTTGAAGGTGTATCCAAACTAGACAAGCTCAACTTTCGCGACAAAAAAGAAGCTCAAGCAGAAAACTTCCGCAAAATGATCATGGCAATGGTAAAAGATATCCGTGTCATTTTGATAAAACTGGCAGACCGCACTCACAACATGCGCACGTTAGGGTCACTTAGGCCCGATAAGCGTCGACGCATTGCACGTGAAACCCTTGAAATATATAGCCCGTTAGCCCACAGGCTAGGTATACACCACATTAAAACAGAGCTTGAAGAGCTTGGTTTTGAAGCGTTATATCCCAACCGTTATCGTGTTATTAAGGAAGTCGTCAAGGCTGCTCGCGGTAACCGAAAAGAGATGATCCAAAAAATTCTTTCGGAAATTGACGGTAGGCTAACCGAGGCAGGTGTTCCTTGTCGCGTAAGTGGCAGAGAAAAACACCTTTATTCCATCTATCGCAAAATGCACCAAAAAGAGCAACGCTTCCATTCCATTATGGATATCTATGCTTTTAGGGTAATTGTGAAAGATGTGGATACTTGCTACCGCGTTTTGGGTCAAATGCATAGCTTATACAAACCGCGCCCGGGGCGTATCAAAGACTATATTGCCATCCCTAAAGCCAACGGCTATCAATCGCTACATACCTCTCTCATTGGGCCACATGGTGTGCCTGTCGAAGTGCAAATTCGCACAGAAGACATGGACCAAATGGCTGAGATGGGCGTTGCTGCGCATTGGGCCTATAAAGAGCAGGGAGAACAAGGTACTACTGCACAAGTTAGAGCTCAACGTTGGATGCAAAGCCTACTTGAGTTACAACAAAGTGCAGGTAGCTCATTTGAATTTATTGAAAGCGTTAAATCGGATCTATTTCCAGATGAAATCTACGTTTTCACCCCTGAAGGCCGCATTGTGGAGTTACCTACTGGTGCCACACCTGTTGACTTTGCCTACGCGGTGCACACAGATATTGGTCATGCTTGCGTGGGCGCACGAGTTGATCGCCAGCCTTACCCGCTTTCGCAATCCCTGACTAGCGGCCAAACTGTCGAAATTATTACCGCACCTGGCGCACGTCCAAATGCGGCATGGCTCAATTTTGTTGTCAGCTCAAAAGCACGAGCTAAAATTCGCCAGTTATTGAAAAACTTAAAACGTGAAGACTCTATTAATTTAGGTCGTCGTTTACTCAACCATGCCCTAGGGGCAGGAAATAAACTCACTGATATCCCTCAAGCCAATATTGATGCAGAATTAGCCCGTATGAAGTTGCATTCTATCGATGATTTGCTTGCTGAAATTGGGTTGGGTAATGCCATGAGTGTGGTTGTTGCACGTAATTTACAAAACAACCCACAAAATACACCGGAAGAACAGGCCGTTGTCGAAAGCCGCAATAAACTATCCATTAAAGGAGCTGATGGCGTTCTTATTACTTTCGCAAAATGTTGCCGTCCAATTCCCGGTGACCCAATTGTTGCGCATATTAGCCCTGGAAAAGGTCTGGTTATCCATCATGAGTCTTGCCGTAACATCCGTGGTTACCAAAAAGAACCCGATAAATTTATGGCCGTAGAGTGGGATAACGACACAGATACTGATTTCATTGCTGAAATTAAAGTCGATATGATTAACCATCAAGGTGCTTTAGCGAATTTAACTGCCGCTATTAATGATGCCAATTCAAGTATTCAGAGTATGAATACAGAAGAAAAAGATGGCCGTGTATATTGTGCCTTTATTCGCCTTACGACTAAAAACCGTGTTCAATTGGCAAACGTAATGCGGAAAATCCGTATTATGCCTGACGTTCTACGTGTTAGCCGAAACCGTAATTAACGACCATACCTAATTAATAACTATGAATGAACGCCGCTATCGCCGCATTTGCCAAATGATGGCGATGCGGCAGCCCGACCTAACTCTCTGCCTCGAAGAAATTCATAAACCGCATAATGTTTCTGCCATTGTACGCAGTGCCGATGCCGTAGGGATCCATCAAATTCATGCTATTTGGCCTGACCAACAAGTCAAACTGTCCGTTTCTTCTGCTGCAGGGAGTAATAGCTGGGTTAAAATTATTTCACACACATCCACCGAAGAAGCAATTTCCCAAATAAAATCACAAAACATGCAGGTTTTGGCAACTAACTTGTCGGAACATGCCGTTGATTTTCGTGAAATTGATTATACTTTGCCAACTTGTATTATGATGGGACAAGAGAAAACCGGGATTTCACAACAAGCCCTCGCATTGGCTGATAAACACATTATCATTCCAATGGCTGGCATGGTGCAATCTTTGAATGTTTCCGTCGCTTCTGCGTTGATTTTATATGAAGCCCAAAGGCAACGGCAGCAAGCGGGTATGTACGAGCGTGAACATTGTCTACTCTCACCTGATGAGCAACAAACCTGGTTATTTGAAGGCGGTTATCCTGTACTGGCTGAAGTTGCTAAACGTAAGGGACTTCCTCGCCCATTTATCAATAACCAAGGGCAAATTGAAGCTGATGACACGTGGTGGGCGCAAATGCAATTAACCGAAAAAATGAAAAGACAGCAGTTTGGTTAAATAAAAGGAAATAATATGAATAATGGGCTACTTGATACCATTTCACTGACTTCATTGCACGGAATTGGAGCAAGCCAGTCAGAAAAAATGCGTAAAATCGGTTTGAACACCGTTCAAGACCTTCTTCTCCATTTTCCTTTGCGCTATGAAGACCACACCCGTCTATATCAAATAAAAGATCTCCTACCCGGCACGACTGCAACGATTACTGGTGAAATACTGCAAACTAAAGTCGTATTTGGCCGCAAAAGAATGATGACCTGCTTAATTTCCGATGGCACAGGCAACCTCACTTTACGTTTTTTTAATTTTTCAGCGGCAATGAAAAATAACTTAGCGGAAGGAAAACAGGTCACTGCCTATGGGGAGGTTCGCAGAGGAAATACAGGGCCAGAAATCATTCACCCTGAATATAAAGTTTCGCAAGATACTAGCAATATCAGCTTGCAAGAGAACTTAACACCCGTTTATCCAACCACTGAAGGTGTTCGCCAAGTGACTTTACGTAAAGTCATGGAGCAAGCGCTGGGATTACTCGATAGTGGGAACATAAAGGAGTTATTACCGGAAGAACTTAGCCGGGGCATGATAAGCTTACCAGATGCCATTCGCTTATTACACAACCCTCCCCCGAATGTTGCTTTGAGTGAACTTGAAAAAGGACACCACCCAGCTCAAAAACGGTTAATCCTCGAAGAGCTACTCGCTCACCATCTCAGCATGCTAGCCATCCGTGCAGGCAACGAACGCCTATATGCTGAACCTTTAGTGACAAGTGGTCAGTTAAAATCTCAGTTACTCGCGCAATTACCGTTTTCACCAACAAATGCACAAAACCGTGTTGTTGGCGAAATTGAAGCAGACCTCGCTAAAGACGCCCCTATGATGCGCTTGATTCAAGGGGATGTGGGATCAGGGAAAACTCTCGTTGCAGCCTTAGCAGCCGTTTGTGCCATCGAGAATGGCAAACAAGTGGCTTTGATGGCTCCTACCGAAATTCTTGCAGAGCAACATGCCAATACGTTCAAACAATGGTTAGAACCTTTAGACATTAAAGTCGGTTGGCTCGCAGGTAAACAAAAGGGTAAGGCACGTCAGGCACAGCAAGATGCTATCGCAAATGGAGAAGTTGCGATGATAGTGGGAACACACGCTATTTTCCAAGAGCAAGTGAGCTTTAAAGCTCTGGGGCTTGTTATAATTGATGAGCAACATCGCTTTGGCGTTCATCAGAGGCTCGCTCTGCGTGAAAAAGGTGAACAACAAGGGTATCACCCTCATCAATTGATCATGACCGCTACGCCAATCCCACGTACATTGGCGATGACAGCTTATGCAGACCTAGATACCTCCGTTATCGATGAACTTCCTCCAGGTCGAACGCCTGTCACCACTGTCGCCATACCAGACACTCGCCGTAACGATATTATTGAACGCGTTCGTCAAGCCTGTATTGAAGAAGGCCGCCAAGCCTATTGGGTCTGTACGCTCATTGAAGACTCGGAATTATTAGAAGCACAAGCGGCTCAAGTGACCTGCGAAGAGCTCACACTGGCATTACCTGAATTGAAAGTAGGGTTAGTTCATGGTCGGATGAAACCTGCTGAAAAACAAAGTATTATGGCAGCCTTTAAAAGAAATGAAATTCAGCTGCTTGTCGCTACAACGGTCATTGAAGTCGGCGTTGATGTCCCTAATGCAAGTTTAATGATTATAGATAACCCTGAGCGCCTTGGCTTAGCTCAGTTGCACCAACTAAGAGGGCGAGTCGGCCGAGGAGCTATCGCATCTCACTGCGTATTACTGTACAAAACCCCGCTAACCCATACCGCGAAACAAAGACTACAAGTGTTGCGAGACAGCAATGACGGCTTTGTTATCGCACAAAAAGATCTCGAAATTCGTGGGCCTGGGGAATTATTGGGTACTAGGCAAACAGGAAATGCAGAATTTAAAGTTGCTGATTTATTACGTGACCAATATATGTTGCCAGAAGTGCAACGCCTTGCACGCCATATTCAACAAAATTACCCCGAGAATGCGCAACAGCTTATTGAGCGTTGGTTACCTGAGCGAGAACAATACAGTCACGCTTAAATCTTATATCTTCTTTTTATCCGTTCCTTAAAATGAAAATTGCCGTGAATATTTTCACGGCAATACCTGCTTTACTTGATTTATTATTAAATAAAAACTACCCAGCAATCGTTGGGAATATTGGCAACATTAAATACAATTTAATGACTATCGCATTAACAATATCAATAAAGAAAGCCCCAACCATTGGTACCACAAGGAACGCAAGATGGGATGGACCCAACCTATCCGTTACTGCTTGCATATTCGCAATTGCTGTTGGTGTAGCCCCAAGACCAAAGCCACAGTGACCAGCGGCTAAAATAGCAGCATCATAGTTCTTGCCCATCACACGGAAAGTGACAAAAATAGCGTATCCCGCCATCACACAGGCTTGTACTGCAAGAATGACAATCATTGGAATTGCTAATGACGCCAATTCCCATAACTTCAAGCTCATCAAAGCCATCGCTAAGAATAACGATAGGCTGACGTTCCCCATAACAGAAACTGCGCGGTCAAACACGCGATAGAAGCCAAGGATAGAAAGGCTGTTACTTAAAATCACCCCAACAAATAATACACACACAAATTTAGGTAACGCGAACACCGTGTCAGCGAGCTGACCTGCAATAAAGCTCCCCACCAATAGGCAAATAGCGATCAATGCAATAGTTTCAATTAAAACCATTGAAGTGATCATGCGGCCGGATTGTGGCTTTTCAAATGCAGTTGGAACGTCTTTATCATCTTCAGCCGTTCCAGGCGTTGGGATATTACGCGTTAGAAAACGTGCAACAGGTCCACCGATTAAACCACCAAGAACTAACCCAAATGTAGCACAAGCCATTGCAACTTCTGTTGCACTTTGGAAACCATAATTTTCAGTGAAAATTTTCCCCCATGCCGCACCAGTTCCATGACCACCGGATAAGGTAATTGAGCCAGCTAACAGCCCCATGAGAGGGTCTAATCCCAATAATTCAGCAAGAGCAATCCCTACTGTATTTTGGACAAGTAATAAACCGACAACTACAAAAATGAAGATAAACAATGCCTTACCGCCAGCCTTCAAGCTTGCAAGGTTGGCATTAAGACCAATTGTGGCAAAAAATGCCAGCATCATAGGTTCTTGCAGTGATAAGTCAAAAGAAAGGCTCCAGTCAAATAATTGTTTAAGCAATAAAAGACTAAAAGCAACTAACAACCCACCCGCAACGGGTTCAGGGATTGTATATTTTTCAAGAAAAGGGACTGATTTGACCAGTTTACGCCCAAGCAATAATACTAAGGTAGCTGCTACCAGTGTACCGTAGACATCGAGATGATACATTCACGTACCTCGTCTGTTGTTAAAATTATCAAAAACTAGTAAGACGTTAATTTCTTCCTTAAAACGCCAAAAGCAGGTTATAGGATTAGAAAAAAAAACTGTTATAAATACAAGTTAAAAGATATAAAAATGTGACAGCCTTATTTAACATTGATCAATATTTTTTACGCGCAAACGATTGCTTTTTAAATTCCTCGCATTACAATGCGTTTTTTGTTGGCGAGAAATGAAGGCAATGAATACTGCGACGTCTGAAAAACAAACTACTGAAGCGACCACACAAACGCAAAGCGAACTCATCTACAAATTAGAAGACCGCCCACCGCTGCCGCAAGCCTTGTTTGCTGCCGGGCAACACCTTCTTGCGATGTTTGTCGCAGTTATTACCCCTGCAATGCTGATTTGCCAAGCTTTGGGGCTACCAGCCCACGACACTCAGCGCATCATCAGTATGTCTTTATTTGCCTCCGGTATTGCCTCTTTAATTCAAATTCGCGCGTGGGGCCCTATTGGCTCAGGCCTGCTTTCGATTCAAGGAACCAGTTTTAACTTTGTTGCACCTTTAATTATGGGAGGTGTTGCACTCAAGCAAGGTGGTGCTGATATCCCATCCATGATGGCAGCTTTGTTTGGTACTTTACTCGTCGCCGCACTCACTGAAGTCATTCTTTCACGCTTCTTACATTTAGCACGTCGCGTTATCACACCATTGGTCTCTGGCGTGGTCGTGATGATTATTGGATTGTCCTTAATTCAAGTGGGATTAACGTCCATTGGTGGTGGCTATGGTGCTATTAGTGACAATACTTTTGGTTCCCCTGATTACTTGATTTTAGCGGGGATTGTATTAGCCGTTATTATCCTCTTGAATCGCCAGAAAAATCCTTACTTGCGCGTTGCTTCTCTCGTCATCGCGATGGCGGTTGGCTACCTTGCCGCTTGGTGGATGGATATGTTGCCAAATGCGCAACCCGTGGAAGCCAATCAGCCAATTATTACTGTCCCTGAGCCTTTTTATTATGGCTTATCATTCGACTGGAACCTGTTGATCCCATTAATTCTTATTTTTATGGTGACTTCCTTAGAAACGATAGGTGATATTACCGCCACTTCTGACGTATCAGAACAACCTGTTCGTGGCCCTTTATACATGAAACGAATTAAAGGTGGCGTACTCGCCAATGGTTTGAATTCAATGGTTTCTGCGGTATTTAATACTTTCCCTAACTCTTGCTTTGGGCAGAACAACGGTGTTATCCAATTAACTGGGGTGGCAAGCCGCTATGTCGGCTACATTGTCGCTTTAATGTTGGTGTTATTAGGGTTGTTCCCTGCCGTTGCAGGCTTCGTGCAGCAAATTCCCGAACCTGTGCTGGGCGGAGCAACCATTGTGATGTTTGGTACCATCGCCGCTTCAGGTGTAAGGATAGTCTCTCGCGAGCCACTCAATCGCCGTGCAATTATGATTATCGCCCTTTCTCTCGCAGTGGGTATGGGCGTTTCACAACAACCTTTGATTTTACAATTCGCACCTGACTGGCTAAAAACATTATTTTCTTCGGGGATTGCTGCGGGTGGTTTAACTGCAATTGTTCTGAATTTAGTCTTCCCTCTCGAAAAATAATCTTTCATTCTAGCCGCCAGTGTTGAACATTCTGGCGGTTTTTCTGTATGCTATCCTTAAATTGTCGCTATATTAGACGGTTTCTTTTTGTGTCTATTCGTCCACAAACCAAAGGAGCAGTAAACTGTGAAATGGTTAATCAAATTTACTACCTATGCACTTTTGTTACTGCTGCTATTGTTTATTTTTACTTATATCGGGCTACAAACCCGTTGGGGTGCATCCTACTCCAGTCAATTTTTAAGTAAATTTACCGACTACGATATTGATGTAGGAATTATGGGACATGAGTTTTCTAACCCCGGTGAATTCATTTTCCAAGATGTTAAATTAACGTCTAAAAACAGCGATCTCTCTTTAGATTCACGACAAGTCGTAATTGATATTAATTGGCGAAACCTATTTAGCGGTACGGCTATCAAACGTTTAGTTATCACTCAAGGAACATTATCGACAACCGTCTTACCAAATACGGTGCTGTTCCCTATTTCTGCAAATATTTTGCAATTTGAAAATAGCCAAATTACGCTTAAAAAAGACAACGATACTGTGCAAGTCACTGGCTTCACGGGAGGAATTACCCCTTGGAAACCAGCCGAAAAATCCCCTTTTGGTTACGGTGATTTTCGATTTACCTCTAACCAATTAAAATTCAATGGCCTTTCCTTCAAGAATGTTGCCATTACTGGTAAATTGCAGCAGCAAGGAACAGAAATAAGCCAAGCAAGTGCCTACTTAAATAATGGCTATATTGCGGGTGCTGGGAAGGTACTTAGCGATGGCTCTATCATGGTTGACTCCCTCACCATGAATAAAGTCGGCTGGGAAAATAATGTTGATTTCGATTCACTATTTGATGCAATAACGAGTGAAAAATCGCTGCAGGTCAAACAGGTAGAATTAACCAACGTTGATATCCAAGGAAGGGATTGGGCACTTTCTGGCTTAAATACCGAAATTGACCAACTCAGCTTCTTAAGAGGAAGCTGGACTAATCCCAAAGGCAATATTAGCTTTAATGTCGACCAATTCGTCGTAAAAGACCAGCAACTGAGTACCTTAATTGGTGAGCTAAGTATCAATGGCGACAGCCTTAATATCAATAAGTTATCGGGTTACTATAATAAAGGTGTCTTTAATCTCAGTGGGTCTTGGCAACGTAATGATCAAATACTAACCATTGACGAAGGTAAACTCGCGGGTATCTTATATACCTTACCTGAAAATTGGTTGTCCTTCTTCGCAGAACCAACCCCAACGTGGTTATCTGGTTTAAACATCAAAAAGTTCACCCTTTCTCAATCACTTTTGATGAATATCCAGGCACAATTTCCTTTCGAATTGACCGCTCTAAGCGGCAATATCGAAAATGTCGATTTGATTAAACAAAAACAGTGGGGAATTTGGAGCGGTAAAGCGACATTTACTGCAGATAGCGGCACAATCAACCAAGTTCTCGTACGCCGGCCATTTATTGAAGTACGTCAAAGTGGTAAATCCTCAGCGGCGGTGAGCTTAACGGTCAGTACCGATAAAGGCATCAGTAAAATTGGCTTGCTGGTAAAGCAAGAACCGAAAAAAGTTCCCTTTTTACTGAGAGCATCAGGTTCTAATATTGACCTCGTTGATTTAAATCAATGGGGTTGGGCAGGCTTCCCCGCTCAAGTCATCGGTGACTTTGATGCAACATTACAAGGTGATTTGCTCGCCCCATCAGTGGAAAAAAGTTTGAATGGGGAATTGATGGCCATACCATTGCAAGGTAAACGTCTATTCCGTACTGTTGTGAACGGGGTTGTCACCTCTTCAGTAGAGTCCGAAACCGATTTACAGACTACTGAGCCTTCTTTGGCAGAACCGCTCCCCGCACTTAGCAATTAATAAAAACTGTCAATTCATAGAAATACAAAAGGCAGGTCAATCGAACCTGCCTTTCTTTTTTAATATTCAATGGGTAACTTTACTTGACTGTTTCTACAGGTAACACCATATAAACACCGCTGAATACAGCGCCTACTTTACCATCAGGGTTACTAACCTCAACGTTCAGTTTTACTCGCGCCTTGCTACCTCGCGCTAAGCGGTCAAGGTCACCGCTCATATTGGCTAAGTCCGCAGTTGCTGTCGGCCTACCGCTTACTGGCTTACCATAACGAATACTGGCATCGACCAACACAATATCACCACCAAGCTGGTGTTCTTGCATTAATAGCCAAATCAGCCCCCACCCTGTTAGGGTAGCTAATGAAAATTGGCTCCCTGCAAATATGGTTTCATGAGGGTTTTGGTTGCCCGCTTCTGGCATGGTGGTAATAAAACGAGTTCCTGTGTATTGGTCGATTCGGACACCCATTTTTTCACTCAATGGAATATACTTATACCAGGCTTGTTGTAACTCGCCACACCAGTCTGGGCGATGCAGAATTTGGTCTAATGTCTCAATGGGTTTGATCATCAAGTAATGGCGCACTGGCGTTTTTAGCTGCCCTGCTACTTGCCCTCGATTTTCAAACCCCATTTTATTGAAAAATGGAACTGCTTCTTCACGAACGCTTGATACAATGCGTTTTACCCCTTCTTGCCGAGCAACAGATTCCAGCGCCATGATAATCAACTTACCAAGCCCTTTTCCCTGCATTGCCGGGTTAACGGCTAAGAAACGAATAGCGCCTTCGTTGTCAGCATTAATATACAAACGACCAATGGCAAGAATACGGTTTTTATCATCGACGACCATTTGATGGTGTGCCGTTAAGTCATAGCCATCTTTTTCAGAACCTAGGGGTTGATTAAACGGTTTTCGCAACATTTCCCAGCGAAAATGGTAATAAGTTGCAAATTCAATATCGTCTTTCGGTGTACGTAAATGGTACATCGCTTCCCCCTTTAAAAATGGACTCACACTTGTAGCCAGAAAGTGACAGGGCCATCATTGGTTAAATTCACTTGCATGTCAGCGGCAAATTCACCCGTTTGTGTTTCAACCCCTTGTTGGCGACTTTGTTCAACAAAGTATTGATACAAAGTATCTGCCCTTTCAGGTTCTGCCCCCCCTGAAAAACTAGGCCGCATACCTTTTTTGGTATCAGCTGCTAAAGTAAATTGAGAAACCACCAGCAAGCTACCACCTGCTTGTTGAACATTGAGATTCATTTTCCCTTGTTCATCACTAAAAATACGGTAGCCTAATACTTTTTCACACAAACGTTTGGCTTTCTGTTCATCATCATCTTTTTCGACACCAAGCAAAACCAGCAGCCCAGCATTTATTTGTCCTACTATTTTCTGATCAACAACTACACTCGCATGAGTGACTCTCTGGATTAATGCAATCATGATGACTCTTTACAAAAAGATGGAGCAACGTTAGCCGTTGCCCCACTATAAAATCAGGATATTATTCAACTTCTGCACTAAAATCGTAAGTGCGGAAATATTCAGGAATGGTGTCTTTATTCACAACATGAATACTGCGAATACCAAGGGCTTCTGCGGCTTTTATATTTTCTTCGACATCATCAAAGAAAATAGCATCTGCAGCATCAAACTCTTCGGATTGCAGTACATATTTGTAAATTTCAGGATCAGGCTTACGCATGCCTAAATCTTGGGATAAATATAAGAAATCGGAGGAAGCTGCAATTTCTGGGTAGTGTGCTGGCCAGTAGTCGAGATGTAGGCGATTAGTATTCGATAAAACGACCACTCGGTGCCCTTGTTCACGTAGGCGTTCCATAATGTCAATAACTTCAGGTCGTAACGAAATAAAAATAGCGTGCCAGCCTTCAGCAAAGTCTTCAAAGCTTAGTGTAATGTCCATTTCTTCACAAAGCAGCTCAGCAAACTCGATGTCTGAAATTTTTCCACACTCATGTAATTGAAAGATATTACCAAAAGTAAAACGTGATTTGATTTCTTCACTTGGTGTGCCGCTGAGTTCAGACCATTTATCAAATACACGATTAAAGTCGATATCAATAATCACATTACCCATATCGAAGATATACAGCATAAATTTTCCTCATTGTTATTCACTAAATTTACTTTAATCATTATTCGGGCAACTGAACAGCCCTAATTAGTGATAATTCACGTTATTTTGTCAATTTATCGATTAAGCAATCCACACTTAGCGCAATTAATGAGCAGAAAACCAGCCGATTTATTCTGTTATCGAGAAAACGCTTTTTATCCCAAAGGTGCTATTTCACACCACACTCTCGGTTTTTGATACTAAATGTTAAGTCCCACTATCGGCTTTTTGCATAATGGCTTGTACGTAGCAAGTTACACATAAGCAATGTGAGCTGATATCAATGCATTATCAGTAATAAATAAATCTTAAAATATAAAAGCCAGACTATGAAAATAGATAAAACAATCTCTTGGCCGATTGCTATTCTATGGGGAAGTTTATTTTTAATTCCATTATTTAATTATTTCCCTCTGAATTTCAATATCGACCTTACAACAAAAGTTATTGAACATTTTCAATCCGCCACTCTAATTTTTTGTGTCTTTTTCACTTGGTTTTATATGAGACCATTACAGCAAAAAAGTCAGGGAATGAAATTATTTTGGTTATGGGCAACTATCTGGTGGGTAACATTATTTGGCAGAGGAACAAATTGGGGACGAGAATTTTTCCCTAATCTGGATCACACTTATTTCAGGCTAATTTCTATTACCTTGATTAGCAGTTTAGTTTTGATGCTATGTGCTTCACCATTAAGAAAAAGTATTGTTTTTCACCTAAAAAACACGGCTATTCCACTTTGGAGCCTACTACTAACCCTGTGTGCTTTTTTAATTTCAGACAGTGTTGAACACCATAGGTTTCTCAGTTCAGTTTTTCTATATCATTCTGAACTTCAAAGCCTTATCGAAGAATTGTACGAAATCCCTTTAATTATCGGACTATTTATTTCATCACTGTATTTTATGAAAAAAGATAAGCCTTTATAAATAAGTAAGGCGCCGAAAGGCGCCTTACTACACTCATAACTACAATAAAGTAATAAACAACATTACATCATGGTAATTAGTCTTCTTTAGAACGGTTTGCACGGCGGCGATCGTTCTCAGTCAAATGACGTTTACGCAGACGAATAGACTGCGGAGTCACTTCAACTAATTCGTCATCATCAATGAACTCAAGAGCTTGTTCCAGAGTCATTTTAATTGGTGGTGACAGAGTTGTCGCTTCATCAGTACCTGACGCACGCATGTTAGTCAGTTTTTTACCAGTTAAGCAGTTAACAGTTAAGTCGTTAGAACGTGAGTGAATACCAATGATTTGGCCTTCATACACTTCAGCACCGTGACCCAAGAACAGCTTACCACGGTCTTGCAGGCTGTACAGTGCATAAGCAACCGCTTTACCTTGTCCGTTAGAGATCAGAACACCGTTTTGACGGCCACCGATTTCGCCTGGGCGAACATCATCGTAATGGCTGAACGTTGAGTACAGTAAACCAGTACCTGATGTCATTGTCATGAACTCAGTACGGAAGCCAATCAGACCACGGCTTGGAATGACGTAATCAAGACGTACACGGCCTTTACCGTCTGGCATCATGTCACGCAGGTCGCCTTTACGCTCACCTAATGCTTTCATGATGTCGCCTTGATGCTGTTCTTCAACGTCTAACGTCACTTGTTCGAACGGCTCTTGTTTACGACCATCGATTTCACGAATGATAACTTTTGGACGAGATACGGCTAATTCGAAACCTTCACGACGCATGTTTTCAATCAGAACAGATAAGTGAAGCTCACCACGACCAGAAACGCGGAATGCATCTGGGTCTTGAGTTTCTTCAACGCGTAGTGCAACGTTGTGAACCAATTCTTTATTCAAACGGTCAAGGATCTGACGTGAAGTCACGAATTTACCTTCTTTACCACAGAATGGTGAGGTGTTAACACAGTAGAACATGCTAACTGTTGGCTCATCAACCGCTAATGCAGGCAGTGCTTCAACGCTACCGACTTGGCAAATGGTGTCAGAGATATTCAGTTCACCCAAACCGGTCAGAGCAACAATGTCACCCGCTTCCGCTTGTTGTGAGTCAATACGCTCTAAACCTAAGTGAGTCAGAACTTTACCAATTTTACCGTTACGAGTTTTACCTTCGCTATCGATAACCGTTACTTGTTGGTTAGGCTTAACAACACCGCGTTTGATACGACCAATACCGATAACACCTAAATAGCTGTTGTAATCCAATTGCGAAACTTGCATTTGGAATGGACCATCGATATCTACCGCTGGTGGCGCAACGTGTTCCACGATAGCTTCGTACAGTGGAGTCATGTCTTCAGCCATGTTTTCGTGGTCAAGACCAGCAATACCGTTTAATGCAGATGCATAAACGATAGGGAAATCGAGTTGCTCATCCGTTGCACCTAAGTTCACGAATAAGTCGAATACTTGGTCAACAACCCAATCAGGACGTGCGCCTGGGCGGTCAACTTTATTGATAACAACAATAGGACGTAAACCGTGGTCGAACGCTTTTTGCGTTACGAAGCGAGTTTGTGGCATTGGGCCATCCATCGCATCAACAACCAGCAGTACACAGTCAACCATAGACATAACGCGCTCAACCTCACCACCGAAATCGGCGTGACCTGGGGTGTCTACGATATTGATATGATAACCATTCCATTGGATAGCGGTATTTTTAGCAAGGATAGTAATACCACGCTCTTTCTCCAAGTCATTGGAGTCCATAACACGCTCATCAACAGTTTCACGTTCACCGAACGTGCCTGATTGCTGCAATAATTTACCAACCAGTGTGGTCTTGCCATGGTCAACGTGAGCGATGATGGCGATGTTTCTTAAATTTTGAATTGACAAGGATTTTTACCGTTTAATTGACAGGAAAGGAATATGCTTACTGAGCCGTTATTCACACCCAAAACATACTTTCTACGTTAATTTGCTGTTATTTTACACGTTTTTCCGCACAAGTGGAATAAATGTGAAACCCATCACTGTATAAAAAGTTTTTAGCGAAAAAACATTCAGTTGCGTAACAGTGCCAGATTCCCTCACAAAATAATGAGCATCATCTCTGCGAAACCACGAAGTGACAGAATAATACGCTAAAAACTTAATATTAGCAGCCCAAAAAAAGAACAAAAAATAGACTTTCTTTCTTAACTACCAGTTTAAATATCTTTTTGCGTTATTTAGATATATCTAAATTGACTAATTAGATATATCTAAATATAGTAAAACCAGAAAACAAATTCGATATATCTAAAGTTACAAACTAAGGAGTAACTATATGCTAATTAAATCTTGTCGTCATGTATATTATGCACGCCATGATGAAAATCAACATGGCCATCGCGGTGGATGTTGCCACAATGAAGGCCGTCATAGTCACGAACATTGCAACCACGGAGATGACTATTATGGTGATGACCGCCATGGGCACGGTGAACACTGCCACGGTGAAGGCCGTCATGGTCGTGGACACGGTGAACGCTGCCACGGCGAAGGCCGTCATGGTCGTGGACACGGTGAACGCTGCCACGGCGAAGGCCGTCATGGACATGGACATGGTGAACGCTGCCACGGCGAAGACCGTCATGGTCGTGGACATGGTGAACGCTGCCACGGCGAAGGCCGTCATGGTCGTGGACATGGTGAACGCTGCCACGGCGAAGGCCGTCATGGTCGTGGACATGGTGATGACCGCCAAAGAGGTCGTGGAAGAGGTAAAGGCCTACGTCGTTTATTCGACCATGGCGACCTTCATATTATGGTACTTTCGTTAGTCGCTAAAAAACCAAGCTATGGCTACGAAATTATCAAGGATATTCAAGAAGCCTCAAATGGCTTGTATGTGCCAAGCCCGGGTGTTATTTATCCCACTCTAACCCTGTTAGAAGAACAAGGCTTCTTGGAGTCTCAGATTGTTGAACGTAATCGAAAAAGTTTTACGATTACGCCGGAAGGCTCTGATCATTTAGCTCAAAATAAAGAAATTGAAGCGGTTATTGCTCGCAAACTGGCTAAAGCACGTGATATGCAACAAGGCAGTAATTTAGCAGAAGACATTGAAATGGCAGTCAGTCGTTTTAAAGCTTTATTACGTCACAAAATGGTTTTAAAACAACTAAACGAAGAGCAGACGCGCCAAATTGCCTCCATCATCAATGATGCAGTAAAACAAATTGAAGAAGTGAATACATTATTAACTAATAGCGATGAAGATTAATGTAGCTGTCTGGCATTAAACCACCTCATTTCTTTTTTATCCGGCCAACCTTATGCTTTAACAGAGCGCAATGTTGGCTTTTTTATTTGAGCTCCACTCGCAAACGCACTAGAACAGTGCAAAATAGTCATTTCACGCACTAATATAGTGCAATACGACCAATGCAGCATGATGAAAATCCCTCGTCCTCACGTAACAATCAGTATTTGCTATAATTAAAAAGTTGGCACGCTTTTCGCTTATCTATTTATAGAGCGCGTACTAACCACTTTTATATGACTAGCACGCCAGACAAACAACAAACACACCCTCAAAAATAGCTTGTGATTTGTTGATTAGACCCGACCAGGAGAGCCGAGATGTCCGCTGAACATGTTTTATCGTTAATTAAAGAGCACAATGTTAGATTTATTGATCTGCGTTTTACCGACACTAAAGGTAAAGAGCAACACATCACTATCCCTGCTCACCAAGTTGACGAAGACTTCTTTGAAGAAGGCCAGATGTTTGATGGTTCATCTATTGGTGGCTGGAAAGGCATCAATGAGTCAGACATGGTATTAATGCCTGACGCGTCTACCGCGATGTTAGACCCGTTCTTTGCCGATATCACATTGATTATACGCTGCGATATTTTAGAGCCGGGCACAATGCAAGGTTATGACAGAGACCCACGTTCAATTTCAAAACGCGCAGAAGATTTCCTGCGCTCTAGCGGGATTGCTGATATCGTTCTCTTTGGACCAGAGCCTGAATTTTTCGTTTTTGATGACATTCGTTTTGGCAACAACATGCACGGTAGCTACTACCATATCGATGATATCGAAGCTGCATGGAATACAGGAACCAAATACGAAGGTGGCAATAAAGGCCATCGCCCTGCAGTAAAAGGCGGTTACTTCCCCGTTCCACCGGTTGATTCATCACAAGACTTGCGTTCAGCCATGTGTACCACAATGGAAGAGATGGGCTTAGTTGTTGAAGCTCACCACCATGAAGTAGCGACCGCAGGCCAAAACGAAGTGGCTACCCGCTTTAATACCATGACCAAAAAAGCGGATGAAACTCAGATTTATAAATATGTCGTTCACAATGTTGCCCATGCATACGGCAAAACAGCGACCTTTATGCCAAAACCTTTAGTGGGTGATAATGGTTCTGGTATGCACTGCCATATGTCTTTATCTAAAGGTGGTGTGAACCTGTTCGCAGGTGACAAATACGGCGGTTTATCAGAAATGGCGCTGTACTACATCGGCGGTATTATTAAGCATGCACGTGCGCTGAACGCATTTACTAACCCAACCACTAACTCATACAAACGTTTAGTTCCGGGCTTTGAAGCGCCAGTCATGTTGGCATACTCTGCACGTAACCGCTCTGCTTCGATTCGTATTCCAGTGGTTGCGAGTACAAAAGCACGCCGTATTGAAGTTCGCTTCCCAGACCCTGCAGCTAACCCATATTTAGCGTTTGCAGCCCAGCTAATGGCGGGTCTTGATGGCATCATCAATAAAATCCACCCTGGCGATGCGATGGACAAAAACTTATACGACTTACCACCGGAAGAAACCAAAGAAATCCCAACAGTTTCAGGTTCTTTAGATGAAGCGTTAGCCGAATTAGATAAAGACCGTGAATTCTTAACCCGTGGTGGTGTATT
This sequence comes from Providencia sp. PROV_01, assembly GCF_053098325.1. NCBI lineage: Bacteria > Pseudomonadati > Pseudomonadota > Gammaproteobacteria > Enterobacterales > Morganellaceae > Providencia > Providencia sp. PROV_01. The sequence goes on along the minus strand of NZ_JBRFKD010000002.1, from coordinate 636,049 downwards.
CACTAATGATGCTATCGATGCGTATATCGAATTAACCCGTGCCGACATACAACGTGTTCGTATGGCACCACACCCTCTCGAATTTGAAATGTACTACAGTGTGTAACACGCCGTTCCACTGTTAGTCTTTGTTGCCGTGAAGCACTTGCCCCATCTTTCGATGGGGCCTTTTATCTCTAAGGTACTTACGCAACAAAAATCAAATATCGGTTGTTTGGTCTATCAGGTATAATGCACCAAAATAGTGCAGGAGCAACATTACATGAAAACCGAACACTTGCCAGCACCGGAACATATTCTCGACTCTCTCATTAATAGCGTGCTAATTTTGGATTACGACTTGGTTATCCATTACGCCAACCATGCTGCACTCCAGATCTTAACCCAAAGCCAGCGCAAGCTATATGGTACGCCTCTCCCCCTGTTATTCAGCTATTGTTCACTCAATGATGAACTGATGCTCAATAGCTTAAAAGAAGGCCATAGCTTTACCGAAAATGAAGTCACTTTAGTGTTTAACAACCATTCTCATGTGATGTCGTGCAGCGCCCAGCCTTTTTCAGAACAATTTATTTTAGTTGAGCTTTCACAATTAGATAGCCAGCGACGTTTGAGCCAAGAACTCGCACAAAATGCCCAGCAGCTCGCTGCCCGTGAACTGATCCGTGGGCTTGCTCACGAGATTAAAAACCCACTCGGGGGTTTGCGAGGCGCTGCGCAACTGCTCTCTAAAGCGCTGCCTGACCCACAATTAAATGAATATACTCAAGTGATTATCGAACAGGCCGACCGCCTGCGAGCACTGGTTGATAGGCTACTTGGGCCACAATACCCGGGGCCGAAAACGCAACAAAGTATTCATCATATTATGGAAAACGTAACGCGGTTAGTGTCATTAGAAAAACCCGATAATGTAACACTAACTCGTGATTATGACCCAAGTTTGCCTGAATTAGAGTATTACCCGGACCAAATCGAGCAAGTGCTTCTAAATATCACCCGAAACGCCTTACAAGCCCTCGCCGAAACGGGAGGTTATATCACTTTGCGTACACGAACAGCTTTTCAAGTCACATTGCAAGGTGAACGTTATAGATTAGCTGCACGTATTGATATTGAAGATAACGGTCCCGGTATTCCATTGGCAATTCAGGATACGTTGTTCTATCCCATGGTCAGCGGACGACCTGATGGCACAGGGCTTGGCCTGTCGATTGCTCGCAGTTTAGTTGACCAACACGCAGGAAAAATCGAATTTACCAGTTGGCCGGGCCACACTGAGTTTTCCATTTATCTACCAATTAAGAAATAGGAGATAGCCATGACGCAGGGAAAAATTTGGGTGGTTGATGATGATAGCTCCATCCGTTGGGTACTTGAACGCGCATTAAATAATGCTAATTTTGCTTGTACCTGCTTTGATAGTGCGAATGCAGTGCTCAGCGCATTAGAAAACTCACTCCCTGATGTGTTGTTATCAGATATCCGTATGCCAGGTAAAAATGGTATTGAGCTACTAAATACAATTAAACAATCGCACCCCCTTTTACCGATTATTATCATGACCGCACACTCTGACCTTGATGCTGCCGTGAATGCCTACCAATCAGGTGCTTTTGATTACTTGCCAAAACCTTTCGATATTGATGAAACCGTTGCCTTGGTCGAACGCGCTTTAAATCATAGTCGTGAACAAAACCATGCAGGCCGTGAAGCTAAACCAGCCACCCCCGTTGTTTCTTCGACGATGATCGGTGAAGCACCAGCAATGCAAGAGGTCTATCGCATTATTGGCCGTTTATCACGTTCATCAATTAGTGTGCTTATTAATGGTGAATCAGGCACTGGGAAAGAGCTGGTTGCCCACGCGTTACATCAGCACAGCCCTCGCGCCGATGCCCCTTTTATTGCATTAAATATGGCCGCCATCCCCAAAGACTTAATTGAATCTGAGCTATTTGGTCACGAAAAAGGCGCTTTCACCGGCGCGAGCCAAGTACGTCAAGGCCGATTCGAACAAGCTAACCATGGCTCTTTATTTTTAGATGAAATAGGCGATATGCCCCTTGATGTCCAAACTCGCTTGTTACGTGTTCTGGCGGAAGGCCAATTCTACCGTATTGGCGGTTATACCCCAGTCAATGTGGATGTGCGGATTATTGCAGCAACCCACCAAGACCTCGAAAAGCGGGTTAAAGAAGGTTTATTTCGCGAAGACTTATTTCATCGGTTAAATGTCATTCGAGTGCAATTACCGCCATTACGTGAACGCATTGAGGATATCCCGCGTCTCGCCGATTATTTTTTACAAAATACGGCAAAAGAACTCGGTGTCGAGGCTAAGGTTCTCCACCCCGACAGCGAAAAAATTCTTCAGCGCTATTATTGGTCAGGTAATGTTCGCCAATTGGAGAATGTCTGCCGTTGGCTAACCGTGATGGCGGCAAGCCAAGAAATTTTACCGCAAGATTTGCCCGATGATTTGCTTGAAGAACATCCACAACAAAATGCCGTGATAAAATCATCGCAAACCGATGCCGTGCCAACACAATCATTGTCATCGCACAATCCGAGTTCTGCCGCTCAGTGGTTTGAATTACTTGAAGAGTGGACCGATAACGCATTAATAGAGGGCAAAGAAGACCTCTTTGCACAGGCCATTCCCTTACTCGAACGTACAATGTTAAAGTGCGCGTTGAAATACACCAATGGACACAAACAAGAAGCCGCCCGTTTATTAGGCTGGGGGAGAAATACCCTAACCCGTAAATTAAAAGAGCTAGGAATTGAATAACTTCAAATGTTCACTATCATATTAAGATAATGTACGAAGTAATTTATTACTTCATACTTATCTTAATATTAAATAATTCGACCTTGATATTCAGGAATTAATTATTGATTTTACTATTCCAACACCAATTAACACAATGAATAATAAACAAAATAAAAAAAAGATATTGCAAGCAGAAAGCTTATTATCACCTGAACAGAATTTCAATTTATACAAGTAGCATTAATACAAAAATAACGTCGTTTATAGGAAATTTATAACAATGAACACTGTAGCTTAAACGTATCTATAAATAAGAAACTTCTTATGTAGCCTTAGCATAATTAATTAAAATTAAGGCTACTCAATTGAATTTAATCGAAGATATTCAAAGGGTAATTTAATGTTTTCTGAAAACCGAGATTAATCACCCTGCAATTTTCATTCATATCCTGAATGGTAATACCCTTTATTTATTCAAAAAATGAAATAAGTAGCACTTTTAGACCTACGAAATTCGATAGTTATACTATTATTTCGTTTTACGATAGTACAAATAAAACATTCTTCAAATGTGGTCTGATGTGCCAGGGCCTTATAAACCCAAATAATCACCATATGAGAGACAAATTAAATTTATCTCCCACATTATAATTATTCTTAGTTTTATATCGTTATTTCACTTTAGTAAAAAACTCATCTAAAAATATATTTACCTTAAGATAAAATAGAACTTCAATTGCTCTCCCATACGGTGTTAACTTAATTAAAAAAATTAAATACTTCAAAATTTAATTATATTTTACCAAATTTTACAAAACTTGTTTATTTTAAAAAATAGTTTCAAAATACTCTCCAATTGAGTAATTGGTAATTCCACCTACTCAATGAAAAATAAATAATTATCTTTTGGAGAAAAACAAATGAAAAAAAACTTACTTGCATCATTAATTGCTGCAACCTCAATCTTTGCTGTTAATAATGCATTAGCTGCAGATGGTACTATCGACTTTACCGGTGAAATCATTGACCAAGCATGTGAATTAGCTGCGGGCTCTGACGCATTAAAAGTAAACTTAGGCCAAGTATCTAAAAAGGCATTACCAACTGCAGGAAGTACTGCTGCTGCAACTAAATTTACTATTAAATTAATTAACTGCCCAGCTACAGTGACAACGGCTTCAGTTAAATTCGATGCTGACTCTTATATTGGTGACGATGAAGTTATTAAATTAAAAGAAGAAACCGGAGTTGCAACAGGTGTAGGCATTCAAATTACTGACGATACTAATAAAGTCGTTCCACTATTTACCGCATCTAAAGCATACCCATTGAAAGAAAATGTAGAAAATAATTTAGATTTCAGAGCGCGTTATATTGCCAAAACTGACTCTGTAACACCGGGTCCAGCGAACGGTACGGCAACTTTCACAATCAATTATAACTAAGTAACAAATAAGGTTTAAATGGAATTGAACCTTATCTAATAACATTCAATGGTGGTATTATGAGATCTATTATCTATATTTTTATTTCTTTATTTCTGCTAATAAATACTGCAAATGCAGGCGTTATTATTGGTGGAACTCGTGTTATTTATAATGAGGGAAACAAAGATGTTAGTATCAGTGTAGAAAACCCAGATAAGATCCCTTATTTAATTCAATCCTGGATAGATAATATAGATGAAAAAAAACAGTCAGATTTCACTATAACACCACCATTATTTAGGCTTAATGCTGAAAAAACAAATGCACTTAGAATATTTTTAACCGAAAATAAACTACCGAATGATAGAGAATCATTATTCTGGCTAAATATAAAAACGATCCCAGCAACAGAAAGAACAGAAAATTCATTACAAATTGCCTTTAAAACACAGATGAAACTCATTTATCGTCCTAAAGCTTTAAAGGATGTCAATTTTATTGAAGAGCAAAAAAAATTAGTATGGTCTAAATCTGGGAATAAAATTACAGTTAATAACCCAACACCTTATTTTATGAATTTTCAGAGCATCAGCTTTAACGGAACAAAAGCTAATGATGTTTCTTATGCTGCACCTTTCTCAAACGCAACTTTCGAGATTAATAACTCAAATACCAATGGAACAATTAAATGGGAAGTTATTAATGATTATGGCGCCGCACCAGAAGCACTCGAAACGAAAATATAAAACTATAAAATAAGTTGGGCTTTATCATGAAAATAAATAAAATATCTCTGGGCCTACTATTATATTTAGGCTATACCGCATCGTTATATGCTGAAGAAAAAACAGAAAACAATGTCTACTTTGATCCCGATTTCTTAGAGTTGCCGAATAAAGACTCAGTTGATTTATCACAATTTGAGAATAACGAACAATTAGCTGGTGACTACTATGTTGATATTTATGTCAATACTAATTTAATTGGTGCTAAAAATCTTAAATTCGAAAAAAATAGCCAGAACCAACTAATTCCGTGTTTATCACTTGCTGACATTAAAGAATTTGGTATCAAAACAGCGGAATACCCTGAATTGCAAACAGCAGGAAGTCACTGTGTCAATCTTGCCGCGATCCCTGATGCCACCAGTAACTTTGAGTTTGATTCTCAACGTTTATATTTAAGTATTCCTCAAATCGCATTAGACAGAAACCCAAGGGGTTACGTTGACCTAGCTAATATTGATAATGGGATCAATGCACTGTTATTAAATTATAGCTATAACGGGTCGAAAAATTATGATCGTAAAAAAAATGGCTCAGATAATACATCCCATTATGTGAATTTAAGACCCGGTTTAAATATTGGAGCTTGGCGGTTACGGAATTACACCACATGGTCAAGCAATACTGACCAATCTGGTAAATGGGACACCATTTATACCTATGCATCACGTGGCATAAATAGTATCAAAAGTCAGTTAACCTTGGGGGATAGTGTCTCACCTTCGATGGTTTTTGATAGCGTGCCATTTCGCGGAGCTCAGCTTGCGACAGATGATGATATGTCCCCTGAAAGTTTGCGCGGCTATGCACCCGTTGTACGCGGGATAGCGCGTAGCAATGCACAAGTAACGATCCGCCAAAATGGCTACATTATCTACCAAACTGAAGTGGCAGCGGGCCCTTTTGAAATCACAGACTTATACCCAACAGGGGGAAGTGGAGATTTACATGTCACCATCAAAGAATCCAATGGGAGCGAGCAATATCAAATCGTTCCTTTTGCTTCATTACCCGTATTACAGCGTGAGGGGTATTTTTCTTATAGCGTAACAGGCGGGGAATACCGCGCTTATGACAGTAGCATTGATAAAACTAAATTTGGTCAGTTTACCTTAATCTATGGTTTACCTTATGGTATTACTGCTTATGGTGGTAGCCAAGTCAGTGAGCACTACCAATCTTATTCTATTGGTACGGGTCAAAACCTTGGACGGTTTGGTGCATTATCTATTGATGTTACTCATGCAAATTCAACGCTAAGTAATGATGTTACGGAAAAAGGTCAGTCATACCGTTTTCGCTATAACAAAAATATCAACGACATTGGTACTAATATTGCTTTGGCAGGTTACCGTTATTCCACTAAAGGGTTCTACAGTTTAGCGGAAGTCTTTGATGGTTATAGAAATACAAACTATGCACCAGAAATTGAACGCCGCCGTAATCGCGGTGAGATCACTCTCAGTCAAAATTTAGGAGATAGCTTTGGTTCAATTTCAGTCGGTTATATCAATGAGGACTACTGGAATAGTGACCGCAAAACACAATCTGCCACCGTGGGTTACAACAATAGTTGGCAAGGCATCAGTTATAGCTTGAATTATACCTATAACAAAAATACCAATAGTTACTCCTATAGCTCCGGAAGCCGCACGAAAAGTGAAGATGATCATCAACTTGCTTTCTCTGTCAGTGTACCGTTTAGCGTGTTTGATAATACTTTCTACTACAACTTTAACAGTAACAGCAGCAGTAATGGTCCAAGCACAGGCAGTATCGGGCTTTCCGCCTCTCAGCTCAATAACCGCTTAAATTGGAGTATGCAACAAGGCTTTACCACTCGAGAACAAGGCACTAGCGGTAATATGAATGCCTCTTATAAAGGGCAATATGGTGAAGTTTCAGGCGGAACTGGCTATAGCAAAGACAACTATAACCTCTATTACGGGGTTAATGGTAGCTTAGTGGCTCACTCTGGCGGACTAGTTCTTGGCCAGCAATTAGGCGAAACCGCGGCTATTGTAGAAATCCCTGACGCGGGTGATGTTCCTATTTTAAACCAAGCTGGGGTGGTAACAAACAACCAAGGTTATGCGCTCGTACCTTATGTCACTGCTTATCGCAAAAATGTGATTGATATCGATACCTCAGGACTACCTGAAAATACCGAAATTGAATTAACCAGCCAAAGTGTTGCTCCAAGTCGTGGTGCACTGGTGAAAGCCAATTTTGCAGCGAATGTCGGGTACCGTGCCATCATGATATTAAGTTTTGCTGATGGTAAACCCGTGCCTTTCGGTGCTCAGGCCATATTTAAAGATAATCCACAGCTAAATAATATAGTAGGCAATGATGGTGAAATTTATTTATCTGGCTTAGCTGAAAACGGCAGTTTTATTATTCAATACAACGATAAACAGCAATGCCAAGTAAATTATAACTTAGCGGGTATATCGAATTATATGGGGTTATATAAAACAGCAGCGGTTTGCCGATAATTGGGAGTCTATCATGAAAATAACACTATATAAATTACCCTTATTATTTGGATGCTTATTTTTTTATTCATATGCATCTTATGCTGAATGTCTTAAAGGCACCTACACTGCTCATCATAATATTCCTGATAGAACAATTTATGTACAATATGATAATTTGCATGCCAACAATTATGTATTAGCAAGTCATAGTATTAGAGCATTCACCGCTGATTATATTTTTGCCATGCCATATGAAAATGATTGTGGTGGATATTTAGATACCTACTATGTAAATGGTTGGTCAGCCAATTCAAGTAAAATTGCACCAACCAATATTCCTGGCGTGGGTGTCAGAATCAAATTTACCAACAATGTCTTACCTGGTTATATCCCAACAAGATCAGTGACAATAGATAAGTCATATACGCTTACAAGTACTAATGGGTATAATAACTGGGAAGTTGAAATATTAAAAACAGGAACAATTACCACTTCGGGTGTGATTAGAAGTGGGCATATTGCAAATCTTACACAATATAACACTAAGGTTGGTACGCGATTTTTAGGCGCTACACTTGGTTTTGGAAGTAATTATCGTATTTCTGTTGTGAGTTGCTCATTAAAGAATAATCAGTCCACATATAATATTAATATGAAAGATTGGTATGATACGCAATTTCCCAATATAGGCTCAACCAGCACACCGGTTGACATTCCAATTACATTAACTTGTGCAGCTGGCACCAATATTAAAGCGACAGTGACAAGTTCTAAATATGAAGATACCGCAACCGGAAAATTAGGGCTAATAGGAGCTAATAGTGCTACTGGTGTCGCAATACAATTATTGGATAAAAATAATAATCCAATCAAGCTGAATACCAAGAACAGCCTGCAAAATAATGTCCCAGCTGGTGATTACATGTTTAATTGGAAGGCACGCTATATAAAAACAGCAGATAATATTACGTCAGGTACAGCAAATGCGTCTGCAACTGTCAATATCCGCTATGAGTAGGAATAAAAAATGAAAATAATATCTAAAAATTTACTTTTACTTAGTAGCTTAATATTCAGTGGGAATTCATTCGCTGCTAGCACTGTCACGTTGAATTTCACCGGTAATATTAGAGCGGCAACTTGCAATATTACCGGTGGTAATAATATTGATATTGACCTGAAAAATATTTCTGCTGATGTATTTCGCAATGCGAGCTCGGGTTCTAACTGGAACACATTTAATATCAGCCTAAATAATTGTTCATCTTTTATTAACCAAGTAAAACTGACGTTTACAGGGACGGCAGATACCGCGGATGTAGCAAGTTTATACAAAAATCAAGGCACAGCTAAAAACCTAGCCGTACAACTACAAAATGGTAATGGAACAACTGCATTAGGTAACCAAAAAGTATTACAAGTTCCGACAAATGGGCAAGCGAATATTAATATTCCATTACGTACACGTGCCTTTAGCTCATTAGGTAATGCCACACCAGGAACCATTTCCGCCAATATTACGGCAACAATTACCTATTTATAAAAGAGAAAATAATATGAGACATTTTATCCTATTACTATCACTAATGAGCTGTTCTTTAACTGCATTTGGGCTAACTGCAAATATTAAAGTACATGGTGTCGTTATTGCTGCTCCTTGTGAAGTCGAAAAAAATAATTATTTAATTGATTTGAAAAAAATTAATATTTGGAATATCAAAGATACGCAGAAATCTCCGTGGGTTAATTTTTCCGTGAAGCTAAAAAATTGCCCTGTCGGTACCACTATAGCTGTAATGAAAATATCTGGCACTCCGGATGCAACAGTCACGGAACATTTTATTAATAATGGTACGGCGAAAAATGTGGCATTAAATTTAGCCAATACTACCAATAAAACAACAATAAAAAATGGTGATACGATTACTGCGAATGTTAATACACAAACACGAAATGTTGAAATTCCATTATCGGCAAGAGTATCCGGTTATGGCAATGGAATGATTGCAGGTTCTTTTAAAAGCCACTTAGAATTCACATTTACATATCAATAGTTAAATTTATTTCTATTATATTAGTTTTAATAGGAGAAAGCAGTATGCCTAATTACTATCCTATATCAAGAATAATTGGCAATAAAATCACCTATTACCGAAAAATGAAAGGCATGACATTAGAGAGTTTATCTAAAATAATAGGCGTTAGTGAACAACAACAATCACGCTATGAGCGTGGTATTAATCGAATTAATATTGATAGGCTTTATCATTACTCTAAGATATTTGAAATTGATATTATAGCTTTTTTTATTTTCAATTCTAGGGAGATCAATGAGATTGAGCATGCAAAAGAAAAATATTTAAATAAAAAAAGTAAATTTTAAGGATGTTTTATGACTAAAAAGAAAATATTATTGATAATAATAGGTTCAGTTTTTGCTTATTCTGCGTATACACAAGCGGCCTGTATTCAAAACCCGAACTTACGAAATGTTGTGGTTAATGTACCTACGAAAACCTATTCATTACAATATGACGATACAGGAGCACGAGACCTCGATACTATTCGAGTCAATTTTAAAGGCTCACAAGTCAATACATTTTCAGGCCCAAAAAGTAATGGCCAATGCGGTGATGCCTATTTACATGCTGATTATGTGAATGGTTGGGTACCAAACGGTAATAAAATTGCAGCCAGTAATATACCGGGCATCAGCATTCAAGTAAAAGCAACGGAAATTGGTTTCTTGAACACACGTTATGGACCACCAACATTAGCTAACCCAGCTGCTTGGGGTATTCCTAACCCATATTGGACTATTACTATCAAAAAAACAGGACAAGTCACACAGGGCGGAAATTTAAAGGCAGGGCATGTGGGAAGACTAACACAGCGTAACCCTGCACCACATAACAGTACGTGGAATTTAACATCGTTGAATATTCCAGCAGGTGCAATCAAAATTAATGTATTAAAGTGTTCGACAAAAGCGAATAGTTATACGGTTAATTTGGGAACTTGGTACGATACTCAATTTAAAGCAATTGGTACGACTAGCAATAGTGTCAATATACCCATTACATTAAGCTGTGCTGCAGGCACTAATCTAAAAGTGACAGTGACAAGTAGTGCTGGGTATGTTGATACTAATACAGGGAAAATTAAACTGTCAGGACAAGGGCAAGCGACCGGAATCGCCATTCAATTATTAGATAGAAACAGCAACCCAATAAAGCTTAATTCAAAGTTTACTTTGCAAAATAATGTTGCAGGTGGCGACTATATTTTTAATTGGAAAGCTCGATATATTAAAACTGCTAATAATATAACCGCAGGAGCCGCAAATTCAACAGCGTCAGTTAATATAAGATATGAATAAATAACACTCAACATCAATCATAAAAAGAGGTTAATTTACCTACAATTTGATTTTTATTGCTAACATCGAAAAATATCATCGAACAATTGATAAATAGCAAATTTACTATTTAATAAAAATGGTTAATATAGATATATAATCTTTACATAGTGTCTAGTTAGCAATAAAAAATATAATTTTAGGAGTCTATATGTCTTATTCAACATCTCACCTAATTGGTAAAAAAATACTTTTTTATCGAAAAACGAATGGGCTTTCAATTAATGAACTATCAGAGGTTATTGGCATCAGCCCACAACAGCAATCACGATATGAAAGAGGTATAAATAGAATAACGTTAGATAGACTGTTCCAGTATGCAACATATTTTGAGATTGATATTCAATCATTTTTTCAATCTATTGATATTTAATAAATTAAGTAATAATACATAACACTAGAAAAACAAATTACATTAATAATATTTAATTATATTCACATTGCAATATTAAATAAGTTAGAGAGAACATTATGAAACGAAAAATATCTAAATCTGTCGGTTTAAAAATAAGGTCATTAAGAGAAAGTCACGGAATGAGTGGTAAAGAATTAAGTATGTTATTAGGTATTAGCCAACAACATCAATCACGCTATGAAAATGGTGAGGTTAATATTCATGTCGATACCATTTACCAATTGGCACAAATATTTAATGTTTCACCAACCTATTTCTTTACTACAGCTGTCACAGAGATTAATAGTACAGAGCTCCCTATTAGCAAAAAGAATTATTTCTCGGCTGAAGCTCTGGTATTTTAACTTCTAAATATGAGCATTATATTATGCTAGTAAATTAAATATCGGTGCTATTTCTATTTATAGTATAGCACCGATTTATTGTTCCTTTTTAGATTCATCCACCAACCAATTATGAAATATCGCCATCGCCGGTGTCATAGCTCTCGATTTTAAACGACTTAACCAATATCCACCTAAAGTCACAGAGATATTAAAAGGTTGAACTAATGTTCCAGCACTTAATTCATGGTTGAACATGCAACTTGGCACCAACGCTACACCGTCGGTTAATAGCGCGGCTTCAACCATCAAACGCGATGAATCAAATACAGGCCCTTTGACGCGCCATGGTTCCACTTCTGCGGCTAAAAACCATTTCTCCCATTCGTCTTTACGATATGAACGCATTAACTGGTGAGATTTTAAATCTAATGGATGTTTCAGCTGATTCGCAACTTTCTCTGAACAAAGCACAGTATGCGCAGTAGAAAATAGTGGTGTATTTTCTACTAGTGGCCATAATCCTTCACCAAAACGAATAGCAAAATCAACGCCTTCAGCAGCTAAATTTACTACATTGTTATGGGTCATAATGCGTAAATCAATATAGGGATATCGTTCAGAGAATTGCGTTAACCTTGGTAATAACCAACCCACCGCAAATGTACCGACCACTGAAATACTTAAAGCTTCTCTATAATGGCCATCCTCAAATTGCAGTAATAGTGACTCGATTTGGTCAAAAGAGCGGCTCAATACGGGCAGCAAGGCAAAGCCTTCTTCGGTTAATGCCAACCCTCTAGGTAAGCGAATGAACAGTTCTAGTCCCAATTGCTCCTCTAACAGCCTAACTTGTTGACTGACAGCGGCCTGAGTGACATTCAATTCTATTCCGGCTCGCGTAAAGCTTAAATGGCGTGCGGAAGCTTCAAATGCCCTAAGTGCATTGAGGGGTAGCCGATGACGATAATTTTCTGCCATAAGATTTTCTTTTACCTCATCGAATTTTATATCGTTTTAAATAATGCTTGAAAGCATGCATACTATTTTTCAACCACGGACTACCCGCTGAAAACCGTATATTAAAGCACTTTACACTTGCTATGAAGTGCTTTCCTGTTCCTGTCAGGAATAACTTAAACTTGTACTTATTGGAATAACTCTATGAAAAATCTTTTTCGTCAGGGGCGAATTTTTGTCGCTCTCAGTGTGGCATTAACGACACTATCCACCCATGCATTCACACAAAAAGATGTCGATAATATAATTAAACCTCTAATGGAACAAAAGCAGATCCCCGGAATGTCTGTAGCCATTTCTGTTGATGGAAAACACTATATTTATCACTATGGTGTGCAGTCTAAGCAAAGTTCAGTCCCTGTCAGTGATGAGACTTTATTTGAGATTGGCTCTTTATCTAAAACCTTTACTGCTACACTCGCAGCCTATGCACAAAACCAAGGAAAACTCGATTTTTCGCAAAAGGTAAGCCACTATCTTCCTGAATTAAAAGGGTCTGCTTTCGACCAAGTGACAGTAATGAACTTGGCTACACACACTTCGGGTTTATCGTTATTTGTGCCTGATAGTATTACGAATTCAGCGGAATTAATCCGTTATTACCAGCAGTGGAAACCGACCAAAGCCATTGGGCAATATCGCTCTTATTCAAATCTTGGTGTGGGATTACTCGGTATCGTTACAGCAAAACAACTCAAAATGCCATTTGAACAAGCGATGGAAAAATTGATGTTGCCTGCACTTGGATTAAAACATACTTATATTCATGTGCCTAAAAACCAACAGAAAAATTATGCCCAAGGTTATAATAAGAACGATCAACCCGTTCGTGTGACACCACAAATTTTAGATGCTGAATCTTATGGTTTAAAATCTAATGCTAAAGATCTAATTCGCTTCTTAGATATTAATATACAAACGAAGAAAGTCGCTAAACCGTGGCAGGAAGCCGTAGAGAACACACATACGGGGTTCTACATGACCGATTCATTTATGCAAGATATGATGTGGGAAAGCTATTCATGGCCAGTATCTCTTGCTCAATTACAGCAAGGTAACCGAGATGAAATGGCGCTCACACCGCAAAAAGTTGAAGCTATCCATCCTGTAATGCCACCTGAAACTCAGGCTTTTTACAATAAAACAGGTTCAACCAATGGTTTTGCAGCCTATGCGGCATTTATTCCTGAAGACCGAATCGCGGTGGTGATTTTGTCCAACAAATGGTATCCAATCCCTGACCGCATTACCGCGACTTATCAATTAATTGAAAAAATTAATGAATAGGTTTCTGACAAAGATTAGATGCTCTAAATAGTTCGTTCTGTCG
>NZ_JBRFKD010000002.1:467929-621975 GCF_053098325.1 Providencia sp. PROV_01 | reverse complement strand
ATATGACAAAGATTAGATGCTCTAAATAGTTCGTTCTGTCGCTAGGCGTCGAAATGAAGACCGCGCGGGGAGCATACACTAAGTATGTGACCCGTGTGGCTGAATGAAGACAACAACGTGGCAGCGTGTGGCTGAATGAAGACAACAACGCGACAGGACGAAATATGAAGAGCATTTAGATGACGCGGGAAAACTGCCGCTGCCTCATCTGATTACGCAAATACACATCAAAACACATGCAAATATTACGAATAAGTAAACGTCCTTGTGGTGTCACTTTAATACCTTTGTCTGTTATTTCGACCAGCCCATCTTCTGCCATTGGTTTCAATAGTTCTAAATCTTCTTTAAAATAAAATTTAAAATCAATTGGATAGATTGCTTCAATTTGGGCAAAATCCAATTGGAAGTTACAGATTAAGGTTTTGATGACATCGCGGCGTAGACAATCATCATCGGTTAAGGCGAGTCCACGCCACAGCGCGTGACCTTGCTCTTCAACTTGCGCATAATAGGTTTTCAAATCTTTCTGATTTTGTGCGTAGTTATCACCTAACATACTGATCGCAGAAACCCCTAACCCCAGTAAATCACAATCTCCTTGGGTGGTGTAACCTTGAAAATTACGGTGCAGAATGCCTTCCCGTTGTGCCACGGCAAGTTCATCCTCAGGGCGAGCAAAGTGGTCCATACCAATAAATTGATAACCACCCCTGGTGAGAGTCGCAATTGTGTCTTGCAGAATATCGAGTTTTTGCTCCGCACTTGGTAAATCAGCGTCTTTAATTTTACGCTGCGCCGCAAATAAACTAGGCAAGTGCGCATAATTGAATACGCTTAAACGATCTGGTGATAATTCAGTCACTTTCTTTAGAGTAAATGCAAAGCTTTCAGGTGTTTGCTTAGGTAAACCATAAATTAAATCAATACTTGTCGAGGTAAACCCCATCTCTTTAGCCCGTTTAATTAAGGCGAAAATAAAATCTTCGTCCTGTTCACGGTTAACCAGTACCTGAACTTCTTTATTAAAATCCTGCACTCCCATACTTAGACGATTAAACCCTTCATGGCGCAAGTGGTCTATCATATCCAGTTCAATTTCACGCGGGTCGACTTCAATCGACATTTCCACATCATCCGCAAAATTAAAGTGTTTTTTCAATAAACCAACCAAATGGCTGACTTGAGCTTTATCGAGATAAGTTGGAGTACCACCGCCCCAATGCATTTGTGTCACGATGCGGTTTTTTAATAACGCTGCGCGCTGAATAATTTCTTTTTCAATTACTTGAAGATATTCATCGGCTTTATGTTTTTGGCGTGTCACTAATTTATTACAGCCACAGAAATAACAAAGTTTATGGCAAAAAGGAATATGAACATAGAGCGATAAGGGGCGATCAGGATAACGCTGCGTTGCTTGAACAAACGCATTCTCATCGTACTCTTGATTAAATTCCAAGGCGGTGGGGTACGAAGTATAACGTGGCCCTGAATAATTGTATTTTTGAATGAGAGAAAGATCCCAAACAATATTTTGCTCTGACATAACATTCCTCAATTGACCAAAAGCTCAAACTATAACGATGACTTCACTCTATTTAATTTGTTATTCGATGAGAGTGAAAATTTTATAACCTGCATAAGCATTATAGACTCTAAATATTTCGAGTTGCAGCTAGGCGACAAGTGAATGAGTCGCTAGGAGTATACATAAGTATATGACTAGTGCGAATGAACATAGTCAACAACGCTGCAGCTTTATATATGACGAGTATAAATATGTTAGAGAGAAGAGACTTGATGCAACATCAAAGAAAAGTGAGTTAGCGAAAAAAATAGCCAAACCCCCCGCTAGCGCGAGGGATCTTTTAAACGAAATTATTTACTTTTTAAGATGCGCATAATGTCATCAAGTTTTTCTTCGTCTTCTTCCTCTTCTTCTTCGCTATATTCAATACCGAGAATATTCATCAGCTCATCGATACGGTCTAAACAAGTATCAACATATTCTTGTTCTTGCGCCGTGATGGTTTCGCCATCTTCTAGGCGTGCCAAAATGCTATCTAAACGGTCATCGCTTTCCAGCATTTCCAGCTCTTTTTCTGGTGTCAGTTTTTCTTTAACAGCTGGCTGTTTTTTCTCAACCGCAGATTTCGTGACCTGTTTTTCATCCACAATTAAAGGCACTGGCTTTTTGCTACCTAAACGTGGGTCGGTTGAAGTATTTTGCCCACCATTTTGCTTATTAGAAGCCTGTTCTACATAACGGCTGCCAGACTTATGACCGCGATGTTTTTTCTCACGCTTACGCTCACGGCCTTCCGCATTTATCTCTTCTTTAGTTTTACGGTATTTTTTCTTTGGCTTAGCAGCCGCTTTTTTTGGTGCATTCATGGTCTGATACCTTGATAAAGTCAGTTTCTGCTGCGAAATCTAGCAGGATCCCATAAAGGGGGAAAGCACTAGTTTGCAATTTCAGCGGATTTTTTACTCCACCCTGCCTTCGCAATAGTACTTTAATGATTATACCTTAAATAATTTGTGTTGCATGTACACTCATGCAACACAAATTATTTAGAGCATGGAGGTTCAAATAACAAAAAGAGAAATGATTAACTCATTAAATAATTCTAAATAATTCAAGTTGTGGCTAGGCGTCAATCGAGGTTATCTCGGGGAGCATACATAAGTATGTGACCCGAGTAGCCGAGAGAAGACAGCAACGCCACAGCTTGAAGTATGACGAAGATTAATGCGCTAAATAGTTTGAGCTGTAGCAAGGCGGCAAGAATTGCTAATCCCTAGGAGCATACAAAAGTATGTGACTAGGGTTAGCAAACGCAGCCAACACCGCTACAGTTCAAAATATGAAGCGCATTTTAGGCGTCGACTAGGATCATTTTTAACAAAAACATCGCCGCGACTAAAATCACACACAAACCCAGATCACGCCAGCGACCAGTACCAATTTTCATTGCACAGTAAGCAATAAAGCCCAACGCAATACCTTCAGTAATCGAGAAACTAAATGGCATCATCACTGCAGTAATAAATGCGGGTACAGACTCAGTTAAGTCATCCCATTTCACGCGAGTTAGACTTGATGTCATCAGCACGCCCACGTAAATCAAGGCTCCCGCAGTTGCATAAGCTGGAACCATACCTGCAAGAGGTGAGATAAACATAGTCAATAGGAATAAAACACCAACGACGATCGCGGTTAAACCTGTACGCCCACCAACAGAAACACCTGAAGAACTTTCAATATATGCAGTGACTGAAGATGTTCCCATCGCTGAACCTGCGACAGAACTCAAGCTGTCTACATATAAAGCTTGTTTCATTCGAGGGAAAGTCCCGCGTTCATTGGTGATACCCGCTTTGTCAGTCACCCCAATCATGGTACCTGATGAGTCAAACAAATTGACTAGCATAAAGGCAAAAATCACACCGGATAACGCTAAATCTAAAGAACCAGAGAAATCAACCTGCCCCACGACACTCGTGATACTTGGCGGCATTGAGAATATCCCAGAATATTTTACATCTCCCAGAGCCAGACCAATCAAAGTGGTCACCGCAATAGAAACTAATACCGCGGCATGAATATTACGTGCCGCTAAGATGGCAATAATAAAGAACCCGAGAGCTCCCAGCCAAACATTATGGTGAGTCAAGTTACCGATAGAAACTAACGTATCCGGGTTAGCCACAATAATGCCGGAGTTTTTCAGCCCCATCATCGCAATAAATAGGCCGATACCACTGGTGATCCCGACGCGAAGACTCAAAGGAATGTTAGCGATAATCCAATAACGTATGCGGAATAGTGTCAGAATAAATAAGCCGACAGCCCCCCAAAATACGGCGCCCATAGCAACTTCCCATGAATACCCCATCGCCCCTACAACAACAAAAGCAAAAAAGGCATTCAAGCCCATCGCAGGTGCAACAGCAATGGATAAATTTGCCAGTAGCCCCATTAAAATGCTACCAATTGCCGCAATCAAACAGGTGGTAACAAATACGGCTTTGATGTCCATGCCTGCAACTGAGAGTATTTGAGGGTTAACAAAGACGATATATACCATCGTCAGGAAGGTGGTGAAGCCTGCAACAACTTCTGTCCGTGCTGTCGTGCCGTGCTCTTGCAATTTAAAAACACGCTGAAACAAGCCCTGCGGTTGTGCCGAGCTAGAAGATTGATTACTCATTAGATATTGCGCCCAAAAAAAGTTTTTTTCGCCCTATACTACAATTAAAAACCACAAAAGAAAACGATTGCGTAAACTGCAAGGAGCCAAAATGTCCTAACTAACTGATACGCCAAGATGAAATAATAAAAATAACCCAAAATAGTGGAGTGAAAAAATGGTGGGTATTTCACCACCACTTTTGATTTAGGAAAGTGCTAACAATTTTTGTCGACGCCAAAACAATAAACGATGTTTCGCAGCCAGTTTTTGGGGTTGATGCTGTGCACTGAGCTTTTTCGCCACTCTATTCGCAATAATTTCTACCGCAAAGCACATCACAAAATAAATAAATGCAACGAATAAGAAAACTTCGAGAGGATAAACCATTTCACGGTTGTTCACTTGGGTTGCTAAGAAAGAAAGCTCCGCAACACCAACAACATAGGCTAATGAGGTGTCTTTAATTAATGCTACCCACTGGTTAATAAATGACGGTACCATCATGCGTAAGGCTTGTGGTAACACGATATTCCATAATACCTGCCAGCGGCTAAACCCCAAGGATAAACCTGCCTGCCACTGCCCTGCTCCTATTGCTAAAATGCCCGCTTTCACAGCATGAGCCAAATATGCGGAGGTAATCAATGCCAATGCGCATACTACCGTTGCAATACCCGGAATTTCCATACCCAATAAGATTGGCAACAGGAAATAGGTCCAAAAAATCAACATAATGACAGGAATTGCACGGAAAAATCCTAAAACTGCGGCGAACAGGTTAACCCAGAAGCCTCGTAGCATGGCTAAGGCTATTCCGCCCAATGTCCCTAATAGAATGGAGGCCGCACCGGCAAGTAAGCTAATGACTAGCGTCAGCGCTGCGCCTTCAAGTGGTCCATCAGGGAAAGTACCGAATAATAAATATTGCCAGTTCTGCTCAATAACTGAAAAATCCATTTTATACCCCCTGAGCCAAATTACGCTGCTGGCGCCACTGGCCCCACCCCTCCATTACTGCAATAATAGCAATGTACAATACTGTCGCTACCCCAAAGGCAGTAAAGGTTTGCAGTGTCTGGCTATCAACCTGACGAGAGACATAAGACAGTTCTGCGACACCGATGGCCATCGTTAACGATGAGTTTTTCACCACATTCATATATTGGCCCAGTAGCGGAGGCATGGCGATTTTAACGGCTTGCGGTAATACCACTAATTTCATGGCCTGCCATGACGTTAATCCTAAAGCAAACGCGGCATATTTTTGCCCTTGGCGAACACCACGGATCCCAGCGCGAATTTCTTCGGCAATAAAAGGGACGGTATACAAGGTCAAACCAATAAAACCCGCTAAGAATTCAAATGACGGCCAACCCACGGTTATTCCAAATAAATGGATTTCATGGGGAGTATTTAGCCATTCCATTGCGGCAGAGGATAAAATTTCACCGGAAGCAAAGTACCAAAAGAATAACTGCACCAACAAAGGCGTATTTCTAAAAATAGAGATGTAGATACTCACGGCCCAACGCACAGGAGCAATTTGACTATCCTTTGCTGATGCAACTATAAAACCCAATGCAGTGGCTGCAACAATGGTACAAATCGAGATCCAAACGGTGATCAAAAAACCGTAGCCAAACCATTCTAGATACTCGGGGGCCAATAAATGGGCAGACCAAAAATCACCACTCAAAAATTTTTCAAACATTGTTCACGACCTATTGCCTTCGCAGCCTGTGATTAAAAACGCATCCCTTATAACCAAGAACCCCGCACAGAGTGCAGGGCTTCATATCACTGAATATTTACCGCTACCCGTTAAGACTGAGGTTGTTGCTCACTCAGTGGCGCAAATTTAAAGTCCCCACGTGGCTGTGCAGCTTTAGTATCTGGCCCAAACCAACGGTTATAAATTACCTCGGCTTTACCGTCTTTCTCCAGTTTCAACAATGTTTCGTTGACGTTTTCAACCAAACGGGTTTCACCTTTGCTTGCTGCCAATGCTTGGTATTCTTTCGTCAGGCTAAATGGGGAAATTTCAAAATCTGCTTTCACTTTTTCAGGTAAATTACCTAATAAACCAACCAGTTTCGCATCATCTTGTGTGATAGCTTGGACGTTGCCATTACGCAGTGCAGCGAATGCTTGCGGCGTATCATCGTACGAAATTACCTTTGTATCAGGGAAACGTTCACGTAAAGTCACTTCCTGCACAGTGCCTTTATCTGCACCAATACGTAGTGGTTTGATATCGTCAGGGGTTTTTAATACGCCTTTACGGGCAATAAATTTTTGGCCTGTCGCAAAATCAGGAATAGAAAAATCAACTTGCTTTGCGCGCTCATCAGTAATGGTGAAATTAGCGCCAATCAGATCAACTTTGCCCGAAGTCAGAAGTGGGATACGGTTTGCTGGGTTAGTGGGACGAAGCTCAAGTTTTACCCCTAAGCTATCTGCAATTTCTTGTGCGATATCCACATCATAGCCCGCTAATTTTTTAGTTTGTGGGTCAATAAAGCCAAATGGTGGATTGCTATCAAACACAGAAATGCGGATCACACCCGCTTGTTTGATATCATCTAATTTATCTGCGCTAGCGACATTCGCTGTCAGCGCTAAACCTGTAAGTAAAACAGTCGTTAGAATACGAGCTTTCATTGAACACCCCTGACGGTAAATTTTTGTAAATCGACCATCACACGCTATCAACTATTACTTAGCACTTGAAATAATATTAAATAATATATTTATAACCAAATGGAATATTAACGGAGACAAAAAAAAGCCACCTTGATAACAAGGTGCCCCAGACATGGTTAAACCATCAATAGACTCTTATCGAGCAAGAAGAAAGTCGGTAGAAGAGATTGAGACAAATGATTGGAGTTGTAGCTTAATACTCTAAATAGTTCGTGTTGTGGCTAGGCGGCAAGCAAGGATATATCGGGGAGCATACATCAGTATGTGACCCGAGTAGCCGAGCGAAGCCAACACCGCCACAGCACGAAATATGACGAGTATTCGAGTAATTATTTATTCGTTAACATCTTCTCAAGACTATCCCCACCCACATGACGGAAATCCTGCCCCTTCACATAGTAGAAAATAAACTCACAGATGTTTTGGCAACGGTCACCGATGCGCTCAATTGAACGAGCACAGAATAGTGCTGTTAATACACTTGGGATCGTTCGTGGGTCTTCCATCATGTAGGTCATCAATTGACGTACGATGCCCTCATACTCTTGGTCAACTTTCTCATCTTCACGGTAGATACGAATCGCTTCTTCAAGATCCATTCGAGCGAACGCATCTAATACATCATGTAGCATTTGTACTGTATGACGGCCTAATGATTCCAAACTCACTAACAAGGGCTGGTGTTGATGAGAAAATTTTTCCAATGCGGTTTGACAGATTTTGTCCGCAACATCACCGATTCTTTCCAGCTCAGCAATCGTTTTTGAAATCGCCATAATCAGGCGCAAATCACTCGCCGTTGGTTGGCGTTTCGCGATGATTTTAACGCATTCTTCATCAATGGCCACTTCCATCATATTGACTTTATGGTCATTTTCGATAACTTCACGTGCTAGGGCTTCATCCTGATTATGCATGGCCGTAATGGCTTTGGTAAGCTGCTCTTCGACCAGTCCTCCCATCGTCATTAATTCAGTATGGATATGTTCCAGTTCAGCATTGAACTGCCCCGATATATGTTTGTTGTGATTCAGCGTATCCATCGTCGGCTCCATATCAACCGTAGCGGCCAGTAATATAATCTTCAGTTTGCTTCATTTCTGGGGTAGTAAACATTTTGTCAGTATGGTTAAACTCGACTAACTCCCCTAAATACATGAAAGCCGTATAGTCAGAACAGCGTGCTGCTTGTTGCATATTGTGGGTAACAATCACCACGGTGTATTCTGATTTTAATTCACTAATCAGTTCTTCAATTCGACCAGTTGAAATAGGGTCTAGAGCGGAACAGGGTTCATCTAGCAATAAAACCTCAGGGCGAATAGCAATACCACGAGCAATACAGAGACGCTGTTGCTGGCCACCCGACAAGCTATAACCACTTTGGTGTAACTTATCTTTGGTTTCATTCCATAATGCCGCCTTTGTTAACGCCCACTGCACGCGCTCATCCATTTCCACACGGGATAACTTCTCAAATAAACGCACACCAAATGCAATGTTGTCATAAATAGACATCGGGAATGGTGTTGGTTTTTGGAAAACCATTCCGACTTTCGCGCGCAATAACGCAATATCTTGTTTATCAGTCAGGATGTTTTGGCCATCCAGTAAAATTTCACCTTCTGCGCGCTGCTCGCCATACAATTCATACATTTTATTGAAGGTGCGTAATAACGTCGATTTACCACAGCCTGATGGGCCGATAAATGCAGTCACTTTATTTTTTTCAATGTCTAAAGAGATATTTTTCAGTGCGTGAAACTTGCCATAATAGAAGTTGAGGTCACGTACTTTAATTTTACTATTTGCAATATCGTTTGCATTAATCATGGTTTGCTTTTCTCTCTAAATCTTTATTTATCTGGCGCTTAGTGTTTTTTCTGTGCGAAAACAACACGTGCAATGATGTTAATCAGCAGGACACATAAGGTAATTAACAGAACCCCAGCCCATGCAAGCTCTTGCCATTCAGAGAATGGGCTCATTGCAAATTTGAAGATTGTCACTGGTAAGTTGGCAATTGGCTCGCTCATATCTGTACTCCAGAACTGATTTGACAGTGAAGTAAACAGAAGCGGTGCGGTTTCCCCAGCAATACGTGCAATTGCAAGCAAGATCCCAGTGATAATCCCTGACACAGACGCTTTTAGCGTAATAGATAAAATCATTTTCCATTTTGGTGTGCCAAGTGCATAAGCGGCTTCACGCAAGCTATCCGGAACTAATTTCAACATATTTTCAGTAGTTCGAATAACAATCGGAATTTGCAGCAATGCAAGCGCCACGACCCCAGCCCAACCCGAGAAGTGCTGCATTTGAGCAACCACAATGGTGTACACAAACAACCCTACAACGATAGATGGAGCTGATAATAAAATGTCATTAATAAAGCGGGTGACTGAAGCTAACCATGACTTACGCCCATATTCAGCTAAATAAATTCCCGCTAAAATCCCTAAAGGCGTACCGATAACTGTCGCCCATAAGATTAATAAGCCACTACCTACGATGGCATTTGCCAACCCGCCACCTTCCGTATTAGGTGGTGGAGTCATTTCAGTAAACAGATTGAGGGACATGCCATCAATCCCTTTAGTGACTGTAGAAAATAAAATCCACACTAACCAGAACAAGCCGAAAGCCATAGTTAACATCGAGACAAGTAGTGCCATTCTGTTAACTTGGCGACGCCACGCTTGACGACGAGCTCGTTCTTTTTCATTCACTGCGATAGGTTGAGATATCGACATTTTAACGGCCCTCATTTTTCGCAAGACGCATGACCATTAACTTGGAAATCGCTAACACAATAAAAGTGATAACAAACAGGATCAGTCCAAGTTCCATCAAGGCCGAGGTATGTAAGCCGCTCTCAGCTTCCGCAAATTCATTTGCCAGTGCTGAGGTAATACTGTTTCCAGGCATAAACAGTGATGCGCTATCAAGTTGGTAAGTATTACCAATCACGAAAGTAACCGCCATGGTTTCACCCAGTGCACGGCCAAGACCTAACATCACTCCACCGATTACCCCATTGCGGGTATACGGCAGCACGATATTCCAAATCACTTCCCATGTTGTACAGCCAATCCCGTAGGCTGACTCTTTCATCATCACAGGAGTTTGTTCAAATACATCGCGCATCACTGACGCAATATAGGGAATAATCATAATCGCGAGGATAATCCCCGCTGCTAAAATACCGATTCCGAATGCAGGCCCTGAAAATAGTTCACCGACAATCGGCACACTCGACATCACATTACCAACTGGTTCTTGGAAATACTCTGCAAACAAAGGTGCAAAGACAAATAACCCCCACATCCCATAAACGATACTTGGGATAGCAGCAAGGAGTTCAATCGCGATACCAAGAGGACGTTTTAGCCAATTGGGAGCCAGCTCGGTTAGGAATAGTGCTATACCAAAACTAACGGGTACTGCGATAATCAGAGCAATTAACGATGTAACGATAGTGCCATAAATAGGCACAAGAGCACCGAATTCTTCCGCCGGAGCATCCCACTCTTTGGTCCACAAAAACGAAAACCCAAACTTCTGCATACTTGGCCAAGATGCAAAAATAAGGGAAATAATAATGCCTCCGAGCATTAACAAAGTGATGAGCGCGGCAATCTTTACCAGTGCACTAAAAATCACATCACCTGATTTGCTGGGAGCTCTAAATGCCGTTGTTTTCTCGGCCATGCGCTTTGTTCTCATTTCATTCCTGCTCTTTTCTACAGGATTGCGTTACAACGATGAGCGGGTAAGCTCTGTTCCTCAGCACTTACCCGCCATTTCCAACCCTAAGTGCACTTAGAAAACCTAAGTTCACCTAGAATAATGCTTTACCTTGGCTATCTTTAACTTCTGTTTTCCATGCTGCACGTACTGCGGTCACGACTTCTTGAGGTAAAATTGCGTAATCTAGTGCTTCCGCTTGTTTACCACCTTTATCATAAGCCCAGTTGAAGAAATCAAGAACCGCTTTGCCTTTTTCCGCATTCTCTTGCTGCTTGTGAACTAAGATGAATGTGGTTGAGGTTATCGGCCATGCATTCGCACCATCACGGTTTGTTAAATCTTGAGCAAAAGATTTAGACCAGTCCACTTTCTTCGCTGCTGCGCTGAAGCTTTCACCCGTTGGTGAAACCGCTTCGCCATCAGCGGAGATTAATTTAGTATACGCAAGGTTGTTCTGTTTTGCGTATGCATATTCAACATAACCGATAGAACCTGGTAGACGCTGTACGAAAGCTGCAACGCCATCATTCCCTTTACCACCTACGCTATTTTTCGGCCAGTTAACGGTAGAGCCCGCACCAACGTCTGATTTCCAGCTTGCGCTTACTTTAGCAAGGTAGCTCGTGAATACGAACGTAGTACCCGAACCGTCAGAACGTCTAACGACTGCGATAGCTTGGTCTGGTAAACTCACATTTGGATTCAATTTAGCGATTGCTGGGTCATTCCATTTAGTGATTTTACCTAAATAGATATCACCTAATGTGTTGCCATCTAAAGTCAATTGCCCAGACTCAATGCCTTTTACATTTACAGCCAGTACCACACCACCGATAACCGTAGGGAACTGGAATAAGCCATCTTCTTTGAGTTTTTCATCAGTTAATGGGGCGTCAGAAGCTCCGAAATCAACTGTTTTTGCATTAATTTGTTTGACACCACCAGAAGAACCAATCCCCTGATAGTTTACTTTATTACCTGTTTCTTTCTGATAAGAATCTGCCCACTTCGCATAAACAGGAGCAGGAAAGGTCGCGCCAGCTCCGGTCAGGCTGGTAGCAGCAAAAGAAGACATTGCAGTCAGAGATAAAGTTGCTGCCATTACGCTTGCTAAGGTGGTACGCGTCATTTTCATAATCCCTCCGGGGATGTATAGAAACAATCAAGTATAAAATTGTTGGGTGTATGTCACGGTAGGAAAAATAGGACAATTTAGTTACGACAACATGTCGTTTTTATGACAGTTTTATGACAATTGCTGATTTTTTCACTGGCGAGAAAACAAAAACGAAGAAAAATACAATTTTACAACTTAAAATTCAATTAGTTATAAAAACAAAATTTCAAAACTAATATCAAAAAGAAAAATGACAGACTGTCATAAAAGCGAAAAATATTTTTATCCTGCAACTATAAAGTAATACTCAAAACAATTTGTGTTGCAGCTAGGCGGCAAGCGAGGATATCTCGGGGAGCATACACAAGTATGTGACCCGAGTAGCCGAACGCAGCCAACAACGCTGCCGCGCAAAGTGTGAAGAGTATTTAGTCTTCTTTCTCTTTAAGAGGAAGCAAAGCCCTAATAGCAAACCCGCCACGCTCACTTTTATGAATCTCAATGCTCCCTTCGTGAGCATCAACAATTCGACGAATAATCGCTAGACCTAACCCTGTTCCTTTGTTGCTACGGGCTTTTTCACCTTGCACAAATGGCTGGAACAGGCGGTGAATATCTTCTTCTTTGATACCTGCGCCATCGTCTTCAACTTGGAACCAAACTGAGTCTTCCGTTTTACCACTACTGACCTTGATCCAGCCATTACCATAGCGGTATGCATTAACTATCATGTTCGTAATAGCGCGTTTGATCGCTAATGGGTTACCATTAACAATCATTGAGCCGGGCTCAAGTGCGGTTTCAATTTCACCGATGACATTGCTTTCTGAGTTCACCGCGTCCATTAAAATAGCGTTAAGGTCACAGAATTCCATATCCATTTCTTGACCTGTTTTCAGGTAGGACATGAATTGACCGATAATCGCATCACACTCTTCAATATCTTTATTAATTGATTCCGCCAGATAGCTATCTTCTGGGCTCATCATCTCTGTTGCTAAACGAATACGGGTTAAAGGTGTTCTTAGGTCATGGCTTACCCCTGCCATTAAGACAGTTCGATCATTTTCTAAGGTTTTAATCCCTGCTGCCATGTGGTTAAAAGAACGGATGGCGGCCCTAACCTCGGTGGCGCCTTTTTCTTGCATTGGGGGCAAAATTACCCCTTTACCAACTTCACCTGCATGATACTCCAATTCAAGCAACGGCTTGTTTTGGTAGCGTATATACAACCATACCCCGGCAAAAATGGTGAGAAAAATCGTTAAGGTATAGCGAAAAACCAGGGAAAACTGATTTTGACCAATTTCAGTCAGAGGAACTCGCACCCAGATATCAGGTGCGAGATAAGACGTTAGCCATAGAATGGGATACTCTCGGCCTAGTTCGAGATGAACACTCGCCTTGCCACCAATATATTCGGACATATGTTCGCTTAGAAAATCATACTCTTTTGCCCAGTTCAGCCCTTCTTCCATTGCCGCTGAATGTGCATAAAAGGTAATCCCTAATTCATTGTAGATTTTCTTACGCAACGCGGGAGATACCCGCACTGAGGTTCCATCTTGTAGAACCATTTTCTCTGTCATTAATGTTCTTACTTCGTATGCCAATACCTTATTGAATTGTTGTAAGCTAGGCATCACAACAAAATTCAACACGACCATATAACTGGTTACGAGGCTCGCAAACAGTAAGGCTACAAATAAAAATAACGAGCGAGAAAATGTACTACGCCTTGAAAACCTCAGTCGCTTCATGCTTTACTTCCATCCGGAACAAACACATAGCCCAAGCCCCAAACCGTCTGAATATAACGAGGATGTGCTGGGTCTTCTTCAACCATACGGCGCAAACGTGAGATTTGAACATCAATAGAACGTTCCATCGCACTGTATTCACGGCCTCGCGCTAAGCTCATTAACTTATCACGAGACAACGGTTCCCTTGGATAAGAAACCAACACTTTTAACACCGCGAATTCGCCGCTGGTTAATGGCATATTTTCATCACCTTGGAACATTTCTCGTGTTCCAAGATTTAATTTAAATTTACCGAAAGTAATTATTGCATCATCTTGAGATGGCGCACCCGGTAATTCATTAGCTTGACGACGTAATACCGCTCGAATACGAGCTAGCAATTCCCGTGGATTAAAAGGTTTTGGAATATAGTCATCTGCACCGATTTCTAAGCCAACGATACGATCAACTTCTTCACCTTTCGCTGTCACCATAATAATAGGAATTGGGTTATTTTGACTACGTAAGCGGCGGCAAATCGATAGGCCATCTTCACCCGGTAGCATTAAATCTAAGACGATCAAATGAATAGATTCCCTTGTCAGGATTCTGTCCATCTGTTCAGCGTTTGCAGCACTCCTTACCTGAAAACCCTGCTCAGTGAGGTAACGTTCCAGCAGTGCACGTAAACGCATATCATCATCGACGACAAGAACCTTATAACTTTCCTGCATTTTGTAGCCCTCAAGATGTGCATCTTTCAAATTATTTTTTTAATGAATGTAAATAAAACAATATTAATGCTCACTAATTTACCACTAACGTAGGATTTAATGAATCATTTTACTCTTCAGGTAGTTAGTGGGTGGTAGCTTATTTCTAACACAAAATAAGTCACCTGCCCTCCTGGCGTATTTACTGTTATTTCATCATCAACCTGTTTGCCTATCAAGGCTCGTGCTACCGGAGAGTCTATTGAAATCCATTGTTTTGTAGGGTTGAACTCATCAGCACCGACGATACGGAATATTCTGATATTTTCATTTTCATCTTCTAGTTTAACCCATGCGCCAAAAAAGACACGGCCTTCTTGGCGGGGATCAGGCTCGATAATCCTTAATTGATCCAATCTTTTGGATAAAAAACGGATGCGCCTATCAATCTCACGCAACCTTTTTTTACCATAAATATATTCTGCATTTTCTGAGCGATCCCCTTGAGCAGCGGCCTCTGAAACAGATTGAGTAACCCGAGGGCGTTCTTCCTTCCACAGGTACTTCAGCTCTTTATCTAATGCATCCCAACCTTCACGTGTAATTAAAAGACTTTTAGTCATAACCTTCAGATTTTAGCCAGTGGAGCCATAATTATAATATTTTATAGAACATAATCTGAGACTTTCCTACCAATAGGCTCAAATTCAGTCTGGAAATTCTCTTTCTCACCAAGTATAACAGTGCAGTAAATTTTTTAACTGTTCTTTCAGTAGGTATTTAAATTCGACATGAATGAAACTCTAAGCCAAATTATTGCAGCGGAACTGCAAGCCCAGCCGAAACAGGTTTTTTCTGCCATCACGCTGTTAGATGAAGGAAATACTGTCCCGTTTATTGCGCGTTATCGTAAAGAAGTTACCGGTGGGTTGGACGATACTCAGCTTCGCCAGCTAGAAAGCCGTTTAGGGTACTTGCGCGAATTAAATGACCGTAAACAGACCATTCTTAAGTCGATAGAAGAGCAAGGTAAATTGACACCTGAGCTTGCCTCCGCTATTGACACTACGCTCAATAAAACCGAACTTGAAGACCTGTATCTTCCGTATAAACCGAAACGTCGCACCCGTGGGCAAATTGCCATCGAAGCAGGACTTGAGCCTTTAGCTGACACCCTGTGGAATGACCCTAACCAGTCACCTGATGAACTCGCAAAAACCTATATCGATGCAGACAAAGGTGTTGCTGATGTCAAAGCCGCTTTAGATGGCGCTCGCTATATCCTTATGGAACGCTTCGCCGAAGATGCGGCTCTTTTAGCGAAAGTTCGCGACTATATTTGGAAAAATGCCCATCTTGTTTCTGTTGTTGCAGAAGGTAAGCAAGAAGAAGGGGTAAAATTTAGCGACTATTTTGAACATCACGAACCTGTTGCTCAGGTTCCTTCTCATCGAGCTCTTGCGATGTTCCGTGGTCGTAACGAAGGAATTCTACAGCTTTCATTAAACTGTGATCCTCAGTTCGATGAACCACCAAAAGAAAGTTACTGCGAAGAAATTATCACCCGCCACTTAGATATTCGTTTAAACAATGCTCCGGCTGACCAATGGCGTAAAGCGGTGATCAGTTGGACATGGCGTGTCAAAGTATTACTGCACTTGGAAACAGAAGTGATGAGCTCACTGCGTGAAAAGGCCGAAGAAGAAGCCATTAACGTATTTGCTCGTAACCTCAGTGATTTACTGATGGCAGCACCTGCAGGAATGCGTGCCACCATGGGCTTAGACCCAGGCCTGCGGACTGGCGTGAAAGTCGCTGTCGTGGATGCGACAGGAAAATTAATTGCGACCGATACGATTTATCCGCATACCGGGCAAGCTGCCAAAGCGGCAACCATCGTCGCAGCACTTTGCCAAAAACACAATGTCGAATTAGTAGCGATAGGTAACGGGACCGCTTCTCGCGAAACGGAACGTTTCTTTGCTGAAGTACAAAAACAGTACCCAGAAGTAACGGCACAGAAAGTGATTGTTAGCGAAGCTGGCGCTTCTGTTTATTCCGCTTCTGAACTTGCAGCGCTGGAATTTCCAAGCTTAGATGTGTCTTTACGTGGTGCCGTATCAATTGCCCGCCGCCTACAAGACCCGTTGGCTGAATTGGTGAAAATTGACCCTAAATCCATTGGGGTTGGCCAATATCAGCATGATGTCAGCCAGACGCAATTAGCGCGTAAGCTCGATGCGGTCGTCGAAGACTGTGTAAACTCCGTTGGTGTTGACTTAAATACCGCTTCTGTTGCCTTACTGACTCGGGTTGCCGGTTTAAGCAAAATGATTGCGCAAAACGTGGTGGACTGGCGCGACCAAAATGGCCAGTTTAGCGATAGAAAACAGTTACTCAAAGTTGCGCGTCTTGGGCCAAAAGCTTTTGAACAATGTGCAGGCTTCTTACGTATCACCAATGGTGAAAACCCATTAGATGCCTCTACTGTTCACCCTGAAGCTTATCCAATTGTCGAAAAAATTCTTGAGTCTGTCCGCCAGCCACTCAAAGAAATTATGGGTAATTCACAGGTACTTAATGCCTTGAGCCCACGCGACTTCACCACGGAACAATTTGGGGTTCCAACCGTCACTGACATCATTAAAGAGCTGGAAAAACCGGGCCGTGACCCACGTCCTGAGTTTAAAACAGCGACCTTCGCGGAAGGCGTAGAAACCATGAAGGACCTGACTCCTGGCATGATTTTAGAAGGTGCGGTTACCAATGTGACTAACTTCGGTGCCTTTGTAGATATTGGTGTTCACCAAGACGGTTTAGTTCATATTTCTTCACTTTCAAATAGTTATGTCGAAGACCCACACAAAGTGGTAAAAGCCGGTGACATTGTAAAAGTCAAAGTGTTAGATGTGGATATTGCGCGCAAACGTATTGCGTTAACGATGCGTTTAGATGAGCAAGCCGGTGATTCTAACAGTGCACCTCGCCGTGCTGCCCCAGAACAGGACAAAAATACACGTAAGGCTCCTCAATCAAGAGGTAATTCACGCCAAAACAACGCATCTTCTGGTAATAGTGCCATGAGTGATGCCCTTGCTGCTGCATTTGGCAAGAAGCGCTAACTTTTTAATAGGCATCGCAATGTACTTATTGTGATGCCTATATCAAAAAATAATCGCTGTAATTAATTATCCCAACCAATATATTGAACATTATTCCACCCTCTCCCCCGCGTTTACTCCGCCATTACTTTTGCTAACGAAACACCGCAAACTCAATGCTTCGTTGATCCACATCAAGTCAAACTGACGAAAAAAGAGGCTAAATATAACAAAAAGTGGATGATTATGATTCTCATTGTTAATTAGATTTATTTTTGTTTGGCAGTCTTATTACCTGAGCAATTGTAATCTTT
Source organism: Providencia sp. PROV_01 (assembly GCF_053098325.1). Lineage (NCBI taxonomy): Bacteria > Pseudomonadati > Pseudomonadota > Gammaproteobacteria > Enterobacterales > Morganellaceae > Providencia > Providencia sp. PROV_01. Next base: position 604,336 of record NZ_JBRFKD010000002.1, on the reverse strand, counting down.
AACAATTGTCATCGATATCATTATGAATTAAATGATTAGGAAGACACTATGGCAATACTTCCTCAATGCAGTTACAAAATACTTGGTTTCTCTCCAGAAATCAGTCCTGCATACCGACAAAAACTACTCTCACTCGGTTTACTTCCGGGTTCTGTCTTTAAAGTGGTGCGCTTGGCGCCTTTTGGTGATCCTGTACAAATAGAAACTCACCGTGTCAGCTTAGTGCTGCGTAAAAAGGATCTTGCCCTACTCAATCTAGATGAAGCGACCACCGTTTAAGTATTTCTTTTTTATTATTGGCAAACACTATGAAACGATTAACTATCGGCTTAATTGGTAACCCCAATGCAGGCAAAACGACCCTATTTAACCAACTTACAGGGTCAAGGCAGCGGGTCGGTAACTGGGCAGGGGTCACTGTTGAACGAAAAGTGGGTCGCTTCCATACCGATGACCATAAAATCGAGCTTGTTGACCTACCCGGCACTTACTCTTTGACCACCATTTCTGAACAAACCTCTCTCGACGAACAAATCGCCTGCTACTTTATTTTAAGTGGTGAGGCCGACATGCTCATTAATGTTGTCGATGCATCCAATTTAGAGCGTAACCTCTATCTGACATTACAATTAGTTGAGTTAGGCGTTCCATGTATTGTTGCCTTGAATATGTTGGATATCGCTCAAAGCCAACATATTGATATTAATATTACTGAATTAGAAAAACAGCTCGGTTGCCCTGTGATCCCAATGGTTTCAACTCGAGCAACTGGTATCGATAAACTGAAAAAAGCCATTGATACACATCCACAAAATAGCCAACAAGCCCTTGTGGAATATCCACCCCAGTTATTGCAGGCAGTGGATTCGTTATCTGAACAAATTTCAACACAACAATTTAGCCATCAGCAACGCCGCTGGTTAGCATTACAAATTCTCGAAGGAGATATTTATAGCCGCCAACGCGCAGAAATATCTGAAGGGCAATTACTGGCGATACGCCAAACACTGAAAGAAGGCTTAAACGAAGAGCCTGAACTACTCATCGCTGACGCACGTTATCAATCTATTGCCACAATTTGTCATGCCGCGATTAACAATAGCGCCGCTGAACCAAATCGACTAACACAATCACTGGATAGATTTATTCTGAGCCGTTGGCTCGGTGTCCCTATTTTCTTATTTGTGATGTACCTGATGTTTGTCTTAGCCATTAACATTGGTGGGGCATTGCAGCCTTTCTTTGAAGGTGCTTCTGAGGCGATATTTATTCATGGTATTCAGTGGGTTGGTGCCTATTTCAGCTTCCCTGATTGGCTCACTATTTTCCTTGCCCAAGGTGTCGGCGGTGGTATTAATACAGTATTACCGTTAGTACCACAAATCGGGATGATGTACCTGTTTCTTTCAATACTGGAAGACTCGGGTTATATGGCACGAGCCGCTTTCGTGATGGACCGCCTCATGCAGGCGCTAGGTTTACCAGGTAAATCCTTCGTACCGTTGATTGTCGGCTTTGGCTGTAACGTACCATCAATTATGGGTGCACGCACGCTAGATGCACCACGTGAAAGGCTCATTACGGTACTAATGGCACCGTTTATGTCTTGTGGTGCAAGGCTTGCCATTTTCGCTGTTTTTGCTGCCGCTTTCTTTGGCAAAAATGGGGCTAGTGTGGTCTTTTCTCTCTATATTTTAGGGATTGTTGTCGCCATTTTGACAGGGTTATTACTAAAACATACCCTTATGCGTGGCGAGGCCTCTCCGTTTATTATGGAGCTTCCGGTTTACCATGTACCGCACATCAAAACATTGCTGATTCAAACATGGCAACGCCTAAAAGGCTTTGTGGTACGAGCGGGTAAAGTTATCGTCGTTGCCAGTATCTTTATTGGTGCATTAAATAGTTTCTCTTTCTCTGGTAAGCCTGTTGATAATATTAATGACTCTGCACTCGCTTCTGTCAGTAAAGTCATTACCCCTGCGTTACAGCCGATTGGTGTGCATGCAGATAATTGGCAAGCGACCGTGGGGTTAATTACCGGGGCGATGGCTAAAGAAGTCGTCGTGGGGACTTTAAATACTCTGTATACCGCTGAAGCCATTACTTCTGAGCCATTCGATGCAGAATCATTCAATTTATGGGAAGAACTGGGAGATGCGGTTTCTGAAACTTGGGACAGCTTAAAAGAAACTTTTACCTTAAGTGCGCTATCAAACCCTATCGAAGCCAGTAAAGGTGATGGAGAGATGGAGTCCGGTTCAATGGGCACTATGGCAGCGAAATTTGGTTCAGGCATTGCTGCCTATAGCTACCTAATCTTCGTCTTACTGTATGTGCCTTGCGTCTCGGTGATGGGTGCTATCGCACGTGAAACCAATAAAAGTTGGATGAGTTTCTCCATTCTGTGGGGCTTGAATGTGGCTTATAGCCTCGCGGCTCTGTTTTACCAAGTTGCCACATTCAGCGAGCACCCACAAAGCAGTTTGATTACCATTGCTGCGGTTGTCCTGTTCAACCTTGCCTTGTTCATATTCTTACGCCGCATGCGTAGCCGCGTAACCCTGAACATCAAAAGCAAAACTGCAGAGCAATGTTCTGGCTGTTCAAGTGATGCTTGCCACTAAGGAATAAAACGATGACTAGCTTGCTGCAAATAAGAGATTTAATCGCCTTATATGGGCAAGCTGACATCTCGCTACTCAGTGAGCAGCTAAATACACCGGTTCCATTAATTCAAGCGATGGTTGAGAAACTCATCAGCTTAGAAAAAATTGAACAAGTCGATATCAACGCTTGTTTAACGGGCAGTAGTTGTAAAGGCTGCCCAGAAAGCACTGATTGCGCTCATTTTGTGTATAAAATCAAATAATAGGCACACCATAAAAAAATCAGCCATGAGTTAGGCTGATTTTTTTATTTATTCCTCGATACGACTTTGAAAATCCAATAGGTATTCGCAAAACTCATCAGGATGGGAAATAAAGGGTGCATGGGCACTATTGCGCATAATGACAGATGGGGAATTAGGGTAAAGCTCATCTAAAATGGGCACTATTTTGCGCGGTACCAAGCCATCGAGATAACCATAAATGCGCAAGAAAGGAATGGGTAACTGTTTTAATTCATCGCGCAAATCTTCGGTACGCAATGATTCAAGCCCGGCATTTAACGTTTCAACCGTTGGGATAGGTTGTTCAAGTACCACGGACTTCAAGGTTCTAGCATCATTTCTTGCGCTTTCTGTCCCTAATGTCTGCAATGCTAAAAAACGCTCAACGGTACGATGAAAATCAGCCGAAAGTTGCTGTTCGAAACCTAATAAAACTTCCGGTCGGATCCCCGCCCAACCGTTTTCTTCTGCTTTAAAGCATGGAGAAGAAGCAACGGTAATTAACCCTTTGACTTCATAAGGATGGTCAAGCGCAACACGACTTGCAACTAGCCCACCAAGTGACCAACCGAGCCAAATCGCGTTTTTAGGCGCTTGTTCCCACAAAATATTTGCCATTGATTGAATATTCATAGGAAGGAAACCTTGGCTACGCCCATAACCTGGCAGGTCAACTAAATGAACCCGAAAGTGCGAAGCGATTCGCGGAATAATTGTTTGCCAGACTTGTGCGTTCAGTCCCCATCCGTGCAGCAACACAAGATCTTGTTTACCTTCACCAACGGTCTGCCAATATAACTTTGCCATCGTTACACTCTCTTCATTCATTTATTTGTCAATTCGTTTTAACGGGACGCTACTATGCTAACAATGGAGGGGGGCTGCTGGCTATGTCACCAATCACTAAAATTAACTCATCAGGGTGTTTGTCATTTTTGCCTCAAAGGACTACCTAAAATGCCAACCTGCTGTTTACGCTGCGCTTTACCCTGTGAGCAGCCTACCATGGAGTGCGGACGTTGCCTAAAAAACCCTCCCGCATGGCAGAGAATTATCACAGTAACCCCGTACCAAGGCGCTTTACGCTTGTTAATCCACCGTTTTAAATTTCAAAAACAATCTCAACTTGCTTTTACTCTAGCACGAATTTTTGCGTTATTTTGGCTCACGGGTTACCGCCAACAAAAATGGCAAAAACCGGACTTAATCATCACCATTCCACTGCATCGCCGCCGTCTGTGGTGGAGAGGATTTGACCATATGGCATTAATAGGCGAAAATTTATCCAGATGGTTAAATATCCCCTATTCGCAAAATTCATTATCACGTAGTCGTGCTACACTGGCACAGATTACACTAAAACGTGAGTATCGCCGAAATAACCTAAAGGGAGCATTTACCTTAAACAACTCGGTTTCAAACCTACATGTTGCTGTTCTTGATGATGTTATTACAACAGGTTCCACCATGAATACCGCAGCACAATTGTTGATTTGTGCGGGTGTACATACTGTTGATGCATGGTCACTGTGTCGCACCTTGTAGGAAAGGGGTAAATGGGCGTATTATAACCAACTAAAGCAGTCAACTATTATTGAGCAAATGATTATGATTAATATTACTGAAGCAGCACAGGCTCATTTTGCCAAATTGTTGGAAAATCAAGAGCCAGGAACTCAAATCCGTGTTTTTGTTATCAACCCAGGCACACCAACCGCAGAGTGCGGTGTGTCATACTGCCCTCCGGGTGCCGTTGAAGCAACAGATAAAGAACTAAAGTTCGAGAAATTATCTGCTTATGTTGATGAAATTAGCGCGCCATTCTTAGATGATGCCGAGATTGACTTCGTTACCGACCAACTGGGCTCACAACTGACGTTAAAAGCACCAAACGCCAAAATGCGTAAGGTCTCTGATGACGCACCATTAATTGAACGTGTTGAGTATGTTTTACAGTCACAAATTAACCCACAACTTGCCAGCCACGGTGGCCGTGTTTCCCTGATGGAAATCACCGATGAAGGCTTTGCAATTCTGCAATTTGGTGGCGGCTGTAACGGTTGTTCAATGGTTGATGTCACTCTTAAAGAAGGTATCGAAAAAGAACTTCTCAAAATGTTTGAAGGTGAGCTAAAAGGCGTTAAAGACCTGACTGAACACCAACGTGGCGAGCACTCTTTCTACTAATCAATACCACGAGTATTTGGCACTTGGTTTTTTACGGGTGCCTCTCATTTAACCTTTTATCGGTTGTTACCTACTGTATTTGGTATTTTATGGACCATTTTGAAACACTAACACCAGAGCAAGCTTACCAACATTGGGTGGACGGTACTGCCATACTGGTAGATGTACGAGACCCACAAAGTTTCCGCGCAGGCCATGCTAGTGGGGCCTATCACCTCACCAATGAGTCACTAAGCCAATTTCTAGAACAAACGGATTACGAACAACCAGTTATGGTGATGTGTTACCATGGGCACAGTAGCCAAGGCGCTGCACAATATCTGATCAACATTGGCTTTGAATCTGTATACAGCATCAATGGTGGATTTGAAGCATGGTTAAGGGAATATCCACAAGCCGTTACGGCTCTCTAGATGAGAAAACGCATTCATGATCCACATCACCTCTTTTGCTAATCCTAGAATGGCACAAGCCTTTGTTGACTATATGGCTAGCAAAAATATCCACTTAATAATAAAGCCATCACAGGAACAAGCCGTCTTTGAGCTTTGGCTAGAAGATGAGCAATTTCAATCTCAAACCCAGAAAGAATTAGATATTTTTTTACAAGATCCAAATCACCCCCGCTACCTAGAAGCCAGTTGGCACACGGGAAGCGCAGATACCCAGTTTCAATATCGTAACTACCTGACCTGGGGCTACCTTAAAGAACAATCTGGCCCTTTAACTATCGCTGTTATTTTATTGTCGATTGTTGTATATCTTTGGGTAGAAATGACCGATGCCCGAGAAGTTCTACGCTATTTAGCATGGCCTATTGGCGACCAACAAACGGAACTTTGGCGTTGGTTTAGCCCTGCATTGGTGCACTTTTCGCTATCACATATTGGTTTCAACCTTGCGCTATGGTGGTTTCTGGCTGGGCAAGTTGAGCGAAAGCTCGGAACGGGTAAATTATTCACTATCTTACTAGTCTCTGCACTGTTTAGTAACTGGGGGCAGTCGCTGTTTAGTGAAAACAACTTTGGCGGCTTATCTGGTGTCGTCTATGCCCTTGTCAGCTATGTGTGGTTAACGGGTGAACGTCGGCCTGAAAGTGGCATCAGCGTCCCTCGTGGGTTAATGATATTCTCTATTATCTGGCTTTTTTTCGGTTACTTCGATGTTTTAGGTATGCATATTGCGAATGCCGCACATACTTCAGGGTTAATTATCGGCTTATTGATGGGAGTATGGGATAATAGGCACAGTTTTAAACACCAGAGCTCCAGATAAAACATTTTAATAATTAGAGGCTAACGCTGTGAAACAAACCCAGAGACATGATGCAATAGTTGAGCTTGTGCGTCTTCAGGGATATGTCAGTACTGAAGAACTCGTCGAACACTTTGAGGTAAGCCCTCAAACAATCCGTCGGGACCTCAATGACCTCGCTGAACAAAATAAAATTCAGCGGCACCACGGTGGTGCAGCACTGCCTTCAAGTTCCGTGAATGCGGCTTATAATGACCGTAAAATCATGTGGTCAGATGAAAAAGCGCGTATCGCACAACATGTTGCGAGCCAAATTCCTGACGGTGCAACATTGTTTATAGATATTGGTACCACTCCCGAAGCCGTTGCTCACGCATTGGTTAATCACAAAAACCTACGCGTGGTGACCAATAACCTTAATGTCGCCACATTACTGATGCCAAAAGAAGACTTCCGCCTAATTTTAGCGGGGGGTGAAGTTCGCTCAAGAGATGGCGGTATTGTCGGTGAAGCGACCCTCGATTTTATTTCTCAATTTAGGTTAGATTACGGTATTTTGGGTATCAGTGGTATTGATATGGATGGCTCATTACTTGAGTTCGATTACCATGAAGTTCGTACCAAACGCGCGATTATTGAAAACTCACGCTGTGTCATGCTCGTCACCGACCATTCTAAATTTGGTCGTAACGCGATGGTTAATTTGGGCAATATGAACCTGATTGACTACTTATTTACGGATAAACAGCCACCTGACAGCATTCTCAAAGTCATTGAGCAACATAATGTTCAATTAGAGCTTTGTTAATCAAATAATTATCTTAATGATGGTAGCGCCCGCTGCCATCATACTTCTTAGTCTCCTTTCCTATTTTAGTCTCCCCCGCCTTGCCATTGTTTTTTTCTTTTTCGCGCGAAACTCTCTTTTTTTCATTGTAAATAACAATATTTTATGTGTGGGTATTGAAAAAAAATTGTTACCAATATCACGCAGTTGTTATTTTTTTCATTAATAATAGTTGGCATCACTATCTATTTTGACTACAATCAAATGAGCGAAAACGAACATTATTGAAAGTGTTTCGAACATCTCAGGGGGATGCATGGAAACTAAAGACTTGATTGTCATCGGCGGCGGGATCAACGGCGCTGGTATTGCAGCAGATGCTGCAGGTCGTGGATTATCGGTATTACTGCTCGAAGCTCAAGACTTGGCAAGTGCGACTTCATCTGCGAGTTCTAAACTCATTCACGGTGGCTTACGTTATTTAGAGCATTATGAATTTAGATTAGTGAGCGAAGCATTGGCTGAACGTGAAGTGCTATTACGATTAGCACCACATATAGCCTTCCCAATGCGCTTCCGCTTACCTCATCAGCCTCATTTACGTCCAGCTTGGATGATCCGCATTGGCCTATTCTTATATGACCATTTAGGCAAACGTGTCAGCTTGCCAAGCAGTAAAGGTCTGAAATTCAACCAAAACTCTGTACTCAAACCTGAATTAACGAAAGGTTTTGAATATTCCGATTGTTGGGTTGATGATGCGCGTTTAGTTGTGTTAAACGCTCAAGAAGTGGTACGTAAGAATGGTGAGGTTCGTACTCGCACAAAAGTGACACGCGCCTACCGTGATAACGGCTTATGGGTTGTTGAAGCTCAAGACTTACGTACGGGGGAAACTCATACATGGAAAGCGAAAGGGCTGGTTAATGCCACAGGGCCTTGGGTAAAAGAGTTCTTTGATGATGGCCTGAAATTAAAATCACCTTATGGTATTCGCCTAATCAAAGGTAGCCACATTGTCGTTCCACGCGCACATGATGAACCACAAGCGTACATCTTACAAAATGAAGATAACCGTATTGTATTTGTTATCCCGTGGATGGATGAGTTTTCTATCATCGGTACGACTGACGTAGAATATAAAGGCGACCCGAAAGACGTCAAAATTGATGAAAACGAAGTTAACTATTTACTGAAAGTGTATAACGACCACTTCAAAAAGCAGTTAACCGTGAGTGATATTGTTTGGGATTATTCAGGTGTTCGCCCACTGTGCGACGATGAATCAGACTCACCACAAGCCATTACTCGTGATTACACATTGGATATTCACGATGAACAAGGCCAAGCGCCATTGTTGTCTGTATTTGGTGGTAAATTAACGACTTATCGTAAGTTAGCGGAAGCCGCTGTGAATAAATTAGCGACTTACTATCCAAATGCAGGTAGCCCATGGACCAAAAATGGCCAATTACCGGGTGGTGATATCGAAGGTTGTGACCGTGATGGTTATGCACGCGTGTTGCGTCAACATTATCAATGGCTTCCTGAAGGCTTAGCGCTACGTTTTGCCAGAACCTACGGTAGCAACAGTAAATTAATCCTTGAAGGCGCGAATTCACTCAGCGACCTTGGTGAAGCATTCTCTGCGAATGTCTACGAAGCGGAATTACGTTACTTAGTCAAACATGAATGGGTAACAGAGTTGGATGATGCTATTTGGCGTCGCACTAAATTGGGTATGTGGCTGAATGAAGAAGAAAAGCAGCGCATTGCTCAATGGTTGTCAGAGAATACCTCTGCATAATCGTAAAAATCTCGTTGTTATAAAATCTCGTTGTTAATGGAAAAAGCCAGTCGCTATTATTGACTGGTTTTTTCTATTATTAAATCGTTAGCACGACTTTCAGAAAAAACCCAATCACGATAAGTTGCGTAAATCAATTTAACCTGTTTATAATGTGTGCGAATTTATCGCTCACCCAACTTCGCAGGTACGCCTCACGATGAACTAAGCACTGCCAGAAAATATTTTCCAATACCCTTTTGGTATTCATTTTTCTGTTCCTGGCAGGCAACCGCTTTCATCGACGCTTCTTGATAAGTCAACGACGTTGTCTGTCCTCATTATTTTGGAGGTGCATATGACGATTGCTTGTCACTTTTCACAGCTCAATATTGAATTTAACCAAACCGCCCTTTTTCCTCCGTTAAGCGGGACGCTGTCATGCCAAAAAAATGCCCTAATTGGTCATAATGGCAAAGGAAAATCTGTCTTGATGCGTATTCTTGCTGACCAATTATCCCCTACGCAAGGGAATGTACATTGGAACCTTCCCTTTATCTATGTCGAGCAATTAACGCGACTAACGGGCGAAACACTCGTCGATGCCTTAGGCATGAATGAACTTTATCACGCATTTTCACGCATTGAGGCAGGGAATGGTTCTTTGGCAGATTTTGAACTAACGGAAGATAAATGGCATTTACCTTCCCAATGGCAAAGTTTATTGGATTCAGCAGGACTCGCTATCTCAATGGAAGCCCCCATTGCCCATTTAAGTGGGGGGGAACGTACTCGCCTAGCCCTTTGTCGTGCATTTCTTCATCAAAACCACTTTTTGCTACTTGATGAACCAGATAACCATTTAGATACACAAAGTCGGCAATGGCTCAATCAAAAGCTTACTGAGCATCGAGCTGGTTGTCTCATTATTTCTCACAACAGAACCCTATTAGAAGAAATGGATACCATTTTTGAGTTAACGGAAAAAGGCTTACATGAATATGGGGGAAATTATACGTTATACGATACCCAAAAAAACTTGGAAATCGCTGCAATTGACGCACAAGGTGAACGCTTAGAAAAACGCATTCACCAAGAGAAAAAACAACAGCAAGCCACATTACAAAAAGCCGCTCAACGCAAAAAACAAGGTGAAAAAATTCGCTATGGTGGGTCGCAATCCTTACTGCTGCTTGATATGCAGAAAAATCGTGCGGAGAAAAAGCAATCAAATGTCGCAGAGCGGCACCAACGAGTGATGGATAATCTACAAAACCAGCAACAGGAAAACCAAGAAAGAGCTCGCCATATCAAGCCGCAAAAAATGACGATTAACTATCAAAATGAAGGAAATAAAGTCACAATTTTCGCTTCTGACTTGCGTTTGCTTTACGGTTATTCGTCACCACTCTCATTCACTGTATACAGTGGAGAGCACTGGCATATTCAAGGAGTTAATGGTTGCGGTAAATCAACGCTACTTAAAGTGCTTGCAGGCCTGTTGCCATCATCTTCAGGAGAGTACCGCCTAAGCGGTGAGTTTTGCTATTTAGATCAACACCTCAATTTACTCGATAAAACATTGCCTGTCGCTGAAGCGCTTTATCAATACCAACCTGTATTTACTGTAGAACAGTGGCGCACGCAATTAGGCATGTTGCGGATACGAGGAGATAAGTCATTGTTACCACTACAGCAGCTCAGTGGTGGTGAGCAGCTAAAAGCAACGCTATTGGCACTCACACATAGCCCGAGTCCACCCGCTATTTTATTACTCGACGAGCCCGATAATCATTTAGACTTAGATTCAAAACAACTACTTGAAGCGCTATTGCAGGACTACCAAGGAACACTATTACTGGTTTCCCACGATGACGCGTTTATTGCAAACTGCAATATAACCCACACTCTAAATCTTTCTGATAAATAACCGTATGTTAGGCCACTACTAATATGGAGTGGCCAGATACTTTAATGGATAAACGTATTTTTGACGCGATGTGAAACTAAAAAGTAGGGGATCCATAACACACAATAGAAGCTGCCATTTATGGCTGTAATAATATTTGAGTGATTAATTTCCAATCCAAATATATATGGGAATACAAAACGGGCAACCAATACCATTAAAGTAAATAACACCATGGTGATGATAAATAGCCACTTCGCTTGTTTTTTCCATTTAACTGCGGCGATAAATGTCCAAAGAAACAGTGCAATCAAAACACCATAACCTAGTTGCAAGAGATAGAAACCTGTCGCAAAACCTGGAATATAAAAATCAGAATCCGCTTGAGTTGCCAATGGCCATGCGGTTTGAACTTGTGAAATTTCTTGCAATAACATCATGACTGTTTTGTACAGCATATAAAACAGTCCGATAATTGGTAAAATTAACCAGCCACTAATCCCGTGTAACGGCTTTTTAACCGCTGGTTGAGCCACCGATGATATTATTGCTGGCTCTGTTTGTGTGGTTGATTGCTGAATATCCATTCCGATAACCTTTATTTACTTTTACTTTGCATTTTATCTTCAAGAAATGCTTTGAGTACAATTGCTTGATTATGTTCTGTATTTTTAGCACTGTATAACAGTGTTAAATCACCTTGTTTTGCCTGAGAAACCAACGCCTGCCAAGCCGTTGTGTTATTAAGTTCCTGCTGATATCGTTCGATAAACTGTGCAAACTGATCTGTGTTCTGATGAAACCATTTACGTAGTTCATTAGAAGGTGCAACGTCTTTATTCCAAGAGTCGTGTTGTAAATCTGTTTTTTTTATTCCTCTTGGCCACAGTCTATCAATAAGCACACGGTAGCCATCGTTATCGTCAACAGGGTCATAAACTCGTTTGCATTTAATCATCATTTACCTACCCAATAAAAAATCACAAAATTTTATTTGTTAATTTACAAAGGTATTTTTAACTCGCCTTGAAACTAAAAAATACGGTATCCAAATTGCACAAGCAATTAGTGCCCGAAAAATATCTTTGATATCCGAGGATTCAACTTCTAAATCCAATAAAATACTTGCGAGTATGATATCCGTAACCGTCAAAACTAACGAAAAGATCTGGAAAAAAATATAAATTTTAATTGTGAGTTTTTTCTTTGTAAAAAAGACATAACTTAGAAAAAGCAAGGTCGCGTATAAAATAACGTTACCTAAAACCTCAAAGTAGATGAGCTCTTTAAATAATGGAATAAATGAGCTTGATTGTGGGTCTGTTAATTCAATCCAATATTCAATCACTTGAACATTTTGCTCATAAATAGAAAAAGGCAAAATAATCAAAGACAAAACTATCCCTAACATGGGTAAAATAAGCCATCCACCAATGCCTGTTAATTCTTGCCTTGGTTGTGATGATGGTACCGAAGTGCCATGAGATGAACTGTGACCCTCAGTTTTCATTTACACTTCCTTATTAAATGGATAAATAATATCAGTACAAAATAAATAGCTCTGTACAAGATAACATATCTGCTCTGTAAAAAATGAGTAACTAAATGCGCTAATTCACAATAATATTGTGAATAAAGAAAAATCTGACAAGGCCATCATTATGCAAATATTTACCGCACAGCTAACTCTCCCTACCAATTACCTTTATGGTGATTTTTTTGCCTTTCATCTGAGAGATCAACACAATGTCGCGGAAATAGTGGAAGAAAACACATTACACAAGGGCATAATATGGCAACAACATGCAACAAAAATGACATTGGAGCTTCAAAAGCAACACGCAACGATTTCATTAGCAATTGACTCCCCATCTATCATTATCAATGAACCAGACCTATTAACGCTGGCACAGCATGTACTCGGCTTAAAACAGAATATTGATGAGTTCGAAAAACACTACCTTGAAACTCCAGTACTTGGTCAGCTCATTGGAAAGCAAAGAGGATTAAGGATTTATCAATCTGCCAGCGCATTTGAAGCGTTAGTTTGGGCTATTATAGGCCAACAAATTAGTGTTCATGCGGCTATCGCCATTCGTCGGCGCTTTATTCAAGCTGTGGGAATTCAGCACACTTCAGGTATTTGGTGTTTCCCCGACACTCCACAAATCAAGTTAGTTGATGACGAAACCCTGCGACAAACGGGCTTTTCAAACGGTAAAATTATCGCCCTCAGAGCCCTTTGTGAAGCCATCGAAAATCAACAAATTGATTTATCACAGCAGGTTACTCACTCCAATGCGAATCAAATAACTGAGCAATTATTACAAATCAAAGGTATTGGCCCTTGGACTGTAAGCTATGCTTTACTACGAGGATTCAATTACTTAGATGGCTCATTACATGGGGATGTAGCGGTAAGACGTAATCTACAAACATTGCTCGCGAAATCAGAACAGCCTACCGCCAAAGAAACGGAAAAATGGTTGGAGCAATTCTCCCCATGGCGCGCACTGGTTGCCGCCCATTTGTGGCGTAGTCAGTCAGCCGCAGGATATTGATAAATAAAAAAGCCCAATCCATCTGAATTGGGCTTTCCCGCTATTCACAATAATGACTTAACGTAGCCAGTTTGTTTTCACTAATTGAACGACTTCATCACCGCGACCACTCATAATCGCTTTTAACATATATAGGCTAAAGCCTTTTGCTTCTTGTGCTGCGATTTCTGGCGGCATAGACAGCTCTTGTTTGGCAGTCAAGACATCAACCACCACTGGCCCATCATGGGCAAAAGCTTCTTTTAATGCACCGTCTAGATCTTCACTTTTTTCAACACGAATGCCTTTGATACCCGCGGCATTCGCAATCGCTGCAAAGTTAGGGTTCTGTAAATCCGTTCCCGCTGTCAAGAAACCTGCCACTTTCATTTCCATGGCCACAAAACCAAGTACGCCATTGTTATGAATGATGATTTTTACTGGTAATTGCATTTGGGAAAGAGAGATAAAATCTCCCATTAACATACTGAAACCACCATCGCCACACATTGCAACCACTTGGCGTTTTTTATCAACGGCTTGTGCACCAATAGCCTGTGGCATCGCATTCGCCATTGACCCATGGTTAAAGGAGCCGATTAAGCGGCGCTTACCGTTCATTTTCAAGTAACGGGCTGCCCATACTGTCGGGGTTCCCACGTCACAAGTGAAAATCGCGTCATCGGCGGCTAATTCACTAATTTTTGTTGCAAGATACTGTGGATGTATTAATCCCTCATGACCCGGTTTAGCGAGGTCATCTAACCCTTTTCTAGCCTCTGCATAATGTTTTAAAGCGCCATCAAGGTGTTTTGTATCCTGTTTAGCCTCTAAATGTGGCTGTAATGCATCTAATGTTGCTTTGATATCACCAATCAGGCCCATATCTATATGGCAATGAGAACCCAAACTACCTGCATTAATATCAACCTGAATAATTTTAGCTTCGCTTGGATAGAAAGGACGGTATGGAAATTGTGTTCCTAACAAAACAACTGTATCTGCGTTCATCATCGCGTGGTAACCCGATGAAAATCCTATCAAGCCTGTCATTCCAACACTGTATGGGTTATTCCATTCAATATGTTCTTTACCACGTAACGCATGTACTACCGGTGCTTTTAGTGTTTCTGCTAGCTTAACCACTTCATCGTGAGCGCCTGCGCAGCCATTTCCACAGAATAACGTGATATTCTTAGATTGATTCAGCAGTTCGGCGAGTTTTTCAATTTCACTCCGCTGAGGCATAATAAGTGGCGCTTGTGGCTGATACCATGTTTCTTTCGCTGATTCTGGTGCATCTTTTAGCGCAATATCCCCCGGTATTACGACCACTGATACCCCTTTATTCAAAATTGCTTTACGCATAGCGATGCCAAGGACCTGTGGAATTTGCTCTGGGTTAGAGACCATTTCACAGTAATGGCTGCATTCACGGAATAATTCAGTTGGGTGAGTTTCTTGGAAATAATTACTACCAATTTCGCTGGATGGGATATGAGCAGCAATCGCCAATACGGGTACGCGATTACGGTGGCAATCATACAACCCATTAATAAGATGCATATTTCCTGGCCCGCAAGAGCCTGCACATACGGCTAAATTACCGGTTAGCTGAGCTTCTGAACCCGCAGCAAAGGCAGCCACTTCCTCATGACGAGTTCCTAGCCACTCAATAGCGCCTTGACGACGTAAGCTGTCGGTTAAGCCATTTAACGAGTCTCCTGTAACGCCCCAAATACGTTTAACACCTGCATTATCAAGTACTTTTGCAATATAGGATGCAACACTCTGTTTTTTCATAATGGCACTCTTTTAAGTCGGATGTGATACCCTTGATATCTTGCAGTACAAAATATGAAGGGTATTTTTAGATGCATAACAACATTCAAAATAGAATTTTGTCATACTCGCTTATATCAAACCCAATATCGACAATAGATTGATTGTAACTAAGTAAATTCCTCATTCCTACTCATCAAATTAAATATAAAATAGAACAGCATAATCCACCGTTATTATCAAAAGAAGAGGATAGCAACAAGATAAATAAATAGACGAGTTATTAATAGCTTAAGCAAAACAAGAGCATCGTAAAAGGATGGGGTTATCTTCATATATTCTTCATCGCAACAATACCATTATTTCGACCATATTAAATTGCTAACCTTATATATTTATGACAGGCTAAAACTCACCTATCAAAATGTATTAAATTGATTTTAAACAATTTATTTTTACCCACTCCTTTACTGAGTATCTATTTTTTCAATTATTCAGTTCAATCGTTATATTACTAACACAAAATCCTATCAAAGCATATGTATTAGTATAAAACACCTATATTTTACATTTGTTCGATATTAATGTAGTATTAGTACTGTATTTTTTAACTCAAGGTGGCTTTTTTGCTGTATTTACAACACAAACACTCTCATTATTCTACCCACGACGTACCTATTTTAGCCTGGTATTTCAGCGCGACATAAAAACACTAAAAACTTATCTATTACGTAAACAACGTCTATTCTAAATAATAAGGTTTGATATTTTACCGATGTATGAAAACCCACATCTTAAATGCTGTTGTTTCGGTTATTGAAATTAAAATAAGAGGATGGTTTCATGAGATTCAAGAAGAAAAAAGAAAAACCGTTAAATATTAGTGATATTACTATTATTGATGACGGTAAACTCAAAAAAGCAATTACCGCGGCTTCGCTGGGTAATGCGATGGAATGGTTTGATTTTGGGGTATATGGTTTCTTAGCCTATGTTCTCGGTCAGGTTTTCTTTCCGGACGCATCACCGAGCGTACAGATGATTGCCGCATTAGCCACTTTCTCCGTGCCTTTCTTAGTTAGGCCATTAGGGGGGGTCGTTTTTGGTATCTTAGGTGACAAATACGGCCGTCAAAAAGTCCTTTCGATGACGATTATCATCATGGCAGTCAGTACCTTCTGTATTGGTTTGATTCCATCCTATGAGAGCATCGGTATCTGGGCCCCCATTCTGTTATTAATTGCTAAGTTAGCTCAAGGTTTCTCGGTAGGTGGTGAATATTCTGGTGCAGCAATCTTTGTTGCTGAATACTCACCAGACCGTAAACGTGGCTTTATGGGAAGTTGGTTAGACTTTGGCTCTATCGCCGGTTTTGTCTTAGGTGCGGGTGTCGTAGTACTAATTTCCAGTATCGTTGGGGAAGCTAACTTCCATGATTGGGGCTGGAGAATTCCGTTCTTCTTAGCGTTACCGTTAGGGATCATCGGGTTATATCTACGTCATTCACTGGAAGAAACTCCTGCGTTCCAACAACATGTTGAATCGTTAGAAAAACAAGATAAAGCCAATATTCAAAATCCACCAAAAATCTCAGTACGTGAAGTGGCGACTAAGTATTGGAAAAGCTTGATGATTTGTGTTGGCTTGGTTATCGCAACCAACGTGACTTACTATATGTTGCTGACCTACATGCCAAGTTACTTATCACACAACCTGAATTACTCTACTGACCATGGTGTGCTAATTATTATTGCAATTATGATTGGTATGTTATTTGTTCAACCGATTATCGGTTTAACCAGTGATAAAATTGGTCGTCGCCCATTTGTCATTACCGGTAGCGTAGGGCTGATTTTATTGGCATACCCTGCGTTTATGTTAATCAACAGTGGTTCTGTTGGCTTAATTTTCCTGGGTTTATTGATTTTAGCGGTGCTGTTGAACTGTTTTACAGGGGTTATGGCATCTATTTTACCCGCGATTTTCCCAACTCATATTCGTTACAGTGCGTTAGCTATTGCCTTTAATATTTCAGTATTAATTGCCGGTGCGACACCGACTGTTGCGGCATGGTTGGTCGAATCAACTACTGACTTATACATGCCAGCGTATTACTTAATCGTGATTGCTTTAATTGGTTTATATACGGGTATCAGAATGCCAGAAACGGCGAATAAACCATTACGCGGGGCAACACCTGCTGCATCAGATAAAGCCGAGGCAAAAGAAATTCTTAGCGAGCACTTTGACAATATTGAGCAGAAAGTTGAAGATATTGACCAACAAATTGCTGAGCTTGAGAAAAAACGCCAATCCTTAATCAATCAGCATCCTAAATTAGATTAAATATGAAAGGGCCGTTTACCGGCCCTTTCAGGTTGTTGACAAAGCGGGATAAAAGCGTGGTTTTTCCCGCTTTGTGTTATCAGCCGAAATTCAATAAATTGATTTTCCTAGTTTATTTTCAAAACCTATTGTTTTGATTCCAACAAAACATCAACCAAGGAGGGAGGTAATGGCAGCCAAACACGTTTGTCATCTTATCTGGTTTCGCAATGATCTGCGGGTCACCGATAACAAAGCGCTTTCCTCCGCCTGTGCAGACCCAGATGCGAAAGTCATTGCCCTTTTTACTGCAACCCCTAAGCAGTGGCAACAACATGATATGGC
Source organism: Providencia sp. PROV_01 (assembly GCF_053098325.1). Classification (NCBI taxonomy): domain Bacteria; kingdom Pseudomonadati; phylum Pseudomonadota; class Gammaproteobacteria; order Enterobacterales; family Morganellaceae; genus Providencia; species Providencia sp. PROV_01. Next base: position 586,528 of record NZ_JBRFKD010000002.1, on the reverse strand, counting down.
TGAGCGACAAATCTCATTCATTCACCAAAACCTTGCTGAACTGCAAAATTCACTCGCTGAGCTTGGTATTCCACTGGTTTGTCAAACTGTGGCTAATTTTGCCGACGCAGCACAATGGGTACTCGATTACGCAAAGACACAGCAAGCGGATGCCTTGTTTTTTAATCGGCAATATGAGTGGAACGAAAAACAACGAGACGAGTGGTTAATCAATCAACCTCATGGGTTGCATATCCATGCTTTCGATGACTATTTATTACTACCACCCGGCTCCGTGACGACTCAAAAAGGGGAGATGTATCAAGTTTATACTCCCTTTCGCCGAGCCTTCCTCACCCAACTTACCGTGACAGATTGCCGTTCACTACGAGCCCCAGAAAAACGAGCTGCCCCTATCAACATTGATAGGGCTTCACCGTTATTTCCGCATCAGCCAATTGAAGACTTCCAGCAATTTCCTGCCGGTGAAAAATCGGCTTTAACGCGACTCAGGCAGTTTTGTTCCCAGAAAGTCGGCGATTATCAAAATGATAGAGATATTCCCTCTATTGATGGTACCAGCCAATTATCACCTTACCTCGCGGTGGGGGTCCTATCCCCTCGCCAATGCTTCAACCGATTACAAGCAGAGAACCCCCAAGTGTTAGATCACCCTGATAGTGGGGCGTTCACGTGGTTAAATGAGTTAGTCTGGCGTGAATTTTATTCACATCTTTTAGTCGCATTTCCACGCCTAAGCCGCCACCAACCATTTATTGAATGGACACAACATATTCACTGGAATGATTCTTCGACCGATTTTGCAGCATGGAAAACAGGACAAACGGGTTATCCTATTGTGGACGCGGCTATGCGCCAACTGAATACAACGGGCTGGATGCATAACCGTCTACGAATGATTGTGGCCAGTTTTTTAGTCAAAGACTTACTGATTGATTGGCGCAAAGGTGAAAAATACTTTATGAGCCAACTGCTTGATGGCAGCTTAGCCGCGAACAACGGCGGTTGGCAGTGGTCAGCCTCAACAGGCGTTGATGCCTCTCCTTGGTTTCGTATCTTTAACCCAACCACTCAAGGGAAGAAGTTTGACGTACAAGGGGCTTTTATTCGCCACTGGCTGCCCGAATTGCAGCAAGTGCCCGACAAATATATTCATACACCACATGAATGGGCTGTAACCAGCAACACAGCGCTTAATTACCCAGAACCCATTGTTGACCATAAACAAGCTCGGTTAGCGACTCTAGCTGCATTTGAGACGGGTAAACGTAATAGTTTGAAGCAATAAGTCGTTTGAAATACGATGAATAGCAAAGTTATTATTTACTTTAAGGGTTACTATAGCGCCTCAATCATAAGGAGCAGATATGAGCGTTATTTTACAAGTTGATTTTCCGTATCAGGGGCCATGGGGTGATGAAATGATATCCGCAATGAATGATTTGGCGGAATCAATTAACCAAGAGCCGGGCTTTATTTGGAAGATTTGGACTGAAAACCCACAAACGCAAATGGCAGGTGGTGTGTATCTGTTTGCTTCAGAAACTGATGCACAAACTTATCTCACCAAGCACAGTGCACGATTAAAATCCTTTGGTATTCCTGATGTTCGCGGTGCGATTTTTGCAGTAAATAACGCGCTTAGCCAATTGAACCAAGCGCAGTTTTTAGCACAATAATTTTTATCACAACAATTTTTAGCGCAATAAATAGTTATTGGCACTGAAATTCAAACAACATCACATCTGAGGTAAATGAGCCATCGGCTTGTACTGCAAAGTGGCTTTTTACCTCATCACTTAATGTTCCTTGGTAGTGGCGGATAGCCTCGACGAATGGCTGTGGTGTCCGCATCCGTTCAACCCAACTGGTAAATTCCAATGCTAAACGGAAACTTTGCACCCGACGAACAAATAGCCCCGCACTGTTAAACATGCCAGACCATTCTCCAGCAGAATAATCACGAATATGTGAGGTATCCCGAAGCACTTCGACCGTTTGTAAGTAAATATCCAATAATGGATGTCCCGGTGATACCACATCAATAAAAATGCCTTTTCCACCCGGTTTGAGCACTCGGCGCACCTCACGTAGCGCTTGTTCCACATCGTGCCAATGGTGTGCTGAGTAACGGCTAATCACTCGGTCAAAACAGTGCTCACCAAACGGTAGAAACTCCGCGGTACCTTTGCAGGTGGTGATATTATTTAATTCACGTTCTTGTGCATTGTTAGCCACAACATTGAGCATTGAGTCGGACAAATCATAAGCCGTCACTGACTTCACTAACGGTGCTGCATGAAAGCTGACATGCCCTGCACCACAGCCAAGGTCAAGCACGTCTTCATCCTGACAACCTTGTAGCAATTGTTGCAAAACAAGTAGGTCTTCACCTTGTGCATGAACTTGGCTGGTTAAATACGAATTGGCTTGCTGGTCAAATTGTTGATAAACCGCTTGGTGGTGCGTTTTCATCTTTGTTTCCCTACATTCTGTTGCTGGTCACTCATCACAACAGAAAATGATTGAAAAAGCACCTATTAGCTCAATAATTAATTCGCTCCGTATAATGATTAATGAAAATCACCAACACGACGCTCCACCAGCGTTAAAATACTGTACAACGCCACAACGGTGTCATCCTGATTAAACACTTGCACGTCCCATTCAACAACGCCATTTGGCTTATCTTCAGCGAGTTTTTGCGTTTTTTTGATCTTTTTCTTGCACGTTAGGCGAACTTGTATGGTGTCACCGATTTTCACAGGTTCAATAAAACGCAAACTTTCCATACCATAATTGGCGATCACGGGCCCAACCCCTGCATCAACAAATAGCCCCGCTGCGGCTGAAACGACAAAATAGCCGTGCGCAATTCGTTCACCAAATAACGACTGTGCCGCACCAATTTTATCAACGTGAACATAAAAATTATCACCGCTGAGACAGGCAAAATTAGCAATATCTGCTTCTGTAACGGTACGCCTTGCGGTCAGTAACGTGTCGCCAATTGCTAAGTCTTCAAAATGTTTGCGGAATGGATGAACCACATCAGCGATGGTATCTGCACCGCGGATCCATTGCTTAGTAATTGCCGTTAGCATAGAAGGGCTACCTTGAATAGCCGTACGCTGCATATAGTGTTTGACTGCTCTCAACCCGCCGAGCTCTTCGCCACCACCTGCTCGGCCTGGACCGCCGTGTACCAGTAACGGAAGCGGTGAACCATGGCCTGTGGACTCCGCGGCTGATGCTTCATTTAAAATCAACATTCTCCCATGTGCCCGCGCACCGGCACGAATGACCGCTTGTGCGATTTGTGCGTCAGCAGTGACTAACGTCCCCGCAAGGCTTCCTCCGCCTAAAATCGCTAACTGCACCGCTTGTTCGATATCGTCATAGATCATTAATGTGGCGACGGGACCAAAAGCTTCAATTTCGTGTACCGCTGTAGATTTAAAAGGCTCTGCACAATACAACAGCGTTGGCGGATAGAACGCCCCGTGTTGGCTATCTCCCCCAATAACATCCAGCTTTTCAAATTGCCCACCACATAGGACATCACAGCCATGATCACATAAATAATTCACTTTCTCTTGTACATCTTGGCGCTGCTCTAAGTTAATCAATGCCCCCATTCTGACCCCTTCAATTGCAGGGTCACCCACTGTTGTAGCGGATAAGCGTTTCAATAATGCCTGCTTTACATTTTCGAGCTGTTTCTTCGGCACGATAATACGACGGATCGCTGTACATTTTTGGCCCGCTTTCGCGGTCATTTCTCGAGTGACTTCTTTAATAAATAAAGCAAATTCAGGCTGATCTGGCTGGACGTCATCACCTAAAATGGCACAGTTTAATGAGTCCGCTTCCATCGTGAAAGGGACTGATTTAGCCGTGATACGTGGATGCGATTTCAGCTTTTGCCCTGTACTCGCCGACCCCGTAAAAGTCACAACATCTTCAAAATCAAGGTGTTCAAACATATCGCCAACACCACCGCAAACCAGTTGTATTGCGCCATCAGGCACTAAACCGCTATCAACCATTAGCTTCACCATCGCCTGTGTTAACTGTGCTGAGGCGGTTGCGGGTTTGATAATAGCAGGCATGCCAGCAAGCCATGTGGGTGCCAATTTTTCTAACATTCCCCAACAAGGGAAGTTAAATGCATTAATGTGCAGGGCAACGCCACGGCGAGATGTTAAAATATGATGGCCAATAAATTGCCCTTGCTTTGATAACGGGATCATTTCATCTTCTGGCCAAATAGTGTCATCCGGTAGCTCACGGTTAGCGAGCCCCGAATAAGAAAATAGTGTGGCAATTCCCCCTTCGATATCCACCCAGCTATCCGCTTTAGTTGCACCAGTTTGTGCCGAAATCGCATATAACTGGGCTTTATGTTCCAGTAGGTATTTTGCGAGTGCTTTAAGCATTTGCCCACGCTGCTGAAATGTCATCGCTGACAATATTTCGCCTCCCACTTGGCGGCCATACTGCAAGCTTTCTGCTAGCGGCAACCCTTCTGTCGTCACTGTATATAAAGTTTCATTCGTTAGCGCATGGTGAATTTTTCGCCCTTCGCCCTCACCTTGTACCCATTTGCCCATAATGTAACTTGTTAAATGCTGCATATTCCTCTCCAGAAATAAAAACATCAATTCAAATTAGATAACAAATATGTATCATAAAAATAAGCATAGAAGCTAATTTAAATTTAACAAATTAAGAACAATTTTATATAAAATTCCTATTTCCATTAAAACCACACAAAAAACAATAATTTTAATTAATTGTTTTTATTGTAATTTACTTTATTGATTGTGAAGCCACTCGCAAAACAAGGTTAATAAACATTGATCTTTTTGTTAACACTTCCTAGCATTAATGTTAAATATATATGATTCATTATTTTCATATAAATAAACATTAGCGAATCATTTAATGGAAAAATCAATGAGCGAGCAAAATCAGGCTAACTTCGAAGCCAAAATCGAAGCCGATATTTCCATCGAGCCCAAGGATTGGATGCCCGATGCGTATCGGCAAAACCTTATCCGACAAATTGGTCAACATGCCCATTCAGAAGTCGTCGGCATGCTACCAGAAGCGAATTGGCTTACACGAGCACCGACATTGCGTCGTAAAGCAATTTTACTGGCCAAAATTCAAGATGAAGCAGGCCATGGTTTATACCTGTATAGCGCAGCCGAAACTCTCGGTTGCTCTCGTCAAGATATCTACCAAAAGTTACTTGATGAAAAAATGAAATATTCCTCCATTTTTAACTACCCGACATTAAGTTGGGCTGATGTAGGCGTGGTTGGATGGCTTGTCGATGGTGCGGCAATTGTGAACCAAGTAGCACTGTGCCGTGCCTCATATGGTCCCTATGCCAGAGCGATGGTGAAAATCTGTAAAGAAGAAAGTTTTCACCAACGCCAGGGTTATGAAGCTGTGATGGCGCTTGCACAAGGCTCCGATGAGCAAAAAGCCATGCTGCAAGATGCGATAAACCGCTTTTGGTGGCCCGTTCTCACGATGTTCGGTCCAAATGATTCGGACTCCCCGCACAGCGCTCAAAGCATGGCTTGGAAAATCAAGCGCTTCAGTAATGATGAGCTACGGCAAAAATTTGTTGATAACACGGTTCCGCAAGTGGAAGCGTTAGGTATGACGATCCCTGACCCTGATCTGGTTTGGGATGAAGACCTTGGCCATTACCGTTTTGGCGAAATCGACTGGGAAGAGTTTTATCAGGTGATTAAAGGCAATGGCATTTGTAATCACGAACGCCTTAGTGCAAAACGCAAAGGGTGGGAAGACGGCGCATGGGTACGTGAAGGTGCGATGGCACATAGCCGCAAGCAAAAATCCGTTAAAACAGCGGCTTAATCACTGACCATTTTACAAAAAGGAAAACACCATGAGCAATCAAGATTGGCCTTTATATGAAGTTTTTGTCCGTAGTAAGCAAGGGCTTGCGCATCGCCATGTTGGCAGTTTACATGCTGCTGATGACCAAATGGCGCTGGAAAATGCCCGCGATGCGTATACAAGGCGCAGTGAAGGCTGCTCAATTTGGGTGGTGAAGGCCGCACATTTAATTGCCTCACAGCCTGAAGATAAAAGTACGTTCTTCGACCCTGCGGATACCAAGGTCTATCGTCACCCAACCTTCTATACCATCCCTGATGGTATCAAGAATATGTAAGGAGCTTGCCATGAACCAACAACAACAGCTCCACGATTACACATTACGACTTGGCGATACCCCCTTAATTTTAGCGCAGCGCCTGTGCGAATGGTGCGGCCATGCCCCTGAGCTCGAAATTGACCTTGCGTTATCCAATATCGGCTTAGATTTGCTAGGGCAAGCGCGTAACTTTTTAAACTATGCCGCGCAATTAAAAGGGCCTGAATGCGATGAAGACACCCTTGCGTTCTTGCGCGATGAACGAGAGTTCAGCAATTTATTATTGGTTGAACAACCCAACAATGGCTTTGATGACACTTTAGTGCGCCAATTTTTTATGGATGCATATCATGTTCCATTATATGAAGCGCTAATTCATAGCCGTGATGAACAACTGTCTGCCATTGCTGAGAAGTCCCTCAAAGAAGCCGTTTATCACTTGCGTTTTAGCCGTGGCTGGATGGTCCGTTTAGGGGATGGCAGTGAAGAAAGCCATCAACGAATCCAACGTTCAGTCAATGAGTTATGGCGTTTTACTGGCGAACTTTTCCATGCTGATGACATTGAAATCGCACTTAGCGAATTAGGCATCGCTGTTGACCCACGTTCTTTACAAGCCGCATGGTTAAACACCATTAACGAAACATTCACTGAAGCGACCCTCACTGTGCCAGAGAAAAAAGCGTATCGCTTAGGCGGCAAGCAAGGCAGCCATACTGAGCACTTGGGCTTGTTATTAACGCAATTGCAGTTTGTGCAACGTGCTTATCCGAACTGCCAGTGGTGATGTTATGGAACAGAGACTGCAACATCGCGAGCTTCAATCGCCCCAGGTTCACCAGATCTGGCAGCAGCTCCACCAAATACCCGATCCTGAACTACCCGCACTCTCTATTACTGATCTTGGCATGATCCGCAACGTGCTGCCGGCAGCTCAGGGCTGGAAAGTTATTTTTACACCTACCTATTCAGGTTGCCCAGCAACTGAATTTTTAATCAATGAAATCAAAACTGTTCTCGGTAATGCCGGTTTTCCAAATATCGACATCGAAATTCTGTTAACACCCGCTTGGACAACGGATTGGATGAACCAAGATGCGAAAAGACGCTTGCGTGAATTTGGTATCGCACCTCCGCAAGGTACGTCCTGCGAGCACCCAGAACACAAAGGCGCGGTTCGTTGCCCACGTTGTGACAGCGAACAGACCGAAAAAATTAGTGAATTTGGTTCCACTGCATGTAAGGCATTGTATCGATGCACTGAATGCTTAGAACCGTTTGATTACTTTAAATGTATTTAGGGGCACCCATATGACTGTATTTCATCGTTTAAGTATCGCTGCCATTGAACGTGACACCCCTGATGCTGTCGCCATTACTTTTAATGTACCCGATACATTACGAGAGCAATATCATTACCGCCCAGGGCAACACCTGACATTAAAAGCCTCTATCAATGGCGAAAACCTACGCCGCTGTTATTCCATTTGCAGCTCACCGGATGAAAACACGCTAAAAATTGGAGTAAAAGCGATTTACGAAGGGCGTTTCTCTAATTTCGTTAACCAAGAGTTACGAGTTGGCGATAGCCTTGATGTGATGGTTCCACAGGGGCAATTTGGTTACCAACCCGTAGCAGATACCCATGCACATTACCTTGCCGTCGCTGCTGGCTCTGGGATCACGCCATTGCTCTCCATCATTAAAGCCACATTACAAACTGAGCCAAAAAGCAGTTTTGTACTGATTTATGGTAATCGAAATAGCCGCTCAGTGATGTTTAAAGAGAGCATTTCAGACCTAAAAAATCGTTTTGCAACACGCTTCCAAGTTCTCTACCTGTTCAGCCAAGAACAGCAAGATAGCGAGCTACTCAGCGGTAGAATTAACCAACAACAACTCAGAGCCTTAAATAACACCTTATTGAATTTTAAGCAATTTGACCGAGCATTTATTTGTGGGCCCGACAGCATGATGAATGAGGTTCACGACACTTTAGTCGGTTATGGCATGCCTAAAGAATATGTTCACACCGAGCGCTTCAATACTTCAGGCACTAAATTCAAGCCCGTAACCGCCATGACTAGCGAAACACGCAAAGTCAGTATTCACCTCGATGGTAGAACCATGGACATCGCCATGGATAGCCAAGACGACAGTATTTTGGATGCCGCACTGCGCCAAGGCGCGGATTTACCCTATGCCTGTAAAGGCGGCGTTTGCGCAACCTGCAAATGTAAATTGCGCTCTGGTGAAGTGGAAATGGGGGTTAATTACAGCCTTGAGCCCGACCAAATCGCGGCTGGGTACATTCTTAGTTGCCAATCGTGGCCAAAAGGCGATGGCGTTGTTTTAGACTTTGACGTGTAGGAACTGTAATGGAAAACCATTGGATTTTATCACAACAACATAACCGGGTTTTGACTCTGACGTTAAACCGCCCAGAAGTACGTAATGCCCTGAGCACCGCCTGTTTAGAATTGCTGGTTCAGCACCTCGAGCAAGCACAAATCAATGATGAGATTGGTGCGATCGTGATCACCGGAAATCCGCGTTTTTTCGCTGCAGGAGCCGATCTTAAAGAACTACAGCAACAAACTGTTGCTAATACGATCACCGATAAACGCCCCCAAGTTTGGCGCAGGTTATCCGCGATATCAAAACCCATTATTAGTGCTGCGAATGGTTATGCACTGGGTGCAGGTTTTGAATTATTACTCGCCAGCGACATCATTATTGCTGGTGAATCAGCTCGTTTCGGTTTACCCGAAATTACTCTGGGTTTAATGCCCGGAGCCGGGGGGACGCAGCGTTTAATTCGTGCCGTGGGCAAATCCCTCGCCATGCAAATGGTACTAACGGGTGAACCAATCAGTGCTAAACATGCGTTGCAAGCAGGGTTAATCAGTGAAATTTGTGTGGATGAATTGGTGCTTGAACGCGCCCAAAAGCTGGCAGAGCGCATCGCAATGCATGCGCCTTTAGCCGTACAAGCCGCAAAAGCATCACTGGTGCATTCTCAAGAAAACCATCTTACCGAGGGGTTACAGCTTGAGCGCCAATATTTTGTGACTTTAGCGGGTACCAACGATCGACGTGAAGGGATCGAGGCATTCTTCGAAAAACGAAAACCTCAATTTACAGGACAATAATCATGAATAATGAAGCAATGATCCTCACTACGTTAGAAAATGGGGTTCTCACCATCACTCTCAACCGCCCTGATAGGCTGAATAGCTTTAATGATGAGATGCATCGCCAACTCAGTGAGGCTATCAAAATAGCGGAACGCGATGAAACCGTACGCTGTTTAGTGATCACCGGTGCAGGCCGTGGATTTTGTGCCGGACAAGATCTAAATGATCGCAATGTGAGCGTGGGCAGTGACGCTCCTGATCTCGGGTTCTCCGTTGAAACTTACTATAACCCCTTGATCCGCCGCCTAACCACATTACCGAAACCGATTATTTGCGCGGTCAATGGTGTGGCCGCAGGTGCAGGCGCCGCCATTGCACTCGCAGGCGATATTGTCATTGCCGCAAAAAATGCCAGTTTTATTCAATCTTTTTGCCGCCTTGGCTTGGTTCCTGACTCAGGAGGAAGCTGGTTTTTACCTCAATTAGCAGGCCATGCACGGGCAATGGGGATGGCATTATTAGGCGATAAAATAAGTGCGGAGCAAGCATTACAGTGGGGAATGATTTGGCAGGTCACTGAAAATGAAGAACTCATTAATACCACTCAACAGCTCGCACAACACCTTGCAACCCAACCGACTTATGGTTTAGGGCTTATCAAAAAGGCCATTTATGCCGCGGCAACCAATACTCTCGATGAGCAACTCAACCTTGAGCGTGACTTACAACGCCTTGGCGGTCGAAGTGAGGATTATCGCGAAGGGGTCAATGCTTTTTTAAATAAACGTGAACCCCAGTTCAAAGGATGCTAACCATGACATTACCTTTGAATCATACTATCAACACCATCGCGGTAATTGGCGCTGGAACCATGGGGATTGGCATTGCACAAGTGGCAGCAACAGCGGGGTTATCCGTCTTACTGTTTGATGTGAACCAAGATGTGTTAAGCCGTAGTTTATCAACGATGACCCAACGTTTACGCAAACGTGTTGAGCAAGGGAAAGCAAAACTAGAGGTCACGGAGGCGATTATCGCAAAAATCGCAGTGGTAAAAAGCCTCTCGGCACTGTCGGATGCACAATTAGTCATTGAAGCCGTTGCTGAAAATCTGGAAATAAAACAGGCAATTTTTAGTGAATTAGAAGCGATTTGCAGCAAAAATACGCTATTTGCCAGTAATACATCTTCATTATCGATTACCGCCATTGGGCGGCAGCTAACACACCCCGAGCGTCTTGCAGGCCTGCACTTTTTTAACCCCGCCCCCGTGATGAAATTAGTTGAAATCGTTCGAGGGCTAGAAACATCTAACACCGTCATTGAACAGTTAAAAGCCCTGACTTTATCATTTGGAAAAATCCCCGTAATTTGCCGTTCCACCCCCGGTTTTATTGTCAACCGAGTGGCTCGGCCTTTCTACGCCGAAACAATGCGTGCCCTTGAAGAACAAATTGCGTCTCCTGCCACATTAGACAGCGCAATACGTGACGCTGGGGGTTTTGCCATGGGCCCACTACAACTAACTGATTTAATTGGCCATGATGTAAACTATGCGGTAACTGAATCAGTATTTCAGGCCTTCGGTTATGACCCACGCTTTCAAACCTCATTAATGCAATTGGAATTAGTCCAAGCAGGCCATTTAGGCCGTAAATCGAAGCAAGGGTTTTATCATTATGATGATAATAAACCTCAACCTTTACCTTCAATTGCAGAAAAAATTCACCTTGAGCAGCCCCAAAATATAAAAGCGCATGGCAACTGGCAGATATTTCCTGAGTTCGCGCGGCTTTTAACTGAAAATGGGATCTCTCTCGAAGGATTAACACAACATTCTGATCAATCCCCGACACTTATTGTTAATGGCGTTATTATTATGTTAACAAATGGTGAATTGGCATCGTCACATGCGCAAACACAAAAACAAGCCGTCGTGCATTTTGACTTATCGGTAAATTACCTTACCGCAACAACCATCACGTTAAGCTGTGCATCGCAAAATAATGCGCAACAAAACCAGCAAGCTATCGCGTTTTTTCAATCATTAGGTAAACACGTAATTGTATTACCAGACTACCCAGCGCTGTTAACCATGAGGACAGTCGCGATGCTATGCAATGAAGCGTTAGATATCGTCAATAAAGGAATTGCAACGGCATTAGATACCGATAATGCCATGTGTTTTGGCGTGAATTACCCTAAAGGCCCACTCGCTTGGGGTAGGCAGCTAGGCTGGCAACGTGTGCTGTCAGTACTTGAAAATTTGACTCAGTTTTATGGAGACAGTCGTTATCGGCCAAACCCACTTTTAAGGCAATTAGCCGCAGGTTATCAATCTTTAACTTTCAAGGAGCTACCATGATTTCATTGCCAAACATTACGCTGGCTCAGCAATCAGCTCACATTATGTACCGTGATGATGCATGCGCAAAAGCGATGGGTATGTCCATTGAAAAAGTCGAGGAAGGTTTTGCGCAATTGAAAATGCCGATCACAGCACAGATGCTTAATGGCCATAAAACCTGCCACGGAGGGCAATTATTTAGCCTTGCCGACACCGCGTTTGCCTACGCCTGTAATAGCCAAGGGCATGCTGCCGTTGCTTCCATGTGCTCCATTGATTTTATTCGTCCCGGTTTTGAAGGTGACCTGCTTACCGCGACCGCCACGATGAAACACCAAGGTAAACGTAACGGTTTATATGAAGTCGAGATAACTAACCAAGATGGTAAAACGCTTGCGCTGTTCCACGGTCGTTCTCATCGGTTAGGCCATCGTTTAACAGGAGAACAATCATGATAGATGCGTTTATTTGTGATGGTGTCCGCACTCCCATTGGCCGCTACGGTGGTGCTTTATCATCATTACGCCCTGATGACCTTGCCACTGTTCCATTAAAAGCCTTAATGGAAAGGCACCCGCAACTTGATTGGTCATTAACTGACGACATCATTTTAGGTTGCGCAAATCAAGCAGGAGAAGACAACCGTAATGTAGCACGTATGGCGGGGCTGTTATCTGGGCTACCTGTTTCTGTTTCTGGTACCACCATTAACCGCCTATGTGGTTCTGGGCTAGACGCTATAGCATTAGCGGCAAGAAGTATCAAAGCTGGTGAGTCTGGGCTCATGATTGCCGGAGGCGTCGAATCCATGAGCCGAGCGCCGTTTGTGATGGGTAAACCAGAATCTGCATTCTCTCGTCAAGCGCAAGTATTTGATACCACTATTGGCTGGCGCTTTATCAACCCGTTGATGGAACAACAGTTTTCCACAGATTCGATGCCAGAAACTGCGGAAAATGTGGCAGAAACTTACCAAATTAGCCGTGAAGACCAAGATGCTTTTGCATTACGTAGCCAACAACGCACTGAAACTGCCAAAGTTAACGGTATTTTTGCGCAAGAAATCATCCCTGTAACGGTTAAACAACGTAAAAATGAATACGTCGTCAGTGAAGACGAGCATCCAAGAGCAGAAACGACATTTGAACAATTACAAAAACTAAAAACCCCATTTCGCGATAACGGGACTGTAACGGCTGGTAATGCTTCCGGTGTTAATGACGGAGCCGCCGCACTGATTATCGCATCCGACACTATCGCCAAACAACAAGGGTTAACACCGCGGGCTCGTATCATCGCTACAGCCACTTGTGGCGTTGAGCCAAGATTGATGGGGATCGGTCCACTCCCTGCCTCGCAAAAAGTATTAAAAATGGCAGGGCTCACCATCGAACAAATGGATGTTATTGAACTAAACGAAGCCTTTGCCGCGCAAGCACTCGCCGTTTTAAGGGGGCTTGGTTTACCTGATGATGCCTCACACGTTAACCCAAACGGAGGGGCAATTTCACTAGGCCATCCACTTGGAATGAGTGGAGCAAGGCTTGTTATTGCCGCTATCAATGAACTACACCGCAGACAAGGTCGTTATGCATTATGCACCATGTGTATCGGGGTTGGCCAAGGGATCGCAATGATTATTGAACGAGTCTGAACAACGTCTTAATACAAATAAAAACAGCCTGAAAACCCGACACCTGCTCAGGCAAATACCAGAAACGTCATGCATTAGCGTGAACTGGTAACCATAATAATTATGAGGACAGGCAATTATGAGCAATATACAAGATAGCATCGACCCAATTGAATTTGCATCGCGAGATGAGATCGAGTCTTTACAGTACTCTCGAATGAAGTGGACACTCACTCACGCCTATGAAAATGTCCCGATGTATCGCAAGAAATTCGATGATGCAGGGGTTCACCCTGACGATTTCAAACAACTCAGCGATATCGAAAAATTTCCTTACACGACCAAACAGGATTTACGTGAAAACTACCCATTTAGCACCTTTGCTGTGCCAATGGACCAAATCATCCGTATTCATGCCTCTTCAGGAACGACTGGGCGCCCAACTGTGGTCGGTTACACCCAGCGAGATATCGATAACTGGGCTGACCTGATTGCGCGTAGTTTACGTTCTGCTGGCACTGTCCGAGGTGATAAAGTCCACGTTGCTTACGGCTATGGTTTATTCACCGGAGGGCTAGGGGCTCACTATGGCGCAGAACGCCTAGGAGCCGCAGTCATTCCTATGTCAGGTGGGCAAACTGAAAAACAAGCACAACTGATCGCTGATTTCAAACCCGATGTGATAATGGTAACGCCCTCTTACTGCTTGAGTATTATTGATGAGCTTGAAAAATCATGGGTGGAGATGCTAGTAAGTGCTCACTTAGATTAGGTGTCTTTGGTGCTGAACCTTGGACTGAATCCCTCAGAACAGAAATTGAAACCCGTCTTGGTATCAAAGCATTAGACATTTACGGTTTATCTGAAGTGATGGGGCCTGGCGTTGCTATGGAGTGCGCAGACTCAGGAGAGAGTGGCCCCACTATCTGGGAAGACCATTTTTATCCAGAAATTATTTCCCCCAATACCTTAAAACCATTAGGGGCGGGTGAGCATGGTGAGTTAGTGTTTACTACCCTGACAAAAGAAGCCATGCCTGTTATTCGTTACCGAACACGTGACCTTACCCACCTGATGCAGGGGGTCAATCGTAACATGCGTCGAATTGGTAAAATTACCGGACGTTCCGATGACATGATGATCATTCGTGGCGTGAATGTGTTTCCTTCTCAAATTGAAGAACAAATCATGCAATTTAAGGAGCTTTCCCCTCATTACCAATTAGAAATTGGTCGCCAAGGCAATATGGACAACTTATCTGTTCGTGTTGAGCTCAAACACCCTGAACAGCTCACTTATGATGAACGCTGTAATATCTGCCACCATTTAAAGCATCGAATCAAATCGATGGTAGGTATTAGCACCCGTATTAGTATTGTAAATTGCGGTGATATTCCACGCTCTCAAGGCAAAGCTGAACGGGTAATTGATACTAGAATTGCGATTTAATTCAAATTATTAAGGCATATTGGAATGAACTACTCTGATATGCCTTAATCTCTGAGAAAGTGTTAAAACAGGTAATGGAAGACAACCTTTAAATTTATGTCTACTATTTAGTAAGCCTTCTGATACATAAATTTTATAGATAAAATATAAATGGAAAATAAACTTAACCAATTCATACAACATGCAATAGCAAGCCAACCCATTAGTGGGACGTCTCTAATTAGCTCACTCTATGGTGATGCTTTGCATCATCGTGGTGGTGAAGTGTGGTTAGGAAGCTTGACTAAGCTGTTAGAACCCATGGGCTTTACTGACCGCTTTGTCCGAACTTCCGTTTTTCGCTTACAAAAAGAAGGTTGGCTTGATGTCGAAAAAATTGGCCGTCGCAGCTATTACCGTATTTCTGAGCGCGGGCAAAGTCGCTTTCGCCGTGCAGAAAATAAAATTTATCTAGCCGGGCAGCCTGATTGGGATGGAAAATGGGATTTACTCCTCCTTGAAACGGCGGATAAAGACGAAAAGATCAGATTAAAAAAGGAACTGAGTTGGCTCGGTTTCGGGCAATTTAATACGTCACTCATGGCAGCACCCAGTTGTGCCCAAAGTGATGTACCGACACTACTCAATGAACTCAATGCCACTGAAAATGCCATCTATTTTCACGCGGATTACCCCTATAGCCGCTCAGAAAAAAATCTCAAAGAACTGGTTTCTCATGCTTGGTCTTTGCAAGATATTTCAGAACATTATCATCAGTTTATTTCCTTATTTAGGCCACTTGCATTACTCCTTAAAGAAAATACTGACACACAGATTTCCCCTGAACACTGCTTTCAGCTACGTTTACTGCTGATCCATTTCTACCGCCGTGTCACGCTTAAAGACCCGTTATTACCAGATGAACTCCTTCCTGCACAATGGGAAGGCCATATTGCACGCCATCTTTGTACCAACATTTATCAACGCATTGATCAAGCGGCAACCCAATATGTTTCTGAACAGTGCGAAACCACTGTCGGGGAGCTTCCTCAACCATCCAGCGCTTATTATCGCCGCTTTGGTGGAGTGCTCAGAGATATAGCCGCCTAAATACACATTACAGGAGCCTGTATGCCCTTTTATCAAATCGATGGTATTACGCCCGTCGTCAGTCCTGAAAGTTTTGTGCACCCTACTGCTGTGGTGATTGGTGATGTTATTATTGGCAAAAATGTTTACATTGGCCCAAACGCCAGCTTACGTGGGGACTTTGGTCGCTTAATCATTAAAGATGGCGCCAATGTGCAAGATAACTGTGTGATGCATGGTTTTCCTCAGTATGAAACCATCGTGGAAGAAGATGGGCACATCGGCCATGGGGCGATTTTGCATGGTTGCCATATCAAGCGTAATGCCTTAGTCGGAATGAACAGTGTGATTATGGACGGGGCCGTTATTGGCGAGAACTCTATCGTCGGTGCTTGTGCCTTCATCAAAGCCGAGGCAATTTTCGCCGATAATAGTCTTATCGTGGGTACACCTGCAAAAGTCCTTCGCACCTTATCAGAAAAGGAAATTGCATGGAAAACCAGCGGAACCAAAGATTATCAAGACTTAGTCACGCGCTGCTTAAACACCTTTAAAGAAGTCGAGCCCCTCAAAGAAGTCGAAACGAACCGGCCTGTCTTGAGTTTTGAGAATATTATTCCTAAATCCCAGCTATAAGCTAGATGGGGCTAAAATACTTAGCCCCATCCATTATTTCGCTTTGCTACCAAATGGCGGTTTAGCAAACCAAACAGTAATAATCAGCGCAATAAATACCCAACCGCATAACCAGAAAATTTCATTTGCAGCAATAATTAATCCTTGGCTCGTAATTTGCTGAGCAATAAAACCAGAAGTCTGTTCGGTACTCAATCCATGGGCTGCCATTTCTTTATACATCCCTAAGGATTCAGGGTTATAATCGGTAATAAATTCCGTTAATTGACTATGGTGAACGGCTTCTCTATCACTCCACAGCGTTGTGGTAATAGAAGTCCCTATTGAACCCGCTAAGGTACGGAAAAAGTTAGCCAAACTCGATGCCGAAGCGAGTTTTTCAGGCGGTAAACCTGAAAGGGTTAATGTGGTCAGTGGCATAAAGAAGCAAGCTACTGCCATTCCTTGCACCAATTGCGGCCAAACAACAGCAGAAAAGCCCATGCTCGGTTCAAAAGTATATGCACGCCAGAAGAAACAAATCGCATAAAATACAAAGCTAAAGGTCACTATCCAGCGGATATCAAGAAAATCGGATAATTTTGCTACTGGAGCCGAAAACAACACAGGCAATAAGCCTATAGGCGCCAATGCGAGCCCAGCCCATGTTGCCGTATAGCCATAAACTTCCTGTAAAAGTTGCGGCAACAAGACAATAGCGCCGAAATAGGCCATATACGCTAAACTGACAGAAATCGTTCCGATGGTAAAATTGCGCGATTTAAATAACGATAATTCGACAATTGGGTTTTTATCTGTGAGTTCCCAAATAACGAGGAATACCAACGCAATAGCTGAAACAACGGCTAAGATGACAATTTCATTAGATGCCAACCATCCCAGTTCCTTACCTTTGTCGAGCAAAACTTGTAAGCAACCCACTCCCACAGAAAGCAGCGCCAAGCCAATCACATTGAATGGCACTTTCACGACCTTCGACTCCATCCCTTTGAAGATAATAGAGCCAACTATAATGACAAAAATTCCCAAAGGCACATTCATAAAGAATATCCAGCCCCAATGGAAATTATCACTAATATAACCACCAAAAATAGGACCGAATACAGGGGCTAAAATAATGGTCATAGACCAAAATGCTAACGCCATATTTTGCATTTTTGGCGGATAGCAGCGCATGATAAGGCTTTGAGAAAGTGGGATCACCGGCCCTGCAACGGCACCTTGCAATACGCGGTATAAAATTAGCATACCAAGGCTATCGGAAAAGCCACAAAGTAATGAAAATAAGGTGAAAAGCGCCGTTGCCCATAAGAAAACACGAATTTCACCAAAGCGCTTCGCCAAGTAACCTGAAATAGCGATAGAAATTGCATTCGATACGCCAAACGAGGTAATTACCCATGTCCCTTGAGACATAGAAACCCCAAGGTCACCTGCAATCGTCGGGATAGCCACGTTAGCAATCGTGGAATCAAGCACCTGCATGAAGGTCGCAAGGGACAACGCAATGGTTGCCCATACCAGTTTTGCACCCTTAAGTGGTTGAATATCTGCCACAACGGCTCCTTTCAAGCTAGTCTGCGTTATCGCTGATAATAGTGTCGATGATGTGGTCGACATCACTTAAGTTTAAGACCAACACATCACTTTCAAATGCAGGTACTGTACGCTGTACTTCCGCTAAAACAGGGCCATTTTGATCTTTAATATCGATGGTGACATTCATAGATAACCCAATGCGTAACGGGTGTTTTGCCACCTGCTCTGGGTCTAATTCAACACGTACAGGCAAACGCTGTACGACTTTAATCCAGTTCCCTGTCGCATTTTGGGCGGGCAATAATGAGAAAGCACTACCGGTTCCCATATCAAGCCCAACCACGGTACCGTTATAAACAATATCTGCCCCGTAAAAATCACTGTTGATGGTCACGGGTTGCCCAATACGGACTTTTTCTAATTGAGTTTCTTTGAAGTTCGCATCAACCCAAACAGGCTGAACAGGCACAATCGCCATTAAAGAACTTTGCGGACTGACTTGAGAGCCAACTTGAACATTACGCCGTGAAACATATCCCGTCATTGGGCTTTTAATTTCAGTACGTTGTAAGTTTATCCACGCACTGCGTACACTATCAGCGGCTTGCTGAATCGCAGGTTGTTTTTTGAGCTCCGTATTACGCAACAATGCGCGGTTGGCATTATATTGTTGAATAGAAATATCCAGAGCCGCCTGCGCAAGTTGCACAGCTTCTTGGGCGTGCTGCAGGTCTTCCTTCGAAATGGTACCACTGCGGCCTAAAGCTACACGACGTTGATAATCTTTTTGCGCTTGCGCAAGTGTCACACGATTTTTTTGAATTTGCGCTTGATACTCATCACCATTGATATACAGTTCTTTGGTTTTGCGTACGGTGGTCGCTAAATCATGTTTGGCTTGTTCAAATGCCAATTGCGCATTCGTTTTATCCAATACAACCAGTACATCCCCCGCCTTTACCAAGTCAGTATTTTCAAAGTTAACTTGAGTGACATTACCTGTTGTTTGCGCAATTATCGGGATCTGTAAGCCAGATACATAAGCATCATCGGTATATTCTTGAAAGCGTAAAACTAAAAACCAATAAACACCGTAGGCGACAAATAATAGAATGATAATTATTGTGGCTATCACTATCCATATTGTTCTACGTTTTTCATTAGTCGTTTTTTGATTATGTGTTTCTGAATGGGTTTCTTGACTCATAATAACTCTCAAGGTCTGAAATCAATATTAATTCTCCCTCTATATTTACGAAGTATATGTAATAAAGCAATAGTTAATAATTTACAATTAAATTAATTCCAACAAAAAAATTAATTCATTGATATAAAACAAATAATTAAAGGGAATCAGAGTTCAACATTAGATTAATGTTTATTATCAAAACAATGAAATTCATTCTTAATTAGATTAACGATAAAAATTAATGAAACAGTTCAAATGATATTTATTATGATAAAAATTCCGTCACTCAATTATTGATATTCTTTTTTTGATTGAATATTTCTATTTATTAGACCATATTTATGATTTCTTAACTTGGAGTTTTCATTTTTTATCGCGGGCTGCCGCTTGCTTTTTAATACCACTGATTGTCTCGATTTTCATTTTTGTCCTCATCAATACAACATTAATAAACTCAATACGGTGCTTAATAGAGTAACGAAGTACGTTGGTAATTGCTGGCCTTTCGGGCAGCTTTTATCTCTTTACCAGTACTTAATATTATTCATTAGGTTAACGAGGTTATCCCCAAGGATACAGGCTAATTTTGAATGTATGTTTCATATAACTCAAATTTCCCTAGTAGATGCTAGCGCTAGAGTAAATTCACGCACAACCAAACACCATAAACCAGAGTTAAACCTTAATTTTTCGTTAAGCTTGACAAAAATCGTAAAAGGGGAAAACACCGTAGGTGAAAATTCTTAGCTGAGATCAAATATTGCTCATAAATTAGCTAGCTCATTATTTATTTTTGATATGTTTTAGTGATAATATTCGCAAACAATATAATTATCATTCTCATTTATATTTACTAGGGATAACTATGACTTCGCAATATCACTACACCCTGATTGCCGCCGGTGTTTGTGCGGCTTTATCTTCATTTAGCGCTACAGCAGCAGACAATAAAACAGATACCATGGTCGTCAGTGCATCAGGCTTCTCGCAACAACTGCGTGATGCTCCTGCCTGCTAGCGTGACCGTGATCAGTGCAGACCAATTACAAAATAAACCTGTCCGTGACCTCGCCGACGCCGTTAAAGACGTGGAAGGGGTAAGTGTCGTTGGTGCTGCAAACAAACAAGATATTAATATCCGTGGCTTACCCGGCGAATACACGCTGATATTGGTCGATGGGCGCCGTCAAAACAGCCGTGAATCACGTCCTAATGGGAGCGGTGGCTTTGAAGCAGGCTTTATGCCACCTGTCGAAGCGATTGAACGCATCGAAGTGATCCGTGGACCTATGTCCTCCCTGTATGGTTCCGATGCAATGGGTGGTGTTATCAATATCATCACTAAAAAAGTGACTAATGAATGGCATGGCAGCGTCACCACTGGGGCTATTATCCAAGAAAACAGTGATAGCGGTAACTCGACTGACGGTAACTTCTATCTGTCTGGCCCATTAATTCAAGATAAACTTGGTCTGCAATTGTATGGTGGTGGTAACTACCGTCAGGAAGATAAAATCTTAGAAGGTCATCATCAGCGTGATAACCGCAGCTTAACAGCTAAATTAACCTTTACACCACAAGAGAACCAAACCTTCTTACTAGAAGCAGGTCGTAGTACTCAAGAGAAAACATCGACACCAGGTAAATCTGGTGCTGAATATGAAATTCGTGGTGGAGACAAGCAATATAACTCTAAAGAAGAGTGGCATAACGACCGTAACCATGCAGCTCTGACTTATAAAGGTGAGTGGGATTCTTTTAATACTGAGCTAAGTGTTTACCAAGAAAAAACCAAACGTAAAATAAAATCCCAAGACCGTAATCAAACTACAGGCCATTGGGAAGGCGGCTATGAGGCTCGCGTACCAGAAATCACCAACACCGTTGTTGATGGCAAAGTGGTGGCTTTCCTGCCGGACAATATCCTAACCGTTGGTGGGCAATACCAGTACTCTAAATTGAAAGACAGCTCTTTGGTTTCAAAAGGCGTAATGGAAAAAACCAGTATGTCAGTCGATCAATCAGCACTGTTTGTGGAAAATGAGTTTACCGCAACAGATGATCTGATCTTAACGGGTGGCCTACGTTTAGATCACCACGAAACCTATGGTAACCATTGGAACCCAAGGGGTTATGCTGTTTACTACCTAACCGATGAAATCACCATTAAAGGGGGCGTTTCTTCAGCTTTCCGCGCACCTACATTACGTGAAATCAGTAAAGGCTATGGCACCTCTACCCAAGGTGGTAACGGGATTATCTACGGTAATCCAGACCTCAAACCGGAAAAAAGTGTTAGTGAAGAAATCAGTATTGCCTATAACCATGAATCTGGCTTTAATGCGAGCTTAACCTTCTTTAATACCGACTTCAAAAACAAGCTAACTAGCTACTCACTTAATCAAGCCGATCCTAACCACCCTAATCTCACGTTATATACCTACGACAATGTGGGTAAAGCGAACATCAAAGGTGTTGAAGTTGCAACGGGCATTCCTATCGCACAGGATTGGAACCTCAACCTAAATTACACATACACCGATTCAGAACGTAAAAGTGATGATGAGAAATTAGGCAATGGTCTTTCCTTAAAAGGCTATCCATTGGATAAAACACCAAAACATATCGCTAATGCGAAATTGGATTGGAACTTCAATGAAGACCTAACCTTATACACACGTGCGCATTATGAAGGAAAACAGGTGTGGGCAGCACAACGTAATGGCTCAAAAGTACCTCGCTATCGTAGTGGCTATACCACCATGGATGTGGGTGCAACCTACCAATTATTTAAAAACACCAAACTGAACTTTGCAGTGCTAAATATTGGTAATGAAAAAGGACCTAAAATTGATAAAGTTGATGGAAACTGGGATGTTGAAGACGGACGCCGTTATTGGGCGAACGTTAACGTTAGCTTCTAATTAACTCTGAGGGTGTGCCTGTTTCAGGTATACCCTCAAAACCCTTAAATAGACTCAATAAATGAATAAAATCATATTAAGTGGCATATTGCTGTGTATGACCAGTTCCGCATTTTCCCGCCCAAGCCAGACTATCCCGAGTATGGACGAGCAAGTCAGCCAATTTTATGATATCCAACAAACGGATATGACTTACGGTGACCGTGCGCTGCGCATTTACAGTGCAGTGCCCTATAATGTCACCGCACAACGCCCTATCCTGTATATGCTTGATGGTAATGGTTTATACCCCAAAGCGGTTAATCGCGCAGTTGAAAAGCTGCCAGCGGATAAACTACCGATTATTATTGGGATTGGTTACCCCATTGACGAAGCCTTTCCAAAAGCATGGCGAACCTACGACTATACTCCCCCTGTTGCGGGTGACGAATTTAAACAAGGGGGCGGTTCCCCTGCGCTATACCAATTTTTAACTGACACTATTCGCCCATGGGCAGAAAAACAGTTTCCTATTGATAAAAGCAAACAAACCCTATTTGGCCATTCATTTGGTGGATTATTTACCTTGATGGCGTACCAACAACAACCGGATGATTTTCAGTTTTATGTTTCTGCCAGCCCGTCATTATGGTGGGGTAAAGGAAGTATGGTAGATTTAGCGAAACTGACAGCGAAACAAGCGGCTTCCCCCCTATTTGTGACTTTAGGCGGTTTAGAAGAGAGCCCTGATTTATCCAAACTGAGCGCTGAACAAGTGCAAAATTACCAAGCGCGCAAAAGTTGGATTAGCACACGCCAAGTTTGCACTGAGATTGCAAACCACCAAAGGCACTGTGAATTTAGGTTATTCGACGGCAAAAACCACGGTTCAGTGATCCCCGATGCTATCGATAAAGCCCTTGATGTCGCTAGCCAATAAGACTAATTGATGGGTTTTAGGAGATCGCTGTAGAGCTCTGCTAGAACCCCCTTTTCGCCAAATTCTTTACGGATCCACTGCGTCACAAGCCCAGTAGCTGAATGTTGTGTGGCTAATAGCATATGGGAATCTTGTCGTGGGTTCTGAATTTGTTTTGTTACCAACAAACCATGTTTAACATGGTCTTTGATCATATAATCGGGTAAAAACCCAATCCCTTCACCTAATATCTGACACTGGCATTTAGTATTAAAATCAGGCACTTGAATTGCTTCTTGCCCATGTAACAACCAACCCACCCGCTTATTAATGGTATGCGCGGTATCTTCCACCATAATATTGGGATAAAGGCGTAGCTGGCTCTCAGCGATGGGCTCTGGCATCAGTGCCAATGGGTGAGTTGCTGCGATAGCAAATTGCCAGTGAATCGCACCGATTTCAGTGTAGTCAATTCCACCGCCATCCATCAACGTACCCGGAGCACCAATCGCAATATCTGCATGGTTATTAATAATGGCATCCCAAACCCCATTATACACCTCGGTTGTCACAGTGATGTGGCAGGTAGCAAACTGTTTTTTTAATATTTGTAATAACTTAGCGGTATGATACGGCGTATATAATAACTGATTAATACAAATACGTACCCGCGCTTCAATCCCCTGCTCAATAGAATAAATACTTTTTTGAATGGAATGGAAATTATTGAGCAAGTCGGTTGCTTTACGATAAAAATAATACCCTGCTTCTGTGAGTTCAATATTACGGGTATTACGAATAAATAACGCGACATCTAAATAGGTTTCAATACGTTTGATGGTATAACTCACCGCAGAGGTGGTCACGCCTAACTCTTCCGCTGCTTTACTAAAACTCGCAAACTTCGCTGCTGTTGTGTAAGTCAGTAAGTTTTCTTCCGTAAAAATTGAGTTCATACCCACCGCCAAAAATGTTTAAAATTTAGACAAATCATGTTTTTATGTGAATAAAATTCAATAACGTAAAAATCAGATTATTTTTCGAGCATATTTTTATAGCTTAACAGAATTATTAACAACTGGAATAGATTAAATTTGATATGCATTTTCCCCAAGTAAAAACCCTACCTTTAAAGTCACTATTAATATTCGAAATACCTAATATTATTGAATTAAATAGGCAAACCAAGTATTAACATTCGATACAGATACGATCAATAAAATTACAAATTTAACAAATTAAAAACTTCCAATTTGATGTCTATCACAGAACTGAGTAAATCATGATTTTCGATTTTAATTAACAAAAAAAATCACACAATTTGGACCACAAAATAGCCATAAATCATCAAAAAACGCTAAAAAAGAATGCTCGCACGCACAAAAAAGCCAGATTATTGAATTAAATTCAATAATCAAATGCCCCATTGATGAATTAAATTTAAATGGATTCTTTTTATTAATGACAATTGCTATGCTCTAACCATCATAAATAATCTTTAAATTGTCTTTATCTATGTTGGTGATAGCAATAAACCAACCTAAGGGGAAATGATGACAGCCAGTACTCTCGCTCACGATTTTTTAACCGCAGCTGAACAAGGACAATTAGAGTTATTAAAAAGTTGTCTCGAAAAAGGTGTGGATATTAATATCACTAACCGCCAAGGCCGCACTGCGATTGTTAATGCAAGCCTAAACAAACATTATGAATGTGTCTCTTTCCTCATTAATGCAGGGGCCGATATTAATAAACAAGACCAAACCTGTTTTAACCCTTTTTTATTAAGCTGTCTTAATAATGACCTCACTTTATTACGCATTGTCTTACCTGCAAAACCCAATTTAGACTTATTAACCCGTTTTGGTGGTGTGGGAATTACACCAGCCAGTGAAAAAGGTCACGTGGAAATTGTTCGCGAACTACTTGAAAAAACCGATATTAATGTCAATCACACCAACTTTGTTGGTTGGACCCCTCTATTAGAAGCTATCGTGCTCAACGATGGGGGCGAAAAACAGCAGCAAATCGTTAAATTACTATTAGACCACGGTGCGAACCCTCATATGACTGATAAATATGGTAAAAAACCATTAGAGTTAGCACATGAAAAAGGCTACAGCGAGATTGCTGAGTTACTGATTGCAGCAGGGGCATAGCGAAATCATAGACTCTAAATAAGATAAGGAGGCATGTGAACGCATCCATATCTCATCGGCAAAGGTTATACGGGCTAACGGCTGATACACAATTTCTCAATCTGTTGCATCAGCCCTCACCCCAAGGAACGATAGAACAAGTATTTAATAAAGCCATTAACTTTTCTATTGATAATGCACTTTATACATTGCTTTGTTCTCAATTAGATAATGCTCCAAATAGTTGCCGATTAATAAATAAAAATTTTTCTCTTTTCAATATTAAAAAAGGAGAGTCCATTAATTTATTAAATAAAGAAATATTGATTGGTGATAATTATTTATTATCATTTTCTTTATGTAAAGAATGGCGGCAACCTGTTATCAACTTTAGCGATAACAAACTGAAAAATTCAAATTATTTATTATATATCGAAAAGCAAATAAATCGTTTGGATTTAATCTTAACTGAAAATAAAAGCTCTCTATTTAAATATCAGGGGGATAACTTTTTTTATCTCTCTATGATGAAGCAATTGGTTCAATTACGCTCTGAATTGATTGAATCAATAATTAAGAAAAATAAAGAAAATATTGTTTATGTGATCCGCCAGTTTGTTGGATTGGGTATCGGGCTAACTCCTTCAGGAGATGATTACTTAGTTGGGTTAATGGCATTTTTATTATTAATCGGTCATCCGGTTGCCACTTTTTACCCTGAATTTTTTAAGGGAATAACCCAAAGCTTAGGCCAGACGACACCAATCAGTGCCATCACATTAGAAAAAGCGTTAAACCGAGAATATCGCGAAAATATGCAGCAATTAATTCAATCATTAGTTGATGCGAAAGAAACCAATATTTATCCACAATTTTTAGAGATTTTAAATATCGGGTCGAGTTCTGGCAGCGACATGCTATTTGGCTTGCGAGATGCCCTGTATATCACCCATTATTTCGGAGAAAACTATGTCGACTAAAGTTGTCATAAAAAAGAATACCTATTTTGATTCCGTATCACTGATGTCTATTTCGACAAAAGCCAATCAACTCGACAATGTCGAACAAGCGTTTGT
Source organism: Providencia sp. PROV_01 (assembly GCF_053098325.1). Classification (NCBI taxonomy): domain Bacteria; kingdom Pseudomonadati; phylum Pseudomonadota; class Gammaproteobacteria; order Enterobacterales; family Morganellaceae; genus Providencia; species Providencia sp. PROV_01. The sequence continues at coordinate 560,295 of NZ_JBRFKD010000002.1, read as the reverse complement.
CGCGATGGCAACAGAGATGAACAAAGGCGTTTTACGTAATTTAGGGTTACTAACACCTGAATTAGAAGAAGCCAAAAATGGCGATTTAATGATTGTCATTAAAGGCCCAAGCGATGATGCCAACGAAGCCACATTAATTGCTATCGAAGAGTTATTTAATAAGAAAAACCAAGGTGGCGGGCAGCATGAAGCTAAATACGCCACTATTAATTCAGCGAAAACACATATCCCAGATGCCAACCTTGCCGTCATTTCAGTAAACGGTCAATTTGCTGCCCGTGAAGCGCGCATTGCCTTAGAAAATGACCTCAACGTTATGTTGTTTTCCGATAACGTCTCCATTGAAGATGAACTCGCGCTCAAACAGCTGGCTAGCAAGAAAGGCTTGCTGATGATGGGCCCAGACTGCGGAACTGCCATTATCAACGGAACTGCGCTGTGCTTTGGTAACGATGTACGCCGTGGCAGCATTGGTATCATCGGTGCATCCGGTACGGGTAGCCAAGAGCTCAGCGTCCGTATTCACGAATTTGGCGCAGGCGTTTCTCAATTAATTGGTACTGGTGGTCGCGATTTAAGCGAAAAAATTGGCGGTATCATGATGATTGATGCCCTAAAAATGCTCGATGCCGATGATGAAACCCAAGTTATCGCACTGATTTCTAAGCCACCAGCCCCTAGCGTAGCCAAAAAGGTGCTAGAACAAGCAGAAAAATGCCATAAACCTGTTGTTGTGTGTTTCTTAGGTAGCCAACCACTACCAGAAGACAAACCGGGTTTAACCTTCGCCCAAAGCACCAAAGAAGCAGCACTGAAAGCTGTTCTATTAACCGGTATTCGCAAAGAAGATTTAGATTTACACCCGCTCAATTTACCGCTAATTGATGAAGTCAGAGCAAAATTGAAGCCTGAGCAGAAATACATTCGTGGCTTATTCTGCGGCGGAACGCTATGTGACGAAGCCATGTTTGCCGCGCTGGAAAAATACGATGATGTTTACAGCAATATTCAGCCAAACTCTGACTATCGCTTAAAAGACCTCAATAAAAGTATTGCACACACCTTCCTCGATTTTGGTGATGACGACTTTACCAACGGTAAACCACACCCAATGATCGACCCAACTAACCGTATTGAACGTTTACTGCAAGAAGCTCGTGACCCTGAAGTGGGCGTCATTATGATGGACTTCGTTTTAGGCTTTGGTTCTCATGAAGACCCTGTGGGCGTGATGATTGACGCGATTAAAGAAGCGAAGAACATCGCCAAACAAGATGGTCGTGAATTAGAAATTTTAGGCTATGTGCTGGGCACTGACCAAGACACCCCATCGATGGATGCGCAAGTCAAAATGCTAACAGATGCCGGAGTCATCTGGGCAAGTAGCAGCACCAATACCGGTTTATTAGGGCGTGAGTTTGTATGGAAAGGGGAGAAAGCATAATGACTTCATTATTTAAGCAGCCATTAAATGTCATCAACGTTGGCATCGAAATGTTCAGTGATGACCTGAAAAAACAACATGTTCCGGTCACGCATTTAAACTGGACACCTCCAGGACAAGGCAACGTTGCGGTTATTCGCGCCCTTGACCAAATTGAAGGTAATGCCGCATTACAAGAAAAAATTGCGGCGGCTAACGCCCAAGCCCTTGAGCGTATTATTCAATCTCAACCTGTGTTAATCGGTTACGACCAAGCGATTAATGTGGTTCCAGGTATGACCAAAAACACCATCTTACATGCGGGCCCACCTGTAGCATGGAAAGACATGTGTGGTGCCATGAAAGGTGCGGTCACCGGTGCGCTGGTTTTTGAAGGTTTAGCAAAAGATTTAGCGGATGCCGAACGTGTTGCGGCCTCCGGTGAAATCATCTTCTCACCTTGCCATGAACATGATTGCGTCGGTTCGATGGCAGGTGTGACTTCAGCTTCAATGTTTATGCACATTGTTGAGAACAAAACCTATGGTAACCGTGCGTTCACTAACCTCAGCGAACAAATGGCGAAAATCTTACGCATGGGTGCCAATGACCAAAGCGTCATCGACCGTTTAAATTGGATGCGTGATGTTTTAGGCCCAATGCTACGCGACGCAATGAAAATCGTTGGTGAAATCGACCTACGTTTGATGCTTGCGCAAGCACTGCATATGGGCGATGAGTGTCATAACCGTAACAATGCAGGAACAACCTTACTTATCCAAGCGCTTACAACAGGGATCATTCAAACTGATTTCTCTGTTGCACAACAAAAGGAAGTGTTTGATTTTGTTGCAAGCAGCGATTACTTCTCCGGCCCAACGTGGATGGCGATGTGTAAAGCCTCAATGGATGCGGCTCACGGCATCGAATACAGCACCGTTGTTACGACCATGGCGCGTAATGGCTATGAATTTGGTTTACGCATCAGTGGGTTACCAGGTCAATGGTTCACAGGTCCTTCTCAGCAAGTTATTGGCCCAATGTTTGCGGGCTACAAACCAGAAGACTCTGGTTTAGATATCGGTGACTCCGCTATCACAGAAACCTACGGTATTGGCGGATTTGCGATGGCAACCGCACCGGCTATCGTAGCGCTGGTTGGCGGTACAGTTGAAGAAGCGGTCGATTTCTCTCGCCAAATGCGTGAAATCACCTTAGGTGAAAACCCGAATGTCACTATTCCATTATTGGGCTTTATGGGTATCCCTACCGCCATTGATATTACTAAAGTTTCTGCCAGCGGCATTCTACCGGTTATCAACACCGCGATTGCCCATAAAGATGCGGGAATCGGTATGATTGGCGCAGGTATTGTTCACCCGCCGTTTGATTGCTTTGAAAAGGCCATGCTGTCTTACGCACAGAAATATGCTTAGTTTTCAGCCATAAAAAAAGACGCCCAACTCCGGTTGGGCAATAAAAATAAAACGAATACCCTGATTGATTTTATTTGAAAAACAGTGCTGTAACTCAAAATATAGGAACATACCCTAAATAATTTGAATTGCAGCTAGGCGGCAAGTAAACGAGACCCTAGGAGCATACATAAGTATGTGACTAGGGCGAGTGAATGCAGCCAACAACGCTGCGGTTCAAAGTATGACGGGTATACAGGGGAATACTTAAAATGAGTATATTCAAAATCAAGTGGAAACGTGGGGATTTGGCCGCCTACTTCGGCTTAATGACCAACAACCTAACCAACCTACTCACCATGATGGGCCTGTTAATTTTCGTTGTCGGCATCCCATCTGAAATTGTTTACGGTCGTATCGCTCCCGCCTTTGGTTTCGCTGTTTTACTTGCCAGTGTGAGCTATGCTTACTTTGGTCAGCAAATGATCAAGCAAACCGGGCGCAATGACGTCACCGCTTTACCATCAGGGCCGAGTGCGCCTTCTATCTTTACAGTGACGTTCTTAGTTATCATGCCGGTCTACCAAACCACACAGAATGCGGAATTTGCGATCCAAATCGCGCTGGTTTGGTGTTTTGTTGAGTCGATGATCCTCGTGGGTGGTTCTTTCTTAGGTGAAACCATCCGTAAGATGATCCCACGCACCGTACTGTTATCCTGTTTGTCCGGTTTAGGGTTACTGTTACTGGCGATGAACCCAATGCTGCAAGCGTTTGAAGCCCCAACGGTTTCATTCATTGTGCTGTTATTAATTTTCATTAACTGGTTTGGTAAAAAACCGATTTTTGCTCGCATCCCAACTGGCTTATTGCTGCTAATTGCCGGTACAGTATTGGCATGGGTTTCTGGCTTGCAAAGTGCGGAAGCAATCAAAGACTCAATGGCATCATTTGGTTTCAACCCACCGGGTATTCATATTGATAGTTTCTTCCAAGGCCTGCCACACGCTCTGCCTTACTTAGCATCAGCGGTACCACTTGGTTTAGCAAACTATATCTTCGACCTGGAAAATATCGAAAGTGCGCATGCTGCAGGTGATGAATACAATACGCGTAAAGTTATGTTAGCTAACGGTTTATCATCGACAGTTGGCTGTTTTATGGGTAACCCATTCCCTGTCACTGTTTACGTAGGTCACGCAGGTTGGAAAGCCATGGGAGCAAGCGTGGGTTATACATTAGCATCCGGTATCACCATGTTTATCGTACCACTATTCGGTATCGGTGCCTTCATGTTAGCTATCATTCCAATGACCGCTATCGTACCGATATTGGTATTCATCGGGGTCGTCACCGCCAACCAAGTTGTGCGAGAAACACCAAAAATTGAAGTTCCCGTTATCTTTATCTGTCTATTCCCATGGATTGCTAACTGGGCATTGACGATGGTTAATAGTGTTATGGGCGCAGCAGGCACCTCTGCGAGTGCGATTGGGGTTGAAACCTTGCTACACAAAGGGGTTTATTACCAAGGTCTGGTTCATTTAGGTAACGGAGCACCTTTAGCCAGTATGCTGTGGGGCTGTATTGCTATCTTTGCTATCCTCAATCAACCACTGCGTGGAGCCATTGCTGCTGCCGCGGGAGCAATATTAGTATTCTTCGGAATTATTCACTCCCCAGCGGTCGGAATTGCTACTGGTTCAACCTTGATGTTTGTTTACGCATACCTCATGATGGCAGCTTTATTTGTACTCAAACACTTTTTAGACAGCCGGAAATCGGTGGAAGAACAACAAGCTGAAAAATCTGAGAAACTCAGTAAGTCAGTGTAACCAAGCCAACCTTTTATAGTAGGTGTGCGCTGTACACCTACTATCAGCTAAATCTCTGTCTCAGGAAACATTAACAATGAAAGAACTCGTGGTTGTTGCCATCGGGGGCAACAGTATTATCAAAGATAACAACAGCCAGTCTATCGAAGCTCAAGAAAAAGCGGTTCAAGAAGTGGCGCTGCATATTAGTGACATGCTTGAAGGCAATTACAACATTGTTTTGACTCATGGAAATGGACCTCAAGTTGGATTAGATTTGCGCCGCTCAGAGATTGCACACGAAACTGAAGGCCTACCACTGACCCCTCTGGCTAACTGTGTGGCAGATACTCAAGGTGGAATTGGCTATTTAGTTCAACAAGCTTTGACTAACGTCCTAGCAAAACGCCATAACCGCCAAGCGATTACGGTAGTGACGCAAGTTGAAGTGGATAAAAATGACCCAAACTTTAGCGCGCCAACCAAGCCGATTGGGGCATTTTTTACTGGGCAACAGGCTCAGCAATTACAGCAAGAAAACCCAAACTGGCATTTTGTTGAAGACTCAGGCCGTGGCTATCGCCGTGTGGTGGCTTCCCCCGAACCAAAACGTGTTGTTGAATCACAAGCGATCCGCACCTTAACAGAACACAATTATGTGGTGGTTGCCGCAGGTGGCGGCGGTATTCCAGTCATTGATAACGGCAATGGTGGCTACAAAAGTGTTGATGCGGTGATTGATAAAGACCTATCAACAACCTTGTTGGCGAAAGAGCTCAATGCCGATATTTTAATTATCACCACAGGTGTCGAAAAAGTATGCATTCACTTCGGCAAACCTGAACAAAAAGCACTTGGCGAAACCACCACCAGCGACATGCAACGCTACATGGAAGAAGGCCATTTCCCAGCAGGTAGCATGTTACCGAAGATTGAAGCCAGCCTATCGTTTATTGCCAACGGTGGTAAACGAGTGATCATCACCACCCCTGAAAAACTACCAGAAGCTTTACGCGGTGAAACCGGAACCCATATTGTTCAAGGGTAAGTTTCTATAATCTGGATCATGCGAATTTTTTGTTCGTCGCAAACTGCAGTATCCCTCAGATCGTTTGATGACGATCTGGGTGGATAAGTATCGCTTAAAAACAGGAAATTCGGCAGTAAATGGATATCACTAGGAGTTTCTATGAAAGCAGAAAAATCATCCGGCAGAAGAGAGTTCCTTTCCACCAGTGCTAAAGTGGCTGCCGCTTGCACTTTATTTGGTGCGGTATCGGGCTTTGCCTCCGCCCAGAGCCAAGCTAGCCAAACAGCAGGCCAATCCAGTATCACTGATAAACATTATTACCTTGATGACGTGTTACTCGAAACGGGTTTTAATTACCATGATTCGACGGTCGTCGGCACCCAAACCGCCTTACATACCGTAGAAATCCGTGACGGTATAATTGCAGCCGTTTTACCCAATAAACAACATGCAGATGGCACATTGAATGCCTATAGTGCGCAAGGCAAACTCATGCTACCGGCCTTTCGCGACATGCATATCCACCTCGATAAAACCTTCTATGGTGGGCCATGGCAGGCGCCACAGTCACGTGAAGGTAAAACGATTATGGATATGATCGCGTTAGAGCAAAAATTGCTACCTGAATTACAGCCTTTCACGGAAGAAAGAGCAAATGCATTGATCGCGCTGATCCAATCCCAAGGATCAACGATTGCTCGTAGCCATTGTAATATCGAACCCGTTTCCGGTTTGAAAAATTTAGAAGCCTTACAAAAAGTGCTTGGAGAACACCAACAAGACCTAACTTGCGAAATCGTCGCCTTTCCACAACATGGTTTACTACATTCCAAGTCAGAAGGTTTAATGCGTGAAGCCATGCAAGCAGGCGCTCATTACGTTGGTGGTTTAGACCCAACCAATGTGGATAGCGCGATGGAAAAGTCTCTCGATTCGATGTTCCAAATTGCGTTGGACTACAACAAAGGCGTGGATATTCATCTACATGAAACAAGTCCCGCAGGCGTTGCCGCTATCGATTATATGATTAAAACGGTAGATGAAAACCGCAGTTTGCGCGGTAAAGTGACCATCAGCCACGCCTTTGCATTGGCAACATTAAACCCTGAACAAGCAGAGAAAACGGCGAGACAATTGGCAGAGCAGCAAATCACCATTGCTTCAACTGTTCCAATTGGCACACTGCATATGCCACTGAAAACCCTAAATAAAAATGGGGTATTTGTGATGACCGGAACGGATAGCGTGATTGACCATTGGTCGCCCTTTGGCCTAGGTGACATGCTAGAAAAAGCCAATTTGTACGCGCAGCTCTACACTCGCCCTGATGAGTTATCGCTGTCTCGCTCACTGGCCATCGCAACAGGCAATATTTTGCCACTAGATGAAAAAGGCCAACAAGTGTGGCCAGCTAAAGGGGATGATGCCAGCTTTGTGCTACTTGATGCATCTTGTTCTGCTGAGGCAGTCGCACGGATTTCCCCAAGGTTCGCGACTTTTCATAAAGGCCATTTAGCCCACGGAATGATGCCGAAGTCTGCTTCATAGTGATAAAAGAATAGCGCCTATAGGCGCTATTCTTGCCACGTTATTTTTTCAGTTTGAGCGTATTAAAGATTAAATCTAATAAACCTGAGTTATCTACGGATTGCAGCACAGTGATTGGCTTTGTTTTTGGTTCAGGAACTCCGACCCGTAGGCGCAGTGCGTCATAGCAGAAGCTTTTGCCACGCAGCGCTCCCTGTAGCTCAATACCTACATGCTTTTTATCATAAGTCACCAAACTCTTATCCAATAGCCATGCAACGGTTAACACATCATGTATCCAACACCCTGCTAAATGACGTGTCGCACGTGAATAGTCCATCCACGGTCGCATTGTTGCCACAAGAAAATGGCTCAGTGGCGTATCAATTTGTGCAAGCTTATCGAGATCCTCATGCACCATTTGCGTTTGTACCGTAACATCCATAGGTACTAAAGTCAGGTTTGCCCCACTATTAAGCACCGCATAGGCTGCTTCAGGGTCGACACCAAAATTAGTGTCTTTCAAATACCCCGGTACGTTAAAAACCGCCCCCATAACCACTATCTCCGCCACGTTTTGAGCCATGTCAGGAAACAGCTGAATTGCTATTGCGATATTAGTTAATGGGCCAATGGCAATAATCGTGATTTGTTTCGGGTTTTGGCAAACTAATTCACCAATACGTAACGCGGCTTCTGGGATAGACTTCGGTAAACTGGGTATGGGTGGAAGACCGTCCCATAGGTGCGTAAGTTGCGCTCGTTCAGCGCCGTTATCGAGTAGTTCACGCCATGGCGCGCTAGTTTCAACCAAGGCTGACGATGCACCACGATAAACAGGAATATTTTCACCCAGTGAATGAACTAAATGGCTGGCAACGTCAAAGCCAATTTCGCTAGGTGTATTACCCGAAACAGTGGTGATCATTTCCAATTTGATTTCAGGTGCAGCGATAGCCAGCGCAAGTGCCAGACCATCATCAACATTCGCACCAACGACCCCATTACCGGGGTCGCAATCTATAATCACTCGCATAAATTTCCCTGAAACAATAAATAATCAGCACCCGCATGAGTGCCCGATTTGTAATTCAAATTCCACTTCACAGATGGCTTCTTTAGATGGCCAATTTTGTAAAATTTGTATCGCTCTTTGCGCTATTTTATCAACAGGCTGGCGAACAGTTGTGAGAGTTGGAACGGTATATTCTGATTGCACTGTACCGTTAAAACACACCAGTGCAATGTCTTCCGGTACGCGTAATTTTAATTCTGCTAAGGCTTTTAAACAGCCAAAAGCTTGCAATTCATTCGTGGCAAAAATAGCTTCAGGGAACCCCTCTTCCCGCATCTGATAGATAGCCTGGTAGCCCCAAACGCGGGTATATTCCCCTGATAAAATCCATTTTTGTTGTATCGTTAAGTCAGCTTCTGTGAGTGCAGCTTTCCAACCATTTAAGCGGTCTTGGGTATTGAGCATCTCATTTGGGCCGCAAATAATGCCAATATTTTGATAGCCATGCTTAATGAGATGACGAGTAATTTTATAGGCTGCGAGCTTCTCATTCACTTGAATGGTACTGATCCCTTCTGTGGCTTCAATCCTATCAAGCATCACACAAGGCGTGCCTGATGACTGAATTAAATCAACATAGGGATGCCGGTCAACACTGGTATAAATGAGGCCTTCAACTTGCCTTAACAACAGGTTATTAATCAGCTCTTTTTCACGAACTCGTGAATCTCCCGCATCACCCAGCAACAAAACATGCCCATATTTAAACGCTTCTCGCTGCAAGGCATGCGCAATAGAGGCTAAAAACGGGTTAGAGATATCGGGGATCACTAGCCCATAGGTTTGAGTGCTACCCGATGCTAGCGCTTTTGCAATACCATTTGGCCGATACCCCGTTTTTTTGATTGCTGCTAACACCTTTTGCCGTGTTGCCTCTGCAACAGGACGAGGGCCATTGTTAATTACATAACTGACTACCGCAACCGAGGTTCCGGCTTCGCGGGCAACATCTACCCGCGTCACTTTACGGTCATTCGTATCAGACACTCAGCAGTTCCTTTTTCCAACATGACGTTGCCAAAGAATAGCAGCCACTCTGATTTTTATATACAACCATGCTCACTTATATCGCATCTTCAGGCAGGTTTAAGTCACGACCTCGGGTTTCTGGTGCAAAGAATGTGGTCACCAAACCAATGCCAGCCATTCCAATAAAATAGACGGCAATTGGCCACCACTGACCTGTCCAAGACAACAGTGCAGATGCCACTAATGGAGCTGTACCTCCGGATAAAATAGATCCGAGTTCTTTAGCAAAGGCCATTTTAGTATAGCGATTACGCACGCCAAATAATTCTACGCCCCAAGCCGCTTGTACCCCGAAAATGCCCAGTGATGCTAACCCCATTCCAACCACTATCGTCGGGATAACGATCATCGGTTCGCGAGAGTCTAATAACATAAACGCGGGTACGGCATACAGCATCAATAGGAAACAGAACCAACGATAAACAATACGGCGCCCAAATTTATCTGATAACCACCCTGCAAATGGAATGATGGCAAAACCAAGGATTGAAGCAATTAAAACCGCCGTTGTTGGCACAGATTTATCCACCAACAATATTTTGGTGACATAACCGATGATAAAGCCTTGGGCGAGATAAGATGGGCCGTTTTCGCCGATACGTAACCCGACCATGGTCCAAAACGCACGCGTTTTTTGCCAAAATGAACGGTTATCAACAGGATGAGCCACGGTATCAGATTCCAATGCAAGGCGACGTTCTTCAGCAAGCTGCTCTTTTTGCCTTTCAAAAACAGGTGTTTCTCGCATATGCTGACGAATAAATAACGCGGCTAAAGCAATTAAAATACTGCCAAGGAAGGGAATACGCCATCCCCACGACATCAGGCTTTCTTTGTCCATTTGTAACACTATCAGCCAAATCATTGAGGCCAGTAATGTTCCACTGTTGGAGCCTAATGCAATGATTGATGAAACTAAACCGCGACGTTTTACGGGGGCGTATTCGCCTAGCATCACAGTTCCACCGGATAGCTCAGCTCCCGCACCTAAGCCTTGGGCAAACCGTAGGATCACCAAACAAACGGGCGCCCAAACACCAATCTGTGCGTGGCTGGGTATCGCACCAATAAGGGTGGTCGATAACCCCATCAATGCAATCGTGATCACCATGACCATTTTTCGGCCATGTTTATCACCTAACCAACCAAAAAATAATGCACCAATTGGACGGGCGATAAACCCAACGGAATAGGCGGCAAAACTGGATAACAGCGCCATAATAGGCGTTGCATCAGGGAAGAAAACATCACCGAAAATAATACCTGCCGCTAAACCATAGAGAGCAAAATCCGCATATTCCATGGTTGTACCTAACCAACAAGAGAAAATCGCCCGCCGGAAATCTTTTTTTCCTTCCGGCGTACTTAACCGCTCTTGCGCGGCTTGTTGATTCGCCTCGATATTTAATTGTGTAGCCATAGTTATAAACCCTTGGTGTTGGCGCAAAGCCTATTAATCAAAAAATCTAACTGGCGTTTTTTATTTACTTAAAGGATAGTCTACGCGCGTAGAATTAAGCAAACGAGGGTAATACTGTGTAAGATATCAATCGCTGGATAATGTCCACGTCCGGCTAATTTGTGACTCAAGTAAATATGGCCGTCCAGAATTGAGCGAATTTCATCACCAATCGGGTCAGCTTCTTCTTCACTTTCTAATAACACCGTATAAAAAGCGGTAATCGAGCCATGTTTTAGTTGCCCTGGGCGTTCCAACAACATAGGAAGCTGTTCAAAAACAGAAGCAGGATAACCACGCCTAGCAGGTAGTTCTCCGGTAGCCAAAGCCACGTCTCGCAACGCACGCGCATATCGAGTCATGGAATCAACGTACAGCAATACATTATGACCACAGTCACGAAAATATTCAGCAATCGTAGTCGCAAGTAACGCGGCATTACATCGCTCAATTGGTGGGCTATCTGAAGTCGCATAAATTAAAATGGTCTGTGCTGCATGAGGTGACTCTTTTAATTCTTCAATAAATTCAATAACCTCTCGACCTCGCTCACCAATTAAAGCAACGACATGAATATCCGCATGAGCATGGTTGATGATCATGTTCATTAATGAGGTTTTACCGCTACCTGCAGCGGCGAAAATACCAATTCGCTGACCTAAGCCACATGTCAGTAAGCTATCGATGGCACGCACCCCTGTTACCATCGGTTCAGCAACAGGCCGCCTTTGTGTAACACTCACTGGAGGGCTATCAATGCGCAGTAATTTCGTATTGAGTAACATTGGCTCAGAAAGGTTTTCACTCAACGTACCAACTTGTTCACCTGCCGCATTAAAAATTTTACCTGCTAAATGTTCACCCACTTCAAATACAAACGGATAACCGCTCGGGCGAATAACCACTTCTCGTGTTAAACCTTGAGCACGACCGATTAGACTCAGTACCGTGAGCCCTTCTTTAAAACCAACAACCTGTGCTTTGGCAATAACATTTGGCTGCGCAAGAGAATGCTCAATAAAACAAATCTCACCAATAAATACGCCTTGTAGTGGGGCTTCAATTAGGCACCCATGAATGCGCGCAGGATGCGCGCAGAGATCAAATAACTTCATAATAGATTAAGAAATTAGGCTGTTAAGTTCATTTGCACGCTCAAAGAATTCTTCAAAACTATCTGCAAATAATTGAATATTATTTAAAGCTGATTCTTTTAAAACGGCAGAAAGGACATAAGCATCATCCACAATATTCAATGCCGGTTGGCCTGGATAAAAATTATTTGGCGGGTATTCTAATAATGATTTTAATAAGGAAGCACTAACCGCATCTAAATGGCTATAGTTACAATTATCTAAACTACACCAAATGATAATATCGTCTGTAGATAGGTCAATATTAATTTCAGCAAAACCATGCATTTCAAACTGAATATTAGAATGACAATCTAATTGAGAGTTAACTAGATCACTACGTCCCATAGAATTTAAATATTCATTTAGCATTTCTATAAATCTATATTTCATTGGTATTCCTTATATTTTAGGATATTTTAATTATTCAATACTGATAGTTATATTGAATTCGGTTGCTTTATTTGTTAATAAAGCCGATTTTTTGATTATATGGTTTTGACCACATTGACTTTGACCATTTCAGAAACTTCATTAAAAGAAAGTACTTCTAACTCAGGAAAACGGCCTTCTAAGATTTTTTTGACAAAACGACGAATATCAACAGGCACTAAAATGTTCACATCCCTAACTGATAAATAACTATTTTCTAAAGCAAACTCTGCTGCCTGTATCAACTCATTAGTTTTTTCTGGCTCAAGATGTAAGTATACTCCACCGGAAGCCTGCCTAATCCCTTGACGTATAGTGTCTTCTAGCTCTGAGTTAATCATGAGAACATTCAAACGCCCATCTACAGAAAAACGAGATGAAATGTAGCGTGCCATTGCACTTCTTACGTGCTCGACTAACATTAAGCTATCTTTTTCTTTTGGCACCCACTGCACTAAGGTTTCTATAATCAATTTCATATTACGAACTGATATTTTTTCCATTAATAAGCGTTGAAAAACTTCGGTTACTTTTTGTACTGTGGCATGGCGATAGCACTCTTTCAGTAATTCTGGGTATTTTCTTTCAAGATCATCAAGTAAGTTTTTCGTTTCTTGAATACCGAAAAATTCATTAATAAATCTCAACAACAAACTACTTACACAATCAATGGCTTCTGTCACATCGTCTCGAGCCATTAGACCCAGCTGCTCAATGTTGGGTAGGTCTTTTTGTTCAAACCAAGTACTCACCGAACCATATTCATCCGTAAACTTAGTCAATGACATACCAAGGTATTCAGGTTCGTCATTGATAGTCAGTAAACGATACCCATGGAAATAGATATCATATTCTCCTGCTTTAATTTCATTAATGAGTATCACCATTTTATTTTCAGGTAGAATAGGTGAATAGTTAACGGCAATATCAGGAATCCTATACCCATAACGAATAAAAATATCCTTTTTCATTCTGGATAAAAATTTATTATCTTCTAAATGTTTTTTATATTTTTGATTAACAGAAATGATAATCGGTAATGTTTCCGGGATATATTCATCTTCAACATCACTATTTTCTCTTTGAGTTTCACCTTCCGTCACATCTGAATTAATAATTTCAGCTTCACTATTCGCTGTTTTTTGCTTATTTTTTTGTTTTTTTAAATACCTGAAAGTAAATAACCCAATAAGAACCCCGGATAATAGTAAAAATATCATAGTTGGAAAACCAGGCAAAAAACCCATAGAGAGTACAATAAATGCCGTAATTAATATCGTAAAGTCATTTGCAAATAACTCTGAAACAATATTTTCACCTAAGTTCTTATCATTACCACCTACTCGAGTCACAATAAAACCAGCACTGATAGAAATGAGTAGTGCAGGGATTTGAGCGACTAAACCATCACCGATAGTTAATAAGGAAAAAGTATTTAGTGCAGTTGAAACATCCATGCCCTGCTGAGCTGTACCAACAGATATCCCTCCAATTAAGTTAACAAAAATGATGATAATGCCCGCGATCGCATCCCCTTTAATGAATTTCATCGCACCATCGAAAGAACCAAACAATTGGCTCTCTTTTTCAAGGTCGCCACGCTTCTCTTTAACTGTCGCCTCATCAATCACACCAGCCCGTAAATCCGCATCAATACTCATTTGTTTACCTGGCATTGCATCGAGAGAGAAACGGGCTGCCACTTCAGCAATACGTTCAGAACCTTTCGTAATAACAATGAACTGTACAATGGTGACAATGGCAAATACCACCATTCCAACCACTAAATTGTCTTGAATAACAAATTCACCAAAAGTAGCAATAATATCCCCAGCATCTGCTTCTAGTAAAATTAAGCGGCTGGTACTAATTGATAAAGCTAATCGAAATAATGTACTTATTAATAAAATAGAAGGAAATGATTGAAAGTTTAATACCCGAGTTATATAAAAAGAGCTCATAAAAATGAGTACAGATATCATAATGTTTAAGCCAATTAATAAATCGACTAATATAGTTGGCAATGGAATGATCAACATCGCAATAACCATTACCATGATAACTAATACCATCAATTCTGGACGATTACGGATTTGTAATAAAAATCCGGTGATACTTTTCATGGGATAATTTTCCTATCGCACTATGGCTTTCGGTGTAATATTCTCTCTTGCACCATAATTTGGTCCATGAGTTCTTTTAATTTTTCAATAAGTTGGTCTCTTGCTTCCGTTGACTGAAAAACAGTGATAGGAATAACTGCAAAAGCCAGTAATAATAGTTGTAAAAACCTGCCACACATATCCGAAGTCATGGCTTTCAGTTTTTCAGAAATAAAATCGATAACCACTGTTTCAAAATCAACCTGACTACGAATGCCACGGGTAAATAATTGACTGAGCTCTTTTTCAATTTTTGATTTGTTTGATTTTTCATTGATCCGAAAAAAACCAGATTGAAAGAATTGCTGGCAGAATACATAATCTAAAGATTGCAGTTCTCGTAACCGACCAACACGATTAAAAAAACTTCCAAACTCACTAATATTTAAGTCACCTAATGGTAACGCTTGCAAATCACAAGCTAGTGCTCGCCCAAGATAACGCATCATATTTTCGCGCTCTTGAATTTCCATTTCTTCAACCCATTGTTCATATAAATAAACAACAGGCCCGTCATAAGTGATAAACTCACGGTACACCGAACGTAAATTCCCAGCACTAAAATGTAATTTTTCAGCAAATGCTTTTGCGATTAATGCAACGTTAATTCCTGCTTGTGTATGACGCTTAGTATCTTCTGCTTGCAATAATTGTTCTAAAGCTTCAATATTTTCAATTTGTTCTTTTTTTAATTTTTTACGATTAATTAATGCAGCAAGTACCATTAGTAAATCACTAGGATCAGTAAAAAACTGCAATAAAAATGCCCGTAATTGCTTTGGTGTCATCAGTTGCTTATTAAGCAGGCCTTCTATATGCAATACTTTGTCATCTGCATCTTTATCCAAAATGCGTTCGGCAAATTGCATCCATTCTTCTTCGCTGCCCTTCTTAGAACTTCCTCGGCGTACATGGCTTGCCGCTAACATCGACATCGATGCATATTCACTAGAGCTATCAATGACACCAGCACCACGTGCTACTTCATCGGAGTCATCACTACTGCTACTCACAGGTGCACGACTTTTGTTTTGAGTATTAACTGAAAAACGGTTATTAAAACTCAGTGGTGTTATTGCCATGACTCACTCATGTATTGTTGAAGAAATTGGACCGTACCGTGCAACTGGCTATCATGGGTGGTGATCCGCGTCTTTTCAGAAAATTGTCGCCCATCCCATCCTTCATTTTCATCCAATAAACGCGGCTGGATTAAAAATAAACGAACCATCTTCTGTTGATTAGTCGATGAATGACTAAATAACCCTCCCACATAAGGAAGATCGCCTAAAAAAGGAATTTTGCTTTCATTTTCAACATATTGCTCACGTGTATAGCCACCGATAAGCAAACTACTGTCTTTTGCAATACGCGCAACTGTGTTAATACTGGTTCTGTTAACGGCAGGTAACCCTTCTACACTGGAGGTTTTCCCTGTGCTATCGCGGTTTTCAGCACCATCTTCAATATTGACTTCCATTTCTACGTTATTACCCACGGAAATACGCGGCATTACACTCACCATGGTCCCATATGTGACCTGCTCAAGAGTCGCAATACGCTCCCCTTGTAATTTGGCGTAAAAACTGGTGTTGTTATCAAATAAAGCAGGAATGTTTTCTTGGGTTAATAACACGGGGCGAGAAACAATGTGCCCGTTACCCGTTTTACTTAATGCATCAATCTGCAATAAAAATTGTTGGCTGTTTGATAGCGTGCTTCGGTTAAATGAGATCGATCCAGTACCTGTACTAAAAGTACCAATTTCCCAGTTCACGCCAAGATTATCGAGCTCTGAGCGAGTAATATCTATAATCCACAAAGATAACTCTACCTGCCGGCGGCGCATATCTAATGTATTAACTAATTGGCGAACATAACGAATTTGCTCTTGGCTACCTTTAACGATCAAGCTATTGCTATCAGGGTGTGCTACCAAAGAAAAAGCGCTGTTAGACGGTTTTTTTGTTACCATCATCGGCTTATTCCCTGAAGATGGTGAGTCACCAATTGGTGTATCCATTAATTCGTCTATCGAATCTCCTGTTGGATTAATCGGTGTTGGTGGTGGTTGAATATGTAATATTTCATCTGGTGAAGCTCCCTGTTTAAACAAAGAATTAATGACTGTTAATAAACCAGGGATCGTAATATTTTGGCCACGTAATGAATAACTTCTATCCGTTACCGATGCGTGTTTTAATGGAATAATAGCCACTTCACCGCTAGATAACTCCTCTTTCCTAATCTGTTCTGCAAGATATAAAGATGCGGCTTTAATTAGTTCAATATACAGTGGCGGACCCGAAACAAATAATAACCGTTCACCTTCTTGTGAACGTACAGGAAACCGCGAGTCATAAATTCCATTTCGTTGAATATAATTAAGCAACTGGTTACTACTGACATTATTTGTTGGAATAATTGCGCTACGCATTTCACTATTATCATAAATATAAATACTCGCACCATCGTCATACCACACTAATGCAATTCGCCGAGTTAGTGCTTTGAACATTTCATCTGCATTAGCTAAATTAAAATTACCAGTCACTTTTTTTTGAGCTGCTAATTTGCTGAGAATAATTGGCTTATTTAAACGTTCAGCAACGGCATCGAATACCTTACCTACTGCAATATTATTTGCGACAAAGGTATCGTGGTTTTTTGACTGTGTAACTGGTTCTGCCACAATAATTTCAGCTTGGGCCGAATAGAAACTCATACTCAGTAAAAACAGTGTTAAGCCTAACACTCGATTTTTTTTACTGCTCATATAATGTTGCTCCAATATGCCTAATTTCTGATGGTGTTAGGCCTAACTCTTTTTTAATATCATTAGTAAAATGAGATGCTGAACAATAACCCGCTTCAAGCCCTACATCTAATATTGAATCATCACTTTCAATTAGCTGTAGAATTGCATTAGCCATACGAACACTCATAATTTTCCGCTTTGCCGTTTTATTAAAGTTTTCTCGATAAAGCTGTCTAAAATAAGAAGCTGATATACCATAACGTGCACATAACTGATTAATATTGGCGTTTTTATTCTCTTGAGCTGAAGAGAGAATAAATCGCATCATTCCATAGGCTTCGTACCGCCTGAGTATTTCACACCAGCTATCAAATACAGGATGATTTCTAATAATTAAATCAATCACTACATTTTTCATTGATACCATTAATGAAAAGTCTTCAATTAATTCGATATATTCATTATTGTTATTTTCATCAGCTTCCAGCTTTTTCTTTTTCGCAAGAAATGCTTGCCCCATTGCGGTATTAATAACTGCTAAAATTTCGACTAATTCTGATAAATCCATTGAGTATAACTTCCAATTTGACTTATCTAGTGCATTCCATTCATTTTCTTGGCAAATAAATATAGCCTGACGTTCTATCAAAATATTTAAATTTGAATATATAGATTTATAAATAAAAGGCGTTGTGACTCTTTTCGGTATAGCCAAGACCAATTTGTCTTGTAATGAAAAATCACAGCCTCTACTTTCTAATAATGTTGCAATATCTTTATTTGACATTATATATAGGCCTTATCCACGTAATGTTGTGTACACAGAGTGAGCGATAAGAAAAAAAGCCTCAAGGGAATACTCAGGAATCATTCATACTTTCTATTACAAGCTAAAGGTGTGAATGAATAAGATCAATTCAACTGACAATAAAAACATTTATTGATTTACTTGCCACCAATAACGAGAACCAGCCAATCCATAATAAAATGAATTTAATTCCATGAGATTATCTTTATGAGTGATACAAATAGCCGCACATGTATAGTAAAAATTGCTAGCGGCCCAATGACCGGCCAAGAATTAATGGTTAATACAGATAGCAATCTGATTATCATTGATAACGGCTTAGATTATAAAACTGACATCAATGATGATGGTTTCACAACCTACTCCATTCCAAGCGATGGCACTGCCTGCGAATTTTCAATTATTACTGCAAGTCAACACTCTGAAAGTGGTCTAGCCATTCAACTAAATGATAATGGATTAAGTACCGAGATCCCTATTGTTTTTCAGCAGCTGCTTTTAGCGGATATTTTTCCTATTGTGATCAAAATGCAGGATACTGAGTGGCAACGCCCTCAAATACCTGAAACCTTACAGACTTCAGAGGCTGAAAATTCATTATCTATCGTTAAAGCTAAAGTAAAAAAACCAGCTAAACAAAAATCAAGCCTTTTTAATAAACAAACTATGTTGGTCTTTTTCTTGACTTTATTTTCAATATTTATTGTTTATACTATATTCCAATATATTCCAGCACAAAGCACCGAGAAAAAAGTAAAAGCATTAGAACAAATACTTCAAGGTAGTCAGTCTCCCATTATCGTAACCCAAGGTACTAGTAATGAAAGCCTTATCCTAGTAAAAACACAGCGAGATTCTGATTGGAGCATGCAGCGCCTGGTTAAAGCTAAATACAATGAAAAATTCTCAATTAAAATAGTAAATAAGCTTGAGCAAGAAATTGAAAATAAACTTATTGAAATAGTACCAGACACATTAAAAGTAGAGCTTACCAATCCATGCAACCCAATAATCGTGACTATAGATAACAACAATTTAATTAATAAAGAAAAAAATATTGATAAGTTACTTTCTAGCTATTTTAGTTGCTATATAAAAAGTGAAATAAAAAAATCAGCTTTGGTGAATTATTACAAAAAGCAGAGTTGGGATTAACAGAAAGCAATGTTCAATGGCGTAAAATAACTAAAGAAAATAAAGTTATTTTTATCATAAAAGACAGTTTAAATGACAATCAAACTGCTTCTTTAATTAACTTCACAAATTCATTTTATAAGCAATGGGGAGATAATCATATTCAATTCTCAATCTCCCTTGCCAATAATGAGCTTGTAGGTAAATCATTTGTCACCAATGCTAACGGCTATATTTTATTAGGCAATAACCATTGGTTTTTTAATTCAATCAGTTTTTAACTTAACAAATCATTATTTAATATAACTTCAAAAATAAAGAGGAAACAAAAAATGGCAGATATGATCTCAGGTTTAAATACCGATGAAAAATGGGCCGAATCCGCTCTAGAAACTTTAGGTACTGACAAAAATAATATGGGTATGATCTATCGTACCTCTGCCAGTATTAGCTATAAAGCAAAACAATTCGGCGATGAGTTAAATACAATTCTTGCTGATAAAACATTAGAAGTCGATAACCCACTAGTGCTGGCGAAAATCACCGCCATAAGTGGTAATTATAATATGGCACGCCAATTACAGAGTAACTTTATGAAATCCATTAAAGATACTGACCAAGCTCTTATTCGTAACGTTTAATATTCAATAGAGCATCATTGACGATGGTGCTCTACCTTCATTTAGGAAATACATTATGTCACCTATTACTTCAAATTTATCGATGATAAGTTCCACAGAGATGGCCTCAGAGATACCGTCATCAATCCCCATTGCCGATAAAGTTAAAGAGTTTTTTGCTGAATACAGCGCATCGACGAACCAAGAAAGAACTGCATTAATGAATAGTGTCAATACCATTGACCCAAGTAACCCAGTTCAATTACTGCAATTTCAAAATCGTGTCGGTAAATACAGCCTTGCTATGAATATGATTAGCACACTAACACATAAAAGTGTTTCTGCGATTGATACCGTTTTAAAAGCTCAATAAGCCATGAATATTTTAAAAAAATTTATCTTAATTAGTTTTATTGGCTTATTAATGGGGTGTGATAACCAATTATTACTCAGTCATTTAAGCCAAAGACAAAGTAACGAAGTATTAGCCATACTCCAAGAGCATGGTGTTGAGGCTACGCGTAAACAAGATAATAAAAACGGAGATTCCATTCGTGTTCAACCAAGTGACTTTGTTATTGCGGTAGATTTACTGCGCCAATATAACCTGCCCTCAAAAGAACCAGTGGAAATTATCCAAGCATTTCCTGGTGACTCTTTAGTGGCCTCACCACAGGCAGAACGTACCCGCTTGCTTTCTTTAATTGAACAGCGCCTTGAGCAATCGCTACTTACCATCCCTGATATTATTAACGCACGTGTGCATGTTAGTTATCCATTAAATGGCAATAATCCGACTAAGCAAATGCAAAATATTTCCAGCTTGGTGACCTATTCTGGGAGTGAAGATTCTCAAATGATGATGCATAAGATCAAACTGTTTCTAACGAACAGTTTTGCTGAAGCAAATTACGATAATGTCTCAGTCGTGGTCGTCAATCGCCCGCCGTTGCAATATCAAGTTAAGTCTGAGCCTGAACATACATTTAACCCAGTCATAATCGGCTCAATTATTGCTGCAATGATCATTCTTTTGACTATTTTACTGTTACTGTGGCGCCAGCTAAGTAACAAAAAATCAGCAACTAATCTGGTAGGGAAACCTGTTGATGACAGTGCTGAATAATCTACTCATTACACAAGGAAATATTTTCCTCGCTCCGGGATGTTATTTTCATAGTGAATTTAATGGGGTTGGATATAAAGACTTTCCTCCTATACTGCAACGTAAACATAACCAGCAATTGATTCAGCAATACGCATTACCTTTACCTAACGAGAAAACGCCCTTGTTACCCAAAGTATTATCTGAACATTGGGCTTTATTACCAGAGGTAGCGTTAGGTTTAGGGATTTTGTTACACGCTGAACCGCTTCCTTGGTGGGTTGAACTTTCCAAATATCGTGTCTTACATACACGCTTGAGCCGCCCACTTTGGCAATCAGAAAATCAACCTACAACTTCACCACAGGTATTAACTGCCCTTGGGGTACAACAATTATTGATGTGTTTAGCCCCCTTTGGCACCGCTTACACCCTTCGAGCTAAATATATGTTTAGTCTTGAAACTCAGCAACTTATACCGTCATCAGTAAAAACGATGCTACCTTGGAATACTATTGAAGAGACATGCCGTTATGTCAGAGAAAATACCCCAGAATGTTAAACAGACAATGTCTGAAAAAGTCTTGATCAAATATCAAGCATTAAGTGCCGATAGATACCACAAAACTATGACTCAACAAGCTCAAAAAAAGGCAAGTGAGTATTACCAACAAGCGAAACAACAGCAAGAAACTATCTATCAAAGTGCTTATCAGCAAGGTTATTACGACGGCATTAAACAACTATTAACTGACTTTATTCACGTATTAGAAACCAGTGAAATTCAGTACCAAGAAAATACCAGTCAAAGCAAAGAACAGCTGATGAAAATATTGAATGACATTTTTGGTAATAATGAGCTACAAGAGGTGGTTGCTGTTTATTTTGAAAAGCAATATGCAAAAGTGACAAATACCACATTACATCTACCAGCAAAAATGCAAACTCGTATTGCCCAAAGCGGCTCTGATATGAAATTTTCAACCGCTGCTGATAATACAATCGCCTTAGAGGTTGATAATAAAATTACCTATTTTTCCCCTATTACCGCCTCTAAAAATATTTTTCCTCATGTATTTTCTGTTCCAACACAATGCCAAATTTTAAAAATGCATAAAAAGACCTATCAAAACTTAATAACCACAATAAATTCAATACAGGAAGAACACAAAGATGCTGGTCAATTTACAAGCTAAGGCTATCAGTCCTCAACATAGCAGATCTCAAATTCACACTGAAAACATTCAAAATAAAATGACTTCATTATGGCAGAAGAAAAATATGGATAGTAAAAAAATAGATTTTTCCCCTAAAGAAAAAAATAAAATTAACAAGTTTATTGATGAACTTAAGTCAAAAGAAGATAGAAAAGTATTTTTTTCTCACGTATTTAAGACGATGATTACATTAGGTAGAGATGAAAAACAAAACTTTATTACCGGTGTTAGTCAAATATTACAATCATCAAGTGACCCTGAGCTAGTTTCATTAAATAAAAAATTTAATCGCTCGCTCAGCCATTATATGGCTATCAGTTTGATGAGTGCTCCTCTTAGCAACCAACTTCGTCATAATATGACTAACATTAATTTAGAGGGTAACGATAATGAGGAAGACGAACTACTAATCTAACATTAAATTTCTCTCCCCCCTTATCATTTACTTATTTCCCATCGACTAATATTTATAGGTTTGGTATGTTTTTTTAATATGCTAAGCCTATTTATTTGACAAAAACAAATAAATATAAAAAATATAAATAAAAATTGATATATACAACCCATGAATATAGTTTAAATTCTCCCCATCAAAACACATGAACCCAATATCAAAAAACGATTTTATTTTCTAAATATTCTGACTAGCCTCGTTTTTTTATATTGGAATACATTTCATCAACAGTTAGTATAGGTATAGATTATGACCGATTTATCAACAATAGATAATTTTATGGATAACATTGACTATAGTGAAAAAGAATCAATGATTCTCTTGTCTGGGCATGTAGTATATGACCCACTCAAGCGAACACTTTCGCGTGAAAAAAAAGTCGTTAACCTTTCAGAAAATGAATCATGCCTTCTTAAATTATTACTAGTAAAAACAAATAGTAAAAGAGAAGTTATGTACGAGATTTGGGAAAAAAGAGGCACTATCGTGACTGAAAGTAGCTATTACAAGCTAGTCAGACAATTGCGACAATCCTTTAAAAAAATTGATCTAGATGAAAATTTAATTATGACTTTACCTCGCATTGGTATTTTATACACAGGGGAAAAATCAGAAATGCCGATGCTTTCTAAATACGATGCCAAGAAAAGTATTTACACCTATATGCGATATTTTTTTCAGAAGATTTTTATTCGTTAATCACTATAATTAGATTTCGCCAAAGAGAACATTTAATGTTGAATATTAACCCCAACTTTTCAAAAAAACACATTTTTTCAATATTCATATTTTTTATAACTTTCATGCTATCCGCTTGTAGTAATAATTTAATGAGTTATTTTACTCAAACTCCCACTTATCATATCAATGGTAATATTTATTCACATTCTTACGATATTCCTGAAAATGCCACAATCACACTGTCGTTGACGTCAATACTACAGAATGAAAACAATGCAAAGTCTAATCTTGATTACAGTTTCAAATCACAAAGTGCAGGACGTAGTATCGCATTTACCGTCGCTCTTCCTGAAGAATTTCAATCCAAACGATATACCTTAGGAATGAGTGCAAGAATTGAAAAAGATGGTGAATTAATCATGATGAGTAATAAATTGAGCCCAATACCTGAGAACTTATCTGAAATAGTACTACTTCCGGTGGCTGCCATTCAGCAATAGTAACACTCATTTCATCAAGACCAATTAAAAATATTCTATCCCCTCTTAATGGGGAATTATATTTACCGGCACTCATTGAGTTCTTCTAATAAACGCGGAAAATCTGCCACCGAGCTTTCAATGGCTCGTTTTGCCAAACTTTCTAGTGCGCTAAATAGCTGTTCAGCCTCTTGTTCTGGCAAGTCCGCTGCTAAATAATCATTCCACTTATTTAGTTTGTAATTTAACTCATTCACAATCGTTTTGCCGCGTGATGTCAACGAAACATGATAAACCCGTTTATCAACTAAACTATTCGTTTTAGCAACCCACCCCTTAGCTAAAAATTTGCTCACTCCTCGAGTCGTTACTGATTTATCCACAACCATGGCTTTTGTAATCTGCTCTAGGGTTGACTCATCATACTGATCAATATGCAAAATCATCAAACACTCAATGGCATTGATACCATAAGGCTCCCCCATCCACTTCATATAATGATGAGCAGCTCGGCTTATCACCCCAAATACTCTGGCTTGTTCTGTACGCATAATGCCTCTTTAGTTGATTTTATCAACTAATTAGTTGATAATTACCGTGACTTTAGTTGATATTATCAACTAATAAACCATTTAACACGCAAAATTTACTCATACTCAATGCTACAAAACATCACTTTTTTGCACCGTTTAGGGTTTAATCCTATACGCTTTCGTTTTGCGGTGATTACGGCTTGTGCCTCAATTGCTGCTCTATTTATTGCTCAATATTTGCAGCTTATTCACCCACAGTGGGCAGCCATGACCGTCTGGGCCTCTGCACAACCTTGGCGCGAAAACTTACTGGAAAAAAGTTGGTGGCGTTTCGCGGGAACAGTCATTGGCGTGCTAGTTGGCGTAATATTAATTCAACTACACATTATCAACCCGCTATTATTTATCGTAGGGCTGGCATTATGGTTAGGAGCATGTAGCGGTATTGGTCAACTGCAAAAAGGCTTTGTGGCCTATGGTACCTTTTTAGCGGGTTATTCCGCGGTCATGGTCAGCATGCTAAGTGTCCACATTACAGATAACCTGTTTATGGTCGCTTGGGATCGGCTATGGACTATCCTTGTTGGCGTTCTTTCCGCAGTAGTTTTCAATTTTTTATTTACACCAAAACGTGAACAAGAACCCGTTATTACACTTAAAAACCAGGTTGATACACTATTTTATCAAATTTTGCATCGCACACTTGAGAAAAAAAAACCAATTAAGTCACAGGAAATTGACCAACTCTGGCAAGTGATGACAAGTTATGAGGAAATTCTAGAAACAAATCGCATCGGCTGGCATTACCACCGTAAACAAGTTGCTAAAGCACGTCAAAAACTTATGTTTCAAAGCCAAATATTATTACACCTAGATAAATATCAATCCATTGCACCCTTTTATTTTCCTGCACAAGAGCCAACGAATACGCAATGGAAACATATTTTATCATTGTGCCCTAATGGGGTACTTAAAACGCTATTAGTCCCGCTTTACTATGCTACTTTTGGTACGTCAATCAAGCGGATAAATAAAATCGACAAATTAAAACTGCATCAAAATAAAATCTCAGCATGGCAGGCTTTTGCTCGTTCTTTTGTTACAATAGGCGCCGTCGGTGTTTTATGGTTCTGGACACAATGGCAAATGTTGGCTTACCTCATTCTCGGCCTTTCCGTGATGTTGGCTCTATTCGCTTCCCTTGATCACCCCGCAAGATTCATGAAAAATATTTTCACAGGGCAATTTTTTGGTGCTATTGCTGCGTTAATCTGTATGTGGTGTTTATGGCCCTTTACTTCTTCATCTTGGCAAATGACCTTTCTCATCATTCCTGTGATTATTAGCGGCATTGTGATTTTTTCTCATAATCGCTTAATTTTAATCGCTTTTGATTACATCATGGTTTCGTTGATTTTACTGCAACCGTCTTATCCTTTTGCGCTTTCATTCCCTCAAAGCATAGGTAATGCCATTGCGATAGTTTCAGGCCCATTAGTTGCAATGGCCGCTTTCGCATGGATTTATCCCACCAGCCCTAAAAAACGTTACCAGCAATTAATTTATCTTTCAGAACAGCAATTTAAACAGGGAATTACAGCTCTAATCCAAAGCCATAAACCATCTACAACTCAGTTTATCCACCGCTTATTTAGTGGATTATTACTAGCAAAAAAAGCAAATTTCTCGCCCTCACCTATATTCGATTTTTTTATCACTCGGCAAAGCATTTGGCTGTACCTACTTATTTTACAAAAGCAATTTGCACATCATGCATCAAAGAAAAGAGCCCTTATTGCACTTGAAAAACGTATTCAACAAAACCGGTTTGATTTGAAGAAAATTTCCAAAATTTTTAGGCATTTACAGCATAACGAAAGTGATAATGAAGAGATTGAGCAACTCGAGAAATATGTGAAACTCTATATGAAAAAGGAATATTGCCAAAAATAAGGCAAGAAATAATCTGAGTTTAACCAATTATCTAAAGATAAATATCCCTATACATGGAAAGCCAAAGAAATGTTGTTTGCTAATAACTACGATTTGAAATTTGCTGACGGGCTACAGCTTATTATTAATGGATTAGAAAATTAAGATTCTAAGGGCAGCATTACGATGCCCTTAATACTTTATTTCAGGCCTAGTCGTTTAGCTAGTCGATGTAAGTTAGCAATATCTAAAGATAATTCTCTAGCACATGCAGACCAATTATGATGGTTTTGTTCCAGTACTTGTGTAATGACTTTACGCTGAAAGTCATCTGTTGCTTCACGTAAGTTTTTAGTTAATGGTATTGCTTTCTTTGAGGTTTCCGTAAACTCATACTCATTGTTATCAAAGATAAAATATTGAGGCTGTAAGATAATATCGCCAGTGTCAATTGAGGCACGAGCAAGAACAACAGCACGATGAATCGCATGTTCCAATTCACGTACATTGCCAGGCCATGAATAGTTGAGTAAATACCGTTGTAATGAAGAACTCAGTACCACACTAGATAAGCCAAAACGCTGACGATATTGCTCACAAAAATATCCGGCTAATAAAATAATATCTTCACCACGTTCCTTTAATGGGGGAACAAGTAGAGGAAACACGCTTAAACGATGGAATAAATCTGCCCTAAACCGCCCCTCTAATACTTCTTCACGTAGATCACGATTAGTTGCCGCTAATACACGGACATTAACGCGTAAACTGCGGTCATCACCAACACGTTGAATATCACCATATTGCAATACTCGCAGTAATTTTGCCTGTAATGCTAATGATAACTCTCCAATTTCATCTAAAAATAAAGTGCCATTATCCGCCATTTCAAATTTACCACTACGGTGACTAATTGCTCCCGTAAAAGCCCCTTTAACATGGCCGAATAATTCACTTTCTGCCACGCTCTCAGGTAATGCCGCACAGTTTAAATAAATAAGAGGATACTCTGCTCGAAGGGATTTTTCATGAATGGATTTAACAACTAATTCTTTTCCTGTTCCCGTTTCTCCGCTAACCAGAACATTTAATTCTGACGCAGCAACAATATCGATTTCCTTTTTTAATTGTTGCATACGAAGAGATAAACCGATGATTTCGGTTTCTCCTGAAGGTTTAAATCGTATAGGTTTACCCGACAATATATTTTGGTTTTCAAGCTGTTCAATAAGTAATGCATTATTTAATGCCCCAGCAGCTAATGCAGCAATTAACCTAAGTGACTCATTGCTAAATGCATTGAATTGATCAGGTTCCATGCCATCTAATGTTAATGCACCAATAAGATTTTGCCCCGCATACAAAGGTAAGCCGACACAAGCATGGACTTTTAGATGCTGATGATGAGGAATTAACCCATCGTATGGATCAGGGAGCTGGCTATCCGCAGGAAAACGTACTACATCGCCAGCTCTTGCAATTGCTTCAAGCCGAGGGTGTCCCGCCAAAAAGAATCGGCGGCCTAAAACATCAGCCATTAATCCATCAATTGCTAAGGGAATAAATTGACCTGGTTCATAGCGCAATAACGCACAAGCATCGCACCCTAATGATTGCCTTAATGTGGTAATCAAACGCTGAAACCGATCTGCATGTTCCATACCATCTTGTAACTCTATTGCGATCTTTGCTAATGCTTCAACAGAAAAACCCATGATCTACTCCCCATAGTCAATTTGACAACAAGTATAGTCATAATGACGATTATTGATACAGTCATTATGACTATAAATTAAAAATATTTATTTAAATTTATCTAAAAATCAATTGGTTAAATATTGGCATGAATATTGATTATATCTTCCTATACTTTAAAAAATACAGGATAAAATTAATATGGCGATTCATGTAAAAAATAATATTCATTGGGTGGGTCAACGTGATTGGGAAGTACGTGACTTTCATGGAACCGAATATAAAACATTAAAGGGAAGTAGTTATAATAGTTATTTAATCCGCGAAGAAAAAAATGTCCTTATTGATACTGTCGATCATAAGTTTAGTCGTGAATTTGTTGAAAACTTACGCTCACAAATTGATTTAAATGATATTGACTATATCGTGATTAACCACGCAGAAGAAGATCATGCCGGTGCATTAACTGAATTAATGCGCTTTATTCCTAATACCCCGATCTATTGCACCGCCAATGCTATTGATTCAATAAATGGTCACCACCACCATCCCGAGTGGAATTTTAAGATCGTTAAAACAGGCGATACGCTCAATATAGGTAATAATAAGCAATTGATTTTCATTGAAACTCCAATGCTACATTGGCCTGACAGTATGATGACTTATTTTACTAAAGATGCAGTGCTTTTTAGTAATGATGCTTTCGGGCAGCACTATTGTGATGAGCGATTATTTAATGATGAGGTCGACCAAAATGAATTATTTGAGCAATGCCAGCGCTACTATGCCAATATTCTTACACCATTTAGCCGCTTAGTAACGCCAAAAATAAATGAAATTTTAGGCTTTAACCTACCTGTCGATATGATAGCCACGTCACACGGGGTAGTATGGCGTAATAACCCAAATCAAATCATTGAATTATATTTGAAGTGGGCAGCAGATTACCAAGAAGACCGAATCACTATTTTCTACGATACCATGTCAAATAATACCCGTTTAATGGCGGATGCAATCGCTCAAGGCATCAATGAAGCCGACCCTAACGTCGCCGTTAAAATATTTAACGTTGCACGCAGTGATAAAAACGACATTATTACTCATGTTTTCCGCTCCAAGGCGGCGTTGGTCGGTACCTCAACCATGAATAATGTCATGATGCCCAAAATAGCAGGTATGCTTGAAGAAATTACTGGCTTACGTTTTTTAAATAAAAAAGCCGCTGCTTTTGGGAGTTTTGGCTGGAATGGTGGCGCTGTTGATCGTGTTCAAACACGTTTGATGGATGCCGGTTTTGATACCGCATTATCTTTAAAAGCAAAATGGAAACCAGACACAAAAACATTAGATGACTGCCGTGAGTATGGACGTAATATTGCTCGCCAATGGGCATTACCTGCATAAATTAACTAACAAAGTAGCATCAGAATTTTATGATTTTTTAGAGGATACCTCATATGCAATTTAGAGATAAAACACTTGGACAGCTCGCATTATCTATTCCTAGAGCCTCTTCTTTATTCCGCCAATATAATATGGATTACTGTTGTGGTGGAAAACAGACTCTCAGCCGTAGTGCAGAAAAATTAAATTTAGATATTGACCTATTAGAAAGCCAATTAGCTAAATTAGCCACAGAAACGTTAGAAAAAGACTGGCGTAAAGCTCCGCTCGGTGAAATTATCGATTTTATCATTATTCGCTATCATGATAGGCATAGAGAACAATTACCTGAGCTTATTTTACAAGCACAAAAAGTTGAACGCGTTCATGCAAATAAGCCAAGCGTGCCAAAAGGTTTATCAAAATACTTAGAAGCATTACTGGAAGAATTAACTAGCCATATGATGAAAGAGGAACGCGTTTTATTCCCTATGATAAAAAATGGAATGGGCAAAAACGCGGCAGGCCCAATTAGTGTGATGGAGCAAGAACATGATGATGCTGGTGATATCTTAGAGGCCATTAAAGGCATTACCGATAATGTTACACCGCCACCAGAAGCCTGTACTACCTGGCGTGTATTGTATAATGGTATCAATGAATTGATTGATGACTTAATGAATCATATTAACCTAGAAAATAATTTATTATTCCCAAGAGCACTCGCTGGCGAATAAACACATAACGGCCTATTTATATAATAGATAGGCCGTTATTTTAAATATTTTTATATAATATACTAAAAATACCTATTGATATTGTTGCTTAATTTCTTGGGCAATTGCTAATCCACGTTTTGCTTCTTTTTCAGCAATTTCGACAGATAACCCAATATAAGACCTTGGGTCGAGCATGGCTTTAATTTCTTCATTACTGAACGCTGCTGATATCACACTGTTTTTGGTTAAATTAGTGTAGAAATCCTCCCCATCCGCTGCCGTTTTAATAGCTTCTTCATACAGAAGGGAATGAGCTTTATCTTTACCTAATTTTTCCGCCATCTTCATCATGACATATTCAGTATTATCAAGACCTTTATTTCTCAATACATTATGAAGCATTCTCTCTTCATGTGGCACAATCGTCCTCGAAAGCTCCTCTGTTCTTAATAAAATTTCTGTGGTTAATTCCAAAGCTTCTTCGATTAACCCATCAAATAACATATAAGAACTACTATCTCCTTCATAAGGCCTTACCGCGGAATACATACCAACACTTGGTAAGGAATATAATTTCTGCGAGTTAGCGATAATTCCCTTTGCCAGTTTCGGGTTTATTTTATGTGGCATAGTACTACTGCCTACTGTTCCTTTGGTAAACCCTTCAGAAACTTCTGCAATTTCTTCTAACGTTGTGCTATAGACCTCTTCGCCGATTTTATGGCAAATATTCGCCATTAGCGCTAAATTTGCCATATATTCAAGTTTATGGGTGCTCAAATTTCTGGATGGTACTTCCATGGCTTCCATCCCCACCAGTTCAGCGACACGTTTTTGTACCGCCATTCCAACCTCAGGCATCGAGTTAAAAGCGCCAACTGCACCGCCCATCATAATAGTGAATACGCGCTTTTCACACTCTTTCATTCGCTGATAACAGTCAATAAAGTCACTGATCCACACTGAAACCTTATAGCCATAGGTTATCGGAATTGCATGACGCCCATGGGTTCTTCCCGGCATCACCATATGTTTGGTTTTTTCAGCCAGATTCGACAAGTTTTCGATGATTTCACCCAATAACAACATAAATTTATGGTGTACGGTTTTCATCATATACAGCTGTGAACTTTGCTGAATATTTTGTGTGGTAATACCATAATGGATATATTTACCGCTTTCCTCAGAGCAAGCATTCACTAAAACCTTTAAGAAAGGTACGAAACCATGGCCTATTTTTTGGTAAATACGGCTCATTTCTTCAAAATCGATATTTTCGATTACGGCCTTTTCTTTAATTTCATTTGCCGCTGATTGAGGAATAAATCCCAGTTCAGCTTGAGCTTGGGCCAACATGGATTCAAACATTAACCAAGTAGAATATTTTGCTTCATCAGACAATAAGTCTTTAATTCCACGGTCATCAATAGTTTTACTTTTAGAATCGTATAATGCTCTCATTTCGTATCCTTTCTTTATTTCTTCATTGCTTCATCAACAGCATTGCGAACGAACTCAACCTTTGGTCCATATACGACATGGACGTGGTTTGCCGATGGAAAGAAGAATGCGGTACATCCTGATTCCAACATTAAATCTTTATCAATTTGGTTAACTTCTCCAACATCAATACGCATACGAGTAATACAGTTATCTACGTTACGAATATTTTGTTTTCCACCTAATGCTTGGATTAAAATTTCTGCGATTTCGCCGTAGCGTTTTTCTTTAATTAAAGTATTTTTCAGATTACTAGATTCTTCACGACCAGGAGTTTTAATATCAAATTTAATAATTGCCCAGTAGAAAATAAAGTAAGTGACGACGGCTAAACAGCTACCGATAATAACAAGGAAGATCCAGTTAGTGTGTTCGTACAGCAGACCAAAGATAGTAAAATCAAAGACGGTTCCACGAATATAACCGATACCAACCTCAGCCAATGAAAGTAACACCGCACCAATACCGACAATAATGGCATAAATTAAATACAGTAATGGCGCAATGAATACGAAGGTAAATTCGAGTGGCTCTGTGACGTTACCAAGCATTGCCGTTAATACCATGGTGACAAGCATGGATTTCACTTCTGCGCGGTTTTCTTTCTTCGATGTTTTATATATAGCAAGAGCAATCGCAGGGAAGAGGAACAATGTAACCAACATTTGTTGCTGCGCCATAAAGCGAGTCAAACTTGGCATCATCGCCCAATATTCGCTATCCGGGCCTTGGTTAAATAGCACTTCAGTTAATGCAGGGACAACACCAACAAAGGTTTGGCCATCAATAATATAAGTACCACCCGCTTCAGTGAATCTAAACAAAACGTTCCATACATGGTGTAAACCAAATGGAATAAATAAACGTTCGCCTCCAGCCGTAAAAAATGGCCCCACTGGACTTAAAAATACCGCAGAGAGTTTCATTAAACCTTGAACTAATACTTCCCAAATAAACGGTAATAACGCTCCCACCCCAATCATTAAGCCTATCATAATAATAGAAACGGATTTTTTACCGGAAAAGAAAGCGAATGCGGTCGGTAACTCAAGGTTATAAAATTTATCGGTGGCCCAAGCGGCAATCAAACCAGTAATAATCCCTCCGGCAGCACTGATATTTAAAGTTTGTATGCCAAGAACTTTAATTTGTCCCACTTGACCCATCATTGCAGGGTCTGCAAGTTTGCCGGTAAGGACTAGCCAAATATTCATGGTGATGATCAGCGATAAGTAACCGACTACCGAGGCAAAGACAGCAATCCCCTTATCTCGATGGCTCATCCCATAGGCCACACCCATTGCAAAGAGCAAGGGAATATTATCAAAAATAACACCTGCGATTGAACGAATACTGACAAGTAATGCATTAACCGTTTCATTTCCAAGAAAAGGAAAACGTGCAATCATATAAGTCTGCACTAATGCACCACTGATACCCAATATCATACCAATAGGGGCTAATACACCTATCGGAAGGAGTAATGTTCTCCCAAAGCGTTGAATAGATTCACCAAACTTTTTTCTGGCCATACTGTTTCCTTATGACTTCTATTATTAGAATTAAAGGCATACTAGCTTGGGGGGGTTATAAAAGAAATGATGTCACGGTTTTAAAAATTATCTTAGGTCATAATTAATGACCTAGGTCATTTTAATACAAAACTCATTGCCAAAAATAAAAATGAAAGACAGGTGAAATTTTTTTAGGAAGTAAAAAAGGAAGTTTAAAGTAGGTTTTCTAATTCATTGATAAGTAAATCAACTAAAATAAAAAAGCCAATTCTGGATTTGGTATCATCCCTTTTAGTATCAAAATTATCGGCAAAACAAAACAGAGTATTATCAGTATAAGTGGTTAATTCATTGGTATTAAAAGCGGTCATGCTAATAATATTCGCCCCTTTTAATTGCACAATTTTTGCTGTTTCAATAATTTTTTTTGTTCCACCAGATAGCGAGATAAAAATGACAGTGTCATCTTTGCTAACTAATCGAGTGAAAGAGTCAGATAAATTGTAGTCATTAATGAAAAAACAGTGTAGTCCTAACGCAAATAGCAAATGCTCAAGGTAATAACCAACCGCTTTGCTTGTTCCTCTTGCAACAATAAAAATATTTCTCGATTTATGTAGTATTTTAGCACAATCACTAATTTGCTCTTCATTAATTAACGTAAAGCTTTTATTAATATTTTTTTCGAGTTGTTTTTTATAAGATGACGGGATAATTTTTTCAGTTTTATTTTTTGTTAAAATATAATTATTAATCTGAAATTTAAGCTCTTTAAACCCACTAAACCCTAATTTTTGCGATAAATTAATGATAACTGTTTTAGAAACAAAGGTTTTAGCAACCAGCTCATTAATATTTAAGTAAGGGATATCCGTAATGTTATCAGTCAGGTATTTTAAAACTTTTTTTTCGCTAATGGTTAAATTATCGTAATTTTTTAAGAAATCCAACATATCCCCCCCCTTAATCAGCCTAATTAACCCAGAAGTCATTCTTTTTATGATAATAAAGTCAATATAGGCAACCAATCGATTGATTATACGTTAAATGAGCAACCGATGTTGAATTTAAGAAGTGATTTTTGTGAAATGCGACAGTAATCGAGGAAAAATTGGTATCACAATAGGTTGTTTCCTTTGTGATACCTTTTATACAAATAATTCAGCTACTTCATCAGCACCATTACAAACACGGTACATTGAGTGTTCTCACTAGGGAGCTCGTCGTCAATCTGATGCTTTCTAGTACTGAATAGTAGAAGAAAGAATAACATGATAAACAAGCAAATAGCGCTTCCCTTGAGCGCTATTTGCCTTACAAAAAATCACTTAAATTTGAGTTGCTTCACAGCTTCATCAATATCAATTTCATCTTCCGAAAATGTTAAAGCAGTACCATGTAATGTGCTAATTTCTAATTTTTTCAAGGAGCGCATTTGGTCCGGTTTATCTGATTTAGGTTTAATGCTGTTCATCAATGCACCAATAGATAACACAGTATTTTCTTTATCAATACGTGTATCGGCAGGCACGTCCACCGAATAAACGCGATAAGATTTTATAGATGTAATCTTAATGCGCTCACCCGCAATATAAATATATTTGCTTTCAGGTATGACTTTGACTGCAAATGCAGACAACCCTTTATTATTTGTCGTCGGTTCGAAAGTGACTACAGCATTTTTTTTAATCAACTCAGGGTTGGCAACTTTAACCACATGAAAATAACGGTTATCGCCATTCTCATCTTTGATAAATCCAAAACCTTTATCTTCGAACCATGTTGTGATCGTTCCATTCATCGCCATTACCGCCTAATTAATCTTTTATTGATTCAGTTTTTACAACGCGCAGTATAGAGCACAATGCGTGTGCAGACTACGGCTTTACTTTTAGTCTGAGTGATAAATTTACGTGATGCAAGTAGCAAGCATTCGCCTGCATACTAAAAATTGGTTATTATCAACCGCTATTCTTTGTTGGAAAGGCTAATGACTGAAATCATCGACACCTTTATTGCGCCGCCCTGCCACGGTAAGATAGAAATTATCTACCAGGATGAACATCTTGCTCTTATTAATAAGCCGAGTGGCCTACTAAGCCTTTCTGGAAAAAACCCACAAAACTTAGATTCAGTGCATTACCGATTAGTACAAATCTTCCCTGAATGTACTCTTGTTCACCGACTCGATTTTGGCACTTCAGGATTAATGGTGATTGCACGTAATAAAGCAGTGAATGCCGCTCTGAGCCAACAATTTAGCCAGCGAACGGTAATTAAAGTATATCAAGCTCTACTTTGTGGTCACTTAACTGATGATGAGGGTATCATTGATGCTGCAATAGCAAGAGACCCAGCACTGTTTCCTCGCATGTCTCTTTGCGAAATTAATGGCAAACCTGCCCGCTCCCACTATCACGTGATTGAACGTCTGTATCACCCACTAGATAATGGCACATTGCTTCCAGTAACCCGAGTCCAATTAATTCCAGAAACGGGTCGAACGCATCAGCTTCGTATCCATTGCCAACAATTAGGTCACCCTATATTAGGCTGTGACCTATATGGGGGCCAAATACCAGAGCATGCATCTCGGCTCATGTTGCACGCCAGCGAACTGCATTTTGTTCATCCCATTAGCCAAGAAAGCGTTAATACTCGCTGTGCGAGCCCGTTTTAACGCCCAAGTAACCACTGTCTCATTTTATGACTGGTAAAATAAATTGCTCTGCCCTGTAAGTGCACATCGCTAGCCGTACTTCAATTTAAGTTATGACGAATATTACCACATCAGGTCGTCAGGGATCTTAAAGTCCGCGTACGGGTCATCTTCATCTTGTTCTTCTTGGCTGAGCGCATTATTGAGTACGATACTATCCGCATCCCTTTGGGTTATTTTATCCGCTACACTTGCAGGGATAATCACATACTCATTGTTATCACTATTCTCAATCGCTAAACGGGCAATCGCCAGACGACCGCTGATCAATTGTGTTTGTGTTATTTTATCTACAACAACTTGCTTGATCACATTGTTATCGGTGAAATTAAAACTAATATCTCCCTTTGAAATATCAACTTTATTCATCTCAATAAGTTGTTTAACTTGCGCTTTAAACTCTTTGGATTGCACCATTTGCTTATGCTGTTCGCTTAATTGCTTATCACGTTCAAGCTGTGCTTTTTTATTCTCTTCTACGGCTTCCCTTGCTTCACGCGCTTGAACGCGTGATTTTTTAGCCGTTCTTTGCACTTTAGCCATCTTCTTACTGGTGACTAATCCTGCTTTTAGCATTTGCTCTTGTAAGGTGAGTTTTGCCATCTTCGCCTCTAAATCTATCAGATAATTATGTGATTATACCTTTAGCCGCTGAGACCTGATAGGCTTTGAGCTTCATTGATAGAGAAATTATGTGATGTTATTTAAGAAAATATGCTAACGAGGATAATTCAAAATTCGGCGTGTTTAACTTATTTTGTCTAATCTAAAATGTGTTTATAAAAAACCATCAATATATTGTGATTTTTTATAGGCACGATTTACTCAGTAACCATAGAGAGCTGATGAGAAAAAATAGAGGCTTTCATCCACATAAAAACCTCTCTATTTCAATAACTACGGAGTGGACATAATAATGGTAGCTGCTGAACTAAACTGGCCTTCTATCAATTCATTTGGCGATAAATTAGGTTTTTTAACTAGCGTAAACATTAGTGTGTCTCTACCATGCCCATTTTCTATTTTTGAATCGAAATGCCCATTCATAGGGGAAACTCTTTGCCCTTGATGATAAATCTCAACACCTAATCCCGGCATAATAGGACCTTGACTACCAATATCTCCAGTTCTAACAAGTAAAGCGTCAGATGAAAAAGTCGAAGTTTCTCCGCTAATAATCATCTTTATTGGCGCTGTCAGATTATTATCTTCACAACTATAAGTGATTTCTGCGTTACGTTGAAAACGGCTTGCACTTCCCACTGTTGAAATACCCGATGCATTTACTGTTTCAAAATCAACAATGATGATTTGGTTATCATTGATATCACACGTACCCGTTCCAACAACTACATCATTACCTGCATAGAAATTCCATTTAAAATAAGCATGGTCAATATGCTGATTACTATTTACAAATGTCGCATATTTATGGAGATCTAACGTCATCAGCAAATCGCCTTTTCTTACCAAAACTGATGGCGTTGGTTTAACATTTACCTGTAAATATAATTTAATTTGTAAAGGTTCACTTGCTGTGGTTAAACGAAATACTTGAATTTCTTTACCGCTAAATGGTGCTAAATAGTAAGCACCACGCACGACCACTCCCGCTTTTAATTCTGGGTTATTCTTAAATGTGGGACCAAGGTCAGCACCAGTCACATTTAAATAATCAACATAAGCACTAGGGGCTTCATTACGGCAGGTCATAAAATCACTCACATCCGCAAATTCATTTATACGATTAGGTACAGCAAAAATATCATTATCTAGAGGAACATCATAAATACTTTGTGTTCCCCCACCAACTTCTTGTCCTCCATTAGTTTTACACTGGAAAGCAAAAATAGTCGGGGAAAATAATAAGGTTGCGAGAAGTAATATTAACATCTTCATTGTTACTGATACCTTAATCATAAATTAAACTAAAAATAGCGGTTGCAGTAAAATGGCCAAACGCAATACTTTTATTTTTTATTGCATCAGGTTCCCCTTGCACATTCGCATTAAAACTTAAAATATTCGTGCCATTCTCTAAATTGTATGCAGGCGTCGTACTATTAATAGGAATTTTTTTACCACTAAATTCTAAGATTTCAATTCCGATACCCGAAGCCATGCTGCCAGAATCTAATGCAAGAAGGCCTGGTAAATGGGTATTTTCGCTTCCTGTAAACTTAACGGTCACCGTTCTAAAGATACTATTATCACAGTCATCTAAATGAATATTAAAATTTTCAAGTGGTGTTTTTTGGTTAATATAGAGGTATTTATTAACAATAGTACCAAAGTCCACAATGATATTTTCATCACCAGGTCTTACTGTACAAGCTTCTGCGACAAGTTGTCCTCGTATCTTAATTTCACCGATTTGACCATTTTTTGCCTGACTCGGTAACGGAAAAAATAACAAACTTAATAGCATCGAGAGTATTATTTTTTTAAATTTATAAAAATTGAAATTTAAGTTATTCATATAAATACCTTCAATGCTATATCAGAAAATCTATTAAGATTATTCATACGTTATTTGAAAAGAAATAACACTTCGATAAGCTCCAGCCTGTAATTTTTCTGCGATTCTTACGGGAGCTACATAATAAGTTAAAATATTTTGCCCCGGAGAAATAAGCTCAGGTTCACTGTACTCACCAAAAGCAATTTCTTTTCCTTTAGGATTAGTTATCTGTAATCCAAGCCCATTAACACCTTCAACTCTCGCTATGTTCGGCCTAAAAGGGACAACTGGCGTGATAAACCTAATTTTCATACCTGGCTGAGAAAGACTCCATGTAACATTACCGGATTTATTGTTTCTCAAAACCGTTGGGGTTTCGATACAATCCAATAACTCGATGTTTACCGGCGTCTTGTGGCCTTGGGCGCCAATTGTTTTTAATGATGCAGTTTCAATATTTCCTAAATCAACGGATTGAAATGCAGAATCCATCGATAAATGGCATGCACTCTCCGTTAATGAGCCATAAACGAAAATTTTACCATTTGCACCTTCAACATCCCAATTGCCTGTTGTGTTATAAAAGGCATTATTTGAGGCCGCATATATCACAGCTGAATGAAATATGAGAGATAATCCAAAGAGTAAGGAAAAGCTTTTTTGATTAATCATCATTTTCCTCTCTATTTACTTTCAGGAACAACCTGACATGTATTTGCTTGACATTTAAATTGAAGTTTTGGCCGGCCACCATAGTCATTTATATAGGTCAATACCGGATTTGCCCCCACAGTAGAACTTGGAACTCCTAATTTTTCTTCACTAAATGGTGCAACCATAACTGCCTTAAAATTCTGATTTACCGGTGAATTTTTTCGCTCAGCCGCACCAATAATCGTGATATAAAAGGGAGTTGGGTTTTTAATGATATATTGGTCACCTTGCTTAATAAGCTGTGTTTTTTCTTGCCAAGGGTTATTCAGCATTTCTGTTTCGCTTAGCATGATACTTTTAGGACGATAAAATAATTTAATTTTGCTCTGTAACGCTAATTGCAAAACATTCGGTTTATCACTTTTTGGCGGGATCTCCCTTAAATTAAAGTAATAAACACTTTCTCTATCCTGCGGTAACTGACTAATTTCAGGAAGCGCCTCAATACGGACTTGGCTTGATTTTTCGGGTTCAACTCGCTGTACCGGCGGTAATACAGCAAACGGTGAAGTGATTTTTACCCCTTGAATATTTTCAATCCACCCTTGAGCCAAATAAGGTAGCTGGTTATTTTTATTAGTAATAGTAATTGAAACGCTTTTTTGATCGCCATTAAAAATAACTCGGGTTCTATCTAAAGCAATTGCCGAGAATGCGCTTCCGCTAACTAAACTGCTTAATAAAATAGTACTGATATATAAATTAGTTAATTTTTTCATAGCAATCACTCATTTACAGATTATTATCTGCTTCATTACGTTTATTTGATAATGGTTTACAAGGAATAAATAATCCTTGGTTAATTGTTTCTAAATTTTCAGGAAAATTAATTTCACATTGTGCTTCACCACCCCAATGAATAATCATGACTTCATTTGGGTTGATACCACTAACATAGGCATATCCATTATCAGTGACTATTCCCGTTTCTTTTCCTTTCAAATTCGTGATCTGAGCGCCAAATGGCGGTGCAGAACCGTCAGACATACGCATTGAAAGCATCATCTTTTCACCAGACAACACATTAAATTTGCGATAGCCAATCGCGCCTTCTGTTAATGTCGCTTGAACAATAGAATCCGTTACCTCGGCATTATTCGGTAATGCATTTAAATCGACTTTAACTTTACTGCGGTAGTAGCTATTTAAATCAGGGACAACCACTTTACCAAATGCATTTGATGCAATAGGTATCCCTCGGTCTGATACGGGAATTTTAGCCACACCATCAGTGTCAATGAGCAAACGAGTTCCGCCAATATTTGAGACTCGATGAGCATCCGCACCATTTAAAGTCATGGTAAATCCGCCTTGTGCCCCTACCCCAAATGATGTGTAATTATTATGAATATAGCTGGCATTCGCAGTTAACTTAGTATTATCACCATAATGGGTAATATAGGTGCTTACGGTTCCACCTTTGTTGGTCGAACCTGCACTGACTTGATAATTGGTTCTATCTGACAATTTGTCATAATAGGTTGCTCGATTAACAGTATCATCCCGTGTTGCTTGTAATGAATAACCAATATTTGCACCATTTCCCCAAGGCATTGAAGCTGAGATATACAGGCCATCATCATTTGTTTCGTTATATTTATTACGATAGGCCGATAACGAAATATTAATATTCTTCAGGCTTCCCCAATCTAAGGTTTTTGTCACCATTAAATTGTAGCGATTACTTTCTGGCTTATCCCAATAGGTTTGGTGCGAGTAGTTTAAATAAGCTGTAATTCTCGATTCTCTAAAGTTTTTATTTAAAGAGATCACATACATTTCTTTATTACTACCTTGACGCTCACCTGAATCTTTAGCCGTTAAAAAATCGGTTACAGTCATAAAACTGCGTTCTGAGAATCGGTAACCTGCGAACTGAACTTGGCTATCATAGTCATCAAAACGTTTTGAATAGTTTATTCGATAAGAATTACCTGTGAGTTTTTTATCATTAGGAATATTTGCAATAGAATGCGTAATATCGAAAGATAAGGCACCAAATGCCAATAAGTCACGACCGACACCCACGTTGAATGCATTATAGTCTTGGCTATTTAATGAACCAGCAAGCAATGACCAACCATTAGTGACACCCCACGACATTTCACCACTCGCAAATGTATCTCCATTGACATGATGATCCATATCCGTTGGGCGACCCATCGCTAGTTTATATCGAATACTACCTGGTCGAGTTAAATAAGGGATATTGGCTGTTTCAACCTGATATTCTTGAACCGAACCATCCTGCTCTTCGATTCGAACATCCAGTTTTCCCGTCGTCGCATCACTTAAATTTTGAATACGGAAAGGACCCGCGGCGACTTGTTCTTGATAAATAATTCGCCCTTGTTGGCTAACAATCACCGTCGCATTTGTCGTAGCAACACCTGTTATTTCAGGTGCATACCCACGTAAATTAGGTGGTAACATTAAGATATCAGAGCGTAAGCCAACACCTGTAAATCGAAAACTATCGAATAAATCGGTGTTAAAATAGTCCTCACCCAAGGTCAATTTCGCTTTAATACTGGTTAACGCTTTATAGGCGTATAGTCGGCTCCATTGAAAGTCATGCTCATTTTTACTATTCGAGCCAGTTTCTCGTTGAGCACGCCCCTGCCAATCTCCCCTAAAGCGCCATGCACCAAGGTTCACACCTGCGACACCATTTGCTGTCACATTATAGTTGCTATTGTTATCATGAGGCTTATTCGCTCTTGCGTTTATATTGTAGTCTAAAATAGCCCCTGAAATTCCTTCATCCCACAAAGAAGGCGGATCCCAGTTAGCTGTTCTATATTCAAGGTAGGCTTGAGGTATACTCAGATACAACGTAGAGTCAGATAAATCCCCTCGAGCTTGAAAGCCAGGCAAACTGCGTAAATCAAGACACTCATTATTATGCCACCACGTAATTTGCTTCAACGAACTAGCTGTTAATCCTAGCTGCTGGACTTGTTCTGGTGTGATACAAACGAGGCTATCTTCAGGGTCGTTTTCTGGCGCATAGAATGAAAACCGTTGCTCAGGTAAAGTTTCTTTATTTACTTGTACTTTGAGGGGATAAATACCAGGCATAATATAGCCTGCACGTGAGAATTGCTTAATATCAATGTTTTTTTTGTCTTCTAAATCAAATAATGCCGTATTAAATTGTATGGTATCGGCAGCATATAACTGAGCGGATAATGATCCAAATGTAATCATTATCGTTGTCGTTATTATATTTATTTTGTGTTGTTTAAAAAACATAAAAAACATCCCTAAAACACCAATATAATTTCTTAGAATTAATAATAATCGACCTTGAACCTTAATAAGGTTTGGTAATTACCCGCTTTAACAGGATGATAATTGGTGACTAATTGCATTTGATATTTCAGGATCATTGTCCCTGGCGTAATTCCTAATGCGGGTAATGGCTTTCCTGGTGTAATGGAATATCCCGATATATCATGCAATGCCAATTGCACTCCTTTTGCTTCACCCGAGAGTGTGAAAAAATCACCTTCTGATGGACCATCAAAAGTGACTTCGAGTGAATTCCATTCGTTATTATCTTTCGAATATTTTTCCCAACGACAATCAATGAGCTTAATATTGAATTCTTTTATGGGGCCTTTCCCAACTTCACGAATATAGCTTGTTGGAAGCACCCCCATATTAATGGTCTGATCCCTAGACCCAATATCTATTGCGCAGGCAGTATCGACTATTTCGCCATTCATCGTGACTTTTCCCCATCCATGAGATGATGCAGCCATTTGTGGCGAAAGAAATAATGTTAGAAGAAATAGAGAAGATACTTTTCTTCGCAAATAGATAAATCCTTTCACTTTAACCTCTGACTTAATTTGGTGATTAGTAGAGGAACACAAAGGTATTCCTCTTAAACTAATCAATTAGTTATAAGTTAAGGTAAAGTTAGTTACGCCTTCGAATTTACCTAATGGAATTTTATCAACCGCAACGTTTGCACCTTGTACATAAGCGCTATAACGCAATGTATTATCACCCGCTTGTAATTGGTGTTCTTGAGCTGTTGCAACTCCCATATTTAACGCTGCACCATTAGTATCCGTTAATTGAATACCCACGTTGCCAGCAATAGTTGGGTCTGTTGCATCTAAGCCTGTTACACCGAGTAATTTAGAGTTGAAAGCAGCGCTAGCACCAGAGAATGTGATACTCACTTTATCGTTGTACACTTTATCATCTGCATCTTTCGGGAATACACAGTCTTCCAATTCAATATTGAATTGCTTCGCGCTAGAAGTACCACCATTCGCTAAAACAGAGTTAGCGATTTGGCCTAACCATACTGTTTGGTCAATAGAATCTGAACTAATTGAGCAAGGTGCATCAATGATTTCACCTTTAAATGTGACTTTACCATGCCCTTGATCAGCAAGTGCTGGAGATGCAATAGCGGCAGAAACTAGCGCGGCTAAAAATACTTTTTTCATTTGAACCTCATTTATATATAACAACGTGATGATTACCCAACATGATGTAGGGCATAGTTAGAATTTATTATTTTTAAAATAACTATTTGCTGTATAAAGAATTTAAAATAATTTCTGTTTGTCGATTAAAAATATAATGGTAGTTATCCTTTTCATCGGATAAGCATTCACTATTATGAATAAATGAATTAGCACTAGGATTTTTTTCATTTATTTTCAATGATACACTTTCAAAAAATGCACTCGGGCTAATTTCTAGATAAAATAAAATTGAAAATAGCATTCCACAATTAATGCTACATATTCCTCTTTCATAACGAGATATTTGTTGTTGTGATATCTTTAATTTTTTAGCTAGATCACTACCACTAAGCCCTTTCTCTTTTCTAAGATGCGATAATTCCATGCCAATTTGTTCAGTTAGTATTTTCTGAAAGCTATCTATACTGGTCTTTAATTTATTACTTTTCATATCTCACCAATTAAAGCCTTGTGTAATGTGGCAAAACAATCAGAACCGCTTATAAAGTGAACAATTTATTTTTTGAAATGCAAAAAAAAACGCAACAAAATAAATCAAAATGTTGCGTTAAATAAGTTTTAGGTAAATTGTTTTATATATAAGAATCGTCAGAATTAAAATCTTTAATTTATAAATAAAAATGGTAAAACTAGATAATTTAACTAGCTAGTTTTATTGCAAATAAAATCATGAATGATAACTTTTTGTTGTTAATGACAAATTTTTACATTAATTAATAATTACCTCTAAAATGCATTGCAGTAACAGAGTTTTATGCTGTTTGATTTTAGTTAGTCTGATAATTATA
Organism: Providencia sp. PROV_01; assembly: GCF_053098325.1. Lineage (NCBI taxonomy): Bacteria > Pseudomonadati > Pseudomonadota > Gammaproteobacteria > Enterobacterales > Morganellaceae > Providencia > Providencia sp. PROV_01. The sequence continues at coordinate 516,071 of NZ_JBRFKD010000002.1, read as the reverse complement.
CTTATTAGGTAATTTGAACATTTTGATTTATTATGTTGCATTATAGATTGATTTTTATAGATATTTTATTTATCCAATTGATTATCATTGATAATTGATTAATTTTTTTGTTATATATTATATTGCTGTATTTTACAGTGGAAATTAAAAGTTTTTAACTTACAAAAACCAAAAACATGAATTTATCATCTAAATAATTTCACTTACATCCTACCATTTCACAGAGTGGCTTTATTTAGCAATCAAAAACGGACTATTATTGTAAAAAAAACGATTAAAATATGATAACAATTAGTTAACAACGAAAGTGATTTGCTGTCACTCTTAATTGGAGTAATTAAATCATGATAATTCAAAAAAAAAGAATAAATAAAATTATTAACTAATTTTATTTTTAAAGGCTGTGAAATAAATTAGTTGAGTATGTTGTTTGTGGCTTTCAAAATAATTATTGCACTTAATATGCACAAGAATACCTCAGTTTTATCAAATCAATTGCCTAAATAACTGAGGTATTCTTGGTGTTTAGTTCATATTATTATGTTTAGTGCTAGCCTTATGTTGATACAAGTCATTAAATTGCTTATTGATTCAACCAAATACCACTAAACCTTTTTTCATTACTCGCAGTATAAATTACAGTATGAGCGATATTTCGATGCCCTAAATAATCTTGAATTAATCGTGTATCCCGGCCCAAATCAGCTAATGCATAGCCGCATGCATGCCTTAGCATATGAGGATGAAGCTTTACAGGAAGCCCAGCTATTTTTCCATACTGCTCAAATAAACGATAAATTTGATAACGAGAAATTTGGCTTCCCTTTTGTGAAATAAATAAACAATCTGATCCCGCTGTTTTCCAAGAATCTCTTTCAGCTAGCCATTTTTCAATCGCATTAAACTCTTCGGGAATTATAGGCTGTACGGTAGACAGCCCTCCTTTTAGTCTCCTAATAAATATCACTTTCTGCACTAAATCAATATCAGCCATTGTGATATGAGTGAGCTCGCTAACTCTTAACCCATGCAAAAAGCTCATTAATAACAAGCAATAATCGCGATTAGGATAGCGACCTTGCTTTGTAGCATCCAATAAAGAATTCACCTCTGTACGTGTAATAAATTTACGTTTAGTCATTATGATCTCATCTATACCTCGTTATATTTTGCTATATACCAACGATAAATTAACTAAAAATAATAATTTTTCAGAAAATTAAATATAATATGTCAGAAAGGTCAGTGATGATACCGAAATGCAAGCACTTAATCATGATATCACTAAGGCATAAAAAAACAGAATTGTGAGTGGTTGAGTGATAAGTTGATTTATAAAGTAATTATGTTGTTTTCATTGCATGAATGATGAGCGATAAAGGCGTCGTCACATGGGGTGTTAGTCTATATCCCTTTTCACCCTCTAATACGAAATAGTGTATACTTGCCGACAAGAAATTTATTCACGGTTAATTAAATAATGAAAGAAATTGAAAAAACACAAATTAAGCTTCTTAGCGACCGCTTAGACCTTATTCGTCACCAGATGGCAAGTATGCAACTGACGAGCGATGCAGAAAAATACGCAGAACTCGAAAAAGAAAAAGTGACGTTGGAAACTGAAGTTACTCGCCTGAAAGCAGTGCGTAACCAAAAGCTCAGCAAAGAAGCACAGAAGTTAGTCGATATGCCATTCAAACGCCCAATCACTAAGAAAGAACAAGCCGATCTTGGCAAGCTGAAGAAGTCCGTGCGAGGTTTGATAATTGTCCATCCAATGACGGCATTAGGCCGCGAAATGGAACTGGATGTTATGACTGGTTTTTCTAAGGCTGATTTCTAGTTAGGGAATCAACCTAACTAAAAGCTGTAATGACTCACTAATACTAAAAGGTTCTTAGTACACTTTTCGTGGTTATGAACCGTTAGTGAGTATGAGCTCCCCCTTGTTTACTACGACCACCTCAGGTACTAAGCTAATTTTAGCAATTTAACTAAAAATAGTGATTCTACTATTTTTCTACTTTCCTATTTTCAGCAAATCTTTCAGCGCCGCGATATTCGCTCTCGCTCTTTCCGCTTCTTTTAACCGACGACGTTTTTGAGCAAAAATATCAAATATCTCTTTAGCTTTTTCATCAGCGGCTTTCTTACTTATTCCACCAGCGCCTTGCAATACGTCTCGGTCATTGAAACTTAAAAACTGATCCAGTTTAGTATCCCAATCTTGTAAGAATACTTGCTTACGGCCAGTGCTTGGTCTTCGGCAAAGTCGAGCCACATATTGACGATACGGTTTAATTCCTTCAGTTCATTTTCACGTAGATAATTCTTCGCAACCGTCACATCCGTTTTACGCACTTCGCCCGACTTATAAATAGCTAGCAAGCACATTATTTTATGTAAAAACAATGTACTACTATTACCTATATCCATTCTCTGCAAGAAAAATGTTTGTGCATCTTTTCAGTCATCACCCACAATGCTTTATTTAATTTAATATCCCCATCAATACCATTTACTGAACAAGTACGAGCTCGCTTACCTTTTGCATTTCGGCCCGATAATCCACCTTTAATTAAGCTCTCCTGCAAACGTTGATATAACCTCGAGATATAACCCCCCTCCATCGGTCATTTTATAGGGGGTTACCATTGGCCTTGAGGCCGCTACCTGGCGGGCGTAAAGCTTCATTGTGGGGGCATCCAAAAAATAGGGAAAAATTATGCCCCCAATTTTGCCCCCAAACAGGGGTAGAAACCAGTAAACAAGGGGAGAATCAGACAGACTTTGAGATGATTAATCTTATTGATTTACAAAGAAAATATAGCTTTTGGAAGAAATTCAGAAACTGCGTTTGGCGGAAGATCACAGGAGTCGAACCTGCCCGGGACTGCTGGCAGCCCCAACTGGATTTGAAATCCAGCCGCCTCACCGGAGACGACGATCTTCCTCTATAGATTGGAAAGTGATTATAGACTGAATTCATTATTTTCCAAAGCATTGAAACTACAACTATTGCCTTTATTGATAAAAGCCAACAAAAAACCCATTTATTGATAAGTGTTAATAAGAAAAAACGTTAGATTGATATTGAGGTTTGTACATCTGCCCCCATATACTTTCTTATATTCGCTATGGCGTACTGGTTATATGATCCATAACATTAACCCTATTTGGGTATAAGTTCGCCATTTAACTTTTATTGTCAATACAGTAAGCCTTGGCCTACGAGCACAAGCCTGCAATCACAGGATGTTTTATGACAAATTCATTATTAGCCGATTCCGCACTACCCCGCTTTTCTACTATAGAGCCTGCGGATGTTTTCCCCGCAGTCCAACATGTACTCAATGAATATCGCCAAACTGTAGAAAACCTGCTGAGTGCAACGGATCAATACACTTGGGACAACCTATGCCAACCTTTAGAAGAAGCCAGCGATAAGCTTTCTCGTGTTTGGTCGCCAGTTAGTCATTTGCACTCTGTGAAAAACAGCCCAGAACTGCGCGAAGAGTATGAAAAATGCTTGCCGTTATTGTCTGAATTCAGTACTTGGATGGGGCAACATGAGCCTTTATATCAAGCATATAAGTCATTAAAAGAAGGGGCTGAATTTAATTCCCTTAGCCAAGCTCAACGTAAATCCATCGAAAATACCTTACGTGATTTTGAATTATCCGGCATTGGCTTACCCGCTGAAAAACAGCAACGTTACGGTGAAATCGTCGCACGTTTGTCGGAGATAGCGTCTAAATTTAGCAATAACGTTCTTGATGCTACCATGGGTTGGAGTAAGCTCATTAAAGACGAAAATGAATTAGCGGGTATGCCAGAAAGTGCAATTGCTGCAGCAAAAGCCATGGCTGAATCAAAAGGTGAAGAAGGCTACTTACTCACTCTTGATATGCCAAGCTATTTACCTGTTATGACCTATGCTGACAACGCAGAATTACGTCGTGAGATGAGCCATGCATATAGCACCCGTGCGTCTGACCAAGGCCCAAATGCAGGTAAATGGGATAACAGCGAATTAATTGATGAACTGATGGCTTTACGCCACGAACTAGCGCAATTATTAGGTTTTAAAAACTACGCAGAAAAATCCCTAGCGACCAAAATGGCCGAATCGCCAGAGCAAGTGCTGAATTTCCTCAATGATTTAGCCGACCGAGCTCATCAGCAAGGGGAAAATGAACTGGCTGAACTGACCGCTTTTGCTAAAGAGCATTATGGTGTCGATACGCTTGAATCATGGGATTTAGCCTATTACAGCGAAAAACAAAAACAGCATAAATTCTCATTAAATGATGAGCAGTTACGCCCTTATTTCCCTGAACAGCGCGTCCTGAATGGGTTATTCGAGGTTGTTCATCGTATCTATGGTTTAACCGCTAAAGAGCGCAATGACGTCGAAACATGGCATAAAGATGTACGTTTCTTCGAACTCTATGACGATACCAACACTCTGCGCGGTAGTTTCTACCTTGACCTCTACGCCCGCGAACATAAACGTGGTGGGGCTTGGATGGACGATTGTGTGGGTCGTATGGTGCATAAAGATGGCTCACTACAAAACCCTGTCGCTTACTTAACTTGTAACTTCAATAAGCCACTCGGTGATAAACCCGCCCTGTTTACCCATAATGAGGTCACTACCTTATTCCACGAATTTGGTCATGGTTTACATCATATGTTAACGCAAATTGATGTTGCAGATGTTGCAGGGATTAACGGTGTGCCATGGGATGCCGTCGAACTACCAAGCCAATTTATGGAAAACTGGTGCTGGGAGCCCGAAGCCCTCGAATTTATTTCTGGCCATTATGAAACAGGCGAACCATTACCAACAGAAATGCTCAATAGCATGTTAGCGGCGAAGAATTACCAGTCAGCCATGTTTGTTCTGCGTCAGTTGGAATTTGGTCTATTTGACTTCACCTTACACGCTGAATATGACCCAGCAAAAGGTGCGCAAGTCATGCCAACGTTATATGCAATTAAAGACAAAGTCGCTGTCGTACCCTCCCCTGAATGGTCACGTTTCCCACATGCCTTTAGCCATATCTTTGCGGGGGGATACGCCGCAGGTTATTACAGCTACTTGTGGGCAGATGTACTCGCGGCAGATGCATACTCACGCTTCAGTGAAGAAGGTATCTTTAATCGTCAAACGGGTCAGTCCTTCCTCGACAATATCCTAAGTCGTGGGGGTTCTGAAGAGCCAATGGCGCTGTTTGAACGCTTCCGTGGTCGTAAACCAGAACTCGATGCGATGTTAAAGAGCTATGGTATCCATGGCTAATGACATTGCGATCCAGTTGATCTGTGAAGAGGGTGCCGATCCCGGCACGCTCTCTCAACTTTCTGAAAAATGGCAGCTTTCTCATACCCCTGATGCCGTTATGGCTGTCGTGCTTACGCCTGAAAATTTACAACTGCGTAAGCTAGATGAACCTAAATTAGGGGGAATTTTTGTCGACTTCGTCTCTGGGGCTATGGCCCATCGCCGTAAATTTGGAGGGGGTCGTGGTGAAGCGGTCGCCAAAGCTGTGGGAATCAAAAAAGATTATATTCCCGATGTGGTTGATGCCACTGCTGGCCTAGGGCGTGATGCCTTTGTTCTCGCCGCTCTCGGTTGCCATGTCCGCATGTTGGAACGTCACCCTGTGGTTGCTGCCCTATTAGACGATGGCTTACAACGGGGCTATCAAGATGCAGAAATTGGCCCATGGTTACAAGAGCGAATGTCATTGATCCATGCATCCAGTATTACCGCTCTGAGTGAAATAACCCACGCGCCTGATGTTATCTATCTCGACCCGATGTACCCTCATCGGCAAAAAAGTGCTTTAGTGAAGAAGGAAATGCGAGTATTTCAGTCATTGGTGGGAGCAGATGATGATGCAGATTCATTATTAGCCCCTGCGATTACTTTGGCTAAACGTAGGGTAGTTGTTAAGCGCCCTGACTATGCAGAGCCCCTTGCGGGACAAAAAGCGCCATCAGCGATTACCACTAAAAACCATCGGTTTGATATCTATCCATGCATTAAAAATAACGAATAAACGTAACGGCGAAGGGCGTATGTACAGGTGAATTTATCAGTATGATACAGCCGCCCTTTCGCGTACGTTTTGAGGTCAGAGAATTACAACACACCCTGCCCAAGCATTGCATCAGCGACTTTTACAAAGCCCGCGATATTAGCACCTTGAACATAGTTTGTTTGTTTCTCTTCGCCACCGAATTCCACACAGTGCTGGTGAATATCCAACATGATATGGTGTAGACGAGCGTCAACTTTTTCTGCTTTCCAACCTAGACGAGCCGCATTTTGAGCCATCTCAAGACCTGACGTTGCCACACCACCTGCATTAGCCGCTTTACCTGGAGCAAACAGCACTCCCGCTTCAAGGAACAGTTCGGTTGCAGGGATCGTCGTTGGCATATTAGCCCCTTCAGCGACCGCTTTAACACCATTTTTGATTAACACTTTTGCTGCATCAACATCCAGCTCATTTTGTGTTGCACATGGCAAAGCAATATCGACAGGCACATTCCATGGCTGCTGGCCCGCTAAGTAAGTTAAGCCAAACTCTTTTGCATATTCTTCAATACGACCATAGTTGTTTTTGATTTCTTCCAAACGTGCAAGTTTTTCTGTTGTAAAACCGTCTTCATCAACCACAGTACCGCTTGAATCAGAAGCTGTAACCACTTTAGCGCCAAGCTCCATACATTTTTCAATGGTGTACTGTGCAACGTTACCTGAACCGGAAACTGCTACACGCATCCCTTCAAAGCCTAGGCCATGGCGTTTTAGCATTGCATTTGTGAAATAAACCAAACCGTAACCGGTTGCTTCAGGGCGAATTAAACTACCACCAAAAGACAATCCTTTACCGGTGAATACACAAGAAGTGTCATTAGACAGTTTTTTCATCATACCTGTCATAAAGCCCACTTCACGTCCACCCACACCAATATCCCCCGCAGGGACGTCAGTATTAGAACCAATATGGCGATAAAGTTCTGTCATCAATGCTTGGCAAAAACGCATCACTTCGCCATGGCTTTTACCTTTAGGATCAAAGTCAGAGCCACCTTTACCACCACCCATTGGCAATGTGGTCAGGGCATTTTTCAGTGTTTGTTCAAAGCCTAAGAATTTCAGAATGGATAAATTCACAGATGGATGAAAACGCATACCACCCTTGAATGGGCCGATTGCAGAGCTAAATTGTACACGCCATGCACGGTTGACTTGAACTTTACCTTGGTCGTCTACCCAACACACTCGAAATTGAATCACACGTTCAGGTTCAACAAAACGCTCAAGTAATGCTTGGTCACGATACTTCGCATTTTGCTCTAAGAACGGCCAAAGGGAAGTGAATACTTCACGTACCGCTTGTAGAAATTCAGGTTGAGAAGGGTCTCTTTTTTGGACAGACTCCAAGAACGAAGATAGTGATTGTGTCATCTATGTCTTCCTTTTTAACATGTAGTTGTTGTGATGTGCCTCACTCTTTCTTATCATTATTTTTAGGAAATGTGAGGTTGATTTGCGTTTGCCTATTGAATATATCATTAGTTTGTATTCTAAATTCAAGGTTTTTTTTCACTCTATAGCAAAATAAATTGCTTGACCTGCCAATAACTACCTCAAAATACATATTTTGAAACAAAAAAAACGCCTGCATAAGCAAGCGTTTTTAGTGAATAATATTTCAAATGGCGTAATATGGATTATTCTTCATCATCATTTAGTGGTACAATCAACATATCCACATGGACTGTATTGATTAGCTGGCGAGCAGACGACATCAGCTTGCTCCAGAAATCTTGGTGGTGCCCACAGACCACTAAATCCATATTGTATTTTTTAATGGCATCGACCAGTACTTGGCCTAGATCACCGCTACCGCTGAGTGTTTCTTGAATTTCATAACCTGCACCTGCAGACAAATCCTTCAGAGCATTACGCGTTTCATCAGTAATACGTTGCTGCATGTCACCAAGATTGACATCAATAAGACCGGTATAGAGGTCTGAATAGTTAACATCAACATGGATCATAGATACTTTGGCCCCGTAAGGTTTTGCCATAGAGACAGCCTTATCCAGTAATACTTTACTTTCAGGTGATAAATCTACCGCAACGAGAATATGTTTGTAAGCCATAAGTAAACTCCTTCCGAATGCTGATTATCTGGTGGTTATGCCTTCACCACATCTTTATGAATACTATACCTGCTAATTGTGATTATTAAGTGTTGCTTTGATCACATCTAAGCAGATTAACCTTAAAATCATCACTTCATATAACATTTTATAAAACAATAACATCATTCATTCAATATTAATATATTGCCCTAAAAAATTCGAGTTATGGAGACTCTTTAGCTTAGTAAAACAACAAAGTTGCCCAGCAAACTGTGATATTAAAGTTCAGTAACTCAGGTTTATTTTCTTCAATATAAACAAAAGGTCATCACAAATTTGCGCTAATTGCACTTTTTTTAAACAATAATTTATCCTACAATAAAATAACTGAGTATAAGTATAATTTTTCTGCTGTATTTCCTTTGCGACAATTGCTGTGAGCTTGAGCTAGGTTCTAAGGAGAGGATTATGTTCAGTATGATTGCATTGTTTTGGGCATTATGCATTTTGTGCATCTTAAATATGATGCGGTACTTTTCTTCCGTTCGTGTTCTATTGTCTATTTTAAGGGATTCAGACCCTCTGCTTTATCAATCCGTTGATGGTAATGGTTTTTTTACTACACACGGCCAGCTAAACAAACAACTCCGGTTAGTTCGATACATAAATAACAAACAATACCTTGAACATTATGACCCTGAAGTTATTTTGCGTTGTGAGCGAATCCGTAAGCAATTCATGATGATAAGCAGGCTCAGCATACTTGTTATCGTGAGTTTAGCGTATTTATTGATAACAGGTTAACTATGATCGTAACTTTCTAATGAAAAAATAGTGATGGCCTTTCGATCATCACTATTTTGTATATGTAGATTACTGTGTTCATGTAACTGTTAAAGGCTCCATACTCATGTATGAAGCCAAAATTAGCGCGACTAGATAAACAGCAGCGATAGCCAGTATAAACCGCCGGATAACACAATGGACACCGGTAAAGTTAATAACCATGCTAGCGCAATGCTTTTAATGGTTTTTGTTTGTACACCACCACCATCGACAACCATCGTACCCGCCACTGCAGAAGATAAAACCTGCGTTGTTGAAACTGGCATACCAGTATAACTTGCCACACCGATAGAGACTGCCGCAGTTACCTGAGCAGATACACCTTGCGCATAAGTCATACCTTTCTTACCAATTTTCTCACCAATGGTCACAGCAACACGCTGCCAACCAAACATGGTGCCTAATGATAATGCGAAAGCAACCGCAATAATGATCCACAATGGTGCATATTCAACGGTATACAGCAAATCATTACTGAGTTTTTTCAGTAAGCTGGCATCTTTGGAACTGGTTTCTGGTAATTTTGCAACCGCATTCGCAGTATCAGAGATACACATCAGCAAACGGCGTGCGTGGTTACGTTGGTCTGGCGTCAGCTCTTCATAACTTTGAATGCCATCAAGCATCGTTTGCGCTTGATTTAAAATAGCGCCAGTACGTGTGCTATCACAATGGAATTCACCACCGAGTTCATCACTACTTACTGCAACGGTCGGGGCATTTTCTATTGCATGGTTTAACGCTGGTTTATGTGTTTCATAGTATTGTTGCAGGTGGACAACCGCATCATGTGTTTTTGCGATGTCATAACCGTTAGAATTCATATTCATAACGAAACCTGCTGGAGCAACACCAATTAGCACCAGCATGATAAGACCGATGCCTTTCTGGCCATCGTTCGCACCATGGGAGAAACTCACCCCAACTGCTGACAAAATCAACGCAGTACGGGTCCAGAATGGCGGCTTACGCTTACCATCTTTTTTCTCACGTTCCGCAGGTGTTAAGTGAATACGACGACGTTTCTTTGTGCCACTCCAATAACGGCGCAAAAAGAAAATCATCAAACCGGCAATCACAAAACCGATAGCGGGAGACAAAATTAATGACATGAAAATACTGATCATTTTCGGTATATTCAAGGCATCAACGACAGACGAATCAGTCACAATCGCGTTGGTTAAGCCCACCCCGATTATCGCCCCGATAAGTGTGTGTGAACTGGAAGCAGGAATACCTAAGTACCAAGTTCCAAGGTTCCAAATAATTGCAGCCAAGAGCAATGAGAAAACCATTGCAAGGCCGTGAGCTGAGCTCACATTAAGCAAGAGGTCTGTTGGTAAGAGGTGGACAATGGCATATGCAACGCTCAACCCTCCCAGCAAGACACCAAAAAAGTTAAAAACCCCTGCCATGACAACTGCGAACTGAGCCCGCATTGCTCTGGTATAAATAACCGTTGCTACCGCGTTAGCGGTGTCATGGAAGCCATTTATAGCCTCATAGATCAGCACAAACAACAGTGCCAGAACTAATAATAGACCTGTATGAAATTCTAAACCTGTAAAAAGATGTAGCATAGACGTTAAGCCATTATATGTTGGACATGAACGCGGCGCATTATCAGTGACAAACGCTGGCGGTGGAAGCAAAATCTAACCTTTTTTTGATTTAACTACCCATCAAAAAAGTACCTCATAGCAATTACTCCATATATTTCAATGAATTGCAGCAATCAAGGTTATTCTGAATTTTTGAAACTTTTTAACGATATTTCCAGAAAATAATCATTGTTTGCTTTTTTTAGACGAATTTCTCTAATTATAATACGTCCTGTATAGTTTTCATCAGTTCTTCCTCAAAGCTTTACATTACAATCTCGATGAGATGACGTAAAATATCCCAGTTATCAATGTAATTATGCTTAAAATCAAACATATATAGAGACACTTATTGTGAAAAATTTCGACGTTATTATTTTAGGTGCTGGCGCAGCAGGTTTATTTTGTGCCTCACACTCTGGCAAACGCGGTTTGAAAACGCTAGTGGTTGATAACGGGAAAAAATTAGGCAGGAAAATATTGATGTCCGGTGGCGGACGCTGCAATTTCACTAATATGTATACAGAGCACAGTAATTACATTTCTACGAACCCGCACTTTTGTAAGTCAGCACTTGCTCGCTATACACAGTGGGATTTTATTGCCTTAGTCGCTAAATATAATATCCCTTATCATGAAAAAACCTTAGGGCAGCTTTTTTGTGATAATAGCGCACAAGATATCGTCGATATGCTGCAAAGTGAGTGTAACCTACCTAATATCACTATTAAGTTACGCAGTGAGGTCACTGCCGTTGACAAAATAGATGATGGTTTTTTAGTCACGATTAACGGCTCTCAAGTAAGTACCCACTCACTTGTCGTTGCAACCGGCGGCTTATCGATGCCTGGTTTAGGTGCAACCCCCTTTGGCTATCGCCTTGCGGAACAGTTTGGGCATACTATTATTCCAACACGAGCAGCACTGGTGCCCTTCACTTTACATAAACCCCTTTTAGAAACATTGCAGGTACTTTCAGGCATCTCTGTCCCTGCAACGGTAACAGCAGCAAATGGCACCGTATTTAAAGAAAATATTTTATTCACCCATCGGGGGCTTTCTGGTCCAGCCATTTTGCAAATATCCAGCTACTGGAACCCTGGTGAGTACGTAAGTATTAACTTACTTCCCGATATTGCCGTAAATGATTTTATCGCTTCAGAGAAACACCAGCACCCAAATCAATCGTTGAAAAATACCTTAGCAAAAATACTACCTAAACGGCTAATTGAGATATTACAAGCTCAAGGGCAAATCCCTGAATGTGCGCTAAAACAGCTTAACCATCCTCAAATTGAAGCGTTGCACACCACATTACACCAATGGCAGGTACAACCTAATGGAACGGAAGGGTACCGCACAGCTGAAGTAACATTAGGTGGCGTTGATACTCACGAAATATCGTCTAAAACCATGCAATCGCTTAAAGTGTCTGGCCTGTACTTTATTGGTGAGGTGATGGATGTAACTGGCTGGCTCGGAGGTTATAATTTTCAATGGGCATGGAGTTCCGCAGCTGCATGTGCGGAAAGCTTGCCTCTCCCTTTTACAGAATAATAGAAAAAAGACTGGAAACACACTCAGTCTTAACCTGACGCTTAACGGAATTGTTCCGTTAAGCGTATCCTCCTGTATTGATGCCCAGAAAATCTTAATCCATTGAAAAATAATGGTTAATATTTAATTTCATATAAATCATATAATTGCAGTTTTAATTATAAGATATATTATTTTGGTTAAAAATAATGCTTTACAAACGATAGTGATAACCATTATCATTATCATCACTTCCTCGATAGGGTTACTTAGTCACCCTTTTGCAGGGGGTACGACATTGCTCACATTGCTTCCAGTGTTTACTTTAGCCAGCCTTGCGCTGGCTATTTTTTTATTTACCCCACAATTCTCTGCAATCACTACCTATCTTGTTCAAATTTTTTGGATCCTATGGTTAATGGGAGCTACTTTTCTCTGTGTGTAAATTGGTTAAACTGTCATCAATACATTTAGAGCGAGTTCAACCAAGGTTGAAATCCGTACAGGAGAGAACACGATGATTTATTTACGCAAAGCAAACGAACGTGGTCATGCAAACCATGGATGGCTCGACAGTTGGCATACTTTTTCATTCTCTAGCTACTATGATGAGCAATTTATGGGCTTTTCTGCACTGAGAGTGATTAACGAAGACTTTATTGCTGCGGGCCAAGGGTTTGGAACCCACCCCCATAAAGATATGGAAATATTGACCTATGTGCTCAATGGGACTGTCGAACATAAAGACAGCATGGGCAATATGGAGCAAATCCCTGCGGGTGAATTCCAAATTATGAGTGCGGGTACGGGTATTCGTCATTCTGAATACAACCCAAGCAATGAAGAAGAGCTACACCTGTACCAAATTTGGATCATTCCTGAGAGAACGGGTATTGAGCCACGTTATGAGCAAAAACGGTTCGATTCCAAAGATGGCAAGCAATTGGTGCTATCACCGGATGCACGTGATGGCTCATTAAAAGTTTATCAAGATATGGAACTGTGGCGCTGGGCATTACCTGCAAATGAAACACACACTCATGCGGTCGCTGATAAGCGAGTTGTATGGATTCAAGTCGTCAAAGGGAATGTGGAAATCAATGGCCAAAAAGCAACCACCAGCGATGGTTTAGCTATTTGGCAAGAAACAGCACTCACCATCAAAGCAAGTGAAGATAGTGAAATCCTGTTGTTTGACTTACCATCCGCAGAATAATCATTTTCACAACAAAAAAGGCTCTACATTGGTAGAGCCTTGAGGTTGTTGACAAAGCGGGATAAAAGCGTGGTTTTTCCCACTTTGTATTATCAGCCGAAAATCAATAAATTTATTTTCAAAACCTATTCGACTTGCCGCCAAACATAATATGTTTGTCAGCAGTCTAAAGGCTCTACATTGGTAGAGCCTTTATTATTTATTGATTCACAAAACTAATTACAGTTTTGGCCCGGCTTTCACCAGTGCAGCACCTGCTGGCGTGTCCGTGTACTTATCAAAGTTATTCACGAAACGTTCTGCTAAGTCTTGCGCTTTTTCATCCCACTGCGCTTTGTCTGCATAAGTATTACGTGGGTCAAGGATATTGGTATCCACACCCGGTAATGCTGTTGGGACTTCTAAATCGAACACAGGCAGTTTAATCATGTCCGCTTTTTCGATATCACCACTTAAAATAGCATCGATGATGGCACGAGTATCTTTGATGGAGATACGTTTGCCTGTACCGTTCCAGCCTGTATTCACTAAGTAAGCTTTCGCGCCAGCCGCTTCCATACGTTTAACTAATACTTCAGCGTATTGTGTTGGGTGCAATGATAAGAATGCAGCGCCAAAACATGCAGAGAATGTCGGAGTCGGTTCCGTCACCCCACGCTCTGTCCCTGCTAATTTCGCGGTAAAGCCTGATAGGAAGTGGTACTGCGTTTGTTCAGGCGTTAAACGAGAAACAGGTGGCAACACACCAAATGCATCTGCGGTTAAGAAGATAACTTTTGTTGCATGGCCCGCTTTAGAAACAGGTTTTACAATGTTGTCAATGTGGTAGATTGGATAAGAAACACGGGTGTTTTCCGTTTTTGAACCATCATTGAAATCAACTGTACCATCTGCCAACACCATCACGTTTTCCAATAACGCATCACGTTTGATAGCACCATAGATGTCTGGCTCAGCTTCTTTAGATAAGTTGATAGTTTTTGCGTAGCAACCGCCTTCAAAGTTGAATACGCCGTCATCATCCCAACCGTGTTCATCGTCACCAATTAACTTACGTTTTGGATCGGTAGAAAGTGTGGTTTTACCTGTTCCAGATAAACCAAAGAAAATGGCGACATCGCCTTTTTCGCCGACGTTAGCAGAACAGTGCATAGATGCAATGCCTTTTAATGGCAGCAGGTAGTTCATCATAGAGAACATACCTTTCTTCATTTCGCCACCATACCAAGAGCCACCGATCAGTTGCATGCGCTCTGTTAAGTTGAACGCAACAAAGTTTTCTGAATTCAAACCTTGTGCTTCCCAATTCGGGTTAGTACATTTCGCGCCGTTCATGACGATGAAATCAGGTTCGAAGCCCACTAGCTCTTCATCTGATGGGCGAATGAACATATTTTTAACGAAATGCGCCTGCCATGCAACTTCAGTGATGAAACGTACTTTTAGACGAGTGTCGGCGTTCGCACCACAGAATGCATCAATGATAAACAAACGTTTACCAGACAGTTGTTCAGTCACTAAATGTTTGAGATCCGCCCAAACTTCTTGTGACATCGGTTTGTTGTCGTTTTTACCTTTACCTTGGTCTGCCCACCAAACAGTATCGCGAGTCACGTCATCACGTACAATATATTTATCTTTTGGTGAACGACCAGTAAAGATACCTGTATCAACCGCAACAGCACCTAAAGTGGTTACTGTTCCACGCTCATAACCTTCAAGTCCTGGCTTAGTTTCTTCCGTGAATAATAGCTCGTAACTTGGGTTATAAACCACTTCAGCTACATCATGAATACCGTACTTTTCAAGTTCCTTCAGGGTAATGCTTTTAGCGCTCATTATATTGCTCCTGGTAAACATAATTAATCTGCGGATGATCATAATTCTTTACGACTAATTAACAGCGATTGCTATCAAAGAATTGAAAATGTATAATTTTTTTTAATTCATAATGAGACTTAGAGCACGTAATAATGCTTTAAAATTATAAAAAAAGGGTGCAGAATTGCACCCTTGTCACATAATTAGGTTGCTAAATCGTATCAGTGAAGTTGCTGATTTAGCTCATTATTTAACCCTTGAAGATCGGATTCAATAAATACGTAATGTGAGCCACAAAATTCACACTCCATATCAATTTTTCCATCTTTGTGTAAAATATCGATAACATCTTCCTTCGGTAACGTCGCTAATGTACTTTCGCAACGCTCCCTTGAACAAGTACAACGAAACTCGACAGATTGTGGGTCATATAACGTGACATCTTCTTCATGATAAAGACGGTGTAAAACCTCTTTCACATCCAATGAACTCAGCTCTTGGCCTTTAATTGTGGCTGTCAGTTGCACTAAGTGGTCAAAGAACTCATGGCTTGTTTCATTTGCTGCTGGTAAAACTTGCAACAACATGCCACCTGCACTTGGTTTCCCATCTACTTCACCCACACGAATGAATAAACGGGTTGGCAATTGCTCTGACTGGCGAAAATAGGCATCAATGCTTTCTTCAATAGAATCCCCTTCGATCGCCACAATTCCTTGATAACGTTCACCTTGATTCGGTGTGATGGTAATCACCATAAAACCATTACCAATCATCTGCTTCAGAGTGCTACCAGCCACAACAGGGCCATCTACACGTGCAACACCACGCATCTGTTGTAAATTATTACCATTGATAACCGCCAGATTAACCGGCCCATCCCCTTGAATTTGGACAGTAATATCACCATCGAACTTCAACGTTGCCGTCAATAAACTGGTAGCAACAAGTAACTCACCTAACAAACCTTTCACCGCTGTTGGGTAGTCATGGTTTTCTAAAATATGTTCAAAGGTTTCATCAACACTGATCATTTCCCCACGAACGGAATGTTGCTCAAATAAAAAACGGTGGAGTAAGTCTTGGTTTGCCATAATATCTCTCTATTGCTCGGGCTGTTGCTCAGGCCGTCATCAAGACGACTCATGAGAATTTGTTTGTTTAAACTTTAATAGAGTACGCCGTTCTTTCTTATCTGGACGTCGCTCTGGATGTGGCATCGTCAGTGCATTCATCTTACGCGCTTGTGCCATTTTCTCTCGTTGTTCAATACTTTCTACGGTTTCACAGTACAGCAACTGTGCTTCCGGCGCGCCTTTACGCTGGCTACTAATTTGCATGATTTCAACCGTCCGTTCATCATTACCTTGTCGAAGCTTAACGATTCCGTGTAGCTCAACAATCTTCCCGGGCTTAGTTCTTTGCCCATTATAATGAACTTTACCACCTTCAATCATTTCACGGGCGACTGCACGCGTTTTATAAAACCGCGCAGCCCACAGCCATTTATCAAGGCGAACAGGTTCTATAGTGGATTGATTCATGGTGCCTCCTCAACATAAGTCTGAATCAAACTAAGAAGAGGCTCCCTCTATTTTCGGGATGATACTATCGACGATAGGAAGGGGGATTAGCCTCAAAGCATTTATCATAATATTCTGTGATATTACGCAAACGCTTCTTATTATTCAAAACACGTAGCACAATCAACGAACCATTTAACAAAGCACACACTAACAAAAATAGGATAAAAATCGCACTACGTATATACTGAGATACCACTTTTGCATTGGGCTCTTCATGCAACACAATTTGCAATGTGCCATTAGCATCTACTGATAAACTCGTAATGACCCCTTCAATATTGAACGGTGTATTGATTAGAAGATTTGATAACCTTTGCAATTCTTGCCAACGCTGTAATGGCGATAACTCATTAAAAGAAGCTCCCGGTATCGAATCGACTAAAGGCTTATTTTCATCACTAATTAATAAAACACCTCCAGGAGGAGGACTATTAATTTTACGCACTTCTTTCTCTATTTCTGTTTTGATAAAATCATATATGGTGTCTTCCACAATGTTTTCCAAGGCCTCAGCGCTACCCGCACGCAATAAAACATGGGCCCCTTTTAATTTCCCAGTCGACGCTTTCTGTACTAAAGCAGGCCAATCCTCTGTACTTCCTAGATTAGTCAGCGCATTTTTTAATTTTAGGCAATTATCAGAATTATGGCACAGTTGTTCTGTTCCCATAATGATAGCCGAAAAATCAAAGATAATATTCATCCCTGACTTCATAATATCGCGCTGTAATCTTGGATTAACTCCTGCCGAGTTTTTATCTGGATGCAATTGGCTTTTGACGGTATCAAGCAATGATATCGAACGTTCAACAACCTCAGATTGAGGCTCGGTCAGTAAACTTACATCATTCCAATAAATCCCCGAACAATCAAATGGCACAAATTGTGCTTGGTTTTCTTTATTAAAATTCGGTGGGCGATAACACATCCCTTTACCTTGGGCAACTAATGTATCCCCAATTTTGATCTGACGGGAAACGAGGTCCTTAGGGTCCTCAACCTTAATTTTCTCTGTACCACCTAACCAAGCAAAACCCAGTTTTATCGGTAACCCCATCGGTTGATATGCAAATATCAAGGCCATCGTTAATAATGCCCCAACTAACATCAACACATTCTTTTTGAACCGCTTATATGGGTAATAACGTTCTTCTTCATGCAAAGAAAGATACTTACCGAGTCTAACCACCTCACCCGTCGTATAAAAATCAATATTAACGGCTTGGTTTTCTTCGTATTTTAAATAATTCGCCCAATGGCTGGGGTAGTGCAAATCAATACCCGCAATAGAGGTATTTGTGGAATATTTTTTATCAAGCTCGCCATAAAGCTCCCAGCGCTTTGGTTGACCGTGAATACATTGAATATCTTGATATTTTCGAGGAAACATCCTAGAGCGAAAGAGAACAAGTAACCCAATAACAAACGTAATCATTGTAATCACCAACCCCGATTCCTGTAATAACGGGATTGAGACGAGGGTTAAATAACCAAATAAAAAACTTAGGCAAATAATCGCGGCACCAAGCCAACCTGTGGCGTTGTGTAATCGATGCTCTTCTGCCGTCTCTTTACGAACTTTCAATCGTTCAATACTATGTTGACCACGTTCTTGTATAGCCGCATCAGGCCATGTTGAATCGAGTGGTACGCCTGTTTGCCATTCACTACTGAAATCTTTCAGCGAATGGCTATTCATTGAAATAATCAATGGTAAGTGGTCTGTTTCTACTATATCCATGACATTTTGGCGTTGCAAAAACGGTTCAAGCTGTGAAGGGAGCTGAACTTCAATGGTATCAATAAAATAACGCCAGCTATTTCCCTGCTCTTGGCGCAAATTAAAACGCGTTAATGAATGGCAAATTGTTGCTATTGTTGAATTTTTTTTGATTTGCCATGGATGTTGAGAAGAATTTATTGATACAGCAGAGCAATAATTTAAATACTGAGAGATGGTTTGGTAATCTGAATCAATCATTTTTCTAAATGATGGTGACGCTACAGAGGGTATTTGATAGACGCCAGAACGCCGCCCCCGCCTAAAATATAGGAAGGAAGCCATTATAGTCAGGCTAATAACAATTATAGCCGTTATAATGACATGGTTCAGCATTGTTTCCCCAATGAAAAATGAATAAGAAAAGCATATCAACCATCAGGCTTTCTAAAAATAAGCCAATTCCTATTCTATTTAGGATTTTTATTTTAAATTACAACATCTTGTAAAAAATTTTTTTATTTATTCATCCGTGCTATTTTTGAACGACGATTATACTAACAGCATTTTATCGACTCGATAATATCTATCATTTTATTTTGATATAGGTCATAGTTGTACGGTGATTTCAAAATACGGGCAGTACTAAGTACAACGCGTCTCGTAAATCAATGAAATATGCTTTTAGCAATAGATTTCACTCATCCTGTTCGGAAATCGTTATGACAGAGTTAAAAAAACCAAAAATCTTGAATATTCAAGATGTTGCTCAATCAAAATTATTCAGCATTCAATCAGTTGACCTCGAATTTAGTAATGGCGAAAAACGAGTCTATGAAAGAATGCGGCCCGCAAAACGTGAAGCGGTTCTTATTGTTCCTATCATGGGTGATAACCTCATCCTCATTCGCGAATACGCTGTCGGAATTGAAAGCTATGAATTAGGCTTTCCCAAAGGTGCTATCGACCCCGGTGAAATCGCCATTGAAGCAGCCCAACGTGAACTCAAAGAAGAAATAGGTTATGGCGCTAATCACATTGTTCAGCTCGCCAAACTTACGATGTCACCATCATACTTCTCAAGTAAAATGAACATTCTTATCGCTCAAGACTTATACAGCGAAAAACTCGAAGGAGATGAGCCAGAACCACTACAACAAGAGCTATGGCCAATATCTCGAATGATGGAATTACTGGAACACCCTGATTTCAACGAAGCTCGGAATATTAGCGCACTTTTCTATCTAGAACGTTACTTAAAAAGTAGTAAGTAAAAACACTTATTATTGTATCAGCTGTATGTGATTTCCATAACCAATTATTAATATTGGCACATAATCGCCTGATATATTAAATGTCTCTATAGAAAACACCCCATGTTTTAAATCAACAATGGGGTGCTAATTGAGAGAGTTTAGCCAACAATAATTTTAAAATAGCTCTTGGCTAACCCCACCTTCCGTAGAAATTGTCGTGCCTACCTCTTGTACAGCATGTTCTTTCGGTTCCGTTCCTTCAATAAAATACTCACGACGGGAAGAACCTAACTTACCTGTCCGGCTATCAATGGATACAGAAATAACCCCTTTTGGCGGCTTCATTGTTTTCACAGGTACTCCATCCAAAATAGACTTCATAAAGTCGTCCCACATTGGCTGTGCGCTTTTAGCACCCGCTTCACCACGACCTAGTGTACGCCTATTGTCATCAAAACCTATCCATGCTGAAGCCACAACATCTGGACCATAGCCAGAGAACCAAGCATCTTTCGAGCTATTCGTTGTTCCTGTTTTCCCACCAATATCACGCCGACCACCTAAGTCTCTCGCTGCACGCCAACCCGTACCAGACCAACCAGGCTCACCATAGATATTAGTCATCATCGCATCCCTAATTAAGAATGCGAGTGGGGTATTAATCACATGAGGCGCATATTGGTCACCGGAGTTCCCGCCTAGGTTAGATGCCGTTGTTAATTCCATTGTTGGCTCTTGTATGACGGCATCATCCCCCGATTGTGTAACTTCTTCGGTAGATTCATCATCAATACCTTTGCTCGCAATAGTGCGTTCAGTATCCCCATAGATCACCGGAATATCCGTACAATCCGGGCATGCTATTTTAGGATTAGCTTCGAAAATAACCTCATCATTATGATTTTCGATCTTCGAAATGTAGTATGGGTCAATCAAATACCCACCATTAACCATGACGGCATATCCACGAACCATTTGCATTGGTGTAAATGATGGCGCACCTAGCGCTAACGCCTCTGTACGGTTAATATTTTCCGCTGGGAAACCAAAGCGAGTCAAATAATCAGCGGCATAGTCCACACCCATGGCTCTCATTGCGCGAACCATCACAACGTTTTTTGATTGACCTAAACCTTGACGTAAACGAATAGGTCCATCATATCGAGGCGGTGAATTCTTAGGACGCCAATCAGAACCAGCGCCCGCATCCCAACGGCTAATCGGCACATCATTAAGTAATGATGATAATGTCAGGCCTTTATCCATCGCAGCGGTATACAAGAAAGGTTTAATATTCGAACCAACTTGGCGTAATGATTGGGTAACCCGGTTAAACTCACTCATATTGAAGTCAAACCCACCAACAAGCGCAATAATTGCACCGTCATTCGGATTCAAAGCAACAAAGGCAGCATTTACATCAGGCACTTGCCCTAACCACCAGTTATCTTTAACTTTTCGAACCCAAATTTGTTCACCCACTTGCATCACTGCATTTACGGCTCTTGGCGCGGCACCTTGCTGAGTATCTGAAATAAATTTACGCGCCCAACGCACTCCGGTCATTGTAATGGGGATTTGCGAACCATCAGCTAACATCACTTGTGCTTCTGAAGCCGTTGCAGATGTCACGACAGCTGGCATTAACGGCCCATAGACAGGCATTTTTTTCAATTTTTCGACAATCTGCTCTGCTGTCCAAGCCGTTTCATTCTGTTTCCATAAAACCTCGGCAGGACCGCGATAACCATGGCGAGTATCGTAGTCGATCAAATTATTACGAACTGCAGTTGTTGCTGCTTCCTGATCTTTGCGGATCACCGTAGTGTAAACTTTATACCCATCGGTATAGGCATCTTCACCATATTTATCAAACAAGGTTTGACGTGCCATTTCGGCTAAATACGGCGCAGAAAAATCGATTTTCGGCGCATGATACGAAGCAACTATTTTTTCATTTTTTGCTTGTTCATATTGGTCTTGAGTAATGTATTTTTCCTCAAACATACGAGAAAGAACCACATTACGACGATTTACTGCACGGTCATAAGAATACAGCGGGTTAAATGTAGAAGGTGCTTTTGGCAAACCCGCAATCATCGCGATTTCACTAAGCGTCAACTCATCCACTGTCTTACCAAAATAAACGTATGCAGCCGCCCCGACGCCATAAGCACGGTTACCTAAATAAATTTTATTCAGGTACAGCTCCATAATTTCATCTTTAGTAAAAATCTGCTCAATGCGAATAGCCAAAAAAGCCTCTTTAACTTTACGCATCAAGGTTTTTTCAGGACTTAAATAAAAGTTTCTCGCGAGCTGCTGAGTAATCGTACTGGCCCCCTGAGAAGCATGACCAGATGATGCCATGACAGTAATAGCACGAAAAATACCAATCGGGTCAATCCCGTGGTGATCATAAAAACGGCTATCTTCAGTTGCAATAAATGCTTTTATCATTAAAGGAGGAATTTCTGCCAGCGGTAAAGGAATACGACGTTTTTCCCCATATTGGGCAATCAATTCGTTATCCGCACTGTATACCTGCATTGGAACTTGCAGACGAATGTCTTTCATTGTTGCGACATCGGGTAACTCACCTTCGACATATTTATACATGCCATAAATCGAGGCGGTTCCCAAAAAAATGCAACAGAAAACAAGAATAAAAAAATATTTTACGAACTTCACCGGAAAATTCCCATGCTCGGCTAACAAGAGGGTTTAGATATCACTAACACACAGTATAAAGCTTATACAGCACAATAGAAAACGTAATTTATTTGTTAATGATAAGGAAATTAACTATGTATACATCAAAATGGAACATTGGGATCGACCTATATCGAGATAGAATACAGTTAGTCGCTGCAAAGCGGCGCAGACAATACTGGCATTTATGTGAATGTTGGCAGCAACAATTACCATTCGAATTAACGGATAATTCTAGCCATGAGCAACATAAAATTTTACTGGATATTTTATTACAATGGCGTCAGAAATTACCTAAAAAGTGTTCAGTATCCTTCGCATTACCTGCCGTTCGTACAATAAAACAACAAATTTCATTACCCAGTGAAATCAAATTGCCACAACCGGAATTAGGGTGGTACTTACAATCTCAAGCTGAAAAGCGTTTTTCTATGCACGCCCAAGAGCTGGCTATCGACTATCGCGTCATCAAACAACAAGTTTATTTTAATGGGGCTCGCCAGTCAGATATTACCTTTTGGCAAAATCTATTTACAGAAAGCGGATTTAACCTACTTGCTATTGATGTCGCCCCCATAGCTTTACGTTATGTGGCAAGAAATGCGGGTTTACCCGATGAATGTTGGGTTATTCATTACCGACAAGGTGAATGGCTTTGGTCAGGGCCAGTTAGCCAGCCAGCTAATTATAACCATTTACAAGATACTGATATACAAACACTTTATCACTTACTCCCTTTTCTCGAACAAGAAGATACTTCACCCACTTTACCTATCTACCTAATTACAGACCATCAACATATTCATCGTACTGCTGAGATAGCTCATTACTGGGAATTACGTCAAGCTTTTCAACAGCATAATATTAAATTACCGCAATTACTGGGGGATTTTGTGATTGCTACTGGCCTTGCTTTGCGTCATGGAGATATTTAACTGATGGAACTATACCAAGTTAATTTTCTCCCTTGGCGCCAACAGCAAATAAAAAAGAAGATACGAGAGTTTTTACTCTTTTGCTTTGTAGTTTGCTGTTCAGTAATTATAGCTTGTGTTTTTTTATTTTTATTTCAACAAATTGAAATAGATGACCTAAAAAATAGAAAGCATAATAGCCAACTGCAATACGAACAGATACAGCAATTAACATTGCAAATCACTGCTCAACAAACACAGATCAATAGTTTGATGAACAAAAAAAGACAGATAGATAGCATCATGGAAAATAACCAATTTTTACTTAGGCTATTACAAAATCTTTCAACTATAACCCCACCAAAAAGTTGGCTCACAAATCTACAGTTAATGGATAACAAAATAGAGATCAAAGCTAACAGTTATGATTTTCAAGATATCAATTCACTCGGCTTACAGCTTAAAAAACACCCTGGTTTGAGCGATATTCAATTGAAAAAAATCAGCCGAATGAATCAATTAAATCGTTTACACCTAACTGCTAAATACCAAGGGGAGCTCGATGAGTGAATCTACACATTCTTTTTGGTATCGCCCTTTTTGGCAACAAACGCTACCGGTTTGCTTCTTCATGGCTCTTTGTATCACTGCTGGATATTTTTTATACTGGAAAGAAAACCAAAATCAGATCATGGGATTAGCCACTGAGAACCTGAGTTTAACTGAAACAATTGCAAAAGAAACGAAAACTCTCCACCGCTCACCTTCATTGCAACAGCTAGAAAAGCAGGCTCAATTGTTAAAACAATCAGTTGATATTAACGAAGCCCCTCTTGAATTACTTACACAGTTAAATACTTTACTTTCTCGTTCTTCAGTCACACTTAATCAATTGCAACCCACAGATATCAATACCTATTTTATGGAGTTCCAAGGCAATTTTGCTGCTATTTATTACGTTATAGAGCAACTTCTTACTCTTCCTCAAACTCAGAGATGGCATTTTCATGACATAAAAATAAATTTAAAACAAGGAGTTATTGTTACCACCATCTCATTTTCTTTTTTCAACAACACTCTTGCTATCAAGGATGATAACCATAATGAATAGCTCACTAACTAACATTCACATGATAATTATTGGAGGACTCCTCTTTTTATCTTCATTTTTAGTCTCTGCCGAAGAAATTAGAGATCCCTTTGCACCACTTACCCCACCTTTAGTAATAGAAAATCAGCCCACTTCGGAGATTACAATAGCGCCGATAGCGCCAAGTAAAACACCACAAGCCGAAAAAATATTTAAATTAGTCTCAATCAATGTTCAAGAGGTTCGTCTCCTATTAGAACACCCTGATACGTCGTTATTATCAAAAAATGCATCTATCCATCACGATATCACGACAAACAGCCTCATTATTAAAGATGATCCAGACCGATTAGCACTGATTGATGAATGGATAAAACATAAAGATATGCCAAATAAACAAGTGCAAATCACCGCACATATCATTAGTAGCAGCCGAACTGCATTACAAGAATTGGGTTTAGAATGGGGAATGATGGCAGGGGGAAACCTGAGCGCTAATCATTTACATCGTTACAACCGTTACTCTTCAATATCCGGGCAATTTTCCTTCAATGTTCTTAGCCTTGGAGAGGGTTTACTTGAAATGAAACTTAAAGCATTAGAAAAAGAAAATTTGCTTTCTATTATTGCGAGTCCTCGTTTAGTTGCTTCACACCAACAACCCGCAAGTATTCAGCAAGGTACTGAGATCCCCTACGTCACCAGTAATGAAAAGAAAACGCACGTACAATTTAAAGATGCTGTACTCGGAATGGATGTCACTCCCGCTATTGTGCGTGATGAAAAAGTTGAGTTAAATCTAAAAATTAGTCATAACTCGCCTGATACTGCACTCACTAGCAGTCAACATCATCACTTGGCCATCAATAAGCAAGAAATCGCAACGACCGTCACTATCAAAAATAATGAAACCCTTATCCTTGGGGGAATTTTTCAGCAAAAACAAGAAAAAACAGAGACGGGGTTACCTTTTTTATCTCACATTCCTTTTCTAGGTACATTATTCACAAATACGGCAGAGCATATAGATAAACGTGTCCTTATCGTTTTTATAACACCAAAACTTATCAATATTTAATATAGAAAAAATAACGCATATACTTCAAATAGTTGAATAAGCAATAAGTCAAAGATGACAAAAAAAAATATTTTTTATGCCATAAACCTACCGGATAAATTTGACGCTGACGTCGTTTTAGCATACAAGGTTATCCATTGAGTGTTCTAACTATCCGTAGATTAAAGAACAAGCTGTCAGTCGCTTATAAAACAGCCACAATTAATGTTGCTCTACACTTAACAGAAATAACTTGCTGATACCAATAGCTAAAAACTGTTAAAAACCATGATAAACAAGGTATTAGACAACATAGACGGCTCAAATATAGAAACCTGCAATTTTAAATATGGCACTTTGCTTGCTTAGTGCCATATTTATATAGTTGCAATTCAGGTTGATGTATTGAGATAATTTTCTTATCTGATCTCACATCATCACTTATGAGGTTTCAGTTTAGGTCCCGCCGCTAATCTGATTGGCGGGGCGGGTAATCATTAACGAATAATCGTAGTAATACCAAAAAACATGGCAGAGAAACGCAATATCTTTCTGGTTGGACCAATGGGTGCTGGCAAAAGTACTATTGGCCGTCAGTTGGCTCAACAGCTTAATATGGAGTTTTTCGACTCTGATCACGAGATAGAAAAACGCACTGGCGCAGATGTAGGCTGGGTATTCGACCTTGAAGGTGAAGAAGGCTTTCGCGATCGCGAAGAAAAAATCATCAATGAGCTTACAGAGAAACAAGGCATTGTTTTAGCAACAGGCGGTGGCTCTGTTAAGTCCAAAGAGACCCGTAATCGCTTATCCGCTCGCGGTGTCGTTGTTTATCTTGAGACCACAATTGAGAAACAATTATCTCGTACACAGCGTGACAAAAAACGTCCACTACTACAAGTTGACGAACCTGCACGTGAAGTTCTTGAGAAACTGGCTGACGAACGTAATCCGATGTATGAAGAAATTGCTGATATTACCATTCATACTGATGAACAAAGCGCTAAAGTTGTTGCCAGCCAAATCATTGAACTATTAGAAAAAAACTAATTATTCATGGTGTTATTTTCAAAAATGAACTTAAGGTAAAGCAAGATGGAAAAAGTCACCGTCACTCTAGACGAACGTAGTTATCCAATCAATATTGCACCCGGCTTATATCAACAAACGGATGCATTTTGGCCATTAACTGCAGGTCAACGAGCAATGGTCGTGACAAATGAAACTCTTGCCCCTATTTATCTTGATAAGATAAAGCATGTTCTTGAATCTTCAGGTGTAAAAGTTGATACCATCATTCTACCGGATGGCGAACAATACAAATCATTATTCATTATGAATGATGTATTTACCGCATTACTTGAAAAACACCATAACCGTGACACCACCCTCATCGCTCTTGGTGGGGGCGTCATTGGCGACTTAACCGGTTTCGCAGCAGCAAGTTATCAGCGTGGAGTGCGTTTTATTCAAGTTCCTACGACCTTATTATCTCAAGTGGACTCTTCTGTCGGTGGTAAAACTGCCGTCAATCATCCATTAGGGAAAAATATGATCGGTGCATTTTATCAACCCGCTTCTGTCGTGATTGATCTCAACTGTTTAAAAACACTTCCCCCAAGAGAACTCGCCTCTGGTTTAGCTGAGGTCATTAAATATGGCATTATCCTCGATAGTGAGTTTTTTAGCTGGCTAGAAGATAATATCGATGCTCTCGTCGCTCTTGATGACCAAGCGATGGCTTACTGTATTCGCCGTTGTTGTGAATTAAAAGCACAAGTCGTTGCGGCAGACGAAAAAGAAACTAGTGGGTTACGTGCACTATTGAACTTAGGCCATACTTTTGGCCATGCTATCGAGGCGCATATGGGCTATGGCGTCTGGTTACATGGTGAAGCTGTCGCGGCTGGCATGGTTATGGCAGCAAAAACAGCTGAGCTACTTGGCCAATTTACTCCTGAACAAACACAGCGGGTGGTCACTCTTCTAGAACGTGCATCACTTCCCGTCACAGGCCCGTCACAAATGAAGCCCGATGATTATCTCCCACATATGATGCGAGATAAAAAAGTGATGGGTGGAAAACTACATTTAATTTTGCCTACCACTATCGGCCATTCGGAAATGCGTTCAGATGTTGATACGCAGACTGTCATTGCGGCAATATCATCCTGTATGTCATAAAACGAAGAAAAACCCGAATTTTTACTGACGTTTTAAAATGTTACTGGTAGATGTTCGCTAAAGTCGTTAAATTATACGGTATGCCTACGCCTATATACGAAACTCTGAAAAAGCGTATTATCAATACCACTTTGGCTAGCGTGGTATTACGAAAGGATATATGCTTTAAAATAAGCAGCGATGCCCTGCTTGGTCGTTAAGAGGTTGTACTGATAAGAGACATTTTATCTCTACTATAGGCAAATTTTATTCGGGAGAGGAAAATGGACGAATTTAAACCAGATAACCAGCCTCAAGGTCAAAATGATCTTAGGCCAGATACATCAGATAGACCGACAGGGCGCTCACGCCAATCATCATCTACTGCAAAACCTAAAATTGCACTCTCACGCCAACATATTATGATTGGTGTAGGTGTTCTGGTTCTATTGCTGCTCATTATTGCTATCAGCTCAGCTTTAAAGGCCCCTACAGAGCATGAAAAGCAACAAACAACGGGTGCAAATAATTCACAGAATATCGACTTATCGGGCTCCTCATCGTTGACAAATTCACAAGGTCAAACGTTATCAGGGCAACCGCAAGAAATTACCGGTTCACAAATCACACCGACACCAACCCAAGGAGAGCCTCAAACTCAACCAAATGGTCTGGGTGAGCGTATCGAAATACCTGGTGATGTCGTTGATGCCTTAAATCAAGGCCAAGTTTCTGTACCAAATACTAACCAACCACAAAATACGACACAGTTAACACCACCAACCGTTAAACCTGTCGAACAGCAACCCGTGGTAAAACCAGTCACACCAGAAAAAACACCTGCAAAACCCGTTGAGCAAAAACATCCTGTGCAGACTAAACAGCCAGCGAAACCCGCATCAACAGCAAGTAGCCAAGGTAGTAATATCATGTCTGCGCCAGCCGGTAGCTATACATTACAACTCAGCAGCGCAAGCCGCTCTGATACATTGGAAGCTTTTGCAAAAGAAAACAAACTGGCCAATTACAAAGTCTATAAAACTATACGTAATGGGCAAACCTGGTATGTTCTTATTCACGGAAATTATAGTTCAGTGACCGACGCAAAAAATGCAATAGGAACCTTACCTGCTGCAGTGCAAGCGAAAAAACCGTGGGTTAGAAATATGAAACAAGTCAAACAGGATCAAAAATAACAACGTTTTTCCCCGGGCGCATTATGTTGTCCTGACAGAGTATAGATTTAGTACTCTAAACGATTGTAATAATAAAGACGGCATGAAAAAAAAACGCGCTTTTTTAAAATGGGCTGGGGGCAAATACCCCCTTGTGGAAGAAATCAAAAAACACCTTCCACAAGGTGATTGCTTAATTGAGCCTTTTGTTGGTGCTGGGTCAGTGTTTTTAAACACCAGTTATGATTCCTACATACTGGCAGATATCAACAGTGACCTCATCAACCTCTATAATACAGTTAAAGACCGTGCTGATTCTTTTATCGAAGAAGCCCAGCAAATCTTCACACCTGAATATAATACTTCCGAACAATATTATTTAATGCGTGAAGCCTTTAACCAATCGACCGATACTGAGAAACGCAGTGTCCTTTTTTTATACTTAAACCGCCACTGCTATAATGGGTTATGCCGTTATAATTCTCGTGGTGAATTTAATGTTCCTTTCGGCCGCTATAAAAAGCCCTATTTTCCTAAAGAAGAATTACTGTGGTTTGCTGAAAAATCACAAAATGCGATGTTTATGACTCAGCATTATGGTGAAACTTTGCTCAACGCAAAAGAGGGATCTGTTGTCTACTGTGACCCACCCTATGCACCTTTATCAGATACCGCTAATTTCACCGCGTATCATACGAATTCATTTAATTCGCTTGAACAACAAAACTTAGCGATTTTGGCACAAAAGTTATCAACAGAAAGCAAAATCCCTGTCTTGATCTCAAATCATGATACCCCGATGACGAGAGAGTGGTATCATCAAGCCCAATTACATATTGTAAAAGTACGTCGCACTATCAGTAGAAATATATTGAACCGGACAAAAGTCAATGAGTTACTGGCATTATATCCGGGTATACCAAATAGCCTTTCTCCTAGAAAAATAGATAAGAAAAAAACACAGCGCCTTGTACCTAGCGATGAATGGCTCTCAGATAACGATTAATAATCGGAGACAATAATGAAAAACTTTCTCATTGCCCCATCTATTTTATCTGCTGACTTTGCCCGTTTAGGCGAAGATACTGCCAATGTTCTTGCAGCTGGTGCCGATATCGTGCATTTTGATGTTATGGACAACCATTATGTACCAAACTTAACGTTTGGGGCGCCTATATGTAAAGCACTGCGAGACTACGGAATAACCGCACCTATTGATGTCCATTTAATGGTGAAACCCGTTGACCGCATTATCCCTGACTTTGCTAAAGCGGGTGCAACCCATATTAGCTTCCACCCTGAAGCCAGTGAACACGTTGACCGCTCACTGCAGTTAATTCGCGAGCATGGCTGTACCGCAGGGCTAGTATTTAACCCAGCAACCCCACTTAGCTACCTTGATTATGTGATGGATAAAGTCGATATGATCCTGCTCATGTCTGTCAACCCCGGCTTTGGTGGACAATCCTTTATCCCACAAACACTCAATAAATTGCGCCAAGTCCGTAAATTAATTGATGAGAGTGGTTATGATATTCGTTTGGAAGTCGATGGCGGTGTCAAGGTGAATAATATCGCAGAGATTGCAGCAGCAGGTGCCGACACCTTCGTTGCAGGTTCTGCTATTTTCGACCAACCCGACTATAAAACTGTTATCGACGCGATGCGTAACGAATTACAAAAGGTATCTCAATGACTCAAGTCGTATTAGAGAATATCAAAGCGATAGCTTTCGATTTAGACGGCACTCTCGTAGATAGCGCCAGCGGCTTAGCTGACGCTATCGACAATATGCTCAACGAATTAAATTTCCCTCCCGCAGGTAAAGAACGCGTTTCTATTTGGGTCGGCAATGGGGTTGATATATTAGTTGAGCGAGCGCTTTCTTGGGCAGGAGCCGAAATCACGCCCGAGCTACAAAAAAGAGCGCGAGCCAGTTTTGATAAATTCTATGCAACATCTGTCACAACAGGCAGCCAACTGTTCCCTGAAGTAAAAGACACTTTAGAGCAATTAGCGAAACATGGCCTGCCTATGGGAATTGTAACGAATAAAGCAACCCCATTTATTGCGCCATTATTGAATAAGTTAGGCATTGAACACTACTTTTCTCTAGTATTGGGTAGCGATGATGTCAAAGCTTTAAAACCGCATCCAGCTCCTCTCTACTTAACGATGGGAACATTCGGTTTACGTAAAGAAGAATTGCTTTTTGTCGGCGATTCTCGTAATGATATTATTGCAGCGAAAAGCGCTGAATGCCCGTGTGTCGGTCTGACCTACGGTTATAACTATGGTGAATCTATTGCACTGAGTGAACCGAACTGTGTATTAACACATTTTTCTGATTTATTACCTGCAATTGGGTTATCTGAAATAAAATAAGCAAGGACATAACTAAATGAGCACTCCCACTGAAAATTTAAAGCAACCCCAAAAACCAATCGTATTCAGCGGCGCACAGCCTTCCGGTGAATTAACCATCGGTAACTATATGGGTGCATTACGTCAGTGGGTACAAATGCAAGATGACTACGATTGCATTTACTGTATCGTTGACCAGCACGCTATCACCGTTCGCCAAGACCCTATCGAGCTGCGTAAAAGAACCCTTGATACACTCGCGCTTTATTTAGCTTGTGGCATTGACCCGAAAAAAAGCACTATTTTTGTTCAGTCCCATGTCCCACAACACGCTCAACTGAGCTGGGCGCTTAACTGCTACACCTATTTCGGTGAATTGAGCCGTATGACTCAATTTAAAGATAAATCTGCCCGTCATGCAGAAAATATCAATGCAGGCCTATTTGATTACCCGGTACTAATGGCAGCCGATATTTTGATTTATCAAACAAATCAAGTACCCGTTGGTATTGACCAGAAACAACACCTTGAATTGAGTCGTGATATTGCTCAACGCTTCAATGCTATTTACGGTGATATTTTCACTGTACCCGATCCATTCATTCCGACTGGTGGTGGTGCCCGTGTTATGGCGCTGCAAGATCCAACTAAGAAAATGTCTAAGTCTGATGATAACCGTAACAACGTTATCGCATTATTAGAAGACCCGAAATCTGTCGTGAAAAAAATCAAACGCGCAATGACTGACTCCGAAGAGCCACCGCGTATTCGTTATGATTTAGAAAACAAACCGGGTGTTTCTAACTTATTAGATATCATGTCGGGCGTGACTGGTAAGAAAATCGCAGAACTCGAAGCAGAATTTGAAGGCCAAATGTACGGTCATCTAAAAGGTGCTGTAGCAGAAGCTGTTTCTGGCATGTTAACTACCCTTCAAACTCGCTACCATGAATTCCGTAATGATGAAGCGCTGCTCAACCAAATTATGGATGAAGGTGCAACTAAAGCGGCTGCTCGCGCGCAAGAAACGTTAGATAAAGTTTATGAAGCAATTGGCTTCGTTAAACGCCCGCAGTTGTAATATTCACCACTTAAATTAAGTGTAATGGGGGAAATTCGTCCCCCATTAGGCTACTGACAACGCCTATTTCCTCCCGTAATACCCAACCCATCAATTCAAAACGTCAAATTAATTACCCACAGTAATTAAATGTAATATCGTGTAATTAATCTCTTTTTGCCTTGTGTCTGGAGTTAACTCTAACGTTTATATTAATCGTGAACACACTCAATAACGGAGAATTACCTATGTCATTTTTCAGCAAATTATTTGGGTTAAATCGAGGTTCACGCTATTCCAAACATGGTGGGTCATCCAAGCATGGGGGTATTCAAACCAAGGACACTCATCCAAACACAGTGACCATAATAATGGGTACTACAACGATAAACAGCAGATCGAGCAGCAATACCGTAACGTAATGCAGTGCCAACAATGTCGCTCAATTATCCGATATGGCGATAAATTCTGTAGTGAGTGCGGTTTACCCGTGCGAAGTCAATAAACAATTCTTATACCCCTAATTGGAGGTGCAAATGTTTATTATTAATGCGCTATGGCTTAATTCATACAAAGAATATATAAAGCAATTTATTACTTCGCCAAGGGAGATGGGATCGATTATTCCATCATCTAGTTCACTCTGTAATACCATGCTGAGTTATATCGATTGGGACAAACAAAGTAAATTTGCAGAAATAGGTGCTGGTAATGGCGTAATGACAAAGCAAATACTGCAAAAGTCTTCATTAAATACATCATTAGATATTTATGAAGTTAATAATACGTTTATTACACAACTTCAACAGATTAAAGATAACCGAGTTGTCGTTTACCCCATTTCGGCTGAATATCTTCAAGATGAGTATGATGTGATTATCTCTGGCATTCCTTTTCTCTCACTAAATAAAAAGATAGGCATGAGAATTCTGAAAAAAGCGAATCAATGCTTAGTTGTCAAGCAAGGGGTTTTTATTTTATTTCAATACACCCAATCCTGCGAAAAGATGTTTTCTCGCTATTTTAATTTTACAAAACAACGTGTCTATCTCAATTTTCCACCCGCTTGGGTTTATGTTTGCTACCCCAAATAAATTTTTCATAAAAAACGGGATAAATTTCCCGTTTTTACCATGCTCAATAACAATCAATTAGATTAATATCACATATGGGTTGGAGCAAATATGCCATCCACCACCTGATTTAATTCCGTAAGTTAAATGTGGGGTTTATCACGAATTAACGTTCAGAATCTAATTGCTCATTATTTTTCAGAACATCTTGCGCTTTGCTGTAGCTTTCAATTAATAATTGATAAGCAGGGAAAATTTGTGTGTAAGCCATTGCCCATTCCGCCGCATCTTCACGGTTCCAAGTCCCTTGTAATTCTGAAGCAACAGCCGCAGTATCCATTGGAACGACACCCGCTTGAACGACACGCGCTAAGGTGATTTCTTGCGCCATTTTGCTGTAAGTACCTGATGCATCAATGACCACAAATACTTGATAACCATCCATCACCGCACTAATCGCAGGGAAAGCCATACAAACACTGGTAATGGTTCCTGCAATAATTAATTGTTTTTTACCTGTTGCTTTTACCGCTGCCACAAACTCAGGGTTATCCCATGCATTAATTTCGCCACGGCGTGCAATATATTGTGCATGTGGCGCATTTTGATGAATTTCTGGGATCAACGGACCATTTGGGCCTTGAGGTACAGAAGCCGTTGTTATTACTGGAATTTTAGCTAGGGAAGCCATTTTAGCCAGAACAGCGGCACGAGCACGCAATTCCGTCATTGGCATGTCACCTACGGTTTGGAATAATCCACTCTGGTGATCGATTAATAACATCACCGCATCTTCTGGGTTAATAGCAGGACGTTGACCATTAAAATTAGCTGGGCTACTCATGATGAAACCTCTCAATCGATAAAATATGAAATCTGTTTTTGTTTTAAAAATAGAACGATAGACGCTCTATTTTCGTGTTATTTAGATTAATTCATCGATTTAAGGCTGAGTAGTCCAGTTTTTGATAAACACTGTTCTATAAATAGAATAATTAGTCTTTATTCTATTGTTCTATCACTGCAACAATGAAACCTATTTTTGCTACTACTGCCAAGTGATTTGCTCCTTTATTATTCAGTCATCAAAACAATTTTAGGAGCAAAACCATGAAAAAAATTATTGGTATCTATCAATCTCCTCGCAGCCATTGGGTCGGAGACGGCTTTCCTGTCCGTTCAATGTTTAGCTATAACGATCATGGGAAATACCTCAACCCATTCCTTTTACTCGATAGAGCGGGGCCTTTTGATTTTTCAAGCTCAAATTCAGCAAATAGGGGGGTTGGCGAGCACCCACACCGTGGGTTTGAAACCGTTACAATAGTGTATGATGGCGAAGTGGCTCACCATGACTCTACAGGGGAAGGCGGTGTGATAGGCCCAGGCGATGTTCAATGGATGACTGCGGCATCGGGTATTTTACATCAAGAGTATCAGTCTGACGCCTTCATGAAACAAGGTGGCACTCTTGATATGGTACAACTGTGGGTTAATTTGCCAGCAAAAGACAAATCAGCGGCCCCCGGCTACCAGCTGTTAGAAAGCCATAGTATGCCAAAAGTCGCATTACCCAATGATGCAGGAACACTGCGAGTGATCGCGGGTGACTATTTAGGCAATAAAGGTGCAGCAAAAACCTTTAGTCCATTAGATGTATGGGATTTGCAGCTTAACAAAGGTAAAACGGTCGGTATCCCAACCAAAGCGGGACGCTATGTCGGTTTAGTCATGTTACGTGGTTCAATATTTGTTGATGGCCGCTCTGCTTTAAACGAAGGGGAGCTGATGATCCTCGACGATACAGATAGCAATATTCTGTTAGAAGCCACAGAAGATGCCTTAGTACTGTTGCTCAGTGGTGATCCTATTAACGAGCCGGTTGTTGGTTACGGCCCATTTGTGATGAATACTGTGCAAGAAATCAATGAAGCAGTGAATGATTTCAACAGTGGGAAATTTGGCCGCATTCCTGAAACACAGTAAATGAGAAATATTTCCCTGATAGCCTAATGCGCTATCGGGGAAATTTATTTCACTGACGGCGAAATATTATCTGCTAAATGATTTAATAATAATTGGATTGATGGCAACAACCCTTTGCGTGATGGATATACCGCATGAATGATATCTTCAGGAAACTGCCATTTCGGTAATACCTCTATCAAATCCCCTGATTCAATGTCTTTTTCTACCACACCATAAGGCAACCTTGCGATCCCAACACCTTTGCGTGCCGCATGGTATAACGTTAAAATATCTGTTGTCGCTAACTTCGGGGTGAAATGCTGCGTAAAGCTAAGATCGTGACTATTTTTTAGGGTCAACGTGTAATTTTGTGAGTGCTCTGTATTCGCTAACATCGGGTAATCCACCAGCTTTTCGGGCTCTGTGAGTTCACCGTGCTCTGCGAATAACTGCGGGCTAGCCACTAAGATACGCCGTGAATATCCTAGTACTTTCATCATTAAGCCTGAATCATCTAATGGCAATGAACGCACTCGAATAGCTAAATCCAACCCTTCACTAATCACATCCACAGGGCGGTTAACTGCTAAAATTTGAACATCGATATCAGGGTACTTTATCATAAAATCTACAAGTAATTCATTGAGATAGACTTGTAACAGTGCGACTGGACACGATAACTTGATCGTTCCTTTAGGGTGTGACTGAACGGAACAAATCAATTCATGAGCAACTTCAGCTTCATCCACCACATTTTTACACTGCTGATAAAAGACTTGCCCCACTTCCGTGACATGAAACTGACGAGTAGAACGGTAAATCAATGAAACATTAAGGTTTTTCTCTAAGTCTGCAATACGTCGACTCAATTTAGATTTAGGGATCCCTAGAGCCAAACCCGCTTGTGAAAAACCACCATATTCGACAACTTTCACAAAATAGTAGAGATCATTTAAATCATATTGCATCTCACCCCCCTCAATATTCCTAATCGCAATATCGCCATCTTACTAAAAACCCCAAAAAAGCGCTTTAAAAATGAATACCGCCAATAAGGCCTGCAAACAAAACAAATAGTCTGGCAAGCAAAACAACTAATTCACGATAACAAAGCGAAATAAATTAAAGTGACCGATTCGCTATGGAGGTTTCGCATGTACCGCGCACTTTGGGAATTACTTCATCCCTATCGCTTCACACTATTATTTGCACTTATTTTACAAGCCATCGCAGGCCTCTGTTCACTCATTCCATTGATAGCAATTAGCCAAATTGCCAACGCTTCCGTTCATCAATATTATGAATGGGTTGTTATTGCATCCATAGGGGGTGTGAGCTGGCTAATTTGCCAAACTTTTGCTCTGTATTTAACACATCAAACTGATAACCATCTCTGCCATCAACTCAGGCTACAACTTCTGGATAAAGTAGAAAAACTCCCTCTAAACCACTTTGCCCAACATGGTCGAGATGGCTTTTTGCAAATAGCTGACCGTGATGTTCGCTGGCTACATCAATTAACCGCTCATGCCCCTGCAGATATCACAAAATTAATTATCGTCCCAATAACAGCAGCTCTCATTTTATTATGGCAAAATGCACTACTCACCATTTTTTGCTTAATGCCATTAATCACCTCGGTTTTTTTATTTAAACAAATGCGTTCTATACGTTATCAGGCGCTATATACCTCACGTAACCGGACAATGAGTGCCCTGTATGAACAATATGCTGAACTTGCAGATAACCCGCTACAGGCAAGGCAATATCCCAATCAATCCATTCAAAAAAAAACATCACAAGCGTTATACCAATTTGAAATCGCCTTTAAGCGATGGATAAGTAAAATAGGCGCCTTGAGCTCACTGACTCAAGTCGGTATCAGCAGCACATTGCTGTCATTATGGGTTATTTTTGGGGTTTCATTACTCTCTGAGCCCGTACCTCTCGCTCAAATCATTTTATTCATTCTATTAATTAGTAGTATTGCTGCCCCCGTTGCTGCAATGGGGCATGGTGCAGACGCCTTGAACCTTGCTGTTAGCGCATCAGAACGTATTCGCCAACTTCTAGCTGAACCGGATATGCATTACGGAGAAAAGGAAATTACCCCATCCCAAGGTGAGCTCAAACTTGTCCAAGTTGACGTTAAAATAGGTGATAACTCAATATTATCGAATATTAATATCACCGTAGCCCCCAACGAATTTATTGCTATTGTCGGAACGTCTGGAGCGGGAAAAAGCACCTTAATACAACTTATGGCGCGCTTTTTAGACCCAACAGAGGGAAATGTCCTCTTTAACTCGGTTCCATTACCACTGCTATCATTAACTAGTTTGAACCGTACGGTTTCCATCGTCATGCAAAGCACCCCGCCTCTGCCTTGTTCTGTGCGTGAAAATCTACAGCTATTTGCCCCTAACTCCACTGAAGATGATATGTACCGTTACCTTGGTGAGCTCAACTTATTATCACTGGTAAAACAACAACCTAAAGGGCTGGATGCCGTAATAGAGCAAGATATGGTGTTGTCCGGTGGAGAGGCTCAACGCCTCGCGATTGCACGAGCATTGCTATCACCAGCGCCTTTATTGCTGCTTGATGAACCGACATCCGCACTTGACCCTCGAAATGCACAGCGGGTGCTTAATTTATTGTATAGCGAGCCGCGAACTTGTGTACTTATTACCCATGACTTAAACGGCTTGAATCTCGCAGACCGCATATTATTGTTAGACAACGGAAAATTAATCGCACAAGGCTCGCATCAACAACTTTCAATACATTCAGAACCCTATCAGCAACTTTTACGTGCATTGGAGGAGAACTGTGCTTAAACGCTTATTGTGCACCGTACGTAATGCTATATTTTGGATGACCCTAAGCGCTGTTTTAGAGGGAATTAGCGGGTTATTTTTATTTGTTGTTATTTTAGATTGGCACCTTGATACCACTATGCCATTAATACTATTCACTCTTTCTAGCTTAACAACACTCGCCGTAACATTTATAGCCACCCAGAAAGGCTATGTTGCAGGGGGATTGGTGATGCGCTATCTTGCTACGGCACTTATTCGCCATCTGCCGCTTTCATTGCAACCCATTTCAAACAGCAACCAATTAATTTCAGGACCTGTATCACAGGTTATGTCTGTACCCGCACATTTACTCCATCCTATTATTAGTGGGTTACTCACGCCCTGTACTATCGTGATTGGAATGTTAGTCTATCAAGGTGCATTTGGCGCTATTTTACTGTTTATACTCCTTTTGTTATTAGTCTCTTTACGCTTATCTGCCAGAAAAATTGCCTTTTTTGAACGAGCAGCTCATGAATCAGAACAACAAGCAATGAGTGCACTCAACCAATATGCGCTCCACCAGCCATTGATTCGTCGCTCAAATACCCATTATGAGCAGCTGCATCCCAAATTTGCCTTAGCATCCCAATATCAAACTCAGAGACAGCTACAACGAAGAAGCTTGCCATTTCACTTATTATTTTCATTAATGGTACAAACCGCGTTTATTACGCTCTTTGGGTTCGGTATTTATTTAGTTGATCATGCAAAGATGCCATTAAATATGTGGCTAGCAGGGTTAGTTTTATTAGCGCGCTTAATTGAACCTATGTGGTTACTTTCTCATTTAGATCAATCAATTAGACAAATGAAAAAAGCAATTCAACGAATCGAAATAGCCTTGCAGGCTCCGGTATTAACATTTCCTTATCGTTCATCAACACCCACTATCGATAGCGTTAGCTGTGAACAGTTATCATTTTACAGTGACAATAAAAAATGCATTTTACAAAACATAGGT
This sequence comes from Providencia sp. PROV_01, assembly GCF_053098325.1. Lineage (NCBI taxonomy): Bacteria > Pseudomonadati > Pseudomonadota > Gammaproteobacteria > Enterobacterales > Morganellaceae > Providencia > Providencia sp. PROV_01. Next base: position 476,919 of record NZ_JBRFKD010000002.1, on the reverse strand, counting down.
CTTAGCTTTAAGGAACATACACTTACCGCCATTGTAGGGCCATCAGGAGCAGGAAAAAGTACATTATTAAGCTTACTCGCTCGCTTACAAGACCCAACATATGGCAGTGTGAACTACGGTAATAAAAATATTAAAAACCTATCACAAGAGGTGTTGTGTGCTCACCGGGGAGTCTTACTACAAGATAGCCGTTTATTTTGCGGTAGCGTACGCCAAAATTTGGTACTTGATGATGATAATATTGATGACCGGGTAATCAGTGCATTACTGACACAACTTAATTTCACTGCCAATCATACGTTCTTAGAAAAAGAGGTTGGTTCTGGCGGTATGTTACTTTCTGGAGGACAAAGACAACGGCTGTGTATTGCAAGATTGATTCTACAGCATCCTAATATCATTTTAATGGATGAACCAACAGCAAGCCTTGATAACATCAATACAGCCTCCGTGATTGACCTTATTACTCAAGCCAAACAACAGACACGTATCGTCGTCACCCACCAGCCTAATCTAGCCCGACAAGCAGATGAAATTGTGTATATGGAGAAAGGAAAAATTATCGCTCAGGGAACACATCTCGAATTAATGGCGAATATCCCGTGGTACCAACAGTTTATACAACAAACACCTAAGACATAGGCATTCTCAGTATCGCACGTTATATTACTAGCAAACGCTTATGGCTAAAGACTCTCTTTGTTATAAGCGCACAATAGCTTTTCGCTAGCGATTAACGTTTACCAAACAACCGGTGCTTAAACTCTTCGATGCGGTGGTTATCTAAACGGTTCTGCATGGTTAAGCTCCAACTTGCGGATAACCCTGCAGCACTTAACAGGCGCTGGTATAGTTCCTCATCATAAGGAGCGTGAAATGCAATCATAATGGCTTCTTGTACTGAAATATCACTATTGCGGCTCAATAGCGTTAATGGCGCATTTTCACTAACATTGCCTGTTTTAATGACACGGTACAACCAACCACAGCGCCCATTGTCTTGCATCATTTGTGCAAAATTTTCAATTCCCGTTAACCCATTGAGCTTATAACAAGGGGAACGAGGTTGAGTGACCTGAATACGCGCATCACCCCATGCAAAAATATCCCCAATAAATACGTTTTCTTCAGTCATACCCAACGTTGATATATTTTCCCCAAATGCAGAGGCAACAAATAAATCGGCTAAATCAGGATATGCATTGACCCAGAAATCATAATGTTCCCTAGGATAATGGCAAAGTGCTCTATCTGGCCCACCATGGAAGCGCTTTTCAGCTTGTTCATCGCCATCAAGCCCCAATTGCCCTAACATCAATAACCCGTCGGCAGCTTGCTTATGAATAGCGCTGTGCCCACAAGACTGGGTTGCTTGGACTTTACCGATAAAGACCTGGGGAAAATATGACATGAACAGTGCTCTCCACTTAGCAAAGTAATAGATCTTCCATCATAAAGAATGCCAGTAGAGATAACAATTGGTGGAGTACAAATAAAAAAAGCGCAGCATTAACGCTGCGCTTATGGCAAATAAATTATCTTATAAAATTATTTAGCTTTTGCTGCAAAACGTGCCGCTGCTTCATCCCAGTTCACAACTGACCAGAATGCTTTAATATAATCAGGGCGGCGGTTTTGGAATTTCAGGTAATAAGCGTGTTCCCATACGTCTAAACCGATAATTGGGTAACCAGATACGCCTGAAATAGCCTCACCCATTAATGGGCTGTCTTGGTTAGCAGTTGAAACGACAGCTAATTTACCGTCATCTTTCAGAACCAGCCATGCCCAGCCAGAACCGAAACGTGTTGCAGCTGCTTTTTCAAACAGTTCTTTAAATGCATCAACGCTACCGAAATCACGCTCAATCGCAGCTTTCAGTTCGCCTTTTAATTCAGTACCTAATTTCAAACCTTTCCAGAACAGACTATGGTTTGAGTGGCCACCAGCGTTGTTACGAACAAACGTACGTTGATCAGCTGGGATTTGGTCCAATTTTTGAATCAAAACATCGATATCTAAACCCGCTAATTCAGGCAGTTTTTCTAACGCTGTATTGGTGTTAGTCACATAGGTTTGATGGTGCTTGGTATGGTGGATTTCCATGGTTTGCTTGTCAAAGTGTGGTTCCAGCGCATCATAAGCATAAGGTAAAGCAGGTAATGTATAACTCATATTATTGTCTCCAGTGACGTAAATACCGCTATGTTTCTCATTTTTACCACAAGGCTCATAGGGTAAACACTTGCGTAACTTCGCACCTTGTGAATAACTATCTATTATAGTTATTTTACTGTTAATGAAAATCATTATCAAACCCATAGTAAATATATGGATATTTATATTCGCTATGAGAACTCCTTTATTCAGTAACTAATACCAATAACCCCATCGTTTATTTTTCTTTAAATCTACCTTTTATTATATTTTTAGCTTTATATTTCAATTTGATATTTAGCATCAAATGATAATCCTGCAAATCTCATTACAATTAATACGTGATCTTCCGCGCAAAAGAAAAACAAATTTAAAAATCGTGCTTTAGTTAACCATTTTTTGACATAGTATTAACATCTGCAAGGAGATAATAATATGACTCAAATAACTAAACATCCCGTTCCTGCTGAAATTGCAAAAAATGCCCTGATAAACGAACAACAGTATAACGATGAGTACCAACGCTCGATTCAAGACCCTGAAGGATTTTGGGGCGAAAAAGGAAAAATCGTTGATTGGATTAAACCTTATACACGTGTCAAGAACACCTCTTTTGACCCCGGCCATATTGATATCCGCTGGTTTGAAGATGGTACGTTAAATTTAAGTGCAAACTGTTTGGATCGCCATCTGGCTGAAAAAGGCGACCAAACTGCGATTATTTGGGAAGGCGATGACCCCTCATCGTCAAAAAATGTCACTTACCGCGAACTACACCATGATGTTTGTCAGTTTGCTAATGTTTTGAAACAACAAGGTATTCGTAAAGGCGATGTTGTCGCCATTTACATGCCGATGGTTGTCGAAGCTGCTGTCGCGATGCTGGCTTGTGCTCGTATTGGCGCGATACATACAGTCATTTTTGCTGGTTTCTCCCCTGAGGCGGTCTCTGGTCGCGTTATTGACTGTAAAGCAAAGCTAATCATCACCGCAGATGAAGGCTTACGAGCGGGTCGTGCAATTCCATTAAAGAAAAATGTGGATGACGCACTCGCTAACCCGCAAGTCACTACGGTTTCTAATGTGATTGTTTACCAACGTACAGGCAATGCGCCGAGCTGGGTAGAAGGGCGTGATCTCTGGTGGCACGACGTCATCAAAGGGGTCAGTGCAGATTGCCCTCCAGAAGAAATTAACGCAGAAGACCCACTGTTCATCCTATATACCTCTGGTTCTACAGGTAAGCCAAAAGGCGTTCTGCATAGCACTGGCGGTTATTTAGTCTATGCTACACTGACATTCAAATACACCTTCGACTACCATCCAGGTGAAGTCTATTGGTGTACTGCAGATGTGGGCTGGGTTACAGGCCATAGCTATTTGTTATATGGCCCATTATCCAATGGTGCTAAAACATTAATGTTCGAAGGGGTACCTAATTACCCAGCAGTTAACCGAATGAGCCAAGTGGTTGATAAACACCAAGTCAATATCCTTTATACCGCCCCAACTGCTATCCGTGCATTAATGGCCGAAGGCGATAAAGCCATTGAAGGTACAGATCGCAGCTCATTACGAATTCTCGGTTCAGTGGGAGAACCCATTAATCCTGAAGCTTGGGAATGGTTCTACAAAAAAATTGGTAATAGCCGCTGCCCAGTGGTTGATACATGGTGGCAAACCGAAACAGGTGGTTTCATGATCACACCACTTCCGGGAGCAACCATGTTAAAGCCAGGGTCTGCAACATTGCCATTCTTTGGTGTTCGCCCTGCATTAGTCGATAACCTTGGTGAGCCTATCGAAGGCGCCACAGAAGGTAACTTAGTGATTGTTGATTCATGGCCGGGCCAAGCCCGAACCTTATTTGGCGATCACGAACGCTTCGAGCAAACCTATTTCTCAACCTTTAAAGGCATGTACTTTAGTGGTGATGGTGCTCGTCGTGATGAAGATGGTTATTACTGGATCACAGGCCGTGTTGACGATGTACTGAATATTTCGGGCCATCGTTTAGGTACTGCAGAAATAGAATCAGCGCTCGTTGCACATCCGAAAGTGGCCGAAGCTGCAGTGGTCGGGATTCCTCATAATATTAAAGGCCAAGCAATCTATGCTTATGTCACATTAATATCTGGGGTTGAGCCATCACCAGAGCTATACACCGAAGTTCGCAACTGGGTTCGTAAGGAAATCGGCCCTATTGCCACCCCGGATGTACTTCACTGGACGGATTCACTACCTAAAACTCGTTCCGGTAAAATCATGCGTCGCATCCTACGAAAAATTGCATCAGGAGACACCAGTAATTTCGGAGATACCTCCACGCTGGCCGATCCTGGTGTTGTCGAAAAACTACTCGAAGAAAAACAGTCTATGAGTATGTCATAACGCCAAAAGGCCAACTCATAGAGGCGGCCTTACATACATCCCAACAAGATGGTTTACTCTAAATAATTCGAGGGGTAGCTAGGCGACAAGCGAACGAAGCACGAGGGGCATACACAAGTATGTAACTCGTGTGAGTGAGTGTAGTCAACAAAGCTGCAACTTGAAGTATGACGAGTATAACAGAGGAGAACTCTGATGAATGCTACTGCTTACGAAAAGGTAGAGGATAACCCTCGCTTTAAAGAACTGGTTAGAAAACGTAGTCGCTTTTCATGGTTGTTATCAATAATAACGCTCGTGCTGTATGTTGGTTTTATTTTTCTTATCGCTTTTGACCCAAGCTGGCTTGGAACACCAATATCCGAAGGTTCATACATTACAAGAGGAATTCCTGTTGGTGTAGGGCTGATCGTCATTTCATTTGTACTAACGGGGCTTTACGTTATCCGGGCTAACGGTGAATACGACCGTTTAACAGCAGAAATTTTAAAAGAGGTAGAAAAATGAAAATATTGCTCTCACTCATTCTCTTTTTTACCTCCTCAATAGCGTTTCCCGATGCATTGACAGGGGATGTTGAACGCCAGCCTGTGAATATTCAGGCGATTGTGATGTTCTTACTGTTTGTCGGCTTTACCTTATATATAACTTACTGGGCGTCAAAAAGAACGCGTTCTCGCTCTGATTACTATACTGCAGGCGGGAAAATTACAGGTTTCCAAAACGGGATGGCTATCGCGGGCGACTTTATGTCAGCGGCTTCCTTTTTAGGGATCTCCGCCCTGGTTTATACTTCTGGCTACGATGGTCTGATTTACTCGATTGGCTTCTTAATTGGCTGGCCGATCATTCTATTCTTAATTGCCGAGCGCTTACGTAATTTAGGTCGCTATACTTTCGCTGACGTCGCTTCTTATCGATTAAAACAAAGACCAATTCGCATTCTATCTGCGGTTGGTTCTCTGGTTGTTGTTGCACTGTATCTTATTGCTCAAATGGTGGGTGCGGGTAAATTAATTGAATTATTATTTGGTCTCAATTACCACGTCGCGGTTGTTATTGTGGGTATATTGATGGTGCTGTATGTCCTATTTGGTGGAATGTTAGCCACAACTTGGGTTCAAATTATTAAAGCCATCTTGTTATTAGCTGGTGCAACATTCATGGCTGTTATGGTTATGAAGCATGTTGGCTTTAACTTTAATACCTTATTTAAAGAAGCCGTAGAAGTTCATAAAAATGGTATTGCTATCATGAGTCCTGGAGGGCTGGTCTCCGACCCTATATCCGCCTTATCCCTTGGTTTAGCATTAATGTTTGGTACAGCAGGCCTCCCTCACATTATTATGCGATTCTTCACCGTTAGTGACGCGAAAGAAGCACGTAAAAGTGTGTTCTATGCCACTGGATTTATCGGTTACTTTTACATATTAACCTTTATTATTGGTTTTGGTGCCATCGTTCTTGTCAGTTCCAATCCTGCATTTAAAGATGCTGCTGGTGCATTAATTGGTGGCACCAATATGGCCGCTGTACACCTTGCTGATGCAGTTGGTGGTAATTTCTTCTTAGGCTTTATTTCTGCAGTTGCATTCGCCACCATCCTTGCAGTTGTTGCTGGTTTAACCTTAGCAGGCGCCTCCGCGGTTTCTCATGACCTATATGCGATGGCAATGAAAAATGGTAAAGCTGATGAAAAAGATGAATTACGCGTATCTAAAATTACCGTTGTTATCTTAGGTTTTGTTGCTATCGGGTTAGGCATTCTATTTGAAAAACAAAACATTGCTTTCATGGTTGGCTTAGCCTTCTCCATCGCCGCAAGCTGTAACTTCCCAATCATTTTACTCTCAATGTACTGGCGCAAACTGACTACTCGTGGAGCATTAGCTGGTGGCTGGTTTGGTTTAATTACTGCAGTTGTCTTGATGATTTTAGGGCCAACCATCTGGGTCAGCATTCTTCATCATGAGAAACCAATTTACCCTTATGAATACCCAGCAATTTTTTCTATGGCTGTTGCGTTTATTGCTGCCTGGTTATTCTCTGTAACAGATAATTCAGAACAAGGAAAAATGGAAAGAGAGCGCTTTAAAGAACAATTTATTCGTTCACAGATTGGGCTTGGTATTGAACAAGGAAAATCGCATTAACGTCGACCTCTCATAATTATATAGAATAAAAAACGGCTATTTATGCCGTTTTTTTTATTCTATATAACGTAAATATTAAATAACAATGAATAACAATTACATATCGAATATTTAAGAGAGGTAGAAAAACCTATTGGTATCAAATGCGGGCCAAATATCACATCATATACATTGCTGAAATTAATAAAGAAATTAAACCCTAGTCAAGAAAAAGGAAAAACAGTTCTCATCATTAGAATGGGAGCAGGTGTTATTAAACAAAAACTCCCGGCTCTCATAAAATCAATTCAGCCCAGTGGCAAGCCCGTCATTTGGATGATTGTCCCTATGCATGGTAATACTAAAAATGCCAAAGAAGGATATAAAACACGCTATTTTACGGGTATTACTAATGAAATGATTCAATTCATTCATATATTAAAGGAGGCAGGAGTACATCTAGGAGGTGCCCATTTAGAAATGACAGGACTAGATGTTACTGAGTGCACAGGGAGGTATCCTTGAAATCAGCGAAGAAGATATTAGTTATAAATATCAGTCATTATATGACCCTAGACTCAACAAAATGCAATCTCTCGAAATTGCATATCTTCTAGGTAAAAATTGGAATTAGTTATTTTTATTAATCTAGCCCTCAATGTAGGGCCAGCCTTTGCAATAGATAAAAAATCCCCCAACTAAAAGTAGCCGAGGGATATGCAAACATTTATTAGATTGTTAGTGTGTGCTAATTTGCATAGTGCAGTCTTTCTCTATTAGCCCAATCTTCAACAAGTGAATAAGTACTTGATGGGTTTGCCTTTCTCTCTTCTTGAAGGCTCTTAAACTCTGCTTTATTTTTTGGCGTATAACGCATCAATAATTGGTCTAATACAATATGCTTTTCAGCAAATTCAGAATCCATTTTTAGACGCTTATACAATGTGTATGTGATGATGGCACTAACCGCCAACATGGAGATCACCGCGACAAAGCTGTAATCTATTCCAAAATAAATTCTTGCTGCATTTAATAGTAAAAATGGTACAAAAAACATCACAAGTATAGAAAGAATAATTGCACCATCTTGCCCATTGTTAAATTCAAATTCATTCTGCTTATTTACAGAAAGAATTTGATCAAAAATCTTATGATTAGCGCTTTTTGCCTTTTTCATGTGATCCACCTTTGGCACATAAACAATATTTACATGAAATACAGTTAGTTAATGATTACAGCTTATGCTATTAACGACACCTTGGACTGTGTTCTTTCCATTGAAAATTCTATTTATAAACAAATTTTATATCTAATGTAATATCTTAAGTTGATTTACTCATTATAAGCACAATAAAATAAAACATCAATTTAACAATTTTTATATATAAAAATAACCATTCGAATAAATTTTAGACGTAAATTTAAAATGGTGATGAACAGCTTTTATACCAGAAAAAATGGCTTATAACATTTTATCTATTGATATTATTAATATTTAAATGATAAACATATACTTTTTGTACATACTAATTAACACCATAAAAACCATAAAATAGAAAAAATCTAAATAAGTAAAGTAGAGTAAATCGATGAACTAACCTTACTAATTCATTATTTATTTTAATAGATTAGAATTTATCTATCGGTAGAGTGTATAAATGAATTCATTTCATACCTATTTAAGAAATGATGGTTCAAGCTTACCTTCACTGCTCCACTTTATTTTTTAAGTGGACTGTCACTTATTTCCCAAGCAATTCCATTCATCGAGGTGATAGGTAAACCACCAACCCGCTATATCCATTGGATTTTACTAAAACTCTGCTACCCACCAAACAACTTGTGAGCTGTTACTTACTACTCTGAGTCTCTCATTAGCATTCAACCTCTAATTTCATTAAAATTTCGCTACATACCAAACAAACCGTGAGCTGTTACTTACTACTTTGCATCCCTCAATCACATTCCTCCCTTGAATGCTAAGGGTGCAACGCCTTGATTTAATTCTCCCCTCTTAACTCCCCATCCCCCTTTGTAGCCCAAATAGAAGTGAGTTGTTACTCACTACTTTGTATCGTAAGCGCTTATTTACGATAGTTATATTCATGACTAATGGCTCTGCGAAGAGGAATAAAATCAAATAAATCAAGCGAGTCGTTAAAAGAAGAAAGAAGTTGGGAAGTTGGGAAGTTGGGAAGTTGGGAAGTTGGGAAGTTAGGACCTCAAGGGGCTTCAACGCTAACATCAACAATAAATTAGTTTCCCCCAAACGTAAAAAAGCCACCCAATGGGTGGCTTTCTCGCTAATTT
>NZ_JBRFKD010000002.1:467493-467829 GCF_053098325.1 Providencia sp. PROV_01 | reverse complement strand
AGTTGGGTAGTTGGGTAGTTGGGTAGTTGGGTAGTTGGGTAGTTGGGTAGTTGGGTAGTTGGGAAGTTGGGAAGTTGGGAAGTTGGGAAGTTAGGACATTAAGGGGCTTCAACGCTAACATCAACAATAAACTTACAACGAGTGACTGTGCTTCATGATTTCGGCGTTAGTCCGTGCGCGCAATGCTCACGTACGTTAAGTACGCTGCGCTTGCTGTGCGCGGGCTGCCTTGAACTCATGTCGCTCGTCGACTCGATAGTTTAAAGTACACTATTCAAGTTGAGATTTTTGAGAGACTCTCACATTGTTTAAGCGATAAACAATGTGCGTTGTTTT
>NZ_JBRFKD010000002.1:467214-467393 GCF_053098325.1 Providencia sp. PROV_01 | reverse complement strand
CAATTTTCAGCTTGTTCCAGATTGTTAAAGAGCATAATTATTCGCAATAGACTATTTCACTAATCTATTCTGAATAATCAGAAAAATTTATGGTGGAGCTAAGCGGGATCGAACCGCTGACCTCCTGCGTGCAAGGCAGGCGCTCTCCCAGCTGAGCTATAGCCCCATAAAGGTATTTT
>NZ_JBRFKD010000002.1:466896-467114 GCF_053098325.1 Providencia sp. PROV_01 | reverse complement strand
TCGGTATCGTTTCTTTTTATGAAAGAAATTAGTTATAAATCGAATTTAGGCAAGGCATAACATGGCGACGTTTACGCTAGGTAAACGAGCTAGGTTATAACGAAGCATCAATTCGATTTTGGTAGGCCTGAGTGGACTTGAACCACCGACCTCACCCTTATCAGGGGTGCGCTCTAACCACCTGAGCTACAAGCCTATCGATACCGCTACTCTATTTC
>NZ_JBRFKD010000002.1:427606-466796 GCF_053098325.1 Providencia sp. PROV_01 | reverse complement strand
TGAAGTTTTCTTCGAACCGCTTTGTCGTGACAACGGATGCGCATTATAGGGAGTCGAAAAATTCTCGCAAGTGTTTTTTTGCGTTTTTATTTTGTTCGTGTTTTTTTTAGCCAAAAAGGTGTTTATAAGTTAAATTTGGTCTGTGCATTGACTATTTCAGCAGCAATTGTACATCTACTCACGTAATATATGTATCTAAGAATTATGCTTTGAGATGAATTATGGAATTAAGTAAGCAACAAACAGCCTCACAAAAAAATCGCTCTTATATTATTGCAGAAAATCTTGGCCAGTTGATTTTAACCAGCACCTATTTACCGGATTCCATTTTACCTAGCGAATTAGAATTATCAGAACAATTCCAAGCAAGTCGAACAGCTATAAGAGAAGCTATAAAAATATTAGCAGCAAAAGGCATGGTATTAGCACGCCCCAAAATAGGCACCCGTGTTATGTCGCCTTCAAATTGGAATTTTTTAGACCAAGATCTCTTAACGTGGTGGTCTAATAGTGAAGAGCAATCTGTTGTAATGAAGCACTTTAAAATGGTTCGACTCGCAATAGAACCTCAGGCTTGTTATCTTGCTGCGATACATGCAACAAAAGAACAAAAACAATCATTACAACTATTATCTAGTGAAATGCAGCTACTCGCCAAAGAATTTGACAGAGCACATTGGGTAAAAGTTGATTATCATTTCCATCTAACTATTTACAAAGCTTGTGCCAATCCTTTTCTTATTTCTTTTGCTAATTTATTCCGTTCTATTTATCAGCGTTACTTTGATGTCATTACTAATAATGAGGTTATAGAGGTCGAAATTCATCAACAACTTGCCAATGCAATTATTCATGGTAAAAGTACAATAGCACTCGACCTTTGCTATAACTTACTAACAATTACCCAAAAGCAAGACTAACAACACAATATCCCATTGAAGCTTTCATTTATTTGTATAGGTAACTGATGTTCAAAACAGCGAAAAATATGTCTGGCCTTCCATGGATTGCGGCAATGGCCTTTTTCATGCAAGCGCTCGATGCCACCATTTTGAATACGGCTTTACCCGATATTGCAAGAAGCCTTGATCACTCACCGCTTGCAATGCAATCAGCTGTAGTCAGCTATACGCTTACTGTTGCGCTATTAATTCCTGTAAGCGGCTGGTTTGCTGACAGATTTGGTACAAGACGTATATTTATTTTAGCGGTTTCCTTATTTTCTCTTGGTTCATTACTTTGTGCCCTTTCGCCATCCTTAAATTTCTTAGTAACCTCTAGGGTTATTCAAGGTATTGGTGGGGCAATGATGATGCCAGTCGCCCGTTTAGCCTTAATAAGGGCTTACCCTCGAAGTGAGTTACTACCCATATTAAATTTTGTTACCATCCCTGGTTTAGTTGGCCCAATATTGGGGCCTCTGTTAGGCGGTATCTTAGTCACCTATGCAACTTGGCATTGGATATTTATTATTAATATTCCTATAGGTGTTTTAGGTATTTTTTATGCCCTAAAACATATGCCAGATTTTAAAATGCCAAAACGTAAATTTGATACACTCGGGTTCTTATTGTTTGGTTTTGGCTTAGTCATGCTATCTGTCAGCCTAGACTTATTTGGTGATAAATCGCTTCCTACCTCTGTTCCTGCAATTATTGTCTTAGTGGGTTTTCTCTTCTTATTTATTTATGTTCTTCACGCAAGACGAGTTAAGCATGCAATAATTCCACTAAATCTATTTAAAACGCGCACTTTTTCTATTGGGATCAGCGGTAATATCGCAACACGCTTGGGAACAGGTAGTATTCCTTTTTTAATGCCATTAATGTTGCAAGTGGGTTTTGGTTACGAAGCTGTTGTGGCAGGAATGATGATGGCGCCACTAGCAATAGGTTCAATCACTGCTAAATCTGGGGTTACTCGGATCCTGACTAAATACGGCTACCGTAATACATTATTTGTTATCACCATAATTATTGGATTAATGATCGCCCAGTTTTCCTTGCAATCACCAAGTATGTCGATTTACCTGTTAATTGCACCTTTATTCATTTTAGGAATGGTGATGTCAATACAGTTTACCGCAATGAATACTATTTGCTTGGCTGATTTAACAGACAATAATGCAAGTGCGGGAAATAGTATGTTAGCGGTGACTCAGCAACTCTCGATAAGCTTTGGTATTGCAGTCAGTGCCGCAATCTTAAACTTCTATGGTGGACAACCTAATAGCAATACGGTCGATAATTTTCACTACACTTTTATTACCGTTGGTGTCATTACGCTTATCTCGGCTTTTGTCTTCTTATTATTAAGTAAGACAGACGGTGATAATTTAATAAAAAATAAAACCAAAAAAGCGAAGAATTAATATTTTTTAACCGATTGGCGCTCAATTAGCTCAGGGGTAAGAACCAAAACACTCGCCTTTGCCTCTGGGTTATCCATACGATAAATAAGTTGGTCAACAGCCTGTTGACCTAACTTATCTTTTGGCTGATGAATTGTTGTAAGTGGTGGGATCATATAAGGCGAAAGATCGATATCATCATAACCAATGATTGAAATATCATCAGGCACTTTCAAGCCCTTTTGGTATATCGCTTGATAAGCTCCCACCGCCATCGCATCATTACCTGCAAAAATAGCCTCGGGAGGGGTAGGTAAGCTAAGCAGTTTATTCATGGACTCAAACCCACCAGCAAATTCAAAATCACTGAAAATGATATAATCATCATAAATATTAATTCCGCCATCAGTCATAGCTTGAATAAAACCTTGATGACGTGCTCTTGCTGGTGATTTATCTTGTGGCCCTGCAATACATGCAATACGAGTGAAACCTGCTTTAATAAGGTAACGAGTGGCTATTTCCCCACCAAGAAAAGAGTTATCTTGAATAATGTCTCCGTCTGACTCGAATGGAGACCAGTCCATCATAACCGTTGGCACAGCGGGGTAACGAGCCAAAACATTTTTTGATGGCCCTTGTACTTCAGTGCACATAATCAGTAACCCATCAACACGCTTTTGTAGCAACGTTTCTAAGCTATGATTCATTCGCTGAAAGTCGCCCTCTGTGTTGCACAAAATCAAACTATAACCGCGTTCGTAGCAACTACGTTCTACACCCCGTACTACCTCAGCGTAGAATGGGTTATTACTTGTTGTCAGTAACATCCCAATCGTATTCGTACGATTCATTTTTAAACTACGTGCCAGCGCAGAGGGGGCATAGTTTAACTCTTCAATCGCATTTTTAACGCGTACAGTAATGCTCTCGCTGACATAGCGATTTTGATTAATAACGTGAGAGACGGTGGATGTCGACACCCCCGCAAGGCGTGCCACATCTTTCATTGTTGCCACAAGTTAATCCTGTTGAGTCAAAAACTGGTCAATTTCTTTACGCCATGGAACAGAGGGTTGAGCTCCAGGGCGAGTCACAGCTATCGCTGCTGCCGCATGGGCAAAAATAATCGCTTCTTCGTCAGCCTTACCTTCCAGCAGTGCAGTAACGTAAGCCCCATTGAATGTATCACCTGCGGCAATAGTATCCACTGCTTTTACGCGAAATGCAGAAATTATTTTACCTTCTGCACCTTTTTCACTATACCAAACGCCTCGAGAACCGAGTGTTATCATCACTTTACTGATACCTTTTTGATGTAAGACTTCAGCCGCATCCTGAGCACCTTGATTATCATTAACCGCAATGCCTGTTAAATGTTCAGCTTCTGTTTCATTTGGTGTGATGATATCCACTAATGATAATAATGAATCAGGTAATGATTGAGCTGGCGCTGGGTTCAAAATGACTATTGTATTGTTTTTCTTCGCTATTTCAGCCGCCATTTGTACTGTTTCAATGGGAGATTCCAATTGCATCAATACCGCATCCGCTTCCACAATTTTTTGCTGATAATGTCCTAACCTTTCCTTGGTAAGTTGCGCATTTGCACCTGCATTGATACCAATCGTATTTTCCCCTTGTTGATTCACATAAATGAGGGCGACACCTGTCGTTTCACCTTCAATAGCATCAATACATTCGGTTTTAATGTTATCGAGAGATAACTGTTTTTTTATACTCGCCCCAATATCATCATCACCAACACAGGCAATAAATGTTATGTCAGCACCACTGCGACCAGCAGCAACAGCTTGGTTAGCGCCTTTTCCACCAAACGCAACTTGGTAATGATCACCCCTAACTGTTTCACCCGGTTGAGGGAAATGCTTAACATTTAATATATGATCAGCATTGATACTACCGAGAACCACCAGCTTTGCTGTACCCATAACGTTTATTTCCTTTTTTGATGACCCAATGAATTGCAAACTAAATAAACCGCCGCAGTATACCACGGCGGTTTTTATCTTATTGTTTTACCACTAATTCCAATTCAACCGGAACCGTTGAATCCACTTTTTCGCCTTTTAAGACTTTATCTGCAATCTGAACACCAACAATCCCAATTTGGTCTGGGCGCTGTGCAATGGTTGCACCTAATTTTCCGCCTTCAACGGCTTTGATACCATCATTTGTTCCATCAAAACCGACAACCAGAACATCGGTACGGCCTGCGGTTTGCAGAGCTCTTAACGCCCCTAATGCCATTTCATCGTTTTGTGCAAATACAGCTTGAACAGCTGGATGTGCCGTTAACAAGTTTTGCATTACGTTCAAGCCTTTTGTTCTATCGAAATCAGCCGGTTGGCTCGCCAGTAAATTGAATTTGTGCTCTTTCGCACCGGTGTTAAAACCTTCACCGCGCTCACGTGCGGCTGATGTGCCTGAAATGCCTTCTAATTGAATAACTTTAGACTCACTGCCTGTTTTTTGTGCAATGTAGTCAGCGGCCATCTTCCCGCCCATGCGGTTATCAGATGCGACATGGCTGACAACTTCACCTTTGTTAGCCGCTCTATCCAAAGTAATTACAGGTATATTCGCTTTATTCGCCATTAATATTGAGTTACCCACTGCATCTGAATCTGTTGGGTTAATTAACATTAATTTTGTACCGCGAACGGTTAAATCTTGTACGTTTGCTAATTCTTTGGCTGGGTTGTCTTGAGAATCTAAAACAATCAGCTCATAACCGAGTTTATCCGCTTCTTTTTGTGCGCTGTCTTTCATCGTCACAAAGAATGGGTTATTCAATGTAGAAATTACGAGTGCAATGCTATCTTTCGCCATCGCATTCACACTAACCGTTGCACTCAGTGCAACTGCAGATAATAACGTTGCTAGTTTGTTCAGTTTCATAATAATTTTCCTGTAGGGTTACTTTTTATTATCAACAAGTACAGCAAGTAAGATGACGACAGCTTTAACAATCATCTGGTAGTTTGACGAAATACCTAATAAGTTTAATCCATTGTTTAAGAAACCAAGGATAAGCGCACCAATCAATGTTCCGACGATACGCCCCTTACCACCAGCAAGGCTGGTACCACCAAGTACAACCGCAGCGATAGCATCAAGTTCATACCCATTACCTGCCATTGGCTGAGCTGATGATAAACGTGCAACTTCAATGACACTCGCCAATGCCGCTAGCAGTCCACATAAGGCATAAACCACTATTTTAATGCGGTCGACATTAATACCAGAAAGACGGGTAGCCGCTTCATTCCCACCAAGTGCGTAGATGTAACGACCAAGGCGAGTATGGTGCAACATATACCATGCCGCAGCAAAAACGATGATCATTAACCAGACTGGGGTAGGAATACCAAATGGGCGGCCAATACCAAACCAACCAAATAAGTCTGCGTTATCACTAAATCCTGTATTGATAGGACTGCCGTCTGTGTAAACTCGTGTCACACCGCGCAGTAGTAGCATCATGACTAAAGTCGCAATGAAAGCTTGGACTTTTCCTTTTGCAACAATCACTCCTGTACATGCACCGATAGCGGCACCGAGTGCTAGTGCTCCCGCAACAGCCACTAATGCGTTAACTTCAGCCCCGACCATTGAGGCTGCAACTGCTCCCGTTAAGGCTAATAAGGACCCAACAGAGAGGTCAATTCCAGACGTTAAGATAACTAATGTCATTCCAACGGCCATAATGGCATTAACGGAGGTTTGTTGTAGGATATTGAATAGGTTATTAACCGTAAAAAAATTCGGGCTTAATGTTGATACGATGGCAATCAAAACTAATAGTGCGATTAATGATTTTTGCTCCATCAGCCATGCTTTGCTGAACCAACGTTTTGATGATGCGGTAGTTGAACTCATACTGATAACTCCTGAACTGAGCCATAATTTTTACCCACGGCGGCTGCCATTAAGGCTTCCTGCGTCGCGTCTTTGGCTGAAAATTCACCACTGATATGACCTTCGTGCATCACCAAAATGCGGTCACTCATTCCTATTACTTCAGGCATTTCTGAAGAAACTAAAATGATACTCAGCCCTTCTTTTTTAAATTGGTTAATTAATTGATAGATTTCTTTTTTAGCACCAACGTCTACACCGCGAGTTGGCTCATCAAGGATCAGTACTTTTGGTCTTGTCATCAAACCGCGCGCAATGGCCACTTTTTGCTGATTACCACCAGAAAGATTGCCAATTATTTGGTCCATTGACGGGGTTTTAATATTGAATAACCGAATGAAATCGCTAACGGTTTGCTGCTCTTCCCCATGCTTGAGGCTTCCTCCCACACGACTGAAATAACGTAATGCTGTCAATGACATATTTTCTTTCACTGACATACCTAATACTAATCCATCACGTTTACGGTCTTCTGAAATATAAACAATGCCATTATTCAGCCCGTCTTGTGGTGTTTTCAGTGTTACGAGTTTGCCTTCCAGTTTTATCGTGCCCGATTTTTTTGTCGCCGCGCCGTAGATGATTTTCATCAACTCTGTACGCCCCGCGCCCATCAAGCCAGATACGCCTAAAATTTCCCCGCTCTTCAGGGTGAAGTTGGCATTTGTTACACCAGGCCCAGATACGCCTTCAAGTTGCAGCCTAATATTTCCGGTTTCTACCTCAACTCTTGGATACTGGTCTTCAAGTTTACGACCAACCATCATTTCAATGAGTTTTTCTTCTTCTAATTCACTCACGGGTTTCTCACCAATAAACTGGCCATCGCGAAACACCGTTACATCGTCGCAAATTTCAAAAATTTCTTTTAAACGATGGGAAATATAAACAATACCGCAGCCTTGAGCTTTTAAGTCTTCGATAACTCTAAATAAGGATTCTGTTTCTGTGTCGGTTAGCGCATCTGTGGGTTCATCCATAATAATGACTTGTGATTGAAAGCTCAGGACTTTAGCGATTTCCACCATTTGTTGTTCGCCGATAGAAAGCTCTGCAATAGTTTGATGGCTATCATAATCAAGGTTAAGCCGTTTAAGCAGTTTGTCAGACTCACTGAACATTTTTTTCCAGTCAATTTTGCCAAACGCATTAACATACTCTCGACCAAGAAAAATATTCTCTGCGATGGTTAATTCAGGTATTAAATTAAGTTCTTGGTGGATAATCCCTATTCCTGCTTCTTGGGAGCTTTTAGGGCCATTGAATGCAACTTCTTTACCTAAGTAGCGGATTTGACCAGCATCTTTTTTATAAATACCCGTCAGCACTTTCATCATGGTTGATTTGCCAGCCCCATTTTCCCCCACCAGCGCCATGACTTTTCCTGGGTAGACATTTAATGTTGCCCCATTAAGGGCTTTTACCCCTGGAAATGATTTATCGATCCCGATAAGTTCTAATAAAGGTTGCATAATCACCTCAGAAAGTCACACCAGAACAAAGAATAATGTTAGCGAACGGTGAACATTCTCCGGTACGGATCACCGCTTTACTGTCATGAGTCAGCTGTTTAAAACGTTCATGGGTGCAATAAATAATTTCAATCGTATTATTTTGGGTGACTTCTAACTGTTGTAAGTGAGCTAAAATAGCGTCTTCCATTTGTGGGTTAATGGTACTGATTTCCTCAGCTAGAATGGCTTTTTCGACTTGCATCTCTTGAGTAATGACACTTAAAACTGACATGAAATCGGGTAAGCCTTGAGTAATGGCTAAATCAATACGCTCCGTTCCTTGAGAAATAGGCAAACCTGCATCAGCAAGCGTTATTTGGTCCGTATGACCTAACTTGGCAATTACAGAGGTAACGTTGGCATTAAGTAAAACACCCTTTTTCATTTTTCACCGCCATTCTAGTAAGCGAAACGTTTCGCTCATGTAATCATAGTAAAGATAAGTCACAACTCAATATTGATGGTTGATATTTGTGATCAATATCGAAACGTTTCGTTCGCACTAGAAAAGCTTAAAAACAATAACTTATTGAATCACTTGTAGCTGAATCGTTTTTTCTTATTTATTGGGGCATGTCAAAGAAAAATGGAAAAATAGGTCGCAGTATGTAATAAAAGAAATTGATAGTTTTGATATCAACACCTCTATTAATAAAAGGAATGAATAATGCAGCTTGCTGAACGAATTGCCCAACTAAGCAATTACCTTGAAAGCGGTTTATATGAACGCCAGCAGGCTATTCGTTTGTGCTTATTAGCCACATTAAGCGGCGAAAGCGTATTTCTATTAGGCCCTCCGGGTATTGCCAAAAGCTTAATTGCACGAAGAATGAAATATGCTTTTCGTCATGCGAATGCTTTTGAGTACTTAATGACACGATTTTCAACACCCGAAGAAATCTTTGGCCCTCTTTCAATACAAGCGTTAAAAGATGAAGGGCGATATGAACGTTTAACTAAAGGTTATTTACCTGACGCTGAAGTCGTATTCCTTGATGAGATATGGAAAGCAGGCCCTGCCATCTTAAATACTTTATTAACCGCGGTAAATGAGCGCAAGTTCCGTAATGGTGATGAAGAAAAATCTATCCCGATGCGGTTATTAGTAACGGCATCCAATGAATTGCCTGATGCAGATAATAGCCTTGAAGCGCTATTCGACAGAATGCTAGTACGTATTTGGCTGGATAAAGTGCAAGAAAAACAAAATTTTCGCGCACTATTAACAGGAAAATCATCACTGAATGAATCTCAAATGCCGGAACATTTAAAAATCAGTGATGAAGAATACCAACAGTGGCAACAAGAAATACCCAAAATTACGCTACCCGATCACTGTTTTGAATTAATTTACCAATTACGTCAGCAACTAGATGCAACAGACAAACAGGTTTATGTTTCAGATAGGCGCTGGAAGAAAGCGGTTTATTTATTACAAGCAAGTGCTTTCTTTAATGGTCGTAATAGTGTATCTCCTCTAGATCTTGTGTTATTAAAAGATTGCCTCTGGCATGACATGCAATCTATGAATGCGTTACCACAACTATTACAGTCATTATTACAAGAAGATGGCTGGCAGCAGCGAAAGTTGACTCGAGAAATAGAGCAGATTTATCAGCAATGGATGTCATCGACCCAAGACCAAAACAACCAAGATGCATTTAAAGTCAATAAAAACAATGCGATGTTTGCTCGTAAAGCGTCATATGTATTGCCCGAAAATATCAGTGATGGTCGAATTACCCTATTTTTACATCGTCCACTGCAACTACATAATATGAAAGTGACTTTTGTAACTACTGATAAAAAATCCCTGATAACGTTCTTAAATAAAGGAACGACACTATCCGCTCACCTAAATGGGATTGGTTTTGCACAAGACATTGCCGCTGAGGTGAATAATTTAAACCAGATACAGTTATTAGATATAAGTCATCAATCATCTACTTTATATATTCAAGATAAAGCCTCATCACTCACGCCAAATACAAATAATCAAGAATGGCTAGACAAGCTAGATAAAATTCAAGGAGAAATTCAAGCCGCACGCTATCAGTTTGAAAAACAGCAGCCCAACTTATTTATTGAATCACACTGGCTTGCAGATATTGAACAAAGCTTCATGAAACTCACAGAGAAATTAAACCAATTACGTAACCAAATCACGGGTAAAGTGGCTGAATAACGATGATGAGTTTAGCCACACTAGAAATGCTGCTTTCAGTTAATGAAGGTCAATTAATCGAGGAGATAATTATCTCTTTGTTAGCAACCCCTCAATTGGCGGTCTTTTTTGAAAAACACCCTAGATTAAAAAAAGCGTTACTAAAAGATTTATCCGGTTGGAAAAAAGATCTCAAACAGCGTATGCAAGATGCGCTTGTTCCTGCTCAACTTTCAGAAGAGTTTGAACTTTATCGTCAATCTCTTGGCATATCGACAGATGCCTTTTTTATCCAATTACCAAGTGTCATAGCAAAACTTCACCAACTGGATTCTCCTTTTTACCGTGAAGCACATCAGTTACAGAGCGGGAAAATAGAAAATCGCAGTGCAAGGCAATCACTGTTTGTACAAAAATGGCGAGTCAGTTTAATTTTACAAGTGACGACTCTACATAAAGAAATGTTAGAACAAGAAAAAGAACAATTGCTGGCGGAACTACAGCGCCGATTAGCACTAAGTGGCAATTTAGAGGATATCTTAGGTGAAAATGAACGTGCTGCAGGCCGGTTGTGGGATTTAACCAAAGGTGTGAACATGACTTCCGCTTATAATGACCAATTATTAAGCCGATACAGTGAATTTTTACGTCAGCAGCCTGAATTAGAAAAAATAGCACAATTATTAGGCCGTAGCCAAACTGCACAAGCAATCCCTGATGATAGCGTGGTGCTAGAACCGATGACTATCATGGAAAAAGTGCCTGAAACTGTTCCTGAGCAAGTTAATGGCTTAAATCAAAGTGACGATATTTTACGGTTATTACCTGCAGAACTCGCTATGTTAGGTCTTGAAGATATTGAATTTGAGTTCTATCGAAAATTACTTGAAAAACAGCTTCTAACTTATCGATTACAAGGAGATAGCTGGCAAGAAAGGAAAGTTCTTCGCCCAATAACACATCACCATGATGAAGAACAACCGAGAGGTCCATTTGTTGTATGTATTGATACTTCCGGTTCGATGGGCGGTTTAAATGAACGCTGTGCAAAGGCTTTTTGCCTCGCATTAATGAAAATTGCGCTGGCGGATAACCGCTCATGTCATGTGATGTTATTTTCCACAGAAATTGTGCATTACGATTTACTTTCTATTGATGGCCTAGAGCAATGTATTCGATTTTTACATCAAACATTTAAAGGTGGGACTGATCTTGCGGCTTGTTTGCAAGAAACAGCAGTAAAATTGGAATCAAAGCAGTGGATAGATGCAGATGCCGTAGTGATTTCTGATTTTGTTGCTCAGCGTTTACCTGATGAGTTGATTCAAAAAATAAAAGCCATGCAGAAGAAAGGTAAATACCGCTTCCATGCGGTATCTGTATCAAATTATGGGAAACCCAGCATCATGAAAATCTTTGACCATATTTGGCGTTTTGATACTGGGTTAAAAAGCAGGTTGTTACGCCGCTTTAGTCGCTAATTACAGCATACCTTCAACGGATTCTTGCATTTCAGCACCCCATACACCACATTGCACTTGGCCAATGTGTTGGCGTTGGAGAAGTAGCATAACTAAGCGTGATTGGCCAATACCACCACCGATAGTTTGCGGCATTTCACCTTTCACTAATGCTTGGTGCCACTCTAATTCCATACGTTTTTCATCGTCAGTTAACTTTAATTGACGGGTCAAACACTCAGGACTTACGCGAATTCCCATTGAAGAAAGCTCAAATGCGTCCTGTAAAACAGGGTTCCACACAATGATGTCGCCGTTCAAACCACAAAAACCGTCTTCATTTTTTGTTGTCCAATCGTCGTAGTCTGGCGCACGAACATCATGTGATTCACCACTAGATAGCTTACCACCGATACCAATTAAGAATACTGCACCTAATTCTTTCGCGATTGCGCGTTCACGCCCTTTCGCATCTAAATCAGGATAGCGCTGTAACAATTCTTCACTGTGAATAAAGTGGATTTGGTCTGGCAGGAACGGTGCCAACCCAAACTCTTTACTTACGGCAGCTTCTGTTTCTTTTATTGCCTTATAGATTTTACCCACTGTCTGCTTCAGATAAGGAAGTGTACGTTCCTCATCTGCCATCACTTTTTCCCAATCCCACTGATCAACATAGACGGAGTGGATTGGGGTTAAGCGATCCTCGTCCGGACGCAACGCTTTCATATGCGTGTATAGACCTTGGCCTTTACTAAAACCGAAACGCCCTAATGTTTTACGTTTCCATTTAGCCAAAGAATGAACCACTTCAAAGGTTGCACCTGGAATTGATTTCACTTTTACTTGAACGGCTTTTTCACTGCCCGATAAGTTGTCTTGAGTACCATCCCCTAAACGGCTTAGGATTGGTCCTTGAACTTCAATTAACCCTAATTCTTTTTCAAGTAAACGTGAGAAATACGATTTCACAAAACTAATTTGTTGCTGATGTTCGATAAATGACTTGTCCATAATTTATTCCCATAATTTGTTAGCTGTGTTAGCTGATGTATAGATTAAGCAACAAAATGAGGTATAAATTCAATATCCATCATTAAAAAAAGCCTTTACTGTTTATTTTGAATAAAAAAACAGGTATAAAAATGAAGAATCGTTAAAATAGAGGTAAAATAATGCCGGAAAATTATCAAATCGATAATCTCGATCGTGACATACTTCACGAATTAATGGGAAATGCGCGCATACCGTATGCTGAATTAGCAAAAAAATTCGCTGTTAGCCCCGGAACAATTCATGTCCGAGTCGAAAAAATGAAGCAAGCAGGAATTATTAAAGGCACACGTATTGATATAAACCCAAAACAATTAGGGTTCGATGTTTGTTGCTTTATTGGCATTATTTTAAAAAGTGCAAAAGATTACCCAACCGCACTAAAAAAATTAGATGCCTTAGAAGAAGTTGTCGAGGTGTACTACACAACAGGGCAATACAGCATTTTTATTAAAGTCATGTGCCGTTCTATCGATTCTTTACAAGACGTACTTATCAACAAAATTCAGACCATTGATGAGATACAATCCACAGAAACACTGATCTCCTTACAAAACCCGATCTTACGAACAATCAACCCGTAGAAAAAAAATGATATAACCACATTATCCACAGGTAGATCCCAGCTCATTCACAGCGTACAATAGCGCCCTATTATTGTGAAAGAGAATCACCATGACAAAAGTAACCTTAATAAGTGGCAGTACAATGGGCAGTGCGGAGTATGTTGCCGAGCACATGGCTGAGATTTTAGAAGAACTCGGTCATGAAACTGAAATTCAACATGGCCCAGAGCTTGATGACTTAACACTTGAGGGCATATGGCTGGTGGTGAGCTCAACACATGGTGCAGGTGATCTGCCTGAAAATATTCAACCTCTTTTTGATTCAATAGAAGAAAGCGCTCCTGATCTAAGCGAAGTCCAATTTGGCTCTGTTGGGATCGGTAGCTCTGAATATGACACTTTCTGTGGTGCTATCCACAAAATAGATGCGTTATTAATCAAGCAAGGGGCTAAAAGGATCGGTGAATGTTTGGAAATTGATGTCCAACAACACGAAATACCGGAAGATCCCGCAGGAGAATGGGTTAAAATTTGGGCAAACGAACTCTGATTTGATTAAAAAATCAGCAACCAACTGTGGATAACTCAGGGAAGATCCCGGTATTAACCCGTAGTTATCCAGAGTATAAGTTTTTAGGCTCCCAAGGCCTGTGTATAAGTACCCATTTTGATCCCAGCTTATACGCAAATGGATCACGGATCATTCACAGTATATGATCCTTTACAGTTTTATGATCTTTAAAGTGAAAATCCACTTATCCACAGAAACCGGTGATCCTAATAAAAGATCTAATAAAGAGATCTTTAAATAAAAAGATCTTTATATTATATAAGGGGGAAACCTAAAGCTTGGTCTCTTCCTCAAACTTGAGTAGAATTCTCTCCTCAAATGCACAATCCGCATTTTCTAACGTTTAAGGTCCACACATGTTTTATCCAGAGCAATTTGACGTCATCGTAATTGGTGGTGGTCATGCCGGTACTGAAGCAGCAATGGCAGCTGCACGTATGGGGCGTCAAACCCTATTACTGACTCACAATATTGATACATTGGGCCAGATGTCTTGCAACCCAGCCATCGGTGGGATCGGTAAGGGACATCTGGTTAGAGAAATTGATGCCCTAGGTGGTCTAATGGCCATCGCTACAGACAAAGCGGGTATTCAATTTAGAACATTAAATGCCAGCAAAGGGCCAGCTGTTCGTGCAACCCGAGCTCAAGCTGACCGTGTTCTGTATCGCCAAGCTGTCAGAATGGCTTTAGAAAATCAGCCTAATTTGATGATTTTCCAACAACCCGTAGAAGACTTGCTTGTTGAAAACAATCGAGTTACAGGGGCAATTACCCGTATGGGCTTAAAATTTAAAGCCAAAGCCGTGGTATTAACCGTTGGTACTTTCCTTGATGGCAAAATTCATATTGGTTTAGAAAATTACAGTGGCGGTCGTGCAGGGGATCCCCCTTCAATTTCACTTTCTCAACGTTTGAGAGAATTGCCTTTACGTGTTAATCGTTTAAAAACAGGAACGCCACCACGTATTGATGCAAGAACTATTGATTTCAGTCAGTTAGCTCAACAGCTAGGTGATGACCCAATGCCCGTTTTTTCATTCTTAGGTTCACAAGATCAACATCCACAACAGATGCCTTGTCATATCACCTATACCAATGAAAAAACCCATGATGTGATCAGAAATAACCTAGATCGTAGCCCTATGTATGCAGGGGTTATTGAAGGGATCGGCCCACGTTATTGCCCTTCGATCGAAGATAAAGTCATGCGTTTTGCAGATAAAGACTCACATCAGATCTTTTTAGAGCCAGAAGGCTTAACGAGCAATGAAATTTATCCTAACGGGATATCCACCAGCTTACCATTTGATGTTCAAATGCAAATTGTTCATTCCATGAAAGGAATGGAAAATGCACGGATCATTCGTCCTGGTTATGCTATCGAGTATGATTTCTTTGACCCTAGAGATCTAAAACAAACGCTTGAGAGTAAATTTATTGATGGTTTATTCTTTGCTGGCCAAATTAACGGCACAACAGGTTATGAAGAAGCCGGAGCTCAAGGGCTATTAGCGGGCCTTAATGCTGCACAATATGCCTTTGGTTTAGACGGTTGGTTCCCTCGTCGTGACCAAGCTTATATCGGTGTTCTCGTTGACGACCTTTGTACTTTAGGGACAAAAGAACCTTACCGTATGTTTACTTCACGTGCGGAATACCGTTTGATGCTTCGTGAAGACAATGCCGATTTGCGACTCACTGAAAAAGGCCGAGAGTTAGGCTTAGTTGATGACGTACGTTGGGCTCACTTTAATAAAAAAGTTGAACTGATTGAAAAAGAACGTCAACGCTTAAAAGATATTTGGGTTCATCCTAAATCAGATAACCATACTGAGATAGATGGAATTTTAACCGTTCCATTATCGAAAGAAGCAAATGGGGAAGATTTACTGCGTCGTCCAGAAATGACGTATCAAATGCTAACCTCGCTTAAGCTGTTTGCCCCAGGTATTGACGATCCTCAAGCTGCAGATCAAGTGGAAATCCAAGTTAAATACGAAGGTTATATCGCTCGCCAAAAAGAAGAAATCGAAAGACAACTACGTAATGAAAATACCTTGTTGCCTGTTGACCTCGATTACAAACAAGTTAAAGGGTTGTCGAACGAAGTGATGGCGAAACTGAACGACCATAAACCAACATCTATTGGTCAAGCATCACGAATTTCAGGGATCACGCCTGCGGCAATCTCTATCTTACTTGTTTGGCTGAAGAAACAAGGCATGCTACGCCGGAGCGCTTAACATGGATTTATTATCAAAACTTAATCAATTGCTAGTAAAAACCGATATCAATTTAACGGAAAAGCAAAAACAGCAGTTAGTTGACTATGTTGGGTTATTGGCAAAATGGAACAAAGCCTATAACCTGACTTCGGTACGTGACCCACAACAGATGTTGATCCGTCATATCATGGACAGCATAGTGGTGAACGGTCAACTCAACGGAACAAAATTTATTGATGTAGGAACGGGGCCAGGCTTACCTGGCGTTCCTTTAGCTATTGTTCGGCCTGATTCCCATTTTGTTTTATTGGACAGCTTAGGGAAGCGCATACGCTTTTTAAAACAGGTTCAACATGAACTAGGGCTAACGAATATCGAACCAGTTCAATCGCGTGTTGAAGAGTACCCAGTTGAAAATGGTTTTGATGGGGTGATTAGCCGCGCATTTGCTTCACTGAACGATATGCTGAGTTGGTGCCATCATTTACCGTCATCTGGCGGTCGTTTTTATGCACTTAAAGGTGTCATTCGTGATGATGAAATGGCGCTACCAGAAGGTTTTGTGATTGAATCTATCACAGAGCTTGAAGTGCCTGAACTTGATGAACAGCGCCATTTGGTTAAAGTTTCTATAAAATAAAGTTGCTTTCTGTCAAAATATTTTGTCTTTTAGAGCGATAGTCGGTGTGTTACAAAGCACCGGCTATTCTTGTTTTTAGCTAGAGAGTAAATATTTATATTTCACGTGTTATTTACATAGAAATAACGAATAAGTTTCAAAAATAAGGTGTTGAAAGAAAAAATATAGGGAAATTGGCAATTTTGACTTAATCGATTTAGCTAGATAAATAGTTAATAGTGAAATATTTGATTTATCACTTTTAAATTTAACTTAAAAATCTACTTCTTTAATTGTTTGATTTACAGATTAAATCTATTTTTTGTTGTCAGTAAAGTTGAAAGAATAAATAAAGAGAATAAAGCTAAATGTGATATTTATCACATTAATGTGAATATATGCAGCAATTCATTAACTATTTATTAATTATTACAGCGACAATTCTGCGCCAACTCGAAAAAATTAAATATTTATTCACCTTTTCGCTACTTACTGATTGAATTCATTTCGCCTGCCCGTATAATTTGCACGTTTTTGTCTCTTGACACATTTACGCAAAGGCAGTTTTATACAACACTTAGCGTTTCTGAGGCTGAGAAGAGCTGGGAGTAAACAAAAAGTTATGTCTGTATCCCTTTATGACAACAAACACGCTGCAAAGCAGTTGTCTGTTCAGTTTATAACTTTAGTGATCCTCAGTGGGGCTTTCTGTGCAAATAGTATAGAATGGGGGGCCTCTGCTCTTGCTGGTGGGTTAGCATGCTGGTTACCAAATATCGTATTTATGCTGCTAGCACAATTTCAGAAAGCAAAAGGAGAGGATGAACCTGTCCGCATTGCCTGGTTCTTAGCATTAGGAGCAGGGCTAAAGGTTGTTACAACTATCGCTGTCTTAGTTGTTGCTTTCGGTGTGTTCAAAGCGTCATTAACACCACTGGGTTTGACCTATTTAGCGGTGCTAATTGTTCAGATTGTTGCACCAGCCGTTTTTAAACGGTAAGTATTTTTAAACTACAAAAGGGTAAGAGGCATCATGTCTGCATCAGGAGAAGTGATGACTACAGAGGATTACATAGGCCACCATCTGAGAAACCTTCAGTTGGACCTGAGTACCTTTAAGTTGGTCGATCCCCACGCTAGTCCAACATTTTGGACGTTGAACATTGACTCGCTTTTTTTCTCGGTAGTTCTCGGGGCTCTGTTCCTGTGGCTATTTAGAAGAGTTGCAGTTAATGCGACTAGTGGCGTACCCGGTAAGTTACAGACTGCAATAGAACTGATCATTGGTTTCGTTGATAACTCAGTCCGTGATATGTATCACGGCAAGAGCAAAGTTATTGCTCCTTTAGCATTAACGGTGTTCGTCTGGGTATTCTTAATGAACCTAATGGATTTACTCCCAATTGATTTCCTTCCGTATATTGCTGAGCATTATCTCGGGTTACCTGCATTACGTGCAGTGCCAACCGCAGATGTTAGTGTCACATTATCGATGGCTATTGGTGTGTTTATCCTAATCCTCTTCTACAGCATCAAAATGAAAGGAATTGGCGGATTTACAAAAGAGCTCACAATGCAGCCTTTTAACCATCCTGTTTTCATTCCAGTCAACTTGATTCTTGAAGGGGTAAGCCTGCTGTCAAAACCTGTATCACTCGGTCTGCGACTGTTTGGTAACATGTATGCAGGTGAATTGATCTTTATTCTTATCGCGGCTCTGCTACCGTGGTGGTCACAGTGGTTGTTAAGCCTACCTTGGGCTATCTTCCACATACTGATTATTACGCTACAAGCCTTTATTTTTATGGTTCTGACGGTTGTCTATCTGTCGATGGCATCTGAAGAACACTAATTTAATTTTATCAATAATTGTATTAACTGAAACAAACTGGAGACTGTCATGGAAAACCTGAGTATGGATCTGCTGTACATGGCTGCCGCTGTGATGATGGGCTTAGCGGCGATCGGTGCTGCGATCGGTATCGGCATCCTAGGTGGTAAATTTTTAGAAGGTGCTGCTCGTCAGCCAGATTTAATTCCTCTGCTGCGTACACAGTTCTTTATCGTAATGGGTCTGGTCGATGCTATTCCGATGATTGCTGTTGGTCTGGGCTTGTATGTAATGTTCGCTGTTGCCTAATTAACGTTACGGAACACTGTAAGAACATTAATTCACTAATGAATATGAGGTATTGTCTGTGAATCTAAATGCAACAATCCTCGGCCAGGCTATCGCGTTTGTCCTGTTTGTTTGGTTCTGTATGAAGTATGTATGGCCACCGATTATGGCGGCCATTGAAAAACGTCAAAAAGAAATTGCTGACGGTTTATCTTCCGCAGAACGTGCTAAAAAGAACCTGGAACTGGCGCAAACCGACGCAACCGACCGACTGAAAAAAGCGAAAGCTGAAGCTCAAGTCATCATTGAACAAGCGAATAAACAACGCGTTCAAATGATTGATGAAGCAAAAGCAGAAGCGGAAGCAGAACGTGCAAAAATCGTCGCACAAGCGCAAGCTGAAATTGATGCTGAGCGTAAACGTGCACGTGAAGAGTTACGTAAACAGGTTGCGATGCTTGCTATCGCAGGTGCCGAGAAGATCATCGAACGTTCCGTGGATGAAGCTGCTAACAGCGACATCGTTGATAAACTAGTCGCTGAACTGTAAGGAGGGAGGGGCATGTCTGAAATTGCTACTGTAGCTCGCCCCTACGCCAAAGCAGCTTTTGACTTTGCTGTGGAAAACCAAGCTGTTGCTAAATGGCAGGAAATGCTAGCCTTCACCGCTGAGGTGACGCGCAATGAACAGGTTGGGGAGCTGCTTTCTGGTTCTATTGCACCAGAAACATTAGCTAAAACGTTTATCTCTGTTTGTGGAGATGAAATTGACGAGCATGTTCAGAATCTGATTCGTGTTATGGCAGATAACGGGCGTTTAACGACGCTGCCAGAAGTGTTGACGCAGTTTATCCAATTGCGCGACTCTCTGGAATCAACCATTGAAGTTGATGTGATTTCTGCTAACGAACTGAGTGAACAGCAGTCAGCTAAAATTTCTGCAGCGATGGAAAAACGTCTGTCACGCAAAGTTAAGCTGAATTGCAAAATTGATAAGTCTGTTATTGCTGGAGTGATCATTCGTGCTGGAGACCTCGTTATTGACGGGAGTATCCGCGGTCGCTTAGAGCGTTTAACTGACGTCTTGCAGTCTTAAGGGGACTGGAGCATATGCAACTGAATTCCACCGAAATCAGCGAACTGATCAAACAGCGTATTGCTCAGTTCGATGTTGTGAGTGAAGCTCACAATGAAGGTACGATTGTATCCGTTAATGACGGTATTATTCGTATTCACGGTTTAGCCGAAGTCATGCAGGGTGAAATGATCGCGCTGCCTGGCAACCGTTACGCTATCGCACTGAACTTAGAGCGTGACTCTGTTGGTGCGGTCGTTATGGGTCCTTATGCCGACTTGGCAGAAGGCATGAAAGTTAAATGTACTGGTCGTATTCTTGAAGTTCCAGTAGGCCGTGGCCTGCTAGGACGTGTTGTGAATACACTGGGTCAACCAATTGATGGTAAAGGTCCTGTTGATAACGATGGCTTCTCTCCTGTAGAAGTTATTGCGCCAGGTGTTATCGACCGTCAATCCGTTGATCAACCAGTTCAAACTGGTTATAAATCAGTCGATGCCATGATCCCAATCGGTCGTGGTCAGCGTGAGCTTGTTATCGGTGACCGTCAAACAGGTAAAACTGCTTTGGCTATCGATGCAATCATCAACCAACGCGACTCAGGCATCAAATGTGTGTACGTGGCTATCGGCCAGAAAGCATCTACCGTTTCTAACGTAGTTCGTAAACTGGAAGAGCACGGCGCACTGCAAAACACTATCGTTGTTGTTGCTACAGCATCTGAATCAGCTGCTCTGCAATACTTAGCGCCATATGCTGGTTGCGCGATGGGTGAATATTTCCGTGACCGCGGTGAAGATGCTCTGATCGTATACGATGACCTGTCTAAACAGGCTGTTGCATACCGTCAAATCTCACTGTTGCTGCGTCGTCCACCAGGACGTGAAGCTTACCCAGGTGACGTTTTCTATCTGCACTCACGTTTACTTGAGCGTGCTGCTCGCGTTAACGCTGAATACGTAGAAAACTTTACTAAAGGCGAAGTTAAAGGCAAAACAGGTTCATTGACAGCTCTGCCTATCATTGAAACCCAAGCTGGTGACGTTTCTGCATTCGTACCAACAAACGTAATTTCGATTACAGATGGTCAGATCTTCCTGGAATCTAACCTGTTTAACTCTGGTATTCGTCCAGCGGTTAACCCAGGTATTTCAGTATCTCGTGTTGGTGGTGCTGCTCAGACTAAAATTATCAAGAAACTGTCTGGTGGTATCCGTACCGCACTTGCTCAGTATCGTGAACTGGCAGCGTTTGCTCAGTTTGCTTCCGACCTCGATGACGCGACTCGTAAACAGTTAAGTCATGGTCAGAAAGTAACTGAACTGCTGAAACAGAAACAGTACGCACCAATGTCAGTAGCAGAGCAGGCACTGTCTCTGTTCGCGGCAGAACGTGGGTTCTTGGATGATGTTGAGTTAGCGAAAATTGGTGCGTTTGAAGCTGCTTTAGTTTCTTTTGCACAGCGCGAGCATGCTGACCTTATGAACGAAATTGGCCCGGCTGGTAGCTATAACGATGATATCGAAGGCAAGTTGAAAAAACTGCTCGAATCATTTAAAGCAACTCAGTCCTGGTAATACTATTCGGCCCAGTTCCTAGGGCCGTCTGGTTAATAAGGAGAAGCAGAAATGGCCGGCGCAAAAGAGATACGTTCCAAGATCGGAAGTGTACAAAATACACAAAAGATCACTAAAGCGATGGAAATGGTCGCTGCGTCCAAAATGCGTAAAACGCAGGAACGCATGGCGGCCAGCCGTCCTTATGCAGAAACCATGCGCAGTGTGATTGGTCACCTAGCGTTAGGTAATCTGGAATATAAACATCCATATCTCGAAGAGCGTGAAGTTAAGCGTGTCGGGTATCTGGTTGTTTCAACAGACCGCGGTCTGTGTGGTGGCTTGAACATTAACCTGTTCAAAAAACTATTAGCAGATATGAAGTCATGGTCTGAGAAAAACGTTCAGGTTGATTTGGCTTTAATCGGTTCTAAAGCGGTATCATTCTTCGGTTCTGTGGGCGGCAATGTCGTGACACAAGTTACCGGAATGGGGGATAACCCAACGCTTTCGGACTTGATTGGTCCAGTTAACACAATGCTACAAGCCTATGATGAAGGGCGTTTGGATAAACTGTATGTGGTGACGAATAAGTTCATCAATACAATGTCTCAGGAGCCAACTATTCTTCAATTGTTACCATTGCCTGCAAGCAATGATGAAACACTGAAGAAGAAGTCTTGGGATTACATTTACGAACCCGATCCTAAGGCGTTGCTGGATACCCTGCTACGTCGTTATATCGAGTCGCAGGTTTATCAGGGCGTCGTTGAAAACCTGGCTAGTGAGCAGGCCGCACGAATGGTAGCGATGAAAGCCGCTACTGATAATGGTGGAAACCTGATCAAAGAGTTGCAGTTGGTTTACAACAAAGCTCGTCAGGCCAGCATTACTCAGGAGCTTACCGAAATTGTTTCGGGTGCTTCCGCGGTTTAACAGCTAGGTTTACGAATTACGTAGAGGATTCAAGATGGCTACTGGAAAGATTATCCAGGTAATCGGCGCCGTTGTGGACGTCGAGTTCCCTCAAGATGACGTACCAAAAGTGTACGACGCTCTTGAGGTTGTTAACGGTAAAGAAAAACTGGTGCTGGAAGTTCAGCAACAGTTAGGCGGTGGTGTTGTCCGTTGTATCGCAATGGGTACATCAGATGGCCTGAGCCGTGGTTTAGAAGTTGTAAACTTAGAGCACCCAATTGAAGTACCAGTAGGTAAAGCAACTTTAGGACGTATCATGAACGTTCTGGGTCAACCTATTGATATGAAAGGTGATATCGGCGAAGAAGAGCGCTGGTCAATTCACCGTGCTGCACCTAGCTATGAAGAATTAGCTAACTCAACAGAACTGCTGGAAACCGGTATCAAAGTAATGGACTTAATCTGTCCATTCGCGAAAGGTGGTAAAGTTGGTCTGTTCGGCGGTGCGGGTGTTGGTAAAACAGTAAACATGATGGAACTGATCCGTAACATCGCGATTGAGCACTCAGGTTACTCAGTATTCGCAGGTGTTGGTGAGCGTACTCGTGAAGGGAACGACTTCTATCATGAAATGACCGACTCAAACGTTCTGGATAAAGTATCACTGGTTTATGGCCAGATGAATGAGCCACCAGGAAACCGTCTGCGCGTTGCGTTGACTGGTCTGACTATGGCTGAAAAATTCCGTGACGAAGGTCGTGACGTACTGCTGTTCGTTGACAACATCTATCGTTATACACTGGCAGGTACTGAAGTATCAGCACTGTTAGGTCGTATGCCTTCAGCGGTAGGTTATCAGCCAACGCTGGCGGAAGAGATGGGTGTTCTGCAAGAACGTATTACCTCAACTCAAACGGGTTCTATCACTTCCGTTCAAGCGGTTTACGTTCCTGCGGATGACTTAACTGACCCATCACCAGCAACTACCTTTGCTCACTTAGACGCAACAGTTGTTCTGAGCCGTCAAATCGCATCACTGGGTATTTACCCTGCGGTTGACCCTCTGGATTCTACTAGCCGTCAGCTTGACCCACTGGTTGTTGGTCAAGAGCACTATGATGTTGCTCGTGGCGTTCAGTCTATTCTGCAACGTTACCAAGAACTGAAAGATATCATTGCAATTCTGGGTATGGATGAACTGTCTGAAGAAGACAAACTGGTTGTTGCTCGTGCTCGTAAGATCCAGCGCTTCCTGTCTCAACCATTCTTCGTTGCTGAAGTATTTACCGGTTCACCAGGTAAGTTCGTTTCTCTGAAAGACACTATCCGTGGCTTCAGTGGGATCCTGAACGGTGATTACGACCACCTGCCAGAACAAGCGTTCTATATGGTTGGTACCATTGAAGAAGCTGTGGAAAAAGCGAAAAAGCTTTAATCCAGCTGACAGGAGGTTGATATGGTAGCTGCAATGACATACCACCTGACTGTAGTGAGTGCTGAAAAACAAATGTTTGAAGGCATGGTACAGAAAATTCAGGTGACAGGTAGTGAAGGTGAGCTGGGGATTTACCCGCAGCATACCCCGCTGCTGACTGCCATAAAACCGGGCATGGTACGTATTACCAAACAGTTTGGTGAAGAAGAGCTAATTTACCTCTCCGGCGGTATTTTAGAAGTACAACCAAATGGTGTTATCGTACTCGCTGATACAGCGATCCGTGGTAAAGATTTAGACGAAGCTCGTGCAGTGGAATCTAAACGCAAAGCGGAAGAACACGTCCGTAAAGCTCACGGCGATGTTGATTATGCTCAGGCATCAGCAGAACTTGCAAAAGCAATAGCGAAACTTCGAGTCATCGAGTTAACTAAAAAGCTAATGTAATGATAGCGGTATAGTAAAAAAAGCCAGTTGGTTAAGTCTAACTGGCTTTTTTATTTGAGCGAAATATGTAGTAATTTATAAAGGAAATAGGTTTACTTTCATCCCTAAGTTGGAGTTTCAGGAAAAATGACTGTGCAAAGAAAAAGTGTCGTGATTTTAGCTGCCGGTAAAGGCACACGGATGTATTCAGAGCTACCTAAAGTTTTGCATTTGCTTGCAGGCAAACCAATGGTTCAGCATGTTATAGATACAGCAAAATCCATTGGTGCATCAGATATTCATCTGGTATACGGACATGGCGGTGATTTACTGAAAGAAAAACTGGGTGAGCAAAACCTCAATTGGGTATTACAGGCCGAACAGCTCGGCACTGGCCATGCGATGCAACAAGCAGCGCCAAGCTTCCAAGACGATGAAAATATTGTCATGCTATATGGCGATGTACCGTTAATTGCTAAAGATACCCTAGATCGCTTAATTGACGTGAAGCCAGAAGGTGGTATTGGCTTGCTGACGGTTATTTTAGATAACCCAACAGGGTATGGCCGCATCATTCGTGAAAATAATGAAGTTGTCGGTATTATCGAGCAAAAAGATGCGACTGAAGAGCAACGTAAAATCCAAGAGATTAACACTGGGATTATGGTTGCCAGTGGTAAAGATTTCAAACGTTGGTTGGCACAGCTGAACAACGATAACGCGCAAGGCGAATATTATATTACTGATATTATTGCATTAGCACATAAAGAAGGTAATAAAATTGCAACCGTTCATCCTAAACATTTAAGTGAGATGGAAGGGGTGAATAACCGCCTACAGCTGGCTGCGTTAGAAAGAGTTTATCAGAAAGAACAAGCGGAAAAACTGTTATTAGCCGGTGTGATGTTGATTGACCCTGCACGTTTTGACCTGCGCGGAAATCTAACTCATGGTCGCGATATTATTATTGATACTAACGTGATTATCGAAGGTAACGTTACATTAGGGAATAACGTACATATTCAATCTGGCTGTATTTTGAAAGACTGTGTAATCGGTGATAACTCAGTGATTAGCCCGTATTCAGTCATAGAAAACTCTGAATTATCAGCTGAATGTACGGTTGGTCCTTTTGCGCGTTTACGTCCAGGTGCTAAATTAGCAGCCAAAGCACACGTCGGTAATTTCGTCGAAATGAAAAATGCCTCTTTAGGTTTAGGTTCTAAAGCGGGTCATTTAAGTTACCTAGGCGATGCTCAAATCGGTGATAACGTCAATATTGGCGCAGGTACCATCACTTGTAATTATGATGGCGCCAATAAACACAAAACCGTTATTGGTGATGATGTATTTGTAGGCTCAGACACTCAATTAGTTGCTCCTGTTTCTGTAGCAAAAGGTGCAACAATTGGCGCTGGTACGACGGTAACTCGTGATGTGAATGAAGACGAACTCGTTGTCAGCCGTGTAAAGCAAATGCATATTAAAAACTGGCAACGTCCAGTTAAGAAAAAATAAGTAAATATTGAGGAGAGGTAGCGTTATCTCTCCTATGATAAAAAAGCTATTTAAATAGCGAAAATTAAAATAGTTACCTAAGGTAGCAATATAAAAATAATATCCCCGTTTTCTACAAGGCTGGGGAACAGTGAAAACTGTACAACAATTAGGTTGCGACAAATAAAGGTTTCTCAAGAAAGAAACCTTTTGTCTAGGAATCAAAAAAATATGTGTGGAATTGTAGGTGCTGTTGCACAACGTGATATTGCAGAAATTCTGTTAGAAGGTCTTCGTCGTCTTGAATATCGTGGTTATGACTCAGCGGGTATGGCTGTAGTTGATCACGAAGGTCATTTGCAACGCTTACGTGAAGTCGGCAAAGTGCAAATGTTAGCGGAAGAAGCGGAGAAAAACCCAGTATCGGGTGGAACGGGGATTGCACATACCCGTTGGGCGACTCATGGTATTCCAAGTGAACGTAATGCTCACCCACATACCTCTGGTTATATTGCTGTTGTTCATAACGGCATTATTGAAAACTATTTAGAACTGAAAGATGAACTGAAAAAACTCGGTTATGTCTTTAGTTCAGAAACTGACACTGAAGTGATTGCCCATCTTGTTCACCATGAACAACAAAAGGGGGGCTCGCTGGTGGAAGTGGTTCAACGTGTTATCCCACAATTACGCGGTGCTTATGGTACGGTAATTATGGATAGTCGTATTCCTGAATTATTAGTTGCCGCACGTTCTGGTAGCCCATTGGTTATTGGTTTAGGTGTGGGTGAAAACTTCTTAGCATCAGACCAATTAGCATTGTTGCCTGTGACTCGTCGCTTTATTTACCTTGAAGAAGGGGATGTTGCCGAAGTCACTCGTCGTACTGTTCGTATTTTTGATAAAAATGGTGAAGCTATTGATCGCGAGCAAATTGAATCAAACGTTCAATATGATGCGGGCGATAAAGGCGTTTACCGTCATTACATGCAAAAAGAGATTTATGAACAGCCGATGGCGATTAAAAACACCCTTGAAGGGCGTTTTAGCAAAGACAATGGTATCGATTTAAGCGAATTAGGCCCTCGTGCGAGTGAAATTTTATCTCAAGTTGAACATATCCAAATCGTAGCTTGCGGAACATCTTACAATGCTGGCATGGTGGCTCGTTATTGGTTTGAGTCTTTGGCCGGTATTCCCTGTGATGTGGAAATTGCTTCTGAGTATCGTTATCGCAACCCTGCACACCGTAAAAACAGTTTAATGATAACACTGTCTCAATCAGGTGAAACCGCAGATACACTCGCAGCCCTGCGTTTATCTAAAGAATTAGGCTATTTGACCTCTTTAGCAGTGTGTAACGTTGCGGGCTCTTCACTGGTACGTGAATCTGAATTTGCCCTGATGACCAAAGCAGGGGCTGAAATTGGTGTGGCATCCACTAAAGCGTTTACTACTCAGCTAACTGTCTTACTGATGCTAGTGGCGTATATGGGCCGCTTGAAAGGCGCCAACCCTGAGCTCGAAGAAAACATTTCTCACGCTCTACACGCATTGCCTGCGCGTATTGAAAGCATGTTATCGCAAGATAAAGTTATCGAAGCATTAGCAGAAGATTTCTCAGATAAACACCACGCGTTGTTCTTAGGCCGCGGTGATCAGTTCCCTATTGCCGTTGAAGGGGCATTGAAATTAAAAGAAATTTCATATATTCACGCGGAAGCGTATGCCGCTGGTGAATTAAAGCACGGCCCATTAGCGTTAATTGATGCTGACATGCCTGTTATCATCGTTGCACCTAACAATGAATTGTTAGAAAAACTGAAATCAAACATCGAGGAAGTTCGTGCGCGTGGTGGTTTGCTGTATGTATTTGCTGACCATGATGCGGGCTTTGAAGCCAGTGAAAATATGAAAATTGTTTCGCTGCCTCATGTTGAAGAGCTCATCGCACCTATTTTCTACACCGTTCCTCTGCAACTGTTGTCTTATCACGTTGCATTGATTAAAGGTACAGACGTAGACCAACCCCGTAACTTGGCGAAGTCGGTGACAGTTGAGTAATCAATAAATTGATTAATAAAGGGCTTGTGGGCGGACAATAAAGTCTTAAACTGAACAAAATAGATCTAAACTATGACAATAAAGTCTTAAACTAGACAGAATAGTTGTAAACTGAAATCAGTCCAGTTATGCTGTGAAAAAGCATACTGGACTTTTGTTATGGCTAAAGCAAACTCTTCATTTTCTGAAGTGCAAATTGCCCGTCGTATTAAAGAGGGGCGTGGCCAAGGGCATGGTAAAGACTATATTCCATGGCTAACAGTACAAGAAGTTCCTTCTTCAGGTCGTTCCCACCGTATTTATTCTCATAAGACGGGACGAGTCCATCATTTGCTATCTGACTTAGAGCTTGCTGTTTTTCTCAGTCTTGAGTGGGAGAGCAGCGTGCTAGATATACGCGAGCAGTTCCCCTTATTACCTAGTGATACCAGGCAGATTGCAATAGATAGTGGTATTAAGCATCCTGTTATTCGTGGTGTAGATCAGGTTATGTCTACTGATTTTTTAGTGGACTGCAAAGATGGTCCTTTTGAGCAGTTTGCTATTCAAGTCAAACCTGCAGCAGCCTTACAAGACGAGCGTACCTTAGAAAAACTAGAACTAGAGCGTCGCTATTGGCAGCAAAAGCAAATTCCTTGGTTCATTTTTACTGATAAAGAAATAAATCCCGTAGTAAAAGAAAATATTGAATGGCTTTATTCAGTGAAAACAGAAGAAGTTTCTGCGGAGCTTTTAGCACAACTATCCCCATTGGCCCATATCCTGCAAGAAAAAGGAGATGAAAACATTATCAATGTCTGTAAGCAGGTTGATATTGCTTATGATTTGGAGTTAGGCAAAACATTGAGTGAGATACGAGCCTTAACCGCAAATGGTTTTATTAAGTTCAATATTTATAAGTCTTTCAGGGCAAATAAGTGTGCAGATCTCTGTATTAGCCAAGTAGTGAATATGGAGGAGTTGCGCTATGTGGCAAATTAATGAGGTTGTGCTATTTGATAATGATCCGTATCGCATTTTGGCTATAGAGGATGGCCAAGTTGTCTGGATGCAAATAAGCGCTGATAAAGGAGTTCCACAAGCTAGGGCTGAGTTGTTGCTAATGCAGTATTTAGATGAAGGCCGCTTAGTTAGAACTGATGACCCTTATGTACATCTTGATTTAGAAGAGCCGTCTGTAGATTCTGTCAGCTTCCAGAAGCGCGAGGAGGATTATCGAAAAATTCTTCCTATTATTAATAGTAAGGATCGTTTCGACCCTAAAGTCAGAAGCGAACTCGTTGAGCATGTGGTCCAAGAACATAAGGTTACTAAGGCTACAGTTTATAAGTTGTTACGCCGTTACTGGCAGCGTGGTCAAACGCCTAATGCATTAATTCCTGACTACAAAAACAGCGGTGCACCAGGGGAAAGACGTTCAGCGACAGGAACAGCAAAGATTGGCCGAGCCAGAGAATATGGTAAGGGTGAAGGAACCAAGGTAACGCCCGAGATTGAACGCCTTTTTAGGTTGACCATAGAAAAGCACCTGTTAAATCAAAAAGGTACAAAGACCACCGTTGCCTATAGACGATTTGTGGACTTGTTTGCTCAGTATTTTCCTCGCATTCCCCAAGAGGATTACCCAACACTACGTCAGTTTCGTTATTTTTATGATCGAGAATACCCTAAAGCTCAGCGCTTAAAGTCTAGAGTTAAAGCAGGGGTATATAAAAAAGACGTACGACCCTTAAGTAGTACAGCCACTTCTCAGGCGTTAGGCCCTGGGAGTCGTTATGAGATTGATGCCACGATTGCTGATATTTATTTAGTGGATCATCATGATCGCCAAAAAATCATAGGAAGACCAACGCTTTACATTGTGATTGATGTGTTTAGTCGGATGATCACGGGCTTTTATATCGGCTTTGAAAATCCGTCTTATGTGGTGGCGATGCAGGCTTTTGTAAATGCTTGCTCTGACAAAACGGCCATTTGTGCCCAGCATGATATTGAGATTAGTAGCTCAGACTGGCCGTGTGTAGGTTTGCCAGATGTGTTGCTAGCGGACCGTGGCGAATTAATGAGTCATCAGGTCGAAGCCTTAGTTTCTAGTTTTAATGTGCGAGTGGAAAGTGCTCCACCTAGACGTGGCGATGCTAAAGGCATAGTGGAAAGCACTTTTAGAACACTACAAGCCGAGTTTAAGTCCTTTGCACCTGGCATTGTAGAGGGCAGTCGGATCAAAAGCCATGGTGAAACAGACTATAGGTTAGATGCATCTCTGTCGGTATTTGAGTTCACACAAATTATTTTGCGTACGATCTTATTCAGAAATAACCATCTGGTGATGGATAAATACGATCGAGATGCTGATTTTCCTACAGATTTACCGTCTATTCCTGTCCAGCTATGGCAATGGGGTATGCAGCATCGTACAGGTAGTTTAAGGGCTGTGGAGCAAGAGCAGTTGCGAGTAGCGTTACTGCCTCGCCGAAAGGTCTCTATTTCTTCATTTGGCGTTAATTTGTGGGGTTTGTATTACTCGGGGTCAGAGATTCTGCGTGAGGGTTGGTTGCAGCGGAGCACTGATATAGCTAGACCTCAACATTTAGAAGCGGCTTATGACCCAGTGCTGGTTGATACGATTTATTTGTTTCCGCAAGTTGGCAGCCGTGTATTTTGGCGCTGTAATCTGACGGAACGTAGTCGGCAGTTTAAAGGTCTCTCATTTTGGGAGGTTTGGGATATACAAGCACAAGAAAAACACAATAAAGCCAATGCGAAGCAGGATGAGTTAACTAAACGCAGGGAGCTTGAGGCGTTTATTCAGCAAACCATTCAGAAAGCGAATAAGTTAACGCCCAGTACTACTGAGCCCAAATCAACACGCATTAAGCAGATTAAAACTAATAAAAAAGAAGCCGTGACCTCGGAGCGTAAAAAACGTGCGGAGCATTTGAAGCCAAGCTCTTCAGGTGATGAGGCTAAAGTTATTCCTTTCAACGCAGTGGAAGCGGATGATCAAGAAGATTACAGCCTACCCACATACGTGCCTGAATTATTTCAGGATCCACCAGAAAAGGATGAGTCATGAGTGCTACCCGGATTCAAGCAGTTTATCGTGATACGGGGGTAGAGGCTTATCGTGATAATCCTTTTATCGAGGCCTTACCACCATTACAAGAGTCAGTGAATAGTGCTGCATCACTGAAATCCTCTTTACAGCTTACTTCCTCTGACTTGCAAAAGTCCCGTGTTATCAGAGCTCATACCATTTGTCGTATTCCAGATGACTATTTTCAGCCATTAGGTACGCATTTGCTACTAAGTGAGCGTATTTCGGTCATGATTCGAGGTGGCTACGTAGGCAGAAATCCTAAAACAGGAGATTTACAAAAGCATTTACAAAATGGTTATGAGCGTGTTCAAACGGGAGAGTTGGAGACATTTCGCTTTGAGGAGGCACGATCTACGGCACAAAGCTTATTGTTAATTGGTTGTTCTGGTAGTGGGAAGACGACCTCTCTTCATCGTATTCTAGCCACGTATCCTCAGGTGATTTACCATCGTGAACTCAATGTAGAGCAGGTGGTGTATTTGAAAATAGACTGCTCGCATAATGGTTCGCTAAAAGAAATCTGCTTGAATTTTTTCAGAGCGTTGGATCGAGCCTTGGGCTCGAACTATGAGCGTCGTTATGGCTTAAAACGTCATGGTATAGAAACCATGTTGGCTTTGATGTCGCAAATAGCCAATGCACATGCTTTAGGGTTGTTGGTTATTGATGAAATTCAGCATTTAAGCCGCTCTCGTTCGGGTGGATCTCAAGAGATGCTGAACTTTTTTGTGACGATGGTGAATATTATTGGCGTACCAGTGATGTTGATTGGTACCCCTAAAGCACGAGAGATTTTTGAGGCTGATTTGCGGTCTGCACGTAGAGGGGCAGGGTTTGGAGCTATATTCTGGGATCCTATACAACAAACGCAACGTGGAAAGCCCAATCAAGAGTGGATCGCTTTTACGGATAATCTTTGGCAATTACAGCTTTTACAACGCAAAGATGCGCTGTTATCGGATGAGGTCCGTGATGTGTGGTATGAGCTAAGCCAAGGAGTGATGGACATTGTAGTAAAACTTTTTGTACTCGCTCAGCTCCGTGCGCTAGCTTTAGGCAATGAGCGTATTACCGCTGGTTTATTGCGGCAAGTGTATCAAGATGAGTTAAAGCCTGTGCACCCCATGCTAGAGGCATTACGCTCGGGTATCCCAGAACGCATTGCTCGTTATTCTGATCTAGTCGTTCCCGAGATTGATAAACGGTTAATCCAACTTCAGCTAGATATCGCAGCGATACAAGAACAAACACCAGAAGAAAAAGCCCTTCAAGAGTTAGATACCGAAGATCAGCGTCATTTATATCTGATGCTGAAAGAGGATTACGATTCAAGCCTGTTAATTCCCACTATTAAAAAAGCGTTTAGCCAGAATCCAACGATGACAAGACAAAAGTTACTGCCTCTTGTTTTGCAGTGGTTGATGGAAGGCGAAACGGTAGTGTCAGAACTAGAAAAGCCCTCCAAGAGTAAAAAGGTTTCGGCTATAAAGGTAGTCAAGCCCAGCGACTGGGATAGCTTGCCTGATACGGATTTACGTTATATCTATTCACAACGCCAACCTGAAAAAACCATGCATGAACGGTTAAAAGGGAAAGGGGTAATAGTGGATATGGCGAGCTTATTTAAACAAGCAGGTTAGCCATGAGAAACTTTCCTGTTCCGTACTCGAATGAGCTGATTTATAGCACTATTGCACGGGCAGGCGTTTATCAAGGGATTGTTAGTCCTAAGCAGCTGTTGGATGAGGTGTATGGCAACCGCAAGGTGGTCGCTACCTTAGGTCTGCCCTCGCATTTAGGTGTGATAGCAAGACATCTACATCAAACAGGACGTTACGCTGTTCAGCAGCTTATTTATGAGCATACCTTATTCCCTTTATATGCTCCGTTTGTAGGCAAGGAGCGCCGAGACGAAGCTATTCGGTTAATGGAGTACCAAGCGCAAGGTGCGGTGCATTTAATGCTAGGAGTCGCTGCTTCTAGAGTTAAGAGCGATAACCGCTTTAGATACTGCCCTGATTGCGTTGCTCTTCAGCTAAATAGGTATGGGGAAGCCTTTTGGCAACGAGATTGGTATTTGCCCGCTTTGCCATATTGTCCAAAACACGGTGCTTTAGTCTTCTTTGATAGAGCTGTAGATGATCACCGACATCAATTTTGGGCTTTGGGTCATACTGAGCTGCTTTCAGACTACCCCAAAGACTCCCTATCTCAATTAACAGCACTAGCTGCTTATATAGCCCCTCTGTTAGATGCTCCACGAGCGCAAGAGCTTTCCCCAAGCCTTGAGCAGTGGACGCTGTTTTATCAGCGCTTAGCGCAGGATCTAGGGCTAACCAAAAGCAAGCACATTCGTCATGACTTGGTGGCGGAGAGAGTGAGGCAGACTTTTAGTGATGAGGCACTAGAGAAACTGGATTTAAAGTTGGCAGAGAACAAGGACACGTGTTGGCTGAAAAGTATATTCCGTAAGCATAGAAAAGCCTTTAGTTATTTACAGCATAGTATTGTGTGGCAAGCCTTATTGCCAAAACTAACGGTTATAGAAGCGCTACAGCAGGCAAGTGCTCTTACTGAGCACTCTATAACGACAAGACCTGTTAGCCAGTCTGTGCAACCTAACTCTGAAGATTTATCTGTTAAGCATAAAGACTGGCAGCAACTAGTGCATAAATACCAAGGAATTAAGGCGGCAAGACAGTCTTTAGAGGGTGGGGTGCTATACGCTTGGCTTTACCGACA
This sequence comes from Providencia sp. PROV_01, assembly GCF_053098325.1. Lineage (NCBI taxonomy): Bacteria > Pseudomonadati > Pseudomonadota > Gammaproteobacteria > Enterobacterales > Morganellaceae > Providencia > Providencia sp. PROV_01. The sequence goes on along the minus strand of NZ_JBRFKD010000002.1, from coordinate 433,397 downwards.
TGACAGGGATTGGCTAGTTCACTGGAATCAACAGCATCAACAAGAGCGTCTGGCACCCGCCCCTAGAGTTGATTGGAACCAAAGAGATCGAATTGCTGTACGACAACTATTAAGAATCATAAAGCGTCTAGATAGTAGCCTTGATCACCCAAGAGCGACATCGAGCTGGCTGTTAAAGCAAACTCCTAACGGAACCTCTCTTGCAAAAAATCTACAGAAACTGCCTTTGGTAGCGCTTTGCTTAAAGCGTTACTCAGAGAGTGTGGAAGATTATCAAATTAGACGGATTAGCCAAGCTTTTATTAAGCTTAAACAGGAAGATGTTGAGCTTAGGCGCTGGCGATTATTAAGAAGTGCAACGTTATCTAAAGAGCGGATAACTGAGGAAGCACAAAGATTCTTGGAAATGGTTTATGGGGAAGAGTGAGTGGTTAGGCTAGCTACATTTAATGACAATGTGCAGGTTGTACATATTGGTCATTTATTCCGTAACTCGGGTCATAAGGAGTGGCGTATTTTTGTTTGGTTTAATCCAATGCAAGAACGGAAATGGACTCGATTTACTCATTTGCCTTTATTAAGTCGAGCTAAGGTGGTTTGACCTGCTCCCCGTTGATTAGTACACCCCGATGTTAGTAATGTCTTCATAAGCCACATGAGGACATCCCCATGAAGAAGCGTTTTTCCGACGAACAGATCATCAGTATTCTCCGCGAAGCCGAAGCTGGGGTACCCGCCCGTGAACTCTGCCGCAAGCATGCCATTTCCGATGCCACGTTTTACACCTGGCGTAAGAAGTATGGCGGTATGGAGGTGCCTGAAGTTAAGCGCCTGAAGTCGCTTGAGGAAGAGAACACCAGACTCAAGAAGCTGCTTGCCGAAGCCATGCTGGATAAAGAGGCGCTTCAGGTGGCTCTTGGGCGAAAGTACTGACGACAGACCAGAAGCGGGAAGCCGTGATGTTGATGTGTGATGCGACCGGTCTGTCGCAACGTCGTGCCTGCAGGCTTACAGGTTTATCCCTGTCGACCTGCCGCTATGAGGCTCACCGTCCGGCTGCTGATGCGCATTTATCAGGGCGCATCACTGAGCTGGCACTGGAGCGCAGGCGTTTTGGCTACCGTCGTATTTGGCAGTTGCTGCGCCGTGAAGGGCTTCATGTTAATCATAAGCGCGTGTACCGGCTTTATCACCTCAGTGGCCTGGGCGTAAAACGCAGAAGACGTCGTAAAGGGCTGGCAACAGAACGTCTGCCGCTGCTCCGTCCGGCGGCGCCCAATCTGACCTGGTCGATGGATTTCGTCATGGACGCACTTTCCACCGGTCGCAGGATCAAGTGTCTTACCTGCGTCGATGATTTCACAAAGGAATGCCTGACGGTCACTGTTGCCTTTGGGATTTCAGGCGTTCAGGTCACGCGTATTCTGGACAGCATTGCACTGTTTCGAGGCTATCCGGCGACGATAAGAACTGACCAGGGGCCGGAGTTCACTTGCCGTGCACTGGATCAATGGGCCTTTGAGCATGGTGTTGAGTTGCGCTTAATCCAGCCGGGCAAGCCAACGCAGAACGGATTTATTGAGAGCTTTAACGGACGATTTCGCGATGAATGTTTGAATGAGCACTGGTTCAGCGATATCGTTCATGCCAGGAAAATTATTAATGACTGGCGGCAGGATTATAACGAATGCCGCCCGCACTCCACGCTGAATTATCAGACACCGTCTGAATTTGCAGCGGGCTGGAGAAAGGGTCGTTCTGAGAATGAAGATTCCGACGTTACTAACTGAGTGTTGTATCTAATCGTGGGGGCAGGTCATCCGTACGCAACAAGGATGGAGCGCAGAGTTCATTTATTTACGAAGCTGAAACACCATATAGCAAGACTCGTTATCACATCCCACAGTTAGAGCTAGCTCGGTCATTATTTTTAATTAACTCCTATTTCTGTCGAAGCTGTTTGAGCAGTACCGCTTTACAGCAAGAGTTCGACGTTCAGTATGAGGTTGAGCGAGATCATTTAGAGATAAGGATCTTACCCAGTTCATCGTTTCCTAAAGGGGCGTTAGAGCAGTCGGCCGTAGTGCAGCTTTTGGTTTGGTTGTTTTCGGATCAAGATGTTATGGATTCGTATGAAAGTATTTTTAGGCACTATCAACAAAATAGAGAAATTAAGAACGGCGTTGAAAGCTGGTGCTTTAGCTTTGACCCTCCGCCCATGCAGGGTTGGAAATTACATGTAAAAGGACGTTCTTCTAACGAGGATAAGGATTATTTAGTTGAGGAAATAGTAGGTTTAGAAATCAACGCTATGCTTCCTAGCACAACAGCTATTAGCCATGCCTCTTTTCAGGAAAAGGAGGCAGGTGATGGTAGTACGCAGCACATAGCGGTTTCAACAGAGTCAGTTGTTGATGATGAGCATCTACAGTTGGACGATGAGGAAACAGCCAATATAGACACAGACACACGAGTCATAGAGGCTGAGCCGACATGGATAAGTTTTAGTAGACCTAGTCGAATTGAAAAATCTCGCAGGGCAAGAAAAAGTAGCCAAACTATTTTAGAAAAAGAAGAAGCAACAACAAGTGAAAATAGTAATTTGGTTAGTACTGATGAGCCACACTTAGGTGGTGTCCTAGCAGCGGCAGATGTGGGTGGGAAGCAGGATGCAACCAATTACAACTCTATTTTTGCTAATCGATTTGCTGCTTTTGATGAGCTACTTTCAATTCTAAAAACTAAATTTGCATGTCGGGTGCTTTTTGAAGAAACCTTGGTTTTGCCAAAAGTTGGGCGTAGCCGATTACATCTGTGTAAAGATGGCTCACCAAGAGTGATTAAAGCCGTTGGGGTGCAACGTAATGGCAGTGAATTTGTATTGCTAGAGGTGGATGCATCGGATGGGGTGAAAATGCTTTCTACCAAAGTGTTGAGTGGCGTTGATAGCGAAACATGGCGGAATGATTTTGAAAAGATACGGCGTGGAGTGGTGAAGAGCTCATTGAATTGGCCAAATAGTTTGTTTGATCAATTATATGGACAAGACGGGCATAGAGGGGTGAATCATCCAAAGGGGTTGGGGGAGCTGCAAGTATCGAGAGAGGATATGGAAGGGTGGGCTGAGAGAGTGGTTAGAGAGCAATTTACGCATTAAAGGAATGACTGAAAGAGCCTGTAAACCCTTTTGTGTAAGTGCTTTTGCCGGTCAGTTAAAGGTGGCCATTTAAACGGTCACCAAATTCGATCATAAAACGGTTCATGGCCGGCTTCCAGTTGCGGATCGGCATCGTCCATTTCTTGGTCGCCGCCTGGATAGCCAGGTACACCACCTTCATCGCTGATTCGTCCGTAGGGAACACCTTGAGTTCATATTAATGGAATTTTCTACAAATAGCCTCCGTGGTTTTGAGGGGGGATTACAGACGATCCATAGTAGTAATCCAATGAGTTCTTGAGCGCGGCGACATGTTTGGACGCCTTGGCAAAAATTAGAGCCTGCTTGAAGTGCAGGCGAGCACGTGCTTGGACGATTGATCCATTCGCGGTCAAAAACTCAATCTTGGATGACAGCGTGTCAGGAAATCCAATATCGAAGTCCCGCCCCGTGTCAAAGTAGGGCATTTCATGATCAAAGGACGAAGCTTCCCAGGCCACTTCCCTAATATTCCAGCCGCTAGAAACAAGATTTCGTACGACTTCATCAACTTTTTTGCTTTCCAACTTGTCACAAAGTGCATAGGCAAGAGCTTTGGCGGCAGACACGTGCGTTTCCTCTTAAACATAGGTCGAACGGATACCCGAGGCAAAGCGGAGCATTAGTCCCAAAGCATCTCCGGTAGATCCGGAGGCTCCATACTGAAGGCATGGCATCTTGGGCATTGATATTTGAAACTTCTCTCTAGATAGCAGGGATTTCTTGGCCTTGCCTCATGCTGATAGCTTGTAAATATCACACGATCCTTAGCCCCACAAAGTGAGCATACTCCGTAGCTTTCATTTATAGAAATCGTCGTTAGATTGTCGCAGCATGTGCACGTTCCGACTATTTGCTCAGGAAGCATCGCCATACCTTGGCCTAGGTAAAGAAGATCAGACTCGTAGCCACATCGGTGGCAACTGAGCTTGTACGCAATGCCCATCTGGTTGTCTCACCTGAATCGTAACGTCAGAGCTATTCATCCATCCATTCGGCATCAATGTATGCCACTAAGCCGACCAGCTGACCGTTTGGACTGAAGTATGTTGCCTGCACCCCACTTGACATCTCATCAATACCACCGCACTGCGCTAGGCGCCGGTCCCACTTGCCCACAGAAGCGTCAGGATCGGCTGAGTTCCCCAAGACCCTTGTGAGCCATGCCTCCTTTAACTCAACCTCTCGAATGATTGCGTCGGCCAGCTCCTCCGCGTTATCTAGTTCGACATAGTCTGGAATTCGGACGTACGTTCTGAACACAGCTGGATACTTACTTGGGCGATTGTCATACATGACATCAACAATGTACCCGTTTGTGTAACCGTCTCTTGGAGGTTCGTATGACACTAGTGGTTCCCCTCAGCTTGCGACTAGATGTTGAGGCCTAACATTTTATTAGAGAGCAGGCTAGTTGCTTAGATACATGATCTTCAGGCCGTTATCTGTCAGGGCAAGCGAAAATTGGCCATTTATGACGACCAATGCCCCGCAGAAGCTCCCATCTTTGCCGCCATAGACGCCGCGCCCCCCTTTTGGGGTGTAGAACATCCTTTTGCCAGATGTGGAAAAGAAGTTCGTTGTCCCATTGTTGGCAATGACGTAGTAGCCGGCGAAAGTGCGAGACCCATTTGCGCTATATATAAGCCTACGATTTCCGTTGCGACTATTGTCGTAATTGGATGAACTATTATCGTAGTTGCTCTCAGAGTTGTCGTAATTTGATGGACTATTGTCGTAATTGCTTATGGAGTTGTCGTAGTTGCTTGGAGAAATGTCGTAGTTGGATGGGGAGTAGTCATAGGGAAGACGAGCTTCATCCACTAAAACAATTGGCAGGTCAGCAAGTGCCTGCCCCGATGCCATCGCAAGTACGAGGCTTAGAACCACCTTCAACAGATCGCGCATAGTCTTCCCCAGCTCTCTAACTCCTGAATTAAGCCGCGCCGCGAAGCGGTGTCGGCTTGAATGAATTGTTAGGCGTCATCCTGTGCTCCCGAGAACCAGTACCAGTACATCGCTGTTTCGTTCGAGACTTGAGGTCTAGTTTTATACGTGAACAGGTCAATGCCGCCGAGAGTAAAGCCACATTTTGCGTACAAATTGCAGGCAGGTACATTGTTCGTTTGTGTCTCTAATCGTATGCCAAGGAGCTGTCTGCTTAGTGCCCACTTTTTCGCAAATTCGATGAGACTGTGCGCGACTCCTTTGCCTCGGTGCGTGTGCGACACAACAATGTGTTCGATAGAGGCTAGATCGTTCCATGTTGAGTTGAGTTCAATCTTCCCGACAAGCTCTTGGTCGATGAATGCGCCATAGCAAGCAGAGTCTTCATCAGAGTCATCATCCGAGATGTAATCCTTCCGGTAGGGGCTCACACTTCTGGTAGATAGTTCAAAGCCTTGGTCGGATAGGTGCACATCGAACACTTCACGAACAATGAAATGGTTCTCAGCATCCAATGTTTCCGCCACCTGCTCAGGGATCACCGAAATCTTCATATGACGCCTAACGCCTGGCACAGCGGATCGCAAACCTGGCGCGGCTTTTGGTACAAAAGGCGTGACAGGTTTGCGAATCCGTTGCTGCCACTTG
>NZ_JBRFKD010000002.1:367645-427506 GCF_053098325.1 Providencia sp. PROV_01 | reverse complement strand
TAACATTTTATTAGTAAGCATGCTCGTTTTGTCACCCGCTGATGCTTACCGTTAATTAATATAATCACTTGTATTAAATAGACTTTCTTTAAAAATACAAGACACTCTGTTATTACAAATCGTGCATGCCGTCTATCCTGCTTGCACGATGCACATTATCTCACCCAAAGAACTCATAACATTTTAATTTATTTAGCATTAAATTAAAACTCTACCGGTAAACAAGCATCTCTAGGCGTAAAAAACAGGCACTTTTTTAAATCCCAGCTAGAATAGGCTGTATAGGCAGACAGTTGCAAGACAAGGAGCGTTTTATGTCTAACAGTCCATTTTTAAATTCTATACGCACGGATATGCGACAAAAAGGTTATGCGCTGAAAACTGAAAAAACTTACCTGCACTGGATTAAGCGTTTTATTCTGTTTCACAAAAAACGTCATCCTCAGACCATGGGCAGTGAAGAGGTCAGGCTGTTTTTATCCAGCTTAGCAAACAGCAGACATGTAGCCATAAACACGCAGAAAATCGCTTTAAATGCCCTAGCTTTTTTGTACAACAGGTTTTTACAACAGCCGTTGGGCGATATTGATTATATCCCTGCAAGCAAGCCTAGACGGCTACCCTCTGTTATCTCTGCAAATGAAGTGCAACGCATTTTGCAGGTTATGGATACTCGCAACCAAGTTATTTTTACGCTGCTGTATGGTGCAGGTTTGCGCATTAATGAATGCTTGCGTTTGCGGGTTAAAGATTTTGATTTTGATAATGGCTGCATCACTGTGCATGACGGTAAGGGTGGGAAAAGCAGAAACAGCCTACTGCCCACGCGCCTAATCCCAGCAATAAAATAACTCATTGAGCAAGCGCGGCTTATTCAGCAAGACGACAACTTACAAGGCGTAGGGCCATCGCTGCCTTTTGCTTTAGATCACAAATACCCTTCTGCTTATCGACAAGCGGCGTGGATGTTTGTCTTTCCCTCCAGCACGCTCTGCAACCACCCGTATAACGGCAAATTATGCCGCCATCATCTGCATGACTCCGTTGCGCGAAAGGCATTGAAGGCAGCCGTACAAAAAGCAGGCATCGTTAGCAAGCGTGTCACTTGTCATACATTTCGTCACTCGTTTGCTACGCATCTATTACAAGCGGGGCGTGATATTCGCACTGTGCAAGAACTCTTAGGGCATAACGATGTTAAGACCACGCAAATCTATACGCATGTGTTGGGTCAGCATTTTGCCGGCACCACCAGTCCTGCGGATGGACTGATGCTACTTATCAATCAGTAAAAGTAGATAAATATCTTTATGTAGCCCTGAGTAGCCCCTGATACTTTTTATGGTGAAAAAGATAAACAATCATAGAGGGGATAAATATGAGCCAGTTCTACCATTGTTCAGATAAGTTTAAGCAAGATACTGTCAATCACAGTGACCATTCATGGTCATTACACTTCCTCCAGTTGCCAGACAATGCCTAACATAAAAACGCAAAAGCCCAAAAGTCAGAGCTTAGGTGTTCTAGGCGTTTTCTAAGCGCTGAAGAAATACGTCTTACCGTAGATTGCGTGCGTTTCTGAAGCACATTTTCCTTATACATGGCTTTATCCCAGGCAGCTTCATCAAGCTCTTGGAGTAACAAGCCAGTAATAATGCGACACTCTCGGGTTTGTAGCGAGCCGCTGGTGAGATCGGAGTTATAGCGGAAAGGGGTCATTTGTAATTATTTGTGGGTGGAGGATAGTTAACTTATTATTGTAGTTGGAAGAGGCTGCTTTCCAAACATTAGCACCTCGTAATGCTTGTTACTGTATATTAATTTATGCTCTTAGCGCATGTTAATGGGCTATTACAATGCATAATGTCCACATCAAGATAACTGTGGCTTAACACCTGTACAAGCGAAAAAAATCAATCACCTGTCCGGAAATACGGGATCACTGTAAAGTGTTGGTGAGGCAGTCTAGGAGGGGGATTTAATTTGGGATACTGATGAAAGGATTATGATCAGTTGGATATAGGATCGTACTAAGCTGAGCGGCAGGTTAGCTAGATTAGTTAACCAGATAAGTGAAATCTAGTTCCAAACTATTTTGTCATTTTTAATTTTCGTATTAGCTTACGACGCTACACCCAGTTCCCATCTATTTTGTCACTCTTCCCTAAATAATCCTTAAAAACTCCATTTCCACCCCTCCCAGTTCCCAACTATTTTGTCCGCCCACAGGGCTCATTATTTAACCGTAATGAGCCTTTTTATTTTTTTGTCAAAATATAATTTCTATTTTTTGTTTTTTTTAATATAACATAATAAAAAACAAGGAAATAAACATATGGAAATTATATTTATTGATATTATTGATAAGGAATATGAATTTGTATGCCAACTATATTGGCAGCTTGAAGAAAATGGCCGATTTTCATATTCAATGATTAAGATAGAAGAAAAAACACAATTAAAATCTAAAGAAATAAAAGCTATTGTGGCTAAAAGCTGCAAAGCTTATTTTTTAAAATTAAAATGTGTGTCATGTGGTGAAATAGAATTTTTACGAGATAGAAGCCATTTTTCACAATTAAGTAATTTTGAACATATTTGTGTTGATTGTATTCGTATAGAGAATGAAAAAGAAAGGCAAGAAAAAATTGAATATATTGATAATCTATTCTTTTTTAAAAAAGAAAATGCTTTAAGTATCAATGATCTTTCTTTTGAAAATAGTGTTTTTTTACTTGCACTTATACGGTGTTGTGCTGATGAAAATCTAATGTATTTAGATAGCCTGGATAATCAAAGGTATAAAAAATTAACACCGAATTATAAGTTTGACCTGTTAATCATAGAACAGCTTTATACTGCAGGTGTGATTGCAGTAAGTTCAGTTACTAATTTAAAGTATATAAGTGTTAGTGAAGATTATATTTATTTTAATAATATATTTATGTGCTGGGAAGTTATTTTTAAAGAAACTAATAGTTTATCTACGATTATTGATCTACTAGAGCTAAAATTAGCCAATATCTATTACTTACAAGAAAATAAAAAATCACTAATTGAGTTATGCAAGAAAAACAATCTATTTGAGTGTTTTTTTTATTTAAATTATGAAATGGATGAATATAATTTTACATCTTTTCTGATTGGTGAAAAAACAACAAAAAACATCACCTATTTATTAGAAAACTTATCTGTTGGGCAAGTTTTCTATATTATATCTAAAACGGTTACTGATGCTTTTGTGTATCACCAAAAAAAATCGACTAAAATAAACAAAGGGCAAGCTGCGAACTCTGTTGTTGATGCAATGAAGCGAATTCATGAAAGGTATCTAGCTAATGGATGGTCTCCCTATTCAAAATATCGGCCTCGTCATTGCCCTCAATCGGTACTTTGTCAGGTTTTATTTGTATTTATCTTGCAAACAGATGATGGCGGTATTCATAAATCGTTAAAACAAATTATAACTGACGATGATAAGGGGATTTTCTTGAATCATTAAAACTGATTTTATGTCTTAATGATTCAATCACCTAATCTTGCTGCATAGGAAAGTAAAACACATTTTTCATACTAGATAATTTTAAAATAATATCAGCACCAAGAATGATAAAATTAAGTATTATTATTTCTTCTTAAATCCACCTTAATTATTATTTTTAGTGTTTGTTATTTAAATTAAATATATAAATGTATTGGGAAATAAATCCGTAATATACTGATGGTAAGAATAACCCGACAATCTGTTTTTGCCGGGTTATTCTTTATTAAAATGAAAATTTACTTTTTTTATTATATCTTTCTATTAATATGTCTTTCCCATTTTTTAAAGTGATGTTGTGAGTAAATCGATTATCATTTATTGTTAGTTTTTTGTTTTTATTGGTTATTTTGATGATATAATTATTTATTTTATATATGGAACCATCCGGTTCATTTTTTAATAAATCAAACATATTGATAAAAATTGCATTTTCACTATTTATTTTGTTTTCATTATGATTGTGTATTAACTCTATTTTTTTTGAGTTTGGTGAACTATAAATAAAATAAAGGTTTTTTTTCATTAAATCATTTTTAAATGCGCTAATATCGTATTCTAATGATTCTTTTTTTATGAGGTTTTGTGCTTTATTTGTGTGTGTATTTTTTAAATTTTTTGTGTTTGTATCTATCTTTTCAAATTTCATCTTTAATAAAGAGACACAGTTAGTGTTGATGGGTTTTTCTTTTATATTGTAGCTGAATGATTTTTTATTATTAATAATACTATTGTTATTATTTATTTCTATAAAATATTTTAATCTATCTATGTTCATTTTTAATGATCTCCATTTGGTTTATAATTATTTTATTGGAGTGGAGTCATTATCTATATCAAAAAAAGAGACTAAGGCTAACCCTTTAATAAATTTTCCAAATCACTAAATATAGATTGCCATTCATTATCATTAATTTCCATGAACCCCATATAGCGCAGCATAAAAGCGCCTTCAGTTGCTAGAAAAACAATTCTTGCTTGTTTGCCTTTTTCTGTTGAAGTATCAAGTCTCGCAAGGCGTTCACGATACCAAGTACGTGTACTTTCCAGGTATTCAGGGGTTTGTAATAAGGATGCCATTAAGGCGGCTCCTTTTGCCATGGCGACTTTATCGTGCTGGTGGGTAGCTTGCATATGAGCAAAAATTTGCCCTTCAGGAGAGTTATCTTGCAGAGTCACTTGATTAAAAACTTCATCATAAGACTGACCCCAACGCTCAAACATCGCATCAATTAAGGCATCTTTATTGCCAAAACAGTACTGAACACCGCCTTTGGAGATCCCCATCGCTTTGGCAACTGCATCGATAGTGAGAGCGGTAGCACCTTGTTGTAGAACAATATCTTCAGCGGCATCAAGTAATTTTTCTCTATCGATTGTTCGTTGACGTCCCATTTAGAAAAACCTCTTTACAATACGTACGTATGGATTTATATTGTAGCACGATCAGCACAAAAATCATGATCAAATAAACTCATTGAGAGAATTTTATGTTAACCGATTATAAGCGCTGGATAGTGCTTCTATTAGTTTCAAGTGTACTGTTTCTTATCGTTATTGATGTCACTGTACTGTATACCGCGTTACCTAAATTAACCCATGATTTAGGCGCTACGTCATCTGAAAAACTGTGGATAATGAATGCTTACCCACTGGTGGTCGCTGGGTTATTACCTGCTGCAGGGATGCTAAGTGATAAAGTCGGTCACAAGCAAATGTTTTTATTGGGGCTACCGTTATTTGGTTTAGCCTCGTTGTGTGCTGCTTTTTCACCAACAGCAACAAGTTTGATTTTGTCTCGTGGCTTTTTAGCTGTTGGTGCAGCGGTAAGTATGCCTACCACCCTTGCTATTGTCAGGCATGTTTTTTTAGACCCAAAAGAAAGGGCATTAGCTATTGGAATATGGTCTGCGGTTGCATCTGGTGGTGCGGCAATTGGCCCTTTGATCGGCGGTATCTTACTTAACCACTTTTGGTGGGGCTCTGTTTTTTTAATTAATGTTCCAGTCGTTTTATTGGTTATTCCGTTTGCGTGTTACTTGATCCCTAAGTGTGGTGGTAACAGCGACAAAAAAATCGACATTTTCGGTTCTATTTTAGTCTTAATTGGCTTAATTGGCGTTATTTATGCGTTGAAGGAGCTCGGAAAACCTTATACAGACTGGCCTGCGGTATGGGCTTCAGGCGTTATTGGTGTTTTCTTTTTGGTGGTATTTAGAAATCGACAAGTTAAATCAATATCCCCAATGATTGATTTTACGCTATTAAAGCATCCTAAATTCAATGCAGGGCTGATAATGGCTGTGTTATCTATCGTGGTTATCGTTGGTGTTCAATTATTACTAAGCCAACGTTTACAGCTGGTTTTGGGTTATACGCCATTTGAAGCGGCTTTATATATCATTCCAATTCCATTGGCTTCAGTGATAGCTGCACCATTGGCAGGTATGTACCTTCATAAATTTGGTGAGATAAAACTCACTGTTTTCGGGTTTACTTGTACGTTAATTGGTGTCGTTGGTTTAACGATGGTGTACCAAACCTCGACAGGTATTCTGTTACTTTCATTCCTCTTTCTTATTGGTTTTGGCCTGGGTGCGATATTCACGACGGCGTCAACGACAGTGATGTTAAATGCCCCTGATGAAAAAGCAGGTATGGCAGCTTCAATTGAAGAAATTGCTTATGAAATTGGTAGTGTCTTAGGTGTAACCTTTATGGGGGGACTAATGAGTGCAATTTATACTTTGAAACTCTCATTACCTGAAGGCTTAACAGTCAGTGATAAAGTTTATGATAGTATTGATGAGGCCTTATTAGTTTCTGAGTCACTACCAGCAAATAATGCATCTGCGTTGATAAATCAGGCCAATATTGCCTTTGATCATGCTTTCTTAGGGGTGATGGTGGCAACTATTTTTGTCTTGCTGATCAGTATTATTGTTCTGCCTTATTTTTTACGCTCTAAAAAGGCATTAACGAACTAAACTAGGTGATTTGACCTCAAGGGAGCTTTTGCTCCCTTGAGGTTGTTGACAAAGCGGGATAAAAGCGTGGTTTTTCCCACTTTGTGTTATCAGCCGAAAATCAATAAATTGATTTTCCTAGTTTATTTTCAAAACCGATTAGACTTGCTGCTAAACATAATATGTTTGTCAGCAGTCTGAAGGGAGCTTTTGCTCCCTTGTACTCTTTTTATCTTATTTTGCGGATTAATACGGTTGCGAGTAATGGGCTAATTGCAAATAGAGCAAATAACCAGATTGAAGCTTGCTGTGCTCCCGCGATCCCTCCAGGGCTAATTAACCCGCTATTATTGACGACGACTCCTACTAAGGCGGCAGATAGCGCGGTTGCATACAATTGAATGGTAATAATTGAAGATGATGCGAGATTTTCCTCACCCTCTGGCGCATTCTTAAAAACACGTAGTACGAGATGAGGCCAACACACGCCAATTCCTAGACCAACCCCAGCCATGGCGATGAGATAAATAATGAATAATGGCCATGATTCGATAAGCTGTTGATTATGCGTTAGAACAGCAAGTACAATTAAAGAAATAAATATGATGACCGGGCCTGTTCGAATAATTCGGATAACAATAGCCCCTGTTCTATTGGCGCTAAAGAGTGCCCCAATGGTCCAACCCGCTGCCATTATTGCAGTTAAATAACCGGCTGTGAGCGGAGAAAACAAATGGATGGTTTGTAAGAAATAAGGGACATAAATTTCGGTTGTCATGCCACCAACTAACAAACACATGGTTAAAAATATGACGCCAAGGGGATTCTTGAGTGAATAGGCTCCTGTTGGTAATAAACGTTTGTCATTTTTACCATCGAATAAGGCAATTGTCAGCAGTATGGCTAGGCCAATTAACAAACCAATAAGGTTCATGAATAAACTATCGGACAAACTTCCAATTGAGATAGCAAGAACGGATATCACTAACAGAGAAATCGCTAAGAATGGAATTTTACTGGGTTTTGGTGCTTGAGTTTGTTTTTTAGGGAGTTGATTGATGACAATGAGCGCTAGAAAAACCGCGACAGGAAGTAAAGCCCAAAACGCCCAACGCCAGTGGCCACTTTCAGCAAAAATACCACCAATTGCAGGGCCACAGAGTGTTGCTATTCCCCACATACCTGAAACAACACCCATGGCTCGAGACCATAAGTTTTCAGTAAAAACAATGCGAATTAATGCATAGCTAAGAGCAAATAAAATACCGCCACCAAGTCCTTGTAATGCCCTCCCGCCTAGTAATACCAACATTGATGGGGAAGCTGCGCACCAAATAGACCCTAAAGAAAATAGAATAAGCGCGAATAAATAAGAAAATTTAGGCCCAAAACTGTCTAATACTTTACTAGAAAGGGCAGAGCCGACAATAGATGTTGCCACAAATAAAGTGGTATTCCATGCGTAATATTCAAGGCCGCCAATATCGTTAACGACACTGGGCAATATGGTTGTTACGATATAAATATTGATAGCATGTAGTGCCACACCGCCAGTTAAGGCAATAGTGAGTAATGCGTTGGCGCCACTGAGTAAATCAGCCCACTTGGCTTGAGGTACGGTTGATGTTTCATTGCTCATAGAGAGACCCGCTAGACGGAATGGTGGAAAAAGAGGTATTATCCAAGTAACAGCTTGGATAATAGAGTCGCATAATGATTAATGCAAGTAATTACTTTGATAATCTAAATCTAACACAGGCCGTGGATAAGGTTCTTTTTTGTATCAAAACAAAAGGGCCTATTTCTACCGCAGTGATCGCAAATGATTTAAATATGACAGGGGAAGCAGCAAGGCAACACATTCAAAAACTGACTTCGTTGGGGTTAGTTGAGGGGGAGCAGTGCTTATCGCAAACAGGGGCTGGGCGCCCTCGGCAAAATTGGGTATTAACAGAGTTAGGGCATCAACGTTTTCCGGATACTCACGCGCAACTTGCTCTTCAATTGATTGATTCTGTTCGTACTATTTTTGGTGATGAAGGACTAGAGAAGCTGATTATCCAAAGGGAAGCGGAAAGCCGAGAAAAATATTTTGCGCGTTGTAAAAATTTACCGTTAGCTGAGCGGCTTGAGGCGTTGGCTGAAGTGCGTAGCGAAGAAGGGTATATGGCGAAGGTTGAACAAGATGATGACAGTTGGTTGTTTATCGAAAACCATTGTCCAATTTGTGCCGCAGCCACTGCTTGCCAAAATTTTTGTCGTTCGGAATTGGCGTTGTTCAGTGATATTGTGGGTGATGACGCTAGCATTGAGCGTGAACAGTACTTATTAAATGGCGCAGGGCGTTGTGTCTATCGTGTAAAGGTTAATAACTAAATACCAAGATACCTTGGTATTTAGTTTAGTAATAGTATTATCTCTCAATCATCAATGTTTCAGTTGACTCTATATGTGGTGCTAGCTCTTCGTTATCAAGCCATAACGGTTTCTTACCAAACTGCTGGTATAAAGAGAGTTGGTCTTGGTAGTGAGGTGAAGGTTTTCCTTGTGGGGAAATAAAGCCACTTTGCCCTGGAGCAACAATGTCCCATGCACTCACCCCTTTTTCGGTAAACACAATTAGGTCGTTTTCAGTTCCCCGATTATGGTATTCATTTTGATGGAAATTTTCTTGAGGTAAGGCTTGTGGCACACCAAAGAAATTATTTTCACGGAAGGTTAATGCTGTGGCGGGTGTTTGCCAATTAGCTGGGTTATCACCGTATTTTTTTCTCATTTTTTGGTAGGTCGCATTCAGTGCTTTTCTAATTACATCATTCCGCGATTGTCCTGAAAATAAATCGATAGGCTGGGGTATTGGCGATTTATCTTCTAAGAGAGATTCATACAGTAATTTTGCGCCTGTACTGATATTTAAAGACCCTGTAGGGCCTTCTTGTGTCGTTTCATAACCACTTGCTAGATACCATTTATCAAATGGTGCGGGGATCGTTTGGCCTAGAGTGGCTTTAAGCATTTCTTTTAACCAAATATCGAGGATTGCAGACCCTGGATGAACATAGTGTTTTCCATCACCTGATAACTGGTTTATACCATCCCACTGTTGGAGCAAGGAGACTAATTTGACGGTATTGTCATTTGACGGAAAACCTTGTGTCGCTTGAGCTAAAAATGGGGTAAATAAGCGATGATTGAGGTCGACACGGCTAGTTTGCTGTAAAATCGTCCACATATCATCAGCTGTTAATTTATCATAGGCTTCAATGCGGTTATCGATTTCTGTCACTCTATCTGTACTTCCCCATAAGAAGGCAAATAAGTCGCTAGCGGGGTAATTTTTAGCTGGGGAGTTATTCCAGTTAGCGATGTAACCGGATTTGGGATTATAAACTTTAGGATTATTTGCAAAGGGTTGCATCCCTTTCCAGTCCCATTCTCCCGTACCTGATACGGGTAAACGGGGGTCATGGTTAGTTTGGCGTTCAGGGTAGTGCCCGGTATGTACATAACCAATATTTCCGTCTTTATCCGCATAATACCAATTAATCGTCAGTGCTTGGTTTTGTGCTTGGTCTAGCCATTGCTGCCAGTTTTGCGCCTGTCCTTGTTTTACCCAAGCCATTAAGGATGTAAGCTCTTTGCCATCCCATGCGCGAGCTTTGCTGTATGCGGTGTGAGTGGTATTATCACGCTTGACCACATTACCATGCACAGTGCGGTATACTTTAAAAGTAATGGGTTTTTCACCTTTCACATATAATGTCTCTTGGCGCGATAGCATTTGTTTCCACTGCCCTTGGTGGAAGTAGCTATTTGGATCTTCAGGTGAAATTTGTTCTGCAAAAATATCAACGCCGTCACCAAAACCCGCTGTAGAGCCCCAAGAAATTTGCCCATTATGACCGAATAAAATAGCGGGATAAGCAAACGGTGTATTTCCAACAATATTAAACCCGGCTCCATGTAACCCTATACCGTATGTATAGGCAGGGTTAAACCAACCAAACTGTGGGCCATTAAGTAAAATGGCTTTTGCACCAGACGCTTTTGTTTTTCCAACAAGCCAAACATTACTGGTGGTTGGGTACCCTGCGAGGCCATTAGCACCGCTTTGTTCATATTGTTTAGCGATTAACGCATTATTTTCCTGGGAAGAAAGCGCTATTAATTTTCCTGTTGCATCTTTTGCCGTGCGTTCAAACATGGGAGCAGTAAGTCGGTAATCACTAATTTGATTCAATTGCGCTATATTTTTTGTTTTTTGTGAATTTGAATAGGTGAATTCTTCTGATGAGATTGTTGTCGGTGCGTTGGGGTTATTAAGCCAATTAATTTGGTTAAAAAACGCCACTCCCATTTGTTCACCATACTTATCTTTAAGCGCAGTGAGTAATGCTAGATTATCAATTTCACTATTCATATCTGAAAAGCGGTTTGCCATTGTACCGACCATGATCATCGCAACATCAAAACTCGTCCATTGGGATGGTAAAAAACCATAATCAATGAACTGTTTAGGCATTAAGTCATCTGGTTTAGCATTGATTTGTTTAATCCATGCATTCATGCCATCCGCATAACCCTGCAAAATATCTTGTTCTTGAGGGGACAGTTGTGTGATTTGTTGGTGGATGGAATCAGGCCAATAGTTATTTCTGATTTCTTTATCAAAAGAAATGTAATCTTTACCTAATACTTCGGAAACTGTTCCTTGGGTACTGCGTTTAGCCATTTCCATTTGGAATAATCGGTCTTGTGCCACAGCATAGCCATATCCATAGAAAAGGCTATAAGTATCATTCGCATAGATGTGAGGAACACCATAGTTATCTCGTTCAATTTTAATTTGAATTGACTGAGAAAATGATGAGAGTGG
This sequence comes from Providencia sp. PROV_01, assembly GCF_053098325.1. Lineage (NCBI taxonomy): Bacteria > Pseudomonadati > Pseudomonadota > Gammaproteobacteria > Enterobacterales > Morganellaceae > Providencia > Providencia sp. PROV_01. The sequence goes on along the minus strand of NZ_JBRFKD010000002.1, from coordinate 416,123 downwards.
TAGTGAACTTAAACTTAAAACAATAGCGGTAGAGATGAGGTGTTTTTTCATTTATTGAGTCTCATGTTGTTATTATTTTTTTGAGACTAGCATTATTATGTTGTTAATAAATGGTTAATTTATGGTTAATTGTTAATATGTGAATCACGATCAAAGAAAAGGATACATAAATTTAAATAAATTACAAAAAATGTGTCATAACTGTATTGGATACTATTTTAAGGTGAGTGATTGCTGTTTTTTTTATGGTAATGATGACTTAGCCATGCATAGATAACTCCAGCAATAGCCCCGGCTATATGTGACTCTGTTGAGATGTATAAGTGAGTAGGTAACAAGCCGCTGGCCATTGTGCCAAAATAGAATAGCACTAATAACGCGATAGCTATATCAACCCAGTTTCGACGGAAAAAACCTTGGGCGATGAGTAAGCCCCATAACCCAAAAACCCAGCCACTGGCACCAATATGAACTGCATTTCGGCCAAATAACCAAACAGCTAAACCCCCAGCAACGATGATAAACAGTGATGCCAATACGTAAGCTTTTATGGTGCGATGCAGTAATAGCGCACTTAAGATGATAAATGGGGGTAAGTTACTGATTAAATGCTGCCAACTGCCATGGATAAATGGGGCAAAGAAGATACCTAATAACCCCCATTCAGTGCGAGGAATGAGACCAAATTGAATGAGTCCCCCCGCGGTTAAACTGTTAATTAGTTGAGCAATAATAAAAATTGCAACAATACAGACTAATAGTTTAATGCGAGGATGCCCTTGTAAATAGTTCATTAGGGGTTACCAAGCGCTTGAACACTTTCGACTAATGAGGCCAATTGCCCCACAACGCGATCACCAATATCTGCATTATCACCGCCAAGAGCCTTATTACGCATAAAGTCTTTCTTAATTTGTTGCCAACGTGCTGCGTCTTTTTCTGTTAACGTGCCACGTAACTCTGCAAGTTTTAATAAGTTTTCTTCTGCGCCAGTCGTTAAAAGTTGTGCTTCTCCAAGGTAATGGTCATCCAGTACCCTTTCCAGTTCATCATCATTCATAACAGAAGAGACTTTTTCGCTGAGTTTATTCATATTACGGTAGCTACCTTGCAAGCGAAATGCAGGTTCTGTTCGGTATTTATCGGATTGCGCAGCACTGGCGATATAGTGTTGATTTACTTTCAATACAACATTCCGTAGTTTGATTAATTTACTGATTACCGAAGTAATTTCATTAATTTCTGCGTCAGAATATGGGTAACTTAAAGTGTTGGTAGAGACAGATTTCCCCATTGATTTATCGACAAATAAGTACAGGTCGTTCAGGTCTCGTAATGCAAGAGGGGCTAATACTGGGTTTGATGTCAGGCTGTTTTCGATATAGCTCAGAGCAAATGCTTCATCCATACCGCCTAATACTTCACCAAGGTTATAAATATCGGCGCGGTTTGCAAGCATGTCAGGAATTCGGAAAACTTCCCCTGACTCGGTATAGGGGTTACCCGCCATCACGACGCAGAATTTTTTACCCCGCATGTCATACGTTTTGGTTTTGCCTTTCCAAACGCCTTCAATTCGCCTTGTTCCATCACATAAGGATATAAATTTTTGCAAAAACTCAGGGTGGGTGTGCTGAATATCATCGATGTATAACATGACATTATTACCCATTTCTAAGGCTAGATTGAGTTTTTCTAACTCTTGTCTTGCTGTTGCATTAGGTGCTTGTTCAGGGTCAAGAGAGAGTACATCATGGCCAAGTGCAGGACCATTGACCTTCATAAAAATGAGCCCTAAACGATCAGCGGCATATTCCATTAAGGTGGTTTTACCGTATCCGGGAGGTGAAATCATTAATAGCAGCCCCATGAGATCTGTGCGTTTACCTTCCCCTAAAGCGCCAATTTGTTTTGCCATATTATCGCCAATGATAGGTAAATAGACATCGTTTATCAGCTTGTTACGCACAAAAGAACTTAATGGTTTTGCTTTATATTCATGCAGTTTTAAACGGCTACGCTCTTCAGTAACAATCTGTTGGCGCAGGGATTGATATTGACGAAATTCAGGAATAAAACGTTTCCGTTGTCCGCGCATCCGACTGAAGTAGTTATCTAAGCTCAATGATAGAGTTTGGTTTTCAATAGTCGGGTGTTCACCAAGTAACCCGTTAACTTTAAAGTAAAGATCAACTTCACTAAAGCGTGCTGAAGCTACTTTATCTAAGATAATAATGGCAATAGCACCCGGTATGTATGGAACAAGATGTGCAAATTCAGGGGTCGAGCACAGCCCTTGTAACCAGTTTTGAACTAATGACCAGCGCTGGGCGTAACGAGTCCCTAAATTTTGTTGTGAGCGATTAAAATCAACCCACATATGAGCTTCTTCTAAGCGGCTTTGGAGTGCTAAAACTAACTCCCTCGCGTATTTGCTATAGACGAGTTCTATCGGGGTTCTTGCTAGTGCAAAGCTAAGGTATTCAGCAGCTTGAGTTTGCTCATAGGTTTGACATTGAATGGGGTTATCTTGTAAAAACAAGCTAATTCCAGCTTCAATTTCGGCTTGTAGGTCAAGTAATGCATTGTCATTATGGAATAACTGGTGAATATTCATGGCTGTTCTTGCTCGTTCAGGCCATAGTGCAGGAAAATCGTCGTTTTGAACTTGCCGCCAATAAATCGCTGCGATAGCACGAGCTGTTGGGCTATACCGTAATAAATCTGCACCTTCACCGATTGGTATTAGTTTTTTCAGTAAAGCAACGGCATCGTGGTCATGAATACCTTTTTCATAACCTTCTTTATAGCGTGGATTTGCAAAATCACGGACAATCTTTTCAAGTTTTTCCGTTGATGCTAACGCGTTTTTTAGTATGTCAAAATCTAGCCCTTCTTGGCGTTTTGTTGCAGCATAGATAATTGAATAAGCAAGGTATTCAGCGCGGTAAACTGTATCAGATTCAGATTCTAATGAGGCGCTCCAATAGGGTTTGAGCTGTGATAGTCGTTCATTTTCTATTGGTTCTTGGAAATCTGTCCCTGTGAGATAAAGCCATAGTTGTTCATTTTTCGGTAAAATGGTGAGGTCCAGCTCTTGGGTATTGACACTGAACCGGTGACGTCCGAGTTTAATGACATTCCCACCATCTTCAAAAATATCTGTTTTATCGCGTAAAACTCGAATAGCTTGGTCCCGAGAGGATTTGAGTCGTGCATCAATATCATCAGCTTTAACGTTATCGTTAATTTCCCTTAATTTTTCAATTATTTCACGCGTTTTAATTGCGAGAGGGTCGGAAGCAAAGAAGGCATTGAGTTCGTCTTGAGACTGTAAACGAGTTGTTCGTCGTTGCAGGCTATCTAGTAGACGATCGGCTGCTGTGACTAAATTTTGTGCACGTTGTTGGCGATCATCAATAAGAACTTGTTTATGAGATTCAAAGGTTTCGAGTAATTCTTCCCGCTTAGCCAAGATATCATCAAGAAATTCATCATGACTGCTAAATTGGCTTTCGAGCTCCTCTAACTGAACGAGTAATCTTGATAGCTGATCATCACAACGTTCAGGGTCAGTGGCAAGAGACAGTGCATTGGTAATGCCTTGGCTAAACAGCCGGAATTGTGCACCAAATTGTGCGACAGTCTCCACACTGCTTTGTGATTTTCGTTTTTGTTGTAAGCGGGCTCGGGATTGGTTTAGTTGAGCATAGATTTGCGAAATAGCATCAATAATGTGAGTTTGTTGTGTGACATCATTGAAACTCAGTGAAGCCATTAGGTTTGAAAGCATATCTAAGTCAGAAGACATTTTTTCCATATCTTTCATGGGAATGTCTAGCTGGGCACTATTTTGGGCTTTTTCTATTTGTTCTTCGAAAACAGATAACTGTGTTTTAAAGGGATGTAAAGCTTTATCACTAGCAAGGAAAATAGCGGTTTCTTGTGAAACATATTGTTGATTTTTCTCTATTTCAGCTTCCATTTCGCTAAGCTTTTTTAAATCCATATAGCGAAATTCACGTAGTGAAATCAAGTGCCCGCGTTGAGCACTTAGGGCATTTAAGCCATCAACAAATTGTTGAATATCGGCCCAGCTTTCAGGCAACGTAAGTGAAATCAGTGATTTTTGGCGGCTAATGGCCTCATTCATTGATTTGGCAGACTGCTGCCGTATGCTTTCGACCTTTTCATATTCATCAAGAACCAGTTCACTGGTTTGGGTGATTTCTTTGAGTAATTTGCCAATACCAAGGCATTGCTCATCACCAAACCAGTAATAAATATCCAGTAAATTTTTTGCTTGTTGGCTGAGTTGTTCGTAGCGAGCGATAGAAATTTGGCTGCCTTCTATTTCTTTGGAAACATGTAATATTTCAGAAATACCACGAACTAAGTCTGCATTGCCTATACGTCCTAAAAAACCGCTACGAGTCGGCTGTTGATCGGCAAATTCTTCTGAGTAAAACGGGGTTTGCCAAACTTGCATAGAGTGAACGCGAGTCGCTTCTTCCCCTTCACCTTCAAATAGTACCATTTTTCCATCTTCAAGCATGGCGTAACCATGGCCAATGAGTGGAATTGAAAGTGTTCGTTCAATTAAATTATAATTGAATAGAGCTATGCGCCCTTGATTTGGTGAATAAAAAACATATAGAACATCTTCCCCATTCGGAGAGCGGCGCAAACGGCGAAAACGCATTCCATCCATAGGTTGCTCAAACGTTTTATAGTCACCATTTTGTAAGTAATAGCCGCCAGGAAAAATAATGCCGTGGTCTTCTGGTAACTGGACACAAGCTTGCCCGATGGCATCAATGCGTTGTACTGATTGAGATAGCGTGTTGTAAACTAAGTAACGCCAAGTTTCTTCCCGATAAGGTAATACTTTTAGGATAATTAAACTGCCGGTTTGTGCATATTCAATTTGCGCGTCGTCTAGTGATTGGTTTTTATCAAGAACCGCTTCTCGGTAAATCCCTAAACCATCTTCAGTATTATTTTCACACTTTATGGTTAGATCACCGTCGATAGTTTCAATGAATACAGTGTCAAGAATATTGATGTGAGGGTATCGACCGTTAACTGTGTCTTCTCGTGTGGTTTTTTGCCATTCAAAGTCATAGGCTGGTGGGAGGGCTATATCGCGTTCACCCCGGTTATCAATATACTCAATTTTGCGTTTGTCACTGGAGATTGACCAGCGAAAAACTCGCACGTCCGTGATGCGATCGCCAATTTGAAAACTAACAAGAAGTTTGCCGTCCCGTTCAACAAGTTGCAGTAACTGTGTGTTCTTATAGTAGGTATAGAGTTCAGTGAAATCTTGAACAAAGCGATTATCGCTTAAGAAGGTACCTTCATAAGGGACAGCTTCAACATCAAATTCATCGTCGTTTTCAATTAACCGATATAGTGAAAACACATCTTCGAGGTGTGTCTCTTTTTTCAGGCCGAGGAAGACATTATAGCCAAATAAAAGCCATTTACCTACGCGGACAATATCCCTTGCTTGGCAATTATTTTCAGTACGAATGCGAATGCGACCAATAATATCCATTTGGCTTTGGCCGAATTCATCTAACCGCATTTCATTGAGTTGTGCAGCTTTTTGATGAAGTTGTTGCCCTTGGTCGGTCAGGCGTTTGCGTAATATTTCATAAGCACCACCTTCTGCAACGGCACTATCGAGTATTTCTTGTTCGCGATCCGTATCCTGAATATCTGACATTGCGCAGCGAATTCCCTTAACTAAGACAATAAAAATGGAAAACAATGAGGGGTAGGTTCACTACCCCAATGTACCAAAGGTTTACAGTTGGTCATCCGTTGGTGGAATCGGTTTTGATATGACAGTTTTTGCTGGCTGATTAGCCCCTTTAGCTGCCATAAAACCGTTTATAAGATCTTGAACTTCAGGGTTTTTCAATAATGCGGCAATATCAACTTTTTTGTCTTCTTTGCTACGATTAATGAGTTTTTCTACATTTTCTTTTGCAAAACTACTTTTACCCATAAAACCATCAACGGCTTTGCCGAGGCTTAGTGCTTTAGAGAAAGTATTGAAGAAGCTGCCATCGCCGCCCACAATTTCAATATTAGTTTTGCTAAGTGCTGCAGCCAATACATCAGCTTGCTCTCGGGCAATTTCTTTATTAGCGTCGATAGAGGCCATGGCTTGTTCGAACTCTTTCTCAAGGCGCATGCGGAACTCTTCGTGAGAACGAGCGGTATCACTGAGGTGATCCATTGATTTAAATTTGTCAGTTAAACCATCGGCTTCAGCTTTCAGGCGTTGGCGGATAACCTCTGCTTGTGCCGAACCTAATTGGCCTTCCCCTCGAGCTTGTGCTGCCAGTTTTTCTTCCAGTACTTTCGCATCAGCCAAGCCTAGTTTTTCTTTGGCATTTGCTTGTTGTTCTTCACCGCGAGCTTGGGCGGCTAATTTCTCTTCAAGGATTTTTGCTTCAGCAAACCCTTGTTGTTGTTCTGCTTTGGCTTTGGCTTCCATTACTTGAGCTTCCGTTAAGCCTTTTTCTTTCAGCCCACGAGCTTCTGCTAACAGTTTCTCAGCCGTAATATTGGCAAGAACAAGCCCTTCTTTTTCTTCTGCCTCTGCGGTTGCTTGGCGAACTCGAGCTTCTGCTAAACCTAATGCCGCGTGTTCGGCTTCTACTCCTTCAGCTAAGCGTTTTTTGGCTTCGGCTTGTTTTGCCGATGCTTCTAACTCTGCTTGTGCCATGGTGCTTATTTCTTCTGCACGGTGCTTAGCGCTGGCCTCATCCGCTTCGGCTTTTTTCACTTGGCGAACTAATGATTCTTCGGCTTCTGCTTGTGCGTTAATCACGGTGACTTGGCGCATGCGTTCAGCTTCAGATATTTCACGAACTTCTTTGATTCGTTCTTCTTCTTGTGCCACGGTTTTTTCAACGGCTACACGTTCACGTATAACATTGGAGATATTTTTACGTTCTTCTTCGAGAGCTTTTTCTTTTTCTATACGCTGTAATTCAACTTCTCTTTCACGGGCAACAATTTCGAGCTCACGTGCGCGGCTCACTCGTTCTTCTTCGATGGCGACTGCACGAGTACGGTTTTGTTGGGCGACTTCAACTTCGCGCATGCGGTTTTCTTCACGAATTTCAATTTCTTGCTGAGTTTGGATACGAGCTTGTTCTGATTTTAGACGTTCTTCTTCTTGAACACGTAAAGTTTCAGCTTGTTCACGCGCACGAATATTATCAATTTCACGTTTTTGACGCGCTTCGGCATCGGCTTGTTGGCGCTCTAGGGCCAAACTTGCTTCGCGAGTTTCAACATTTTTCTTTTGAATAGCCAGTTCTTGGTCACGTTCTTTTTGGTTAGTTTCAATATTGTGAATCGCAGTGATTTCAGTAATTTTACGAATACCTTCGGAGTCAAAGATATTGTTTGGGTCTAACGCTGATTTTGGTGTTTGTTCTAGGTAATCAATCGCCACATCTTCAAGAGCATAGCCGTTAAGATCTTTTCCTATCACATCAACAATGCGATCACGGAAATCTTGTCGGTTTTCAAATAAGGTAGCTAAATCCAGTTGCTTACCTACTGTTTTTAAGGCTTCAGAGAATTTTGCGCTGAATAAAGCACTGACTGCTTGATGGTCTGATGCACGGTCAACACCGATAGCTTTTGCAACTTTTAGGACATCTTCCGTCGTTTCGTTTACACGCAAATAGAAAGCAACTGTGATATCAGCACGTAAGTTATCGTGGCAAATCAAGCCATCTTTACCTCGACGGTCAACTTCAAGTGTTAACAATGAAATGCGCATGAATTCTTTTTTGTAGATGACAGGGTAAACTAATGCCCCTGTAAAATGCACTTTAGGTTGTGATGACATGTCATTGACAATCAAAGCAGTACCTTGTGGAACTTTGATATAGAAGGCTTTGAATAACCCAAAGAACCCTAAAATAACTAGGATGATCCCCCCGATAATTGTTAAAAAGGGCATTAGTGCAGCCAAGTCCATATTGATTCTCCATTGGTTCTGACGATGACGTCATTTCGATTATGCAAGCAAGATATTTATTTTTAAAAAGAGAAGTTATCCGTGGCGAAATTCATTTTCACTGACAACTTGATAACTGTGCGATGCTGCGTCATAGCTAATGATGACAACATGATCACCGCGTTTTAACTGTTCGGAGGATGGGGCGCGTATTTGTAAAATTAACCCAGCTCCACCATCTTCTAATAGCGCCTCACCATTTTGTTCACTTACTGTTCCCGAACGTACAGTAGCGTATTTACCAATAAGCTGTTGTACTGTTTTGGGTTTATTGAGACTCACCAATTTTTTGCGCACAGGTTTTAAGCACAAAGCGGTTAAATGAAGAGAGATAAATAGGGTGATCGCAAAAACGGCGAAGCTGACGAGATAGCGTAATAAATCAGTATCAATGAAGCGAATGAAGACATGTACGCTGAAATAACTGATTATCCAACCAAAAAGAGTAAATAGTGTGACAATAATGGTGACAGGGATTCCGGCTAAGCCAAGCTTGGTTAACCAGCCAGCAAAACCAGCTGCATCAATACCAGCATCAAATTCGGTATCAAGATTAAATACGTCGATATCCAATAAGCCAAAAGCGGCACATAACCAATAAAATAAAACAATGATTAGTAAGCCACTAAAGATAATTGTCGGGAACATCAAACTGTTATGGAAAAACAAACTCATAGAGTTTTCTCTTTATTATTAATGCATTATTGAGCTTACGCGAAAAGTAACGTTTGTTTAATTTATCACCATAAAATAATTTAGCTTAATAATATATTTTTTAATTAATAGCAGTATCAGACTAGTCTATAAGCACTTTTAATTTTTTGAAGTCTCTTATAGTACTGGTTGTTTATCCAGTTTTATTTGATGAAGTTATTCCTAAAGTGTTATCAATAATAGTAAGCCATTAATGAGATAGGATTTTACCATTAATAACTAAGTTGATGATAATCATTCTCAACTATAATAAGCGTGTTTAAAGTACAAAATGGGGAAAATAAATAAGATTAAAGTGATAAATTCGCGCTTCATGGATGAAAACCGTTATGAAGCGCAAAAAAGTAAGATTAGTCTATTAAGTTGAGGAATGCGGCACCTCTTGCGCCTCCAGAGTCACCATAACGTGCTTTTTCGATTGCAGGTAATGTCGCAATGCCATAAAGATATTGTGGAAGCACTCCTGGTAGTTGTTTATAGATCTCTTCAAACTGCGATAATCCTCCGCCAATCACCACTAAATCGGGGTCAAAAACAGTGACAATTTGCCCCATAAACATCGCAAGTAATGACATATAGCGGTTAACATGTTCTTTTGCTTGGATATCGCCTTGTTTATATTGCTCGATAATTTCGATAGCTGAACGTTTTTCATTGGTGAATGAGGAATAAATACGCTCAAAACCTGGGCCTGATAGGTAGGTTTCAAAGCAAGCAGTTTGGCCACAGCCGCAAGTTATTTCAGGAACTTTTTCCCCTAACAATTTTGCTCCACGAACACTGAGGTTCATGTGGCCTATTTCCCCTGCAATTCCATTTTTACCGGATAAAACTTTACCATTGATAATGAACCCACCGCCTACACCGGTACCTAAAATTAAGCCAAGTACAGTTGGATAGCGTTTGAAATCAGGATCCCAAGCTTCTGATAATGCAAAGCAATTGGCATCATTTTCCACTTTTACTGGGCGCTGTAATATATTAGCAAGATCATGAATTAAAGGCTTATATTGAGCGGTAGGGACATTGGTTGTAAAAACGGTTCCTTCAGCGTGGTTTACGATACCAGGAACACCAACACCCACTTTTCCTTGGCAGTTAAATTTTTCATCTGCTTCCAGTGTGAGTTCGAGAAACGTATTTAAGAGCGTTTGGTAATCATCTTTAGGTGTGGGGACACGTTTTTGCCAGACCTGATTTAGTTCGTTGTCAAAGACGGCAAGTTCAATTTTTGTCCCACCCATGTCAAAGCCGTAATACATTTTCATCATCCTTTAGTTATTTATGTATCATGTATCTATATGATAAATAATAAATGAAAGTGCTAATTAACCTGATTATACAAAAGTTATTTGATGAAAGAATTATTGATTTAATATTTATTTTTATATTCACATGAAGCTAGCTACAGACAGCTGACAAACATGCAATGTTTGGAGGAAAGTCAAATAAGTTATTGATTTTCTCCTGATAAAACAAAGTAAGAAAATCATGCTTTTATCTCGCATTATCAATCAAAGTTAGCAGATACCTACTAGCCTTGATTGATAAATAAAGCATTATTTTTTGTTGTTTAGTGGGTTGTACTTTTTTAAGATAAAATCATGCAATTCCATCGCAATAATGTTATGGACTTCCTGAGTAGGATGAACATCATCGATAAAAACATAATGGGGATCAATTTCTAATGGCGCGGTATTATCACGGCGAATATAACCATTAGTAAAAGCTTTTTCTATATTATATGCTCCCGGCGAGTTTTTATTTATGTCGCCAACGACATTAGTTATATTTTTCATGACATTATTAACATTGAAGTAATTAATGTTAATGTTTTTGTTTAATTTTAAGAGATTAACTAGGGTCTGAAGCTTATTATTATGCTCTATGCTGAGATTTTGTATTTTTCGTTGTTTTTTCGGTGAGCTGGTTTTTATTGCAGGGGTTTGGGATAGATCAGGAATCCCCATTACTAGAATATTTTTCGCGCCATTTTTGATCATTTTTTTGATTGTTTTTTCTTGACTAGAGATAACGACATCGACATTTTCCTTCGAATAGGTCATATAGTCATTGGCACCAAGAAAAATAATACTTAAACTTTTGTCATCAAACTTAAGGTGTCTTGTTTGTTTTTCGATATTTGAAAGTATGGCAAATTGAAGGTGAAGTGTGGACTTAAAATAAGGTGCACAAGTTGAACCACCTTCCGACTTATTCGTGAGTGTGACTTTACCTTTACTGGAATGGCTTAGCATCATATTTGGTATGGTGAGAAATTCAGGCCATGTGAAACCATTCGTGAATCGTCCATCATGGTATTGGTTAGCATTAGTGAGTAATCCACCCGATTTTTTATACATCCTTCCTTCAGAGTCAGATAAGCTGTCACCAATAACCGTGATGCTATCAAAATAGGTTATCGGTTCTTTTTTCCCTATATTAAATTTATTTGAATAGGCTATAGCTAATTGAAATGACTTTCCAGGAATTCTTTTTTCTGTATATTTGCCCCAAAGTGAGCCATCTACATCGTCGACGGGGGTTTTTGTCATTATATGAAATGAAGGCGCTCCTTTAGCTCTACCTTTATTAGGTAGTACAGAAATGTTGCTACCGATATTATTGGGAGTTCTCTGCGGTGAGTGATTTTTGATCGATGCTATTTTTCCCAAGACTAGATTAGTGTCATAGGATGCAGCTGAATTAGGTATGTGTGTAACTGCACACGGAGCACTATTGGCTATCGATTTCATAGGAGTCCTTATTGATTGGGATGCTTCTCGATAAAACTATCAATCAACAGACAAACTCGGTATCAAATAAAGACTATTTCTCTATAGTGATAGGGCTAATAATTAAGAAAGTAATGCATATAAAACAAAGAATTGTGCGCTAATTGTTATTGTTGTCGACAAAGTTATTGCATCACTTTTTAAAAGAATGTATTGTTATATTATAACATTACATTTAGGTGGTTATTATGAAACAGGGGATCCATCCACAATACCGTACCGTGGTTTTCCATGACACAAGTGCTGATGCCTATTTCAAAGTAGGATCAACAATAAAGACTCAAAAAACAATTGAATATGAAGGTGAAATATTTCCATATGTCACTCTTGATGTTTCTTCTCAGTCACATCCGTTTTATACCGGTAAACAGAAAATGATTTCTCAGGAAGGTAAAACGGCACAGTTCCAGAAGCGTTTTGGTCGTTTTTTACAGTCAGAGGGTAAATAAAGATGAAAGTACTGAGTTCATTAAAAACGGCAAAAACCCGTCATCCAGATTGCCAAGTTGTTCGCCGCCGTGGCCGAGTGTATGTGATATGCAAAACAAACCCGCGCTTTAAAGCGGTGCAAGGCTGTAAGAAAAAACGTTAGTATTTTTATTCACCTATAGCAATTTTCCTGTATTTTTCATTTTTAGCCATCGTAGTTATTGCTCTGTGCGATGGCTTTTTTTTATTTGTATTTTATCCACTGATTTCTTCGATTATTAGCATGATTACTAATCTTCTTATTATTAGTGATGAAATTCACTTGCGCACTGGTACATATTTTGTCAAGTTTATACTTATCATCCTTCAAGTTGCATGGGTGTTGACTACGCTCAGACTGACGAATCACTTGTCGCTTACCTGCAACTCGAATGATATAACGCAAGATACATCCGAAAAATTTCTAGTTTCAATTTGGGTGAATGATAAAAATGACAGTACCCATGTTGTAGAGTCGGAACTGGAAATTTTTTGGTGAAAATTTAAACGAACAGGGTGAGTAAAAATGAAAAATGTCGGGTTTGTTGGCTGGCGAGGAATGGTCGGCTCAGTATTGATGCAGAGAATGGTAGAAGAACGTGATTTTGATGCGATTCATCCTGTTTTCTTTACCACCTCACAACAGGGTGAAGAAGCCCCTGTCTACGGTGGTCATCGTGGTGTTTTACAGGATGCTTTTGATATTGATACGCTAAAAGCATTGGATATCATTATTAGTTGCCAAGGCGGCGATTACACCAACGAAGTTTATCCTAAACTTCGTGAATCAGGTTGGAATGGCTATTGGATTGATGCTGCGTCTTCATTACGTATGAAAGATGATGCGATTATTATTCTTGATCCCGTGAACAACCAACATATCCAAGACGGCTTAAATAAAGGCATTAAGACCTTTGTCGGTGGGAATTGTACGGTAAGTTTGATGCTGATGTCTTTAGGTGGGCTGTTCACTAATAATTTAGTGGAATGGGCATCTGTGGCAACGTATCAAGCGGCATCAGGGGCTGGGGCACGTAATATGCGTGAGCTTCTGGTACAAATGGGGTCTTTACACACACAAGTTGCTAAAGAACTCCAAGACCCGGCCTCAGCTATTTTAGATATCGAGAAAAAAGTCACAGACTTCACTCGTAGTGGCACAATGCCAACGGATGCATTCGGCGTACCATTAGCAGGTAGCCTGATCCCATGGATTGATAAAGCATTAGAAAACGGACAAAGCCGCGAAGAGTGGAAAGGCCAAGCAGAAACTAACAAAATTCTTGCGACAGGAAGTCATATTATTCCTGTTGATGGTTTATGTGTACGTATTGGTGCGTTGCGTTGCCATAGCCAAGCTTTCACATTGAAGCTGAAAAAAGATGTTCCGTTGAATGAAGTTGAGCAATTACTTGCCTCGCATAATGATTGGGTGAAAGTGGTTCCTAATGACCGTGAAATCACCATGCGTGAGTTAACACCTGCGGCAGTAACTGGTACGCTTAGCACCCCTGTTGGTCGATTACGTAAACTGAATATGGGCCCTGAATACCTATCTGCCTTTACGGTTGGTGACCAATTACTGTGGGGCGCCGCTGAGCCGCTTCGTCGTATGTTACGTATTTTGCTATAGTTTCTGAACTGTAATCAGTAATTTTATATTAACCTGCACACTAAAATGTGCAGGTTTTTTTGTGCCTAAATTAATGACGAGCGGGTTCATTCTGCGGAGGCTGATGTTCTAACTCTTTTGCTAAGAAGTAGTTTAAGAAGGTACGGATCACGGCAATGATACCTAATTTGATAAGGCTATCTAAATCTGGGTCGACGGTCGTTGCTAAAATATCAGCAGCGAGCTGGAACTCTAATGCAGTTGCTAACCAATCACCAAAACAATAACGAGCCTTACGTGATTTCTGGGTGCGTATCCAGACTATCAGGGTCTTTACTAACCCAATCACCACGCAGATGACTGAAATAGCTTCTAAAAGTAACTGGAGTACGTGAACACTAGACACCAGTAATTCACGTAAAAAAACTAAATCGAACATTAAGACCTCGACTCGATAAGTAAGCTGGATTCATATTTGTTAACTATGAGCAAATATTGGCAAAATATCGAGTTTTATTGTGGATCTATCGTCTCAGAAGGTAATTGACTAATGGATAAAATATTTCGATTTCCATCGATTACCTGAATATTTTTGTTGGGTTGATAACATTTACGTAAAGGCGATAAGCAAGCTTGCTCTGCGCCTTGTTGTATATTAAGCCAATCACTGATTAGCCAATAATTATTCGCTGTAGAATAGGGGGACTGCAAATTTTCTGGGTTGATACTTGGTTTACTCGCACTTTGGCTGTACCAAATCAGCAAGGGGATTTCATAGGCTTCTTTTCTTGGGTTGTTAACACCATGATGGTAGTGAATATTGTTATCACTGTCTAAGCGTTGCAATGCGTGATCTGAATAGTACATCAACGTTGCAGGTTTACCTTCGAGTTGCTGCATAAGGTTTTCGATAAATTTATCGGTATAAGCAATTGAACTGTCGTAGCAATCGTCATCTTCTTGGCCACTAAATGTTTTTAGCTCAGTTTCAGGAAAGCGGTTACAGGCTGGTTCATGGCTACCATATGTATGTAAAACAATGAGTTTTTTCTTATCAGTGGGGTCATTGATAGCGTTCTTGAAGTCATCTTGTAGCTCTTCGTCATAGCCGACAAATTCGTTCCAAGTTTTCTTTTGCGACATAGAGGCAATAGCAGAAATGATACTGGTACGTTTATTGGTTTTGCCTTGGTTGCTGATCCAGTAGGTTTTAAAGCCCGCATGATTGGCTAATGAAATGATATTGTCTGAATAGTGTGATTTATCCTGCATTTGCTCAAAGCGGATATTAGACAGTGAAATAGGAACCGACAATATAGTCACTGGTGCTGGAGAATACGCTTGTTGAAAAGCCAATATCTGAGATTTCCGCTGATTTAAATTAGGTGTTGTATCATATTGATAGCCATAAAAGCCCATATGGTCACGGCGTAATGATTCACCGATGACAAGTACATAGATTTCAGTATCAGAGGTTTTTTTCTGGTAATTAAAAGCAACTTTCTGTGATGATATTTTTTTTATCCCCCGGTTTTCATATAAGTTTTTGACTAAAGCCGCGGCATTGTAGAAGGGAGTATTTAAGAAGTATTTTTCCGTGATCAATAACGCGCTATCAGGTTTATTAAATAATGATGCGTAATAGGCTGGAATGGCTAATAGATAGCCACAAATTAGCGCCATACTTATCGCTGTGATACGGCGATTCATGTATTTTGCGCATTGATGAATACATGTAAAATAAGCTGAAAAAACAAAAAGATAAAATATAACATAACCAATGTTATAGGAAAGCATTCCTACCGTTTCACTGCTATTGGTATTGATAAAAGTTTCTGCAATCGAAGAAGAAAAGCGGATATCGTGCTTTTGATAAAAGAAAAATGAAACAGATAAATTGAGAGCCCACAGGAGTGAAACAAACACCGTGAAAATTTTGCCAAGCAAAAAACGATAGATACCTGCACATAACAGTATTATCAGCGCTCCTGAAATTACGATGGCAATATCCGCGATATTGCTAACATCTCCACTGAAAAACACAGGAGTTATAGATATCAATAATGCATAAATTAAAATAATAATTTGGCGTATCATAGTGTTATTTTAAGTATTTTTGACCTTACCTGAGGTTATAGAGGCAATTAAAAATAATAAGTTAACATCTAATTAACTTAAGACATTGTTCGTTTATAACATAAAAAAAGGTAAGGTAATCAAAATAATGGCGTAAAAAACTGTAAAATCTCGTGATGTTTAGTCATGACCTGCCCCTCACAACTTGCGAGGGGAGGTGACATATTGATTTAGAAAGTTACCGCAATTTTGGCATCAATATTGTTATCACTATAATTTTTTGATAAAAATTTATTATAATTAATTGATAGCTTAGTATTTTCTTTTATATTGATATCGGTACCGACTTTTAATGCCATTCCATGGCGTGATGTAGGAACACTTTGTGTCATAAATGAGCTCGTGGTATCGGAAAAATTCAGTTTTATACCTCTATTCAGATTCCCATATTGATATTGCCAGTTAAGCTCACCATGCAAACCAATATTTGATGTTTTACCTAGTTTCCATTGATTATCAAGACGTAGCCCAACAGTTGAAAGCGTTGTATTGATGCGTTGCTTACGCGCCTGCAGTGATGTGCTGCTAATATTCTCATTAATTGCATGGTTCATCGCGCTGATATAAGTGAGATTGGTAAATGGCTCAATATTCATCCAATTTGAGTTGATTGGATAGGCCAGCTCCATAAATGCCTGATGGGTATTGGTGTAATAGCTTGCAGAGTGACTCGTACCATTACTGATTGAACGTTCAGTATGAATGAGGTGTGAAGTGTGACTAAGCCCTGCACGAACCGCAAGCGGCTGCCATAAAGCGCTACCATAAATGGCAGCATGGTAGTTATTACTATTACCGTGGCCAAGATGGCCAGATAAGTCACTTTGGCTAAAGCCTGCGGCGATACCGAAAGTCATTTTGTCGTTAATAAAACGTTTATTTGCTCCAAGCAATAGACCATAATTTGATGATTGATACCCAGTGGCATTGTTATCGCCAGTTGTTTTATCCCAATCATAGAGCATTTTTGCCCATACATTGCCTTTGTTTTCGCTACTCCATAATTCAGACAAGCGAGCTTGTTCAAGTAGCGTCTCTTTAATCTGACGGCTATTATTTATTTGGTTGGATAATATGTCTGCGTATATTTGCCCAGTAACATCACGAAATATCACTTGAGCTTGTTGTTTTGTTTGGCTTTTCAATGTGCGGTCATAAAGCGTATGGTGCGTAGGAAGCGTTTCAATAGCTTTAGCCACGGCGATTTGGTTTTGCGTTGCTGCTGCACTAGAAAATGCCGTGTTATTACGCCCTATTTTAAGAGTGACTTTTTTGGGAGTGTAATTTAGTGTCGTTCCAATAAACGGGTAATTAGGCACAACGCCATCAAATTGGCCATCAACCCCTTTTTGAGCACTTAATATTGTATATTCTGTATTAAATAAGCGGTTGATATCTTGCTTAGAGAGCGGACTATTTTGATTTTCAAGAGTGACACTGACGGTACCGCCTTTTAATGAAGCAGAGCCTTGGCTGATGACCTTATCGTTTTGACCTGCTGGATTGATTTCAACCACATAATGGCTGCCTGGAGTAAAAGTTACTGAATCAACAATGTTAATTGTGCCAATTGAGTGGCCGGGTGCAACGACTGCACCTTGGTTGGCGGTTAATTGTCGAATGCTTCCATTGCCCATAAGTAAACCGTGGTGGTTAATATTAACAGAAGCACTGATTTTTCCATCATCTAGAACTAACGTTCCTTTTTGGATATCAACTGCGGAGTCTAAGTGTTTTTTAAGGGTAACCATTCCGCCATTAATGTCGGATTTTTGCGAATATTTATTTTCGCCGGTTAAGACTAAATGGCCTTGATTTACCGTGAAGCCTGCAAAGGTATTATTACCTGATAATACTAATGTCCCTTGGCCTTGTTTCGTTAACTTTCCCGTCCCTTGAATATTGTTTTTCCATTCATCTAATTTTCCAAAATTGGCAATATCAAAGTCATTAGCATCTTGATTAATGATAAAGTTTTCATATAAATAAGAGGGACCCTGATAAGCCGCAGGTAAGTTAATTAATCCCCAATAGGAGTTCGAGTCATTTTCTTTGATGTTCCAACCTGCAATTGATTGGGTTGGATATGCGGTACTGGCTAAAATATGATCCCATTGTGCATTATTCAAGTAAGGGAAACGTAATCGAAGTAAATAACCTGCCGTTTTAGGTATATTTTTAGGCTCGATCATTGATATATTTTGTATTTCTTTTTTTCCATAATAACCCATGTGGTCATTGGTTATAGGAGTAGAAGCTGTTAGGCAATTTAGTATGTTATTTGAACATGATGATGAAATATCATTACGAATATTTTTTGCCGAATCAACAATGAATTTGGTATTTTTCTCATCGGATAGGAGTTGTGACAATAAATAATAATTACCTACACGAGAAGCGATTGTATCAGTGGCAAAGTGTGCGCCAACAATCACACGGCTTTCACCATATTCAATAGCTCGATTGAAAGTTTCACTGCCTTTTTCAGGAAAAATCATCGCCAATACCGCAGCTTGCTTAAAACCATTCCACGTATGGCCACTAGGGTAAGATGAGCCCTGTATTTGTGAATAGCCTGCAATATAGTGACCTTCTTCATCCAATACTTGATAAGGACGACCGCGTTTAAAATGATCTTTTAGAATAAAATCAATTGACCTAGTACGTTGTTTTTTTTCATCATAGGCACGAGTACTTGTATCATGTAATAAGCTGATTGCTTTATATTGGTTATGATCTCTTAGATTAATATCATGTTTACCAAACAGTATCGTTTGATAACTGTTAAATAAATAACCTGAGTCTTGGGATTTATCTGCGAGTGCTAAACTTTCCCGCTCACCAGTGATATTGATGTATTCGTTACTAATAAGCCTATCTTGCTCAGCAACTTCGCTGCCTTCTTTAGGCGTATTATTAATAATATTATTTTTAATGTCTTCAAGCCATACACCTCTTGTATCAATAATATTTTTCTCTAATTCTAAAATATTAGTTTTTGCTGTTAAAGTATTCATGAATATGAATGGCAATAAAGTCATTGATGCTGAAATAAAAGTTTTTCTCATTATAATTCCGCCGATGCTATTGGTAAAAATTTTATTTTGCGGAGTTTATTTATAATATGTTTATTTTTTATGACAGTTTTGAAAATAAAAAAATCTTATTAATTAGAGCGTTAAGCTTTATTTTTTTAATTGTTTTTTCCTTTGTAAAGTGGTTTTGTATTGATTAGTTTCGTTTTTTTTGTTTTTTATTATTGGTTTAATTAAATCATAAAAATAAGATAATAATTATAGAAAAAATCAAAAAAATAACCCCAAACTTTCGGATGGGGTTATTAAATATTATTTAGTTAGCTGAATAATTAGATATCAATATTCGCTGCTTTTAAGGCATTTTCTTCGATAAATGCACGACGTGGCTCAACAGCATCACCCATTAATGTGGTGAATAGTAAGTCTGTTGCAATCGCATCTTTCACCGTCACACGCATCATACGGCGCGTTTCTGGGTTCATGGTGGTTTCCCAAAGTTGTTCTGGGTTCATTTCACCAAGACCTTTATAACGTTGTACGTATAGGCCACGACGAGACTCACGTGTTAACCAAGCCAGAGCTTCTTCAAAGTTACTGATATCTTGGCGACGTTCACCGCGCTTGATATAAGCACCTTCTTCAATTAAGCCGCTGATTAAGTCGCCTAAATGAGTGATACGGCGGTATTCGCTGCCATGAACAAAGTCAAAATCGAGGTTATAGTCGGTATCAACACCATGGGTACGAATACGGATTGTTGGCTCGAATAATTGACGTTCACGGTTTTCATTAATGGCATAGCTATAAGTGCTACCGAATTGTTCGTTATCTTCTAAGCGCTTAACCAGTGTTTTAGCCCATTCATCTACTTTTTCACTGGTTTTTAAATCATCTTCAGTCAAGGTTGACTGATAAACCAGGCTGTTAAGTAGGGCTTGAGGATAAAGGCGCTCAAGACGACGAATAATACGGTGTGCGGCATTATATTCGACAACCAGTTTTTCGAGTTCTTCACCTTTCATGGCTGGAGCTTCGGCACTTAAATGCAGCTCTGCGCCATCAAGGGCGATAGAAATTAGGTAATCGTCCATCGCATCGTCATCTTTAATGTACTGCTCTTGTTTACCACGTTTCACTTTATACAGTGGTGGTTGAGCAATAAAGATATGACCACGTTCAACGATTTCAGGCATTTGGCGATAGAAGAAGGTCAACAGTAACGTACGAATGTGCGAACCATCGACGTCCGCATCCGTCATTATAATGATGCTGTGATAACGCAGTTTGTCAGGATTGTATTCATCACGGCCAATACCACAGCCTAATGCCGTAATCAGGGTTGCTACATCTTGTGAAGACAGCATTTTATCGAAACGCGCTTTTTCTACGTTTAGAATTTTACCTTTCAGTGGCAAAATGGCTTGGTTCTTACGGTTACGGCCTTGTTTTGCAGAGCCGCCCGCGGAGTCCCCTTCCACAAGGTACAGTTCAGATAGTGCAGGGTCACGTTCTTGGCAGTCAGCCAGTTTACCTGGCAAGCCAGCTAAATCTAATGCGCCTTTACGACGAGTCATTTCGCGAGCTTTGCGCGCCGCTTCACGTGCGCGTGCGGCATCAATAATTTTGCCCACAACGATTTTTGCATCGTTTGGATTTTCCAGTAAATACTCAACTAATTTCTCGTTCATCATCGTTTCAACCGCAGTTTTCACTTCAGAAGAGACCAATTTTTCTTTGGTTTGTGATGAGAATTTAGGGTCGGGAACTTTTACTGAAATAACGGCAATCAGGCCTTCACGTGCATCGTCACCGGTTGCGTTGACTTTGCTTTTCTTCTGATAGCCTTCTTTTTCCATGTAGTTATTTAATGTGCGTGTCATTGCTGCACGGAAACCAGCGAGGTGAGTACCCCCATCACGCTGAGGAATGTTATTGGTGAAGCAGTATACATTTTCTTGGAACCCATCATTCCACTGCATTGAAACTTCAACGCCAATACCGTCTTTTTCAGTTGAAAAATAAAAGACAGAAGGGTGGATAGGGGTTTTATTACGACTTAAATACTCAACAAAGGCTTTGATACCGCCTTCATAATGGAAATGGTCTTCTTTGCCATCGCGTTTATCGACGAGCTTAATAGAAACACCTGAGTTTAGGAACGATAACTCACGTAAGCGTTTTGCTAAGACATCATATTCAAATTCAGTCACACCTTTAAAGGTGTCCATGCTTGGCCAAAAACGAACGCGTGTTCCTGTTTGGTCAGTTTCACCGACAACAGTCAGAGGCCCTTGAGGCTCACCGTGTTTGTAGATTTGCTCATGAACTTTGCCATCACGGCGGATAACTAATTCTAATTTTTCAGATAAGGCGTTAACAACGGAAACCCCAACACCGTGTAAACCACCGGAGACTTTATAGGAGTTGTCATCAAATTTTCCGCCTGCGTGCAGAACGGTCATGATAACCTCTGCGGCTGATACACCTTCTTCTTCGTGGATACCTGTAGGGATACCACGTCCATCATCCTGTACGGAGATAGAGTTATCGGCATGGATAGTGATCACGATATCATCACAAAAGCCTGCGAGGGCTTCGTCGATAGCGTTGTCGACAACCTCGAAAACCATGTGATGAAGACCTGTTCCATCGTCTGTATCACCGATATACATGCCCGGGCGCTTACGCACCGCATCCAGTCCTTTTAATACCTTGATACTTGAGGAGTCATATGTATTCGACATCAACGTTTCCTGCTCTTTCTATTCCTGAGGTTGAACTTCTATTTTGCCATGTTCTACACTAAACATCTTGCTATTTGCATCTATCATATCATTAACTTGCTCAGGTGTAATGGCACTGACAAACACTTGCGCTTGTGTAGCTTTGAGGCGGGCTGCCAGTAATTGGCGACGGCCAGCATCAAGTTCAGAAGCAAAATCATCCAGTAGATACAGGCATTGTTGCCCGCTCTGATGGGTGAAAAACTCACCCTGCGCTAATCTTAATGCACACATAAGTAGCTTCAATTGGCCCCGTGAAAGCATATCTTCAACAGGTGTTCCATTTGCTCGAATACGCAAATCAGCTTTATGTGGCCCTGAAGCGGTATAGGTTAGCGCTCTATCACGCTCAAATTGGCGCTCTAATTGTTCTGAATAATCAATTTCTTTATCCCAACCGCGTTGGAAGGATACTGAGAGTGAAAATTCGGGTAAAAATTGTTGGCAAGTTTGCTCGATATTTTCGGCAATACCTGCAATATAGTCATGGCGCCATTGGCTTATTTGCTCAGAAAGCGGAGCCAGTTGTTTATCCCAATGACGAATTTGCTCATAACGAGTAACTTGCCGTAAAGCGGCATTACGTTGTTTTAATAACCGTTTTAAATCTGACCATACTGAAAAAAACAGCGGGTCATTGTGAAAACAACCCCAATCAATAAAAGCACGTCGATATTTAGGACCACCATTTAGCAAAGTAAATCCTTCAGGAGTAATCAGTTGCATTGGCAATAATTTTGCTAGCTCTGCAATTTTATGGCCATCAGTACCGTCTATTCGAACTTTACTGTCACCATCACGGTTTTTGCTTAAACCTAGTGAAAGGTCGTTTCGCTGTTCATCTAAATGGCTAAGTTTACCATGAAGAATGAATTGCTCTTGCTCATGACGAATAACCCGGTTCGCTTGAATGCTGCGAAATGCACGGCCATGACCGAGTGTATATATGGCTTCCAATATGCTGGTTTTACCGCTCCCATTGGGGCCAATTAAAAAATTGAACCCATTAGCAAGGGAGAGATC
This sequence comes from Providencia sp. PROV_01, assembly GCF_053098325.1. NCBI lineage: Bacteria > Pseudomonadati > Pseudomonadota > Gammaproteobacteria > Enterobacterales > Morganellaceae > Providencia > Providencia sp. PROV_01. Next base: position 393,501 of record NZ_JBRFKD010000002.1, on the reverse strand, counting down.
CGCGTTTTCAATATTTCGAAAATCACGGATCAATAAACGCGAAAGGATCATAAATACCGATTACAAGCGCATTGGCATGACAACATACACCGCTGCTTTACTGTCAGCGTCTTCAATCTGCACACTGGAAACGGCATCGGTTAACAGAAGTTGCACATTTTCACTTTTTAGTGCATTTAAGACATCTAAGATGTAGCTGACGTTAAAGCCAATTTCCATCTCAGTACCTTGGTAGCTAACATCAACAATTTCTTCAGCTTCTTCTTGCTCTGGGTTATTAGCTGTAATGCGCAGTTGGTTTTCACTGAAATATAAACGCACACCGCGGAATTTCTCATTCGATAAAATCGCAGCGCGAGAAAAGGCTTGTTTGAGTAAATCACAGCGTGCTTCTAAGGTTTTGTTTGGATTTTTCGGTAGTACTCGGCGGTAATCAGGGAAACGACCATCAACCAATTTAGAGGTAAAGATAAAATCCCCAACGTGAGCACGAATATTATTACTGCCGATTTGCAGTTGTAGAGGGGTGTCACCACCATCTAACAAACGCATTAACTCAATGACCCCTTTACGAGGCACTATCACTGAATGAGAAGGTAGCGATTGACCAATATCCATCGCACACACGGCAAGCCTGTGACCGTCTGTGGAAACGGTTCTGAGCATTTGGTCTTCGGTTTCAAATAGCATACCGTTAAGGTAATAACGGACATCTTGGTGCGCCATTGAAAATTGAGTTGCTTCAATTAAACGTTTCAGTATTGATTGCGGAAGAGAAAATTCCACTTCGCTTTGCCAGTCATCCAAGTTTGGAAAGTCAGCAGCTGGCAATGTGGATAATGAAAAGCGGCTACGTCCAGAACGGACGAGCAGTCTGTCATCATTCAGCTCTACATGAATTTCAGAACCTTCAGGTAGCCCACGCCAGATATCAAAAAATTTGCGTGCGGGCACGGTGGTTGCGCCAATTTCGTGCTCCCCTGTTAGGGCAACATTGGCCATCATCTCCATTTCAAGGTCGGTTCCTGTGAGCTGGAGGGTGCCTTCTTTTACCTGTAATAAAAGGTTACCTAAAATAGGCAGAGTTGGACGCCCACCTAAAGGACCACTAACCTGTTGTAACGGTTTTAATAACTGCTCGCGTTCTATTGTAAATTTCATAGCAATTAAGATGATAATGTTCTGATTAAATTAGAAAAATCTTCTTTGATGTCATGGCTTTCTTCCCGTAATTGTTCAATTTTACGGCAAGCATGTAACACCGTGGTATGGTCACGGCCGCCAAAGGCATCCCCGATTTCAGGTAAACTATGGTTAGTCAGCTCTTTTGCCAGTGCCATTGCCATCTGACGCGGACGCGCGACAGAACGGGAACGGCGCTTAGACAATAAATCTGCTACCTTAATTTTATAATATTCAGCAACTGTTTTTTGAATATTATCAATAGTTACCAGCTTTTCTTGTAGTGCTAATAGGTCACGCAGTGCTTCTCTGACAAAATCGATAGTAATCGCGCGGCCAGTAAAGTTTGCGTTGGCAATCACACGATTTAACGCCCCTTCTAACTCACGAACGTTCGAGCGAAGGCGTTTGGCGATGAAAAAGGCCACTTCACCCGGAAGTTGGATTTCATTTTCATCTGCTTTTTTCATTAAAATCGCCACGCGAGTTTCTAACTCTGGTGGTTCGATTGCAACAGTTAGGCCCCAACCAAAACGCGATTTTAAGCGATCTTCCACACCGTTAATCTCTTTTGGGTAACGGTCAGAGGTCAAAATAATTTGCTGATTGCCTTCTAGTAGCGCATTAAAAGTATGGAAAAATTCTTCTTGCGAGCGCTCTTTGTTAGCAAAAAACTGGATATCATCAATGAGTAGCGCATCTACAGAACGGTAATAACGTTTGAATTCTTCAATTGCGTTGTTCTGTAGAGCTTTGACCATATCTTGAACAAAACGTTCAGAGTGCATATAAACCACGCGAGCGTTGGCTTTATGCTGCATAATACTATTGCCGACAGCATGTAATAAGTGGGTTTTACCTAAACCTGTCCCACCATAAAGAAATAATGGGTTGTAGGCACCACCTGGATTTTCTGCCACTTGCCTCGCAGCAGCGCGAGCCAATTGGTTCGATTTACCTTCAACAAAGTTATCAAAAGTGTGCTTAGGGTTTACATTAGAACGATAAGCAACTTCTGGTTGTACTTTGGCTGAGTTGTCCCAACTCGGTTTAATTGGGGCTGACGGAACGGCAAACGCAGGTACTTGTTGAGTTGTACGTGCTTGTGCTGCTGCCGGTGCGACTGTAACCGGTTTGTTGCCTACCTCAAAGTGTAGTGCAGGCGCGTCAGTTCCACAAAAGTCATTCAATAATTCATTGATATTATTGATGTACTTGTCTCTAACCCAGTCGAGAACGAAACGATTTGGGGCATAAAGTGCCAGTGTATTGTCGTTTAATTCAGCTTGAAGGGGTCGTATCCACATACTGAATTCTGTGGCAGGTAGTTCATCCTGCAATCGGGCAAGACATTGCTGCCAAAGCGAAAGTGACACGTTGGACTCCCCTAAACAAGGTCAATGGAACAAGAAGTACGGATGTAAACAAAGAGTTTCTCGGGCTCATTCTTAGTGCTATGACCCAAAAATATTTTAGATTAACGCTTACTTACTGCATATTGCCGATCGATGGATCAGAAATAGACCAGCGATCATACCGCAAAATTAGTCAGAGATCTCCATTCTTTTACACAGTTTTTATGCTTTTTATCCACAGGTAAATGTGATAAGGCCCCTCTTATAAAGAAGAAATAGACTGGGCTACCTAAATTTATCGTCATTTTTCCACATGCTGGGGATAACTTTAGACGATTTACAGTAAATATTCTGTATGATCAAAAAATATTTTTAGATCTCTTGAAGATCCTTGCGCTTTGGGTCGGAGTCCGTATAATCTTCCTCCCTGTGTACAGTACAGATGTGATTTTTACACGAAACTGAGGTAAACTTGTTGGGTCATATCGCTTTATTTTAACGTTAATGTTAGGTGGGGCGGGGCAAAAAACAGGTTTTCAGCCAGTATGCGAATGTAATCATTCGTCGGCTGTCACAACATATGTCGGCAAACCGGTCAGCCAGGCTATAAATAAAAGTGGTTTGATTGCGTCATTTCATTGACGTGACCCCCTATGTTTTATTACAATCCTGCCTCTTTCTATATTGTTGCGATAGAGGCACAGGTGTAAATCAGTTTCCACTGGTTGCCAACGCGTTTACTGAATCAGTAATAAATTTAAAAGTTAGGTAGAAATCGTTATGAAACGCACTTTTCAACCGTCCGTACTGAAGCGCAACCGTTCACACGGTTTCCGTGCTCGTATGGCCACTAAAAATGGTCGTCAGGTTCTGGCTCGCCGTCGTGCTAAAGGCCGCGCTCGTCTGACCGTTTCATCTAAGTAATAAAGCTAGCCCTCTATTCAAGTGGTTACGCTCGCTTTTACCCGGGAGTTACGTTTGTTAACTCCCAGGCATTTCGATAATGTCTTTAAGCAGCCGCAGAGGGCGAGTTCCCCAGAGATAACAATCCTTGGTCGCCTAAACGAGCTGGGGCATCCCCGCATCGGTCTTACCATCGCCAAAAAAAATGTTAAACGAGCTCATGAGCGAAATCGTATTAAACGGTTAGCGCGTGAATATTTTCGTCTGCATCAACATGAGTTGCCTTCAATGGACTTTGTGGTATTGGTAAGGAAAGGGGTCGCTAATCTCGACAATCAACAGATCACGGAAGCATTGGATAAGTTATGGCGTCGTCACCGTCGCTTGGCTCAAAAATCCTGATCATGCTGATCAGAGGCTACCAACTGGCAATTAGCCCGTTGTTAGGGCCTCGTTGTCGCTTCAATCCTACTTGTTCAAATTACGGAATTGAGGCATTGCGCAGGTTTGGTATGCTAAAAGGGAGTTGGTTAACGGCGAAACGCGTATTAAAATGCCACCCTTTACACGCTGGTGGAGATGATCCTGTCCCACCTAGAAAAACTGATGATAATAGAGAATTATAACGATGGATTCGCAACGCAATCTTCTACTCATCGCTTTGTTGTTCGTGTCGTTCTTAGTTTGGCAGGCCTGGGAGAGCGATAAAGTTGCTCAGGACGTTAAAACTGTTCAAACTTCGCAACAAGCGGATATGCCAAGCAGTGATGCTCAAGCCGTAACTGGCAGTGGGCAAGGTAAGCTCATCACAGTCAAAACTGATGTACTGGATATTCGCATCAATACTCGTGGTGGTGATATCGATGAGGCTGACCTGTTAGCCTATCCTGCGACCCTTCATTCGGAAAGCCCTTTCCGTTTACTGGAAACTAATCCAGGCTTTGTCTACCAGGCACAGAGTGGTTTGATTGGTCTTCATGGTCCAGACAACCCAGCAAATAATAATGGCGAGCGTCCGCTGTATAGCGCAGATTCTACAATTTTCACATTAGAGAAAGGCCAAGACGTCTTGCGCGTACCAATGACATTTACTGATAACAACGGCGTTGTGTATCAGAAAACGTACATTGTTAAACGTGGCCAATATACTGTTGAAGTTGAATACAGTATCCAAAACCCAACCGCTCAACCACTGAGTCTCGCTTTCTTCGGTCAGTTAAAACAAACTATCGAGTTACCAAAAGAGCGTGACACTGGCAGCAGCAATTTTGCTCTGCATACCTATCGTGGTGCGGCGTATTCTTCTGATGAAAACAACTATAAAAAATATAGCTTTGGTGACATCGAAGATAAAAACCTCGACTTAACCACCAAAGGTGGCTGGGTAGCCATGTTGCAACAGTATTTTGCAACGGCGTGGATCCCGGCAAGTGCTGAAAAGAGTACTTTCTACACCATTGACCTTGATAAAAAATCTGCCATCATTGGTTATAAGAGTGAACCAATGACTATCGCAGCTAATGGCGCTGGTACTTATTCATCAACGTTATGGGTTGGTCCTGAAATTCAGTCTGAAATGGCTGCAGTTGCACCACATTTAGACTTAACCGTTGATTATGGTTGGTTATGGTTTATCTCTCAGCCACTGTTTAAACTGCTGAAATTCATTCACGGTTTTGTGGGTAACTGGGGTATTGCCATCATCGTTATCACCTTTATCGTTCGTGGTATTATGTACCCGCTGACTAAAGCGCAGTACACCTCGATGGCGAAAATGCGTTTACTGCAACCTAAACTGGCTGCAATGCGTGAGCGTATTGGTGATGATAAACAACGTATGAGCCAAGAAATGATGGCGATGTATAAAGCAGAAAAAGTAAACCCACTGGGTGGTTGTTTACCGCTGCTTATTCAAATGCCTATCTTCCTTGCACTTTACTATATGTTGATGGGTTCTGTTGAACTGCGTCACGCACCATTCTTTGGTTGGATTCAAGACTTGTCTGCACAAGACCCGTACTACATTCTGCCAGTATTGATGGGTGTGACGATGTTTGTGATTCAGAAAATGTCACCAACCGCTGTGACTGACCCAATGCAGCAGAAGATTATGACGTACATGCCAGTCGTGTTCACCATCTTCTTCCTGTGGTTCCCATCAGGTCTGGTTCTGTATTATATCGTGAGTAACTTAGTCACCATCATCCAGCAACAAGTGATTTACCGTGGTCTGGAAAAACGTGGTCTGCACAGTCGCGATAAAAAAGAGAAAAAATAGTCTCGCTTCTCAGTAAACTGAGAATGGCTTCACAAAGTGGGATTCTATAGTAGTATTAAGGCGACCAAATAAGGTCGCCTTAAGGTTTTTAGCAACGCGGGATAAAAGCGTGGTTTTTCCCGCGTTGTGTTATCAGTCGAAAATCAATAAATTGATTTTCCTGATTTACTTTCAAAACCAACAAAACAGCTGCCAAATATATTATGTTTGGCAGCTGTTTGAAGGCGACCAAACACGGTCGCCTTTATTCTTTTCAAAAAATAGTTTTTAAGTCAAAACAGAGAAACATCATGCAAATCAACGATACTATCGTCGCACAGGCAACACCTCCCGGTCGTGGTGGTGTCGGTATTTTACGTGTATCTGGCCCGAAAGCGGCGCAGATTGCCGAAATCGTGTTGGGAAAACTCCCTAAACCACGTTATGCGGATTACCTGCCATTTCGTGATGAGGATGGCTCTGTTCTTGACCAAGGTATTGCGCTTTACTTCCCTGGGCCAAATTCATTTACGGGTGAAGATGTGCTTGAATTACAAGGACACGGCGGGCCAGTTATTCTTGACTTATTGCTCAGAAGAATACTAACGATTGATGGTATTCGCATTGCGAATCCTGGTGAATTTTCTGAGCGAGCATTTTTAAACGATAAGCTCGATTTAGCCCAAGCGGAAGCAATTGCCGATTTGATTGACGCGAGTTCTGAACAAGCGGCGCGTTCAGCGATGAATTCGTTACAGGGCGCATTTTCTTCTCATATTCACCAATTGGTGGAAGCACTCACTCACTTGCGCATCTATGTGGAAGCAGCTATCGATTTCCCAGATGAAGAAATTGACTTCCTGTCTGACGGTAAAATTGAAGCTAAACTCAACGAAGTGGTGGCAGATTTAGAACAAGTTCGCTCCCAAGCGCGCCAAGGTAGTTTATTGCGTGAAGGAATGAAAGTGGTAATTGCAGGGCGCCCAAATGCAGGAAAATCGAGCTTGCTAAATGCATTGGCGGGGCGTGAGGCTGCGATTGTCACGGATATTGCGGGAACGACGCGTGATGTATTACGTGAACATATTCATATTGATGGTATGCCATTGCATATCATTGATACCGCTGGTCTGCGCGAAGCCAGTGATGAAGTTGAGCGAATTGGTATCGAACGAGCTTGGAAAGAAATTGAACAAGCGGACCATGTGCTGTTTATGGTTGATAGCACTACAACTAATGCCACGGAACCACAAGAAATTTGGCCTGAATTTATGGCGCGCTTACCTGATGAACTTCCGGTCACCGTAATTCGTAACAAAGCCGATATGACAGGCGAACCAGTTGAGTTTATTGATAATACTCGTTATCCGTTAATTCGTTTGTCTGCACGCGAAGAAAAAGGCATTGATTTGTTACGCGATCACCTAAAAGAAACCATTGGCTTTAATAGCAATACTGAGGGTGGTTTCCTTGCTCGTAGTCGCCATTTACAAGCATTGAATGCGGCAGCCGTTCACCTAGAACAGGGCTATGATCAGTTAGTGAACGCTCGCTCCGGTGAGTTATTAGCGGAAGAATTACGTTTAGCTCAGCAAGAACTCAGCGAAATCACTGGCGAGTTCACTTCTGATGATTTATTAGGCCGTATTTTCTCAAGTTTTTGTATCGGGAAGTGAAGTTATAGACTTGAAAGAAAAAGAAGTCAAAAGACACCAAAAGAAAACAAACTAAAATATTGATTTTGAACACAAAAAAAATAAATCTAACGATGTTTTTTAGTTTTCTTTTTACTTCTCCTGTGTTCTTTTGGTCATATATTGCCCTGTGTGTTCCCCAGCCATATAATCGTGGGGAACACGGGGAAAACCATCAATGAAAGTATCTATCGAAAAGCGACAGCCAGACCGCGAAGGAAAACGCTCTTTGCGCTTGGTATATTACTACGGTTCCAACGTTGAAGACGGGCAACGTAAACTGAAACGTTCACACGAGCCACTAGACATCTTCATCTATGACAAACCGCGCTCTCCAGCAGAGCGAGAGCACAATAAAGAAGCTTTAAGGATCGCTGAAGCTGTGCGATCTAAGAGACTGCTTGAAAGCGAGACATCAAAGCATAAGCTGGAGGATCGAACTAAACTCTCTGCCAGTTTCTTCGATTATTACGATTCAGTTACCGATAGCAAAGCTTCTGGCAGTAAATCCAATTATTCAATTTGGGTCTCAGCCGGACATCATCTGAGACGCTACCATGGGCGAGCAGAACTCACATTCGAAGATATTGATAGAGCCTTTCTTGAGGGTTTTAAAACTTATCTTTTGAAAAGTGCAACGACGAAATCTGATCAACTGCTGTCAAGAAATACAGTAAGCAGTTACTTCAATAAAATAAGGGCGGCCCTGAATCAGGCATACCAAGAGGGGATTATCAGAGATAACCCTGTTCGGACGGTGAAAAGCGTTAAACCAGAAACAAACCAAAGGGTTTATCTGACTCTGGAAGAGATAAAAGCTATGGCAAAAGCTGAATGTCGCTATGACGTGCTTAAACGAGCCTTTCTGTTTAGCTGCACAACAGGACTGCGCTGGTCTGACATACAGAAGCTAGTTTGGTCAGAAGTGGAAGAATTTGAGCAAGGCCATTTTCGAATCATTTTTAAGCAGAAAAAAATCCAGAATAGAGGAACGGCACTTCAATACCTCGACTTACCAGATTCAGCGGTAAGGTTGATGGGAGAGCGCAAGGATAACGATGAACGCGTGTTTAAAGCATTGCGATACAGCAGCTATACCAACGTAGCGCTACTTCATTGGGCAATGCTTGCTGGAATAACCAAGCATGTAACTTTCCATGCCGGTCGCCACTCGTTTGCAGTTAACCAGCTTGCGCGGGGCTTAGATATTTATTCATTATCACGCTTGCTGGGCCACAGTGAACTGAAAACAACTGAGATTTATGCTGATATCTTAGATCAAAGAAGAAGGGACGCAATGCGGAGCTTTCCTGATATTTTTGCCGACAGTCTTTAAAACAGAACAATAGACATAGGGCCAAAAAAATTAATTTCTTTGGCCCCTGATTATTCTCGAACTCACTTCCTTTGAAATTTCTGTGTTTGTCTTGACCCGGTTGGACTGTAGCCAATCGATCACTTCTTCCCGCTTAAAATAAATCCGACAACCATTTGGTTTGTAAAACGGAATAACATTTTGACTGGTTAACTTGTATAAATGACCTTTTGACAACCCTGTCAGCTCAGCACAGTCATCAATGTTCAGCATTACCTTTTCCAAATTAACTTTGTCTGCTCCTGACGAGCTAGCGAGCATGTTTTTTATCTCAGCCAGTTCTTTCAAAACACTATTAAGCAACTCTGTCTCTTGCATAGTCATATCTACTGAAACCCATAAATAATCGACTGGTTTAGTCTACCAACACAGGTTTCAGATCCTCGGCTCTGGATCTGCCCTTTTAGGGCGCGAACAAAGTTATTAACACCTGAACATGGTTCAACTATAGGTATCTTTATAGGATTTTTTTAAAGGCAATACCTATAGGTTTAGGGGGGGGGAAATTATGCGTGGCAAGGGGGGGTGATTATGCGCAGATCGTCAGTAGTCAGGGGGGGTAATTATGCGTGGCAAGGGGGGGCGATTATGCGTGGATAAAATCCAAAACCAACAGGGTTTTCCACAAATGGGCAAAGCAATAACGTAAAAAAACCGGCACATTGGCCGGTTATTAAGTCAATTACGGTATGGAATCGGTGGGGGGCTGGACATCATCAGAATTCCGCCTGTCACTTTCTTAACTTTTGCATCCGGATAAACAGTAAGAACTCTCTTTAGAGCAGGAAGGAATACCTTTTTAAAGTTCCTGTCAGCGTCGTCTCCGGTGTATTCTTGACCAAACTGCTCGCGCAAATTACGCCAGTACAATACGACAGGCCTACCGCTAATTCGATGTAAACGATCCGAAAGCATGGCATAAACATCCATCGCAAGAGCACTGCTATTAAGCTGATTTAGAGCCCTTAAATCAAGCGGTACAGCATGTTCGCTTAGCGTAGTAAAATACTCGTGTGAAAATGTAATAACACCAGGCCATAAAGCACCTTGATTGTCGCTGTTACCAATCCAAGCCTCAAATTTTTGGATGGGCTTACCATCGTAAGTGAACGCTTTATCAGCGGTACTAAAACCAAGGGTAATACTACAAGCAGATAACGCCAAAAGCTGTTTACGGAAGTTTGTATAGCTCCCATTTTTTCCTCCTGATGACTCCTTGCCCAGTTGTTTGAGGAAAGCACTGGCGCTATTGCCGACATCAATCTCGGGTGATTTTGAACGCAACGCTTGAGTATTCAGATATGCCATTACAAGCCTTGGCATGGGACCATACGGAACAGGCTGTTGGAGAAACTGCTTACCATCCCAAATTTTACCCGCTCGGATGTATAGACCAGCAGCACCACAACGCCTCTCAAACTCAGATCCATTTACTCTTGAACGAGGCAAACCGACTTGGCACATGATTGAGTGCATAAAAGTGAAATCATTGGGCGAGGGTGGATCTGATTTAATCCTTACTGAGGCATCTATTAATTCAGACTCAGCCCGACTCAAGCCTTGTGATTTATCACTATTTTCTACTTCAATATCCGCCTGATACTGAGCAAGTAGTTGGCTAAATGGCTTCATTACTTACCCTGCGGGAATCAAGCCATGCCTCCAACTGATCTAACCTGTATCTTAGTGTTTTATCGCCACTGATTTTATATGGTTTGGGAAATGAAGGGTCGTTTGTGCGGATTCGTTGAAGCGTTGGCACAGAGATTTTAAGTAGGGCAGTCACCTCATACACAGAGATCATCTGCAGGTGACTGTAATCTTTTTCATTTAAAGTTTGCTGCATAAATTTCTCCAGCATCATCATTGATTTACTGGAGAAATTTTGAGGGTGAACCCCCGTAAACATGGCCTCTGGAAGTGCCCTATTTGGGCACCTAGGCGATTTATTCCGACACAAAAACTTTCACATGTGAAAGTTTCTCATTGATAAACATCAACCACCATTGCCATCCAAGTCAGGAAAGATTTCACGCGCTTTGTCGTTTCTAATTTTGTCCACATTAATCCCTTCCAGCCGCTCCATAATACGTTCTGAGGCGTCTTGTCGAGTACCATCAATATTAAAATCACTTCCAGCTCCCGTTAAAGCATCCAAGTTTAACGATGCGGGATCAGGAAGTTTTCCATTTTGCTGAAGTATACCCAACCACTCGTCTAGGTTAACCTTACTCCAATCAATATCCGCTATTCGATCCAATGGAATTCCGCCGCATTGAGGTGTGCGCGCATCACCAAAGTTCAGGCCAAGTTGTGGCCGCACTTGCTCTTGGATGATTCGAGAGAGTGGCGAGTTGAAACAGCAATAGGACTCTCGCTCCTCGACACATGCTCCCAGTACTTTGGACTTGCAGTAAGATCCAACGTATGTGCAGCTATTTAGTGCTCTTTTAGCATTCATGGTGAACTCCCTTTCCTCGCACTTCCAAATCATTTGGATCATGACCATCGACACTACATAGACTGTGTAAACAGTCATAACGGTGCTTAGCATGGCGGCACCTTGTTGGCCGAGGATTTGTTCAGTCATTGATTCAGGAGCCCCAGCAGGTACGCCAGCGGCTCCCGTCGCAGAAGCATTTCCTAGAGCTTCAGAAGTCAGCTTGGTAATTTGCTCCTTTAATGCGCCAATAGTCTCCTGGGCAAACTGTTGAACAGGCTGGAGAAAACTATCAACCGCTCCACTAATATTTTCTATATAACTTGCAAAAGGCTGTGTTATTTCGGTCCAGCCAGACATTACGGGGTCTCTTAATACTTGGTATGCTCCTTTCACGGCACTGCCATCAGAGAGTCCCATAACGGCACCGTCTAGCTTAGGCACGGCCATAATCAAATTGAGATAATCAGCAAACGAAATATTCGTCGGCTTTTCACAACAATCTGAGACACCACCCACAGCAATCTTGCATTCCCCAGCCTCACCGGCAAAAGCTGAACACATCACATTTTCTTCACCAGTGGGGTTATCATCATAATTTTGACCAGTACAACTCATATCCTGAGTCATGAACTGAGCTGCATTCAACAATGCAGATGCACGAGCGAAATCAGTGCTTTGTGACTTTGTTATATCGAGACAATCATCTCCCATACACCTAATGGGTCCACCACATTGATACGTCGTTTCTTTCTCTAAAGTAGGTATTGATATGTCCGTTCCGCAGTCGTAGGTATCTTTAAACACATAACACTTACCCGAGGAACCCTCTGCTCCATCAATACATTCAGAACTAATAAATCCACACTGAGGATTATCCTCATACATCTGGCAACTGTTGAGATTTCCACCAGTATTTACAGGGCAGTGTGTTTCACCTTGAGGATCTGTCCAGCAGTCCATTTGCCCCTTATAAAAGTCATAGTCGGCTTTAACTCGAACCTTTTTGCACAGCTTTGGAATGCCAGGGAAAGGTGACGGTTTCAGTTGGGATTCGCAAACTTTGACCCCGTTGATGACTGTGCAGCCCGTAGCATCAGTCGGGTCATCTATACATGTTATCTCGCCTTCGGCAAAACCATCTACAACCCCTTTGGCTGAATCCATGCAGCTCTGTGGAGCCCACTCATCCTTGGTAATGGCTTTCGATGGGTCATAGCGGAGTTTTATGCGGCCAAAACCCTCACCTTCACCAGTTACTGAAACACGGATCTTGAATGTAACAACATCACCATCTTTCACGTTCTTAAAATAGGGAGTGACATCAACATTAGGGTTTCGCTCCCAACTCGTGGAGAGCTCACATCTACCGGCTGTTTCTGGAGGGAAGTTGCCATCTGGGCCAGACCACACTTTAGTTTCTTGGCCGGACTTACCGACCCACACTTGCATGTAATCATCCCACTTAACATATTCAAGTGTTGCGGAAACGATAGCATCCGGGTTACTAACCTGGACTCTTGTGTACTCTTCATAGATTTTACAGTTACCAGCCCAGTAATCGTCCCCAACCTTACCAATCCAGAGCTCCGTGCATCCGTCACCACAGGACTTTAGGTTGTATGGGCCATCATAGTGCTTCACCACAGAGGCATCGTAGTCATGGACAACCTCACAGTCCGCGCTTTGATCTACAACACGCTGACACCGTTCATACTCTGGAATGTGGGCGTTGATAGTATTCTGATTAATGGTTGTTTCGGCAGAACAATCCCCAAAGCCACCTGCGATGAGGTCCATATCCTCATAGGTCTTTTTGCTTAGATTCAATACCGGGTCATTACTGAAATCAGGGCGTGAGCGATTGGCCGCATCCATGAGAACTTGATATGCAGAACCTGATATTGAGGGATTGGAGCTGTTGGCGTCTTGGAATAAATTGGCTTTTGCCTCATTACCAAACTGATCCATAGCATCAGCATCACTAAATATCTGTTCTAGCTCCTCTGGAGATGCTGCATCAGGGAAATACTCTGCGGTATTTTGACCAGGTTGAACTCCAGGAAACAGTTCATTTATGTTTATGGATGTTGATTGACCATTACCGACTGGTAGAGAAATTTTACCATCTTGAACCTGAGCAGAGTTTTGCTTAACTCCGTTCGCAATAGATAAACCAAATTGTTTGGCATCACGACCAACAGCTCCGATGTTAGGTTCCTGATTACCCGCATAAGAATGTATCGGAAGAACTGAGATGGTTAAACATAGGAGCGAGGCAACAAACCTCGTCATGATGGGCGGCATAGTGGACATAGCATTTCTCCAGCTTTTTAGTTTGGATAATGCTATGTCGCTCTCTCATAAAAATTAGCATCGCTATTTGCCCTTTTGCGGCATACGCGGATGTATTCAGGCAGCTTTTGAGACCCGGCAGAATGGGCATTCAACACATGTTCGCTGATTAATTGACGTAAAAAAAGTGCATTGGCATTGCTCGCAATGCTCTATCATTGCTTCTCCATTGCGCATTTCAGAGGCAAGACACCAGGCATCTGTAATGTCGAAGGGCTCCCATTTTCCTCCTTTCATACCTGGTACTTCTTTACGGATAGCGTGATACATCCTAAACGCTTTATTCAGAGCGCTAATATCTACAGAACGCTTAACTTTTTCCCCTCCAAGATTTGAATAGAGCTGCATTAAAAGCGATGCTTGAATTTTAGATGTCTGACTGTGGATCAGCGTCGCTCCACCACGGAATGTCCTGGATTTCTTATCCTTCACATCATATCCGCAATATTCAAGCTCAGCGTACAGCCTGCGAACTTGCTTATAAGTCAAACCAGTCTCTAGGATAATTATCTTTGTGATATAACCCGCCAATGCCATGTGCCTTGCTTTTACCCAGCGAGATAACGAACCAGATGTAAAACATTCACTCATGATTATCTCCACACCAAAGATTGCTGAATCTTTTTTAATAAAATCGGCGTTGTATCGGCAAGAGCTGCTGATAAGAATTGATCGAGTACGCCAATATCAAATCTCAATGAAAATCTAATAACGACCCTATGCGATAACGACCTTAACTGGCTGTTTGAGGAGGCGGCGACTGAGGAAGCAAGACCAGAAGATACACCAAAATTTTGCCTCGCCATGTCCAAGTTTCTACTAGCTAACTTATTAAGCAATAGCCAGTACGCTGCGTCAAAGTCGTCCACAACATTTTTAAGGCATATGACAGAATCGTAGCTACCGGCAAGAGCATCGATCACTTCCATTTGATCTGTTTCAAGTTTAAAGCTAAGAAGAACTCCACTCGCTAATTGTGAAAGATAACTGTCAGGAGTTGACGCCAATTTATTAACAAGATCTTCTGGAAGAGAAAAATGATTGCTAACCTGGGATGGCGCATTGGCTGATAAAAGCTTCAGTAGTGTCCACAGAGTCAAATCAAACTCAAAAATATCTTGGTCTGGCTTCTCTTCACTCAATTGAACGGCAAACTTGTCAAAGCTACCAATAACATCACGTTCTAACGGCTCTAAGGCATACATCAGTAGTCCTCCTTACCTTTTTTTCTGCGGCCTAGATTGATTGAAACTAACGCGCTCCCTGCAATCAACGCTAGTAAGGTAAATCCATATTGGTCATCTCTCCACGACGAGATAAACAAGTGAGTAAGAAAGCTTAGAATAAACAACGTTCCGATTGCCTTAACGACGATGTTTAATCGCTTTTCAGTTTCACGATCTAAATGCTTCATATCTTTCTCCATAACACACCTGATTTATTCACTGATTAACTTTGTCATCAATCATAAATACCATGACTTTTTGATAATGCAACGCCAAACACTGTGTTTTTTTACAGTATCATTTTATGGTGCTATGAAGATTTGCATTTCTGAACGATAATCTATAATCGGTTACATATTAATCAGGAGGCGTAAATGAAAAAGGCGCTATTCTCTTTGTTTTTAATCGTAAGTTTGTTCTATTCGTACAAACTTCTTGGCCTATGGTCGCTCATATTTTTTGTAGTCGGAGTTTCTCTGCTGGCATCTTTAAAGATTGGTAGAAGAGCCTATCTAATCAGTAATTCCGGGAGTAAAACGAACACATTATCTGGGCGAGATCTGTTTGCAGACGTCACATACAACCCTGCCACAGGATCTCCAATGGTAAGTGACGTAGATGTATCCGGAAGCTTCTATGGATTGAATAAAAACAAAGGCTCCTGAGAGCCTTTGTTTTTATTAATTATAGACTTAACGTTAACTGCCTATCTTTATATCTTAATAACGGATACCGTTGAGGCGACGAAAAAAAACCTATCAAAATGTGTTTATTAAGTTCCGGATGCTCTCTGATTACATTGTTCAACACCGAACCATCGACGATAAATTTTTTATTTCCACAGGAGATTGGCTTTTCGTTTAGCCATCTCCCTTCCCCCAGTAATATCATCACTTTAAGCTCTTTAATTGCGCGTCTATATTCAGCTCGTCTGCTCATTAACGGCCTCCTTTGGCTACGGACAAATACCTTGATACAGGCGCTAAATATCCGCCCGCTTGGTCTTTACCTGCCCCCGCAGAACTTTCAATAATCGCAGCCATTTTATCTGCCAATACGTTATCACCAACCTCTTCTCTGAGATTTTCTCTTAGTTCTCCAGAGCGCGATGAATCGCCGCCCATCAACGATGCAGCAAACAATTCTGCTCCTGCCTGACTATTCAAACCATAATCATATCTTGCAGTATCCATTGCTATCTGCCTGAATTCGTCACCATATTGCTGAACAAACTCAGCCGCCTTTCCAGCTCCAGCCTCGCTTGCACTTGCTAATGCAGAAGCAAAAAACATCCCTCTTTCTCTAACAGACATTCCCTGTGCTGCCTCTGAAAGATCTGACTTACCGGTTAACCATTCTTTACCGGCTTCAAATCCACTGATCCCCACACCAATGATGTCCCTACCCAGATTTGCAGCACCTACAGCCAGGAAGCCTCCAAGACCATACTCTTGCTTGACGTAATCGTCCCCTTTCTTTGTGTCCTCAATAAACTGATCTCGTTGTTCCGGAGTCATCTGGGCTAACTTAGACATCGATTGCCCAAAACTCTCTGCGAACCCTTCTTTGGCGGCTCCTGCGCCACCCACAACTTGCTGTACAAAACGACCTGCGCCCTCAGCACCTGCAAACAAAGCACTGGATGTTGACGGGGCCAAATCGGATGCCATGATCTGTGCTCTTAACGCAGGCAAGCGGTCATTAAGATATTCATTTCTGCTTGTCCCATAACTCTGCTCAAGTTGTTGGATACCCTTTTCATGAGCGTCACGAACAGAATTTTCAGATCCAATACTGCCTGATTCAGCTAAAAGCTTTTGTTCATTGCTCATTCTTTCCGGTGCCGAAAGTGCGCTCGAATTTTCAACCGGCGAGACATAGCGCGGAGCATCCTTTACCAACATTGCACTTTGACCTGGTTGATTAAAGTCAATGCCACTGTTGCCACCAGTGGCCTTTGCTATTGCACTGGCTGCAATTGCTTGTTCAGATGGAGAGTTGGAATTGAGCATAGCAAACAACTGCCCTCCAACTATTGCCCTCTGGGAATCAATACCTAAATCTTGGTAATGCTGGGCTTTTCTTTGCGCAAAATCTCTTGTCTCTGGCGATGACTGTCTAACACCATCTGACAATGACTTACCGGCTGACCAGTTGTTCAGAACTTTGTCAGCTAACGCGCTAATATTATTGTTGCTAGTAGTCCCGATAGTTTGCTGAGCCTGAGATAACTCTTGGTAGGTTTGTTGCGAAGACAAAAGATCAGAACTGGATTGCATGAGCTGCTTTCTCTGCTCTTCACCTAAGCTCTGGGTAAAACGTTGACCTTTATCAGTAGACACTTGCCGTGCCAAATCACTCGTTAATGCTGAACTGTCATCTTTTGTAAAACCGAGTCCGCGAGATAAAGAGTCAATATCAGAACTAAGCTGCTGTCTACTATCCTGACTCTGCGATTGCGCAGATACATCTAAACTACCGTTCATAGATACCGGATTAGCGGCATTTACAGCGGCACCAACCGGTCCTGTAAAAGCAGCAGCAAGTTTTCCGGCATCCACTCCAGCGCTAGCACGCATAGCAATAGCTCCTGCCACAGCATCCGTGTGAGAAGCATTTATCCCACGATCAGTAACGTAGTTCTGCGCCGCGGACAAAATACTTTTAGCCTGAGTTGAATCAGACGCTCTCAACGTTTGTCCTAATGATTGTAGTTGTGAATAAGTCTGTTCTGAACCATGTCCAGAAAACACACTATTACTTAATTGGCTAGCGAAGCCTTTCTGAGCCTGTGCAGTAGCAGCAGAACTACTGCTAAGGGCATTACTTACGGTACTTCCTAAGTTAATACTATCAACTAATGACTCACCTCCAGAGGTCATTGTTCCAGCAATTCTGGATTGATTAAATTGTGGTTGTTGACTCAAAACAGAACCACGGTCCACTAAGTCTGGAGACATTAGTTTTTCATTGACTGTATCACTCGCCCCCACTCGTTGCGCGATACTATTGAAGGCATATACCGAGCCAGTTACTAACATCAACGATAAGACTGGCGTTGCTGCGGCCATCATTCCACCTATCCCTATCCAACGCTCAATTTCGGCCCCAGCATATGCAACACCTTCAAATGAGGATAAGTTCCCTGTGGTATATTTTGCGAGCGCCTGCTGCCCCATTATGTAAATGAATAGATTGATTACCGACATAATTGGCAACCAAAGTTGTACCCATATAAGCATTTGAAGATACTTACCAACCAATAGCAAACCTTTAGAACCAAGCACCATCACAAATGCGGCTATGGGCGTAATCGCATAGGCAAACCCCTCTACCAAGGTCATAAGAGGTTGAATCGATTTTACAAACAAAGACTGTTCGGCTGCATATTGCGTATTTCGCTGAGACTCAGCTTGAGTGAGCATGATTTGTGCGTACGGATCATTCATATCACTGTAGTACTGAGCAAAGCCACGCTGTACGATAGGTTGCAGAAAATTGGCTTTTATAAAATCACCTGCGGCCACATTCGTAACCTGCAGGCGATACAAAGCGTCAGATGTAGCATTCAAAGCATCAGTGGTAGACAGCAAATAGCCAAGAGCTTGTTGCGAAAGGCCAGAATTGAACGCAGTTTCAAAGGATTGGCTCAACTGAATCCAGCCATCTGTACAACTGGGATCTGTCGGGCCAGATGGAGACAGGAACAATCGGGTCCCATATATTTGTGAATCAAATCTGAGAGCTGTACGCCAATTCTCTGTGTTGATTTGATCCTCATTTGACTCACCTAATGAAAATTTAATTGCTGTGCATTCCGATATGTAGTTAGTCAGGCTTTTCTTCATATCAACAGCACCGCCTCCTAGGGAATCATTCCAGGCAGTCCATAGTGCTGACTCCATTTCGTGATTTCTGAGCTTTGATAATAACTCTAAAGAATCCATGAACTTTGATTCAGTCACACTCGCGACAGGGCTATATGCAACCTCAAAGAGTTTTGTGAGACCAAATCCAACGCTTGAGATTATAGAACCAGCGGCGGCTGGACCAACAGGTACGTTATCCACTACTCGCACTTGTCCGTTGTACGCGTCCTCAATAGTTACCGTAACGCCGGCTCCAAAGGAAATTGCATACACGAGCCAACAAGCAAAAACTTGATGTAAATCCCAGGATTTAGCTCCCTGGAATAACGACTGAAATGAGATGATAAGAGCGCCAATTAAAAGGCCAATACTTACCATGCGTTCAAAATCACCGGTGCCTGTAGCCATCGCCACAGCAATCATTATTTGCTCTAGAAATGCGGCATCACCGACGGAATAAATACTAAAATCCATTAGTTACTCCTTTTTCCCTGATGCTTGTGCCGCAAGTAAAAGCCGCTGCTTCTTTGTGACATCAAGTAAGCTGTTGTAATACCCCATCAGATCACTTAGCTTCCCGTGTCTCACAATTAATTGGTCATACTCTTGTCTGACAACAGCCCGACAAGCATCAAGTACATCAACAGCTTTTTGTTGATAGGCATTATCACTGTTAGCTAACGCAATAGTTGTTGCCCGGTATATCTCCTCAATAAACCTGTAGGTTATATCTAGCGCTATGATGGTCTGTGCTTGCTGAGCAAACTGCTCTGCTGTATCACTGGAAACAGCAGCAAGATTTCGGAAAAGTGAGCCAAAGCTACTGGGGAGATTTGATACAAAAGCTATCTCGGCAGAACTTAAAGCCCCAACATTGTTTGCATATTTATAAATCAATCCAGGTGAAGAATCAGAACCAAGAAGTAAATCTGACATTTGATTGCCAATCCCCCTGAGCTGAACACTCTTCAGCTCAGAACCAGCAGAAATACAGTTAACCGTATCACTGTCACATGAATAAACTTTAACAGAGCCACCTGAAATGAGATCTCCAAGGGTAATTCGATTCCCTGGTAAGGTGACGATGGGATTAGTACTGTTGTTTTCTCCAGCAAGATTTGGATCATTAATTAAATCACCAATGACAACGGCACCAGTTATAGACATCATGGCTTCAAGCAGGCTGTTATCCCCGTACTGGAACCATGAACTTACACTATTCTTTTTGAGTTGCTTCCAGACAATATTACCTATCATCTCTTGGTAGGCCTGTGGCGAATTGTCTTTCAGCGTCTTGATTGCCGTTTGTCCATCCGTTTCCTGCGTTGCAGAAAACATGTCTTCAAATAAACCTTTGGTCGATGCTTTTGTACGAGTATCGTTCTTTAGTTTTGTGTCAAAAGCACTTAGTGAATCGTTAACAATACCCTGAGCTAACTGACAAGAATTGCCTAAATGCTGGTTCAAAGCCTGAACTTTCTTCTGAAAGTTTTCTATCCATTTTGCACCATCAGGAAAAACATTATCCAGAGCTAGTTGAAAAGCATAGCCCTTTGCATTTGCTGCCACAGCTCGCATCAGTTGAACAATCTGATCTGCATTCACAAACGATAAAGAACCACCGAATAGATCAACGCCACCACACCCAGCTTTCCAGGATGGAGGGACAAAGCTAACTAGGTTTTCATCAAAAATACGCGCTTTGGTGGTCACACGCCCACCCGCAATAACTCCACGGCGTTGTGTCTGATGAATACCCGGTCTGGTTGTATTACTCATTTCGTTGAATAGTCTATCCATCTCGGACTGAAGCCCTTCAGCCGAGGCATGAGTGGCGACGACAGAGAAGATGATTAAACAAGAGGCAGATAGTGTTCTAATGTAAGGGGGAGAGACTCTCATACTGTTGCTCCAATAGGTTTCGTGTCACCCGAAAGCCTACCGAGCAAATGAGTACAAACCGAACTGCCAAACTGTCCAATTTGGGCAGTCCAAATAAAACTTTCACATGTGAAAGTTAATCATTGAATAATGTCGGCAACTTTGTCACGTCCGTACAAACTTATGATTTTTAAAAAGTTTTACTTAACCCTTGTTGCATTTTCACAAACCAATGGCACTCTATTTCTAAAAGAGGAGCTTTAAATGAAAATGAATATGTCAACTTCCGTAAGTTCAGCTACAGCCTTGTTCGCCGCCATTATGCTCGCAGGCTGTGCTACAACCCCAAAATCCTATAATCCAGAGATGTCCAGAGCGCTAAACTTGGCAAGAGCTGGGGGTATTTATGACCAAGATCTGAAAGACTCAGAAGATGGGCGGAACTCATACAAACAGTCTCTATTGATGAAAGCGCTAAATGTCACAAGCCTGGCCTCATCGCTTGATGCTCCATTAAGAGGATTGAACGGTCAGCAAACTCTCATGTTTAACACTGCAAGCATTCTTACATCACCGGATAACCCATCCGCTAGGCCAAGTTTGATGGCATGGATGCCTGCATCAATGGCTAAATCCTCAGAAAATGCTTATAGCAACTACATAAACCTAATTGATAATGCCGTTGCGGTAGCCGCGAAATCTATGAACCTGGATTTAACTAAAATAGTGGAAAGTACAGCGCCTAAGATTGATGGAAATCCCTTAATTATGTGGGCAGTAACGGCTCCACAATTTGGCTGTGATGGCTCAAACTGCGTAATTGCATACAACGTTATAATGCCGAATCCTTGGAAAACACCAGCCTTTGTGGGCAGTGGTAATATTGATAGCTTTAATCTGGCCGCTAATAACACGACCAAATATTCTCGATTGATTTTCTCCCAGGTCAGCGACGTGAAATCATTTCCAATGGACGATTTTTACAAAAGTACGAGCCGAGCGCTGCCGGAATGGGCAGTCATGTATTTCCCGCCCAATAGTGTGTTCCAGGATGGCAAAGCTTTACCATATCCAGTTATCTATGAAAAAGGCCAGCAATTGCTATTCAGGAAGGCACAATGAGTCTGTGGCATGAAGAACTGGAGCTGGCTTTGCTAAATCTGGAGGATTCAAAAGCCAGTTGTGATGTGATGACTTACATGATCAGCCACATTCTAGCCAAATCAGACATTCCACATCAGTGCAGAGTAGGGTTTGTTGAAACAGTGCATAGCAAGACACAAATCAATCCGCATTGCTGGATAGAGCTAAAGGATGGATGGGGTATAGATCTGACTTTACGCCGGTGGTTGGGTGACGAGGACCGATGGCCGCATGGAGTATTTAGGCTTTCAGACTATCCACAGGTTCAATTCTGGGGAACGCCCCTGTTTGCCCCGAAACTAGACGATGAGGAAATTAACGCTATGTCCGATCATCTAATTGAAACAGTAAAAATACCAGTTTGTTGCTGAATTATTCAGCATTGATAACAGGGCCGTTTAATACACATATAATTATTGTTCAGAGCGGTTTTGATTGTGTTTGTTGTATAAATACAAACTTCCGAACGTCACAATGGTAAAAAATGCGAGCAAACTTAACATTGCAATAGTAAAGGCATCCACGGAACTGAACCTCTCTTGTAAAACCTTATATACTTAGAGTCTAACTAAACTAGCGAGATTTACCAGTGGCAAAAACACTAGACCAGATCTTGGAGCATGAGAAGCCAGAAATTGTAGCCGAGGCCAGACGCAAGGCATCAGAGATGCTCCGCCTCTTGGATGAGCAAACGGCCAAGCAGGATAATGAAACCGATTCAGTAGATTCCTATCACCAGAAGTAGCAAAGGGCCAGACAAGCTGGCCCTTTGCTTTTCTCAGTAATTACATCACTAAGTACGGTTCATCGTTGTCGCTTTCAGCTATCGTCAAGTCAATAGTGAAAGTGATATCGATGCGCTCAACAGTCCGATTACACTCACGAGCATACTCATCCTGCAGGCTTTTAAACAGCGCTTCAGCTTCATCATGAGAAGTAGCTTCTACTGTTTCAACAGCCAACTCACCTTCTTTTTCAGTGTAGTTAACCCCACGATAATACACGCGGCCACACACATCGAATTGATGGATCTCTGTTTGATTTTGTCCCAACATATTAATTCTCCAAAAGTTTAATAGCCGGGACTTAGCCCAACCGGGCAAAGCACCCGGTTGGGTTATTTAATTAGGGATTAGGCTTCAGGCATGTTGCGTATAGTGAAGGACTCACAAACACCATGCCCGTAAAGCACTGCATTTCCCTGGGGATTTTGTTCCAAAAACTTGCGCGTGGCTTTGAGAGCTGCCCTATAACCAGCATCAGAAGGCTGATACTCTCGCGTTCGCTTTTTTTGGTTTGTCAGAATCAGTCGATACATAAAATCTCCCTCATCTTTGAGCTGACAATAATTTCCTGGTGGAACCTATTACAGCGCGTTCTGCAACCAGCTCCCCCTCAAGCGGAGCGCATTCGACAGCATCGGAGACTCTAGGTTGATGGCTACCGGAGGTAGCTTTCAACCATTCACCACACAATGAACTGCTATTAGTTACCAATGGGCTGACGACCCGTACAGGCCGCGTTTTTATCAATGATCGATATGCCAGAATCGAAGCCTTATTTAGTAGTTTGGCGACAATCGTAGCCCCGAAAGCAATAACGCCCACGGTAACAATCATGATCAAAACGAACGTAGAAAAGTACATAAACACCTCCAATTAGTTGGAATTGAAGGGGTTACACCGCATAACCGGTGAACCCCGGTTACGGGATAAATTGATAAAATGCTGTTTGTTTTCGGCGACCAGCTATCGCACATACTCAGCACGGAGCTGAAGTTGATTCAAATTTAACAGCTCATTTCTGAATCGACACGCGCTGTATTGGCCCTTTTTGGGCACATTTAAACAAAGCAGCGAACGGAAGGTCTTATTAAGGAATATGACATAGGCGTAGATGGCTTTTAATCAGCAGAGCCGGTGTTTTTTGGGCGCGGAGGCTCTCCAGGACGGTTAAGTAATTCCCACAAGAGTCGGAACGCATAAAAATGATCCCGCAATGTCGTGGTACTCAATCCTTGATGCCTTGTGTAATACCGGTGGATATGAGCTCTTCCAATTTGTGATGGTGCGTTGACTCCTTTTTCATTGGCGGCAATATCGTTTAGAGCCGCAATTAGCCTTTTTACCATAGCTCGTCGAGCTGTCTTCCCCCCATGCCGCACATAAACATGGCTTCTTTCTCTTACCCATTTTTCCATCAATTACCCCAAATAACTATTTGTCACATCGATGCGACCGTGACCCAATTCTAAAGCCACTTCAGATCTGATTTCTTTGTCCAGCATTTTGGCGTGAGCTACTGATACTCCAAGTTCTTTGGCTAAATATTCATAGTGCTCTCGCCCATGTTTAACACCTGCTTTTACCGGGCAATCAGCACGCATCAAAGTTTTGTAGCGCGTTTGAGCGTAGTGGTGCCGTTCGCCGTGGAAGTTCACCGGATGGCGGCCGATCTCCCGGTAGGCTTCTTGCCTGAACTCACGATAATTCTTCTCGGCGGGGATCATGCTGCGGCCATCCTGTATGGCGGCGGCTCGCTGGAGTGCCGTAATTTGAGCATCACTGGTGATCGGAACAGTTCGTGCCCGGCCCCCCTTGGTGCCATCTTTTATGCTCACGGAGCCAGTTTTCTCGGCCTCTCTTAGTGCTCTGGCTGCATCCAGCTTGGCCGATTCCTCGAACCGCAGACCGAAATTACGCTGTAGTTCCAGCAAAGTCCCAAGGCGCTCGGAGGCTGCCTCCATTGCGGCATTATGGGAAACATCCGAAACACTTCGGTCGCCAGAGGCTATACCTGAGCGCTTTGGAAGTCCCCCCTCGGAGACAGGATCTACACGTACCTGTCGGTCGCCGCGCGCAATCTCCATCACCCGGTTCACTGCGCTCAGGTAGTTCTGCGCCGTGGATGGAGCAATTTCGCCCCGCTCGTAGCGATCATTAAGGTGCGCCGCATAAGCGACCAAATGAGCCTTTTCTATATCCCGCAATTCCTTTATGCCCTGTTCGGACTTAATCCAAGCGCTAAAAACGCTCCATCGGTCATGAATAGTGGCTATGGACTGAAAACTCTTCATCCCCTCCTTGAGAGCGTTCAGGGCAGCCTTGTTTATATCTCGACTACGAAGGCCAAAATTCCGTGAATCCGGATTAGTCCGCTCTGAACGCATTGTTCCCCCTAACTCTGTTAATCAAAATTGTTATTTTGTTGGCCCGTCCGTATCCGGTGGTAAGTGAAACGCAGTTTTTTAATTAGCTCTGCATGCTAAGGCCAACGTTGGGATCTTGCCCAAACACAGGACAGTTAAACCCGATGTCCACGGTCATTAATTACGAACTGTACTGCTATGGAGCGAACTGCTCATTCCATTGGCTGGTCTGTTCCGACGGAACAAACTGCCAGCAGATCCGGCTGGTACTGTCGTGTCATTCTTTGGAAAGGAAAGCGCGAAGCGCGCCAACCGCCGAAGGCGGTATAATTCGCGCACATTCGTGCGCGGTGCGAAAGCCTAGAGCCCTTGAGGCTCAAGGCTTCCGTCGGGGGCTCTACCCCCGTCTCTGTTTACGCCTACGGCGACAGAGACGGGGTGGAGCATCGAGCAAGTTGGGTATTCCAACACTCGTCCTGATGTTGAGGGTGGTCCTCTTTGGTTTGGCTGCTCGGGATCGAGTACCAAGGACACGACATTGCTTTGAGCAAAATCGCGGTATGGAAGCCTGTTAACTTGTGCAATACACAAGCACAGGCCGCAGCATAACGCTGCAAGCATAATGATGATAAACATCTGATTTTCCTCCGGGAAGATTGTTATAGACGGAGGAATGCCCATAGGGGGCAGTCCCCCTGAGGGTTAAGAAATGAAGGCAATCGCCTTAGTTTTGCAGAATGCTGTTTGAAGGCCAGCTACCAAAAACACTTTATATATTAATCAAACAGATAGAGGCGTCAAGTACATCATAAAGTTGCTTTTGGGTTGCTTTTCAGTGCTTGTCTTTAGGGTGAGGTTTGTTCGTTGGGCTCGAATTTAACTCAACGGTCGCTTTTAGGTGGCTTTTCGGTAATGCTTAGAGCGATGACCAAATATTTAGCATCAATAGATTGCTTTTCGATGGGGTTTTAGTAGGTATATCAGATGTCAGTAAACTTTGAATTAGATGAATTGGAAAGTAGAGCAAA
>NZ_JBRFKD010000002.1:314785-367545 GCF_053098325.1 Providencia sp. PROV_01 | reverse complement strand
GTATTGAGCATAGTCGAGATTGGTGCAGATCACTTCTGATATTGAACTGTCAGGAGCTGGCTGCACAACAGCCATTACGCCCAATCAACTGGTGCAGTCGTCTTCTGAAAATGACAATAGGTGAGTTTTCTAACTGTTCAATAAACGGTGGTTTTCTGGACAAAAAAAAGTCCGCATCCAATTTGGGTTGCGGACTTTTTGCACTTAATTATTGATAGATTAGATGGGTATCGTTGAGGTGAAAATCAAAAGCATTAAGAGTATGGGTAAAACCCACCATGTTCAGCGATATCCTGAATAATCAAACTGGATATCTCGCTGCCACTAGATGCTAACTCTCGAAGGTACGGTATAGCCTCAACACCTTTATCGACGGCCAAAATGAACGCTGCTGATTCTCTTAGTTCCATACTGTCGCAGCCATTCCTGATTATTCTGATTAGATACTGTGATGCACTACCTACACAGTTAATTACAGCTTCGACCGATTGCCCGATAGCTCCCCTCTGTATTCCGTTGTCATCGATCATGGACAGTAACTTACGTATGTCACCTTCATCAAACGAATTAAACAAGTCAGCGGCATAACATCTAATCTCTGACTTTATATCTTCGCCACTGTATGAAATATCGCCATGCCAAGGGATATGGGCTAGAAGATAAATGAGTAATCTAGGAATTTTGGCAATACTTCTTATTTTGAAAGCTCTAACCAACTCATCCCAGGTTTGGTATGTATTAGGAAATCGCCTAAATAACGTTGTTAAACCAAGCCAAGCCTCGTCATCATTACTGCTTCTAACAAGTCTTAAACTGTCTTCCAGAGAAATATTTGGCCCTCTCCCAGTAACCAAGGGCTTAAAGTAAGAAATGAACTTCTCTTCATCAAAGTGATTGGCACGACTCAAATCGAAACTAATGGAGCTAGCGTGAACGTTACTCTTCAGAAATTTCTTAATATCTGTCCAATAAGCCGTGTCGAGAGATGGTATGTAAACAACAGCAAAAAGGGGGACCTTATAATTTGTCCAGTAATCCCTATGAGTTCCTATCCTAAATGAACAGGAGTTTTTAGAACTATCATAGTAAGAGTCACCAGACTTGATCTGCAAAGCAAAAAGGTGGTTTTCTGGCTGACCATTTGAGTTTATCAACTCGCAAATCGCATCTATCCCAAGATCATTTTCCTGCTCAATCTTTTGAAACAAGCAGCCAACTCCCTCGATAACTCCTCTTACGTAGTTAATACCTTTCTTAGAAGTTACTAACGATTTTGCATAGGTTGGCATATTGGTTCCTCAATACCTTGAACACTGACGCAGAACGCATTTTTTAATATAATATGTTCTAGCAGTACAAAGTAACCGTACTTAGGTGAATAACCGAAATTACCCCAAATGCACGCCAATTTAATTATAATTAATTGATAATTAATGTTTTTTCACTTTCTGTATTGGGAAGTGATACGGTATCGCCTAAAACCTACACGTCATACCGTGTAGGTTTGTTTTATCGGTAGTCCCCGCGTTTTTCCTGCCTTAATTCGCTATTAAGCTATTCTGACTTCTCTTAATCTAAAATGATTATCTTCAGTTGGAAAGTTAATCCCTCACCCGATTCGGATGGGTAAACACCGTCGCTTTACCTTGACGACAAAAGCCGACTAAGGTCAAATTAGCTTTTTCTGCGACTTCAATAGCGAGTGCAGTGGCGGCGGAAACAGCAAATAGAATTTCTGCACCACAGCTAGCGGCTTTTTGTACCATTTCATAGCTAGCACGGCTAGAAACCAGTACTGCGCCTTGTTGCCATTGGTTACGATGTTTCATACCTAAAAGCTTATCCAGAGCCACATGACGGCCGACATCTTCACATCCGCCAACTAATTGCCCTTCTGGTGAAATCCATGCGGCCGCATGGGTACATCCCGTCAGTGCGCCAATTTCTTGCACTTTTTTCAATTCATGTAATGCATTATCGAGATACGAGAGAGAGAAGGTTTGGGTGAAAGGTAGTGGGGCGATCGGTTTGAAAATTTCATCGAGTTGTTCAGTGCCACAAATACCACAGCCTGTACGCCCTGCTAAATTACGGCGACGTTCTTTGAGTTCCATAAACCGACGGCTAGATAATTCAACATGCACTTCAATTCCGCGATTGCAGCCTTCCACGATATCAATTCCACGAATTTCATCATCTGACTGTATTATCCCTTCAGAAAGTGCGAAGCCAACTGCAAAATCCTCAAGATCTTTTGGCGTTGCCATCATTACCACATGGGATATGCCATTGAAGACTAAAGCGACAGGAGATTCTTCTGCTACATAGTCATTTACGAGTAAATTCAGGTTGCCTTTTTGTTGCACGGTTGTGTGATTTAAGCCAATCATTTTGGTTAATTTGGAGTCATTTGTAGTATTTGTTTCATACATTAGATGAATTCCTAGCATTAATGATACATAATATTAATTATGGGTAAAAAGAATTTACACCATTTGCCGGGCAATGAACCTGGGACGTAAGGAAGACGTTGAATAAAAACAGTTTACCTGATTATCGCGATTGGCGTTAGGTAAACATGAGCAATGTAAATGAGGAGATCCCCATGCAAGTCAGCAGAAGGCAGTTCTTTAAGATCTGCGCTGGCGGTATGGCAGGTACGACGGCAGCGGCCTTGGGTTTTGCACCCGCCACCGCGTTAGCGTCAACGCGCCAGTATAAATTACTGCGTGCGAAAGAGACCAGAAATACCTGTACCTACTGTTCTGTCGGCTGTGGGCTGTTAATGTACAGCCTCGGTGATGGCGCGAAAAATGCAAAAGAGAGCATTTTCCATATTGAAGGGGACCCGGATCATCCGGTAAACCGTGGTGCACTTTGTCCGAAAGGTGCTGGACTTATCGATTTCATCCACAGTGAAAGTCGCTTGAAGTATCCTGAAGTGCGTGAGCCGGGTACTAATGAGTGGAAACGTATCACGTGGAACGAAGCTTTTGACCGTATCGCTAAGTTAATGAAAGAAGACCGCGATGCGAACTTTATTGAGAAAAATAAAGATGGTGTCACGGTAAATCGTTGGCTGACCACCGGTATGCTATGCGCATCGGCGGGGAGTAACGAAAGCGGATTTGTAACGCAAAAATTCACCCGCGCTCTCGGCATGCTTGCCGTTGATAACCAAGCGCGTGTCTGACACGGACCAACGGTAGCAAGTCTTGCTCCAACATTTGGTCGCGGTGCGATGACTAACCACTGGGTTGACATTAAAAATGCAAACCTAGTTGTCGTTATGGGTGGTAATGCAGCAGAAGCGCATCCAGTCGGTTTCCGCTGGGCGATGGAAGCTAAAATCCATAATAAAGCCAAATTAATTGTTATTGACCCACGCTTTACCCGTACTGCGGCAGTGGCGGATTTTTACACGCCTATCCGTTCGGGTACAGATATCGCGTTCTTATCAGGTGTTATCAAATACTTACTGGATAATGAAAAAATTCAGCGTGAATACGTGGAAGCGTATACCAACGCCAGTTTAGTTATTCGTGAAGATTATGGTTTTGATGACGGCCTGTTTACAGGTTATGACGAAGAAAAACGTCAATATGACAAAACCACGTGGAACTATGAGATGGATGAAAACGGCCTTGCGCTGCGCGATCCGACTCTGAAACATCCACGTTGTGTATTAAATCTATTAAAAGAACACGTCAGCCGTTATACACCTGAAGTGGTGAATAACATCTGTGGTACGCCAATTAAAGATTTCTTACAAGTCTGTGAATACCTTGCAGAAACGAGTGCTAAAGATAAAACAGCATCATTCTTATATGCATTAGGTTGGACTCAACATACCGTGGGTGCGCAAAATATTCGTACCATGGCGATGATCCAATTACTGCTGGGTAATATGGGGATGTTAGGCGGTGGTGTAAACGCACTGCGTGGTCACTCCAACATCCAAGGTCTAACTGACTTAGGTTTGCTATCTCAGAGCTTACCGGGTTATTTAACCTTACCATCAGACAAACAAACCACATTAGAAAGTTACTTAGCTGCAAACACGCCAAAAGCAACGGTTGAAGGTCAAGTTAACTATTGGGGTAACTACCCGAAATTCTTTGTTAGTTTGATGAAGACTTTCTACGGAGATAAAGCGCAGAAAGAAAATAATTGGGGCTTTGATTTATTACCGAAATGGGATCAAGGCTATGATGTGCTGCGTTATTTCGAAATGATGGATAAAGGGGAAGTTAACGGCTATATCTGCCAAGGCTTTAACCCATTAGCATCATTCCCGAATAAAAACAAAGTCGTTAAGTCGCTGTCAAAACTGAAATTTTTGATTACCGTTGACCCACTGAATACGGAAACCTCGAATTTCTGGCAAAACCACGGCGAAATGAATGATGTGAATCCGGAAGAAATCCAAACTACGGTATTCCGCCTGCCATCTTGCTGTTTTGCTGAAGAAAATGGTTCGATTGTTAACTCAGCGCGTTGGTTACAATGGCACTGGAAAGGTGCGGATGCCCCAGGTGAAGCGATCAGTGATGGTGAAATTCTGTCTGGTATTTTCCATCGTCTACGCCAACTGTATGCCTCTGAAGGCGGCGCAGTACCTGAGCAAGTTCTGAGCATGACTTGGAACTACTTTGACCGTGATAATCCAACGCCGGAAGAAGTGGCACAAGAAAACAACGGTTATGCGCTGGTTGACTTAAAAGATGCGGATGGCAACGTTATTGCGAAAAAAGGTGAGCTGTTGAGTTCGTTTGCCCAATTGCGTGATGATGGTACTACTGCAAGTGGTTGCTGGATTTTCACCGGTAGCTGGACGCCGAAAGGTAACCAAATGGCTAACCGTGATAACTCTGACCCAACGGGTCTAGGTAACACATTAGGTTGGGCATGGGCGTGGCCTCTAAACCGTCGTGTGATTTATAACCGTGCATCGGCAGACCCAATGGGTAAACCGTGGGATCCGAAACGCCAAATCCTCGAGTGGAACGGTAGCAAATGGATAGGAATGGATATTCCTGACTATAGCAATGCTGCGCCGGGAAGTGGTGTTGGTCCGTTTATCATGCAGCCAGAAGGTATGGGGCGTCTATTCGCACTGGATAAAATGGCTGAAGGCCCATTCCCAGAGCACTACGAACCAATTGAAACGCCGCTGGATACTAACCCATTGCATCCAAAAGTCGTATCAAACCCTGCTGCTCGTGTGTTTAAAGATGACTGGGCTCAAATGGGTAAAGCGACAGAATTCCCTTATGTGGGAACGACTTATCGCTTGACTGAACATTTCCACTATTGGACAAAGCATGCCTTGTTAAATGCCATCATTCAGCCACAACAGTTCATTGAAATTGGTGAACGTCTGGCGAATGAAAAAGGTATCAAACAAGGTGATACAGTGAAAGTCAGCTCTAAACGCGGTTATATCAAAGCAAAAGCGGTGGTCACCAAACGTATTCATACGCTGAAAGTGGCAGGTAAAGATATTGATACTATCGGTATCCCTATTCACTGGGGCTTTGAAGGCTTGGCTGTGAAAGGCTTTATTGCTAACACGTTAACGCCGTATGTGGGTGATGCGAATACTCAGACACCGGAATTTAAATCGTTCCTTGTCAATGTGGAAAAGGTGTAAGGAGATAAATTATGTCAATGCAATCTCAGGACATTATTCGTCGCTCTGCCACCAATTCCCTGACTCCCGCGCCTCAGGTGCGGGACTATAAGGAAGAAGTTGCAAAGCTTATCGATGTGACGACCTGTATCGGCTGTAAAGCTTGTCAGGTCGCGTGTTCCGAATGGAACGATATCCGTGACAAAATCGGGACGAACGTTGGGGTATATGATAACCCAACAGATTTAACCGCTAAATCATGGACGGTAAT
Organism: Providencia sp. PROV_01; assembly: GCF_053098325.1. Taxonomy (NCBI): domain Bacteria; kingdom Pseudomonadati; phylum Pseudomonadota; class Gammaproteobacteria; order Enterobacterales; family Morganellaceae; genus Providencia; species Providencia sp. PROV_01. The sequence continues at coordinate 361,642 of NZ_JBRFKD010000002.1, read as the reverse complement.
GCGCTTCTCTGAAGTGGAAGAGAACGATAAATTTGAATGGCTGATCCGTAAAGATGGTTGTATGCACTGTGCTGACCCAGGCTGTCTGAAGGCGTGCCCTTCGGAAGGCGCGATAGTACAGTACAAAAACGGTATCGTTGATTTCCAATCAGAACATTGTATTGGTTGTGGTTATTGTATTGCGGGTTGTCCGTTTGATGTACCGCGCATCAACCCAGAAGATAACCGTGCATACAAATGTACGCTGTGTGTTGACCGTGTTGAAGTCGGTCAAGAGCCTGCGTGTGTGAAAACGTGTCCAACCGGCGCTATCCACTTCGGTAGCAAAGAAGACATGATTAACATGGCTGGTGAGCGTGTTGAAGAGCTGAAAACTCGTGGTTATGCAAACGCAGGTTTATATGACCCTGAGGGGGTTGGTGGTACGCACGTGATGTACGTTTTACACCATGCAGATAAACCGCAGTTGTATCACGGATTGCCGGAAAACCCGACAATCAGCCCTACAGTCACTTTCTGGAAAGGTATCTGGAAGCCGTTAGCAGCGGTTGGTTTTGCTGCAACATTTGCGGCGGCCATCTTCCACTATGTGGGTATTGGTCCGAACCGCGTCTCCAAAAAAGATGAAGAAGAAGCTTTAGAAGATTTGCATAATGCAATGTCCTCTGACACTTCGAAATCAAAAGAAGGGGAGGATCAGAAATGATGCCAGATGATAACGATAAAATCATCCGCCATAAACCGATTGAAAGGATCAATCACTGGGCGGTTGTGATTTGCTTTTTATTCACCGCAATCAGTGGGTTAGGGTTCTTTTTCCCTTCACTAAACTGGTTTATGAATATTTTAGGCACACCACAACTGTCGCGAATTTTGCATCCATTTGTGGGTACGGCGATGTTCTTGCTGTTCGTATTTATGTTCTTCCGCTATTTCCACCATAACTTCATTAATAAAGAAGATATCAAGTGGGCAAAAAATATCGGCAAAGTACTGAAAAATGAAGAAGCAGGTGATGTAGGTCAATATAACCTCGGCCAAAAAGGGGTGTATTGGGTAGTCACTATCTGCTTATTAGCGCTGGTGGTCACGGGTGTGATAATGTGGCGTCCTTATTTCGCCGATTACTTCCCAATCCCAGTTTATCGTGCAGCTATTCTTATTCACTCGCTCTCTGCGATTGCGCTGATCATCATGATTGTGGTTCACGCTTATGCTGCGATTTGGGTGAAAGGTTCAGTGCGTGCGATGGTTGAAGGTTGGGTGACTCGTGGTTGGGCGAGAAAGCACCATCCATTGTGGTACCGTCAGCTTTTGGAAAAAGAAAAACAGCAAAAACAGCAACAAGAGAAAAACTAAGTTTTATTATTGTTGTTATCAAACCCACAAATGACTAATGTTATTTGTGGGTTTTTTATATCTAAAAAACATAAACATTCAATTTATTTGAAAGAAAGAAAATTAGATATATTTATTAGATGACCTATTTACGATTTATTATCATTATAGTTAATCAAAATAAGATTAATAAAAATACTCATCAAATATAGATGCTCTTATTTCGCGTATAATTTACATTATTTTTAAACCAAGAATAAACAAATAAACATTTATTCGTTTTTATTTTATGTAAAAAAAGATGTAAAATAGACAACTTATTGATAATAAACAATTTTTATAATTGTTATTTCTTTGTGAATAGCTATTGAATATTGATATTAGATCAATAAATAGCTATCTTAAATGAACATTGTTGGTTAATTCGATATTTTGTTTCTAATTACAAGTTTAAGTTGAATTAATATGCTGGCGTTGGAGTGTTTTAAGAATGATATGGTTTACATATATTAATAGAATTAATTACTGGACATTGGTGATATTATTTAATAAAAATAGTCATGTAGTTAGTAATAAATATAAAAACCATCATATATATAAATATCTTTTTAACGCAGCTAAATAATTGAACCGTCATACATTCCTTTTACGACAGCTAAATAAAGAGGTAACACATGGATCTTCCTTTACAAGGTATTAAAGTACTGGATTTCACCGGTGTACAATCAGGGCCATCTTGTACTCAAATGTTAGCGTGGTTCGGCGCGGATGTTATTAAGATTGAACGTCCGGGAGTTGGAGATGTCACGCGCAATCAATTAAGGGATATCCCTGATGTGGATGCGCTGTATTTCACAATGCTTAATAGTAATAAGCGCTCAGTAGAATTAAATACCAAAACACCAGAAGGTAAAGAGGTGATGGAGCGGCTGATTAAGCAAGCCGATGTCCTCGTTGAGAACTTCCATCCAGGTGCAATTGACCATATGGGTTTCACTTGGGAACACATTCAAGAATTAAATCCTCGTTTGATTTTCGGTTCCATCAAAGGTTTTGATGAAGACTCTCCTTATGCAAATGTTAAAGCCTACGAGAACGTTGCCCAAGCTGCAGGTGGAGCTGCCTCCACGACAGGTTTTTGGGATGGCCCACCATTAGTGAGTGCCGCAGCATTAGGTGATAGCAATACGGGTATGCACTTGCTCATAGGCTTACTTGCAGCGCTATTACACCGCGAAAAAACAGGCAAAGGTCAGCGAGTGACTATGTCGATGCAAGACGCTGTACTCAACTTGTGCCGAGTCAAACTTCGTGACCAGCAACGATTAGAGAAAATTGGCTACCTTGAAGAATACCCGCAATATCCAAATGGTACGTTTGGTGATGCTGTTCCTCGTGGTGGTAATGCTGGCGGCGGCGGCCAGCCAGGTTGGATTTTAAAATGTAAAGGCTGGGAAACTGACCCAAATGCTTATATTTATTTTACTATCCAAGAACAGGACTGGGAGCAAACCTGTGTCGCTATTGGTAAGCCTGAATGGGCAACTGACCCTGCTTACAATACACCAAAGGCTCGTCAACCTCATATCTTTGATATTTTTGCTGAAATTGAAAAATTCTTAGCAGATAAAGATAAACATGAAGCGGTCGAATATTTGAGTAAATACGGTGTACCTTGCGCCCCTGTACTCAGTATGCGTGAAATTGCACGAGACCAATCGCTGCGTAAGAGTGGAAGTATTGTTGAAGTTGAACAACCAAAACGCGGGACTTACTTGACGGTGGGTTGCCCGATGAAATTCTCCTCATTTACACCCGATATCAAAAGCGCGCCATTGTTGGGTGAGCACACAGATCAAGTCCTAACTGAATTAGGCTATAGCGCAGATGAAATTGCAGCTATGCGCGCGAACAAAGCGATCTAATTTTAAAAATTGGGAGTGACTTATCACTCCCTTTAATCTTTTAATCAGTTAATTATGAGGTAGACATGTCTGCTGATCAAACCCAAAACCTGACTGATGGTATGCATATTATTGTTGATGCGCTTAAAAAAAATGGCATTGATACAATCTACGGTGTTGTTGGAATTCCAGTGACTGACATGGCAAGGCATGCACAAGCTGAAGGTATTCGCTATATTGGATTTCGCCATGAACAATCCGCGGGTAATGCGGCTGCAATTAGTGGCTTTATCACCCAAAAACCGGGTATCTGCTTAACGGTTTCGGCGCCAGGTTTTTTAAATGGCATGGTGGCGCTGGCTAATGCAACCACCAACGGTTTTCCAATGATTCAAATCAGTGGTTCGAGCGACAGAGCGATAATTGATTTGCAGCAGGGTGATTACGAAGAATTAGACCAAATGAACACGGCAAAACCCTTTGTAAAAGCGTCTTACCGTGTGAATAAACCTGAAGATCTTGGTATCGCACTCGCGCGAGCAATCCGCGCTTCGGTATCAGGTCGCCCTGGTGGGGTTTATCTTGATTTAACAACGGAAGTGTTGTCTGCCGTGATGGATAAAGACGCGGCGGATAAAACCATTTTTACAGTCGAAGACCCTGCGCCAAGACAAATTCCATCACCCGATTCAGTGAGTAAAGCCCTTAAACTGCTCGCTTCGGCTAAGCGGCCATTAATTATTTTGGGTAAAGGCGCCGCTTATGCCCAAGCGGATGACAATATTCGTCAATTTATTGAAACAACCGGTATCCCTTATTTACCGATGTCAATGGCTAAGGGGCTGCTGCCAGATACGCATCCCCTATCAGCCGCATCAGCTCGCTCATATGCCTTATCCAGTGCGGATGTTGTGGTATTAATGGGAGCACGTCTTAATTGGTTGCTTGACCACGGTAAAGGTAAGCACTGGTCACCAGAAACGCAATTTATTCAGTTAGATATTGAACCTTCCGAAATTGATAGTAACCGCCCAATAGCGGCTCCAGTTGTTGGCGATATTTACTCAAGTATTGAGTCTTTATTAGCAGGGCTTAAATCAATCCCTGTTAAATCACCAACGGAATGGATTGTCAGTATTGATGAGCACAAGAAAATTAATGTCGAGAAAATGGCAGTTAAGTTAAACACTGACACTTCTCCGATGAACTACTTCAACGCCTTACGTGCAATCCGTGATGTGCTGGTCGATCACCAAGATGTTTATGTCGTCAATGAAGGCGCTAACACGCTTGATAATGGACGAAATATTATTGATATGTACCAACCACGTAAACGCTTAGATTGTGGAACATGGGGCGTGATGGGCGTTGGAATGGGCTATGCAGTCGGTGCCGCTGTAACCAGTGGTAAGCCTGTTGTGGCGATTGAAGGCGATAGTGCATTCGGCTTTAGTGGTATGGAAATTGAAACGATTTGTCGTTACAAATTGCCTGTCACCATTTTGATTTTCAATAATGGTGGGATTTACCGGGGTGATGGCGTAAATCTCCATGGTGACCAAGACCCTTCCCCTACAGTTTTAATGGGTGGAGCGCGTTATGACAAAATGATCGAGGCTTTTGGTGGCATTGGCTATCAAGCAACAACGCCAGCAGAGGTACAGGAAGCCTTGAAGGCGGGTTTAACATCGGGTCACCCAACCTTGATAAATGTCGTTATTGACCCTGCAGTTGGAACGGAAAGTGGCCATATTGGTAATTTAAATCCGAAGTCTGTAGTGAAAAATTAACGCAGCATCACGTTAACTAACAAAGATTACCTTACGCGGCTCATTTTTGATGAGTTGCGTACGGGGTCTTATTGCCAAATAGGTGGGTCTTATGGCTGATTTTATGTATAAGATTTTTATGAGCGACCTATTACCTATCATTATTATTATGGTATTAGGTTATGTGAGTGGTAAACGAAATGTGTTTACCAGTGACCAAGCGAAAGCATTTAATAAGTTGGTATTAAATTATGCATTACCTGCTGCATTATTTGTGTCTATCGCGCGTGCTAATCGAGAAATGATATTTGCAGACGCTAAATTGACTATTATTTCATTTGTGGTCTTGCTCGTTTGTTTCTTTTTCTCTTTCTTTAGCTGTAAATATATTTTTAAACATAGTCGTGGCGAAGCTGCGGTATGTGCATTAATTGCAGGTTCTCCGACAATTGGTTTCTTAGGGTTTGCGGTTCTAGACCCTATTTATGGTGAAACCGTTTCAACGGGGTTAGTTGTTGCCATTATATCCATCATCGTTAATGCCATTACAATCCCTATCGGCTTGTTCTTACTGAACCCATCTGATGCAGAAGGGAAAAAAGGCGGTGGCGGTATGGATGCATTAATCTCAGCCTTTAAAGAACCTGTCGTATGGGCTCCGGTACTCGCGACTGCTTTGGTACTGGTTGGTGTGAAAATTCCAACGGTTTGGGACCCGACATTTGATTTAATTGCGAAAGCAAACTCCGGTGTTGCGGTATTTGCTGCGGGCCTGACATTAGCCGCGAATAAGTTCGAGTTCGATGGTGAGATTGTCTATAACACGTTATTAAAGCTAGTGTTAATGCCAGGGTTAATGTTACTGGCAGGTATGATGTTTAATATGGGGACAGAGCAACTGCAAATGATGGTATTAGCCGGGGCGTTGCCACCTGCTTTCTCTGGAATAATTATTGCGAGTCGCTTTAATCTGTATACCCGGACAGGAACAGCATCGCTGGCGGTGAGTGTGCTTGGTTTTATCATCGCAGCTCCAGCGTGGATCTATATCTCTCGACTTGTTTCATAGAAAGAATAAATAGGTCAAAATGAGTTGCCATGGCGTGAGAAATGACGCCATGGCAGTTTTGTAAAAAGGTGAATTATGACTTCTTCAAAACCACTTGATGGGATACGTGTTCTTGATTTTACGGGAGTCCAGTCAGGCCCATCTTGTACACAAATGCTTGCTTGGTTCGGCGCTGATGTGATCAAAATTGAACGCCCAGGGGTTGGGGATGTGACTCGTAATCAATTACGAGATATTCCTGATGTCGATGCGTTATATTTTACGATGTTAAATAGTAATAAACGCTCTTTAGAGCTCAATACCAAAACGCCAGAGGGAAAGGCCGTGATGGAGAAATTAATACGTCAATCTGATGTATTAGTTGAAAATTTTCATCCGGGAGCTATCGACCATATGGGGTTTACGTGGGAGTACATCCAAAAGCTTAATCCACGGTTAATTTTTGGCTCGATTAAAGGGTTTAATGAAAATTCGCCCTATGCGAATGTTAAAGCCTATGAAAATGTTGCTCAATCTGCAGGAGGATCAGCATCAACGACAGGTTTTCCTGATGGCCCTCCGACGGTAAGCGCTGCGGCCTTGGGGGATAGTAATACTGGGATGCATTTATTAATAGGCATACTGACGGCATTATTACACCGCGAAAAAACAGGTAAAGGGCAACGTGTTACGATGTCGATGCAGGATGCGGTGCTTAATTTATGTCGTGTGAAATTACGTGATCAACAACGCTTAGAAAAACTCGGTTTCTTAGAGGAGTATCCTCAATATCCCAATGGAACATTTGGTGATGCAGTTCCCCGTGGGGGAAATGCGAGTGGGGGTGGCCAGCCGGGCACGATGCTCAAATGTAAAGGCAGTGATGTTGACCCAAATGCCTATATTTATTTTATTAATCAAGATCATAATTGGGAAAATACCTGTGATGCAATTGGGCGCCCAGAATGGAAAACTGACCCTGCTTTTGCTACTACACAGGCACGTGCAAGCCATATCCAAGATGTATGGGATGCAATCGAAGAAATCGCCAAAGACAAAGATAAACATGCACTAACCGATTATTTTGATCAGTTTGATGTGCCATGTTCTGCAGTATTAAGTATGAAAGAAATTATGGAAGACCCTTCTTTGCGTCGCAGTGGTTCGATTGTCGAGGTTCAACAACCAAAACGAGGCTCGTATTTAACGGTGGGTTGCCCAATGAAGTTTTCAGCGTTTATCCCTGAAATTAAAAATGCTCCATTACTAGGGGAACATAATAACGAAGTGCTAAAAGAGCTTGGTTATAATGATAAACAAATTATGGAAATGAAAAAAAACAATGTTATTTAATTAATGATATTAAACCCGATCTCAATATGATTCTCTAAAAAAGAAAATTAACATTAGCGGCTATATTTAGATATTCGGTGTATTCAAATATAGCCGCTAAATTCAGGCGATTGCTACCTCAATCAATTGGAATTATAGAAATATTTTTCCCTATTTAGTTTTTATTTTTTTATTAATAAATTCTTTGAATAAGGATTATTGTATGAGTATTGCTGAAATAAAAAAAAGCAGTAAGGTCGCAGCCGTTGATTTTATTCCTGCATGGGGAGATTTAAATGGAAATATTCAACGTTTAGTTGAAGCGGCAGAAAAAGTGGCCGCTCAAGGGGTAAATTATGCCGTATTTCCAGAAACGGCTGTGAGTGGTTATTTATTTTCGGACTCTACAGAATTAGCGCCTTATTTAGATACTATCCCTGGCAAAACGACTGCTGCAATACTGCCTGTACTGGCTCGAACAGGAATGTATATGAGTGTGGGTATCGCGGAGCGCGATAGCGAAACTGGGCTGGCTTATAATTCAGCCGTTTTGATGGGGCCGGAAGGCATTATTGGTAAGTACCGTAAAATAGGGCTGAATTCTCAAGACCAAAAGGTATTCGCACCGGGTAATACCGGTGTCAAAACGTTTGAAACACCGATTGGCCGTATTGCGCTATTGATTTGTTATGATGATACCTACTGGCAATATGTGCGGTTAGCCGCATTAGAAGGGGCACAAATCATTGGTTGGCATTCAGTATCCGACCGTATGATGCCTAACGCGAGTCCTGCTGAAATGCTTGGGGATCACTCAACCGTTGCGCATGTACAGCATATGAGTGCTTTCAATGGTGTCTGGGTAATTTGTGCAACACGCAGTGGAATTGAAACTAACCCAATTACCAAAGGGCAGCTCTATTATAATGGTGGTTCGAGCGTATGGGCGCCATCAGGACATAAAGTGGCTCAATCTCCAGTGCTTAGCCCATTAGAGTTAGAACCGGGGTTAAATGGCATATACAGTGCGATGATTGACTTAGATGAAGCGGATAAACAGCGCGATGCATTACTGGCGAAGCGTCGGCCTGAATTATATTTCCCAATGCTTGCTTTTCATCGTAGCCCGACAGATATCAATGCCACATCAACAATAACGCAAACAACGCTGATTGCGGCGCAGTGGGAAAAATCAGTTTCTAAGCTAGACTCAATCCAAGTGGGAGAAAATGAGCTGCTGGTTCTTCCTGAGCTTTCTGCGCTACCTTATACCAACGATCCCAACATTATTTTGTCTTATGCCGAAAAACAAGGGGGCATTTTTGAGCAAACATTGAGTAAGGCGGCTCAAAAGGGGAAAGGGTATATTGTTGGAAGCTACCCTGAAATTGAAACGGATAGATTGTTCCATACGGTGGTGCTTGCAGGGCCATTAGGAGAAATATTAGCGCGCTATCGCGTTACACATCTTAATGAGCGAGATAGTGGCTGGGCAACAGCGGGTAGTTCTGTGAGTGTGACAGCAACGCCAATTGGGCGTATTGCACTGGCGGCTGCACATGAATTAGATGTTCCTGAATTAGGGGGGTTATACAGTACGTTACGCGCTGATATCCTTGCTGTGCCAGCCGATATCCCGAGTGATTTAAAAGTAGAAATTGATAGCCATCTTTTTTCGGTTGAAGAGCCGCCGACAGGACGTGCCGATTTTATCCCTTATGCCATCGCGACATTAAACCAATTATGGGTGGTTTGTGGAGGACGAAACGAACGTGATTCTACGTCAGCGGCTATTTATGGGCCAGAGCCTGTCGTGCTTACTCCAACCTTAACAGCACAACGAGGGGCTGAAGATGTGCGTTTGCAAGCTCAGGTACCTGCTCCTTTTACGTGGATTAACCAAGAACGGTTGGTGAGTGGTCAGCAAGCTATTTGGTTTCCGCCGCTAACACAGTAGATTATAGTTCGAAGTTTGAGTGAAAAAGGCGGGGGAAGCCCCGCCTACTAAGATGTTGTTACAAGGTGTGCTGGTGGTTAAGCGCTTCAACCGTTTTTTGGGCACCGTTATCACGTAGTGAAAGGTAGAATGCAGTCACCTTTTCAGTAAACAACGAATTATTAACGAGTTCTTTGGTAAACAAACTGTTGAGAGAAAGCAGTGCATGAACACGACTTTCATCATCAGTGCTGTTTGCAACTAGTTCAGCCAATTTTACAGCCTGTGGGTCGCTGACTTGAATTTCTGCACCATGATCATCTTTTCCGCTGACATAACGCATCCATCCTGCAACCGCTAAGGCTAAATAATCAAATGATCGGCCGTTTTTAAGATGAATTTGGATAGAGTCGAGTAAACGTTGAGATAATTTCAACGTTCCATCCATCGCGATTTGCCAAGTACGATGTTTCAACCCCGTATTTTTGAAACGCTCAATCAGGGCATTAGCATAGGCGGGTAAATCCACATTTTTGATGGATAACGTTGGCGCTTGCTCATTGACCATCAAGTGATAAGCCGCTTTTTCATAAGCGCTATCCTGCATGCACTCATTAATGTATTGATAACCAGCCAAATAACCTAAATATGCAAGGAAAGAGTGGCTACCATTTAACATGCGCAGTTTCATTTCTTCAAATGGAATGACATCTGTCACTAATTGAGCGCCCGCTTTTTCCCACTCAGGACGACCCGCGACAAAATTATCTTCAATCACCCACTGGCGAAATGGCTCACAGGCAATGGCGACGTTATCGACGATAGGGCCCAGTTGAGATTGAATTTTCTCTGCAGTGTCTGGTGTCATGGCAGGTACAATTCTATCCACCATGGTAGATGGAAAAGTGACGTTGGCTTCAATCCAATTGGCCAGTGCGATATCCTGTTTTGCGGCCATCGCTAAAATGACATTTTTCGTGATATGGCCATTTTCAGGCATATTATCACAGGACATGACTGTAAATGGTGCAATACCCAGTGCTTTACGGCGTTTTAACGCTTCAACAATCAGGCCCGGCAATGATTTTGGAGCATTTGGTGAGGCTAAATCATGTGCGATAGCGGGGTTAGCAAAATCAATCGAGCCTGTCGCGGGTACATAGCAATAACCTTTTTCAGTAACAGTCATGGAAACGATGGCAATGTTAGGGTCTAACATGCGATTGATAACAGCATCAATTCCGTGAATGGTTGGGTGTAATGCTTCTTTTACCACCCCCACCGTACGGGTTTGCCAATTATCGCCTTGCATTTCAACTACGTTATAAAGGCAATCTTGAGCGAGTAAATCTTCAATTTGTTGCTCGCCACCGACTAAATTGACTTCGCAAAAACCCCAATTACTCTGCTGTTCTGTAGCTAAAATATCCGCAAAGATGGCTTGGTGGGCGCGATGGAACGCGCCGAAACCTAAGTGAAGCATTTTTACCTTTATCTGCTCCCTATCATAGCTTGGTACTTTGATATTCGCAGGTAATTGGTTTAGGTTATTGGTTGACAGTTGCATATTTCACTTTACCTTTTTGTTGTTCAGCCTCTTCAACAGCATCCAACGTACTGGTTAAATCACGATCTTTCACTTCAGGCATGATGATGGCGCTGATTAATGAAATGGCAGAGTAAATGATGATCATGATGGCAATTGGCCACCAGCTTCCGGTGACACTACAGAAAATACCTGCTAGAACTGGGCCTAAGCCAGAGGCAATTAAGCCACCAATTTCTTTGGCCACAGCCATACCGGTGAAGCGATTACGTGAGTTGAACATTTCAGCCATCGTAATATTTTCTAAGGCAAATAATCCGAGTACTGAACAGTTATGAACGATAATAATACAGATGGTAATTAAGCTAACACTGTTCGCACCATCGACGATGACAGATAACATCGGATAGGCGAGCAACATAGCAGATAAGCTAAGAATAATATAAGGAATACGACGACCAAATTTATCGGATATCAGACCAATCACAGGAATAGTTAGGAAACCGACAACGGAGCTGATCATGATCGCATCAGTTGGAATACTCTTATCAAACAACAGGCTTTGAACCAAATATCCTGCTAAGAAAGTTTGAATTAACCCAGAGTTACCTGCTTGACCGAAACGAATGCCAGTCGCTAACCAAAATGCTTTAGATTTAAACATGGCAAAGAAACTTTCTTTCGGTGGTGTTTGTACTGCAACTTTGGCTTCTTGTTCTTCCGTATTTTGCACTTTCTCAAATACAGGGCTTTCTTTCAGATTCAGTCGTAACCATACTGCAAACAGCATTACCACGAAGCTTGCCAAGAAAGGTACACGCCAGCCCCAAGCCAGTAAGTCTGACTTATCTAACCAGAAGAACATGACTGCCCAAATTGCAGTTGCGCTTAATGTGCCACAGTTTGTTCCCAGACCCACTAATGAGGCCACAATACCACGACGGCCTTTTGGTGCATATTCTGCTAGCATGGTACCTGCACCCGAAATTTCAGCGCCTGCCCCTAAGCCTTGAATAATTCGCAAGAGAACTAATAACAGCGGTGCGAGGATACCTACCTGTGCGTAGGTTGGTAATACCCCGATTAATGTAGTACACACCCCCATCATGGTGATGGTGATAAAGAGTACTTTTTTACGGCCGATTCGGTCGCCCATTTGACCAAAGAAAATCGCACCAACAATACGTGCGACATATCCGGCACCGTAAGTTCCCATCGCAAGAATTAATGCCATTGAAGCGGATTGTTCAGGGAAAAATATTTCATGGAAAACAAGTGCTGCACCTAACGAGTAAAGCTGGAAATCCATAAACTCTAGAGCGGTTCCTAGCCAGCCTGAAACTGCAGCTTTGGTTAGATCGCCAGAACTGCGTTCCACTTTCCCTGATGGGTCAATTGACTGAGTATTCATATTATTATCCTATTAATCACGTAGGGTAGTATCCAAATCGGATTTAGTTTTTTTAATTAAATTAAAAGGTTAAAAGAATTTTACAGCAGGTTTTCTGGTCTTTTTCAAAGGTTAAGATTGCCTCTTGCGCTTCAGTGAATGGGAACTGATGCGTCAAGATTTTCGTTGGGTCAATTTTTTTAGATTCTATCCAGCTAATCACCTCAGGGAATTTTTTGGCATTCAAACGTGAAGAAAACAATGAAATCTCTTTGCTGGTGATACTTTGCTGTGTAACGGCACTTGCTTCACTTGAAAAGCCCATAATAGAAACTCTTGCTGCGGGAGAAGCAATCAAGACGGCTTCTTGTAAGATAGCGGGATGGCAAGCTGCATCAAGTACTAACGTTGGGCGAAGACCCAGTGTTTTGAGTTGCTCTGGTAGTGGGGTTTGTGAGTTATCAATGACAATATCAGCACCACAATCTTTTGCTCTAGCTAAACGCTCAGCCACGCGGTCAACCATGATCAAGGTTTTGACTTGATAAACCCCTTTGAGAACCTGTGCGCAGGTTAACCCAATCGTACCCGCACCATAGACTAATGCGATGTCATCTTGAGTTGGGTGAACATGCGAAGTCACGTTGGCGGCAATAGAGTATGGCTCAACGGTAACGGCACACTCATCGCTGATTGAATCAGGAATAGTATAAGCATTAGCCGCAGGGACATTGACATATTCAGTGAACCCGCCATCAGTATGAACACCCAATACTTCTAGTGTTTCACACACATTTGGTTTACCAATTGAGCATGGGTAACAATGACCACAGCTAAGGACTGGGTCGATAGAGACACGTTCACCAATGCGTTTGCTATCTATGCCTGAACCCACTTTTTCAATGACACCGAAAAATTCATGGCCAATCACACGTGGATATTTTGCAAATGGGTTATGGCCACGGTAGATATGGCTGTCAGAACCACAAATACCGGCTAAGCGAACTTTTATTTGTACTTGGTTTTCAGCCGGTTCAGGAACTGAACGTTCTTCAATCAATAATGTATTGGGTTCTTTGATTACTACCGATTTTACAGCTTTCATATTTGACTCCGAATAAAATAAAAATTACCAGTTCCACAACGTGCCGTCTTCGAGACGAGCGACTGGAAGATAAGCTGGGTTGTACGGGTATTTCGCTGCCAGTTTTTCATCAAAATCGATACCTAAACCGGGCTTATCACTTGGGTGCATATAACCATCGTTGAACGTCCAGTTAGTCGTAAATACGGACAACATTTCTTCTGAATAGCCCATAAACTCTTGAACGCCGAAATTGGGTACCCAAAGGTCAAAGTGTAAGGCGGCAGCATGGCAAATTGGGGATAGGTCAGATGGACCATGAGAACCAGTTCTGACTTGGTAAAGTGAAGCAAAATCAGCAATTCGGCGCATGCCTGTAATACCTCCGGCATGGGTAATTGTGGTGCGGATATAATCGATGAGTTGCTCTTCAATCAGTTGTTTACAATCCCAAATGCTATTAAAAACTTCACCTACGGCGATTGGGGTGACGGTATGTTGACGAATTAATCTAAAACAAGCTTGGTTTTCTGCTGGTGTTGGGTCTTCCATCCAAAATAATCGATAATCTTCAATACTTTTACCGAAGCGAGCCGCTTCAATAGGGGTCAAGCGATGGTGCATATCGTGTAGAAGGTGTTCATTAAATCCGTATTTGTCCCGAACGGCTTCAAACAGTTTGGGCATAAAATCCAGATATTTTTCGGTTGACCAAAGTTGTTCTTCAGGGTGATGGCCTTTTGTGGCAGGTTCATAAGCAAGGTTTTTTCCTTTACTCTGTCCATAGGTAGTTGCCATTCCTGGAATGCCACACTGCACACGGATCGCTTTAAAACCTTTTTCTTTATATTTTGCGTAGTTATCTAGTGTTTCAGCAATATCGGTACCCGTGGTGTGGCAATAAACCATCACTCCTTCACGAGAAGCGCCACCGAGTAACTGATAGACCGGAAGGTTGGCAATTTTGCCTTTAATATCCCACAGTGCCATATCAATCGCAGAAATGGCGGACATCGTAACTGGGCCTCTACGCCAGTAAGCTCCCTTATAGAAGAACTGATAAATATCTTCAATTTTATGTGGGTCACGGCCTATTAGCTGAGGACAGAGGTGATCTTGAAGATAGGATGCTACAGAGAGCTCCCTTCCGTTAAGGGTGGCATCACCTAATCCATATACGCCTTCATCGGTTGTAATTTTTAATGTGACAAAATTACGACCGGGGCTACATACAAAGACTTCTGCTTTTATAATTTTCATTTTGGCCCAAATCCCTATTACTTGTTAACCAACTGATCAACCAAATTACTGTAAAATACTCAAAGTGGTTTATTTATTGGTTGACCAAATTATCTTTTTTTCACTCTATCAATCGGTAAATTAAAAAACAATGACTAAAAAGACGACAATAAGTGAATCTGATCACAAATTGGTTAACTAATTTTGCGGAAATAGTGGATAAATTGGTTGACCATTGTAATGAGGGACGATAATCTACAATGGAAGAACTAAATTTAATTCGACAACGCGTTGTACATATATATGAAAACTCAATACCGCTCGTACCAATACCTAGGTCAGCAGTTAAAAGAGCTCATTGCATCTGGTGAATATCCGATAGGAAGTCGTTTAATGCCAGAGCGTGAGATCGCTAAAAAATATGATGTTAGTCGCTCATTGGTACGTGAAGCACTCATCATGTTGGAAATTGAAAAATTGGTTTCTATCAAGAAAGGTTCTGGGGTTTATGTCATTAATCATCCAGACCTATTGATTGATGAAATTAAAAGTTTAGATCATGGCCCTTTTGAAATACTGCAAGCTCGCCAAGTGATTGAAAGTGCAATAGCTGCATGCGCTGCTTTGTCAGCAACAAAAGCCGATATCCAAGAGATCCGCGCATTATTAGAAGATGAGCGAATCAAAGTCGCGAATAATGAAAGTGACGATGCTAATGATCATAAGTTCCATGTGTTAATTGCTCGCGCAAGCAAGAATGACATGATGGCGAAGATTATTGATGATATCTGGGCTGTGCGGTTACAAAGCCCTATGTGGGATAAGCTTCACGAACATATTGACAACACGACTTACCGAAAAAAGTGGTTGGTTGATCATGAAAATATTTTAAATGCACTACAAAAACGTGATCCGGAGTTGGCTAAAAAAGAGATGTGGCAGCATTTAGAGAATGTCAAAAATACGCTAATGCAGCTTTCTGATTTTGATGACCCCAATTTTGATGGTTACCTATTTGAAACAATTCCTTATCAGACTATTTTTGAATAATCGAAGGAGAAGTACTCATGGAGCATACGTGGCGTTGGTACGGTCCTAATGACCCTGTTTCTTTAAGTGATGCTAGGCAAGCAGAGGCGACAGGTATCGTCTCTGCGCTCCACCATATTCCTAACGGTGAAGTTTGGAGTGTCGAGGAGATTTTAAAGCGTAAGGCTATTATTGAAGATGCTGGGTTAGTTTGGTCTGTCGTGGAAAGTATTCCTGTTCACGAAGATATTAAAACTCAACAAGGTAATTTTGATCTCTATATTCAAAATTACCAACAGAGTATTCGTAATTTAGCATCCTGTGGTATTAAGACCATTTGCTATAATTTTATGCCAATTCTAGATTGGACGCGTACTGACCTTGCTTACACGCTACCGGATGGCTCCAAAGCGTTACGGTTTGATAATATTGCTTTTGCTGCGTTTGAAATTCATATTTTAAAGCGTGAAAATGCGGCAGAGAGTTATTCAGAACAAGAAGTTAAAGAAGCGGCTGAGTATTATGCCAATATGTCATCTGATGACATTGAAAACCTGATTAAAACCATCATCGCAGGGCTACCGGGTGCGGAAGAAGGTTATACATTAGACCAATTCCGTGAGCGCTTGGCGCTGTATAATAATATTGATGAAAATCAGTTACGTGAGAACTTACGTTATTTCTTGCAGAAAATCGTTCCTGTCTGTGAAGAAGAAAATGTGGTTTTAGCTATTCACCCTGATGACCCTCCACGCCCAATTTTAGGCCTGCCACGTATTGTTTCTACCATTGAAGATATGCGGTTTATTAAGCAAAGCTGCGATAGTATTCATAATGGGTTTACTATGTGCACAGGTTCTTATGGTGTACGAGCCGATAACGACCTAGTAAAAATGATTAATGAATTTGGTGATCGCATTCATTTCACGCACTTACGTTCAACGGTGAGAGAAAATAACCCGAATACCTTCCATGAAGGCAATCATATTGCAGGTGATGTTGATATGTTTGAAGTGGTCAAAGCCATTTTAGCGGTTGAACAAAAACGCTATGCTGCGGGGCTTGCACCCATTCCAATGAGACCAGACCATGGCCACCAAATTTTAGATGATTTGAAAAAGGTGACCAATCCAGGCTATTCCGCTATTGGGCGCTTAAAAGGTTTAGCAGAAGTTAGAGGTTTAGAGCTCGCAATTAAGCGTATGTATTACCCTGAATTACTGAAAATCTAAAACCTAATTCATTGTTAACAATATTGGCTTTTTATTTGGTATTTTGATGATACCAAAGGGACTGTTATACCCCTAAAGAAGCAAAACTGTTATTTCATTGTTACGCGACCGAATAGTATTTGGTCGCGTATTCTATTGACCATAAATGCTTTTTATATTTATTTTTATCTAAAAGGTACAGTAGATATGATATTAATTATATTTATGTTTTTATTTATTTCTTATTGAAGAACGGCAATAAAAAACACCTGAGATAAGAGTGAAATACCTATTCCTGTTGCAAATAGAAGGCTGCTTGCAGCATAAGCTTGTAGTCATAACCACTTCAAACCATAACTTCAGAATTTTTATCCTAGTGATAACAATTTATTTATATCAAATAAAACAATCATCATCCTGATTTACATTTACCTTGATCTACTCCGGGTTAATGGAAGGGATAATTCAGGGGCTAGAGTAGCCTCAAGATGACTTTTGTTTTATCCTGAACATTAGAGAACCGCTTTCGCGGATATAAATATGATGAGCAAAAACGCTTTCGAGAAAATAAATAGCCTTTTCTCGGGAATTGTCGTTATAAAAAAATAGAAAAGAGAGAACGCAATGGGTATTCGTATCGTTCCTAAAGAAGAGTTAGGACAAGAAAGATTGAAAGAAAAAGGAATTGGTTTTATTCCACCAGTTCTGTTTCCTAACTTAAAAAGCTTATATCAGCGCCGTGCTGAGCGACTTAAAGAACTTGGTGCGGGAGAACATCCTTTTGCAGATTATCTGAATTTTGCCGCTGAAGTGGCAACCGCGCAACATAATGCACAGCATGATAATCCATTAGAAATGGATATGGCATCTATCCTTGAGCGTTCAACAAATACCAATAATTCGCCATTGGATGCAAAAACATTTCCACGCACAACACATTGGCACAAATTATTGACGGCAATTATTGCCGAATTAATGCCAGTCGTGCCTGAGTCTGTACGCCCTGCGTTAGAAAACCTGAATAAAGCGTCTGAAACAGAACTTGAAGCTATGGCAACTGCGCTGCTAAATGAAGAATTTGAAAAAGTTCCTGCGGATAAATCGATGTTTATTTGGGCTGCATTATCGGTGTATTGGGCACAAATGGCAGCAAATATCCCGGGTAAAGCGCGTGCAGAACATGGTGACCATCGTCATTTCTGCCCTGTATGCAATAGCATGCCAGTGTCGAGTATTGTGCAAATTGGTACATCACAAGGTTTACGTTATTTGCACTGTAATTTATGTGAAACTGAATGGCATATGGTGCGCGTTAAATGCAGTAACTGTGAGCAAACGGGTAAATTGAATTATTGGTCATTGGATGATGAAAATGCGGCTGTTAAAGCTGAAAGCTGTGGTGATTGTGGTAGCTATCTGAAAATCCTTTATCAAGAAAAAGAAGCTAAAGTTGAAGCTGTCGCTGATGATTTAGCGTCAATTATTTTAGATGCTCGCATGGAAGAAGAAGGTTTCGCACGTAGCAGTATTAATCCGTTCTTGTTCCCTGGTGAAAAATAAGCGGTAAAAGAGAATCGTGACTATGGCTGAATCAGACTTGGTTTTATATCGCCAACTTCCTGCGATTGATAAATTATTGCAACTCGATGAAGTGCAAATATTGATTGAACAATCAGGGGCTCACTGGGTCACTGCATGTTTACGTGAGATGCAAGAGCAAGCTCGAACCTGTATTGCACAGGCAGGGAAATTGCCTGCCTGGCAGGAAGATTGGGTAAAAGAGTTAGCTCAGCGCCATCAAGCTTTAGGGCAAAGTGCCCTAAAAAACGTGTTTAACTTGACCGGTACGGTGTTACATACCAATTTAGGCCGTGCGGTAATGTCGACCACAGCCATAAATGCGGTTAGCCAAGTGATGAGTTCGCCTGTCACATTAGAATATTCTCTAGATGGCGCGATGCGTGGGCATCGTGACCGTGCGATTGCTGATTTACTGTGTGAGCTCACTGGCGCAGAAGATGCGTGTATTGTTAATAATAATGCTGCTGCAGTTTTATTATTGTTAGCAACGGTTGCGAATGGCCAGCAAGTTATTGTTTCTCGTGGTGAATTAGTTGAGATTGGCGGGGCTTTTCGAGTGCCTGATGTCATGGCTCAGGCTGGCTGCCAATTAGTTGAAGTGGGAACAACAAATCGGACCCACTTACGTGACTATGAGAATGCGATTAATGATCAAACTGCACTATTAATGAAAGTGCATACCAGCAATTACAGTATTGAAGGATTTACTGCTGAAGTTGAAGGTGAAGAGCTTGCAGAGCTAGGTAGAAAGTACCAATTACCAACGGCAATTGATTTAGGCAGTGGTTCGATGATTGATATGACGGCTTATGGGCTACCCGCAGAACCCATGCCACAAAGTTACCTTTCTCAAGGTATTGATTTAGTTTCAATTTCTGGAGATAAACTTCTCGGTGGTCCACAAGCAGGGATTATTTTAGGGAAGAAGAAATGGATTGATGCAATTCAAAAACATCCATTAAAACGTGCTTTACGGGTTGATAAAATGGTTCTAGCTGCACTTGAAGCAACGCTAAAACTGTATTTAACGCCCGAAAAACTCACAACAGAATTACCCACATTACGTTGGCTAACACGAGATCCTGAAACTATTCGTGATAGCGCAGAAAGCATAGTTGTTGCTCTACAAGCCTTTTACGGGGATAAATTTATTGTTGAAGTTGAGCATTGCCTCTCACAAATAGGTAGCGGCTCACTTCCTATCGACCGTCTTCCAAGCTTTGCGGTAACCTTTACACCATTAAATGGAAAAGGTAGCACATTAGAGCAACTCGCTACGCAATGGCGTCAGTTACCTCAACCTGTGATTGGGCGTATGAAAGAAGGTAAATTGTGGCTTGACCTGCGCTGTCTTGATGATGAACATGCGTTATTACAGGCTTTACTTTCATGATTTTTGCGACAGCAGGCCATGTTGACCATGGCAAAACCTCATTAATTCAAGCTATTACTGGCGTAAATACCGCACACCTCCCCGAGGAAAAAAAGCGCGGAATGACCATTGACCTAGGGTATGCCTACTGGCCGCAGCCTGATGGTAGCTCGATTGGTTTTATCGACGTTCCAGGACACGAAAAGTTTTTAGCCAATATGTTGGCTGGGATTGGCGGTATAAATCATGCGCTTTTGGTTGTCGCTTGTGATGATGGTGTAATGGCGCAAACCCTAGAACACCTTTCTATTTTAAGACTAGCGGGTTGTGAAAATGTCAGTGTCATACTGACGAAGGCTGACAGAGTTGATCATTCGCGAATTGAACAGGTCACGGAGCAAGTTACCTCTGAGTTGGCTCAGCAAGGTTGGCCAGATGCAAAACTATTTATTACGTCTATTGAAGATGGGCGTGGCATTGATGCGCTACGGTTATATCTGCAACAGCTTCATCAGCAAAGTGGTTCACATCCCAATATCCAACGTCGTTTTCGTTTAGCCATTGACCGCGTTTTTTTGGTTAAAGGTGCAGGGATTGTGGTGACTGGTACCGCGTTAGCGGGAAAAATTCACGTTGGCGAGTCACTTTGGGTGACTGGGGCGGATAAGCAAGTTCGTGTCAGAGGTATTCACCGGCAAAACCAAATATCTGAATTCGCTGTCGCGGGGGACCGTGTGGCTTTAAATTTGACAGGTGATATTGATAAAGAAAATATCACTCGAGGTGATTGGTTACTTGCAGAGCAACCCGCATTTATTGCAACACGGGTTATTGTCGAACTGGAATGCGATACATTAATTAAGCACTGGCAGCCTGTGCATCTCTATCATGGTGCAAGCCATATCACTGGCCGAGTATCATTATTAGTGGAACAAGGAGAAACCCCTGTTCTCGCAGAATTAATTTTAGATACCCCATTATGGTTAGTAGAGAATGACCGGTTAATCATTCGTGATATTAGCGCTCGCCAAACGTTAGGTGGGGCTCGAGTGATACGTTTGGTTTCCCCACGCCGAGGTAAAAGACTCCCAGAGTTTTTGGATTGGTTATCTAGGCTTTGCCGAGAACAAGACGAACTGGCTCACTTTAAGTTACAACTTCCACAAGGTGAACTTAATTTACGGGATTACAGTTGGGCGCGGCAGCTCACCCATGAGGCGTTAGATAACTTATTAGCAAAAACGGATGTGGAACGGGTTGGCAATCACGTTTTATCTATATTTAAAACGCAAATAGCGAAAGAACATATAGTTCAAACTCTTGAAAAATTTAATGAAATACACAGTGACCAAATTGGTGTTGGCAAAGCACGTTTAAAACGTATGGCTCTGCCTTCAATGAGTGAAGCATTAGCCTTTAAATTCATTGATGACCTAATTACTGACAATGTTATTAAGCAAACACGTGGCTGGTTGCATATGCCTCAACATGGGTTGGTTTTTGATGCGCAACAGCAGCTGATTTGGCAACAAATATACCCATTATTTTCACGTAATGAGGCGTGGTGGGTGCGTGATTTAGCATTAGAAAGTGGTTATGAAGAAGATACGATGCGCCGCGTGTTAAAAAAGGCGGCACAAATGGGGTTAATTACAGCAATAGTTCGTGACCGCTATTATAGTCATGAACAAATTAATTATTTTGCTTCACTTATTTATCGTTATTGCTTGGAAAATGAAGCTATTTTTGCGGCTGATTTTCGTAACGAATTAGGGATTGGCCGAAAACTCGCGATTCAAATTCTTGAGTTTTTTGATAAAAGCGGTTTTACTCGTCGTAAAGGCGATGGTCACCATTTACGAGATAAAGGCATTTTCGTTGAATAAATTGAGTGTTTTAATCCGTTATAGTAGTGCTTCATAGCAACCTCCAATATTAAACTTGTGGTAAAACTAATGAAGAAAAAGTTATTTGCAGGCTTTTATCTGGCATTGATCTTTATTGGCTCCCTTTTCTTAGTCTTTGAAAAAGGTAGTGTAATTTATCCTGCACTCATATCGGTCAGTGTATATGCCGTTTTATTCGGTATTTTAATGGTGCTAACAGCCCGCTGGTTATTTTCTGTGATTATTACCAGTACATTATTTATCATCATTAAATTCCTGAACCAGTTAAAAGTTCATTATTACAAAGAACAACTCTTCTTTAGTGATATCAATATCATGACGGACACTTCCAATATGGGGACCTTGGGTCATTATTGGTTAGCGGGTGTCGCATTGGTCGGGTTGCTTATATTATTAGTCATTAATGGGGTTATTAGCTGGCGGTTGGTGAAACCAAGTAAATCAAAGATTACCCGCGTTATTGGTGTCGTTCTTATTGTTGCAGGTTATTTTAGTATTAACTTCACAAGCTCACATTATTATGACAGATGGTCTCAGACGTTGCCAAAAGGCCGAGGGACAGTGACCAATATTATTATGTCAGCACAAAATGCGAGTTATCAGTCTCCTGAATTTGCAGGTTCAGCTGATTACTTTGTGAAAAAAGCAGCTGCTATCTCCCTAGAAAATAATATGGTATCAGAAAAGCCAGACATCGTTTTATTACTACAAGAATCTACTGTTGACCCACATATTTATGATTTACCTGAAGGAACCAAGCTTCCCAATTTATTTATGTTCCAGCAAGATAATGGCGTAAGTGCGCATAGTCAGATGCGGGTACAAACTTTTGGAGGGGGAACTTGGTTATCTGAATTCTCCGCCTTAACTGGCTTAAATAGCGATGATTTCGGTGCGCAAAAAAGCGGTGTATTTTATTTTATCGTTGACCACCTTAAAAATAGCTTATTCAAAGAAATGAAGGCCAACGGTTATTATACTGTGGTACTTACTCCTTTTAATAAAGGTGCATACCATTCAGGCCATGCCTATGAAACGCTTGGGGTTGATAGAATTATTCAACCACAAGAACTTGGCTACCCAGGAAAACTACAAGATAACTTATGGACGATCAGCACCGATGATATGCTGAAATACGTGAAAGAAATCTTAGCTCAAGAAACAGATAAACCTGTATTTATTTTCTCTCTTACCATGTATGAACATGGCCCTTATAAAGAGAGTCATAGTGATGACTATGGCATAAAAGACAAAATTAAAAACCCTGATGCTGCGGGTGAATTTAGCCATTATATGTACAAAATCGTCACTTCAGATGCATCAATACGCGATTTTGCAGACTTTATTGAAAAACGTGAGCGCCCGTTGATGTTTTTATATTTTGGTGACCATCAACCAGGCATTAGTTTAAATCAGTATAATTCTTCATTTTCATCTCCCGCTTACTTAACACAATTTACCTTACGGGATAATTTAAAATCAGGGACGGTGATCAAAACGGGCCAGCTAACCGATATTTCCTTCTTAGGCGGTATTTTATTGGAAAGGGCAAATTTAAAAATTTCCCCATTTTATGAGGCCAACATCAAAATGCGTCACTTATGTGATGGCAAGCTGAATGATTGTGAAGACCAGAAGTTACTTGATAGCTACCGTAACTATGTTTATGGAACTTTAGAAGCGGCTAACGCCAATAAAGGTGATATGCAATAGTATGTTATTATCAGCCGTAGATATTTACGGCTGATCCCCTCTTTTTTGTTATTTCCTACCTAAAATATTAATACTTTCTTAAAATTTATTATTTTTTTAGGCTTTCTTGTTTTAATAACAAAACCATTCGTTATTATTTTTGTCTTAATTTTAGGTATTTTTTCTGTGAAATTTGGTGCTCATTTAGAGCTTAAGAATGGTTTAACGCTAGAAGACAATGAATATGAAATATTTGGTCACGGGAAGTGCGGGTTTTATTGGTTTTAAGCTTTGCCAGCGTTTATTAGAGGACGGACATGAAGTTGTTGGGATTGATAACTTAAATGCATATTATGATCAAGGGCTTAAACAATCCCGTTTACATTTATTGGAGCAGTTCCCTTTATTTCGCTTTATTCATCTTGACCTCACTGACCGTGAAACCGTTCGGGTATTGTGTACCCAAGAGCAATTTGACCGAGTCATTCACCTAGCAGCACAAGCGGGGGTCCGTTACTCATTGGAAAACCCATTTGCTTATGCAGACAGTAATTTGACTGGTCACCTCGCTATTTTAGAAGGCTGTCGCCAAGCAAAAGTGAAGCATTTGGTCTATGCCTCTTCAAGTTCGGTGTACGGAGTAACCGATAAGACGCCATTTACCACGGACATGGCAACCGATCACCCTATTTCACTGTATGCGGCAACAAAGAAAGCCAATGAATTAATGGCGCACTCATATTCACATTTATATCAGTTGCCGACTACAGGGCTGCGCTTCTTTACGGTTTATGGCCCTTGGGGACGCCCAGACATGGCTTTATTCAAGTTTACGAAAGCTATTTTGGCGGGCGAGCCTATCGATGTCTATAATAACGGCAATCTCAGTCGTGATTTCACTTTTGTTGATGATATTGTCGAAGGTGTGATCCGTATTTCAGATATAATTCCACAAGCAAACCCGAATAACCCTTCGGCATCACCGGCAGAAAGCAGCGCGCCATATCGAATCTATAATATTGGTAATGGTCAACCCGTTAAATTGATTGAATTTATTTCTGCACTGGAAAAAGCACTGGGTAAAGAAGCGATTAAAAACTTTTTACCTATGCAAGCGGGGGATGTATACACCACTTGGGCGGATACAGAAGACTTGTTTAATGTGACAGGTTATCGCCCACAAGTTTCTATTGAGCAGGGTGTTCAGGCATTTGTGGATTGGTATCGTTCTTATTACCACCAATAATATCAATAAGCTGTAACATCTTTAGCAGGATTTGAGAGGCAAGTTTGAAAATAGCAATCGCAGGAACCGGTTACGTCGGCTTATCTAACGCCATGTTGCTGTCACAACACCACGAAGTGGTCGCCGTGGACATCATCCCTGAAAAAGTGGCGATGTTAAACAACCATCAATCACCGATTGTTGATGCAGAAATTGAGCAGTTTTTAACGGAAAAGACGCTCAATTTTCGCGCTACAGAAGATAAAACAGAGGCCTACACAGGCGCTCAGTACGTGATTGTGGCTACACCAACTGACTATGACCCAAAAACCAATTACTTCAATACTAGATCGGTTGAGTCTGTTATTCATGATGTGAATGAAATTAACCCGCAAGCGACGATCATCGTAAAATCCACTATTCCGGTGGGCTTTACCGCGCGTTTACGTGAAGAATTTGGTTATACCAACGTGATTTTCTCTCCTGAATTTTTACGTGAAGGCCGCGCTTTGTGGGATAACTTGCACCCGTCCCGTATCGTGGTAGGAGAGCGTTCTGAGCGCGCGAAAATTTTTGCGGATTTACTGCTTGAAGGTGCAATTAAAAAAGACGTTCCCGTGTTATTTACCGACGGCACCGAAGCCGAAGCCATTAAGCTGTTTGCCAACACCTATTTAGCGATGCGTGTGGCGTACTTTAATGAGCTCGACACCTATGCAGAAAGCCGCGGTCTAAATGCACGCCAAATTATTGAAGGAGTCTCTTTAGACCCACGTATTGGCAGCCATTATAACAACCCATCATTCGGTTACGGTGGTTATTGTTTACCAAAAGATACCAAGCAACTGTTAGCTAACTACGATGACGTGCCAAATAACTTGATTAACGCCATTGTGGAATCGAACCGCACCCGCAAAGACTTTATTTCCGATGCAATCATTGCTAAAGCACCACGTAAAGTCGGTGTTTATCGCTTAGTGATGAAGGCAGGCTCTGATAATTTCCGCGCCTCTGCGGTACAGGGTGTGATGAAACGCATCAAAGCCAAGGGTATCGAAGTGGTGGTGTATGAGCCTGTTTTAAAAGAAGAAGAGTTTTTCCGCTCTAAAGTTATTCGTGACTTAGAGACTTTCAAAGCAGAAAGCGACATTATTTTAGCCAACCGGATGGTGCCTGAGCTGGAAGATGTGGCAGAGAAAGTCTATACCCGCGATTTATTTGGTAACGACTAAGCGGTTTTTATGAGAGTAGGTTGGCACTATGGTGACCTGCTCTCATAGATAGAGCCGTACAGCTTTTCTAAAACCTTACCAATTTTGAGGTATATCGCACAACTTACCTATTTTTAGACGCCATTTTGCAACAATCGCTAAGAAATGTCGTTTGCCATTTGCTAGCATCCGTCAATTGATTAAAAATTGGCTATTTTGCTATGCAGAACATAATAAAAAAACAAAGAGACGGTTTTATCACCTATCAAAAAGAAGGTGAGATAGATTTTTGGCAAATTGTTAATGATTATATTGATGGGAAGATCTCGGGTAAAAATTTAGGTAGCGGAAATATTGAGAGAAGTGTTGCTCGTATTCATGTAGATGGGCAAAACTATATTATTAAATGTGAAAAAGAACGGGATAAGCGTATTGAAAAACGGTTAATGCGTATTATTTCAGGACCTTTTTATTCACAGTTATTAATGCGATTAGTCTCTGCTCAAAATAAAGGTTGTATGGTAACCAATGACATCTATTTCGTTGCTGAAAAAATGGTCGGTCGTGAGTCAGTAGAAACATGGATTATTGCGGAATATGTGGAAGGAACGGTTTTATCTGAACTGGATGATATTACGCCTTACTATGCAGAAATGAAGTCTGTCATTAACCAATTACATAACTATGGTTTATCTTCTAATGACATCCATGCAGGAAACTTTGTTGTAACCAATGTGGGGCTAAAGGTTATTGATTTATCAGATTATGGTAATTTTGCTATTTGCAAAGCGAATGATTTAATTGCATTACAGCGTTTTTACGATATTGAACCCGATAGCAAAAATTGTGTTTATCGCTTTATTCGTTTTAGAGATAACTTTCGTCATTGGTCAAGAAAAATAAGAGGAAAGAAAACTCGGCTTTAGTGTGCTATGCCAAGTTTTCATTACTACTAAATTACCGAAAATAACAAAGTTACCGATCACAACAAAACTATTGATAAAGCGCATCTAAAAATTCAGGGATAAAACTGCCCGTCCCATGGCAGCGCTGGGTTGCGGTTTCTCCGGCTTGCTTCATGATAGCGCAAGCAGCGGCAACATTTTGCAGCCTATCACCAGGTAGAGCACAACATGCAGCAACCACCGCAGAAAGAGCGCATCCCGTACCGACCACCCGAGTCATTAAAATATGGCCGCCAGTCACCGCAAAGGTGCGTGTTCCATCGGTGATGTAATCCACTTCACCGCTTATCGCAACAATAGTCTTAGCTTGTCTCGCTAATAATTGTGCCGCGGGGAGTGCATCATCAGTGGAGTTAAGGGAATCAACGCCTCTGCCACCTGCACTGCTTCCTGCTAACGCCATAATTTCAGAAGCATTACCGCGAATAGCGGTAGGCTTGAGTGTCAACAATTCATGGCAAAAATGTGTACGAAAGCTGAGCGCACCTGCCGCAACAGGGTCAAGTACCCAAGGTTTTTGTGCTTGATTGGCACTGTTAACCGCACATTTCATCGCATATCGACGCTCTGTTGTTAATGTGCCTACATTAATTAGTAAGCTATGTGCGATAGCGGCAAACTGCTCAGCTTCTTCGGGTTCAATCACCATGGCAGGGGAGCAGCCGAGTGCTAATAGGACATTGGCAGTGAAGGTCTGAACAACATCGTTTGTCATGCAATGAACAAGAGGGGATTGAGAATTAAGTTGCTGTAGTACCAGTGATTTTGTCGTGTTACTGATGTGTTCAAATTCTAACATGATCCCCTCATTAATAGTGATAGAGTATAGGTTTGTTGATTTATTCTACACTCTATCTGTTTTAATGAAAGAACCGCTTAATCAGCAAGGTACTTCTCCATTACCATTCCACCAGCACCCTGAGCAACGATTTCATATGAATCATTGGCGGGATAAATGCGTGTCTTAATATGAGGGAAAATAGCGAGTTTTTCTTCAATCGACTTTTTGGTCATCTCAAAAAAGTGATTTTTAGGTGTTAGGGTGCCGCCGCACACCACCACATCGGCTTGCGTCGTTAAAATAGCATTAGCGATGGCGATACCATAATAATAGGCCGCCTCACCCAGCGCTTCAAGGCACAGGGCATCATCCAATGTGAGAGCTTGGAAAATAGTATGGTAGCTAATTTCAGACTCATTATTAACTAATTCATTGATTATTGAACTTTTACCCAACCTCAGTTGCTGGATCACCCGTGACTTAATCGCAGACAGTGAACTATATTGCTTTAAACAGCCAAATGACCCACATTCACAGCGCTGGCCATTAATATCAATCGTTGTATGGCCAAAGGCTTGAGCTGTACTAATGGGGGCCGGAGCATATTGGTTATTGATGATGGTACAACTGCGAATATCAGTATCACAGGTTGTGAATAAAAATCGTTGGCTATCCGAGGTATAGCGCAAACGATACTCAGCAAAAGCCGCAAAACTAATCCCACTTCCGAGTAACACAAAACAAGGAACTTTACTGGAAATGTAGTCGTGAAGTTCTTTTATTCTTGCGTGGTATTGATGATATGGCAGTTTATCACGTTCTAAAATATGGTCGATGGCGATGCCGATACCCAACAAGCTTTCTACGCTAAGTCCATGTTCAGCTAATAAAATATCTAATCTGTTGAGCAGATGATCCACCATATTTTCTGCGGTTTCTAGGTGCTCATATTTCACTTTTACCATACCTAAAATATCCAATTTTAGGTTTTGTAAAACAATCGTTGAATATATATCACTCATTTCAATGCCAACAAGATAACCATCTGCAGCATTAATGTTATAGAGGATTGGTTTGCGGCCACCGGTCGACTCTCCGAGCTCAGAAGTCGAAATTAAGTGATTTCTCCCCAGTTCGTCGAGTAACCGAGCACAAGTTGCTGGTTTCATGCTAGCCAGTGATGTCAACGTCTCTGCCCTAATGGGACCATGGTTTAAAATTAATCGGTAAAGCGTTTTGAGTTTTTGTGTTTTTGAATTTTTTGAGGTGCGAAATTCATTTAATAGTGTATGTAACAAGCGCCTCACTCCTTTTCATTCCGACTCTATCGATAAAGACTAGCAAATATACGCATAAGATTCTGCTTCATGTGGCACATCATATCGAAATACTTTTTATTAAAATGAGATTAAGATCGCTGTTCTGTTTCTAAATTGCTTTATGATCGATTTTAACCATTTTTAGTCGATGTCAATTTGGAGACAACCATGCATCATACAAAAGATATTCTAGAAAGCTTAAGCTTTATTCAGTCTCGCACAGATATTAAACCAACAGTGGGCATTATTCTGGGTTCAGGACTCGGTCCGTTCGCGGATACATTAGAAAATGCAGTGCATATTCCTTATAGCGAAATTCCACACTTTGCCAAATCTGAAGCCGTTGGGCATGCCAATGAATTGGTGATCGGCACCATCGCAGGTAAAAATGTGGTTGCCATGAAAGGCCGTTTCCACTATTACGAAGGCTTTACCCTTGACCAAGTCACTTTCCCTGTGCGTTTGATGAAAGCGCTAGGTGTCGAAAAATTGATTATCACCAATGCCTGCGGTGCGGTAAATACCGGCTTCAACCCAGGTGATCTGATGATTATTACCGATCATATTAATTTAACTGCAAATAACCCACTGATGGGGCCAAATAACCCTGAATTAGGGGTGCGTTTCTTGGATGTCAGTGAGGTGTATAACAAAGAATTACGCCAAACAATCAAGAATGTAGCGGCTGAACAAGGTGTTTCTGTCCGTGAAGGTGTTTATGCATGGTGGACAGGCCCAACTTATGAAACACCTGCCGAAATTCGTATGATCAGAACCTTAGGCGCAGATGCTGTTGGTATGTCTACCGTACCAGAAGCTCTGGTCGCTCATCATTCACAAATTAAAACAGTGGGCATTTCCTGCTTAACCAATATGGCTTGCGGTATTTTAGAACAGCCACTTAGTCATGACGAAGTTATTGAAACAGCTGAAAAAGTTAAAGCGACCTTCTTGAAATTAGTGACAGGCGTGATCGAACGCTTCTAATTTTTTAGGTTCTTTTTCTCAAACTAATATAAAGATGTCCATGACACTAAATAAGGTGAATATTGAAATGAAATTTAAAGGTCTAATTTTAGTTTCTTTAGGCGCTTGTAGTTATGGCATCCTTTCAACACTCGTCGTGTTGGCCTACCGCGCAGGGTATTCCTTGAATGATGTCATCGGTAGCCAAACGGTATTAGGTGCGATTTTACTGTGGTTTTTTGTTGTCGCAGGCGTATTAGTTAAAAAAGCACGTCTAGTATGGCCAACACGTCGGCAAGGCCTATTAATGTTACTCACTGGGATGACAACCGGGTTAACCGGGCTTTTGTATTATGCATCATTGCAATATTTATCCCCTGCACTTGGTGTCGTACTCTTTTTGCAATTTACATGGATGGGGGTTGCAATTAACGCATTTATTGACCGCAAAATTCCTCCCGTAATGACCATGGTGTCAGTTGTGGTGATATTAATTGGAACAGTATTAGCGACAGGTTTGTTAAACAGTTCAGGGATCGTGTTTCACTGGCTTGGTGTGCTATTAGGATTATGTGCAGCATTATCGAACGCTATTCGTGTTTACGTCAGTGGAGCATTAGCGGTTAAAACAGATCCTATGATGCGTTCTGCAATTATGGTAACAGGGGGCGCAATTTTGACATCAATTGTTGTTCCGCCAACATTCTTATTGAGCGCATCAACGTTTCAATCTCTATTTTTCTCATACGGATTACCTCTGGCTTTCTTTGGTTCTTTCTTCGGTATGTGGATGTTTGCCAAAGGTACTCCACTGATCGGTACCAGTTTAGCGACCATTGTTAGCTCAATGCAGTTACCTGTCACGATTTTATTATCCGTAACAGTATTGCATTTACCTCTTGAATTCATTCAGTTTGTTGGTGTTGCTGTCATCCTTATGGGTGTTGCCATTGCTGAGTTGAAAATAAAAACAAATAAATATAACTCCAAACGGAGCCTTGTATGAATATTAAATCCCGCTTGAAAATCATGCTTTTCCTGCAATATTTTGTTTGGGGAAGTTGGTTAGTTACACTCGGCTCGTACATGATGAAAACATTGAGTTTTTCAGGTGCAGAAGTCGGTATGGTGTATAGCTCAAAGGGTATTGCTGCCATTTTAATGCCCGGGCTTATCGGAATCATTGCAGATAAATATATTCCAGCAAATCGTTTATATATGATTTGCCATTTAATTGGGGCTGCTGCATTGTTTTATGCCGCAACAGTCACAAGTTCAACTATCATGTTCTGGGTGATGTTAATTAATGCAATGGCCTTTATGCCAACAATTGCACTCTCAAATAGCATCAGTTATTCATCATTAAGCCAATATCAGCTCGATTCAGTGAGTAACTTTCCACCTATTCGTGTGTTTGGTACGGTAGGCTTTATTGTTGCAATGTGGAGCATTAGCTTATTGAAATTTGAGCTAAGTAGTATGCAGCTTTATATTGCAGGTGGTTGTTCATTGCTTTTAGCGCTTTATTCACTAACTTTGCCAAAAATTGAAGTCAATAAAAAAGCGATTTCAAGTAGCTGGATCAGTAAGCTAGGTTTAGATGCTTTGGTGTTATTTAAAAAGCCTATTATGGCGGTATTTTTCTTATTCGCTATGTTACTTGGCGCTGTTTTACAAATCACGAATACATTTGGTAACCCATTCTTGCACGACTTCGGGCTGAACCCGTTATTCCAAGATAGTTTGGTGGTACAGTATCCATCGATATTATTATCGATCTCTCAGATGGCTGAAGTGTGTTTTATCTTAGCAATTCCATTTTTCTTGAAACGCTATGGCATTAAAACGGTCATGTTATTAAGTATGTTCGCTTGGACACTACGCTTTGGTTTCTTTGCGTTTGGCGACCCATCAGCCATTGGTTTGATGTTCTTGATCATGTCGATGATTGTTTATGGCTGCGCATTTGATTTCTTTAATATTTCAGGCTCTATATTTATTGAAAGAGAAGTAGATACGCGTATGCGTGCGAGTGCCCAAGGCTTATTTATGACGATGGTTAACGGTGTTGGGGCCTATTTTGGTGCGATACTAAGTGGATTGGTTGTCGACTATTACACCGTGGATGGTATTAAAGATTGGCAAATGATTTGGTTAGTTTTTGCTTCTTATACTGTTGTATTGGCAATAATATTCCAATTTACGTTCCATTATCACCATGATAAAGACGCAGCACTGAAAGAAGCCAAATCTAGCTAAGATAAATCGTTATAAATAACATTCAATTTAAGAGAAAACCATAAATTTGGTTTTCTCTTTTTTGTTAGTTTTAACATTAAACATAATTACGTTTACCGCGTAAAATATGCTCAGTCAGCGTTTCTTCCGCAAGGGTAAATTCTTTTGCTTTGAGTTGCTCAACCAATTGCTGATGTTGGCGTGTAGATTCATAATAATATTCATTGCGATAAATAGGGTCGGGCTGAAAATATACTCGCTGGCGAATATTGTCCGCTAAATCTAAGAAAACTGAGTTATCCAATAATTCTAAGAAGAAACGGTGGAATCGTTCATCTTCTTTTATCCAACCTTGATAGTCATTTTCCTTCAATAGTTCATTTTGCTGCTCAATAATGGCCTCTAAAATAGAAAAATGCTCATTAGTTAAATATTCACGTACTAATTTAATTGCATGAGACTCAATTGCTAAGCGTAAATCATAATTATCTCGAGTCTCTTTTAAGGATAGTTTCTGAATAAAAACACCTTTTCGAGGGATAATTTTGACTAAGCCTTCATTTTGCAATTGATATAAGGCTTCGCGAATTGGGGTGCGACTCATACCGAGTTCCTCAACTAAGCTATTTTCAGAGGTATAACTTTCCTCTCCAAATTGCTTACTGAGAATTTTATGCTTAATTGCGGTATAGGCTTGTTGGCTTAGTGGTTTATCTTTCATCAGGATCTTGTGTTAATAATAGAAATTTTAGTGAGTATAGAAAGGAATAGGCTGGTATACAAGTAATGCACTAGTTTTATATTATTTAGGGCGCTGTTAAATTTTGGTGGGTAATTGAACTTAACTTGTTGAATAAACCAGCATCCTTGCCAGTTTTTTAGACTAATACAGCTCAGGGCGCCGGTTTTGCATGCAAGGTAATTTTTCTCGTGTTTCTGCGGTATGCTGCGTTGATATTTCAGCAAAAAATAGTGTTTCATCGTAGCCAGCAGAGGCAATGGTTACGCCAAGCGCATCACAAACAAGGCTGCGGCCAATAAAAATATTACCAGTTTGGTCACATGCGCAGACAGGAATTGTGTTCTCCAAAGCGCGTGCTTTAACTAATGTTTGGTAATGCTCCTCTTTAAGTGGCCCACTTACCCATGCTGTGGGAACGAGTATAAGGTCTGCGCCAGCTAAGGTTAGTTTTCGAGCAACTTCTGGGAAACGCAACTCATAACAGACTAAAACGCCAATTTTGCCAAATTCAGTTTCCACAGGTTTTAACGCATTATTACTTTGAATAATGTTGAGGGATTCCTGATATGAAAAGGCATCGTACAGGTGGGTTTTTTGGTAATGATAGATAAGCTCACCTTGGCGGTTCAACATAACTGTCGTGTTGAATGCTCTTTTCGGCTCATTCGGGGCACTTTCATAAATTCCACAAGTCACATAAATACCGCATTGTTGCGCGGTTTTTGCCAACTCGGAGACAAAAGGGCCATCAACAGGCTCTGCGACATCGGCATAGCTAATACCGCTATCTGCAGGAACAAATGCCATGAACATTTCCGGCAATAGGACGAGGTCGGCACCGCCTTGAGCAGCTTTTTGTATAGCGTCACAGGCTTTTTTTAAATTTAGAGCTTTATCTGGGCTACTGGCAAGCTGAGCAATTGCAATTTTCATGGAGTCTCCTTATTCAAAAAATTTAGCTGCACCTGAAATCGCCGCTAATGTTTCACCAGCATCAATGCGCTTTTTAACATCAATTTCAGCATGTTGAGCATTAAGGGCTCGTTGACGATATTCTTGCAGAGTAACTTCATCGGCGACTAAAATGCCATCACCATCTGCGATGATTAAATTACCGGGATGAATCGTTACGCCATCTATACTAATTGGCACATTAATTGCGCCTTCAATACCTAAGATTCGCGTCGTCAACGGGCTCACTTTACGTGCATAAATAGGAACACCAATCTCACGTAATGCTTTGATATCAGTGACACAGCCATCAATAACTGCGCCGGCAATTTTCTTTGCCCGTGCCATGTAAGAAACCATTTCGCCCCAACAAGCACGATCATAATCCCCAGACATATCGATACAGACAACATCGCCTTCTTGCACGATGTCGAAAACCTTATGTACAGCAGATGAATCCATATGCGGAATACGTACAGTTACAGCATTACCAATAAATTGGCTCTGTTCAATTTGTGGGCGTAATGTTTTTAGAAAACCGAAGTCAGTCATGTGTCCAATAGTTGACGGGCAAACATCACGGCAACTTTCGATAACTTCTGGGCTAAAACAGGCAACTCGAGGATTTAATGTAAACATAGGGACACCTTTATTTATTGAATATAATGTGTTTTGGGTAAAAATTAGTCAGGATTAACGGCAGCAGCTAAAGGTTTATCAGGCTGAATGAAAAACCAGCAAACAATCGCTAAACTGATAGGTATCACATTGAAAAGTAAAGCGACGGTCCAGCCAAAATGCTGTGCAAGCCAGCCACATAAAATAGGGGAAATAACACCACCGAGATTACCCCACAAGTTCATCCATCCACTGACCGAGCCAGCATATTGGCGGCCTTTATCTGCTGCGATTGCCCAAGAGGTCACAACTGGTAATCCTAGAGCGCCGAGCGCAAGGGTTAGCCATGCAACACTAGCGATGGCACTTTCAGTTTGAGCTGCGCCGCAAATCCCCACGATAAATAGAATAAAACCGGCAATCGCGATATAGCCCCTAGCGACTAACTGCGAGTACCCTTTGTTGAGTAACCAATCAGAAATTGAGCCTGCAGTGAGTACTGCGATACAAATTGCTAACCAAGGAAAACTGGCGGCTACGCCCATTTGGGTTAATGAAAAGCCTCGAGCTTCTTGTAAGTAGGTGGGTAACCAAATCATGAATAAGGTGGTCATATAGGCAACAAAAAAATATTGGAAGCCAACAGCCCAGAAAGGACGTTCTTTCATAAATTTGCGCCAAGGGGCTTTAACATCAGTACCGCCTTGCTCACTAATTGTTCGGCCTTCATGGATGAATGCGATTTCACTTTGAGAAATTTTAGGGTGTTGCTCAGGCTTATTTCTGGCAAAAAAATACCAAACCATGCCGATAAGAATGCCAATCACACCAAATATATAGAAAACGGCATGCCACCCGAATGAAATCATAATAAATACGGTAAGAGTGGGGGCAATCACAGGCCCAAAATAGGAACCGGCAAGTAAGAAGCTAGCGGCTCGTGCCTTTTCATTTTGGCGAAACCACCATGTATTAAAAACGGCATTTGCAGGGTAGAGCGGCGCTTCCCCAACGCCGAATAGGAAGCGTACGATACATAGCCAAATATAGGTAGGAGCCACGACAGTTAAGATGGTAAATGCAGACCAAATATATAGGCTGATGGTTGCGATTAGTCTGCTACCAAACCGCTCTGCAAGTATCCCGCTTGGGATTTGGGCTAGTGCATAGCCAAGAGAAAATAACGCACCCAAAAAGCCAAATTGAACTTTGCTCATTCCTAAATCGGTCATCATATGTTCGGCCACAATGGAAATATTGGCGCGATCCATATACGCAATCAAACCGATAATAAAAAATATTGCTGCTAATCCCCAACGTAAACGCCCTGGTGAGTCTTTCGTTGCTGGTGTTACAACAGAATCATTATGTGACATAGAGTTACCTTTTTATTGGTTTGTCGAGGTAATCAACCTTATTGTATTTATATTGAATTCAACTTGTATACAAGATGGATGTTAATAAGCAGTTATTGAGGTGTCAAAGATCTGTTTTGTTATCTGTGACTGAACTCAAAACATTTGATTGATTTATGAGCGAGATCTTATTTTTAGGAAAATAGATAGGTAATAAATTTTATTATGAAAAATCAAGTTGTTATGATTTCATGGGGAACGATTTAATCGACGTTACTAATTATTTGAGAAAGAATAATTAATACTGCTTCGGTATAAATTTTTTAATATCGTCGAAGGGTTGTTGTGGAATATAGCTTCAAAAATCGTGACAACTAGCACCTATTTCGAGTAAATATTGAGAATATCTCCAAAAAAAGCCAAACGATAATTAAGGTCGATTAGCTTTTTATGGATTAAAATCGTCAAAGAGTGATTATTCAATATTTTGAATTTGTTCTCTCATTTGCTCGATTAATACTTTGAGTTCAACTGCAGAGGTTGTAACTTCGCTATTAATTGATTTTGACGCTAACGTATTAGCTTCGCGGTTGAATTCTTGCATCATAAAGTCAAGGCGGCGACCAGTTGCCTCTTTTTTCTTCAAGATATTACGCGTTTCTTTAACGTGAGCTTCTAGTCTATCCAGTTCTTCTGCAACATCAACACGTTGAGCCAATAGAATAAGTTCTTGTTCCAGACGGTTGTTATCCACTTGAATATCAGCTTCTTCTAACTTATTTTGTAAGCGTTCACGTTGCCACTGTAAAATTTCTGGCATATGTTGACGTACTTTTGCGACTTCAACTAAGACGCCATCAAGGCGTTGTTCGATGAGTGCATGCAATGAAGCACCTTCAGCTTCACGGCTTTGAATGAAAGCATCAATAGCTTCATCTAAGCCTGCCAGTAACTGTTCGCTGATGACATCTAAATCTTGTTCACCTGCTGACATCACACCCGGCCAACGCAAAATTTCTAATGGGTTTATTTCACCTTCATGGCTGTAATTTTTAACCCAATTCGCAGCACTGATTAATTGGCGTGCTAATTGTTCATTTAGGATTAATTCACCACGATTTGCGCCATCTAACTCAAAGCGTAGGCTACATTCTACCTTTCCACGTGTTAGGCGAGAACGCAGACGTTCGCGAATAACGGGCTCAAGGCTTCTGAATTGCTCAGGTAAGCGAATATACGTTTCTAAATAACGTTGGTTCACGGAACGCAGCTCCCAGGCCGCATTCCCCCATTCACCCTTGATATCCCGACGGGCAAAAGCGGTCATACTACGGATCATAATTCGTTCCCATTATCGTAAAGATTTAGGGGATTATAACGCTATGCAGGATGACAGGATAGGCATTATCGCTTGAACAACGTATAATGCGTCCCAATTTGAGTTGATAATGGAGATAACACCATGCGCCCAGCAGATAGACAAGCAGACCAAATGCGCCCGATTACCATCACGCGCAACTATACTAAGCATGCAGAAGGCTCTGTTCTTATTGAGTTTGGCGACACGAAGGTGTTATGTAATGCAACTGTTGAAGAAGGGGTTCCTCGCTTTTTAAAAGGGCAGGGGCAAGGTTGGGTTACAGCGGAGTATGGCATGTTACCGCGTGCAACAAACTCACGTAATCAACGTGAAGCTGCACGAGGAAAACAAACTGGTCGTACGATGGAAATCCAACGGTTAATTGCACGTTCTTTACGTGCTGCGGTTGACCTTAAAAAATTAGGTGAATACACCATTACTTTAGACTGTGATGTTATTCAAGCGGATGGTGGTACACGGACAGCAGCGATTTCTGGTGCTTGTGTGGCGCTTGTTGATGCACTGAATAACATGGTTGAGCAAGGTAAAATTGCAAAAAGCCCACTAAAATCAATGGTTGCTGCCGTTTCGGTTGGAATTGTAAACCAAGAAGCTCTATGTGATCTTGAGTATGTTGAAGATTCTGCAGCTGAAACCGATATGAATGTTGTCATGATGGATGATGGCCGAATGATTGAAGTACAGGGCACCGCAGAAGGCGAACCGTTTAGTCATGAAGAGTTATTAGCCCTATTGGCGTTAGCTAAAACAGGTTTAAATACCATTTTTGAAGCTCAGCGAGAAGCGCTGAAGTAAGTTAATCATTAATTAGGCGGCTGAAAAGTCGCCTTTTTTATGCCTGCTGGTTCATCAACTAGTGTGCCAGCTTTGAAAATAGATAAATAATCATCAACGAGGAGAATGACCAATGAAAGCCTATCAGCGCGATTTTATTGAACTTGCCATGAAAAAACAGGTACTTAAATTTGGTGAGTTTACGCTGAAATCAGGTCGTAAAAGCCCTTACTTTTTCAATGCTGGGTTATTTAATACAGGGCGTGATCTGGCACTTGTCGGTCGTTTTTATGCACAAGCATTACAAGATAGCGCAATTGAGTGTGATGTCATTTTTGGTCCAGCGTATAAAGGGATCCCCATCGCAACGACGACAGCGGTAGCACTTTCTGAGCACCATGACATCGATATGCCATACTGCTTCAACCGCAAAGAAGCTAAAGACCATGGGGAAGGCGGCATGTTAGTCGGAAGTCCTTTACAAGGGCGTGTTGTAGTAGTTGATGATGTTATTACCGCAGGGACGGCAATTCGTGAATCAATGGAAATTATTAAACAACAACAAGCTACGTTGAATGGTGTTCTGCTATGCCTTGATCGCCAAGAAAAAGGCAAAGGTGAAATTTCAGCAGTTCAAGAGGTTGAGCGTGATTATGGCTGTAAAGTTTACTCAATTATTACCATGAGCGATTTAATTACCTATCTTGCTGAAAAGGAAGGTATGCAGGAACATTTAGCGGCTATGAAGGCTTATCGCGAACAATACGGAATTGAATAAAAAAAGCCCTCGCCCAATGATGGGCGGGGTGAGTAGTATAAATAATCGGTTATTGTAACTGAGCTAGAATTAAAGGCCAGCGCGATTCAAACTCGACGGTTGGCCGATAACGAAACTCAGAACGCACAAAACGAGAGAGCATCCCTTCACAAAAGGCTAGTAACTGAGAAGCAAGTAATGACTCATCATGAATAAACCCATGGCCATCACGTATTTTTTTCTCTTTTAACACCTGCCGTAATTGTGATTCTATACGTTCAAATAATTGGTTAATACGATCTTGCAGCCTATCTTGCTCAAACATCAGAGCATGGCCAGTCATTATACGCGTAAGCCCAGGATTTTTCTCGGAAAATCCAAGTATTAGGGCAAGTATTAGTTTAATTCTAATTATCGTATCTTTTTCATCAGTTAAAATCAGATTAATGCGCGAAACCAATGAATCTTCAATAAACCCAATAAGGCTATCGAACATTTTCATTTTACTCGGAAAATGACGATACAGCGCAGCTTCTGATACACCAACCGTAGCAGCAAGTTTTGCTGTTGTAATACGTTGGCTGCCATCACTACTTTCTAACATTAACGCAAGAGCCTGTAAAATCTCATCACGTCTGTTACGTTTTTGTGTTATCGCTTTTTCTGCCATGTCTAATAAGACCCCTGCTAAAACAGCAAAACAAACTATCCAAAATTTTGCTCTTAGTAAAGAGACTTACGAAGCAAAATGGATTTAAAAAATGTTTAAAATATAAGTAATGTTGAGCAAGTTTCCTGAAAGAAAATATGCGGCTGATTGTT
This sequence comes from Providencia sp. PROV_01, assembly GCF_053098325.1. NCBI lineage: Bacteria > Pseudomonadati > Pseudomonadota > Gammaproteobacteria > Enterobacterales > Morganellaceae > Providencia > Providencia sp. PROV_01. Next base: position 322,159 of record NZ_JBRFKD010000002.1, on the reverse strand, counting down.
TTTATTCATAAAGATAGAACCTAATTTAGGTTCTATCTAGCATATTAGTTATCAGGATGTTCTATTTATTGACGGCCAGAATGACCGAAACCACCAGCTCCACGCTCTGTTGCGTCAAAATCATTAACAATATTAAATTCCGCCTGAACAACCGGGACAAACACCATTTGTGCCATACGTTCACCAGGTTCAATAGTAAAAGCTTTGTCACTGCGGTTCCAGACAGACACCATGAGCTGGCCTTGATAATCAGAATCAATGAGGCCAACGAGGTTGCCCAGTACAACGCCATGTTTATGACCTAAACCGGACCGAGGTAAGATGACCGCAGCAAGACTTTCATCTGCAATGTGAATGGCTAAACCTGTTGGAATAAGCTCTGTTTGACCTGGTGCCAAATCGATTGGTGCATCAAGGCATGCACGTAGGTCTAAACCAGCAGAACCTGTAGTGGCATAGGCTGGTAGAGGAAATTCATTACCGATACGGCTATCGAGGATTTTTAGGTCAATTTTTTTCATAACGTTGAAGTATCTCGTCAAGTAAATAGTGGCTTAATTCGTTTTTATTACAGTGAGGCAAACAGGTATCACCGTTTGCATCAAAAAGATGTAACGCGTTGTTATCGCTATTAAACCCGTTGTCTGCTAGTGAGACGTCATTGGCACAAATGAGGTCGAGTTGCTTTTGTTGTCGTTTTTGGCGTGCATATTCTTCCACATTTTGGGTTTCAGCTGCAAATCCAACAACATATGGCCTATTGTGTTTTAGGTTTCCGACACTAGCCACGATATCTGGATTTTTGATAAGTGTAATCGAAACTTCATCACCTTGTTTTTTTATTTTATTTTCAGCAATGTTTTTTGCTCGATAATCTGCAACTGCAGCGCAACCAATAAAAATATTTTGTTCAGCAATGGTTTGATGCACTTGTTCATACATCTCTAAGCCACTCATGACATCAATTCGGTTAACGCCTTCTGGTGTTTTAATATTTACAGGGCCCGCAATTAAAGTGACATCGGCACCACGTTGACTGGCTGCTTTAGCAATGGCAAAACCCATTTTCCCCGAACTATGGTTACTAATAAAGCGAACTGGGTCTAGCGCTTCCCGTGTTGGGCCCGCAGTGATCATTAATTTGATGCCTTGTAAGTCGAGTTTAGGGGTAAAAAACTCATTGGCTAGACGAACAATTTCTAGTGGGTCAATCATGCGACCAGGGCCAATATCACCACAGGCTTGGCTACCTGCATCTGGCCCCCAAATCATACATTGACGTTGTTGCAATTTGATTAAATTTTCTTGGGTTGCTTTTGCTCGGTACATTTGTTGGTTCATTGCTGGCACAAGTGCAATCGGTGCTGCGGAAGCAAGGCAAACTGTTGTGAGTAAGTCACTTGCCATTCCTGCACTGAGGCGAGCAATTAAATCCGCAGTAGCCGGTGCTAGAATAATGAGATCTGCCCATTTAGCCAGTTCAATATGGCCCATAGCAGCCTCAGCAGCAGGGTCTAGCAGGTCATCAGAAACGGGATGCCCTGAAACGGCTTGCAAGGTTAAAGGTGTAATAAAGGCTTTAGCACCTTGAGTCATCACAACGCGTACTATCGCACCTTTATCGCGCAAACGGCGGGTGAGTTCAGGGATTTTGTACGCAGCAATGCCCCCACTAATACCAATAACTATCTGCTTACCTAATAGTGACAGTTGATTCATTATTTTTATCCAATTCGGTCAACATGGGAGGCATATTACCACAGAGAAGCGCGAGGTGGCGCGCTCGATTTTTCATCACAGTACTATTTTTGCGAAGCGCTACGCAAACCCTTATGAGAGTGATTGTGAATGTTTTTTAGACTAGATAAAAAGGAAGCAAGGGATTTAGGGACAAAAAATATGATGAGTGAACATCTAGACCTACCACCAAGGGAAAAGCTACTCGCATACGGGGCAGCTGCGTTATCTGATGCTGAACTACTCGCTATTTTTCTACGTACAGGGAGCCAAGGCGAACCCGTTTTACAGCTTGCGAAGCGTTTAATACAGGAGTTTGGTTCAGTATATTTGCTTCTACAAGCAGACTACGAAAAACTCAAGCAATGTAAAGGAATGGGGAGTTGTAAATTTACCCAATTACAGGCTGTGAGTGAATTAGCTCGCCGTTTTTTCTCTGAACAATTTTTACATGAAGATGTGATGACTGGGCCTGAACAGTTGAAAGCAAAGTTGTTGGATTTGTTCGCAGGGCAAGAGCGTGAAGTTTTTGTTGTGATATTTTTAAATAATAAAAATCAAATTATTTGTCATGAAGAGTTGTTTAAAGGTACTTTAAACAAAGTTGAAGTTCACCCCAGAGAAATCATTCGCTTTGCCATAAAAATGAATGCAAACGGGATTATACTCGCCCATAACCATCCATCAGGTAATCCGGAACCAAGCGTAGCAGACAGGCAAGTGACAGAGCGTATCCAACGTGCTTGTACTATTATGGGGATTAAACTACTTGACCATTTTGTCGTTGGGCATAAGCAATGTGTGTCATTTGTGGAGCGAGGATGGTTATAAAATTATTTTTTTGCCTAAAAAATGACAACTTTCTTTGTGTTGGGCTTGAGTGAAAACGATGGAAAGCGTATACTACGCCACCTTTAAGGATCTTGGGTTTGGCGAGAAGGGCCTATCTCAGTAAATTTTTACGTTTTAGTAAAGTAAATCTTTATTTAGGTATCAACGGTTTTTTCAGTCAATGAAAGTTTGCTGAGATGGGCTCCTAAGCCTGACGAGGCGGCCATACCCAGAACAAAAAAGCTCGAGCTGATTAGATTTTTGGAGAATAGACATGTCACGAGTCTGCCAAGTTACTGGCAAGCGTCCAATGAGCGGTAACAACCGTTCACACGCATTAAACGCGACCAAACGTCGTTTTTTGCCAAACCTGCACTCTCACCGTTTCTGGGTTGAGTCTGAGAAACGTTTCGTAACACTGCGTGTATCTGCTAAAGGTATGCGTGTTATCGATAAAAAGGGTATTGATGCTGTTCTTGCTGAACTGCGTACCCGTGGTGAGAAGTACTAAGGAGCTAAAAAATGGCTAAAGGTATTCGCGAGAAAATCAAGCTAGTCTCTTCTGAAGGTACAGGTCATTTCTATACCACTACGAAGAACAAGCGCACAATGCCAGAAAAACTGGAACTGAAAAAATTCGATCCAGTTGTTCGTAAGCATGTGATCTACAAAGAAGCAAAAATCAAATAATTTTGCTTTCTGCGTTAAAAACTCAGCTTCGGCTGAGTTTTTTTTTACCTAAAATTTGGGTTGTCGCGGATATGCGCATTCGAAGCTATGACCATTATTATGAAAGTAGTAACATAGTGAGTATTCATTGAATTAATAATGATATTTGTTGTCGAATGACTATTGTCTTTTACATATAGACTTGATTAAGAGTGCCTGGTGAAAAAACAGTTTAAAAAAATTCTTGTGATCAAGATGAGGTTTCATGGGGACATGTTGCTGACAACACCCGTTATCAGCTCATTAAAACACCGATATCCTGATGCTGAAATTGACGTTTTGCTTTATCAGGATACTATCCCCATTCTCTCTGAAAATGCTGAAATTAACGCTTTGTACGGCATGGCGGGGAAAAAAAGTAGTGGGCTGAGTAAAGCATGTAATTTTATTAAGCTACTGCTAAAGCTGCGTAAAAATAAATACGATTTAGTTGTTAACCTTGCAGATCAGTGGATGGTGAGTGTATTAGTTCGGGCTATTCCTGCTGACACAAAAATTTCCCATCAATTTACCCATCGAGATTCTAAATACTGGCGTAATAGTTTTACGCATTTGATAGAACCTGAAGGCGAACACGTTGTTCTGAATAACCTATCAGTGCTCAAGCCGTTAGAAATAAAAGAATTAAAAACGCATCTAACGATGTCTTATTCAGAGCAGGATTGGAAAAATATTGATGAAAGGTTACTAAGCTTAGGTGTCCATAGCAGCTATGTCGTTATTCAACCAACAGCGCGCCAAGCTTTTAAGTGTTGGGATAATGAAAAGTTTTCAGCCGTCATTGATGCATTGCAGTCTCGTGGTTATCAAGTGGTTTTAACATCGGGACCGAGTAAAGAAGATTTAGAATGTATCAGTGATATTGCAAATGGTTGCCAAACAACGCCTGTTACTGAGCTTGCAGGAAAGACTTCATTTCCAGAGTTAGGCGCACTGATTGCTCATGCAGCTCTATTCATCGGTGTTGATTCTGCACCGATGCACATTGCTGCTGCAGTCAAAACACCAATTGTGTGTCTTTTCGGTGCGACAAATCATATTTTTTGGCGGCCTTGGAGCGATAATAGTGTGCAATTCTGGGCCGGAGACTATGAACCTATGCCTCCGCGAGATGAACTTGACCGCAGTAAAAAGTATTTATCTATTGTCCCTGCATCCGATGTAATTAAAGCCACAGAGAAAATATTGCCGATGAATATTCGCTCTATGATGACAAGGTATTAACATGAATCTGGCATTTTGCTTATATAAATACTTTCCGTTTGGTGGGTTACAGCGGGATTTTCTACGTATTGCAACGGAATGCCAATCACGTGGGCATCACGTACGTGTCTATACCCAATCATGGGATGGTGATAAGCCTAGCGGCTTTGAAATTATTATCGTGCCGGTGACATCAAAAACGAATCATGGGCGAAACGCACAATATTGTGACTGGGTGTTGGCGCATTTAAAGCAGCATCCTGCTGAGCGGGTAGTTGGTTTCAATAAAATGCCAGGACTAGATATTTATTATGCAGCAGATGTTTGTTATGCACAAAAAGTCGCTGAAGAAAAAGGTTTTTTTTATAAGCTGACGCCTCGCTATAAACACTATGCTGCATTTGAAAAAGCTGTTTTTGCAGTGGGGAAACCGACGCAATTACTCATGTTAACACCGCATCAAATTAGTCATTTTAAAAAGCATTATGGGACAGAAAATGAGCGTTTCCATATGCTGCCACCCGGTATTGCCCAAGATAGAAAGTATGATAAGCAAGTTGCGGAAGCTAAAAAAGTTTATCGTGAAAAAAATCAAATACCTGAATCTGCATTTTTAGTATTGCAGGTGGGTTCTGACTTCAAACGTAAAGGCGTCGATCGGACCATAAAAGCCATTGCGGCATTGCCCGATGATATTAAGAAAAACACGCTATTGATGGTAGTCGGTCAAGATAAACCAGTGAAATACCAACAGTTAGCGAAAACGCTAGGAATCGGCTCACAAGTCTCTTTCTTTAGTGGACGTAATGATATTGCAGAATTAATGGCTGCAGCCGATATATTAATGCACCCGGCTTATCAAGAAGCTGCTGGTATTGTGTTATTAGAGGCAATTACCGCGGGTTTACCGATTATTGTCACAGAAGTGTGTGGATATGCTTCATTTATTAGCCAAGCCAAATGCGGTATTGTGGTAAATGAGCCCTTTGAGCAAACGGTTCTGAACTTGGCTCTAGAAGATAGTTTAAAAAATCCGGTTCAATTAGCACAATGGGCAAGTAATGCGCGATATTTTGCCGATACAGAAGATTTATATAGTTTACCAGAAAAAGCCGCAGATATTATTTTAGGGGAAGCGAATGATTGAGTTAAAACCCCCTTTTAGTGAATTGTGGAAGAATAAAGATCCATTTATCGAGGTGGATAAGCTACAAGGTGAAGTTTTTCGTGCGTTAGAATCGCGTAAAACTCTGCGTTTTGAACTTGAGGGACGCAGCTATTTTATAAAAATTCATTATGGGACTACACTAAAGGAAGTTCTTAAAAATCTATTTTCTTTTCGGTTGCCGGTATTAGGCGCTGATCGAGAGTGGAATGCTATTCATCAACTGACTCAAGTGGGAGTTGACACGATGAATGGTCGAGCTTTTGGGCAAAAAGGGATTAACCCTCTTCGTCGTCACTCCTTTATTATTACTGAAGATCTGACCCCGACGGTGAGTTTGGAAGATTATTGTGCAAATTGGCTAGATAACCCGCCAACTTTTAGTACCAAACAAATGATTATTCGTCGTGTTGCGAAGATGGTGCGTAAAATGCACGCGACCGGTATTAACCATCGTGATTGTTATATTTGCCATTTTTTACTGCACTTGCCATTTACGGAAAATGAAGAACAGTTAAAAATATCAGTAATTGATTTACATCGGGCACAACTCAGAAATTCTGTTCCAACCCGTTGGCGCAATAAAGATTTAATTGGTTTATATTACTCATCATTAAATATTGGGCTAACTCAGCGTGATATTCTTCGTTTTATGAAAATCTATTTTGGCTTATCGCTGCGAGTTATTTTGCACCAAGAAACATCATTGATAGCTAAAGCGGAAAGCAAAGCTGCACAAATTAAAGAACGCACAATTAGAAAGTCATTGTGAGTCAAAGAGAGAAGAGAGATATAAATGTTCTTCAATAAAGAAAATGCGGTTACACAGCAAATTGATTTATCGTCACCAGACGCTATTGTTAATAATGATAGCTTACATATTTCCTATGGGATTGACCGTAATTTTCTATATGGTTGTGGGATCTCGATTGCTTCTCTATTAAAAACAAATCCTGATATCTCTTTTTCATTTCATGTGTTTACTGACTACTTTGATGATGAGCAAAGTAAATTATTTAAACAGCTCGCAGAGCAATATAAGACGAGTATTAAAGTTTATTTAGTTGACTGTGAACAGCTTAAATTGCTACCAAGTACCAAAAATTGGTCATATGCAACTTATTTCAGGTTTATTATTGCGGATTACTTTTCAAATCAGCTAGATAGAATGATCTATATGGATGCAGATATTATGTGTCAAGGAACGCTGCAGCCACTGTTAAATATTCCGTTTAAAGATGATGAAATAGCTGCAGTTGTCCCAGAAAGGGATAGCATTTGGTGGCAAAAAAGAGCTGATGCGTTAGGGATCCCGAGCATCGCTTCGGGATATTTTAATGCAGGTTTTTTAGTCTTAAATTTAGTGAATTGGTCAAAATTTGATATCTCAACGAAAGCAATGGACTTACTTTCTCAAGATGTTGTTAAAGCAAAATTATCCTATTTAGATCAAGATATCTTAAATATGCTATTAACAGGGAAAGTCATTTACCTTGATGGCAAATACAACACTCAATATAGTATTAATTATGAGCTGCAAAAAGGCAAAAAAGAGAACCCAATAACGCCTGAAACTGTATTGATTCATTATATTGGCCCAACTAAGCCTTGGCATGAGTGGGCTAATTACCCAACAGCTCAGCCCTTTATTAATGCAAAAAATGCATCACCTTGGAAAGACATTCCGTTACTGAAGGCTAAAAGCAGTA
>NZ_JBRFKD010000002.1:312549-314685 GCF_053098325.1 Providencia sp. PROV_01 | reverse complement strand
TCATTTGCGCTATTGTGCTAAACATATGTTTAATCAGGGAAAAATTCTCTCTGGTATAAAAAATAATCTTCAGTATTTTTTGGTTAAATTAAGTAAATAATAATTGGGCAAGTTATGTCTTTTTTAGATAGAAATGAAAGTATTCTCTCAAAGTATAACAAAGCTTTGGTGCTAATCTTTGTTGTTCTTTTTTTTGTGGAAAATGTAACCAGATATAAGCATATTCTGTTCTATTTGATGATAGCCACATCTTTGGTTTATCTGTCTTTAGATACAAAAAAAGTGCTAAAAAGATTAAATAATAAACTTTTATATTTAGTTATTGTTTTTTCTATTTTTCTTTACGTATCAACATCTTATTCAAATATATTAAGTGTATCTATTAAAACTATTAACAATAATTTATTGAATTATGGAATACTAAGTTTATCACTTTTATTGCCAATTATTTTATATAGAGAAAGCCTAAAAGAGATTTCAAAACTATTATTAACGAGTTTTACTGTATCGTTAGCCTTAGTTTTACTTGTTGAGTTATACCGCTACTATATAGCCTATCAGCAGGGTATCTTACCGTTTACTACCTATGATTTTAGGCATGTTTCGGATGCGTTAGTTTTCTTCTTTCCAATACTTCCTATTCTTTGGTATTTATTGCCTAAATCTAGACTTATTTATTTCTATATTTTAAGTATTGTATTTCTGTTTGTTTTACTTGGAACGTTAGCTCGAGGGGCATGGGTTGCAGCCGCAGTCGCGGGGTTATTATTTTTGTGTTTTAAACGTCCTTGGAAGCTAATTGGAGTTGTATTATGCCTTTCGGTAATTTCACTTATTTCAATTAAACTAATTTATCCCGATACAAGTAATAAACTGTTTTATAAGCTAGAGCAGACAGATAGCTCTCACCGTTATACTAATGGTACGCAAGGAACCGCTTTTGAGCTTATACTGGAAAATCCTATAATTGGCTATGGGGTTGGTGATAAAATATATCATGAGAAATACAACAGTGTAGTTAAACATCACCCTAAATGGATCGCTAGATATTCTATTGGGCCCCATAATATTTGGCTTTATATTTGGTTTGGTGCGGGTATTGCAGGGTTAGCGATATTTAGTGCGGTATTTTTGTCAATGTGCTATTCCTCAATGCAAGGGATAAAAAATAGGTCTGATGAACCGGAAATTTACTTTGCTTTCATTGCATTGCTGTTAAGCCTTATTAGTTTCTATCTCGTTCGTGGGATGTTTGAACAAGTGGACCTTAAGCCTTTAGGTATTCTTTTAGGTTTTTTAATCGCCATGATGGGACATAGTTCAACTAAGCAGAAAAGAGTGTGCCATGAATAACCTGATAACAAATAAATACCTACTAAATGAGGGGGCTAATACGAGTAATTCCTCATTACCATGTCTTGATGTTATTTATGGTTCGGATGAAAACTATCAGTTTGGTGCTGGTGTTTCAGCGGTCTCTTTACTTATTAATAACCCAAATACGCTCTTCAGATTTCATTATTTTTTAGATAAAGTCAGCCCTAGCTTTTTAGAGAAGCTGAAGGTTATTTCTCATCAGTTTCCAGCTGAATTTCATATTTATGAATTGGATAATCAATTACTAAAAACATTGCCAGCTTCTGATATTTGGTCTTCAGCAATGTATTTTCGGTTAGTTGCTTTAGACTATCTCTCGAAAGATTATGATGTTGCTCTATATTTGGATGCGGATGTTATCTGTAATGGCCAATTGAATTTGGCGGCTGATTTAATTAAAGATAAAGTTTGTGGTGTTATTGCCGATGACATCGGTGTAAGAACAAAAAGTGAGACACGGCTTCACACTCCAAAGTTAGCTGAGACCTATTTTAACTCGGGTGTTATGTTTGTGAACTTAAAAAAATGGCACGAAAAACGAGTTACTCAGCAATGTTTCGAATTGTTATCTGCAGAAAATGCGAAACAACGGTTTAAGTACCCAGATCAAGATGTGTTAAACCTTATTTTAAGGAATGACCTGATATTACTTAATCAGAAATTTAATACGGTTTATACACTAAAAAATGAACTGTATGACCGAACTCATCAAAAATATCAAACCATTATTACACCTGAAACAGTTTTAATTCATTACAC
>NZ_JBRFKD010000002.1:213278-312449 GCF_053098325.1 Providencia sp. PROV_01 | reverse complement strand
GGGGTGAGTAAGCCTTGGCATAAATGGGCGAACTATCCTTCTTCTCAGCCTTTTTATAAAGCATTAGCACAATCACCTTGGACAAAGGATGATTTAAAGTGTGCCACTAAATTTGCTGAAAGGAAAAAAGAGTACAAGCACTTATTAAAGCAAGGCTCTTATTTATCAGGTATTTTGTCAGGCATATATTACTTGTTTGAAAAACATACAAAAAAAAGAAAATAATATGATGATTAATAAGATTGTCTTAACAGTTTCACCTATATTTTCTATACCTCCTAAAAGTGCGGCTGCAATTGAATCGTGGATGTACAATGTCGCTAAACGATTAGACATTGAAAACCGAATCGTTTGTATACGAAATGATGGATATAGCGCTCATTCTGTTGTTAATGAGTATTGTGAAATTGAGCGTATTAAGTTTGGAAAAGTGTATACAAGACTATTTAAGAAATGGACAAGGTTAGACCCATATTCTTATGCAGATAGAATTGTCAAAATTAAACATCAATTTTCGCCAAACCCGAATAAAAGTGTTATTTTTGTTCACAATCATATTAAATCCTTCAAAAAAATAATTAAGAAAGAAGGACATAATAATGTTGTGTTACACATGCATAATTTGTACGAGCCTAAAGATGTCCCTGAAGACATAAAAATCATTGTGCCAAGCCATTTTATGAAAAATTGGTACAGAGAACGTTTACCAAATGCGCTTATTGAAGTTGTTCGTAATGGGTTTGATGGTGAAATTTATGCTCAGCCACCTGAGGTCAAGCGTGAGGATTTTGGGCTAACAGCAGAAGATAAAATAGTTTTATTCGCTGGCCGGATCGCTAGAGATAAAGGATTACTTGAATTAATGCAGGCGTGCGAGACTTTCTTTAAAGAAGACCCTCGTTATAAGCTCGTCATTGTAGGTGACCCAAATGCTGCATTAAAAGGTGAACTAGCGCAATATCAAGACGAAGTAAAAGATTATGCAAAAAATTTGGGTGAGCAGTGTATTTTCTTAGGTGGTGTTCATCCTGAAAAAATTCGGCACTATTATTCTCTTGCGGATGTGATTGCTGTACCTTCCATCGCTCCAGAGCCATTTTGTATGGTTGCATTAGAGGCGATGGCTTCGGGTCGGCCTGTGATAGCGAGCCAGCGAGGAGCAATGGTAGAGTTTATTTCCCATAATAAAACTGGGTTTATTTTCAGGGAGCCACTTTCGCCTTTGAGTATGGCGGAGGATATTACTAGCGCGTTAAATCACCCAAATAGTCAAGAAATAGCTTACCATGCTAAAAAACATGCTTATGATAATTTCACTTGGGAAATTGTCAAAGATGAGCTCATGGGGGTAATTGCGAAATGGTATCCCTAAGCGAAAAATGCGAGTTTATATATGCCAGAACTACCAGAAGTTGAGACCAGTCGTCGTGGAATAGAGCCACATTTAGTCGGTAATACAATCTCTTACGCCATTGTACGTAACGGTCGTTTACGTTGGCCAGTTAGTGAACAAATTAAAAGTTTATCAGATGAAGCGGTTTTGAGTGTTCAACGTCGCGCTAAGTATTTGCTGATTGAGTTGCAAAAAGGCTGGATTATTGTTCACTTGGGAATGTCTGGTAGTGTGCGTATTCTGACCGAAGAATTGCCTGAAGAAAAACATGACCACGTGGATTTAGTTATGCGAGATGGCAAGGTATTACGCTATACGGATCCTCGCCGGTTTGGCGCTTGGCTCTGGTGTGATGATTTAGAAAACAGTTCGGTACTTGCACACTTAGGGCCTGAGCCATTATCAGACGCCTTTAACCCGCAATATCTTTATGAATTAGCGCAAAAGAAAAAAGTGGCAATTAAGCCATGGTTAATGGATAACAAAGTCGTTGTTGGTGTAGGCAATATTTATGCTAACGAAGCATTATTTGCGACAAAAATATCACCTGAAAAAATCACAAATACCTTAACGTTAGCTGAAATTACTGAACTAGTGTTGCAGATCAAAAAGGTGTTACAGCGCTCTATTGAACAAGGCGGTACGACACTGAAAGATTTTTTACAGTCGGATGGTAAACCGGGTTACTTTGCCCAAGAATTGTTTGTCTATGGAAAAAAAGGTGAACCCTGCTCAATGTGTGGTACGCCAATAGAAAACATTAAACAGGGGCAACGTAGTACCTTCTTTTGTCCGCAATGTCAAAAATAGCGAAACCTTGCTATTTTTTATTGAGTTTCTTTAGCATTGCCTCAGCAACCACTGGGGGTAGGAAAGACGAAATATCACCATCGTGAAGTGCAACATCCTTGATTAAAGAAGAGGAAACAAAGGATAAACTCTGCGATGGTAATAAAAATACGGTTTCCAAGTCAGGAACAAAATGGCGGTTCATATTCGCTAATTGCCACTCATATTCGAAATCAGCCACAGAACGAACGCCCCGAATAAGAATATTTGCGCCATTTTTTTGCGCAAAATTAGCCATAAGCTCAGAAAACCCAACAACTTCAACATTATCAAGGTGAGAAGTTACTTCTTTAGCAAGGGCTACGCGCTCATCAAGGGAAAACATCGGGTTTTTTCGTTGGCTATTAGCAATAGCCAACAGGACATGGTCAAACATTGCTGCTGCTCGGGTAACAATATCAACATGTCCTGATGTTACTGGGTCGAACGTACCAGGGTAAATAGCCTTGTGTATCATGATGATAGTATCTCGTTGTTTGTATTATCTATTCGAAAAAATAGCATGAATAAGCGTTAACATTATCGGCTATCTAGTAGGGTTGCAACTGTAGATGAGATTTTACTGCTATTTTTAGGTGCATATTCTACACACTTTTATTTGCGCTTTATGGTAAGATAGCGCCAATTTTGGTAAGTGAATCAGATCGAATGTTATTGCTGCGTCTATATCAGGTACTTCTTTATCTTATCCAACCATTTATATGGGTTCGCTTATTGCTGCGCAGCCGTAAAGCGCCTGCCTATCGTAAACGCTGGGGTGAACGATATGGCTTTTGTGCGGGAAAAGTAAAACCTCAAGGTATTTTATTACATTCAGTTTCTGTCGGGGAAACCCTCGCAGCCGTTCCACTAGTCCGCGCACTTCGCCATCATTATCCGTCTTTACCAATTACAGTAACCACGATGACACCAACGGGTTCAGAGCGTGTTCTTTCTGCATTTGGTGATGATGTCGACCACGTTTATTTACCTTATGACCTTCCTGGCTCAATGCACCGCTTCCTGAAACAAGTCGACCCAAAACTTGTGATCATAATGGAAACTGAGCTATGGCCAAATATGATTAACCAGTTGCATAAACGTAAAATTCCATTGGTTATTGCAAATGCAAGACTTTCTGAGCGCTCTGCTGCAGGGTATCAAAAGCTAGGCAGCTTTGTGAAACGAATGCTTCGTAATGTCACCATGGTCGCAGCACAGCATCAGGAAGATGGTGAACGTTTCGTTCAATTAGGGTTGCGGCGAATGCAATTGAGTGTCACGGGGAGCCTGAAGTTTGATATCTCTGTGACGCCTGAATTAGCTGTCAGAGCAATAACTTTACGCCGCCAATGGGCGGCGCATCGCCCAGTCTGGATAGCGACCAGCACTCACGAGGGTGAAGAAGCGATTGTCTTAGAAACACATCAAAAATTATTATCTGGTTTTCCTGATTTATTGTTAATTTTAGTCCCTCGTCATCCAGAACGCTTTGCCAAAGCAGAAGAACTAACTCAAAAAGCCGGTTTAACCTTTATTCGTCGCAGTGCGAATACGATTCCTTCCGCAGATGTTCAAGTGGTGATTGGTGATACCATGGGTGAACTGATGCTGTTATATGGAATTGCAGACATTGCTTTTGTCGGGGGAAGCTTGGTAGAAACTGGAGGGCATAACCCGCTCGAAGCGGCAGCTCATGCGCTACCTGTGTTAATGGGGCCTCACACATTTAATTTCAAAGATATTTGTGGAAAACTAACTCAAGCAGATGGCTTAATTACGGTGACAGACAGTGAATCAATGGCTCAAGCCGTGACAAGTTTACTTTCTGATGAAGATTACCGGTTATATTATGGGCGCCATGCCGCTGAGGTTCTTCATGAGAACCAAGGCGCTCTTCAACGATTATTAAAACTGTTACAACCCTATTTACCCCCGAGAGAGCAATAAAGCTAAGTAATGTCTTTTTTTGAGTATTAACTTGAACATTACAGCAATGAATTGCGAATATTTTATGGCACATCCTAGTATTGCATTTAAACTATAGTAGACTGCCTCGTTTATTATAGAGTCATTCGATTTGGTTTATTACTATTAGGGTAGTATCCAAATGGAATGTTGGAACTTTTGCTTATCTTTTTAAGACTATATGCCAGCCACTAATCAATCAATTTCAAATAAATATGTTTATTTATGGGTCATAAGCTATGCCATAGTTTGGATCTTAGCGAGTTTTTATTTCGACCCAACCGTACCTTATGACACAGTAGAAGCAGTGAACTGGGGAATGAATGGGGAGTGGGGATCACCTAAAAACCCATGGTTTGTTGGCGTCATGATGTGGCCTGCAATTTACCTTGATATCTCCTACAGCTTTTATTGGTATTTTAGCCATTTTGTCGGTATTGCATTTGGTTTACTTGGGGTGTGGAAGCTAACCTTTCGTTTGACTGGGCGTCGTGATTTCGCTTGGTTTGCAATGCTAATGTTGAATTTATCTGGTGTCATTAATTTCGATATCATTCCTTATAATGATAACTATATTTTAGTGACATTATGGCCTTGGGTTATCTATTTCTTTTTACGTGCTGTTGATGATAACCCTGCATGGTGGTTACCGTTTGCCTTATTTGCGGGTCTTGCAACTATGGGTAAATACTCAACCTTGGCGCTAGTTGGGTCTTTTTTCTTATTGACCCTATTCGTAAAACAAGTTCGTCAAAGTTATCGTCATCCTGTTTTTTACCTTGCGATTGCTTTATGGTTTGCTTTGGTATTGCCAAATTTCTTTTGGTTGATGGCAACGGACTTTTCGGCGTTCAAATGGGTAGATTCACAAATCGACCCTGGGTTTAATCTTCATACCACACAAGCCGCACTTAGCGTGTTTTATCCGTTAGTGATTGCTGCGATTATTGTTTATTGCAGTGGCGGAAAGTTAGGGTGGCCTAAAGCGTTGCCTAACCGCATGGCTAACTTTATCCTTCTTTTTCCACTGGTTGTGATATACGGCTGGTTCTCTTTCCACGATGGTGGTCGAATAACTGAATGGTTGCAGCCATTTATGGCTATTAGTGCGCCTTTATTTGTTGGCTCAATAACCGTGATGCCAAGAAAACCGTTTAAGAAGTCATTGGTTGGTTTTGCCATTTTTGGTGTTTTAGTCGTGGTTGGTTATATCACGGTTCAGGCAGCGAATATCCGTGGAGCAGGGCAAAAATTTATTGGCGTAAAAACCTTGATAGCAGACGGGGAACAGCGTTGGTATCAGCGATATGGCACGCCAGTTAAATATGTTGGTGGAGAAGATAACCAATATCAATGGTTTATTATTTATGGCAAGGATAGACCGCATGTGATCCAACCCTGGTCAATGGAAAAACATATGCCGCCAAATGTGTACAACCGTGATATTACTGAAGCCGAAATTCGTCAACATGGTGCATTATTGCTGGGCAAGAAATATGATGATTGCGCCCATGAAAACTTTGCCAAGGTACGTAAGTTCTGGCCACAATTTACGATAGAAAAAGAAGATGTGATTTATCGTTCTGACCCGGATGCCGCCCCTGAAACCATGTGCTTTGGGTTTATTGCACCAGAGAAATAATTACTAGTTGAGAATAGAGCCTTTTTAAAGGCCTATTCTTACAAGTTAGACTTATTTATCGAATTAATTTTAGTGATATAGCTAAACGCATAAGACGATTGTATTTTGAACCATTATTAAATAGTTTAAATACATTCCGCCATTTCATATACCCTAAGTAATTTAATTGGAAAATATTTGGGTACTTACTTACACAGGTTAAAAATACACCTTGGTCATCATCAATAATACCTGAAGATAAAAACTTCTTTTGTGTCTCAAAGACAATTCTACAAAATTCAGGCCATTTTTCTTTACTAGCGACTAAAACACCGCCGATTATATGTGGGTCATTACTTAATATTGTTTTTAAGATTGACTGTTCATCAGTGAGGTTTGAAGTATCTTGTATAGTAAATAAGTGAATCTTATTTTCACTGAATGGGTGGTACCATTCATTAATTCCATAAATATTTTCATTATTTCGGATATAACCAAAATCAACCCAAGCAGCGAGAGCATTATCAACTAAACCTAGGTCAATGGCCTTTTTGACAAAATAAGGTTTTAGATTATTAATTAAAACATATTCAGGTGACCAATATTCAGGGAATCGTAATAATTTTGGGTCGATTAGTTGTTTAAATGTACCACTGCTTTGAATTCGTTCTATTTTTTTGATAATAAATTTGAATTTTTTATGGAGATCAATCGTAATGATATGAGTTGTTTTACCTTTTCTCATTGAAAGGATTTTTTCTTGTAAATCCGATGTTGTAAAAACAACAATCGTGTTTTCAAGCTTTGCTAATCTACTGAAATACTTATAGTAGGTATTATTTGTGCACTCTAATGAGTTAGATCGGCCATTTTTTCTATTCCAATTTCCTCTACCGATGTCAAAAAATGCCGTTATGATTGTAATTGAATTATTCATTATAATTAATGTCTGGTATTGAGTAGACGAAAAAAGATTGCCTACGTAAATGATGCGGTAAAAGACTAAAAGGCTTGAGTAGCTAAGATACCTTTCTATAGAAAATGTTTCAACTGTTCATAAGTGTAGATAGCACTTATATCCTCAATATGGTTATTCGGAGATTTAATCGTATGCTGCCCTTGCCCATATCCCCCAATCAAGCCGGGGTCGGTGGGGCCAAAGAGGGTAAAATTAGGTTTATCAAGTGCCGCTGTTAAATGGCTAAGCCCAGTATCGACAGAAACCACCGCTTTAGCGTTTGCAATTTGCTGTGCAACTTCAGCTAACGTGAGTTTAGGTAAGACCTCAACAAAATCAAAGCCTTTTGCTAATCGTTCTGCACGTTGCTGCTCATGAGGTGCTCCCCAGGGCAATTTGATTTTGATACCACTTTCAGCCATCAGTCCAATAAGTTCTCGCCAATTTTCTTCAGGCCAATGTTTGTCATCACGGGTAGTTGAATGCAAAAAAATGACATAAGGGCTTTGATGCTCTTCTTCTGACTGCAAAAAGTGTCGAGCAATCGCGTAATCGCCTTGTTGTGTTGGGCAGGTGTAACCAAGACTTTTGGCAAATAACTGGCGAATACGTTCAACGGCATGTTGCTGCTTACTGATAGCATAACGATGGTCATAAAAGAAGCTGGCTAATGGTTCGCGAATACTATGGCGGTCATAGCCATGTTTATCACCATGCGCTAAGCGGGTGACAAGAAAAGCGCTCTTTAATAACCCTTGTGCATCAATGACAGCGTCATAATGTGTTGCTTGTAATTTCTTGCGAAATTCGGCACGTTCGGCTCTGATCGGCGCAGAAAACCAATTTTTTCGCCAGCGGCGAATGGCCACAGGGATCACCTGGTTAACGGCACTGTGCCATGTTGGAATTTGCGCGAAGCCTTCCTCAACGACCCAATCGAATTGAATACCCGATATGGCTTGCTGTGCATCGGTCAGTGCAGGTAATGAGTGTAAAACATCCCCCATTGAAGATGTCTTGACTAATAATACTCGCATCATTCAATACCTATATTTAACCGAGCTAACGCATCGATAACTAATTGAGGCTGGATATCAATCAAACTTTGGTGATAACCACTTTCACCGTCACCTTTACGCACTTTGTGATACCCCGTAATTAGGCGGATCACTTCTGCTTTATCTGATAATGGTGGGGTAAAATCAGGGCTACTTGGGCCATACAAGGCGACAAGAGGTTTACCTAGCGCTGCCGCGACATGCATCAAACCAGAGTCATTACTGACAACTGCATTACAGGCATCGATTAGATTAACGGCTTGTTCTAAAGATGTTTTACCTGAAAAATTATGGCAATGTAATTTCGCATCATCGGTCAGCTCTAGACGAATGGCTTCACCTGCCTCGTGGTCTTTTTGTGAACCAAATAGCAGTACTTGATAGCCTTTTTGGCTAATCAGTGTTTGAGCAAGAGAGGCGTAGTGATAATGGGGCCAACGTTTGGCGGGGCCGAACTCTGCGCCAGGGCAAAAACCAATAATAGGGCGAGAACCATCAACCCCAAAGGTTTGCAGGGTTTCAGTAACTTCTTGCGGCACCGTCACCAGTTTAGGCGGTAAAATGGGTGTCGGAATATCGGAAGCTGATTTAATAGTTTGCTTATCATAAGCAAGAGCAACATATCTTTGCACCATTAAAGGAAAAGCTTCTTTATTTAGTGGACGAATATCATTGAGTAGGCCATAGCGCATTTCTCCACGCCACCCTGTTCTTTTGGGGATGTTTGCAAAGAAAGGCACAAATGCAGACTTTAAGGAATTTGGTAACACAATAGCTTGATCATAGCCATTTGCCCGCAAACTCTTACCTAATCGACGACGTTCCCCAATTTCCAAAGCACCATGTCCGAGAGGCATAGGAATGGCTTCGTTAACCTCGGGCATTTTGGCGAGTAAAGGACGACACCATTGTGGTGCCATCACATCAATCTGTGCATGGGGATGCAACGCCTTGATCGTACGATAAAGGCTTTGTGACATCATCATATCCCCTACCCATGAAGGGCCGATCACCAATATTTTCATAAATAATTTTTCAGAAATAAGCGTTACGCGTCTTTATTGAGCAGGTGCATATATTCGGTGACACCTTCTGCAACCGTTTTAAATGGTGCGGTATAACCGGCGGCACGTAGCTTAGTGAGGTCAGCTTGTGTGAAGCTTTGGTAGCGACCTTTTAATTTTTCAGGAAATTCAATGTATTCGATAGCCACATTTTTATCTTTGTGGAATTCAGTGACTGCATCAGCAACAGCTTGGAAAGATTCCGCACGTCCTGTTCCGCAGTTAAAAATACCTGAAACATTATTTTCCCAGAACCATAAGTTTACCGCAGCCACATCACCCACATAAATAAAGTCACGGCGGAAAGTATCGCTCCCCTCGAACAGTTTTGGACTTTGCCCTTCATTGATTTGTTTATTTAAGTGATAAGCAACGCTTGCCATGCTGCCTTTATGGTCTTCATTCGGCCCATAGACATTGAAATAGCGGAAACCACAGATTTGTGAGTTAGCTTCAGGCAGGATTTCACGCACATATTGGTCAAATTGGAATTTCGAATAACCATAGACATTTAATGGTTTTTCAAATTGGCGTTCTTCAATAAAATTATCGCTACGACCACCATAGGTTGCTGCGGAAGAAGCGTACAAGAATGGGATTTCGCGATCCAAACAATAGTGCAGTAACTCTTTCGAATACTGATAGTTATTGTCCATCATATACTTGCCATCCCACTCCGTGGTTGACGAGCAAGCACCTTCATGGAATACCGCATCGACATCGCCGAAATCATCACCCGCAATGATACTGCCAATAAAATCTTCTTTATCTGCATAATCCGCAATATCAAGGTCAACAAGGTTAGCGAATTTAGTCCCGTCTTTCAGATTATCAACGACTAGGATATCTGTACGGCCGATTGCATTTAGGGCTTTAATAATATTGCTGCCAATAAAACCAGCTCCGCCAGTGACTATGATCATTGGGTATACCTCAAATGGGTTAAGAAAATAGAATCGTAATTGGTGACTATAATAACATCTCTTGGCGCTGACGGTAGCATTGATAGAAGAGAATTGAGCTAACACTTAAATGAGAACAAGGGAAATATCGTGATCTTGGCTACAAACTTGACTTATTTATGCTGTGAATATCGCTACGTGTAGAGACTATTATTAAACTCAATTAATAGTCACTTTACAGGAAGAAATCATGTCAGAAAGATTTTATCAGCAGATTCAAGAGCAATTGGTACAAATTGAAGCCGACGGGTTATTTAAAAACGAACGCATTATTACGACTTCACAAGATGCTGACATTGAAATTGCAGGTGGCCAGCGAGTTATTAATTTCTGTGCTAACAATTATCTTGGTCTTGCAAACCACCCCGAACTCATCGAGGCCGCTAAACAAGGAATGGATAGCCATGGTTTTGGGATGGCGTCTGTGCGCTTTATTTGTGGAACGCAAGACAGCCACAAAATTTTAGAGCACAAATTGGCGGATTTTCTGGGTATGGAAGATGCGATCCTTTACTCATCCTGTTTTGATGCAAATGGTGGGCTGTTTGAAACCTTATTAGGACCGGAAGATGCCATTATTTCAGATGCATTAAATCATGCATCAATTATTGATGGGGTTAGGTTAAGTAAGGCTAAACGCTACCGTTACAGCAATAACAATATGGTGGAATTAAAAGCACGTTTAGAGGAAGCTAAAACAGCAGGGGCTCGCCATATTTTGATTGCCACAGATGGTGTGTTCTCGATGGATGGTGTTATCGCGGATTTAAAATCCATTTGTGACCTTGCCGACGAATACCAAGCATTGGTGATGGTGGATGATTCACATGCTGTTGGTTTTGTTGGGGAAAATGGCCGTGGTAGCCATGAGTATTGCGATGTAATGGGGCGTATCGATATTATCACGGGGACATTAGGTAAAGCCCTCGGTGGTGCATCCGGTGGTTATACGGCAGCGAAAAAAGAGGTCGTTGAATGGCTGCGTCAGCGTTCTCGCCCTTATTTATTTTCGAACTCACTCGCTCCTGCAATTGTAGCCGCATCTATCAAAGTGATCGATATGATGAAAGAAGGTCATTCATTACGTGAGAAGTTATGGCGTAATGCTGTGTTATTTAGGGAAAAAATGACAGCAGCGGGTTTCACCTTGGCTGGAGCAGACCATGCCATCATTCCTGTCATGTTAGGTGAAGCTAAACTTGCCCAAATTTTTGCAGAAGAGTTACTTGATGAAGGTATTTATGTCACGGGCTTTTTCTATCCTGTTGTACCGCAAGGTCTGGCACGTATTCGCACTCAGATGTCTGCAGCGCATAGTGAGGAGGATATTTTACACGCTGTTGATGCATTCACCCGCATTGGTAGAAAATTAAAAATAATCAAATAAAAGGTCTTTTATGAAAGCACTGTCCAAACTGAAAGCTGAACCAGGTATATGGATGACGGATGTTCCGAAACCGGAACTCGGGCACAATGATGTGATGATCAAAATTCGTAAAACTGCGATTTGTGGTACGGATGTACATATCTATAACTGGGATGAATGGTCACAAAAAACTATTCCTGTTCCAATGGTTGTCGGTCATGAGTATATAGGGGAAATTGTTGCAATTGGGCAGGAAGTCAAAGGCTTTAAAATTGGTGACCGAGTGTCAGGGGAAGGGCATATTACTTGTGGCCATTGTCGGAATTGTCGCGGCGGGCGTACCCATCTTTGCCGCAATACGATTGGAGTAGGGGTTAACCGAGAAGGGTGTTTTGCTGAATATTTGGTGATCCCCGCATTTAATGCTTTTAAAATTCCCGATAACATTCCTGATGAAATAGCGGCGATTTTTGACCCATTTGGTAACGCAGTTCATACGGCACTTTCCTTTGATTTAGTGGGGGAAGATGTGCTGGTTTCCGGCGCTGGGCCTATTGGCATCATGGCAGCCGCAGTGTGCCGACATGTGGGAGCACGACATGTTGTTATCACGGATGTGAATGATTATCGACTTGAACTCGCGAAAAAAATGGGGGTTTCCCGCGCCGTGAACGTCAGTCGTGAAAATTTAAAAGACGTGATGAACGAATTGGGAATGAAAGAAGGTTTTGATGTTGCATTAGAAGTTTCTGGTGCTCCAGCCGCTTTTCAGACCATGTTAGACACCATGAACCACGGTGGCAGAATCGCCCTATTAGGGATTCCTCCTGCCTCAATGGCAACGGATTGGAGCCAAGTGATCTTTAAAGGGTTATTTATTAAAGGGATCTACGGCCGAGAAATGTTCGAAACATGGTACAAAATGGCGACACTCATTCAATCTGGTTTAGATTTATCACCAATTATCACTCATCAATTCCCCATTGATGAGTTCCAAAAAGGCTTTGATATCATGCGTTCAGGCCAATCTGGTAAAGTGATTTTAAACTGGGATTAAATTTTTATCATATCCAGTCCCCTTCTTGGCTTTTGCACTAAGAAGGGGGAATACAAATGGCTTACTGCTGTTGCTTGAAAAGCGGGCGTTTTTGCGCTTTATCGCCCGAAACCAGCAGGGGTTGTAAAGCCTTATCGTTATAAATACTCTCAACAACAAACATAATAAAATCAATTCCCTGTCGCTTAGAGGTTGGTAATGTAAACTCACATATACCGAGCTCTTGCGGAATAATCACATTTTCTGGTTGGCTAACGGTCTCAGGTTGCCCAATAACAGCTTCTTCGGTTGGCGCTGTTTTTATTTCATTTTGCATCGATTGTTCGGACTGAGGCTGTGCCTTCTTCGCTTCTTCAGATAACATTCTTAATGATGTTGATTGTTTAGTTTTAGATAGAGGGCTTAGCAGAGCACTAACGGCAACTAATTCAACATCAGCAGGAAGTTGGGCAAGGTATTTTTGCAAGGCTCGAACGGTAGATGGGTGCGGATGGCCAATGGCAACCGCACTGCCGTGTTTACGCGCGTAAGCAACGGCTTTATTCAACTGAGTGCGGGTTTCTTCTTCCGATTGGTGGTTATCAATAAAAATATGGCGACGTAACGTGGGAACGCTGTACTCTTTGGCAGCATTACCTGCTTGAGTATTGCCAATAGTCACGCTATCGAGGAAAAACAAGTTTGACTTTGACAGGCTGTGCATCACATGGCGCATTCCTGCCAAGTTAGACGTCATCTCACTTCCCATATGGTTATTCATACCTTTTGCATAGGGAACCCGGCTTATTGCATTTTTAATAATACGGTCAATTTCCTCTGCACTCATCGATGGGGCCAATGTGTCTTTCTCTAATGGTTGCTTGCTCAATGGTTTCATTGGCATATGGATGAGAATATCACGTCCTTGCTGATGCGCTTTTTCTGCGACTTCACGGCCATGAGGTGAGCTTGGTAAAATGGCAATAGTCACCGCTGGGGATAAGGCTAAAATTTGGTTATCTTCCTTGACGCGATATCCGAAATCGTCAATCACAATCGCTAATTTTGCAGCACTCACCGGTAGACACATCATCAATAATGAGAAGAGAATGAGTGGCCGAAAGGGAAAGTGCTTCAACATAATGTTATCCTAATTAATTGAATTTAAAATTTATCGTCCTAACCATGGACGAGGGTTCACGGTTTTACCTTGTCTGCGAATTTCAAAATAGAGGGCAGGACGTTCTTGGCCGCCACTGCTACCCACTAAGGCGATAGGTTGGCCCGCTCTAACCTCTTGGCCAACATTCACTAAGGCACTTTGGTTATAACCATACAGGCTCATATCCCCTTTACCGTGCTCAACGACGACAACGAGCCCATAGCCTTGCAACCAGTCAGCCAGTAACACACGCCCATCAGCGATGGCTTTGACTTGCGTTCCTTCATTAGCGGCGATAACCATGCCTTTCCAACGTAGTTCGCTGGAAATGACATCACCGTAGTTATGAAGCAATGAGCCGCGAACCGGCCAAATAGCTTGCCCAGCAGGGCGCCCTAAACCGCCAGTACGGGACATCAGTGAACGTTCACTCTCTGACGGTTTATAGGTTGAGCCTTTTTGTTTGGCTTGACGCTCTTTTTCAGCGACTTGTGCGCGAATACGTGCCGCTTCTTTTGCCTCTCGCTCTGCTCTGGCCTTAGCTTCACGTTCGGCGCGAGCAATTTTGTCGCGTAATCTCGCTTCGTTTTGTTTTAGAACAGCAAGATTTTTTTGGTCTTCTTTTAATGTACTTTCAAGGGCATTTAAGGTTTTTTGCCGTGAAGCACGTGCATTATCCAACTTTCGTTTTTCTTGTTGCTGGCGAGCCAGCGTTGTTTTTTGTTCGGCTTGTTTTTTTTGTTCGAGTTGTTTTTGTTCTTGTAGCTCTTTAGTGGTTTCTTCTAATGCGGCAATGTTTTTTTCACGCGCTTGATTTAAATAGCTGTAATAGGCCAAAATACGTTCTTCTCGCTGGCCTTCTTCACCTTTGAACATGAGGGTTAACCCTTGGTGTTTACCTAACCGGAAGGCAGCGTCTAGTTGGTCAGCTAATAATTTTTCTTGTTGTTGTTTTTTGGTTTGTAGCTGCTTGATATTGCTATTTAAGGAAACAATTTCTTTATCTAATTGTTTTAGCTGATTTTGAGTTTCATGCAGGCTACGCCCTGCGGCGGAAATACTTTGCTCTTGTTGTTTAAGTTGTTCAAGCAGTGCTGAGCGCTTGGCTTGTTGTTCTTTTACGCTTTTTTCTTTTTCAGCAATACTTTTGAGTAAATCATGTAATTGCCCTTTATTTTCAGTGATCTGGTTGGCAAACACAGTTTGTGTTGGGGCGAGCGCAAGCAACCCTAACCCAAAGAGAGCGCTAATAGCCTGACGAATAAATGAAATTTTCATTCGATGATGTGTATTGGCCATCGTGATAAATCACCTCAATTAAATGCAATAACTGATTATTTCATCTGCAAGTGATGGTTTCCAGCACTGTCTAACAAATAGTATTGAAAACATTTATAAATTCGGACTTTTGCCCTGAATCAGAACTATATTAAGTCAAATAACACAGTTTTATTATCACTGATTTATTTTGTATAGCCAGTATTCAATACTTTTTTCTTATTCACTGCCTATTTGAAGCACGATTTAGACCTGTTTCGCACGTTTATGATAAAATATTTGCGTACCGCTTCGAAACAGAAAAGCGATTTTTCACTGAACGGTGTTAATTTTGCGTGCCTTAGCGCAAAAAAAATAAGCTAGTTTGCGGGAATTGGCTGTAATTAGCTCAACACAAAGGTATACTCAGAACCCTTTGATATTCGTTTTTAACTAACGGGAGTGATTGCCCCCCATGATCCAAGAAATCATGCAATTTGTAAGCCGGAACATGTTATTGAGTCTGGTTTGGATAGCGCTATTAGTTGCTGTGGTTGTTATGACCTTTAAAGGCCTTTTCTCTAAAACGAAAGTGATTGCTCGTTCACAAGCGATTACACTGATTAATAAAGAAGAGGCGGTTGTTGTCGATTTACGTTCTCGCGATGATTTCCGTAAAGGGCACATTATTGATTCTATTAACTTAACACCGTCTGAAATTAAAGAGAATAATTTAGGTGAATTAGAAAAACACAAACAGAAACCAGTGATTATCGTTTCTGCGAGTGGTATGGAATCAGGTAAACCTGCTGAACAGCTGGCACAACACGGTTTTGAAAAAGTCTTTGTCCTGAAAGAAGGGATCTCTGGCTGGGCAGGTGAAAACCTTCCGCTAGCTCGTGGTAAGAAGTAGTTATCCAGCATGTATTTGCTCCCAAGTTATATTCGCAGTATGTGACTTGGGTAGCGCAATGCAGCGAACACCCCTGTAGCTCAAAGAATGACAGGGAAAATTCATATGGAAGTTAAAGGTACATAAACTATGTCAGAACAAAACAACTCAGAAATGGTTTTTCAAATTCAACGCATTTATGCAAAAGACGTTTCATTTGAAGCACCTAATGCACCACACATCTTTCAACACGAGTGGCAGCCAGAAATTAAATTAGATTTAGATACTTCTTCAACTCAGCTGTCTGAAGGTGTTTATGAAGTTGTTTTACGCGTCACAACGACTGCAACTTTAGGTGAAGAAACCGCTTTCCTGTGTGAAGTCCAGCAAGCGGGTGTTTTCTCTATCGAAGGTATTGAAGGTACTCAAATGGCACATTGCTTAGGTGCATATTGCCCGAACATCCTGTTCCCATACGCACGTGAAGCGATCACTAGCTTAGTGGGCCGTGGTACATTCCCACAATTGAACTTAGCGCCAGTTAACTTTGATGCACTGTTCATGAACTATTTACAGCAGCAACAAGGTGAACAAGCGCAGAACTCAGAAGCTCAACAGGACGCTTAATGAATACTGCTTCAATGACAGTGATCGGTGCCGGCTCGTACGGCACCGCTTTAGCCATTACGCTTGCACGTAATGCACATCAGGTTGTGTTATGGGGCCATGACCCAAAACACATTCATCAATTAGAACAAGATCGCAGTAATCAGGCGTTTTTGCCTGGCGTTTCTTTTCCTGATAGTTTATCTCTCGAAACGGACTTAAAACGCGCCGTTGAGGCGAGCCCCAATATCTTGATTGTGGTACCGAGCCATGTTTTTGGTGATGTACTAAAACAAATCCAGCCATACTTACGCGCAGACTCCCGTATTATTTGGGCGACTAAAGGCTTAGAAAGGGATACTGGCCGTTTGTTGCAAGAAGTGGCACGTGAGGTATTAGGTAATGAAATTCCTCTGGCTGTGTTGTCCGGTCCAACGTTTGCAAAAGAGCTCGCCGCAGGTTTACCAACAGCAATTTCTGTTGCCGCAAGCGATAGCCAATTTGGTGATGACTTACAAAAGTTATTCCATTGCGGCAAGAGCTTTCGCGTCTATAAGAACCCGGATATGGTTGGGGTGCAACTGGGCGGTGCAGTGAAAAACGTGATTGCTATTGGTGCCGGTATTTCTGATGGCATGGGCTTTGGTGCGAATGCACGTACTGCATTGATTACCCGCGGTTTAGCTGAAATGAGTCGTTTAGGTGCAGCTTTGGGAGCAGACCCTGCAACTTTTATGGGTATGGCAGGCTTAGGTGACCTTGTGTTAACGTGTACAGATAACCAATCCCGTAACCGCCGCTTTGGTATGATGCTAGGTGATGGCGTTAGCGTTGAAGATGCAGAAAAAGAGATTGGCCAAGTCGTTGAAGGCTATCGTAATACCAAGGAAGTCCGCGCACTGGCTGAGCGGGCAGGTGTTGAAATGCCAATTACTGAGCAAATTTATCAAATCCTTTACCGCCATAAAAATGTGTTAGAGGCGGCGCAAGCACTACTAGGGCGTGCGACGAAAGATGAAATTGCCGATATGCCAAAGCTGCATGATTAATAAAAATAGATAGGTGAGTGATTATGTCGCGTGAAGAACTGGATAGAATTTGGGGTTTCATTAAAGATGAAGCGAAGTCTCTTGCGGACTGCGAACCACTCCTCGCCAGCTTTTTTAACGCGACATTGTTAAAGCACGACAATTTAGGCAGTGCGCTCAGCTATATGCTAGCCAATAAACTGAGCTCGCCGATTATGCCAGCGCTTGAAGTGCGTGAAATTGTTGAGGAAGCTTATCGCAATGACGAAGGCATGATTTTCTCTGCAGCAATGGACTTAGCCGCGGTTCGCCTACGTGACCCTGCCGTTGATAAATATTCCACTCCATTATTGTATTTGAAAGGTTTCCACGCCTTGCAAGCCTATCGTATCGGTAATTGGCTGTGGAAAGAAGGCCGCCAAGCGCTGGCGGTTTACCTGCAAAATCAAATTTCCGTTTCATTTGGCGTCGACATCCACCCTGCAGCCCGTATTGGTTGTGGCATCATGCTTGACCACGCAACAGGCATCGTGATTGGGGAAACTGCAATTGTGGAAAATGATGTATCAATCCTACAATCCGTCACACTCGGTGGTACCGGGAAAACCTGTGGTGACCGCCACCCGAAAGTGAGGGAAGGGGTGATGATTGGCGCAGGGGCAAAAATACTCGGTAATATTGAAATTGGCCGCGGCGCAAAAATTGGCGCAGGTTCAGTCGTGCTTCATCCTGTTCCACCGCATACCACGGTGGCAGGGGTTCCAGCACGCATTGTCGGTAAACCAACCAGCGATAAACCGTCCTTAGAAATGGATCAAAACTTTAATGGCAGTATTTGGGGTTTTGAAGATGGGGATGGAATTTGAGTTGTGAGGGTTCTAGTTCGATCGTTTTCATTTTTGATTTCCTTCATTTGTATATAAATCGACCAAAAATTTGCTTTAACCTCAATGAAGTTATACAATGTTTATACATTTGGAAACTAATATACTCAAAAATAAGTATGGGGTAAGAGAAATGAGCGTTGCTATAAAAAAATGGGGAAATAGCCAAGGCATTGTTATCCCATCAGCTATCTTAAAACAATTAGGTATTGAGGTTGGTCAACGTCTTGATATTTCTGTTAATAACGGTAATTTGGTTCTTTCTCCCAAAAAGAAGATAAGGATGTTTTCTGAAGCTTATTTGCTTGACAATATGAATGAATATAATAGTCATTCAGATGAACTTGCTCAAATTAATGATATGGAAATTGGTGAATGAGTAAAAGTTACATACCAAGGCGAAATGATATTATTTGGTTAGATTTTGACCCAACGAAAGGAAAAGAAATAGGAAAATATCGGCCTGCACTCGTTTTATCCAGTGTGGAATATAATAAAAAATCAGGCTTGGTAATTTGTTGTCCTATTAGCACAAGCATTAGAGGGCACATAACAGAAGTAGGGATAAATAATCTTGATACTCCGTGTGTTGCTGCGGCAAACCTTATTCAAACACTACCTTGGAAAGATAGAAGTATGAAGTTTGGGGTAGTTGCTGATGAGGGGGTTCTTGATAGTGTGCTCGCAAGGTTGATCCCATTAATTGGTGGAGAGCATTTTTTTATTGATTCAAACTAAAGGAACTCAAACTGAGCTCCTTTTATAATCTAGTCCTTTAGCAGCGCCCCTGTATACCCCAACTGCCTCCATGCTTCAAACACAACCACTGCCACAGAGTTGGATAAATTCATACTGCGGCTGTCTGCCAACATAGGAATACGAATTTTCTGCTCCATTGGCATGTTATCTAGCACATAAGGTGGCAACCCACGGGTTTCAGGGCCAAACATCAAATAGTCATTTTGTTGGTAGCTGACATTGCTGTGACTTGGCTTACCTTTAGTGGTTAAAGCAAACACGCGAGCCCCACTTTCAGATTGGTTATTATCCGGGTTTAGCCCTTCACTTTTTAAAAAAGCAAAATAATCATGGTGGTGCTTGATATCGGCAAATTCGCTATAGTCTAAACCCGCACGGCGTAGGCGTTTATCATCCCATGTAAACCCAAGAGGGTGAATAAGATGCAAATCAAAGCCAGTATTGGCACAAAGACGAATGATATTGCCAGTATTTGGCGGTATTTCCGGTTCGAATAAAACAATGTGTGGCATAACGTTAAGCTGATATTTTTGATAAGAAATGATGGGAAGAGTTTACGCGCAAATGGGTTTGTTTTCATGTGGAACTTTGATTTGTGCCGTAAAAATTATTTGTACCCCTGAAAACAAAAAACGAGCCATAAAGGCTCGTCTCTGAAATAACTCGTTGAGGTTAGCTGTTATAACCATTAGGGTTCATGGACTGCCAACGCCAGCTATCATTCACCATATCTTGAATTGAATACTGTGCCTTCCAGTTTAAATCTTTCAACGCTTTTTCTGGGCTAGACCAGCATTCCGCAATATCACCGGGGCGTCTTGCTACAATCTCATATTTAATTGGTTTACCTGCCGCTTTTTCAAAAGCAGTAATAATTTCCAGCACACTTGTGCCAGTTCCTGTACCAAGATTGTAAACATGTAATCCTGCTTGTTGGCTAACTTTATTCAGTGCGGCAATATGGCCATCTGCTAAATCTATCACGTGAATATAGTCACGCACACCAGTACCATCCGGTGTTGGGTAATCATTACCAAATACCATGACTTGTGGGCGGCGGCCTACAGCGACTTGTGAAACAAACGGTGCCAAATTATTTGGAATACCTTGCGGGTCTTCCCCCATGGTTCCGGATGGGTGTGCGCCAACAGGGTTAAAGTAACGCAGCAATGTCAGTGACCAATCATCTTCCGCAGTATATAAATCCGAAAGGATATGCTCAACCATATACTTACTGGTTCCATATGGGTTGGTGGTTCCACCGACTTTGGAATTTTCTGTTAATGGTACTTCTTCAGGGTCGCCATAAACGGTTGCCGATGAACTAAAAATCAGGCTTTTAACACCGGCTTTTTTCATGCTTTCCACTAATACCAGTGTGCCATTGACGTTAACATCATAGTATTCAATCGGTTTCTGCACTGACTCACCAACGGCTTTTAACCCAGCAAAGTGAATGACGGAATGAATTTGATGATTAGCAAAAATGGACGCTAAAATTTGGCTATCACGCACATCACCTTGGTAAAAGACCGGCTTAACACCTGTGATAGCTTCAATACGGTTAAGCACTTCAAGGTTAGCATTATGCAAGTTATCTAAAATAACCGGCTGCATCCCTTGCTGGATCATCTGTACACAGGTATGGCTACCAATGTAGCCAAGACCACCAGTAACGAGAACGTGTTGATTATTCATCTCAATATTCCTGAGTCTTAATATTCGTAATGGTAGTTATAATCGTCAGATCTTGCATCGATACCATTCAAGATCACACCCGTAATTTCGATATCATTTTGCTTAAAGCGTTTCAGTGATAAATCGACAT
Source organism: Providencia sp. PROV_01 (assembly GCF_053098325.1). Classification (NCBI taxonomy): domain Bacteria; kingdom Pseudomonadati; phylum Pseudomonadota; class Gammaproteobacteria; order Enterobacterales; family Morganellaceae; genus Providencia; species Providencia sp. PROV_01. Next base: position 291,779 of record NZ_JBRFKD010000002.1, on the reverse strand, counting down.
CTTTCACGGTATTCACCCCGTAGAAAGCAATCAGTAATGAAGTACCGACATATTTACCAATAATCGCCGAGTCAGTAATTGCTAAGATTGGTGCGGTATCGATCACCACAATATCGTATTGGTTTTTAACTTTATCCAGTAACTGCTTAAAGCGCTCACCCATTAATAACTCAGACGAGTGAGTAACATTTTTACCACGGCAAATCACATCGAGGTTTTCAATTACGTTGGCATGAATAGTGGGTGATTCTATGTTTTGCTGTGACAGATATTCAGATAAGCCCGCTTTATTGCTTAAGCCAAAGGCTTTGTGCAAACGGCCTTTACGTAAGTCAGTGTCAATTAATAACACTTTCTTACCTGCGTTAGCCAGTACCACCGCCATATTGGAGGTAACAAAACTTTTCCCCACACCTGGCGATGCACTAGTCACCATCACCAGGTTGTTACCTTGATTCATTACCGAGAAATAAACACTGGTACGTAATGAACGGATAGCTTCAACGGCGGTATCTGCTGGGTTTTCTATCGCTAATGGGCTTTTACTGCCTGCCTCAATCAGTTTTTTCTCATGGGCTGAGAAAGGAATGGTGGCGTAGACGTTGACACCCAATGCATCGATATCTTCTGTACTCTTAATTTTATTATTAAAGAACTCGCGAGCAATCACATACGCGCAGCCGATAATAAAACCAAGGATAGTGGCAAGAGCAACAATCAGTGATTTTTTCGGTGCCACTGGTTTTGGTTGGGACTCCGCAGAATCAATAATACGCACATCGGCAGTAATACCGGAGTTCAGTACGCTGAGCTCTTGCTGTTTTGCCACTAATTGAGCGTAAATTGCTTGTTCCGCTTCTACATCACGGGTTAAACGGACGATTTCTTGTTGGGTATTCGGTAATTTTTGAATGTTTTTGCTGATTTTTTCTTTCTCACGTAACAACTGTTGGCGTTTATCTAATAGAGACTGATAAGCCGGGTGGTTACGGGTATATAACTGTTGAATCTCCACTTCTTTGAAGGTCAATTCATTAAGTTTCTCTTCGACCTGCAAAGCAGTATCTAAAGCGGCTTTGGCTTCTAAAGAGAGGTCAATCGATTCATTCTTTTTGCGAAAGGCATTGAGCTGGTTTTCGTAGTTATCTAATTTCTTTTTAATCGTAGGTAAGTAGCCATCTAAGAACACGAGTGTATTGTTGGTGACTTCTTTTTTACGTTCGGTATTTTGGTCTACATAGTTTTGGATAATACTGTTGAGAATATTAACATTCTCAACTTGATCCGCACCTTTAATGGCTAAACTGATAATACCGGTACCTTTGCCCACTTCCGCGATGGTTAGGGTATTGCGTAAGTCTTCAATGGTAGAGTAACGGGCATTTTTGATTAATGAAAACTCTTCGCCAGTTTCAGCCGCGAAACTGGAAATTAATAAGTTAATTTCACCTTGTTTGAGCACTTCACCGACTTTACCTTGCAAGACTTGGCCATCCACATTGAGGGAATAATTATTATCCCCTAAATAAGTTAGGGTCAATGGCTGGCCAATTAAGTTTTCAGGTAATTGAAATAGGGCAATATGGACGGGAGCCACTTCACCAAGTAACTTACTGACGAAGCCTTCAGGGGCTGCTTGAGTGTCTAAGTTCAAGTCTGCAACGGTTTTGCCCAATACCATGCGGGATTTGATAACTTCAATTTCAGAGTCGACTTGGTTATTGCTGTTACCAAATGGCATGACATCACTCATTTGGTCAAGTAATGAGACCTGACCTAATTTGTCATACTGTAAGGTCGCATTCGCTTGGTATATGGGGGTTGCTAATAAACTGTATGCAATGGCGATAGCCGCAAAAATAACAGTAAAAAACCCAATTTTAATGGTGTTGGATTTCAAAACTTTAAACAGAGCGAGCAGATCGATTTCATCTGAGGCAGGGGAGCTATTTTTTGTTGTGTTCATAATAGGTTAAATGTTAAGTCATCCAATAAATAAAATTAAATTTTGCCTTGCCAAGCAATCGCGGCTTTTTCCATCAACTGGTAAACATGTTCAAACATTTCATCGCTGCGTTTGTGCGGGTCAGGGATTTCAGTTTTATTGATCCATTGCCCAAATAACATCACTTTACCGCGAGTTTCAGGAAACTGCTGGTGGATTTTAGCAATATGATCGTTTTCCATCACTAGGATTAAGTCTGCTTTATGGCATATTTCGCTGGTTAATCGACGTGATTGATGGTTTTCAAGGGAAAGGCTATGTTGCTCGGCAATCCGGATGGCACTGTCATAAGCAGGCATATCATTTTTAGCGATAATACCTGCCGAATGAACCGTTTTTTTGGGAAAATACTGTTGCAATAAACGCTCCCCCGTAGGAGAGCGACAGATATTTCCCATACAAACAACGAGAATATTATTAAACATATCGATTACCAGTCGTGAATACGCTTGGTACCTTCGGTTAACTGATTATATGAAGCAATAGTTGGTAACAGTTGGGTAATCAAACGGTTCCAACGTACCACAGGCGCAGCGGTAACATACACTAAGTCATAAGGTTGTAGTTTAAATTCAGTACCCATAACAAGTGAGGTGGCATCTGATAAGTCTAACTGATACACCGCGGCCATTTTTTTCGGTAATAGCGCTTCGAGTTCTTTGTCTTCTGCTGGTTGGTTTTTAATTGGGCGGATAACAAATACACCCGTTGCATTGGCAGTATTTTGGTCTATCCCGCTCGCTTTGCTTAGGGCTTCAGTAATACTCATACCCGCACGGTCAATGGTTAAGGTCGTTGGTTGACCCACTTCACCCATCACAAACACTTTTTGGCTATCATTACGCGGCACATATAGCACATCACCCGGTAGCATCAGGTAGTTTTGGGTTAAATCGCCGTACTGAACTAAATCTTGTAATGACACTTTGATTTCTTTGCCGTTACGGGTAAGCACCACATTATCCCAATCGGCTTTTTCGGTTAAACCACCGGCATTATTAAAGGCTTCTAAGATAGTCAGTGGCACGTTGGTAATTGGCAAGGTACCTGGTTTCGCCACTTCACCCGAAACATACATTTTTTGTGAACGGAAGGCGGCAATACTCACATCCACTTGTGGGGATTCGATATAGGTGGCTAAACGGTTGCTGATCAGAGTTCGGATTTCAGTAACGGTTTTACCGATCACTTTGACTTTACCAATATACGGGTAGTAGATAGTGCCATCGGAATGTACCCAGTTACCGGAGTCTTGCGCACTACGGTATGAACCCGCAGGGATAGTCAATTCAGGGTGGTCCCAAACCGTAATGGTTAATACATCACCTGCCCCTACGCGGTATTCATAGTGAGTCAGTTGCTTTTCTAACTGTGCATTCGGTTTAGCAATGGTGGGTGCGGTGTACATATCATCCAACAATTTTGGTGAAATTGGGTAGATATCAACCAATTTGGTAATGTCACGGTCACCCGTATCAACCACATTTTTGCCTGAGGTTGATATATAGGCACCGGGGGTGATGGTGCAGCCCGTTAATGCGGTTAGCATGAGTACAGCAACAGAAAGACGCTTCATAAATACACTCTATCCCTATAGCAATATGGTTAAAGGCACTCGCCTATTTTATTTGAATTCGTATTGAACTGTATTAGCGATACCTTTTTCCAGTGTAACTGGTGGTGTAAATGAGGTATCAGCAATGTAGTTTGATTTAAATTGTGTTCTTGCACAGAATTTTTTCACTCTAATACTGCTGACAGGAAATTCTTTACCTGTCACTTTAGAAAGAATGTCGAAGCAGTAACCGCCTAATATTCCGATTGGGTAAGGAACTCGGATATTTGATTTGGGTTTATCTAATGCACCACAAATCACGGTGGTTAGTTCATTCATGGTAAAGTCAGGTTTATCAATATAATTGAAAACATGTTTTCCAGTTGTAAACGTGGTCGCAAAATAAATAAATGCGGCGACATTTTCAACATAAGCCATCGATTTTTGGTTATTCCCTGCTCCAATCATTAAGAAACGGCCTGAAGCAATTTGGCGGAATAAATTATAAACATTACCGCGGTTATTTTCACCAAAAACAACTGTTGGACGTATGGTGACTAAGATATTATCCGCTGACTTGGCTTGCCATGCATCATAGACATATTCGGCTTCAAGTTTTGATTTGCCATAGTCATTAAACGGATGGTATTCACCGTCTTCGCCAGTTTCTTTTTCAACAAAGCCATAAACAGCGACAGAAGAGGTAAATACAATATGTTTAATGCCAAGCTGTTCAGCCACATCACAGACATTTTTAGCACCATCAACATTCACTTCATAGTAAAGGCTAATTGGGTGCACATTATCTTTATGTTGAGCAGACAAATTAATAATAACATCACTGCCTTTTAATGGCTCAATAAGTGTTTCAGGTTTGGTAACATCACCAAATTCCCATTTTTCAGGATGAGCTTCGCTTTTTTGAATATCAACAATTTTGAAATCGATATTTTGGGATTTTAATTGATTAGAGAGACGGGTGCCGATAAAACCGGAACCACCGATGATAGTTAGCATATTGAACCTTTATTTTCTTAATTTTTTATAAACTTTAGATAACATGTAAGTTGGTAATAATCTAGGGAGGCTACGTATGATGAAATTTGAATAGGCTCCGATAGGAGAATCAATATTTTTTTCTATTTTCAATTTTGCAAGTTGTAATTCACTTTTTATATATACTAAGCCTTTTCGTCTTTTCACCATGGAGTCGCCACCACGAACATTAACTAATACCTCATCAATGTTTCCCACTTGGTGACCTGCCGCAATAACTCTTATCCATAAGTTGTAGTCTTCCATATAAAGATGATGTTGATAGCCACCAACAGATTCGATGACATCTTTACGAAAGGCTACGGTCATATGATTAAAAGGATTTCTTCGCTTTGTATATTGTTTGATTTCATTATGACTAGTTGGAACTTTTCTCAAACCTAGTGAATTGGACATGCTGGAGTCAAATTCTTCTGTACAAGAACCGAAAAGTGAAATGTTAGGATTTTTTTGTATATATTCGATTTGTTTCATAAATCTATTAGGAGTACACAAATCATCTGTATCCATTCTAAATACCCAGTTATTTGAGCAGTACTTTAATCCTTCATTGAGGGCATTTCCTAAACCTATATTACTTTCAAGGGGGATATCAATTATTGGTAATATTTTTTTCCATTTTAAAATTACTTTTGTTATTTCTACCGGAATAGCACCATCAATGACAATTATAATTTCCTTTGGTAGGGTTTTTTGTGTGGATAAACTGGAAAGACATTTATCAAAGTAAGTGGGTTTTTCATTTTTATATACAGACATTAAAACAGAAAATAACATAAAAGCCTACTATTAGATGTTATAATAAATAATAAACTACATCAGTTGAGTAAAACGGAAATTGATATCCAAGTTCACTAGATGTCAATCTAAAAAAATTAATAAATAGAGATAAAATAAAAAAAGTAATGAAGAAAATATTGTTTAATTTTAAAGCTAAATAAGCAGTTTGAAAGTAAATGATTATTGTAGATATTGGGTATATTATTCTAAAGAAGTGAGGTATGGATGAAAATGATATTAAAAAAAACACTTCAAATAATAAAATAAAAAAAATCGGATCAGTTCTTTCATTTCTTTGAATGTAGTAAAAAAACAGAACGGGTATAGAGTATAAAATAGTTTTGATTGAATCAGTAAAGTATGGGTAGTCGTTATCATTTATAAAAAATGAGTTACTTGGTAATCCGAAAATATTAACTATATTAACGAGTATAGAACTGCCAATAAATGGCCAAATTATCGCGACTACTAATAATATAAAGTATAAGTAATATTTTGGTTTTTTTTGTGAAAGACAAAATAAAGATATTGGGAAAACAAAGATGCTAGAAATATGAAAACCTATTGAAAGAGCAAACCATACAAGCCTTAATTTATTTTGATATGTGATAGCCAGTATTATGCAAGCAGCTGCTAAGCTTTGCCGCCAAAATAATGTTAGACTTCCTGTTTTTAGGATAAATAATGTAAATATAATAACGAATAAAATGTTTTTTATATTAAATCTAGATGAGTACTTTATTAGTGAAATAGCAACAAATAGAAGGCAAATAAAATTCATTAAAATGGAAAATTGTATTTCTGAAAGAGCACCAAATGTTACACCTATGATAATGTTCAAGATATAATATAAAGGTTCAAATCGACTATAAGTACCTACCCATGCACCACTAACTCCATACCTATTAATATTTTGTAGTATACTTTGATAAAAGTGATAATAAGTTTCAAAATCAGTGGCGCCACCATGAAAGTTCTTAGAGGAAAATAAAATTGCTAATGCTAAGCAAAGGTTAATTATAATTGGAATAATTATTAGTTTAGAATGAGATTTAGGTAATAGTATGCAATATAATACACATATAAAAACAGTTATAATAGGTGCATATGCTAATCCTAATAAACTAATTACGAATAAAAAAAGTGAAACCAGATATCTTTCAGTTTTCATATATATCACTGTAGTGTTGATGGTTGTTTTTATATTAGTTTTTTATTTTTTCTGCTATTATTATTTAGCAATAAAAACCATTTAAAAAGACAATCAAGGAACTTTGAAATCAAAAATATCAATAATACCTTATTTGTAGTTAGTGTAAAAAAATAATGAAAAAATAAAACGATAACAGATGTTATGATGAAGGTAAATGCAGAGGAGTATATTGAGGAACTAAGCATTCCCATTGGATTTAAATATAATTCAGATATTAAAAAAGAGATTATAAATAATATAGCACTAATTGATATTATTAGATATAAGTTATTAAGCTCTTCAAGTTGTCGATGGAAAAAATATAGATCAATATTATTTTTAAATAAAATTGATGATGGAATTAAAATTATAGATATTAATATGACCAAAAAAGAGCAGTATCTAAAATCTAAAGTAGATTCTTTTTTTATAAATTTAGGCAATATTCCAACTACTAATATTTGAACTGGCATTAAAATAACAAGGTAAAGTTTTATTGAGATGTCTATAATTGTAACAGAGCTATACCCAATCCACATTCCTGCTATTATGATGTATAACTTATCGGATAATACTTGAAAAAACTTTAGTCCGAAAAACTTACTTGCATCCTTAAAACAAACTCTAATATTTTTCCAGTCATATACTAGGCGAATGGTAATATTTCTGTGCTTTTTAAGCATTATGTTTTGTATAAGCACGGAAAAAAGGTAGGATAATGTTAAAACTAATGAATAAAGGTTTAGGTCGCTTGGGCTATTAATTAATGTTAATGTTAATGTTGCAAAGAAAGCTAGCCTAAAGATAGAAATTTTTACAAGATATGGAGTCATTTTTTCAACAACAAAATAATGTGAAAAATTAAAGCACTCCGCTAAAGGTAATATCAAAAATAAATAAGGATAAAAATATTTACCGTCAGTTTCGAAAGTAAATAGACAATATATTATATATCCTATTGAAGTTATAAATAATAATATTAATTTAACGCTTATTATTGTTGACAGTATTTCAGATTGACCACGCTTAATATTACTAGTTTTATAGAGTATATAATTATCAAATCCAAATATTATAACTGTTTGGATAATATATATGATAGAAAGGTAATATATCATTTCTCCATAAAATTCGATACTAAAAGTTTTTATAAGATAAGGTGTTATTACTAGTAATACTACAGCATCTAGCCCCCTATTTATTAGTAGTGATAAGGTGGTAACAATGCTATCTTTATGTTTTTTTATTAGAGCTAATGTTATTTGATACATTTAGTAAGCTCTAATATGAATTTAGGAAGTTGATCGCTACTTAGTTCATTAATGAAGCATTTGGTTGCTTGTTCGCTAACCTTATTATATTCAGGAATTAGTTCACTCTTATATGCGATAAGTGCATCTAGTATTGATTCTGGTGTATTGTCGCAAACAATTCCAGAACCATATTGCTTAATATAATTTCCCATATTAGTTTGCTTACTAATTATAACAGGCGTTCCGCATGCTAAAGCTTCAGAAATACTCAAAGGCATAGCTTCGGAGTTGGAAGTAAGAATAAATGCACCAGTTGAACAAAGTGTATTTATTTTCTCTCTATCAATGATTGGACCTAAAAACTTAACATTATTTTGTAGGTTTAGTGATTCAACATCTCTTTTTAATCTAATAATATCTTGTTCAGACGAGCAAATGTTATTTAAATCAATGTTTTTTTTATTCCCAAAACCATATAACTCTAACTTGAAATTATTGTTAGTTTTTATAAATTCAGAGAAGGCAATTAGTAATTGGGATATTCCTTTATAGTAATAATCTATTTTACCAATATAAACAATGCGAAAAAAATCTCGAGTAAGCGTTATAGGTTCTATGTTTGGTATTAAATTTGGAATGTATATTATTCTATTTGTTTTTTTTATAATTGAATTTTCATGTTCGGATTTATTTGAAAATATTAAAAATGATGACATTTTAGTCATTATTTTTATAATTAATAAATATAAAGATTTTTTTAAAAAAGACTTTTTTATGCAATGTTTACTGAGGGAACCATGAGCATGTATGCTGTAGTTAGCGCCTAATAGTTTTATCATCAGCATCATGAATATGTATTTTTTATTATAAATAGAGTGAAATACATAGTGTTTATTCCTTTTTATTCCACGCAAAAAAGAAATAAAACCATTGTATTTGATGTTTGGATATTCTATTTTATCATCTTTATAGCGAGTCTCGGAAAAATAAAGTAATAAACTACTAAGCCCTAATTGGTTTTGGGTTGAAACTATATTTTTGACCATTAAATTAAGGCCACCGGCCTTTTCTGAAGGGTCTATATTGGCTACGTTAATTATTTCTTTCATTTTTATGTTCAACTATTATTCTATTTAGTAATTTATTGCACTGAAAGGAATCTATAGAATGGAATCTATTTTTGAGCTTGTTTTTTCTATCTATATTTTCATATGGAAAAGCAATGGAATTCTTAAAATCATCATAACTAAAGACGATTTTTCCATAAGATAAGTCTTTAATTTTATAGTTGAGACCACGTACTCTTTCATATTCTACTTTATCATATGGTAATAATATTTGATAACCATCGGTTAACATGTAATCAAATATTATGCTTGAATAGTCTGAGATTAAGATGTCAAATTCTTTTAAGTAAAATGTTATTTCAGGTACTAGGTCACTACCAAAATATTCTATTCCATCCCAAGTAATATATTTCTTGTATCCTTGGTCTAAGTGGTGAGGTCTTACATATATAGTGATATCATGTTCTTTTAAGAAGGACTCAAATTCATTTTTTTCCATTTCGGGAAATGGGAAGTAAATGGTTTTTCCATTATCTCTATATGTGGGGGCATACAAAACCTTTTTTTTTCTTCCTTGCTGTAAAAGATTTTTTACAACATCATTTGATACTTTGTCTATTGATTCTCCGAACATTTCACCAGCTAAACTTCCTCCAATGTATATGTTTTTTTCATTCAATGAAAAGCTTTCCTTGAATAGCTTAGATGTTTCAGATGAAGAACAAAGGAATAAATCATAGAAAATATTAGAATAATAATATTTATAAATGATTTTTTTTATTTTATTTTGATTTTTATCTTTAAGTGCAATAGTCTTAAATGGTACTCCATGCCATACGTTTATTTTCATTCTATTGAGCAACGCTAAAGGAAATGAATATATTGGTTTGCAGGAGCTTATCCAATACTTGGAGCTTAATATTTCTATTATGCCTTTAAATGTTTTAGAGTCAATAAAGTAAGGGCCTATAGTTTGATTTAGTCTATCTCTTTCTTCTTTGTTGTTAATTACAAATTTTACAATTAAATTGTTTTTTTCTTTGTTTTTTATTAGGTACTCAAAAAAAACCCGACTATAAAAATTATATTTGTTATTTTTAAATGAATTTATAATAATTTTATTATTTTTTTTCTTTATAGGTAAAAAGATTATACTTAATAATATCATAAGTACTAGAGATAATATATTTTTCATTTTTATAATATCTTAAATTCATTTTTTCTGTAAAAAATAACAGCTCCATTAGAGTATGCATTATTTATAGCATCTAATATAGGGCTGCAACCTTCTTCAAGATTCATTACATTAGGGTTATCAATAGTTAAATTTTTCCTGATTTTTGTATCTATAGCTCCAGGGCAGAGCGTTACAACATTAAAATTGTCTAGCTCAAGAGCTTTTGATATCTTCAAAACTCCAGATTTAGATGCACAATATGAACTCCAATCGTTATATGCATTAAATGCAGCAGTTGAAGAGATATTAATTATTTTACATTTAGGATTATGAATTAATGCCATTCTACAAGTTAAATAAGTCCCAATAAGGTTTACATTTATATCTCTAATCCATAACTTTGGACATGAATCTATTATGTTACTTGAGTATAATGTGCCTGCACAATTTATAAGAATATCAACAGGGGTAGATGCGAAATAGGACTCAACACTCAATTCGCTGGTTACATCCAGCTCTTCTTTAGAAGGGCGATATACCATAAAATTTGAGTTTTCAAGTTTCATAGAGATATATGTTGCAATATCGCTATTTCCTCCAGTTATTATGATATTCATTATTTACTACTCTCTTGGAGAGGGTTGGGTATTGGGTGCTTGTCTGTTTTATCTAAAATTTCTTTATATTGCTCATATATCTGCTTTTTCAAGTTTGTTGAGCTTACTCCCTTTCCGTATGGAAAATAAAATACTTGTACTCCTAACTCTTTTAAATAGTCATATTTGGGATACCAGTCATCTCCGATAACAAAAATATCTATATTTAGTTTTTTGACTGTATCGGTATGATTTAATGTATGCTGCGGAATAACTATATCAGGTGTTTTTAAACCTTCTATTATTGCAATTCTTTCTTCAAATGGGACAGAGGGCTCTTTTTTATATGAGCAAACAAGTTCATCTGTACTAACGCCAACTATTAAAACATCTCCTAAGCCTCTCCCATAGTTTATCATTTTTAAATGATTATTATGGAATAGGTCGAAAGTACCAGAAACATATACAACAATTTTTTTATCCATATTAATTTATTACCTACATAGCTACCGCACTGGGTTGTCGGGTCCCAGAGCACCATTGAATTTGTAAATGCATACTTATCAATTGAAAACATTGCATTTTTTGCTAATTTGCTCAATTGATAAGCAAAGCTTATTGTTTTTTGACCGCCAAAGGGTATGCCTCAGCATTTATTTGGTCAAGTAAAAAGCGATTAATAATACCATTAAAGCTAGTTACTGACTATCACTGCGATAGTGTTAGAGAATAGTCCTAACACAATCACCAATAGAATAAGTTATTTTAAATTATTAGGTTATAATCCTATTCTTACGCTTTGTACGCGATTAAATATTTAAGTTAAGTTATTCCTTGTATATCATTGCTTTTAGTGTGGGTTCAATAAAGGCCAGATCCTAATATTTCTATATTTATCCGAATTCCGCGTAGGAATAGATTAATAAAATACTTAATTGATTATATTAATTAACTTGGTTGTCATGAGGGATTATATGAATGGCGTATTTTTGGCTAGAATAATAATGTTCGAGGGATAAAAAACGGATTATGCTAAAAACATAACCCGTTTTTGATAAAATATGCTTAATATCTGCTAACTACCACTTAAACGGTACGTTTACCGTAACAGCAGCGCCTAAATCATTGCGTGTTTCGTAATCAGTTTTAGATACCCAAACTTTCGCATCAGTGCTGACGTCATTGTCAAAGTTATGCCACCAACCGAAATCAACACCTTTGATGGTTTCTGATTTAGGGAACAACTTGTTGCCATCAAAGTTAGATTTATTCACTTTTGCGTACATCAAGCGAGAACTGACGCGGTTGTCATCATCGAGAGTGTATTCCACTTTGGTGGTGAGCATGCGCCCGTCGCCGCCCATCGCGTGGCCTAGTGATGCACCTTGTTGGTAATAACCATTTTTGTAGATAAAGTGTCGATACATTACGCCGTCTTTGTCCCACTCAGTATGGGTATTCGCGCCTTCAATATACCAATTTAAAGGTTGCCCCCATAGTGTGTGATAACCTTCGATACCGCCCATAAAGGCGTTTTTCGATGGGAATAGCCCAGCTTCATCTTCACCGACCATTTGACCATAGAAACTAACGGGTAGGTCGATTAATGGGTAAAGTTTCAGTTTGAAGTCTAAACCTGCCAGTTGGTTACCCGGGTCATCGTTATAGTCGCCAGTATTATCCCTACCACCCATTGCATTCCAGAAAGAGTTCCAGTTATTAGGGCGGCCATCGCCTCCCCACATGACTACGCGAGAACCACCGAGTTCGAAGAAGTCAGTTGGGTTCATGGTCATGCGTAAACCAATCAGTTTAGTGTTTGGTTGGGAAGAATATTGTTTGATTTGCCCCGCAGTGAGCTGGTATTGCCACGAACCAATCCAAGAAAGCCATGGCGTTTCAAATGGGCTTTGGTCAGCGCGTTGAATTAAAAAGCCAGTAACAGGGCGAGCCGCATCGGTACGAATTAAGCTACCATCGTGGCCCGGTCCCCACCATTGTGGGATTTCACCAAAGGATACCCATTGGTTCCAAATTTTGACACCGCCATATGAGCCATTGAGGTTGTAGTCAGAACCATTTTCAACGCGTAAAGCACGTTCACCATTTGAGGTCAGGTTTAAGTCTACGTCATCAGTGCTGTAGTTACCTGAAACAGTATAGCGAATATCACTATATTCACTCTGGGCAAAGCCTTGTGGCATAGAGTTGTGGCTAGATGCAAGGTGAGTTTCTAGTTGAACGCTGTTTTTCTTACGGTCAAGGTTCTTTTTAATGCGCTGAATAATGGCTTCTTGTTCGCTATTAGTAATATTTGCATTATTTAAAGAACGCGTGATTTCTTCTTGGGAGAGTGGCCAAGTTGATAAGCTAATTTGGATGACGTTACGTTCAGAAAGCCAAGCAAGATCACTGCGTAAGTTGTTATCGGGTAGAACTAATCCCCCCGCAACGCTTTGTGCACTTATGGCGCCGAACACAGCAAGTATGGCTAGCTTAGTGAGCTTGAATTTTTTCATTGATAAATCCATTTGAAGTTGAGTTCGCCTAATATTGAACAGGTTAATAAGGGAAAACCTGTAAATTAAATAAAGTTAAAATATGATTATTATCAGCCCACATTATAAGTATCTTAATTTGCATTGAGTTGGGCTTCTGTGCTTTCTATTAATATCAATTATCACACTTTAACTAAGTAAAACAGAATATCAGATTAATATAGTCGGTGTAGAAGTTAGTAACATATTAAGATATAAAACGATATACTTTTTGTTGGATTACCACATGGTTAATTTTAAGTATTCTTCTCTATTATTCTTTTTTTATGGGTTAAATAGTATAAAAATAGAGTTTTATATTGGTCGGGTATTTAGGAATTGTTGTTTTTAGAGGCAATATAGGACTATTCTCTATTAATAATGGTAGATGTTGATTAAAAAAATAACCCCCTTCTTTAATAAAAAGAAAGGGGGTTATTGGTAATGAATAAAGCTAATTTATCGGCCGTGTTCAGGTAGCCAGATTTGTAACCTTAAACCACCTAATGGGCTGTCATCCGCTTTCACCCAACCTTTATGTTGTGTTATGGCGGTTTCAACAATTGCAAGACCTAAACCAGTACCGCCTGTTTCTCGGTCTCGAGCTTCATCAGTGCGGTAGAATGGGCGGAAAATGTGCTCGCGGTCAGCAGGGCTAACACCGGGGCCATCATCATCGACTGTGATGAGAATACCGTTGTTTTCTTCTTTGAAATCAACGGCAATGTGTGTATGCGAATAACGTAATGCGTTACGCACAATATTTTCAAATGCACTACCGACGGCAGAAGGGTTGCAATATAACGGCCAAGGCCCTGGGTGAGAAGTGACTTCGAGCGTTTTGTTCATTTGCTCAGCTTCAAAGCTAGCATCATCTAGGATATCACCCCAAAGTTCATCGGCTTTGATATTTTCACGCAAAATTTCGTTTTTATGCTGGCTACGGGATAACACCAGTAAATCGTTAATCATGCTATCTAGGCGATGGGTCTCGGTTTCAATGCGTTCGAGCTCTTTACTTTCCCCATGGCGACGGCGCAATAAGGCGGTTGCCAGTTGCAAACGAGTCAGTGGAGTGCGTAATTCATGAGAAATATCAGAGATTAAGCGTTGCTGCGCGCTAACCATACCATCAAGGGCACTGATCATCTGGTTAAAGCTATTTCCCGCAGACAAGAACTCTTGCGGACCGGCTTCTAGTTCTGGGTGTGGGCGTAAATTTCCTTTCGCTACATCGTCCGCGGCCATTTTTAATTTACGAGCAGGGCGGGCGAGACTCCAAGATAACCATAATAATAGTGGAGCACTGATCAGCATGGTGGCAATCAGTAATAAGAAAGGCCTATCAAACAATAAATTAATAAAGTCAGATTGTGGGCTGCTTGCTGGGCGAACTAAATACAGTTGGTAGTGGTCTTCCCCATCACGAATGGAGAAAGGACCGAGGATTTCGGCTCGTCCATATTTTTTCTTTTTCGGGTGATCCGCGTTATCGGACTGCCCAATAAAGTTACGTATTACCTGCATTTCACTTGGCATTGCACCAATCACGCGGCCTTCACTGGTGACGATAATCAACCGTTGGCCGGGAGGTGCCCATTTTTTGATGGCGTTAGAAATACGCCGCCACCAAAGTAGGTCATTCATCGGAGCTTGTGCGAGTTCGGCTTCAATATGCTGCTCAAGCATCTCCCCTTGGCGTTGTTCACTTTCCATCAGGACGGTGATTTGCCGAGAGTCGAGCTTGGGCACCATCAGCACTAGCATTAATACTAGTGCGAGGGTAAACCAGAAGATCGCAAAGATCCTTGCGGTTAAGCTGTTGATCATGTGGCAGAAACCATTAAGTATCCGCGGCCACGTAGAGTTTTAAACCACGGCTGGCCATCAGTGCGTTCTGGAAGTTTGCGGCGTAAGTTTGAAATATGCATATCAATAGCACGGTCAAACGGTGTTAAGCGCTTCCCAAGTACTTCTTGGCTAAGGTGTTCACGAGAAACCACTTGGCCTAGGTGCTGTGCGAGTAGATATAACAACGTAAATTCTGTCCCTGTTAAGTCCAAAATTTCCTCATCAAAGCTGGCTTCTTGGCGACCTGGGTTAAGTTGCAGTTTATCAACTTGTAAAACAGGGGTATTGCTATTGTCGCCTTGAGTTTGCTCGCTCCAGTTAGAACGGCGTAATAAAGCACGAATACGTGCTACCAGTTCACGGTCATTGAACGGTTTAGGTAGATAGTCGTCTGCACCTAGTTCTAGGCCCAGAACCTTATCTAACTCACTACCGCGAGCCGTTAACATGATAACGGGGGTCTGATGGATTTGGCGCAGTTCTTTTAATGTCTCAATACCATTTTTTTTCGGCATCATGACATCAAGTAGTAACAGGTCAATGGATGAGTCAATTTGCTGTAATGCCTGTTCACCATCATAGGCGATGACAACATTGAAACCTTCCATTTCCAGCAGTTCTTTTAACAGCGACGTGAGTTCACGGTCGTCATCAACTAATAGGATTTTATGCATTTTTTAAGTCCTCCAACTGCCAAAATACGATAACAATCTGTACGATTCCATGACTTTACGTTCTTTTACATGCTCTGACGCTAGTTTGCAGCCACAGGTGTATATTTGTTCACATTGAATCACGAGCACAGTTCGGAGACAAGGTGTCAAATGCTGAGAACAACACATAGCAAAGTACATAATACAGTACATAAAACCGCAATGTTAGTTTTAGCTTCTGCGTTTGTGTTCGGACCAGCGGTTGCTTTTGCAGAAGAGCTACAAAGTGCTGCAAATGAAAGTTCAACACCTTTGATGTTACAGATGCAGTCCGAGCCAACAACTAAGCCAACAGGCAATGTGGTTGTGCCCTTTCAACATCATGAGTTATTTAGCAGTGAAGAACGTGCCAGTACCTTTATGTTTAATGGTATCACGTTAAATGAAAAACAGCGTCAGCAATTACGTGATTTAATGGCAACACAGCGCCATTATCATGTTGATAACTCTGCTTTAGTTAAAGAACGTGAAGCACTGCACAAATTAATTATAGCGGATAGCTTTGATGACAAAGCGGTTCGTGAAGAACTTGAAAAACGAATGCAAAAAGAACTGGAACAACGTGTTGAAATGGCTCGAATTCATCACGAATTGTACCAGTTGTTAACGCCAGAACAGAAAACAGAGCTTGAACACATTCACCAACAAGAAATGAATCAGCATAAAATGGCAGAATTTCAAGCGATGCAGTTTCAGTAAGTTTAGTTGTTAGTACCTGTAGTAATGCAAGTTAGTTAATTTTATATCCTGAGTTCCATAGTAAGTAGTGAAGTAGCAATAAGTGAAGTTTTTCCTTGCCATAGACACCATCCCTGTCTTTTATAGCCCCTTTTAGGGGCTTTTTTTTTATTTCTAAACTAGTCTTTTATTCATGTTTGTTAACTATAGTTGACAACTAAACGAAGATTGCTAAGATAAAAACATAAAGACAAGGAGCAGTCTTATGATCACGGTTCTAACAACGGAATGTTTTGATAGTTGGATTAAAAACCTTAGAGATATTCGAGCTAAAACTAAAATTCTAATGAGAATTAGGCGGTTAAAGAATGGGAATTATGGTGATGTGCAACCCATTGGTGATGGCTTTTCGGAACTGAGGGTACATGAAGGACAAGGGTATCGTGTTTATCTAAAGCAGAAAAGCAATGTTATTATAATTTTACTTTGTGGTGGAACAAAGGCAACGCAGCAGAAAGATATCCATAAAGCTAAACTCCTTTTTGGTGAAGTTGAGGGGGAACTATGAATACTAAATTAAAAGAATTTGATATCGCTGAGTATTTAAACAGTGAAGAAGAAATACAAATGTATCTAAACGAAATTCTAGAAGAAGGTGACCCTAGTCTAGTTCTCGCTGCACTTGGTGATATTGCAAAGGCAAGAAATATGAGTCAATTAGCTAAAGAAGTTGGAATGAGTCGTGAAGGTTTATATAAGGCACTATCAGGACAGGGAAATCCAACATTTATGACGATTATAAAAATCGTTAATTCTCTCGGATTAAAGTTACAGTTTAAGAGTATCTAAAAATAGCTTATCTATGATTAGGTTAGCCATTAGATAAGCTAACTATAAAAATAATGTATCCACCAAAGTAGGGTTCACCTTATGACTCAGATATTAACGACGCAAGATTATCGCAATATGCCTTGGAAAAATGGCCAAGGGTCGACACTTGAATTGGCGCGCAGCCATGGTGAAGGTTTAGATGATTTTGATTGGCGAGTGTCAATAGCAGATGTTAAAACGGCGGGCTCGTTTTCCTTTTTCCAAAATCGGCAACGTATTATTGGTGTATTGGAAGGAGAAGGACTTATTTTGCATGTAGATAAGAAACCGGCGGTGACCTTACAGCAAAAAGAATTTTTTGCTTTTAATGGGGAAAGCGAGGTTTATGCGGAACTCGTTCAAGGTGCAATTCGTGATTTTAATGTCATCTATAACCCTGAAAAATATCAAGCTCGCTTACAATGGGTGAATACTGCGTTCATTAATTCTTGGGTGAGTGGGGCTAGTGAGATCTTAATTTTTAATATTACACCTCGTTTGAGTATGAAAATTAATTCAGATTCCTTTTATTTAAAGCCATTTGACACTCTATTAATTAAAGAAAATCGAGAAGCTCTGCAATTTATTGTTGAAAAGAATACAGAAAATGATTTTTGTGTTATTGAGTTATTTATTAAGTAGTTAGAGTGATTTTTTGGCCATTGCCCTAATGGCCATTTGCATGCAATCTGTATGTGTACCTATTATTGGAATAATATTCTGTCTATTTTGCAATTTTAATAAAAACGTTATCAAATTCATATATTGGATAATTATGGCTTTATTCCTATTGTTATTTTTCGCAGAATTTATAGTCTTTAGCGTCATTAAAAAATAATACCTATATATACTAAAGGAAAAATGTTCTATGAAGATGAAAGCGCTTGTGGCAGTTGCTGTTTCTGCTGTCATTTTAACGGGTTGTAAAAATTTAGACCAAGGGATGTTGACTAACTCAGGCATGCAATTATTCCAAGCTGCGACACTGACTGACTCTGATGTTAAACAATTAAGTGACCAATCTTGTAAAGAAATGGATGCGCAAAACAAAATTGCTCCAGCGTCTAGCAAGTATGCGAAACGCTTAGACAAAATTGCAAAAGCACTGGGTAACGAAGTTGATGGTACTCCAGTAAACTATAAAGTTTATCTGACTAGCGATGTCAACGCATGGGCAATGGCAAATGGTTGTGTGCGTGTATATAGCGGCCTGATGGATGTGATGAACGATAACGAAGTTGAAGGCGTTCTGGGTCATGAAATGGGCCACGTTGCATTAGGTCATACACGTAAAGCAATGCAAGTTGCTTATGCGGCAGTTGCTGCACGTACTGCCGCAGCATCAGCGGGTGGCGTTGTAGAACAACTGAGTGCATCACAAGTTGCAGCTCTGGGTGAAAAACTGATTAACTCACAGTTCTCTCAACACCAAGAAAGCGAAGCAGATAACTTCTCTTATGACTTACTAAAAAAACGTGGTGTTAAAACTGACGGTTTAGTCACTGGTTTTGAAAAATTAGCGAAAATGGGTAGCGGCGAGACAAGCATGTTTGACTCTCACCCACCATCAAGCGAACGTGCACAAAACATCCGTGACCGTATTGCCGCTGACAAAAAATAATATTTAATTATTGACGTTAGTTGAGTGTTATTTTGGTGTAGTAATATGATGATATATTGCTACACCAATCACGTATTTCCTGCTATTTATCTCAATATTACTTTTCTTATATTGCAAATCAGAACTTATCCCGTTGTGCTCCTGTAACCGACTCTCTATCTTGTTAATTAAACGATATTCAGGTCTTTTCGTAATTTTGCAAATTTTCGTTTGATAAAACGTTAGCAAGGAAAAAAGATGGAAAAAGTGCAGAGAATTTCTCTTTTAGCTAAGGGAATGGGCATGCTGTTATCGGGAACCTGCCGTTTATTAACAGGTGTTCGCACTCGTTGGGTAGGGTGCCAACCTTCAATGACCACACGTATTTATTATGCCAATCATTCAAGCCATCTTGATGGTTTGGTTATTTGGTCTGGGTTACCGCCGTTAATGCGTCATTTTGTTCACCCGGTTGCCGCTAAAGATTATTGGGTCAAAACACCGTTTCGACGTTATTTAGTTAATAAGGTTTTTCGGGCGGTATTAGTCGATAGAAAAGGTGATAAGCCAGCTCAAAATAATACATTAGCTCCTTTAGAGTCAGTATTAGAGGCAAAGCATTCATTAATATTTTTTCCTGAAGGCACACGTGGTGATGGGGAAACTTTAAGCCAATTTAAAAGTGGGCTTTACCATCTCGCGAAAAAATACCCTGATGTTGAAGTTGTTCCCGTTTATTTGGAAAATTTAAATCGTGTGTTACCGAAGGGGTCAAAGCTTGTTGTGCCGGTGATTTGTTCAGCTATCGTTGGTAAGCCTCTGGAGCCTCTTATGGAAAATGAAAATAAAATCGCCTTTTTGCAGCGAGCAAAAGTAGCGCTTGAGGAGCTAATGCCATGAATATTGGGGACAGGGAATTAGTATTATTGTTGTCAGGTGTTTTTGGGATACTGGTATTTGCTAGTGTTATTGGTGGTATTCTTGCATACCGTTATTCAGGTGAAAAAAGCAACCCAACTATTGATAATTTGAATGCGCGTATTCGTGCATGGTGGGTCATGTGCATTATTTGTGTACTGGCTGTTGTGCTTGGCAATATAGGTGTGGTGATCTTATTTGCGCTGATATCGTTCTTTGCACTCAGAGAGTTTATTACCTTAACGCCAACACGGCGCAGTGACCATGAAGCATTATTTTGGTGCTTTTTTGTTTTTATTCCATTGCAATATGTCTTGGTTGGTATTGAATGGTATGGGTTATTTTCAATTTTTGTACCTGTTTTTGTCTTCCTTTTCTTGCCAACTCGCATTGCTTTAGCGGGAGATACCTTTCATTTTCTTGAGCGAACAGCAAAAATTCAGTGGGGAATGTTGGTGGCGGTTTTCTGTTTGAGCCATGTACCCGCGTTGTTGATGCTGAATATTCAAGGTTATGAAGGCGAAAACGTAAAATTATTACTTTTCTTGATTATTGTGACGCAAATTTCAGACGTGTTGCAGTATGTTTTTGGTAAGTTAATGGGTAAACGGCCTATTGTGCCTAAGTTGAGCCCAAACAAGACCATTGAAGGCTTTATTGGCGGCGTATTATCTTCAGTGCTTATTGGTATTTGCCTTTACTGGGTAACTCCATTTAGCTGGTGGGTTGCGGGACTGATGTCATTAGCGATTACCATTATGGGGTTTGTGGGAGGGTTATGTATGTCAGCCATTAAGCGTGATAGTGGTATTAAAGATTTTGGGGCGATTATTGAAGGACATGGGGGCATGCTGGATCGCATTGACTCATTGTGTTTTGCCGCGCCTATTTTTTTCCATTTAACGCGTTATTACTATACATAGGCCAATTTTATTTTCGTTTTTGTTCGTTAATTAAAAGAGCACCAAATGGTGCTTTTCTTTTGTTTTATAGGTACAGCATCGAAGGAATTTAAGTGTTATCATCAATACTTAATTTTTATTTCAAACTAAGATTCAACTAGGGTAATTCGCTTTAGTTGGTACTCTAGGGCTTTTTTTGCATTGAAAGATTTACCTATTGGGGTGATCGGCTAGAATTATGTAAACTGGATCACAATAAAACATAAAAGCTTGATGGAAAGCAGATGCATAATTCACTCTTTGCCGTATTATGCTGTTAGGTGAATCAATTCAGCACTAGTAAGCCAGCGTAATTAGCGTTAAAAAGATTAGCAGCGTAACGGTTTTATCGATTTGCAATTTTATGTTCATTAATCAGAGGTCATCATGGTCAAGCAGATTAAAAGAATTGGGGTTTTAACGAGTGGTGGTGACGCGCCAGGCATGAATGCAGCGATCCGCGGTGTGGTTCGCGCGGCATTAGGTGAAGGTTTAGAAGTCATGGGTATTTTTGACGGGTACCTTGGCCTATATGAAAACCGCATGAAGCAATTAGACCGGTATAGCGTGTCAGATATGATTAACCGTGGTGGTACCTTCTTAGGCTCAGCTCGTTTTCCACAATTCCGTGATGAAAAAGTGCGTGCTGTCGCATTCGATAATCTGAAGAAAAATCATATTGACGCATTAGTTGTTATTGGTGGTGACGGTTCTTATTTGGGGGCTAAAGCACTGACGGAAGCTGGGTTCCCATGTATTGGTTTACCGGGAACGATTGATAATGACGTTGCTGGCACAGACTATACCATCGGTTATTTCACTGCACTTGAAACAGTTGTTGAGGCTATTGACCGCCTTCGCGATACCTCGACGTCCCATAAACGTATTTCTATTGTTGAAGTAATGGGTCGCTACTGTGGTGATTTAACGCTATCTGCTGCGATTGCTGGGGGCTGTGAGTTCTTAGTGTTACCTGAGCAGGAAATGGCTTTTGACCGCGAAGAACTATTATCAGAAATCAAACGTGGTATTGAAAAAGGCAAACGCCATGCGATTGTTGCTATTACCGAACACGTTTGTGATGTGGGTGAATTAGCGAAATATATTGAGCAGGAAACACACCACGAAACCCGTGCAACGGTTCTTGGTCATATCCAACGTGGTGGTTCTCCGGTTGCTTATGACCGTATTTTAGCATCACGCATGGGGGCTTATTCCATTCAACTTCTGTTGGAAGGCTACGGCGGGCGCTGTGTGGGTATTCAAAATGAAAAATTAGTCCATCATGACATTATTGATGCGGTTATGAATATGAAGCGCGTCTTTAAGAAGGATTGGTTTGATACGGCGAAGAAGCTGTACTAATCCCTCTATAATTGCAAATCTCTCCTGCATAGTGATTTCCCGCTATGCAGGTTTGATCCTGTATTCCAGATAATACTCTGTTCATATATTCCTCATTCTTATAAGTTTTTCTTTTTAATTATTTCCCGTAATTGATGCTATCTGTCAGCCTCTCCTTATCGCAAATTTAATGAGGGAAGGCAAATGACACGTTCATGGCAGGTAAAAAAATCACAATTCACGACAGCATTGCTATTGCTGTTAGCGACAGGGACATGGGCGAAAAACATTCAATTATTGAATGTGTCTTATGATCCGACTCGTGAGTTTTATCAGCAATATAATCAGGAATTTAGTGATTATTGGCAAAAGAAAACGGGGGATACCGTCACTGTTCGCCAGTCTCATGGTGGCTCAGGTAAGCAAGCTATATCAGTGGTGAATGGGTTAGAAGCCGATGTTGTGACGTTAGCTTTAGCCTATGATGTTGATGCTATTGCACAAAGTGGTCGTATAGATAAAAACTGGATAGAAAAACTTCCCGATAACTCAGCTCCTTATACATCGACTATCGTCTTTCTAGTTCG
Source organism: Providencia sp. PROV_01 (assembly GCF_053098325.1). Classification (NCBI taxonomy): domain Bacteria; kingdom Pseudomonadati; phylum Pseudomonadota; class Gammaproteobacteria; order Enterobacterales; family Morganellaceae; genus Providencia; species Providencia sp. PROV_01. The sequence goes on along the minus strand of NZ_JBRFKD010000002.1, from coordinate 269,059 downwards.
TAAAGATAACCCGAAAAACATCAAAGATTGGGATGATTTAGTCCGCAAAGATGTCTCTGTGGTGACTCCCAACCCGAAAACCTCTGGTGGAGCTCGTTGGAATTATCTAGCAGCATGGGGATATGCATTAGATAAAAACCAGCAAGACTCTGAAAAAGCGAAGCAGTTTGTTAAACAGCTGTATCAAAATGTGGAAGTCCTCGATTCAGGGGCTCGTGGCGCAACCAATAGCTTTGTTGAACGTGGTATTGGCGATGTATTAATTGCTTGGGAAAATGAAGCGTTATTAGCCATCAATGAGTTAGGGGAAAGCGGGCAGTTTGAAATTGTGACGCCAAGTATTTCGATTCTCGCTGAGCCAACCGTCGCTGTTGTCGATAAAACCGTCGATAAACGTGACCGCAGGGCGGTTGCAGAAGCTTATTTAGAGCACCTCTATTCTGCGCAAGGGCAGGAAATTGCAGCTAAAAACTACTATCGCCCACGAAATAGCGAAGTGGCCAAAAAATATCAACAACAGTTTCCTGAACTAAAACTGTTGACGGTTGATGGCAGCTTTGGCGGCTGGCAAGCCGCGCAAGCAACCCATTTTGCGAATGGAGGGGTGTTCGACGAAATCATTCAACGCTAATACTCGTCATATTTCAATTTGTAGGGGTGTTGGCTGCACGCACTCGCCCTAGTCACATACTGGTGTATGCTCCTAGGGCCTCGTTTGTTTGCCGCCTACCTACAATTTGAACTATTTAGAGTATTATCTGAGAGGTATATTAGGGCTAATTTATTGCCACTGGTATTTGACACCTAACTGGCCAAGATAAAATGTTTGACGGTTATTGCCACCAGAGGTGATACCTGCATTTTTTGGGTTTTCCCAAGTACTAGGTTCAACCGCGAAGCCGCCCCATAGCGTTAGTTTTGGTGTTAAGTTATAAAAAACCTGTGTCCCGACACGGTAGCCGTCTTTAACTTTCTGAGTTGTACGTTTGTTGCTATCGTAGTTATGTTCATTTAAATAATAGCGAAAATAAGGCATTACGCTCCAATCCTGGTTTAACGTGATAGGAAAATAACCGCGAATTTGGTTTTGTTCCCATGTCTTATTAAAGTCTTTATCCCATGTCCAATCGGTGTATAGATAGACTTTGGCGGTTGCGAAATCATTGACCTTGTAAACAAGCCCGTGCTCGGATTCCCACTCATAACTGTTGGGGGCGTGGAAATTGTCGTAGTGATAAACTGCATCCCAAAAGTTAAACGCCCACTTATCATTGAAATTGTATGTCCCGCTAGGCATTAACCAAAACATCGTATTCGATGGGCGCGCTTGTGTACCTGGTGCGGAGTCATTGGATTCTTTGCGATAGGTGACATTTAAATTGAACTGGCCAATCTCGCTGGCATACATTTTCCGAGTAGCACCAATTTGTGTACGATTACGAATAAAAGAGTCTTTGGATGTTGAAAAATTATGGTTGTAGCTTCTTAATGATTCCTTATGTTCCAGAAAAAAGCTCCATTTTGATTCAGGATTCACTAAAAATAGCTGCCCAACCATCGTGGTTTTGTCGTAGACCTTACGACCGCTGGTATTATGATGCCCTTCAAATTTTTCGAGTTCCATATAGACGTTGGAAGAAACGCGCCAGTAATCATTATTGACTTGATCGGCTGCGAAAACGGATGTTGCCAATCCTGTGAGCGTAACAAAAAGTAAACCATTCAGTGAAGTTTTCATTTTAACCCTTTAATTTTTATGTGTATTTTATTTTTTTATACCTTTATTCAAGGCGTTAGTATCTGGCCTTTATACCGTGGAGGTATAAAGGCGGAATCATTGGTAATAATTAATAGGCTGTGTAATTAATTGACTGTGGAATAAGTTTCGCCATGACCATAAGGGAACAGGACTTTGTTACCTTGTGGGTTTTTGATATTAACGGGTAGCACCCCTTGAGGTGGGTTTAGCGGCTGGCCATGAGTGTTGGCAAATAATGTCCGTAACCCGCTACGAATATTGGTTTCTAACGAATTGCGGTTATTATTGGTGATATCAAATCCAGTGATACCATAGATGGCAATATTTGCGCTTACATTGTTTAGGTATGCAATGTCATAGGGGTTACGTGAAGAGATAACAACAATCGGGGTTTTAAGCTGGTTTGCAGCATCAATGATACGCTGAGCATTCGTTGGCGTATCCTTTAAATTATAGGTCGTCAGTAATACCAAATCTTGGTTTTGCACCAGTTTTTTTGCTTCATCTTGAGTTAGTGTGTTTTCATTCAATTTAACGACACTTTCGCCTGTAATAATTGCAACTCCCGTTTCTTGTGCGATATCATTTAACTGTTTTTGAATTAAAGTATTGCGTGGTTTTTCATCAGAAATAGTGAAAATTCGATTGAGCGGTTTTAATTGATAAGGCAGTACATTCTCATTCTTAATTAATGTGATAGCCTGCTCAGAAACCATATTTTCAATATCTTTATGACCTTTTGATGCGACGACTTGTTCCGCTTTCACTAAGTCTACAGGTTGTGCCGTAATTTCTTGCTGAAGCTTTTTCAGCACCACACGTTTTGCGGATTCATCAATACGTTTCTTCAGTTCTGGATTTTTTTCTGCTTGTGTTTCTAAATAGCGGTACATGTTATCTAAACGAGAAACCGCTTGGGAGTCCCACATTTTGATTGGCATAAGAATAATATCTGAGCCAGCAAGTAACGAGGTTTCTACCGCCCAATTAATATCGAAATTGTCTGCAATAGCCCCCATATCCATGGCATCTGTCACTATCAAGCCGTCATAGTTGAGCTCATCACGTAAAATATCATGCAAAATAGGTTTGGAAAGCGTCGCTGGGGTGCCAACTTGTTTACCTGCAAGTGTGGTGATTTTATGGTCATCCAGTGCTGGTACAATAATATGTGCGGTCATGACGGCATCAGCACCATGAGATAACGCGTATTTGAATGGGACGAGTTCAGTATCTCGCCATGTTTTTGCGTCAGAATTAACAACGGGTAAATCAACATGAGAGTCAGCAGAAACATTTCCGTGACCAGGGAAATGCTTAAGTGACGTCAATAAATTATATTTATGAATACCTTGAATATAGCTGGTGGCCAGAGTTCCAACTAAATTTTTATCATCTGAGTATGAACGTACCCCTATCACTGGGTTATTTTGATTGTTATTAACATCAACAACTGGGCCAAAATTGATATTAAAACCAAGACTGGATAGCTCATATCCGTGGATCATCCCTGTTAGTTCTGCAAGGGCTGGGTTACGTGTTGCGCCTAGTGCCATATTACCAGGCATTTCGGTACCTACGCGTAAGCGGGTGACATAGCCCCCTTCTTGGTCGGTGCCAATAAATAATGGAAGGTTACTGCGGGAAGATTGAAGTTTATTAATTAACTCCACAGTTTGTGGTGTATCAATCAGATTTTCTCTAAATAGGATCACCGAGCCGAGATGGTACTGATTGATAACCTTAGAAACTTCATCATTCATAACGAGAAAAGGGGCGGGTTCCCCATGGCTGTCTTTATTCCAATATCTGAAATCTAACATGAAGAGCTGACCAATTTTCTCAGCCTCGGACATATTATCCACTATTTCTTGAGCAGACTTTTGTTTGTCTTGCCATAATTCATTCAATTGGGCTTGTGTTATTGGGTTAGCCATTGAAAATGCACTGAAAATACAAGCACTAAGTAAAGTGAATTTCTTCATTTTTATTTTCTCTAGGTTATTTTTCGGAAGATAATAAGTGGCTGAATATATTTATGATGTGAGAGTGCTCACAGTTGGTAGTATTCTCTCTTTTAGAGTAAGAGGAATAGAGTGCAAATAAATGTTGAGATGGTTTTTATTTATCTAATTGATATTAAATAGTAAATTTTTGAGAATAATTAATTTTAACCTAGAATAATTTCAACTTGATATTATTTTGTTATGTGACGTAAGTATAAATTATAATTAAATGGTATTTAAATCGACAATGGAACGTAAAAAGTTAATAATTTCACTAATTATTTACTTTTCGAAATATTTTATTCTTATATTTAAATGATTTTGTAATTTAAAATATATAAGCCATATGAAATTTCATATGGCTTGTTTTTTTATGAGAAATAAGTTGATGGCAAATTAAAGGTTACCATTGGTATTTTACGCCAATTTTACCGAGGTATAGCGTTTGTTTATTATCATACCCTGACGTGATCCCATTCTTTTTTGGTGATTTCCATGTTGAAGGCTCGTAGGCGAGTTCACTCCATAAAGTCAGGGATGGTGTAGCTTTGTATTCCACACGAGAACCAATGCGGAAGCCATTTTTAATTTCCTGTGTTAGATAATTATTTTTATCATAGGTATTTTCTTGTAAGAAATAACGCACATATGGAGTAATTTTCCAGTTCGGCTTAATGGTAATGGGTAAGTAAGCACGAACTTGTGATTGTAAAAAGCGGGTACTGAAATTTTTATCCCATTGGTTGTCAATATAAACAGTGAGTTTTGCTTTTAATGCATCTGAATATTTATAGGTTACGCCATATTCGGTTTCCGCTTCATGGCTACTGTCATTGAAATAATTACTGTAATAAAAATAAGAAAGCCAAAAATTAAAAGACCAATCATCGTTGAAACGGTACTCACCGGCTGGGGTTAGGCCATATAAACGATTCGAAGAACGTGCTTTGGTGTTAGGCTCGACATCGTTTGACTCTTTTCTGTAACGAAAACCAAGTTCTAAGTCTGATTTTGAAGTGTTGAGAATTTGTTTGATAGCATCAATTTGTGTGCGGTTTCGAATGTAAGAATCCCGTGAAGTTGTGAAATTACGGCCATGATTCCTTAAGGATTCACGATGATCTAGGGTAAAACGCCAGTCAGATTTAGGGTTGTATAACTTTAATTGCCCAACTGTACTGATTTTATCGTAGACCTTATTTTTAAATGAATCACGTTGACCTTGGTATTCTTCTATTTCCAAATAGATATTGGTATTAACTCGCCAAGAGTCATTATTTAATTCAGATAAACAAATTGTAGGGAATATAATTATGATGCTATAGATTAAACCAACTATATATTTCATATTTATCCTTCAGGGTAAAAGTTATTAATGTTAATTATCTAGTTGAGCGATTAGCGAGATAAATGTGTATTAACTTTTATAGGTTGTCTACCGTTATTATTTAATAAATGATGGATAGTATATATAAAGCAAAGGGCTAATAATCCATATCTCACTGTTATTATGGTTTTTTTTATTTCTTTGAGAATAAATTTATATTTTTATTAATACTGTTTTTTGAGATTTTTAATCATTTGTTTGTTAATTGATTTTAAATTTAATTAATTGTTTATTATTTTATTAAAAATTAAATTATAATTATTCATATGATTTGGAATCATGGGAGGATAAAATTTTAGATATGAACTTTATTATTAATAGAGGCATTAATTAAAAAAATTAAAACAAAAAACCGCCAATATTTGGCGGTTAATCTCAAGGTATTAAAATAACCTTATTTAGTTTTTTTTGCTTCAGCAGCCGCTTTAACAATAACAGCAAAAGCGTCAGCTTTCAGAGAAGCTCCACCCACTAAGGCACCATCGATATCTGGTTGGGTGAATAACTCAGCTGCGTTGCTAGCATTAACAGAACCGCCGTATTGGATGATAACTTGCTCGGCAATGGCTGCGTCTTTCTTCGCAATATGAGTACGAATAAATTTATGGATTGCCTGTGCTTGTGCTGGTGTTGCTGATTTACCAGTACCGATAGCCCAGATTGGCTCATAGGCGATAACGGCACCTTGGAAAGCTTCTGCGCCTAAAGAATTTAATACGGCATCAATTTGACGAGCGCATACTTCTTCGGTTTTGCCTGCTTCGTTTTCAGCTTCAGTTTCACCAATACACAGTACTGGGATCAGGCCTTGCTCTTTTAATACAGCAAATTTCTTAGCGACAAATTCATCACTTTCGTTGTGATAAGTACGACGTTCTGAGTGGCCGATAATGATGTATTTGGCGCCAACATCTTTTAACATTTCAGCAGAGGTTTCACCTGTAAATGCACCTGATAGGTTAACGTCAACGTTTTGTGCACCTAACGCAATACGGCTACCTGCTAACGCGTGTTTAGCTTGGGTTAAGTAAATTGCAGGTGGTGCAATAGCCACATCACAGCCATCAACGCTGCTTAGTTCATTACGCAAGCCAGCGACGAGGTCATTGACCATCTGTGTGCTGCCGTTCAGTTTCCAGTTACCCATTACCAATGGATGTCGCATGTTATTTCCTCCAACCAGAGAGTTTTAATGATTAATCAATAAGTTATTCATCACACGCTTATGTTACACGCGCAACGTGACAATGTTGTCGCCATTCACCTTTCGCATTATAAGAACAATAGATAATAATAGCTTTGCTTTTCATCATGCTTGTTCTTAGAGCGTGATCACAGTCAGTTTAGGGTGTTTGTTGTTCTAGCTTAATCGGTTCAACAGCAAAAGTAAGCACATTATTGTCACTTTTTACTAAAATATATCTTAAAGTGCCTAACCGAGCTTCTTCAGCATGAGTCGCATTATTATTGGCAATAAATTTATTTAAGGCTTCCGTAAGTTCTGGAGCGTTGTCCAATGAAACTTCCGGGGCAAATATATGGATCATTGCAATAGTATAGTTTTCCATTAACTGCCGATTTTTTTGGGTTTCTTGTGGGTCATCTGATGGCAGTAATGTAATTTGTAAACTTTTAATTTTTTCACTACCACGCTCTAACACTGCCGAGGAGTATATCTGTTGGTTAATACGAGACGCTGCGCGAATATAGGGAGCAGAGATATCCTGGCTAGCAATAACTTTATATTCATGGAGATATAAATCTTTATTAGCCTGATTGAATTGATTGCGTAATTTTGGAATGGTGAGTTCAAAAGAAGGGGCATCTGGGGCTAAGTAGGCGACTTTGAAATCGGTATCAGGCAAAGTGGGTACTTTTTGAGCGATAGCCAGTTGTGGCGCACTAAGTACAAAAATGGTTATGATGGCGTATACAGAACGAAATAAAATTTGGGTCATTTTTGAACCACTCATTTTTAGTTTTCCACATTGTATCAGGATAATAGGTAATGACATTACAACAATGGGCTTTTTCCTTCAAAGGCCGTATCGGTCGCCGGCCATTTTGGGTAGGTATTGCGGTCATTTTTATTTTAATGACGGCGGTTGCCCTGTTACAAAATGTACTGCTATTCTCTGAAACGCTTGCTATATCGTTATTTATTTTACTACTTTACCCTTTGGCCGCTATCTTTGTGAAGCGTTTACATGATCGTGGTAAATCGGGAGGGTGGTTTGCGCTAATTTTATTGGCATTTGCTCTCTTTTCAATCGATGTCAGTCAATTTGAACCTGTGTGGCAATGGGGTATAGGGCGTTTCTTACCCTTATTTATTACGATGATTATGGTGATAGATTGCGGCGCTTTTCTGGGAATGGAGGGTGTTAACCGCTATGGTGAAGAAACAGAAACGGTAGATTATCTATAGCGTCGATACCATATGCGCGAATACCACATAGAGTGAATACTACCCTGAAAATGCTTCAGGGTAGTGCATTGCATTACCAATATTGCTCACTAGATATATGGCCGGGTTTACGGCGCAAATGTTTAACCATTTGATGACTATTTTTTAATGTATCGCGAGTGTCCCTCACCATTTCGGGGTTTCCGCATAACATAACATGGCAGGTCTCGGGTGAAAGCGTTAGGCCAACCGCATCTTCGAGAGTGTGGCTTTCAATTAACGCAGGAACACGGCCATGTAGTGAATTTGCACAATGTTCACGGCTGACAACGGTAACTATTTTCAATTTCCCTTGGTATTGTTGTTCTAATGTTTTCATTAAGGGTAAATAGCTTAAATCTTTCTCATAACGGACAGCGTGGAGTAAAACGATTTTCTCGAAGCGCTCCAGATCTTTACCTTCCTGTAGGATAGACAAAAAAGGCCCAATAGCGGTGCCTGTTGAAAGCATCCATAGGTTTTTACATGATGGGATTTCATCTAAAACAAAGAAACCTGTCGCTTCATCCGTAATTTGCAACGTATCATTAGGTTTAAGTTTAGCGAGTTTTGGGCTAAGTTTGCCCCCTGGCACAATGACAAAATAGAATTCGAGTCGGTCATCGCTTGGCGCATTCACATAAGAGTAAGCTCGTTGAACACGTTCCCCTTCGATCTCTAGCCCAAGTTTTGCATATTGTCCTGCAGTAAAGGGTTTAATCGGGGCCTTGATAACAAGGCTGAATAATGAGTCGGTCCAAAATTTGGCTTCAATCACTGTTCCTGTTACCCAATTAGCCATACATTCCACCTCTTTATATTTCAAATATCCACCGGCTAAAAATAACAAATACATAATTCGAATAACTCAAAGCGCGGCTCACTAGGATTTAATACTAAAACAGTTCACTATTTATGCTTATCGATAACGTGTTCTAGTGATTTATTCTTGAAATGAGTAATTTTTTGATTTCAATGTACAGTTATGTTGACAATGCTGGCGAATATTACTGCCATTGGTGAAAAATATAAAATGTCGCACTACTACGAAAAGTTGGTGGCTTTTGTTATCTTAGTCACACTCAAGCAAAACGCACTATTTGCCATTTATTTTAAATGACACAAAAGCTTATTTAAAATGACATCAAAGCGTGGAGCGATATTTTATATTGATAATTAAGCACCTAAATAATTTTGCGTTATTACACTGAGATAATGCAGCGTTATTTTGTGTCTGAAATAGGGTGTATTTGAATTATTGGATGTATCTGAGAGAAAAATGAGAAAGCTGGAACACTTTAATTTGCTATTAATGCTAATTGCATTGGCAGCGGTCGGTCAAATGACACAAACTATTTATGTTCCTGTCATTGCTGAAATTGCCACTTATTTTAATGAGCCTTCAGGTGCTGTTCAACAAGTAATGGCGGCTTATTTATTTTCTTATGGTTTTTCACAGTTAGTTTATGGGCCATTATCTGACCGAATTGGTCGCAGACTTGTTATTTTAACGGGTTTAACGATTTTCTTATTTTCAACGATTGTGGCGATTTTTGCGCCAACATTAAATATACTCACTATAGCGAGTGGGTTGCAGGGCCTCGGAACGGGTGTTGCTGGTGTGATGGCAAGAACCATGCCTCGTGATCTGTATAAAGGCACTGCGTTACGTTATGCAAATAGTTTATTAAATATGGGTATATTAGTGAGCCCATTATTAGCCCCAATGTTCGGTGGAATATTGGCGCATTTCTGGGGGTGGCATGCTTGTTATATTTTCCTGTTTATCCTAGGTGCTTCTGTATTATTAAGCATGTATCGTTGGTTACCCGAAACGCGTCCTGTTTCACCTGAAAAACATAAAATGATTGCGTCATATCGGGAATTATTATCAAGCGGTTCATTTCTATCTTATTTATCCATGTTAGTCGGCGCGTTAGCTGGGATAGCCGTATTTGAAGCCAGTAGTGGTGTATTAATGGGCGGTGTTTTAGGGCTCAATAGTATTACTGTGAGTATTTTATTTATATTGCCTATTCCTGCTGCTTTCTTTGGTGCTTGGTATGCGGGGCGAGAAGGAAAAACCTTTTATAATTTGATGTGGCACTCCGTTCTTATTTGTCTATTGGCAGGCTTTATGATGTGGATTCCAAGTTGGTTTGGGATTATGAATACCTGGACACTGTTAGTACCTGCAGCGGTATTTTTCTTTGGTGCGGGGATGTTATTTCCCTTAGCAACGACAGGTGCGATGGAGCCCTTCCCTTATTTAGCAGGGGCGGCAGGAGCATTAGTGGGTGGCTTGCAAAATATAGGTTCAGGTGTTGCCACTTGGGTTTCGGCATTATTACCGCAGAACGGGCAGTTTAGCCTTGGGTTACTGATGTTTTTAATGTCAACGCTCATATTATTGTGTTGGTTGCCTTTAGCAAAACGTATGAATCATTCAGAGCGTATGGTTTAATTGTGAGAAAGTCAGGCTGTAAAACACAGCCTGACTTTCAGATTACGCACTTAGCAGTATATCAGCTTGCTTGTGCTGTGGAATTGACATTGTCGGTGAATAAAAGGAACTAGGTTCTTCTTCTGGTATTGATGATATGAGTTCTGGCAAAACACTTCCTGAATTAAATACTACTGGTCGGTTGTAATCTAGAAACTCAATATTTTCTGCTAATTGTCCGGTTGGGTTTTGATTGTTTTGTTGAAGCCAAATCAACTTCGGTGCAACATGGTCTTGCAAGTGCTGGTCAATATGAATGAGTATTCCATCCAGTTTTAACCCAGGAGTGCTGTCTATCGTTCCTTTTATGGTTAATTGATTTTGTTGTACTGAAAAATACCAGCTCTCTACAGGTACTTTTTCTTGGATTTGTTTTTTCTCATTACTTGTCACCAGTGTCACCCAAAAAGAGTGTTGGCCATTAGATAAGTTTAAATCACTAATATCAATCTGCTGCTCAATATTTATATCTGCGATTAATGGTGTTTCTATCATTTGGTGGTGGATCGTATTTTCCGATAAATAGCCAGTTTTGTAGGTATTAAGGTGATTAAGAGCAATAAAGTTCATTGATGTATCAACTTGCCTGTCTTGCCCAAAGGGATCTGATAATGAAAAGTATTGTTGGTGTAGGCGACCATTTTCTACCCATTTGGCGCAGAGTGCGCTTTTTGATGTAATTTTGTCGATATTAATTTTACCTGTAGAGAAATCAACGACACCTTCCTCTGTTGTAGCCCAGAAGATAGGGGCACCTTGCCAATAATTATCGAGAAGTAGATGGGGGGGTAATGTGTATCCATCCCTTTTTGCTAATAGGCGATTAGCTAAAGAATTCGGGTTACTATAGCGGGAAGTCTGCTGTCCAAGCTCTTTTTTGCGGTTCAATTCATGTATGGTGAATTGTACCAATTCACCTTTATCTGCAATATTAAAACTCGTTTCGTGTGGAATTTGTAAGACTTCGGTTAATAAACCATTTGACGTGGCATAAGTTACTGTTAAAGCATAATTATGATAAATGTAAAATTGGCGGCCAGTCCCGGTTTTTAGATTGTGGTAATTCGCAGGTAAGCTCCCCACCGTACGGTCAACGGTGATCGTACTATAAGGGTGAAGGGTATTATCCGCCATTTTAGCCGACTGGAGTTGTATCCAATAAATTGGTACATCGCGTTGATGAGGAAATTGCTCAATTTGTATCCGGTTATAATATTTTGAGTAATTCTGTTGAGTTAGTATGACCCATTGTTTTCTGATTTGATCCCAGCGCTGATAAAAACCATCCCCAGCAAATCCTCCATCTTCAATATCCAGCCCTTTCGTTTTATTACTTTGCCAGCGTACTCTTTTAGTTAAAAATTGGTGAATTTTTTGGTTGTAGGCATCTGCGTGCGGTAAAAACGCATCATAGGCATCACTGCTAAAAGGAACAAAATAAGAGAGCATCGTTGGGATAGCTTGTTTTCGAAAAGTATGGGGAGAGTGATAAGTAACGTAATATTGTCTAGATTGGTTATAAGCTGGTTTTTTACCGTGGTCATAGGGGTGGTAAGGGTATGCTGGCTGATTATTATGATCTTGCGAATTGGTATGCGGCAAGCCAAGGCCATGACCAAAAGCCTCATGGAACATCACGTTAGGTTCATGAACCCCACCTCCATGATTGCGGGACGCTTGCCCTAATAGCAAGTTATTGAAGCTTGAGGAAAAAATTTCAATCGCAGTATATTGATAGTCAGAATTAGCATTGTTAGCAATTTTATATTGTTGGCTATTATTGTAAGCCCAATGAACTTGTGCGTTAGTGTGATTGCCAATTTCTTTAGGGTTATCATAATGAGGATGAATAAACGGAATGGCGTTATTATTGGTGCCAGTCATATATGGCGTTAAGCTAGGGTGACTTACTGTGGCAGGAGAGCTATACAGTGTGAACTGCCCGATCGGTAAGATTGTTGCAGCTTCTTTTCCCCAACTTAGTGGTGATGATGAATAAACACCATGCCCTTGTTGGTATAAACTGTGGCTATCAACATGAACAATTAAGTGGTTATCAAGGGTGACATTGGGTGAAAATACACCATACTGGTTAGTTTCCTCTGTGATAATAGGTTTGCCATTAACAGTGATAATGATGTTGATATCCGGTTGTATCCACTCACCTTTTAGCGGGGCGGTAAAGCGTTGCTGATGCCAATCTTGTGCGGAGACATTGGGCTGGCGGGGAAGTGCTGTCAATATTTTGGGTAAATGGTCTGGCCCTGTAAGTCTTATTCGGCCTAATATTTTTCTTTCTTTATTACTGATAATCGCCTCAATATCGGGGGATTTCGCTGCGCTTATACTTGTTATTTCTAAATTCAATAATGCCCAGCGATTAGCCGTTAAGCTCATATGCTTATCTGTCATATTCTGCAGGTGAGTTTGCGCTAGTTGAATATTATGGATTTGCATATCGCTTGGTGTGGGGTGATAACGCCGTTGAGGTTCATGATAAACTGGGTTTTGAACGGAAAATATACGTTTCCCTGGAATACGATGTTGTGGTGCATTTTCGGTCTGTAGCTGAATTGAAATAGGCTGAGATTCCTGCCCATTAGGCAGTATGGCGATAAAATCAAACTGATCTGACTGGGTTTTAAATTTTGCGTTATTGGCAATATATTGCCACTCATTGGTAATATTATTTAACGTTAATCGACCAAATTTGGGCTGCTCAAGGATTTTGTAACCCTTAATATGAGGGATATTGGGTAGTTTTCCTGTTATAGCGCCTACGACCAGCTGATTTGGCAGCTCATCCGGGTTTTCTGTTACTAAAATAGGTAGGATTTGAGGAATCTGCTTTTGCTCATTATATCGGGAGGTTACTTGTTTTGTTTGTTTCAATTGAAATTGGCGAAAAATGATATTCTCCCCAACAAGTTTTAAGGTATTCTTTTCATAGCTGATTTTAACCGCAGGAAGCTGGTGTTCTACCATCATTCTATTAACATCGGTTTCGATTGAATGGGCAATCTTTTGCCAAGATGATGTTTCTGTAATTGGGATGTCATGTGAGGATAATATATTGTTATTATTGGTGTTTTTTATGGATGCTGAAAAATATTGACTGTTTTTTCGTAATTCATCTGTTAGCTTCAATGAGCTTATTGTGTGGGGTGGTAGGGTAATAATTTGTTGGAAGTTGTGATTTTCTAAGGTATTGCTGGCTAGCTCAATGTGCTCTACTGGGCGAAGTTCATTAATTAATTGTTGAGTAGAAGCTGATATTTTTTTTTGTTTATCTTTTACTATCAATAAACTACCTCCAGTGAGCTCCAACCAATGGCGAATGAGTTCGATTTGTTTATCATTGGCACTTTCGGGCAAGACTACGATACTATAATGGCGATGCCATTCCCCACTTGGCAGCAATAAATCAGCGAGCTGGGCCTGTGCTCTAACTTCTCCGTCGATCCATTCATGGGGTGAATTAAAGCTTTCTACAAATATGCCTTGCTTGGAATGGAACTTGAAACCAGAAAATTGAGATTCTGGTAACGTGCTAGCAATGTAGCTTTTTTTAGTTTCTCCTATAATCCGCGGCTTATTTATAAGCCAGCTAAATAGCTCATGAGCGGCTTTGCCCTCTTTTGAAAACGTAGGGTCAAGGCTTAAGCTTTTTAATAATGGTGAGTTATTATCAATAACTACGACCCTACTTTTATTTGCGTATAAGCCAATTTTTAATGGTTGTTGTTTAATATTGCTATCATATTGGTTTTTAATGGATGAAATGGGTTTATTTTGTTCTTCGTATCGGTTTTCCATAACCGTGTCCTTTATTTATTTCTTAAAATATCAATAGGTAATTTTCCTCTTACTAGATAACTTTAAATAAATATTTATTGTTCTTCTAATTTATTATTAATCTGATTATTGATTTTATATTTATTAGTTAATTAGTTTTATGAAAAAGAAAGGCAGCACTTCAGTGCTGCCTTTGAGCGATTTGTTTTGAATTAAAAATTAACCGCGATCTTCCCATTCTTGAGCACGGGCAACCGCTTTTTTCCACCCTTCGTATTTGAAATTACGTTCTGTTGTTTCAATACCCGGTTTGAATACGCGCTCAATGGTGGCTTTACTTTGTAACTCATCAAGGTTACTCCAAAAACCGACCGCTAAACCTGCAAGGTAGGCAGCACCCAACGCAGTACTTTCTCGCACTTCAGGGCGCTCAACAGGGGTGCCTAAAATATCGGACTGGAATTGCATTAAGAAATTATTAGCGACAGCGCCCCCATCAACGCGCAGTGCTTTTAAGCGTTCGCCTGAGTCTGCTTGCATGGCATCCAGCACATCTCGGGTTTGATAAGCGATAGATTCTAATGTTGCGCGGATAATATGGTTGCGGTTTGCGCCACGGGTTAAGCCAAAGATTGCTCCGCGCGCATACGGGTCCCAATAAGGAGCACCTAAACCTGTAAAGGCAGGAACAACATACACACCATTACTGTCTTTTACCTTAGTGGCAAAGTACTCAGAGTCAGTCGATTCATCAATCAATTTCAATTCATCACGTAGCCATTGAATAGATGCGCCACCTACGAAAACGGCACCTTCAAGGGCATAATTGACTTCACCTTTTGGACCGCACGCGATAGTTGTCAGTAGACCATGATTTGAACGTACTGCAGTTTCGCCCGTGTTCAGAAGTAAGAAACAGCCGGTGCCATAGGTATTTTTTGCCATCCCTGATTTAACACACAGTTGGCCATAAAGTGCGGCTTGTTGGTCTCCTGCCATCCCTGAAATTGGAATACGTGTTCCGCCTTTCCCCCCAATGTTGGTTTGCCCGTAGACTTCGGAAGAAGGGCGTACCTCAGGGAGCATCGCTCGTGGAATATTCAGTGCTTTGAGGATTTTATCATCCCATTCAAGGTTGCGGATATTGAACAACATGGTTCGGGAAGCATTGGTGTAGTCGGTGACATGAACACGCCCTTGTGTCATTTTCCAAACGAGCCAAGTATCGACAGTCCCAAATAGTAATTCTCCTTTCTCGGCACGTTCACGTGCACCTTCAACATGATCTAAAATCCATTTTACTTTGGTACCGGAGAAATAGGGGTCAACAACCAGGCCGGTATTTTGGCGAATGTATTCCTCTAAATCACGGTCATTTTGTTTTAAATGCGTACAAAAATCAGCAGTGCGGCGACATTGCCACACAATCGCATTATAAACGGGCTTACCAGTGGCTTTTTCCCATACGATGGTAGTTTCACGTTGGTTAGTGATCCCAATCCCAGCGACTTCATCGGTACGAATATCTGCTTTAGCGAGAACTTCCACAAGTGTTGAGCTTTGTGATGCCCATATTTCCATTGGGTCGTGTTCTACCCAGCCTGGTTTAGGATAAATTTGGGTGAATTCACGTTGTGAAATACTGACAATATTTGCATCATGGTCGAGTACAACAGCACGTGAGCTGGTTGTGCCTTGGTCGAGTGCAACAATATACTTTTTCGCAATAGTGGTTTCAGTTGTCATAATTTAAGCCTGTTCCGAGGATTTGGTGTTTTTAACGGATAATTTTTCTGTTTTGGTCTCTTCTTCACATACCATGCAAGGTAAGTGGCGACCAATTAGTTTGCGATAGGCGAATGCGCCTAGCAGACCACCAACAATAGGTGCTGTCAATGGGACGAGAAAATAGGGAATATCGCGGCCACCGGTGAGAGCGATATCACCCCAACCAGCGAGATAAGCGACAACCTTTGGACCGAAGTCACGAGCTGGGTTGAGTGCAAATCCTGTGAGTGCGCCAAATGACCCGCCGATGACGGCAATCAAAATACCAATTAATAATGGAGCAAGTGGGCCACGAGGGACACCATTGCCATCATCGGTTAGGGCGAGTATTAAGCAAACAAGAATGGCAGCAATAATGACCTCAATAAAGAATGCATGAGGAACACTAATTTGTGGTGCAGGGTAGGTTGAGAAAACACCAGCAGTGAATAAGCTTTCTTGTGAGCCTCTAATGATATGGTGGACTTGGTCGTAATCGAAAAATACAGGGGAATACATTGAGTAAACTAAGGCGGCAGCAAAGAAGCCTCCTAGCATCTGTGCGATGATATAAGGGACGACTTTGCGTTTATCAAAACACGCAAATAGCCATAATGCGAGAGTAACGGCTGGGTTTAAGTGAGCACCGGAAGTACCCGCTGTTAGGTAAACGGCTAAAGCAACGCCGAAGCCCCAGATAATACTAATTTCCCATAAACCTAGTTGTGCGCCAGCTATTCTAACGGCAGCAACACAGCCTAGACCAAAAAATACCAGTAGCGCAGTCCCTAAAAACTCTGAGATGCACTGACCTGTGAGTGATGTAGTCGTCATTTGGCTCATATGTTTCTATCCTACGAAAATGAAAAATATTGTAATGTTTTTTTAAGTTAAGATTTTCTAATCGAAAATCATTAACTGTGAATTTATCGTTAAAGAACATAAACGAGAAATATCGAAATTGAAAAATGTGTGTTGCATCACTAAAGCGAAACAAAACAATCAAAAATAGTGATGAATTCGACCTTTATGATGTGATCTGACCAGTGTTTTTTTATGAAGGTTATTACGATTCAGAAGGAAGGAACTGGACACAGAGGATCATGCTACTTACAATCGTGTAAAAGCTGATAAGGGAGACCAGAATTATGTCATTTGAAGTATTTGAAAAACTAGAATCCAAAGTCCAACAAGCGATTGATACAATCACACTGTTACAAATGGAAATCGATGAATTAAAAGATAAAAATGGTGCACTAAGCCAAGAGTTGGAAACAGCAAAGTCAGGTACGGATTCACTGGTGCGTGAAAATGAACAATTAAAACAAGAGCAGCAAGCTTGGCAAGAGCGTTTACGGACTCTGCTAGGTAAGATGGAAGAAGTGTAATTTCTCGTCATACTTCGCGTTGTAGGGGTGTTGGCTTCGTCTCTTCGCCCTAGTCACATACTTATGTATGCTCCTAGGGTCTTATCGACTTTGCCGCCTACCTACAACACGAATTATTTAGAGAAATATATCTCACATTGTAGGGCGCGTTTGTTATGCCTCACATTGTAGGGCGCTGGCTTCGTCTCTTCGCCCGAGTCACATACTTGTGTATGCTCCTAGGGTCTTATCGACTTTGCCGCCTACCTACAACACGAATTATTTAGAGAAATCTTTGTTATATCTCACGCTGTAGGGTTTAGAGAAACTTTCGTCATACCTCGCGTAGTAGAGTATAAAAATAAGGGCTGCAAATTATTGCAGCCCTTATTTATAGAATTTTTAACGGATTATGCGTCGATATTGTCATCTTCGATAAAATCGTCGTTCTCAGACGGGATTAATGGCTCTTCAGAAAGAATAATGCCAGTATTATCGGCATAAAGGTAATCACCTGAGAAGAAAGTGACGCCGCCGAAATTAACGCGGGTATCACTTTCACCGATGCCTTCATCTGGGCAACCTGCAGGCATCGCCGCAATAGCTTGAATACCGAGGTCAAGCTCCATTAGTGCATCCACCTGACGGACGGCACCATAAACCACAATGCCTTCCCAGTGGTTATCAACGGCGAGTCTTGCAATTTCAGCATCAATGAGTGCCTTACGGACAGAGCCGCCACCGTCAACCAGTAGAATGCGCCCAGTGCCGTCTTCTTCCAGCAAATCATACAGTAGGCCATTATCTTCAAAGCACTTAACTGTAATGATTTGACCGCCAAATGAAGTACGTCCACCAAAGTTGGAGAAAAGGGGTTCTACCACATTAACGCTTTCTTGGTAAATATCGCAGAGTTCGGATGTATCATATTTCATAGGAGTTAGGTCTTTTTTGCTGCAAGAGGTAGCCAGTATATCCCTTTTCAACAGTACTTGGCAAAGTTAGCCGCCTAAAAATAGGCGGAAAAAGTCAAAAAAACGACAAATAGTGACTGTTATTTGCTCATTACAACGCCAATGGAGAATAAAACGTTGGTCACGAGTGCAGCTTTCACCATATTTTCGAGTAAAGGACGCATGCCTTCTGGGGTAGGGTCACTCAGAACGCGGCGTAAATGGTTCATTAGCATCGGTACGGCTAATAAAAATAACCAACCACTCCACCCGTGCAAGTAAATTAGGTTAAAAAATGCCAAACATAAAATTGCCGCAACAATAATAATGGTGTGATAAATCCGAGCCCCTTGGGGACCTAAACGTACCGCTAAGGTGTTTTTACCTGCTTTAATATCATTTTCGATATCACGCATATTATTGATATTCAGTACTGCGACAGAGAGCAACCCACAGGCAGTTGCGGGCAGGACAGTGATGATATTAAAACTATTAGCTTGTAAATAATAAGTCCCAATAACACTTAGCCAGCCAAAGAAAATTAAGACAGAAATATCCCCTAACCCTAGGTACCCATAGGGTTTTTTGCCAACGGTATAGGTAATTGCAGCAACGATAGCAATAAGGCCTAATGCGACGAAACCAATGGCATCCTCTGGCTTTTCACATGCGACAATAATTAATAGTAAGCCAGAAAGGCTGGCCGCTGTAATATTTAGCTTGAGCGCCTTTTTCATGTCCGCTTGCGTGATAACACCTTTTTGCATACCACGTAATGGACCAATACGTTCTGCTGTATCAGAGCCTTTGACTGCATCACCATAGTCATTCGCAAGGTTAGATAAAATCTGTAATAAACCCGCCGTGATGAGTGCTAATAAAGCGACGGGCCATTTAAAATTATTAGTTAAATAAGCGAGTGCAGAGCCTGTCACAATCGCAATCACCCCTAAAGGTAGGGTTTTAGGGCGGAGACTTTCAATCCAAGCTTGTTTACGACTTATTGTTGTGGATGTCGACTGCATGCAGTTACCTATAATTCAAACTCTTTAGAGATGTGTTCTTAATAATTTAATAGCCCATCATATAGAGAGATACCTGAGTATTTTCAATGTAATGGGCAGAATATTTAATAGAAAAAAGTGCAGCGATAAAAGCTGCACTTTAGTCGATGTATATTAAGGATACATGAAAACCAGATAATTAATAAGATTATAAAATAAATCTACTCAGGTCTTCATCCGCCACCAGCTCATCTAAGTGCTGTCTGACATAGTCTGCATCGATTTGGATAGTTTGCCCGTTACGGTCACTGGCATCGAAAGAAATATCTTCCATTAAACGCTCAAGCACGGTGTGCAAGCGACGAGCACCAATGTTTTCGGTTGACTCATTGACTTGCCATGCGGACTCCGCAATTTTACGAATACCGTCAGTCGTGAATTCAATATTCACGCCTTCTGTTGCCATCAGCGCTTTATACTGTTCAGTTAATGAGGCATTTGGTTCCGTCAAAATACGCACAAAATCTTCAGTTGTCAGCGCTTGTAATTCAACACGAATTGGCAAGCGACCTTGGAGTTCAGGGATCAAGTCTGATGGGCTCGAAACTTGGAACGCACCTGAAGCGATAAACAGAATGTGGTCAGTTTTGACCATGCCGTGCTTAGTCGAAATGGTGCAGCCTTCGATTAATGGCAGTAAATCGCGTTGAACCCCTTCTCGAGAGACATCTGGCCCCGAGCTTTGGCCACCACGTTTACAAATTTTGTCGAACTCATCGATGAAGACAATACCATTTTGTTCAACTGCTTCAATCGCTTGTTCTTTTAGCTCTTCAGGGTTGACTAATTTAGCCGCTTCTTCTTCAACTAGCAGTTTGAATGCCTCTTTGATTTTCATCTTACGTGGCTTCTGCTTTTGGCCTGCTAAGTTTTGGAACATGGATTGTAACTGGTTCGTCATCTCTTCCATGCCAGGAGGCGCCATAATTTCAACACCCATAGGGGATGCAGCGACTTCAATTTCAATTTCTTTATCGTCTAATTGGCCTTCACGTAATTTTTTACGGAATGCTTGGCGAGCAGGGGAATGCTCATCCGTTGGTTCAGACTGCCCCCAGTTATTTTTTGCTGGTGGAATAAGAACGTCTAAAATACGCTCTTCAGCCATTTCTTCGGCACGATAGCGATTCTTTTCAATAGACTGTAAACGCACCATTTTAACGGCGGAGTCAGTTAAATCGCGAATAATCGAGTCAACTTCTTTACCGACATAGCCGACTTCAGTAAATTTAGTCGCTTCGACTTTAATAAATGGCGCATTGGCTAATTTCGCAAGGCGGCGAGCAATTTCAGTTTTACCCACCCCTGTTGGTCCAATCATCAAAATATTTTTTGGGGTGACTTCGTGACGTAACACTTCATTTAACTGCATACGGCGCCAGCGGTTACGCAGAGCAATCGCAACAGAACGTTTGGCTTTATTCTGGCCAATAATATGATTGTCGAGTTCGCTGACAATTTCGCGTGGAGTCATTTCGGACATACTAGCAATCCTTATGATTTTGAAGAAATTTCTTCAAAGTTGACATTATGGTTGGTGTAAATACAGATATCACCTGCAATAGCGAGTGCTTTTTCAGCGATCTCTTTGGCGCTTAAGTCTGTATTTTCTAACAAAGCACGTGCGGCTGATTGCGCATATGGGCCACCGGAGCCAATAGCAATTAAGTCATTTTCCGGTTGAACCACATCACCATTACCCGTAATGATCAGTGAAGTGTGTTCATCGGCGACAGCTAACAAGGCTTCTAACTTGCGAAGCATGCGGTCAGTGCGCCAATCTTTAGCAAGTTCAACGGCTGCTTTCGTTAAATGGCCTTGATGAAGTTCGAGTTTGCGCTCAAACAGTTCAAATAATGTGAATGCGTCTGCGGTGCCACCGGCAAATCCGGCAATGACTTTGTCGTTGTATAAACGGCGAACTTTGCGGACATTGCCTTTCATGACGGTATTACCCATCGTCGCCTGTCCATCACCACCAATTACGACCTGGCCATTACGGCGAACACTTACGATTGTTGTCATGAGTTAGCCCCTGGTTTATTACAAAAAAATGCGGTTGTATGTGATTTTCAAAAGAATAAATTCAAGTGATAGTTGTCTAATTAACTATCACTTGAACTAGGTTGAAGCCACAAAGTACCGCTCATGAGTACATTAAAACAGTACATGGGGGGGAAGGAGGAATTTTTCAACCCCCAGAAGCACGAAGAATACAACCGGAAACACCTGCACCTGCTGCTCGGTCACGCATTTTTTCGGCAGTTGACTTGGAATAAGGCCCTAAAACGATACGGTGCCAACCTCCACCTGCGCTTACACGGCTTTCAATACCTGAGAATGCCAAAGTAGCTTGCACAGACTCGGCTTGTTCTGCTGTACGGAATGAACCACATTGAACAACCATATTTTGCAAGCTGTTTGTCGGTTTAGTGCTTGGTGCCGTTTGTGGCTGAGCTGCGGGCGCGGTTGGTTGAGCCTCAAGTTTTGGAGGGATATTGACCACCGGTTTACGTTGTACTGGCTCGATAGGTTGAGCTGGCTCATTGATGAGCACTTGGGAGCGCGGTACTGGTTTACCGTTTGCAGGGATTTCTTGCAAGTTAGTGACAGGCTGGCGTCTGTCAGAATCAATTTGTTCTAATAGCTGGCGCTGTTCAGGTGTTAAATCTGATGGGCGCACAATATTATTGCCAGTACTCGGTTGTTGAATATTTGGCATATCCACACCACGACGTTCGAGCTCTTTAATATAGCGCCAACGTTCTTCAGGCTTTGGTGGAAGCGTACTTCCCGGTGTTGTTGGTGTGACAACTTGGGGGGGCGGTGTGTCCTTTTTATTTTGAGTGATATAAAACAGGCCGCCAACAAATAGCACGACAATTGCCACAGCAACAACCAATGTTGTCATTGGTAGTCCTTGTGCTTTCTTTGATTTACCTTTGCTTTTTTTACGGGCGGATGAGCGCCCCCGAGCTACATAATCTTTTTGTGCCACGCTATTAATTCACTAGTTATCAATTGTTCGTCATCATTTGGTTTAACATGTTACTTAACCCGAGCAACTTTGACTAGCTTTTAGGCGCTTTTGTGCTCTCTCTGATGATTAAATCAGAATCTAGGAGACGTGAACCCGGGTTTACATTGTGTCCATGGATTTGCTCAAGCAGTAATTGCATCGCATGATGACCAATTTCAGCACGAGGTTGATTAATAGTTGTTAGGGCTGGCAAGGTGTATTTTGATTGCTCTAAGTTATCGAAACCAACAAAAGAAAGGTCATCAGGGAGCTTCAAGCCCATTTTTTTCGCTTGCCACATCGCACCAATCGCCATGATATCACTGTGACAAAAGATAGCAGTAGGTGGTTCGGGAAGTGACATTAATGTTTTCACGGCTTCAGCGCCACCTTCATGGGTAAAATCGCCACGAATAATATAATTTTCACGCAATTTTTCGCCTGTGCGCAACATGGCTTTTTTATAACCTTCTAAACGGTATTGACTTAAAGGCATATGATCAGGGCCTGCAATACAAGCAATCAGTTTATGGCCTTGTTTTTGCAGGTAATGTGTCGCATTAAATGCAGCCGTGAGGTTATCGATATGCACAGTAGGCAGTTTTAGCTCAGGCGCAAATTCATTTGCCATCACTATCGGAGGAAGGTTTTTCTGCTCTTCCGTTGAGATATCGAACGGAATATTGGAACCCAGTAAAACCATACCATCAATTTGTTTAGTAATAATGAGATTAATAAAAGCATTTTCTTGTTTTTCTTGGTGTTTACAGTCTCCAATCAAAACAAAATAGCCTTCTTGAGCAGCGATTTCTTCAATCCCGCAGACGACATCACTAAAGAACGGATCGCGGATATTGGGAACAAGCACAAGAATAGTTTTTGATTCATTGCGCTTATAGCTTCTAGCAAGGTTATGAGGATAATAACCAACATCCATCACCGCTTGTTCCACTTTTTGGCGTGTTTGCAAAGAAACTTTTTCCGGGTTCATGAGTGTTCTTGACACCGTCGCTGTCGAAACGCCCGCGGCACTAGCAACATCTTTCATCGTTGCCGTGTTATTGTGTTTTTTACTTTCCACAACGCCTTCCTTAGATTGATTTAATCGTTTGCTTTTTTTGAATGGCGCAAGTACGTCATTATTAGTAGCTATTCTAATTGGTTTCTCAATAATATCTGTTACCTAGTTTGCATAAAAAGTGTGACTTGCGTCATTTTTTAGAGCTGCTTCGCAAATTTTGAAAATAATTCTAAGGGTAAAAAGATAAATGAAACTCAATGTGTGTAAAAAGCGCTCAATTTAGTTGTTTAGCATTATAGGGTAAATAATTCAAAGTTATCAATATGCTGCAAAGACAATATTGGTTATAGCCTATAAAGTTAAATGGCTAGATAAAATGAATCCTTTAACATTGTTCATGGGTTAACAATCAGTTGGGTCCACATCAATATTCCATTTTACTTTGCGACTTTCTGGGTGTTGAAGAATTTCTGGTAACAGTTTCGCCATAAACTGTTGTAAATAAAGTCGCGAAGGGTGTTGCAATAGCAATTGCCAGCGGAATCGGCCGCCACGTTTAGCTTGAATCGACGGCGAGGGGCCTAAAATCCACATTTTTGCATCACTTTGTGGGTGTTGAGTTATATATTGCCGCACATTTTGCAGAAATTGACGCGAATCTTGGTTATTGTGATCTTCTGAGCGGATCAGTATATGGTTGGTGTAAGGCGGTAGCATGGCGATTCGGCGCTCTTCCATCGCTTCTTGGGTAAATGCGTTGTAACCCTCTTCAAGCAGTGTGAGCAACAGTGGGTGTTCGGGATGGTGGGTCTGTAAGAACACTTCACCTTGTTTACCGGCTCGCCCTGCTCGGCCAGAAACTTGTACGTATAATTGAGCAAACCGTTCGGCTGCACGAAAATCACTCGAGAACAAAGCTCCGTCAACATCTAATAAGGCGACTAAGGTGACATCAGGGAAATGGTGGCCCTTGGCTAACATCTGTGTGCCAATAAGAATGCGAGCTCCTCCTTCATGTACTTGATTTAAATGTTGTTCCAGTTCGCCTTTACGGCTCGTGGTATCACGGTCAATACGCGTAACGGGAGTGTCAGGGAACAGTTCACAAATACCTTCCTCAAGTTGCTCAGTTCCCATTCCAACAGGCACTAAATGCGTTGAACCACATTGTGGGCATTGATGAGGAACTGGGCGCTGGCTGTCACAATGGTGGCAGCGTAATTGATGGAAATTTTGATGCAAGGTGTAATAGTGGTCACAGCGCTGGCACTCAGCAATCCATCCGCATTCATGGCAAATTAATGCTGGGGAATAACCACGGCGATTTAAAAATAAAATCACCTGATTATTTTGTGCAAGGTGTTCTTTAATATGTTGAATTAATAAGTGAGAAAGGCCAAATTTTAGTGGCTGGCCTTTTAAGTCAATAAGATGTTGAGCCGCAGGGCGTGCATTACCGGCACGAATAGTGAGATTTAATTGCCGATATTTATGTTGCTGTACATTTAGTAAGGTTTCTAACGATGGCGTCGCAGTGCCCATCACAATAGGAATATTGTTCTTTTTAGCGCGAAAAACGGCTAAATCACGTGCATGATAACGCCAACCATCCTGTTGTTTGTATGAGCTGTCATGCTCTTCATCAATAATAATAATGCCAAGGTGGGCGAAAGGCGTGAACAGTGCCGAACGTGTACCAATAATAATGGCATTTTGACCTTGCTTGGTGCGTAGCCAAACTGCTAAACGTTCGCTATCGTTCAGCCCTGAGTGTAAAACATCAACAGGCGCATTGAAGCGCTCACGAAAGCGGCTGATAGTTTGTGGGGTCAAGCCAATTTCAGGCACCAAAACTAAAGCTTGTTTACCTTGAGCAAGAACATTTTCCAATACGCTCAGATACACTTCTGTTTTACCGGACCCCGTTATCCCTGCGAGCAGCCATGGCGAAAATTGGTTATCTTCAGCGCGTATAGCACCGACAGCGGTGGCTTGCTCACTATTAAGCCGCAACCGTTCACCGCAAACTGTAAAGTTTGGTTGCCATTTTTCGCTCGTCGGTTGAACGGGATGTAACTCAATGTAATCTTTTTTTTTCAGTGCTTGTAGAGCACTTTCACTGATTTCAAGCTCATTCACTTGATGGCGATAAACGGGTCTACGACGTAAAAGTGCGAGGGCCTGCTGTTGTTTTGGGGAGCGTTTTAGCTCATTAAGGTCAACGGCTAAGCCTTCATCTGTCACTTGCCATTGCCAAATAGGGGTAAATTCTGCAGGTTTACCTTGGCGCAATAGAGTGGGTAATGCGTGGAATAGTACTTCGCCAATTGGGTAGTGATAGTATTGGGAAGACCACAATAATAGTTGCCAAATATCATCTGGGAAGAGCGTTTGATGGTCGAGAACCAGTTCGATAGCTTTTAATTTATCTTCAGCAAACTCGCTTTTATCGCTGTGTTTTACCACAATACCTAAGGCTTGACGCTTGCCAAACGGCACCATAACACGGCTGCCAATCACTGGCAGTGGCATGTTATCAGGAAGGCGATAATCAAATGTGCGGTTTAATGGGACAGGTAAAGCCACCTGAACGACGATCATATCTGGGTTTCCGTCTATTTTTTATGCGATAATGCGAGCGATTGTTGACTAGAGTACCACAAAATTTACTCAGTTTTCATTGCGTGATAAACAGAATTTCTGTATGATCCGCCGCCTTTGGTATTTATTTTTACCAATATATTAAATTCAATCAACACGACGTGTGGTGTCCGGCGTTAGGGCTGGAATGGCGACACGGCCTTAATAGAGGTTCTCCCATGAAAAAAGGTATTCACCCTAAATACGAAGAAGTTACTGCAACTTGTTCTTGCGGTAATGTAATGAAAATTAATTCAACTGCTGGTCACTCGCTGAACCTGGACGTTTGTGGTAACTGCCACCCGTTCTATACTGGTAAACAGCGTGATGTTGCGACTGGTGGTCGTGTTGATCGCTTCAACCAACGTTTCAGCATCCCAGGTTCTAAAAAATAATCGAACTTGTGAAATGCGAAAAAAAGGGAAACTGAGTTTCCCTTTTTTAATGCCCAAAATAAGCGTTTTTATGTCTAAATGAAGAAATTAGAAGTGATAAACGACACCGAGCATGATGTCATTACTGCGTACTTTGACTTTAGACTTGAGCGTATCGCCATTATAGTTATAGCTATCTTGAATAAAACATAAGGAAAGGCACTACGTCGCAAGGTTTGCGACGTAGTTAAAACTTTGAGGCACGTAATGGCGACTAATTAGGATTAATATTCCCACGTTTCAGGGTCGATACCTAATTCGCGCATGATTTCTTTTGCAGCTTCAGGGATCTCGTCATTACGTTCTTTACGCAAGTCTTCATCATTTGGCAGTGGTTGGCCTGTGAATGCATGCAAAAATGCTTCACACAGTAATTCACTGTTAGTGGCATGACGTAAGTTGTTGATCTGACGGCGAGTACGCTCATCAGTTAAAATTTTTAGTACCTTCAAAGGAATAGATACTGTAATTTTCTTTACTTGCTCACTCTTTTTGCCATGTTCAGCATACGGACTGACATACTCACCATTCCATTCAGCCATGGGTTACCTTGGATATTTTCAGTAATAATTAAAAATAATATACATATTCTTTTTAATAGGAACTTATTCTAAGCTCTAAATCGAGAATATCTGCATATATGTTCGATGAGGATTCACTTATTTTAATACAGAATAATGTTTAAAATTAACAAGTTAAATCCACTTATGCGATTGACTATCAATTTACACATAATTATTAAGGCTGATTATTCCATTACTTGATATAAACGTAAAGAGGTTTAGACGTCTAGATATGTTGACGTCTAAACATCCGATGGGTATGATTTGGCCTATCACTGTTCAGGAGAAGCGTTTATGACTTACAAGCCGTCAACCATCGCAATTCATAATGGATTAAATGATGACCAACAATTTGGTTGTGTTGTGCCTCCCATTTATTTGTCTAGCACCTATAACTTCACTGATTTTAATGAGCCTCGCGCACATGACTACTCACGCCGTGGAAATCCAGGTCGCGATATTGTGCAAAAAACATTGGCACAGCTTGAGGGGGGGAGCGGCGCAGTAATGACCAACAGTGGGATGTCAGCGCTTCATTTACTCTGTACTGTTTTTTTACAGCCCGGTGATCTATTAGTTGCACCTCATGATTGTTATGGTGGAAGTTATCGGTTATTTAATAGCCAAAGTCAGCGTGGGGCTTACCAAGTGCAATTTGTCGATCAAAGTGATGAATCTGCATTACGAGCTGCGCTCGCTAAAAAACCTAAATTAGTCTTAATTGAAACACCCAGTAACCCATTATTAAGAATTTTTGATATACAGCATATTGCGCAATTAGCGCATGATGTTGGCGCGTTAGTGGTTGTCGACAATACATTTTTAAGCCCTATCCTCCAGCAACCACTGTCATTAGGGGCTGACTTTGTTGTGCATTCATGTACAAAATACCTTAATGGTCATTCAGATATTGTGGCTGGTGTAGTGATTGCCAAAGAGGAAAAATGGGCAATAGAATTAGCGTGGTGGGCGAATAATATTGGTGTCACTGGGGGCGCTTTTGATAGCTACTTATTATTAAGAGGCATCCGAACTCTATCCCCTCGTGTGTTACAGCAACAGCAAAACGCACAAGAGATCGTAAAATATCTTAAATCGCAGCCTTTAGTGAAAAAATTGTATTATCCTGCATTGGAAGATCATCCTGGGCACGAAATAGCGCTGAAACAACAAAAAGGTTTTGGCGCCATGTTGAGTTTTGAATTTGCAGGTGATGAGTCACAACTTCGCCATTTTCTTCGCTCACTTAGCCTGTTTACATTGGCGGAGTCATTGGGTGGGGTGGAAACATTGATTTCCCATACTGCGACAATGACGCATGCAGGTATGTCAGCAGAAGCTCGTGCGCAAGCGGGGATTACAGATAGCTTGCTAAGAATTTCAGTGGGGATTGAAGATCCTCAGGATTTAATCACAGACTTAGATCACGCATTTCAGGTTGCGGGACAACGTTAGCGGAGTTTTTGATGAGTGTACTAACAGCGGTTGAGGTGGCTCCTTGTCACCGTCAGTTACATAAGTTTGGGGGCAGTAGTTTAGCCGATGCGAAGTGCTATCAACGCGTTGCAGCAATTATGGCGAACTATAGTCAACCTGGTGATTTAATGGTGGTTTCTGCCGCGGGTAGTACAACTAATCAGTTGATCAATTGGTTAAAATTAAGCCAAAGTGATCGTATTTCGGCTCATCAAGCTCAACAGTCGTTACGCCGCTATCAACTTGATTTAATTGAATCTCTTTTACCGGAACAAAAAGCCGTAGAATTAAGCCAATTATTTATTCACGATTTAGAGCGTTTAAGTGCGTTGTTGGATAAACCGACTAATGATGCGACTTATGCAGAAGTGGTAGGGCACGGTGAAATTTGGTCTGCGCGCCTTATGGCTGAGGTGCTTGCACAGGCCGGCATGACGAGTGCTTGGTTAGATGCGCGTTTATTTTTACGCGCTGAGCGTGCGGCACAACCGCAGGTCGATGAAACACAATCGCGTTATTTATTGCAACAACAGTTAACTCAGTTACCGAACCGACGTATTGTCGTGACAGGTTTTATTTCGCGTAATCAGCAAGGTGAGACGGTACTGCTTGGGCGTAATGGGAGTGACTATTCCGCAACACAAGTCGGTGCACTGGCAGATGTGGGAAAAGTAACGATTTGGAGTGATGTCGCTGGAGTATATAGCGCTGACCCTCGTAAAGTGAAAGATGCCTGTTTATTGCCCTTATTGCGCCTAGATGAAGCCAGTGAATTGGCGCGCTTAGCGGCTCCTGTTTTACATACACGCACTTTACAACCCGTTTCCGTGAGCAATATTGATTTGCAATTAAGGTGTAGCTATCAACCGGAGCAGGGCTCAACAAAAATTGAACGGGTACTTGCGTCAGGAGCAGGGGCAAAAATCGTGACTAGCCATGATGATGTGTGCTTAATTGAATTGCGCATCGCTGCTGGCCGTGATTTTAAACAAATCTGCAAAGATGTGGATTTATTACTTAAGCGTGCTCAATTGCGTCCTTTGGCGCGTGGTATTCATCATGACCGCTCTTTGCTGCAATTATGTTATACCTCTGAAATTGTCGAAAGTGCCTTAAATACCCTTGAAGAAGCCGGGTTGCCGGGGTCATTATCATTACGTGAAGGTTTTTCTTTGGTTGCGCTAGTCGGTGCAGGTGTGTGTAAAAAGCCATTACATAGCCACCGTTTTTATGAGGAATTAAAAGGGCAGCCTGTTGAATTTATTTGGCATTCAGAGGATGCCATCAGCTTAGTCGCTGTTTTGCGTTCTAACCAAACAGAGCACTTAATTCAAGGGATGCACCAGAGCTTATTCCGTGCAGAAAAACGCATTGGTTTAGTGTTATTTGGTAAAGGGAATATTGGCGCGCGTTGGTTAGAACTTTTTGCTGCGGAGCAATACAAGATTTCGGCACGTAGCGACTTTGATTTTGTCTTAGCTGGTGTAGTAGACAGCCGCCGTAGTTTGCTGAATTACCAAGGGATTGACCCCAGCCGTGCGCTGGCTTTCTTTGATGACGAAGCTGTAGAGCATGAGGACGATAGCCTATTTTTATGGATGCGTTCCCATCCTTATGATGATTTAGTGGTATTAGATGTCACCGCAAGTGAGACACTGGCAGATAACTATGTGGATTTTGCGAGTTATGGTTTTCATGTGATCAGTGCAAATAAAATTGCAGGGGCAGCGCAAACGGCACAATATCGTCAAATACGCGATGCGTTTTCGAAAACAGGTCGTCACTGGCTATACAACGCAACAGTAGGTGCAGGGTTACCGATTAACTATACGGTACGGGACTTAAAAGAAAGTGGTGATTCGATCCTGGCTATCAGTGGTATTTTTTCTGGAACGCTATCATGGCTATTTTTACAGTTTGACGGTTCTATCCCATTTAGCGAGCTAGTAGAGCAAGCTTGGCAGCAAGGGTTAACTGAACCAGATCCACGCATTGATTTATCAGGGCAAGATGTCATGCGAAAATTAATTATTTTAGCCCGTGAAGCAGGTTATGACATCGAACCCGATGATGTGAGAGTGGAATCTTTAGTACCGAAACAGGCTCAGACGGGTTCACTCGATGAGTTCTTTGAAAATAGCGCCATTATTAATGAGCAGATGCAGCAACGTTTAGAAGCGGCGCAAGAACTAGGGTTAGTGCTACGCTATGTGGCACGGTTTGATGCAGTAAAAGGCAAAGCGAAAGTCGGTGTGGAAGCCGTGAAACCGGAACATCCGCTGGCCTCATTATTACCGGGTGACAATGTGTTTGCTATCGAGAGCCGTTGGTATCGAGACAACCCATTGGTGATCCGTGGGCCAGGAGCCGGGCGCGATGTGACCGCTGGCGCTATTCAGTCGGATCTCAACCGGCTCTCTCAACTTTTATAATCATTTTTCAGGTGTATTGGTGTTCTTGGTGGTATTGAGGGCACCGATGCATTATGAATATTTTTAATTTACCCCTTCATTTTCTGTTTTTTATTCTGATGATTTAATTCTTAAACATTATTCATGTCTTAAAAGTGCTGAATCGACGATATATTGCGCTGAAACAATACTTAAATAAGAAAAATTAATAAAAATAAGGCTGTAATTAAATTTCAGAAAAATCCCCCAAAGTCATTTTTTTCTGATATGAATATACACTGAAGGGTAAATTTAGCGGCCTGCATCACAAAACGACAACTCTAACGCAGCCGACTGAAATTTTGTTACAGGAAACTGGGTGCAGTCTGTTAACCGTGAACCGTGCGGGAATGCATTCTGCCAGAAGCACAAGGTCAGGAGTCTCATGAATCAGCAATATTCCGCAATGCGCAGTAATGTCAGTATGCTGGGTAAGCTACTCGGCGATACCATCAAGGAAGCCTTAGGTGAGGACATACTCGACAAAGTTGAGTCCATTCGTAAGCTTTCCAAATCTTCCCGTGCAGGTAATGAAGTTCAGCGCCAAAAACTGCTGATGACATTACAAAATCTTTCTAATGATGAATTGCTACCCGTTGCAAGGGCATTTAACCAATTCTTAAACCTGACAAACGTTGCTGAGCAATATCACAGCATTTCGCCTCACGGTGAAGCGGCAAGTAATCCAGTGGCATTGAAAAATCTGTTTAGCCGATTAAAAGGCAAAAACTTCACGGATGGCGATATTCAAAAAGCGGTTGAACAGCTTTCAATTGAGCTAGTTTTAACGGCTCACCCAACGGAAATTGCCCGCCGTACGTTGATCCATAAACTGGTTGAGGTAAACAACTGCTTATCACAACTCGACCATGATGATATTGCAGATTATGAACGTAATAATATCATGCGCCGCTTACGCCAATTAGTGGCACAATCATGGCATACCGATGAAATTCGTAAAATTCGCCCAACGCCCATTGATGAAGCAAAATGGGGATTTGCCGTTGTTGAAAATTCATTGTGGGAAGGGGTGCCCGCTTTCTTACGTGAATTTAATGAACAGTTGGAAGATTCAATCGGCGCGGTATTACCCGTTGAAGCGAATCCAATCCGCTTTACCTCATGGATGGGAGGCGACCGTGATGGCAACCCGAACGTGACTGCGGATGTGACTCGTCAGGTGCTATTACTGAGCCGCTGGAAAGCGGCGGACTTATTCCTCAAAGATATTCAAGTGTTGGTTTCAGAGCTTTCAATGACAGAAGCAACCCCAGAGCTGCGTGCGCTAGCAGGGGGAGATGACGTTGATGAGCCTTATCGCCAAATTGCGAAAAATTTACGTAGTCAATTATTCTCGACATTAGAGTATTTAGAGCGCCGTGTTAAAGGCGAGCAAGTTTTACCACCAGCAGACTTATTGGTAGACAACGCCCAGTTATGGGACCCGTTATATGCATGTTATCAATCATTAATTGCCTGCAATATGAAAATCATTGCGAATGGTCAGTTGTTGGATACTCTGCGCCGTATTCGTAGCTTTGGTTTGCAACTGGTACGTATTGATGTCCGCCAAGAAAGCACTCGTCACACTGAAGCCATTGCAGAGCTAACTCAGTATTTAGGGTTGGGTGATTACTCACAGTGGTCAGAAGAGGAAAAACAACAATTCTTGCTGGCAGAGCTACAATCGTTACGCCCACTGATCCCTCAAGACTGGCAACCGAGCGCAGAAACACAGGAAGTATTTGAAACTTGCCGTGTGATTGCGAAAGCCAAAAATGATTCTATCGCAGCTTATGTTATTTCAATGGCGAAAGTTCCGTCAGACGTGTTGGCGGTAAAATTGTTGCTGAAAGAGAATGGAGCATCAGTCCGTTTGCCAGTAGCGCCACTATTTGAAACACTGGAAGATTTAAACAACGCTGAAAGCGTGATGACCAAGCTTTTAAGCATTGAGTGGTATCGCGACCTTATTGATGACCGCCAAATGGTGATGATTGGTTACTCCGATTCGGCTAAAGATGCAGGGGTAATGGCGGCGTCATGGGCGCAATATCGTGCACAAGATGCACTCATTAAGCTGTGTGAGAAAGAAGGTGTCACACTGACATTATTCCATGGGCGTGGCGGTACAATTGGCCGCGGCGGTGCACCTGCACATTCAGCATTACTTTCTCAACCACCAGGTAGTTTAAAAGGTGGGCTGCGGGTAACAGAACAAGGCGAAATGATCCGTTTTAAATTCGGCTTGCCACAAGTCACGATTAGCAGCCTTGCCTTATACGCGAGTGCAATATTAGAAGCGAATCTTTTACCACCACCAGAGCCAAAAGATGAGTGGAAGTCCGTGATGGATTCACTATCTGATGTGTCTTGCGCGATGTACCGTGATTATGTGCGTGAACAACCGGATTTTGTCCCTTATTTCCGCGCTGCGACGCCTGAACTAGAGTTAGGTAAATTACCGCTTGGGTCACGTCCTGCAAAACGTAGACCAACGGGTGGCGTGGAAACGTTGCGTGCTATTCCATGGATCTTTGCATGGACGCAGAACCGTTTAATGCTTCCCGCATGGCTAGGCGCTGGTGCAGCACTGAAACATGTCATTGAGAAAGAAGGCAAACAAGCTGTTCTTGATGAAATGTGGCAGCAGTGGCCATTCTTTAATACACGTATTGCGATGTTAGAAATGGTTTATGCAAAAGCAGACTTATGGCTGGCAGAATATTATGACCACCGCTTAGTGGAAGAGCGCTTATGGCCATTAGGGCAAAAACTACGTGACCAGTTGTCTGAGGATATTAAAAGCGTATTGGCGGTTTCGAAAGACGAAGCGCTAATGGCGGATTTACCTTGGATAGCAGAATCTATCGCGTTACGTAATGTCTATACCGACCCATTAAACGTCTTACAAGCAGAGCTTTTACATCGTTCTCGCCAACAAGAGCACCCAGACCCACGTGTCGAGCAAGCCTTGATGGTAACGATTGCAGGGGTTGCTGCAGGTATGCGTAATACGGGTTAGTTTGTTGATTTTTAAAATACTTGAATAATATGAGGGCTACCAAATGGTAGCCCTCATTATTTTTACAGGGTATTACGAATTGGATGAGCCATTATCTGGTTTATCATGATGAATCAAGTGATATGTAGAGCGAGCTCGAGGGTGAATAAAGAAATGGTTAGCTGGCGCATTGTGCGTTTTGATATGCACCATCGCGACATTCGTTTTTTTACCTTGTTTGTTATGGAAAGCATAAATCACAAAGGGAAGTAAGAAAATAATCACAAAGCTAACCGTAAGTAATGTCACATAGGTATTATCACTCGCCCCCTCAGGTAAAGAGCTCGGTGGGAAGAATGAAACAATAAAGGCTAAGATAGAAATAATGAAGCCAACTAATGCGACGAGAACTTTAACGCCTTTTCCTCCGGGAATATTAAATGCACGTTTTTTCTCTGGTTGCTTGCACACTAAATGCATGTAACCGAGAAATAGCATGAAATAGCTACATAAATAGATAACTACGGTTAAGGCGAGCGCAATAAGGAATGACATATTGCCACCGCCCCCAGTATTGGTGAGGACAATAATTGCCACTGTTGTGATCAGTAATTGGGAAATCACCAGTGTTACCGGCACGCCATTTTTATTCACCTTGGCAAAGCTTTGCGGCAGAATGCCTTTCTGTGCCGCGACATACATACCGCGGGATGGCCCCACAATCCAAGAAGCAATCTCAGCCAGCACACCAAGTAATAATAATGCAGCAATAATTCTTACGGCCCATTCAAGGGAGGAATTAAAGTGTGTGACAAGCACATTGAATGTCTGTACTACACCAGCAGATAAATTAATTTCACTGTTTGGGATCACGGCTGCCACCGATAACCCACCAATTGAGCTTAAACAAATTGCCGCTATCATCAGTAAAAACATCGCTGCGGGGTAATCTCGGCCGGGGTTTTTCATCTCATTGACGTGGGTTGCGGATGCTTCAACACCCATATAACTCAAAATAAAGGCAACAAATACCACTAGTGTGCCAATTTTGGTGAAATCAGGAATAAAAGTTTCAGTACTAATTTCAATAGCTAATGGTGAGCCGCTAACTAAATAGCTGATCGCTAAAAAGACTAAAATTAGAGCTGGGAGCAAAATACCTGCGAAGAAACCGATTTTTGCAATGGTTGCCGTGTATTTGGTTCCACCAAATTGAGTGAAAGCCAATACCCAGAGAATAACAAGCGCCCCTATTGTTTTAGTGATAGGGTCTGTATTAAGTTCTGGCCAATTTAAAATATAAGACAGTGCCCCTAAGACGAAATACAGCATAGGAATAAAGCCAATTGCTATTTGTAAATAACCAAATGAAATGGCGGCAAATCCCCAGCGTTCGCCTAATGTGTTAGAAACCCATGCAAATACACCACCTTCCTCCCAACCTTCCACGGTTGCCATTTCTGCGGCACACAAGGCGACAGGAATAAACCACAATAATCCTCCCAATAGCAGGAAAAATACGAGGCTAAAGCCAGATGTCGCAAATGTTGGATATTCATAAACGGCCATCACCATCGATGCGGTAATGGCAAAAAAGCCGAGTAATGTGAGCTGTTTTGCGGCTGGAGCTGTCGTTGTTGCCATACGAGTTCTCCTCAAATCGATAAACAATCAGCCTTTGCTGGGCGGATCTCAGTAGGAGCCAAAGAACCTAAAGCTCTTTGGCTCGTTAACAACACAATCATGAATAAAAGAATTAACTATGATTAAAGCCGCCGCCTTCTTCTTCCGTTAGCGGTTGATTGACGGGGTGCTTATCGAAATATTCTAAAGTACGTTTGAAGTCATCAATCAGTAATGCCGCTAAATCTAAACTAACACCATGACGTACTAGAATACGTTGAATAACAAGGTCTTCACGGTTTGCTGGCATGGAATAGGCGGGAACTTGCCAGCCGCGACTACGCAGTTTGTCTGCGATGTCATAGAGGGAATATTTGCTGGTGGTTGTGCCTTCTTTTAGTTTCCAGGCTAATGCCGGGATACCAGTTTGGCTATCACCATCAAAAATCATTTCAAATGGCCCTAATTTTTCAATTTCACGGCTGAGATATTGTGCGGTTGCGTAGCAAGCGTTGTGGATTTTTGCATAGCCTTCGCGACCTAGTCTCAAGAAATTATAATATTGAGCAATGATTTGGCCACCAGGACGAGAGAAATTGAGTGCGAATGTTGGCATGTTGCCACCTAAATAATTCACATTAAAAATCAATTCTTCTGGGAGATCTTTGGCTTCACGCCAAATTACCCAGCCAGCGCCTAATGGGGCTAAACCAAATTTATGGCCGGATGCATTAATGGATTTTACGCGTGGTAAGCGGAAATCCCATTCTAAGTCTGGCGCACAGAATGGGGCTAAGAACCCGCCACTCGCACCATCCACATGGATAGGGATATCCAAT
Source organism: Providencia sp. PROV_01 (assembly GCF_053098325.1). Lineage (NCBI taxonomy): Bacteria > Pseudomonadati > Pseudomonadota > Gammaproteobacteria > Enterobacterales > Morganellaceae > Providencia > Providencia sp. PROV_01. Next base: position 232,943 of record NZ_JBRFKD010000002.1, on the reverse strand, counting down.
CCAGTCTCTTTTTGCAGTTTATCGAGCGCATCATGTACGGCTTTGACGGGCTCATATTGGCAGGTAAATGTCACCCCAAGCGTTGGGACCACACCAATGGTATTTTCATCGACGCGTTTGAGCACCTCTTCCGGTGTCATGATAAGGCGGTCGCCTTCAAGTGGAATCTCTCTGAGTTCAACATCGAAATAACGGGCAAATTTGTGCCAACAGATTTGAACTGGGCCACAAATTAAGTTGGGTTTATCAGTCGGTTTCCCTTTAGCGGCTTGTTTTTTGCGCCATTGCCATTTTAACGCGAGCCCACCAAGCATTGCAGCTTCTGAGGACCCGATGGTTGAACAACCAAGGGTATTTTCTGCATCTGGTGAATTCCATAAATCTGCTAACATATGTACACAGCGGTTTTCAATTTCAGCCGTTTGTGGATATTCATCTTTGTCTATCATGTTTTTGTCGATAGACAAATCCATCAAATCACGAATTTCATCATCTACCCATGTCTGGCAGAATGTCGCTAAGTTTTGGCGTGAATTCCCATCTAACATTAATTCATCGCGTACTGCACTAAATACATTACGTGGTGCTTGTTCTTTCAATGGAAATTTGGTTTTTGGTAATGATTTGGATAATTCTAATGATGCGTAGACATCATCCATTCCATTGTGTTTTGAATTTAATGCATTATTACTCATTTCTTAATTCCTCAATAACCATGTGGTAATTAAATAGTATTAATTTTGAGCTCAATATTAAATATACGCTGACTTTTGAAAAATTCAAAAGCGTTCAAATAAAAAAGATAATTTAATGAAAAATGTCATAATTAGAAAGTAATAGTGGAGTGAATGATGGTTTGCGATTGTTTTTTTGATAGATAATTTTATCAAAGGGTGATTTGTGTTTATAAGATGATACTAAAAACTGCATAATTTAACTGAATTATTACATTTTTATGGTTTTTATTTCTATGAATTTAGCTTTTTAGCTATTTTTATTTGATTTTGCATGGGGCGATAATTGTAGGAGAAATACATGATTATTTGTGGGGATTTAATATTTCAGTAATGTTAAATTCTGTGGTTGATATTTAAGCTATAATTTTCATTATATTAAAAATTAATTTATACCATTAACCGTTAAATATATTTATTGCGGTAAGATAAACTTGAATATAGAAGATAATAACACTGGTTTTATTATGGATATGTGGGTCGGAAAACTAATCAGTTTCGATATCACGTCAATGTATTTTTGTAAAAAACAGAAACTCTTTTGTAAACAATAAATATAAATAGCCAGTTCCGGATAATTGATGATCTTTATTTTTAAGCTAACTAAAGTAGTGCTAGCTAACCAATAGCATATCACGAGCGACAAATCACATATGCTTTCTGAGCGGCTTGTAGGCACAATGAACGAAACAGATTCATGTATTGGATTTATTTCAATATAGATAGGAACCGCCATATACGGAGCCGTACATACATTGGTGTGAAAGGATGGCGGAGTGATCCCGCCTTCTGCTCGATTAGTGACTTGCTTTCTACTGATCCCATCTTTTCCATTCTTTTTTTGGCGTGATGAACTCACGAATTTTACCATTGGCTTTTAAGCTAGCAATTTTCTTATTAGTTGCCTCTTCTTGAGCTAATTGTTCTGGAGTCGGTGGAATATACTGGGTTGCATTTAAATAGAAAGCCCTAGTGCCGCCATTAAGTTTGTAACCACTGATTTTAGAAACCATAGTATCTTTGGTTCCATGTTGTTCTGCATACTTGATTAAGCCATCAGCAACTCCCTCTTTCCATGGTTGCATGTCGTAGTAAGGCACGGCGTTTTTTAAGGATAAATACTCACTAAGTGACTGATCACCGCTCATCATGCCGGAATCAGCCAAGCACATGAAATCCTCAAAAATATTTTTGGGGAGGGATTCAGTTACAACAATATTAATTTGTCGGTTTCCAGTACCTTTAAGCTCAAAAAGTTTTTCTAATTTCCCTTGTTCTGTATCTGCAAGATATAATTGTGCTTTTGAAAATAACATTGGCGAACCAAATTTCCCTGCTTCTTTTTTTGTCAGTATTTCTTGTATGGCTGAGGAAACAGTTTCTTTACCGTCAAAGTAGTGTTTTGTATGCCTAACAAATTCTTCTATATTGAAATTATCACGATAGCAATTGGCTAGCTGGCGTATCACAATAATAAAATTTGTATCTTTATTATCATGCTGTGTCTCTATAAGTTTATTAGTTATGAACAATTGTGCACTGTGCATGGGGAGCTTGGCTTGCCGGTACACAGGTTCAGCACTGAGATAGGCTAAATAGTGGTGGGTATCTTTTGCTAACGATAAATTATAACTATCCATTAAGTTGGATAACTCATATCTGAAACGGTGTTTAATATTATCTATCTGTTTCTGTTCTGTTGCTAAATAACCTATCCCATTATTTAACCCTAAGTTATAAGCGTGGATATTTTTAAACCCATTATGATATAGGTGCTTTATACATTCTCGTAGTTTACTGTCTTGAGGAAGGACATCCATTTCATCAAGGATCATTACTTTTTGTTTGTTAAAATCAAGATATTGACATAGCCGCGTGATGCAAAACTCAATTTGTTGAGATTCCAGTGTGCTAATTGGAGTAATAATAAGTAATGGATTTCTCAATTGGTCAATTGAATTAAAAGTGGGGTCATTTAACGACAAATTACGATAGTCCATTTTTGCAATATCGTCAGCATTCATTGAAATTATGGATACTCTGCAGCCATCATTTAATGCAATGTTTGCGACTTTATTACCCAGTGCTTTATCGCCACCTCCATTCATATAGGGATTAATAATCACGACATCCCGTTGTTCAAATGATCCAGTAGGGAATGCGGCTGTTTTAATCGAGGTGGATGGTGAAGTATTCACCGAAGAGATATTGGACTCAACTTTCATATTTAATACTCATTGTTGGAATTTTTCGGTTTCAATGAGTTTAACTAAGTGGAATTAGGAAACTTTCATAAAGCAATGTCGTGATGTACTTTTAAAAATATATCACGACATTGAGGGGCTAAGGCCTAACGCCTAAAGTATGGCAGATAGCATAGGTGAGCTCAGAACGGTTCAATGTGTAAAAGTGGAAATCTTTTACGCCTTCACGGCTAAGAATTTTAACCATGTCCATGGCAATGGATGCACCGACAAGATTACGGCTTTCTGGGTCATCGTCTAATCCTTCATACATTTTGCTCATCCACGCAGGAATGCGTACGTTAGTCAGTTTAGCAAAGCGCTCAAGTTGGCGAAAGTTAGAGACCGGTAAGATCCCCGGTACAATTTCCACATCAATGCCAGTTGCGACACAGCGGTCACGAAAACGTAAATAGCTTTCAACATCAAAGAAAAATTGAGTAATTGCACGGTTAGCACCCGCATCAATTTTCTTTTTTAAACTAATTAAATCGGCTTGAGCACTTTTGGCTTCTGGGTGGACTTCAGGGTAGGCAGCGACAGAAATATCAAAATCCGCCTCACCTTTTAGCAACTCAACCAAATCAACGGCATACATATCTGGTTTACGGCTGTTGTCAGGTAAATCACCACGCAGAGCAACAATATGACGAATACCATTATTCCAATAGTCACGAGCAATGGCTTTCAGTTCATCAGGGCTTGCATCAATACAAGTTAGGTGAGGGGCGGCAATTAAACCGGTTTTATCTTTAATATCTTTGATGATGCTGTGCGTTCTATCACGTTCACCGGAATTCGCACCATAAGTCACGGAGACAAATTTAGGTTTCAGGTTTTTGAGCCGATCGATGGATTTCCATAGTGTCTGCTCCATCTCTTCACTGCGAGGTGGGAAAAATTCAAATGAAACATTAATTTGGCCATCTAACTCAGCTAAATTTTGATTTAGCGCTTCGCGCTGATTTGCGTGAAAAAAGCTCATACCCTGTAACCTCGCAATTTGCAGACTAACTATTTTTTGTACGTTATTATATCCATTTGTGCGTCTATACGTTTAGACGTCTAAAAGAAATTACCAGATCGGTATCAATAGTCAATACTTAAATTAAATTATGACGCTGAGGTTTTTTCAAAGGCAACAGGAAAATAATTCATGATAAAAAAACGCGACTCTTTTCAGTGTCGCGCTTGAATCTATGATTAGTCAGATTTACTCAGTGAAACAGAAGTGCTCAATCATTTGGCTAATTAATTGGCGAGTAGGCTCAATAAAGCGCATATCGATAAATTCATCAGGTTGATGTGCTTGTTCAATAGAACCAGGGCCAAGAACCAACGTTGGACACAGTTCTTGGATAAACGGTGCTTCAGTACAGTAATTCACGGTATCTGCTTTTTGCCCTAACAATTGCTCAATCACTGCGACCATTTTGTGGTCCGTTGGGCATTCATAGCCAGGGATCGGCGGATGCATGGATTCAACCGTCAAGCGACCTGGCCAACGGGCACTAACCGGCTCAAGAGCTTCATTAAGTAGTTCATCTAAATCTTGCAAAGTTAACCCAGGTAGCGGACGAATATCCATATGTAATTCACAACAACCACAAATTCGGTTGGCTGCGTCACCACCATGAATATGACCAAAGTTCATCGTCGGGTAGGGAATGACAAATGCAGGGTTGTTAAATCGTTCTTTTAACGTATTTCGTAAGTCCATTAGGTGGGAAATAGACTCATGCATCAATTCAATTGCATTGACGCCACGTTCTGGGTCACTAGAGTGCCCCGATTGCCCAGTAATGCGGATAGCATTTGATAAATGCCCTTTGTGCGCGCGAATCGGTTGTAACGATGTTGGCTCGCCAATAATTGCAAAATCTGGTCTTAATGTTGTACTGGCTGCAAAATAACGCGCACCAGCCATCGATGTTTCTTCATCTGCTGTGGCTAATATATGCAGTGGGCGTTTGAGTTGTTTTAAATCCATATCGCGTAACGCATCAATAATAAAAGCAAAAAAGCCTTTCATATCTGCGGTTCCGAGCCCATATAACTTGCCGTCATGCTCTGTCAGCTCAAACGGGTTTTTGCTCCAACGCCCATCATCAAAGGGCACGGTATCGGTATGACCGCATAGCATCAACCCACCATTTCCTTCGCCAATGGATGCAAGCAAATTATATTTATCACGCGTTTCCGGTACAGGTTGAATGTTGACCGAAAAACCTAACGTCTCCAGCCATCCACCGAGAAGTTCCACCAGAGCTTTATTGCTCTGATCCAAATGAGAATCAGTCGCACTAATCGACGGAATGGCAATTAATTGACGATAAATCTCAATAAATGCAGGTAATTTAATATTCACTGTTGACAGCCTTTATCCATAATAGTATCAATATTCATGCACTTTATTTGAATAAAAATACACATTAAACTGTTTGGGTCACGAGTACAAGGTAGAAAGCATATGTTGAACACACTCATTATCGGGGCCAGTGGCTATACTGGAGCAGAATTAGCCGCTTATTTGCAACGCCATCCGGAAGTTAATCTTCAAGGATTGATGGTATCGAAGCAAAGTGCGGATGCAAATAAACGTTTTTCTGATTTACACCCTCAGTATAAAGGCATCATCGACCTTCCCGTTCTGCCATTAACCGATGTCGCGGAAGCAGCGAAAGGTATTGATGTTGTTTTCCTTGCCACGGCACATGAAGTGAGCCATGACATTGCACCTCAGTTTCTTGAAGCGGGCTGCGTAGTGTTCGACTTATCCGGTGCTTATCGTGTTCAAGATCCTGCGTTTTATACGCAATACTATGGCTTTGAACATACAAATACTGAATGGCTAATGCAAGCAGTTTACGGTTTAGCAGAATGGCAGGCTGATAAAATTCATCAAGCACAATTGATTGCAGTACCAGGGTGTTACCCAACGGTTTCCCAATTAGCACTTAAGCCATTGATTGAAGCAGATTTACTGGATGAAGCTATGTGGCCAGTCATTAATGCCACTAGCGGTGTTTCCGGTGCAGGCCGTAAAGCCTCAATGACCAACAGCTTTTGTGAGGTGAGTTTGCAACCTTATGGCCTCTTTACGCATCGTCACCAGCCAGAAATCGCGACTCATTTAGGGAGAGAGGTTATTTTTACACCGCATTTGGGTAATTTCTCTCGAGGCATTCTGGCAACGATTACTTGCAAAGTAAAAACGGGTGTGACGGCAGAAAAAATCACACAAACGTTTAAAGATGCCTATCAAAATAAACCATTAGTGCGGTTATATGAAAAAGGTGTTCCTGCATTGAAATCGGTAGTCGGTACGCCGTTTTGTGATATTGGCTATGTATTGAAAGGTGAACACCTGATTTTAGTGGGTACAGAAGATAACCTACTTAAAGGTGCAGCAGCACAAGCCGTTCAGTGCATGAATATTCGTTTTGGTTTTGCTGAAACTCAGTCTTTACTTTAAGAAGGATTAACCCCATGCAACCCTTAGTGATTAAATTGGGCGGAGTGTTACTTGATAGCATCGAAGCGCTTGAAAAATTATTTACAGCTATCCAAACCTATCGGCAAGCTCATCAACGCGAATTGGTGATTGTGCATGGTGGTGGTTGTTTAGTTGATGAATTGATGCAAAAACTGCAATTACCCGTGGTTAAAAAGCAAGGGTTGCGAGTCACGCCAGCAGACCAAATCGATATTATTACGGGGGCATTAGCAGGCACTGCGAATAAAACATTATTGGCATGGGCAACGAAGTATCAACTTTCGGCAGTAGGTCTTTCTCTCGGTGATGGCCAAAGTGCCACGGTGACGCAACTAAACGAAGAATTAGGCCATGTCGGTAATGCTAAACCTGGTGATGCAAAATTATTGAAATTATTGTTGGGGGCGGGTTATTTACCCATTATCAGCTCTATTGGTATCACACCAAAAGGTGAGTTGATGAACGTGAATGCGGACCAAGCCGCAACCGCTATCGCCCAAGCATTAAACGCAGATCTGGTCTTATTGTCCGATGTGAGCGGTATTTTGGATGGTAAAGGCCAAAAAATTGATGAAATGACGACGCAAAAAGCGCAAAAGTTAATTGAACAGGGAATTATTACTGACGGAATGATTGTGAAGGTCAATGCAGCATTAGACGCTGCGGCAGCCTTGCAACGTTCTGTGGATATCGCAAGCTGGCGTCATGCAGAACAACTTCCCGAACTGTTTAATGGAACAGCAATCGGAACACGGATCTTGGCATCATAAATGAGCCATGGAATAACAATATTAATTGAGCGGATAGGTATGTTATGAAAAAGGGCATTAAAAAGATTGTATTAGCATATTCAGGTGGTCTGGATACATCAGCAATTATTCCATGGCTAAAAGAAAACTATGATGATTGCGAAGTCGTGGCCTTCGTTGCGGATGTGGGGCAAGACCGTGAAGATTTAGTGGGCGTTGAGAAAAAAGCCCTGCAATCAGGTGCATCTGAATGCTACGTAGTGGATTTACGCGAAGAGTTCATCAAAGAGTATATTTACCCTGTATTAAAAACAGGTGCATTATATGAAGGTAGCTATTTATTAGGTACGTCAATGGCTCGCCCAATTATAGCTAAAGCGCAAGTCGAAATTGCCTTAAAAGTAGGGGCAGATGCTGTTGCCCATGGCGCAACAGGTAAAGGTAATGACCAAGTGCGTTTCGAAAGCACCTATACGGCATTAGCACCACAGTTACAAGTCGTTGCACCATGGCGTGAGTGGGACTTACGTTCCCGTGAAGCACTGCTCGATTACCTGAAAGAACGTAATATTCCAACAACAGCCAGCTTAGAAAAAATCTATAGTCGTGATGAAAACGCATGGCACATTTCTACTGAAGGTGGCGTATTAGAAAGCACATGGAATGCGGCAAACCAAGATTGTTGGGTATGGACTGTCGACCCGCAAGATGCACCGGATGAAGCTGAACTGGTTACCGTTGGTGTTAAACATGGCGAAGTCGTTTCGGTGAATGGGCAAGCATTGTCCCCACTTGGTTGTTTAGAAACATTAAATACTTTAGGTGCAAAACACGGAGTGGGTCGTATCGACATCGTTGAAAACCGTTTAGTCGGTATGAAATCTCGTGGTTGTTATGAAACCCCGGGAGGCACCATTATGATGGCTGCTCTACGTGGTATTGAACAACTGGTTCTTGACCGTGACAGCTACAAATGGCGTGAGCAACTCGGTTTAGAAATGTCATATGTGGTTTATGACGGGCGCTGGTTTGCACCATTACGTCATTCATTACAAGCTGCTGCGGAGTCATTAGCACAAGATGTGACAGGTGAAGTTGTTCTGAAATTATATAAAGGGCAAGTGACTGCGATTCAGAAAAAAGCAGATAAGAGCTTGTATTCAGAAGAGTTTGCCACATTCGGTGAAGATGAAGTTTATGACCACAGTCATGCAGGTGGGTTTATTCGTCTTTACTCGCTATCTTCACGTATCCGTGCGCTGAAAGAACAAAACAAAGCGAAATAAATCAAATAGTAGTCCCCCGGCAGCCAAGACCGCTGTCGGGGTTAAAAACTTATTTTATCAATCAGGTAGGGATTAGTTATGGCACTTTGGGGTGGACGTTTTAGTCAGCAAGCAGATCAACGGTTTAAACAGTTTAATGATTCACTGCGTTTCGATTATCGCTTGGCGCAACAAGATATTATCGGCTCAGTCGCATGGTCAAAATCACTGGTAACAGTTGGTGTATTGTCTGATAGCGAACAACAAACTTTAGAACAAGCACTAAATGCCTTACTTAAAGAAGTACAAGATAACCCTGAAATTATCCTGCAAAGTGACGCAGAAGATATTCATAGCTGGGTTGAGGGTCAACTGATTGATAAAGTCGGTGATTTAGGTAAAAAATTGCATACAGGCCGTAGCCGTAACGACCAAGTCGCAACAGATTTAAAACTGTGGTGTAAAGACCAAGTTGCATTGCTACTTGAAGCGGTAACAGAGCTACAAAAAGCGCTAGTGCTGACTGCGGAAAATAATCAAGATGCCGTGATGCCAGGTTATACGCATTTACAACGTGCCCAGCCTGTCACTTTTGCACATTGGTGCTTAGCTTACAGTGAAATGTTAGCGCGTGATGAAAGCCGTTTAAAAGATACACTAAAACGCTTAGATGTCAGCCCATTAGGATGCGGGGCATTAGCAGGCACGGCTTATGATATCGACCGTGAGCAGCTGGCATCATGGTTAGGTTTTGCTTCGGCAACGCGTAATAGCTTAGATACCGTTTCAGATAGAGACCACGTGCTTGAACTATTATCCAACGCAAGTATTGGTATGGTTCATTTATCCCGCTTTGCTGAAGATTTAATTTTCTTTAATAGTGGTGAAGCTGGTTTTGTCGAGTTATCAGACAAAGTGACATCAGGTTCATCATTAATGCCACAAAAGAAAAACCCAGATGCATTGGAATTAATCCGCGGAAAATGTGGGCGTGTCCAAGGGGCGCTAACAGGTATGATGATGACCCTTAAAGGATTGCCTCTTGCGTATAACAAAGATATGCAAGAAGACAAAGAAGGGTTATTCGACGCATTAGATACTTGGTTAGATTGCATGCATATGGCTGCGTTGGTGCTTGATGGTATTCAAATTCGCCGTAGTCGTTGTGAAGATGCGGCGAAGCAAGGTTATGCCAATGCAACTGAGCTTGCTGATTACCTCGTTGCTAAAGGTGTTCCATTCCGCGAAGCGCATCATATCGTGGGTGAAGCGGTTGTTGCAGCAATTGGGCAAGGTAAAGCTTTAGAAGAAATGGCTCTCAGTGATTTGCAAAAATTCAGTGACACTATTCAGTTGGATGTCTATGAAATTTTATCGCTACAATCTTGTTTAGATAAGCGGTTAGCAAAAGGTGGGGTATCTCAGAAGCAAGTGGCAAGTGCTATTGTGGAAGCAAAAAAACGATTAGAACTGTGATTAGTTGTAGAAGAAAAAATGGGGGGTAGTATGACTACCCCGATTCCCATAACGCGTTTGTTTTTAAATATATTTAATGGTTAGCATTCCGAGTTGTTTTTCTTCATTCACCCAGTTATATGAATACTCTCCTCTACCTTCATTGATTACCTTCCAACCTTGAGTATTTGCAACATCATTCAAGTTTATTTTGCTGGCAACCATATCAGATTGGTTATTTAAGCAATTCAGTGTGACATGATTGTCGGTCACTTCATTAAAGCAAGACGGAAATACGACTGCCCCAGAGAAATGAATAACCCCATTTTGTTGGTCATTACTTGCATAAGCATGAATAGATGCGGTTGTAGCGAGTAACAATACACAGAGTGAACGAAGGCCAAATTTTTGAGTTTTTGTTAATAAATTTTTCATAATAGTATCCCGTCATTGATTTTTGATTAATCAACTTGCTGTATGTTTAAATTAGATTTGTGTGCGATTAAATAAGAATAATAATAATGAACTGATATTCCTTGGTGTTTTTGATGTGGGAATTATAAATTTAAAAACACTATTTAGGTGTAAAATTAAAAAAGGAAATGTTTAAAAATATAAAGAAAACAAAATTACTCTCATTGTAATTTAAAGTTATCCATTTGTATTTTGGTGGTTAATAAGACTGTGCATTAAGAAATTTGCAGTGTTTTGTTTTATTATTTGTGTTTTCTGTTAGTTTTTATAGTTGGATTCTCTAGTGATTTTCTGTTGTTATCAATCTGTAATAGTGATTAAAATAAAATTTAACAAAATTAAGCTGCAATTTACATTTACTTTTATATAAAAACTTACAAACTTTAATAGAGAGTGAAAGGAAAGATAACAAAATGTTTCTTTTGTTTGAGATGAATATAATAAATATTTGTATGTTTTAATTAATTCAAAACTGATGAAGTGTGACTAAATACATATTAAATTCTAATAATTTGGTTATTTTAGTGATATTCACTAAATGTTAAAATAAAGTTGATTTTATCTATTATGTGAATTAATGACACAAATAGTCTATATTTTTTGAGGAGAATGTTGGGATTTTACTTGGCAACGTTAGGATGTAATTTATTGAAATTTTATTCTAAAAAAACACGGTTAATGCTTTTATTAGGAATGTTATATTGAAATGCTAATGGTAAATGAATTTAATCATTAATTAACTATTCTCTCTGTTGAAGAGTCAGGAATGAGATACATTTTATTTCTAAATATTACACTTTGTTTCATTATATTGCGTGTATCCTTCAAAAAATGAGGTTTTCCCCCTATTTTTCAATTTATCAATAGATAAAACAAAACAATATCGATATAGTGATTGGTATTATCTATCTTTGGTTTGACAGAGAATTCACGAAAGGAAAAGAAATATGAATATTCGAGATTTAGAGTACCTCGTCGCACTCGCCGAACATAAACACTTTAGACGTGCCGCGGATTCTTGTCATGTTAGCCAACCTACTCTTAGTGGCCAAATTCGTAAATTAGAAGAAGAACTTGGCGTGATGTTGCTAGAAAGAACTAGCCGTAAAGTTCTTTTTACTCAACAAGGTTTGTTATTGGTTGAGCAAGCCCGTACTATTTTGCGTGAAATTAAAGTATTACAAGAAATGGCAGCCCTCCAAGGGGAAAGCATGTCAGGGCCATTACATATTGGTTTAATTCCAACGGTTGCGCCGTATCTATTACCTCATATTATTCCGCAATTGCACCAAGCTCACCCTAAATTAGAAATCTATTTGCATGAAGCGCAAACTCAGCAATTATTAGCTCAGTTAGACAGTGGTAAATTAGATTGTGCCATTCTTGCGGAAGTAAAAGAAACAGACCCTTTCATTGTTGTACCGTTATTTGAAGAACCCATGAAATTGGCTATCTATGAGAGTCACCCATGGCATGATCGTGATACGATTGAAATGAGTGAATTGTCAGGTGAAAAACTATTAATGTTAGAAGATGGCCACTGTTTACGTGACCAAGCAATGGGCTTTTGCTTCCAAGCGGGTGCTAAAGAAGATACACACTTCAGGGCAACGAGCTTAGAAACGTTAAGAAATATGGTGGCAGCAGGAAGTGGAATTACACTTTTACCTGATTTATCGGTGCCAAATGAAGTTTGTCGTGATGGGGTATGTTATTTAAATTGCATTGAACCTGAACCGAAACGAACTATCGTATTAGTTTATCGCCCGGGTTCACCGTTACGTGGGCGCTATGAACAATTAGCGGAGACCATCTATAACTCAATGGATAACTATTATAAAAATAGGGTTTAGGGTTAAGCTACCAATATTATTTTTTAGTTGATGATGGTTGCCAGATTATTGGCAACCATTAATCACTCAATAATTAAAAGAGTCGATTTAAACCATTTAAAGCTGCAACACGGAAAGCTTCCGCCATCGTCGGGTAATTGAACGTCGTATTGACGAAATATTCGATAGTATTACCTTCACCTTTTTGTTCCATGATAGCTTGGCCGATATGGATAATTTCAGCCGCTCTCTCACCGAAACAGTGAATGCCTAATATCTGTAATGTTTCTCTATGGAATAATATTTTCAAACTACCGACATTCATACCTGCGATTTGTGCACGTGCTAAATGTTTAAACTGTGCCCGGCCAACTTCATAAGGCACTTTCATTGCGGTCAGTTCTTGTTCTGTTTTACCAACTGAACTAATTTCAGGAATGGTATAAATCCCTGTTGGAATATCTTCCACTAAATGTGCATTACCTAAACTACCCCCAATGGCTCGGGCTGCAATTCGGCCTTGGTCATAAGCTGCAGAGGCCAAACTTGGGTAGCCAATGACATCACCAACAGCATAAATATGTTCATTAGTGGTGCGATACGCTTTATTGACTTTAACTAAACCGCGGCCATCTGCTTCGATCCCGACATTAGCCAGGCCTAAGCTATCAGTGTTACCGGTTCTTCCGTTCGCATACAGTAAACAGTCCGCCTTGACTTTTTTACCTGACTTCAGGTGAACAATAACGCCGTCTTCAACCCCTTCGATTTTTTCATATTCTTCATTATGGCGAATAACAACACCACTATTCCAAAAATGATACGACAAGGCATCTGACATTTCTTGGTCAAGAAAGGCCAAGAGATGATCACGGGTGTTGATTAAGTCAACTTTAACCCCTAACCCACGAAAAATAGATGCATATTCACAGCCGATAACACCTGCACCATAAATAATCACATGGCGAGGTTCATGGGTTAGGTTGAGAATAGTATCACTGTTGTAGATTCGAGAATGGTTGAAATCAACGTCAGAAGGGCAGTATGGACGAGAGCCAGTGGCAATGACGATTTTATCTGCACTTAAAACATCACAACTTCCATCCGCGTAGCGGACACTGATATGTTGTTCATCGATAAAGGTGGCTTCACCCGAAAACATTTGGCAACCATTACGTTCGTAAAATCCTTGGCGCATGCGTGTTTGTTGGCTAATTACCGTTTCAGCATGTCGTAGAATTTCGGAGAAAGAGGAGCTTAAGCTACGGGAGTTATCACTATAAAGCGGGTTTTGGTTGAATTCGATAATACGACTAACAGCATGACGGAGGGCTTTTGAGGGAATGGTTCCCCAGTGGGTACAGCCTCCGCCGACATTATTATAACGTTCTATAACAGCAACGTTTTTTCCTTGTTTCACTAGCCCCATGGCGGCGCCTTCACCACCAGGACCGGAACCAATGACTATTGCATCAAAATGGGTAAGTTGCATGAGGTAAGACCTGCTCTAAAACAAAATGACAACAAGATGTTATCATTAGTTGGTTATTTCACCTAATTTCCTCGCTGTCTTTCAAATCGATACAACGTTGGCGACATTCGCTTACTCTAGTCACATACTTATATATACTTTCAGGAGTTCGCTTGTTTTGTCGCCTTATCTCAATTTGAAATTCTTAGGAGAAAATATTTTAGTTCAAGAGCCTCAGAAAAATACCTAAATATAATTCATGGGTTCATAAAGTAGGGGTTTGCTGAAGTATTGTTTAGTGAAAGGTTGGTAGTATATCAGCGTTAAAAAACTAATTGAAAAAAGGCTAAGTTAAATTCTGAAAATGAGTAAATTGCAGCGATAGTCGCTTTTTCTCCAAAACAGTTTAATTATTTTCAGGTATGCTAGGCGAAGAGTAATACTTATTACATTGACCTTCCATGATAAGAAATTAGGATCACCGTGAGCAACACAATTGGCATTAGAGCAAAACAAAAAGAAAAAACTCGGCGTTCACTCGTCGAAGCCGCATTTAGCCAATTAAGCGCTGAACGGAGCTTTACTAGCCTCAGTTTACGGGAAGTTGCACGTGAAGCTGGGATTGCACCGACTTCATTTTACCGTCATTTCAAGGACGTTGATGAACTTGGGCTGACGATGGTTGACGAAAGTGGCTTGATGTTACGCCAGCTAATGCGCCAAGCAAGACAGCGTATTGCAAAAGGCGGGAGTGTGATCCGTACATCAGTCTCAACTTTTATGGAGTTTATTGGTAATAACCCTAATGCCTTTAGGTTATTATTGCGGGAGCGTTCGGGAACATCTGCGGAGTTTCGTGCAGCGGTCGCTCGGGAAATTCAACATTTTATTGCGGAATTGGCCGATTACCTTGAACTTGAAAGCCGTATGCCTCGCCATTTTACTGAAATGCAAGCCGAGGCCATGGTAACGATTGTCTTTAGCGCAGGAGCGGAAGCGCTAGACATTGATGAAGAAAAACGCAGGAATCTCGAAGAACGGCTGGTATTACAGTTAAGAATGATCGCGAAAGGCGCCTATTACTGGTACCGCCGGGAACAGGAAAAACAAAATCAAACTGACCCAGACCTTACTAAATAATAAGGAGAATCAATGACGGATCAAAAAAGTTATGAAAGAAGCACATTATTGCTAGCCTTTGTGATTGGCCTTGCAACCCATGGGACGTTTTCAACGCTGTTTAACTCGTTGGTCGACTTTTCATTTTTTCCAATTTTAACCCTAATATTGGCTGCGTATTGTTTACACCAGCGCTATTTACATCAAGCCATGCCGATGGGGTTGCCAAAATTTGTTGCTGGTAGTTTTTTTATTGGCCTATTTGGTTATGCCGCGATTTTACGCGTTCAAAACCCTGAAATAGGCTCTAACTTTATCCCAGCAACCTTTATTGTCATTATCGCATTGTGGATGTACTCAAGCTGGAAAGCACGTAAGAAAGAAAAAGCGGAGCTGGCACTTGAGCAAGAAGTCGAAAACTAAGTTTAGACGACTTTTCTATTAATAAGGCGCCGCAGTAAAATGCGGCGTTTTTGCTTTTAATAACCGAGTTTTCAGCCAACTAATAGCGGCTCAGTAATACCCCACTTTCCATATGATGGGTATACGGAAATTGGTCGAATAAGGCTAATTTCTCTATTTTATGCGTTTTAGTCAGCTCAACTAAGTTATCGCATAGCGTTTCTGGGTTACATGAAATATATAGGATATGGTCATAACCCTGAACTAGCTTCACTGTTTCTGCATCTAAACCACTGCGAGGCGGGTCAACGAAAATGGTATTGCACTGGTAGTCTGCTAAAGAAATACCCTCTAGGCGCCTAAATTCACGAGCACCTTGCATGGCTTGGGTAAAATCCTCTGCAGACATACGAATAATTTGTACATTTTCAATATTATTGGCTTCGATATTATATTGAGCCGCAGCCACGGAAGGTTTTGCAATTTCAGTGGCTAATACGCGTTCGAAGTTTTGCGCTAATGCCAATGAAAAGTTTCCATTTCCGCAGTAAAGTTCTAATAAATCCCCCGTCGAATTCTGTGTTGCCCCAATTGCCCATTCCAACATTTTGATATTGACCTGTGCATTAGGCTGCGTAAAGCTATTTTCGACTTGGCGATACACCATATTTTTACCCATTACCGGTAATATTTCATCAACATAATCATTGTCTAACATGATTTTTGTTTTTGACGCTCGGCCGATTAATTGCACATCAAAGCCTTGTTCAACTAAAACGGCTTTTAAGGCTTTTGCCTCAGCAACCCACTCTTCACTGAGTTTTTTATGGTAAAGCAGCGAAACAATCAGCTTATTACTTAGCGTTGATAAATAATCAATTTGAAATAATTTATGACGCAGTAATTCATTTTGCTTAATTAACGGCAATAACGCTGCCATCATGTCATTAATTAACTGACTTGCGACAGGGAACTGGTCAACACGGACCCTTTCTTTAGTTTCCTTATCAAACATAATATGAAATAAATCGTCATTATCGTGCCAGACGCGAAATTCAGCGCGCATCCGGTAATGCGACTTTGGTGATGAAAAAATTTCAGGTTCAGGTGCGTTAAAAGGAGCCATCATCGCCTTTAAGCGATCCGTTTTTTCTACGAGCTGTTGTTCGTAGTCGTCAGTGTGCAAGGTGTTTGGCATGTTTGGCTCCATAAAACAGTAATAAATTCGTATCAGGAGCGAAATTGTAGGGAATGCGGCGAAGATGTCCAGTTTTCATTATCCATCCGTAGACACTCATAACTATTCAACTTACGATAATGGCTGTGGTTTAGGGAACTTGGTGTAAGTCCAAGACTGACGCGCAACGGTAATTAAGGTATCCCCGTCATTCTTCAAGCTACATGGGTGTTGGCATCGCTCAGCTACCCTAGTCACATACTTCAGTATGCTCCTAGGGATATCTTCGCTTGCCGCCTACATGTCACTTGAATTATTTAGGGGATATAACAGGTCGAATTTTCATTTTATATATCGTTTTTATTTCATATATAGAAACCCAACTTGTTACTTTATAAGTCCGATACCTGCCACGCTACCAATCGCTTTGTTGAATATCTGCGCGAATCTATATTCAACCTCGCGGAACATTAATTGAATTGATTTTCCGAGTGTAATCATAATGAATAATAAAAAGTCGCTGCCGTTATCGGCCGCTGCGCTGGCTGTATTGTGCGCTACTTCTTCTTTGGCAAGTGCAAATAATAAAACTGATCAAGTGGTTGTGTCCGCGAACCGCTTTGAACAACCCATCTCTTCTATATTAGCGCCAGTGACGGTGGTCACTCGTGAAGATATCGATCATTGGCAATCCAATACCGTGATAGATGTATTAAGGCGCCTGCCGGGAGTGGATATTGCGCAAAACGGGGGAATGGGTCAACAAAGCTCTCTATTTATACGAGGCACAGAATCACGTCACGTTTTAGTGCTGATTGATGGTGTTCGTTTGAATCAAGCGGGTATTTCTGGCTCTTCTGATATGAGCCAAATTCCTATCTCACTGGTACAACGTATCGAATATATTCGCGGCGCCCGCTCTGCGGTTTATGGTTCAGATGCGGTAGGTGGTGTGGTGAATATTATCACTCGCCGTGATAACGATGGCACAACATTGAATGCGGGTATTGGTTCGCATAGTTATCAAAACTATAACGGTTCGACTCAGCAAAAGATTGGTGAAAATACAACGGTAACTGCCGCTGCGGCTTATACGCATACCAAAGGTTTTGATTTAGCACCAAAAGAAGTTAGCCCAAGACAATATGATAAAGATGGCTTTTTGAGCAAGTCATTGTGGTTAGGTGTTGAACATCAATTTTCTTCAGAAATCTTAGCGTATGCAAGGGCGTACGGTTATGACAATCGAACGAGTTATGACGTATCAGAATATGCGGGAGTTAGTGTTGATACGCGTAAGCTTTATAGCCGTACTTATGAAACAGGTTTGAAATATCATCAAGGAAAATATTCATCATCATTGATGGGAAGCTATGGTTATTCAAAAGATTACAATTTTGATCCTAGAAAAGGGCAATATAGTGAATCTGCAAATCTTGATGAGTCTAAGCAGTACAATATTCAATGGGGTAATAGTTACCTATTAGATAAAGGTAATATTAGTGCGGGGATTGATTATCAACGCCAAAGTATTGAGCCTAGCAGCTACGCGATGATCAATGAAAAACAAACGTTAAATAACACTGGGATATACCTCACAGGGCAATATGCAATTATTGATTCAGTAACTGCAGAGGCCGCTATACGTTCTGACCATCACTCTGAATTTAATTGGCATACAACATGGCAATCAGGCCTTAGTTGGGAGTTTCATGAAGGTTACAAACTTGTTGGTTCATATGCAACTGCTTATAAAGCACCTAATCTAACTCAATTATATGCGTATTCTTCATCGGCATATGGAACAACGCTAGGTAATCCGAACTTGAAACCCGAGGAAAGTAAGCAGTGGGAGATTGGTGTTGAAGGAACAACGGGACCACTTTTTTGGCAGGTCAATGCATACCATAATGATATTGATAACCTGATTGCATATAAATCAGGTTATCCGACTAGCACTTATGAGAACATTGGCGAAGCTGAAATTAAAGGTGTTGAATGGGTTGGTGAGTTCGAAACAGGTATCCTTCATCACCAAGTTACCTATCAATATGTTGACCCTCGTAACAAAAAGACGGATAAGGTTCTTGAGCGACGGGCTAAGCAGCAAGTTAAATACCAGCTAGATTGGGCTATTGATAAAGTAGATATGGGGCTAACCTACCAATATATAGGCTCTCGCTATGATAATGACTATAGCCAATTTCCTTCTAGACGTGTAAAACAAGGCGGTGTTAGCCTTTGGGATCTCACAGCTGCGTATCCAATCACTTCACATCTCACAATTCGTGGTAAAATAGCTAATATGTTCGATAAAGACTATGAGACCGCGTATGGTTATCGCACCGCTGGAAGAGAATATTTCCTCACTGGAAGCTACAACTTCTGATAACACCCTATCTGTTCACCCGACCATTCTAGTGTTTGACTCTGGAGTGGGCGGGTTATCTGTCTATCGTGAAGTCAAAAAAATGATCCCGAATGCCCACTATATCTATGCATTCGACAATGAAGCCTTCCCTTATGGTGAAAAAAGTGAAGAGTTTATTATTGATAGGGTCTATCAAATCGTAAATGCAATTGCTGCAAAGCATCCTTTAACTATTGTGATTATTGCGTGTAATACCGCAAGTACGGTCAGCCTCCCTAATTTGAGAGCACATTTTACGTTCCCAGTTGTTGGGGTTGTTCCAGCCATTAAACCCGCAACTAAGTTAACGCGTAATGGCGTGGTGGGTTTATTGGCGACGAAAGGCACTGTAAACCGTGAATACACCAAAGAGCTGATCGAACGGTTTGCTACAGACTGTAAAGTGATTTCCCTCGGTTCTGCGGAATTAGTTCAACTCGCAGAAAGAAAGTTACATGGGGAAACCTTACCACTCGATGAAGTCGCTCAAACTGTTAGGCCATGGATTCGAATGCCAGAGCCGCCTGATACCGTTATTTTGGGTTGCACGCATTTTCCTTTATTAATAGAAGAACTCGAAAAAGTGCTACCAGATGGAACTCGATTCATTGATTCAGGTTCTGCAATCGCCAGAAGAACTATTTGGCTCATTAATAATCAAGCTGAAATCATCAATTCAGATGAGGAAAACTTCGCATATTGCTTATTAATGGATGACAACGTAAAAGGGTTACAACCAGTTCTCGAAGCCGAAGGGTTCAAAACGCTGCAAAAACTAGCTATTTAAGTTAAATTTGATGGAAAGCTGAGCGAACGAAAAAAAATATGAAAAAAAGGG
>NZ_JBRFKD010000002.1:208814-213178 GCF_053098325.1 Providencia sp. PROV_01 | reverse complement strand
CAATTTTAAGGTTGTGTCAGTACTGACTGACCGCACCATATTGCTGATATGGCTCAGTTGGTAGAGCACACCCTTGGTAAGGGTGAGGTCCCCAGTTCGAATCTGGGTATCAGCACCATATAATCGGCATTTAAAAAGAATTTACCTAGCGGCAATAGCGCGGTGGTCCCACCTGACCCCATGCCGAACTCAGTAGTGAAACGCCGTAGCGCCGATGGTAGTGTGGGGTCTCCCCATGTGAGAGTAGGGAACTGCTAGGTTTTAAATATAAAGAAGCCACCCATTGGGTGGCTTTTTGCATTCTATTAATAGCGCAATTCTCACTAATTATCTTATTTTCCTAATCTTGCTATTCACTCTTAATCCAGCCTGATAGACTTATCCTATCCTAGTTTTATTTGTACTGAAGGCTGTAATGAACCTAACGTCTGAACTTAAATCATTTAATAGCTTTGGCATTCAAGCAAAAGCATTATCAATTGTTTTTGTGGATAACCAAGAATCTTTACTCCAACAATGGGTCGAGGCTAAAAATCAGCAACTCCCAGTATTATTATTAGGGGGGGGAAGTAATGTTCTATTTGTTGCAGACTTTGAAGGTGTTGTAATTATTAATCAGCTTAAGGGAATAGAAATAACAGAAGATAACAGTTATTGGTATGTTCATACTCAAGCAGGTGAAAATTGGCATCAATTACTTGAAACATTATTGAGTAAAGGTATTTGTGGTGCAGAAAATTTAGCATTAATCCCGGGTTGTGTGGGTTCTGCACCCATTCAAAATATAGGTGCTTATGGTATAGAGCTGAAAGATATATGTGAGTATGTTGATGTGCTTTCCCTTGAAACAGGCAGAGTAATACGACTAACAGCTTCAGAGTGCCAATTTGGCTATCGTGATAGTATTTTTAAGCATGAGTATCAATATGGCTATGTCATCATCAGTGTTGGGTTAAAATTAGCTAAAGAATGGGTTCCTAAGCTTATGTATGGAGATCTTGCTCAACTTGATCCCAATACAGTAACACCAGAGCAAGTATTTAATTCGGTATGCCAAACACGTAGAAGCAAATTACCTGACCCAACAGTAACGGGCAATGCGGGTAGTTTCTTTAAAAATCCTGTTATTTCAGCAGAAAAGGCACAGGCCATAAAAATAGCTTATCCTAATTGCCCTCAATATGAACAAGCAGATGGTAGTGTTAAATTAGCCGCAGGTTGGTTAATTGACCAGTGCGGTTTAAAAGGTCATCAAATAGGTGGCGCAGCTGTTCACACCCAACAGGCGTTGGTATTAATTAATAAACAGCACGCAACAGGGCAAGATATTGCTAACTTGGCGAAATATGTGAGCCAAACGGTAGCAAAGCGCTTTGATATTATTTTAGAGCCAGAAGTAAGGTTTATCGGTCGAGTGGGAGAAGTTAATGCAATGGATTATATTCGATGAAAGAAACTAATATTCCTTTACAGCTAATTGATATCTTAGCTGATGCTCAGGTCCATTCGGGGGAGCAACTCGGTGAACAATTAGGAATGACAAGATCTGCAATTAATAAACATATCAAAACATTGCGCTCTTGGGGATTAAATATAGAAACAATAGCTGGCAAAGGCTATAAGCTTCCATATCAAATCAATTTATTAAGTGAAGAAGCCATTAAAAAGCAAATTGATGATGTGAATATTATTGTTGAGCCAGTGATCGATTCAACAAACCAATATATGTTAGAGCGTATTGCTGAGCTTAAATCAGGAGATACTTGCTTAGCCGAATATCAAAGTGCTGGACGTGGTAGAAGAGGGCGTCAGTGGATATCTCCATTTGGTTGTAATCTATATCTTTCAATGTATTGGAGATTAGAACAAGGCCCCGCAGCAGCAGTGGGACTAAGTCTGGTTGTGGGCATCGTAATTGCTGAAGTTTTAAATAGAATTAGTCAAGAAAAAGTGAAAGTAAAGTGGCCTAATGACCTGTATATGAATGATAAAAAACTTGCAGGAATTCTTGTTGAATTAACTGGTAAAACAGGAGATGCAGCTCATATTATTATTGGTGTTGGTATTAACATTGGAATGAATAATAACAATATTGAAAGTTCAAAATCAATAACACAAGAATGGTCATCACTAAGAGATGAGGTTGAAAATATAGAGCGTAATGAATTATCTGCTAATATTATTAAGTCATTAAGAGAATCTTTAGTTATATTTGAACACGAAGGACTAAAACCATTTTTAGAGCGATGGTTTAAACTAGATAATTTTCTGAACAGGCATGTTAAGTTATTGATAGGTAATGATGTAATATCAGGTATTGAGCGTGGCGTTAATGATCAAGGTGCATTATTACTACAAAAGAATAATGGAGAAATAATTCCCTATATTGGAGGGGAAATATCCTTAAGGCTAAACGAGTGATATATTATTGGCCGGAGATAAGCCGGCCAATATAAATAATTATTTTCTTAATCTAACACTCTGAATAGTATGGTTCTCACCTTTAGTCATAATTAAACTGGCTCTTTCCTTCGTTGGTAATATATTTTCTTCAAGATTTAATCCATTAATTTCATCCCAAATAGACCCTGCAATATTAATAGCTTCATCTTCACTTAATTTAGAGTAGCTATGGAAATAAGAATCAGGATCTGAGAATGCACCTTGCCTAAATTTAAGAAACCGACCGATATACCATTGTTTTAATAATTCAGGTGCAGCATCGACATAAATGGAAAAATCAACAAAATCAGATACAAAGACATGATGAGGATCTTGCGGGTAATCCATATCACTTTGTAAGACATTCAGCCCTTCAAGTATTAAAATATCAGGTTGATCAATGATTTGTTCTTGGTCAGGAACGATATCATACGTTAAATGTGAATAAACAGGAGCCTTAACGTTACGTGCACCTGACTTTATTTGCGACACGAAGTTAACGAGTTTTCGCATATCATAAGATTGCGGAAACCCTTTTTTCTTCATGATATTCCTATCTTTTAATACTTGATTAGGATGTAAGAAACCATCAGTTGTAATCAAGTCAACTTTACGGTGTTCTGGCCAACGAGTGAGTAGTGCTTGTAGTAAACGTGCAGTTGTACTCTTACCAACAGCTACACTACCTGCTATACCAATAATATAAGGCACTTTTGCGCCATTAGTTCCAAGGAATTGCTCTAGGACAGCCTGACGACGCAAGTTTGAGCTGATATAAAAATTCAATAAACGCGATAAAGGTAGATAAATCTCTATAACATCTTCCATAGAGAGTTCTTCGTTAATCCCTTTTAACTCTAGAAGTTCACTCGATGTTAATGTAAGTGGAACTGAATCACGTAACGTTGCCCAGTGTTCTCTATCAAACTCTAAGTATGGCGTAGTAATAAAATTTTCTTTCTTTTTCATAAACCAACATCTGCCTATTTTATGCAGGTTGGACAGGTTGCCTAAACACCCGTATCCATAAAATTTGCTAGCATCATAGCGAGTGAAAGTGGGGAGGCGTAGGTTTTTTTCTATTTTTTATGAGTTTTTTTTGATGTAGGCAGAAAAAATGATACTGAGTGATGAAAAAAACACCTAAAAATGAGAGGCTAAAATTGTGATATCGAATAAAAAATAATAATTTTAAAAATTTTAAGCCTCTTTCTCCCTTTACTGACCAAATGATAATGGACTATAGTTAACAGCTGCTGTTGATGTTTTAAGCTTAAAATAGTTAAAAAATCAACAAAAAGCCCAAAAGCGAACAAAATGTGAGCGAACAAACAAAAAAATTAATTTTTTTGTTGCAACCTGCGCCGACTCTACCTAGAATGCGCAGCACTTGATGCCGGCATAGCTCAGTTGGTAGAGCAACTGACTTGTAATCAGTAGGTCCCGAGTTCGACTCTTGGTGCCGGCACCATTAACAATTTGGATAGGTGGGATACCCAAGCGGCCAAAGGGAGCAGACTGTAAATCTGCCGTCACAGACTTCGAAGGTTCGAATCCTTCTCCCACCACCATCTCCAAGAAATTTTCTTAAGAGAAAATTTTGAGGAACAGTTTAACAGCTGATAACTCAGGTAGCCGAGTTCATTGCGGGCATCGTATAATGGCTATTACCTCAGCCTTCCAAGCTGATGATGCGGGTTCGATTCCCGCTGCCCGCTCCAAGATGTGCTGATATGGCTCAGTTGGTAGAGCACACCCTTGGTAAGGGTGAGGTCGGCAGTTCGAATCTGCCTATCAGCACCACTTCCCTTATGTTCTCACTAATCTCCCTGATTTGTCTCCTGAAAAAAACAAGCGAAATAAATTCTTGCTTGGTTGATGTGGTTTAACCACCGATTCCGTGTCTTAGAGGGACAATCTAA
>NZ_JBRFKD010000002.1:207656-208714 GCF_053098325.1 Providencia sp. PROV_01 | reverse complement strand
TGTCTAAAGAAAAATTTGAACGTTCAAAACCGCACGTTAACGTTGGTACTATCGGCCACGTTGACCACGGTAAAACTACTCTGACAGCAGCTATCACTACTGTTCTGGCTAAAACTTACGGCGGTTCTGCTCGTGCATTCGACCAAATCGATAACGCACCAGAAGAAAAAGCGCGTGGTATCACTATCTCTACTTCACACGTAGAATACGATACTCCAACTCGCCACTACGCACACGTAGACTGCCCAGGACACGCCGACTATGTTAAAAACATGATCACTGGTGCTGCACAGATGGACGGTGCAATCCTGGTTGTTGCTGCGACTGATGGCCCAATGCCACAAACTCGTGAGCACATCCTGTTAGGTCGGGTGTTCCTTACATCATCGTGTTCCTGAACAAATGTGACATGGTAGACGACGAAGAGCTGTTAGAATTAGTTGAAATGGAAGTTCGTGAACTTCTGTCTCAATACGATTTCCCAGGCGACGACACTCCAGTTGTTCGTGGTTCAGCTCTGAAAGCGCTGGAAGGCAACCCAGAGTGGGAAGCGAAAATTGTTGAATTAGCAGGCACCTGGATACTTACATTCCAGAGCCAGAGCGTGCAATTGACAAGCCATTCCTGCTGCCAATCGAAGACGTATTCTCAATCTCAGGTCGTGGTACAGTAGTAACAGGCCGTGTTGAGCGTGGTATCATCAAAGTTGGTGAAGAAGTTGAAATCGTTGGTATTCAAGACACGGTTAAAACAACTTGTACTGGCGTTGAAATGTTCCGTAAACTGCTGGACGAAGGTCGTGCGGGTGAGAACGTAGGTGTTCTGCTGCGTGGTACTAAACGTGAAGAAATTCAACGTGGTCAAGTACTGGCAAAACCAGGTTCAATCAAGCCACACACTAAATTCGAATCAGAAGTTTATATTCTGAGCAAAGATGAAGGTGGTCGTCACACTCCATTCTTCAAAGGTTACCGTCCACAGTTCTACTTCCGTACAACTGACGTAACCGGTACTATCGAACTGCCAGAAGGCGTAGAGATGGTAATGCCAGGTGATAA
>NZ_JBRFKD010000002.1:182237-207556 GCF_053098325.1 Providencia sp. PROV_01 | reverse complement strand
CATCAACATGATCGTTACCCTGATCCACCCAATCGCGATGGACGACGGTTTACGTTTCGCAATCCGTGAAGGTGGCCGTACTGTAGGTGCGGGTGTTGTTGCAAAAATTATTGCATAATACATAGCTTCATTTAGTTTTAAAAAGGGCACCTTATTAGGTGCCCTTTTTTGTTGTCATAAACAAAATTACTTATCTTGTCCGTAATCTATTCTTTTGATTTAAATTGTTCGTGTAACAAACTTATTTGTAACAAATGATCTTTGTAAATCATTTTGAATGATAATTGAAATGCAAATCATTTTTATTTAAACTATCTGTATGTGATTTATACAGGTAAGCACCATGTACATTTGTCTTTGTGAAGCGATTACTGATAAACAAATCAGAAATGCTGCAAGAAAGTATCAAGTAACCTCACTGAAAGGGCTACGACAAATTTTGCCTGTAGGCTTAGAATGCGGGAAATGCATTAGGCAGACAAAGGCGATTTTATATGAAGAGCAAATGATTTTTGAGGATGCGTGTGCCGCTGAGGTTGCATAGTATCTTATACCATTCAAATTATTCCCACCAAATTTATCACTTTTGGTTTAAATACATTGCGTAAAAATTACACTAACATCAATTTCAGTACTACACTTAAAAGACTGGAAGCGATGGAGGGTAGCAATGAAAGGTGATAAAAAAATGATAGCCCACCTAAATAAACTACTGGGCAATGAGTTAGTTGCAATCAACCAATATTTTTTGCATGCTCGTATGTTTAAAAATTGGGGACTTACACGCCTCAATGAGATGGAATATCACGAATCAATTGATGAAATGAAGCACGCGGACAAATATATAGAGCGAATTCTTTTTCTCGAAGGTATTCCTAACCTACAAGATCTTGGTAAGTTAAATATTGGCGAAGATGTTGAAGAAATGCTGAAGTCAGATTTGCAGCTTGAAATCGATGGGGCGAAAAACCTAAAAGAAGCTATTAAATACGCAGATTCGGTTCATGACTACGTTAGTCGAGACCTGATGATTGAAATCTTAGCAGATGAAGAAAACCATATTGATTGGATAGAAACGCAATTAGAACTAATTACTCGCTTAGGAATTCAAAACTATCTTCAAGCGCAAGTTAGAGAAGAGTAATTTAGTATTTACATAGCTATTTGCTAAGTAAACTTGTATTAAAAGCCTCTCAGTCACTTCACTTCCTAAGTCTGAGAGGCTTTTTGATGAGTCTCTTCAAAAAAAATGCACATATTTTCCTCGATTACTTGTGTTTCCCTATAATTTACGTATAATGCGCGGGCTTACTGATGAGTAAGCCCTATATTTTAGGACTGAAATCTCAGTATTGAGTCAACGATTTGTTGCTCATTTAGACAATACTTCCGATTTGGAAGTTACATCAAGAACGATTACACTCTCCCATCAATCGAAATGGGTACGAGGAGTAATCATTTACGTT
Source organism: Providencia sp. PROV_01 (assembly GCF_053098325.1). NCBI lineage: Bacteria > Pseudomonadati > Pseudomonadota > Gammaproteobacteria > Enterobacterales > Morganellaceae > Providencia > Providencia sp. PROV_01. The sequence continues at coordinate 206,090 of NZ_JBRFKD010000002.1, read as the reverse complement.
TATAAAATAGTTGGAGCTCTGGTCTCATGCAGAACCAAAGAATCCGTATCCGCCTGAAAGCTTTTGATCATCGTTTAATCGATCAATCAACTGCGGAAATCGTAGAGACTGCTAAGCGCACTGGTGCGCAAGTTCGTGGTCCTATCCCGCTGCCGACACGTAAAGAGCGTTTTACCGTTCTGATTTCTCCGCACGTTAACAAAGATGCGCGTGATCAGTACGAAATTCGCACTCACAAGCGTCTGGTTGACATCGTTGAGCCAACCGAAAAGACCGTTGATGCTCTGATGCGTCTGGACCTGGCTGCCGGCGTTGACGTGCAGATCAGCCTGGGTTAATCAGGTCGTCGAACGATTGAGAGGTTGAAACAATGAAAGGTTTAGTCGGTAAGAAAGTCGGTATGACTCGTATCTTCACTGAAGATGGCGTTTCTATACCTGTAACTGTTATCGAAATTGAAAATAACCGTGTTACTCAGGTTAAAACTGCAGAAACTGACGGTTATAATGCAATTCAGGTTACTACCGGGAGCAAAAAAGCTAACCGTGTAACTAAGCCTGAAGCAGGTCATTTCGCTAAAGCTGGCGTCGAAGCTGGCCGTATCCTACGTGAATTCCGTATTGAAGACAGTGCAGAATACACAGTAGGTCAAAGCATTAGCGTTGAAATTTTCGCTGACGTTAAAAAAGTCGACGTTACTGGTACATCTAAAGGTAAAGGTTTTGCCGGCACAGTTAAGCGCTGGAATTTCCGTACTCAAGATGCTACTCACGGTAACTCCTTGTCTCACCGTGTTCCGGGTTCTATCGGTCAAAACCAGACTCCGGGCAAAGTGTTTAAAGGCAAGAAAATGGCAGGCCAACTGGGTAATGAACGTGTAACTGTTCAAAGCTTAGATGTAGTACGTGTTGACGCTGAGCGCAACCTGCTGCTGGTCAAAGGTGCTGTTCCAGGAGCAACTGGTAGCAACCTGATCGTAAAACCGGCTGTCAAGGCTTAACGTCGAGGAGATAGGAATGGAATTGGTAATGAAAGACGCGCAAAGCGCGCTGACTGTTTCCGAAACTACCTTCGGGCGTGATTTCAATGAAGCGCTTGTTCACCAAGTAGTTGTTGCGTATGCAGCTGGTGCTCGTCAAGGTACTCGTGCTCAGAAAACTCGTGCTGAAGTTTCTGGTTCAGGTAAAAAACCATGGCGTCAAAAAGGTACTGGCCGTGCACGTTCTGGTTCAGTAAAGAGCCCAATTTGGCGCTCTGGTGGTGTTAGCTTCGCAGCTAAACCACAGGACCACAGTCAAAAAGTTAATAAGAAGATGTACCGTGGTGCTTTAAAAAGCATCCTCTCTGAGTTGGTACGTCAAGATCGTCTGATCGTTGTCGAGAAGTTCTCTGTTGAAGCACCTAAAACTAAGTTGCTGGCACAGAAACTGAAAGATATGGCTCTGGAAGATGTTCTGATCATCACTGCTGAATTAGATGAAAATCTGTTTTTAGCAGCACGTAACCTGTATAAGGTTGACGTTCGTGATGCAGCAGGTATTGACCCAGTTAGCCTGATCGCCTTCGACAAAGTGGTTATGACTGCTGATGCTGTGAAGCAAGTTGAGGAGATGCTGGCATGATCCGTGAAGAACGTCTGCTGAAAGTACTGCGCGCGCCGCATGTATCTGAAAAAGCTTCTACAGCGATGGAAAAAAGCAATACCATCGTTCTCAAAGTTGCGAAAGACGCGACTAAAGCAGAAATCAAAGCTGCTGTACAGAAACTGTTTGAAGTCGAAGTTGAAGGTGTTAACACTTTGCTGGTTAAAGGCAAAACTAAACGCCACGGTCAGCGTTTCGGTCGTCGTAGCGACTGGAAAAAAGCTTACGTCACGCTGAAAGAAGGCCAAAATTTGGACTTCATTAGCGGTGCTGAGTAAGTCGGAGGAGTAAAGAACAATGGCAGTTGTTAAATGTAAACCTACGTCTCCGGGCCGTCGCCACGTAGTTAAAGTGGTTAACCCTGAGCTGCATAAGGGTAAGCCTTATGCTCCGCTGTTAGAAAAAAACAGCAAATCCGGTGGTCGTAACAACAATGGCCGTATCACTACCCGTCACATCGGTGGTGGCCATAAGCAGCATTATCGTTTAGTTGACTTTAAACGCAACAAAGATGGTATTCCTGCAGTTGTTGAGCGTTTGGAATATGATCCAAATCGTTCTGCGAACATTGCACTGGTTCTATATAAAGACGGTGAACGTCGTTATATTCTTGCACCAAAAGGCTTGAAAGCTGGTGACCAGATTCAATCTGGTGTTGATTCAGCAATCAAAGCTGGTAATGCACTGCCGATGCGCAATATCCCTGTTGGTTCTACAGTTCATAATATCGAACTGAAACCAGGTAAAGGTGGACAGTTAGCGCGTTCAGCAGGTACTTACGCTCAAATCGTTGCTCGTGATGGCGCTTATGTCTCATTACGTTTACGTTCTGGTGAAATGCGTAAAGTTTTAGCTGATTGCCGTGCAACTCTTGGTGAAGTTGGTAACGCTGAACATATGTTACGTGTTCTCGGTAAAGCTGGTGCTAGCCGCTGGCGTGGTATTCGTCCTACCGTTCGCGGTACTGCGATGAACCCAGTTGACCATCCACATGGTGGTGGTGAAGGCCGTAACTTTGGTAAACACCCAGTAACACCATGGGGCGTTCAAACCAAAGGTAAGAAAACTCGTAGCAACAAGCGTACTGATCAATTCATCGTACGTCATCGTTCTAAAAAATAATTAGAGGATAAACCATGCCACGTTCTCTCAAGAAAGGTCCTTTTATTGACCTGCACTTGCTGAAGAAGGTAGAGAAAGCGGTGGAAAGCGGAGACAAGAAGCCTCTTAAGACTTGGTCCCGTCGTTCAACGATCTTTCCTAATATGATCGGATTGACCATCGCTGTCCATAATGGTCGTCAGCATGTTCCAGTTTTCGTAACCGACGAAATGGTTGGTCACAAACTGGGTGAATTCGCACCGACTCGCACTTATCGCGGCCACGCGGCAGATAAGAAAGCTAAGAAACGTTAAGGATAGGAGGAAGAGATGGAAACTTTAGCTATGCATCGCCACGCTCGTTCTTCTGCCCAGAAGGTTCGCTTAGTTGCCGACCTGATTCGCGGTAAGAAAGTGTCGCAAGCTCTGGAAATTCTGACCTACACCAACAAGAAAGCTGCTGGTTTAGTGAAGAAAGTACTTGAATCTGCAATTGCTAACGCAGAGCAAAACGATGGCGCTGACATTGATGACCTGAAAGTTGCGAAAATTTTCGTAGACGAAGGTCCAACCATGAAACGCATCATGCCGCGTGCGAAAGGCCGTGCAGATCGTATTCTTAAGCGCACCAGCCACATTACTGTGGTTGTGTCCGATCGCTGAGACTCTGGAGACTAGCAATGGGTCAGAAAGTACATCCTAATGGTATTCGCCTGGGTATTGTCAAACCTTGGAACTCTACTTGGTATGCGAACACCAATGAATTCGCTGACAACCTAGACAGCGATTTTAAAGTACGCCAGTACTTGAATAAAGAATTGGCAAAAGCGTCAATCTCTCGCATCGTTATCGAACGTCCTGCGAAAAGCATCCGTGTGACTATTCACACTGCTCGCCCAGGTATCGTTATCGGTAAGAAAGGTGAAGACGTTGAAAAACTGCGTAAAACAGTAGCGGATATCGCTGGTGTTCCTGCGCAAATCAATATCGCCGAAGTTCGTAAACCAGAACTAGACGCTAAATTAGTTGCTGACAGCATTTCTTCACAGCTGGAACGTCGTGTTATGTTCCGTCGTGCTATGAAGCGTGCAGTACAGAACGCAATGCGTCTGGGCGCTAAAGGTATTAAAGTTGAAGTCAGTGGCCGTTTAGGCGGTGCTGAAATCGCTCGTACCGAGTGGTATCGTGAAGGCCGTGTGCCACTGCACACATTACGTGCTGATATCGATTACAACACTTCAGAAGCGCACACCACTTACGGTGTTCTCGGCGTTAAGGTATGGATCTTCAAAGGTGAGATTCTGGGTGGTATGGCTGCTGTTGAACAAGCTGAGAAACCAGCTGCTCAACCTAAAAAGCAGCAGCGTAAAGGCCGCAAGTAAGGAGAGTCGCTGATGTTACAACCAAAGCGTACAAAATTCCGTAAGGTGCACAAAGGCCGCAACCGTGGTCTAGCGCAAGGTACGGATGTTAGCTTCGGCACTTTCGGTCTTAAAGCTGTTGGCCGTGGTCGTCTGACTGCACGTCAGATCGAAGCGGCACGTCGTGCTATGACCCGTGCTATTAAGCGTCAAGGTAAAATCTGGATCCGTGTGTTCCCAGACAAACCAATCACTGAGAAACCACTCGAAGTTCGTATGGGTAAAGGTAAAGGTAACGTAGAATATTGGGTTGCCTTAATCCAGCCTGGTAAAGTACTGTACGAAATGGACGGTGTGCCTGAAGAGCTGGCTCGTGAGGCATTCTCTCTGGCAGCAGCGAAACTGCCTATCAAAACCACCTTTGTAACTAAGACGGTGATGTAATGAAAGCACAAGAGCTGCGCGAAAAAAGCGTTGAAGAGCTGAATGCTGAACTTTTGAACCTGTTACGTGAACAATTTAATTTACGTATGCAGGCTGCAAGTGGTCAGCTGCAACAGTCTCATCTGTTGAAACAAGTGCGTCGCGATATCGCACGTGTGAAGACTTTACTGACTGAGAAGGCAGGTGCGTAATGAGCGATAAAATCCGTACTCTGCAAGGTCGTGTAGTTAGCGATAAAATGGAGAAATCTATTGTTGTTGCTATCGAGCGTATGGTGAAACACCCTCTGTATGGTAAATTCATCCGTCGTACGACTAAATTGCACGTACATGACGAGAACAATGAATGTGGAATTGGTGACGTGGTAGAAATCCGCCAAACTCGTCCACTGTCTAAGACTAAGTCTTGGGCCTTAGTTCGCGTTGTAGAAAAAGCTGTTCTGTAATAGAATAACTTTTCTTGATGAATAAACGGCTCTTTTTGATTGAGCCGTTTATTTTTTTCTGTCCAACACGATGATGTGGTGTTATAATGCCGCGCCCTCGTAGTATGGGTATATTTGAACGGCCTCTTCATAATGAGGTGGCTCAGTAGTAGTTGACATTTAGCGGAGCACTAAAATGATCCAAGAACAGACTATGCTGAACGTGGCCGACAACTCCGGTGCACGTCGCGTAATGTGTATCAAGGTTCTAGGTGGCTCGCACCGTCGCTATGCACATGTAGGCGACATCATTAAAATTACTGTTAAAGAAGCAATTCCACGCGGTAAAGTTAAAAAGGGTGATGTCCTGAAAGCGGTAGTGGTGCGCACCAAGAAGGGTGTACGTCGCCCTGACGGTTCTGTCATTCGCTTCGATGGTAATGCTTGTGTGTTATTAAATAATAACAGCGAGCAAGTAATCGGTACGCGTATTTTTGGGCCGGTAACTCGTGAACTTCGTAATGAGAAGTTTATGAAAATTATCTCTCTGGCACCTGAAGTACTCTAAGGAGCGAAACTATGGCAGCGAAAATCCGTCGTGATGACGAAGTTATCGTGCTAACTGGGAAAGACAAAGGTAAGCGCGGTAAAGTAAAGCAGGTTATTTCTTCTAGTAAAGTTATCGTTGAAGGTATCAATCTGGTTAAAAAACATCAGAAGCCTGTACCGGCTCTGAACCAACCAGGTGGCATCGTTGAAAAAGAAGCGGCTATTCAAGTTTCTAACGTTGCAATCTTTAACGCGGCAACTGGTAAGGCTGACCGTGTAGGCTTTAGATTCGAAGACGGCAAAAAAGTCCGTTTCTTCAAATCTAACAGTGAAACTATCAAGTAATTTTTGGAGTATACGATGGCGAAACTGCATGATTACTATAAAGACGAAGTAGTTAATAAACTCATGACTGAGTTTAGCTACACTTCTGTCATGCAAGTCCCTCGGGTCGAGAAGATCACCCTGAATATGGGTGTTGGTGAAGCGATTGCTGATAAAAAACTGCTGGATAACGCAGCAGCTGATTTAACAGCGATCTCAGGTCAAAAACCTTTGATCACCAAAGCACGCAAATCTGTTGCAGGCTTCAAAATCCGTCAGGGCTATCCAATCGGCTGTAAAGTAACCCTGCGTGGCGAACGCATGTGGGAGTTCCTTGAGCGTCTGATTTCTATTGCTGTACCACGTATTCGTGACTTCCGTGGCTTGTCCGCTAAGTCTTTCGATGGTCGCGGTAACTACAGCATGGGTGTTCGTGAACAAATCATCTTCCCTGAAATCGATTACGATAAAGTGGATCGCGTACGTGGTTTAGATATTACTATCACCACTACTGCGAAATCAGATGACGAAGGTCGCGCACTGTTAGCAGCGTTCAACTTCCCGTTCCGCAAGTAAGGCAGGGTACTCATGGCTAAGAAATCTATGAAAGCGCGTGATGTTAAACGTGCTAAATTAGCTGAGAAATTCTTCGCAAAACGCGTAGAACTGAAAGCTATCATCTCTGATGTTAAAGCATCTGATGAAGATCGCTGGGACGCTGTTCTCAAGCTGCAAACACTGCCACGTGATTCAAGTCCTTCTCGTCAGCGTAATCGCTGCCGTCAAACAGGGCGTCCGCACGGTTTCCTGCGGAAGTTTGGTCTGAGCCGTATTAAAGTCCGTGAAGCCGCTATGCGCGGTGAAATCCCGGGCCTTAAAAAGGCAAGTTGGTAATTCCATTTGAATCACGGGAGTAAAGACAGATGAGCATGCAAGATCCCATCGCGGATATGCTGACCCGTATCCGTAACGGTCAGGCCGCGAACAAAGTTGCGGTCACCATGCCTTCCTCCAAGCTGAAAGTGGCAATTGCCAAAGTGCTGAAGGAAGAAGGTTATATTGAAGATTTTAAAATTGAAGGCGACATCAAGCCAGAACTGGAACTGACTTTACGTTATTTCCAAGGTAAGGCTGTTGTAGAAAGCATTCAGCGTGTAAGCCGCCCAAGTCTGCGCATCTATAAGAAAAAAGATGAGCTGCCACAAGTTATGGCTGGTTTAGGTATCGCTGTTGTTTCTACCTCTAAAGGTGTCATGACTGATCGTGCAGCTCGCCAAGCTGGTCTTGGTGGCGAGATTCTCTGCTACGTAGCTTAATTCGGGAGGAAAGAATGTCTCGTGTGGCAAAAGCACCCGTCGTCATTCCTGCCGGCGTAGAGGTAAAACTCAACGGTCAGGTTATTTCGATTAAGGGTAAAAACGGCGAGCTTACTCGTACTATCCATAATGCAGTTGAAGTTAAAAGCGAAGACAATCAACTGACTTTCGCACCACGCGAAGGTTTTGATGATGCATGGGCACAAGCGGGTACTACTCGTTCACTGTGTAACGCAATGGTTGTTGGTGTTACCGAAGGCTTCACTAAAAAGCTTCAACTGGTCGGTGTTGGTTACCGTGCAGCAATCAAAGGCAATGCTGTAAGCTTGTCTTTAGGTTTCTCGCATCCGGTTGAACACGCACTGCCAGCAGGCATTACTGCTGAATGCCCAACACAAACTGAAATCGTACTGAAAGGTGCGGATAAGCAAGTGATTGGTCAAGTTGCAGCAGAACTGCGTGCTTACCGTCGTCCTGAACCTTACAAAGGTAAAGGTGTTCGTTACGCCGATGAAATCGTGCGTACCAAAGAGGCTAAGAAGAAGTAAGGTAACACTATGGATAAGAAAGCAGCTCGTATCCGTCGTGCGACCCGCGCACGCCGTAAGATCCAAGAATTGGGTGCGACTCGCCTGGTGGTACATCGTACTCCACGCCATATTTATGCGCAGGTTATCGCACCAAACGGTTCTGAAACATTGGTTGCAGCTTCTACTACAGAAAAAGCTATCAATGAACAAGTTAAGTTTACTGGAAACAAAGACGCAGCAGCAATTGTTGGTAAATTAGTTGCTGAACGCGCACTGGAAAAAGGCATCACTGTTGTTGCTTTTGACCGTTCTGGTTTCCAATATCATGGTAGAGTCCAGGCACTGGCAGATGCTGCCCGTGAAGCTGGCCTTCAGTTCTAAGGTAGAGGTGTAAGATGGCTCACATCGAGAAACAAGCTGGCGAACTGCAGGAAAAGCTGATCGCGGTAAACCGCGTAGCAAAAACCGTTAAAGGTGGCCGTATTTTCAGCTTTACCGCACTGACTGTAGTTGGTGATGGTAACGGTCGCGTTGGTTTTGGCTACGGCAAAGCGCGCGAAGTTCCGGCAGCAATCCAGAAAGCGATGGAAAAAGCCCGTCGCAGTATGAAAACCGTTGCTCTAAACAACGGCACATTGTTCCACCCTGTGAAAGGTACACACACTGGTTCTCGTGTGTTTATGCAACCTGCTCACGAAGGTACCGGTATCATTGCCGGCGGTGCAATGCGTGCTGTTTTAGAAGTAGCTGGAGTTCGCAACGTACTGGCTAAAACCTATGGTTCCACAAACCCAATCAACGTGGTTCGTGCAACACTGGATGCTTTAGACAGCATGAAGTCTCCAGAAATGGTCGCAGCTAAGCGTGGAAAATCCGTCGAAGAAATTCTGGGGTAATCGGCTATGGCTAAGACTATTAAAATTACACAAGTTCGCAGTTCAATCGGTCGTCTGCCTAAGCATAAGGCAACACTGGTCGGTTTAGGTCTGCGTCGCATTGGTCATACAGTAGAGCGCGAGGATACTCCTGCTGTACGTGGTATGGTCAACTTGGTTTCCTACATGGTTAAAGTTGAGGAGTAAGAGATGCGTTTAAATACTCTGTCTCCGGCTGAAGGTGCCAAGCACGCGCCTAAACGCGTAGGTCGTGGTATCGGTTCTGGTCTGGGTAAAACCGGCGGCCGTGGTCACAAAGGTCAGAAATCTCGTTCTGGCGGTGGCGTACGTCGTGGTTTCGAAGGTGGCCAGATGCCTTTATACCGTCGTTTGCCGAAATTCGGCTTCACTTCACGTAAAGCAATGATCACTGCAGAGATTCGTCTGTCTGATTTTGCTGCTGTTGAAGGCGATGTTATTGATCTGAACGCACTGAAAGCCGCGAACGTTGTTGGCATCCAGATTGAATATGCTAAGGTTATTCTGTCTGGCGAAGTGAACCGTGCAGTTACTGTACGTGGCCTTCGTGTTACTAAAGGTGCTCGCGCTGCAATCGAAGCTGCCGGCGGTAAAATTGAGGAATAAGTGACAGATGGCTAAACAACCAGGATTAGATTTTCAAAGTGCCAAGGGTGGAGCTGGTGAACTTAAACGCAGACTTTTGTTTGTAATTGGTGCGCTAATTGTTTTCCGAATTGGTTCTTTTATTCCAATCCCTGGTATTGATGCCACTGTGCTTGCCAAATTGCTCGAACAGCAACAAGGCACCATCATTGAAATGTTTAACATGTTCTCTGGTGGTGCTCTTAGCCGTGCTTCTATCTTTGCTTTGGGTATCATGCCGTATATTTCGGCATCGATCATTATCCAATTATTATCAGTGGTTAATCCACGATTAGCAGAGATCAAGAAGGAAGGAGAAGCAGGTCGTCGGAAGATAAGCCAATATACTCGCTGGGGTACTCTGGTATTAGCAATATTCCAATCTATTGGTATTGCAATGGGTCTACCGAATATGCCAGGGATGCAAGGGTTAGTCATTGATCCAGGCCTCCCGTTCTACTTTACGGCAGTTGTTAGCTTAGTCACAGGGACTATGTTCCTAATGTGGTTAGGTGAGCAGATAACTGAAAGAGGTATCGGTAACGGTATTTCTATCATTATCTTCGCTGGTATTGTTGCGGGGTTACCGCCGGCTATTGGCCATACCATCGAGCAAGCTCGGCAAGGCGATCTGCACTTCCTCCTGTTGCTGTTGGTTGCGGTGTTAGTATTCGCGGTTACTTTCTTTGTTGTGTTTATGGAACGTGGTCAACGTCGTATTGTCGTTAATTACGCTAAACGTCAGCAAGGGCGCCGTGTTTATGCAGCACAAAGTACGCATTTACCGTTAAAAGTGAATATGGCGGGTGTAATTCCTGCAATTTTTGCTTCCAGTATCATACTATTCCCGGGTACAATAGCTTCTTGGTTTGGTGATGGAACTGGCTGGGACTGGCTGACTACAATTTCTATGTATTTGCAGCCTGGTCAACCGTTATATGTGTTACTTTATGCATCTGCGATCATCTTCTTCTGTTTCTTCTATACGGCGTTGGTTTTCAACCCAAGAGAAACAGCAGATAACCTGAAGAAGTCCGGTGCATTTGTACCAGGAATTCGTCCGGGAGAGCAAACGGCCAAGTACATTGATAAGGTAATGACTCGCTTAACATTAGTTGGTGCATTATATATTACCTTCATCTGCCTAATCCCGGAGTTCATGCGTGACGCAATGAAAGTACCTTTTTACTTTGGTGGTACTTCCCTCTTAATCGTGGTTGTCGTTATCATGGACTTTATGGCTCAAGTGCAAACTCTAATGATGTCAAGTCAGTATGAGTCTGCATTGAAGAAAGCAAACCTGAAAGGTAAGTAATCACTTAGTGTGATTATGGTTTGCTTAGAAGTTACGGAGAGTAAAAATGAAAGTTCGTGCTTCCGTCAAGAAATTATGCCGTAACTGCAAAATTATCCGTCGCAATGGTAGCGTTCGTGTAATTTGTAGTGTTGAACCAAGACATAAACAACGTCAAGGTTAAGAAAAAGCATTTTTTTCTTGCAAAGTTGGGTTGAGCTGGCTAAATTAGCCAGCCAATCTTTTTTATCTAAGATACATTATTGTTTGAGTATCCTGAAAACGGGCTTTTCAGCACAGTAATGTATATTTTAACTTAGGAGTGCATAGTGGCCCGTATAGCAGGCATTAACATTCCTGATCATAAACATACTGTAATCGCTTTAACATCGATTTTCGGTATCGGTAAGACCCGCTCACAGGCTATCTGTGAAGCAACAGGTATTGCTGAAAATGTTAAGATCAGTGAGCTGTCTGAAGAACAAATCGACAAGCTGCGTGACGAAGTTGCTAAATACGTTGTAGAAGGTGACTTACGTCGTGAAATTACCCTGAGCATCAAGCGTCTGATGGACCTTGGATGTTACCGTGGTTTACGTCATCGTCGTGGTCTTCCTGTGCGCGGACAGCGTACTAAGACTAACGCTCGTACCCGTAAGGGTCCGCGTAAGCCGATCAAGAAATAAGTCGGGGTATTGAATAATGGCAAAAGCACCAATTCGTGCACGTAAGCGTGTAAGAAAACAAGTCTCAGACGGTGTGGCTCATATCCATGCTTCTTTCAACAACACAATCGTTACTATTACTGACCGTCAAGGTAACGCATTAGGTTGGGCAACTGCCGGTGGTTCCGGTTTCCGTGGTTCTCGCAAATCTACTCCGTTCGCAGCTCAGGTTGCAGCAGAGCGTTGCGCAGAAGCTGTGAAAGAATACGGAATCAAAAACCTGGAAGTTATGGTTAAGGGACCGGGTCCGGGTCGCGAATCAACAATTCGTGCTCTGAACGCCGCTGGTTTCCGCATCACTAATATTACTGATGTGACTCCTATCCCTCATAACGGTTGTCGCCCACCGAAAAAACGTCGCGTTTAAATACGTTTCGTTTTTTTTAGGACTGTTGGAGAAAGAAAATGGCTAGATATTTGGGTCCTAAGCTCAAGCTGAGCCGTCGCGAAGGAACAGACCTCTTTCTGAAGTCTGGTGTTCGCGCGATTGACACCAAGTGTAAATTAGAACAGGCTCCAGGCCAGCACGGTGCGCGTAAACCGCGTCTGTCTGACTATGGTGTCCAGTTACGTGAAAAACAAAAAGTTCGTCGTATGTTCGGTGTTCTGGAACGTCAATTCCGTAACTATTACAAAGAAGCAACACGTCTGAAAGGCAACACAGGTGAAAACCTGCTGACTTTGCTTGAAGGTCGTCTTGATAACGTCGTTTACCGTATGGGCTTTGGCGCAACTCGCGCAGAAGCACGTCAAATGGTTAGCCACAAAGCTATCATGGTAAATGGTCGCGTAGTTAATATCGCTTCTTATCAGGTTTCCCCGAATGACGTTATCAGCGTTCGTGAGAAAGCTAAAAAACAGTCTCGTATTAAGGCTGCTTTAGAGCTGGCTGAACAGCGTGAGAAGCCAACTTGGCTGGAAGTTGATGCTGCTAAAATGGAAGGTGTGTTCAAACGTATTCCTGAACGTACTGACTTGTCTGCGGACATTAACGAACACCTGATCGTCGAGCTTTACTCCAAGTAAAGCTTAGCACCAAAGAGAGGACACAATGCAGGGTTCTGTGACAGAGTTTCTAAAACCGCGCCTGGTAGATATCGAGCAAGTGAGTTCGACGCACGCTAAGGTGACCCTTGAGCCTTTAGAGCGTGGCTTTGGCCATACTCTTGGTAACGCACTGCGCCGTATTCTGCTTTCGTCTATGCCGGGTTGTGCGGTGACAGAGGTTGAAATTGATGGTGTACTGCATGAGTACAGCACCAAAGAAGGTGTACAGGAAGATATCCTGGAGATTCTCCTCAACCTGAAAGGGCTGGCGGTAAAAGTTCAGGGGAAAGATGAAGTTATTTTAACCTTGAATAAATCTGGCATTGGCCCTGTGACTGCAGCCGACATCATCCATGATGGTGATGTCGAAATCGTCAAGCCACAGCACGTCATCTGCCACCTGACTGACGAAAGCGCATCTATTAATATGCGAATTAAAGTACAGCGTGGTCGTGGTTATGTGCCGGCTTCTGCCCGAGTTCATTCGGAAGAAGATGAGCGCCCAATCGGTCGTTTGTTAGTCGATGCTTGCTACAGCCCAGTAGAGCGTATAGCCTACAATGTTGAAGCAGCTCGTGTTGAGCAACGTACAGACTTGGATAAGTTAGTTATTGAAATGGAAACTAACGGTACAATCGATCCTGAAGAGGCGATTCGCCGTGCGGCAACCATTCTGGCTGAACAACTTGAAGCTTTTGTTGACTTACGTGATGTACGTCAGCCTGAAGTTAAAGAAGAAAAACCAGAATTCGATCCTATCTTATTGCGCCCAGTTGACGATCTGGAATTGACTGTCCGCTCTGCTAACTGCCTCAAAGCAGAAGCTATCCACTACATCGGTGATCTGGTACAGCGTACAGAAGTTGAGTTGCTTAAAACTCCGAATCTTGGTAAGAAATCTCTTACTGAAATTAAGGACGTCTTGGCATCTCGTGGTCTTTCTCTGGGCATGCGCTTAGAAAATTGGCCACCAGCAAGTATTGCTGATGATTAAGATCACAGGTTAAGGTTTTACTGAGAAGGATAAGGTCATGCGCCATCGTAAGAGTGGTCGTCAATTGAACCGCAACAGCAGCCACCGCCAAGCTATGTTCCGTAACATGGCAGGTTCTTTAGTTCGTCATGAAATCATCAAGACGACTCTGCCTAAAGCGAAAGAACTGCGTCGCGTCGTTGAGCCGCTGATTACTCTTGCCAAGACCGACAGCGTAGCTAATCGTCGTCTGGCATTCGCACGTACTCGTGATAACGAGATCGTTGCAAAATTATTTAATGAACTGGGACCTCGTTTCGCAGCTCGTGCAGGTGGTTACACTCGTATTCTTAAGTGTGGCTACCGTACAGGTGACAACGCTCCGATGGCTTACATCGAGCTTGTTGACCGTGCTGTTGAGTCTCAAGAAGCAGCTGCAGAGTAATCTGTCGTCGCTTTCAAGAAAACCGGGTATATTTGCCCGGTTTTTTTGTACCTGCTATTCTTGTCTTCCTAATAGGTTTGTTCCCTTGAATTTTTTGTGATTAACCCATATTTACAGGTAAGTGTTATGAGCATGTATAAGATAGGTGAAATTGCTAGGCTTGCAGATGTGACGCCTGATACAATTCGTTTTTATGAAAAACAAGGTTTGATGGAACACAAAGAAAGAACTGAAGGTGGGTATAGGTTATTTACTGAGCATGACTTGCAGCGTTTGCGTTTTATTCGTTATGCAAAACAGTTAGGCTTTACTTTAGAAGCTATTACTGAGTTACTTTCAATACGAGTTGATCCTGAACATCATACTTGTCAGGAATCTAAACAGATTGTAGATCTTAGATTACTTGAAGTTGAAAAAAAGATACAAGAGCTTATTATTATGCGCGATTCGTTGAAGATGTTAAGTTCAGCATGTTGTGGTGAAGAACATGCGACAACTTATTGCTCTATTATGGAAATATTAGAAAAAGGCGCATCTAAAGTTTATTAATTATATAATCAGCTAACTATATGAAGGTATATCATGAGTAAATATCAACATAAACGTGGTGAGATTAAAGATAATGCGATTGAAGCATTACTCCATGATCCACTATTTCGTCAAAGAGTTGAAAAAAATAAAAAAGGGAAAGGTAGTTACACAAGAAAAGGAAAAAATAAGAATTCAGTTAACTGGGAGGCCAGTGGTAATAGGTTTATTGACGTATTACCACTGGCCTTTTAGTTATTTTTTATTTTGTTCTTTCAAAAGATCACGAATTTCTGATAATAGAACTTCTTCTTTAGAAGGTGGTGCAGGCTCTGCTGGTGCTGCTTCTTTTTCGCGGCGAACTTTATTCATAACTTTAATTGCCATAAAGATAGCAAAGGCAACAATAACAAAGTCAAAAACAGTTTGTATAAACATTCCATAATTTAGTACAACTGCGGGTAAATCACCTTGTGCTTCTTTCAGTACGATGCTAAATGATTTGAAATCAACACCACCGATTAGTAACCCTAGCGGAGGCATGATGACATCAGCAACTAATGAAGATACAATTTTACCAAATGCGGCACCAATAATAATACCGACTGCCATATCCACTACATTACCTTTCATGGCAAATTCGCGGAAATCTTTTAAAAAGCTCATTAGACGACCCCTTAATAAATAACTCAATTGAAACAAAACATGTATTAGGTTAACAAATTATAGTCGCTAGAATTATTAAGCTGCAAATATTTACTATTTTTATTTTTATAAGAAGAATGGACTCGGTTGAAATAATTTTTCAACTTCGGGTACATACTTTTTATCTGTAATAAACATAATGACATGGTCACCTTGTTCAATAATATGGTAATCACTAGCTATAATGACTTCTTCTTCTCGGACAATCGCACCAATAATAGTTCCTGGAGGAAGTTTAATTTCAGATATTTTTTTACCAACAACTTTTGACGTATTTTCATCACCGTGTGCAATTGCCTCAATAGCTTCCGCAACACCTCTTCTTAAAGATGATACATTGACGATATCTGCTTTTCTGACATGGCTTAGTAAAGCGGAAATAGTTGCTTGTTGAGGTGAAATTGCAATGTCAATGACCCCACCTTGAACAAGTTCAACGTATGCAGAGCGTTGTATAAGCACCATTGCTTTTTTAGCCCCCATTTTTTTAGCTAACATAGCAGACATAATATTAGCTTCATCATCATTTGTTAGGGCAATAAAAACATCCATTTGCTCAATGTGCTCTTCAGTGAGTAACTCTTGGTCAGATGCATCTCCATAAAACACAATTGTATCATGCAGTAGCTCAGCAAGTTCTGTTGCACGCTTCTGGTTGCGTTCAATAAGTTTCACGCTGTAATCTTTTTCTAGTCGTCTTGCTAGACCAGCTCCAACGTTGCCACCACCAACTATCATCAAACGTTTGTATGGCTTTTCTAACCTTTGCAGCTCACTCATTACAGCTCGGATATGTTGTGTAGAAGCAACAAAAAAAACTTCGTCTCCCGCTTCAATGATTGTTGAGCCTTGAGGCCGGATAGGCCTATCTTGGCGGAAAATAGCGACAACGCGAGTATCAATATGTGGCATATGTTCGCGTAAACTCGATAATGCATTACCCACGAGGGAACCGCCGTAATAGGCTTTTACAGCAACAATACTGACTTTGCCTTCTGCAAAGTTTACAACTTGAAGAGCACCAGGGTATTGAATTAATTTATAGATATAATCGATAACTAATTGTTCTGGCGATATTAAGTAGTCAATCGGGATTTGTTCAGGCAGGAACAATTTGTCGGCTTCACGGATATATTCAGTTGCCCTGATACGCGCTATTTTATTTGGGGTATTAAATAGGCTATAGGCAATCTGGCAAGCAATCATGTTAGTTTCATCGGAATTGGTCACTGCTACTAACATATCTGCATCTTCTGCACCTGCATCTCGAAGTACCCGGGGATGAGAACCATGGCCATTTACCACTCGCAGATCGAATTGATCCTGTAATTGACGTAAGCGATCAGCATCGGTATCGACGACGGTAATATCATTGTTCTCATCAACTAAATTTTCAGCAAGCGTGCCGCCAACTTGCCCAGCACCTAGAATAATGATCTTCATTACATATTCCTATATCAGAGAGCTGGCTACCATTTCCTACACTTTTTTGACTAAGCGTGCATAAAAGAAACCATCACCGCCATTAGTACTGGGTAATATTTGTAATCCAGCATCAGTTCCGTCATTTAGACAGGCATCATTATGTTTAGATAGGAAATTGTGTATTTGTTTTCCGTTTTCTTCGGGCATAATTGAACAAGTCGCATAGACCAGTGTGCCACCTGGTTTTAAATAAGGCCAGATAGCTTCGAGAATTTGAGATTGTAGTTGCGCTAATTCATTTATGTCTGAATCACGACGTAGCCATTTAATATCAGGATGACGTCGAATAACGCCTGTTGCGGAACAAGGAGCATCAAGCAAAATACGATCAAATTGCTGACCTTGAGCCCATGTTTCAGGCTGTGTTCCGTCTCCTTGTATAACAACAGCATGTTGCTTTAGACGAATTAAATTTTCTTTCACTCTTTTAAGGCGTGATTCATCTATGTCTACAGCAATAACATTAGCCTTAGGGGCTAACTCTAAAATATGGGTTGTTTTTCCACCTGGTGCTGCACATAAATCTAAAATATTTTCCCCATTTTGAGGTTCTAGTAATTCAGCACAGCCTTGAGCTGAAACATCTTGTACTGTTGACCAACCATCTTCAAAGCCCGGAAGACGAGAAACAGCTGTAGGTTCATCTAAGCGGATAGCATTTGGATGTGAAGAGTGCAAATGTGCGGTTATCTCAGATTGCTCTAATAAATTAAGATATTGTGTAGCTGTGTGATGCTGAGAATTTACTCTTAACCACATAGGTGGGCGTTGGTTATTTGCTTCAATAATAGATTGCCAATCATCTGGATAGGCTGTTTGTAGGCGTTTTAATAACCAGCTTGGATGTAAATATTGGCTAGTGTTGTTAGTAATTCTTTCTTCTAATTGTACTTGTTGGCGTTGAAATGAACGCAACACGCCATTAATAAGCCCTTTTAATTGGGGTTTTTTCAGTGCTACTGCTCCATTTACTGTTTCTGCTAATGCAGCATGAGGCGGAATGCGAGTATAAAGTAGCTGATAGATACCTACCATAATTAAGTAATGCAGGGTTCTTTGTTTACCAGTTAATGGTTTTTCCATTAGCTGACTAATAAACCATTCAAGCTTAGGTAAATAACGTAAAACGCCAAAGCAAATTTCTTGTAATAAAGCTTTATCTTTATCATTGATATTGCGTTGTAAGTCAGGCAATACAGTGCTTAGTGATTGTCCGTTATCAAGGACTTGATTAATTGCTGTTGCCGCGATACTACGCAAATTATATGTGTTTTTCATATGGTGAAGATGAATATATTAGTGACTGAAATAAAACTGCCTGAAGGTATCAGGCAGTTTACAAGTTCGTTATGCTAGAATTTGCTCTGGAGTAAACCATTCGCGACGAGAGTTTAGGATATCTTGTGCACTCATTGCTTTTTTGCCAGGCGGTTGTAGCTGAGTAATATTTAGTATGCCATTTCCTGTGGCGATACATATACCTTTTTTATCAGCGCTAATAATTGTTCCTGGTTGCTTGTCATGTTCGTCGGTGAATACTTCAGCTTGCCAAACTTTAATGAGTTGCTCTTCAACCATGAAATAACTCATTGGCCAAGGATTGAAAGCACGAATACAACGCTCAATATGTACAGCATCATCTTGCCAATTAATGCGAGCTTCCTCTTTCGATAATTTTTCAGCATAATTTGCTAATGAATCGTCTTGTTTCTCACCAACGCATTGACCTGCGGATAACATCTCAACAGTATGAATTAATGCTTCAGGGCCTGTTATTGCTAATTTATCATATAACGAGGCGCTCGTATCACTAGCGCTAATTGGACAAATTGCTTTGTAAAGCATGTCTCCAGTATCTAAACCTGCGTCCATTTGCATAATAGTCACACCCGTTTCAGTATCACCAGCCCAAATAGAACGTTGAATTGGTGCTGCTCCTCTCCAGCGAGGTAACAAAGAGCCGTGAACATTCAAGCAACCTAAGCGAGGAATATCAAGAACGGCTTGCGGTAAAATCAATCCATAAGCAACAACTATCATTAAGTCCGCATTTTGGTCTTTTATCCACTGCTGGTTTTCGCTATCTCTAAGAGATATTGGTTGAAAAACAGGGAGTTGGTTTTCTTCAGCGAGAACCTTGACAGGGCTTGGTGTTAACTTTTTACCTCTCCCCGCAGGTTTATCATGGCGAGTGAGAACGCCTACGATTTGGTGCCTGGTACCTAAGAGAGCAGCTAAGTGTTTGGCCGCAAAATCTGGTGTACCTGCAAAAATAATTTTCAATGGCTCTGACACGTTAATTTCCCTATTTATATTTAGCGAACTAGCTATTCTTGGCTTCTTTTGCTCTTAGTCTGTCTAGTTTTTCAACTTTCTGGCGGATGCGCTGACGTTTTAAAGGCGATAAATAGTCAACAAATAGCTTACCAACAAGGTGGTCCATTTCATGTTGGATACAGATAGCTAATAAACCATCAGCCTCTAGTTCAAAAGACTCGCCGTTATAATTTAGTGCACGAACTTTTACCTGCTCAGCACGAGGGACGAAGCCATGTTGTTCCGGAATAGACAAGCAACCTTCTTCGATACCTGTTTCCCCAGATTTATCTAACAATTCAGGGTTAATAAGAACTAAGCGCTCATCACGAGTTTCGGACACATCAATGACGATGATTCGCTGGTGGATATCGACTTGAGTTGCTGCAAGGCCAATACCTTCTTCTTCATACATGGTATCGAACATATCATCAACGATACGCTGTATAGAAGCATCAACTTTGTCTACTGGCTTAGCAATTGTGCGTAAGCGTTCGTCTGGATAATGTAATACGTTTAAGACTGACATAAATTTTTCGAGCGGTTTCCAAAATGTGAATGGGAATTAATGACTATTCTAGACATTTCTCTTTCATATTGACAGTATTGGTTATGATTTGTTCACTGAAGAACCTATTTGTTAATGAGTCAGGATGACAATAATGGATACCCAAGAAATTTGGTTAAGGATGTCTCAAGTTAAAAGGCTATTGCCCCTGAATGCAGTAAGAATAATTAATGAGCTAAAACAACTAAATAAAATTAGCTATCAGGCTTTACACCATCATGGTTTGAATGAAATACAGCAATTACAATTTATGAATGTCTCTATGCACCGGCTAGAAAAAGTACAAGCATGGCTTTCAGATAAACATCATCAAATGATTACTTACTGTGATTCCCATTACCCTTTTTTATTAAAGCAAATCTACAGTCCTCCTCTTTTATTATTTGTTGAGGGAAAAAGTGAATTATTGGTAGCGCCACAAATTGCTATAGTTGGCAGTCGTAGAGCAAGTGAATATGGCAGAATATGGACTAACCTGTTTGTAAAGAGCTTTGTTCACCATGGTATAACCATCACTAGTGGGCTTGCATTAGGTATCGACGGTATAAGCCATAAAGCAGCTCTAGATAATAGAGGTGAAACAATTGCGGTTTTAGGTAGCGGATTAGCAAATATTTACCCGCGTCAACATGCTGAATTAGCTGAAAAGATTAAAAATTATGGTGCGTTGATTTCAGAATATTGGCCGGATGTACCACCATTACCTAAGCAATTTCCCAAGAGAAACCGTATTATTAGTGGGTTAAGTAAAGCAGTTGTTGTCATTGAAGCTGGAATGAAAAGTGGATCATTAATAACTGCTAGATATGCATTAGAGCAAAACCGTGACTTATTTACATTGCCTGCTCCATTGGGTAATTCTGCATTCCATGGTAACCATTGGCTATTGCAGCAAGGAGCTTATCTATTAGCTGAACCTGAAGATGTATTGCAACATATTGGTGATGGGTTAAATTGGATACAAACAGAATTGCCTATAGAAAAGGTATCACTTGAGTTTAGTGTGGTAGAAAATAAAATTTTAGGTATGGTGGGGTACCAAGCGACACCAGTAGATGTCATTGCAGAACAGACCCAAATTCCTGTTACTCAAATAATTACCATATTAACTGAGATGGAAATCAATGGAGTAGTTAGCTCGGGGGCTGGTGGGTATATCAGAGTCACTTAGTTAAAAGCAACAGTAGAGAAAAACATGTCTAAACAACTGCCCTTCGATACAGAGAAAAATGAACATTGTCCAGAATGCGATTCCTTGCTTGTTATCCGCAATAGTTCACATGGGCCTTTTTTAGGTTGTTCAAGTTATCCACAATGTCATTATATGAGGCCGCTAAGGCCTACAGTAGAAAGTCATATTATTAAAGTATTAAGTGGTCAACATTGTCCTAAATGTAGCCATGACTTAGTGCTGAAGCAAGGCCGATTTGGCATGTTTATTGGTTGTAGTAATTATCCTGAATGTGAACATATTGAGCTAATTGATAAGCCGGATGAAACTAAAATTTCTTGCCCGCAATGCCAAACAGGGAATTTATTACAGAGAAAATCGCGTTTCGGTAAGACTTTTTATGCTTGTGATAATTATCCTAACTGTCAGTTTATATTAAATAATAAGCCTATTACTGGTAAATGTAAGTATTGTGAATATCCATTACTTATGGAAAAAAGGGGGGGACAGGGAGTAAGATTATTTTGTGCCAGCAAACGCTGCGGTAAGCAACAAGAAGAATAATGAGTTAAAACTATGTCAAATATATCTACACCTGCAATTGAAAGTATCATAAATTCATTACAACACGAGGAGGTTATTGCCTACCCAACAGAAGCCGTATTTGGTTTAGGCTGTGACCCAGATAGTGAAAAGGCAGTACATAAGTTATTAGAATTGAAGCAACGCCCTTGGGAAAAAGGATTAATCCTTATTGCTGATAGCTATGAACAATTAAAAGACTATATAGATGATGAGCAGTTAACGGAAGATCAGAAACAAGCGATGTTTGCAACATGGCCAGGGCCAGTAACATGGGTTATCCCCGCAAAAACAACGACGCCAAAATGGTTGACTGGCCGGTTTGACACCATCGCAGTGAGAGTCACAGACCATGAATTAGTAAAAAGCTTATGCCGTCATTATGGCAAACCTTTAGTGTCTACAAGTGCAAATTTAAGTGGTTTAGAGCCTTGTAGAACAATAGAAGAAGTAATTGCTCAGTTTAAAGGAAGTGTTCCTGTCCTTGATGGAACAGTGGGTGGCCGCCAAAATCCTTCTGAAATAAGAGACGCAAAAACAGGGCAACTATATCGTAAAGGATAATATTGATGGAAATGTTTGCGGTTTTTGGCAATCCAATTCAACACAGTAAATCACCTGTTATACATAAAATGTTTGCAGAGCAAACAGGTATTTCACTGAAATATGAAAAAATCCTAGCACCAGTAGAGGGTTTCGAACAAAGCTTAATAGAGTTTTTTTCACAAGGTGGAAAGGGCGCAAACATTACATTGCCATTTAAGGAGCGCGCCTTTCATGCTGTTTCTGAATTAACAGCGAGAGCTCAAACTTGTGGTGCAGTTAATACGGTCATGAAGCTTGATGATCATCGATTGCTGGGAGACAACACAGATGGAATGGGGCTTTTGTTAGATTTACAGCGTTTGAATTTTGTACATCCAAGTAGCCGAATATTAATAGTTGGTGCTGGTGGTGCAACACGTGGAGCATTATTGCCACTTTTAGAATATGGCTGTGATATCACTTTAACAAATAGAACCTTTTCTAAGGCTGTGTTATTAATTAACGAATTTTCAGCTCTGGGGAAAATATGCGGGAAGGAGATCTCGCAGATCGTATCTGCTGATTTTGATCTGATCATCAATGCGACTTCATCTGGTGTGAATGGAGAAGTTCCTGCAATTGATCCAAATGTATTTAATCATCAAGTTGCATGTTATGACATGTTTTATAAATCGTCATTAACTCCTTTCCTTGAATTTGCGGCTCAACACCAAGTGACTAAGATAGCGGATGGCTTAGGTATGCTTGTAGGACAAGCTGCATTTTCTTTTAAGCTATGGCATGGCGTTCTTCCTGAAATTACACCTGTTTTATCTGCTTTATATAAGGAATTGAAAGGGTGAATCAGCAAATTCAATTTCCGGATAGAGAAGAGTGGGATGAGCTATCCAAGCAAGTACGCTTTCCTGTGTTGATTAGCGGAATGCTTGCCGAATGTGCAATCCCTCAGTCATTGCTATTTCAACGCTATGGTCAAGAAGAAACACCTCTGAGGTTATTTCAGCAGTATCGATGGGATATCGAAGAAGAGTTTGAAGCCTTGATTGAACAAGGCCTCGATGGCGAAGATGGGCTTTACGTATTATCAGAGGCTAAATAGTTATTTTTCCATTCAACATAGTTATTTGCTGAATAACGTAGATGACCTAACTCAGCATCAGTCAATTTTCGGATGGCTTTTGCTGGGCTCCCTGTATATAAGTAACCAGACTCGAGCCTTTTTCCTTGAGTCACTAAACTGTTAGCTCCGATAATAACGTCATCTTCGACTATAGCCCCATCAATGACAATTGAGCCCATTCCAACCAGTACTCTATTCCCTATAGTGCAACCATGTAACATGACTTTATGGCCAATGGTGACATCTTCCCCGATAATTAACGGGTTTCCCTCAGGGTTACTGGCAGATTTATGCGTGACATGTAGTACTGAGCCATCTTGGATATTGGTGCGTGCGCCAATAGAGATATAGTTAACATCACCACGCAAAACACTGAGAGGCCAAATACTGACATCATCAGCTATGCGAACATCTCCAATTACAACAGAAGATGGGTCAATGAAAACGCGTGCATTAATAGAAGGATAGATACCTAAATAAGGGCGTAAAAGTGTGTTCATAGTTATAACCATAAAAAGAAATAAAGGATGGCAGTTAAATAACTCGCTAATTCATTATGAATTTATGAGCCAAGTAGGCTGCTAAAGTTAGAATTATAGGCATGAAGTCGCTTCTTTTATAATCGTTATGCAGTGAAAAAGCACAAGATGGCTATTTTATCTGCAAACGGAGTTTTTTTTTAAAAAAAAGGTTGTGTAATTTTGAAGGCCTCGCGACAACGACCTCGAAGTCGAAAATCAAAAGATTTAGTCGCAACGCTCTTTAACAATTTATCAGACAATCTGTGTGGGCACTCACAGGACACTATCAAAAAAATATTTGATTTTAAGTCTTGAAGAGTGACTAACACGTTAATTCATATATATGAACTAATAGGTAATTTGTTTCTTCGGAAATCAAACGACAGTAAACATTCTTTGAGCATCAAGCTTTTTAATTGAAGAGTTTGATCATGGCTCAGATTGAACGCTGGCGGCAGGCCTAACACATGCAAGTCGAGCGGTAACAGGGGAAGCTTGCTTCTCGCTGACGAGCGGCGGACGGGTGAGTAATGTATGGGGATCTGCCCGATAGAGGGGGATAACTACTGGAAACGGTAGCTAATACCGCATAATCTCT
>NZ_JBRFKD010000002.1:179185-180485 GCF_053098325.1 Providencia sp. PROV_01 | reverse complement strand
AAGACACCTTCGGGTTGTGAGGTTAAGCGACTAAGCGTACACGGTGGATGCCTAGGCAATCAGAGGCGATGAAGGACGTGCTAATCTGCGATAAGCGTCGGTAAGGTGATATGAACCGTGATAACCGACGATTTCCGAATGGGGAAACCCAGTGCAATTCGTTGCACTATCGTTTGATGAATACATAGTCAAACGAAGCGAACCGGGGGAACTGAAACATCTCAGTACCCCGAGGAAAAGAAATCAACCGAGATTCCCCTAGTAGCGGCGAGCGAACGGGGAGCAGCCCAGAGTCTTAATCAACATTAGCATCAGGAGAACGGTCTGGAAAGGCCGGCAGTAAAGGGTGATAGCCCCGTATCCGAAGGTGTTAGTGTTGTGAACTCGACGAGTAGGGCGGGACACGTGTTATCCTGTCTGAATATGGGGGGACCATCCTCCAAGGCTAAATACTCCTGATTGACCGATAGTGAACCAGTACCGTGAGGGAAAGGCGAAAAGAACCCCGGCGAGGGGAGTGAAATAGAACCTGAAACCGTGTACGTACAAGCAGTGGGAGCCCCACCACCAAAGCATTTTCTGGTGTTGAGGACAACTTTGAAGTGACATTCAACACGCGTTGGCGGAGCGTTTTTTGCGACGCCAACACACAAAACAAGCAGTGAATGTGCTTTGGGGTGGGGTGACTGCGTACCTTTTGTATAATGGGTCAGCGACTTATATTCTGTAGCAAGGTTAACCGTATAGGGGAGCCGTAGGGAAACCGAGTCTTAACTGGGCGAATGAGTTGCAGGGTATAGACCCGAAACCCGGTGATCTAGCCATGGGCAGGTTGAAGGTTGGGTAACACTAACTGGAGGACCGAACCGACTAATGTTGAAAAATTAGCGGATGACTTGTGGCTGGGGGTGAAAGGCCAATCAAACCGGGAGATAGCTGGTTCTCCCCGAAAGCTATTTAGGTAGCGCCTCGTGAACTCATCTTCGGGGGTAGAGCACTGTTTCGACTAGGGGGTCATCCCGACTTACCAACTCGATGCAAACTACGAATACCGAAGAATGTTATCACGGGAGACACACGGCGGGTGCTAACGTTCGTCGTGAAGAGGGAAACAACCCAGACCGCCAGCTAAGGTCCCAAAGTCATAGTTAAGTGGGAAACGAAGTGGGAAGGCTCAGACAGCCAGGATGTTGGCTTAGAAGCAGCCATCATTTAAAGAAAGCGTAATAGCTCACTGGTCGAGTCGGCCTGCGCGGAAGATGTAACGGGGCTAAACTATGCACCGAAGCTGCGGCAGCGA
>NZ_JBRFKD010000002.1:177146-179085 GCF_053098325.1 Providencia sp. PROV_01 | reverse complement strand
ATGCTGGAGGTATCAGAAGTGCGAATGCTGACATAAGTAACGATAATGCGGGTGAAAAACCCGCACGCCGGAAGACCAAGGGTTCCTGTCCAACGTTAATCGGGGCAGGGTGAGTCGACCCCTAAGGCGAGGCAGAAATGCGTAGTCGATGGGAAACGGGTTAATATTCCCGTACTGGTGATAATTGCGATGGGGGGACGGAGAAGGCTAGGCTATCCGGGCGACGGTTGTCCCGGTTTAAGGATGTAGGCAGGTGAATTAGGCAAATCCGGTTCACTATATGCTGAGGTCCGACGACGAGTCACTACGGTGATGAAGTAGCTCATGCCCCGCTTCCAGGAAAAGCCTCTAAGCTCTAGATTATCATTAATCGTACCCCAAACCGACACAGGTGGTCAGGTAGAGAATACTCAGGCGCTTGAGAGAACTCGGGTGAAGGAACTAGGCAAAATGGTGCCGTAACTTCGGGAGAAGGCACGCTGGCGCTAGGTGAAGTCCCTCGCGGATGGAGCTGAAGCCAGTCGCAGATACCAGCTGGCTGCAACTGTTTATTAAAAACACAGCACTGTGCAAACACGAAAGTGGACGTATACGGTGTGACGCCTGCCCGGTGCTGGAAGGTTAATTGATGGGGTTATCCGTAAGGAGAAGCTCTTGATCGAAGCCCCAGTAAACGGCGGCCGTAACTATAACGGTCCTAAGGTAGCGAAATTCCTTGTCGGGTAAGTTCCGACCTGCACGAATGGCGTAATGATGGCCAGGCTGTCTCCACCCGAGACTCAGTGAAATTGAACTCGCTGTGAAGATGCAGTGTACCCGCGGCAAGACGGAAAGACCCCGTGAACCTTTACTATAGCTTGACACTGAACATTGAGCCTTGATGTGTAGGATAGGTGGGAGGCTTTGAAGTGTGGACGCCAGTCTGCATGGAGCCAACCTTGAAATACCACCCTTTAATGTTTGATGTTCTAACGTAGCCCCGTTATCCGGGGTGCGGACAGTGTCTGGTGGGTAGTTTGACTGGGGCGGTCTCCTCCCAAAGAGTAACGGAGGAGCACGAAGGTTGGCTAAGCATGGTCGGACATCATGCGGTTAGTGCAAAGGCATAAGCCAGCTTGACTGCGAGAGTGACGGCTCGAGCAGGTACGAAAGTAGGTCTTAGTGATCCGGTGGTTCTGAATGGAAGGGCCATCGCTCAACGGATAAAAGGTACTCCGGGGATAACAGGCTGATACCGCCCAAGAGTTCATATCGACGGCGGTGTTTGGCACCTCGATGTCGGCTCATCACATCCTGGGGCTGAAGTAGGTCCCAAGGGTACGGCTGTTCGCCGTTTAAAGTGGTACGCGAGCTGGGTTTAGAACGTCGTGAGACAGTTCGGTCCCTATCTGCCGTGGGCGTTGGAAGATTGAAAGGGGCTGCTCCTAGTACGAGAGGACCGGAGTGGACGCACCACTGGTGTTCGGGTTGTCATGCCAATGGCATTGCCCGGTAGCTAAGTGCGGAAGAGATAACCGCTGAAAGCATCTAAGCGGGAAACTTGCCTTGAGATGAGTCTTCCCTGACCCTTAAAGGGTCCTAAAGGAACGTTTAAGACTAAGACGTTGATAGGTTGGGTGTGTAAGCGTAGCGATACGTTGAGCTAACCAATACTAATGAACCGTGAGGCTTAACCTGACAACACCGAAGGTGTTTTAGAGAGATTATGTTGATTCAATAAGCGTGAGAAGCCGAGAGGTGAAGGACACAGCAGCTTGTTCGAGATTAATGTTCTGGTTTAGTGCACGAAAGTGAGATTAAACGGGAACACACAGAATTTGTCTGGCGGCAATAGCGCGGTGGTCCCACCTGACCCCATGCCGAACTCAGCAGTGAAACGCCGTAGCGCCGATGGTAGTGTGGGGTCTCCCCATGTGAGAGTAGGGAACTGCCAGACATT
>NZ_JBRFKD010000002.1:116953-177046 GCF_053098325.1 Providencia sp. PROV_01 | reverse complement strand
AATTAAAGGTTTATTGCTCAATTAGCGGTAAACAGCCGAAAGGCAAAAGAATAAGTGGAGCGGTAGTTCAGTTGGTTAGAATACCTGCCTGTCACGCAGGGGGTCGCGGGTTCGAGTCCCGTCCGTTCCGCCACTTAATTTAGGGGCGTAGTTCAATTGGTAGAGCACCGGTCTCCAAAACCGGGTGTTGGGAGTTCGAGTCTCTCCGCCCCTGCCAGTTACCAATTAAGTAATAATAAAAGAAGTATCTATTGATAACCCGATTAGCTTAATCGGGTTTTTCTTTATTTATCTAATAGCAAATATTAATAGTAAATATAGAGTTACTTTTCCCCTATTTGCTAATTTTCATTTGATCTTAGCTAATCTACTATCCCACTGTTTTATATACTTCAATTGTATTCATCACTTTAAATGCAAGAAATAAGCTCCCTGATTTATTTTTCTCTCATCCAATCTTTTGATGTTCTTTATTAATACTAAAAATAGGCGAGTTATTACTTACTGTTTATACCTTTTAATTACATTTACCACTCAAATGTATTGATGATATTACCTAATTTCCCTCCAAACTACCTTCTCTTTTATTTTCATCAGCTTATATGCATTTTCACCTAATGAGTAAGTTGTTACTTGCTACTTTATGTTTTTCAATAGTATTTGTGGGTTGAAAGGTATTTTAATGCGCTCAATCTTTAATTTAGATAAATGTCGTATACCGAGAATTGCTGGTTTAGCTTTATTAATCTCAAAAAATCATTTTGTTTATATTGTATAAATAAATGCCGATGAGTTATTCGTGATTGGTATATCTTATTAAAAGATAAAAAGAAGCATCAATTAAGAACATTGTGCAGTGGAACATAGTTTGTTTATAAAGTAGTAGGAAGGTGAGTGAATTCTGTTACTCACCTTCTTCTTTTATTGTTCACTTAACTGTGCATTTTTTATTGGCGTTTTAATCAGTTGATTGATAAGAGCTTGCTGATCGTTTTTTTGGAGCCAGACTGCATACAAAGGTTTGTTTATTGAGGTTTCTGAGAGCGTTTTTAGGCCTGGATATTGATATACCCAATGAGCAGGTAAAAATGCCGCTGAAAGCGATACAGGAAGTAATTGGCGGGTAATATGGGCAGAGGTCGTGATCATTACGGGTGTATCATCTTGGGTTAGTGATGGTTCATTTTTGGGATGAAAATCAACCCCCCACTCTAGCTTTATAAAATTATATTTTGTTAATGCAATATTTTTTTGGGAAGCCATAAGCTGTAAATCAATCGTACCGATGATAGTGCTTTCAAACTCATCCATTTTTGGGGGTTCAGTTGCGATTAATAAGTCTAATTCTCTAGAATGTAGTTGCTTAACAAGAGACTGGCGCGTTGAAACCCTAGCTTCGAGCCGCAGTTCATCATGTTGATTATAAAGTTCTTCTACCCAGTCAGTTAGATAACCTTCCCAAAGTGAAGCTGTTGCACCAATAGAAAGCTCAGTGTGTTGTGAGGCATGAGATATTTCTTTTTTAGCTTGCAACCAGGTATTCATTAACGATTCGGCATATGGAACAAGCCTTTCTCCCGCGGCTGTTAACCGGATATTGTTTCTATGCCTAGTAAATAAGCTTGTACCTAGCTGTGTTTCTAATTGTCTAATACGAAAGCTAACCGCTGATTGCGTTAAATAGAGTGATTCTGCGGCTCTACCGAAGTGCCTAGTCTTACTGACCTCTAAAAAAGTTCTCAATAACTCGCTGTCCACATGCATCTCCAATTATTTTTGTCGTGATGATTTAAATGTTTTGTTTTACAGATTGTCAATGCTGTCTAATACTCCGCGCCATATAGAGTTTGACTGTAATAAGTTAGGAGTGTGTCAGATGGCAGATAGCTTCATCACGACTAATCGTTTTTTTGATAATAAACATTACCCACGTGGCTTTTCTCGTCATGGTGATTTCACCATCAAAGAAGCTCAGTTGCTAGAACGTCTCGGCCAAGCTTTTAATGAGCTTGATATAGGTAAACGCGAACCTCAAACAGAAGAAGAAAAACTTTTCGTCGCTGTATGCCGTGGTGAGCGTGAACCTGCTACCCCAGAAGAAAAAGTTTGGGCAAAATATTCTAGCCGTATTAACCGTCCAAAACGCTTCCATACTTTATCTGGCGGTAAACCGCAGATAGATCCATCGGAAGACTACACTGATACAGATGATTAATATCATCATCGTATGATAAGAGGGACTACGGTCCCTTTATTTTTACGAGATAATAAAGTAGTTATCTGTCCATTCTTCTCAGCTTACTTGTTTTTGCAAATGAAGCAATAACTTATCCATCGCTCGATACCCTAGAGCTTCTAATAAATCAGAACGCTCAATAGTTTCTGCGGCATTAAGGTCGGCTATTGTTCTGGCAACTCTTAATATTCTGTGCCAAGCTCGGATGGAAAGACCTAACTTATTTAATGCATGTTCTAAGAATAATGCATCTTTTGCGGTTAGTAGGCAAAATTGTGTGGTTTCTCTTGGCGTTAGTAAACTATTAATTTTTCCGGCTCGCCTAAGTTGCCTATTTCTGGCTTCGATAACTCTTTGTCTGACGTGTTCACTTGTTTCACCTTGATTGGTTTGGCTACTCAATGAACCGAGAGGTAACAATGGAATTTCTATAGAGAGATCAAACCGGTCAATAAAAGGCCCTGATATGCGTGAAAGGTAACGTAGGATACGGGAAGGAGTTGAACGACTCATTTCTCCTTGGTAATGACCTGTTGGGCTAGGGTTTAGAGCTGCAACTAACTGAAAACTAGCGGGATAGCAAACTTTTGCTTTTGCTCGAGAAATACTAATTTTTCGGGATTCTAGTGGTTCTCGTAAAGAATCGAGTACTGAGCGGCTAAATTCTGGTAATTCATCTAAAAATAAAACACCGTGATGTGCAAGTGAGATCTCGCCAGGCTTGGGAAGAGAGTCACCGCCAATTAAAGCTGCAATTGATGCGCTATGATGGGGCGCTCTAAAAGGCCTTATCGGCCAATTCATGTCTTCTTTTGTATTTTCACTCAAGCTATGTAATGAAGCAACTTCTAACGCTTCCTGAGAGGTTAATGGGGGAAGTAAAGTCATTAGCCGACTGGCTAACATCGTTTTTCCTGTTCCTGGCGGACCCAATAAGAGTAAATTATGCCCACCAGCGGCACAGATTTCTAATGCTCGTTTACCATGTTCTTGGCCAATGATATCGTTAATATCACCTTCTTGCTTGATTGAGAGAGGTGCTTGGTGAATTTGTTGATTACAAAGCAATGTTTTTTTGTTATGTAAAAAATGACAAAGCTCCAATAAGGATGTTGCGAAATAAACGCTATTATCTGGGAGTAGGCCTAATTGATGTTGATTCTCCATAGATAGTATTAAGGAGCGTTGTTGTTTTAATGCTGATTGGGCGGCAGGAATAGCACTGCTGACATAGCGAACATCGCCAGATAAAGCAAGTTCACCTAAAAATTCATACTGTTTTAATGGCTCGTGGGGGAGCTGTCCTGATGATGCGAGTATGGCAATCGCGATTGCAAGATCATACCGACCACTTTCTTTTGGTAAGTCAGCTGGAGCTAAATTAACCGTCATTTTTTTAGCTGGATATTCAAATCCGCTATTTAGTAGAGCGCTTCGAACTCTATCTCTTGCTTCTTTTACGGCCGTTTCTGGTAGCCCAACGAGTGTTAAACCTGGGAGCCCATTACTAATATGTGCTTCAACAGTAACAAGAGGTGCTTCTAACCCAATTGATGCTCTAGTGTAAACAATCGCTAATGTCATGAGCCCTCCAATATTATTTACAGAGTAATATTCTGCTAAAAATAATTTGATTTATCTTGAATAGATAACATGTTTGCGAAGCCGATCGATAATTTAATTACTTAGTTACTGAGTTGTTTCAATTTACTACGAGTGGCTTCGAAGCTAGGTTATAACTGGGATTGTGTTAGTTTTATGAAGCGAGGATACTGTGCCGAGCTTGGTTATGCATAAGAAAAAGTAATTAGTTATGTGGGGTGAGTTTTAATGGTGCCAAATGACTAATATGGATGATGTAGCTGATTATGCTATGTATTCTAT
Source organism: Providencia sp. PROV_01 (assembly GCF_053098325.1). Lineage (NCBI taxonomy): Bacteria > Pseudomonadati > Pseudomonadota > Gammaproteobacteria > Enterobacterales > Morganellaceae > Providencia > Providencia sp. PROV_01. The sequence continues at coordinate 172,926 of NZ_JBRFKD010000002.1, read as the reverse complement.
TGAATTTTACTGAGGAATGGCTATTTAAGTAGTTTATAATGCTAATTTCATTGTTATTATATGATTTTAAAGTAATTTAATGTTTTGAAAATAAATAAATTAAATAAAAGTTGTCAAAACGCCTTTAAAATGATAACTCTAAATAATAGATGATTAAGAATATTGAAAAAGTAAAACACATGAACGCATTTATCCAAGCAGTTAGCCTAATTATTATTAGCGTGGTGGTGATTATTATCCCACCGTGCGGGGCTGCACTTGGACGACGAAGGCTAAAATAACAGCCAGATCTCACGAGAACCCCGCACCGAAAGGCGCGGGGTTTTTTTTGACATAAATGTTGATTGATGCAAGCACACTAAATAAAACATAACAAATACAAATAGATAAAGTAGACAGACAGGAGATAAAGCATGAACGGAGCACAATGGTTAGTTCAAGCATTGCGAACACAGGGAGTTGATACCGTATTTGGGTATCCTGGTGGCGCAATTATGCCAGTTTATGACGCATTGTATGATGGTGGAGTTGAGCATTTGTTGTGTCGACATGAGCAAGGAGCTGTAATCGCGGCAATTGGTTATGCACGATCAACAGGAAAGACAGGGGTGTGTATTGCAACATCTGGGCCTGGCGCAACAAATGTTATCACGGGGCTAGCGGATGCATTATTAGACTCTGTTCCTGTTGTCGCCATTACCGGTCAAGTCGCTTCTGAATTTATCGGAACCGATGCCTTTCAAGAAATCGATGTCTTAGGGTTATCTTTAGCTTGTACTAAGCACAGTTTTTTGGTTGAAGACATCGAGGATTTACCTCGCATTCTTGCTGAGGCTTTCGCAATCGCAAATAGTGGGCGACCAGGCCCTGTACTGATTGATATTCCGAAAGATATTCAGCTACAACACGCTGAGTTGTCTCCGTTTTTAATGCCGGTAGAGCAAGAAGTCACGTCACCTTTATCAGAAATCCAACAGGCAAGAATGCTATTAGAACAATCAGAAAAGCCTATGTTGTACGTTGGTGGCGGTGTTGGAATGTCAGGTGCCGTAAAAGAATTACGCGAATTTATTGAGTTTACAGGTATTCCTTCAGTTGCAACATTAAAAGGGCTTGGTGCTGTGAGCCCTTTAGATGAAAACTATTTAGGCATGTTAGGTATGCACGGTACTAAAGCGGCCAATATTTCTGTGCAGCGCTGTGACTTACTCATCGCTGTTGGTGCTCGTTTTGATGATAGGGTAACAGGTAAGTTAAATACTTTTGCACCGAACGCCAAAGTGATTCATATCGATATAGACCACGTAGAATTGGACAAATTACGTCAAACGCATGTTGCGTTGCATGGTGATGCAAAAGTATTACTACCTGAATTAATGCTTAAAAAATCAATAGCACCTTGGCAGCAGGAAGTTCAGCAACTTAAAAAAGAATTCGGTTGGCGTTATGACCATCCTGGTGAGCCTATTTATGCACCACTGTTACTGAAACAACTGTCGGATAAAATGCAGCCAAATACGGTTGTTACTACCGATGTAGGGCAACACCAAATGTGGTCAGCACAACATATCACCGTTGATGGCCCTGAAAATTTCTTAACCTCAAGTGGGCTTGGAACCATGGGGTTTGGTATCCCTGCGGCAATTGGAGCACAGGTTGCTAGGCCTGAAGATACGGTTGTTTGTGTATCAGGAGATGGCTCATTCATGATGAATGTCCAAGAGCTGGGAACCATCAAACGTAAGCAACTTCCTGTAAAAATTCTTTTAATCGATAACCAGCGCTTAGGCATGGTTCGCCAGTGGCAAGAACTGTTTTTCGAACAGCGTTATAGCGAAACTATTTTAACAGACAACCCTGATTTTGTGGCATTAGCCAGCGCGTTTGGTATTAAAGGCCAACGGATCACAGATAAGTCGGAAGTTAATGCGGCATTAGATGAATTACTTAATAGCGAAGGTGCCTATTTATTACAGGTATCAATTAATGAACTAGAAAACGTCTGGCCGTTGGTTCCGCCTGGGGCTAGTAATGAAAAAATGATGGAGAAACCATTATGATGCAACACCAAATCTCGATATTGGCCCGTTTCCGTCCTGAGGTTTTAGAGCGTATATTAAGGGTCACTCGCCATCGTGGATTTCGTATTAATGCCATGAATATGGGACAATCGACAGACGGCGACAATGTTAATATTGAACTTACTGTAAGTAGTCAAAGGCCATTAACCCAGCTTTGTGCACAGTTAACCAAGCTTTCGGACATTACAGAAGTTGAAGTACTACAACAAGAATCACGACTATTACGCACACAAAGTGCAATGTAAGGAATATACAAATGACTAAGAAAGCTGACTTTATTTGGTTTAACGGTGAAATGACGCTATGGGCTGATGCAAAGGTTCATGTTATGTCTCATGCTCTGCACTATGGTACATCAGTGTTTGAAGGTGTCCGTTGTTATGACTCGCACAAAGGTCCTGTGGTCTTCCGCCACCGTGAGCATATGCAACGTTTGCATGATTCAGCAAAAATTTACCGTATGCCTGTCAGCTACAGCGTGGAAGAGTTAATGGAAGCATGTCGTGCAACTCTGCGTAAAAATAACTTAGTCAGTGCGTATATTCGTCCATTAGTGTTTATTGGTGATGTTGGTATGGGTGTTAATCCTCCAGACGGTTATAACACCGATGTGATTTTAGCCGCTTTTCCATGGGGAGCGTATTTAGGTGAAGAAGCGTTAGACCAAGGTATTGATGCGATGGTCTCTTCTTGGAATCGTGTTGCACCAAACACCATTCCTACAGGGGCAAAAGCAGGTGGCAACTATTTATCTTCTCTACTAGTTGGTAGCGAAGCTCGTCGCCATGGTTACCAAGAAGGTATTGCATTAGATGTTCACGGATATCTCTCCGAAGGTGCTGGGGAAAATATTTTTGAGGTGAAAGATGGCATCCTGTATACACCTCCGTTCACATCATCTGCATTACCAGGTATTACGCGTGATGCAATTTTAACTTTAGCAAAAGATTTGGGTATCGAAGTACGTGAGCAAACACTATCACGTGAATCTCTCTATCTTGCTGATGAAGTCTTCATGACAGGAACCGCTGCAGAGATCACTCCGGTTCGTAGTGTTGATGGTATCCAAGTTGGCATTGGCCGTTGTGGCCCAGTAACCAAGCAAATTCAGCAGGCATTCTTTGGCTTATTTGATGGTACAACAGAAGATAAATGGGGCTGGTTAGATCCAGTAAACCCTTAATAATTAAATTTAAATAGATGTTACAGGCGGACGTTCCCCGCCTGTTTTAAACACGGGAGTTAAAGATATGCCTAAGTACCGTTCAGCAACAACAACTCATGGTCGTAATATGGCTGGGGCTCGTGCATTATGGCGTGCAACAGGCATGACCGATGCTGATTTTGGAAAGCCCATTATTGCTGTTGTTAACTCATTCACACAGTTTGTTCCAGGCCACGTACATTTACGTGATTTAGGCAAATTAGTTGCAGAGCAAATTGAAAATGCAGGTGGTGTTGCGAAAGAGTTTAATACAATCGCTGTTGATGATGGGATTGCCATGGGACATGGCGGAATGTTGTATTCCTTACCTTCCCGTGAATTAATTGCGGATTCTGTTGAATATATGGTGAACGCACACTGTGCGGATGCCATGGTGTGTATTTCAAACTGCGATAAAATCACCCCAGGCATGTTGATGGCGTCATTACGTCTGAATATTCCGGTTATTTTTGTTTCGGGCGGTCCAATGGAAGCAGGTAAAACCAAGCTTTCAGATCAAATCATCAAGCTCGATTTAGTTGATGCTATGATTCAAGGGGCTAACCCTAATGTGAGTGATGCAGATAGTGAGCAAATAGAACGTTCAGCATGCCCAACGTGTGGCTCTTGCTCAGGAATGTTTACTGCAAACTCAATGAACTGCTTAACTGAGGCGCTTGGGTTATCTCAGCCAGGAAATGGCTCATTGTTAGCGACTCACGCAGACCGCGAAACTTTATTTATCAATGCAGGTAAGCGCATTGTTGAATTAACCAAACGCTATTACGAACAAGATGATGAAAGTGCGTTACCACGCAATATCGCTAATAAATCTGCATTTGAAAATGCGATGACGTTGGATATTGCCATGGGTGGTTCAACTAACACAGTCCTGCATTTACTTGCAGCAGCTCAAGAAGCAGAGATCGATTTCACCATGGATGATATCGACCGTTTATCACGTAAAGTCCCACATTTGTGTAAGGTTGCACCGAGTACACAAAAATACCATATGGAAGATGTTCACCGTGCTGGTGGTGTCATCGGTATTTTAGGTGAACTGAGCCGTGCAGGTTTATTGCAAGAAAACGTGACGAATATTTTAGGTCTGAGCTTCCAAGAAACATTAGCGCAATATGATGTGATGTTAACAAAGGATGAGGCCGTTAAATCAATGTTTTCCGCGGGCCCTGCTGGTATCCGTACAACAAAAGCCTTTTCACAGAATTGCCGCTGGCCGTCATTGGATACTGACCGTGAGAATGGGTGTATCCGTAGTATTGAGCATGCGTATAGTTTGGATGGGGGACTGGCTGTCCTGTCTGGAAATATTGCAGAAGATGGTTGTATTGTTAAAACCGCTGGAGTTGATGAAGGCAGTTTAACATTCCGTGGCCCTGCCAAAGTCTTTGAAAGCCAAGATGACGCAGTAGAAGCTATTTTGGGTGGCAAAGTCGTTGAAGGCGATGTGGTTGTTATTCGCTATGAAGGGCCTAAGGGTGGTCCGGGCATGCAAGAAATGCTGTACCCAACCTCATACCTGAAATCAATGGGATTAGGCAAAAGCTGTGCGTTGATAACAGATGGTCGCTTCTCTGGCGGTAGCTCAGGGCTTTCTATTGGCCATATTTCACCAGAAGCAGCGAGTGGTGGTTTATTAGCATTAGTTCATGATGGCGATATTATTGATATCGATATTCCAAAAAGAACGATGGTACTGGATGTTAGTGAAAGTGAGCTGAATCAACGCCGTGAAGCGGAATTAGCTCGAGGTGATAAAGCTTATACCCCACGTAATCGTCAGCGTGAGGTTTCTTTTGCTCTGCGCGCTTATGCTTCTTTGGCGACGAGTGCAGACAAAGGTGCTGTTCGTGACAAGTCGAAATTAGGGGGCTGATTGTGGCAGCAGCAAAACCATTACCGGTTGCCCCAACCGGAGCAGATTACTTAAAAGCGGCGCTGAGTGCGCCGGTTTATGAAGCTGCGCAAGTAACGCCTCTTCAACAGATGGATAAAATATCTTCACGCTTGGGGAATACCATTTTAGTCAAGCGTGAAGATAGGCAGCCAGTACATAGCTTTAAGCTTCGTGGGGCTTACGCCATGATTGCGAGTTTAACCGAAGAGCAAAAAAGCAAAGGTGTGGTGACAGCTTCTGCGGGGAACCATGCTCAAGGCGTTGCGTTATCAGCAAATCGTGTTGGTGTGAAAGCAAAAATAGTCATGCCAGTTGCGACAGCGGATATCAAAGTGGATGCAGTACGTAGCTTCGGTGGCGAAGCTATTTTACATGGTGCTAATTTTGATGAAGCGAAAGCAAAAGCCATTGCAATGGCCGCAGAGGATGGCTATACCTTCGTTCCACCTTTTGACCACCCTTCAGTGATTGCGGGGCAAGCTACGATAGCTCTCGAGCTATTGCAACAGGATGTGCATTTAGATCGAATTTTTATTCCTGTAGGGGGCGGTGGGTTAATTGCGGGCGTTGCTGTGATTATTAAGCAGTTAATGCCTGAAATTAAAATCATTGGTGTGGAGTCTGAAGATGCCGCTTGTTTAAAAGCCGCGTTAGAGGCTGGGCATCCTGTTGATTTACCACGTGTTGGCCTATTCGCAGAAGGAGTGGCAGTAAAGCGTATTGGAGATGAAACCTTCAGGTTGTGCCAGCAGTATGTTGACGATGTTATCACTGTTGATAGTGATTCCATTTGTGCTGCATTGAAAGATATTTTTGAAGATGTTCGCGCGATAGCAGAGCCTTCAGGCGCTTTAGCATTGGCCGGATTAAAAAAATACGTACAGCAGCATAACATTAAAGGTGAACGTTTAGCGCATATTTTGTCCGGTGCGAATATGAATTTCCATGGGCTGCGTTATGTTTCTGAACGCTGTGAAATTGGTGAACAACGAGAAGCTTTACTCGCAGTAACCATTCCTGAGCAAAAAGGCAGTTTCTTACGTTTTTGCCAGTTATTAGGCCATCGAGCCATTACGGAGTTTAATTATCGCTATACGGATGCGGACCCTGAACGCGCATGTATTTTTGTTGGGGTGCGTTTAAGTGGCCGTGATGGCGAGCGCTCGGAGATTATCCAAGAGCTTAGAAGTCACGGCTATGAAGTCGATGATTTATCAGATGATGAAATGGCAAAACTTCATGTGCGTTATATGATTGGTGGGCGTCCATCAAAGCCATTAGACGAAAGGTTATATAGCTTTGAATTTCCAGAGTCTCCAGGTGCATTGTTGAGATTCCTAGAAACCCTAGGGACTCATTGGAATATAACGTTATTTCATTACCGTAGCCATGGTACAGATTATGGACGTGTGCTGGCGGCATTTGAACTGGCTGGGCCAGAAGTGCGTTTTGATAGGCATCTTGATGCGCTAGGTTATGAATATCATGATGAAACAGGAAACCCCTCTTTCCGTTTTTTCTTAGCACCACAAGATAACCAAAGAACTTTAGATTGAATTGTCTGGGAGTAACTCCCAAAACGCTTTAATTAATGGTTCACTCAGGCGTTTGCTTAATAGGCAAACGCCGAGCTCAAAAGGTTCTACCATTGAAATATTATCGAGCTGTGAAATACGGCTGCGTACGGGTTCTGGGCTGTTATCAACAACCACACTGGGAATTAAGGCGATACCGCACCCCAAAGCGACCATTGATACAATAGCTTCATGGCCTGAGACCGTCGCATAAATGACAGGGTTATTGATATTATGGCGACGGAACCAGAGCTCGATACGTTTACGGGATGGGCCGTGCTCAGGCAGGATAAAAGGGACGGTAGACCAATCAGGTTCAGCCTCTGTTACCATGCTTCGTACTGCACAGGGTAGTGATGGGGCAATCAAAACGAGAGGGATTTCGCCGATTTTTGCAAAACGGACGTTATCGGGTAAGCGCTCAGGTTTCCCTGCAATACCAAGATCAGCCTCATGAGTTTCCACTTTTTCAACGGCATCAGCTGCGTCACCTGTCGTGAGTTTAATTTCAACTAGTGGATGTAGCGCACGGAATTTGTCTAAAACTTCGGGTAAATGACTATAAGCTGCCGTAACTGAGCAAAAAAGATGCAGTTCTCCACTAAGTGATGGGCTTTGCTGATTGAGAGCATGTTGTAGTTGTTGATATTGCAATAATGTTTGTTGGGCAAATTGCTTAAGGTGCTCTCCTGCTTGGGTCAATTTAACTGAGCGGTTATCGCGCACAAATAGCGGATGACCAAGCTGTTCTTCGAGGCGTTGTATTTGGCGAGACAATGTGGAAGGGCTGACATGCATCGCTTTAGATGTGCGCCCGAAGTGGCAACTTTGTGCTAAATGCAAAAAAAGCTTGAGATCACGAATGTCCATTTTGCCCTCTAATAACATAATTAATGATGTTGCAGATATTGCAATATTGTATTGTTAATATATCAATTTAAGCAATGCTAAACATCGCATATAGTAAATCCATAAACGCTGAAAAATGAGCGACAGACAGACTGTCTGACATAACGAACACAACAGAACAATGGAGTATGACAATGGCGAATTATTTTAACACATTGAATTTACGTGAGCAGTTAGCTCAATTAGGTAAGTGCCGTTTTATGCAGCGCGAAGAATTTGCGGATGAAGCGGGTTTCCTGAAAGGTAAAAAAATCGTCATCGTTGGTTGTGGGGCACAAGGTTTGAACCAAGGCCTGAATATGCGTGATTCAGGTTTAGATATTGCTTATGCATTACGTGATGAAGCAATTGCAGAGAAACGTGCTTCATGGCGTAAAGCGACAGAAAATGGCTTCAAAGTTGGCACTTATGAAGAATTGATCCCTACCGCTGATTTGGTTGTTAACTTAACGCCGGACAAACAGCATTCAGCCGTTGTTCGCGCTGTTCAGCCTATGATGAAACAAGGTGCAGCACTGGGTTATTCACATGGATTCAACATTGTTGAAGTTGGTGAAGAAATTCGTAAAGACATTACTGTTGTGATGGTAGCGCCAAAATGCCCAGGTACCGAAGTTCGTGAAGAATACAAGCGTGGTTTTGGTGTTCCAACTCTGATTGCAGTACACCCAGAGAATGACCCGAAAGGTGAGGGGATGGCGATTGCTAAAGCATGGGCGGCAGCGACTGGTGGCCACCGTGCCGGTGTTCTGGAGTCTTCGTTTGTTGCAGAAGTTAAGTCTGACCTGATGGGTGAGCAAACTATTCTGTGTGGTATGTTACAAGCAGGCGCATTACTGAGCTATGACAAAATGGTTGCTGACGGTGTTGAGCCGGGCTATGCAGGTAAATTAATTCAGTTTGGTTGGGAAACTATCACCGAAGCGCTGAAACAAGGTGGTATCACGCTGATGATGGACCGTTTATCTAACCCTGCAAAAGTTCGTGCTTATGCATTATCTGAACAACTGAAAACTATCATGGCGCCATTGTTCCAAAAACATATGGATGACATCATTTCAGGCGAATTTTCTGCAACCATGATGGCAGACTGGGCAAATGATGATAAAAACTTGCTGACATGGCGTGAAGAGACAGGCAAAACGGCATTCGAAAATTACCCTGAATATGAAGGGAAAATTGCCGAACAAGAATACTTTGACCACGGTGTTTTGTTAGTTGCTATGGTTAAAGCGGGCGTTGAATTAGCGTTCGATACGATGTTAGAAGCGGGTATCTTAGAAGAATCAGCTTACTATGAGTCCCTGCATGAGTTACCACTGATTGCAAATACCATTGCTCGTAAGCGTTTATATGAAATGAACGTGGTTATTTCAGACACAGCAGAATACGGTAACTATCTGTTCTCATTTGCAGCTGTGCCAATGCTGAAAGAATTCATGACGAAATTACAAGCGGGCGATTTAGCGAAGCCAGTTGCAGATAATGGCACTGATAACGCACAGTTACGTGATATCAACGAAGCTATCCGTAACCATCCGATTGAGAAAATCGGTAAGACGTTACGAGGTTATATGACGGATATGAAGAAGATTGCGGTCGGCTAACTCATTTTTCGTCACTCTTCGCGTGATAGGCGCGTTGGCTGCACTCGGTTACCCAAGTCACATACTTGTGTATTCTCTTTGGGATAACCTAATTTTTCGTCGCTCTTCGCGTGATAGGTGCGTTGGCTACACTCGGTTACCCAAGTCACATACTCGTGTATGCTCCTTGGGATAGCCTCCTTTGCCGCCTTCCTCTAACGCGAATAGTTTAGAAAAATGTATTGGTGGTATAAAAGAAAAAGAACAAAACCACATCTTTCTGATGAATGATGTGGTTTTTTGTTTTTTATAAATAGAGAAGATCGTTGCTCAAGAGTTGGGTCGGTTTCTGCTACAATCTGTAGCGAATTCCTTTTTGAATAACTAAGTGATGTAGAAAACCATGCGATTAAACCCAAGCCAGCAGCAGGCAGTTGAATATGTAGAGGGTCCATGCCTTGTGTTAGCCGGGGCTGGGTCAGGTAAAACGCGTGTTATCACGAATAAAATTGCGCATTTAATTCGCCAATGCGGTTATCAGCCTCGACAAATTGCAGCGGTGACTTTCACCAATAAAGCGGCGCGGGAAATGAAAGAGCGCGTGGCTCAAACCTTGGGGAAAAAAGAAGCACGCGGTTTGATCATATCCACCTTCCATACATTAGGGTTGGAAATCATTAAGCGTGAATATAAAGCGCTGGGTATTAAAGCCAATTTTTCGCTATTTGACGACCAAGATCAGATGGCATTATTGAAAGAACTTACCTTTGATTTATTGGAAGAGGATAAAGACTTACTCAAACAATTGATCTCAGCGATCTCAAATTGGAAAAATGATCTTATCTCGCCACAACAAGTGATAGGCCAAGCACGGAGTGAGAAAGAGCATCACTTTGCGGAGTGTTATCGCCGCTATGAACTTCATCTGAAAAGTTGCAATGTGCTGGATTTTGACGATTTAATCAGCAAGCCTACCTTGTTGTTATACCAAAATGAAGAAGTTCGCGAGCGTTGGCAGCAAAAAATTCGTTACTTGCTGGTGGACGAGTACCAAGATACCAATACGAGTCAATATCAGTTGGTTAAATTGCTTGTGGGGCAGCGAGCAAGGTTTACGGTTGTGGGCGATGACGATCAGTCAATCTATTCATGGCGTGGAGCAAGGCCACAAAACTTGGTTTTATTGAATCAAGATTTCCCTAAATTAAATGTCATTAAGCTTGAGCAGAATTACCGCTCATCAGAACGAATTTTAAAAGCGGCGAATATTTTAATTGCCAATAATCCTCATGTATTTGAAAAAAAATTATTTTCTGAATTAGGGTATGGAGCGCCACTTAAAGTCCTGACCGCGAATAATGAAGATCATGAAGCTGAAAGAGTGATTGGGGAGCTTATCGCACATCACTTTATTAATAAGACGGAATATAAAGATTACGCCATTTTGTATCGTGGCAACCATCAATCACGTATTTTTGAAAAAATGTTGATGCAAAACCGTATTCCGTATCGGATTTCAGGGGGGACTTCATTTTTCTCTCGCCCTGAAATCAAAGACTTGTTAGCTTATTTGCGAGTGCTTACTAACCCCGAAGATGATAGTGCATTCTTGCGTATTGTTAATACTCCGCGTCGAGAAATTGGCCCTAAAACTATCCAAAAACTTGGGGAGTGGGCAAACCAGCGGGGTAAAAGTTTATATCAAGCCAGCTTTGATTTAGGGCTTGAACAAATCTTAAAAGGCAAAGGATTAGAAGCATTACAGCGTTTCACTCATTGGATGGACAGTATTGTACGAACGTCGGAGCGTGAGCCTTTAATTGCGGTGCGTGACTTACTGCGTGAAATGGATTATGAAAGCTGGCTATATGAAACGTCGACCAGTACTAAAGCTGCCGAAATGCGAATGAAAAACGTCAACCAACTATTCACATGGATGAGTGAAATGGTTGAAGGCGATGAGCTCAATGACCCAATGACATTGAGCCAAGTGGTTACACGTTTTACGCTGCGCGATATGATGGAGCGTGGTGAGGATGATGAAGAATCAGACCAAGTTCAGCTCATGACGTTACATGCCTCTAAAGGCCTTGAGTTTCCTTATGTTTTTTTGGTTGGCATGGAGGAAGGGCTGCTACCACATCAAAGTAGTATTGATGAAAACAATATTGATGAAGAACGCCGTTTAGCTTATGTAGGAATTACGCGGGCGCAAAGAGAGCTATTCTTTTCTCATTGTCGTGAGCGTCGCCAATATGGTGAATTGATCCGTCCTGAATTAAGCCGTTTTCTCCTTGAATTGCCTCAAGATGATTTACAATGGGAGCAGCAGCGTAAAGTGGTTAGTGCGCAGGAACGTATGCAGAAGGGGCAATCAGCTTTAGCCGATATTAAAGCGCGTTTAGGGTTAAATAAAAAAAGTGAGTAACCGCAACTAATTGAATTTCCACACTAGAGTAGGTCTAGTGTGGAAAATATTATCAATTTGAACTATTACGTTCTTCCAACTCTAAAGCCCAATTTACATAGCCCTGCCATTGAACTTCTTGCTGTAAATTTTCCGCTCGTAGAGGGTGATCGGATAACCAACGATAAGGCAGCGTGATGGTTAACCTTTGTGCATTCACATTAAGCCTTAGTGCTGGCAAGGTGTCATCACGTCTACGGCTCGCAAAAATAATGGCAAGGCGAAGTAAACGACATAAATTATATGCATGCTGCATAGGGAGCGCATTTTGTTGGCTTAATGGCGTTAAATCAACAGGGCCTTGCTGGTTTATCAATAATGCAGCAAGTAACCGCTTTTGAGCTGGGGTAAAACCAGGTAAATCAAGGTGTGTTATGAGGTAGCTAGCGTGCTCGGGGCCTTTACGGAAATCAACACTCAAGCCAATTTCATGTAACGCGCATGCACTGGATAGTAAATCACGACAACGTGTATCTAAGCCCCAATCTTTCGCGACTTGTAAATAAAAATATTCTGCAAGTTGACGAACTCGGCTTGCTTGTTCGATATCGACTTGGAAGCGCCGCTGAATATTGCGAACGGTACGAGCGCGAATATCCTGCTCAATAGGAAGCTGTAGCATGCCATAGACAAGCCCTTCACGAAGTGCTCCGCCAGCGAGTGTCATGTTATCAATTTCTAATGCTTCAAAGATAGCGATCAAAATAGATAATCCGCTTGGAAAAACAAGAGCACGTTCGAAGGTTAGGCCATCAATTTCAAGCTCTTCAAGTTTTTGGCATTGAATGGCTTTACGCTTAAGCTGTTGTAATTTAGAAAGTGTGATCAGTTCATCCATGCCTTGGGCAATCATGATTTCCTGAATCGCTTGTACGGTGCCGGATGCACCAACACAAATCTTCCACCCATGTGTCTTAAGTGCATCTGCAATAGGGGCGATGACATTATGGGCAGCGGCTTGAGCTGCTGAGAAGTTTTCTTCTGTTAAACTTCTATCGCCAAAGTAGCGCTCAAGCCAAGTTACACAACCCATTTCAAGACTATAGAGTTGCTCCGCTTTTGCGCCTGTACCTGTAACGAGCTCAGTACTTCCTCCGCCAATATCAACTACTAAACGTTGGTCTGGCCCGCCAGTTGTATGTGCAACACCTTGATAAATTAAGCGAGCTTCTTCTTCTCCTTGAATAACTTTTACAGGGTTTCCTAAAATTTGGCTGGCTTTTTCGATGAAAATATCGGCATTTTTAGCTAAACGCAAAGTCGCAGTTGCGACAACACGAATTTGTGTATTCGGAATATCTTGTAAGTGTTCCGAAAACAGGCGTAAACATTGCCAGCCTCGCTCCATTGCTTGCTCAGAAAGCAGGTTGTTGTTGTCTAAACCTGCGGCAAGACGAACTTTGCGCTTAACCCTAGAGATTACCTGAATGCTACCAGCAGTTTCACGTACGACTAGCATATGAAAACTGTTTGAGCCTAAATCGATGGCGGCATAAAGAGAAGAAGATTTCAGCATATCGTTTTTACTCAGCCTGGACGTTTATGGTTGTTACGTGGGCCATTGTGGCGACGCTGCGAATTCGAATTACGACGTGGGCCTCCAGGGCGTGGGCGATGGCGGCGTTTTGGCGCAGGTAAATCACTCAATAATGCATCACTGTTATATTTACTAACAGGGATTGAGTGTTGGATATACTCTTCAATAGCAGGCAGGTTAAGTGAATATTCTTCACACGCTAAGCTAATTGAGTTTCCACTTTCACCCGCACGACCCGTACGGCCAATACGGTGTACGTAATCTTCGCAGTCATCAGGTAAGTCGTAGTTAAATACATGAGTTACTGATGGAATATGTAAACCACGAGCTGCAACATCAGTTGCCACTAAAATATCTAAATGGCCTTGTGTGAATTGCTCTAATATACGCAGTCGTTTTTTCTGTGCGACATCGCCAGTTAATAAACCTACACGATGGCCATCGGCAGCTAAATGCGCCCAAATATCATCACAACGGTGTTTTGTATTGGCGAAAATAATACAACGCTCTGGCCACTCTTCTTCAAGAAGCGTTTGGAGCAGGCGCATTTTTTCTTCATTAGAAGGGTAAAATAGCTCTTCTTTGATACGGTGACCTGTTTTTTGCAAAGGTTCGACCTCAACATATTCAGGGTTGTTCATTTGTTCGAAGGCTAATTCTCTGACTCGGTAAGATAAAGTTGCAGAAAACAGCAAATTAAGCCTTTCTGCGGCACCTGGCATACGACGGAAAATCCAGCGGATATCTTTAATAAATCCAAGGTCATACATGCGGTCGGCTTCATCAAGTACCACAACCTGAATCGCACTTAGGTCGACATGGCCTTGTTTTGCGTAGTCGATTAAACGGCCAGTTGTACCAATGAGGATATCAACACCGTTTTGTAAAACCTTAAGTTGCTCATCATAGCCGTCACCACCGTATGCTAGCCCCATTTTCAGGCCAGTGTACTCAGCTAGCTCTTTAGCATCCGAATAAATTTGTACTGCGAGTTCGCGTGTCGGCGCCATGATTAGTGCACGAGGCTGGTTCGCTTTTTTACCCTCGATAGCTGGGTGAGTTAATAAATAATGAAATGTAGACGTTAAAAAAGCTAACGTTTTACCTGTACCTGTTTGCGCTTGACCCGCCACGTCTTTGCCTTCGACAGTAAAAGGCAAGGTGGACGCCTGTATAGGCGTGCAAAAATTGAAGCCTTTTTTATTCAGAGCTTCAATGACTTTAGGGTGCAATGCGAAGTCGGAAAACTTCTTTTCTGTCAAGTGTGCTTTACTCATAGTATGTTAGAATATCAGTTAACGGTTGGTTTACGAAAGTGTATCTTTTGAAATAAAGCATACTGCTGCCAATAATGTTACACTAAGTCTGCAAAAGATGATCCTTTGGAGTACAACATGAGCGATAAAATTATACATATAACTGATGCAAGTTTTGCAACTGAAGTTCTGAACGCAAGTTCACCTGTTCTCGTCGATTTTTGGGCAGCATGGTGTGGTCCTTGTAAAATGATCGCGCCTATTCTTGATGAAGTTGCTGAAGAATATACAGGCAAACTGACTATCGCAAAACTGAATATTGATGAAAACCCAGGTACCGCTCCAAAATATGGAATTCGTGGTATCCCGACCTTGCTTTTATTCAAAAATGGTGAAGTCGCAGCAACGAAAGTCGGTGCATTATCAAAAACGCAACTGAAAGAATTTTTAGACGAAAATCTGTAAGTTATCGTTATATGTAAGCTAAAACGTTTAGCGGTATATCTATTTTATCTAGAGAGCCGCTAGACGTCTTCACTTAAGCATGATAAGTTATCCTCATTCCTCGTATAGCACCCATATGAATTACCTTGTATTCCATTGCTCTTATCTTACATATATAGCTTGTTAGTTTAGTATTGTGATGATTGTTTCGTAATGATTGTTATTGATCAAAAACTGATGGCGTAATGATTTTAAATATGAAAATTGAAAGTTTAGACATTGAGTTATAGTCGTATTCAATATCTTTGATTTCAATGTATCTCTCATATGAATTAAAGATAGTGCGTAAACGAACATAATGAAATTCAATATTTTTATATCATAGGGATGTAAAAATGAAGTGGGAGAAGGTTGGCACTTAGCAGTTATGTGTTTTTTAATGCTAATCTGCCATTAAATTTGCGATATTGGGATGGATGTTGTCCTAAATGTACAAAAAACTATTGCTAATATTGCGTGTGTTTCTAATAATATGTCACACATCATCAAGATGAGATGCAGTCAGATGTTAGAGCAATCTTAGTAACGGCTAGCACAAGATTTTTTTGCATTGTTGTTTGCTTTTGGTAAAAATTAGTGAGCAACAGGGCAGTATAAAGTTAAACTGGCACTTAATAATAAGCTGCCGTCAATTTACGTTCATAGTTCGAGAATTACCCCGAGTTAAAGAACCCACCATTATGAATCTTACCGAATTAAAAAATACGCCAGTATCAGAATTGATTACGTTAGGCGAAAACATGGGGCTAGAGAACTTAGCCCGTATGAGAAAGCAGGATATTATTTTCTCTATCTTGAAGCAGCATGCGAAAAGTGGCGAAGATATTTTCGGCGATGGCGTACTGGAAATATTGCAGGATGGATTTGGTTTCCTCCGTTCAGCAGACAGTTCTTACCTCGCAGGTCCTGATGATATCTACGTTTCTCCTAGCCAAATCCGCCGTTTTAACCTACGCACAGGTGACACAATCTCAGGGAAAATTCGTCCACCTAAAGAAGGTGAACGTTACTTTGCTCTCCTGAAAGTCAATGAAGTTAACTACGACAAACCTGAAAATGCCCGCAGTAAAATTCTATTCGAAAACCTAACCCCATTACATGCAAACCGTCGTCTGCGTATGGAACGTGGTAATGGTTCAACTGAGGATTTAACTGCACGTGTATTGGACCTTGCGGCTCCAATCGGTCGTGGTCAACGTGGTTTGATTGTTGCTCCACCGAAAGCGGGTAAAACAATGTTACTGCAAAATATTGCAGCAAATATTGCACACAATTACCCTGATTGCGTTCTGATGGTTCTGCTAATTGATGAGCGCCCAGAGGAAGTGACAGAAATGCAACGTTTGGTCAAAGGTGAAGTTATTGCTTCAACATTTGATGAGCCTGCTGCACGTCACGTTCAAGTTGCTGAAATGGTAATTGAAAAAGCAAAACGTCTAGTTGAACATAAAAAAGACGTTATCATTTTACTCGACTCTATTACGCGTCTAGCCCGTGCATATAACACCGTAGTACCTTCGTCTGGTAAAGTATTAACCGGTGGTGTGGATGCGAATGCATTACACCGTCCAAAACGTTTCTTCGGTGCTGCTCGTAATGTTGAAGAAGGTGGAAGCCTGACAATCATTGCAACGGCACTGGTTGATACCGGTTCGAAAATGGATGAAGTTATTTACGAGGAATTTAAAGGTACAGGTAACATGGAACTGCACCTTTCTCGTAAAATTGCAGAAAAACGTGTGTTCCCTGCAATAGACTACAATCGTTCAGGTACGCGTAAAGAAGAGTTACTTACATCGCAAGATGAATTACAAAAAATGTGGATCTTACGTAAGATTATTCATCCAATGGGCGAAATCGATGCGATGGAGTTCCTCATTAGTAAGTTAGCGATGACGAAAACCAACGAAGAGTTCTTTGACTTTATGAAAAGAGCCTAGCCGTTAAGGTTCGCTGTGTTTTATAAATAGGTGCCAGTTATGGCACCTATTTTTTTGTTTTTATACACCGCGTTAGTTCATAAAAATTAAAACATATCATATTAAATCAGGCCTAATATTTTGCCGATTTAGTTTCAATAGATTAAGATGATGTTTTATTACTTTGTTTATAAATAACGTTAAATAAATAGGCGAAGTTTTTATTAAAAATTAATAATGCACTATAAAAATATCAGTAATATGGTGTTAACATTATGAATCAAAAGAAAAATGTTATGTTTATATTTGTTTTGTGACTAGTGTTAAATTTATTTTCATCACTTTATTATTTAATCATCGAGTGCTTATTTAAGCACCAGTCGATTAACTCGATTCTAGAGTGTTGTTTTTATGGCATGCATATTGCAGCTATTCAGTATAAAATTACGGGATGTTTCGTTATTAAATCAAACACCCTAATAAAGTGTAAGAACTAATAATGTTGCAGGAATTTCTTTATGAATAAAGATTCGTCTTATAGCAGATTTCAGTACCAAGATGATAATGCATTGGCTCCTGCTTGTTTATCGGCATTTGCCAAAAAAAATTTAGTTTTGAAAGTTAAATATAAAGATTAAGAGAGTCGAACAGTGGACACCATACACTTTGTAACCAATCTCTTCTACGTTTTCTTGTTTTCATTAGTTTTTATTTTTCTGGCTCGAGTTGTTGCAATAAAAATCGGGTTGGTTGATAAGCCTAATTTCAGAAAGAAACATGTAGGATTAGTTCCCCTTGTTGGGGGAATTTCCGTTTTCTTTGGGATCTGTTTTGCATTTTATATTACAGGTGAATACATTCCTCATAAGTGGCTATATATCGCTTGTGCGGGGTTATTGGTCTTTATTGGCGCATTAGATGATAGGTTTGATATCAGTGTGAAATTAAGGGCTGGTATTCAAGCAGTCGTTGCCGTTGTTATGATGACAGCGGCAGGATTGAAACTTGAGTCACTCGGTCATGCCTTTGGACCATGGGAACTCGTACTTGGCCCATTCGGTTATATCGTTACCTTATTTGCAGTATGGGCAGCAATCAATGCTTTTAACATGGTTGATGGTATTGACGGGTTACTCGGTGGTTTATCTTCTGTTTCTTTTGGTGCTCTCGGCTTTTTGCTATATCAAAACGGTAACTATGCGTTAGCATTTTGGTGTTTTGCCTTTATTGCAGCTATTCTTCCTTATATTCTTTTAAATTTAGGCGTGTTAGGTCGCCGTTTTAAAGTCTTCATGGGGGATGCGGGAAGTACACTGATTGGGTTCACGATTATTTGGATCCTTGTGGCTTCGACGCAAGAGGAAGTCCATCCGATTAACCCAGTTACGGCTTTATGGATTATTGCGATCCCTCTAATGGACATGGTTGCCATTATGTATCGCCGTATTCGTAAAGGTATGAGCCCATTTTCACCTGATCGCCAGCACATTCATCATTTAATTATGCGTTCTGGTTTTACACCAAAAGGGGCATTTGTGCTGATTACATTATCAGCGGCTGCTTTAGCGTGTGTTGGTATTATTGGTGAGCACTTAACATTTGTACCTGAATGGGTAATGTTGGCATTATTTTTGCTTGTATTTATGATGTATGGTTACTGCATCAAACGAGCTTGGAAAGTCGCCCGTTTTATTAAGCGAGTGAGACGTAGAGCACGTAGAGGAGCAGTACGGTAACGACAAAACGAAAATAGAGGTTCTGTGCAGTGAATAACTCAGAAACACAACCGAGTCAGCATCAATCGCCAATAGAGCCGGAATTGGATATCCGTGGTTTATGTCGCTCATTGTGGCAAGGTAAAATTTGGATCGTTGCATTTGCCGTTATTTTTGCTGCAATTGCCTTGGGAGCGTCCTATTTTATGCAGCCTAAGTGGAGTGCGACAGCAATTACGGATTTACCAACCGTCAATAATCTGGGAAGTTATTATTCTCAGCAGCAGTTTCTGCGCAACCTCGATTCCCGTATTAATAATACGGGACAAGAAGGGCAATTACCGACAATTGCAAAAGAAGCTTATCAAGAATTCACAAAGCAGCTCGGCTCTTATGATACACGTCGTCAGTTTTGGCTAACTACGGATTACTATAAGCAGCGCTTAGAGAATGACCCTAAAGCAGATGCCGCATTATTGGATGAGCTCATTAACGATATTGAGTTTACGCCAGCAGATGAAGTCAAAAATTTAACCGATAGCATTAAATTAGTGGCGGAAACATCCGCAGATGCGAACCAGCTATTACGTCAATACACTCAGTTTGCTAACCAACGTGCCACAACTAATCTTAACGATGAAATTAAAGGTACTTGGGCAACGAAGATGCAATCCATGAAAGCATTGGTTAAACGCGAAGATATGGTGGCAAAGGCCGCTTACGAACGACGTTTAAACGCGCTGGAGCAAGCACTAAAAGTTGCTGAAAAACAAGGTATTGTACGTAATCAAAGCGCAACACCTGTGGATGAAATTCCAGATTCTAAAATGTTTATGTTAGGTGCCCCTTTATTACAAGCACAGATTGAAACATTGAAAGCAACCGGGCCCGATCACGACAGTGATTACGACCAAAATATTGCCATGTTATCAACATTGAGCGTAGGGCCCACCCTCCAAGATAATTTTCAAGCATATCGCTATTTACGAACTCCAGAAGAGCCTGTTAAACGCGATAGTCCTCGTCGAGCCTTTATGATGGTTCTGTGGGGAGCCATAGGGATGTTAGTAGGTGCCGGAGTGGTACTTGCTCGCCGCCGCCCATCTTGATTTTGGGATAAGCCACTGGTGAATTCATCAGTGGCATATAAAGTTATTAAGATTACAAAAGCAGCTCACTGCGAAAGATAAATATAAGAGAGTCACTGTGAAAGTATTGACTGTATTCGGCACACGACCTGAAGCCATTAAAATGGCACCACTGGTTCATGCATTGGCTGGGGATGCAGACTTTGAAGCCAAAGTCTGTGTTACAGCGCAGCATCGTGAAATGCTAGATCAAGTACTGAAACTGTTTGAGATCACGCCAGATTACGATCTCAATATTATGAAACCAGGGCAAGATTTAACGGATATCACTTGTCGTATTCTAGAAGGGTTGAAAAGCGTTTTTGCTGATTTTCAACCGGATGTTGTTCTCGTTCATGGCGATACAGCGACAACGATGGCAACTAGCCTTGCGGCATTTTACCATCGTATACCCGTTGGGCACGTTGAAGCTGGGTTACGTACCGGAGACCTGTATTCTCCATGGCCTGAGGAAGCAAATCGTAAAATTGCAGGGCATTTAGCGATGTACCACTTTGCCCCAACCGAAAATTCACGCCAAAATTTGTTAAAAGAATCAATCCCTGACAGCCATATTTTTGTCACCGGTAATAGTGTGATTGATGCGTTATTGTGGGTACGTGATAAAGTCATGAGCGACCAGTATATGATGGAAAAACTGGCCGCAAATTATCCGTTTATCGACTCAAATAAAAAAATGATTTTAGTCACAGGCCACCGTCGTGAAAGTTTCGGTGGTGGCTTTGAACGTATTTGTCATGCTTTGGCAGAAATTGCACAAGCGCATCCAGACGTGCAAGTTGTCTACCCTGTTCACTTAAATCCAAATGTGAGTGAACCTGTTAAGCGTATATTGCATGATATTGATAATATTATTTTAATTAGCCCTCAAGACTACCTACCGTTTGTTTATTTGATGAACCATGCTTATTTGATTCTAACAGACTCAGGTGGTATTCAAGAGGAAGCGCCTTCTCTCGGTAAACCTGTTTTGGTGATGAGAGATACCACAGAACGACCTGAAGCTGTTGATGCAGGTACTGTTCGTCTTGTGGGAACAGATACACAAAAAATTGTGAAAGAAGTTAATCGGTTACTGACAGATGACGCGGAATATCACGAAATGAGCCGCGCACATAACCCATATGGGGATGGTCATGCTTGTCAGCGTATTCTTGCAGCATTGAAAAGTAATCAGGTGAAATTATGAGTTTTGAAACTATTTCTGTTATTGGCCTTGGTTATATCGGTTTACCAACAGCAGCCGCCTTTGCATCACGTAAAAAACAAGTGGTTGGTGTCGATGTGAACCAACATGCCGTTGATACTATTAATCAGGGAAAAATCCACATTGTGGAGCCAGAACTGGATATCGTGGTCAAAAAAGCGGTTGAAGAAGGCCACCTGAAAGCCTTTACTAAGCCACAACCTGCGGATGCTTATCTGATTGCTGTGCCTACGCCATTTAAAGGCGAGCACGAACCTGATCTCGCCTATGTGCGTGCAGCCGCAGAATCCGTTGCTCCCGTGCTGAAGAAAGGCGATTTAGTCATTCTTGAGTCGACATCGCCAGTAGGTACAACAGAGCAAATGGCCGAATGGATGGCCGCAGCTCGTCCTGATTTAACTTTCCCTCATCAAGCTGGCGAAGATGCAGATATCGATGTGGCATACTGCCCTGAGCGTGTGTTACCGGGCCAAGTGATGGTCGAATTAATTAAAAATGACCGTGTTGTTGGTGGTATGACGCCAAAATCCTCTTTGCGCGCAAGTGAGCTATACAATATTTTCCTTGAAGGTGAGTGTGTAATTACTAACTCAAGAACCGCGGAAATGTGTAAGTTAACGGAAAATAGCTTCCGTGATGTGAATATTGCTTTTGCGAATGAATTATCATTAATTTGTGCTGAGCAAGACATCAATGTGTGGGAATTAATCAGCCTCGCGAACCGCCATCCACGTGTTAACATTTTGCAGCCAGGTCCGGGTGTTGGTGGGCACTGCATCGCGGTTGACCCATGGTTTATCGTCGCACAAAATCCAAAACAATCACGCCTTATTCATACCGCTCGTTTAGTCAATGATGGCAAACCAATTTGGGTTGTTGATCAAGTAAAAGCGGCTGTAGCCGATTGCTTAGTGGAAACGGGTAAAAAAGCCAGTGAAGTGACAATCGCCTGTTTTGGCCTGTCATTTAAACCCAATATTGATGATTTACGTGAAAGCCCAGCGATGCACATCACCAAAATGGTGGCGAACTGGAACCCAGGTAAAACGTATGCAGTTGAGCCACACATTCACGAATTACCAACCTCTTTAAAAGGTATTTCTGAGCTAGTTTCGATTGAAAAAGCCGTTAATGAAGCGGATGTGATCTTAATGTTAGTTGACCACAATATGTTCAAAGGCATCCAAGGTTCTGCAATCCCACAAAAATGGGTTGTGGATACAAAAGGAGTATGGCGTTGAAACGCATTTTAATCACTGGAGGCGCCGGGTTTATCGGCTCTGCTGTTGTTCGTCATATTATTGAAAATACTGACGACAGCGCAGTGGTTCTGGATTGTTTAACCTATGCAGGTAACTTAGAGTCCCTCGCAACGGTTGCGAGCAACCCGCGCTATGCTTTTGAGCAGGTGAATATTTGTGATAGAGCTGCATTAGATGCGGTTTTTGAAAAATATCAACCCGATGCAGTGATGCATTTAGCGGCAGAAAGCCATGTTGACCGCTCTATCGATGGTCCAGCGGCATTTATCGAAACGAACATTGTGGGCACTTACACACTGTTAGAGGCGGCACGCCATTACTGGTCCGCATTGAATGATGAGAAAAAAGCAGCTTTCCGTTTTCATCATATCTCAACAGATGAAGTATATGGTGACTTAGAAGGACCTGATGGTTTCTTCACAGAAACAACGCCTTATGCACCAAGTAGCCCATATTCAGCATCGAAAGCATCGAGTGATCATTTAGTTCGTGCTTGGCAAAGAACTTATGGCCTGCCAACGATGATCACTAATTGTTCAAATAACTACGGGCCGTATCATTTTCCAGAGAAATTGATCCCATTAATTATTTTGAACGCCTTAGCGGGTAAGCCTCTGCCTGTTTATGGTAAAGGTGAGCAAATTCGTGACTGGTTGTTTGTTGAAGACCATGCACGAGCACTACATTTAGTTGCTACAACCGCGCAACCTGGCACCACCTATAATATCGGTGGCCATAATGAGCGCCGTAATATTGACGTTGTAGAAACGATTTGTGAACTGCTTGAAGAGCTACGTCCGCAAAAGCCTGAAGGTGTGGCGCACTACCGTGACTTAATCACGTATGTGAAAGACCGGCCGGGCCACGATATGCGTTATGCGATTGATGCTGCGAAAATTGAGCGCGAATTGGGGTGGACGCCACAAGAAACCTTCGAATCAGGTATTCGCAAAACGGTGCAGTGGTATTTGAACAATGAAACGTGGTGGCGTCGCGTACAAGACGGTTCCTATGCGGGCGAACGTTTAGGTCTAGGAAATTAGGTGACAGTATGAAAGGTATTATATTAGCTGGAGGGTCGGGAACGCGTTTGCATCCTATTACTCGCGGTATTTCTAAACAGTTATTGCCTATCTACGATAAGCCGATGATTTACTACCCGCTTTCAGTTTTGATGTTAGCGGGAGTTCGTGAGATTTTAATTATCTCTACCCCTGACGACTTGCCGATGTTTAAACGTTTATTAGGGGATGGCCATGAGTTTGGGATTGAGCTGAGCTATGCGGAACAGCCATCACCAGACGGCCTTGCGCAAGCGTTTATCATTGGTGAAGAGTTCATTAATGGTGATTCATGCTGCTTAGTATTGGGCGACAATATCTTTTTCGGCCATTCATTTAGCCCAAAATTAAAATCTGTTGCTAAACGAGTAAATGGCGCAACCGTTTTTGGTTACCAAGTGATGGACCCTGAGCGCTTTGGTGTTGTGGAATTTGACGATAATTTTAAAGTACTGTCTATTGAAGAAAAACCGCTTAAACCTAAATCCAATTGGGCGGTGACAGGGTTGTATTTCTATGATTCACAAGTGGTTGAATTTGCAAAACAAGTTAAACCTTCTGAACGCGGTGAATTAGAAATTACGTCAATTAACCAAATGTATTTAGAACGTGGTGAATTAAACGTTGAATTGCTCGGTCGTGGCTTTGCTTGGTTGGATACAGGCACTCACGATAGCCTCATTGAGGCGGGTACTTTTGTACAAACCGTTGAAAAACGCCAAGGCTTCAAAGTGGCTTGTTTAGAAGAAATAGCATGGCGTAATGGCTGGTTGACAGACGAACAAGTCGCTTTTTCAGCGCAACAGCTGAAAAAAACAGGTTATGGGCAATATTTAGAGGATTTATTACGTGTCCGTCCACGCCAGTATTGAGAGCTTGCCATGGGAGAGCGAATTTTTTCATCGCTCAACAGCAAAGTTGAATTTTACAGGGGATAACCTCGAAACTCTCCTTGCTTATCAAATGGATGAATACGATATCGTGCAAGCAAAAGTCGCAGCGTCTGAAACGCAGCTGATTGATGATTTAGCTGGTATGGGGTTTTCATTTGTTGAAGGTGAAATCGATTTCGCTCTTACTATTGGCACAGAAAATGCTTATTTAAAGTCTGGTTTAACAGCGGAAGACCACGTTATTGTTGCACAAGTGGATGATATCCCTACGTTGCGGCAAGCCGCTGAGTCTGTCTTTAGCAAAAGCCGCTTTAGAGCACCTTGGTACCGTGATGGTGATAGCGGGCAGTTTTATGCGTTGTGGATAGAAAAATCAGTTCTGGGTACGTTTGACCACACTTGTTTACTGGTTAAAGATGCGTCTGGTGCGGTATTGGGCTTCGTGAGTTTGCGGCACCTTGATGCAGAAACGGCACGGGTTGGCCTACTAGCGAAAATGCCAGAAGCGAAAGGGCAAGGTGTGGGGCGTAAGTTGATGTCAGCAGCATTTAATTGGTGTGTGGAACACCAAAAAAGACAGTTAAATGTGGCCACGCAAATCAGTAATGTTGCGGCATTAAATCTTTATTCACGTAGCGGTGCAGCAATTGCCAGTACCGCCTATTGGTTATACAGGGGACAACATGATTCCATTTAATAAACCACCCGTTGTAGGTACTGAATTAGAGTATATGAGACAAGCCATGGAAAGTGGCAAACTGTGTGGTGACGGTGGCTTCACGAAACGTTGTGAAGAATGGATGGAAAAACGATTTAATTGCCCAAAAGTGCAGTTAACGCCATCTTGTACGGCCTCATTAGAAATGGCAGCGATCCTGATTGATACTAAGCCAGGTGATGAAATTATCATGCCAAGCTTTACTTTTGTATCGACCTCTAACGCATTCGTATTACGTGGCGCTAAAATCGTGTTTGTTGATATCCGTCCGGATACCATGAATATCGATGAAACTAAAATTGAAGCTGCAATCACTGAGCGTACACGTGCCATCGTTCCTGTCCACTATGCAGGTGTTGCTTGCGAAATGGACACCATCATGGCTATCGCAAAAAAACACAATTTATTCGTGATTGAAGATGCGGCGCAAGGTGTGATGTCGACGTATAAAGGCAAAGCACTGGGGACTATCGGCCATATTGGCTGCTATAGCTTCCATGAAACTAAAAACTACTCTTCAGGCGGTGAAGGTGGAGCTACGCTTATCAATGATAAAGACCTGATTAGCCGTGCCGAAGTGATCCGTGAAAAAGGGACAAATCGTAGCCAATTTTTCCGTGGTCAAGTCGATAAATACACGTGGCGTGATATCGGCTCAAGCTACTTGTTGTCTGATTTGCAAGCGGCTTACTTATGGGCGCAGTTAGAAGAAGCAGACAAAATTAATGACCGCCGTTTACTACTATGGAAACGTTATGATGAAGCGTTGCAGCCACTGGTTGATGCAGGGCGTTTAGTCCTAGCAACTGTGCCGGAAGGCTTAAAACATAATGCTCATATGTTCTATATCAAACTCAAAGATATCGAAGAGCGTACTGAATTCAACGATTACATGAAATCTCATGGTATTTTGACGGTATTCCACTACGTTGCATTGCACACGAGCCCTGCAGGTATTGAGTTTGGCCGTTTCCATGGTGAAGATAAATACACGACATCAGAAAGTGACCGCTTAGTGCGTTTACCGATGTTCTACAACATGACTGATGACGAGCAGCAGACAGTCATTGAGCGAATCAAAGCGTTCTTTGCCTAATGTCTCTCGCTAAAGCATCGGTTTGGACTGCTGGGTCTACCCTGATTAAAATCGGGGTGGGCCTGTTAATTGTTAAATTATTTGCAGTCTCATTTGGCCCCAGCGGTGTGGGGCTGGCGGGTAACTTCCGCCAATTGATTACTGTACTAGGGGTATTATCAGGTGCAGGAATTTTCAATGGCGTCACAAAATATGTAGCAGAGCACCACCAAGACTCACAAAAATTACGTGCAGTACTGGGAACTTCATCGACGATTATTCTTGGGTTTTCAGCGCTACTTGCGCTTATCTTTTTGCTTTGCAGTGCGCCAATCAGCATGGCGTTATTTGATAGCGAAAAATACAGTTCGGTTATTCAAATTGTTGCCTTAATTCAAATGGGTATCGCGTATGCGAACTATTTTTTGGCTATTTTGAAGGGTTACCGAGACGCATCAGCAAACGCATTAGCCATTATTTTTGGTAGTGTAATTGGTGTAATTGCTTATTATTTATGCTATCTAGTTGGCGGGTATGAAGGTGCATTAGCAGGGTTAGCATTAGTCCCTGCGCTAGTGGTACTGCCTGCGGCTGGGATGATAATTAAACGCAAGCAATTTGCGTTATCGTCATTGAAGCCAGCATGGGACAAAGCGATTGCGACTAATTTAGGCAAATTTACGGTCATGGCGATGCTAACCGCAGTCACACTGCCAGTCGCTTATATCATGATGCGAAATCTGCTCGCCCAAACCTATAGTTGGGATGAAGTGGGGTTATGGACCGGTGTGACCACCATTTCAGATGCCTATTTGCAGTTTATTACCGCGACATTTTCAGTGTATTTATTGCCGACGCTATCGCGTTTGCAGCATAAAAATGAAATTTCCGCAGAGATTGTTAAGGTATTGAAATTTGTTTTACCTGCCGTTGCCGTTGTGAGTTTTACGGTTTGGTTACTACGTGATTTTGCGATTTGGTTGCTGTTCTCAAAAGAATTTACCGGAATGAGAGACCTGTTTGCATGGCAGCTAGTCGGTGATGTATTGAAAGTGGGGGCGTACGTATTTGGCTATTTGGTCATTGCCAAAGCCGCATTGCGTTTTTATGTCCTCACTGAAGTTAGTCAGTTTATATTATTAACGGGCTTTGCGCATTGGCTTATCCCTGAACATGGTGCAGTAGGCGCAACTCAGGCTTATATGGCCACTTATATTGTCTATTTTACTTTATGTTGTTGCGTATTTTTGATTTACCGTAGGCGAGCATGACAACCTTAATACATGTACTGGGATCGAATCTCCCACACCACAACCAGACGGTACTGACGTTTTTTAATGACGTCATTTGCCAAGAAATGGCTCCGTCATCAAAGCCGCATTTTATGGTGGTAAGCGATGATGCGCAGCTTGCTGACGCTTATCCTCAGCTAAAAATAGATGTTTTTGCGAATAAACAGGCCATTGCTAATAGTGTTATACAGCGTGCCAAGGCAGACCGCCGTACTCGCTTTTTCTTTCATGGGCAATTTAACGCCCCTATTTGGCTAGCACTATTATTTGGGCAAATTAAATCCCACCAGTTTTGGTGGCATATATGGGGAGCTGACCTCTATGAAGAGTCTAGCGCTCTAAAATTTAAGTTATTCTATATTTTGCGTCGTTTAGCGCAGAAAAAAGTAGGGCATGTGTGTGCAACACGTGGGGATTTGTGCTATTTCCACCAGTCGAACCCTAAAGTGCCTGCGTCAGTGTTGTATTTCCCAACCCGAATGGACCCTGCATTGACAATAAGCGAGCCTAAGGTACGTGAAGGCTCTCAATTGACTATTTTACTGGGTAACTCAGGTGACCGTTCTAATCGCCATGTAGAGGCTCTGAGTGCGATTAAACAGCAATTTGGTGATGAGGTTAAGGTTATTGTCCCTATGGGCTATCCTGCCAATAACCAAAGTTATATCCAACAAGTTGAACAGGCTGCGAGTAGTGAGTTTACCTCAGGGCAAGTGGAAATCCTGAAAGAGCGCATGGAATTTAGCGAGTACCTTAATTTGCTCAAAACCTGTGACCTTGGCTATTTTATTTTTAATCGCCAGCAAGGTGTTGGCACCGTTTGTTTGCTAATCCAATTTGGCATTCCATTTGTAATTAGCCGTCAAAATACCTTTTGGCAGGATTTAACTGCTCAAAATGTCCCAGTCTTTTTCTATGGTGACAACCTGACGACACCGCTAGTGGATGAAGCTCAGCGCCAAATGAGCCTATTAGATAAACACCATATTGAATTTTTTGCTCCCAACTTTATTGAGGGCTGGAAAGCCGTTCTCAGTGCCGTGGAGGAGCGAGCATGACGCTGACGGAATTGGGCGGCTTAGCACTGGTCTACCTGATATCAATTATTTTTATTGGTACTTTGTTATACAAAGAGTTTTTACGGGCTCGGTTTAACTTCAATATTTTCTTTTCCATGCTGTATTTATTGACGTTTTACTTTGGTTTCCCATTAACCTGCGCGTTAGTTTTTCAATTTGATGTTGCCGTTGTGAAGGCTGATTATTTACTTTACGCTCAACTAGCAGCGACTAGTTTTTATGCGATTTATTATGTTGCCTATAAAACTCGACTTTCTAGGCAACCAGACGCACCACGGCGTGCGTTGTTTAGCATGAACAAAGTGGAAACGAATCTAACCTGTCTGTTATTGATACTGGTTGCAGTCGTGACAGTAGGTATCTTTTTCATGCAGAACGGTTTTTTGCTATTTAAGCTAAAATCCTATAGCCAAATTTTCTCCAGCCAGGTTTCTGGCGTGGCATTAAAACGCTTTTTCTATTTCTTCATACCGGCAATGTTGATTGTTTATTTCTTGCGACCAACACAGAAACGCTGGATTTTCTTCCTCGTTAGTACCGTCGCATTTGGTTTCTTGACCTATGTTATTGTCGGAGGAACGAGAGCGAACATCATCATTGCTTTCGCACTCTTCTTATTTATTGGGATTGTCAGAGGTTGGATTACGCTGTGGATGCTAGCCGCGGCTGGGGTCGCCAGTATTGTAGGGATGTTCTGGTTAGCCTTAAAACGCTATGGCTTAGATGTCAGTGGTGCTGAAGCATATTACACTTTCTTGTATTTAACGCGGGATACATTCTCCCCGTGGGAAAACTTAGCATTACTACTAAGCCATTATGATGAGATGGATTTTCAAGGTCTAGCTCCGATTATCCGTGACTTTTATGTTTTCATTCCTTCTTGGGTTTGGCCTGAACGCCCAGACACGGTATTGAACTCTGCCAATTATTTTACGTGGGAAGTACTGAACAACCATTCTGGGCTGGCAATTTCTCCAACACTGATTGGTTCATTGGTGGTGATGGGCGGAGTGATTTTTATACCCCTCGGAGCTATAGTTGTGGGGCTTATCATCAAATGGTTTGATTGGATCTATGGCATGAGCCTGAAAGAACCAAATCGCTATAAGGCAGCCATTATGCAGGCATTTTGTTTTGGCGCCATTTTCAACATTATTGTTTTGGCTCGTGAAGGCGTGGATTCTTTCGTCTCACGGGTGGTTTTCTTCTGCTTAATATTCGGACTGTGTCTGGTGTTAGCAAAATTACTGTATTGGTTATTTGAAAGTGCAGGGCTTATTCGCACAAAAACAGCTTCTTTTTTAAGAAGCCAACAGCGTGAAAGCCGCTAAAGGAGTATCATGGAATCGTCATCAACTCAGTCTTCATCCGTTACACAGTCATCTATTCCACAATATAGTATTCGTGGTCATAATATTTGGGGTTTTAAAAATATGGCCCATTTTTTAGACTATTTATTTGCTGGTGGAGAAACAAAAACGGGAACACTTGTTGCGATTAATGCAGAAAAAGTGATGATCGCTGAACAAGATACGGCTTTAAATACATTACTAGGCCAAGCTGAATATTTATATGCTGACGGAATTAGTATTGTCCGTGCTATCCGTCGTAAATACCCACAAGCTGAAGTTTCTCGTGTCGCTGGTGCTGACTTATGGGAAGGGCTAATGGAAAGGGCCGGTAAAGAAGGCACGCCAGTTTTCTTAGTGGGTGGTAAACCCGAGATTCTAGAGCAAACAGAAAGCAAACTACGCTCGCAGTGGAATGTGAACATTGTTGGCTCGCAAAACGGCTATTTTACCGCTGAAGACCGAAGCGCATTATTCGAACGTATTCGCGCAAGTGGCGCTAAAATTGTCACCGTTGCGATGGGGTCGCCGAAACAAGAAATTTTTATGCGGGATTGCCGAAGTGTGTATCCAGATGCGTTATATATGGGTGTTGGTGGGACTTATGATGTGTTTACAGGGCATGTTAAACGCGCCCCGAAAGTGTGGCAAAACTTAGGTCTAGAATGGTTATATCGCTTATTATCTCAACCTTCCCGTATTACTCGACAGTTTAAATTACTGAAATTTTTAGGCTACTATTACGGTGGTAAGCTGTAGTTTTTGTAGTAGTTTGATTTATATTGTTATTTTCAATGAATTTAACTCACTGTAAGTAGGCTTAACAGGCTTACTTACAGTTCGCACGGTTCCGAATAGCTGGTCTCTTCCTTCAAATATTCCTATAATCCCTCAAAAATAAGTATGTTCGCATCAGTTTGTGCTCAATCTTGCGGCTATGGCATTTTTTTAATCGCCTAATTGATACTTTTCGAATAATTGCAGTGATTATTACTAACTGAGTTTCAATTAAAACTGCATTTTAATTATCTAATTTTGACAGGGGTATGTATGGGAAATCCACAGCAGGGGCTTCAACGTGGGTTAGAAGCGCGCCATATCGAGCTTATCGCGCTCGGGGGAACCATTGGCGTTGGTTTATTTATGGGGTCGGCCAGTACGCTGAAATGGGCGGGGCCTTCGGTTTTACTGGCATATATCATCGCTGGGATTTTTGTTTTCTTCATTATGCGTTCAATGGGGGAAATGCTATTTCTTGAGCCTGTAACGGGTTCTTTTGCTTCATTTGGTTATAAATACTTAAGTCCGTTTTGGGGGTGCCTGACTGCTTGGGGCTACTGGTTTATGTGGGTGGCTGTTGGTATTTCAGAGATCACTGCGATTGGTGTATATGCCGAATATTGGTTCCCTGATGTGCCTCAATGGATTTTTGCCATTATCGCGGTGGTATTAGTGGCATTAGCGAACTTAGCCGCTGTACGGCTGTATGGCGAGCTTGAGTTTTGGTTTGCCATGATCAAAGTCACTACGATTGTGGTGATGATTTTAATTGGTTTAGGGCTGATTTTTTTTGGTCTGGGTAATAACTTTGAGCCGATTGGGCTTGCGAATCTCACTGAACATGGCGGTTTCTTTGCCGGGGGCTGGAAAGGCTTTTTATTTGCTTTGTGTATCGTTGTGGCCTCTTATCAAGGGGTTGAGCTGGTTGGGATCACCGCGGGTGAAGCGAAAAATCCGCAAGTCACGTTAAAAAAAGCGATCAATAATATTTTATGGCGCATATTAATTTTTTATGTAGGCGCCATTTTTATTGTAGTGACGCTATTTCCGTGGACGGAAGTGGGTTCACAAGGTAGCCCGTTTGTCCTTACCTTTGCGAAAGTGGGAATTGTGTCCGCAGCGGCGGTAATTAACTTTGTGGTGTTAACTGCGGCGTTATCTGGTTGCAATAGTGGCATGTATAGTGGCGGGCGCATGCTGTACGCTTTAGCACAAAATAAACAATTGCCTCGCTCATTATTGAAATTAACAAAAAATGGCGTACCGGCACGTTGCGTGGGCTTTACTATCCTATGCTTAGTCGCGGGATCAAGCTTGAATTACATTATACCGAATCCAGAGAAAGTCTTTGTTTATGTCTATAGTGCGAGTGTGTTACCAGGAATGGTGCCTTGGCTGGTGTTATTGACTAGCCAAATCCGTTTTCGTCAACAAAACAAAGAAAAACTTGTAGGGCATCCTTTCAAATCGATTCTTTTTCCATGGGTTAACTATGCGACCTTGCTCTTTTTAGCCTGCGTCTTGATTGGAATGGCGATTAACCCAGATACTCGCTTATCTTTAATCGTTGGAGCCATCTTCTTAGGGGGTGTTTCTCTCCTTTATTTCATCATTCGCCTGTTCAATAACCGTAACGGAAAAGTTTAACGTCAAAGTTTTGATAGATTTTTATTAGGTGCATAGCGAAAAAGAGGGTAAATATGCTCTCTTTCTCAACGAAATGGATAAAAGGCAAGCAATCGATATTTTTATTTCAAAAAGGACTAGACAGCGGGAGGATAAATCCGTACTATCCTCTCCCGCAACGGCGTTAAGCGCCCGTAGCTCAGCTGGATAGAGCGCTGCCCTCCGGAGGCAGAGGTCTCAGGTTCGAATCCTGTCGGGCGCACCAGTTTTAGCGCTTCGCTACGGTTGGCAAAATGACGTTGTATGTAGTAATATAGCAACGCTTTGAAAAAAGTGAAGTTATGGTGGCTATAGCTCAGTTGGTAGAGCCCTGGATTGTGATTCCAGTTGTCGTGGGTTCGAGTCCCATTAGCCACCCCATTTTTTTGTGACATTGCGAGGGTGGCGGAATTGGTAGACGCGCTAGCTTCAGGTGTTAGTGTCCTATGGACGTGGGGGTTCAAGTCCCCCCTTTCGCACCACGAAGAAATGTAATAGTACTATTCACTATTAATAAGTACTACAAAAATTTCGGCGAGTAGCGCAGCTTGGTAGCGCAACTGGTTTGGGACCAGTGGGTCGGAGGTTCGAATCCTCTCTCGCCGACCAATTTAAAGAAACCCGTCTTAATCGACGGGTTTTTTGCGTTTTATACTCTTCACTCTTCACACTTCAAACCGTAGCGTTATTGGCTTCGTTCATCTACCCAAATCACATACTTATTCGTACTCATCGGAATATCTTTACTTGCCACTTAGCCATAACTTGAATTGCTTAGAGTATACTCGGGGGCGTTTCTTCAACGAATGACAGGGGTATGGTTAATTGCTTGTTTTTATTTGTAATTTAGCAGCTTATCTTACTTATGTCGTAAAATAGATACAACCCATCATATCAATGTCGTCAAAAGGTGACACTTTACTAGTTGATTTATAAGGAAATATAAATAACTGTTTTATGATGTCTCTAAACTGCGACAAAATAGAGTGGTAAGTTTCGGGCAACATATTAGTGAATTTTTTAAAGATAGAGCGGTTTACTACCAAGAAGAAAAATAGTTGTGTAAAACCGAGGGATAGGAAAGAAACCAAAAGAGTGAGCTAAAAAAATACTGTTTTAAAAAAGTTGGCACGTATTGTGCATTATTGTATATGTAGATGCTCATCTCACTTCTTATGACAGCGAAGCTTCATAAACCCAGAGATGACGCAAAGCCGATTATCGGTGCCTATTGTCCACTTTAGATGATCAAGAGCTCATCCTCTTACCATCAACGAACGGGCGAAACGTTGAGTGAGGCACCATCCGTCTGTAGACCTGATTGTATTTTACACCTGCCTTGTGCAGGTGTTTTTTTTGTCTGTACAAAACACTTAGCCCCCTAGAAAATGACTAAGAGGCTGAAAATAAGATAGCTATTAGCTTCTACCTTTACTAAACCATTTACTGAACCAGCGAGTAATATAGGTATAGCAGAGGATAATGAATGTAATAATGAAAATGTCTTTACTAAGATCTTCGGTATTAAAACCAATAATCATAATAAAAACAAAAGGTGATAATACTAACAGCAGAAGATCAAAGAATATTTGTAAACGGTTTGGGGTTGCAATAATCCAGCGCCAAATAGTTTTAATTACATTCATATCGATATCCCTAATTCATGCAAAGCAAAGATGTATATAAAGCTTTATACACTATGTGTTTATTTTATAACATAGCGAAGTGTGTTTTCCTTATCCTTAAATAATGATTATTGATTAAACATTGAATTATTTACCTGCAATGTTGCCAATTATAAACCTCATATTTTCCTTTTATGATGATTTAATACGATTAACGCGATGTATTTAAATTGTTTTTACGTTTTTATTGGGGAAGGTCAGATTAGTCGCCGTTAAGCTTATGAATAAAAAAACTCCACCAAAATGAGTGGAGTTTTTAGATGAGGCCAAACAAGAATATTATTTCCGTTCTTGTTTTAATGAATGGTTTAATGCATCTTGGCGAATTTTTGCGGCATCGCTAGGCTTATGCTGCCGGTCAAAAGCATCAGCTAACCATGATGCATCTTGTACATCAAAACGTTGAGCTAAAGCGGCTTTAAAGTAATTTTCAGCTTTGTCCCATTGGGCATGCTGTAGCGATAAAACGCCTAATGTACTGTTAAGTAACGGGGTGGCACCGTTCTGCTTCTGCAGATGTAAAAGGGTTTTTTCTATAACTTCAGGGCGTTCGCTATTCAGTTTTGGCACCAACAGGATCAAGCGTTCATCATATTGCTGTTTTAAACCGTCAATAATCATTTTTTCTGCACTTGCAGTATCGCCACATTCAATCAAATGCTCTGCTAAGAAAGCTTGCAATGCGGTTTCATGACGAACTCGGCGAGGTTGTGCTTTCCACCAAGCTTTTAGCCCATCACTACCTCCTTCAGCCATATATTGGTTCATCAACCCTTTGTAAGCCTTTAATTTCAATGCATCGAGCTCATCTTCATTGTGTAACTGTACTTTAGCCATGACAGGAAGTAATTCAATCAGCGACTGATAGGCGCCTGAGCGTAAGTAAGCTTGTTCTGCTAGGCGCAGCACCTCAGGGTGCCTTGGAGCTTTGTCGAGAAGTTTATCAATGCCATTACGGGCAGCATGGACTTCTCCTTCCGCTAATTGGATACGGACACGGCTGATATCAACGGGGAGCTGGTCACTTCCTGCGGCTTCGGCAGCTCTATCCAAGTATTGGTGAGTGCGATATTCATCACCACGCTGTTGAGCAGCTTCGGCTGCCATGAGGTAGTTAATAACCGGCTGTTGAGAAAAATCAGCATGTTTGCTCATTAATTTTTCAACTTGCTCGAAATCACCTTCTGCTAATTTCAGCAGCGCTTTTTGTGTTTGGGTATGTGCTTTGTGGTATTTACGACCACTTACCCAACCTCGGGTACGTGATGTCGTGCTGATAAAGCGGCGGTAGCACCAACCAAGGAATAACAGCACAAACTGGAGCAAGATAAAGCCCAAAACGAGGCTGGTTACACTGGTCGTAATGTCATAATTATCTGTACGGATAAAAACATAACCTTGGTGACCCGCTAATAATGGGCCTAAGATTATCCCTGCAATAAGTACTATAAATAGGATCAAGACTTTTATCATAATTACCCCCTATTACCAGCAGGGTCTGCTGATTCAAAAGGGTGTGCATTGTCAGCTGACTCCGCTTTTTGCGTATCCGTGGCGGGAACTGCGGCATCTGCTGCGGCTTCTGTTGGCGCTTCAGTTGCATCCGCTGCGGCATCAACGGCACCATCGCTAACTTTTGCATTGTCAGACGACTGAGAAAGTAAGCTACGAACCCGTGTTTGCATGATTTTTTCTAGCTTTTCTTGGCTTTCTAAAGTATCAGGCATATCAATATCAATCGGCTGATTGATTAGGTCATCAATGGTTGATAGAAAAGCTTTAGTTTCAGGCGCCTCAGTATCAAAATAGGCTCTTACCCAAGTCGAAGCCTGCTCTAATGACTGTTTGTAAGTGGCTTCTTGATAACGTGGCACGGCTTGTGCTGCGATTAATAGTTGAGAGCGAATGTTTTCTCGTAGATAAATATCCTGATTTGGAGCTAAAAGCGGGGCTTCTGAGCCATCACGAGCGCGTACGGTGACGAAGTCATTTGCGAAACTTTTCCAGCTACGAGCCAAATTTTGTTTCCAATCCGAAATATCCTCGCTGACATCCGCGTTATCTTCATTTTTCGCATCGCCGCTGTTTAAATCCGCTAAACGTAAGTTGTCCACTTCATTACTGAGCTGGTTTAAACGTAAGATAATACCGTCATAGTCAATTTGATTGATTGCGGCTAATTTAGCCATATCACTGTTAATTGATTTACGAATGTCGAGTAGGCTCGGGTCATTCATTTCGGCTAAACTTGAGTCAGCACTTTTTAATAGAACCGCTGCGGTCACAGGGTCGCGATCATTCCACAGCTTTCTTCCCGCCATTTTAACCATAAAGTCAGCTTGTGCGAGAAGCCAACTTTTAACATCAGCGCTGGATAATGCCGTGACGTGCGCTTGTAGCTCTTGCATGCGACGGTTGAGATTCTCTTCATATTCACGAGAATGGCTTTTTATTTCAGTATTAGCCGCAACTAAAGCGTTTAACCGTTGCCTGTCTGAATTTTGCTGTTCGATTAAATCACTTAATTTTTGTTTTAATTCATTGTTTTCATTTACTAAAGTGGCAGTGCTTTGTTGGGTGAAATAGTATAATCCGCCACCAATAGCGATGATAATAGCAATAGCAATTACACCGCCTATTAGACCAGAACGTTTTTGCTCCGAAGAAGGTTTAGTTTTTGGGCGCTGTTGTTCTGCACCAGCTTCTGGGGTAACCGTCTCGGTTGTTTTATCGTGTTCCGTCATAAATTAGCATCCCATATCGATTGAAATTAATGCTTCTAATAAAGCATTATTATCTGCGCTATTAGCTACACAGACCTTTTGCCATCCGCCTCTGCGGGCTTGGTCTGCAATCCGTTCACTGACGACAAGTAGGCGGCGGGAAAACCACCAAGTTTGGTATTCTTCAGTGATTAATTCGTCTAACAAGGCTAACATTTGACCACTCGTGATCACAACATCTGTAATACCCGTTTGAAACCATTGCTGATTGAACAGGGCTCTATCATAGTAAACAGGATGCCTTGTATAACATTCACAATAGCTGACTTTTGCGCCCCTAGCCCTTAATGTTGATGCGAGAAGCTCTCGTCCGCCATTTCCTCGTAATAATAGAGCGTTTTTCCCTTCGAGAAATTGAAGTTCAGGGTGTGTCAGTAGTACTTCACTGGTTTCACCTTGTTCAGCCCAACTTATGTTTTTTCCTGTTACTTGTTGAAAATACTGCCCTGTAGAGCGGCCAATTCCATAGTAAGATAACTTATCTGACCAGCTACGCGCCATTTGTTCAAGTGTTAAATTTGCATATTCGACTGCATTTTTAGATAAAAGAAAGACTAAATCATTCGCAGTAAGGCTATCAAGTTGAGGTATAAGGGTATTTAACTCAGAGCCAGGTCCAATGCGAATTAAAGGAGAGGAGAAGGCTTCCCCCCCTTTGGCGGTGATTGCTGTGATCAGCTCCGAACCTGCTGGTTCAGGGCGAGTGACAAGCACCTTCATGCAGGCGGGTTTCCTTGGTAAACATCCGCCAGAATTTCCCTTGCACCACGCTCAAGTAATTCTTCAGCCAATGATACACCCGCTTGATTAGCTTCACTCGGAGAAACGAGTCGTTCCCCTCGAATAATCACACTACCGTCTGGCGCTCCTACCAAGGCCCGTAGCCATATTTTGTCATCTTGCCAAATAGCGTAACTGCCAATCGGAACTTGGCAACCGCCTTCAAGGCGCATATTCATTGCTCGTTCAGCCAGAACACAGGTTGATGTTGAGTCATTATTGAGTTTCGCGAGTAATTCGCGGGTTTTACTATCATTTAAACGGCATTCGATACCGACAGCACCTTGGCCAACTGCAGGTAAGCATTGCTCAGGTGCAAGAGCCGTTTTAATTCGAGTGTCTAACTCCAAGCGTTTTAACCCAGCAACGGCTAAAATAATGGCATCATATTCACCGTTATCTAATTTTGATAGGCGTGTACCTACGTTACCACGTAAGTCGCGAATGACTAAATCAGGGCGGAGTTCCCTTAATTGGCATTGACGACGTAAACTCGATGTTCCGACGATACTGCCTTTTGGCAATGCATCAAGATTATCGTAGTGGTTTGAGACAAAGGCATCTCGAGGGTCTTCACGTTCACAAATCGTGACTAATCCTAAGCCTTCAGGGAATTCAACAGGGACATCTTTCATCGAGTGAACGGCAATGTCTGCGCGTCCTTCCAACAAGGCAAGTTCTAATTCTTTGACGAATAAACCTTTCCCGCCGACCTTAGCAAGAGGGGTATCAAGAATGATGTCGCCTTTTGTCACCATAGGCACTAATTCAACCTGTAAGCCCGGGTGAAGCTGCTCTAATTTATCTTTGACAAAGTGCGCTTGCCATAGGGCTAAAGGGCTTTTGCGCGTCGCAATACGCACGATATTTGTTGATGTCATTTTACTGTTTTCTCTGGCTAAGAATGCCGCAGATTAACCATACAATTGGCATTAGTTTTAACATGTTAAGGATATTTTTTCCAGCTGGGTGCAAAACCGCGCTCTGAATTGTTTATAGCCGATTTACTTTTTCTACCATGATGCAAGAAAGTGATTCAAAATGAGATGACCTAGAATAGCTATTAAGCAATTTCTTTAGCTTATCGTGCTATTTTTTGTGTGGAACAATCTGTGTTTTCTATTAATTCGTGTTGAAGCGTGTA
Organism: Providencia sp. PROV_01; assembly: GCF_053098325.1. Lineage (NCBI taxonomy): Bacteria > Pseudomonadati > Pseudomonadota > Gammaproteobacteria > Enterobacterales > Morganellaceae > Providencia > Providencia sp. PROV_01. The sequence goes on along the minus strand of NZ_JBRFKD010000002.1, from coordinate 134,335 downwards.
AGCACAGACGCTGTGCGTATTGTACTTAATATCGTTTGGTTTTGCTGTTTTACTAAACAACAGAGTAAAAAGAAATTATTCCATTGAAAAACAAGGGATATTTTACAGATTAAAAAATAAAAAGCCTTTTTATACAATATGTTGAAAAGCATTTTGTATCAAAAATAAGCGCGTAAAATTATGTGATCTACTTTACCCTTTTGATGCAAGGTGTTAAATTGATCACGTTTCCGACAATCCATTTGAAAATTATTTTAAATCTATCTCTATCTGTTGGGTGCTGGGAAATTCTCAGGTTTGTATTACTTTCATTCAATCAGGCGTAACCTTTGTATCTCTATATTGAAACCTTAAAACAAAGACTGGATGCAATAAACCAATTACGGTTAGAACGTGCAACAGCTTCTATGAGTGAAACCTTCTCGAAGGTTTATAGCTTGCTGCCTGTCTTGTTTCATTATCATCATCCCATGATGCCTGGTTTTATTGAAGGTAATGTCCCTCATGGTGTCTGCTTTTTCTCTCCTGATGCAGAGCAAAAAAAATGGTTGGCACCTTTTGAACGTTTTTTACCCGCGATTGAAACTGAAGCGAACGGTGAATTACCGATTACAGGCATTTATTCGATGGGTAGCACTTCATCTGTTGGGCAAAGCCAGTGTTCAGATATCGACGTTTGGGTTTGTCATCCGTCTTGGTTGGACCACGAAGAAAAACGTTTTTTGCAAAAAAAATGCACCTTAATTGAACAGTGGGCAGCATCTTTAGGGATTGATGTCACTGTGTTTTTAATCGATGAAAATCGTTTTCGCCATCATGCCAGTGGGCATATTGGTGGGGAAAACTGTGGTTCAACGCAACACATCCTATTGTTAGATGAATTTTATCGAACCGCTGTACGTATGGCGGGTAAACGTTTGCTGTGGACCATGGTGCCGGTTGAAGAAGAGCAGCATTACGATGAATATGTTATGGGGTTATATGCACAAGGAGTGCTAACACCGAACGAATGGCTTGATTTAGGCGGGTTAAGTGAGCTTTCTGCCGCGGAATATTTCGGTGCAAGCCTATGGCAGTTGTATAAAAGTGTTGATTCCCCTTATAAAGCGGTATTGAAGAGTATTTTGCTGGAATCCTATTCATGGGATTACCCTAACGGTAAATTATTAGCCATGGAGTTTAAGCGTCATTTACATGCAGGCGAAATTGTGTGTTATGGCTTGGACTCATACTGCTTAATGTTAGAGCGTGTGACACGTTACCTGACTGAAATTAATGATTTAACCCGTCTTGACCTTATCCGCCGTTGTTTCTACCTGAAAGTATGCGAAAAACTATCTGAAGAAGAGGGGAATACTTGCGCAGGTTGGCGCCGTGATGTGTTGTCTCAATTGGTTGAATCATGGGGGTGGGGATCAGAGCGTTTGTCGATACTCGATACACGCAATCAATGGAAAATTGAGCGTGTCCGTGAAGCACATAACGAGTTACTTGATACGATGATGCAAAGCTATCGTAACCTCATTCGCTTTGCCCGTAGAAATAATTTAAGTGTTAGTGCAAGCCCACAAGATATTGGAGTATTAACCCGTAAATTATATGCGGCTTTCGAAGCTCTCCCGGGTAAGGTGACGTTAGTTAATCCACAAATCTCACCTGATTTGAGCGAAGCGCATTTAACCTTTATTTATGTGCCAGAGGGGCGAGCTAACCGTAGCGGCTGGTATTTGTATAACCAAGCGCCAAATATTGATGCCATTATTGGCCATCAACCTCTTGAATATAACCGCTATTTAAATAAATTAGTGGCATGGGCTTATTTTAATGGTTTGCTGACTGAAACCACCCAGGTTTACATGCATAATGGGAAATCCCAGTGTGATGAACGAAAATTGCTTGAACTGATGCACGATGTTTCAAGCCATTTCCCTATCAGGTTACCAGCCCCAACGCCAAAAGCGCTTTATAGTCCATGTGAAATTCGCCATCTTGCAATCATTGTTAACTTAGAAAAAGATCCAACACAGGTATATTCTGAGCAAGTTGTCCATGTTGATTTTAGAAAACTGGATATTTTCAGTTTTGGAGAATCACAACAGTGCCTGATTGGTAGTATTGATTTGTTGTATCGTAATTCGTGGAATGAGGTAAGAACGCTACATTTCAGCGGAGAACAGTGCATGTTAGAAGCACTTAAAACCATTTTAGGGAAAATGCATCAAGATGCATCGCCTCCTGAAGCGGTTGAGGTGTTTTGTTATAGTGAGCACTTACGTGGGTTGATCCGTACTCGTGTACAACAGTTGGTATCTGAGTGTGTTGAATTGCGTTTGTCAAGCAACCGAAATGACCCTGGGCGTTTTAAAGCATTGCGTATCGCGGGGCAGACGTGGGGGTTATTCTTTGAGCGTCTGAACGTATCGGTACAAAAACTTGAGAATGCGGTTGAGTTCTACGGGGCTATTTCCCATAACAAACTACATGGCTGGCCCGTTAAACTTCAGGCGAAGAGTGATAACCATTTACCTGCAGTTGTTGATGGCTATGCGAGTGAAGGGATTGTACAGTTTTTCTTTGAAAATACGGCAGATAATACCGGTTTTAATATTTATGTTTTAGATGAGGCGAATCGGGTTGAAATTTATTCTCACTGTGAGGGGTCGAAAGAAGATCTTGTTCGTGACGTGAGTAAATTCTATTCTTCTTCCCATGACCGGTTTACCTATGGCGCAAACTTTATCAATTTCAATTTACCGCAATTTTACCAAATCATTAATCAAGATGGTAAAAATCAAGTTGTTGCATTTTCCGGGGCAACATGGCCATTCACAGCGGAAGAAGATGATGACGTTGGGTATGAAGTGCATTCGAACCAATCACCGCACCCACAAGCGCACTATTATTGATATTAATGGCAGGCAGTATAGCGTGCTGCCCACCTTCGAAACTTGTAATGCTTAAAATGAAAAGAGCTCTTGGCTTTGAAAGGCAATTGCCTCGGCTAATTTAGCTTTAAATTCATGCCCAGAGCGGTCACAAACCCAATTACCTTGTTGATAATCATAATGGTACCCACCCTGTTTAGTCGCTAGCCATATTTGGTGGAATGCTTCTTGCTTGTTGATAATAATTTTACTGCCATCTTCAAAGCTAAGAGTCATCACACCCCCATTGATTTCACAATCAATATCGGCATCACCCTCATAATTATCTAAATGCTCTTCGATGGTGCTCAGTAGCGTTTCTGCTAGCTGATGAAATTCGCTGTCATTCACGATTAATTTCCTGTTTGCTCACAATGGGTTAATTGAAATTATTATTGTTAGCTGAAATTATAGGAGGGAATCTGCATCAGGGTCAATCTAAGCATGCCCACTAAAAACTTCAGACTAAATTTAGCCTAAAGTATATAATATCCGCATGCTAGATAAACAGGCGTGATTTGCAAGGCCACTCCTGTTATTGTGTAAATTATCAGATGTCAAAAGTGAGCAATACGGGCGAAAAAGAATGAAAAAAAGTTTAATTGGGCTTAGTGCACTAGTTGTTTTATTTACCCTTTCTGGCTGTGGCTTAAAAGGCCCGTTGTATTTTCCGCCGGAAGAAACTGCAGCACCGGCTAAGGCATCTGATGTGCAACCTACCGCACAAGACAGCACTGCCAAAGAGCCTGCTCAAACAACAAATAATCAGTAAGCCACCTCTATGGAGCGTGAAATGCAATTTTCTAAAATGCATGGCTTAGGCAATGACTTCATGGTTGTCGATGGCGTTACACAAAATGTATATTTTTCGCCTGAATTGATTTGTCGGTTAGCGGATAGACACACAGGAGTTGGGTTCGATCAACTACTATTGGTTGAAGCACCTTATGACCCTGACCTTGACTTCCATTATCGTATTTTTAATGCAGATGGTAGTGAAGTTGCACAATGTGGCAATGGTGCGCGTTGTTTTGCTCGTTTTGTCAGGCTTAAAGGTTTAACGAATAAGCAAAAAATCAAAGTCAGTACTCAGTCCGGCCGTATGACATTAACCATAAATGAGAATGATGATGTCTGCGTTAATATGGGCGTGCCTGATTTTGAACCACAGAGAGTACCATTTCGCGCAGTTAAAGAAGAAAAAACCTATATTATTCGAGCACAAGAACGTACAGTTCTGTGTGGGGTGGTCTCAATGGGTAACCCGCATTGTGTCATTCAAGTTGAAAGTATTCATACGGCAGAAGTCGAAGTTTTAGGTCCCGCTTTAGAAAATCATGAGCGCTTTCCAGAACGTGCCAATATTGGCTTTATGGAAATTATCAGTGCTGACCACATCCGCTTGCGCGTTTATGAACGTGGGGCTGGGGAAACTCAAGCTTGTGGTAGCGGGGCATGCGCCGCTGTCGCGGTTGGAATTAGTCAAGGATTACTGGCGAAGCGGGTCAAAGTTGATTTACCAGGGGGCTCATTAGATATTTCCTGGGAAGGTCCTGGGGCGCCACTTTATATGACAGGCCCTGCAACGCATGTTTATGACGGAGTCATTCAACTATAATTTTGAATAGCTGAAGAGGGAAAAATGGATAAAACCAAAAAAGCACAGGAATTGGCTCATCAAATTGATGAGGTCGATGTCGTGCGCTACTTAACGGAAAACCCCTATTTTTTTCTTCGTAATGCGCAACTGTTGGAACAGCTAAAAGTACCCCATGTTGTGCGGGAAGCTATCTCATTACCTGAGTTAGTGATGAGTCGTCAACGGTTGAAAATCAAAGAGCTCGAACAAGATATTCGTTTTATGGTTGAGCAAGCTCACGAAAATGTGGAGCTTTTTGATGAATTGTTAGTGTTGGTGATTGAAATGTCATCAGCAGAAAGTTTACAGCAAATGCTGCTAGCGCTAAATCGTTGGGCAAAAAAACTGGGTTTATCCGGTGCTCAAGTGCGTTTGTTTAGTGACAGCTGGCATTTATCCGCTCCTTTGGATGCGCATCAATTAGTTATTTCGCGTCGTGTATTTGAACCCGTGAGAATTCAACGATTTGGCGATAAACGTAACTACCTCGGTCGGTTGAATGGCCCTGAAATTCAATTACTTTTACCTGATGCATTAAATGTCGGTTCAGTCGCTATTTCACTGTTTGGTCAGCATGGTGAATCCGGTATGGTCATCTTTACTAGTCGGGATCGTGAACATTATCAACATGGTATGGGAACGGTCATGTTGGAGAAAGTCGCTCAGATTCTACCGAGGTTATTATGCCAATGGATAGAACGCCTATAAAAAATCAGCCTGAAGGGCTGATGACCCAAATTGAGGCCTTTCTGTATTATCTGCGTGTTGAACGTCGGCTAAGCCCTGTCACGATAACTAATTATCGTCGCCAATTGAGTGTTATTGTGGAAATGTTAGTCTCACTAAATATCCACGAATGGCAAAAAGTTGATGCAACGATTGTGCGCAACGTTGCCGCTAAAAGTCGTAAATCGGGCTTACAAGCCGCAAGTATGGCGTTGCGGTTATCATCACTGCGCAGTTTTTTTGATTGGATGGTGCACCAAGGGGAATTACCCGCAAATCCCGCAAAAGCCGTTCATGCCCCTAAATCCAAAAAGCGTCTTCCTAAAAATATGGATGTGGATGAAGTCTCCCAACTTTTGAATATGGAGAGTGGTGACCCGCTCGTCGTACGTGACCGAACGATGCTTGAAGTGATGTACGGCGCAGGGTTACGTTTATCTGAGCTAGTTGGGCTAGATGTTCGCCATCTTGATTTAAATACGGGTGAAGTGTGGGTTATGGGGAAAGGGAGTAAAGAACGCAGGGTGCCAATGGGAAAAACTGCCGTGAGTTGGCTACAGCGTTGGCTTGAGATGCGAGAGCTCTATGAGCCAGAAGATGACGCTGTTTTTATTTCAACCCAAAGTGGTAAACGTATTTCGAATCGGAACGTACAGAAACGTTTTGAGCAATGGGGTATAAAGCAAGGGGTTAATAGCCACATTAACCCGCATAAATTACGCCACTCTTTTGCGACACATATCCTTGAATCAAGTGGGAATTTACGTGGAGTGCAAGAACTTCTTGGGCATGCAAATTTATCGACAACACAAATCTATACGCACCTTGATTTTCAGCACTTAGCAAATGTTTATGATGTGGCTCATCCAAGAGCAAAGAGGGAGAAACCTTAATGCATTTTTACCGTCCGTTATCACCCATTCTGGCGATCACGTTTGATTTGGATGACACGCTTTACGATAACCATCCAGTTATTGATAAAACGGAAGAAGAAGTTTTACGTTTTGTCCGTGAATATGACCCGCGTTTTAATCATTTTAGTAATGAAGATCTTTATGCTTTTCGTCGTCTTGTCGAAGAGCAAGAACCTGATATCTATCATGATATTTCACGCTGGCGTTGGCTTTCTTCCAAAATGATGTTTTGCCATTATGGCTACTCAAAAGAAGCCGCACAAAAAGGGGCAGATGACATCATGGCGCATTTCACTTATTGGCGAAATAGAATTGATGTCCCAAAGTCTACTCATGAAACACTGTGCCAACTGGCAGAAAAAATTCCGCTGGTGGCGATCACTAATGGAAATGCAGAACCGGAAGCGTGCGGGTTAGGTCAATATTTCCAATTTGTCTTGAAAGCAGGGCCTGACGGGCGCTCTAAGCCATTTTGCGATATGTATCGTTTAGCCGCGAAGCGGCTTGAGATTGAGCCACAATTTATTCTTCATGTTGGTGACAACTTGCTAACAGATGTTGAAGGTGCAATTAACAGTGGCATGCAAGCTTGCTGGATCAACACAAACCAAAAAACACTGATGGAAGAGAAAGAGGTGCGTTTATTACCGCATGTGGAAATTTCGCGGTTGGATTCTCTCTTATCATTGGTATAATCATTTACTGTATAAAAAAACAGTGGCATTCGCCATTGTCAACAACCTCACAGTGGTGTTAGCCACTGTTTTGCTTTGATGGTAACTATGGACGTCTCTTATCTGCTTGAAGGTCTTAACGACAAACAGCGCGAAGCGGTTGCCGCACCGCGTACCAATTTACTTGTCCTTGCGGGGGCTGGTAGTGGTAAAACTCGGGTGCTAGTGCATCGAATCGCATGGCTGATGTCTGTGGAAAATGCTTCTCCATTTTCAATTATGGCAGTGACATTCACGAACAAAGCAGCGGCAGAAATGCGCCATAGAATCAATCAATTGATTGGTACTAGTGAAGGCGGTATGTGGATAGGAACATTCCACGGCTTAGCGCATCGTTTATTGCGCCAACATTACATGGACGCCAATTTACCACAAGACTTCCAAATTCTAGATAGTGATGACCAATACCGTTTAATTCGTCGTTTACTTAAGGCGATGAATTTAGATGAAAAACAATGGCCGCCACGTCAGGGGATGTGGTACATCAACGGCAAAAAAGATGAAGGTCTGCGACCTCAGCACATTGAAGCCTATGGTAACCCAGTTGAAGCCACATGGTTAAAGGTATACCAAGCTTACCAAGAAGCTTGTGATAGAGCCGGGCTGGTGGATTTTGCGGAATTATTGTTACGCGCCCATGAACTGTGGCTGAATAAACCCCATGTCTTGCAGCATTATCGTGAGCGCTTTACCAATATTCTTGTCGATGAATTTCAAGATACCAACAATATCCAGTACGCATGGATCCGTGTACTCGCTGGGGATACAGGCAAAGTCATGATTGTTGGTGATGACGACCAGTCAATCTATGGCTGGCGTGGTGCGCAAGTCGAAAATATCCAGCGCTTTCTCAATGATTTTCCTGGCGCAGAAACTATCCGTCTAGAGCAAAACTACCGTTCAACGAATAATATCTTAAAAGCGGCGAACGCATTGATCGCGAATAACAGTGACCGCTTAGGGAAAAATCTATGGACGGAAGGCGGAGATGGCGAGCCAATATCCCTCTACTGTGCGTTTAATGAGTTAGATGAGGCGCGTTATGTGGTTGGCCGCATCAAACAATGGCATGAAAATGGTGGAGCCTTACAAGATTGTGCCATGTTGTACCGTAGTAATGCCCAGTCTCGTGTATTGGAAGAGGCGCTCATTCAAGGTGCAATGCCATATCGTATTTATGGTGGGCAACGTTTCTTTGAGCGCCAAGAGATTAAAGATGCACTTTCTTATTTAAGATTAATAGCAAATCGTAATGATGATGCCTCCTTTGAACGAGTGGTAAATACACCAACCCGTGGCATCGGAGATAGAACATTAGATACTGTTCGCCAAACTGCACGGGATCAACAGCTAACACTATGGGAAAGTTGTGAGTACTTACTTCGCGAGCAGGTGTTGGGAGGTCGTGCAGCTGCCGCAATTGAACGTTTCTTAGAATTAATCGATGCATTAGCCAAAGAAACCCAAGATATGCCATTACATGTTCAGGCAGATAGAGTGATCAATGACTCAGGCTTGCGTGCGATGTATGAGCAAGAAAAAGGCGAAAAGGCGCAGGCTCGAATTGAAAACTTGGAAGAGTTAGTCAATGCAACCCGTGATTTTAGCTATCAAGACGAAGACCAAGACTTAATGCCATTGCAGGCTTTTCTTTCTCATGCGGCATTGGAAGCTGGGGATGGGCAAGCGGATGTCAGCCAAGATGCTGTTCAATTGATGACTTTGCATTCAGCTAAAGGCCTAGAGTTTCCAGTTGTATTCATTGTGGGCATGGAAGAAGGCATGTTCCCAAGTCAAATGTCGATGGATGAAAGTGGTCGTCTTGAAGAAGAGCGTCGTCTTGCTTATGTCGGTATTACCCGTGCAATGGAAAAACTCACGATTACTTATGCAGAAAGCCGTCGTTTATATGGCAAAGAGGTTTATCACAGGCCTTCTCGTTTTATTGGCGAGTTGCCGACAGAGTGTGTTGAGGAAGTTCGCTTGAGAGCGCAGGTTTCAAGACCCGTTAGCCATCAGCGCCTTGGTACACCGGTTAGTCAAAATGATTCGGGTTATGCCCTAGGCCAGCGTGTTATGCACCCTAAATTTGGTGAAGGCACGATTATTAACCTTGAAGGCAGTGGGGAGCACTGTCGCTTGCAAATCGCCTTCCAAGGTCAAGGGATTAAGTGGCTGGTAGCGTCTTATGCGCGGTTAGAAAATATATAAAAATCATATTACCAATAATAAATATCACTGATAGTTAATTCAGTGATATTTTGCATAGCAATAATAAGTAATTAACTCGCTAATTATTTATTATTGTTATGATAATTAAATTAGGTCTATGTCTGTTGTATTATATAAATACTAAATTAGTTATTTATTACCTGCTCATGTATCATTTTTTTGCGGTACATATCAGTTTTATAGTATTAATACACTAAGGGATATAAAAATATGGGTGCTAATTTTGATATTAAAAATAATGAAAAGCATAAAGAAATTGAGTCATTACTTCTATCAATAGAAAATCGAATAAAAAAAACAAAAGGTGCAGAGAATTCATTAAGGAAGGAAATTAATGAGTTGAAAGCGAAAAAATACACAGATGATGGGGTGTCGTCAGCGCCATTAGTAAGAGAAATGAAAAAAAAATTAAGTGAGATTACAATTAGTCGAATTAAACATGAAAGGATGTTAGATTCTATGAATGAAACAATTCAAACCAGAACTAATAAGATGATAGATAATTTGGAATTAGATTCTGTAAATGAGTCTAAGATGAATGAAAGAATAAATGTGGTTAATTTAATTTCAAAAATCTCACATAACACAAACAATAAAATATCTGATTCAGCAAGAAGTAATATTATTAATGCTAATAATCAGACTATTAAAATAAAACAGGCTATAACAAGGGTTGCAGAACTGACTAAGCAAATAAATAGCGAATATAAAGAAGCTAGATTGAAGCTATTAGTCCAGACTAGTAACCAGCAAGCTATTAGCGAACAAATAGCTTCTTTCTCTATGCCTGATGAAGTGAGTTCTGTAATGGATAATGCAATAGAATCACCAACAAAAATGAATAGTATTGCTCACCATAACTGTGGTGGTTTAGGCAGAACAGGATTTTGTTTATCAGGGCATTTAAGCTAATCAATCGTTTTATTTATTGAATTCAAGGTATTCAACAAAGAGTTGAATGCCTTTTTTAATTTTAATGTAAGGTTGGATGACAAGTGTGATTTCTGTGATTTTTTCTTACTCTATGATAATTAATATTATATTTTCAGTGATTAGTATTGATGGAATGTTTTAATCATCAGGATTTGAGTTTTTAATTTTATTTTTTTGTTTTCTTGCCGTATAAAGTTTTACCGAATAACCTTCCTAGCACTCATCATGTCAATTAATAAACTTATTGATTCACTTTCCTCACAAGGTTGGTATGTGTGGGACGATTTCTTGACTCTGTCCGAAGTTGAAGAAATAAAACAATGCATTCCGAATACATTACAAGACGCACGTATTGGACATCGGGACTCATTACAAGGCAATAAAGCGATTCGCGGCGACCAAACGGTTTGGTTGGAGCCCGGAATGGGGAGTTCTATAGTTCATTATCTCGATAAAATGGAGCAGGTCAGGCAAGAACTTAACTGTCAGCTTTATCTTGGTCTACGTGATTTTGAAACACATTTTTGCCGTTATCCAAATGGCGGTTTTTATAAGAAACACGTGGATAACCCAAGAGGTGTCGGTCGACGAAAAATTACGACAGTTCTATATATGAATGAACAATGGCACCCTAGCGATGGTGGTGAATTGGTTGTCTATGACCAAGAAGATAATCAATTGTTTAAGTTAGAACCCATTGCAGGTCGTATGATCTTTTTCATGTCAGAAGAATTTCCTCATGAAGTGCTCCCGACAGAACAAACTCGCGAAAGTATCGCGGGGTGGTTTTTAACTGAAAAAATACTTTAACCCGTTCAGGCTATTACCACCTCTTATAGAGGTGGCTGATAGAAGTATTCTCATTATTTATACACATAACAAATTTTATAATAGTTATTTTAATATATTTATTTGATTTTCTGTTTTTCTTGATGTTAACTTTATTTGAACTTTGGTTTTTTTATATTAAATTATATTTTCTGCTGTGTGACTAAATTATATAAAAGGAGTTTATAAATGAACAGCACTGATAAGTTCGGTTATGGTTCTAAACAATTTCAACAAGGTGTTAGTATAACGGAGTATAATCGCCAATTAGAAAAAGCTTTGAAGGAATTAAGCGAAAAAAATATTGGTGATACCGTGATGATTAATTCTAATAATGATATGTCATCATTAATACAAAGTGTAAATTATTTCCCAGTACCAAAAGACCATTGCTCGGTTATTGAGGTGGGTTGCTACTCCTCTAAATTGAATAATTCGATTCTTTATGATTTTAAATAATCTACTTTAGAAATCGAATCATTAAATATTGTCTAATGTTGGATTAAATTATGTGCCACCTCTAATTCGAAGTGGCACTAATTTTATATTAATCGTTTAAATTCATTTCCTACAAAAGTTATAGCTGCATTTCCTCGCTCAATTTGATAGTGAGATTGATGGCGCTGTTTATCTAATGCATTTGATTGTTTCGATTGATACTCATCAAGCTTCCATTGTATTAATTGTTTTGCGAGTTTTTTATTTGCATGTTGGCTACGTTCAGATTGAACTTTAACTGTAATTCCCGTAGCAGCATGCTTAGCTCTAACCGCTGAGGACGTTTTATTAACATGCTGCCCTCCAGCCCCTTGCGCTTTGGTGAACTCAAATTCAATTCCACTCTCTTCAATTGGTTTAATGGGAGAGAAACGGGTGACACTCAAAAACCAATTTTTACGTTTATGTCGCGGCCTAATAGGGCTTTGGCATTGCCATTGGACTGTACCGCACCAAGACTGGGCCAATATTTCTGCATCTTCACCTTCTAGGCAAACTAAGGCAGATTTTAGCCCTTTTTTAGAGGGAAATGACTCCAGTACGTCATAAGCGATATGATATTTTTTAGCCTCTTGTAGAAAGCGGGCAAGGGCCTTTTCAACAGCAATACAACATTCTTCAGGCCCCTGAGCAGCGGAAAATTGTAGCAATATCATGAGCAATCTCCACTGGTTTTATAGGTGATAACCGGCTTAAGGCGTGCAACGACTTTAATAACACCAATATTCACCATGCTTTCAATTACAGTATCAATGGATTTATAAGATTGAGGGGCTTCTTCGTAAATCAATTGTTTGTTTGCACAAATAACACGGCTACCTAGTGCCGTTCTTGATAATTGAATCGGTGTATATTTATGAGATAAGCGCCCTTTACACTCAGTTCGCATCCACTTGCGGCCAGCTCCGTGAGCAAGAGAATTCAGACAAACTTCACTTGGCTGTGGGGATACCAGATAGCTGTAATCACCTCGAGAACCAGGGATAACAACTAGCCCGCGATCTGATGGCGTGGCGCCTTTTCGATGTATCCACCCATCAATGCCATTGATTTTACAAGATTCAACTAGGTTATGATTAAGGTCGAGAACGCATTTACCTTTTGACTTTACTTGTTGCAGCATACGTAAACCGATCATTTGGCGATTTAGTTGGGCAAAATCTAAGGCATTTTGATGCGCTTCTAAGTAATTTTTAGCATCTTGAGAGCTATCTATAAGCCCATCATGACTATGATTTTCTACATGTTGACGAAGGATTGATTGGCCTAAACCACGAGAGCCACTGTGAACTAATAACAGTAATTGTTGTTTATTCAAACCACTCATACCGAATAATTCTGGGTTTAATATTTCGTCAACGGCTTGAAACTCAGCAAAATGATTCCCGCCACCAATAGAACTTAATGATGGCATAAAGTCATGTGATTGCATGTTATCTGGGACATGTTCTTCAAGCCAAGATAGAGGCGCATGATCTGACATTTCAAAAAGTTGTTTTTCGAGTTTATCGAGGTTAACTTTCGATTTTTTAATATCCGTTTGAAACAGCGCCATTCCACAACCGATGTCATTACCAACCAGCGCAGGGTAAAAACGCTTGGTAGAGAAAAATGCAGCACCAATTGGATAGCCGCGGCCTGGATGAAGGTCAGGCATGCCGACAACGGATACCATATCAGGTAAGTTTGCGGTTGTTTGTAATTGTTGGATTGCTTTGCTTTCAATCCATGTTGATTCTGTGGCGATGTAGCTAACTTGCTGATCCACAGTATGTAAGGTATTGCCCATAAGCTATTAACTCATTTTTAATTGAAAAATAAGGTGATTAGCAGGCAAATTTAAGAAAATAGATTAACTAACGAGAGTGACTATTTCTGAGAGTGCCCGCAAAGAGTTTGATTAATTGTTGTCATGGTAAACCTCCTTGCAGTTAGTAGATGAATATAAAACGCTGCGGATACTAATGGTAACTTTTTTCTTTTGCAAGCGCTATTTTTAGCATTACGGATTTTTAGTCATTTTCTGAGATAAAAATATAAGTAAATAATTTAAACCTATTAATGATTATTTACCTAATAATTATTTAAATAAACTATTAGATAATTAAATTTATATTTTTATTTATTTTTATGGAATTAAACGTGAGTGAGATATAAAACTTTGTTATTATTTTGGCGGGTGCTTGAGCCTTTCTGGTTTAAGCATATTAAGTTGGAAGAAATGTTTGGATTAGAAAGGAAAAAGCCCCGTTAGTTATTATTAACCAACGAGGCCCGATCTAAACCTGAACAGTTGAGATTGTGCCTCTTAACCATTAAGAGGTCAAGGGAAATGAGCAAGTTCGCAGTGGTGGCGTTTGTTTTTGCGTGTATTACCGTGTTTGGTATTTCAGTATTAATGCGAGATAGGCTTTGTCTAATCGTGATTAGTCATGGAAATACAGTTGTTCAAACAACGTTTTCTTACGAAGAGTAATGTTGCTTTACGAGGGAAGTTATTCCCTCGTAATTTCCCGATTTAATTGTGCGTATTCAGGTTTGGAATTAAATGCCCAATTAAAAACACCCCAAGATATTATTTAATCTTTGGGGTGTTTATTTAATTAGCTATCTAAATAATTAAATTATTAAGCAATATGTACAGTTTTTCCGCCAATAATAGTACGTAATACTTTTACATTCTCAATATCATCTGCAGGGATCTCAAAGACATTGCGATCTAGCACAATCATATCTGCAAATTTTCCTGCTTCTAATGAACCAAGTACATCTTCACGGTGCTGTGCATAAGCTGAGTCTATCGTCGCAGAGCGTAAAACCTCAATGACCGTTAAGTCTCGGTCATTATCAAGTCTTGGCGCTTTTTGCCCATTTATGTCACGGCCACGGCGTGTTGCAGCCACTTTTAAATCATACCACTCGTCGAAATCATCAATTGGCCAGTCACTACCAAACGCAACAACCGCACCAGCGTCGACAAATTTAGCGATGGGTTCAAGTTGCTCAAAGCGTTCATCACCGAGCATTTTTTTCTCAAAAGCGGCGAGTTCTGGCGTTGGGGCGGCCCACTGGAAAGATAAGCAAGCGATGGTTTTTAAGCGCGCAAAGCGGGCATAGTCATCAGCATGGACTAATTCATTATGAGCAAGCCCTGGGCGAATATCTTTTTCTGGGTGAGCAGCACGCATTTTTTCAATCGCATCTAAAACGATAGAAACGGCACCTTCACCAACGGTATGCAAGTGTGGGTCATAGCCCGCTGCGGCAATTTTTTCCATTAATTCATCTAGAATTTCAGCCGTGAAATAGAGATCACCGTAGTTATCGGTTTCTACCCAATTCGGAGCGTCATCCGTGCCTTGATTGATACGGTATGGCTGCAATAACGATGCTGTCATTGTTGGAAATTGCATCACACCATCAACAAACATTTTAATATTATTTAAGCCAATGCCAGGGGCTGGCGTCCAATCGGCTTGGTGCCATTTTTTGGCAAATGCAACGGCTTTATCAACAGCTGCCGCTACTGAGGCAACATCCGGTGTTTCATCAGGGGTTATTTCACGGGCAGCTTGGAAACGGATCGTAAGGTCGCCACGTTGTTGTAATTGAGAAAAGGCTTCAAGCTGTTGTTCTGAAACGCGTGCATCCATCACCATTGTCACACCTTGCTGATTAAGTACTTTCTGTACTAATTCAGCAACTTCAATAGCTTGGTCGTCACGAATCGAAGGAATGCTATCGGCAGCACGCATAGCGGGAGCATCTTCTAAAATACCGTTTAATTCACCATTCTCGTATTTACCAATCTTACCATCAGTTGGTTCAGGCGTATCTTTGGTGATACCGAATAATTCGAGGGCTCGGCTATTTGCTAGCAATGTATGGCAGTCATTTGAAAACAAGACGACAGGGCGTTTCGTATTGAGTTTGTCCATATCTTCACGGTACATATCAACACCTGCAGGGATCATACCTTGGCGCAGCCATGCAGTGACTTTGAGCCAATCATTTTCCCCGGTACGCGGGTCTTTATCGAGGTGATCTTGTACGCGTGCTAAAATTTGGTCGATAGTTAACGATTCATAATTTAAATGGCAACCGAAGAGTTGAATACCGCCCCAAAAAGGGTGCATATGACCATCAATGATGCCAGGCATCATCATTTTGCCTTCGAGATCGATACTCTCTGTCTCAGGACCAACATATTGATGAAGTTCATCAGAGGTGCCTGTGGCAAGAATATAGCCATCACGAACAGCAACCGCATCGACAACGCGATTTTTATCATCTGCGGTATATATATAACCGTTAAAGTAAATAACGTCAGCTAATTGATTATTCATTGTAAACCGTCTGTATCAGTGGTGCTTTGGTGGCACCAACGCTAAAAAAACAACGGGGAAGGCAAGTGCTCCCCCGTAATCATTTATAAGACTTGAAATGCTTAGTTAATAATCATTTCAGTTTCATCGTCAGAGATTGCAGGTGGACGACGAGTAAAACCATGGGTCAGAAGTGCTAAGTAAATTGCACCTGCAGCTAACCACCATAAACCCACTTTAAAGGCTTCGCTATCAAGACTTGTCCATAACCATAATGTTAGGATAACACCAATAGAAGGCATAATCAGGCAAGTGATAATTTTTGTATTATCCAGTGGTGCTTTACGGTCAATATAAAAATGTTTAATGACCGATAAATTCACAAAAGTGAACGCAATTAAGGCACCAAAACTGATCATTGAAGCGACCATGCTGAGCGAAAGCACTAATGAAAGCAGTGATGCTAGCGCAACAAAAATAATCGAGTAAATCGGTGTATTGAGCCTTGGATGTAGATAAGCAAACAGCGAACGAGGTAATACACCTTCACGACCCATCGCATAGAAAATGCGTACAATACTGGCTTGTGAGGTCATTGCTGAGGCAAATACACCAATAACATAAGCGGTGATAAAGCTAGATGCCATCATCGCTCCACCAACTTGTTTCATTACCGCAAGGCTAGCAATATCGGTATTAGGAATAAAATCTTGCCACATCGGATAAACCAGATGCGCACCATAGGAAATGATGACAAACAGCGTACCTGCGATAAACACGGTGTATAAAATCGCTTTTGGTAGCGCACTACGTGCATCTTTGGTTTCTTCTGCCATGGTGGAGATCGCATCAAAGCCAAGGAAGGCTAAGCAAAGTACCGCTGCACCTGCAAATAACCCTGATACTTGTTCTGACATGACCGTAATCGGCGCCAATAAAGCGTCCGTATCCAATACAAATGAAGTTTTAAAACTCAAGTATAGGAACACGGCAATAAATACAAATTGCATTAAAATGATTAGCATATTCATTGAGGAAACTAATTTAATTCCCAAAATATTCATGATGCTAACAATTGTAATTGTGCTGCAAATAATGACGTACATTGGGATATCGGGGAACGCTTCGTGAACAAAGATCCCAATCGCAATGTAGTTAATAATAGGTAGAAAGAGGTAATCGAGCAGTTGTGCCCAACCCACTAAAAACCCGAGTGTGCCGCCAAAGGTTTTTTGCACGTATGAATAAGCAGATCCTGAAAGCGGAAGTGCGCTTGTCATGCGGCAATAGCTCATGGCAGTGAAAAAGACGGCAGCTAATGTAATTAAATAAGCGACAGGCAGATGGCCTTCACTTAATACAGTTACTTGTCCATAGGTGGTGAAAATTCCGAGTGGCACCATATAAGCCAGCCCGAAAAAAACTAACGCAGGTGTGGTCAGTACGCGTTTCATTTGAACGGTATTCTGTTGCATTTTTAAGCCCTTCCCAAAAGCCCTTAAACAACGTTAACTCTGTCTGAATGCACAGGCCGAGTGAACCTAAAATGCAGCCGTACTCGTCATACTTCGAATCACAACGTCGTTGGCTTTGCTCGCTCGCACTAGTCACATACGCTCCTAGCGACTC
>NZ_JBRFKD010000002.1:115184-116853 GCF_053098325.1 Providencia sp. PROV_01 | reverse complement strand
CCTTGCTTGCCGCCTAGTTGTATTTTCGAATTATTTAGAGTCGTACTCGTCATACTTCGAATCACAACGTCGTTGGCTTTGCTCGCTCGCACTAGTCACATACTTTTGTATGCTCCTAGCGACTCTTTTGCTTGCCGCCTAGTTGTATTTTCGAATTATTTAGAGTCGTAACGCTACATGATTGTATTAAATTAAATTTTAGAACCGGCTGTATTCAATTTCAGAAAACCTCGCACCAGGACATTTTTAAAATGAAATGTCATCGTGCGCACTTTAATGAAACGTCAGTGATGAATCGGACCATCACCATCCGCTGGGGTGAATACAAGCGGCGTACAATATAATTACCAAGTCCCTATTAAGCAATCATTAATTGAAAAAAATAAACAACTACTTTTATTTCAAAGAGTTGTTTGATGGATATGTTTATTAATTGAAGTGGATTTAAGATAAATTAAATAATAGCCATTATGGATAGAAAATCAAGGTGAATTTTTTTCGTTTAACTTATTGATTTTATATGGTTAAATTTATTTTTCTCAATGGGTATTATAGATAAGAACAACGAGATTTGATTTAAGCTTAATTTATTATGAGGCAGGCAAAGAATTGGCTATAAAATTAAATAGCCTATTTGCATTAATTAAACTTACTATTCAAGTTCCATATAATGAAACACCGACTTCGTTTAAAATATAAAACGAGAGTCGGCATTTAATATTAACGCTATTTATCGGTCATCTGAGTTTCTGAAAACCGTTATCCGTTATTTTCTTCTCAGTTTTTGCTGGGTATATAAAGCATCTAATGTAAATAAAATTAATGCAACCCAGATAAAGCCAAAGGTGACTAACAATTCAGGTGTCATCACTTCACCGTACATAAACACGGCGAGTAAGAACATAATACTTGGCCCCATATATTGGAAAAAGCCTAGAGTTGACAGCCTTAAGTGGTTAGCTGCCTCTGTAAATAGTAACAGTGGCACAGTTGTAATTACACCTGCGGCAACCAGCAGTGCATTTAAATGCCAATCATTCATTGCCATATCGCTAGTTGGACTATCTGCAAAAAATAATAAGAAGATAATACCGACAGGAAGTAGCCAAAGTGTTTCGAATGTCATCCCTGTTTGTGCATCGACACCTAATTTTTTACGTAATAAACCGTAGGTAGCAAATGTAACGGCCAAACTTAGACCAATCACAGGCACTGAGCCGAATTGCCAAAGCTGGATCAATACACCCGTTAGTGCAAGACCAACAGCAATCCACTGCATACGGCGAAAACGTTCTTGTAAAAATAGCATTCCAAACAGTACGTTAACTAGTGGGTTAATAAAGTAACCTAAGCTAGCTTGTAGCATATAACCATTATTAACTGCCCAAATATAAATTAACCAGTTACATGCAATTGTCGTTGCCGTCACCCCAAGAACTAATATTTTCTTTGGTTGCTTCAGTACTTGGCGGACATAACTCCAATGGCGTGAAACGGTTAATAATAAAATCATAAAGAAAAATGACCAAATAATACGATGAGTCAGGATTTCTTCTGCGGGCACTTCTTGGATACTTTTAAAATAAATAGGTGCGACACCCCAAATAAAATAGGCGCCTAAGGCACATAACACGCCTTTGGTAGTATTTTGCTGGCTCATTGTTGGCTC
>NZ_JBRFKD010000002.1:0-115084 GCF_053098325.1 Providencia sp. PROV_01 | reverse complement strand
ACATTGCTCAGGTTTTTTTACAAGTTATTAGTTTAGTAGGTGACTAATTATTTGTATCTATTTTATCCCACCAGGTAAGTTGCCGTTGCTGTCGCAATATGCTGATTGTTTTCATTATGAAGTTCGCAGCGTGTAACGGCTATTTTATTACCATCTCTTAATAAGCTGGCACTGGCGGTAAAAAGTTGGCCTCGACCAGGGCGTAAATAATCAACTCGTAGGTCGATTGTTCCCATGCGAGACATTTTGTCGACAATCTCAGTATGAGTTAATGGATTAATGCGCTGCAAAATACGGTTAATACACACCATGCCTCCTGCAACATCTAAAACCGAAGCGATCACACCGCCATGTAAAATGTTCTGAGTGAAATTACCAATTAATTGCTGACGATTTTCAACGGTAAGCTGAACAAAATCATCATTTAGACTCATTAACTTAATCCCAAGTAATTGGTTAAATGGCATTTTATAAATAAATGCATGGCTCATTAACTCACTGGCTTCTTCTAAAGTATAAGTACGGTCATTCATCGTTTTCATCCTTTAAAAATATGTAAATAATAAGTTAACATTACGTGTAAATTATGTCTCTAACAAACGAATGAATAATCTTTCAACAGTTATTCAGTTTTGTGTGTAAAATAGGACAAACTTTTTTTGGACGATGTTGAAATAGGAATGACTAATGCGCGCTTTACCGATTTTGTTAAGTGCAGTGCTCAGCTTTTGGTCTGCTTCACTGTTTGCGACTGAAAATACAAGTATTCAGCCTGAACAAGATGTCAAAAATACCCTACCAATACGTGGAAGCATCATTTCAGGATTACTACAACACCATGATAATCCATTTGTATTGTATCCGTATGAATCGAATTACATCATTTATACCTATACCTCCTCGATGAATAAAAAAGCGATTTCTAGCTATAATTGGGGCGATGATGCGTTAAAGGATGAAGTTAAATTTCAACTAAGTTTAGCTTTTCCATTATGGGCCGGTATTGCTGGTGATGATTCCATTTTAGCCGTTTCTTATACTCAACGTTCTTGGTGGCAGTTAAGCAATAAAAAAGAATCTTCACCATTTAGAGAAACCAACTATGAGCCTCAGGTGTTTGTTGGCTGGCTAACTGACTACCAATTTGCGGGTTGGACGTTACGTGAGATTGAAACGGGCTTTAACCACGAGTCAAATGGGCGCTCAGAACCGACCTCTCGCAGCTGGAACCGTGTATATGCGAGGGCAATGGCGCAAAATGGTAATTGGCAAGTTGACCTTAAACCTTGGTACCGCATTCATGAAAGTGAAGGGCGTGATGATAATTCTGATATTACCAAATACATGGGCTACTATCGCTTAAAGGTAGGATATGCATTGGGAGATAGCGTATTTACTACGACTGGACGCTATAACTGGAATACCGGTTACGGTGGTGCAGAGTTGGGGTGGAGTTATCCAATTAGTAAACATGTGCGTTTTTATACCCAGTTGTTTAGCGGATATGGTGAGTCGATGATAGACTACAATTATCGCCAAACCCGTTTTGGTATCGGTGTTATGCTAAACGATATGTTGTAATGGAAGAAAAACTCAGTGCTCTATTCAGTTCTGAGTGAAATACCAAGTCATAAATCAACAACTTCGCTGCTCAATTGGGCAGCGGCTTGTTTTATCGATTGAGGAAGTTTGTGTCCACAGCTTGCGTCATTAACCAACTTTCATTGGCTGAACATGTGCTTAATAGTACATTTGGTTATCAGTCATTTCGCCCCGGGCAAGATGCTGTCATTGGGGCCATTTTAGATAACCGTGATTGCTTAGTGTTAATGCCAACAGGGGGCGGTAAATCCCTTTGCTACCAGGTCCCTGCTTTAGTTAAAGAGGGGGTCACACTGGTCGTTTCGCCATTAATATCATTAATGAAAGACCAAGTTGACCAATTAAGGTTACATGGGGTTAATGCGGCATGTTTAAATTCATCACAAACGTCACAAGAACAGCGTCAAATCATGGAGCTGTGCAGTCAGGGGGAAATAAAATTACTTTATGTTGCCCCTGAACGGCTATTAACTGATTATTTCCTAAGCCAATTAGCAGGGTGGAATATCACTTTGCTAGCCGTGGATGAAGCCCACTGTATTTCTCAATGGGGACACGATTTTCGCCCTGAATATCGTGCACTAGGCCAATTACGGCAATCATTACCTAATGTACCCGTGATGGCGTTAACCGCAACTGCAGATGAAACCACACGTGCAGACATTATTCGCTTATTGGAGCTACATGAGCCATTAGTTCATGTGAGTAGCTTTGATAGGCCAAATATTCGTTATACCTTAGTCGAAAAATATAAACCGTTAGATCAACTTTGGTTTTTTATTAAAGGCCAAAAAGGAAAAGCGGGTATTGTTTATTGTAACAGTCGCAGTAAGGTTGAAGAAACGACAGAGCGCTTGCAAAAACGAGGCCTAAGCGTTGCAGCATACCATGCAGGGTTAGAGGCTGCTCAACGGGAGTGGGTACAAGACGCATTTCTAAAAGATAATCTGCAAGTTGTCGTGGCGACAGTGGCTTTTGGGATGGGAATTAATAAATCAAACGTTCGGTTTGTTGCTCATTTCGATATTCCACGTAATATCGAAGCGTATTATCAAGAAACAGGGCGAGCAGGGCGTGACGGTGTTGAGGCCGAAGCCATTTTATTTTATGACCCGGCCGATATGGCATGGTTACGTCGTTGCCTTGAGGAAAAACCTGCAGGTATGCAGCAAGATATCGAACGGCATAAGCTGAATGCCATCGCGGCTTTTGCTGAAGCACAAACCTGCCGTCGTTTGGTGTTACTCAATTATTTTGGCGAAAATCGTCAGCAGCCTTGTGGTAACTGTGATATTTGCTTAGACCCGCCAAAACAGTACGATGGGTTAGTGGATGCGCAAAAAGCGCTATCCTGTATTTATCGTGTTGGTCAGCGGTTTGGTATCGGCTATATTGTAGAGGTATTGCGTGGTGCTAATAATCAACGTATCCGTGATTTAGGCCATGACAAACTGCCTGTTTACGGTATCGGTAAAGAACAAAGTAATGAACATTGGGTTAGTGTGATTCGCCAATTGATCCATTTAGGTATGATCACTCAGAATATTACGCATTTTTCAGCGCTTCAATTAACTGAGGCTGCACGGCCTATATTACGGGGTGAAGCGGCACTAAAACTAGCAGTTCCGCGTGTTTTAGTGGTAAAAAGCCGTAATCAACAAAACAAAATTTATCATGGCAATTATGATAAAAAATTATTTGCGAAACTGCGTAAATTACGTAAGTCCATTGCAGATGAAGAAAATATTCCACCATTTGTCGTGTTTAATGATGCAACATTAATTGAAATGGCTGAGCACACTCCAACTTCACCTGCCGAATTATTGTTAATTAATGGTGTTGGCGAGCGTAAACTCGAACGTTTTGGAGTGGCATTTATGGCACTTATCCAAGACCATCTTGAAGGTTATGAATGAATAAATAAGGAAACTGCAGGATGACGCCTGAAAACCTAAAAGAGAGTTGGCTGAATCGAGAAACTCAATTTTCTGCTTTTACAAATGGCCCGCTTTTAGATTTCTGGCAACATCGAGAAGAATCTCAATTTATGGGAGTTGATGATATTCCCATTCACTATGTCCGTTTTATTCATCCAAAGCACCATAAAGCGATAGTCATTTCACCGGGGCGTAGTGAAAGCTATGTGAAGTACCCTGAAGTGGCTTATGATTTTTATCATTTAGGCTATGATGTTTTTATTATTGATCATCGTGGTCAAGGGCGATCAGGGCGCATGTTAGCTGATCCTCAAAAAGGCCATGTTGAAAAATTCACTGATTACATTGACGATTTTGAAAAGTTCATTGAGCTTGAGGTTAAATATCGGCATTACCCAAAATGTTATGCATTAGCACATTCAATGGGAAGTGCTATTTTAGCAGGGTATTTGTTGCGAGATAACGTCACATTTGATGCCGCAACCTTATGTGCACCGATGATTGGTATTAATTTACCCATGCCTCGTTGGATGGCGAGCTTTATTGTTGATAGAGCGGAATCGCGCGAAAGCGTTCGTAATGATTACGCGGCCTCTACTGGGAAATGGCAGCCATTACCTTATTTAATCAATGTATTAACACACAGCTCGGAGCGTTATCGGCGCTACTTACGTTATTATGCCGATTATCCTGAATTACGCTTGGGTGGGCCAACTTATCATTGGCTACGTGAAAGTTTTGTGATTGGCGATGAGCTAATTGCGAAAGCGGGAGAAATTGATGTGCCACTGATGGTGTTGGAAGCCAGTGAAGAAAAAGTGGTCAGCAATAAAGAGCTACAAGCTTTTTGTCAAAGCCGACAAAAAGCGCAAATAGGACGAGAAGAAAAATTACCTCTCATTATTGAAGGGGCACACCATGAAATCCTATTTGAAGTGGATGCATTAAGAGCGATGGCGCTCAATGCTATCTGTGATTTTTTTGAGCAGTATTAGTTAGGGTTTGAATATGAAATATCCTGTAGTTGCTTCCGATTTGGATGGGACACTGTTATCTCCCAATCATGACTTAACGTCTTATACAAAAGACACTTTGAAACAGCTAGTAACTTCGCAAGATGTGCATTTTGTGTTTGCAACAGGCCGTCACCATGTGGATGTTGCTCAAATCCGTGATGGTTTAGGTATCGATGCGTATATGATCACGTCTAATGGTGCGCGGATCCATAATACCCGTGGTGACTTAATTTTTGAGCACAATGTTGCCCCTCAAATTGCTCATGAGCTGTGTTTAATGGAATTTGATAACCCTGAGCTTGTCACTAATTACTACCATGGTGATGATTGGTTTATCAACCGTGAAAGCCCTGAACAAAAAGAATTTTTTAAAGAATCGGTATTTAACTACCAGTTGTTTGACCGCCACAATTTTGTTACCTCTGAGGTCTGTAAAGTTTACTACACCAGTGAAGATCATGATTTGCTGGTGGATTTACAACGCCGTATTCAAGCTCGCTGGCAAGATAGAGTGAATGTAACGTTTTCACTGCGTAGCTGTTTAGAAGTTATGGCTGGTACTGTTTCTAAAGGGGAAGCTTTGAAGCAAGTAGCTGCTCTACATGGCTATACACCGAGTGATAGCATTGCGTTTGGTGATGGTATGAATGACAAAGAAATGCTGACGATGGCCGGAAAAGGCTGCATCATGCAAAATGCACATCAGTTGCTAAAAGATGCGTTACCACACATGGAAGTCATTGGCTCGAATAGTGATGATGCTGTTGCTCGTTATCTGAGAAATAAATACCTTAATAACGCATAATTCATTTTGTTATTTGAAATAGAGAAACCAGATAGGCAATATGTTTATCTGGTTTTTTATTATCGCAATTAGACTAGAAACGTAAGTTCCCACAGCGAAAATACAGCGAAACGTGCTTTTTGTGAAATTTAGGTCACTTTTCCTATTTTTTCTGACAAAAAGTAAATTTAAACTAGGAGGATGAGTGTTTAGGTCGATATTAATGGATAGCACTGTTTTCACAGGTTGCATATTGCACTGTTGAGGGTTCCTTAGGATGAAAAGAATTGCGTTAGTACTGTTGTTAGGCTCGATTTGTTTTAGTTCCGTTTTAACTGCTAAACCTACCACTGCGCCAGCATCGGCAACAGTAGCACAAGAGCCCTCGATTGAACAAATTACGCAGTTAGCGCAAAAAGGTGACCCTAAAGCCCAATTCCAGCTAGGTGAGCGTTATTTTAAAGGGTTAGGTGTTTCTCAAGATTCTAAAGCTGCGGCTGAGTGGTTCATCAAGGCAGGAAACCAAGGGAATTCAGATGCGCAATTCCGCCTTGGCACGATGTTCGTAAATGGTTTTGGTGTGCGTCGTGATTATGACAAAGCGATGCTGTGGTACGAACAAGCCGCTGCTCAAGGTGATACCCGAGCTGAAACAAACATGGCGATGATGTACGCGCAAGGCTTAGGTGTTACTCAAAACCTAGAAAAAGCGGCATTTTGGTTTAGAAAAGCTGCGCAGGGCGGGAATATACTGGCTCAATTCCAGATAGGCCAAATGTACTCGATTGGTAGTGGTGTTGATTTAGATGATGAGAAGGCGGTCTTCTGGTTTAGAAAAGCCGCGAAACAAAAAGATGCTAAGTCTCAAGACCGCTTAGGTGTCATGTACTCTGAAGGACGTGGCGTGAAGAAAAACTTGCAGCAAGCCTACGCATGGCTTGCAACTGCGGTTTACAGTGGTAACGCAGAAAGTCATCGTCTACAGAATAAGATTGCGGAGCAGTTAAGTCCTGAAGAATTACAGCAGGCACAAAAATTAGCGGAAGGTTATATTAAATCGTATGGTTTTAAAGCCAGCTAACGATTAAGCAGATGTGTGGGATACGATTTTGTATCCCACCAGTATGACAACCGATAATACAAGATAGCACCAAGAAAGCCGATAAAAACGGTTATTTCCCCAGCCTCGACGAATGGCAAGCTGCTGCTGTTTCGATGATAGCTTGCCACAAAGTACACGAAACCCGACGATATAAACCGCACAATACACTTGCCAAAGATATAGCGTATTAAATGCAAAAGCTTTTCCAACAATTAATAAGATAATTAATGGAATCAAAAAGAATAAAATCGACCCAACACGTTCAAGTTGGGCGATCCTCAAGATCACTAATTCGTCTTTTTCATCTAATTGTAATGGCATAATACGGCTTACAGTTCCCCAGATTTACGGCTTGGATTACGTCCTGAAAGATTGTTTGTCGCACTTTGCAGAGAGTTATCACGGACATCCACCCTTGCTTGGAATGGTGGGAATGGCAAGGTAATCCCTTGTTCAGCAAAGGATACTAGGATGTTTTGATGTATTTCATGGCGCGCAGGTAACCGGTGGCCCATTTCTGCGGCATAGACACGTAATTCAAAAATCTGAATACCTTGTTGTAAATCAACAAGATATACTTCAGGTGCCGGGTTGTCTAAAATCATCGTAGAGCGTTGAGCTGCACGTAAAATAGTATCTGTCACTAATTCACTATTGGCATCAGAAGGTGCAGGAATCGTCATGACAATACGTGTGATCGTGTCAGAAAGTGACCAGTTAATAAATTGTTCAGTAATAAATGCCTTATTTGGCACAATAATTTCTTTTCTGTCCCAATCTGTTAGCGTGGTTGCACGGGTATTGATCTTGGTAATACTGCCGGTCAAGTTACGGATAGTTACTGTATCTCCAATCCGGATCGGTTTTTCAAATAAGATCATCAACCCTGAGATAATATTAGCGAAGATTTCTTGTAAGCCAAAACCAAGCCCGACCCCCATCGCCGCTACAAGCCATTGTAGTTTTGACCACTCAATCCCTAACATAGAGAAGCCAACAATGGTCCCGATAATAGTAATCGTATACTTGGTTAGTGTGCTGATAGCGTAACCGGTACCTGGCGTTAAATCCAAATGTTGGAGTACTGCCAGCTCAAGTAAAGCGGGTAAGTTACGAACTAATTGGGCAGTAACGATAATAGTCAAAATAGCAATGAAAATAGAGCCCATGGTGATAGGTTGTACCGTATCAACGCCATTAACCGTTGAGGTCACATCCCATAAGCGAATATTTTCAAGGAAAGAGAATGCAGTATGTAGCTCAGACCATAGCCAAATTAATGAAACCAAGGCAATCATGGTTAAAATCGAACGAACTAACCCCACAGATTGGGTGCTAATGGTATCCAAGTCGATAACCTGTTCTTCGATATCAATATTTCCTTCGCTACTGGCGTTTGCTTGCTGGCTATCGTCTTCACCTTTAGCACGTTGCGCCAATATCTCAGCACGGCGTTGTTTCGCACGCTCGAAGGCTAATTTACGGCGCTGCATCGACATCCAACGGCGAATAGTATGATAAACGATAAGGATGACAAACCAAATGGCGACAGAAGTTTCTAAACGTGCAAGCAGGGCCTGTGAGGTTGAGAAATAACCTAAAATGGAGAAGAACCCAGCAACAATAGGTGCGAGTAATATCATCCACCACAAGGCCTTATTAACGATATTCTCACCGGACCCATGTCTATCTAAATAGAGAGGGATTTGTGAACGACGCAAGTTGTTGGTAATTAAGCTAAGTGCGACACATAAAAAGATAAAACAGAAACGACCAATACTGGCTGCAAATTCCCTATCGCTATAATGTTCAAAGGTAATAATTGCCATCACTAATGGAACGATGACAAAAATCGCCATTCGGTAATAACGCATCGCACGTTTAACGGAATCTTTGTCCCAACCGAAGTGAGAAATAAATAGCCCGGTTGGACGAGAAAAGGTTTCGCTGATCATAAACAACCACAATAAAGGTGTCGTCGCACTGACACCATAACCTATCGCCGCGGCCATGGGGTATTGCCATGCACTTTGTAAGCCATAGCCGATGGCTGACCACATCATAGGTAGAGGAAGAGCAACAATAATTGACCAGAAAATAGTTCGAATGGTTAAGTAGAACCGGTCTTGTGTCACCTTACCAATACGTAAACTGGAACGGTCAAGAAATGCTTGGTAGTGCTTACGCGTGCTAATACTGAAAATGACTAATGCTATCGAACCAAGAAGATACAAAAAGGTATCTTGAGTTGTCAGCATAACGTTCAGTGCACCAGCAAGTTGGGACAAGGTATCCAGTGAAAGTAATTGAGTAATATCAGTTACTAACATGACAGGATAGCTGATGCTTATTGGTGGAACATCTGCGACCCAGAAAAGATAACGGTTGGAAGCATCTTTGACTTCTTTTAATGCATCGGTTAATTGCCCAGTAGCGACATTAAGCTTCGTTAGCTCTAACATTTCAGCATCGAGGCCTGAAATTAAAGAGGTCAGTAGCTCTCGGCGGGTTTTAATTAATGACTGATAAACTTGCACTTGAGCTGCATTAAGCTCATGCTCGGTTTCTTGCTCGGTTGTATCTACTTTACCTAATCTATCGAGGCTATCTTCATAATTTAAGCGTTGTACGCGTAAATCAGCCATTTCACGATCAAGTTGTTGGCTTTTGGGGATATCAGGCAAACGAGAAAGCTGTGTTCTGAGAGCTTCCCCTAATGTACTTGAACTGCTGATCCACTGAGCTTGCTCGCGAATAGTTGTGAGTGCTTGGCGAGCATCACGGATACTGGTTGAAATTTCTGCTTGGCTATTGGTGATAGCGCTCATGCGCTGTGCCTGAGCGGTTAATTCCTGAGACATTTTGCGGTTAATATCAAGCTGCTCAGTTAAAAATGGCGTTAGTTCCCCTTGTGCGGCCAACATTTCCGTGTGTTCTAACGCTAAAATTGCTTTTTGTTGGCGTTGGGTATTTTGGAAATCACGTAGGTTTTGTAACTCAAGTTCCATACGTTGATAGCGTTTTTTGTATAATTCCAACGTAAGGCGTGAGATTTCTTGGCGGTTATTGGCAGAAAGCTGTGCCATTTCCAGTTCATTAACCGTTGACTTGCGAGCACTTACTTCGGCTTGAGCCAATGTATACTGGGCATCGGCTAATGGCGTTGACGGTGTACTCAGAGACTGAAAGCGCGAAGTGGCTTCAGTGAGTAAACGTCTGGCTTCAGAAAGCTGTTGTGGCAGAATATTTAATGATTCACTGATTTCGCGGCCTTTATCTTGCTCTTGCTGAGTTAAGCGGCTTTGATCGAGTAATTGGCTGCTAAGCTGAATAATACGTTGTTCAAGTTCACCTAAGCTGATACCCACTGGTATTGGGGCCGGCTCATCACTTTCATTAAGAATTTTTTGTCTTATTTCTTTGATAATTCTAGGAAAGTTATCAATGGCTTCTTGATAAGATTTGGCTTTTGCATCGGAATCACGTGTTTCACTCATCCAATTCAAAGCACCTTGTAATGCTTGTGCTATCTCTGCATCTTTGGGGTTGGTGCTTGACTCAAGTTGTTTGAGCTCCTGCTTAATCTGTGCTTCATCCTGCGCTGCAGTTGGTGCTGCAACGGAAGAGAAAACGATTAACAGACTAAGAAAAAAACTGATAATCACACGCACAGTGAGGAGCTCCTTCAAGAGATAATAATTTAACTAAACGTCGATGGATTCTTCTGTCACTGTATTTGCAACAGTTTCAGCGAGTAATTCGCCCATGCGAGTTGCATAACCGGGGATTAGTGATGAATTAAATGTCACTTTGTTAGGTTCAAATAAATTAATCACTGTTGAACCCAATTTAAACAGTCCCATTTCCTCACCTTTTTTCAAGAAAACAGCCCCTTCAGAGTCTAACTCAGGGTAAACCCAACGCTTAATGATGCCTTCACGAGAGGAGTTAACGCAACCGCTCCATACGGTTTCAATACTACCAACGATGGTTGCACCGACGAGGATCTGTACCATTAGGCCGACAGGGGTGTCAAAGACACAAATCAAGCGTTCATTACGTGCAAATAGATTGGGAACATTTTGTGCCGTCAACGGATTTACAGAGAATAAATCGCCAGGAACATAAATCATCTCTTTGAGCAAACCGTCACACGGCATGTGTACACGGTGATAGTCACTCGGGGAGAGGTAAGTGGTAATAAAGTCACCACCACGAAAACGTTCCGCTAATTGGTATTGGCCTGCAAGTAACGCTTCCACTGTGTAATTATGGCCTTTAGCTTGGAAGATAAGGTCATCATTAATCGGGCCTAATTGGCTAACTGCACCGTCAGCAGGTTGAGCAAGTTGGTGCTCTTTTTCGACAATCGGGCGTGCGCCTTCTTTTAGCAGACGGATAAAGAAATCATTAAAAGTGGCATAAGCAGTAAGTTCGCTTTTTTGCGCTTCATTCATGTTGACTTTATAGGCTTTTGCGAACAGTTTAATTGCCCATTGTGTCATGAAACCCGCATTGCGGCTTGCAAACCAGCCTGCAAATTCAGTAAGACATTGTTTTGGAAGCATATATTGCAAGCGAATTTTAATTTTATCTAGCACGTTAACCTCTGATTTTTAAAGGTATGTTAGCAAAAGGGCGGCTATTGTACACAGTTTACTCATCATATTTCAAACGGTCGCGTAACAGGCTAACCGTAATTAAATTATTTAGAGCTGTCTTAGCGTTAGGGAGTTAATTGTAAGCACTCACTAACATTATTTATCTTTTGCCGTAAAATTGCCACGAGGTTTGATTTGTTCCATGCTTTCTAAAATGCGATGGTAGTTTTCAAAACGTGATTCAGCAATTTTATTTGCTTCTACGGCTTCACGTAACAGACAACCTGGATCATCTAAATGTTTACAGTCACGGAATTTACAGCCACCAAGGTAATCTTTAAATTCGACAAATCCTTTGGTCACTTGTTCCGTTGTTAAATGCCATAAACCAAATTCGCGCACACCAGGGGAGTCAATCACATCGCCGCCCAACGGGAAGTGGTATAAACGAGCTGTTGTTGTTGTATGTTGCCCTAGCCCTGAGTTGTCTGAAACCTCATTGACTAAAATCATTTCTTCATTGTGAGGGAGTAATGCATTTAATAAACTTGATTTGCCCACACCAGACTGCCCAACAAATACTGAAACTTTACCTGCTAGCGCGTTAGTAAGTGCTTCCATGCCTTCGTTGGTATGGCTTGAAACTTCGAGAACTTGATAGCCAATATTGCTATAAATCGTCATTAAATCGCTTACCCACTCACGGTTTTCGTCGTCGAGTAGGTCGACTTTATTGAGAACGATAACAGGCTTAATCCCTGTGGTTTCGCAGGCAACTAAATAGCGGTCAATAATATTCAGCGAAAGCTCAGGTAAAATAGCGGAAACTACGACAATTTGGTCAATATTAGCAGCAATCGGTTTTAAGCCATCATAATAATCGGGACGAGTTAGAACAGAACGGCGTTCATGAACAGCTTCGACGATGCCATTTACTTTGATATCGCTCTGTGTGTTCAAGGCTGGCCGCCACACCACGTTATCCCCTGTTACGAGGGATGAAATAGTTCTACGCAAGTTACAGCGCTGGATAGTCCCGTCACTTGCTTGAATGTCAGCATGTTGCCCAAAACGGCTAATGACTAAGCCTTCTTGTGCTTCACCTAATTGGCTATCATCAATTTCAACTGTTTTTTGCTTTTTAAGTCTTTTTTGATGATTTTCTTGAACTCGGCGCTGTTGGCCTTTCGAAAGTTTCTGTTTAGCCACCTGTCCTCTCTTTACTATGGGCTGTATTTTAGGGGTTACTCACGCCTGTCACTGAAGGCATGAAGAGTGCTATCATACCTTAACTTCATAGAATGCAGTTAGGGTATATCATGCAAAAGAATGAGAATAATTTAATTTGGATCGATTTAGAAATGACGGGGCTCGATCCTGTTCGTGATCGTATTATTGAAATAGCGACTATTGTAACAGATAGCCATCTTAATATTTTAGCAGAAGGCCCTGTAATTGCAGTTCATCAAACGAATGAACAACTTGCTTTAATGGATGAGTGGAATGTAAGCACTCACACCAATAGTGGTTTAGTTGAACGTGTGCGCAAAAGTACCGTGAGTGAGCGTGAAGCTGAGCTAGCCACCATTGAGTTTTTAGAAAAATGGGTTCCCCAAGGGGCATCACCGATTTGTGGGAATAGTGTTGGGCAAGACAGGCGTTTTCTATTTAACTACATGCCTGAATTAGAACGCTATTTTCATTATCGTTATCTTGATGTTAGTACACTTAAAGAACTTGCACGTCGCTGGAAACCTGAAATTTTAGCAGGGTTTTCGAAGAAAAATACCCACCAAGCTCTTGATGATATTCGTGAATCGGTCGCTGAACTGGCTTATTATCGGGAAACATTTATTAAAGAATAAATGATTCGTTATGAAAGTCGCCATTGGCGACTTTCATTCGCGGTTTTTTCTCAATAAGTTAACAATGTTAACGTATTGAAATCAGTTTATTACAACGGGTGTTGATAAAATCACCATTGTGATTGAATTGTCAGCAAACGAATAAAAAAATAAAAATTTTGAGCGCAAGGGCTTGCTAGTATCTGAATTTTTCGTATAATGCGCTCCCCGTACCGATGAAGTTTTTGTTATTGAGTCGGCACGTGAAACATCCAGAAATGTGATGCGGGAATAGCTCAGTTGGTAGAGCACGACCTTGCCAAGGTCGGGGTCGCGAGTTCGAGTCTCGTTTCCCGCTCCAAATTTTCTTGATGTTTTAGCTAGAACACTATTTTCGTGATGCGGGAATAGCTCAGTTGGTAGAGCACGACCTTGCCAAGGTCGGGGTCGCGAGTTCGAGTCTCGTTTCCCGCTCCAAACTTTCTTAGTGTTTTAGTTCGATAGTACCCACCAAATGCGGGAATAGCTCAGTTGGTAGAGCACGACCTTGCCAAGGTCGGGGTCGCGAGTTCGAGTCTCGTTTCCCGCTCCAATATTTTCTTTATCTCTTAACTTTTCTTCTTAATTAAATCTCACATAATATTCATTTAACTTAATTTTATTTAAGTAAAATCACTTAGTGCATATGAACTGCGTTTGTTCACTGTTTTTATCCCTTGAACACTGGGATCTAAAAGGGTTTCGCGATCTTTTTTGGATCATATCCAGATTTGTGCTTGCATTCATTTTCAGGGCGCCATAGAATAGCCACCCCTTAGCAATAGGGTGTTTTACTTCCATCTCTAAGATGAAAACATGAAGTTTAAATAATAAACAAAAATATGCTTTTTTATTTACTTCGAGTGTTTTTTCATTTTAATCTTACTTTTTGGTCACTTTTGTATTGCTAGTTAACGTAAAATCAGTGTTTTTCTTTTCAACGCGACATTAGAAAGTTATCCACAGCTAACTCAATCAATCTGAGTTTTTATTGCGATTTGAAATAACTTATTACACAGAGTTATCCACAGGCTAATTAACAAATTCCTGCTGTGCTATTTAATTCTAGCGTTTAAGTTGTATTATTATAACTTGTTGATTTTATTGGTCTGTGAATTATTTTGTCAAAATGAGGCTAGCACAGCTTGCAAATTCTTTACCTATTGTCAGGTAAGCATTTTTTATTTTATTCACATCAATTTGACAATTCTTCATTCCGGATATATAGCAGGCTTTTTTCTAGGCGTCTCTCGGTAAACCTTTGTTAATAGCGCGTACAAGGCGTTTTTGCTGTGAAGTTTGAATTGTGACTTGGTTTGCATCGCGTCGGTTAAGCTGTTGTTGTATAGACCATTGGAAGTGCTCATCTAGCATTTCGTTGATCCCCAATCTATTTTGTAAAGCCAGTACAATACGGTCTTGATAAGGTGCATTACCTAGTGCCACACTGATATTTCGCAGCCACTTAATATAACCAATGCGGCGGATTGCAGAGCCTTCGGTCACCTTTAAAAAGGTTTTTTCATCCCATGAGAACAAGTCAAGTAGCTCTGGTGTATGTAAGTCCTTTCTTGGACTAAAATCATCTTCATCAGTAAGCTGGGAAAAACGGTTCCACGGGCAAATGAGCTGGCAGTCATCGCAACCATAGATCCGATTTCCCATGAGTGGACGAAATTCTTCTGGGATAGCACTATCTAGCTCGATTGTGAGATAAGAAATACAGCGTCTTGCATCGACGGTGTAAGGTTCAACAATCGCACCTG
Source organism: Providencia sp. PROV_01 (assembly GCF_053098325.1). Classification (NCBI taxonomy): domain Bacteria; kingdom Pseudomonadati; phylum Pseudomonadota; class Gammaproteobacteria; order Enterobacterales; family Morganellaceae; genus Providencia; species Providencia sp. PROV_01. The sequence goes on along the minus strand of NZ_JBRFKD010000002.1, from coordinate 100,393 downwards.
TTGGGCAGGTTGTCATACAAGCAACACAGCGACCACAATCTTCTTCGACAGGTTTATCAACAGGAACGGGTAAGTTAATCAATAACTCACCGAGAAAAAACCAAGATCCTGCTTCACGATTTAAGACTAATGAATGTTTCCCTGTCCATCCTAAACCTGCTTTAACTGCAAGAGGGCGTTCTAAGATTGGAGCGGAATCGACAAAAGGTCGAAAATTAAGATCATCGCTACTGGTGCCATCGGGCAGTATCACTCCGTTAAATTCACGACAATAGTCTAAAATACGATCTGAAAGTTGTTTTAGGCGTTTTTTTAATAGCTTGTGGTAGTCTCGTCCTAGGGCATAACGGCTGATATAACCTAATTCGGGGTTATTTAATGTACTGGCAAATGCGGCTTTGGCGGGCAAGTAATTCATACGCACACTAATGACACGTAACGTGCCTGGGTGCAGTTCGTGTGGTCTGGCTCGCATCATTCCATGGCGGCTCATCCATTCCATCTCGCCATGAAATTGTTTGTCTAGCCATGCTTGTAATTTGGGCTCTTCCGCAGAAAGGTCAGTATCGCAGATCCCTACTTGTTGGAAACCTGCTTCAATGCCCCATTGTTTAATATTCTGAGCGAGAAGATCGAGATCGAGGTATCTTGCCATCAGATCCTATCTTGATAAAGATTAAAACGGCAGGCACTCTATCATGACCTGCGTTGTTCATCAAAATGCATGAAAAATACCGTCAATATTGAGAACAATTATAGGATATTTCTGAACTCATCATTCAAGCAATGTTAATTAAGAAAAAAGCCCCATCTTAGGTTAATATAAGCGGTAATATTGATGTTTGTTGATATCTCTTTATGCATTTTGATCAGCAATATAAACTATGCATTTAAAGGATAAACAGGCGACACCGCCTATTAATGACATAATAAAAGAACAATATGAAAGAATGTACAATACAACTTGCCAATGAAGCGCAAACTGTTGCGTTAGGTAATGCTATCGCTAAGGCTTGCCATCAAAGCACTGTGATTCACTTATACGGTGATCTTGGTGCAGGGAAAACCACCTTTAGCCGAGGTTTCTTACAAGCGCTAGGTCATCAAGGCCATGTAAAAAGTCCAACTTACACATTGGTTGAACCCTATGAATTAGCAGATCGTCAAGTTTTCCACTTTGATCTCTATCGGTTAGCCGATCCTGAAGAACTTGAATTTATGGGAATTCGTGACTATTTTTCTGGAAATTCGATCTGTTTGGTCGAATGGCCGCAACAAGGTAAAGGTTTTTTACCTGAAGCGGATCTTGAGCTCCATCTGACCTATCAAGGCGAAGGGCGTCAGGCTCACTTTGTTGCTTTTTCTGCCAATGGGGAGTCGTTGTTAGAAGCATTACCCCTACTCTAAGGAAGCTATTGCTCATGTTGAATGCATCAATGCACAGAATAACAAAAAAGGGTTTTTTTACTGTTTTCGTCTTGTTTATGGTATCCGTTATGTGGCTGTTTGCTGCAAAAACACAAGCGGCAACATTATCGAATATTCAAGTTAACAATAGTCCATCACAAGCAGAAGTGGTACTAAGCTTTGTTGATGGTAAGCCTGATTACTCCTATTTCCCATTGCATTCACCTGAGCGCCTTGTTGTTGATATCAAACAGCGAGGCGAGATTATTGGCCTACCGCTTAAAGTTCCCGCAGGGGATCTTGTAAAACTAGTACGGGCAAGCCAACCTTCTGATAATCAACACAAACGCTTAGTTTTAGAGCTATCTCGTGCAGCTAAAACGAAAGCAGTACTTAAACAAGTTTCAGGTGAATATCAGTTGGTATTAATGATATCGACGGGAAATTCATCCGGTTCTACTTCCTTTAATCAAACCAATAATACGATTAAAGCAGCGGCAAATAGCGCTCAAGATAAGCCATTGAAGATAAATAATCCTGCGCCTGTTGCCACGCCAACACCGACTAAATATAAAAATATGCCGAAGGGCAGCAAGCAGGTAGTTATTGCGATTGATGCAGGGCACGGTGGAAAAGACCCTGGTGCGATTGGTAAGAATGGTTATAAAGAAAAGGATGTGACTCTTAGTGTTGCACGTAAGTTATACCAACGTCTTGAAGCCGACCCAATGTTTAAACCTGCGATGACACGTGATGGAGACTATTTTATTTCCGTTAGTGGCCGTTCTGATGTGGCACGTAAGAAAGGGGCTAATATGTTGGTGTCAATTCACGCAGATTCGGCTCCGAATAGCAGTGCACGAGGAGCATCAGTGTGGGTATTGTCTAATCGACGTGCAAACAGTGAGCTGGGTAGTTGGCTCGAACAACGTGAAAAACAATCTGAATTATTAGGTGGGGCGGGTGATGCGCTTAGTGGTGCGGACCCTTATTTAAGCCAAGCTGTTTTAGATCTACAATTCGGCCATTCTCAGCGTGTGGGGTACGATGTTGCGGTTAAAGTGATCGAACAGCTGCGAAAAGTGGGTAATATTCATAAAAGAACACCTGAGCATGCAAGTTTAGGTGTATTGCGCTCCCCAGATATCCCATCGATTTTAGTCGAAACTGGTTTTATTAGTAATACGGCAGAAGAACAGTTGCTAAAATCTAATGAATTCCAAGACAAAGTCGCAGAAGCTATCCATTTAGGATTACGTCAATATTTCTTGGCGAATCCAATACAAGCGGCACCACAATAAGGGGGGAAGACATGGCAATACATATTCTCTCCCCACAGCTAGCCAACCAAATTGCGGCAGGAGAAGTGGTCGAAAGGCCTGCGTCAGTGGTTAAAGAGCTCGTTGAGAACAGTCTTGATGCCGGGGCAACGCGTATTGATATCGACATTGAGCGTGGTGGAGAAAAACTGATCCGTATTCGTGATAATGGCTGTGGTATCGGTAAAGATGAACTGATTCTCGCATTAGCTCGCCATGCGACCAGTAAAATTGCCACTTTGGATGACCTTGAAGCTATTATGAGTATGGGGTTTCGCGGTGAAGCGCTAGCGAGTATCAGTTCCGTTTCACGTTTAACATTGACATCCAAGCCCGCAGACCAAACAGAAGCATGGCAATCATATGCCGAAGGCCGGGATATGGAGGTGATGGTTAAACCTGCAGCGCATCCCAATGGCACAACGGTTGAAGTATTAGATTTATTCTATAATACGCCAGCTCGCCGTAAATTTATGCGCACAGAAAAAACCGAGTTCGGCCATATTGATGAAATTGTTCGCCGAATTGCACTTTCTCGTCCTGATGTGGCTATTAACCTGACTCACAACGGGAAATTAGTAAAGCAATATCGAGCCGCTCATGATGAAGCGCAGCAAGAGCGGCGTCTCGGGACGATTTGCGGTACGGGTTTTCTGCAAGGCGCTTTGGCGTTATCTTGGGAACATAGCGACCTTGCTATCAAAGGGTGGGTTGTTTCTCCATCAATGACATCAGGTAGCGAAACGCAATATTGCTATGTTAATGGCCGTATGATGCGTGACCGCCTGATTAACCATGCTATTCGCCAAGCCTATGAAGGGCATTTAGACGAAAACCAACAGCCTGCTTATGTCTTGTATTTGACGATTGATCCAAAACAAGTTGATGTTAACGTACACCCAGCAAAACATGAGGTTCGTTTTCACCAAGCTCGCTTGGTACATGATTTTATTTATCAAGCGGTACGAACGGTATTATTAGAAGCTGCATCTATTGATGAGCTTCCGGGTATTGAACCAGCAAATATAGGGTTAGAAAATCGACCTTCTGCGGGGGAAAACTATTTTTCTTCACCAAACGTGACTCCCAAGCAGCAACATAAGACAGAAAATCATACGCTCATTGAAAATACCGTTCGAGAGTCTAAAATACCTTATGACCAGCCCAGCCACTTAAAGGATAGTGCCGCAAATCACGCTTTTTCTTCACCGAAGACAACGTCAGGTTTTTCAGAAAATGCGCCAGCAAAAACGTTTGGTTCAACGTATGACAAAAAAGCGGGTGAGCTGTATCAGAGCTTAATGTCAATTCCCGTTGCCTCTGAAGATAAAAAACCGCTTTTTCCTGAGCGTAAACCGATAAACTCGCCACCAATATCGTCACAACCTGTAGCAAAAAATGCGGATAACTACCTTTTTGGCAAGGTATTGACAATTTACGCAAAAAACTTTGCATTAATTGAGTCTTCGTTGGGGCTAATCCTGTTATCCTTAACGGAAGCTAATTATTTATTGAAATTGTCACAATTGTCACCGGGTGGCGGAGCCTTAAAGCCTCAGCCATTGTTAATACCTCTAAAAGTGTCACTTAAAAATGATGAAATAGAGGTTTTACAGCGGTACAAGGAACAATTGACAATATTTGGTATCGAAGCCACGATATTACATGGAAAAGTAACAATTCATACGGTATCGTTACCATTAAGAACACAAAATTTATCACAGCTTTTTTCTGAACTACTCGATTTTTTATCGAGAAAAGAAAGTGTCACTGACGAAGAGATTGCACAATGGCTCGCTAAAGCAGTTTCACAGGTTAAAACAGAAGAAAGTTGGAGTTTAGCACAGGCTGTTCAGTTGCTGGCTGATGTTGAGCGGGTATGCCCTCAGTGGGTAAAAAATCCCCCACCAACATTATTACAATTAATTAATTTACAATCCGTGGTAGCTACACTAACAAATGAGTGATTTAGCAACTCAGAAAAAACCTGACGCAATATTCCTAATGGGTCCAACGGCCTCAGGTAAAACCGCTTTGGCGATCGAACTTCGCAAGCATTTGCCTGTGGAAATTATTAGTGTCGATTCGGCATTAATTTACCGAGGAATGGATATTGGCACAGCAAAACCAACAGCGGAAGAACTCAGCCAAGCTCCCCATCGTCTGATTGATATCCTCGATCCGTCTCTACCATACAGCGCTGCCGATTTTCGCCGTGACGCATTAAATGCCATGGCTGAAATTACCTCACAAGGTAAAATTCCGTTATTAGTTGGCGGCACTATGTTGTATTTTAAAGCCTTATTAGAAGGACTTTCACCACTTCCTTCAGCTGACCCAACAGTTCGTGCTGAAATTGAACACATTGCGAAAGAACAAGGATGGGGAGAAATTCATCGTCGTCTTACTGAAGCTGACCCAGTTGCCGCGGCAAGGATCCACCCTAACGATCCACAAAGATTATCCCGTGCTTTAGAGGTATATCTCATTTCGGGACAAACTTTGACTGAAATGACACAAACAGCTGGGGAAGAATTACCTTATAATGTGTTTCAGTTTGCTATTGCGCCACAAGATCGTAAAATTTTACATGAGCGCATAGAACAACGTTTTCATCTGATGATAGATGCGGGTTTTGAAGAAGAAGTTCGCAAATTGCATCAACGAAATGATTTACATGTTGACCTCCCTTCAATCCGTTGTGTGGGATATCGGCAAATGTGGTCATATTTAGATGGTGAAATTAGCCATGATGAAATGATTTATCGGGGAATTTGTGCAACTCGCCAATTGGCAAAACGTCAAATTACCTGGTTAAGAGGCTGGGAGAATGTTCATTGGTTAGATAGTGAACAACCTCAGCAAGCGCTTAGCACCGTTATGCAGGTTATGCGTGCATAGGACTGATGTTTGTGTACAATTAGAACGTTAAGCGCAATTTTTGAGTAGTTACTTTTTGGAATCTAAAAGATTCTCTTTTAAAAACAACAAAATAAGGAAAACATAGAATGGCTAAGGGGCAATCTTTGCAAGATCCGTTCCTGAACGCATTACGTCGTGAAAGGGTTCCGGTCTCTATTTATCTCGTTAATGGCATCAAATTGCAGGGGCAAATTGAGTCTTTTGACCAATTTGTCATTTTATTAAAAAACACAGTTAGCCAGATGGTTTATAAGCACGCTATCTCGACTGTTGTCCCTGCTCGCCCTGTTTCTCATCATAGCGGTACTGCGGGTAGCACTGGCAATGGTAATTACCATTCAGGTAACCCTGCAGCGCAAGATGGCGAAGTAACTGAGTAAGTTTGTACGCTAAAAGACAAGGAAAGCATGGGTAGGGAGACTGTACCTGTGTTTTTCCTTTGCAATTATTGTTTAGCCTAAGAGGTTACACCTTGTTTGATAGGTATGAAGGCGGTGAACTAGCTGTATTAGTCCATGTCTTTTTTTCTCAAGAAAAAGATGTTGATAATCTGGCAGAATTTGAGTCACTTGTGACATCTGCTGGCGTAAAACCAGTACAAATAGTCACGGGCAGTCGTAAAGCCCCTCATCCAAAGTTTTTTGTTGGGGAAGGTAAAGCAGAAGAAATTGCCCAAGCTGTTGAGGAAAGTGGTGCAGATGTGGTGTTGTTTAATCATACTCTAAGCCCTGCTCAAGAACGTAATCTCGAAAGGATTTGCCAATGTAAGGTGGTTGACCGTACAGGGGTAATTTTAGATATTTTTGCTCAACGCGCACGTACACACGAAGGTAAGCTTCAAGTTGAATTGGCTCAGTTAAGGCATTTATCGACTCGCTTAGTGAGGGGATGGACGCACTTAGAGCGACAAAAAGGCGGGATTGGCTTACGAGGTCCCGGTGAAACTCAACTTGAGACTGACCGCCGGCTATTAAGAGATAAAATTAAACAAATCTTATCTCGTCTTAGTCGGGTGGAAAAACAGCGTGAACAAGGGCGTCAAGCGAGAAGTAAGGCTGATATCCCGACTATTTCGCTTGTCGGTTATACCAACGCTGGTAAGTCTAGTTTGTTTAACCGCATGACGGCCGCTGATGTTTATGCTGCTGACCAGTTATTTGCAACACTTGACCCAACACTTCGTCGTATTGATGTAGAAGATGTTGGTGTTGTCGTTCTTGCAGATACTGTGGGTTTTATCCGTCATTTACCCCATGATTTGGTTGCAGCTTTTAAAGCAACCCTGCAAGAAACACGTGAAGCAACGTTACTGCTGCACGTTATCGATGCAGCTGATAATCGCTTGGATGAAAATATTCATGCAGTTGAAAGTGTGTTAGAAGAAATCGAAGCGGATGAAATACCAACACTTTTAGTGATGAACAAAGTTGATATGCTGGAGGATTTTGTCCCGCGTATTGACAGAGATGAGGATAACAAGCCGGTTCGTGTCTGGGTTTCAGCGCAAACGGGCGATGGTATCTCATTGCTGCTACAGGCATTGACGGAACGTCTTTCAGGTGAAATCGCACATGTTGAATTGCGTTTACCACCGAATGAAGGCCGTTTACGTAGCCGTTTCTATCAACTTCAGTCAATCGAACGTGAATGGCAGGAAGAAGACGGCTCAATTGGCCTTGAGGTGCGTATGCCAATGGTGGATTGGCGGCGTCTGTGCAAACAAGAGCAGCAATTACCTGACTACGTTATTTAATTGTTTTGGTGATTAATGATGTAGTTAGGCAATGGAATTGATATTAAGAGCCCTATCGCTCTTAGCCCTGAAAATCAATCATAAAGAATGGAGCTAAAACATGGCGTGGAATCAGCCCGGTAATGACGGACAAGACCGCGATCCGTGGGGAAGCGGCAATAAAGGCGGCAACTCTAGCGGGAACAAAGGTGGTCGAAAACGTGGGGCTTATGATCTCGACGATCTCTTTCGTAAACTAGGCAGCAAGCTTGGTGGAAATAAAGGCAGCGGTGGTGATGGCGATAATAAACAACCATCACAAATCAGCGGCCGTTTAGGTATGTTAGCTCTTGCTGCTATCGTTGTTGTATGGGCAGGTTCAGGCTTCTACACCATCAAAGAAAGTGACCGTGGCGTAGTATTACGTTTTGGTGAATATAGTGGTGTTGTTGGGCCTGGTTTGAACTGGAAACCAACCTTCATTGATAGAGTTATTCCTGTCAACGTAGAAACCGTACGTGAACAAGCGACAAATGGCATGATGTTAACGTCAGATGAAAACGTGATCCGCGTTGAAATGAACGTTCAATATCGTGTTACCGACCCTGCGCAATATTTATTTAGTGTCACAAACCCAGACAATAGTCTGCGTCAGGCGCTAGATAGTGCTGTGCGTGGTGTAATCGGTCAGTCTGCGATGGAGCAAGTACTGACTACGAATCGTGCTTTTATCCGTGATGTAACACAAAAAGAGCTCGAAGCAACAATTGCGCCATACAAAATGGGTATCACACTGCTTGACGTCAACTTCCAGGCAGCGCGTCCGCCTGAAGACGTTAAAGCCGCATTTGATGATGTAATTGCAGCAAGGGAAGAAGAACAAAAAACCATTCGTGAAGCACATGCTTATCGAAACGAAGTTCTTCCTCTGGCAAAAGGTAACGCACAACGCTTAATTGAAGAAGCTGAAGCTTATAAAGCCAGTGTGGTCTTCAAAGCAGAGGGTGAGGTGGCAAGTTTTGCAAAAATGTTGCCTGAATATCGTGCTGCACCTGAGATTACCCGTGAACGTCTATATATCGAAACGATGGAACGTGTATTAGGTAATACACGTAAAGTGATAGCAAATGATAAGAGCAACAGCATGTTAGTGCTGCCGCTTGATCAAATCATGCGTGGTGCTAATACGAACGCTACATCAGCACCGAAAGTCAGTCCATCAGCCAGAATGGCGACGCCAAATAATAACGCGTCATCTAATGGCGCAACATCAGCTCAGCCAAACAGTGCTGTTCGTGGTGATGCAGTTAGAGTAGGGAGACAATAATCATGCGTAAATCGCTAATTGTTATCGTTCTGGCCATTTTGGCAGTCGCATACGCATCTATCTTTATTGTTCCTCAAACTGATCGCGGCATTGTCTTGCGTTTTGGTAAGGTTCTGCGTGATTCTGAAAACAAACCGATCATTTATGAGCCGGGTCTGCATTTCAAAGTACCATTTATTGAAACGGTAAAAATGTTGGATGCACGTATTCAGACACTGGAAATTCAGGCTGACCGCTATCTGACAAGTGAAAACAAAGACTTAATGGTGGATTCCTACCTGAAATGGCGCGTTACTGATTTCAGTCGTTACTATGTAGCGACTGGCGGTGGTAATCCATTCCAAGCGGAAACCCTGTTAAAACGTAAATTTAGTGACCGTTTACGTTCTGAGTTTGGTCGCTTAAGCGTAAAAGATATCATTACTGACTCACGTGGCCGTTTGACCATTGATGTCCGTGATGCTTTGAACAAAGGTACAGCAACTGACGATGCAACCAAAGAAGCGGATGCAGCGATTGCGGATGCAGCAAAACGTGTTGAAGAAGAAACAAACCTGAAGCCACTGGTTGTGAATGCAAACAGTATGGCGGCGTTAGGTATTGAAGTTGTCGACGTACGTATTAAACGTATCGAGCTACCAAACGAAGTTTCTGAAGCTATTTATGCGCGTATGCGTGCAGAACGTGAAGCAGTTGCACGTCAACACCGTTCACAAGGTCAAGAAGAAGCGACTAAGATCCGCGCTGTTGCAGATAAAACAGTAACAGAAACGTTGGCTGAAGCGGAGCGTACCGCACTGACTTACCGAGGTGAAGGTGATGCGATGGCAACAAAATTGTTTGCTGATGCATTCAACCAAGACCCAGAGTTCTATGCGTTTATTCGTAGCTTACGTGCTTATGAACAAAGCTTTAAGAGTGGTGATGACGTGATGGTCATGAGTCCAGACACTGACTTCTTCCGCTTTATGAAGGCACCAACTAAGCTTCGCGCGACAGATTAATAACAAGCTAAGTTGCGTGCAACCTAGCAAAATAACTGTTAATCTATTAAAGAAAAGCCCGCTTCGGTGGGCTTTTTTTCGCCTGTCGTTTTAAGTATAAGATTTTTCAGGGAAAATTTGAGCTGCTCAACTGATGGCATTCATTTTGAGTTTACGGCAGAAATAAAAAATACCATTTTACTTGCTTTCCAGAAAAAAATTTTTGTATTGCCAAAATATCACTGGAACAGTTCATTTTTGATGGTAGAATTCATTTTTAAGCAACCGAGTGTATTTCAAAATGGGTAAGAACGTTGTCGTACTGGGCACCCAATGGGGTGACGAAGGGAAGGGCAAGATCGTTGACTTGCTGACAGAGCGTGCTAAATACGTAGTTCGCTATCAGGGCGGCCATAATGCTGGCCATACTCTTGTTGTAAACGGTGAAAAAACCGTTCTCCACTTAATTCCATCCGGTATTCTTCGTGAAAATGTCATCAGTATTATTGCTAATGGTGTTGTTTTAGCGCCAGACGCATTAATGAAAGAGATGAAAGAATTGGAAGACCGCGGTGTTCCTGTTCGGGAACGTTTACGTCTTTCTGAAGCATGCCCACTGATCCTGCCTTATCATATCGCATTAGATAATGCGCGTGAAAAAGCACGTGGTTCCAAAGCGATTGGAACAACAGGTCGTGGTATTGGTCCTGCTTATGAAGATAAAGTTGCACGTCGTGGTCTACGCGTTGGTGATTTGTTTGATAAAGCCACGTTTGCAGAAAAATTAAAAGAAATTGTTGAATACCATAACTTCCAACTTGTTCATTATTATAAAGAACCTGCTGTAGATTACCAAAAAACGTTAGATGATATTATGGCTGTAGCGGATATCCTGACTGGCATGGTAATTGATGTTTCTGATCTGCTATATAAAGCAAATCAGAAGAATGAATTAGTGATGTTTGAAGGTGCACAAGGGACATTATTAGATATCGACCACGGTACTTATCCTTATGTAACCTCTTCAAATACGACCGCTGGTGGTGTAGCGACAGGTTCTGGTTTAGGCCCTCGCTATGTCAACTACGTATTAGGTATCATCAAGGCTTACTCAACGCGTGTTGGTGCAGGTCCATTCCCAACTGAGCTGTTTGACGAAGTGGGTGAGTTCCTGCGTGAAAAAGGCCAAGAATTTGGTGCAACTACGGGTCGTAAACGCCGTACTGGTTGGTTAGATATCGTTGCGATTAATCGTGCGGTACAAATTAACTCACTGTCAGGCTTCTGTATGACTAAACTGGATGTTTTAGACGGTTTAGAAGAAGTCAAAATCTGCGTAGGCTACCGTCGTCCAGATGGCAAAGTGCTTGAAACAACGCCTTTAGCTGCTGATGAGTGGGATGGCTTAGAGCCAGTTTATGAATCAATGCCAGGTTGGAAAGAAACAACTTTTGGTGTGAAACAAAGAGAATTACTGCCACAAGCAGCTCTGAATTACATCAAACGCGTTGAAGAACTAACGGGTATTCCAGTTGATATTATTTCAACCGGTCCAGATCGTTCAGAAACCATGATCCTGCGTGATCCATTTGACGTTGAGTAATAACACTGACTGCGCCTAATACAGGCGCAGTTTTTTACTGCTTTACCTCCTTCCACTATGCAGCTTCTTTGATAAAACAGTCAAAATTCCCCATAATGATTGAATCAAGTCACTTTTGTGTGCAAATTATGTGCAATTAAGTGCATATTTGACTTGTGTTATACGTTAAACTTTATTTAACGACATATAATTTATTAGCATGCTATATTTTGTTCAGAAAACTGAAAGTGTTGGGTTAGAAATAGCAAGCGTGAATTTTAAAATGAGTCGCATTTTTTAGGCCAATGATTTGCGGCCAACAGCGTTATAGCTAAAATTTTGAGGTGATTGTGCAACTGACTAGTTTTACAGATTATGGGTTACGAGCTCTTATTTACCTGGCATCCCTAGGTGAAGGGAAAATGACCAGTATTACAGAGGTCACCGAGGTTTACGGTGTATCGCGTAACCATATGGTAAAAATTATTAATCAGCTCAGTCACCTAGGTTATATTAAAGCCACTCGTGGCAAAAATGGCGGGATTACACTAGGACAACCAGCGGAATCAATTCGTATAGGGGACGTTGTCAGAGCATTAGAGCCCCTGACTCTTGTTAATTGTAGTGGCGAATTTTGCCACATTACACCTGCGTGTCGTTTAAAAGGTGTGCTACACCAAGCAATACAGCAGTTTTTACAAGAACTTGATCAATACACGCTGGCGGACATGGTGAAAGATAACAGCCCGCTCTATCAACTACTGCTTGACTAGCATTTGCGGTAGTTATGAATTCTGATGACAACGGAGGTAACGATGTCACAAGATCCTTTTCAGGAAAGAGAAGCAGAAAAATACGAGTCCCCAATTCCAAGTCGAGAATACATTCTTGACCTTATCTCGAAGCGTACTGCACCCGCTAATCGCGAAGAAATCGCACAATTATTGAATTTATCGACAGAAGATGAATTAGAGGCACTGCGTCGTCGGTTAAGAGCCATGGAACGGGATGGGCAATTAGTCTTCACTCGCCGTCAGTGTTATGCATTACCGGAGCGTTTAGACTTATTAAAAGGGAAAGTGATTGGCCATCGTGATGGCTACGGCTTCCTGCGTGTTGAGGGTAAAAAAGAAGATTACTATTTATCTCAAGACGAAATGAAACGCGCCCTACATGGTGACGTTATTCTAGCGCAACCTTATGGGCAAGACCGTAAGGGGCGGACAGAGGTTCGTGTTGTTCGTGTGTTAGAAGCGCGTAATAACCAAATTGTTGGCCGGTATTTTATTGAATCGGGTATGGGGTTTGTCGTACCGGATGATAGCCGTTTAAGCTTTGATATTTTGATTCCGAAAGATCGCGTCCTTGGCGCTCGTATGGGGAATGTGGTGGTGGTTGAATTAGTCACCCGCCCACAACGTCGCTCGCAAGCGGTGGGGAATATCATTGAAGTATTAGGCGAAACAATGGGAACAGGTATGGCGGTAGAGATCGCTTTACGTACCCATGAAATTCCACATTCATGGCCACCACAAGTTGAAAAACAAGTTGCGGACCTGAGTGAGAATGTCCCTGAGTCTGCAAAAAAAGGGCGCGTTGATTTACGTGATCTCCCTTTAGTGACCATTGATGGCGAAGATGCCCGCGACTTTGATGATGCGGTTTATTGTGCACCGAAAAAAGGCGGTGGTTGGCGCTTATGGGTGGCGATTGCGGATGTCAGCTATTATGTCCGTCCGCAAACAGCTCTAGATACAGAAGCTCGTAGTCGCGGTAACTCGGTATATTTTCCATCTCAAGTTGTTCCTATGCTCCCGGAAGTCTTATCGAACGGCCTGTGCTCACTGAATCCTGGTGTTGACCGCCTGTGTATGGTGTGTGAAATGACAGTATCGGCATCCGGTAAGCTTTCGTCATACAAGTTCTATGAAGCGGTTATGAGCTCTCATGCAAGGTTAACTTACACGAAAGTGTGGAAAATCTTGGAAGGAGACGAAGAGCTGCGTGAGCATTATAAAGCCTTAGTGCCGCATATTGAGCATCTGCACCAATTATATAAAGCACTGGATGCTGCACGTATTGAGCGTGGTGCAATTTCCTTCGAATCCGAAGAAGCGAAATTTATTTTTAACGCAGAACGCCGTATTGAAAGTATCGAACCGGTTGAGCGAAATGATGCACATAAATTGATTGAAGAGTGCATGATTTTGGCTAATATTGCGGCGGCTCGGTTTGTTGAGAAAAACGAAGAGCCTGCTTTATACCGTGTGCATGACCGTCCTAAAGAAGAAAGCGTGATGAATTTACGCTCAGTATTCAGTGAATTAGGGTTGACCCTACCGGGTGGAATGAAGCCAGAGCCGAAAGATTATGCGCAGGTAATGAATGAAGTGGCTGAGCGCCCTGACCATGAATTACTGCAAACCATGATTTTACGTTCGATGAAACAAGCGATTTATGATCCTGAAAACCGCGGGCACTTTGGCTTAGGTTTGAAATCGTATGCTCACTTTACATCACCAATTCGTCGTTATCCTGACCTGACGTTACATCGTGGGATAAAATATTTACTGGCGAAAGAACATGGTCATTCAGATAAGCGCTGGACGGAAACAGGTGGCTGGCATTCAGATATGGATAGCATGTTACAGCTTGGTGAGCACTGTTCAATGACTGAGCGCCGTGCGGATGAAGCGACGCGTGATGTGGCTGACTGGCTTAAATGTGATTTCATGCAAGACCAAGTTGGCCAAACCTTTACAGGTTTAATCACAAGCGTCACTGGTTTTGGTTTCTTTGTGCGTCTTAATGATTTATTTATTGATGGTTTAGTGCATATTTCAACGTTGGATAATGACTACTACCGTTATGATGCGGTCGGTCAGCGTTTAATTGGTGAGTCATCAGGTACCACTTACCGTCTTGGTGATGAAGTGGAAATTCGTGTCGAAGCTGTGCATATGGATGAGCGCACCATTGATTTCGCTTTAATTTCAACTACTCGTAAAGCGAAAAACCCGGGTAAAACAGCGCGGGACAAAATGAAGCAAGAAGTGAAAAACGCGACGCGTCCAGCTCGTCGAAAAGCGGATGCGAGCAAAGATAAAAACTTCGAGCCTGATTCTGCATTTCGTCGCTCAGAGAAAAAAGGGAAAAAAGCTGAAGCTAAGCCCGAGGCGAAAGGGAAAGGAAAAGGCAAAAAACCGTCTGATAAAACCAGAAAAATTACAGCAAAATTAAAAGCTAAGCGTGTTGCAAAAAAATCCCAAAAACAAGAGGGATAATGGTATTGCTGTAGTTATGAACCATCGTTATTAACCAAAGTGGCGTATTAGCGCCACTTTACTATTTATATAAATAAGAAATTTTATGAGCGAAATGATTTATGGCATTCACGCAGTGAAAGCCTTACTGGAGCGTTCACCGCAACGCATCAAAGAAGTCTATATTCTGAAAGGTCGTGAAGATCGCCGATTAATGCCGTTGGTGCATGAAATTGAAGCATTAGGTGTCGTCGTTCAAGTGGCGAATCGTCAATGGATGGATAGCCAAACTGAAGGTGCGGTTCACCAAGGCATCATTGCGAAAGTACTACCAGGTAAACAATATCAAGAAGGTGACCTGCCTGATTTATTGGAGAGCACACCATCGCCATTTTTATTGGTATTGGATGGCGTGACAGACCCACATAACTTAGGTGCATGTTTACGTAGCGCTGATGCGGCAGGTGTTCATGCTGTGATTGTTCCTAAAGATAAATCCGCTCAGCTTAATGCAACTGCGAAAAAAGTGGCCTGTGGTGCGGCAGAAAATATTCCTCTTATTCGTGTGACGAATCTAGCAAGGACATTGCGCTTGCTACAAGAATACAATGTATGGATTGTGGGAACGGCAGGTGAAGCTGACCACAATTTATATCAAAGCAAGTTAACGGGCCCGATAGCTCTGGTGATGGGAGCTGAAGGTGAAGGTATGCGTCGTTTAACTCGTGAGCATTGTGACGAGTTAATTAGCATTCCAATGGCAGGTTCTGTGTCATCATTGAACGTCTCTGTAGCAACAGGGGTTTGCTTGTTTGAAGCCGTGCGTCAGCGCTTATCCGTTTCTGTAGAAAAATAATATTTAGCGTAAAATTGCATCCATCTCTTGAGTTTTATATCAGGGATGGGTATAGTTACGCGTCAATTTTTTAGCCGCACTCAACAAGTTCCTTGCCTCCGCGGGCCGCGGTTAACCCAGACAGGAGGCTAATAATCCGTAAGGAGCAACTACTAATGCGTCATTACGAAATCGTTTTTATGGTCCATCCTGACCAAAGCGAACAGGTTCCGGGCATGATCGAGCGTTACAGTGCTGTTATCACTAACGCACAAGGTCAGATTCACCGTCTGGAAGACTGGGGCCGCCGTCAACTGGCTTACCCAATCAACAAACTGCACAAAGCACACTATGTTCTTCTGAACGTAGAAGCGCCGCAGGAAGCGATTGATGAGCTGGAAACTAACTTCCGCTTCAACGATGCCGTTATCCGCAGCATGGTTATGCGCTTAAAACACGCAGTAACAGAAGCTTCTCCAATGGTCAAAGCTAAAGACGAACGTCGTGGCCGTGACATGTCTGATGAATATCAGGATGAAGAAGTAGAAGAAACTGGGGATTCTGAAGAGTAATTGCGCAAGTGACCACTAATCGTTTGGTGCTCACAGGCACAGTCTGTAAAGCATTGATTCGAAAAGTGAGTCCGTCAGGCATTCCTCACTGCCAGTTTGTTTTAGAACATCGTTCGGAGCAACAGGAAGCGGGGTTGTCAAGGCAAGCATGGTGCAGAATGCCCATTATCGCCAGCGGACAAACCTTACAAGCTCATACTCACAGTATAACGGTCGGCAGTTGGATTACAGTAAGCGGTTTCATTAGTACCCATCAGGGTCGCAATGGGATCAGCAAGATTGTCCTCCATGCCGAGCAGATTGATTTGATAGATTCTGGAGACTAGCCATATGGCACGTTATTTCCGTCGTCGCAAGTTCTGCCGTTTCACAGCGGAAGGCGTTCAAGAGATCGACTATAAAGATATCGCAACGCTGAAAAACTATATCACTGAAAGTGGTAAAATTGTACCAAGCCGTATCACCGGTACTCGTGCAAAATATCAACGCCAGCTCGCTCGTGCTATCAAGCGCGCTCGCTACCTGTCTCTGTTACCATACACTGATCGTCATCAGTAATTGGTACAGTCCATTAACGACTAATAGAGGATAAGGTAATGCAAGTTATTCTGCTTGATAAAGTAGCTAACCTAGGTAGCCTGGGTGACCAAGTTAACGTTAAATCGGGCTATGCTCGTAACTTCTTAGTACCACAGGGCAAAGCTGTTCCTGCAACTAAGAAAAACGTTGAATTTTTCGAAGCTCGCCGCGCTGAACTGGAAGCTAAATTAGCTGACGTTCTGGCAGCAGCACAGGCTCGTGCAGCAGCTGTTACTGCACTGGGTTCTGTAACTTTAGCTTCTAAAGCTGGTGACGAAGGTAAACTGTTCGGTTCAATCGGTACTCGTGATATCGCTGACGCAATCACTGCGGCTGGCGTTCAAATCGCGAAAAGCGAAGTTCGTCTGCCAAACGGCGTTCTGCGTACTACTGGTGACCACGAAGTTCACTTCCAGTTACACAGCGATGTTTTCGCAGAGCTGAACGTTATCATCGTTGCTGAGTAATCAATAATGATGATATGCATCATTGGGTTATCCATGGTGCAAATAAAAAACACCGGCTAAGTCCGGTGTTTTTTGCTTTTTAGATATCTGTTTTTTTTATTTCATAAGCGTTTTTGCACTAATACTAAGGCGTTCTGTAATAACTCCCATCGCTTAATCGCGCAAAGCTATAGGTTTTTCCATCAGAACCGGTAGTTTCTAATAATTGAACTTCACCTTTTGAATTGGCTTTTAATCGAATTTTTTGCCCTTGACGTAAATTACTCAGTGGTTTTTCTGCACCTTCTACGCGAGCCATAATAAAAGCGTCATTGGCTTGTAAGTTATTATCACGAAACAGTTGTGCGAGAGTCTTCCCTTTTTGAACTCGGTAGTTTTGCCATTCGCTAGTTGAAGGGCGAGTGGTTTTGGGCTCAGGCGCTTTTTCTGGTGAAGTCACTATTGGAGGCTCATTGGGTGTGGGCTCAATAGGTTCTGGAATAATCTCAGGCTCAGTAGGTAAAAGTGGGGAATTACCTTCAGGTGTCGGCACTGGCTCTGGTACTGGTGGTGTAATAGTAGATTCAGGCATGACCTCAGGGGTAGTGGGTGGGGGAATGACAATCGGTTGGTTTTGAACAATATCGCTGGGGGATTTATCACTTGTAGGCCAAAAAAAAGCGACCACGACAATTAGAGCGAGCAGTGCAATACCATAGCGATGAAATTTTGAAAGTTTAAACATCACTCCTCCTTGATGAGGCAATGAGTAAATTAGACCGTATTAATACGCATACTAGCACCCTTTTTAGACATTTTTAGCGTTTAGCTGAATTTTTCAGAGAACACTGAATAAATTTGTCGGGAATCAATCAGTTTTATTCTTTAGATTCATTGTTTGGGTTTACCCATAAGGGTGAGGCTGCTATTCTTGGTTTTTCTCAAAATCATATGGGTATTTTCATGGCAAACCAAAATTTCGATTCGGTAGAAGCTCAAGCGAGTTATGGCATAGGTCTACAAGTTGGGCAGCAATTATTAGAGTCAGGGCTAGAAGGTTTAGTGCCAAATGCAATCCTAGCAGGTCTCGTTGATGCTTTAGAAGGCAATATGCCATCGGTACCTGTTGAAACTCTGCACAAAGCATTGCGTGAAGTGCATGAGCGTGCCGACGCTGTCCGTGTCTCTCGTCAGGCAGCATTAGCGGAAGAAGGCCAAAAATTCCTAGATGAAAACCAAAAACGTGATGGTGTTTCAACGACTGAGTCAGGCTTACAATTTTCAGTGATTAACCAAGGTGATGGTGCTATCCCATCCCGCTCAGACCGTGTACGTGTTCATTACACAGGGCGTTTAATTGATGGCTCTGTGTTTGATAGCTCAGTACAACGTGGTCAGCCAGCAGAATTTCCTGTAAGTGGTGTTATTCCTGGTTGGATTGAAGCATTGACTCTGATGCCAGTTGGTTCTAAATGGGAATTGTATATTCCTCATCAATTAGCTTATGGTGAGCGTGGTGCAGGCGCATCAATCCCGCCATTCAGCACATTAGTATTTGAAGTTGAATTACTTGAAATTTTATAATTTCTGTTAATTCAGTTCACAGCTAAAAAGCCTCATTGTCTTTGGACTTTGGGGCTTTTTTTATGGCGTTAATTTCACACAATTGCTACTCTTGCTATAAAGGGTCATCAGAGAGGTGAATAATATGCTACAGCAAATTTGCGAATTAGCTCAAGAAGCGGGTTATGCGATTATGGAAACTTATAATGCGCAAGAACCTTTACAGGTTGAACATAAAAGTGATAATTCGCCTGTGACCGAGGCTGATATTGCCGCCCACAATGTGATTACAGCAGGCCTTGCTCGCATTGCCCCTGATATCCCTCAACTGTCTGAAGAAGACCCTCCACAGTGGTCAACCAGGCAGAATTGGCAACGTTATTGGTTGATTGACCCATTGGATGGAACGAAAGAATTTATTAATCGTAATGGGGATTTTACGGTTAACATTGCACTGATTGAGAATGGCGTACCAACGATGGGGGTGGTATATGCCCCCGCGAAAGGGTTGCTATATTATGCGGAAGGAAATCAAGCCTGGAAGGAAGAAGGTGGCCACAAGCAACTTATTCATGTGAATGATGCTAAGCCTCCGGTGATTGTTATTAGCCGTTCTCATCAAGACAATGAATTAATGGATTATTTAAAACAAATGGGTGAACACACGACAGTAGAAATTGGTTCTTCACTCAAATTTTGTTTGGTTGCG
Organism: Providencia sp. PROV_01; assembly: GCF_053098325.1. Taxonomy (NCBI): domain Bacteria; kingdom Pseudomonadati; phylum Pseudomonadota; class Gammaproteobacteria; order Enterobacterales; family Morganellaceae; genus Providencia; species Providencia sp. PROV_01. The sequence goes on along the minus strand of NZ_JBRFKD010000002.1, from coordinate 81,154 downwards.
GAAGGAAAAGCACAGCTTTATCCACGTTTTGGGCCTACGAATATTTGGGACACTGCTGCGGGTCATGCGGTTGCCATTGGTGCAGGTGCGAAAGTCGTTGATTGGCACGGAAAAACGTTAGACTACACACCGCGAGAATCCTTTTTGAACCCAGGTTTTCGGGTCATTTTATTCTAAATATTGGTAAAGGTTGGGAAGTGATTTCCCAACCTAATTAATAACTAATTATCTAGTTTCAGCACTTTGGCAGTAGCTGTACGAATATCTAAACAGGCTTTTGCATCCGTTTTTAAATCAATCCCATAGGTTGGAATGATATCTTTTAAACGTGTTTCCCATCCATCGGCTTTGAGTTGGTCATCAAAACAGGTTTTTAATACATTTAGTGCAATAAATGCCGCAGTGGAGGCCCCCGGAGATGCGCCCATCAATACAGTAAATGATTTATCCGCACTGGTAATCAGTTCTGTACCAAATTCTAAAACCCCTTTCTTATCATGGTCAGGCTTAATAATTTGTACTCGTTGCCCTGCAACCACCTCTTTCCAATCCTCATGCTGTGCTTCTGGGTAGAATTGTTGCAACATGGCAAATTGGTGAGCAGAAGTTTGCAGAACTTGGCCTACTAAGTATTCTGCGAGTGACCAGTTATCTTTCGCAACCGCAAGCATTGGTTCAATGTTATTCAATTTAACCGATTCAAACAGGTCTAAATAAGAGCCGTGCTTAAGGAATTTACTCGAAAAACCGGCATAAGGCCCAAATAATAGAGAACGTTTACCTCCAATAATGCGAGTGTCCAAGTGTGGAACAGACATTGGTGGTGAGCCTTTATCTGCTTTACCATAAACTTTTGCATGGTGGCGAGAAGCAATTTCTTCGTTATCACAACGCAACCAGATACCACTAACAGGGAATCCACCATACCCTTTTCCTTCAGGGATCCCAGATTTCTGCAGTAATTCGATTGCCCGCCCGCCTGCACCAACGAACACAAACTTCGCGGAAGTGATCGTTTTTTCATGCGTGAGTAGATTTTTAACTTCAATATTCCATCTGCCATCGGGGGTCTTTTTAACATCGATGACTTCATGTTTATAGTGAATTGAAAAACCGGATTGTTCGCTTAATTGTGCAATTAATAAATGCGTTAGTGCACCGTAATCGACATCAGCACCAGTATTAACACGGGTAACCGCAATCGCTTCTTTAGGGTCACGACCCTCCATGATCAAGGGAGCCCATTCGTTGATCTGTTTTGGATCATCACTGTATTCCATATTGTGGTAACAGTGGTGAGCAGACATCTGTTGGTAGCGTTGTTTTAAGAATTTTACATTGTCTTCACCCCAAACAAAGCTCATATGTGGGCATGGGTGAATAAAGTCACGTGGATCTTTAATTTTACCTTTGGTGACTAGATAAGACCAAAGCTGGCGAGAGAGATCGAACTCCGTATTGACTTCAAGCGCTTTACTGATATCCACCGTACCATCTGGGTTTGGTGGAGTATAGTTCATCTCACAGTTAGCGGCATGACCTGTTCCCGCATTGTTCCACGGATGGGAGCTTTCTTGGGCACAGTCGTTTAGCCTTTCAAAAACAGCAATCGTTAGCGAAGGCTCTAGTTCTTTGAGAAATGTACCAAGCGTTGCACTCATGATCCCTGCGCCGATGAGAGCAATATCGACATTTTCAGCAATCGGTTTATTCATGATGGCCTCTATTTTTTTGTTGGAGTAAAGCTAAGATTGGTACCTTCTTGATAGACAACATAAGCACGACGCCATGGCTCATCACCAATAAGCCGCCATTTATGGCCGGTTCCTGTATTATCTTGCGCAAGTAAGATATCACCAGGATTGATGATAAATTTAGAACCATCTTTAGTTTCGAATTCTAAAGTGCCGGAAAGGGTAATGACATAACGAGGAACAGGGTCTTGATGCCAATCAAAAGAACCGCCGGAAACTGTTTCACGGAAGGTCAGTTCACTGGCTGCAATGGCGGAGGTTTGGCTATCTCCTCCTGTGACATTATTGAGCTCAAGAGTGCCTTCTTCAAATAGAGAATTTCCATCTTCTCCTGTCCACATACGAACGCAGCGTATCATTTTATTTAGCTCCTTAATCACCGATTGTAGTGTATAACAATTATTTGATATTAATTGGATACAAAAATAAGACTCTTAAAATGATGATAAATAAAATTAAATATTATTTAAATTTAAGGTTTTTTAGCGGATAGGTCAAAGTGAAATATGTTTTATCTTGGAATTATGGTTTTATTTTTTAATAAAAGAATAAAATAATAAAAGTTGATTATCTTTTTACGATTATTTTTATTTTTATCGTTCGTTTAATGATTGATAAAAAATAGGAAAGCTCACTATGACTTTATTTTATCATTATGAGCTATCAGAGCTGGATTAGCTATTTGAGAATAGCGTTTAGGGCGAGGTATTGGATCAACATGATGGTTTTACCATCAACAATTTCTCCCGTTTTAATCGCATCAATGGCTTTAGAGAAAGGCCACTCTAAAACTTCAATATCTTCGCCTTCTTCCTTAAGTCCACCACCCGCGTTTTGACGATTATTATCACTGTATTCAGCGATGTAAAAGTGGAGTTTTTCGGTGACAGAGCCTGGGCTCATAAAGGCTTCAAAAACTTTTTGAATTTTATCGACTTTAAAACCCGTTTCTTCTTCGGCTTCAGCAATAATTCGTGTTTCTGGTGAGGCGTTTTCGAGTAAACCTGCGGCAGCTTCAATTAGAAAATCAGAATAGCCATTTATATAGACTGGCATACGAAATTGGCGAATTAATATAATGCTATTCTTTATTTTGTTATATAACAAAATAACGGCACCATTGCCTCTATCATAGACTTCGCGTTCTTGTTGTTGCCAACTACCGTCTCGTCGTTGTAACTCATAAGTATATTTTTTTAAAATATACCAATTGTCTGAAAGCAGTTTCTCTCGAATATTACGTATGTTGGGGAGTTTTACAGTCATTAAGCAGCCTTAGTAAGCAAAAATGATTTTGTTAATTTAACACTGTTAATTTCTGTATGAAATAGGATTTAGATGGGACCTACTTTAAAGCAGATCCCATTGTAAAGCTGTGAATTATTTAATGATTTGGATTTGTTTAACTTCGACTTCTCTTGAATTCCAGTCTTTATCAATTTTACCGCGAATTTCAACTTTGTCTTTTGGCGTTACGTTGATACCGTTCCAACGCTTTTCACTGATTTCTAAATTAATGGTGCCAGTACCATCAGTGAACTCATAATGTTTATTATCGAGTTGTTTAACGATATTACCACGTAAAATAACCCAGCTATCATCTGACATATCAAGTGCTTTTGCGACCGTCATTTCCCCACTATTTGGGCCGATGAAACCACCCGTTTGAGTCGTTTGAGTCGTTGTATTTATGGCTGCACCTGGGCCATCAAATCCACCATTTGCAGCGAAAGCAGGGGCACTTGCGAGTGCAGCAACTAAAGCGATTACAGGTAATTTTTTCATCATCAGTATCTCCAAATGGACATGAACTTGTTGTTTGTATGGAGGGTATTAAACCAAGTAAATCTTAACAGGATCTTAAGAAACATAATTAACGAATTATATTTTTAATTTTATTAATTATAGCTAGTCATCTCAAGACTGATGGGATAAATATAATAATATGCTGAGGTGGAGGATATTATGCGTATTCTATTAATTGAAGATGACAGGCTAATTGGTGATGGTCTAAAAGTGGGATTAACACAGCTAGGGTTTACGGTTGATTGGTTTATGGATGGTAAACAAGGGCAAATCGCTTTATTTGATGCACCCTATGATGCTGTTGTACTCGATCTTTCATTACCAAATATTGATGGCATGGATATTTTAAAATATTGGCGCAAGGAGGGGCGTGATGAACCTGTCTTGATTTTGACGGCACGAGATGCACTGGATCAACGTGTTCAAGGGTTACAACAAGGGGCTGATGATTATCTTTGTAAACCTTTCGCTTTAATGGAGGTTATGGCACGTTTACAAGCGTTGATCCGTCGTCGAAGTGGGCAATTGTCGTCTAAGCTTACACATGGTGATGTTGAAATGGACCCGATTGCAATGACAGTGACACAGCAAGGCGAACCTGTACAGCTAAAGGGTAAAGAGTTTGCCTTACTATCTTTATTTATGCATAACCCAAATAAAGTTTTCTCTCGTCCTTTAATAGAAGAAAAATTGTATAACTGGGATGAAGAGGTCTCTAGCAATTCTGTTGAGGTACATATCCACCATTTAAGGCGTAAATTAGGTAATAAGTTTATTCGAACCATTCATGGTGTTGGCTATCGATTAGGTGATGATAAATGATGAAGACATTTAGTCTTAGGCTGAAACTCACTTTAATGCTGCTCCTGTTAGCTTTGCTGACATGGGGGATCGCCAGTTCGTTAGCGTGGTACCAAAGCTATAAAACGATTAATGAGCTATTTGATACCCAGCAAATGGCGTTTGCTAAACGGCTATCTGTTTTACCATCAGACTTTGAATTGAGCCGGCCTTCCCTGACTAAAACCAAAAAATTATTGCGCAAGAACCGTGGCCATCAGGATGACGATGCATTGGCATTTGCTATCTTTTCACAGAATGGCGAAATGGTATTAAACGACGGTGATAACGGTAGAGATATTGTCTACCAATTTAAGCGAGAAGGGTTTACCGATGGGATGCTCCAAGGAAGTGACGACCCTTGGCGTTTGGTGTGGTTAAAATCTCAAGATGGTCAATATGTTATTGCAGTAGGGCAAGAGTGGGAGTACCGGCAAGAAATGGCGACCGATATTATGGTTGCACAATTTATGCCTTGGTTGATGGCTTTGCCAATTATGTTATTGCTATTTTTATGGCTGCTCACACGTGCTTTACGTCCATTGAGGGATGTAGCAAAGCAGTTATATCACCGAAAGCCAGATGAATTAACCCCAGTACAAGTAACGCGCATCCCCAGTGAAGTAAGACCCATTATTGACTCCATGAATGTGCTATTTGGCCGTATTAATGACATGTTTGCTCGCGAGCGACAATTTACATCGGATGCCGCTCATGAATTACGTAGCCCACTCGCAGCGTTAAGAGTACAGGCGGAAGTGGTACAAATTGCGGGGAATAATACAGATATCCGTAATCATGCAGTGGCTAATTTATCGGAAGGTATTGATAGGGCAACAAGGCTTGTTGACCAACTACTCATGTTGTCTCGGTTAGAGTCATCCTCGCAACTTGATGATATTACGGCGGTATCTTGGCCCATATTAATTGAAACAGCAATAAAGGATGTTGAACCCGAAGCTCAAGAGCAGCAAACAACGATAATAAACACCTTAATAAGTCGTCCCCCTGATTTTCAAGGTCAGCCATTACTACTCAATGCGTTGCTGAGAAATTTACTCAATAATGCAATACGTTATGGAAAAATAGCTGGGCGAGTGGAGATCATTTTGTATGCTGACCACCTTGAAATTCAAGATGATGGTAATGGTGTGACACCTGAAGTTTTACAGCGTCTAGGTGAGCGTTTTTATCGTCCACCAGGACAAGAAAAGACAGGGAGTGGTTTAGGACTCTCTATTGTTAAGCGGATTGCGCAATTGCATCATTTGCAGGTTATTTTTACTCATGGCACTAATGGCGGGTTTTGCGCCAAAGTGTATTGGAATGAAACTAAAGCGTGATAATGCGCACATTAGTCATGATTATTTATGAAAAAAACAATCATAATTATGCATGTTTAATGTAAGGGTATTTTAGCATAACTCACTATTTTTGACGTAATAGAGATAGACTGAATTGTAAGTGTAGTGTGCGAAATTACGCACACTACATAATAGTAAAAGTTTGACCTTATTGGTTTAGTGATGAGCTTAACAAACTAATGACTTTTTGAATTTCTTGGGGATTTAATTCACCATCTTTGAAAAACAACACCTTTCCGTGATTATCCAATACGATAATTGCTGAACTTTCTGGTTTCAAACCCCATGCACTCTTCACCGTACCCTCGCTATCAACAATAAATTGTGAATAAGGGAACTCTTTTTTGCTATCTTCAACACTATTTTTAACAAATACACCCGTACCGAACATTGCATCATCAGTATTAATGATTGTTGTTGTTTGATAGGTATCATGCGGGAATTTGGCTTGTTTGATGGCTTCAACTAAAGGGGCATTGAGCTCTTTTGCGGAAGAACGGCCAGCAATATGTTGAATTGTCCGTACTTTTCCAACGAGCTGTTGGCTTTTCCACGGTTGATAATCCAACTTCCCTTCATTATTTATGACAAGCTCACCTTTGTCGATGACAGAAATGGTAGGAACAGATTGGCTTAATTGAATATTTGCAGCAGAAGCTATCGCTGATGCCCCTAGCAAGCATATTAAAAGTAAATAATTTCTTATCATAACAGCCTCTTGATTGATTATTTTGTCATGTGAGCCTAACGGTTTGTCTGATTACTGCTATTTATAGCATAGCTCATCGGATGAGTTACAAGAGGTAATTTAACATTTTTTTAAAATTCAGAATAAAAACAATGTTTATAGGGTTTTAACAGTTAGTTTACAGTGTCATGTTATGTCAGTAAATTGAATAAAACTGCAATTTTAGAACCAAAGTGAAAATTTCTGGTCTATGATTATTGTACGGTATGAGTTATTGAATATCGTAAGAACAAAGGGGAGGCAAAGTTCTAATGAAAATTTTTAACCGTTATAACCCATCAAAGATTGCTCTTTACGTCAAAACGCTATTCCGTGGCCGGCTCTATATTAAGGATTTTGGGGCATTTGAGTTTAACTATGGGAAAATTCTACCACCTAAAATTAGTGATAAGCGCCATTACAATGTGATGAGTGAGGTCAACAAACAGGTTTCATTATTGCAGGCAGAAATGGGGTAGGTTAATCAAGAAGGTTTTGGTTAACAACGCGCCACATGGGTGGCGCATTGAAAGAAACGGCTTCGCCATCAAGCACTAATGTTCAGTATCTTTTGTTTGTTGTTTTGCGTCAGCCGTTTCAATAGTATTTTTTCCGGGCTGTACAACGACAGGTGATGGCACCGTAGTAAGACGAGTTACGAGTAATTGGTCAATTTTGTAATTATCAATATCGACAACTTCAAATTTGTATCCCGCATATTTCACATAATCTGTCCGCTTTGGCATTCTTCTTAACCGGTACATCATAAACCCTGCGATGGTTTCATAGTTGCTAAAGTCAGGGAAATCATCAATATCCAAAATGCGCATCACATCTTCGATCGGTGTTCCACCTTCAACTAACCAAGAATTCTCATCACGTACCACGATTTGCTCTTCTTGTCCTGGACCAATTAAGTCTCCCATTAAAGTGATCATTACATCATTGATGGTAATGATACCCATGACTAATGCATATTCGTTAAGAATAACAGCAAAATCGACGGCGTTTGTTTTAAATGCTTCTAAGGTATCTGATAATGAGAGAGTGTCAGGGATCATTAGCGTATTTCTAATGTGAGCACCATCTTTTAAACTTAAGCTCTGCCCATTGAGCACGCGATTAAGTAATTCTTTTGAATCAACATAACCGATAACATGATCGATATCCCCTGCACACACTAGGAACTTAGAATGGGGTTGGGTTGAAATTTTATGTTTGATACTGTCTTCTGACTCATCTTTGTCAAAATAAATAATGCTCTCACGTGGGGTCATGGCTGATGGCACAGTACGTGATTCCAGCTCAAACACATTCTCAATTAATTCGTGTTCTTGCTTACGTAATACACCCGCTACAGCACCCGCTTCAACGACCGCAAAAATATCATCAGAAGTGATATCTTCATTACGTGACGTCGGTAATTTGAATAACTTAAAAAAGAGGTTCGCAAGGCCATTAAAAAACCAGACGAATGGGCCCAGTACCACTAAACAGAAGCGCATTGGATTCACAATGCGAATCGCAATGGCTTCAGGTTTTACCATACCGATACGTTTAGGTGTTAAATCTGCCACTAAAATAAACAAGCTCGTCACAATGGTGAACGACAGTACTGATGAAACTTGCTGAGCCCAGCTTGGCGATAAAAATTGAATAAAGATATCGTACAAAGCTGGAGAAAAAGCAGACTCTCCCACAATACCGGCAAGGATAGCAACGGCATTTAAACCAATTTGAACGACGGTAAAAAACATTCCCGGCATTTCTTGTAATTTAAGCACGCGAGCCGCATTAATGTTGCCTTCATCGGCCATAAGTTTAAGTTTAATGCGGCGGGAAGCCGCCAGAGAAATTTCTGACAAAGAAAAGAATGCGCTGATTGCACATAATAATAGAACAATTAATAAACTGTTGAGCATAAGTTATCCAGCCAATCAAAGGAAGAATCCATAAAATTCAAAAATCTCTGAAGGCATAGTCTCGTGTATTTAAATATATTGAGTATGCAAATATATGTTGCGCGATATGCGCAAATTGTTGATATGTTGCATTAGTATAGCACTGAGGTGATTTATCTGCCTAGATATTCATCATCATTCAAGCTGCTTTAAGTCATATTGAAAAGCAGCTTGAATGGTTGGGAAGATGAACTCACTGTAATAAGTTATTGATTTAATTGTTTAACGAGGGTGGTAAACAGATACCAATTCCTCCTAATCCGCAATATCCATTCGGGTTTTTGTGTAAGTACTGCTGGTGGTAATCTTCGGCAAAATAGAAAGTGTCTAATGGCGCTATTTCGGTCGTGATTACACGAGTGTCATGCTGCGCTTTCATTGCATTTTGGTAAGCTTGCAGTGTGTCCATCGCTTGCTTATCTTGTTCGTCTGACACAGTATAAATGGCAGAGCGATATTGGCTGCCCATATCGTTCCCTTGGCGCATGCCTTGTGCTGGGTCATGGTTTTCCCAAAATAACGTCAATAATTGGGAGTAACTGATAACTTGTGGATCAAAAACAACCCGTACTGCTTCCGAGTGGCCAGTTCGTCCTGAGCAAACTTCTTCGTAGGTTGGGTTAGGGGTCACACCACCACAATACCCCGCAGAAGTTGAATAAACCCCAGCTTGCTGCCAAAATAATCGTTCAACTCCCCAAAAACAGCCCATGGCAAAATACGCAATTTCCATATTCTTAGGAATAATCTCAATCGAATGATGGTTAAGCGCATGATATGGTGAGTAGGTCATAGCAGTTGCTCTGCCGGGCAGAGGTTGTGCAATACTTGCAGAGTGAAATTTATTAAAAGGCATAATGATTCCTATATATAGTGACCACACAAATAATCTAAAAATAGGGATAAAAACTTGTGTCTATGGCGAATTTTACTCAAAATAAATTGATATGAAGTATTTAGTCAATCGAACAATCACCTTAGGAGTAGGCGTGTCGAAATACCCTCTAATTTGTTTTCTCTGCCTAACTGCGGCAGTGCCAGTGGTACACGCAGCTAATCTTCGTCTTAATATTGAAGGCCTTGAAGGACAACTTAATCAAAACGTTCGTGTACAACTGTCTAATATATCGCAAGATGAAGTTGTGCCAAACGGTCGTTTTCGAGCCCGTGTTGAGAAAGCAATTAAAGAAGGTTTAAAGCCTTTAGGCTATTACCAACCCACGGTTGAATTTAGCTACGAAGAAAAAACACCCCCTGCTCGTTCTGTTTTAACCGCCAAAGTCACTCCTGGGGAACCTATTTTATTAAAAGGGGTGAATGTTGAATTGCAAGGTGGCGCTAAAACGGACCCTGACTATGAAAAGATGCTCAAACAATATACGCCAAAGCTCGATACAGTTCAAAATGATGGTGAATACGAAGAATTTAAAGGGCGCTTTAGCAGTTTAGCCGTTCGCAAAGGTTATTTTGATGCGATGATGGAGAAAAGCCAACTGGGTATTTCTCTTGACCACCATGCGGCTTATTGGGATTTTGATTTTAACAGTGGTGAACGTTATCGGTTTGGCGCCATTTCTTATTCAGGCTCACAAATCCGTGAAGATTATCTGAACAACCTTGCGCCTTTCAAAAAAGGGGAATACTACACATCAGAGCAACTTGCTGAATTTAACCGCCGATTAGCTGAAACAGGGTGGTTCTCTTCTGCGATTGTGACTCCGCGTATCGTGAGTGCCCGAAAAGATAACTCCTATGAATTACCGATGGAAGCGGTGATGACGCCTAGAGCCAAAAATTTTATTGAGCTCGGTGGGGGTTATGCAACAGATGTAGGCCCTCGCGTTAAAACGACATGGAATAAGCCTTGGATTAACTCTCGTGGGCAGAGTTTAACGTCAAATATTAGTTTATCCCAACCAGAACAATTAATAGATGCAAGCTATAAAATTCCATTAAAAGCGAACCCACTTGAGCAATATTATGCGGTTCAAGGGGGCTTTAAACGGACAGATTTAAATGATACGCAAGCGAATACAACAACCTTGAATGTGTCTCGTAACTGGGATTATTCATCCGGTTGGCAATATGGTGTGAATATGCGTTGGATGCTGAGTAACTTTACTCAAGCCAACGTGACGAATACGACGATGTTGCTGTATCCCGGGGCCTATGTGAGCCGAATTCGCCAACGCGGCGGTGTGATGCCAACGTGGGGGGATAGCCAACGTTACTCTATTGATTACTCGAATAAAATTTGGGGTTCAGATATCGACTTTGCGGTACTACAAGCCAAAAATGTGTGGATCAGAACGCCATGGGAAGGTCATCGCTTTATTGTTCGTGGAAATATCGGTTGGATTGAAACCAATGATTTCGATAAAGTTCCACCGGACTTACGCTTCTTTGCGGGTGGTGATGGCAGTGTGCGTGGGTATGGGTATCAAAAAATCTCTCCAGAAGATAGCAAAGGTAAGTTGACAGGGGCATCAAAATTGGCCGTAGGCTCTGTGGAATACCAATATAACTTTACCGGAAATTGGTGGGGAGCAACCTTTATTGATAGCGGTGAAGCTGTTGATAACTTTAAGGACAATGATTTTAAAACAGGTGCGGGAGTCGGTATCCGTTGGGTCTCACCGGTTGGGCCAATAAAATTAGATTTAGCCAAACCTATTGGCGATCCAGATAACAACAAAATACAGTTTTATATCGGCTTGGGGACTGAGCTATGAGGTGGTTGAAGTGGCTAAAATGGACCAGTCTTTCCATTTTATTAATTCTTGTTCTGGTTGTTGCCGCACTCAGTTGGGTGATTGGAACGCAATCAGGTCTTCACTTTGCATTAAATACAGCGACACGTTTTGTTCCTGAATTAACCATTGATAAAATTGACGGTGATATTAGTGACTTAACGTTAAGTGGCGTTAAATATCAAATGCCAGGCATCGATGTTAATGCGGGGAAATTAAATTTAGCGGTACGTCTAGGTTGTTTAACAAGCCGTGAGCTATGTGTCGACAACTTAGGCACGGAAAATGTCACTGTTACTGTCGATACCACTCAATTCCCCCCTTCAGAAGAAACGCCACCATCTGAACCACTGACTGAACTCAAGGCACCTTTGACCATTCGTTTGAATCAATTGGCTTTGGTTTCAACACACGTCAATGTAGATGGCATGGATATCGATTTAGCGAAATTTACTACAGGGGTAACGTGGGAAGGAAAAGCGATCACGATCATTCCAACCGACATCATTGATTTGGCGATTAATTTACCTGAAACCAAATCAGATGCCGTCGTTGAAGAGAAACAGCCAGACCCAATGCCGATTAACGAACAAAAATCATTGGCAGACGAATTAAAAACGCTATTTTCTAAACCGTTACTCGCTGAATTACCAGAAGTTATTTTACCTGTTGATTTAAATGTTGATGGAATTAATGCTTCGAATTTTCAGTTAACGGGGGCGGCTGAGCTAAAAATTAACCAATTGCACCTTAGTCTTTCGAATGAAGGGCAACAAGTCCTCGTTAAACAGCTAAAAGTCGATGCACCGCAAGGGAATATTGCGTTATCTGGCTCGGCAACTTTGCAAGATAAATGGCCAGTCTCATTATCAGTCGTGGGTGAAAGCCGTTTAGAAGATTTAAATGGGCAAAAAATAGACCTCTCCTTAAAAGGCGGTTTGATTGATGAACTAAAATTGGCCTTGAACTTACATGGGCCAATTAATGCAAAATTAGATGCAGAAACGGATTTGTCACAAGCAGACTTGCCGATTCTACTCACACTAGAAAGCGATAAGTTAACGTGGCCTTTAGTCGGAGAAGCGCAGTATCAATTAGATGGCACACGCATACGCTTGAACGGCCGCCCATCCGCTTATGATATGTCTGTACGTTCAGCTATCACTGGGCAGGATTTACCACCTTCGACCTTGCTATTAGATGCGAAAGGTAATGAAGAGCAAATTAATTTAACTCGCTTACGTTTAGCTGCTTTGCAAGGTCATGCTGATATTACTGGCGTTGCGGACTGGAGCAAGGCAATTAGTTGGAATGCAGTATTGACCCTTTCAGGTATTAATACTGCCAAACAGTACCCTGAATGGCCTGCTAAAGTGGAAGGTAAAATTGCCACGCGCGGAAGTTTATACGGAGGTAGTTGGCAGTTGGATATTCCTGAAATTGTTTTAGACGGCAATGTTAAAAATAACCTCTTAAAAGCGCGCGGTAAAGCTAAAGGTAACGCAGCTGGTCAATGGGATATTCCAAACTTTAATTTGGCACTGGGTAAAAACCATGTCGATGTAAAAGGCTCTCTTGCCGATAAATGGAACCTTGATGCCAAAATTAATGCCCCTGCTCTCAATGGCTTGCTACCCGGCTTAGGGGGAGTGATTGCCGGTGATGTGAAATTGCGTGGTAATTTACAGACACCAGAAGCCCTTGTTGACCTTACGGCACGCGGCGTGAAGTGGCAGGATGACCTTGCTATCGAGAATGTTGTTATCAAAGGAAATGTAGCAACAGGCGAGCAAATTAAAGGGGATTTATCCGTTGTTCTTCGTCAGTTGAAGCAAGGTGATCTTGTCGTCAATAACCTAACTTTAGACGCGAAAGGAAGTGAAAAACAGCACACGCTTAAGTTGAACATGAAGGGCGAACCGGTTTCTGGGCAATTAGCATTAGCAGGTAGTTTTGACCGGCAGACTGAAGTGTGGAAAGGGAATTTAACCAATACCTTATTTGATACGGTGGTGGGTGAATGGCGCTTAAACCAAGCGATGTCACTCAATTATGCTAACCAAACGCAAGAAGTGACTATCGGCAGCCATTGTTGGGTCAACCCGAATGCCCGTTTGTGTGTACCAAAACCGATTAAAGCAGGTAAAAGTGGTAGTGCAGATATCGTGCTAGAACGTTTTGACCTCGCGATGATCAAACCGTTTATGCCACAAGATACTCGAGTCAGCGGCGTATTTACGGGTAAAGCCAATGCGATTTGGAAAGCAGATGGCAGTATGCCGCAAGTGAAGTTGGACTTGCGAGGAAATGATGTCAAAGCGGTTCAGTTTGTGGATGGCACTCGTTTACCTGTTGCTTTTGATACCTTAACGTTAAGCGCGGGCTTGAAAAATGGCAAGGCAGACCTTAACTGGTTGTTTGGGCTAACGAATAATGGCCAAATGCGCGGCAATATTCAAATTTCTGATATTGAAAAGCGCCGCTTACTGTCGGGTAATGTTGAAATCAATTCAGTGACATTAGATTTAATCAAGCCGTTGCTGGGCCAGAAGGAAGTGGCGAATGGGCGTTTGAGTGCGAACTTACGTTTAGGTGGGTCAGCGAATAACCCATTATTAAATGGTAATTTAGCGCTTTCGAGCTTAGAAGTGAGATCGGCAATGATCCCGTTTGATATCAAAAGTGGTCATTTAGGTATTAATTTCAACGGCACAAGCTCAGTAATGAATGGTCAGATAAACACGCCAGAAGGCTATCTGAACATTGATGGTGATGCAGATTGGCGCAATGTTAATGCATGGCGTGCAAAAGTCATGGCACGAGGTAATAACCTTCGAGTTTCTTTACCGCCGATGATCCAAATTGATGTTCAACCGGACATTGTATTTGATGCATCACCTTCGGTACTCACGCTAAACGGTACCGTCAATATTCCGTGGGCACGAATTACTGTTCAAGAACTCCCTGAGTCAGCGGTAAGCCCATCATCGGATGTGGTGATGTTAGATAGCAACCTGCAGCCAATTGAACAAAAAGCGCCATCCATTCCTATTCAGACCAATTTAGATATTAAAATTGGTAATGATGTTCGATTGGATGCGTTTGGCTTAAAAGCGCGCCTGACGGGTTTATTGAAAGTGGTTCAGAATATCCATGGCTTGCACATCAATGGCCAAGTGGATATTCCAGCCGGTCGTTTCCGTGCTTATGGGCAAGATTTGATTGTCCGTAAAGGCCAAATTCAATTCTCAGGCCCTGCGGACCAACCATTCTTAAACTTAGAAGCCATTCGTAACCCAGACAACACGGCAGATGGCGTGATTGCTGGGGTGAAGGTCACAGGGCTTGCGGATAAACCGAAAGTAGAAATATTCTCTGAACCGGCGAAAACACAACAAGAAGCGCTGTCTTATTTATTAAGAGGAGAGGGCTTAGATAGTGGAGACGCAAATGGTTCACAAATGACATCTATGTTAATAGGCTTAGGTGTAGCACAAAGTGGGCAACTCGTGGGTAAAATAGGTGAGACATTTGGAGTCTCTGATTTAGCCGTCGATACCCAAGGTGTGGGGGATGGTTCTCAAGTCGTTGTAAGTGGTAAGATCACTAATGATTTACAAGTGAAGTATGGAGTTGGTATCTTTGACTCATTGGCGACGTTAACTTTACGTTATCGGTTGATGCCAAAACTGTATTTAGAAGCTGTGTCTGGTGTTAATCAGGCATTGGATCTCCTCTACCAATTTGAGTTTTAGATTATGCGTGTAATTGTTTATGGCAGCTTAAGACAAAAGCAAGGAAATCATCACTGGATGACTTATGCTCAGCTACTCGGTGAGCATAAGCTAGAAGGCTATGAACTGTATGATCTTGGATATTATCCTGCGGTTGTCAAAGGAGATGGGGCAATAGAGTGCGAGGTTTATCGAATCAACCCGTCCATTTTGACAGAGTTAGATGAGTTAAAGAAAAACTCTCAAGACTATGTGAGGGAGCTCATCCCAACGCCGTATGGCAACGCTTGGATTTATCTGTATAAACATTCTGTTGATGGTCTACGCCAAATAAAAAGTGGCGATTGGCTGAAACGTGATGAAGAAGTATAACGGCTCAATAACCACTATCGAGTCGTAAAAATAAAAAACGCCAGCATTATTGCTGGCGTTTTTTATCAACGAATTGGCTTGTTAGGGCCCATAAAAAAGCTCTGGTATTAACCAGAGCTTTCATAATGTTCCGAGAGGGAGATTATTTTTTTGCAGCGCGTTCGAAAGATTCGATGATCTCTGCTTTTGCAGACGCAGCATCTTCCCAACCATCAACTTTAACCCACTTACCTTTTTCTAAGTCTTTGTAATGTTCAAAGAAGTGAGTAATTTGAGCACGCAGTAATTCTGGCAGGTCGTTCACATCTTTAATGTGATCGTACTCTTTGCTTAATTTAGTGTGCGGAACAGCAACTAATTTTGCATCTTCACCAGATTCGTCAGTCATTTTCAGTACGCCAACAGGGCGGCAACGAATGACTGAGCCTGGTTGTAATGGGTATGGTGTTGGGACTAATACATCAACTGGGTCGCCATCTAGAGACAGGGTGTTGTTGATGTAACCATAGTTGCATGGATAGAACATCGCTGTTGACATGAAACGGTCTACAAACAGCGCACCAGACTCTTTATCAACTTCATATTTGATAGGATCTGCGTTCGCTGGAATTTCGATGATAACATAGATATCTTCTGGCAGATCTTTACCTGCCGGTACATTGTTCAGGCCCATTTAAATGTATCCTTTGTGTGAATAATGAATTTACCCTTGCTAACTTGTTGGAGGGCATCACATTTATGGCGGCCTTCAGACAAATTAAATACTCGGGTAGATAGCGTGGGGAACATTATAGCCGTAAAGAGGGGTAAAACTCACTAGTTGGTGAAAAAAAGGAACAAAAAAGGCGGGAAGCCCCGCCTTATAATTAATGAATTAGATTATTCCGTGTCAGGGAATTCACGCATAAATGATTCTGCTTTCTCTACCATCGACTCAGTTCCGACAAAGAACGGTGCGCGTTGGTGTAATTCGCTAGGCATGATATCTAAAATGCGGTTTGCTCCGTCACTGGCTTTACCACCGGCTTGCTCTGCTAAAAATGCAATTGGGTTGCATTCGTACAGAAGGCGCAGTTTTCCATTTGGATGGCTTGCGGTACTTGGGTAAATATAAATTCCCCCTTTGAGCAAGTTACGATGGAAGTCTGCAACCAAAGAACCGATATAACGAGTGGTATACGGGCGATTTGTTGCTTTATCTTCTTCTTGGCAATATTTAATGTACTTTTTAACACCCATCGGGAACTTGATATAGTTTCCTTCGTTGATGGAGTACATTTTCCCTTCGGAGGGGAACATCACTTTTTCATGAGATAAGCAGAAAACGCCCAATGATGGGTCGTAAGTAAACGCATGAACACCAACACCAGTGGTGTAAACCAACATTGTTGATGAACCATAAACCACGTAGCCCGCAGCCACTTGGCGATTACCTGGTTGCAGGAAATCGGCTTCTGTAACCGGTTGACCAATCGGTGTAATACGATGGTAAATGGAGAAAATTGTTCCAACGGAAACGTTTACATCGATGTTCGAAGAACCATCAAGCGGGTCCATTAAAACAACATATTTTGCGTTTTCTGCACGGTCTCCTTCGAAAATGACAATTTCGTCTTCTTCTTCAGAGGCGATACCGGCGACTTCTCCGCGTGCTTTTAAAGCCGCTTTTAGTTTTTCGTTTGCATACAGGTCAAGCTTCATCTGAACTTCACCTTGAATATTCGAAACACCGTTAGTGCCAAGAATATCGACAAGTCCAGCTTTATTAATATCACGATGGATAATTTTAGCGCCCAGTTTGATAGCTGATAATAAAGAAGTCAGCTCACCTGTTGCATGAGGAAAATCTTGTTGCTTTTCGACGATGAATTCGCCTAATGTTTTCATGACGAAGGTCCTGAATAAAATTGACAGAGGTTTTGCGGGGCATTTACCCTCGCGCGGGAAGAGTTTAACTAAATAAAAAAAAGATTAATAGGTTAATGCATTTATAAACCTGTTTTTGATGGGTAGAATAGTGACCAACCTCATGCTAATTGGATGAAAAAGAATGCACATACATATTTTAGGTATATGCGGTACCTTTATGGGAAGCTTAGCAATATTGGCTCGTTCTTTAGGACATAAAGTGACGGGTTCGGATGCCAATGTATATCCACCGATGAGCACATTACTTGAAAATCAAGGAATTGAACTCATTCAAGGGTATGATCCGGCTCAGCTTGACCCAATACCGGATATGGTAGTGATTGGTAATGCAATGACGCGTGGTAACCCTTGTGTCGAAGCCGTGTTAGAAAGAGGTTTGCCGTATACATCTGGCCCACAGTGGCTTCATGACCATGTCTTACCTGAACGTTGGGTACTGGCTGTGGCGGGAACTCATGGTAAAACAACCACCGCGGGAATGCTTGCATGGATTTTAGAAGACTGTGGTTACAAGCCTGGTTTTCTAATTGGCGGTGTTCCAGGGAATTTTGATGTCTCCGCTAAGATAGGTGAAAGCCCGTTTTTTGTTATCGAAGCGGATGAGTATGACTGTGCATTCTTTGATAAACGTTCTAAATTTGTGCATTACAGCCCGAAAACCTTGGTATTGAACAACCTTGAATTCGACCATGCGGATATCTTTGAAAACCTCGAAGCGATTCAAAAACAGTTCCATCATCTTGTACGTATTGTGCCAGCCAGCGGCAAAATTTTCACACCTGACAACGACAATCATTTAAAACAAGTGATTGGAATGGGCTGCTGGAGTGAACAAGAGCTGGTGGGTGGAGAGCATGGCGGATGGCAAGCTGAGAAGCTCAGCCACGATGGCAGCCACTTTGCTGTGTACTACCAACAAGAAAAAGTTGGAGAAGTCACTTGGTCACAAGTGGGTAATCACAATATCCAAAATGCACTGATGGCGATTGCAGCGGCTCACCATGTGGGCGTTCCAGTAAAAGAAGCTTGCCTCGCTTTGAATCGTTTTATCAATGCACGCCGTCGCCTTGAGCTACGTGGTGTTGAAAATGGTGTCAGTGTTTACGATGATTTTGCACATCACCCAACTGCTATTTTAGCGACGTTAGAAGCACTTCGCAGCAAAGTTGGCGGAACTTCACGTATTCTTGCGGTGCTCGAACCTCGCTCGAATACGATGAAAATGGGTATCAATAAAAATGATATTGCGCCTGCGCTAGGCCGTGCAGATGAAGTATTTCTGTTCCAACCTGCCAATATCCCTTGGATGGTCACAGACATCGCTGAAAAATGTGTTCAACCCGCGCGTTGGAGTGCAGATATTGAGGCATTCACCAATATGATTATTGAAACCGCACAGCCGGGCGATCATATTTTGGTGATGAGCAACGGTGGCTTCAGCGGTATTCATGGCAAATTACTCGCAGGTTTGAAAGCCAAATCAGAAACAGAGCAAGATGATTAATTCTATTAGCTAGCTATTTGATAACCCCAGTGATTCTTATGATTGCTGGGTTTTTTTATGTTTGGCATACCTAATGGGCGCTGTTCTATGACGAGACTTAATGTTATTGGGCTATTCATTTCTTTTTTTAAGCTTCCCATATAACAATCTAGTGAGTCAGTAAAAAGGTGGAATAAACAACCAACGGCAATGGCTTTAAGTTTCCATGATGGCATGAATAATAACACCACATAGATAACAGCAGCCCAAAAAGAATGAAGCGGGTGGAATCCGATGCCACAGCGCTCTGGGTCGAAAATCGGATCAGCCAGCAGATGATCTAAGTCGATAGCCATTGTGGCAATCATAATCAGGGCGGCTAGTTTCCAATTTTTTCGCCAAAACAGGTAACCAAAGGCAATTGGCATCAGAAAATGAAAGCCGTAGTGTATGAAGTTACGAAAAATATCAAATAGCAAAATGATGTCCCAAAATCGAATAGAAATAGATAAAAACAAAAAGAGGGAAATTCAATTTCCCTCTTTTGATGCTTAAATTAGTATGGATTAGAGCTCTTGTTCAAACAACGCTAAAATCGCTTCATATAGCTCTTTTGTGGTAAAATTGTTTGCTGGCGTTGAGAAGATAGTATCATCACCAGCAATACTACCTAAAATTCCTTCCGCTTTACCTAATGAATCTAACAAGCGTGCAATAAGCTGTGCAGCCCCTGGGCTCGTTCTGATCACGACAACAGAAGGGTTATAGTCTATATCCAAAACCAAATTTTTGAGTGGGCTGGTGGCGGTAGGAACACCGGGCTCTGTAGGTAGGCAATATACCATTTCCATTTTTGCATTACGGGTGCGAACAGCACCAAATTTAGTTAGCATCCTGGAAATTTTTGATTGGTTAATATTTTCGAAGCCTTCTTCTTGCAAAGCCGTGACGATCTCAGCTTGCGAGCTAAATTTTTCTTCTTTAAGTAGGGCTTTAAAAGCCTTAACCAAGTCTTCTTGTTTAGACGGAGTGCGCATAATTAACCCATTCTTTTGCATTGAACTAAGTTGTATTATCCGTAAAAGTGCATTTTTATGCAACAAAATTGCGTTATGATGATTTTATAACCAGTAATCACTTGAAGTTAGGTAAGCGTGTTTTGAGTTGATAGTCAGAAGTATTTATTTATCGTAAATTATGGAAATGAAAAATTAGCATGATAGAGCAATGAATTTTTCAGATATTCGTTGTAAATTTATTGTTAATAAAAATGTTTTTGATTGAATAATATACACTAAAAACAACTTATTGTGCGAAATGCAATAGCTAGAAAAACTATTTGTTAAAAAAGTGCCCGTTATCTCATTAACAGATAAGGAATTTGTTTAGAATACTGGCAATTATTAAACAAGTTCTCTTGCGTTAAACTCTCTCTCTATCTGTTAACAAATTGTTTTTTATACGTAATGTGTTAAGTGTATAACAAATAAAGTGATATCTTTTTAAAGTACAAATTAAGGAGTTTCAGAATGAAAGTTGCAGTCCTAGGTGCAGCAGGTGGTATCGGTCAGGCTCTCGCCCTTCTTCTCAAAAACCAGCTCCCAGCAGGTTCAGAACTCTCCCTCTACGACATCGCACCAGTCACTCCAGGTGTTGCTGCTGACTTAAGCCATATCCCTACTGATGTTAAAGTGACAGGTTTTGCTGGCGAAGATGCAAAACCTGCATTGAAAGGTGCTGACATTGTCCTTATTTCTGCGGGTGTTGCTCGTAAACCAGGTATGGACCGTTCTGACTTATTTAACATCAATGCGGGTATTGTCCGTAACCTGATCCAACAAATTGCTGAAACTTGCCCTAAAGCATTGATTGGTATTATCACTAACCCAGTGAATACCACCGTTGCTATCGCTGCAGAAGTCCTGAAAAAAGCAGGCGTCTATGATAAAAACCGTTTATTCGGTGTGACGACATTAGATATCATTCGTTCTAATACGTTTGTTGCTGAATTAAAAGGCAAAAATGTTAATGATCTTGAAGTGCCTGTGATCGGCGGCCACTCTGGTGTGACCATTCTGCCTCTGTTATCTCAAATTGAAGGTGTTAGCTTCACTGACGAGGAAGTTGCTGCGTTAACTAAACGTATTCAAAATGCAGGTACAGAAGTCGTTGAAGCGAAAGCGGGTGGCGGGTCTGCAACTTTATCTATGGGCCAAGCAGCTGCACGTTTAGGTTTATCTTTAATTCGTGGTCTCCAAGGCGAAAGCAATGTGGTTGAATGTGTTTACACCGAAGGTGATGGTGAACATGCTCGCTTCTTCGCACAACCTGTTGTTTTAGGCAAAAACGGTATCGAAAAGCATTTACCAATCGGTAAATTAAGTGCATTTGAAGAAAAAGCACTGAAAGATATGCTAGATGTATTAAAAGCAGATATCGAATTAGGTGAAAAATTCATTAATGGCTAATGCCAATTAATTTTTCCTAATAGTAAAAGGTTGAGTTTCGTTTTGAACTCAACCTTTTTTATTGGTAAGTCATCATGAAGCATGCTGCCGCATCCAATGGTCCCAATGCGGATCTGATGGTATTTTCTCTACTAAAAAATCAATAAATGTCCTGATTTTAGGTGAGTGAGTGTGGGCTGGGTGGTATAAGGCATATAGGGCAAATGGAGTGGATTTAGGGTCATAATCCAATAAAACAGGGAGCAATTCCCCATTTTCAATATAATTGCCTAGCATATAAGTTGGTAAACAAACGATACCTTGATGGCAGCGAGCCGCCTCTAATAACCCTAAGCTACTATTTACCTCAATCATATTATTAATTTCTAGAGGATATACGCTACCGTCTTTATCTGTCATGCGCCAAGTGTCAGGAATATTTGGGTTAATTAAACAATTGTGTGATGCAATATCGGCAGGAGATTGAGGAATACCATATCGTTCGAAATAAGTACGGCTCCCACAGTATACCCAATTAATATTACAAATTTTTCGTAACGCAAAGTTTTCGGGGGGATGGCTGGTAATTCGTAACGCAATATCAAAATCGACTTCATTTAAATTAATGAGCTCATCATTAAGGTCAACAGACAAACTCACTTTCGGATTGGTTTCTCGGTATTCACTGTATATTTGCATTAAATGACAGACTCCAAATGCAATAGAACAGGTAATTTTTAATTGCCCTTGAGCATGTTGATAGAAGCTGGCGGTATTGACCAATGAGTCATCGAGATCGGCCAATAAGTTTTGCGATCGTTGCAATAAATAGCGCCCTGCATCCGTTAAAATAAAATTTCGCGTTGTGCGCTTTAGGAGTACAACCCCCAACTGATCTTCGAGTTGTTGAAGACCTCGACTAACTGACGATGGTGTTACATTCAGCTTCTTGGCGGCAAGGCTGAAGCTATTGCACTCGACGATTTTAATGAATAACTCTAAATGCCGAAAAATCGCGTAGCTGTCAATTTTTGCTTTAAACGCAAAAGTGTTTTTATTTATTAGCATTGTCATGCCCTATTAAACCCGTTTATTCCAGCATACTATAATTGTGAATTTATCGCAGTTTACTCATGCCACACCAGTTTTAAAAAGAAACCTAGTTCCTACACAATAATGTTGTTCCTAACTTTTTTAATAATTAAATCTATAACGTTGAGGAATAGACTATGTCTAATAGTATTCAGGCAAGTGCAGATAATCCGATTAATACGAAAAAGATCCCCTTTACAAAATATGATGTTGGTTGGGTTATTTTGTGCATTGGCATGGCAATTGGTTCAGGAATTGTTTTTATGCCTGTGCAAATTGGTATCAAAGGTATTTGGGTCTTTATTGCAGCGACAATGCTTTCTTATCCAGCAATTTATTGGCTACAAAATTTATATCTAAGAACATTATCAGAATCTGAAGAATGTAATGATTACGCGAGTGTTATTACACAATATTTGGGGAAAAACTGGGGGATAGCATTAGGAATTGCCTATTTCTTGATGTTATTGCACGGGATGTTTTCTTACTCGCTGGCGGTCACCTTCGATAGCGCTTCTTACATTAAAACGTTTGGATTAACGGAAGGGCTATTATCTGATTCTGTTTGGTATGGGCTGATTATTATTTCGGTATTAGTCGCCATTGCTGCACAAGGGGAGCGGTTACTGTTTAAAGTCTCTGGTCCAATGGTTATTGTAAAATTTGGCATTATCGTACTGCTTGGTATAGTGATGGTGCCATATTGGAATTTTGCGAATATCACGGCTTTTCCTGATTTTCTCCCATTTATGCGGGATGTTTTTTTAACACTCCCATTTACCCTATTTTCTATATTATTTGTGCAAATATTGAGTCCTATGAATATTGCGTATCGTAAAATAGAAAGTGATAAACGCATTGCGACATACCGTGCAATACGCGCTAACCGTGTTGCATATATTATTCTCGCTGTTGCAGTCTTGTTTTTTGCTTTTTCTTTTACTTTTTCAATTAGCCATGAGCAAGCGGTATCGGCTTTTGAACAAAATATTTCAGCATTAGCGATTGCTGCGCAAGTGATACCCGGTGCCGTTGTAAAAGTAATGACCGCATTACTCAATATTTTTGCTATCTTGACGGCATTCTTAGGCATTTATTTAGGCTTCCAAGAAGCGATAAAAGGCATCGTAGTCAATTTACTGAGTCGATTTATTCCTGAAGAACGTATCAACCAAACAGTGCTACATTATGGGGTATGCTTAGGCGTTATCATTGCACTGTGGTTTTGGGTTTCAACACGGTTCTCAATTCTATTTTTTATGCAACTTGGTGGCCCATTATTTGGTATCGTTTCTTGTTTAATTCCTTGCTATCTGGTTTACAAAGTCCCTGCATTACACAAATTTAAAGGCCCAACAGTGTGGTTCATCATTTTCTTTGGTGTGTTGTTATGCCTATCTCCATTCTTTAAATTTTTCGAATAAATAATAATGTTGTTGAGAGGATCTCATGAAGAAAAAAGCGGTATCTGAATTTCATGTTGATACACAAGTTACCCAGTTAGGGAGAGACCCCGCTAAGCAAGCTGGGTTTGTAAATGCCCCCATTTATCGTGGCTCAACGGTCGTATTTCCAACGGTTGATGCTTTAATTAATGATAGGGCGGAATTTAATTATGGCACAGCGGGCACGCCAACAATTAAGCAATTGGAGCAAGCTTGGTCTGCTCTTGCTGGAGCTGAAGGTACGGTGCTTTCACCATCTGGTTTAGGCGCGATTGTATTGGCATTGCTGACAACCTTGAAAACAGGTGACCATTTATTAATGCCTGATAGTGTTTATCGGCCAACACGTAAATTTTGCCATGGTTTGTTGGATAAAATGGGGATCATCACGACCTATTATGATCCGATGATTGGTGCTGATATTGAAAAACTAGTAACGCCAAATACCAGCACAATTTTTTTAGAATCCCCGGGTTCTCAAAGTTTCGAAATTCAGGATGTTCCTGCAATTGTTGAGGTTGCAAAACGCCATAATATTGCGACGATTATTGATAATACATGGGCGACACCTCTATTTTTTAAAGCTCATGAACTGGGTTGTGATATCTCGCTGGAGGCGGGTACTAAATATTTAGGTGGCCATTCTGATTTGCTAATGGGAGTTGTCTCAGCAAACCAAGCGTGGTGGCCGAAATTACGTGAAACTTATGATTACATGGCCATGCTGCCGGGAGCAGAGGACTGTTTTCTTGCGTTACGTGGTTTGCGAACCTTACCTATTCGTTTAAAAGAAGCCCAAGAAAGAGCTTTAAATATTGCACATTGGCTGCAAGAACGCACCGAAGTGATTCGTATTTTGCACCCTGCATTTGCGGATTGCCCAGGCCATGAAATTTGGAAGCGGGATTTCACAGGTTCATCGGGGCTATTTTCCATTGTACTTGATCCTAAATATACCCAAACAGATATTGCAAGAATGCTGGATGGTTTATCAATTTTTGGTATGGGGTATTCATGGGGGGGATTTGAAAGCTTAATTATTCCATTTAACTGTGCTGAATATCGAACTGTGACTAATTGGAATCCTGGAGGGCCGACATTGCGCTTGCAGATTGGCTTAGAAAATTTAGATGATTTAAAACAAGACCTTGCTGATGGTTTCGCGCGAATGAAGTAAACAAAGCTGTTTTTATTGATTTGCCATCAAAAGATAACGCCGTGAATAAATTAATTTATTATTCACGGCATTATAATTTATTTCATTCAGTTTTTAATCTTCCACTGGTGTTTTTACTCTGACTTTTCTTTCTAATAAATCCCCTGTAATTGGATCGTAATAACGACTTGGCCAAATTTCAGCAGGGTGGATCGCTAAGAAATTTGCAATGATCCATTCCCCTTTAGGCCAAGGACGTGATAGTGCATTTGCTAACGTTGAAGAGCTTAACCCTGCCTCGCGTGAAATTGCGGCAAGTGTAGTTCCACGTTTACGTAAAGCTGCAATGATGTCTGCAGGGTGCCAGTCCGACTTCCGTAAAATCATTTTTTAGTCCTTTTTTCACTTAGAATCATGTAGAGTTAGTGGTACGAGTAACCGAAAATTATGATACATTCAGTACATCCGTTTAGTTATTGGAAATAAAATAACAGAAATTTCCCAAAATAATTTCTGATTTTTTCTTAAAAATTCATTTTATGAAACTATCGTGGTTTTTATGAAATTAAATAGAAAGTCAGAATGAATAACTGTGAATTAGGATAAAACTTTGATGTTAAAACTAACTCTTTCTAGTTAGGGACAAGAATAGCGTATTTAATGCTACTTTTTACTTGTACGAGTAATATATCTAGATTAGTTAATAAAATTAGTTAAATTATTAGCAAGTAAATTATTTAATTATCTGTTATTAAAAGAAATTAGAATGCTAATAACAAATATAATTTGTATATTATTATTTATAGGTATAAATAAAACGAATGAGTCAATAAGGTTTTGAGAAAATATAGATAGTTTTCAACAACTGAAAATTAAATTGTCATCATGACTAGGAGGGTCAGCATGTACAAGGAATGGCTAACGGCAAAAGAGTTGGTTGGGTTACAAGGGCTTCCCATGACAACTCAAGGTATTAATGCAATGGCAAGGCGTGAAAACTGGTTAAACCGCAAAAGGCGGGGTATTCAAGGCAAAGCATTGGAATACCATATTAGTTCTTTACCTATTGATATTTTTGAAGGTCAGTTTGCTAACGAAACTTCACCACCTTATCAAGTAAAAAGAAATGATAATGCCTTTATTTGGCAGGAAGCTTATAACCAGCTTTCCAATGAGGAGAGAGACATTATCCTGACATTTATTATGCGTGAAGGGGCATTAGCGCTAATTAATTTAATTAATAATAAATAATTTACAATTACTTAAGGTGTAAATAATTAATATATAAAAATAATATTATATTGAATTTAAAAATTTTTTTAACTGATGACATTTTAGCAAAGCTGCAACAGCGGGTTTCATAATATAAGCGTGAAGTGAAAATGAAAAAATTGTGGTTCACTGCCAAAGAATTAGCAGGGTTAGAAGGGCTCCCTACATCACCCCAGGGAATTAACCTAATGGCAAGACGAGAAGGCTGGAAAAACCGCCGTAAAAGAGGGGTACAGGGTAAGGCTGTTGAGTATTACTTTGAAAGCTTACCGGGGGAAATCCAAGGGCAGCTTAGCCTGCATGAGCCTTCGGTAACTTATCAAAGCCAAAGAACCGATGCATTGCAAATCTGGTCGGAAGCGTATTACCAACTGACTGAGCCTGAGCGCAATAAAATAGTGAAATACATCCTGCGTTATGGTCTGTCATCACTGCTTGCTCAAATTGATGAAGAAGACAAAGGGGAAAAATAGCGTTTCCCCTTTTCTTGACCCGCTTTATCTTTTTTTAGTGACTAAGAATGGCGTTGGATTGCGATATAAGCTAAGCCGATCAATGCATCTTTATAAATTGAATCTTCAATGACATGTAAGGCATCAATCGCTTTTTGTGCTTCTTCTTGGGCTCTTTCATAAGTATATTCAAGAGAACCACAGCGTTTCATGGTTGCGAGAACAGTATCTAACAGATGGCGTCCATTACCTTGTTCAATGGCTTGGCGGATCAATGCTGATTCTTCTTCGTTACCATTTTGCATCGCGTGAAGTAGGGGAAGTGTAGGCTTACCTTCATCTAAGTCATCACCCGTGTTTTTCCCCAGTTGAGCGTTGTCTGCATCATAATCGAGGAGATCATCAATTAACTGGAAAGCGGTACCAATATAACGACCATAATCTTGCAGTGCTTTTTCTTGCACGGGTGTTGCATTGGCTAAAATCGCAGATGCATGAGCCGCTGCTTCAAACAGACGTGCGGTTTTACTGTAGATCACTTGCATGTAGTTTTCTTCAGTAATGTTAGGATCGTTGCAGTTCATCAACTGTAAAACTTCGCCTTCAGCGATCACATTCGTCGCTTCAGACATTAGTTTTAGCACTCGCATTGAATCAAGATCCGTCATCATCTGGAATGATCGAGTGTAAATAAAATCACCTACTAAGACACTCGCGGCATTACCAAAAACAGCATTTGCAGTTTGCTTTCCACGACGCATATCAGATTCATCAACGACGTCATCATGCAGCAATGTTGCTGTATGAATGAACTCGATCAATGCAGCAACTTGGGTATGTTTATGACCCGAATAGCCTAAGGATCGACCTGCAAGTATTGCGATCATTGGCCGGATCCTTTTACCGCCACCACTGACTATGTAATAACCAAGCTGGTTAATTAGTGTAACATCTGAATTCAATTGACTGAGGATGGCTTCGTTTACCGCTGACATATCCTCAGTTGTCAGTTCAATAATAGATTCTAAATTCATCGTAATTTATTCATATTATTAGTTTTTGGTTCATTCCCGAAATAAAAAAATGGGAGACCGATAGAACAGTTATCTTTCTAGCATAACATTATTAATTATAAGATTATCAGGTGTGATGCAAAAAATGTTTAAATAAGTAACAATTGAGTGAATAGGGACGAAATCAATGCTCAAAAACGGTTATTGAGAAAAAAGTCGTATTTTTTGTCATCTAACCGCATTATTGGCTTGTGTTCTGCTGCTTTTTTGCGTAGAATTCGCGCCCTATTGTGAATATTTTATAGCGTACTCTGGAATTGAAATATTTAGCGGGTACGCGGAAAGCGGAGTTAATATGTACGCGGTTTTCCAAAGTGGTGGTAAACAACACCGAGTTAGCGAAGGTCAAACTGTCCGCCTAGAAAAGCTGGACATCGCAACAGGTGAAACTGTTGAATTTGATCAAGTTCTGATGGTTGCTAATGGCGATGAGATCCAAATCGGCGCTCCTGTCGTTGAAGGCGTTAAAGTGAAAGCGGAAGTGGTTGCACACGGTCGTGGCGAAAAAGTTAAAATCGTCAAGTTCCGTCGTCGTAAACATAGCCGTAAACAACAGGGTCATCGTCAGTGGTTCACTGATGTTAAGATCACTGTCATCGCTTAAGATTTAGGAGAGCAGATTAATGGCACACAAAAAGGCTGGTGGTTCGACTCGTAACGGTCGTGACTCAGAAGCAAAACGTTTAGGTGTTAAACGTTTTGGTGGTGAAGCTGTATTAGCAGGTAGCATCATCGTTCGTCAACGTGGTACTAAGTTCCACGCAGGTAACAACGTAGGTTGTGGCCGTGACCACACTCTGTTCGCATTAGCGGACGGTAAAGTTAAATTTGAAGTTAAAGGTCCAAACAATCGTAAATTTATCAGCATCGAAGCTGAATAAGTTTTCTGACCTTTAATTCAGAATTAAAGCCCTGCAAAAACCTTTTGCGGGGCTTTTTATATTCAGATATTTGATCTTTAATGAACTACACACGTATTAAAGATACACCATCTCTGAGTAGAACAGCCATCCAGCGTTATGCGGCTCAGAAGCGGAGAAAGAATTATGAAATTTGTAGATGAAGCCAAAATATTGGTCGTGGCAGGAGATGGTGGCAATGGTTGTGTCAGCTTCCGCCGTGAAAAATACATCCCTAAAGGGGGACCGGACGGTGGTGACGGTGGCGATGGTGGGGACGTTTACTTACAAGCAGACGAAAACCTCAACACGCTAATCGACTATCGTTTTGAAAAATCATTTCGTGCAGAACGTGGCCAAAATGGCCAAAGCCGTGAATGTACAGGTAAACGTGGTCAAGACATCACTGTAAAAGTACCTGTAGGAACGCGTGTACGCGATTTAGGGACCAACGAAGTACTTTGTGATATGACACGTCATGATCAACGTCATATGGTCGCTAAAGGCGGTTTCCATGGGCTTGGGAATACCCGTTTTAAATCTTCAGTAAATCGCGCTCCACGTCAACGTACTATGGGGACTAAAGGTGAAACCCGCGAAATACTGTTAGAATTGATGCTGTTAGCAGATGTGGGCATGCTTGGTATGCCAAATGCAGGTAAATCAACATTTATCCGTTCTGTATCAGCAGCAAAACCAAAAGTCGCTGATTATCCATTTACCACTTTAGTCCCAAGCTTGGGTGTCGTGCGTATGGATAACGAGCAAAGCTTTGTGGTTGCCGATATTCCAGGATTGATCGAAGGCGCAGCAGAAGGTGCAGGCCTTGGGATCCAATTCCTGAAACACTTAGAGCGCTGTCGTGTCTTACTTCACTTGATTGACATTTGCCCTATTGATGAGTCTGATCCTGTCGAAAATGCGAAGATCATCATCAGTGAGTTAGAAAAATACAGTGAAAAACTGGCAGCAAAACCACGTTGGTTAGTCTTCAATAAAATTGATATCTTAGGTGAAGAGGAATCAGCACAGCGTGCGGCAGAAATTGCTAAAGCGATGGGCTGGGAAGATAAATTCTACATGATTTCAGCGGTTAACCACGAAGGTGTGAAAGCACTTTGTTGGGATATCATGGAATTTATGAATACTCAACCACGTGATATGGCAACAACTGAAGATGCACAGCAACCTGAAAAAGTTGAATTCATGTGGGATGATTATCATAAGGAACAACTTTCTGGTACTGAAGATTTTGATGATGACTGGGATGACGATTGGGATGAAGATGACGACGAAGGTGTCGAAATCATTTATCAAAAATAGTTTATCTTAGAAATATAAAAAGGCGCGAAAGCGCCTTTTTAATATCTAAATCACGTATGATCAGTTTTTCTGATACAGATCTTTATACAAACGGCTTTCAAACCGTACTAATGGTACTCGACGAGTACGTTGCTGGTTTTGCGGTACTGCATAAGCAGAGATAAACTGCACAAAAGCAACACGCTGGCCACTGGCAGTTGTGATAAAACCTGCGAGATTATAGACCCCTTGCAATGCCCCCGTTTTGGCGGAAACTTTACCATTTACACCAGCTTCATCAAAGCCGCCACGATAACGCAATGTACCATCATGACCTGCAAGTGGAAGCATGGAGATAAAATCGAGCTGTTGATCGTTTTTTGCGATAAATTGCAAGATCTCCATCATTGTTGCAGGCGTGATCAAATTGTGGCGAGACAGTCCTGAACCATCAACCATCACAGTATTGCCAAGATCGATCCCCGCTTTTTGCTTCAGTACTTGTCTTACCGCATCGGATCCTGAGCGCCAAGTACCTGGGACGCCATAATATTCTCGACCGATAGTACGAAAAACAGTGTCTGCTATCATATTATCGGATTTTTTTAGCATCACTTTTAACAAGTCATGCAGTGGTTTAGATTCAGTTTTGACTAACACTTGTGATTGAGGCGCTGGGAATGTGCGCTTTTTCACATGGCCGGTGAGCTCAATACCCGCAGTGGTTAATTCATTTTTGACAATCGCCCCTGAGTAACTTGCTCCGTTTTGTACCGCAAAGGCAAGTGGTAAGGGCTCGCTGCGTTGAGTTAAGCAACCTGTCAAGGTATAGCGATTCAGTTCACCAGGAACAACATCAAGTTCGCAATAGCGCGCTTCAGGGGAGCCTTTAGCTAATGTTTTGACTTCGCTGAACATATTGACAGGGTAAAAACTAGCCGCCTTAATGAAGGCATAGTCACCTGCTTTTTCAGCGGGGTAAAGAGAAACTGAAAAACAGTTGCGGTCAATGATAGCAGCTGCAGGTGGCGCACTAAAGCATTGGGTCATATCATTCCAAACCCAACCAGGCGCTTTGTCATGGCTAGTAAAAGCAGAAATATCAACGACGAGATCGCCATCAACCTTATGGATCCCAAGCTGCTTTAACGCATTAGCCATATTGCGAATTTGTTGACGGGTTAGTGTTGGGTCACCACTGAAGCGGATCACTAAATCGCCAGTCAATGTGTTGTTGCTAAGTTTTGCATCAGTTTCAAAATTGGTGACAAAACGGTAATCAGGCCCCAGTTGTAATAGGGCAGCAAGAGCGGTCACAACCTTTTGTGTACTTGCAGGTAATGCCATTTGCTGTGCATTATAATCAATTAATGGGGTGCTACTTCCCACTTTTTGCGCGACCAGAGCAAGGTTAGTGCCATCAGGTAAATATTGTTTGTACTCATCAATAGGAATCGCAAAAACTTGCGTACTGGCTAAG
Organism: Providencia sp. PROV_01; assembly: GCF_053098325.1. Classification (NCBI taxonomy): domain Bacteria; kingdom Pseudomonadati; phylum Pseudomonadota; class Gammaproteobacteria; order Enterobacterales; family Morganellaceae; genus Providencia; species Providencia sp. PROV_01. Next base: position 49,816 of record NZ_JBRFKD010000002.1, on the reverse strand, counting down.
GTAATTCCTAAAGAGATGATCCATTTTCTGGTTAAAGTTAATAATGACATATATTTCACGCATTAGGGTGGACATATAATACATACTAAAGTGTAATGCCCAAGAAAGTAAACGGTGACCCGTTATTAAGTCTCAGTTAAAATAGCGTACATTATGATAAGATAAATGAGTACATAAGTCTGATTGCGTTTTTTTACTAGAACACCCCCGGTTTTACGTAGGTGTTCGGTGTACTGTTGTTACAAAATCAGGAAGATACTTGTTTTTAGATAGGATTGAACCGAGGTATTTATTAATGAAACAGATCCCGATGACGGTACTTGGTGCGGATAAGCTAAGAGAAGAGCTTGAATTCCTTAAATCTGTCCGTCGCCCAGAAATTATTGCATCTATTGCAGAAGCGCGTGAGCACGGTGACTTAAAAGAAAATGCAGAATATCATGCAGCACGTGAGCAACAAGGTTTCTGTGAGGGCCGTATTCAAGAAATCGAAGGTAAGCTTTCTCACGCTCAAGTGATCGATGTAACTAAAATGGTCAATAATGGTCGCGTTATCTTTGGCGCAACTGTGACAGTACTGAATGTTGATACCGATGAAGAGCTAACGTATCGTATCGTTGGTGATGACGAAGCAGATATTAAGATCAATCTGATTTCTGTTAACTCCCCGATAGCACGTGGTTTAGTGGGTAAAGAAGTTGATGACGTGGTCTCAATTAAAACCCCAGGTGGCGATGTTGAGTTCGAAATTCTTAAAGTTGAGTATATCTGATTCCTATTTCCCTGAATTGGTTATATTATTTCCCTGATTTAAAGAAAAAGGCCGCAGGCGGCCTTTTTCATCATATAAAACATGCTTTCAATGGCATTTTTATATAAATGATGGGAAATTATTTAGGTAAAATGATTTTGCGGTCTGCCGAAGGACGGTAGATAACAAGAATTTTACCGATGATTTGTACATTTACTGCACCAGTTTCGCGAACAATCGCATCAGCGATCAAATTTTTAGTATCACGGTCTTCGCCTGCGATCTTGACTTTGATAAGCTCATGATGCGCTAATGAGAGTTCAATCTCAGCCAAAACACCTTCGGTTAAACCATTGTTGCCGATCATAACAACAGGGTTTAAATGGTGAGCGAGACTTTTTAGGTGCTGAATTTGTTTTTTATTAAGATTCATTGATTTTTTGCTTGGTTAGTATTGAAAATGGCTTATTCTACCGCCATCTGATATCTGTCACCATCAATTATATCTTTTTGATGGTAAAGAAGCAGCAAGTTAGGTGAAGTTCTTTTAGTATAGTTGGAAAGCACAATGGCCAATAAAAAACGTTCGGCAAGCTCAAGTCGCTGGTTGCAAGAGCATTTTAGTGATAAATATGTTCAGCAAGCACAAAAAAAAGGGCTACGCTCACGTGCATGGTTTAAGCTGGAAGAAATCCAGCAAGGTGATAAAATTTTTAAACCAGGTATGACCGTTGTTGATTTAGGAGCAGCCCCTGGTGGTTGGTCGCAATACGTTGTTAGCCAAATAGGTCATAATGGGCGGGTTATTGCTTGTGACTTATTGCCGATGGACCCAATCGTTGGCGTTGATTTCCTGCAAGGGGATTTTCGCGATGAAGCCGTTCTCGCCGCTTTGTTAGAACGCGTTGGCGACAAAAAAGTACAGGTGGTCATGTCTGACATGGCGCCAAATATGAGTGGGACTCCAGCGGTTGATATTCCTCGCTCTATGTATCTAGTTGAATTAGCATTGGATATGTGCCGTGCTGTATTGGCGCCTGGGGGGAGTTTCATTGTTAAAGTGTTTCAGGGAGAAGGCTTTGACGATTACCTTAGGGATATCCGCTCCCTGTTTACGAAAGTAAAAGTTCGTAAACCCGAATCTTCGCGGGCACGGTCACGTGAAGTATACATTGTAGCGACAGGGCTAAAACTATAGTACCCTGAGCGTTATTTGTTAACACAGTTGTAATATGAGGTTAATCCCTTGAGTGACATGGCGAAAAACCTGATTCTCTGGTTAGTCATCGCAGTTGTTCTGATGTCCTTGTTCCAGAGTTTTGGCCCAAGCGATTCGAATAGTCGCAGAGTCGATTATTCTACGTTTATCAATGAGTTAGCCCAGGATCAGGTGCGTGAAGTTCGTATCACCGGTCGTGAACTGAACGTCAGAAAGGCTGATAATAGCCGCTATACAACTTATCTTCCTATGCAGGATGAGAAGCTGTTAGACACTTTGCTGAATAAGCATGTGACGGTTGTTGGTGAACCACCAGAAGAACCTAGCTTACTGACATCTATTTTTATTTCCTGGTTCCCAATGCTTCTGTTGATTGGTGTCTGGATTTTCTTCATGCGCCAGATGCAAGGCGGTGGCGGCAAGGGGGCGATGTCATTTGGCAAAAGTAAAGCCCGCATGCTGACAGAAGATCAGATCAAAACAACATTTGCAGACGTTGCTGGGTGTGATGAAGCCAAAGAAGAAGTAGGCGAAATCGTAGAGTTTCTGCGTGAACCTGCTCGTTTCCAAAAACTTGGCGGTAAAATTCCAAAAGGCGTCCTGATGGTAGGGCCTCCAGGAACAGGTAAAACATTACTGGCAAAAGCTATCGCTGGTGAGGCAAAAGTCCCATTCTTCACTATTTCCGGTTCAGACTTCGTGGAAATGTTTGTGGGTGTGGGGGCTTCTCGTGTTCGTGATATGTTCGAACAAGCGAAAAAAGCAGCGCCTTGTATCATCTTTATCGATGAGATTGACGCAGTAGGTCGTCAACGTGGTGCCGGTCTTGGTGGTGGTCACGATGAGCGTGAGCAAACACTGAACCAAATGCTAGTTGAAATGGACGGTTTTGAAGGTAATGAGGGTATTATTGTTATCGCAGCAACTAACCGTGCTGACGTACTTGACCCTGCTTTATTACGTCCAGGTCGTTTTGACCGTCAGGTAGTTGTTGGCTTACCAGACGTTCGTGGCCGTGAACAAATTCTGAAAGTACATATGCGTCGTGTTCCTATCGACCCAAGCGTAGATACTTTCATTCTTGCTCGTGCAACACCTGGCTTCTCGGGTGCTGAATTGGCAAACTTGGTTAACGAAGCCGCGTTGTTTGCCGCACGTGCAAACATGCGTGTCGTTTCCATGGTTGAATTCGAAAAAGCGCGTGACAAAATTTGGATGGGTGCAGAGCGTCGTTCTCTGATGATGACCGAAGAGCAAAAAGAATCAACGGCTTACCATGAAGGTGGTCATATGATTATCGGTCATTTAATGCCAGAGCATGACCCTGTTCACAAAGTCACAATTGTTCCACGTGGTCAAGCACTGGGTGTGGCCTTCTTCTTACCGGAAGGTGATGAAGTTAGCCGTAGTCGCTTGAAACTCGAAGGTATGATTGCGACAGCCTATGCGGGGCGTATTGCTGAAGAACTGATTTACGGTCGCGATAAAGTAACGACGGGAGCATCTTCAGATATTCAGTTTGCAACTAATACGGCACGTAACATGGTAACGCAATGGGGCTTCTCAGACCGTTTAGGCCCAATGCAATACTCGAAAGAAGAAGGTCCAGCGTTCTTAGGTCGTTCTTCAGGTAATGGTTCTGGAATTTCTGATGAAACAGCACGTATTGTTGATGAAGAAATTAAGAAAATTTTAGACCACTGTTACCAACTGGCTTACAAAACACTGGAAGACAATATCGATATTCTACATGCAACGAAAGATGCATTACTGAAATATGAAACTATCGATATGCCAATGATTGATGATTTAATGAATCGTCGTCCAGTTCGTGAACCAGCGGGTTGGGATGAAGATAAAAAAGTCAGTAATGTGACGGGAACATTTGGTAAAGGTGCGGCAAATGTAGCAAAAACAGCCGAAAAACCTCAATCTGAAGAACCTAATAACAGTGCTGAAGAACCAAGTAATACCGATAATAGTAATAATACTGATGAATCAAAACCATCAGATAATAACGACAGCAAACCACAATAAGCGGTCGTGAAATAAAATACTAAGACCCCAGTTCGCTGGGGTTTTTTTCGTTAAGGAAAAATAACAATGCAAATCAAAGCGAGAGGCAGTGTTCTTGACTTATCCACACCAAAGGTGATGGGGATTTTGAATGTCACTCCTGATTCATTTTCAGATGGTGGCACTCATAATCGTTATCATGATGCGCTTGAGCATGTGGCAAAAATGGTTCAACACGGCGCGGCTATCATTGATATTGGTGGCGAATCGACCCGTCCTGGCGCCGCTGAAGTCTCTGTGAATGAGGAACTTGACCGAGTTATTCCCATTGTTGAAGCGATAGCACAGCGTTTTGATGTGTGGATTTCAGTTGATACTTCGAAAGCGAAAGTCATGGCCGAAGCTGCAAACGCAGGCATGCATATTATCAATGACATTCGTTCGCTCCATGAGCCAGGTGCATTAGAAGTTGCTGCGAAAACAGGTTTACCCGTTTGCATTATGCATATGCAAGGCCAGCCAAGAACGATGCAAGAAGCACCAAATTATGAAAACGTGGTGCGTGAAGTAAAAGACTATCTTGACGCTGAAATCACCCGATGCGTGACTGCAGGGATAGAGAGACAGCAAATTATCCTTGATCCAGGCTTTGGTTTTGGTAAGAACTTGTCGCATAATTACCAGTTATTGGCAAACTTAGAGCAATTTCATAATTTCGGACTACCGCTATTGGCAGGGATGTCACGTAAATCTATGATTGGACAATTATTAAATGTTCCACCACAAGAACGTCTCGCAGGCAGCCTAACTTGCGCAGTGATTGCTGCGATGCAAGGAGCACACATCATTCGAGTTCATGATGTCAAAGAAACCGTGCAAGCGATGCAAGTGGTACAGATGACTCTGTCAGAAAAGGAAAAATAAGCGTATGAGCGACCGTAAATATTTTGGTACTGATGGTATTCGTGGCAAAGTGGGCGATAGCCCAATTACCCCTGATTTTGTTTTAAAATTAGGTTGGGCGGCAGGAAAAGTTCTCGCACGTCATGGTTCTCGTAAAATTATTATTGGTAAAGATACGCGTATTTCTGGTTATATGTTGGAATCCTCGCTAGAAGCTGGCTTAGCTGCTGCAGGTTTATCCGCATCTTTCACTGGCCCAATGCCAACCCCTGCGGTCGCTTATTTAACACGTACTTTCCGCGCAGAAGCGGGGATTGTCATTTCAGCATCTCATAACCCATATTATGACAATGGGATTAAATTCTTCTCAATTGATGGAACCAAATTGCCTGATGAAGTCGAAGAAGCTATTGAAGCTGAAATGGAAAAGCCGATCACATGCGTTGAATCAGCAGAATTAGGTCGTGCAAACCGTATTGTCGATGCTGCGGGCCGTTATATTGAATTTTGTAAAGGTACGTTCCCGAACGAACAAAGCCTAGCAAGTTTAAAAATAGTGATTGACTGTGCTAACGGGGCGACTTATCACATCGCACCAAATGTGTTTCGTGAATTAGGGGCTGAGGTTATCACTATCGGTTGTGATCCTAATGGGATCAACATCAATGAAGAATGTGGTGCAACGGATGTGCGTCAATTGCAACAAAAAGTACTGGAAGAAAAAGCACACGTTGGCTTGGCATTTGATGGTGATGGCGACCGCATTATCATGGTTGACCACCTCGGTGAAAAAGTCGATGGTGACCAAATCCTCTTTATTATTGCTCGTGAAGCGCTACGTCAAGGCCAGCTAAAAGGCGGCGTAGTCGGAACACTAATGAGTAATATGGGATTAGAAATCGCTCTGAAACAGCTAGGAATTCCTTTTGAGCGTGCAAAAGTGGGCGACCGCTATGTCCTCGAAAAATTACAGGAAAAAGGTTGGCGCATGGGGGCTGAAAACTCAGGCCACGTGATTTTATTGGATAAAACGACTACTGGTGACGGGATTGTTGCAGGCTTGCAGGTATTAAGTGCTATGGTACGTAACCATATGAGCTTACATGACTTATGCAGTGGTATGAAATTATTACCTCAAGTGTTAGTCAATGTCCGTTTCAAAGGCCAACACGATCCACTACAAAGTGATGCGGTGGTTGCAGCGAACGAAGAAGTTGAAAAACAATTGGCAGGAAAAGGCCGTGTATTACTGAGAAAATCAGGAACAGAGCCGTTAATCCGTGTCATGGTTGAAGGTGAAAATGAAGCTGATGTGACTGCAATGGCAAACTATATTGCGGATGCTGTAAAAGCAGCGGGCTAAGTTATTATGGGTGAAGCTGAGCGATATTTTGATGATTTGTTGTTTTTTTCTGCAAATAATCAAATGGAATCAAAATAGACTTGCTTGTCGGCTCAGCTTTGGTTAGTATTCGCACCTGCTCAATCCCGTAAGAGTATTCTTTCACGGTCGAAATGAGTAGGTGTGCAGTGATAAAGGTCATAGCATTAGGCTATGCACCGCAACTGAATAGGTAACTCAAATGTATGTAGCTCTTTTAATTATTTTCTTGCTAGCGGCTATCGGGCTTATTGGTCTGATTATGTTACAGCAAGGTAAAGGTGCTGACATGGGAGCTTCATTCGGTGCGGGCGCTTCTGCAACACTGTTTGGTTCATCGGGCTCAGGTAACTTCATGACCCGTATGACTGGAATCTTGGCTGCTGTGTTTTTCATCATCAGTTTGATACTTGGCAATATGACTGCTAACAAGTACGGAACTGGTAGTGGTAGTAAGTGGGAAAACATTAGTGAACCTACAAAAGTCGAGCAACCAACAGACGTTCCGGCAGCACCAGCTACACCAACGAGCGATATCCCTCGTTAAGTGTGAAAGATTCCGAATGAAGGCAACTAATGCCATCATTAAGTAGTAAGCTCAGCGATGAGTGAGAAGTTAAAATTTGAGGTTATTGATTAACTATTGATAACCTCGCCTCAGTGCCGAGGTGGTGAAATTGGTATACACGCTACCTTGAGGTGGTAGTGCCTACAAAACGGGCGTACGGGTTCAAGTCCCGTCCTCGGCACCATTATTTTAGATGGCTTGTGATTTGCAGGTTATCTGTGTAGAATATGACACGTTTTCGAACGCGGGATGGAGCAGCTTGGTAGCTCGTCGGGCTCATAACCCGAAGGTCGTCGGTTCAAATCCGGCTCCCGCAACCATTTCTTATTCAACATACCTTGTCAGTATCTTAGTCTATAGTAGTTATCCGGTGTAGCAATCAAGTGCAGTTAACTAACAGCTCTCAAAATTTCTCATCGATTTCTCTAGATTTTACAGGTATAATAAGAATATGGTGAACCCGTGCACTACAGGGTCCAGTTGCATAAAGCCCCGAATTTCGGGGTTTTTTGTTATTTGACAATCGAATTAACTGGGCTTTTATAGCCCTTTTTTTATGTCTGGGGGTGGGCTTGTCCACATTAGAACAGAAATTAACAGAGATGATTTCAGCACCGGTGGAGGCGCTAGGCTTTGAATTTGTTGGCTTAGAGTTTATCCGTGGTCGCACATCGACACTGCGTGTCTTCATCGATAGTGAAGAAGGCATCACTGTTGATGATTGTGCTGATGTCAGCCATCAGGTCAGTGCAGTATTGGACGTTGAAGATCCAATTTCTGTCATTTATAACCTGGAAATATCGTCACCAGGGCTTGAGCGTCCATTATTCACTATTGCGCATTACGAGCGTTTTATGGGTGAAGAGGTGGCATTGACTTTGCGTATAGCAATGCAGAACCGCCGTAGGTGGCAAGGCGTTATTAAGGCCATAGACGGTGAAATGATTACGGTTACTGTAGATGGTAAGGATGAGGTGTTCGCCCTCGGCAACATCCAGAAAGCTAACTTGGTACCCCACTTTTAATAAAGTTCAATGAGGCAACTAGGATGAATAAAGAAATTCTGGCTGTTGTAGAAGCGGTTTCTAACGAAAAATCCCTCCCTCGTGAAAAAATCTTCGAGGCTCTGGAAACTGCATTAGCGACGGCGACTAAAAAGAAATACGAGCAAGAAATTGATGTCCGTGTAGAAATTGACCGTAAATCAGGTGATTTCGACACCTTCCGTCGTTGGTTAATTGTCGAAGAAGTCACAATGCCAACGCGTGAAATTACGTTAGAAGCGGCTCAATACGAAGATCCTGCACTGCAGCTTGGAGAGTACGTCGAAGACCAAATCGAGTCTGTTGTATTTGACCGTATTACCACTCAAACAGCTAAGCAAGTTATCGTACAGAAAGTACGCGAAGCAGAGCGTGCGATGGTTGTTGACCAATTCCGTGAGCAACAAGGTGAAATTATCACTGCTCAGGTGAAAAAAGTTAATCGTGAAAATATCACGTTAGACTTAGGCAATAACGCTGAGGCTGTGATTCTGCGTGAAGATATGTTGCCACGTGAAAACTTCCGTCCAGGTGACCGTATCCGCGGAGTCCTGTATGATGTTCGTCCTGAAGCGCGCGGCGCACAACTTTTTGTTACGCGTTCTCGCCCTGAAATGCTGATTGAGTTATTCCGCATTGAAGTGCCAGAAATCGGTGAAGAAATTATTGAAATCAAAGCCGCTGCCCGTGACCCAGGTTCTCGTGCAAAAATTGCGGTTAAAACTAATGACAAGCGTATCGACCCTGTTGGTGCTTGTGTTGGTATGCGTGGAGCACGAGTTCAAGCCGTTTCTAGTGAATTAGGCGGCGAAAGAATTGATATTGTGTTATGGGACGATAACCCAGCTCAATTCGTTATTAATGCAATGGCTCCGGCTGATGTTGCATCTATCGTGGTCGATGAAGACAAATGTACGATGGATGTTGCCGTAGAAAGCAGTAATCTGGCGCAAGCCATTGGACGTAACGGTCAAAACGTGCGTCTGGCAGCGCAATTACTGAAAAAACACCGTGGTGATGACAAGTGGGAATTAAACGTCATGACCGCAGAAGAGCTTAATGCAAAACATCAGGCAGAAGCACATGCTTCTATTGATACATTCACCAAGCATCTTGATATTGATGAAGAGTTTGCCACTGCACTTGTTGAAGAAGGCTTCTCGACGTTAGAAGAACTGGCTTACGTGCCTATTAATGAACTTCTGGAAATTGATGGTCTTGATGAAGAGACTGTTGAAGTTCTACGTGAAAGAGCGAAAGCGGCCCTCACCACAATAGAATTGGCTCAAAAAGAGAGCCTAGGTGATAATCAGCCAGCAGAAGATTTGTTGAATCTTGAAGGTATGGATCGTACTCTTGCCTATAATTTGGCTACTCGTGGAATCTGTACACTGGAAGATCTTGCTGAGCAGGGCATCGACGACCTGATTGATATTGAAGGTCTGGATGATGAGAAAGCAGGTACGCTCATCATGGCCGCACGTAATATTTGCTGGTTCGGTAACGATGCGTAAACACTGTAGCAGGAAGGAACGGCATGACAGAAACTGTAAAAACATTGGCAACGGAAATTCAAACCACAGTTGATCGCCTGGTACAGCAATTTGCTGAAGCAGGGATCAAAAAAGGTGAGAATGACTCTGTTAGCCAGTCAGAAAAAGAAGCTTTACTGAGCCATTTAAACCGTGAACAAGGCGGAGTAGCGGGTCAGCCAAGCAAATTGACACTACAGCGCAAAACTCGTAGTACGCTGAGTGTCCCCGTCACCGGTGGCAAAAGCAAATCGGTAAATGTCGAAGTCCGCAAAAAACGCACTTATGTGAACCGTGATGCTGAAGAAGCAAAAGCGGAAGAGCAGGCGCAGCGTGAAGCGGAAGAGCAGGCACAGCGCGAAGCTGAAGAACTGGCACAACGTCAAGCAGAAGCAAAACGATTAGCAGAAGAAACAGCTAAACGTGAAGCGGAAGAAAAGGCAAAACGTGAAGCCCAAGAGAAAGCAAAACGTGAAGCAGCAGATAAAGCTACGCGCGAAGCAGCGGAAAGAGAAAAAGTGAAACCAAGCGAAAATCAACAAAAAGCAGGCAAAGCTGTAGAAAGTAATGCCGACAAACAACGCCGTGAAGCTGAAGCTGCGGAGCTAAAACGTAAAGCTGAAGAAGAAACTCAGCGCAAAGTTGAAGCAGAAGCACGTCGCGTGGCTGAAGAAGCACGCAAAATGGCTGAAGAAAACGGTGAAAAGTGGACTGCAGACACGAAAACTGAAGAAGATAGCGATTATCACACAACAACTTCGACGCACGCTCGTGCAGCCGAAGATGAAAGTGATGAGAAAGAAGAAGGCCGTCGTTCACGTAATCGTACTGCAAAAGCACCTCGCCAAAAGAAAGGTAATAAACTTTCTGAAAAAGCAGATCGCGAAGAAGAACGTGCCGCTGGCCGTTCAGGTCGCAGCAAAGGTAAGCAACGTAAAGGTAGTTCTTTACAACAAAGCTTTACTAAGCCAGCCGTTGCGGTTAACCGTGATGTGGTAATTGGTGAAACGATCACCGTTGGTGAACTTGCTAATAAAATGGCAGTAAAAGGTTCTCAAGTCATCAAAACTATGATGAAGATGGGCGCCATGGCGACTATCAACCAAGTGATTGACCAAGAAACTGCACAGTTAGTCGCAGAGGAAATGGGCCACAAAGTTATTCTGCGTCGTGAAAACGAATTAGAAGAAGCGGTAATGAATGACCGTGACACGGGTTCTGCACTTCAAGAGCCACGTGCGCCAGTTGTGACCATTATGGGTCACGTTGACCATGGTAAAACCTCTCTACTTGACTACATTCGTTCAACGAAAGTAGCATCAGGTGAAGCGGGTGGTATTACTCAGCACATTGGTGCTTACCACGTACAAACTGACAAGGGTATGATCACCTTCTTAGATACCCCAGGTCACGCCGCGTTTACTTCAATGCGTGCTCGTGGTGCTCAGGCAACGGATATCGTTGTTCTGGTTGTTGCCGCAGACGATGGTGTTATGCCACAAACAATTGAAGCTATTCAGCATGCGAAAGCGGCAGGTGTGCCAATTGTTGTCGCGGTAAATAAAATTGATAAACCAGAAGCAGACCCAGATCGCGTTAGAAATGAGCTGTCTCAGTACGGTGTTATTTCTGAAGATTGGGGTGGTGATACTCAGTTCATCAGCGTTTCTGCGAAGAAAGGTACCGGTATTGATGAGCTGCTCGATGCTATCTTGCTGCAAGCTGAAGTCTTAGAACTGAAAGCGGTATATGCAGGTATGGCAAGCGGTGTCGTTGTTGAATCGTACTTAGACAAAGGTCGTGGCCCAGTTGCAACAATCCTGGTTCAAGAAGGTACATTGAACAAAGGCGATATCGTCCTGTGTGGTTTCGAATATGGCCGTATTCGTGCAATGCGTAACGAATTAGGTAAAGAAGTTCAATCTGCAGGTCCTTCTATGCCTGTTGAGATTTTAGGTTTATCTAACGTGCCTTCGGCGGGTGATGAAGCCACCGTTGTACGTGACGAGAAAAAAGCACGTGAAGTTGCCCTGTACCGTCAAGGTAAATTCCGTGATGTTAAATTAGCTCGCCAGCAGAAATCTAAACTGGAAAACATGTTTGCTAACATGGAAGAAGGTAAAGTATCTGAGCTGAACATCGTTCTGAAAACCGACGTTCAAGGTACTTGTGAAGCGATTACTGACTCTCTAATGAAGCTGTCGACTGATGAAGTTAAAATTAAGATCATCGGTTCTGGTGTCGGTGGTATCACTGAAACTGACGCAACATTAGCTGCGGCATCGAATGCTATTATCTTAGGCTTCAACGTACGTGCAGATGCTTCTGCTCGTCGTGTGATTGAAAGTGAAAGTGTTGACTTACGCTACTACTCTGTTATCTATAGCTTAATTGATGAAATCAAACAAGCTATGAGCGGTATGTTAGCGCCTGAGTACAAACAGCAAATTATTGGTCTGGCAGAAGTTCGTGATGTGTTTAAATCACCGAAATTCGGTGCTGTTGCTGGTTGTATGGTCACTGAAGGCACCATCAAACGTAATAACCCAATCCGTGTATTACGTGATAACGTCGTTATCTATGAAGGTGAATTAGAATCACTGCGTCGCTTTAAAGATGACGTCAATGAAGTTCGTAACGGTATGGAATGTGGTATCGGCGTTAAGAACTACAACGACGTTCGCGTTGGCGATATGATCGAAGTCTTCGAAATCATTGAAGTTAAGCGTTCTATCGACGGTTAATTTTGTGGGAGCCCACGAAGTATCGTGATTACAAAATAGTGTTATAAGGGGGCGATAGCCCCCTTTATTGTCAGGAGATATAACGATGGCAAAAGAATTCAGTCGTGCTCAGCGCGTTGCGCAAGAGATGCAAAAAGAAATTGCGATCATCTTACAACGTGAGATCAAAGACCCACGTATTGGTATGGCTACTGTTTCAGGTGTCGAGTTATCTCGCGATCTTGCATACGGTAAAGTCTTTGTGACCTTCTTCAATATCGCTAATGATAAAAGTGAAGAAGAAATGGTTGCAGACGGCATTAAAGCATTAAATGAAGCATCAGGCTTTATACGTTCATTAATTGGAAAAGCAATGCGTTTGCGTATTATTCCTGAGTTAACATTTGAGTATGACAACTCTCTTGTTGATGGTATGCGGATGTCTAATTTAGTGTCAAATGTGATCCGCGATGATGAAAAACGTCGTGCGGATGTTAGTGATAAAGAGGAAAAATAATGGGGCGTCGTCGTAGCGGCCGTAATATTGACGGTGTAGTGCTGCTGGATAAACCCACGGATATTTCTTCAAATGATGCGCTGCAAAAAGTGCGGCGCTTTTTTAATGCCAATAAAGCTGGGCATACGGGGGCACTTGACCCTCTCGCAACAGGTATGTTGCCTGTTTGCCTCGGCGAAGCGACGAAATTTTCCCAGTTTTTACTCGATTCAGATAAACGTTATCGCGTCATTGCTCGTCTTGGACAACGTACTGACACGTCAGATTCACACGGCGAAATTATCAGTGAGCGTAACGTAGAGTTTACACAGCAGCAATTGGATGACGCTTTAGCGTTTTTCCGCGGTGATACATTACAAGTTCCTTCAATGTATTCTGCGCTGAAACATCAAGGTCGTCCATTGTATGAATATGCGCGTAAAGGAATTACGGTTGAGCGTGAAGCTCGTCCAATTACAGTGTATGAATTGCAGTTTATTCGTTTAGAAAACAATGAATTAGAGCTGGAGATACACTGTTCTAAAGGAACCTATATTCGTACCATTATTGATGACCTAGGTGAGATGTTAGGCTGTGGTGCGCATGTGATTTACTTGCGTCGAGTGCAAGTGGCTAATTATCCTTATGAGCGAATGGTAACATTAGAGCAATTAGCCGCTTTACGAGCAAAAGTAGATGCAGGTGAAGGGTCTTTTGAGTCCTTGCTTGATACTTTATTATTGCCAATGGATACCGCAGTCGTTCATTTCCCAGCTGTAAATATTACAGAGGAAACAGCGGCTTACTTTAAACAGGGGCAACCTGTAAGAGCTGCGGTTGAAGGCCTTGAAGAAGACGGTATGGTTCGAGTCACTTGTGGTACAGCGCAGCGGTTTATCGGCATTGCTCTGGTGAGTGAGGATGGACGTATCGCACCGAAGCGTTTGGTTGTGGAAAATGAACAGCCCGCGTAGTAGCGCTTATTGCTTTGCTGCCTTAAGCAGCGTAGAATAGCGGCGCTTAATCTTGAGATGCTAAATTAGAGATTGGCTCTCATCACTTACATTAATCATTTTGGAGTTTATTATGTCTCTAAGTAATGAAGCGAAAGCTAAAATCGTTGCTGAGTTCGGCCGCGGTGAAAATGACACTGGTTCAAGCGAAGTTCAAATCGCTCTGCTGACTGCACAAATCAACCACCTGCAAAGCCACTTTGCAGAGCACAAAAAAGATCACCACAGCCGTCGTGGTCTGCTGCGTATGGTTGCTCAGCGTCGTCGCTTACAAGCTTACTTGAAAGGTAAAGATATCGCGCGTTACACTGCTCTTATCGAGCGTTTAGGTCTGCGTCGCTAATCTTACTCTAGATAATTTGAGTTGCAGCTAGGCGACAAATGAGTGAGTTGCTAGGTGTATACATCAGTATGTGGCTAGTACAAGTGAATGTAGTCAGCAACGTTGCAACTTGAAGTATGACGAGTAGAGTCAGTTTCAGAGAAAAGGGGCCAGAGGCCCCTTTTCTTCTAAAAGTTATTTTGAAAGTTGAAGTAATACTCGAATTATACTTAACTTAAATGCTAAGCTATAAGTCGTAGTAAGCTGTTTTATTAATGCCTCTTCGCTGCATCCGATTCGCGCGGCTAATGAGAGAGCTGATCACTGGAATATCAGTATTCTCATTAGTCGCGAGGCTGTAGTAGGAAGAGTAAGCCAATGCTCCCTGAGAATCTCAGGTAGCCTTACAAAAAGGGTAATATAGTGTTAAATCCTATTGTTCGTAAATTCCAATACGGTCAACATACTGTCTCGATTGAAACAGGTATGATTGCACGCCAAGCATCTGCTGCTGTTATGGTTAACATGGATGACACTGCAGTATTTGTGACTGCAGTTGCACAGAAAAAAGTGAAAGAAGGTCAAGACTTCTTCCCTTTAACTGTTAACTATCAAGAACGTACATATGCAGCGGGCCGTATCCCAGGAAGCTTCTTCCGTCGTGAAGGTCGTCCTGGTGAAGGTGAAACGTTAATCGCTCGTCTGATTGACCGTCCTCTACGCCCTCTGTTCCCAGAAGGTTTTTATAACGAAATTCAAATCATTGCGACTGTTGTGTCTGTTAACCCACAAGTTAATCCAGATATTGTTGCGATGATCGGTGCGTCTGCAGTATTAGCACTGTCAGGTGTTCCATTTAATGGCCCAATCGGTGCGGCACGTGTTGGTTTTATCAATGACCAATATGTTCTGAACCCTACAGCAGACGAGCTGAAAAACAGCCGTTTGGACTTAGTGGTTGCAGGTACTGATAACGCGGTATTAATGGTTGAATCTGAAGCTGATTTATTAAGCGAAGAGCAAATGTTAGGTGCGGTGGTATTTGGCCACGACCAACAACAAGTTGTTATTCAGAATATCAATGAATTAGTGAAAGAAGCGGGTAAAGAGAAATGGGATTGGCAGCCAGAGCCAGTTAACCAAGCTCTGCATGACCGTGTTGCACAATTAGCTGAAAGCCGTATGGGCGACGCTTACCGCATCACTGAGAAACAAGAGCGCTACGCGCAGGTTGACTTAATCAAAGAAGAAGTCACTGCAGTATTAGTTGCTGAAGACGAAAACGTTGATGTTTCTGAAGTTGCTGACATTTTAGCAAGCTTAGAAAAACAAGTTGTTCGTAGCCGTGTTATCCGTGGTGAGCCACGCATCGATGGCCGCGAAAAAGATATGGTTCGCGCTCTGGACGTTCGTACAGGAGTTCTGCCACGTACTCACGGTTCTGCACTGTTTACTCGTGGTGAAACTCAAGCACTGGTAACGGCAACGTTAGGTACAGAACGTGATGCGCAGGTTATCGACCAATTAATGGGCGAATATACTGACCGTTTCTTATTCCATTACAATTTCCCTCCATACTCTGTTGGTGAAACTGGTATGGTGGGTTCACCAAAACGTCGTGAAATCGGCCATGGCCGTTTAGCGAAACGTGGTGTGTTAGCAGTAATGCCAGACCACGCTGATTTCCCATACACTATCCGTGTTGTATCTGAAATCACTGAATCTAATGGTTCATCATCAATGGCATCTGTTTGTGGTGCATCATTAGCACTGATGGATGCTGGTGTGCCAATTAAAGCCGCTGTTGCAGGTATTGCAATGGGTCTGGTGAAAGAAGGTAACGATTTCGTTGTTCTGTCTGACATCTTAGGTGACGAAGACCACTTAGGTGACATGGACTTTAAAGTAGCTGGTAGCCGTGAAGGTATCAGTGCACTGCAAATGGACATCAAAATCGAAGGTATCACACGTGAAATCATGCAAGTTGCTCTGAACCAAGCAAAAGGTGCACGTCTGCACATTCTTGGTACAATGGAACAAGCAATTAATGGTCCACGTGAAGAGATCTCTGAATTTGCACCACGCATTTACACGATCAAAATTAACTCAGACAAAATCAAAGATGTCATCGGTAAAGGTGGTTCAGTGATCCGTGCATTAACGGAAGAAACTGGCACAACGATTGAAATCGAAGATGATGGTACTGTTAAGATTGCCGCAACTGATGGCCTGAAAGCGAAAGAAGCCATTCGTCGTATCGAAGACATTACTGCAGAAGTTGAAGTGGGCCGCATTTACCCAGGTAAAGTAACCCGTATCGTCGACTTTGGTGCATTCGTTGCGATTGGTGGGGGTAAAGAAGGTCTGGTTCATATTTCTCAAATCGCGGACAAGCGTGTTGAGAAAGTGACAGATTACCTGCAAATGGGTCAAGAAGTTCCTGTTAAGGTATTGGAAATTGACCGTCAAGGTCGTATCCGTCTTAGCATGAAAGAAGCGGTAGCAACTGAAGAATCAACTGCACAGCCGCAGGACTCAGCAGAGTAAGCTGACCTAACAGCGCTCTATTAAGTTAGGGCGCTATCAGCCTAAATTTGCTGAAACCATAATTTGTAAAGCGTGGTAATGTAAGGGCGGAGTATGTCGAACAGTATCTGTCTTCGGGTGAGAGATTATCGCACGTTACCGCGTGTGCTCTTGGCGCTTATCTTTTTTGTTATTATTGGATGTAGTAGCAAAGATTGGCGAAAGAACGAGGTATTTGCCGTTCCACTTCAACCTTCATTGCAACAAGAAGTGATACTGGCTCGTATGGAACAAATTCTTGCGAGCCGGTCTTTAACCGATGATGAATACGCACAGCTTTTATATGAGCGCGGTGTGTTGTATGATAGTCTCGGTTTAAGGGCACTGGCGCGTAATGATTTTTCAACTGCGTTAGCCATTCGTCCTGATATTCCTGAAGTTTTTAATTTTTTAGGAATATATTTTACGCAGGCAGGCAATTATGATGCTGCCTATGAAGCGTTTGATTCTGTTTTAGAGCTTGATCCAACTTACAATTTCGCGCGAATGAATCGTGGCATCGCATTATATTACGGTGAACGATACAAACTAGCGCAGGATGATCTGCTGGCGTATTATCAGATAGATCCAAATGATCCTTTTCGTACTCTGTGGCTTTATCTCGTAGAGAAAGACATAGACCCGCGTATGGCGCAAGATAATCTTGCCGCCCGCTACAACCAAGCGGAGAAAGGGCAATGGGGCTGGAATATCGTAGAATTCTATCTTGGCAATATCGATGAAAATACATTGATGGCGCGTTTGAAAGAAACGTCTACGGATAACACTTCGCTCGCTGAGCATCTCAGTGAAACTAACTTCTATTTAGGTAAGCATTACCTAAGTCTGGGGGATAAGGATAGCGCAGTTGCGTTATTCAAACTGACGGTAGCTAACAACGCTCACAGCTTTGTTGAACACCGCTATGCATTGTTGGAATTGGCGCTGTTAGGCCAAGAACAAGACGACCTTTTAGAATCGGGCCAGCAATAGCTGACGAACATTTCACGATATTTTTTTAAGTCATCATCCCTCGGGATGACGGCCTATTTGTTCGTTTAATAAACACAATTTGAGCCAGTTCACATTTTAAATGAAAATGACCGAAATGATTTTCGCATGGTTATGTAAACTGGCTGCCATTATGTATGAGGCACCTTTACATGACTACTGAGACCGATATTTCTTTTGCTGAGTTAGGTTTATCAGCATCTATTTTGACAGCACTAAACGACCTGGGATATGAAAAACCATCACCAATCCAACAACAATGTATTCCATTGTTAATGGATGGTAATGATGTATTAGGTATGGCACAAACAGGTAGCGGTAAAACTGCTGCATTTAGTTTGCCATTACTGCATAACATCGACCCAGATTTAAAAGCTCCGCAAATTTTAGTCCTTGCACCAACTCGTGAGTTGGCTGTTCAGGTAGCGGAAGCAATGAGCGATTTCTCTAAACATATGAATCGCGTTAACGTTGTTGCCCTGTATGGTGGCCAACGTTATGACGTACAATTACGTGCGCTGCGCCAAGGACCGCAAATTGTTGTGGGTACACCAGGCCGCCTTCTGGATCACTTAAAACGTGGAACGTTAGACCTCTCTAAATTAAAAGGCTTAGTTTTAGACGAAGCTGATGAAATGCTGCGTATGGGCTTCATTGAAGATGTTGAAAACATCATGAGCCAAATTCCAGCTGAGCACCAAACTGCGCTGTTCTCTGCAACAATGCCTGAACCAATTCGTCGTATTACACGTCGTTTTATGAAAGACCCGAAAGAGATTCGCATTCAGGCTAGCATTACCACTCGTCCAGATATTGCTCAAAGCTATTGGACTGTGTACGGCATGCGTAAAAATGAAGCGTTAGTACGTTTCTTAGAAGCAGAAGACTTTGATGCTGCGATTATTTTCGTACGCACCAAAAATGCAACATTAGAAGTGGCTGAAGCATTAGAACGCAATGGCTACAACAGCGCCGCATTGAATGGTGACATGAACCAAGCACTGCGTGAGCAAACGTTAGAGCGCTTAAAAGATGGTCGTCTAGATATCTTGATCGCTACTGACGTTGCAGCGCGTGGTCTGGATGTTGAGCGTATTAGCTTAGTTGTTAACTACGACATCCCAATGGATGCGGAGTCTTACGTTCACCGTATTGGTCGTACAGGTCGTGCGGGTCGTGCGGGCCGTGCGTTACTGTTTGTTGAGAACCGTGAACGTCGTCTGCTACGTAACGTTGAACGTACGATGAAACTGACTATTCCTGAAGTTGAGTTACCAGATGCAGATCTGCTTAGCCAACGTCGTCAGGCGAAATTTGCTGAGAAAATTCAACAGCAATTAGAAAGCAGCGATTTAGACCAATACCGTTCACTGTTAGCGAAAATGTCCCCATCAGAAGATGTTGATATGGAAACCTTAGCGGCAGCCTTGCTGAAAATGGCACAAGGTGAACGTGCGCTGATCTTGCCACCAGATGCACCGCGTCGCCCACGTCGTGAATTCAACGACCGTGATGATCGTCGTGGTGATCGTCGTGACCGTAATAGCAATGGTAATGGTTTTGACCGTGCAGAACGCGGTGAGCGTGGCGGTCGTCGTGAGCGTCGTGATGTGGGTGATATGGAGATGTACCGTATTGAAGTTGGCCGTGATGATGGTGTGGAAGTTCGTCACATTGTTGGTGCGATTGCTAACGAAGCGGATATCAGCAGCCGTTATATCGGTAATATCAAATTGTACGGAACGCACTCGACAATTGAATTGCCAAAAGGTATGCCAACGGACGTGTTAACTCATTTAAGTCGCGCACGCATTTTGAATAAACCAACTCAAATGCAGCTGATCGGTGATGCACAACCGTTCGAACGTCGTGGCGGTGGTGAGCGTCGTGGTGGTGGTCGTCGTGATGGCGGTAGCGAAGGTGGCTTCGGTGCAGGTCGTCGTAATGACCGTGGCGGTGAGCGCGGTGGTGAACGTCGTGGCGGCGGTGAGCGTCGTGGCGGTGGTAACCGTGACCGTGGTAACTCTGCTCCACGCCAAGATGGCACTAATGCGGCACCTCGTCGTCGTAGCAGCAGCCATAACGCATAATGACTTGGTTTTATAGGGATTAATTCCCTACTAAAACACAAAACCCGCATTTCATTGAAGTGCGGGTTTTTTTATTTAAGTTTGTTTAGCCCTTCTTTCAATCAACCTTCTTCTAGCTTCACTAACTGTCATTATACGATTATTATCCACGTTATTTTTAGCGGCCATAATCAGTTTTAATAAAGCATCTGATTGTTGTGTTTTCAAATTGTTATACATATTAGAGAACAATTTTTCATATTATGATTTTAAGCTAACCCCAATGCCTCTTTTAGTGGTTTTAGATAACGACGGCTAACAGGAATGCGCTCACCTGAGCTCAGTACTAACTCCGCTTGCCCACTGTCACCAAATAAAATTTCGTTTAATTGGGTCATATTGACTAAATATTGGCGATGGCAGCGCACTAAAGGTGTTCGAGTTTCTAAGGTTCGTAAAGTGAGCTCTGTAAAACCTTCCAATCCTTGCGTACTCATTACATACACGCCACTCATTCGCGAGGTGGCATATAGCACTTCATCAAGTTTCATTAAATAAATACGGCTATGGCCAGTGCAAGGGATAAATTTTAGTGGCTCATTGTTACTTAACAGCTCTAGATTTTGTTTTTGCTTGCCTTGGCGTAGGCGGTTTAAGGTCTTTTCTAATCGTTCTGTTTCAAGGGGTTTTAACAAGTAATCAAAAGCATGTTCTTCAAAAGCCTGAATGGCAAATTCATTAAAAGCGGTAAGAAAGACAATATAAGGGCGGTCTTCTGGATCTAGCATGCGTACCATTTCTAAACCCGTTAGGCGTGGCATTTGAATATCCAAAAAGACCACATCAGGCTTTTTTTTATGGATGATGCCAATCGCTTCTATTGCGTTGGCACATTCGCCAATAATTTCAATATCATCGTGTTCTTCGAGCAGGCAACGCACATTTTCCCGTGCAAGAGGTTCGTCATCAACAATCAATACATTCATAGAGGTAATTTAATCATTATTATGTTGTAGCCAAATAAGGCAGGCGAATTTTCATTCGGGTGAATTTTTCTGGCTCGTGTTCTACGCTGATGCCATATTGCTCACCATATTTTAAACGTAAGCGCCTATCGACTAAGCCCATCCCTAAGCCATCAGACTGTTTTGCAGGCTTATACAGCCCTGCGTTATCTTCTATTTCGATATACACATGTTCACTGCCGATATAACTACGTATTGTAATATAACCCGTTTCTAATAACTGTGAGGTGCCATGTTTAATTGCATTTTCAACCAATGGTTGTAGGGTAAATGCAGGCAGTTCAACCTGTTTGACTTCATCAGGGATCTCAATATGAATTTGTAAGCTTTCTTGAAAACGGGCTTTTTCTATCTGTAAATAGGCATTGATATGTTCAATTTCTTCGCCGAGTGTGGCACTTTGCTCGGGCCGTTTTAGGTTATTACGGAAAAACGTCGAAATATACTGCACAAGCTGGCCTGCTTGTTGGCTATCTTTGCGGATCACGGCTTGCAGAGTGTTGAGCACATTGAACAAAAAGTGAGGATTTACTTGAGCGTGAAGCAGCTTAACTTCGGATTGCAACAATGATTGTTTGTTGCGTTCATATTGGCCCGCTAAAATTTGTGCAGAAAACAAGCTGGCAATTCCTTCACCGAGAGTACGGTTTATGGAACTAAACAGGCTATTTTTCGCTTCATACAGTTTAATGGTACCAATCACTTTTTCGTTTTCTCCGCGTAATGGGATCACTAACGCAGAGCCGAGTTTACAGGTGGGGCTTAATGAGCATTTATACGGAGTCTCATTGCCGTCAGCATAGACGACTTCATTATTCTCAATAGCTTGCCTTGATTGGCTTGACGAAATCGGTGTCCCGGGTCGATGGTGGTCAGCGCCAATGCCAATAAACGCGAGTATTTTTTCACGATCTGTAATGGCGACAGCACCAATTTCTAACTCTTGATAAATAATCTTAGCGACCTTCATGCTGTTGTCAGCATTAAAGCCTTTACGCAGAATCCCTTCAGTCGTTAAAGCAATTTTTAGTGCCTGAGCAGAGAACGCGGTAGTGTATTTCTCAACAATCGCACGGCGGTCGAGTAAAATTCGAATAAACATTGCCGCACCAATAGTATTCGCGATCACCATCGGTGCAGCGATATTTTTAACGAGTTCTAGCGCTTCATCGAAAGGTTTCGCCAGCAATAAAATAATTAGCATCTGTATGATTTCAGCGATAAAAGTGACACAACTGGCAATCATAGGATTAAAAATTTTATTAATTTCGCCACGTTTCATAAAGTAACGATGAACTAACCCGCCAATCAATCCTTCAACAATGGTCGAGACCATACAAGCAAAGGCGCTCATCCCTCCTAATGAATAACGATGCAGCCCACCAGTGAAACCGACAGCAAAGCCGACCACAGGGCCGCCTAATAGGCCGCCAAGTACGGCTCCAATAGCGCGAGTATTGGCAATAGAATCATTGATATGCAAACCAAAATAAGTACCGATAATGCAAAATACCGAGAAAATCAGGTAGCACATGACTTTATGCGGTAAGCGGATGGTCACCTTCAGAAGAGGGATAACTAATGGTGTGCGGCTAAGCGCCCAAGCAATAACGAGGTAGACACACATTTGCTGGAGTAGGAGTAATATTAAATCAAATTCGTACATGCTCGTCATAATTCGTGATGTGGGGGTGTTGACTTCGTCATCTCGCCCTAGTCACATACTGATGTATGCTCCTAGGGTCTCGCTTCCTCGTCGCCTACCCACATCGCGAATTATTTAGAGCATGGCTCGTTATGTTTCACGTTGTGGGGGTGTTGGCTGCTCTCGCCTACTCGGGTCACATGCTGATGTATGCTTCCCAAGATAGTCTCGCTTGCCGCCTACCCACATCGCGAATTATTTAGAGCATGGCTCGTCGTGTTCACGTTGTGGGATTCTTATTTGGGGTTGAGTTATTTACTATTGTTATCTATTTTTAGTATTTATTTGGCTAGTCATTATACCGTAAGTCATTGGCTAAGTAATCGGCATTTGAGAAAAGTGCACTCATCATTATTTGACATAAGGTAGAAATCGCTTCAATATTAGTCAATGTCCTACCTTTTCGTGATCTTGCGCACGAATTTATTAACGCTGTATTTAACTTTCTTGTCATACTCTAGGGATGATAGTTTCCCCCGTTATTATTTAAGGTTCACATAAATAATGAAAAAAAGAACAATAGCACTGATTTTGCTGATGCTTATCTTAATCGCAGCAGCGGCACTTTTTCATTCCCATAACCAATATTTATTGTTACAGGGAGAGGTGGATGCACCCGAGGTAATCGTCACCTCGAAGGCAAAAGGACGAGTGATAGAACGCCACGTAGAGCGTGGCGATGATGTCAAACAAGGGCAATTACTGATAACTCTAGAGAGCCCAGAACTGCAAGCGCAATATGAGGCATCGAAATCCGCGAGAGACCAAGCAAAAGCGCAACTAGAACAATCCATGAATGGGACTCGTGTTGAAACCATCCGCGATTTACAAGCCTCATTATCACAAGCCAATTCTCAATATCAAAATGCGTCTCGTGAATATGCTCGTTTGAGTAATTTGAAAGGTAAAGGGTATGTTTCCGCGAATGAGCTTGATAATGCACGTAAAGCCAAAGATGTGGCTTTTTCGCAAGTGCAAAGTGCAAAAGCGCGCTTAGATGAGGGCTTACATGGTGACCGTATAGAGCAACGCCAACAATATGAAGCGGCATTACAACAAGCAGAACATAAACTTGCTGAAATCCAAGTACAAATTGATGACTTGCAAGTAAAAGCCCCTGTAGATGGCGAAGTTGGCCCTATTCCTGCTGAAATAGGTGAACTTTTCAATGCCGGTAGTCCTTTAATTTCATTAATTCGACTTCCTCAAGCTTATTTTGTCTATAACTTGCGTGAAGATATTTTAGTTGATGTGAAAAAAGGCGACAAAGTGCAACTTGATGTGCCTGCCTTGGGGAATAAGTTAATTGAGGCTGAGGTTCGCTATATCGCACCGAAAGGTGACTATGCGACAAAACGAGCGACACGTGCAACCGGTGACTTCGATTTAAAAACATTTGAAATTCGTTTATACCCTGTAGAGCCGATTGAAGGGCTAAGGCCTGGTATGAGTGTATTATGGCACTGGGATAAGTAAAAGGTGTTGCCATGAAATTTAAGTTCGCTTGGCACGGTTTTGAGCACGCCTTTAGCCGTGAAACCCAAATGGCTATTCGTAGCCCTGTTTTTCATTGGTTAAGCTGGCTGTTTCCATTAATGCTGTTTACGTTAGTTAGTGCTAACTTTTCAGAGGGGACATTGATGGATTTACCCGTTTCTGTGGTGGACAATAACCATAGCCCAGTGTCTCGGCAAATTATTCGTGACCTCGATGCGGGTTCACATGCGGATGTGAAAACCATTGATGACAATCTCAGTACATCATTAAAAAGACTCGGTAGTTCAAAAGATTACGCGTTATTGTACATTCCTCATAACTTCGAAGAAGATGTCTTACGGGGGCGTCAACCTGAGCTACGTATGTATTATAATGCGCTCTTCTATGCATCAGGCAGTTATGCGATTCAAGATTTTAGTGGGTTAGTGGCAGAGCTGAATGCGAAGTATCGCCAAGAAATGGCCAAGTCAATGGGAAAGGCGTTGCCTCCGTTAGCCCAAGTGACACTTTCTTATGACAGTTTATTTAACCCGAGCGGTAGTTATATTTATTATCAGCAGTTTGCTGCAACCATTCATATGCTCCAGCTGTTTGTTGTTACCGCAACAATCTATACGATGTCACGAGGTTCTACCTTACAAAGTGTTAAACCGTTTGTGATGGCGTTACTTGGGAAGTTAGCCCCTTATACCTTATTTTTCAGTATATTACTTGCTGTAGAGATTGCGGCATTAGTTACTATTTTTGATGCTAAAGTGGTAGGAAACCCGTTGTATATGATTATATTAGGGTTTTTCTATGTCATAGCAGCGCAGAGTATTGGTTTATTGCTGTTTAGTTTTACCTCAAGTGCCATTATGGCGTATAGCTTGATAGGGATGCTGGTGAGTATCGCTTTGGCCTTTTCGGGTATGGCGGTACCGGAACTGTCAATGATATTGCCTGCACAAATTATTTCGAATATTGAACCACTTACACATACGTTAAATGCCATGTTTGATATTTTCTTGCGGGAGATTTCCTTTGCTCGCATTGTTCAAGTGTGTCTATTCTTATTGATTTACCCATTTGTCATTGGCTTTTTAATTCGTAAGCGTTTAGTCAAACGGTTAGAAAACCAAGGAGGGGTTGTCTGATGGCTATTTATTTTGCAACCTTTCGTAAAGTGCTACTGGGAATGCTGGAAAAACCGATGTGGCTATTATTGTTGGTTTCTCTGTGCGTCATGAGCTTAGTTTATGCAAAGCCCGTTCTTTGGGATTTACCTGTTGCTGTGATTGATATGGATCACAGCACAGCAAGCCGCGAGTTAATCCGTGACCTCGATGCGACACCGAAAGTGGAATTGCAAAGTTATGATAACCTTGCCCAAGCGCGTCAAGATATGATCGCGAGAAAACTATTCGCGATAATTATCATTCCAACGGATTTCCAACAACATTTACTGAGCGGTAAAAATATCACGGTGCCAGTGTATGGAGATGGAACCAACCGGCTAGCGAGTGGGCAAATTCAGCAAGAGTTATCAAAAGCCTACCAAACCCTGCTCAATGCTTATAACACCCAATTACTCACTAAAGCAGGTTATAGCCAAGAGCAGGCTAAAGTGATTATTACCCCTATCCGCAGTGAAACTGAGCCATTGTATAACCCAGGGATCAGCTTTGCAGCGATCGTTTTTCCTGGCTTATTGGTGATGTTATTGCAGCACTCCTTACTGATTGCCTGTGTACGAGTCAGTATCGCGGTGCGTTCTACGCCTAAAGGAAAGCCGCCATTAGCCGTTTATTTAGGGGCGTTATCTGCTTTAATTCCGATCTGGTTATTTTTATCCACTGTATTTTTCGCGCTTTGGCCATGGGTATTGGGCTACCGACAAGAAGCGCCATTGTATGTAATTTGGATGTTCACGTTCCCATTCCTATTGGCTGTTTTAGGGCTTGGCAAGTTAGTGACGGAATGTTTGCGCAGTGTTGAAATGATTTACTTAACTTTGGCATTTATTACCACCCCGGTGTTTTATATGTCAGGCACGATTTGGCCACTACAGGCGATGCCTGATTGGGTACGTATGATTGCCTCTGCATTACCATCTACATGGGCTACAAACGCCATGGCAGGCCTTAACCAAATGGGATTACCGTTTAGTGATGTACTTATGGATATCGTGATGATGTTGATTTTAGGCGTTATTTACACGGTTATTGGGGTATTCATTGGTATGCTCCGAGATGGAGAATTACGCCATATTAGCCATATGTTTAACCGTTGGCGCAGGCATCGGCATTAACCGTTATTTTTGAGTAGGAAACCTATTGCTGAGTTGGGATCAACGGCTTTTGTTGCCATTTTTGCTTCTTGGCTTAAGGTTTCCCAGTCATCAGGAGGGCTACCTGTACTTAGCATTGAGGCAAATACTTGATAGGCATCACGTATAGCCGCAGGGATAGTTGTTTGGCTGCATTCGGTAAGGTGGGATTTTGCACGTAAAGACACGGTGCTTGGGTCTATATCAATCATTTTATTTACCTCAAAACTTTCCAGTCTATCCTCAGTGTAATGCAAATGCATTGTACCTGAGGATAGGTGGTTATAAGGTGGGTAATTGATTTAAGGCACCATCGACAATCCTGCAATTTGTCGCCAATAACCATTGCAATTTTTATCTGAAATATTCAATGGAATATCCCCATTTTCATTCGCTTTAAATTGCTTGAATATCTCAAGTGACTCAATACCTTCAGGGGATATGCGTACAATATCCACAAGGTCATGCATTGAATACAGGTCATTGCCAAGGTTATAGCAAGCACCACTGAGCGTTTGAATACCATTCAACGTAAATACCTGCTGATGTTCCTGAGAAAGCACCTTGCGCCCTTGTGGGTAGTTTATACAACAAGTTTCGCATTCGTCTTTTTGCTTATTTTCAGAGCGCGCAGTAAAGCAGCGTGCGGAATAGGCAAGTGGTAAGTGACCGTAGCTCATTACTTCAACATCAAATTTGCCACGAATACCGATGTCATCGCACTGATTTAGCAAATTAACCAGCCAGTCACGCGATAACTCTACAGGCATACACCAGCGCACCATACCTTGGCGTAACAGAATATTTAAGGTTTGTGCGTTATAGCAATTCAAACCGTGACCAGCGACAAAAGGAAGGTTTCTTTCGACTAACATGTTGATCACACCAAAATCATGGGCTTCAACGAGAAACTCGCCATTATCAACTAATTTGCTGATTTCTTTAAGTTCGGAAGGAGCTTGAAGAAGAGCAAGGGTACTCAGAACAATTTGTTTGCCACTCTTGGCGAGTTGTTGTGCGAGTTCTATCCAGTCATTGGGCTTCATTTCTCGGCGTTTACTACACACCGTCTCACCGAGATAAATAATATCAGCGTCGCTTTGCATGGCGTGTTGATAAAAATCTTCCAGCGTTTGTTTTGGCCAGTAATAAAGAATAGATCCTAACGAGTACTGCATGATATTTACCTTTTAAATTACTGCCATTTACGATGATAGGCACCCAATGTGGTTTGGCTTCCTTCAGACAGCCCACCTAACGCTTTTAGCCATTTCGGGTCAGTGACAAAATTGTTAGGGTTGGATTTGAAGCGGTCGATGGCTTGGCGCCAAATACGCGTCACTTCAGTCACATAAGCAGGACTGCGCTGGCGGCCTTCAATTTTGACAGAGGCAATATTTGCTGCCATCAGTTCAGGTAATAATTCAATGGTGTTGAGGCTGGTAGGCTCTTCAAGGACATGATATTTCTGTTCATCGACAAGATAACGTCCTTTACATAGCGTTGGGTAGCCTGCATTTTCATCTTTTTGGTAACGGTCTATCAACACATTATTGAGGCGTGATTCCATTCCTTCTTCCGTTTGTTGCCAACGAACAAAACGGGCTGGAGAGCATGCGCCTACCGTATTTGGTGACTCACCTGTGAGATAAGAAGACAGATAGCAGCGCCCTTCAGCCATGATACATAAACTACCAAAAGCAAACACTTCCAGTGGCACAGAGCTATTTTTGGCTAATTGTTTTACTTGGTGAATAGATAGCACACGTGGAAGGACAACGCGGTGGACTTGGAAATTACGTTCATAGAAGCGGATGGCTTCAGTATTGGTCGCTGAGGCTTGGACAGAAACGTGCCTTTCAATATGTGGGTATTTATTTGCAGCGTACTCTAACATGGCAATATCGGCTAAGATCAAGGCATCAGCACCAAGATCTGCGGCAAGATCGACGGAGTTTTGCCAACGTTCGTAACCATTAGGATGTGCAAACGTATTAATCGCAATATGTAATTTTCGTTTACGGTTATGGATATAACGCTCAGCTTCATGCAGTTTTTTTTCAGTAAAATTAAGTCCTGCGAAATGCCGTGCATTGGTATCATTTTTTAGTCCAATATAAACGGCATCAGCGCCGTTATCGACCGCCGCTTTTAAAGCGGGCAAATTCCCTGCGGGGCAGAGTAATTCCATTGTCCTATCCCTGTGTAAAATTTAACAGCTGACATTCTAGTCAACAGAACTGTTATAGATTTTGATTTAGAGCAGAGAAATTGTTAATGGATATCAGTATTCGTTAATTAAGGTCGTTAGGGAAATAAGGGGGCTGGTGGGTAATAAAGCAACTTTACCAAATGAAAGAGGATAAGTTTTATAAATAGGGTATATGAATTATTTATGACTAGTTTTTGATCGTTTATTGGAACGGATAGGTAATTAGGGATGATTTTTTATCCATGGGAAGTGAGAAATAAATATTGGCGGGATGGGCAAAAATTGATATAGGATCAAGCCAATAATAACATTTTTTGGCAAGATAACTTATCGTGAGTCAAATGTTAGGTTAATGGCTTCAATAAATGGGGTTATTAGCGTCGAAAATTTAATCGTCTAAATATGCAATATGTTACCCTAAATAATTCGAGCTGCTACTGCTGTTAAGTAGTTACACGAAAACGGGCAGACAATTACTACGGGAGTCAGTACTGTGTTAGGTAAAATTCGTTCTCAACTCATCACGAAAGGCCCTTCATTTTTGAAACTGCCTTTAAAAGTAACCCCATTCGCATTGCAGCGCCAAGTTCTTGAGCAATTACTAAGCTGGCAATTTCGTGAATCAGTGAAAGAAGGGGAACTTGATTTTCTCGAAGACAAATGGCTAAAGGTTGAAGTTCGTGACTTAGCGTTAGTCTGGTTTATCAGTTTGCAAGGTGGCCAACTGTCCGTCAAACAGCATGCAGAGGCTGATGTTAGTGTGAGTGGTAATGCGAATGATCTAGTACTGATCGCCGCGCGTAAAGAAGACCCTGATACGCTCTTTTTCCAACGTAGGTTGGTGATTGAAGGGGATACAGAGCTTGGCCTCTATGTGAAAAACTTAATGGATGCTTTTGAACTCGAAAATATGCCAGCTCCGTTGCGTTTTGCTTTATTACAATTGGCTGATGTAATTAAAACCGTGCATGAAAGTGAGGACGTAGAGCATAAGTCGCCTGCGTTAACTTCATGCTAATTCGAGTTGAAATCCCTGTCGACGCAATGGGTATTGATAAATTATTGCGTGAAACGTTTCCAACTGAAGCAGAAGCTAATCTTGTTCAACATTTACGTGAGGATGGTTTGCTAACTCTCGGGGTTGTGGCAACAAATGATGATGGTGAAGTGATTGGCTATGTAGGCTTCACGCCTGTCGACGTTAACGATGAAGACGTGCAATGGGTTGGCCTTGCACCATTAGCGGTAAATAAAGCGCATCAAGGCCAAGGGATTGCAGAAAAACTGGTCTATGAAGGGTTAGATAGCCTCAATGAGTTTGGTTATGGTGCAGTCGTTGTACTGGGGGATGAACTCTACTATTCGCGCTTCGGTTTTGAACCCGCTGCAAGTCACGGTATAAGCTGCCAATGGCCTGAACAACAAGCTCATTTTTTGGTTTGTGGCTTAGAGAATGGTGAAATTGGAGAACACCAAGGTTTGGTGACTTACTCTTCACACTTCAATAATTTATAGTTAGCTAAGTAGTTAACTAAGTCATCGGGCTGGTCTATGACCAGCCTTTCTTTTGTTTTTTTATTCAGTTGCTTAACTTGATATTCTATTTTCGACGCTGCTGAACGAGAACCAATAAAACACGAGAATGCTAATGTCAGTGGCATTTTCCCTTTCAATGCTTTTGCCCCTGTTCCTGCTTTATGTTGCTCAAAACGACGTTGCACATTGGTGGTGATACCACAATACAAGGCGTTATTTTTCTCTCTCACCAAGTAAAGATACCAGTCATTTTGTTCTAATTGGCTATTATTTAGTGTTGTTTTTATCATTCTGTGCTGATTTATAAGGGAAAAATATTGGGTGAACAACGAATATATTCGTTAAGTAAGATATTTATAACATATTAAAATTTAAATAAAAAATGATATGAAACTGTCACAAATTTGTAACCTCAATCTAAGTTATGATTCAAATTATTTGAATAACTATAGCAAAATTAGCTAATTTTCTTTTCAAACTAAAGCGCATAATATGATCCATATCACGGAGGGACAGTAAAAATCCCAACTAAAAATCAAGTTTACAAGAAGGAATATACAATGAAAAAATCAACATTATTTGCTGCTGCTTTAGCTTTAGGTGCTGCATCATTCGGTTCAATGGCTGCTGAAGAAGTTCAACATACTAGTCAGCCAGCTGCGGGTTATGTCTCAGTAACAGGTGCAGTGAGTGTCAATGACCTGACCGCACAATTAGCCAAAAAAGCTGATGAAGCTGGTGCAACTTCATTCCGTGTGATTTCTGCTGGTGGTGAAAACTCAATGAATGGTACCGCGGCTATCTATAAATAAATTTATTCGTCATATTTACTCGTCATACTTCGAGCCGTAGCGTTGTTGGCCGCGTTCATTCGCACTAGTCACATACTTATGTATGCTCCTAGCGCCTCGTTCACTTGCCGCCTAGCTACAACTCCAATTATTTAGAGTAATGACTCGAATTTAGTTGGCGTATAGGCCTAAAAATATTTAGGTTAATATTTCAGCTAGTTAGAGTATAGTAATAGCGAATTTTATGCCTACGTTCAGAACGGTTTAAGCAAGCTTAAGGGGAATCCCCCAAAAGCTTGTTCTGAACGGGTTTACATGGAAACCGCTATGACGCCTGAACAAACTTTAAAGCACATCCAGCGCTATATTGCCCGCCAACACGTTTTCTCTCTTTTTACTCACCATAACAATGATATCTGGCCTGCCAGTTGTTACTATGCATTTGATGCGAAAACGATGTGCCTGGTTTTAATGACAGACGCGAATTCAAGGCATGGGCAATTGATGGTGGCTAACCCGCAAGTGGCTGGCACAATATCAGCGCAAACCAAAGCCGTTAATGCAATACAAGGTATTCAATTTACAGGTGAAATTAAAATATTAGAAGGTGAGGAAGAACGGCTTGCCCGCGGTTTTTACTGTCGTCGTTTCCCTGTGGCATTAGTAGCGAAACTGCCTGTTTGGCAGCTTCACTTGCGGAATGTCAAAATGGTCGATAACAAATTAGGTTTTGGTACCAAACTACATTGGGAATGCCAAATTTAACGCAATTTGTGGATCACTTGATTGGAGCTACCGCGCCAAATTAAGCGTGGGTCATGTAAATCCTGTTCAAATTTACCGTCAATTACGGTATTAACTAAACTCACCACTTTTTGTTGTTCAAGCGTCAAATCACTCAATATGTATCCTGTCCATAACCAAATATCCTTATCTGGGCAAACGGCTTTTACGCGTTTAACCAACTTGAGCACCGCAGGCAAGTTGGCTGGGTGTAGCGGGTCTCCGCCCGACAGGGACAAACCCTGTCGACGAATACGCGTGTCTTGCAAATCTTGGATAATTTGATCTTCCATTTCTTGGGTGAATGGCACACCTGAATCAACTCGCCATGTACTTTGATTGTAACAACCACGGCATTGATGAACACACCCTGCCACAAACAGTGTACAGCGAGTTCCGGGGCCATTGACGACATCAACAGGATAATATTGGTGATAATTCATAGTATTAACCTATTTGACCGTTACCTAAATGCTTAATACGGCGTTTTACTTCTTCTTGTTTACCTGCATTAAATGGTCTTGCATCTGGGCTGCCTAAATAGCCACACACACGGCGGATAACCGAAACTCGGTTAGTATCATGGTTACCACAAGCAGGGCAGGTAAAGCCTTTGCTGGTGCAGGAAAACTCACCGGAAAAACCGCATTCATAACACTCATCAATGGGTGTGTTAGTACCATAATAAGGCACATGTTGATAGCTGTAGTCCCACACGTCTTCTAAGGCTCTAACATTATGTTGTAAGTTTGGATATTCGCCATAACAGATAAAACCGCCATTCGCGAGTGCAGGGTAAGGCGCTTCAAAATCAATTTTATCGTAAGGATTCACCTGTTTTTCAACATCTAGATGGAAGCTGTTTGTATAGTAACCTTTGTCGGTAACACCTGGTATCACACCAAATTCAGCGGTATCGAGACGGCAGAAGCGGTCACATAGGTTTTCACTTGGTGTGCTGTATAAACTGAAACCATAGCCTGTTTGGGCTTTCCATTCATCAGTGGCTTGGCGTAAGTGGTTGACAATTTCGACAGCTTTTTCACGTAATTTTTCGTCATCATAGACATGGGTTTGTGTGCCAAAAAGTGCATTGATGGTTTCATGCAACCCAATGTAACCTAACGAAATGGACGCGCGACCATTTTTGAAGATCTCAGCAACGTTGTCATCCGCTTTTAAGCGAACTCCGCAGGCGCCTTCCATATACAAAATTGGGGCAACACGCGCTTTTACGGTTTCTAAACGGGCAATGCGAGTCATTAAGGCTTTTTTGGCAATGGCTAAACGTTCATCCAGTAATGCCCAAAACGCATCTTCGCTGCCCTGTGCTTCGATAGCAATACGAGGCAAATTGAGGCTAATAACGCCTAAATTGTTGCGCCCATCGTGAATTTGTTGCCCATTTTCTTCATAGATCCCCAGGAAACTGCGGCAGCCCATCGGCGTTTTAAATGATCCAGTAACATCAACGACACGGTCGTAGTTAAGAATATCGGGGTACATGCGCTTACTGGCACACTCTAAAGCGAGTTGTTTTATGTCGTAATTAGGGTCACCCAATTTATGGTTTAGGCCATCTTTAATTGCGAATACGAGCTTAGGGAAAACCGCCGTTTTACGATTTTTGCCAAGGCCCGCAATGCGGTTTTTCAGAATAGATTGCTGAATTAATCGTGCTTCTTTAGAGGTTCCAAGGCCAAAACCAAAGGTGACAAATGGGGTTTGGCCATTCGCAGTGTGAAGTGTATTAACTTCATACTCTAAAGATTGAAAGGCGTCGTAACACTCTTTATCGGTGCGGCTGTGTGCATAACCCTCTGCGTCTGCAATTCCCCATTCTTTGGCGACGTTTAGGTGTTTTTCGAAGCTAATTGCCACATATGGCGCTAAAATTTCGTCAATACGGTTAATGGTTGTGCCCCCATAAATATGGCTTGCAACTTGGGCAATAATTTGTGCAGTAACGGCTGTTGCGGTTGAAATAGACTTTGGCGGCTCTATTTCGGCATTTCCCATTTTAAACCCGTTAGTTAACATGCCTTCAAGGTCAATTAACATACAGTTAAACATTGGAAAGAAGGGAGCATAGTCGAGGTCATGATAGTGAATTTCACCGCGTTCGTGTGCGATAACGACATCTCTTGGTAAAATATGCTGTTTTGCATAGTGTTTAGCGACAATACCCGCGAGTAAATCGCGTTGTGTCGGGATCACTTTACTGTCTTTATTGGCATTTTCATTGAGTAAAGAGACGTTACTTTGTTCGATTAGCCCACGAATGTCATGAGTCAATTGGCTGCGTTTTTCACGTTCGCTGTCTCTATCGTGGCGATATTCAATATAAGCACGAGCTAAGTCTTTATAAGGCCCGGCCATTAGTTGGTCTTCAACCGCATCTTGAATGTCAGCGATATCCACTCGGTCACGGCTGCAAAGTTGTTCTGTGACGACAGAAGCAACCTGAAGACAATAATCGTCATCCTTAACATTCACAGCAGCCGCTGCGCGTTTAACGGCTTCCTGAATTCGTGGAAGGTCAAAACCGACCTGACAACCATCTCTTTTAATAACAACCGTTCCCACGGGCATTCTCCTTGTTAAGTTATCCACAATACGACTTCAGCTATTCGCCATGTTTATCACGGGTACTAATCTGTGGATAAAATGTGAATAAATACTATATGTTGTGTCAATTGGTGTAATTAAAGCACAATATGTGGGATATTGCTTTTATTTAGATCGCTAACATTTGATTTAAAACAAAGAAAAAAATAATTTGTATGAAGATCAAAAGCGCAGAGGAAATAAATCTTTTCAGTTACTAGGATTCATTTTAATCATGCAAATAAAGTGTGTGTAATCGAATTTCCATCAGCGGAAAACGGGAAAAGTAGAGTTATAGTGTACAATCGGGAAGTTTTATGAGGACGGTAATACGTTTGGGGTGACAAAATCAGCGGGAAAAATAAAGACACCCCACTCAAAGCATGGGGTGTTTGGCTCGAACTAATCGTTATTTACGTACTGCGATTGCTTCGATTTCAATTTTTACGTCTTTTGGCAGACGAGCAACTTCAACACAAGAGCGAGCTGGGAATGGTGCATTATGTTGCTTGAAAAACTCTTCATAGGTGGCATTCACTGTCGCGAAGTCATTTAAATCTTTTACAAATACCGTTGTTTTCACGATATTAGCCGCACTTAAGCCAGCTTTTTCTAAAATTGCTTTTACGTTAGCCAGTGATTGGCGAGTTTGTGCTGCGATATCTTCAGGCACTTCACCGGTTTTAGGGTCAACAGGGATTTGACCTGATGTGATAACCATACTACCCAAATCTACGCCTTGAACGTAAGGACCGATCGCTGCTGGTGCGTTTTCTGTATTGATTTCGTATGACATAACTACTCCGTTTCATCACGTAAAGAGAAAATACTCATCATGTGGCAAGCCACAGCAGTGTTTGTGGCTTGGTGTGACTTTGAGTATAACTTTATGGGGTATTAGGCGCTATTATAAACATGGATTGCACCTAGACAACACCGCAGTCTACGCAAAAACAACCTACTGGTTATTGATCACAGCGTCTCTATCGAACTCTTTTTCGCAGAATTTACACGTCAGTGCGACTTCTTTGCCGATTTTTTTCACTCGGAAACTGCTTGATACGGGCTCATTATGGCTAATACAGTTGCTATTTGGGCAAATTAACACATTGTCGATATACTGAGGCAGTGTGAGTTCAAGCTTTTCGACCACTTGGTAATCTTCAATGCGATTCACAGTGGCTTCAGGGGCATACATAGCTAATTGGTTAGCTTGCTCAGGAGTTAAAAAGGTATTTTCAATTTTGATAATATCTTTCTTGCCTAAGTTGCTTGAAGGTAAATTTAAACCAATGGTGATGCGCTCATCCGTTTTGGTCAGTTTGAACAGTTTGAGTAATTTGAAGCCAATTTGAGCAGGAATGTGGTCAATCACTGTACCGTGGCTGATTGCTTCAACTTGTAATTTATGGTCGTGTGTCATGATGATTTCCTCCTCAGATAGCCAATTCTTTATTTAAAACCAGTGATAGCAATGCTTGCCTTGCATAAATCCCATTGCCTGCTTGTTGAAAATAATAAGCATATGGGGTGCTATCTACATCAACCGCGATTTCATCAACTCGAGGTAATGGATGTAAGACTTTTAAATTCGGTTTTGCACAATGCAGGTCAGCGGCACTTAAAATAAATTGGGCTTTCACATTCGCGTATTCAGAAGGGTCGAGACGCTCTTTTTGTACGCGAGTCATATACAGAATGTCGAGTTCTGGCATCACTTCATCAATGTTATTGTGCAGGCTGTAGGTTGCGCCTTTTTCTTCTAAGATGTGCAGAATATGGTTTGGCATTGAAAGCGCTTCGGGAGCAATAAAGTAGAAGTGATTACCTTCAAATTTAGACAGTGCTTGTGTAAGAGAATGCACGGTTCTACCATATTTTAAGTCACCAACCATGGCAATTTGTAGGTTCTCTAAACGGCCTTGCGTTTCTTGGATAGTAAACAAGTCGAGTAATGTTTGCGTCGGATGCTGGTTCGAGCCATCGCCTGCATTAATGACAGGAATATGGCCTGCAAACTGGCTAGCGAGGCGAGCGGCACCTTCTTGCGGATGGCGCATGACGATAGCATCCACATATTGGCTGATAACAGAGATAGTATCGGCCAATGTTTCCCCTTTTTTACCGAGGGAGGTGTTGGTGCTGTCAGAAAAGCCAACAACAGAAGCGCCTAAACGGTGGATAGCTGTTTCAAATGACAAGCGCGTGCGTGTCGAGGCCTCAAAGAAACAGCTTGCGATAACTTTATGTTTTAGGAACTCGGGTTGTGGCTGCTTTTTTAATGAAGCAGCGACGTTAAGTACTAATTCAAGATCTGAACGGTCTAAATCATTAATCGAGATGATATCGCGGTGGTATAAAGGGTTCGGCATTGTTGTTCTCCTGTGTCAGCAAGACATATTAGGTCTATAGGCCAAAAAAAAGCCCCTCATTGAGGGGCTTTTTTATAAATAAGAAGGGGAAAAACAGGCTGTCCAGACCGCCAGAAGGCAGTGCAGTGGAGGTGTTCTCTGTAAAAAATAGAGCAGCAACGTTCATGGTTTCTCCCGGCAAATTGTGGCGCATTATACGCATCTGATTCCATGACGCAAGCGTTTGCATAAAGAAAAATACATTTTTTTTATTTTTGCGTTTTGGTGAATATTTGAACTAACTGAAAAATGGGAGAAATAGTATCTCTCAATAGGGAATGCGCTGAGTATTGGTGTTTTTTAAACCAAAATTAAATCACATGATTGAATATACAGTACATTTATTTACACTTATTTTATGTGCGAGTAAGATAATTTTTCTTTTTAATTAAATATGATCATTATGAAATCACGACTTTTTATTCTATTGGCATTCCTTCTCTCTGGCTGTTCATCTGTTTGGGTACCTGTTTCCGGCGGTTCAAAATTCACTCAAGCTGAGGCGAATGCAGTTTGTAAACCTGAAGCCCTTCATTTGTACCCAATCAAAAATGAAGTTGCGCAGCGCTCTGTTATGTCTTATGTCGAAAAAAAATGCAAAAAAGATGATGATTGTGGCAAAGACAAAACTTATAAAGAACAAACACCAGTTATGGAAAGCTATGTGATTGATGTCAATGAAGACACCCGTAATAATTATTACTTGGAATGCATGGTGTCTAAAGGCTGGACAAAAAAAGATAAGTATATGTGGGAATAGCATACAAGCAGCTAAATAGCCCAGTAGGCGCAGTTTACTTGGCTATTTAGCATGACAACGTTTATTTTTGCCCAAGTCTTTTCGCTACTTTCTCTAATTTCATCATTAGTAATAATGTAATCGAAACTAATACAATCGTTAGTGCCGAACCATCTGAAATATTGCCTCTATCGGTTAAACTGAAAATTGAAACAGGTAATGTCGCCCAGCCGGGGGGATATAACATCATCGTGGCGCCAAGTTCCCCTAAAGACAGTGAGAGGCTTAATGCCAGTGCTGAAATCATCCATGGCATCAAGAGTGGTAAGGTCACATGGCATAAACGATACCAAGGGGAAGCGCCTAAGCTAAAAGCTACGTTTTCTATATCGGGAGAAATACGTGCTAAGCCAGTGGAAACATTGCTAAAAGTAAAAGCCGAAATCAACACAAAATGGGCACTAAATACAATCCAAAAGGTGCCGTTCATCTGTAAATAGCCTTGGCTGAATGCCACAAGGATCCCAAGCCCGATAGAAACAGAAGGAATGGCGCTGGGGAGGTAAAATGCAATACTCAGCCACTTTTGTATTTTCCCACTGTGTCTTCTTAATGCTAACGCAGCCCAAAGCCCACAAAACAGCGCAAATAGACTGGCACTAAAACCAACCACTAGGCTGGATAACATGGCGTCCCAAGCTGGCCCACTAAATGCGTTCACAAAATGTTCAAAAGTAAAGCCTGAAGGCAAAATGCCATTCCATTGGCGGCTGAAACTCGACATTAAAATCATCACTAAAGGCAGTAAAAACAATAAACTAAATAAGCTGATGGCAATGATAGTAGCAGTAACTCGTCCTTTTTTAGACCAAATCAACATAATTAATTCCTTACACCAAGACGAGTGGTTGCCATTCTGTAGAGAAAAAATAACCCGAGTGAAAGCAAGATGTTAATTAAGGCAATCATGCATGCTACGGCATAATCTGACTCTAATATTGCCTTGCTATAGACCATCATCGGTAAGGTATTGACGCCTTTCGCCCCGATAAACAGTACGATGCCAAATTCATTGGTGGTTAACAGCAGGCACAGGCTACCCCCTGCTAATAGAGCGGGAAGTGCTGCAGGGAAAATAACTTGCGCGATAACCCGTGCAGGATGTGCGCCTAAAATACTGGCGGCTTCTAATTGGCTCTTGTCGATTTGGCGCAGTGCCGCCATAAGGGGACGCATCACCAAAGGGGTAAAAACGGTAATTTCTGCTAAGATCACGCCATGAATTGAATA
Organism: Providencia sp. PROV_01; assembly: GCF_053098325.1. NCBI lineage: Bacteria > Pseudomonadati > Pseudomonadota > Gammaproteobacteria > Enterobacterales > Morganellaceae > Providencia > Providencia sp. PROV_01. The sequence goes on along the minus strand of NZ_JBRFKD010000002.1, from coordinate 11,300 downwards.
AAGGAACTCAACGGGCGGCAATTCGAAATCAAACAATGCCATCAAGGTGCCATTGAGTAGCCCTGCAGAACCATAAATGAAGGTAAAAGCGAGTGTAATCAAAAAGGTCGGTAGAGCAATAAAAGTATCAATCACTTGCGTGATAAAACGACTTCCCGGGAAAGGAATAAACACTAAGATCAGTGATAAGATACTACCTATCACAAGGCAACCTAAAGTGGCCAAAATGGCGATGTAGAGTGTGTTCCATAACCCATTAATAAAGCGCTTTGACTCAATAAGTTTCCAAAATGCGTCTAACCCCCATTTTCCCGCCTCATTTTGTAGTGCTTGTTGCGCTATCAACAATAAGGGATAAAAAAACAGCGTAGCTAACACCAGTAATGGCGGTAATATCCAATAAATGGGCTTTATTGTTATTGATGAACCTTTTGGCACGCTAATATGTGACATGTTATTCCTCAATTAAAACGGTATCTACTGGTGAAAACCATAAGGTGAGTTTATCGCCGATTTTAGGCGGTGAGGCCAAATGGGTGATGGCAACACTCACGGTTTCACCCGCAACATCACAAATTAAATGCGTTAAATCCCCCTGCCAACGAATAGACGTTAATGTGACTTGTAATTGATTGGTGGTATTGGCGTTTTGTACTAGCGTAATGTGTTGTGGGCGGATACACACCCATTTGTGGGTGCCAGCTCGCATACCTAATGTATGAGCTTCCAGCAATGTTCCACCACAACTGACATTTACTTTTCCGGGAGTTGTTGAAAAGCCAAGTGCTGTCGCGGCTAGAATATTGGCTCGGCCTAAAAACTCAGCTGCAAAACGGTTGGGGGGGCAGTGATATAAGGCATTTTTCTCACCATGTGCGACTAAATAGCCATCTTTCATAATGCCAATTTTATCACCAAGCGCGAGAGCTTCCGTTTGGTCATGGGTCACATAAAGAATGGTTAAATCAGGTAGTTCACGGTGTAACCGGGCGATTTCTTCAACCATATTATGGCGAATTTGCGCATCTAGCGCGGAAAGTGGTTCGTCGAGTAACAGAACACGAGGCCTTACGGCAATCGCTCTAGCAATCGCCACTCGCTGTTGCTGACCTCCTGAAAGTTGGTGAGGGTAGCGGGTTGCGTAATCCGTCATTCCGACGATTTTAAGGGCTTCAACGACTCGCTCATTAATGAGTGCTTTAGGTTGTTTTTGAGCTCGTAAGCCAAATGCCACATTTTCTTCCACTTTCATGTGGGGAAATAATGCGTAGTTTTGTACAACCATACCAAGTCCACGTTGGTAGGGGGGAAGGTGGGTGATATCCATATCACCTAATAAGATGCGCCCGCTATCAGGTTGAGCAAACCCGGCAATAGCACGTAATACCGTGGTTTTCCCCGATCCTGAAGGGCCGATTAAGACGAGTATTTCACCGGGGTCGATAGTGAGATCCAAGGGTTTCAATACCACATTGTTGTGGTAGGACACCCGCAAAGACTCGAGTTTGATCCCTGAGTGCTCGTTTTGCTGCATTGCAGTAGTGGCTTTTCGTTTCATCAACATCACAAGTTACTCACCATCAGTGACTTTTTGCCAACGTGAAATATCATCGGATAGGGAAACTTCAACTTCATTCCAATTAGGCTGCCAGGTTTTCACACCTTCTAACATTTGGACAGCAGTGTGGTATTGCTTATCAGATGGTGTGATATCTGAACGAACAGGCATTCCCCATGAAAGCTCACTGACCCGGCTTTGTGAGGGTTTATCTAAAAGGAAATTAATCAGCTTTTTGCCGTTTTCTGTTTCAGGGGCGTTGTTAACTAAGCCGATAACATAAGGTAAAACCAGTGCACTACGTTCCCCATTGGCATCTTTTGGCCAGAAAATTTGGACATTCGGGTTACGTGCCATTTGAGATAAATTCATTTGTAAGTCGCCATTAGCGACATACAGTTCCCCTTTATTGACAAGTGCGGTGAGTTTACCTGTGGAGGCCGATGGGCCAACGTTATTAGCCTGCAATTTACCGAGGTAATCAAACCCTGCATCTTTGCCATTAAAACTGTGGAAAACTTGTAACATCACTGCGGTGCCGTCCCCTGCTTGTCCCGGTGTTGAATATTGCAGTTTATTATTAAAGCGAGAATCGAGTAGGGAGTCCCAATTTTCAGGAGGAGACTTAAGCAGTTTAGCGTTATAGATAAAGGTCAGGTAATTATTGACTAACGGTGTGTAATAGTGATTGGAATTAGGAATATTTGCTGCATTTTCTGGCGTAAATTCAGCTAATAACTGGTTTTTTGCGGCACGTTGAATAAAGGGAGGAACAGTAATCAGCACATCGGCTTGTGGATTGGTTCGCTCTTTAGCGAGCCTTTCAACTATCGCCCCTGAACCACTTTCGACATACTGTACTTTGATACCGGTTTGTTTGGTAAATGCTTCGAACTGATTTTTATACCAACTGTTGTTGCCATCGTGAAGCCCATCAGCGGAGTAAACAGTCACAACATCAGCAGCAAAAACAGAGGTAGAGCAAAGGGTTGCCATTAATAGGCCAGCTAAGTAGGTGCGTTTCATGGTTTTCTCCTGTTAAGGTAAAATGTATTCTGGTATATACCAGATGTTTTTTACGCTAACGGGTTTATATGACAGAAAGATGAAATGCAGATAAATAGCTAAAATTATTTTCTATAGGCAGAAATAATCACAAAGTATCGACTTCGATGCGCAAGCTATCATGACGCCAGTACTCAACATCATAATCTAAAATTCGGCCATGTTGGTCATAGTTTAAGCGCTGCAACAATAGGGCTGGACGACCAACGGTAACCCCCAGTGCTTGTGCTGCTTGCGCCGGCATTGCTGTTGGGTAAAAAGACAAATGCATGCTGGTATAAATTAAATTGAAATGGGCTTCGTATACCTCCGTTAGGCTGCCATTGAGATCGTAACGTAGCAGCTCAGGAACGCGAGCAGGTAAGCAATGGTTTTCACAGTAACAAACAGGTCTGTCATCAGCAAAACGTAGGCGGGTGAGTAAATAAATTTGTTCAAACGATTGAAGTTTTAAGGGAGTCATCGCTTCGAGAGGAACGGGAATGACTTTTCCATTCAGTAAGACTGTCTTCGGTTGGCGACCTTGTTCAAGGCAAAGTTTATGGAAATTGGTATTTTGGGTTGGATCTAACCAGAGGCGCTCAGGTGTGACAAACCAACCGCGGCGTTCAGAGCGGTAAATGACTCCACTGGATTCTAACTGCGCCAAACTTTCGCGAATAGTGACGCGAGTAGTATTGAAAATGGCGCAAAGTTCGCGTTCAGAGGGGAGTTTATCCCCACATTTTAACGAACCATTTTGAATCCTTTCCTGTAGTTGGGCTTTGATAAGCAAGTATTGTGGGGTTTCATCCGCTGATAATTTCATGGTTATTTCCTATCATTGTTTCAATCATATTATACATAGTTATATGAATTTTTTGTTTCACGCACACTTTTCCTTTGACCTTTTGAGTCGCCTACGACCATTATAATAGCAATCTGGTATAGACCAAAGGTGAATTGAATGACAAACAATAATTATTTGCTATTAACACCGGGACCGCTCACGACATCTAAAACGGTGAAGGAAGCCATGTTGTTTGATAGCTGCACATGGGATGATGATTACAATTTAGGCGTTGTACAACATATTCGCCAACAATTAGTGGCACTGGCAACGGCCAACGCAGGGTATTCATCGGTACTACTTCAAGGAAGTGGAAGCTATGCGGTTGAAGCTGTTTTAGGTAGTGCTATCGGCGATAAAGAGAAAGTTTTGATTATCAGTAATGGCGCCTATGGTGCTCGAATGGCACAAATGGCCCAAGGCTTAGGTGTTGCCCATTGTGTTTATGATTGTGGTGAAGTGGCTTTGCCTGATCTGCAACGGGTCGAGCAGTTATTACAACAAGATAACCAAATCACTCATATTGCGATGGTACATTGTGAAACCACGACTGGGATTTTAAACCCGATAGAGAAAATCGCGAAGTTAGCGAAACAGTATCAAAAATGTTATATCGTGGATGCAATGAGCAGTTTTGGCGGAATTCCCATGGATATTGCTGAGCTTAACATTGATTTTCTCATTAGTTCGGCAAATAAGTGTATTCAGGGAGTTCCGGGGTTTGCTTTTGTCATTGCTCGTGCTGATGCACTTGAAGTCTGTAAAGGGCGTTCCCGTTCATTATCGCTAGATTTGTATGCGCAGTGGCGCTGTATGGAAGATTTCCATGGTAAATGGCGTTTTACTTCTCCAACCCATACGGTATTAGCATTTGCCCAAGCACTTAAAGAGTTAGCTCAAGAAGGTGGCGTAGCCGCGCGTTTTCAACGTTATCGACAAAATCAACATAAGCTGGTGGTTGGTATGCGTCAATTGGGTTTTACCACATTGTTAGAAGATGGTCTCCATTCGCCGATTATCACCGCATTTTACTCACCAAATTCGCCTGATTACCAATTCAAGCAATTTTATCAAAATTTAAAATCACAAGGCTTTGTCATTTATCCGGGCAAGGTCTCGCAAAGTGATTGTTTCCGCATTGGAAACATTGGTGAAGTTTATGAAAAAGACATTGATGCCTTGTTGGTAGCAATAGAAAAAGCCATTTACTGGGAAAAATAAGGGAAAGAAATGAACCGTATTGAAGCTGTTATTCTTGATTGGGCGGGTACCACTGTTGATTTTGGTTCTTTTGCGCCTACTCAGATTTTCATTGAAGCATTTAAATCTGTGTTCGATATGGATATCACACTGGCTCAAGCGCGCATTCCTATGGGGCTAGGAAAATGGCAGCATATTGAAGCACTGGGTAAATTGCCTGAGGTAGACGCTTTATGGAACGCGAAATTTGGCCGCTCAATGAGTAGTGAGGATATCGATAAAATCTATGCGGCCTTTATGCCATTGCAAATTGCTAAAGTGGTCGACTTTGCTGCGCCAATCGCTGGAGTTGTCGACACAATTGCTACATTACGCAGCCAAAACATTAAAATTGGTTCTTGTTCAGGTTACCCTCGTGCCGTGATGGAGAAGTTAGTTCCAGCAGCAAAGGTGTTGGGCTATCAACCTGACTACTGGGTCGCGAGCGATGATATTCCCGCGGGTGGGCGACCGGGGCCTTGGATGGCACTTCAGAACGTGATTAAGTTAGGTATCGGCTCCGTATCAGCTTGTATTAAAGTGGATGATGCTGTTCCTGGTATTGAAGAAGGACGTAATGCCGGGATGTGGAGTGTTGGTTTGTCTATCTCGGGTAATGAGTTTGGTAAAACATGGGAAGAGTATCAAGAGATGACTGTAGATACGGTTAACTCGTTAAAACAACAAGCCGCCGAGAAATTGTATGCTGCTGGTGCTCATTATGTGATTGATACGTTAGCGGATTTGCCATCGGTTATTGATTGTATCAATCAGCGTTTGGCGAAAGGTGAACGTCCATAATGATAGGTTACCCTCAACTCATTTGGTTGAGTTGAGGGTAGGAATTTAAAAAACATTAATAGGAAGTTCTGGCGCTAATGTCGCTACCATTACCGCTTTGATGGTATGTAAACGGTTTTCTGCTTGATCAAAGGCAATACTGTAAGGAGATTCAAAGACTTCTTCCGTGACTTCTAACCCACCAAACATATTGAATTCTTTAGCAAGTTGCGCTCCCAATGTGGTGTCTTCATTATGGAATGCAGGTAAGCAGTGTAAGAACTTAACATTCGGGTTGCCAGTGAGCTTAATCACATCCATATTCACTTGGTATGGTTTTAATAAATTAATGCGCTGTGCCCATACTTCTTTGGCTTCTCCCATCGATACCCACACGTCGGTATAGATAAAATCGGCATCTTTAACACCTTCGGCGACATCTTCCGTGAGTGTGATTTTCGCACCCGTTTTTTGAGCCAGTGCTTGGCAAGTATTCACTAATTCTTCTTCTGGCCAGCAGCTTTTCGGCGCAACAAGGCGTAAATCTAAACCTGTAAGCGCAGCAGCTTCTAGCATCGAATTCCCCATGTTATTGCGTGCATCACCTAAATAGGCAAATTTAATTTCAGATAATGGTGTATTTGGTCGGTGCTCTTGAATGGTTAGCAGGTCGGCTAATAACTGTGTGGGATGGAATTCGTTAGTTAGTCCATTCCATACAGGCACTCCCGAGTGCGCGGCTAAGAGTTCTACTGTGTTTTGAGCGAATCCGCGGTATTGAATACCGTCATACATCCTGCCCAATACTCGAGCAGTATCTTTCATGGTTTCTTTGTGGCCGATTTGGCTACCAGAAGGCCCTAAATAAGTGACTCTAGCGCCTTGGTCAAATGCACCAACTTCAAATGCACAGCGTGTCCGCGTTGAATCTTTTTCAAAAATAAGCGCAAAGTTTTTACCTGAAAGGAGGGGCTGTTCTGTACCGGCTTTTTTTTCTGATTTTAGCCAAGAAGAGAGTTTTAAAAGTGAATGAATTTCGCTAGAAGTAAAATCTAGTAACCTTAGAAAAGGTTTATTATATAGGGGGTTCATAATTGGCAGCCTTTTTGTTTTGAATTAATATTCAATTTATATTCATAAAAATTCAAAATCAACCCCCAACGCAAAAGAAATTATCTTTAAATATATGGTTTCACTGTCAACCGTATGGGAGAATGGCGCAAAGAAAGACGAGCGACAAAGAAATAAAAGGGGTGTGGATATGGTAGATAAAGCTGAATTGGATGCGCAGTACGAAGAAACTCGCTTAATTATCGAAGAATTATTGGAAGATGGCAGCGATCCTGATGCATTGTATGCGATTGAGCATCATTTCTCTGCTGACAACTTTGCACTGTTAGAAAAAGCGGCTGTTGAAGCTTTTAAACTAGGCTATGAAGTCACAGATGCGGAAGAACTCGAAATTGAAACGGGTGAAACCCTGATGTGCTGCGATGTGATCAGTGAAAGTGCTTTAAATGCAGAGCTGATTGACGCACAAGTTGAACAATTAATGAAGCTGGCTGAGAAAATGGGCATCAACTATGATGGTTGGGGCACGTATTTTGAAGACCCAGACGCAGAATATGACGACGAAGACGGTGACGATATCGACCCTGAAGATCGCGTTCATTAATTATTAGTCGCATCATGCAACTGCATAAAAGGATAGCTAAAAACTATCCTTTTTCGTTTAGCGTAGAATTATAATGCCTTTAACATGCGAATTTCACAGTCACTATGACCCGTATTTCCTAACGGTTCATCAATAAATTCAAACCCTAATTTTTCATATAACTTAATAGCCGCTTGGAGCTCTTTGGTTGTTTCTAGGTAGCAACGGGTGTAACCTTGCTGTTTAGCAAACTCCAGAGACATCAGTACGATTTGCTTCGCTAAGCCTTTGCCGCGTAGTACTGAAGATAAATACATTTTCTGTAATTCTGCTGTTTCGCTATCACCACCAGCAACTTGTGAAACACCGCCACCGCCAACAATTTTGCCATCCATTTCAACTACCCAGTAAGCACTGCGCGGTTTGCTATACACCTCAAATAAGGTATCTAAAATAGGGTCAGCAACGGCAAAGCCTTTGTCCGCAGTTAAGCCATGTTCAGCGGAAACTTCGCGAATAACGGCGGCGATCCCAGGGTTGTCTTGAGGTTGAATTAAACGAACTTTAACGGTTTGGTTTGTGTCTGTTGTCATGGGAACATCTCTTTTATTTGTATTAATTATATTTTTCATTGCGGCATTGGTAGTCGCAATATGTATGATATTGGCACATTTTTAATATTTTCAATGCCCTAATACAAAAAAGCCCTGACTCATCAACGACGAGTCAGGGACAGATACTTAAAGCTTAATGATTACAAAGAGGCAATCGTCACTTTTTGTGCTTCAATTTTAGCTTTTGCTTCAATATTGGCAGTTAAGCGTTCACGCTCTTTTTCAACAACGGCAGCAGGCGCACGGCTCACAAAACCTTCGTTTGCCAGTTTGTTTTCAATGGTTTCGATTTCTTTCACCACTTTTTCCAGCTCTTTATCTAAACGAGCCAGTTCCGCGTCTTTATCAACCAGACCCGCCATTGGGATCAGTAACTCAGCACCGCCAACCAGTTTGGTGACAGAAACCGGTGCTTCTTCGCCTTCAGATAGCACGCGGATGCTTTCTAAACGCGCCATTGATTTGATAAAGCTTTGGTTTTCTTCGATACGGCGTTTTGCATCAGCAGAAGCACCACGCAGCATCACATCGAGCGGTTTACCTGGTGAAATATTCATTTCTGCACGAATGTTACGAACGGCAATAATCGCTTCTTTGATCCACTCAAGGTCACTCAGCGCAAGTTCATCGACTTTAGCGGCATCGAACTCAGGGAACGCTTGCAACATAATGGTATCAGCGTCAATACCTTTAACGACTTTCACTCGTTGCCAGATAGTCTCAGTGATAAATGGAATGATTGGGTGAGCAAGGCGCAATAAGCCTTCCAGCACTTCGATCAGGGTGAAACGCGCTGCACGAACTTGCGCTTCATTACCTTTATGAACTGCAGGTTTAGACAGCTCTAAGTACCAGTCACAGAATTCATTCCATGTGAAATCATACAAAATACCCGCTGCGATATCGTAACGGTGAGTATCTAACGCTTCACGGTAAGCTTTTACAGTCTGATTAAATTGCGCCATGATCCAGCGGTCAGCCAATGAGAAGCTCATTTCACCGCCGTTTTGGCCGCAATCTTGGCCTTCGGTATTCATCAATACGAAGCGGCTCGCATTCCATAATTTATTACAGAAGTTACGGTAACCGGATAGACGTTTCATATCCCAGTTGATGTCACGACCTGTTGAAGCTAATGCGGCTAAAGTAAAGCGTAGGGCGTCAGTACCGTGGGCTTCAATGCCTTCTGGATATTCTTTACGAGTACGTTTAGCAATTTTTTCAGCCAATTGCGGCTGCATCATGTTGCCAGTGCGTTTTTCAAGTAAGTCTTCTAAAGAAATACCGTCAATCATATCCAGTGGGTCAATAACGTTCCCTTTGGATTTTGACATTTTTTGGCCTTCTTCATCACGGATCAAGCCTGTCATGTAAACGGTTTTAAATGGTACTTGTGGTTCACCGTTTTCATCTTTGATGAAATGCATGGTCATCATGATCATACGGGCGATCCAGAAGAAAATAATATCGAAGCCACTGACCAATACATCTGTTGGATGGAAGGTTTTCAGTGCATCGGTATTTTCTGGCCAGCCGAGAGTCGAGAATGTCCACAGACCGGAAGAGAACCACGTATCCAGTACGTCATCATCTTGACGCAGAGCGATATCTGCACCTAAGTTGTTTTCACGACGGACTTCGTCTTCATCACGACCCACATAGACATTGCCTTTTTCGTCATACCATGCAGGAATGCGGTGACCCCACCAAAGTTGGCGAGAAATACACCAGTCTTGAATATCACGCATCCAAGAGAAATACATGTTTTCGTACTGACGAGGAACGAACTGAATACGGCCATCTTCAACAGCCTTGATAGCATCACGAGCTAAAGGCTCGGTGCGCACGTACCATTGGTCGGTCAGCATAGGTTCAATAACCACGCCACCACGGTCACCGTAAGGCACTGTTAAGTCATGCGGTTTTACTTCAACCAGCAGGCCAAGTTGTTCGAACTCTGCCACGATAGCTTTACGAGCCGCGAAACGTTCCATCCCACGATACGCTTCTGGCATTTCGCAACTATAAGCCGTAGATGGGTTACCGTTGGTATCGAAAACCTCTGCTTCGTTACGAACGTTACCGTCTAAGTCCATCATGTTAATCATCGTTAACTGATGGCGTTTACCGACTTCATAGTCATTAAAGTCATGAGCTGGCGTGATTTTCACGCAACCAGTGCCTTTTTCCATGTCGGCGTGTTCATCACCCACAATTGGGATACGGCGGTTAACGATTGGCAGAATAATTTCTTTGCCAATTAAATCTTTATAGCGTGGATCTTCAGGGTTAACTGCAACACCAGTGTCCCCTAGCATGGTTTCAGGACGAGTGGTCGCGACCACTAAGTAGTCTTTGCCTTCAGCGGTTTTTGCACCGTCAGCCAGTGGGTAGCGCAGGTGCCACATAGAACCTTTAACTTCACGGTTTTCAACTTCTAAGTCAGAAATTGCCGTGTGCAGTTTCGGGTCCCAGTTGACTAAGCGTTTGCCACGATAAATTAAGTTTTCTTTATAGAGACGAACGAATGCTTCTTTAACAGCTTTAGATAAGCCTTCATCCATGGTAAAACGCTCGCGATCCCAATCAACAGAGTCGCCTAAACGGCGCATTTGTTGTGAAATTGTACCGCCAGATTCCGCTTTCCATTCCCAGATTTTGTCAATGAACGCATCGCGGCCGTAGTCGTGACGGTTTTTACCTTCTTCGGCTGCAATTTTTCGCTCAACGACCATCTGAGTTGCAATACCCGCATGGTCTGTTCCCGTTTGCCATAAGGTATTTTTACCTTGCATACGCTGGTAGCGGATCATGGTATCCATGATAGTTTGCTGGAAGGCATGCCCCATGTGCAGGCTACCAGTGACGTTCGGTGGCGGAATGACGACACAGAAGCTGTCTTGGGTGGTATCCCCATTAGGTTTAAAATAACCGCTTTTCTCCCAGTGAGCATACAGTGACTGCTCAATCTCTGCGGGGTTATATGTTTTATCGAGCGAGGGCTCATTCATTGGGCTATCTGGTTTCTTTTCCATTATCTTTTTGTATTCAGTAAGTTGGCGGCGTCGCCATAGTCAAATTGAAGCCGACGCTACGGTACGTTTTATACCGTTCACGCGCCAACTGTTTTAAAGTTTCATCAATAGGTACGAAGTCTATCACTTCATGGAAAGCCGTGGCAAAATCTGCGAACTGATTTTGTAAATTAATCAGTATATCGCGAGGTGTTGTGCCTCTTTTGGCCGGCCAGCAAATTTCAATCGGTGCACCATAACGCGGGCCTTCCCCTGCCAAATTATGCGGGACAAACTGGTGTGGATCACGCTGCCAAAGGGCCTCATCAATCTTTTCAGCCTGTAGTTGTGTTTCGCAAGCAATCAAAACACGCTTTCCACTGCGCCACATCTGAGCGGCAAGCTCACAAGCTAGCCATTCATGGGCTTCAAGTTCAGAATGTGGTGATGTCTGTTCTAGTTGGTAAAATGTACCTTTTTTCATATACCCGTCATACTTCAATTTGTAGGGGTGTTGGCTACGCGCTTTCGCCTTAGTCACATACTT
>NZ_JBRFKD010000001.1:39878-122057 GCF_053098325.1 Providencia sp. PROV_01 | reverse complement strand
AGTATGATAACGTTATATTATCGAATTAAAACATTATTTCACAAGTTACTTGATTCTAAAAATGTAACTTTCTGTATTATTTAATGTACCTTTATTAAGAAATATATAGATATATAGGTTAATGAAATGATTAATTTCATTATAACTACCATAGTTAAATTCTAATTATCATTTAATCTAATAGACCTGATTTGTAGTTTTACATTAGAAACCTATACAGATTTCATCTAACGATACTATTGAATTATTTTTTTATTTATTAGCATGTTATTTCATTATCAACATTGACCTCATATTTTTAAAGCTCTTACCGACATCATCCGCCCGAAGGGCTGTAGACGGCAAACAGTGTGTCAGAGAACAATATTAGGTTAGGGCCGTCGAGACCCGCGTTAGCGGTATTAGGTTGTTTAATTCCCCTATCTATCCCCTGTCCTAGTTAAGCCTAGTGAAATTAAAACGATAATTTGATTTCCTTGCCCCTTTGAAAAACGCAGTGAGACGGACGAGAGGCGTAGCCTCGATGAACGGCTGTAGCTGCGCGTTAAGGTGGCCTATGGCCAGCTTTACGGGGGCAATGGCACGGTGCGGAAGCTATGTTCTGAGCGACAGCCATTTATGGCTTGTAAGCGAAGGCTTTATTGACTTTATCTCTTTAGAGCGTGCGGCTTGAAAAAGCAGAGCCGCAACTCCTTATTTATAAGGTCGTTTAGTTCAGAACCTAAAAACGAATTTAACTGTAAAAGACCAATACCCTTCGAAGGTAATTGGAGAAGAAAACAACATTCGAAGTTAATGGGATAAATAAAGAACGAATTTGTTGGTGCCTTCATTATCGGGATGAATGAGAAGCATAAAGTGACAAGAATTTCGCTTAAAAAATAAGAGAACCAAATTTAGGGTGAACAGAACCCCCGCCAATTAAGACAGTAATTTAAAAAGAAGGATTAGGCGTCAGGTAAATGCGCTAGATAGTAAAGATAAATCGCCTGGCCTTGAATACTCGGGTATAACGCTTTCATTTCACGCTCAAATGCCATAACCGCGGCTATCGGTTGTGTCACTCGCCACGCTTCAAAACGCCGCCATGCCGCATGCTCCGGACTTTCTGGCGCGCGGGTACTTTGCGCTAAAGCTTTCTTTTCCTTCAACGCCTTCGCTAAATGTTTTTTCTCTTGTTTGAGTGCATCATCTTCCCCAATCACAAGTGTTTTGAGCTTGTTAAGTAAGTTGCGAAGCTTGTGCTTATTATCGAGGGATGCCACATTTGCACGGGCGAGCCGTAACACATGCTGCGCATACCGTTTTTGGTAGCTCTCTTTTAATCCCTTCTTTTCCATCCAGCGACTAAAGCTGGATACCACACCCCGCAGCTCCAACGGTGAAAAACCGAGTCCATGAAAAAACTCCGGACGTATCCAAATCCGCATCGCTTTGTATTGCTTGGCTTCGATATCAAAATCGCGGTCAATCACAATGAGTTTGGCTTGCTCCCAATCACGCAGTGCATGCAATATCGGGTCGTAACTTTTACGCCCACTATCATAGCGATACAGTTGACCACACAACTCTGCCAACTTCTCCACTGAGCACATCACTTCGAATAATGCATCACTTTCTGGGTTGTAATCCGCATAGGCAATCATTGCCATCGCTAACGCACCAAAGGTTTCTCGACGCTCTGAGCGCACCGATATCCGCTGCTTTCGGCTATAACGCAGTTGGTAAATATGCGGGTTGCGATTCCAGTCATGCCGTTTTAACGCCGCGGCAAAACGACGTACGGGCACCAGTTTAGGTAATTCGCCTAAAAATTTTGGTGTGTAATGTCGATGAATTTTACCGACAGGACAAGGAATTACAGAAATTGAGGTCTCATTAGACATGCATCTCCGCACTTATGTTGTACGGAAGGAGTTGAATTTTTTTGCGCATAATTCTATACTCCCCATTAGGAGTTCAACATTACCCCTAACAGAATTGTTCTGATGACCCCTGATAATCTTTCAGTCCGCCAAGATAGAGAAGATTACAGGGGTTTTCTATTTGTGGGTTCCCAGCACATTTCGTGTGTTACATCCCATGTCTTGCCACCTTATAGCGTGGTCACTTTAGGCTTAATTTCTTTTATTCTTTATTTATATTATCAAAATACGTCTGCATTACAGTTTGAATTGTTTCATCTAGTTTTTCCTGTAATTGTTTTGGCATACGATTAAATTCGTAACTAAATCCTCGATCCTTTACTCGTTTTCTGGCATAAGTATTCTTATCTTCAAAACCCCAAAGTTGTTTTATTGTCACTTCATTTTTTTTATTTTTAGAGACTAACTGATCTGTAATATTTTTTAATGTAGTTAAAATTGTTTTCTTTAACTCATCAGGTGCTATTTTGTTTATGTCTATTAGTCTTTCAATTCTTTCATTAACGTCATTAATGATGTCTTGCTTAATAAGCTTTTTTGAATCAATGAGTTGGTCTATAGTAAGCAGTAATTTATAATCGCTATAAGACAATTCAGATTGAACAGGGAATAATGCAATAATGTCATCTGTTACCGAAGCTGCTTGAATTGCTCGAGTAACCTTTGCCGCTGATAAATTCTCAAAAAGAGCAATTTCTTTTTGTGACATCCCCTTCTCTCGTAACTTTAAAAGCCGCAGTCCAACTTCTCTTAAGTTATGTTCTTTTGAAGTTTGAATATCGAGAGCCAATTGCCTGGCATCATCATTACTGATTTCTGAATCAGTGACTAAAACAGATAATCCAACATGACATAATAAAGCAGCGGCACGTCGTCTTGAGCCATCTAAAATTTCGATTTTTCCATTTATTTTGTGACCAATAGCAGGAAAAAATTGTTGTAACTTAATGGTTCTTGTAATATCCGCTAGTGACTCTGGCGTTAATGCGTTTTGATCTCGACCATTAACTAAGAACCTTACAAAAGTTTTCTCTGCTAATTCATCGGCAGGAATGTCAGTCAAATAAAAAATAGCTGACTTACCTGATTTAAGCATAAAACGTTGTGAGTGCTTTTGATCCGTTGCTAAATGCGTTAACGTTGAGGCACTCAACGTTCTTCCGATAGTTTTTCTTTTAGTTTGCATAATAACCTCTATTCATGCGAAGAAATTCCACCCGATCAAAAACAGCTTTAGAGAAGTCTTCCGCAGCAATTTTTGCACTTTTTAACGCTTCAGCACTGCCAATGTATGTGGCTGGATTAGCAGAAACAACCGTGTCAAATGATTCGCCGCAACGTTCAAACCCATCGAGTCTTGGCAAGGCAACATCTAACATATCTCCACCAAAAATTTCCTTTGCTAAACTATGGCATAATTTATGATCTGTTTTATTGACTAATTTAGACATAAACCCAATGTTACTGATCAAATTAACGCTTACCCCCGTTGATTCTATCAAGTCAATGAGCTCGGGTAAGCGAGTTAAATATTTTAATGTTGAGTGAAAATCAACTTGTGCAGGTGGTACCGGCGTCATTAAGATATCTGCTGCTGCGATTGCATTAGATAAAAAAGCATCAAGATGAGGACCACTATCAATAAAAATAAAATCATAATCTTGCTTAATTTTATTGATAATATTCTCACGTAAAACAGTATAAATATTATGCCCAGGTAAATGTTCCGCACACAATAACTCCCATTGAGATGCAATAAATGCATCTTCAATAGACGCTGGGATAACATCTACGCCTTGTACAACAGAAGGTAAAATAAACTCGTTAAATAATTCCTCACGGCTAACATTCTGTAACATTGCTTGAGCGGCAGTTGTATCAACAGTTCCAATAGATTGCATATGATCCAAAAACATCGTCGCAGATGCCTGAGGGTCAAGATCTATCACTAAGATCCTAAGATCCTCATATATAAGATGAGGGTGCGTACGTAATGCATGCGCTAATGATACTGTACTGACGGTTTTTGATACCCCTCCCTTTAAATTACCAACAAAAAAAGTAAACGCTTCAGAATAACGATCACGGTATTTTGGTACACCGCGGTGATGATAAATATCGATAATATTTTGGATCGTCATCGCATATTTTGATGCTGTCCCGGCTTGTCTTTTCTCAAACAAGTATCCATCATTCTCCATTTCATTGACGGCATAATCGACACTAGCTCGAGTAAGTTTAGGCAATTTAGCGACCGCAGCTTTAGAGTAAACTTGATAATAAGTCGTTTCATTGAGTTCTTCTTTTTGCGATTGAACTTGAGATGTCAATGACTGTAACAATCTTACAGAACGGCTTGCAATTTTGTTGAACTGATTATTTACCCTAACCATGCTAGATAATCTCCGTATGCAGCATTCTTAACTAGAAAGAATAATCCTACATAAGTTAGATATTGTAAACAACCTTTTCAGAATTATTTTATCCCCATCAAGAAATAAACAATAAGTTATTGATAAATATATGTTTAATTATAAAAACGGGAATTTATTTCAGCCTGAAATCGCCAATATTAATAGATCTTAGGAAAATTAAAATTAAGAAGATATTTTATATTTAGTAAAAAAATTACTAATATTAAAATTAAATAAGTAAATATTTATTATTTTAATATTAATTTACTTATGTAATATTATTCTTTAAAAATCACTCTCCCCATCATTTGAGTTACTATAATTTATTGATTTTTATCATAATTATTAAATTTCAACTGAGTATTTCAATCTGAAATCACCATGATATTGAAAATATAATTTCCAATATAGTTATCTAAAAGAAATATCAAAATGCAACATCGTATCTAGAGTGAATATTTTCGTATATATATCTGTAGAACTTGACTTTTTATGTCCTAAATATGCTTGGATGACCTTCATCGGGACACCATTAAAAATGAGGTGCATCGCAAAACTGTGCCGAAATGTTTTGCAAGTGATCGGATTAACAACATATGAAGCACCATTCACTTCCGCTTGTTCAACCGCAGAACGTAACCAATTTCGGACCGTGTTATCACTTTGGATTGGCCAAATCTGGCTTTGATTCTTCAACCGCATCGTCGCAAAGTAACTTTTCATCAATTGCACATATTGAGGATCAAAGAGTGCAACAATCCGTTTAGGCCGAGATTTAACCTTGGTTTGACCAACGCTTGTTTGCCTTTCCCGCTGCTTGAGCGTCCTTAACACCACAAAAGGAGTTTCTTCATCTAAGTAAAAATCTCCTTTCGTTAATGCCAACGCTTCATGGATACGAGCGCCCGTATTCCATAACGTATCAATCAACGTACGCTGATGCAGATCGGGAATAAATTGTAAAAGTTGATTCACTTCTGGGGCCAATAAATATTTTGGACAATCTAACTCTGCTGCAATGGCCAAATTTCGTAATTGTCGCGCACGCTCTAGATAACCATTTTGTAAAAGGGCTTGAGATTGTCGCTGTAAAATTGATTTACCACTTTCAGGTTTGACCGGAAAAAAAGCAGACATAATACATTACCTTAATAATCACTATACTTATAGTTACCTTTAATATTATCGTCTATTGAAATTAAAAGTGACGCGGTAACAGAAAAATCGCGCACACGCGCATGACGATCATCGGATCCTTTCACCTTTTAGAGCCGATTTTTAACTCTGCTGAATTTAGGTATTATTGCGTTTTTTCCCTTAAACCGCAATAAGTTACATAACACGGATAATATTAATCATTCAAAAAAACAAGATATAGTGAAGATCCTCATAACGATCATACTAAATAAGGGAAAATAAGCGAAATACATCATTTGCGGAGAATGACGATAAAGCGCAATAATAAAAAACAAGAAGGATTGGTCAAAAAACAGGCTTCACAAAACCTATTAGGAGAGGATTTCTAACCACTTCTAATGTGATTCATTAAATAATGATAAAAATGGCTTAAAATTGATTATAGAGAGATTTAGCTATATTAAGGCTTTTTGACGAAAAATAAGGTAGGATTTACAACCAACAAGGATTTAAGTTAATAACGAGCTTTTTAAGACACCACGGTGTGAAGATAAATAATAATTACTATCTAGGCTGTACAGCTGATGTAAAAATGGCAATTAGTGGTTCAAGATCCAGATAAACACCAGCAATATTCGCATCTATCCAATCATTCTGAGAGATAGTGGGCCACGTTATTTCATAGCCTAGTACAAAAAGCATCTCTTCAAAAAAGAATCGTAATGTACGTCCATTTCCTTCTCTAAAAGGATGGAGTAGATTAAGTTCACAGAATAAATTTGCTAAATCTTTAACTAAATCAGTAAGATGAGTATGATCTGCAAGTTGTGGGATGTTATTAAAAAGCTTTATTGCTTCAGGTTCGATCCTTGAAAAAGTACAAAAGCGGGTATTACCTTTTGAAATATCCACTTTCCTAATCTTACCTGCCCACTCATAAACATCTTGAAAAAGATAAAGATGTAAAAATTTTAAATGAGAAAAATTAAATTGAGAAATATCAGATTTATCACCTTGATATGAAAGATATCTCTCTGTTGTAAAGGCTATTTCGGCCTCTTCAAGAACTTCTACATCGCGTATGTTAAGCAAATTAATAAGAACGTCAGTGCCTGAATAACAGTATATATCCTGACTGATACCATATTTATCGCGCATATTTACGTTTTAGCTCTGGAATAGACAGTTTTTTTTCTTTATTTTTCAAAGACAAACCTTCATAAGAAAGACTTGTTTTGTAGTTATCCAAAGATGTAACAAATTTTTCTTTAGTCACTAATACAGGTGTTCTCATAGTTTCCCTCTTCAAAATAACATTTAAATGTTCTCGTATAGTACCAAGTATAACACAAGATAGAAAATTTTTTAATTGTAAATATTATTAACTTTATGTGGTTTTAATCTTAACATTTTTTAATATGCTAAAAAATAAATAAATCTAAATTATCATTCCCTTTCAAGAAAAAAAATATTATTGATTAATATCATGCTTTATTCTAAAAAAAACATAAACTAAATATATTGATCATTTCAAAAATTTTTAAAAATAAGCCGAACTTTGTCATGCTGTCATTTTTAATGATACATCAGTCATTATATTTACTATTAAAGATTTATATTATTGATTTTTCTTCATTAACTATCAAAAATCTTAACGATAAATATATTTCACAGATATTCTTAACAGAAGAATCTATTGATAAACGCAATATTCCAATGATAAGGTGTAGATCTGTTTGTCAACACTCCTATATTCGAAATTTTTTATCCTTACTAGAGTAATTTATATCTATTTAGATGATTTTATCGCTTACCAAGTCTTTATATAATAAATATTGGTCAGTTTTACAAGGATTAATTTGAGTATGATGTCATTATTATCTTTATTTATCGCTGATAATGCTTAGAAAGCGATAAATCAAAACATAATTATGGTAATACATAATCACATATCACCATAGATCATATTAGAAAGTATACTTAAGATGAGTGTTTTGTGTATGTAGAATTAATTTATAGCCCATAACGAAGTCTCAATGATTGTGGATATGGACTGAAATATTTTTGTTTACTAAGGTAACTATCTGGATACTCCGATAAATAATGATTTAGCAGTGTTAATGGCGCTAATAATGGCTGGATCCCATGTCTATAATCTAAAATCAGCTGACTCAATGCTTGACGCTGTTTAGAGGTTAAGTACTGTTTGAAATAACCTTGTATATGCATCAAGACATTTGTATGGTTACGCCTTGTTGCTTGTTGCTGTAATATAGACATAAATCTATTCCGGTATTCGGCAAAAAGCGTATCTAATGAACTCCAGTCTCTATTTGTAGCTACAAAACGACCTAAATCCCGGAATAGTGGCTGTGAGTGAGCTAATAAAACTAACTTATATGTGGTATGAAAATCTATTAATGATTGACGTGTGAAATTGTTTATTTTTAAATGGTTAAGTTCACTTAATGCAAAAACTCGATTAATAAAATTTTCTCTAAGGTGGGCATCACTTAAACGCCCATCCTCTTCAATCGGTAACCAAGGCATATTTTTTAATAATTGGCTCGTAAAAATGCCTGTACCTGCTTTTTTATTACCATTTCCAACGGGATCATACACACGAACTCTCTCTAAACCGCAGCTAGGTGAGTTTTTACATACAATGTAACCACTTAAATTACTTATTTTTTCTAAATATCCCGTAGAAAATTGTAACATTTTATCGGTTAAATCGCCTTCACGCCCATCACTGAACTTCAATTTAATTTCATTTTCTTTAACTAATCGTAATGCAGGCCTAGGAGTTGGTAACCCTATTTCCATTTCAGGACAAACAGATTGATATTCAAAATAGTCAGATAAATCATCAACAGCGAAAGCTAATCGTTTATGCCCGCCATCAAATCTAACTTGCTGACCTAATAAGCAAGAGCTAATACCAACAATTATTTTATTTTTAGGGTTAAATTTTTCATTACTAGCAGATGATCGCGACATATTAACACTCCAAATATTATCCATAAAAATCATAAAGTTAAATTAAATTTATAGTGGTCATATTTATATGATTTTTCTAAAATATTTAAACATGATAAAAAATAATCCATTTCAATTTTAATGACCTTCTTATTAAGAATCGAAAAATAACTGATACTCCTAAAAGTTGATGCTCAATATTAAATATTCAATAAATAACTTAGACTAATTCAATTATCAGTAAGATAAACTACTAAGAAAAATCGACAGTTCATAAAAATAATCCTATATTATAAATAGTCATTGTATAGAAATTATCAATATTATGAAAAAATATCCATCTCCTTTTTCACGTATTACACATACCTCAAATCAGCTTAATAGTTTGATTTTTGTCGCTCTTCCTCTTCTTCTTGTATTGCTTGCGGCCTTGTTTTGGAGTACTGAGCGAATCATTGAACAAGAAAAACGTCGCCTTGAGGTTGATTTTTCATCATATATTGGATATTTAAGAGAACAAGAGAGATTTTTACTTGAACTAGCTAAAGAGAATAACCATCTCTCTGAAATTCTGGAAACCCGAAATTATTCATTAGAATATCAGAAAACTCCAGAAGAATGGCCTTTAAGCTTACTGGAAGGAAAAGAAACATTAGTTGGAATGCCATTCACCTTAGCTTGTGATAATAACTTAGAATGTACACACGTCCCTAGCATATTATTTTCATTAGGTGCCTATCTAGCTGATTATTACTCCACATTTTGGGGTTCATCTTACTTCCCGGCTGCTGCTGTATTTTTTGTCAATGAACATGATAATATCAGTATCAGTGTACCCGCAGTGAATACACTTACTGGTAATGAATCTATTGACGCAGAGCTTTTTAAAACAGTAACAGAAACCGTACGTCGCTCAATTCCCGACATCAAAGAAAAACTCACCCACTATTCAAACGAACAAGAGCAACTCGCTAAACATACGTATGAAAATAAAATTATCTGGATACATACTCTAGAGCTAGGGAATGATTTAGTCGGTATTATTCCCGCTGGATTTGACTTTAACTTATGGCAAGGTGCTGAGTTATCACCAAAAGATATCTATGCAGTAACACTTTTTAATCCTCAGAGGATTAGTGTTTTAGAAAGGATCCTTAATCCAACACTAAACCATAATTTTTGGTTAATACATCATCAATATGGACAACTGCTAGGCTCTTCATCTCTGCCTGAAGGACTCACTGATGGTTTGAATTATACTAAAGATGGCTTATTTCTAAAGTTACACAATAAAACAGGTGAATGGATAGGCTATTATCAGGTTAAATATCATTCTTTTTTTGATGATAATTTATGGTTACCGCTTAGCCTAATTGGTGCTGTATTTTTTAGCCTTCTTTGTGGTTGGTTATACCAACTATGGTATAAACGTACAGTCCTTGAACCTGCCATTGAATTTCAAAATCATTTACTTGAAAGTGAATCATTTAATCGAACACTTGTTGATACAACACCTATTGGGATCTGTGTTATCTCTAAAACCGGTCAAAAAATTATTTTTGCAAATCCATTAGCTGAAATATGGTTAAAATTACCCAAAAATAACAACCCTTTTTATTCTAATGAATATCGTCAATTTATATCGTCGTTATCGATAGAAAATAGTAGTTACGGTAATATTTCATCTTTTATCTCTGGTGAATTTACGTTATACATTGCTTACAATTCTACATATTATAGACAACAAGAGGTTATTTTATGTGCATTTACAGATATTACTAAGCAAATAGAAATTGAGCAACAACTTGATAAAGCTAGAATGGCAGCTGAAGATGCTAATCGAGCAAAATCAAGCTTCCTATCGACAATGAGCCACGAAATAAGAACCCCCCTGTATGGTTTAATCGGAACACTCGAACTACTTTCCACAACGGAGCTATCAGAGGAGCAAAACCGATATTTAAATCGTATATCTACAGCCTCACAACTCCTCATGCATTTAATTAGCGACATACTGGATGTGAGTAAAATTGAAGCTAATCAATTGCATTTACATAATCAGCCTTTTGATATACTAGATACGATACATTCTACCATAGAAACCTATACCCATTTAGCTGATAAGAAAGGATTACTTCTTTTCAGTTGTATTGACTGCAAGATTGCTCCAGAAAGATTTGGCGATGGATATCGACTTCAACAAATCTTAGGTAATTTATTAAGTAATGCAATTAAGTTTACTAAAACAGGTTCAATTACAATTTATGTTTCATCAGAAGATGCTCAGATAGACATCTCTGTCGTTGATACAGGCATGGGCCTATCATCCTCGCAAAAAGAGAAACTGTTTATACCTTTCTTTCAAGCGCATACAGATCAACACACGTATGGTGGAACTGGCCTTGGATTATTTATCTGCGAACATTTAGTTACACTAATGGGCGGAACAATAAATGTTGAGAGTCAAATAAATAAAGGAAGTAAATTTACAGTTCAGATCCCCCTTCCTCCCTCATCAAATCAAACAACATGGCCTAGTTTGAACGGTATGAATATTTGGTTACAAACACCTTATCAAAAAATAACTGAGAATATCTACTCTTGGTTAATTCATTGGGAGGTAAATGTGTGGCTGGATGAAATCGAACTTCAAGAAAAAAATATTGAAGCGGCTAGATTATGTATAGGTGCAGACAATATAGATAAATTAACTACATTTCATGGAGAGCAAATTATTATTCATGATTTAAATATCAATATTCATACCTTATCAAAACAACTTTTGAGCCTATATAACAATGAGGACGTCTCTGAAAAAAGTACAACAACACATACCCAACTATATGATTGTACTGTTTTAATTGCGGAAGATAACCCGATAAATCAAGCTGTTTTAACAGAACAATTAAAGTTGTTTGGCTGTAATGTTTTGTTAGCTGATGATGGTGAAGAAGCGCTAGCAATATGGGATAGTTACAGTGGAAATATTGATCTTGTACTCACTGACGTAAATATGCCTTACATGAATGGATATCAGTTAACGCAAATATTAAGAGATGAAGGAGCCGTATGTCCAATTATTGGCGTTACCGCAAATGGGCTAAAAGAAGAAGAAAAGCGTTGCATTCATTCAGGAATGAATGATTGGCTTGTTAAACCACTTGAATTGAAGCGATTATCTCAATTATTAGAACAGTATTTTGTTCATAAGTTAATTACGGATGAGCACTTACCTTTAAGCTTTATTAACCCTCTAAAAACAAAAGATAAAGATAAAATAATTGAGTATTTACAGAATGATCTTACTCATCTTAAAGACGCCATTGAACAACAAAATAGTGATGATATGAAACAAATAGTACATCGCTTAAGAGGGGCTTTAGCCATTGTAAATAGAAAAGATATCTCAGCCCAATTACAAAAATTAGAAATAGAACTAACAAAGCAGCAAAGTGATGAAACACACTTAAATGAATGGAAAAATATATGCAATAGTTTAGAACAATGGATTAGATCACTTAGTGAAATGAATGATTAAAAATACAAAATGGCAAAAGCAGTTAGTCACTTTCAATACCAAAAATTCAATATTAAATCAATGACTTGAAATAGTCAGCATAAATCCCACCATTAATTGATGATTTTTGGCTAATACTTAATAGTGAAGTTAAACTGCAAATAGTACTGGTTATAAACTCCATATTTTCACATTTTAAATTAATTATTAAACCGAACTCTATAGTTTTATCTATAGAATTCGGTTTAATCTAAGAAAGAGCGCTGATAATTTCACTTTTAAAATCAACTTTACTGTCTCTCTGTACTTCTACAAAGTAGCTCTATTAAGAATTCCAATAACAAATATTGGATTCAGTATTATTTCATTCTATAAATATTTTCATCAGCACAAAAATAAAAAATATAGAAATCAGTTAATTAATTTACCAATAATTGAATATCTTCTTTCATACGAGTATCAACTTTCTTAAAAAACCTCTCAAGAGAACATCCCAAAATGTTTAAAATTATCGCAAGTGTATCCACATTTATATTGCTTGTACCTGATTCATAGCGCGATATCTGCTGCTGAGAGACTCCGACATATTGCGCTAACTCTTTACCTGTATAACCATTTTTTTTCCTTAAATATGCAATTTCTGACGCAACAGCTTTAGAAAAGTGATTACCCAATACAATGTTAACGTTATCATTTACAGTTATCATAGCAACTCCAATAAGAAATTTTATCACTGGCTAAAATAGAGTGATTAGATGTATTTACTCAATAATGTAGTAATTTTGAAATAAAAATCAAATGATCGTCTTTATATGATAGGGTACAACTAAAATTGAATCCTTAAAATTTATTTAATAAAAAACAATGTGATAAAAAAAATTTTTGTGATAACCCTCTTGAAAATAACTTACGTTAAGAATTTTTCACTAAATTTTAGCAAAAAAATGATCGTAATGATTGATATTTACACATACTCATAAGTTTAAACATTTTTTAACATGTATAATACATCATATTTCGATAGGTTTAAAAAGCAAATATATTCAATTAGTTATATTATTTTTCTGTAAATTTAACCCATTTCTTGATATAAAAAGTTACATAACATTTTTTGAAACAATTAACAAACATTAAATGTACAAATAAAACAAAATTAAAACATCAGCAATCTTGTTTATATGTATATTTTTGAACCAATAAAAACTTCATATATAATAATGATAATTATTTGTTTTTAGAGCTACCAATCTTTAAGTTCTCTTCAATTAACCATAAATTTAAATTAATAACTTTATAATCAACCCCTATAAAAGATAAAACAACAAGTAATTTTACTTAGGAAAGATCTATACAACCTATCCTAAGAAATAAAATAAATCTGTCCTTAACTATTTAGTATGACTTGTTTTTGAATAGCAAACTTAGAAACCAAATGAATTTCATTACTATTTTTAAAATTAACATTCACTCTCATTATTTATATATATTGATAAGTAAATTAATAAAATTAATTGATTAGTTAATATGCTTATACAGTTTAAGCTTTGTCTATAACGCGTCTAATATTAGTATTCCTGTCGCTTTACTAACACCAGATACTGATGCATTACCACTTAACGTAGCACTTACGGAAATAGTTTGGCTAGTTAAGCTATTTAATTGAATCCCTGGGCCATTAGCTTGCACTTGACTCCCATTTAACGAGACTTGAGCAGAAACACCATTTCCAAAATTGAGATTTCCATTAGTCACATTGTTTCCAGTGAGCTTTAATTGATAATTTTGGGCATTACCTGCAGTACACGAGATATTTAAATTCGTATTTTGTGTTAATCCATCAATATTTAAATTCGTTGATGAATAATTTAAATTTAAATTTTGACTATTTAAACTACAGACAGATTTATCTACAGGTGTTTCAGGTAAAACCTCAACAGATATTGGCATTTCAATAAAGACCCAATTATTAGGACTTGTACGATCACGACACTCCCAACTAGTCTTTGTTACTTCCTCCGCAGGATGGTCGTAAAATATATCATTTTCGAGTTTTGGTTGTTGTGACATAATAGAGTTTATCCAATCAATAGCTTGATTTTGTGCTGTTAAGCGCTCACCTGCAGAACAAGATGAAGATGTTCCCACACATGAAAAATTTGTTCCTACAGGACACCATTGATTTCTCATAGAAGTTGAGTAATACCAAAAAAAGTTCCCATTAGCTAGGGCCGCTGCTGATATTGTATATCCTCCCTGATATGTTGAACTATTGAGTAAAGTTCTTCCCCAATCAATATCAGAGTAAGAAATAGAGCCATGGGGGATAATATAAGGCCGAATACCAGCTCCTCCGCCATTTTGATAATATAGGCTTGTACTCATTGAACATAAGCACGCCTGTGGCGTGAGCATCGCGGCAGTGCCGCTCTATTCCTAGGCAACTCCCTTCTCGTCTTTTATACTCTGCTCTATGTATATTCCCAGACCCGCTAAATTATTATTTCAATACGATGACGGATGGAACCGTTTCATTGATAATAACCCTGTCGATGAATGGCAGCTCCTCTGTGTTGAAAAGATGCTCGCCTGTAGCACTTGCGCGATGGGCGTTCGTCGTTATTGCTGTTCTTCTCCCGAATGCACGCATTCCCGTTTCTTTTGTCAAACCTGTAAATCCAAAGCCTGCAGTGCCTGTGGCCTCAAAGGCACCGAACAATGGATTGCCCAGCAGCGTCATATTTTGCCAGACTGCGAATGGCAACACATCACCCTCACTATGCCCCACCTCCTTTGGCCTTTCTTCAACAATAACTGGCACTTACTTAACCAACTCTTTCGCTGCGCCACCCGTGCCATGCTTAAACACGCCACGCATCTTGGGCTAGAAATTGGCATTTTTTGTGCGCTACATACTTATGGCCGCCAACTCAATCAACATCCGCACATTCATTTATCGGTCACACGAGGCGGTCTCACCCAATATGACACCTGGAAACCGATTTTTTTCAAAAAAAAAGACGTCGAAAAGGTCTGGCGCAGTGCCGTTATTCGTCTCCTTCGAGACGGCTATTTTCAGTTACAACCGAATAAATTGCCTGGGTTCGGGCACATTCGCGATTACCCAACGTGGTGTCGTTACCTCAATGCCCAGTTTCAACGTTATTGGAAAGTGCATTTTGCCAAAAAGACCCGAGGTGCTTGGCACAACGTGAAATATCTAGGTCGATACCTTAAACGTCCCCCTATCTCGGCGTCTCAGTTGAAACACTACAGCGGAGGCACCGTGGTCCATCATTACTATGATCACCACAGCCAGCAATATCGGCGACAGACCTTATCCCAAGAAGAGATGATACGACGTTATGTCAGCCATATCCCAGCCCGGCATTTTAAAATGATCCGCTATTACGGTTTTTTAGCCAATCGCAAACGTGGGCGCTTATTACCTAAAGTGTATGACGCGTTAGATATGATACATCCTAACGTGCTTGAAAAACCGGGGTTTGCGGCATTGATTAAAGGATTTTTAAACACGGATCCGTACCAATGCATTTTATGTGGAAATCGACTGCGGTTTATGAGTGCGGAAAAAGGCATACATGCCGTCACTTTGCTGTCAGAAAGGCGAGATAAAATGGCTAAAAAACGATGGTTACAAACCGCGGACTAGGATCAGTGTGCCTATTATTTCAGTTTTTGGCTAAAAATAGTGCGATTACACGTTACCATGGTTAGGTTTAAATACGACATAGACCCTTTAGCAGACTCTGATACCGAAAC
Organism: Providencia sp. PROV_01; assembly: GCF_053098325.1. NCBI lineage: Bacteria > Pseudomonadati > Pseudomonadota > Gammaproteobacteria > Enterobacterales > Morganellaceae > Providencia > Providencia sp. PROV_01. The sequence goes on along the minus strand of NZ_JBRFKD010000001.1, from coordinate 106,305 downwards.
ATATCGTTATAGATCCGTTAAACCATTCATCCATTTTCCTAACCATGAACGAAGCTCGCTGCATCGGCGCGGGGGAGTCACGGGGTGACTACGCCTTAGCGTGCTTTATTTTCCGAATTCTGAGACGACCCCAAAAAGATTTTCGGACTGGGCGTTTCGGGCAGCTTTTCCATCCCACTGCGCCAGTTTGAGCGCGACTAAAGCGGCAAAGGCTAATTTACCTAACCAATGATTTTTTTCTTCAACAGAAATCGGGGGATTTATTACTTTTGTCATGTGGGTCGTGATTGTTGTTTAGCGAGTCTTTGTATGCGTTTTAACGTATCGGCCACATCCGATCCCGTGACAGCCCCGTTAGGTTGGCCGTCTTTATCATAGCGTACTGCACCAGGCATAATCGTCGTGCGGTATTTGACACTGTGACTAATGGCCGCCAGGCTGCGTTTCAATTTTTTATATGAAATAGGCAGTTCACGGACTTTTTTGTCCGCAAATAAGGCCTCTCGTGTCCCCACTGCCATGGGTCGAAGTTGTCCATCGGGAAAGAGTTGTGGCCAATAGGTTGAAATATTGGCAATCGCCTCCTCTAACGGCAGATGTTGTTTTGGTGGCGTTGGCGGAATGACTTTCTTTTCTAACGGGATGACAACCGCTTTCTGTTTTTTCGCAGGGGTTACTTTTTTAGTCGGTTGAGCTGGCGCTGTTTTGGCGGGTTTATGGGGTTTACGCTGTGTATTAACCACCACCTGTTTACGGCGACGTTGAATAACCGGTTCGGCATTTTCCGCGACGTTTTCCGTCGGGGGGCGTTTTAACGTCAGTGTTTTGCGCTCCATTTTAACCTCAATCAAAAATTGCGTTAACCATCAATACATTACTACCAGATTATCACGAAATTTCACCTAAATCACCCGCCCGTAGGGCGGTAGACGGCAAAAATAGTCACAAAGAACGAATAGTGGTTAGGGCCGTCGAGACCCGCGTGAGCGGTTACGTGCTGTTTAATACCCCAATCTACCCCCTGTCCTGGTTGAGCCGATTGAATCTAACACCGTCATTTTGCTTATTTGACCCTTTGAAAAACGCAGTGAGACGGGCAAGAGGCGACGCCTCGATGAACGGCTGTAGCTGCGCGTTAAGGTGGCCAGAGGCCAGCTTTACGGGGGCAACGGCACGATATTGACACCGTAATCTGAGCGACAGCCATTTATGGCTTGTAAGCGAAGGCTTTATTGGGTTTATCTCTTTAGAGTGTGCGGCTTGAAAAAGCAGAGCCGCAACTCCTTTTATTAAAAAGGACGTTTAGTTCAGAACCTAAAAACGAATTTAATCATAAAACACGAATATTATTCGAAGTTAATTGCAGAGAATAAAGCCATTCTAAGTTAATGGGGTAAATATTCAGCTAAAATGTTTCCACAATCATCATCGAGATGAATGGAGAGATTGAGATAACGATTTTACTGTTCAAAAAACACGCTATCCAGATTTAGGGCGAACGAAACCACCGCCAGTCAAGGCGGTAAATTTAGGGTGGATGAATCAGGAGTCGGGTAAGTGTTCCAGGTAATGCAGGTAAATAGCCTGCCCTTGAACACTCGGATACAAGGCTTTCATTTTGCGCTCAAAAGCCATGACCGCCGCAATGGGCTGTGTCACCTTCCACGATTCAAAACGACGCCAGGCGGCATGTTCTGCGCTTTCTGGTGATTCCAAACTTTTGGCTAACGCTTTCTTTTCCTTCAAGGCCTTCGCTAAATGTTTCTTTTCTTGTTTGAGCGCTTCATCTTTCCCAACCACGAGGGTTTTGAGCTTGTTGAGCAGGTTGCGAAGTTTGTGCTTAGTATCCAGTGATGCCACATTCGCGCGCGCAAGTCGCAAGACATGTTGGGCGTAGCGTTTTTGGTAGCTCTCTTTTAATCCCTTCTTTTCCATCCAACGGCTAAAGCTGGCGACCACTTCCCGCAGCTCTAACGCGGAAAATCCGAGTCCATGGAAAAATTCAGGCCGTATCCAAATACGCATGGCTTTGTATTGCTTGGCCTCGATATCAAAATCGCGGTCAATGACAATCAGATTAGCTTGTTCCCAATCGCGCAAAGCATGGAGGATGGGGTCATAACTTTTACGACCACTGTCATAGCGATACAGTTGGCCACACAACTCCGCCAACTTCTCCACGGAGCACATCACTTCAAAGAGCGCGTCACTTTCGGGGTTGTAATCCGCATAGGCGATCATGGCCATCGCTAACGCATCAAACGTTTCTCGACGCTCTGAACGCACGGATATCCGCTGCTTTCGGCTGTAGCGCAGTTGATATATATGGGGGTTTCGGTTCCAATCATGACGCTTTAACGCGGCCGCAAAGCGACGCACTGGCACTAATTTCGGTAATTGCCCTAAAAATTTTGGCGCATAATGCCGATGAATTTTGCCGACGGAACAAGGGATTGCAGGATTTGATATCGCATTATTCATGCTTCTCCGCACTTATGTTGTACGGAAGGAGTTGAATTTTTTTGCGCATAATTCTATACTCCCCGCTAGGAAGTCAACAATGTCCTAACGGATTTGCTGGTTGAGCCCCCGATAATCTTTCCAAGCCGCCAAGTTTGAAGAAGATTTCGGGGGTTTTCCATTTCTGGGTTCGAGTAAAAAGCCTCTACTCCCAGTTCTTTTACCACCTTTCGGCGTGGCGACCACAAAATTCACATCAATTGTCGGCTAATTTAGCACTCTATGCGCATTCAAGCAACGTCTTCACGATAAAGACGCGATTTATTCACAAAATTTGTGATAAAACTTGAGGTTCGACGCGAGAGAAAACTAAATAGAACTGGCGGAAATCGCCAACAATCAATGCGGCTAAGCGCGGTTATTTACGGTGTTTAGCAAGCCCAGCAAGATACCAAGCCAGTGCTTCACCATTATAAGAAATCACCTTCAGTGTCACCAAGTTAGCAATATGCGCCTCGACAGTGTGAGCTCGGGCAGCGCCTACGATATTGATTAAACAACGACGCAACCCAGTAAGTTGCTTCGGAAAACCGTTATTACGTTGAAAAAAAGGTGTTTTGAGTACTTTTTTAGTCTCATCAAGTGAAAGTGTGCGTTTTTGCTTGGTTTGGATGACCCCTTGCAGCGTACAAGATCGCCCGCGTTGTTTTATCGTATTCATTAAGGGCATCAGCCCTTTATCGTTGGTAAATACAGTAAATTGACACGTTTTATCCGCTTGCTCATGTGCCTGCCCTAAGTACCAGGCAAGGTGAAAGTCCACATTATTCTGACTGACTTGACTCACCTTAATGATGTTGAGGATATAGCGCGTGGTTGTTTGTACGGGTAATTTGAGGCTAACTTGCTTGGGTCCGACAAAAACAAAAACCTGTTGGTACTGCTCAAACGCTATCGGATCTAAATACGGGACATTTTCTAAATCGACAAACGCCCATTGGGTTTTGGCTGATGTAACTGGCTTTTCCATCGATAATTCACATCCTTAATCACCAAATTCACGGTCACGGGATTTTTCCATCACCATTTCACGCTCTTGTTGACGCAAAACGTCTCGTTGTTGTTGCTGATGTTCACGCTCAAGCTGAACGGCCTTTTCAATGACTCGCTCTTTCGCCTCCAATAAGTCATGTTCCCCTTTCAGCAAGCTATCACGCTCTTGCGCCATCACCTGCCGCAGTTCGTCCTCGCTCAGTTCAGGCACTTTAGGCTCGCTGTTCGCTTGCTGACGTAAGGCAGCTTCAGCCTCTTTTAAGGCTTTATCAATCGCCTGCTCCTCGGGGGTTTGCAGCGATTTCGGGTCACTGTCTGCTTTATCGGTTTGCGTGGTATTTGGGTTCGCATAGGCGTTATCCACTTCCCCTTGCGTGATTTTCTCAATCATGGCCGTATGTAAACGTTCATCAGGATTGAGTTGCACCACCACACCCTGTTCGGGTTGCTGTGCCATTACCTCAAAGGCTGACTCTAGAGTGTTCACAATCACGGTTTGCCCGTTTTGACTGGGTTTCACAACAATAAATTGTGCCTGCTCGCTCCCGAGTAAACGCCCTTCAGCGCGAAGCCCCTGCAATTTATCCCCGTCGAGTTCAATCGCTTGTAACACCGTACCTTGCGCTTTACCGTGGATATCGTAGGTAGGCCACGCAACATGCGGTTCGGGATGCTTGGTGGACGGGTAAACAAATTTCCCTTCATGGGACTCACCTAACCCCATTTGGCGACTTAATGCGCGCCCAATCGCGGTATCATTAAGGGGTTGTGCACGCTCAAACAGTTGATTCCCCACTTTGGCGCCGCGGTCTTGTTCAGCTAACAACACGTCGTGCGCCGTCTGCCGGTTCCCTGGGTTCTCAATGGCTCTTGTCCATTTATCCAAATCATCACTGTAGGTTTGGACATGGGCTTTAGTTCGGGATAAAGCGACATATGCATCCCGTAAGGTGGCCAGCATACGTCGTCCTGACTCGACACCCCCAAGGACAATCACATACAAACTACTTGCCCCTTGAGCTTTGTATGCCGTGCCTGCATAGCCGTAATCCAGATGTTGGTCAGTCAATGCCCCTTTCGGGTCAAGCACACGAGATTCGTCGCCCTTAGTAAGGGTGATTTGCCCGTTGCCACTGACCTCACTGACCGTCCAATCGCTGTTCATCACGCGCCCCCGCTCTTTGTCTGTTCGGGTAAAGTTAATTTTTTCCCCTGCGGCGATATGACGGGTTTCTTGGCGGTAAATACCAATATCCAGCAAGCTACTTTCAAAGGCCGAGAGTAAATGCCCTTTGCCTTGTTCATCAACCAGAGTCACAATCCCGTCACTGACGCCCTCTTGAGTCACCTCAATCCGATAGTACTGCTCTTGGATGAGGGCAATTTTACCGGCATGTTTTGCCAGTCCTGCTGTTGATAACAAGGCCTCAGTGCGCGTACTCTCACGCACCAATATCGGGACGTCTTTTCCCCCTTGTAATTGCCCTTGCTCGACTAAGATTTGATGAATACCGCGATTAAGTTCATCTTTATCGCGGTTGGTTTGTGCCACAATCAGCGTCTCTTTTTGGGCTTCAGGTGTTCGCCCACGATAATCATCGAGAATATGCGTGATAACCTTGTCACCCGCATCGACCACCGACTGTTCGGGCAATTCCGCCCCCGCTCGACGGGGAACCACATCCGGTGTCACGCGATTCATCGTCTCCATCGCAGTTTGAATATTGCCGGCTATGATGGCTTCAATGGCAGGACGAAGCTCGGGTCTTTGCCGCACGATTTCTTTTATAATGGCAGTTTCAAGGGCTGAACGGTCTTGCGCAAGGGCTAATGGGTCTCCACTGTCCACCGACAATAGCTGCGCCCTATCCCCTGAAATTGGCGCTCGCCCGCCACCTCGGCCAATCACGTCTAACACCTCAGTCATAATTTTGTTACCGACCATCGAACCTTCGTCGACTAAAAAGAGGGTGTTTTTAAAATCCAGCACTTCCCCTTGCTGTTGGCGTTGGTTCGCATCCATCAAGAAAGCATGCAAGGTTTGCGATTTAACCCCCACTGCCGCCAGTTCGCCGACGGCTCGGTGTGTGGGTGCAAGACCTATCACTTCCGGTCGCTGCGTCTCAGGGAGTGTGTCCAGGGCCTTGAGAACAGCCTTCAGCTGGGTAGTTTTCCCCACCCCTGCGTAGCCTTGTATACCAACAAACTGGTCGCGAGTAGTTAAAATCAATGTGGTGGCGGCCTTTTGCCCCTCCGTTAACCCTTCCAGTACGGCATCAGGGACAGACTCCATCAGCGGGGTTTGTGTTCCTTTACCGGCTAAAATGGTGGTCAGGATTTGCTTTTCCATCTCCCAGGTACTGGCCGTCACGTAGTGTTGTTGTGCCGCGCCTTTACCACTGGTCACGGGGATGATGGCTTTTTGGGCGACTAAGCGGTCAAAAGCTTTACCCAACGATTGACTATCGAGCGAGTTGTGTAATGGTAACGCTTTGGCAATTGCATCGATGCGCGAGAAAAAAACCTGACTCTCTTGTGCTAACGCCATGCCTTGTTGCAAGGCTTTTTCGGGCTTAGACAATAACGCTTCCGTGGCTTTATCGGCCGCTTGTTCAATGGCTTTGCTGTCTAACCCTTCAACCCCCGCTAACTGCCGCGCTTGCTGATAGACTGGCGAACGCGATAAACGACGCTCTGTTTCCATCTTATCCAGTGGCGTATACACGGTAATATGTTCACCACTGCGTGCCGCCGTATTGAGTAAGGTGGGCTGTGTATCCCGTGCAGATGCGGCCAATAACACCGTGCCCGTATCGTTAGCCTGTTGCCCTGGTGCGGTAACATAGCTGTAATCAGCTTTGACGCCGTCCCGTACATCAATGCGATGCGTTTTTCCGTTGAAATTAACCATAATGGCGTTTGGCATAAATCCCGATACCGTGACCCTGTCACGTGCGGAGAGCTTGTTTTGCTTCGCCAATATGGTTAGCTTCTCACCTTGCTTGATGTCCATCGTTTGACGCTGATAGGCACTCCATTGGCCATCAAACTGTTGGGGTTTCATCACCTGTTTTTGCCCTTGACTGTCAAGTAAAGTGACCGAACGGGTTTCAGGGGTGACGCGGTCAATAGTAAAACGCTCAACCTCCTTTTTATCTGCATTCCAACGCTCCATCACCATGCCTTCACGGTAACTGTCGATTTGCTTGCGTGAATGGCTGTCGAGCCACACGGGTTTGAGCTGTGTCACCGTCACCGTTTTTTCACTGAGCATCCCGCGCTCAGTCAGCGTTTGGCGAATGGTATCGGTCACGATTTTTTGCTCCCGAACGCCACTGACCTGCGCAACCACGGGTTTCATGTCGCTGTGCAGCTGCGCGTAATCCGCCGCCAGTGCCGCATAACGATGATTTTTATCGGGTATATGCGCGGTTTTCACCGTCAAGACAGCGGAAGACTCGCCTTGAAAACGCGGCACCCCCGCATCTTGTAAGGTGGCCAACACGTTGCCCGTGCCTTTGCGGCCGCCACTGTCCATCATGAGCACCTGCACATTGGCAGATTGAGCACTTTCAAGTAAGGATAAGGCCGATTTCAATGACAGTTTTTCGGCATTGGCAACCACCAAAGTACTGTTGGGTTTAAGCGGTTGACCGTCACCCAGGGTCATTTTCGGAACATAAGCAAAACGCTTATCATTGGCAAAGGCTTGACGACTGGTTGTATCAAGGGTCATCACTGCCACATCACGCCCTTGTGATTGGGCCATCGTGATACCGTCTAATACCCCGTCTCGCTGCGCTTTACCAAGCCCTTGACTGGCCACAATCGCAATACTGGGTAACGTATCGGCTACTTTTTCCATCACGGGACTGAGGGCCTCTGTCCGCGCCTGAAAACTGACCGTGCGGTTATGTTGCTTCATGTCGGTGGCGATTTGTTGTAACTTTAGCTCGTCCATCAAATGAATGGATGAGGTAAACAACCCTTTTTTCTCATCCAGTGGAATAAGTTGACGCTGTTCAATCGCCACATCAATCGCTTCACGCACCTGGGCTATCATGCCCGCACGGGCTTCCAATCCCCCAAGCGTTTTAGCCAACACTTGGCTGTAAGTCATACTAAGCTGCTTATCACTGAGTAACGCAATCGCATCGGTAACAGCGCGGGTAATATCGGGCTGTATATCCCGAGAGGCATCGCCCATCTGGCCTTTGGCAAGGCGCTGCTCGGCTTCAGCGTAAAACGCTTTACGCGCATCGGCCCCGAAACTATTTTTCTCCAAGCGGTCAAACCAGTCGGTTAATAACTCACTTTTTTCAGGGGTTGTTTTGGCCTGACGGGTATCAAGCGCCGCCACATCACGGGATTTGAGTGAGGCTTCATGCCCCACCGCATCAAGGATTTGCTGACGACGTTGAGAGAAGGGTGTCACAGGAACACCATCAATTTCCCACAAGCTATTACGTCCTGCGTTGTGGGTTTTAAATCCCATCCCTTCAATCTCTTTACGCAGCGTATTTTGATAGATTTCCCCTAATGCGATCCGTAAATCATACAATGCTTCACTGAACCCCATTTTGCTTCGAGTATCGCTGGATAATGTGCGCCACTCACCATTATGCTCCGTCATGTTCATGACAAGCGCGTGCGTATGGAGTTGGGGGTCATGCTCCCGAGACGTATCATGGTTAAATGCCGCAACGACAAGGTTTTTGGTCATTTCCAACGAGGTTTTGCCATCAATCATTACCCGCGTTGAGGTAAGTCCTTCCACTTCATGGAGGGCAACCTCAACAGCACGATTGTGAGCCTCTATCATCCGTTTATCACCCAGTACAATACCGAGTACCGACACGCTCTTAGGGGCAGAAAACGTTAAATCATGCCCTTCACGGTGGACATTTTTACCGTTTTCCATGCGCTCTAGACTTTGGCCATTGGGTAAGCGCCCTTCCAGGATTTCACCTAATTGGTCTTTAGTGACATCCCTCTCTAATCCCAATGATTTAGCGCCTTCGCCCATCCAGCGGGCTTCAAGGTTGCCGAGGAAATAATAATTGTCTTCATGGGTATAATAATTTGCCGCATTATTGGCAATCGGTGCAACAGTCAGCATTACCATTTCTCCCAATTAGGATCATCATGTTCAAACTCTTGTGAAGAATTCGAATGATTTGCATGAGGATCACCCAAAATTTCCTTTTCTTCTTGCCGCATGCGTGTATAGCTGTCATACAGGTCTTGTGGGTTTTCTTCGTGCTCCGTGGTCGTCCCCAACACTTCCCCCGTATCGGTGTTGACGCGCAAATTATCAACAACCACTTCTCGCCCCCCTTGGCTTTCCGTTAGGTTTTCGGATGATGCGGTTCCCGTTGCTATCTGACTGTTTTTGGGCGTCGTTGAATTCGGTGTTGGTTGAACGATAGGTTGAGGTTGAGCAACGTCTGTAACGGTATTATTAGGTGTGGTCTCAACAGGCAATTCAATCGGCTGACCACTTATCAAGCTATCAATGACCTGGTTCACACCGTCAGGGATAGCGCCCATTTTTAATCGCTCGTTAATTTCAGCTTCAATCTCTTGGTCTAAGCTGTCATTAATCGCACGAGCCGTGAATTCGGCCGCAACGGGTTTGATTTTTTCGTAGCGCATTGCATGTTTAACAACAGGATATTGGCCGGGTAATGTGATATAACAGGTCAAATCCGGTAGCGATTGCACATCGGAGTAGTTAACTAAATCGCTGTCTTCTTGCTGTTTATTAAACGAAACCCCATCACGTACTGTCTCTTTACCGTAACTGTATTGCTCACTGAACCGTTTGATCCGTTCTTGCCCGAGCTGGTCACGTACCCACTTCGCCACATTTTCATCCGGTGAACGAAAGAAAAAACGGGTATTGAGTAAATCCATCATCGCATCGGCATAGTCTCGGCCGTAGGTATAGTCCAGCTGCGGTTTATTCTGAAAGCCAAGCGTGAAACATCCCCCAAACTTACGGGCTTCAGACAATACTTGCGGTAATTCAGGGAGTTTATGCAGTGAGGCTAATTCATCGTAGATAAACCAAACACGACGCTCCGGATTTTCCCCCATTTCCAGTAAACAGTTGGCTGCTTGTGCTAGCCACATGGAAATTAACGGTTTTAAGGATTCATGTTGACGGGCATTACTGGTGATCCACAACCAGCCGTGACGCGCCTTTTTCTCATTGACAGTTTTCATCCATTCACGGATCGCAAATGGCGCTTTACCGTTGCGCTCAATCCCCTGCAGGTAGCGTAATGCTTTGACGTAGTTAGTCAGAACACCACGGATTGAAATCGCGGTTTTTTCTACTTTCTCTTCCATCAAGTTACTGGCTTCCGTCCCCGCCACATACGCGCGTAACGTTTTGAGATCAATGGCCAATAACGTCCGCAATAACTTGTTATAACTGCGCTTATCATCAGATCCGAGTTTAGCGGATACCGCTGTAAAGATAGTGCGCGCCGAGCCTGTCCAAAACGGGTCTTCTGACGTACTTTGGGGAATAAGCGTATTCGCCATGCTGTCAAAATCGGGTGTTGTGAGACACTCTCGCCACAAATCCCAATTTTCACAACGTTCATCTAATGGATTGAGTAATTTATCGATGTTTTCGTTATAGTGCTTTTTGACCAAAGAACAGCCCTTATCGAACACAATCACCATATCGCCCCGCTGCCGTAATTGAATAAGCAGCTTATTCATCGCATTGGATTTTCCTGACCCTGGTGTACCGTGCATCAACATGTTTTGCACTTCACTGTTGAGTTTCAACGGGAGCCCATCAAAGGTAATCGGGGAGGCTTCACGGCGAGCATGGAGCATATTACGGACGAGCTTAATATCTTCAGTTAATGTCCGCCCTCCAATCACATCGTCTTTGGCTTGACGCTGACCTAAACGGTGCAAAAAACGGTAAATAACAAAGGCGAGAATGCCGACAAACACGGAGGCCCACACAAAAGAGAGCCAGAGTTCTTGCAGAAAGATGTCGCCTGCATACATCATGTAGGGATCTTTTAAAATATTGGCCGACGTAAATCGAAAGAGTTGGCCATCAAAATGCACATCATAAAGTGGCGGAACTCGATATAAGGCTTTCTCGCCCGCCGACGTGAAATAAAGCCACCAATACAGACCGCCATTTTTAATTTCTTGTAGAGGGACTTTTAAATAAAAAATTAAGGGTAATAGAATTAAATAAAAATTAACGAGCCAAAACGAAATCCGTTTATTTACCTGCATGAACATGCCGAGCATATAGCTAAAGACTTGTCCACCCTGCGTAATATGCTTGGTTGAACTCATGATAAGATCACTCCTTCGAAATAACGAATAGCGAATAAATTAGAAGAGATAAATAATTCAATTTTATTGCATTAATATATCATTGACTGACTGTTTAGATTTAAGCGCACAAAATGTGATACCTTGCTCTCGACTCAAATTGTTCGTTTTAATATATACAGGAATGTCAGCTATTATCTTTTTTGAACTCATCTTCTCGAGTTCATTAAAAATGAACTCTAAATCAGGTGAGAGCACATGAAGGTAATTCAAATATTGATTCACATTTTCTTGATTTGATTGATTAGGATACTGATAGCCAACAACGTATTGGCTGCAACTGATAATGACATCCCGTTGCGTATGATAATTTAGCATCTCTTTATTGAGTTTATTTATTTCATGAGAATAGGAAAATTGACTCAAGAATAATAAAGACAAGGTAATACCCACTTTATTCAGTGTTGATTTATTCATAATAACCTCAATTTAATAGTCGATATAAAAGTAGGAAGGGATAATTTAAAAACGTGATTATCTTAGGCGAGAACACTCTTGGTGCTTGATACAATTAACACAATGCTGCACACCAGGTAAGGCAAGTCGGCGTGCCAGCGGAATACTCTCACCGCACTCGATACAAACTTTTGCACTTTGACCTTGATATTTAGCACGTTGACTCAACCTTAAAGACAGCAAAAACTCGCTCTCAGCTTGAGAGACATCAATTTCATCCGCCATTAGAAACCTCTAGAAACGAGAGGGGCTATTCCCCTGAAAAATTTATTATTTAGGGGAATGGACCGTTAACAAACGAAGTGCGTTAGGGTTTAATTAGATTTTTGATTACTAAAGATTTCACTCATAAGCTCTTTCACTTTTTGTGAGTCTAAATTAGATTTGAAATTAATTAATATCGCACCTATAAAATATACACAATCAACTTGTGCAAGAACAAAAAGAAGTGTATTTAACTTTGTGAATAACCTATCCATTAACAAGTCAATTACTGGAGCTATAAATATAATAATACTTAAAAAAACTTGAACATATGCCTTTTCCTTCATTTTTGAAGTTGGAACTATTTTAAATGACACATAACTCCAAAAAATAGCTACGCCAAAAAAGAACGAATTAAAAATAAACGCATATCTTTCAAAGTTAATAGTTTTGTATTCAGCATTGAATGCTAAATATAAGCACAATAGCAGCAATCCTATATTTTTAATGAAAATTATTTTTTTGTATTTATTCATAAATGTTCCCTTTTAATCACTATTCTTTTTATAATACTTTTCTTTACTCATAAGTCCATTAGAGTCTGGTGTTTTTTCAACCCTTCGAGTATCCGTAATTAATCCTGCATCCATGTGCTTTTCTCTTTCTTTTTCCATTTTCACTTCATGCTCTTGTATTTTTTCTTGGTGATTTAATTTGAGTTCATCATGACGTCGTTGAATTCCCACCGCGCCTTCATTTATTTTTCCTTTTACTGTACCAATTTTATCTTGATATTCCTTTTCTTTTTCGGTGACTTTTTGAGCAGTGTCATGTTTTATTCCAGCATTCTGACTGAGCGTATTAACATCCTGCACATGACCATCATATTCAGCCATTAAACTCTCTCCTGAAGGGATATTTCCCGCTGATGCCGTTTTATCCATGGCAACGATACTCGCCCGATTTTGTGCGTAATCATTTTTAACATTTGGAAGTAATCGGTCATTAATAAAATCTTTTGCCAACGCTTCACGTTCTCTTGCTATTGCTAAATCACTCGTATTACTTAATATCGCATCAGCGCGACTTGGCACGGCTTGTCGTACATAATTAGCAAACTCTTGGTCTAAGTTACTGTCAATCTGCGCACTATTATTCGTCACATAGCTGGCCATATCACTGTACTCTTGGCTTTCGGTCGTACTGCGAGAATACTGCTCATATTGATTTTTAGCTGTATTCAGCGTTACACTGAGCTGACTGATTTCCGAGCTAGCCTCATTATCGTGACTATTTGTACCATCTGATATTTTACTGCTATTGAGTAGCTCAAGCCCTTCATTAAATTCCCGTGTCCGTTGAGCACTTTCTTCACTTCCTGCATCTTGATTTCTAGCACCTCTTTCTTGGGTACTATTTTGTGTGCTATCCGTATTTCTGGCATTACTATCAAGGTATCCCTGCACACCTCCAAATACTGGTAAAGAGAATCCCCCTTCAGCTTTTGCTCCTGCTGTTTTAGAGAAATCTACGCTATTACTGAATAATTTCGATAGTGCCTCTTCCGTTGTACTGTTATCCGCTTTTCGCTGAGAATCCACTGCATTCTTGATTTTTCTGTAACCTTCACTCTGATTGCTACTTATTCCAGAATCTGTCATAGCGGACACAGTCGCACTGTTACCAAAATTTTTACTAAATTGAGCTAATTGATTAGTTGCTACATTGACCGAACTTTGGAAAGCACTCATTGCTTGCGCAGCCGTTGCCTGTGCATGTTTAGCACTTTGCTGTAACGAACTCACCATCGCCTCACTGCCTTTAATGGAAACAGGCAAGCGTGACATTGCGCCACTGGTATCCATAATTTCTTGACCACCACTGGTTACCGTATTCATGGCACCGCTGGCGAGTTGTCGTGTCATTTGACCATCACGGAAACTCGAGTTGGTATCCCACTTATTACCTGCCACATTGTCGGTCTGCATATTATTAAACGCCCACGTTCCATCTGCGGCTTGTGATGAACTCGCCGAGGCCGAGCTGTTAATGGCTGTACCGAGATAGTTCCCTGCCTGTGCAACAGCTGGCCCTAGCCCTTTCACAATCGCCATGGCAATAAACGGAATGGACAAGGTTAACCAACCCGCAATTAATCCGATATCACTGTGAATTTGCTGAATATGCGCCTGATTTGCTAGGTTGAAATCCAATCCATTGGTTTGCCCACGCAAATAAAAACTCGTTGCATGGTTGAGTATGGCGAACATTGGTGCCCAGGATTGCAGATAAATAATGGACATGATGTAGTTAAATAACATGCGTGTCGTTAGTGCATGAACGGTCATCAGCAGTATAAAAATGGGGAACAATGCAACAATTAACGAAAACAAAATGGTATATAACAACGGCGTAAAATTGGTCGCCACCGTTGTCGATGTGGCCCATGAAAGCCGCATTTTGTTATACGATGATGTAGAGGCTAAATTCACTAAACTGGCCGTATCGCCACTTTGTGCACTGTATCCAGCAATCCCTTGTTTAAGCGCATTCATGACCACGGAATTTCGCATTAACTGACTGGCAGTTTCACTGCCAGAGTAGTAATAATTGTAACTATCCCCAAGCATGGCGCTAAACAACACATTCGCATCAGGACGACCTCCAAAGATACGCCTGACGGCATAAGCCCACGTTTCTCCACCTGTTTGAGTATCGGCACCAATCGCGGGCATGAGTACGCGTTTGGCCAAATCTTCACATGTCCAAAATCCGGCGGGTTGTGCTTTTTTATTTCCTTCAGGCACCATCACGCCCCGTAAAGGGCTCGGTTTTTGAAAAATCAGCGTATAAGGGTCACGACTGTTCATTAATTCTTGAAAGGAATATTTGTGATTAATTAAGATGTCACCAATGACACAATTTTTGGTGTACAAACTCATTAATTCAGCAATATCCCCATCTGTCGACATAACATCACTGACATTTCCGACTAAATTTGCCCCAAATAACATGCCCGTTTTACTGTAACTTAAAGAGTCTGGCATATGGAAAATCGACTCATACAGCTCCGTTAAACTCGTACCAATCGAACTAATCATATGCGCAGGTGCAGCTAACCCGAGCGGAACATTATCAACGAGATAAACTCCCGTGGGGTCGGTTCGGTCAATGATTTGCACGGAACGCTTAGGCCCAAGGAGCACACTTGAAACCAAAATAATGTAAGCGGCAAACTTGATGACCTCCTTCGGGTCATGCCCTCGCAGGTACACCACAAAGAAGGAGGCAGCGGAAATCAGCAATGCAATGCGGAACATGGATTCCCATGATGAAGAACCCACAATCGCCGCTACACCATTGAAGACCTGCATTAGGTATTCACCACCGCCTAAAACGTACACCGTATCGATAGATGCCATCTTCATCACCCTCCCTGATTTGATTTTTGTTCTGGAGTAAACATATTGAAATGATAATTACGCTGGTAACGTTCTTGGAGTTGACTGGATGTTTGCTGACGCAAGTAGCTCATCTGCCGCTCCATTTCCATTAACACATTGGCTTTCACATCAACTTGACGTTGTAAGTCTTCTAATTGTCGGCTCGCCTCTGAAACGTTTTCTCGTAACAATTTCATCGGTTCTTCAGGGAAGTTTCGATTAGCCATTGCTATTTTGGCTTGGTCAATCAGCTCTAAAAGATACTGAAGTAAAATGTCATACGCGATGTAATCGGACAGTGCAGGTAATATTGACACATTTAGATTAAGCTGCATCGGGTCAACCAAATATCGCAAAATTGGAATTGACGTACTTTGAATAAACCCTTTTTCCGCAGGCGTTAACGCTGTGTCGTCTTTTAACTTGCCTTGTATTTGACTAATGGTTTTCGATACCAAAGAATTTAAGCCATTTGCTTTTGTGACTGTTACCGTTTTCTTTTTAAGTTCTAAACAGCCATTGACCGAGACACATCCTTCAATATTAATCGTTCCTCCATACATTAACGCCTTAATCAGCTCTTGCCGATTAACCTTGGGTATTGTGGTCGTAACCTGATTATCTTTTCCAAAAATTAAGGTGCCAGTAAGATTCATAATCAGCTCTTTGAGCTCATTATCACCATCCAACATCTTGTTGCTGTTGAGTACTTCCCACATCAGATTTTTATTTTGGATAACCTGATCTTTCATATTATCTGGAGCACGATTAAAGGCGTTATTCATTTGCCCGCCAACAGTACATCCCTGACGCGATGCCGCCCAGTCCGAAAACATATTCGTTTGCCCGGCAATATCTTGGCAAATTTTTTGTGATTGAACAGTATTAGTTGGCCATAAGCCGCCTACAATACCTTGTGCAGCTTGGCAGGAAGAAATATTCATACTGTTAATACCGGAAATCATGTCTTGTAAGAAATCTTTAGCAGATTTCAGTTCGGGCACGGTGGTTTGCAACGCCAAGTCAAAGAAATAACCGGTGGAGTTTTGCATTAATTGTTTCACAAACTGCTGAAGCTGCTCACCATTGATATAAGAGAATGACCCCAAATACGCATCAATCCCCCCACACCCTGCATTGATATTGGGCGGGGTAAATGAAGCAATTTGCAGTTGTTTGACTTGATTACGAATAAACAAGTTGCCGCCCGTGGCATAGCCTGCAGCTTGCCCTTCCCATGCGCGGGCTTCGGTCGCATTCCCTTCAAAACCCAATTTATTGAAAAAATTATTCATGTCGCCATTCACATTGGCAACTGCCACCGTGTGACCGAATAACGCCGAACACATGACGGCGATAAATCCTTTACGCATTGGAGCCTCCGCATTGAATATCAACATGCCGACACATCACATAGGCAGGGTTTATCGCACTATTCTGGTAAGGAATAGGGTTAATTAAATCATTCATTGTGGTAAACCTTATTGAGTGCCATCACCCGCAAACTATTGCGTGTCGGCATTAAATTTAAACGTGAGATTAAAGGGATATAACGAACGAAATGGCTTTATTCGATTGAAGAATGAAAACCAAAACTAGATTAGTTGAATGTTTTCAATAACAGATCAATCAGCGGGTCAATGATGTGATAATCTCGCTTTTTCATTTCGCCAACTTCTTTTTAAGGCGATATACCCCAAACTCGAGATAACAAAGATTCAATATTGTGATGACCAGGATCGTCATGTGTTTGATTGCCATTCCCCAAAAACAATACGGAACAACGTACATAGCCATATTCCAAATGTCTTTAAATCGTAAGTGTTCATCCAAAACATCAGCATTATTAGGAAACACAAACATAAACTGCCACTGCATCAATATCCATAACGCAACTCCCGCCGCGAGATACCCAATCAAATTGAGAAAACTGTCATAGTTGCGTTCGGCAATGATTTTTTGGTCTGCAGTGACTTCCTCTATTTGTGTTTTAATTCTATTTTTCTTTGCTACCTCTTCCTGTAGTGGTGCTTTCATTTCTGGAATATTCACCGTATTTGAATGAGATTGCGTCATATTTTTACTCTCTGCGTTGTATTATTAGGAACAAAGAATACCCTCTATCCCTTTATTGTGTTGCTAACATCAAGTTACTGTTAACCCGATTCATCACATCTTGCATATCGGTCAGCCCTTGCAAAAGGGGATAAGTGCGTAGCGTATTCACGTCCACCAAGAAAACCGTGGGCGTGATGACTTGCAACCCTGCACCAAAAAAAGACTGCACGACGTCAGGCGGTGCAGGAATGGCATTCGGAAATGCCATATCCCCTTTCCCATCGAGCGTGTACGGGAATACACCTAATCCCGTTTGCGCAGATAACAATGCAAGTTGTGGGTCAAATTGATGACAATACGGACAACTCGACTGCATAAAAAGGACCAACGTATAATCATTCAAATTCACCACTTTGCCATTGGGTAACGAATACGGTTTCACTGGCGGTTTGGCAGGAACAATCGTTTCTGGCTTGAAAGTTTCAGTGCTCATGTTGGACTGGGCGTTCCCTCCCGTTTTATGAGATTCTAGCGCGGCAATTTCATCCATCACACTCGCCTGAGCCGCACTGAAACTAAACAGCAAAAAGGAAAAAAGTAACGCTCTCATGGGTGTTTCTCCTTATTTCCTCCGCCCTGAAAGGCTTGCCAGGCACGAACAGCCGCATACAAAAAGCCGGCCACACCCACCGCAGCCCCGACGGCAAAGATAAAGACCGTGCCCATATCTTGTACCCATTGAAGAGTTAACAGTAAATCGTCAGTGATACTGGCTTTACGCACCTTCAGTAACACTTCAATTAAGCCCCAAAACACCACGGCCGCTACCATGAGCGCAATGCCGACATACAATAACGCATTCTCAATTAATCGAGCTTTTAAGGTTCTTTCCATCATTTTATTCTCAATAGTTCGGGGTAAAATCGGTCGCAATATCTAAAAAGCGACGTTCTAGCGCATCTTGCGTCATAAAACCGTAGGCTAACGGCTGGTAAGATTCGTTTTTCGGGTCAACCAAAAACAGGGCAGGAAAATGGGTGATTTGCATTTTCGCCACTTGCCCGTTGTCTGGCTTAGTATTTGGTAATTGCTGGCTGCGCTGACCATCCACCGATATCGGGATAAGCACAACCCCGTGTTGTTCAGCAAACTGCGCCACCACACTGGCTAACTGGTTATCTAACGGCTCACCGCCCCGATAGAAGAAAAACAATCCGTACTGAGATGCTAACTGCGAAATAGCCTGTTTTTCTTTATTGCGTAATGTAGAAAGCTGCTGAGGCACCGTGCTGTTATAAAAGGAATGCTCCAAGTTGTAATCAAGTGCAGGATGTAGCAGCAGGGCTTTTTGCACAGAGCGTTCAAACTTTCCAGATTGATTGAGCCAATACCGCTGAAGTGCCACGAATTTCGCGGCATTCTCAGGAGTTGGTTGCATAATCGCAGTGTCTAACGCTTCTGCGGTTAGCTTTTGCATGACCTTTTTTTGTAAGGTCGGTGATAACGTCGAAAGCGGGATTTGCTCTGGCTCTGGCGGCTCTTCCTCGTCTTCCGGTTGCGGCTCGTTATACCAGTGCCAACCGACGATAGGTTCATCCACATAGGTTCGCGTTTCTGCTTGTTCGCTATGGTTGGCTAACACGCCTCCTGAAATCATCAAACTGCCGAGCATTATCAATAAAAGGCGTTTCATCCTTGTCCTCCTTGGCCTTGCAAGCCATTGGCGATTTGATTTTTTACGCGGTCAATCAGTTCTTGGTCAGCCGGAATATCGGTGCCCGATTCCAAATCGGAATAGAAATCCGCAAAATTCAATCGGTCAAAGTTAATGGCCTGCAATTCATCAACGGTGATACCACGACAATCACTGTTTTTGGCGCTACCAAACCCAATCCGTAACTGCCCGCCACGCCCTTGCTCTTGCACGATTTTGGCCAGTTTACTGTCAAACACGCAGTAGGCTTCTTTCTTCTGAAGACACATCCCGAGCACTTTATTCGAGCAATAGGAACCGACATAAATAGTCAGATTGCGACTTTTGGCTTTACCGAGGGCTTTTTCTTCACTGTCACAGTGCGCTAGCCCCACATCACTTCCCCAACCGCCACTTTTGCAGCAGTTATTAAACCCTGCTGCGGCTTTACGACAGGTATAACGCTGGCCTGTAAAAGCCCTGACATTCACGTCATTGAGCTCTGCCACATCTTCCCCAGCCGCCGCCACGGCCGCTAAAGCGGATACGGCTTTTTGGAAACTGTTCGCCTTATCATTTTTGATTTGGTCACACTCGCCGCTGGCACAAATCAGCTCAACACCGCACATTTTCCCGCCTCCCGTCAGTCCTTTTTCACAGGAAAAGACCGCTTGCTCACGCAAACACGTACTGCCAACGGATTCAATACAGGTGGTTTTCACAATGGTACACGCGGGATTTTTCATGTAGTCACCACAACTGCCATTGTCTGCTGACTGCTTGGCGTAATAATCGGTGTACTGCCAACACTCACTGTAAACATCGTACTTTTTACCACCCACCGTGACCGTTTTGGTGCCCCCTTTTTCAGTACATTGCGTTTCCACCTTCACTTCTTCGGATTTATCAAACGGGCAATGTTCAACCCATTCAATTTTGGGCGATGGGGTTTTAACGTTGACCGTCACCATCATATTTAAGGTTAAGGTCGCCGTTTTTGTTGACGCAAAGGCTTGATAAACCAATTCTTGAATACCCACTCGGCACAATTCGCCATTGTTACCGACACAAATCCGATTGGAGGCAATAATTTCTCCCTCTTTCAACGCCATATTTCGTGCATTTAATGTATAGCGACTTGCATTTAACATTTGAAACGTCGTATTCATAAAAATGACATGCTGATTAAATAAAAATCCCGAGTTCAGTGTTAAGGTTGCACTTTGAATGGTGCCCGTGACGGGGGATTTAAAAGAAAACGACCAGCGGTCACCATGCCAGTGGTAAGCAAAATCAGAGGGCGGCACAACAATCGTTTGGTTTTCCCACCCGTCAACCTCCTCCCAGGTGATTTTGGCTGTGCGAGTACAGGCTAAACTGGCGGCGGGCGTTCGCTCACATTGGTGTGACGTGATTTCGGTTTTATCCAGCGTCACATCCTGACACGGCACCGTAATTTGCCCACTTTCTGACTCCGCCTTTTCCCGCATGTCAATGCCCGCTTTTAAGAACGGGGCGTCCAAATCTAATTTGTCCGGTGGGCGATTTTTAATCACCTCCATGGTGGTTTGCCCCGCATCGGTGTCATTCATCGCTTTGACACCCGCATTTTCCAATCCCGAGGCCGCGCCTGACGTCACCCCGCCGTAATAGCCGCTCTCTGACGGATTAGCGGTATAGTTCGGAATGATATTGGCGGGGTTGGTGTTTTTTATCGTGTTTGTACCTGTATTTTTCAGGCTATTCGCAAATTCCGACCCGGCTTTATAATCATTGCCCGCAAACCCCAGTGACAGAGCTCCCACGCCACATAATGCAATCAATAACCGTTTCATTATCGTGCCCTCGATACCAGCCAATCCTGAGCAACCTGATGACAATCGCCACTGCTGGCAATCCGTTCAATGGCGGATATCAAACGAATATTGCCGTACATCACATCAAAGCCTTGCTCACAGCGCACCACCAGTGCAGGCACTTGCGTAATGCCGTATTGGGCAAAGGTTTTCGGGTCGATTTGTACGCCACCCTCCCCGCTATCTTTGGTCAGTTCAAACACGGCACTGGCCGTTTTGCGAAAGTCATTGTCAATCAAGCCATTAATCAACGTGGGGATACCAAGCTGCGTCGCCTCCGGCACCATCTGTTTGAGTCCCGCTTCAGGAATAGAAAACGACACAAAATAGATAAACGGAGTTTCCTGAGCTGCTTGAGCTTTAACCGCATCGGCAACTTGTTGCTGCGCTTGCTGCTGTTTGGCCAATAAGCTATCAATCCAAGCTTTATCCTTCGCCGAGATTTCCGGTGGCTTAAAGCCATCCGGCGGCAAGGACTGTTCGAGCATGGCCGCGCTTTGGTCGCGCAGCTGTTCTAAAAACTGTTGGTCATCCGTTAAGGCATGACTCGTCGGCACAAGCACCAAGCTTGCGAATAAAAAGAAAACGGATTTCATGAAAAGGACCTCGTGTTAGAGGAAAACGCAGTTACGTTTACGCCAGATGAGATAACCGAAGTTTTTACGACTGTTGGGTGAGGCATGCCCGGTTTGCCAGCGCATCACGGAACGACCAAAAGGGTGACATTGCGCGGTATCCGGGTACATATTCACCATCTGATAGCGATAGCGGTCTTTCGGGATAATCGGCGACGGATAGGTGTAGCACACCTCCTGATTTTTCCCGACGCTGTTCATCACCAACCCTTGCCGATGTAACTTAAACGCCATGCGCTCAGACAGCAGAACCGAGGAAGCCTGCGGACTAAATTCATTCCCCGTATACCCCGTAAACGGATACATACTGCCTTGTGAACCGGCACACCAAAAGAGCGCATTTAAGGGCTTGCTGCCAATACTGGCAATCGCATCGGCAGCACACGCCCCTTGCGCGATAGGATTGGCAAACACAAACGCTTCAGGGGCAATAATTGACGACAACGAACTGTCATTCCACAGGGGGTCTAGCTCCGACAAATAGGCGATATCCATATCCCCGCGCTCTAAACAGCCTGCCGAGGTAATGATATTGAGCCAATAGGTCAGTGGGTATTTGTACCAATGCACATGGTAGAACGCCCCTTGAGTGGCAGGGTCATTTTGCGTACCTTTACCCCCGCCCATTTTACCGACATTGATGTTAAAGCCGCCCAAATTCACCATGCAATACGGTGAGCGGGTCACATCGGTCAGGGCAAAGGGCTCCCAATAGCCAATCGCTAAACCAATGCGGTATAAAATCCCCATCGGGCAAATTTGTATCGGCATCGAGGGGTTTTCTGTATCCGGTGCCACACCTGGAAATACAGACACATTGCCAATGGTCATCGGGAACAAACAATCCCAACAAATATCGGTGATCGGGTTAACGAAGTTGCCCTCACATAACGTATCGGCTTTCGTGGGGGCTGACAGAAAAATACTGCCGAGTAAACACGCACTGACTAGCCATTTTTTCATTAGCGCCCCTCCTGCATTGCCGCCGACACGATTTTGAGTTTGTCGCCCTCTTGTGTGACCACCGCCGGAATATACTGAAGCCCAAGCTGACGACTTAAACTGCCCCCTTGGTCAAAGTACACGCGGGTATTGAGTGCCTGCGTCGCCTCTTTGATATTGCCGTTGGTTAAAATCACTTTATAACGCAAGGTCGCGGGCTGCTGTGCATTCATCCACGCGATTTGGCGCGGATCATCTGCATCTAAAAAGTACAGGGTTTGCCCGAGTGCCACGTGACTCAGCGGGTTTATTTTGTCGCCTTGACGGGCAAACATCACACCATTGTGGTCAGCATAATCACCTTGAACCGTAAACGTTGGGTCGTACCACAGAGTATGTGCTTCCGTATCGGTACTGAGCCAATCCACAGGCGGTGGACGCAGGGTATTTTCAATCACACGATCTTTAAAATCTTGCTGCATCTGCGCAATTTCCCCTGTACCCTCCATTTGTTTTAACCGCCCCTGGATAAAGTCCAACATGCTTTGCTCTTGAACGGGATAGACATCCCCCCAGACACCGAGATCTTTGGCAGTAACAAGGCAGGGTAAACAGAACAATACCGCTAACGTAGACTGTCGAATTCGCTTCATCTACCCTCCCTTATTGCGCCATTTTGTCGGCGATCGCGGCTTGAATATCGACCGTGATATCTTCTGCGCCCATCACCACCGCAGGCGTGACTAAAATCAGGGCCTGATGCGTCTGTTGGTACTCCGATAAACTGTCACTGAGCGCCATTTGAAAACGGTGAGTGGCATCGGCGATTTGTTGCTCACTCAGCGGATTTTCGGCGTTAAACTGCATGGCCATTTGTTGCTGATATTGGTTAACCGTGCCCGCCATGTCGAAAGTGACGGTAACAGGGGCAAGCCAACGCACCACGAACACCGAAATACTGAAACTCAGGATCACCGCAATCACCATAAAAAAACTCATGGCCTTCAAGCAGGCTTTACGCCGACGGCTCGTGCCCCGTGCGGGCGTTTTTTGCGTGTTATCGACTAATGTCGTGTTTGACTCTGCCATTGGGATAAGGCCTCCATTTCTCTTGGGAATTTTTGTTGGGCTAACGCCAATAACGTGGCTTGCTGGGAAAGTCCCTGTGCCGCGGCATTTTCACGGAACTGGTAGTCTTTCCCATCGGTGGAAAACAAGGTGCGACTGATGGGGTCAATCAACAAGCGGTGATAAGACACTTGTCCTGCCACCCGTAACATAAAGGCACTAAAGTGCGCCTCTTTTGCCGAGGGGAAGCCTTCCACCACGGTACGTTCAAGCACGTTGAACTGGTCAGGATTTTTCTGGTTATATTTACGGAACGACTCCAAGTTTTGACGCAAGATAATTTTGTACGACGAGTTACTCCATGCGGCTTTCGCGGCCACACTTGCATCCTCACCATCGAAATCCTCAATACCTTGAGAAATGGTAATGTAAGCACCACGATGTTTACGGGCGGTACGATAGCCCCCTTCAATAAAGTTACCGACAAAGCTATTTTCACTGTCGAGTAGTTTCCAACCTTCATCGATAATGGCGGCTTTTTTAATGTCCCGTGGGGATAAGTACATGCGCTGTTCAATAAAGATCATCATGGAAAACATGACGGCGGCTAACAAGTCAGGTTTATTTTGCAGACCGCCCATTTCCAGTACGGTAAACCGCACATTGTCATTAAGGGCAGGATTAGGGCTATTGAAATACTCTCCGTACAGCCCCTTAGTCGTGTATTTTTGTAATGAAACAACAATTTCGTGCATCTTATTGCGCACAGAGTCAGCGTCTTCAAAAACACCGTGCTCTAATTGCCACGTTAAGTACTCTGAAATATCATCGATAAGCACCGCATTACCCTGACGTTTACTCGGTGCCGCCCCCTCCCAAACATCTTGAACCGCGTTCAACAAGATAGATTTAGAGGTGTCATCCATGTCCCCTGACGGATTGGCCAGCACCAATAGCAAGTCGCGAATACTTTCTGCCGCTTCTTTGATATTGACGACCCCCGCAAACGGGTTGAATTTAAGGTCGCGAGCATCAACGTAAACGCCCCCAACACTTTCACACAATCCTTTGTAGGATGCGCCCATATCCAACACATACGCCCAACCGCCACTGTCGAGAATTTGGCGGATAATGGCTTGCACTAAAAAGGACTTACCGCCCCCCGAGGTGCCACACACCCCCATATTGTAGTTATCGTTCCCCAGCCCCGAATCATCATCAAAGATATCGAGATAAGACAACTGGTTACGATATGAGGGGATAGGTAACCCACTACGACAAATGCGGTTATCAGCAACCACGGGTAACAAGTTGGCCACGTTAAAAGCATTAGCCCGCAGTGTGCCATTCGAGCGTTTCATATCGCCCCACAAGCCCTCTTGCATCACAAACGGAAACAACGCCATGTAATTACGCAATTGCATAAAACTCGGGGGTGATAGGGTCAACCCATTGCTATTAAAGGTATTCATTAGGGCCATTTCAGCATTCAGGGCTTTATCGTCATCATCTTCACAAAATAACGTAATACCATAACTGTATCGTGCGAGCGCCGATTGCCCTTTACTCAGCTGTTCTCGGATCTCGGTCCACTCTTTCGCCTGTTGCTTCACACCTGGCACCCAACTGGAGAACTTGGATTCGGCACGCTTATTAAACGTGGCTGATTTGGTCATCGATTCGTTTTGGGTTCGGACTAAATCCTCGACTTCCAACGTCAACGTAATGGCAAACGGGCATGACACGGAAGCCGCAGGGTCAAGTAAATTGCTGAGATTATCGCCCCCTTGCCAGAGTGCAAACCGCTGCGGGTTTTTGGCTAGGCTATAGTTAAGTATCCGCGTATGTGATTTTTTCCCCTTTTCATCCATTAAGCTCTGATGCATGGCTTCGGGTTTCAGCTCCATCACGAACGAACGGTCAACACACTGCGCATTGAGTTCTTCATACGGTTCGATTTCGTCGGACGGCTCGGCAATATTGTGATGACGAAAATTCACCATTTCACGCACCAACTTGATTAAGCCTTTATCATCCAATCGCTCCGAACCGATACTGGCGCCGAGGAGGGATTGCTGCACCACACTCAAGGTTTGATTCAAATTTTGCAGCGTCAACGCATCCGCCCGTTTAACCGGTTCGGCATAGATGACAAACAGGCGATAGTTCCGCAATGTTAATGGCAAACCTTGCTTGTTGGCTAAACCATTCATCGCCCCGTTTTCATAGTAAGCACGGGTAATGGCATTGAATTTTGACGCCAACTCCCCATCCCAGCTAAAGTCCCTAAGACCGTAATCCAACATGCCGCTGATGCATTTACTGCCGAGCAACAAAAAAGTGAGTGGGGTTTTGCGAGGCAATTTGTTGCGCAGGAAATAATCCAGTGCATCGACAATTTTATCGTTCGCACCAATCAAAGGGGCACATTCCAGCACAAAACCTGCCGTCTCCTTATTAATAAAAAGCCCCGAGTCGGCGTCATAATAGCGGTACGGTAAGACACTGCTAAAAGACGGATAATCCATCTCTTCCAGGGCTTCATGGGCTTTTCGTGCCCCGTCAGGTTGTTTCCAGCTAGAAAGTAGTCCTTTGAATAGGCTCTCCATAAACGGGGATTCACCCGCATCTTTTGCATGGGGATTGCCGAGTTGCTTCAATTTTTGCAAGAAGCCACGTTTTTGGGTCATTGTAACTGCTCCTTCCACTGGCCCTCTTTCACGACAAAGGAAACGACGGCCGGTTGATAAAAGTTTTGCTCTTCATCAATCCACGGAGCTATCCATAATCGCGCGGTACTCGCGGGAAGTCGAACTGGGGGCGCCATACCAATATCGGCCCAACCCGACCACGTTTGGGTTGGCTGTGAAATCGGAGGTAATGAATTAGCCGGAACCGATTTTTTTATGGGCGCGGATGTTGTTTCAAATGCCCCCAACGCGTTCACTGTCTGTGAGGAAGCGCGATTATCCTGCACCACAGTCCGAACTGTTTGAGCCGGAGACGCAGTTGTTACAACAGGTATGGTAGGTGTTGCCAACGGCGCTAACCGCGGCAGCTCAGCTCGCTTTTGGGATGTGCCCTCCCCATTAGCAGGATGGTTCCAAGACACATTTTGCTGTGCCGCTTTTTGGTTGGCTTCTTCCATCGTCATACAGCTGTCTTGCGCCGTGGCATTGCAATCAAAGGAATCTTTCATGCCCGCAGTACAACCAGCGAGCAGGGTTAATACGCCTAGAATGAGGAGCTTTTTCATAATTAAACCTTTTTGAATACGAAGTGGGTAAAAAGAAGAGAACAACAAGAAATATCGAATAAAAAACGTGAGTTAACTGAATCTAATGGCGAGTCCTACGGAAAAGAAAAACACATAAACACTAAGACATTTGATGATAAATAGGACCATTTTCTTGCGTGAAGGAAATCCGACTTTCCCTGAAATAAAGCTGGCTTTTCTATCGTCACCAATCATCAATACGACGATAATTGCACTGACGGAAACCAATATAGAAATATAGGGAATATCCCTGAATGACAAAGTAAAATAATCAACTAGGCATCCCATGAGGTTAATGACAACGATGCACAAATTAACTATCACAAAACAACGCATCACTTTAAATTGAAACAGTCGTTCCTCGAGGCTAGCCATAACACCCTCCAATGAAACAAAGTTAAGTAACGGGTAATAATGCAATTTGTGTGATAAATAAGGTTCTAACGATTGTGCAGAATTAAATTTAAGCTGGGGAGCATGTTATATTCCTGTCGTATACCACACGCGAATACCTTGAAACGATCGTCCCGTCCTCATGATAAAGCTGGATGACTTATCTTCTTTTGTTTCGATATTGATAATTTTAATATTCAAAGCCTTATTCTCTGCAAACCATAAATTCAGTGCTTCACACGCTAATTGCTCACTAAAATAACCATCGGGCTCCATCGAGAGTGTGAATGGATTAAAATCTTTAAATTTAATGAATTGTTCCACTGTATTGTCCTCTAAAGAGCGATATATCATGTTATTACTATCAAAGGTAAAACCTAGCTTCGTGTAAAAACTTAAAATCGATTCATCTTCAATTTTTCCTTTAAAACAAAGCACTTCACTGTCTATAAACTGGTTAATAAGGCGTTTTATTAATATGCTGCCAATACCTTCTCGCCTAAATAGAGGGTGAACAACAATATCGTGGAGATATAATTCATCTCCTTGTATTGAGACAACCGCTTTCCCTAACACAAAGTCCTCGTAAACAGCTCGGCATAGTCCGCTATCACCATCTTGAACATAAGAAGTACGATAATCTCGAAGCATTCGTTTTTTATTTAAACGCAACTTAAGATTAGGTATTATTTTCATGAATTTCTCCGATAAACATCATTTTCAAAAGTGCGCATCTCTTTTAATTGAAATACATATTCCTTTGGATTGGTCATAGCGTTATCTATTTAAATCAGGTTATTAACCCGATACCAGACTCGAACCCCAAAGAATGAGCTATTTTTATTCGCCAACAACCATTCTGGTGACGTATTGTCGACTGACTCAATATTGATGATGTGAATATCCACATTACTATTTTGATAGAGCCACCAATTTACCGTTTCAGACATCAATTGGGCTTTCTGTTCATCGGAAAATGTGGTGATTGCCTTTTCAAGGGTAAAGGTTTTTGTTCTTACGACATCGTAAAACCGTTTGTTTAAAAAGGTTTTTGCATGCTCAACTATATCGTAAGAAAGCCGCCGCTTTATTGCGCCACTGTTTTGAACATCAAACCCACACGCCCTAAAAAAGCTCACACTCAGGTTGTCAGTCGCACGCCCTGCAATGGCTGTGGTGAACGCCCCAGAAAACTCATTAACGATACGTTCTATCATTTTTCGTCCAATTCCTGCTTGCCGAAAAAAAGGGTGTATCGAAATACTGTGAATATGTGCGATATCCGTGTGGCTGGTAACCTTTGCAACACCAAGAACGGAATTTTTATATAACGCCTGACAAACACATTCGCCGAGTTCGTTTGAAAATGAAATATGATAGTTATTGAGGATATGCTGTCTTTTCATCATCAACGCAATGTCGGTCATTGTATTTTTAGTTGAAAAATGCGGTTGAGTAATTTGAGTTAAAAGTGTCATTAGGAGATTACTCCATTCGCTTAATTATCCAATGTTGGAATTTTTTCCAAGTGAGACTGAATTTGGTCAAATAATTCCTCTACGGATAGGTTTAATTTAATATAACTGCCGGTTATCAAATCTATAAACGTACCACCATTAAAGGTCGAAATCATATGAATACGTTCAATTTGAATTACTGTGACTTTGCCATCCCTATCGGTAACTTTCACTAAATGCCTTGGGTTATGGGCTGAGTTATTGACTACCGATTGATTTGTCTCGTGTTTATCAAACATTAAATATCTCCATAATCTCACTGATTAAAGTCATCAAATTGAGCAAAGTGACAGGTACGTAATTAAATGAATGGGATAGAATGACTGAATACGAACCCGAAGGCTGAAATGAATTTAATCCTTCTCTTCGCATTTTTCGGGTATTTCCCTGATTTCAGGGGTATTCCAAATTGCATAGGCAACATCATTTTCAACGACTACAAGGCCTTGATGAGTACAGCCTGCACAGGTAATTTTATCTTTTTCAAATAGGAAATCTTCTGAGCCAAACTCGGTTTCGACAATACTGTTCTCACTGCCACATACCACGCAGCGCCCTAGCCAGTTAATCTTTAATTTGCGTTTCATATTAACTTTTAATTTAGCTTATTCATCTGAACATTGCTGTTCTGGTAGGCTTGAATGGCTTCTTGATATTTTTCGACAGTAACATTTTCAATCACATCACCGCACTTGAGCTTATTGGTGTTTGACTGAAATAATCCATTATCAATATTGGTTTCAATTAATTGGCATTGTGTTGCGTAATACTCACCTTTTTTTGGATTTATTGGTTCATTTTGGAAAATCAATATATAAAAGATACCAAAGATTAATGCAAAGACAGCTACGCACCATCCAATGACTATTTTGCCTGCATTTAAAAATGAACTAACTATCAAAGCAAATACTAGACCGATGATAAAGGAAAAAAACAAAGCAACAGGAGACATTTTTCACCTACTCTATTTGATAGTTTCAAAGTTACGATTTTCAACAACACGAGGCACTTCTTTGTTGAGGATGTTAAGGAGCAGCACCGAACGCGCTTCGCCATCAGGTTCACTGTAAATCGCGCGCACACCTTGAAAGATACCGTCATAAATGACCACTTCATCTCCTTTTTGCGGTAGCTGCTCACTCACCTCTTTCATAAAATTTGGCACCATCAAAGTCGCAATGATTTCATCGGGCACCACCACAGGCAGTTTGCCAAAGCGTACAAAGTAGCTCACACCCCGTGTTGAGTTAATGGTCGAAAAATGGATCACTTCATAATCGAATTTCACAAACAAGTAGTTTGGAAACAGGGGCTCCATCACTTTGCGTCTCCGATTTCGCACCATTTTCTCCGCTTCATAACGCGGGGAAAAACTATTCACCCCTTGGCGTTCAAGATGTTCAATCGCTCGTAAATCTTGCCCTGTTTTGCAATACAATAAATACCATTTATCCATCTGTTCATTCACTTTTGTTGAGAGTCGTTATTTAAGATTTGAGTCACCCATGCACTCAAACCGGTATAGATAGCGAGAAAAAGCAATCCATCCCAGCTGATGTCGGTACATACCAATATCACTGCAGGTGAACTGATAAGCCCCATAAGAAGGATCGCTTTTAATCGCGTTTTTGTATTAGTTTTAGTGGGTAGAGTTAACATAACTGCTCCTTAGGATTGCCCTGGTGTTGGCGATAAGGAGGCGTAAAAGACGTTATTGTTGTGTTGGGTATTGCGGGTAATTTGTGGATGGCACCGCATCCCCGAGTGAAATTTCTTGTAACGCTTGTTTCGTCACCGTAATGCCTTGATTGAGCGTTTGCTGAACAGGTTCGGCCACGGCATCCTTACTTTTCTTTTTGCGCATCTGTTCAATAAATTCCAATTGGAAGCCTTCTTGGAAAACGACAGTGATTTCAATTCCAGCACCAATCGGGATCACTGGGTGGTATTGCTCAGCACGTTTAATGAAGTATTCCGACAACATTTTTCCGGATTGTTGAACACCGCCACCGACTCCGCCTCGCATCACATCTGCCATCGTGGTCGTGCTACTGGCACCGATACCAACGGTTTCACTCCCCACTTTGGAAAAACCTGAGCCGACCGCTTCGATAAACCCGCCGCCAAAGGCATAACCGACTAACTCACCATTTCGAATGACCGGTTCTCCCTTAATCCCATTTTTCCCCATAAAGGAAACATGACCTTTAAAGGGCATATCAATCGTATGGCCAAACAGTTTACAAGACAGACGATCTGTACGAACGAGTCCGCGTTCACTGGAAATATCACCATACACCCCCGCCGTCACCGCACACCCACTTAAGTCATACTCTTCATTGTTCGGCATAATCAGTTTACCCGTTAAGCGAAACTGCATAGGTGATGGATTACTGTTCCCCGTGACAGAAGCATTGGCATCCGCGCCCTCAATCACCATCGCTTTAGCAAAACTCCCTGACGGGATATAAGGTAAAGCGGGTAAGCTGTTATCCACCTTATCCTCTTCATACTCGATGGTCATCGAATGTAAGCCTTGCTTTAGTACTGGGTTCACATTGATTTGAGGTTGCCCAACGGGATATTGCCCGCCTTGATAAAATGCCGTTGGCGGCGGGATAATCGGCTGACTGGCTTGACCATTCGGTGTTGGGATGGTGCCAACAGGCAGCGTTTGAGGTTGAAGTTGAGGTAAGGTATTGTCGCCATGGATCAACCCATTACTCACCTCATTCAGCTGGTCTTGCAACGTCGTTAAGTCTTTATCTTGTTGCTCAATTTTGTCGCGATACGCTTTATTTTCCTGCTCTAAACGTTCGATTCGGGCGTTCACGCTTTTCATTTGCTTGTCCACTTGTGATGCGGTGGATTGCAAATCCGCCATGGCGGCTTGCCCGACTTTACGGTCAAAGGTGGAAGAGACTACCCCCGTCATGTTCGGAACAGGCTTTTGTACCGTTTGTTTGGTTTTGGGTTTTGAGGGTTTGCTGAACCACCATGCAACCCCACCAATGGCACTGGCTCCTAACGCGACCATTAAAAAAACCACGAGTTGTTTACGACGCGTTTTCACATTTAAATTAGCCATGCGTCACCTCATTACTCACCGTTAACCACACGGTTGCGGTCGCACCCGGTAACACCTGTTCGCTATACGGCGAAATCAATACTGCCCTTACCCCCTGAGCATTAAACAATCGCTCAGTGATCGGTTTAGCGTTGGCCGTGGTGTTACGCACCGCCAGTTTGTATACCCGAACTTCGCCGCCATTCCACATTTCATCCGCAGACACCACATACCCCGACGGTAATGACAAGGTTGGCGTAACGGTAACAGGTGCTTTTGCAAAACCTTGCGGGACTTCGCCGTTGAGTAATGCTTTATGCAGTCCAATCAGCATTTGGGGATAAGGTAACGAACGTTCCCACTGTTTGGCGGCTGGACGTTTCGCAGGGACTGACGACACCAACTGCAACACGCGACCATCCCGTTTTTGCGGAACCGCCACTACTGACACGGTCAAACCGCCTGCGGTACGGACATAAAAGGTAAACGGTTTGGTTTGCGTGGTCATCAACACTACGCCACCACTGAGCTGACCCGTTGCCCCTTTTTGGTTGCCATTGATAAACATGCCTTGTGCACTATCAATCGCGACAATCCGGTCGCCTGGCACCACCAACATATTTGGCTCACTGTTACTAAAGGCCACACGCACTTGTGAATCGGGTGAAACAGGAATTTTTACAGGTAAAGTTGCAACGGGCTCCGCTAAACTGAAGGCAGAAAAGAGGCCCAAACTCAGGGCCAATAATGCCAGTTGACTTAACTTACTTTTTCTTCTTTTCATCGACTTGTACCTCAAAGCCCCCTATTGTCGTGAGCCCATTTGCGTACTTCAGAGTTAATCGTAATGTCACCCGTTCAGGTAGCGATTTACGGTTGCCAATCCACGTTTGGATATCACCGTGAATATCGACAATGCCAGAATTGGGATACACATCCATTCCGGACAAATAAAAGGCACTGGTGACATTGTTTTCAATGATTTGTTTCGCTTCTTCAGCCAAAATCTCTTGCATCTGCGGTCGCTGACTATTATCAAAAAATCGTAATAAGGCTTTGTGATTAGCTTTAACCGATTCTGGTGATACGTTGTAACGTAAGAAAATCAACGACTGTGCGGTTTGTTCGAGGTAGTTGGCATCCGCATGCGAACGACTTAGGGTAAACGGGGTTTCAAAGAACTGTGGGATATAGGTCATTTCACGGCTATCAATTAAAGTGGCAATATTCGACCACGCCAGAATATTCCCTGTAATGCTTCCTCCTAATAAGCAAACTAATATAATGAAAATGAGTGATGTGAATTTGTGGGCAGATTTGGCTGCGCTCAGTTTCACCGTGACCTCCTGTTATTTTAACCAGAGCCTGAACGCGGAGTCGGGAAGTCGTTTGTACATTCCCTGAAAACAGAAGGAAGGCAAATACCAGTAACACGCATTAATCAGCCAATCTGTTCCCCTCCCTTTTTTGAAATACCTCAGTGCAAACCAGAGCAAAGCGCCAACGACAACCCCTGCAATATATTGCTTGTCCATGACTCCCCAGCATAATGGGAGAGCAATGGCACAGGTTTCATCGAGCGGTAAGCCGATTGGACGGCTTTGCTCCGTCAGCGTCTGAGGAAAGATGAATCGCTTAGCGCGCTCTTCTTCCATTACGCTGTTCCTTCAATACCAAATTACGTCTCTTATGGTGTCACGCCTGGTGCACGGGCACGGATAATGGCAAAGATAATACCGGTGATCACAAAGAACACAGGGATTAACACGAATGTCGCTGGGTTGTGATTACGTAAATACATTAAGAAGACCAACACCACTTCCGCTAACATGAAGTAATAAATCAGTGTTGAATCTTCCCCGAAGCTCGCTTCTGCATCTTCACGCCCCGCGGCCATTAAGTCATCCGCCGCCATTGCCCCTTTAGAGACTAAAAATGCCATCATCGGTAAACCGATTAAACGGAATAAAGTTTTTCCCAGTTTAAAGTTCATCGCATCAATAGCACGTTTAAATAATCCCTTCTTACGGGCTGGCGTATTTTCGATAGTCAGTTGTGACATAGCAATTTCCTTGTTAATAGATGTTTCATTATTTTCAAAATAAACCCTTAAAGAGTATTAGATAGTAACTGAGCCTTTAGCTCGCTTTATTCCTTCATTAAACACAAAGAAATAAAGCGTGATAAAAACATGATGAATTGAATGCGCTACCGCCCCAGCCCGACAAATCCATTTTTTAATGGCAAAGTCTTCCCGCTGTCTTTTTATTTAACAGTTTATAAAATCAAGAAATTAAAATTTAAATAATTTATTTAGCTATATCCCAGTAACTTCCTGTTATTTCAGATTCATTGTATAGGCTATATACAAGTCTTAATAATGCTTCATCTTGTTTAGAGCGACCAGCTGATTTAGCTGAATTAGCTAACAATTCATGAATTCTAGAAGAAATAGGGATAGTTAATCTTATCGCCTTAAATTTTTCAGTTGTCATTAACGTGAATTCCTAAGTGAAATTTTAAACACTATATCTAATAAAAAAAATAATGGAATTAGACAACTGCCCCACATTTACAGATTGTTACAAATATGGGGCATCCGTCCAAGTTCATTAGAATAGATGTATAAAGAAATCCTTTAATAAATCACGAGGAATGTATTTTTTCCATGAATAAACTTCAGCAACATATTTAAAGTTTCCCTCACCTAACAATTCCAGTTTTCCATATACAGATTTCATTTTATTTTCAATAGTAGTTCTAGAAAAATTTAGAAATGATGCGATTTGTCTATATGACATACCTGAAATAAATAACCATGCTATTTTCCATTCATCCTCTAACAACTCATCAGATGGATTAACATTTTTAAACCTTTCTAAAGGGATTTTTTCAATATCTTTGTTTTTACTAATTATATTAATATCATAAAGACTTAAATTATTTGAAAATAAACTCATGGCTTTTAAAAAAAACGAATCATCATTGAATTTTGAAATTTGAATAAAATAAATAGGAGGTTCCTTTAATTGATGATTAAGAGAATAAGAAGGGAAAGAAACCACAATGTTCTTTGAGGTTACATTCAGAAAATCACTATTAAGAAGATTAGAAAATGAAGGGTAACAAATGTTATATAAAAATTGTTCAATACCTGTTAGCTTGAACAAATTGGAAGCTAAAAAAACAGAGTTCTCGTTTAAAATGGCCCATACTTCCTCTTTTTTAAGATGAAAATCAAAAAAATCGAGCAAAACCTCTTGTTTTATTGCGTTTAGATCAATAGGATCACATGTAGACATTTAACCATCTCCTTTAGGCTAGGTTATCTGTTTAGCTCAATAGGGGAGGTCAGAACTCCTTTATTGAGCGATTCATATTTTTTATGATTTACCAATCATGTTGGCATTGTTAAATAATAACTTTAATTAAATAAACAATCAATTATTAATTTGAATTAATGTGATATTTATTGTCAAAATTACATAGTAAAATATTATTCTAGAGTAAATAGAAACCACATTTATTTTAACTTAATCTTCCGGAAAAAAACTATTAATCAGCATTTCTGTCTCACGCTTCATTTCAGTTATACCCTCCCTAAAATCATAGCGGCTATCTTCTTTTATTTCGTTAATATTAAATAGCATCTGAAAAATCATTTGAATACATTGACGCGTTTTTGCTGAATCTTCTAACATTTGTTTTTTATAGAGATCTTCCCATGTCATTCCATCATCACCTGTTTCACCTGCTTTCTTCTTTAAATTCATTGTGACACGAACACCAATATCCAGCATTTCTGAGCAAACACTCGACATATTTGCATCAGCATGGCTTGCGCCATCAGCTCGCCGTTCATCAACAATCATTCTAATTGCATCATAAACTTTTTGTGACATATATACGTTTTGTCTTGCCATTTATTTAACCTATTTATTTGAGTGCTAATTGAGTGCCTATTAAAATCAATAGTATCATATTATTAGTGCTTTAGAAGTGCTAACCTTAATTTTTTTAAGCACTCTATTAGTGCTAACAACTAGGCACTAATGGAGCACTGTATATTATAACTTAATGTTTTAATTAGATTAGCCACAAAATAGCCACAAAACAGCACTAATTTAGCCACATTCCAGCACTCATTTAGCACTTAACACGAAGGTTTTTAAAATTTTCACCCATTTATTTTTAATTAACACCCTGATTTAATGATAAATTCTTGCAAAATGAAATTTTGCGTAGTGTGTGATGTCTTTCTTTCAGAGGAGCGTATTTATTGCTCCTCGTTTCTTTTGGCTCGCATTAAAATAGTGCTTTATTTTTTAATTAAAATGGGCGATTCTGAGTTAAGCGTATTTATTATTTCATGGGGTTTATATGCGAATGATCTTTATTCTCATTGCGTTATTTTTTTCACCTTTTTCATTTTCGTTTGATTGCTATGATAAAGCAGGAAATGATTATCAAATTGACCCTGATTTATTACGCGCGGTTGCCTTTCGTGAAAGTTCATTCCAACCGAATGCAATTAATCAAGCATCATCGACACGATACGCGATTGGATTAATGCAAATTCATTCGCAAAACTTTAATGAATTAGCCCAGTATGGCATTACTGAAAATCATTTAAGGCAAGACCCATGCATGAATATTTATACGGGTGCATTTTATCTCGCGAAATTTATTCGCATACAAGGGGATATTTGGAAAGGTGTGGGGGCTTATAATGCAGGATTGAAAAAATCCGAGGCTCAAGAACAAAAAAGAAATCAATACGCGCTTGAGGTCTATCACATTTATCTTAACATTAAAAAAAATAATTAAACTTATTCCTTTTACTTTCTATTTTTAACGCTATAATCATGTTTGATATTAAGTAATGCATGTGGCTTAGTATTAAAACGAGAAACGCGCCTTTATGGCGCGTTTTCTTTAATAACTGGTTTTTCTTAATACTCGACCAATTTCTCCACCTATCCCATCATTCCCAATAATTTGTTCTCGTCCTATTTTGTATAATATTCCTTGATGATAATTTTCAACCGTCATAATTTCGGTATCAAACTCATAAGACTCACCATATTTATCAATCAATGATTTGATTGCCAATGCTATTATTTCATCACTGTAATCCCGATGTGTGAAAACATAATCAGCACCACCATAAACTACGTTAAAAGGTGATGTTTCACTATAATGATAATCGGTATAACTATCAAAACGCGATGTTTCATATTTATTGATTAAAAATTCGACTTCATCCACTGTCGGACCATCTGTCCATGAAACATGGTAAGTACTGTAATATTGTTTACGAACTGAAAATTTTGTTTTTGGAAAATGTTTTTTTAATTCAGCGCGGATATTTTTACCGACGATTTTGATTTCCTTATCTGAATTAGAGGTTATCTGTGTTAAGTGCGAATATTCTTTGTTGCTTTTTTGGAATTCGACACCTTGTTTAAATTCATTTATCTTTCGTTCTTCTTCGGATTTTTCTGCTTGTTCATGTGCCTCAGCTTTTTCAATTAATGATTTAATTGTTTCTTTATCAACCGTTTCATTTTCAATTTTCCATTGTACGCCGTGTAAAATACTTTCCGGTAAACGATTTGATTTATTCCCATTAAAGAATACGATATCAAATTCAGCATTGCCCCCTGTGACCATAACATTATACATATTCTTTATGCTTTGTGGTTTTTGCTCGCCATGAATATTAACTATAACCCCCTTGCCGAGATTATATAAATTAGTGTAAACCACTTGACCAACCGATAATAATGTTTGCTGTTCCATATTCATTTACCTTTTTCTGATTTATTGATTGATGATGTTTAATGAAGCGCAAGTCTGAGACTTGCGCGGGATAGTGTTAATCAATGGCGTTTAATATTTTGGTTTGTGATTCAGGGGATAATGTGAAAATAAAATCCCGTAATTGATGAAAATAAGCAGAGATACGCTCACAATCTTCGTGATGCCCTTTTTCATAGGTCACAAATGAAAAATGGCTTAACATCATTAAGGTGACAATAATTCCCGCTTCTTGAGCACTTACATCGTCCATAAATCCATTCGGTGAAGTGAGCATATAGCCTTTTGTCGGTTGCAGATAAAAACCGCCATTCGACAACGTATAAAAATCCCAATAACCGCCGTTATAGGCTACGGCGTTCCGAGTCATCCAGTTATAGATTGCATTTTCAAAGGCAATACAGTACCGCCCTAATTTTGAAGGTAAAAATTTTAAACGAGCTTGAGCATTCTTCACCTCAATAGTCGTGATAACGATTTGGTCTTTTCCATTTCTTTCGTTAGATTCTCTCGCTGCAAGGTTTTGTTGTTGAGTCATTTTAGTGCCTCCTTTGGGTTAATGATTTCTTTCGTCGAGTTCCTGCGCTGCAAAGGGCGTGCATAGACGAAATGAGGAAGGAAGCAAGGGCGGAGGCAAAATTGTTGGAAAGCGCAGCGGCAAGAATTTTGCTGGAGTGCATTTTACCCTTGCTGGATGACGAGTTGAGTCTATGTTTAAGCCCGAGCGGAGGGGCTTGGCGAAAGATTAACAACACTGTGGCTGAAAATGACGCAACCCGACTTGCGGCGAGAGAATCGAACCGCAAGGCGTCCTTTGAGCTTAACAACGTTAAGCGGTTTATCAGGAGCAGCTCCCGCAGGGAGCTTGCATCCCTGCCCTTTGCGCCACGCGCCAGCGTAAAAAGGCGCAGGGGTTGGTGTTGTCGGATTGAGCCTGGCTCGATGCCAGGATTAAGCCGATGCGCAAAAAGGGGAACAAATCCCCTTGAAATAACGTGAATTAGGCTGTTAAAAAGGATTTAAAGCGAAATGAATTTAACATTAACATCGGGGTATACAGCGTTTGACGAACGTCCAGCGTTAAACTGTTGCCAATATTCACAATGGCAGGTATCCCCAATAATGCCAGTTGGACGTAGCACATTCGGGCGGCAACCTCATCAATATCGGTACACACTGCGATCATTTGCATTTGCGGATTAAAACCTTGTTGTAACACAGAATTGGCACAAGCAATCACCATTCCGCCCGCCCCGCACGTTGGCTCGGACACGCTGATATAGCCATTTTTTTCAATTATCGTGCTGCAATCACCGATAATAAGATTTGCCATTAGCTGGCTGATATGAAACGGGGTGAAAAATTGCCCCCATGCCCCTTCGCCTAACTCAAGTGACATAAACACCGCGCCTAAAAAATCGGTGGCTTGTTGGTCTAAGGCGTTAACACAAAGGGCTAATAGTTTCGCAAACGCATCCAAATCAGCGCTTTCATAACGCGCAATCACCTTAAAATAGGTTTGTTCCAATTCTTCGCATTTTTTTACACTGTTTTCTAATGAAATCGCGGCAACATGAATAAAATCGTGAAATACATCTAAGCGACTGTGATAACGTGCGGTTTGATTAAATAATTGAATAAACTCGGTGTGAAAATCACGCTTTGACTTGGTGTTAGCCATTGTTAGGGTTGCTTTTTCGACTGTTTTGTCTGTCTTTGTGTCTATCTTATTGGGTGAGCCTGAGATGATAGGACTGGGTGTTTTCACGGGTTGGCTTAAATCTACATCAAAAAAACTCAATTGTGACATATCGACGCTCCAAAACTGCCCCTGAAAAGGGGCAGTGAGTTAACTTAAATCCACGATTTACGCAGTTCCAAACAACGCAAGAGTTGCCCTAAACAATGGTTATTCATTGCAGGGATGCGAACGGGCTGTTTGCGTTTAAGCTGTTTGTCGATATGTCGCGCCATTGCCCGATAGGTAGGCTCAATATCACTAATCGCGATATCGTGACGCATGACCCGACGTTTTGACGCGACGGGCATTTTGGGCTTTACAGGATTGGCAGCGTATGCCATGATTGTTGAATTCATCGGAGTTTCTCCTTTGAGTTGATGATATGCCTTGAGTTCCTCGCAAAAGTTCCCCAAGGCACGGATTAAGCAGGCGCAAGCCTGCTTTTTTCA
Source organism: Providencia sp. PROV_01 (assembly GCF_053098325.1). Lineage (NCBI taxonomy): Bacteria > Pseudomonadati > Pseudomonadota > Gammaproteobacteria > Enterobacterales > Morganellaceae > Providencia > Providencia sp. PROV_01. The sequence goes on along the minus strand of NZ_JBRFKD010000001.1, from coordinate 66,796 downwards.
TTGTTGCGCCAGTAATCCAGCACAACGCACACGCGAAATAATTTGCGCGTGAGATAACGTTGATACATCCCTAAACGTGAAATAGCGCCCGTCCACTTTGACAAAAATGTCAGTCACGTTCCCCATGACCATTTCTTGCAACTTAAATGATTCTGTATTGTTATTGCCTTGCCAATCTAACGGGGGCATAACGGATAACGCATCCATAAATTGCATTAAGGTGATTTCTGTCGGGGCTGTTTTAGCCGCTTGTTCACGCCCTATCCAATACATCAATTCCGCGCTTTGGGTTTCTTGGTAACTGTCTGTTTCGTACTGCTCTAATGCGTGATACATACTCTTTCTCCTTTTATGATTTAGTGGTGGGTTCAATATCGAACTGGCTCGATATTGAATAGCGCGTTACGATTTCGCGCTATTCAATAGGTCGCTTTAACGGTATTGGCGAACCCGTTTTTTAAACGGTTTAAGGTGGTTGGCGCTTTCAATTTCGCGGTAAGTTAAATCGGTGTTTTTTGTTCCATCGGTTAAGGCATATTGGTAATTCATGTTCATTTTTTCCGCGAATTTCGTTTTTCTCAGAAAAGTGAAGAATTCAGCAATGGAATTGAAGTGATAAACGTCATCCGCTTGCCCTGTTACATTTTGCTTATGGATTTCTGCAATAAAAACTTGATAATTCATGGTGATACTCCTTGTTTTTGGCTTTTAACTCATCTTTCTGGAGGTTTTGGCGTGGCGGTGTTGACGTTCACCGATGGCCTCGTAGTTCTCTTTGAAAGTGTTAATTCATCTTACTGTCAGTTCAGTCGCGGCAAGGGCGATGAAGCCAACAAGGGAAAGGTTTTGCAGGGGCGCAACGCGGCGAAGCGAACCCTTGCAAGTTCTTGAGCTTGAGGGCGTAATCAATAGCCCTAGCGAATGGGCTGATAGTAAGAAAATAACCGTCGGATGAGGAGGTAATCGGCCGACACGCAACGCGTGGCGTCTTTAACGGCCGTGCGAAGCACGAAATGCCGTGCAGTTAGGTTTCGCTTGCTATCCGAAGGACAGAGACGCTTGCGGCTCTGCGGAAACCCATTCGTAAAACGAATGGCGTTGGAGTGTAGGCGACAGCTCGATAACGTCGAGCTGCCGTAGGAACCCATAAGGGGTTATTTTATGTTTATGCTAAAAATCTCTTAACTCATTGTTATTAAAATTAAAGCTGTAACTTACTTAATCACTCGCTCAGTAAAACTCAATCTCTTTTTAACCGTATAGACTGGTTTTAAACCGAAATACTGACTTTCTTTTGCTAACCAGATCTTAAGCTCAACAAGAAAATGTTCGGGTGAATACCGAACATTTTCTTGCAATGCGCGGTATAATTCGACATTCATTGGTGTATATTGATGTAATAATGCATTAAGTTTCCATTCACTATTTAAAATGAGAAATAACTTTAATTTAATGAAAAGAGTGATGCTCAAGCACCAATAGACCAGTACCACGGGAACAACTAAGCCCACAATCGGTAAATTCGCCAAGATCAGCCATACAGACCCGACAGTTAACGTCAAAAACCAAACGAAAAGTCCCATTTTTTCAGCAAAATAGCGTGTTCTTACGCCGTGTTTTATTTTGCATAAATCCTGATAGGCTAACTCAAACCGCTGCTGCTCGGTGATTTCAGTAACATCATTTTCAATATTTTTCACTTATCTCATCCTTAAAATAGCACAAGACATGTGGCTAAAAATGCCCCTTTAACGTCCTGACTGACCGGATAATAATAGGTCGCATACCCTTCTCTAGGCACCGCCTTGTAATACCCCACGTTGATATCTTCACTGGCTAACCACGTTTCGCGGTCACTCTGTGAAATTTCATTCGCAGCAATTGCCGAATTAATGACCGTTTCTTTTGTGTGTTCACCGCGCATCATTAGAACCAAACTGTCTTCAGTTTCGAGTAAAACCACATTCCATTCATTCATCGTCAACACCCTTTTAACCGATTAATTTATTGGGAATGGCATAATTATCCAATAATTGCTCACCGTATGATCGGGTATCGATATCGTCATTGAAATCCAAGAGAGCCGACCACAACGGGGCAAAATCAAGGTATTTTCTCAAGTTTAAATTGTTAAATCGCGTCGTCCAGTTTACAAGCAATTCAATCAAATCATACTCTTCAATCCCATCATGATTAAACCGGTTGTACCACGATTTAAATTCACTGGGGGTAATAAAGGCTAACTCAATTTCAGCTTGAGCTAATCGATTTTGATACTGTTGCTGCGCTTTTATTTGGGCTTTTTGTCGGGCACGGCTCACAACTTGGACTTGAGACTGAATTTTTCGCCCCTGCCGTTCACGGTCGCGGTAATCCAGCTCAGGAAAAAAATCGCGCACATGATGATCGCACAACGGCAACGGACAAATATAACCACGGGACTGAATAAACGTATCAAGGGCGGCAAGATAGCGATTTTTTGATGGCATTTCGCGCTTGTCATCAAAAGATAACACCAACGTAGTGTGCAAATCTTTTGCGGTTATAGCCCCTTTATTCCCCGTAAAAATGCGAATTAACGCACAGGCATAGGGAAATCGTTTTTGGTATTGCCCTTTTTGCATTTTATCTTCGACAAAAAGGATGGCTTTTGCAGCGGCATATTGACGGTCATTAAAGGGAACAAGAGCTAAATGGTTTGGAATCGTTGTCATGATGATTCACACTGCCCTTTCGGGCAGTGTCTCCAGTATGATTATTGCGCGTTATCGGTGTGGTGAGTGTCAGCGTTTGCATCTAGAAAACAGCTCGGCAACCAATGGGTATCTTTAAGGGTATTTTCAGCCAACTCAGCGGCATCCCCTTTCTTCATTTTGACGGCTTCAAGGGCTTTATCTGATGCGCCAGCCTCGGCTAAACAATCACTGATTTGGTCTTTACTGATACGACCAAAGAAGTTGGCCTTCGTCGGTTGCCACCACTGGCGAAAATCGAAGGCAATCGCTTGTTCAATTGGACGCAAGGCTTTAGCTAACGTGTTATCGTGCGGAGCATGATGGTTCACTTCACTCAACGTTTGCGCGGAACAAAACGCCAGTAATGCGACTAAATCCGCTTGCTCCCATGACAACAACCATGAGAAATCGGATTGCCACCCTTCGGGGAGACGGGCTGACCATGACTCAAATTGCGTATTGAGTAATTGTAATGCTTCGCTGTCTTGGGCTGTCGGGGCATTTTTGAGTAATTCGTCCTGAGTACATGAAAACTTAATGTTAAACGCGGTTTTGGCATACCCTGAACCAAACACCTGAATGCACGCATCATGAACCAAAATCGCCAGTGCCACGTTCGGGTGCTGTGTTAATGCCGCTTGAACGGCTAACGTGCGCTCAGAAGAGAGACTTTTGCACAACGCTGCGCTGTAGGTAGAAACCGTCTCAACTTGAGTCGTTGATTGCTCACTCAGATTTTCAGTGGTACTTTCCTCTTCGCTGTTCTGCGTTTCCTGCTGCTCTAGGTCAATGACGCCACGGATGACACACGGTTCTCCATCACGGTCAAGGTAGACCACTACGCCTTTTGTTGCTTTTCCATCTGCTGTCCACGCCTGATTTTTGGTACGATCTTTAATGTCTTCGATTTGCTTTTCACAGTCTGCCACGGCTTGGCAAAGGTCAGCTTGTTCATTTTCATCATCCGTTTCCCATGATTGCTGACGTAAATCTGTTTCACGAGCACGCAATTCAGCCAGTAAATCCGCAAATTCAGGGGGAATGACCGTCTCGGGCGCATGACTGAGTGACAAGGTTTCCCCGTCATTACCGTAAAAACTCGGACGTTCTAAACGGGCAATACCGAACTGCCAATCCTCAATATCCGCTAACAGTTCCGCACAGACAGTGAGTTTATCGAGCGCCAATTTTTCTAATAGTGGCGCATTTTCAATAAATCCGGCTTCGGTAAAGAGGTCAATTTCAAGGGTTCCCCCTGCTTGCTCGTAGGCATTCAATCCAACAAAATTCACCAAGCGATTATTTTCGACGGGGGTTTTGGTTTCTTCAATCGCTTCACGTAAGTAACGTGGCTCTTTTTTCCACCCAATGGCATTGTTCCATACCATGACTTGGCGGTCATGGTCAGGCGTTCCGGCTAACGCTTGCAGCTGGTCTAGGGTGATATTGTCCGCATCCAATTCGGCTAATAGCTCGGGAGCCATGTTTGCTAAACGCAGACATTTTTTCACGTGGTGAGTGCTAAACCCTAACAAGTCACCGATTTCAGACGCATTTTTCCCTGTTTTTTGTAGCTCGATAAAAGCATGGAGTTGGTCGGCTGGATGCATGGCTTCACGTTGGCTGTTCTCCGTCAGGGAAATAATCAGCGCATCGGACTCTGAAACCACTTTGACGGGCACAGGGAAGCTCGACGCTAAATGCCCTTTTGTCACCAATTGTTGTAACGCCAGTAAACGACGTTGACCCGCAGCAACCCCGTAGACGTCATTGTCCATCGGGTAAACCACCAAGTTTTGTAACACCCCGACCGCTTGAATACTGTCTGCCAGTTCTGACAAGGCTTTTTCATCGATTGGGCGTTTACGGACATTGAGTTCACTCTGTACCAATACCGATAACGGCAACACATGCGCTTCCATGCTGTCTAATGCCTGATAAATCGCGTCGGCCTGAGCCGATTTTGCACCTTTTTTTGCTTTACGTTGTTTTGGGTTAATGATAGTTTCTAATGTAGACATATTAATCACCTATGTAGTTTATTGTGTCTAAGCTAAGGGAGGGTCAACAACTCCCTTAGCACCTAAGATGCCTGAATGAGTTCAGGACGCAGATAGAACATGTTGTTTAAATTGTCACTAAAGCCAATCGGATAGCCGTCTTTCATAAAAATACTGTTGGAATCGAACGCATCACTGTGCAGCGTGATTTCTTCGTCGTATAACTCCGGTGAAATCCCCCCCTCGAACAACTCTAATAACCGTGTTAATGGCGCAATGTAATGCAATAAATCGGCTTTCTGCTCATGCGTCAGTGGGGTTGTAACCCTTCTTTCGTTAGATTCTGGAGCTGCAAGGTTTTGATGTGATGACATTTTTGAATCCTCCTTTGTATTAATGATTTCTTTCGTCGAGTTCCTCCGCTGCAAAGGCCGTACATAGCCGAGACGAGGAAGGAAGCAAGGGCGGAGACAAAATTGTTGGAAAGCGCAGCGGCAAGAATTTTGGTGGAGTTCACTTAACCCTTGCTGTATGAGGAGACGAGGCTATGTTTTAGGCCAAGCGGAGGGGCTCGATGAAAGATTAATCACACAGGTGAAGAAAATGGCAGCACCCGACTTGCAGCGAGAGAAGCGAACGGCAAGTCGCCATTAACGCTTAGCGCAGCTAAGCAGTGAGTCAGGGCGGTCCCGCAGGGAGCTGCACCCCTGCCCTTTGCGCCACGCGTTAGCGTAAAAAGGCGCAGTGGTTGACCTTTCAAGCCGGTTATCCACATTGTCCACATGAGGTGAACCAGTGAGGCCAGCCCTCAAAAGCTGGGCTCACGAAAGTGTACGGGGAACCTGCACCGATTGTGCGTCAAAGTGGATAAAGGGGGGTCGAATTAAGTTTGGCTCAATGCCTGGCTTAATTCGCAGGCCGTCACATAAAGGATAGGATGAAGAGCGAAGATAAAGGCAATATTTATTATTGTAACGGTAACGTTACAATGTCCTCATTGAGCAAAAAGGAGATATTGCCGCCATCCTCATCACAGCTTAAATGTGGTGTATTAATGATAAGGAAAACAGGCCGTTGAAATACTGAATACCTATTTTTTAAGAATGGGGAAGCAGTCTACTTTAGCTATTGTCATCGCAACAGTGCTCTCATTTCAGGAAAAAGTATTGATACGAAGGCATCATACTGCCGATCAAATTCTGTATCTTCATCGAGATAAGACATGAACCGAGTAACGGTCTCCGCCTGTTTATCTGTTGTTGGCGGTTGAAAAACTTGCCAGCCCAGCAGGAATAAACGCCTTAAAGGATGTTTACCATTTTTACCTCTGTTTAGTGCTGCGGCAAGAACGTCATAAGCTGAAGGTGATTTACTTCCTACCGCACGAGCATGTTTGAAAGACAATAAAACGGGAAGAATTCCTTTTTTATTCCAAAAATCCCAACCTAAACATGGTGAAAAATCTTCATCCCAGTAGGGGTAACGAGTTAAAGAGAAAATGGTCGCAAATACTGTTTCATGCATATGCTCCGGAGAGCCTGAATCGTAATAGTTCAAAGCGATATCAAGAAAATTATCCAGTGCATCACTCCAGTTAAGCTCGAAATTAAAACCTTTTTTTTCAAGCTCAGTTTGCCTTATTCGTTCCCAGACTCCATGAGCACGTAATTGCGCTTCAACTAACTTCTGTTCTGTTTGAGTATAAACTCCCCCTCGTACTTTATTGATACCGTATTTAAGCATAAGCAAAACAGTAGCTTCATTCTCCATTTTTTCTGCATCACAGGCATATTTAGTTCCAGTATTGATCGTATGAATCAATCGAAGAGGTGTATTTAATCGGGTCCATTCTGCCCCCTTACCATTAAAGTGTTCATCCATTCTCTTTTTTATATTAGAGGTTAATCCGACGTAGTAGCATTCATTTGAAAGTTCAAGGATATACAAGTAGATATCAATTGGGCTTTGGGCATTAAACCAGTATCGAGTTTTAGATTTATCATGAGTTTCATCAATAACCTCTCCAGTACCTAATTTAATAAACTCTTCCGCTGCTTCATCAGAAATGACCTTACCAACTACCCGTTGCTTCCATCCGCTAATGGGCGGCCACTTTTCTCCCAGTAACTCAATCTGCCGCCGTTTATGGGAGCCTCTTTTAGTTGCACCGGCCATTAAGAATTCCATCGTGATAATCATCCGCATCCTCATAATGATGAATGTTTTAGTCAACTTAGTGAATTGTTGTATAGCGGTCAACTTATCCAATCGCTATTTTTATAAGCTTGAGATATTTATAACGTCTCTATTTGGCACTCTACGGATATTGGAACTTAACTGTGACGGTATAGTAATGATAAATCAAACACAAACAGATTTAATCTAGTACATAATATGAAGCTCTGGTCATGAACCTCTAACGATAAGAATTCACAAAATCAGTGGATAACTTCTTAATCGGATGTGGATAGTTAGAACAAGTAAATGATATCGGAAGAAAATAGTCCATTGATTAATAATTAGTCACTGAACAATTAGCAGCGAACGCGAGGAATATCAGATAATCGAGTTGTCCAACGCGGCGAAAGAAATTGCTGTTTCATTTTCCATAAAGCGGATTGCGATTGTATTCCCTGGCCTGCAAACCAGATAGCGCCTTTTCCATGATTTATTTGGTCAATTGTCCGCATTAACTCGCCACTTTTACGAAAACGATGGCCACTCTCAAATAAATTCAGTTGCACTTGTCCAGAAGGGGAAAATTCACTGAGTAATATACCACTTTTACTGTATTTCACATTGGGGAGCCAAAGTCGGTCAAATAAAGTCACGGCCGCTTGAATAATCTCGCGCGTATCTTGTGTGGGATAAACCAAGGCTTGGGTTTCTTGTCGATAATAGTGCGGCTCATGATGAGAAAAATGGCTACTCTGTACCCACAATGTCACTAACCGACAATATTGTTTTTCTTCGCGCAATTTTTCTGCTGCACGTTCAGCAAAGGCACACACCGATTGGCGAACTAACTCGTAGTCCATGACTTTATGGCCAAACGAACGAGAGCAAATAATTTGTTGCTTGGCGGGCGCAATTTCTTCCAACTGAAGACACGATTCCCCGTTGAGCTCCCGCACCGTTCGCTCTAAAACCACGGAATACAGTTTACGTGCCTGGGACGTTGGTAGCCGACTTAAATCCAAGGCTGTTTCAATCCCACTTTGATTTAAGCGTTTTGCCAGTTTACGGCCGATTCCCCAAACTTCCCCTACTGGCACGAGTGCCATGAGTTTTTTTTGACGATTGGGTGAACTTAAATCGACGACGCCGCCTGTTTTTTTCCATGTTTTGGCGGCGTGATTTGCGAGTTTAGCTAGCGTTTTGGTACTGGAAATCCCCACTCCTACAGGCAAGTGAGCACACCGGAATACATCCTCTTTTAATTTATGGCCAAGCTCATGCCAGGAATACAACGCACCCATGCCTGTCAGGTTACAAAAACATTCATCAATACTGTAAACCTCAATTTGAGGCACAATTTGAGCGACTACCGCCATAAACCGGTTACTGAAATCGGCATAAAGCGGGTAATTCGAAGAAAAAACAACCACTTGCTTTTGTTTGATAATCGACTTTATTTCAAAATAAGGGGCTCCCATACGGATATAGGGTTTTGCTTCAGCTGAACGCGCAATGACGCACCCATCGTTATTCGAAAGGCAAATAATTGGCTTTCCTTTTAAATCAGGCCTAAAGACAGATTCACAGGCGGTGTACATGGAATTAACATCGATGAGCGCAAACATGTCTTTCACCGACAGGTATGCACGGCATAACGAACGACACCGAAGATTTTCACTTCCGTATCGTCATTGATGGGGATAGATGGAAATTGACTGTTAGCAGGAATAAGCGCTTTAGTCGGTGTGATTTGCAGGTACTTGCAGGTGAATTCGCCATCGTATTCAGCAACGACAATTTCCCCATGACGGGCAGTAAGGTGACTTTCAACGACTAATAAGTCACCGTCAAAAATCCCCGCATCCTTCATCGAATCCCCTGAAGCACGAAGAAAATAGGTACTTTCAGGATAGCGAATAAGTTCTGCATCAAGCGACAAACGACGCTCGATGTGATCTTGAGCGGGGCTGGGAAACCCGCAAGCAATTTGACTTTCAAAAATAGGGATTTGCATAGGCTACCAAACACTGTATAAATAAACAGTATTAATATACTGCATATTTTCACACTACACAAATCTCCCGAATACTTTTTTTACACTAGTTTTGACAACTTGTTTTTCACTTTCGCTAAAGGCTGATCCGCTTTTATCTCTGTGATACTGCTGTCTTCTTTCAACGTTGAACTAACGCCAATCGCTTTGATGACAGCCTGAATTTCAGCCTGTGACGGTTTCCAACCCGTTGTTTGGGAAATTAACATCACAAGCTGTTCTGCCGTCAATGTCTCATTAAAGAGTGTGGCCAACAAAGCAGGCAATCGAGTATCGAGATGTTGTAATGCCGCACCACAGATAAATGCATGACGGAAAAATTCCCCCCTAGCTGAACGAGGTATAGACTCAATCACTTCTAAAGCCTGTTTGTCCGCTGGGTTTTCGGGGTGAAGATATAATGTAAATTTTTTCCGGTCATGACTCATCGAGTTAATCCTCTTTAAAATAGGCAATGGCTTCAACTAAAGCCGTTTGGGGCGAGTCTAACAGTGTAATTTTATCATCAATCAGGTGCCATGCTTTTCTGATCGCTGGTTCAATCAAAGATGCACCGCCTCCAACCAGATAAATACGATTCACATTTTTAAACTGGCTAAGTTCATCGACAACACGCTCTCCTAATTGTTTTATTGCAGACTCAATAGTTTCCAATACTAACGGAATTTTTGACTCATCATTCACAATTTGGTGTACAAACTGGTCATTATGGCGTTGTTTTATTAATTCATCAGCAACCAGCGCACTCGTATCACTGGAGGCCATCTTTAATGCACTCAGCGCAGCTTGAGTGACCATTGAGACACCAATTTCAGAGTTACCATGAATGGCACTCACACCATCAAACTGACCAACAATCACGCCCACATCCAGTGTTGTTCCGCCTAAATCAATCACCAGTGACTTTTCAAACTCCCCCACATTATCATTAACTAATTGAGTTAACACGGCAGGTAAAGATTCAGGCATCACCTCGACGCTTTTAATCGTAAAGGTTATTCCTTTATTTAATTTTACGGGGCGTAGAACATTTTCAATCTTGCGCTGAATATTTAATTCATTCTTTTGACAATCTGCCGTATAGAACTCACTGATGGGTAAAGTGACAACCAAATCGACATCTTGAGGTTCAAGCTCACTACTTAAAAGTGCATGGTGGATAGCAAGGACATTCGTATCTGTATACTGATACTCAATATGAGTCGTTCTAATTGCCTGCTCACTGACCTCGTCATAAGTGAACTTTTGACCATCCAATTCATAGTTAAAAGTCCCCTTTCCACCTAATCCTTCAATTTTCCACCCTTTTTTAAATGAATTCGTTGATAATTTAGTTTGAAGTGCCTGATTATCAAACCATGCCAGCTTCACATTTGTAGAGCCATCGTCGCAATATAATTTCATACACCCTCACATATTACTCAAATTGAGTAATAAACATAATTAACCAATACTCAATTTGAGAATTAATAATAACTAACTATGGAATACAACTCATATTGAGTATCTTATAACAAATTAAACCATTAATCTAGCAGCAATCAAACTGCAATCTAACATATATATAGCTTATATCTTGCAGCTAGTTTGCAGCAAGATACATGTGATAAAATTATTGCAGCTAGTTTGCTGCAATAACCTCTAATAACCTTTCTTTTCCTTGTAAGCGTTAAGCGCTTCTTCTAATACCTCAACAAGTAACAATCCTTCTCGTTCAGCTATTTCGCGAATTTCTTTGTCGAACTCAATAGTTACACGAGTAGCAAAAGCAAGTGTTCGATTCGTTTTGCGTGCCGATCGTCCATCTTTTCTAATATAATGATTATCAGCAACAGTATTCTTATTTGATATTGACTGAGATTCTTGTGGTAATGGAGCAATCTCAGGAGCAGATAAACCTGGAGCTGTTTCCTCTGAAGATGGAGGAGTTCCCAGCCTCGATTTCCCTCGTTTTAGTTTAGAAACATCAACCATATTATTCTCCTATCTTATTAATTAAGGATTGAATCAATTCATCTGCACGTGTATTAAGTCCTTTGTATCTAGTTTCTGAAATAGTTAGCCCTGCATTTTGAGCCTGTCTATATGCAGGTTTTTCCAAAAGACAACCATTAAGAACTTCATAGCCTGCATCCTTGATATATTCTCTTGCATCATTTTCCTCTGCATCAGTTCCGATTCTACTCAATGAAAAGATCAACTTTGAACGAGGAATACCATCTTTGAGCAACCCATTAAATACTTTAACCGCCGGGATTAAATCGTCTAGTGATGCTCCTGTCGGCTGAACAACCAGATCGGCAACTTTTGCGATTTCTAATGTCCCTTTACTAGCTCGAGCTGGTCCATCAATGATTAATAAGTCATATGCCTCTGTAGTTGATAATGCTTGAGCAGCAGTAGAAAAAACCTCGACAGAAGCTGCGGGTGGCAATCCTGCTGCTAAACGCCTTCTATGCCAATCAGCAGAAGTTGCTTGCTCTGTATCTAAATCTGCCAGTTTGGTTTTCAATCCTCCCATTGTTGCTTCACGAGCTAAAGCCCTCGCTTCAGTACTTTTCCCTACACCACCTTTTTGAGAAATAAACGCTACTATCCACGCCATATAACCTCCGCAGTATTTTTAATACATAATAGATAGATAGCTGCAATCTTGCAACTATCTAAAAGAAAGCTAACTTATTACATTCATTATAGACAACTACAGGATAGTTGAATGCTAAAAGATAGATAGCTGCAATCTTGCAGCCACCTAAAAGAAAGCTAACTTATTACATTTATTATAGACAACTACAAGATAGTTGCATGCTGAAAGATATCTAGCTGCAAGATAGAAGTTATGTTTAATAGAAGCTATTAGTTAAATTCTAATATTTGAGTTGTATTTATTATGTCTCATTTGAGTATAGTTAAATGATATGAATGAGGTTAATATCTATTTATATATCATTTAAGCTATAACCAATGCTAAAATGATACCTTATCTTTTATATAATCTTAATGATACAAACTAAGGAAAGATGGAATGAACAAACTGAATCCAATTACTGAAGCAGTGAAACGAGATGATGTTGACACTCTTATTGATGTGTTGCTGTCAGCTATGGACATTGATGTTAATGCAGATGATAGAGCCGCATTCAAAACTATTATTACTAATCTTCCTGAAAACGCCACATTGTTAACCTTGGTAAACACAATCAAGTCAATCGATGCAAAGGAATTAGGGCTGAGCAACACGACTTATGATGCAATTAAGCCGTTGTTAGTGGCACTATCTCACAAGGGTAAACATATTAAGGATGATTACGGACACTATTTCTCAACTAGTCATTAGGGGGTTTAATACATGATATTTGGGTATGTTCGAGTAAGTACAAAAGAACAGAATATAAAACGCCAAACAGATGCGCTTGTTGGATGTGATAAGATTTTCATCGATAGAGTGTCAGGTAAATCCGCTGACCGTCCAGAACTCAACGCCATGAAACAACAATTACGTGATGGTGACACAGTTAGAGTAAAATCAGTTGATAGATTAGCCAGAAACACTCAAGACCTATTAGCCCTTTTATCTGAAATAACGGAGCAGGGCGTAAAGGTTGAATTTATTGATAATCAAATAGGATTTGATAATAACCCAACCAGTAAATTCATGATCACACTTCTAGGTGCTGTAGCTGAACTAGAGCGTTCATTTATACGCCAACGCCAAAGTGAAGGGATAACTATTGCCAAGCAAAAAGGGCGGTATAAAGGCCGTCCAATTTCTGACAACGCACTAAAAGCAAAAAAATTAATAACAGAAAAATTATCAGGTAAACTATCGTTAACAGATACTGAAATTATGCAACTATCGGGTATTAAACACGCTCAATTTTACCGTCTTAAAAAGACTATAAAGAAAAACATCTGAACATAAAATCAATGGGTAACAATAAATAATACTGCTAAAAGTATTGATTATATTATAAATGTATTCATGAGAAAAACTTCCGTAGAGGGCTGGTAACTTAGCATAAGAGGTCATTCAAATTTTCAACAGTGCACACGCTTTCATAACTAGAGTGGTCCCAATCCGATGAATACTAACTTCAAAAGCCAGATTATTCCTGGCATTTATCAAGTTTATCTACACGCTTTTAGTGACTTTTTCAAAATATTCTATTAATAATTCTTTATTTAAAAAATATAATTCAAGAATAATGAGCAACAAATAATTCCCTTTATGTTTATAGAAAAAAGGAATTTTGGAGTTGTCAATTTTGAACGTTTTTATTTTATCTTTGCTGCCTTTTTTTTGGTAATTATTTTCTTTTGAGTCATATTCAGCGGAATCATATAAAATATACTCATGATCTAAATGCTCAATGAAGTATTCTTCACAATCTTGATTATATTCATATTTTAAATGAATAACTTGAGTTACAACACAGCCGTCATCCAATAGGTTATAATCATCTCTTAATTCTTCAAATGTAATTTCTTGCTTTTCTTTGTTATGTGTGACTATTAATTTATCATTATAATTTATCCCATAAAAGCAAGATAAAGAAGGTAGCATTTTTAGAGACGCACCAAGAGGAGCTCCTCGCTCTATAGACTCCAATCCGAATCCAACGTTAATGATGCTCATTGGTTTCAATGCTAAGTTTTTTATATAACCGCAGTCGATTAATTCTTTAAAAACATTTAATAACTTTAGGTTTGTATTAATTAGCAATTTCTTTTTTATTCGATTATCATACAGAGCACTAAATGGTCCATGATTTTCTATGCTAGTAAATTCATTAATAGATAATAAGTTATATCGAGCAAACTGTACGTCAACTAGCTTTAACCTTACACCGTTACTTTCATATTCCTGTAAAATTGAATCAATATCAACACTTATTTCAGTTAAGTCGTTTGATTTGTTTATATTGAATTGTTCTATAACATTATTTAAAATATGATAATACTTATAGTTATGTTTGTACAGTTTGATTTGATCATCAGAAATATTTACATTTGAATTAGGAGGGTAGTAATATCGTTTTTCTATAATTTCAAATAAATCAATTTTGTTTTTAATTGATTTTATTTTTTGCAAGTTATACGTTGAACTATCAACATTTTCACGTTCATATTTTAATCCAAATTCATAAGAACTACCATAACTAGGTTTCAATTTTATTTTTTGTCCATGTTCAATAATAAAGCTTAGACTAATAATATTTTTGTGCCTTAATAGGCAATCACAATTATTATAAATTTTAATATCTTCTATAGTGAATGAATAATCTTTAATTTTATCAATAGATTTAGCATGTTTTATTACCTCTTGATTTTCATAGGATAATAGGACGTAGGCAAAAAAATCACTATTCGATAAATGTCTTTCTATAAAAGCAATTGCATACTTGAAGGTTTCTGAATTTGATTCGAAGGCACAATAAACAGCACCTAAAAAACATAATGTTTCTTCTTTCGCAACTTCGTAATCCGAATCTAATTTCTTAATTATACTTTCTAGTTCAATTCGCCACATAAGATAACCTTTGAGTTTTTAGTCTAATTTATTGAAGAGTATAATCTTTATAACTTTCAAGCTAAAGAATTGTTTATACCACTCATTAGTTCGTCTGTTGTTTATCTGTTCTGCACAACAAAATTAGGATACTTTTCTGAGGTGTTTTTAGCTTTGGTGACGGAATTTTCTGCAATTCTAGCGTGGAGCCTGGGTTGGCGGCCATTTCATCGAAAAATCCTACTATGCAGGGGTTCTGGTGTGCCCCCTAGAGCCTTTTAGTTAATTCCCCCTAAAAGAATCAGTGATGATCGGTCAGAGTAATTCGCTGATTTTTTAACCATACTCTCACGTCGTAAATTCTGCTCCCGATTGCACATTTGCCGTTAATAACGGGTAAAACGCAATTTTTTGACTTGCAGTGCGCAGCTGAATAAGGCCAACACGCCCACATTTAGTGGTAATCACGTTAAAATACCCCAATATGCAGCCAAAATAGGGAATTGCACACTCTAGCGGTAAAACGCAAATTGACTAAAATCCTCCACACCCCCGAAAAAAATCGACCGCACAGAAAGCCTGCTACGATGAAAAAAGAGCATAGGTAAAGCAATCGGCTGGCTAAAAGAAAAAATCACGTAAAATGGCGTAGAAGGAGAATTTGGCAGAGGGCAAAAAAGTGACACTTTGGAGGACGTGTCACTCAATAGGGAAAACCGTGCTTTAGAAAAAAGCGATAAATCAATTCGTTTACTGGGACTTCCGAGGCGTTAAGAGAGTTAAGCAACGGTCGAGGATAACGGGATTATTGAGGATCAGGATTTTGAGTTGATTGCGCGTGCGCGTCATGTTTTGGAATAACATTTTTTCGGCATTATAATAAGAGGTTACCCGATAAGTTAAGTCACCGATGATGTTATAATGAAAATAGTCATCAATAATGACGGCGACATTATCAAACTCTTGTCCAATAACACGGTGAGAAACATAGTTTGTTCTATCTAAATATCGGGCATGATAATTTTGCTCTCTTACATCGGCTGTAAGTTGTAAAACTTCCCATCCCGACTGTTTTAAATACTGCATTGCTGATTTAACATCATTAATAAAGGCATAATATTCAAAACTTATATTCCCACAATTTAATATAGGATCATTTTTCCTGTTATTAAATATCCCTCGAATAAAAGTAGCGACTTCTTTATTTGTCCTGATTTTATTTGTTAATTGAAAAGTTTGAATATTTCGTAAAAGCTCTATTTTACCCGCAGTATTATTACGAGCTTCTGAATTATCTAATGTTTGTAATTTATCAAATGAAAAAATGCACCTACAGTTAGATGCTAATATTTTTTGAATAAACGTGTCAAATTGATGAGAACGCATTCGTTGAACTTCATCGATGATGATAACATCATACTCATTGACATCAATGTTACCAATTATTCTTATCGGTAGAATATTCCACCCTCGTGCGTTTAGACTATCTTGCCCTAGATTCAAATTCCCGCAATGAATGATCAATATTCGTTTACCTGCAGACTTCAAATCATTTGCAATATCATAAACTAACAGAGTTTTTCCTGTACCAGCACTACCAATAACCGCCGTAAAATGATTCGCTGAAGAAGCATTAACTCTGGCAACCACATCCCGTTTGATATTACTTTGTTGCCCTGTTAAAAAATACTGTCCGTCTAAAAATTTATCCGTTGAGTTAAAAGGTGAAACTAAATAATTCGAAGGATTAAATAATGAATTTATATTTTTAATCTCACTCAAGATTTGACCTAATAATATTCCTTGCAGAAATTTAAAATCGACTACATTTAGGTTATCATCTTTTAGAAAATATAACGAATCTGTCGATAACTCATAGGTGAAATTAAAAATTTTTTCATTGAGAAATTTCAAGTAGTAGCGATTTTGGATTAATTGTTTTTTTATTTTTTCTTCGGTACATTCGCGTTTTAGTTCTATATTGACAATATAATTGTCACCAATTCGGAGTAAATCAAACTCTTTACTGATTTGAGGGATTTTGTAACCGACAAAAAAATGATTAAATATTCTTTTATCAACGCATTCATAACCTAACTTTTTGACAAAGTTTTTTAATACTTCGACTTCATCCGGTTTAATCTCGATACCATAATATTGATAATAACGCGTAAAATAGGCTTCACTTAATGTATTTGCCGCTTGTGTGAGTGAGATTAAATTAATATCTTTCATTTGGGTTTCCTTACACCGTATAAAATGGTTATTTGGATGATTATACGCCATCTTCCCTAAATGAATAAGGTAGAAATGTCGATCTAAATTCTTCACTTTACAATCTCAAATAAACTTGTTAAAAGTGACAAAATGACACTTTTAACACTATAAATAATACATATGACTGGATTTGAATTGAAATTGTGGCGACGAGGAATGAATTGGGATCAGGAACGCGCGGCTGAAGAACTGGGGGTGAGCGTGCGAAGCTATAAACGTTATGAGAAAGCGCAAAACATCGCTAAACTCATTGAGCTAGCGACGTTTGCGTTAAGCACAAAAAATGACAAAGGAATAGGGTGAAGCTACTGCAAGGAAATCAGCTCTTCGCGGCTTAAGCCGGTACTCTCAATGATAAGGTCAAGGCTAACCCCATTTTTAAGTAAGTTACGCGCCATATCCAGTTGACGCTGATGTGCAAGCAGTCGTTCTTCTTCACGTCCTTTCTCAATACCTTGCTCTAGTCCTTGCTCTAGTCCTTTTTCCCAACCGATTTTCTCGCCTTTATCTTGTAAGCGTTGTGCGATATTCACGATAACCTCCTGATGCCTATCTGCCTGTTCACTCAATTGCTGGACAATATGTTCAAAGTTGGGGGAGTCCAGTGCAATGAACAGATAATTGAGGATAGTGACGATGTCGTTATCATTATTATACTGTTGATTGAGCGCTTGTGCCAATAGCGGGATAATTGTGTCAAATTCATCCCGCAAATATTTGTGCTTCATCGCCAGCTCCATCACGGCCACTTTGCGATGATTAACTAGTTCGTTATCGTCAATCACCGTTACATCAACCAACGGGAACGGCTGGGTATATAATTCATTAGCCATATCCGGTAACGGAAAGCAATCGGTCCACAATTGAGAATAGGGGTAGGGTGAACGACCACCGTGATAAAACAGTACCGGCACGACTAACGGTAACGTTTTATGCCCTTGCTGAAGATGTTGGTTCATGGCTAAGAAAGCATAGTGCATGAGTCTCCAGGCCATGAGTTTATCGGGCGTAGACTGGTGCTCGACGAGAAGATAGATATACCCTTCACCTTCGGTGGTTTGCACCGAATAGAGCACATCGGATAATCGAGATCGCAGCTGTTTATCGATAAACGAGGAATTTGTCAGAGCCAATGTGCTGAAATCACACAACGCTTTGATGTGCTCAGGCAGATGAATGTCAAAAAAGTCCTTTGCGCTGTCAATCTGCGTCATAAACCCTTTAAAAGCCGCATCATGTGCCGTCGGCGTGTGCTTAGGTTTCATTATTCGGTTACTCACTCCTCACGAAAGAATGTGCATCATAACGCGGAATTAATTTCCTGTCTGTTTTTCGGCTTTCAATGTTCACGTTAAGCCTAATTTACATTTTCTCCCACATATTCAATGAATTTAATCACACAATTTCAATGAATTAGTTAGCTCACGGACGATAAGTAAAAAATTTCATTCGTTTTAGTCCAAGTCAACATGTCAATCAAATCACGTAAAATGTTCGCCTTATTGGGGTGTTTTGACTTAAAGAACGGTTTGTCCGTCGACCACTCTAAAACTCTTATAATCCAAAAAGTTAAGGCGAAATTTTTATTTCTTACCGTGACGCGAATTTTATTTAACTAATTGAATTTTAGTAACTTTAATTTTTTTCAAAATTCATAGTTTAAAGGGGATTATTGTATAGCTATTAACGACCGTTAAATGATTATCACTTTGTCTAAGCAATATAGCCTATAAAACATACTCAAAATGTTATGTTTTACGTGGGATTTCTGGTTAAAAGTTAACACCATATAAAGTATCAGCTCAATACAGGCTATTTTTACCTGAAATATCTATTAATTTAATGAAAACATTAAAACTAATAATTCTTTTATATTCAAGTAGTTATAAGACTAAAATAAAATCAAAGAAAGATAACTGATAATGTAACATACTGTTTTTGAATATAAAAATTAGAAAAATCAGACAAACCGTTCTTTAAGTCAAAATACCCCGTTATGGGCCAATCAGGTTGCTTTGAGAAAAAACAGTTGTTGATTTTGCCCCTCTTGATAAAGCAACGTATAGATGTTGTGCATTCATGTTATCAGCGTTAAGAATTAGTGAATGATCACACTCTAGCCCTTTCAGTAGCAGTGTCGATCCAATTGCGCGGCGAGATATTCGTCGATCGCCATGTAGCCTGAGTTGCTCACGAATTGATGAAGCGGCGTCCAATATGGTCTGGTCAGGCATAGAGCTTGAAAGTGAAATAGTGTCTTTCAGCGCTGAAAATGCAGCCTTGCGATAAACTTTAGCTCCTTGTTTAGACTCTAATTGCAGCAAAGCCGTCAGAATATTATTGCGAGAGCTATTCTGGAGAACATTGAGGAGAGCAGTCTCCAGTGAAGTGATAGGTATTCGACTTCTCCCTGCTTGAATAGTGCGTAATCTTTGTAGGGTCTGTGGCCTTTGCACATTGGTCATCATCTCACCCGAGTAGGTAAGAATGGCATCAACCAAATCTATGCCTTGCGCACTATCAAAAGAGCGAGCAGCATTAGCTACATCGTCGAGTTGCACTGGCTCAACGACATCAATATTCCTACTACTTTGAGCATATTTATGCCTAGATCTTGCATTTATTGAATCACCGATTACGAGCAAAGATTCATTTTGAGCTCTATTAAAAATATCATATTGAGCAGCTTGTTGAGCTTGTAAGTCAGTGCTTGCAACACCGGACAATGGCTTGTGGTGAACATAACCAGGGCATGTCGAAAGATCTATTTTATTACCTTGGATCAATATATTTCGGCAATCGAGTACCCACTGTCCAAGACCATGGGAACCAGCATTATTCCACCTCCATGGTACTGTTAATTCATGTATTTGAGGAAACCTTGCTTGAACCTCTGTGTTCCAGTCAGGCATCCTTCCTGCGAAGTTAAATATACACTGCATCGGATCGCCGAAAACTGTCGTCGGAATTAATGACGATAGCTCTGTTACTACCTGATGTTGCACCAAGTTACAGTCTTGGTACTCATCAACAAGTAGTCGTGAATATGATGCTCTTAGAATGTCGTTTACGTTCCCATTTTGGAGTAACGCAAGAACACTTCTTCTTAACTCTGGATAGAATGCCTTTGGATTTTCAGGAGAGGTTTGTATAGGACATGAAACAGGAAAGTTTTTTGCTAATTTCAAAGCCCAACCATCTATTGTTGTAACAAAGAAGTTCTTTGTTGGGACAGATAATTTTTTCAACCTTAGTTTTAGAGCGGCTACACCTGCCGTCGTATGAGTTAAGACAAGATATGGCTTGTTTGGTTTTATCACCAGAGTATCAGTGATCAACTGGGTTTTACCGCACCCTGCCGGAGCCACTATAGAGCCAACATCATTATCGAAAATTGCTTCTATGCTCATTATCAATCACCTTGCTCTATAGCCCATCGAAACAGTTGGTTAGTCGTAGTTGTGAGAGCTTCTGAAAATTGAGCATAATTGGGAGCAATCACATTCCGTGCAAACGTTTCTGCTGGTTCGATATCTTTGAACCATGACTTTTTTTTTGCAGCTTTGGCTAAAATCGCTCGATAACTCTCTTGAAAGTGATTTAGACAAACATCAAGCGTTATTTGGTTTTGTGAGTGAGCAATAATATGGTCTTCGATTGCTGCTTGGCCTTTTCGCTGAATTGCAATAGCCAGTAATTGAGGAATCACCTGAGCCGGACAAGCCATAAAAAGCACATCTTCAGTTGCAGAATTATTACCCCACTCATAGATAGCGATGCCTTTACTCGCAGCCAGTTGAGAAGGTCCTACATGTTCCTGAGCTTTGTCTGAGTCTTTAAATATGGCGGTGGGATAACCTAATTGAGCAAAAATTTCCGCTCTTACGAACATGCTATCTCCACCGCCATCGGCACAATGGACACCACGTGCGTTAATACTACGGTAATTCGTGCTTTGATTGTGAAGATCAATTCCTCGAACATATCCAATTTCTGTTTTACCTTCACAAACGATTACAGCTTTACTGAAGAATGATTCAGCGCAAGCACGCAAAGTCGATTGTTGCTCATCGGTTCCTTCAAGGCTATGAAGTTTATGAGATTCTTGGGTATTACCAAAAACTTGAGTAGCTAAAGATACTTTTCTTAATACATTTAATTGTTGAGCCTGTAGCTCTCGGAGAACATATGGTGAATGTGTAGTAATGAACACCTGCTGAGTTGGCTGTGTATCTTTGGAACCTAACTCATTTAGCAAACGAGTTATTCTATATGGTTCTAGCCCATATTCTGCTTCATCAACTAAAATAATGTTTGATTTGCTTGCAGCCTTTTGTAACCCACTAATAAGCAATCTAGATGAGCCAGTGCCTAGTTGACGTAAAGGGGTATTGTCATCATTGTGAAGGCTTATAGCGCCGTTTGAAAGGGATACTCCATTGACATCTAATAGCGCTTTAAGTTTACCGACTGGTACTCCCAATCCATTTGCGATTTTTTGTACTTTTAATAGAACATCATTAACACCATCAACTTGCTGATCTGCGAAGTGTTGTCTAGTTTGTCTTCCTAATTCTGCAAGTGTTGCTGAAACATCGAGGGTATCTTCTGAGAGTTTATTGAGGATAGAGCTGTTACCCCAAGCGAGGTGTTGATATGTAGTAGTTCCAAGTCTAGCTGGGCTTAGTAACTCTTTATGCTTCCATTGCAGACGCTTCTCTAAACCTTCACTTTCTGCTCTTTCTGAGTACAAGCGCCAGTCTGGGTATAAATCCTGATCAACTATTAGTTTAATGGTAAGAACTGTTTCATCACCCGGTTGTGGTTCATCGTGTATTTCAAGTGATGTGTGGTTAAAACCACGAAGAAAAAAGCCGTATTTGTCAATATTCATGAGCTCACCATCTAGGCAACCGATAGTGACTGTTATCACGATAGGCTCTTGAGTATTTAGACCATGAAAATCAGCATCAGTAAAATTATAACTTCGTCTCGCTCCGAGCGCTAAGTCTATAGCATCTAGAATTGTGGATTTTCCCGTGTCACCTGGGCCAATTATACAGTTAAGCCCTGGTTTTGGATGCCACTTAAACTCTTTTATGCTTCTAAAATTCTGTATTGTTATTGCTCTTATTACTGACATCTTTTAGCCTCTTAAAAATGGGAACGCATTTTTCTTTACCACTGTAGTTTTTAAACTTGTTGGAACTAGAGTTGATATCAATTTGTATATAACATAACCTTAACGTAGGATATTTTCTGTTTTCCAAGCGGGCCCCAATTAGTGGAACTAAAAACTCGGAAATCCTAACATCATATCTATCAAAATTTAGAATTTTAGCGCTTTCAATCGTTTTGCAGCCGCTATAAATTCTTTAGACTGTTTTTCATCTACGACAACAGGCACAAATCTGCGCTTATATAATTGCATCAATAGAAGAGTTCTGTGACGGCCATCAAAAACACCAAACTCATCATTTAACCCTTCTGGATAAGTCACATTCCCTTGGGCTATGTAAGTTTTAATTCTGTGCCAACGGCGAGGGTCTATACAAAAAGCACCTTTCCCAAGGTTTTTTAAAAAAAGAAGCCCGTCTACTTCTATTATTATTGGTTTTTTCTGATGTTGAAGAGGAAGTTTAGCTATATGTTCAGGCTTGAGTAGCGATGGTAATTCGAAATTAATTTCCTCAAAAGGTGGGTATGAAAAATTAGACATATCTTGAGGAATTTCTTCAAATGAATTGAATTGAAATTTTGTCATATATGTATCTAAACGTTCAATATCCATTTTAGAAAACCAATTAATATCTGGAGAAAAATTTTTTTCTCGCCCTCTAATCATTTTGATTTTTTCACCAAAACAGTCGTTTAAGCTTATGTTGATTTTTCTCATGGAGTATATCCTTTTTTAGCTTAAATTTCGAACAACTGAGTCTCATAGGGACTAAAGCCTAACTATACACAAACTGTGCGTTAAGTGTATTTTTGAGAAAAACTCTGCAAATCCATACCCTACAGTAAGAACAACAACGTATAGTGTGGCAAATTTTCATCGAACTGACCGCAAAGATGGTGTTGTTTGAAGACTTCGCTAAATTGTTTTTTATCACCCAGCACCCAAAACGCCACCGAGTCTATCTGTTTTCCTTCATCACTGAATCCAGTGGTTAAAGCAGAGGCAGTCACATAGAAGGTGGGAATTGCAGTGACTATCGGCTTTTTCATTATCAGTTTTTGCCAGCGGTCTTCACTGAGTACCACACTGTCCCAGCCCAAATCTTTAAGCAGCTCGGTCGCGTAGGTTAAACGAAACAAATCACTTTGACTGGCCATATCACAACAACACGAACGCCACAGATATTCTAACCGTGATTTTAATTTTGAGGTCATTAGCCGTTGTTGGCCAAGGTGAATGAGCCATTCAAAATCATGAACGACACAACGATGAAACCGTTTTTGTTTCAGGGCCGTTTGTAGCCAGCGAAGCAGAAAAAGGGGTCGTCTCAGAAAACGGAAAATAAAGCACGCTAAGCCGGTGGCAGCGGTCGCAATGGCCTAAACTTCCCCGCACCGACCTTGGCGCTGCTGCGCCATAGGTAATCGCCGGTCAGGTTGATGTGCTCCCACCCCAGCGGCGACAGATATTGCAACAATGTGTCGTCCAGCGCCGTGCCGTTGCCACGCAAAGCACTGGTGGCACGCTCCAGATATACCGTGTTCCACAACACGATGGCCGCCGTCACCAGATTGAGGCCGCTGGCCCGGTAGCGCTGCTGCTCAAAACTGCGGTCGCGGATTTCACCCAATCGGTAGAAGAAGACCGCCCTGGCCAGCGCGTTGCGCGCCTCGCCCTTATTCAGCCCCGCATGGACGCGGCGGCGCAGCTCCACGCTTTGCAGCCAATCCAAAATGAACAGCGTGCGCTCGATGCGCCCCAGCTCGCGCAACGCCACGGCCAAGCCGTTCTGGCGCGGGTAGCTGCCGAGTTTGCGCAGCATCAGCGAAGCCGTTACCGTGCCTTGCTTGATGGAGGTGGCCAGCCGCAGAATTTCATCCCAATGGGCGCGTATTTGCTTGATGTTCAGCCTGTCGCTGCTAATCATCGGCTTGAGCGCGTCATAGGCGGCATCGCCCTTGGGGATGAATAGCTTGGTTTCGCCCAAGTCACGGATACGCGGCGCGAAGCGAAATCCCAGCAAATGCATCAAGCCAAACACGTGATCGGTGAAGCCTGCCGTGTCGGTGTAGTGTTCCTCGATGCGCAAGTCCGACTCGTGGTACAGCAGGCCATCAAGCACGTAAGTTGAATCACGAATGCCCACGTTGACCACCTTGGCACTGAAGGGCGCGTACTGGTCGGAGATATGGGTGTAGAAAGTCCGTCCTGGACTGCTTCCATACTTCGGGTTGATATGACCAGTGCTTTCTGCTTTGCTGCCGGTTCTGAAGTTCTGGCCGTCCGACGATGACGTGGTGCCGTCACCCCAGTTGCCGGCGAAGGGTTGCCGAAACTGCGCATTCACCAGCTCGGCCAGCGCCGTCGAATAGGTTTCATCGCGGATGTGCCAGGCTTGCAGCCAAGACAGCTTGGCGTAGGTGGTGCCAGGGCAGGACTCGGCCATTTTGGTCAGACCCAGGTTGATCGCGTCGGCCAGGATCGTCGTCAACAGCAAGGTTTTGTCCTTGGCCGTGTCGCTGGTCTTCAGGTGTGTGAAGTGGCGGGTGAAGCCCGTCCATTCATCGACCTCCATCAGCAACTCGGTGATTTTGAGGTGCGGCAGCAGCATAGCTGTCTGGTCGATCATGGCTTGCGCGGCGTCTGGTACTGCCGCGTCCAGCGGCGTGATCTTCAGGCCTGACGCGGTGGTGATGATGGCATCCGGTAAGTCGTTGGCCGCAGCCATGCGGTTGACTGTGGCGAGTTGCGCCTCCAACAATTCCAACCGGTCATGCAGGTATTGGTCGCAGTCGGTGGCCACTGCCAGCGGCAATTCGCTGGCCAGCTTCAAAGTGGCGAACTTCTCGACCGGCACCAGGTATTCGTCGAAGTCCTTGAACTGGCGAGAACCCTGCACCCAGACATCACCGGAGCGCAGCGCGTTCTTCAGCTCCGACAGGGCGCATAACTCGTAGTAACGCCGGTCGATGCCGTCGTCGGTCAGAACCAGCTTTGCCCAGCGCGGCTTGATGAATGCGGTTGGCGCATCGGCGGGCACCTTGCGCGCGCTGTCGCTGTTCATGCCGCGCAGCATGTCGATGGCATCGAGCACACCCTTGGCGGCGGGCGCAGCCCGCAATTTGAGCACGCCCAGGAACTGCGGCGCGTAGCGGCGTAGCGTGGCATAGCTTTCACCGATGTGGTGCAGGAAATCAAAGTCGGCAGGCCGCGCCAATGTTTGCGCTTCGGTGACGCTGGCGGCGAAGGTGTCCCAGGGCATAACGGCCTCGATGGCGGCGAACGGATCGCTGCCGCTTTGCTTGGCCTCAATCAACGCTTGACCGATGCGCCCATACATCCGCACCTTGTCGTTGATCGCCTTGCCGGAAGCCTGGAACTGCTGCTGATGCTTGTTCTTGGCCGCGTTGAACAGCTTGCCGATGATGCGATCGTGAAGGTCGATGATTTCATCGGT
This sequence comes from Providencia sp. PROV_01, assembly GCF_053098325.1. Lineage (NCBI taxonomy): Bacteria > Pseudomonadati > Pseudomonadota > Gammaproteobacteria > Enterobacterales > Morganellaceae > Providencia > Providencia sp. PROV_01. The sequence continues at coordinate 41,408 of NZ_JBRFKD010000001.1, read as the reverse complement.
GACGGTGGCCATGCCTTCGATGGCCAGCGCTACCAGCGTGGCATAGCGTCGTTGCACCTCGAACTTTGCCAGATCAGCAGGCGTCATCTGGCCACCTTCACGAGCGATTTTGAGCAGGCGGTTCTGGTGAACCTGCCGCTCGATGCCTGCGGGCAGATCAAGTGCTTGCCAGGATTTCAGGCGCTCAATATGTTCGAGCATGTGGCGAGAGTTCGGTTTGGCAGGCGACTGGCGCAGCCATGCCAGCCACGTCACTTTACTGCCGTCCTTGCGCTTGAGAAGTTCGTCCAGGCGCTGACGGTGGGGTGATAACAAAGAATCGGTCAGCGCCGCGTAAATGCGTCGGTTGGCACGGGTGATGGCCTCGGCGCTTGCGCGCTCGATGGCATTCATGGCGGGCAGGATAATGCTCTGCCGCCGCAGATTCTCGACAAGTGCGCTCGCCAGCACGATGCCTTTGTCGGTCTGCAAGGCCAGCTCGGTCAATGTATGCACGGCTTGCCGATAGTGGCTCATGGTGAAGGGCTTGAACCCAAAAACCGTTTGCAGCTCGACCAAGTGCTCCCGCCGTGTCTGTTCGCGCTGGCCGTACTCGCTCCAACTTTCCACTGGCATCTTGAGTTGCGCGGCCACCATGCGCAACAGGGGCGGAAACGGAGGCTCATCGACGCCCAAAAAGGTGCCAGGGAATCGCAAGTAGCAAAGCTGCACAGCGAAGCCCAATCGATTCGCGGCGCCGCGACGCTGACGGATCACCGACAGGTCGGTTTCGTTGAACGTGTAGTGCCGTATCAGTTCGTCTTTGGCATCTGGCAGTGCCAGCAGGCTTTCGCGCTCGGTGGCGGACAGGATTGAGCGGCGTGGCATGGTCAGTCTTCCCGCAGGTACTGGTACAAGGTTTCGCGGCTGATGCCGAAGTCACGGGCCACCAAGGTTTTTTGGTCGCCTGCCGCAACTCGCCGTTTCAACTCGGCAATTTGTTCGCTGTTCAGCGATTTCTTTCGTCCCCGGTAGGCACCGCGCTGCTTGGCCAGCACGATTCCCTCGCGCTGACGTTCGCGGATCAGGGCGCGCTCGAACTCAGCGAAGGCTCCCATGACCGACAGCATCAGATTGGCCATCGGTGAGTCCTCGCCGGTGAACTTCAGCCCTTCTTTGACGAACTCCATGCGCACGCCCCGTTGTGTCAGCCCTTGGACGATGCGGCGCAGGTCATCAAGGTTGCGTGCCAGCCTGTCCATGCTATGCACCACCACGGTGTCGCCCTCGCGGACGAAGGCCAGCAGCCTTTCCAGCTCGGGACGCTGGGTGTCCTTGCCAGAAGCCTTGTCGGTGAACACCCGCGCCACCTGAACACCCTCCAATTGCCGTTCCGGGTTCTGGTCGAAGCTGCTGACGCGGACATAGCCGATGCGTTGACCTTGCAAGATGCCTCCAAAGGCAAAAGTGTCAGGATGAAATCTATTACCTTTGACGGAATATGTCAATCAATAGGAAATTTAACTCTATTCTGACATCGTTTGCACATGG
>NZ_JBRFKD010000001.1:0-39778 GCF_053098325.1 Providencia sp. PROV_01 | reverse complement strand
ATTAATTTCGGTATATCCTTTTAATTTAATCACATAAATAGTAAATTAATAGATGTTATCACTAAACATTAATTAAAATTAATAATATTTTTAATATAACTTATCTATGAAGTAGGTGCTACAAATCAATTTCTATAAGAAAATATAAAGATTAATACTAGTTAACCAGAAAAATTAAAATCCAAAATTATATTTTGTGAAATACGTAACTATAAAAAACAAAATAAAAACAATCACTAAGAACCATTTTCTCAAAAAGATAATCCTCCACATACTAATCCATAACACAACAAGCACAAAGCACCATACCACCGAACTACAACAGTAACAAAAACTAATAAATCAAACAAATATAGACAAAAAAATCAAAATAAAAACAAAATAGATAAAGGCGCAGAATTTTATTGCAAAAAACGATAAGGTATAGTAAATATGACAAACAAAATCAAAATGTAAAATATCACTTCTAAATGTAACAAAAAAAATGGAGGTAGGTATGAAAAAAGCTAACCTCATATCAGTAACTGCAGGAGTTAAATTAAAAAAACTCAGAATAGAAGCAGGATATAAAATATCTGAATTTGCTGCACTAATTCAAAAAAGTGAGCAACAGCTAATACGCTATGAGTCAGGCATAACAAAAATCGACTTAGAAACACTATTTTTGTATCTAAAGGCCTTAAATGCAAATATGTGCGATTTTATGCAGTCTCTATCTTTAGAATTTGAGGAAGAAGATCAAAAACATTTGTGCATATATAAAGAAAAAAATAAATTTAATAGCCAACTTGCAGACATTAATTATTAACATTATATAGGAGCATCTAAATACAAGATGCTTCTATAATAATTACCAAATAACTATAGACTTTATTGACATCCTAAAGTTAGTGCGAACCTAGCTTACTAACAGATGTGTATAACAATACCTATCTTTTATGAACGTATTAAGCTTCCCTAACCCAAGCTCTTATCCGTATCAAATATCTCTTTGTTTCTAATGATATTTATCAGCTGAAAAAGAAATCATAACGCGTTACAAAACCGCAAGATACATGAAAAAAACAGCAACTTGCTTTACAAGGCAACCCAATGAAGATATTCCCTTTATTGAATCTGCTTGGCTAATTCATCTCACATATAAAATTTTTAGCATTCCTACTAGATGCTATTAAGCTCAAATCCTAATATTTTAGTCAGCATAAAAAGCATATTTTTTACTTCTCAGAGAGATTAAACAACTCTAGATAAGGTCTGATATTGTTTATGGCTATAGAAAGATATGCCGAATTTTGCGACACTGAAAGAAATTATTATAATAATCTGATTGTTAAAGTATTTTATCAATGCCTAAAACGAGAAAAGGTGATTTAACTTTAGAAAGGAGATGTATAGACAGTGTTTGACATATAATGATGCTCTAGAACATTCAATACTGTCATGATTAGACAAAATAGCATACTTCAGTAGAGCACAAAAAAATGCATAATGATGGTTAATTGATGTCTATTGATTGGTGGTAACTCATACATATAAAAGTATCTAACTAATATTGGGTTATATTGAATAATTGCTCAGGTAGAAGGCAGCACAAGAGCGCATATGAAACATATATATTCTTATTTAATCGTTTTTCTAATAGCTTTAGTCTCATACATTGGGGGATTGCTAACACCTGTTTCATCTCATAGTAAAATGGAGCCTGAAGCGCGTGCTAAAGAATCTGTTCTTGATTTATTAGCATATCCCGCTGCTGCTAGCTTTAGGAATATGACTTACCATAGTTTTAGAAGTGATAGTCATGGTCGTGAAATAGGTTTTTATTGTGGGGAAGTCTTTGGATTCGAAAATGAGTTACCTTATGGATTCAAACGTTTTTTTGTTAGAACACTAAAACACTCTAACGGTGATATAGATATATCAATCCCTATGGCAGAAAAAATTGATGACATGTTATCACAAGATGAATTTGATAGCCTTTGGGAAACTCGTTGTGTAACAAAGAAATGATAAATAAAATCTATTATATATTGATATAAATAATAGATTCATCTAGTCAGCTCCAAGTACAATATTCAGGACAACTAATTGATATTAAATGATTATCACCAAAAAAATATATCTATTTCATGATGAAATCACCAAAATAAAAATGATTTTTTTCATAAAAAAATACTAATTTATACTTGTATTATTATCATAAGAAGTTTAGAAAGATACACCCTATCAAACAAAGATTGAGATTATTACCAGATTATGCTTCCCGCGTAAAAAAATTTTCTATTACTAATAGCATCTTCTCTGTCCTCCCCGCTTTTGCAGTTTGATGACGATAAATTGCATAATATATCTAATCACATTAACATAAAAAAATTTAGCTTGATTACGTTTTTAAGGAAGAAAACTAGTTGATATAATCAATATTGTCATGATACTTATTACACTTATTAATAGCTAAAAACACAATCCATTAATTATCTTAATAAATCAATACTTTATAGAATTAGACCATATTTCTTCGAAATATTTAGATTGTCATTCTGTCATTGATACAAAGACTTATAGAACTAGGCCAAACTTGATGGGTTAAACTCATTAGCAGACGGTTATAAATAACTTTTTAGGCAATTTATAGTCGTGCAACACATACAGTTTGACGGATGTGATTACTACGTGTACGTTATATATATTAATATTAGGAGAAAATATGGAGCCACTTCAGCTGTTTAAAATTCTAGGTGACAATACAAGATTAGATATCGTGTTGCTTTTGAAAGCATCAGGTGAGCTGTGTGTTTGCGATATTTATACGACCTTAAATTTATCGCAACCAAAGACTTCTCGGCACCTAGCAATGCTAAGAGAATCAGGTATTTTGCTCGATTCAAAGCATGGCAAATGGGTTCATTATCGATTATCTCCGGCATTACTACCTTGGGTGAAGAGTATCATTGATGTCACTTACGCCACAGAGAAAAATAGAGTTGCAGGTTTGCTTAAGAGTCTAGAGACAAAAGAGTCTGCGAGTAGCTGTTCTATATAAAAATTTTTAAGTTAATATATTCGAAAAATCATATATAAGGTTGAGGTATGAAAAAACTAGAAGTATTTGATCCCGCATTATGTTGTAGCACTGGTGTTTGCGGAACCGAAGTCGATCAAGCATTGGTAGACTTCGCAACAGATGTGGATTGGTTAAAAAAACAAGGGGCAAGCATAAGGCGTTTTAATTTAGCGCAAGAGCCTATAGAGTTCGTTAACAACACAAAAGCAAAAATATTTTTGGAAACCGCAGGTGCCGAGTCACTTCCACTATTGATTCTTGATGGTGAGATTGTGCTGACTGGTCGATACCCAAAACGACATGAGCTAGCAAGATGGTTTGGTATTCGACCGAATATTGAAAAAGTCGAAATTGTTAAATCGTGTTGTGGTAATGGTACAACGTGTTGTTAACAGGAGCAATAAAATTAAATTTTTAAATAACACACCTAATTATTTATTTTTTACTGGAAAAGGTGGTGTGGGTAAAACCTCTATTTCCTGTGCGACCGCAATTAAGTTGGCTGAAAAAGGGAAAAAAGTCTTACTGGTGAGCACTGATCCAGCTTCTAATGTTGGGCAAGTATTTTCTCAATCGATAGGCAACAATATTAAGCCAGTAACATTGGTTCCAAATCTATTTGCTATTGAAATAGACCCTCAAGCCGCAGCCGAAGAATATCGAAACAAAATTATTAATCCAATCAAAGAAAGTTTACCTGAAGCGGTAATTCAGAGTATTACGGAACAGCTATCAGGTGCCTGTACCACAGAGATTGCAGCTTTCGATGAATTTACTGGGTTGTTAACCAATACCGAAATTACAGAGCAATTTGACCATATCATTTTTGATACCGCACCAACGGGGCATACCATCCGTTTATTACAACTCCCGAGTGCATGGAGTGATTTTATTAGTGACAATCCTGATGGTGCGTCATGTTTAGGGCCAATGTCTGGTCTTGATAAACAACGTGAGCAGTACAGCATGGCGGTGGAAGCGCTGAGTGATAAATCACTAACAAGGCTAGTCTTGGTTGCACGACCTCAGTCTGCCGCATTGAGGGAAGTCGCAAGAACCTATAGTGAGTTATCATCTCTGGGTATCAAAAATCAGCAATTGATTGTCAATGGTGTTTTCCCTGAAACTGCGGTGACTGAAAATGATAAGTTATCCCATGCGCTGTACTCTCGTGAACAGGCGGCATTAGAGTCTATGCCTGAAGCACTACGCTCGTTACCTGTCGATATTCTTTATTTACAAAAGATCAATATGGTGGGTGTCGATGCACTGAAGCAGTTGTTATCTAATGACATGCCACAAATTCCAACTATTACCCCGACAAAACAACCTATTTCTTTACCTACCTTGTCAGAACTGATTGGCGAAATATCTCAGCAACAGCATGGGCTGATTATGTTAATGGGCAAAGGTGGTGTAGGGAAAACAACGATTGCGGCATCAATCGCAGTTAAATTGGCAGAAAAAGGGCTTGATGTACATCTGACCACATCTGATCCAGCAGCACATATTGAATCAACCCTCGATGGTGTTTTACCCAACCTTCAAGTTAGCCGAATTGACCCTATCGCTGAAACTGAGCGTTATCGTAATTATGTCTTAGAAACCAGAGGGAAAGATTTAGATGCCGAGGGGCGTGCATTACTTGAGGAAGATTTACGCTCTCCATGCACAGAAGAAATTGCGGTATTTCAGGCTTTTTCTCGCATCATTAGAGACGCGGGTAAACGTTTTGTCGTCATGGATACTGCACCGACTGGGCATACATTATTACTTCTGGATGCAACAGGGGCATACCATAAAGAAATTGCTAAAAAAATGGGTGAAAAAGGCCACTATTTAACGCCGATGATGCAATTACAAGATCCTGAACGCACCAAAGTTATTATTACGACTCTCGCTGAAACAACGCCTGTGCTTGAGGCGGAAAATTTGCAAAATGATTTAATACGGGCAGACATACATCCGTGGGCGTGGGTGATCAATAACAGTTTATCTATCACGGAAACAACATCACCATTGTTACTTTTAAGAGCAGAACAGGAAGTCGCTCAGATTGAAAAGGTGACATCAACATTGGCAAAACGTGTTGCTATCGTTCCTTTGCTTGAAACAGAGCCTGTGGGGATATCTGCATTAAGTCAGCTCGCAGAATAAGTTTTATTTTCTAAAAATAAAAGGTGCGGAAAAGCACCTTTTAAATGAGGTTGTTATGTTTATTGCCGCTTTAATTTTTATTTTAACGATCACCTTTGTTATTTGGCAGCCTAAAGGACTGGGTATTGGCTGGAGTGCAACGGCAGGGGCAGTTTTAGCCCTTATTTTTGGTGTCATTAGCTTTCAAGATATTCCAATCGTTTGGAATATTGTGTGGAATGCCACGGCGACATTTGTTGCCGTCATTATCATTACCCTACTTTTAGATGAAAGTGGCTTTTTTGAATGGGCTGCATTACATGTTGCCAAGTGGGGCAGGGGTAAAGGAAAGCTATTATTCAGTTATATCGTGTTACTTGGTGCAACTGTTGCCGCCTTATTTGCTAACGATGGTGCGGCATTGATATTAACGCCCATTGTGATTGCGATGTTATTGGCACTTGGTTTCAACAAAGGCACGACATTAGCATTTGTCATGGCTGCTGGGTTCATTGCAGATACGGCAAGTTTGCCGCTGATCGTTTCGAACCTCGTGAATATCGTTTCTGCGGACTTCTTTAATATTGGATTTACGGAATATGCCTCGATTATGGTGCCTGTGGATATTGCAGCAATTGTTGCAACACTCGTGATGCTGCATTGGTTTTTCCGTAAAGATATTCCTAAACAATATGATGTTACCAAACTGAGTGAACCAACTTTAGCCATTAGGGACATAACAACGTTTAAAGCAGGTTGGCTGATATTGGTACTGCTACTTATTGGTTTCTTTGTCTTAGAACCATTAGGTATTCCAGTGAGTGCAATTGCGGCTATTGGCGCCTTAATTCTTTGGGTGATTGCAGCCAGAGGCCATACGATTAATACCAAAAAAGTGTTACGTGGAGCACCGTGGCAAATCGTCATTTTTTCTTTAGGTATGTACTTGGTTGTTTATGGTTTAAGAAATGCAGGGTTAACCGATTATCTTTCTGAAACGCTCAATTACCTTGCCGATAAAGGGTTATGGGCAGCTACTCTAGGCACTGGATTTATTACCGCATTTTTATCATCCATAATGAATAACATGCCAACGGTATTAATTGGTGCGCTAGCTATTGAAGGGAGTGATGCGACAGAGTTAATCCAACAGGCGATGGTTTATGCCAATGTGATTGGTGCCGATTTAGGGCCAAAAATTACACCAATTAGCAGCTTGGCAACATTGTTATGGTTGCATGTTTTATCACAAAAGAACATGACCATTACATGGGGATATTATTTTAAAACGGGGATCATCATGACACTCCCTGTGCTCATTGTCACTCTCGTTGCTTTAGTGCTTCGACTTTCACTGTTAAATTAAGGCTAACCGAATGAATGAAATTACCATTTATCACAATCCAAATTGTGGCACTTCACGCAATACGCTTGCTATGATCCGCAATAGTGGTGTTGAGCCAACGATTATTTATTACCTGGAAACACCGCCGTCTAAGGATATGTTAGTACAACTTATTGCCGATATGAAAATCACGGTAAGGGCGTTACTACGAAAAAATGTTGAACCGTATGAACAATTAGCGTTAGAAAATGATATTTATACTGATGACCAACTGATTGATTTTATGTTGCAGTACCCAATACTGATTAATAGACCCATTGTTGTTACGCCAATAGGAACTAAACTTTGCCGACCTTCAGAAGTCGTATTAGAGATATTATCTCATCCGCAACAGCGTGAGTTTATCAAAGAAGATGGCGAGCTAATTATAGACAAACAAGGTGTCAGAGTTAAGTAACGCTCTGACAATACTTATCATGGTGAGCGTATTGATGTATAGTACCAATACGCTCATACGCTCATGCTAATCGGGTACTTAATTACGTACTGTTAGTCATGATTTTTTAAAACTTACTATCAATAGGAACAAATAATTACATTATGCGTCTTACGCCCCCCTGAGATCCCCTCCTCCTTTTAAGTTGATACTAAATCAGCCAATTTCGTCATCCCTTCTTAGGGATAATTTCGCTTATTTAAAATATACTCGCCCATCATGGGATAGATAGATTACAAGGTAGTCCACTATGCTGTTGTCCTCCTCTCGTCAGGACTGGCTAGGTAACATCCGTGGGGATGTGCTTGCCGGTATTGTTGTTGCTTTAGCGTTAATTCCTGAAGCAATCGCTTTTTCAATTATTGCCGGCGTCGACCCTAAAGTGGGGTTATACGCAGCATTTTCTATTTCAGTGATTATTGCTGTTATCGGGGGACGCCCCGGTATGATTTCCTCCGCAACGGGAGCAATGGCACTTTTAATGGTCGTTCTTGTGAAAGAACATGGCCTTCAGTATCTATTAGCCGCGACGGTTTTAACCGGGATATTTCAAGTTATCGCAGGATATTTAAAGCTCGGTAATTTAATGCGGTTTGTTTCACGCTCTGTCGTAACAGGGTTTGTTAATGCGTTAGCTATCTTGATTTTTTTAGCCCAACTTCCTGAGTTAACCCATGTGAGTTGGCATGTTTATGCGATGACCGCGGCAGGCTTAGGGATTATCTATCTGTTTCCATTCATCAATAAGACCATTCCTTCACCATTAGTGTGTATCGTTGTATTAACGGTCATTTCAATAGGCCTTGGCCTTGATATCCGCACCGTCGGGGATATGGGGGCTTTACCCGATAGCTTACCTATTTTCCTTTTACCCGATGTGCCAATAAACGTAGAAACACTCATTATCATACTACCTTATTCGCTCGCTCTTGCGGTTGTTGGGTTACTTGAGTCGATGATGACCGCAACGATTGTGGATGATTTGACCGATACAACCAGTGATAAAAATAGAGAATGTAAAGGGCAAGGTATTGCCAATATTGCCACCGCTTTTATTGGCGGGATGGCAGGATGTGCCATGATAGGTCAATCCATCATCAATATTAAATCGGGTGGTCGAGGTCGATTATCGACACTGGTTGCAGGCGTTGTTTTATTGCTAATGGTAGTTTTTCTTAATGATTGGGTATCAAAAATTCCAATGGCGGCCTTAGTTGCTGTGATGATTATGGTATCAATTGGGACCTTTTCTTGGCAATCCCTTGCTGATATACGAGTTCATCCGCTATCAACCAGCGTTGTTATGATAGCCACAGTAATTGTTGTCGTTTGGACCCATAATCTGGCTTATGGGGTACTTGTCGGAGTGCTCATTGCAGCGCTTAATTTTGCCAATAAAGTGGCGAGATACATGACAGTTACATCAACGCTAGATAAAAAAGTGCGCCATTATGGAGTTCGGGGGCAAATTTTCTTTGCCACATCAGAACGCTTTGTTAATGCCTTTGATTTTAAAGAAGACATTGATAAAGCGATTATCGATGTGAATCAAGCTCATTTTTGGGATATCACCTCAGTCAGTGCGTTAGATAAAGTGGTGATTAAGTTTAGACGTGAAGGGATTGATGTTGAAATTAAGGGGATGAATGAAGCCACTGCAACATTGGTTGATAAATTTGGTATTCATGACGATCCGAAAAAAATTGAAAAATTCATGGGAGGTCATTAATTATGGCAGCAGATATCATTCAAAAAAATTGCGTAATTGGGTGTATTGACCGTTCGTCCTCGGCAATTGCTGTATGTCACGCCAGTGCTTGGATAGCTCAAACACTCGACCTACCACTGACACTGTTACACATGAATGAAAAAATCTCGACATCAGCACACCATGATTTAAGTGGGATCATCGGATTTGATACCCGAGAAACTTTATTGAATGAACTCGTGGATATTGAGGAAAAGCGAGCGCGTTTAACCCGTGAGGAAGGCCGACAATTATTGATGAGTGCAAAAAAAATCACTCAAGATTTAGGTCTTCATGATGTTAATACACTTCAGCGACAAGGAACGTTAGCCGAAGTGCTAAATCAAGAATATACGCATATTGTTGTACTTGGTCGTCGAGGCGAGCAATCTGAATTAACGGGCCATATTGGCCGTCAACTCGAAGGCATTATTCGACTTCAAAAAAACTCAGTGCTTATCTGTAAGCGAAACTTTACCCCACCGAAAAAGATAATGATTGCATTTGATGGCAGTGAGGAAGGTGAACGAGTCATTCATCGGTTAACACAAGTGAAATTATTAGCTGGTAGTGATTGCTATCTGGTGATGTACGGTAACCAAGACTGTCAGCTCAAAAAAGCACAAAACCAACTTCATCAAGCCGGTATTCAGGTGAAAGTCAATTTACTTGAGGGTGACAATAGCATCGTTGATGAGTTGTGTAACTTTGCAGTACAACACCATATTGATTTGATCATCATGGGGGCTTTTGGTCATTCGCGATTGAGGCAATTTTTTACCGGAAGTCATACGACAGAGATGATACATAAAACGCCCGTGTCATTACTCATCATTCGTTAGTCTTTTCGTCTATAGTCATTATTACCAAGAGAGGTGACTCGCTTTCGTCACCTCCCTATCATAATAAATGGCTACGATTTATCGACAATATGAATAAAATGAATGTGTTTTTCATATTGATCGAGGATATCATGAATAATCTGCGCTTCACTCCATCCCATAATATCGTAGTCTTGCCCACCTTCCTTTAAATAAACTTCAGCACGGTAATATTTCTGAGACTCATTATTTTCATCATCATCCATACCCACTAATGCAAAAGAAGGCGTCAAATAGTCTCATAATCGTATTTCATAGAGAAAATTGAGGTTCTCACCAAATTGTACTTCAAGAGTCACCCTATCGTCTTTCTCATTATGGATAGCGGCCTCGGTCCCCTGCTTTTCCAACTCAGTAACGACAGACTGCATAGCCGGCTCAATCACTTCCGCCATGAAACGTTTAACTTGATTACGTTTAGGGAAAAAAGCTATTTTACGTAATCGACGTTGCCATGATAATCCCCCTCGCCCAGTACTTGGTGCTAAGGTAGCAAGCTGTTGACTGTCTTTTTTATACACATCAATACGTAAGGCTTTTAGTAATCCGATAATAGCAATCAATAAAATAATTGCAAAAGGTAGTGCGGTAGCTATCGTCATGGTTTGCAATGCCGTTAATCCGCCTGCCAGTAAAAGTGTGATTGCAACAGCACCCATCAAAAAGGCCCAAAAAATACGTTGCCAAACAGGAGTGTGTATTTCACCACCAGAGGCTAATGTATCGACAACCATCGCCCCAGAATCCGCAGATGTCACAAAAAAAACAATGACTATCAACATAGCGACAAAAGAAAGAACAGATGAAAATGGAAAGTAATTTAAAAATTCAAATAAGGCGAGAGCAACATCTTTTTGTACGACTTGTGCCAACATTTCTGCTCCATTATCACGGATCAAATGTATGGCACTATTTCCAAAAAAAGTCATCCAAAGCAGTGTAAACCCAGCAGGAACAAACAAAACACCTGTAACAAACTCACGAATAGTACGGCCTCGAGAGATCCTCGCAATAAACATGCCCACAAAAGGGGACCATGAAAGCCACCATCCCCAATACAATAATGTCCATCCCCCCAACCATTCACTCGATTGCGGCTCATAGGCATAAAGATTGAAGGTTTTATTAATGATATCTGAAAGATAAGCTCCGGTATTTTGGACAAAAGATTTAAGTAACAGTACTGTCGGGCCTAAAATCCCAATTAATAATAATAATAAACCCGCTAAACTTAGATTGAGTTCAGAGAGAATTCGTATGCCTTTATCTAAACCACTGACGACTGATAACGTCGCTAATCCCGTAATCACAACGATCAAAATTACTTGCATCGTTGGACTGACAGGAAAACCGAATAAGTGCGCTAATCCTGCGTTGACTTGCAAAACACCAAATCCAAGCGAAGTTGCAACCCCAAAAACGGTACCAACAACAGCAAAAATATCAACAGCATGTCCCATTGGGCCATAGATACGTTCACCAATGATGGGATAGAGAGCTGAACGCAATGTAAGCGGTAAGCCATGTCGATAACTAAAAAAAGCGAGAATTAAGGCGACAATGGCATAAATAGCCCAGGCATGTAAACCCCAATGGAAAAATGTAATTTCCATTGCTTCTCTTGCAGCTTGAACCGTTTGTGGGTCTCCAACGGGGGGAGCAAGATAGTGCATTACTGGCTCAGCTACCCCGAAAAACATGAGTCCAATACCCATTCCTGCGGAAAACAACATAGCAAACTAGGAAAGATAGCTAAACTGTGGTTGAGCATGATCTGGACCGAGTTTAATTTGGCCAAATCGAGAGAGTCCTAAATAGGCGACTATCAATAAAATCAATGCGACGGCTAGAATATAAAACCAACTGGCATTCTCAAAAAGTTGAGCTTGTAGGGCTTTTAACAAAATTTCAGAACGTTGAGGAAAAATAGCGGCTACTGCAACGACGCATAAAATAATAAAGGCAGAAATAAAGAAAACGGGCGGATTTATTTTCCCCCACTTTCTTGTTTTTTCTGATGATAATGGCATTCTATTTCCTTTTAAATGAGTAAAAATCATTATCATAACTTGAGTATGATAACGTTATATGATGGCAAGTCAGCTTTTCCTTTGACATAAACAGTATCAAGAACGAAGTCTTACCGCGGTGACAGCAAGTGAGCAGGCTGTTAGTGCCTCTTAGCTAGACTCAGCTATAAAGCAAATTAAAGAACTACAACAGTTGCTCGGCAAAAAAACAATGGAGAATTAACTTCTTAAAGAAGCAACCAGGTATGCCCGAGAAAAAAATTTGATAGTGCCCGTCCCCTTATTAATCGAGGATGGAAAAGAAGCCTAGTGACCGAACCTTATGTGTGTCACGAGTGTAATTATACGTTTTAGTAAAACGAAAAAGTGATTGGAAAGACACGACCTCAAGATGGTAGCGATGCGCTTGCTAGTATACATAATGTTATTGGTAAGCTGCTTACGTATGGCTATCGCCGGGTCAGGCCGATGTGACGTCGGCAATCTGAGAATGAAAATATCGCTCTAATTAATGACAAACATGTTTACAGTATCATGAAGTAGTCAGCGTTATTGTTGGAACGTAAACCCGCAATCTCTGTCTAGAAACAAGTTCATACAACAAAAGTGGCGGTGAATGAAAGCAACCAACGTTGGTGTTCAGATAATTTTGAATTCCAATGTGATAATGGTATAAAACAGTGCGTCACGTTCGCTTTAGACTGTTGTGTTCGAAAAACAGTGCATTGGGCAGCTAGTACGAGAGGCTTTGACAGTGAAACCTTGTAAGATATCATGATAGGCGCAGTGGAGCATCGCTTCGGTAACGGGTTACCGACAAAGCCAGTAGAGTGGTTGTAGATAATATTTCAACATATCGAGCCCATGAAGCGCGGTGGTTCCCTAAACGAGTTGGTTTATCCGCTAGGCATACAGCGGTAGATAGTCTCCAAAGTAACGGTATTACAGAAAGCTTTATAAAAATCATGAAGAGAGATTACATAAGTTTAATGCCAAAGCCTAATAGATTAACTACAGTAAAGAATCTTACAGCAGCCTTCAAGCATTAGAATGAATGGTATTCTCACAGTTCTCTGAGTCATCGTTCTCAGCTAAAGTACCTGCAGTGTCGAATTCATAATGAAATAAGTGATAAAAAGTTTCTGGAAATATAGGGGCAAATAAACCGTTTACAGCCATTTTTAATAGCTATCTACCAACTCAGAAATAAGATATTCCATATGTCGCTAAAATACCAACATTATATCGTTGGCTACAGGTATTAAAGTATTATTAGATTGCACAGACATGAAAAAATTTATGATTTAAATAAATCACCAAAAGTGGAACCGTACTTTTTTGTTCGAATCCCCCGATGGATCTGGTTAGAGAATTATATTTTATATTATCCTGTAACATATACTTACAATTGATTTATTCCTTTCTGTTTTTTTATATTCCTGAGTGAGCTCGTCTATTTGTAAGTTATCTCATTGTGAAATATTATTTTTTGAATTAATTATTCCCTTCTTATTGCAAAGTGGAATAGTTCTAATTGAGAGTGATGTCACAGATATATTAATCAAAAAACTTATTTTATAAGTAAAAATAAGTAAATAATAAATAGGTACATTAAATGAAAAAAGTATTGGTTTCGTTATCGTTGGTAATTTCTACATCCCTATCCTATGCTGAAATTATTCCTGATGAAAAATTAAAGACATATTGGAGTGACCCTGAGGTTTCCACAAATACTATTGTGGATTCAATGACCCTAGAAGAACAAATTGGACAGCTATTGATGCCAGATTTTCGATATTGGGGCGTTGATAATAAGGGAAATAAAAAACCATTTATTCAATCAAATGAACAAATTGAAAATATCATTAAGAGATATCATTTAGGCTCAATCATCCTATTTAGAGAAAATTTAATTGATACGCCTCAAACAGTTAATTTGATTAATGCGCTACAAAAATCCAGAAGTAATCTTCCACTATTTATTAGTACTGACCAAGAAGGTGGATATGTTACTCGTTTGCGCGAAGGTACAGAGATGCCGGGAAATATGGCGTTAGGGGCGACGCGTTCTCAAGGCTTAGCTGAACTAACAGGGATGATCCACGGATATGAATTATCTCATTTAGGTTTTAATTTTAATTTTGGTCCTGTTGTTGATGTTAATAATAATCAAAATAATCCTGTAATTGGCGTGCGCTCATATTCAGACAATCCTCAATTGGTAACTGAACTCGCTAATAGTTATATAATGGGGATACACAAATATCCTGTTCTTACGGCGATAAAACACTTTCCAGGTCATGGTAATGTCTCATCAGATACCCATTTTTCACTCCCTATCATTCCTATTGATGCAGCAACTTGGCGAAGTGTTGAGTTAGTCCCATTTAAAAATACAATCAACCACAGTGATGCAGTAATGACCGCGCATATTATTGTTCCTTCCTTAGACAATAATACAATAACGGCATTGAATGGAGAGGAAATTGGAACTCCAGCCACTTTATCTAAAGCGATCTTAACGGATATTTTACGTGATGAATTGAGCTTTAATGGGCTAATTATGACGGATGCCATGGATATGGGGGCAATTTCTAAAAATTTTGATGGCAATTGGGCTGTCAAACAAGCCATCTTAGCGGGTAATGATATTATCTTAATGCCATTAGAGCTTTCTAACCCTGAACATATAACAAAACTTGATGGACTTTATGACTATTTAAAGAAAGAAGCACAAACAAATAAAGAGCTGGAAAAGCGTATTAATGAATCAGCAAAACGTGTCGTTTTGACGAAATTAAAAAATAAAATTAGTGCAGATGAGAAAGATATAGCGCAGGCTAAAAAAATAGTAGCCTCGCCTTTCAATAAAAATATTGAAGATATGGTGACTGAAAATGCGATTACTTTAATTAAGAACGAAGGGGTTTTACCGTACTCACTTAAGGGTGATAACAACCTCATTATTTTTTCAGATGAAAAACCAAGAAATGAATTAATTAAAAAACATCTTGCGAATATTGCTAACCAGTCTGATATCAAAATTACCACCCAAGATCATGTCGTGAAAATGATGGCGGATGACCTTAGTGAAAATGAAATAGAAAAGATAATTAAGGGGCAGGATTTCGTTCTCCTAGCGACGTATAACCTTGCATTACAACCTAAAAATGCACAAAAAATAATTAATATTGCTAATAAAAATAATGTTCCACTTGTCGTTATTTCAACGCGAAATCCTTATGATATTGCGTATCTAGAAAACGTAAATGCAAATATTGCCATTTATGGTATCACTGGCTTCGATGTCACAAATAATGTGAGAAATAGTTTAGAGACTAATATTCGTGGTGGTTTAAATTCCTTACTTTCAACACCAACGCAAGGTGTTATCAATACTCCAAAAGGTAAGTTACCTGTCAATATAAAATCACCTGAGGACACTGATATTCTTTACCCTTATGGCCATGGTTTATCTTATTAAGATTAGTCCTTAATTTGAATGGAGATGCGTTATGTTTAAAAAAAGCTATTTATATATTGGACTAATGATGATCTTTACTTCCTCACAGTCAATAGCCGATGAGTTTGAAATAGATTATGACCAACAAATTATAAAATTGAACCAAAGAATTAATGAATTAGAAAAAAAGAAAAGTGATTTAGAGAAAAAAAATAAAGAGAAAATATGGAACGTAGAATCTTACCTTGGCACTGAGCAAGAAATTGATAGTGATGATAATTGGAAGTTTCTTAAAGGGAGTGTAGCGACATCTCCTTATTTTGGCGCTTTTATTTATCAAAATAACTCACTTTGGATGTATGATATTCAGGTTTTAAAAACGTATTTAGATAATAATTCTGAGTATGATAGGACTCGCTGGCAAGTTGGTGCTACTCGAACTTTTCCATTTACGTTTCATGATAAGCCTGGAAACTTTAAATTACGTCTTGGTTATCGTAATGATAATTGGCATTACGCATCCATCAGTAATCCAGCATTAGCCGCGCCTCAATATAAAGGGGATATTCGAAAAGGTGAAGAACGCCATGAAATATGGGTGAGGCCTCAATTCAATTACAAATATTCAGATAATATTAGTTTTAATGGAAGCTTATCATTTCGCTTTATTGACCGAAAACTCGACTATGCACGTGCAAAAGGTGAATACGGTGTTTATAAGCGCAATTGGAGCTCAATTAATGAGCATTTTATTGGCGGTACGTATACCTTTAATAAGAAAAATTCTTTGTGGGTGAATTACCTCTATATTGATGAAAATCTAATTAATACATTACATAATAATGAGCATTTTCTATGGGCAGTATATCGTTATCGATTTGATAATGGACTCATGATTATGCCTTATACTCGTTATGCACTAACAAAAGGAAAACAAAGTTTCCGTGATTCTAATAATCAGGAATTTCTTTTTAAAGAAAAAGACAGAAGCCGCTATGGCTTTCAATTGCTCTATCCTATCACAAATGGAACATCCATATTCTGGGATACGTACTATCGCCCCGAGGTTACATGGACAAAAGGAACTAAAGAAAATAATAATTTTTGGTTCTGGGCAATCGAATTACGCCATACTTTTTAGTATGTCACGAACCGTTGATTATTGGATATAGCGAGTTTTATTATGAAAAAAATTTTTTATTTTTTAACTTTTTTCCTGACAAGTGCATATAGTGTATTTGCGTTAGCAAATAATGAGCTAAGTAAAGATATTGTACTTGGAGTAGATAGAGAGGCCATTTATGGCCCACTCCTGAAAGGTAAAAAAGTCGCTTTAATGGTCAATCAGAGTTCTGTTAACAAAGATGAAAGGCATACCATAGATAAGTTGTTATCGGAACAAGAAAAATACACTTTTAAAGTAACTAAGTTATTTTCTGTTGAACACGGCATTCGAGGAAACGAAGATGCTGGTTTTGGTGATAGTGACCATATTGATAGCCAAAGTGGGTTACCTATCGTTTCCCTGTATGGGCGAGATGATAAGGGGCGTTCACGAGCACACCCAACAGAAGAACAGTTACAAGATGTTGATATAGTTGTTTATGATCTACAGGATGTGGGTGTTCGTTTTTTCACCTATACGATTTCTATGCATCATCTACTCGAAAGCCTCCAAAAACATCATAAAGAATTTATGGTGTTTGATAGACCAAACCCACTGGGAGATATCGTTTATGGCCCCCTACTTGAAGAACAATTCATTTCAGGTATTGGTATGCATCCCATCCCTATAGTTCATGGCTTAACCTCGGGTGAGTTTGCATTAATGATAGTGAATGAGGGGTGGTTAACGGGT
This sequence comes from Providencia sp. PROV_01, assembly GCF_053098325.1. Classification (NCBI taxonomy): domain Bacteria; kingdom Pseudomonadati; phylum Pseudomonadota; class Gammaproteobacteria; order Enterobacterales; family Morganellaceae; genus Providencia; species Providencia sp. PROV_01. Next base: position 22,758 of record NZ_JBRFKD010000001.1, on the reverse strand, counting down.
GGTGAAGATACTAATTGGAAAGCCCATGGCCAAGCCCAATATCAATTTCCTGCGGATAAACTTCATGTGATCCCGATGAATAATTATCGTCACGATATGCCATATCATCTACCCAGGGTCCCATCTCCAAATTTGAGAACAGATTTATCGATAAAGCTCTATCCTTCATTAGCATTATTTGAAGCTACGAGTGTTAATATGGGACGTGGCTCTGATCATCCATTTGAACTATTGGGCTTTTCATCGGAAAAATTTTACGAAACTGCACGATATACTGTTGATATTAGCCAAAAACAGTATGGATGGCCACAAGCTGGTAAACAGGTTTATGGAGAGTCATTGGTTCATCTCGATAAGGAGAATATTAAACCAACGATCAGTTATTTTGTAAAATGGTGGTTTAAATTTCATGAAAAAGGTTATCCTCTTAGCATTGACAGTGACAAAGAAGCTCAGTATTTAACATATCAGGATGAGTATTTTGTTATTCGCCCTCTCTGGTTAGCTAAATTGGTTGGTAACCAAAAGCTTTTAACAATCCTGAATGAAGCAACCGAAAAAGGGCTTACTCAGGAGCAGACTATTGCCTGGATTGAACAAAGCTGGCGTGAAGAAAATCAAGCTTATTTAAAATTACGTGATAAATACAAACTATATTAATACTTAATTTGGGTAGACGGTTTTGAAGAGGCTTGTTGCAAATAATAAATTAGATCCGTGTGTATTTTATGGCTTTATCCCGTAGACGTGAAAAACCGGGTCGTTCATTGGCTGCAACCGATCCACTAATACGCTCTTAAATAATTCAATAGGGCTCAGCTTTAAAACCAGCTACTTCAATTTATCTTCTTTGGTTTGCTGTATTTTGTTCCAGTGTCGAAACTCAGCAATAAGCATAAAACTCGTGACATAACGACATTATCCATCCGAAATAGATATCGAATAATAACGTATATACGAATTTAATTAAGCTTGGTTTCGTACACCACTTATTACGTCAGTACGAAACCGAATGCTTTCGTACACAAAGAAATTATTTTGACCTTCTAGTACCCACACCAATACTGTATACATAACCATCATCAAGTGGCGCTAAAATTATGGCAAAAGATAAAACCTATTATTCTGTGCCTGCAAGACAGAAGTATTCTATGTAAAAGGCTGGCTTACAACGTAGTTTTATTGTTCTAGAGCTGTTTTGTTAAATACAAAGAGTGACTATTTAAAGCCATTTTTCACGAAAAATGGATAATAGAATACGTGATATCTGTCGATAACATCAGTATTATCTATCGTCATAACTTATATTATTACTGTATGTTGAGAAATCTGATGTATGCTAAAAACCCTTTTTCTTTAAAGTTACTCCATCCCAAATATGCCACTACATGGATAGGGATTATGACTTTATTTTTATTGGTTCAACTTCCTTACAAATGGCAAATTAAACTTGGTGGGTTTCTGGGTAAAAATTCGAAGTATTTTATTAAAAGAAGAGTTTCAATAATAAAAAGAAACTTGGAATTATGTTTTCCAAATAAAAATGCCAAAGAAATTGACGCTCTAGTTGTAGAAAACTTAAGAGCGCTTGGTATCGCATTATTTGAAACAGGAATAGCGTGGTTTTGGAGTGATAAAAAAATCAAAAAACTTTTTCAAGTCAAAGGGATATCTAACTATCAAGAAGCATATTCCCAAAATAAAGGGGTCATTATCATCGGCGTTCACTTTATGTCATTAGAATTAGGCGGGAGGGTAATGGGGCTTTGCTTTCCAGTTAATGCGATGTATAGGCCACATAATAATAAGGCTATGGAATACATTCAAACAAAAGGACGTTGTAGATCAGGGAAAGGAATGATTAACCGTAAAAATTTAAGATTTATGGTACAAGAATTAAAAAAAGGACAAGCTATCTGGTTTGCCCCAGATCAAGATTTTGGTCGAAAAGGTACCGTTTTTGCCCCATTTTTTTCTGTTAAAAATACGTCAACATCTAAAGGACCCTCAACATTAGCCCAGTTATCTCATTCGCCAACGCTTACAGCCACATTAATTCGCAATAGTCATGGCATTCCCTATGATTTGGTACTGGGGAAAATAATAGATAATTATCCTACAGGTGATGCACTGCAAGATGCAACGACAATTAATCATGTGCTAGAAAAAGAAATAATGAGAGCACCAGAACAGTACCTGTGGGCACACCGACGATTTAAAACTAGACCTGCAGACGAAAGATCCTTATATCTCGGTTAATATTAAAGTGGATGATATATTGTTAATGCTGTTTATTTTATCAGATATGTAAGCAAAAACAGTATTGACTTCAAATTTTTTTTGATAGATTTATCGCAACAGCAAAATGTAAGCTGTTAATACAATAATTACGGAATACGTAATTAACGCGATGATGTCAGGCTGCGATTTTCTAGTGGGTTACAACTGCAATGGTTAGTAACTGAAGTAAGGCTACGGAATAAGAGTCTATATCGCGTAGGGAGAAATGTACCTGTTTAGTTTTTATAGAGAAATTTAATTTTAACGAAGTTTGTAGGAAATAAATCACTCAGAAAAACCATATTGTAACAAGCAAGTACGTTTTTAATGCAGTATCAAAGTAATATTACGTTAGTAGTCATTAATGTTAAATGTAAAATATGCAGTACCGTAAAAGCCCTGACAGTTTTTATTTAATGTTAGGGCTTTTACTTTATATAAGAATATCTGATTTCAATTAATCGTATGGAAAATATAAAATTAATAGGTGATTTTCTTATGCAGTCGCTCAATCACGCTCTCGATAATTTAGGGGTTACTTCAGATGAGGCGATAAAAACGCAACAACTTATTATTTGCGAGGGAATAGTTGGGACTTATGACGGACTCAGAAAAATCGCCGAAAAATATCGTGAAAAAAGAATTCCTCCAGATACCCTCAAAGGGCACTGTTGCTAATAAATAAATGCAGTTGAGCTTTCTCTCTCAAAGTGAATTATATCTTGTCGTTATAGAAAACAAAAAAACTAGCTGTACTAGGCAGTATATTTTTATTTTCAACTTATTACTTTGCACTTCCACTGATGCAACATGAGCATACCTTAATGAGGCTATACCCTGAAGCTTTAGCGGCTTCTATTGCCCGTATAGCATTAAGTAGGTTACCTAGACAGAAACGATTTGAAGTTATCGGCATTTGTTTGCACCCAATTTTGTGTATTTTGTAATTACCTTCGGGTTCCATCGTCGTCTGAATATAATAGTTCATACATCTCCACATTGACATTTCACAAAAGATTTATAACTTATGGACCGCCATCGAGGCATCGAATCTCGACTCTTAGTTTTGCTAAGACTAAATACTCTTCCAATTGAGTTAATGGCGGAATGCGTTTACATCCAGTAGACCAATGCAAGTGTCGCTAAAAGCAACCCAGAAATAGTTAATACATTTTGCGTAAGTGATAAGATTCGTTGATAAAAGGTAGGTAAGTTCATAGGTAATCCCTTAAGAAATAAATCCTTTGGATACCACATCTATTTTTAAAATAAAAACTCGCAACGGCAAGATTTGCTTTTTATAGCAATGAGGTATGATGAGTCACGTATTATAACACATAACTCACTCACAAGGGGATTATAATGATATATAAAATAAAAAACCCCGTATTTACGAGGTTTCATGAGCTATATGTTATTTAAGCTGACGTCATATTAGATTTACAGAAAATACATTTAGCGCCATATGGATTACTTTTTGAGACATCAAAGTGATAGCGTCTATACTGAGATCCCTTACAACAAGGACATCTCATATTAATATTGCCTTAAAGCGCCACCACATTGGCTGCTGCTGGACCTTTTGCGCCATTCTCTAATGAGAAGCTAACTTTTTGCCCATCATATAATGTTTTGAAATCATCACTTTGGATTGCAGAGAAGTGAACAAATACATCTTTGCTTCCATCTTGTGGGGAAATGAAACCAAAACCTTTCGATTCGTTAAACCATTTTACTAAACCAGTCATTGTATTAGACATAGAATTTCCTTTAATTTTTGATTGCCATAAGGCATAGATGAGGTTTGATTTTTATTTTTACTTATGGGAATTAATTAGAAGGAATTCGCAATGAAGAGGTATCTTAGATAACGCTAAATGGAGAACAACTTTAAACTGACTAGCATAAATAGGCCTGTACTTCCAAACCAATAGGTTCATTAAGCCACACAATTTATAGGATAGCAAACCTTATTCCCGTTTTATTTAAAATCGGGCTCTTAAACGTAACAGTAAGTCTTATGTTTATGTTAGACATGCTGGCACCTGTCGCTAGGAAGGATTATGTAGATAGACGTCGTCGTCAAGCGCAAGGGGGCGCAAAAAGCCAAACAAGTAGGAAAATATAAAGGTCGTCCGATCAACAAAATATTACACCAAAAAATTAAAGGCCTGCTGAGGGAGAGAAAAAGTTATAGCCAGATAGAAAACCTGATAGGTTGCACAAAACATACGATTTCAAAGATATCAAAATAGATGAAATCAGCGAAATAAATGACTTATCTATAATACAATTATCCTCTTAACACCTTGGTATTACAGGGTTACGAGCAAACATTGGACTTTTCGATGAAATGGGCGTGCCCCCCTAATAGCATTTACGATCCAGCAAACCCGATGGGAAAAATGTTCTTCAATGTGCTAGCGACCTTTGCTGAATTTGAAGGTGATTTAATACGTCTACGAACCCGAGAAGGGATGGCGATTACCCAAGCAAAATGAAAACTTAGAGGGAAATAACCGAAGTTGTCTGATAAACAACAAAAAGAGCTGTTTCGGATACATGAAACTGGGCAATATTCGATTAGTGATTTGGCTGAGTTATTTTCGGTCTCTCGACCAACAGTTTACCGTACTCTTTCACGAGGAAAAAAATGATCGACTTGACCATAAAGCAACGACAGCTAGCTAAGATAGTTCATGATTATACCTGCCAATTTCCGCTAACAGAAAGCGCAGATGCTGAACTCTTACAGGGATGTTATGACTATATGGAAGCATTTAAACAGGTAATGGATAGCACATCAAAAGTCCAGATGGATTACCTATGCCAACAATATCCAGGATATTATCGCTTTGCAAAATGGATGGAGCGACTCGCACAGAGGATTTGCTGATGGTGTTATTGAAGTCCCTAAAGTTCATTGAAAAACTGATTTCGGAAATTTCGGCGGTTCCGGCGTAGAACCCCTAATATTTATAATAACGCGTAAAATAGGCTTCACTTAATGTATTTGCTGCTTGCGTGAGTGAAATTAAGTTAATGTCTTTCATTTGGGTTTCCTTACACCGCCATAAAATGATTATTTGGATGATTATATGCCATCTTCCCTAAATGAATAAAGTCGAAATGGCGATCTAAACTCCTCACTTTACAACTCAATATAAACCGGTTAAAAGTGACATAATGACACTTTTAACATGAAAAATAATACTCATGACTGGGTTTGAATTGAAACTGTGGCGACGGGGAATGAATTGGGGTCAGGAACGCGCGGCTGAGGAACTGGAGGTAAGCGTGCGAAGCTATAAACGTTATGAAAAAGTGCAAAACATCGCTAAACTCATTGAGCTAGCGACGTTTGCGTTAAGCACAAAAATGAAAACGAAATAGGGCCAGACTACTGTAGGGAGATGAGTTCTTCACGGCTTAAACCGGTACTTTCAACAATTAGGTCAAGGCTAACCCCATTTTTAAGCAAGTTACGCGCCATATCCAGTTGACGCTGATGAGCAAGTTGTCGTTCTTCTTGCCTACCTAGCTCTATACCTTGCTGTAATCCTTCTTGACGACCTTTATCTTGTAAGCGTTGTGCAATATTCACAATAACCTCCTGATGTTTATCTGCCTGTTCACTCAATTGCTGGACAATATGTTCAAAGTTGGGAGAGTCCAGTGCAATGAACAGGTAATTGAGGATAGTGACGATGTCGTTATCATCATTATACTGTTGATTGAGTGCTTGTGCCAATAAGGGGATAATAGTGTCAAATTCATCCCGCAAATATTTGTGCTTCATCGCCAGCTCCATTACAGCCACCTTGCGATGATTAACTAGTTCGTTATCATCAATCACCGTCACATCAACCAACGGGAACGGCTGGGTATATAATTCATTAGCCATATCCGGTAATGGAAAACAATCGGTCCACAATTGAGAATAGGGGTAGGGTGAACGACCACCGTGATAAAACAGTACCGGCACGACTAACGGTAACGTTTTATGCCCTTGCTGAAGATGTTGGTTCATGGCTAAAAAAGCATAGTGCATGAGTCTCCAGGCCATTAGTTTATCGGGCGTGGACTGGTGCTCGACGAGAAGGTAGATATACCCTTCACCTTCCGTTGTTTGCACCGAATAAAGCACATCGGATAATCGAGAGCGTAGCTGTTTATCGATAAACGAGGAATTTGTCAGTGCCAATGTGCTGAAATCACACAACGCTTTGATGTGCTCAGGCAGGTGAATGTCAAAAAAGTCCTTTGCGCTATCAATCTGCGTCATAAACCCTTTAAAAGCCGCATCATGTGCCGTCGGCGTATGCTTAGGTTTCATTATTCGGTTACTCACTCCTCACTAAAGAATGAGCATCATAACGCAGAATTAATTTTCTGTCTGTTTTTCGGATTTCAATGTTCACGTGAAGTCTAATTTACATTTTCATCCACACTCTCAGTGCATTTAGTGACTTTATTTCAATGGATTAGCGAAATCATGGACGATAAATAAAAAATTAAATGCGTTTTAGCCCAAGTCATTGTCTTTCCTCTTATCGATAAAAACAGAAAAACGAGGGACTACAACGGCAATAAATGATAGTGCGGTAAAGAGTCATCAAATTCGCCCTGAAGATGGTGTTGTTTGATGACTTAACTAAATTGTGCTTTATCACCCAGCACCCAAAACTCCACCGAGTCAATCTGTTTTCCGTCATCACTGAATCCAGTGGTTAAAGCAGAGGCAGTAACATAGAAGGTGGGGGTTGCAGTCACCCTCGGCTTTTTCGCAATCATTTTTTGCCAGCGGTCATCACTGAGTACCACGCTATCCCACCCTAAATCTTTGAGCAACTCAGTCGCGTAAGTTAAGCGAAACAAATCACTTTGGCTGGCTATATCACAACAACACGAACGCCATAAATATTATAACCGTGATTTTAATTTTGAGGTCATTAACCGTTGTTAGCCAAGGTGGATGAGCCATTCAAAATCAGGGACGATGCAGCGGTGAAATCGTTTTTGTTTCAGGGCCGTTTGTAACCAGCGAAGCAGAAAAAGATTTTCGGACTGGGCGTTTCGGGCAGCTTTTCCATCCCACTGCGCCAGTTTGAGCGCGACTAAAGCGGCAAAGGCTAATTTACCTAACCAATGATTTTTTTCTTCAACAGAAATCGGGGAATGAATTGTTTTTGTCATGCGGATCGTGATTGTTGTTTAGCGAGTCTTTGTATACGTTTTAACGTATCAGCGACATCCGATTCCGTGACAGTCCCGTTCGGTTGACCGTCTTTATCATAGCGTACCGCACCAGGCATAATCGTCGTGCGGTATTTGACACTATAGCTAATGGCCGCAAGGCTGCGTTTTAGCTTTTTGTACGAAATCGGCAATTCACGCACCTTTTTATCGGCAAATAAGGCTTCACGTGTGCCAACCGCCATCGGTCGAAGTTGTCCATTTGGAAAGAGTTGTGGCCAATAAGCTGAGATATTCGCGATAGCTTCCTCTAAGGGGAGATGTTTTTTTGGCGGCGTTGGCAGAATAACTTTTTTTTCTAACGGAATGACAACCGCTTTCTGATTTTTCGCGGGCGGAGAGGTCTCTTTTTTAGGCGGTTGGATTGGCGCTGTTTTGGCGAGTTTATGGGATTTACGCTGTGTATTGACCACGACCTGTTTACGGCGACGTTGAATAACCGGTTCGGTACTTTCCGACTCTTTTTCTATCGTCGAACGTTTTAACGTCAGTGTTTTGCGTTCCATTCTAACCTCACACCAAAATCATTTTGATCATCAATGCATTAATAGCAGATTATCACGAAATTTCACCTAAATCACCAGCCCGTAGGGCGGTAGACGGCAAAAAGAGTCACAAAGAACGAATAGTGGTTAGGGCCGTCGAGACCCGCGTTAGCGGTTACGCGCTGTTTAATGCCCCCTATCCGCCCCCTGTCCTGGTTAAGCTCAATGATATTAAAACTGTTATTTAGGTTATTTGACCCTTTGAAAAACGCAGTGAGACGGGCGAGAGGCGTAGCCTCGATGAACGGCTGTAGCTGCGCGTTAAGGTGGCCAAAGGCCAGCTTTACGGGGGCAATCGCACAATGCTGCACCGTAATCTGAGCGACAGCCATTTATGGCATGTAAGCGAAGGCTTTATTGGGTTTATCTCTTTAGAGTGTGCGGCTTGAAAAAGCAGAGCCGCAACACCGTGATTGTGAACAGTCTTGAGTCCGCCTTTGAGACGATGGCACAGCAACCTGAACAGGGGGTGGTGGTGCAACTCAATCCGGATGAACGTTTACACACGGCCATGATTGAAAAAATCACGCAAGGGGAAGTGGATAACGCCTATGGAAACCAGAATACTGCGCAAACCAATAAAGCAGACAGTGACCCAAAAAATCTGCAAACGCCAGAAGAGCAGGTGATTGATAAAGCCTTAAAAGAGGCTGAAGCTGCCCTACGCCAGCAAGCGAACAGCGAGTCTAAGGTGCCAGAACTGAACGAAGACGAACTGAGGCAGATGATGGCACAAGAGCGTGATAGCTTGCTGAAAGGGGAACATGACTTAATGGAGGCGAAAGAGCGAGTGATTGAAAAGGCCGTTCAGCTTGAACGTGAACATCAGCAACAACAACGGGACGTTTTGCGCCAACAAGAGCGTGAAATGGTGATGGAAAAATCCAGAGATCGTGAGTTTGGTGATTAACACCCTATTATTTCTGTTTTACCCCGCATTGTCGGCGATTTCCGCCAGTTTCTTTTAGTTTTCTCTCGCGTCGAACCTCAAGTTTTATCACAAATTTTGTGAATAAATCGCGTCTTTATCGTGAAGACGTTGCTTGAATGCGTATAGAGTGCTAAATTAGCCGACAATTGATGTGAATTTTGTGGTCGCCACGCCGAAAGGTGGCAAAAGATGGGATGTAACACACAAAAATGTGCTGTGAACCCAAATAGAAAACCCCTGTAATCTTCTTCAATCTTGGCGGGTCGAGGAAAGATTATCAGGGGTCATCAGAGCAATTCCGCTAGGTGGAATGTTGAACTCCTAGTGGGGAGTATAGAATTATGCGCAAAAAAATTCAACTCCTTCCGTACAACATAAGTGCGGAGAGACATGTCTAATGGGATCTCAATTCCTGCAATTCTTTGTTCCATCGGTAAAATTCATCGGCATTATGCGCCAAAATTTTTAGGGCAATTACCGAAATTAGTGCCTGTGCGTCGCTTTGCGGCCGCATTAAAGCGTCACGATTGGAACCGCAATCCCCATATTTACCAACTGCGCTACAGCCGAAAGCAGCGGATATCTGTGCGTTCTGAGCGCCGGGAAACCTTTGATGCGTTAGCGATGGCCATGATCGCCTATGCTGATTACAACCCCGAAAGTGACACGTTGTTTGAAGTGATGTGTTCGGTGGAGAAGTTGGCGGAATTGTGTGGTCAACTGTATCGCTATGACAGTGGTCGTAAAAGTTATGACCCCATACTTCATGCCTTACGCGATTGGGAACAAGCTAACCTGATTGTGATTGACCGCGATTTTGATATCGAAGCCAAGCAATACAAAGCCATGCGGATTTGGATACGGCCTGAATTTTTTCACGGGCTCGGCTTTTCGAAACTGGAATTACGTGACGTGGTGGCCAGTTTTAGCCGTTGGATGGAAAAACAAGGATTAAAGGAAAGCTATCAAAAACGGTACGCACAGCATGTATTGCGCCTCGCGCGCGCCAATGTCGCCTCCCTCGATAACAAGCATAAACTTCGCAACTTGCTCAACAAACTTAAACCATCTCTTACAATTTAAATGATTCTGTATTGTTGTTGCCTTATCAATCCAATGGGGCATAACGGATAACGCATCCATAAACTGTATTAAGATAATTTCTGTCGGGGCTGTTTTAGCAGCTTGCTCTCGCCCTACCCAATACATCATTTCCGCGCTTTGCGGAAACCCATTCATAAAACGAATAGCGCTGGAGTGTAGGCGGCAGCTCGAGGACATAGAGCCGCCGTAGGAGCCCATAAGGGATTATTGTGTTTTTATGATGAATGAATTTTGATTTAAACTTTTGCTCAAAAAGTGCAATCTCATTATTTTTACCACTTAAAATCAGCTACATGTAATCCCACCCTGTATAGCCTCATCTATTTTTAACAAAACGGACTGTTTTCACACTCAAAAGCTAACGAGGTATACTCGTTTTCCGAGAGACAAAGGGTGATGCCGCTGTTTAAGGAGAGCTATCAACAATTCATTTAACTTTGATTATTGTCTTTTTATTAACTTGTTGTCATTCATGACTAAACAGGCGACTTCCAACTTCCAATCTATCAGTCGTCCATTTATCGTTAAAGCATTAAATGAAAGTAAATATCTCATCGTCTTTGAGGCGTGATTTTGGCCTTTTCGCATTCGAATCACTTTCAGAGCGATAGCCAATCGTAGTCATGACTACACTCTCTAGGTTCTTTTCCTTTAAATTTAAAATATTATCAATTTCTTCCTTGTTAAATCCTTCTATAGCAGTTGTATCTATCCCTAGTGCGGCAGCCGCAAACATAAATTGACCTAATGCAAGATATAGTTGTTTGCTTTCCCAGTTTTTAAGTTCTTCTGAGCTACTATTATTTAATTCAACAAAATAGCGACGCCCTTTATCCATCTCTTGAGCAATGTCTAGATTTTCAAATCTATTGTCATTAATTTCGGTATTGGTTAAATGCTCTAAATATTCATTATCCATTGACTTCCTTATACAAAAAACAATGGTATAAGTAGAATCGGCTATTCGACTATGATTAAAGTCTAACACGCCCGACAATAGCAGATTAGGGTTATTTTTATTGTTTATAATAAAAAAATGCCAAGGCTGAGAGTTTCACTGATGATGGGCTGTTTCTTAATACAGTTAATAGTTTTATTAAGTCACTTTTTGAAACTTCTTTTGAACCATCGTAGTATTTTGTTGTGTATCTTTTTTCGGAAATACTTGCTATATCAACTTCACTCATAAAACTAATCCTTTATTTTTCAAGAACAATAGATAAAAACTACTAACTGCGTGTTTACTAAATAACATAGCAGATAGAAATATTTTATTGTTATATATCACTCTATGACTCGTAATTTTAACTGTTGCACTTTAACAAAAATTATTACCTTAGAGTTATCAAATACTGCCATTTACTTCAACGGCTATGTAGATTAAATTCATAACCTCATGGCTTAATCATAATTAATTAAAAACACAAGATTTTATTATGTTATCGCTATTTTAATACTCAACACACGCTATTGCATAAACGTACTGTTATCCTCTATTTCACCCTGTCTCGCTAGCAATCTAAAATAGCTCGAGACACGTAGCTAAAAATGCCTCTTTAACGTCCTGACTGACGGGATAATAATAGGCTGCATACCCTTCTCGAGGCACCGCCTTATAATAATCCACATAGATATCTTCACAGGCTAACCACGTTTCTCGATCACTCTGTGAAATTTCATTCGCGGCAATTGCTGAGTTAATCACCGTTTCTTTTGAGTGCTCACCGCGCATCATTGATAGCAAACTGTCTTCAGTTTCAAGTAAAACTACATTCCATTCGTTCATCGTCAACACCCTTTCAACCGATTAATTTATTGGGAATGGTATAATTATCCAGTAATTGTTCACCGTATGATCGGGTATCGATATCTTCATTAAAATCCAAGAGAACCAGAGCCGAACACAACGGGGCAAAATCAAGGTATCAAGGGCGGCAAGATAGCGATTTTTTGACGGCATTTCGCGCTTGTCATCAAAGGATAATACAAACGTAGAGTGCAAATCCTTTGCGGTTATAGCGTTTTTATTCCCCGTAAAAAATCGAATTAACGCACTCGCATAGAGATACCGTTTTTGGTATTGCCCTTTTTGTATTTTATTTTCGACAAAGAGAATAGCTTTTGCAGCGGCATATTGACGGTCATTAAAGGGTACAAGGGCTAAATGGTTTGGAATAGTTGTCATGATTATTCACACTGCCCTTTTCAGGGCAGTGTCTCCAGTCTGATTATTGTGCGTTATCGGTGTTGTGAGTGTCAGCGTTTACATCGAGAAAACAGCGAGGCAACCAATGCGTATCTTTGAGGGTGTTTTCAGCCAACTCCGCAGCATCCCCTTTCTTCATTTTGACGGCTTCAAGGACTTTATCTGATGCGCCTGCCTCGGCTAAACAATCGCTGATTTGGTCTTTACTGATACGCCCAAAGAAATTGGCTTTTGTTGGCTGCCACCACTGGCGAAAATCGAAGGCAATCGCCTGCTCAATTGGACGCAAAGCTTTAGCTAACGTGTTATCGTGCGGAGCATGATGGTTCACTTCACTTAACGTTTGCGCGGAACAAAACGCCAGTAATGCGACTAAATCCGCTTGCTCCCATGACAACAACCATGAGAAATCGGCTTGCCATGCGTCAGGGAGACGCGCTGACCATGACTCAAATTGCGTATTAAGTAATTGCAATGCTTCACTGTCTTGGGCGGTCGGGGCATTTTTGAGTAACTCCTCCTGAGAAAGCGAAAATTTAATGTTAAATGCAGTTTTGGCATACGGTGAACCAAACACTTGAATGCATACATCATGAACCAAAATCGCCAGTGCCACGTTTGGATGTTGTGTTAATGCCGCTTGAACCGCTAATGTGCGCTCCGAAGAGAGACTTTTGCACAAGGCTGCGCTGTAGGTAGAAACCGTCTCAACTTGAGTTGTTGATTGCTCACTCACACTTTCAGTTTCGCTTTCCGCTTCACTGCACTGTGACTCTTGCTGTGCTAAGTCAATGACGCCACGGATGACACACGGTTCTCCATCACGGTCAAGGTAGACAACAACGCCTTTTGTTGCTTTTCTATCGGCTGTCCACTCCTGATTTTTGGTACGGTCTTTAATGTCTTCGATTTGCTTTTCGCAGTCTGCCACGGCTTGGCAAAGGTCAGCTTGTTCATTTTCGTCATCCGTTTCCCATGATTGCTGACGTAAATCCGTTTCACGAGCACGCAATTCAGCCAATAAATCCGCAAATTCAGGGGGGATGACCGCCTCGGGCGCATGACTGAGTGACAAGGTTTCTGCGTCATTACCGTAAAAGCTCGGACGCTCTAAACGGGCAGTACCGAACTGCCAACCCTCAATATCCGCTAACAGTTCCGCACACACAGTGAGTTTATCGAGTGCTAATTTTTCTAATAGTGGGGCATTTTCAATAAATCCGGCTTCGGTAAAGAGGTCAATTTCAAGGGTTCCCCCTGCTTGTTCGTAAGCATCCAACCCCACAAACTTCACCAGTCGATTATTTTCGACGGGGATTTTGGTTTCTTCGACTGCTTCACGTAAGTAACGTGGCTCTTTTTTCCAACCCATTGCATTATTCCATACCATGACTTGGCGGTCATGATCAGGGGTTCCGGCTAACGCTTGCAGCTGGTCTAGCGTGATATTGTCCGCATCCAACTCCGCTAATAGCTCGGGAGCCATGTTTGCTAAACGCAGACATTTTTTCACGTGGTGAGTGCTAAACCCTAATAAGTCACCGATTTCAGACGCATTTTTGCCTGTTTTTTGTAGCTCGATAAAAGCATGGAGTTGGTCGGCTGGATGCATGGCTTCACGTTGGCTGTTCTCCGTCAGGGAAATAATCAGCGCATCGGACTCTGAAACCACTTTGACAGGCACAGGGAAACTCGACGCTAAATGCCCTTTTGTCACCAATTGTTGTAACGCCAGTAAACGACGTTGACCCGCAGCAACCCCGTAGACGTCATTGCCCATCGGGTAAACCACCAAGTTTTGTAACACCCCGACCGCTTGAATACTGTCTGCCAGTTCTGACAAGGCTTTTTCATCCATCGGACGTTTACGCACATTGAGTTCACTCTGTACCAATACCGATAACGGCAACACATGCGCTTCCATGCTGTCTAATGCCTGATAAATCGCGTCGGCCTGTGCGGATTTTGCGCCTTTTTTTGCTTTACGTTGTTTTGGGTTAATGCTAGTTTCTAATGTAGACATAATTGATACCTCTATTGTTGTTAACGTGTCTTTGCTAAGAGAGTGACAAGGCTCTCTTAGCACCTAAGATGCTTGAATGAGTTCAGGACGCAGATAAAACATGTTGTTTAAATTGTCGCTAAAGCCAATCGGATAGCCGTCTTTCACAAAAATACTGTTGGAATCGAACGCATCACTGTGCAGCGTGATTTCTTCGTCGTATAACTCAGGTGAAATATCCCCCTCGAATAAATCCAATAACCGTGTCAACGGTGCAATGTAATGCAATAAATCCGCTTTCTGACCGTCAGTCAGTGGGGTTTTACCCCTTCTTTCGTTAGATTCTGGAGCTGCAAGGTTTTGATGTGATGACATTTTTGAATCCTCCTCGGTGTTAATGATTTCTTTCATTGAGTTCCTCCGCTGCAAAGGCCGTACATAGCCGAGACGAGGAAGGAAGCAAGGGCGGAAACAAAATTGTTGGAAAGCGCAGCGACAAGAATTTTGTTGGAGTGCACTTTACGCTTGCTGTATGACGAGACGAGGCTATGTTTTAGGCCAAGCGGAGGGGCTCGATGAAAGATTAATCACACAGGTGAAGAAAATGGCAGCACCCGACTTGCAGCGAGAGAAGCGAACGGCAAGTCGCCATTAACGCTTAGCACAGCTAAGCAGTGAACCAGGGGCGGTCCCGCAGGGAGCTGCACCCCTGCCCTTTGCGCCACGTTGAAAACGTTAAAAGGCGCAGTGGTTGTCCTTTCAAGCCGGTTGTCCCCATTTTCCACATTTGGCGAGCCAGTGAGCGCGCCCCAAACAGGCGCGAGAACGGGAGTGTACGGGGAACCTGCGCCAACTGTGTGTAAATGGGGACAATCCGGCGTTCGACTTAATACTGGCTCAACGCCAGTGTGAATCCGTTGCCCCAAAACTCAAAATGGGCGTATCCACAAAATCAGTGGATAACTTGAAATAGCCCTGTTAATAACAAGGATAATGGTTTGATTAATGAATGAATATCAACGCTGCTCAAAAAATCATCACCCAATGATTAGCATTTTACGATAGGAATGTCCGAGAATTGCGTTGTCCAACGCGGTGAAAGAAATTGCTGCTTCATTTTCCATAAATTGGTTGCACTTGAATACCCTGCTCTGTAAACCAGATAGCATCTTTTCCTCGATTAATCTGGTAAATCGTCTGCATCAGTTCACCAATTTTACTGTATTTCACATTCGGAAGCCAAAGTCGGTCAAACAAAATGACTGCGCCTGAATAATATTGCGCGTATCTTGTGTAGGATAAATGAGTGTTTGGGCTTCTTGCTGATAATAATGCGACTCATGATGAGAAAAATGGTTACTCTGCACCCACAATATCACTAATCGACAATACTGTTTTTTCTTCACACAATTTTTCTGCTGCGCGTTCGGCAAACGCACACACCGATTAGCGAAGTAACTCGTAACCCACCACTTTATGGCCAAGCGAACGTGCGCCAATAATTTGAGCATGTAACATCTTAGCGGTAAGACATACCGTGCTTGCCGGTGAAGGATATCAAAAAAGTTATACCGTATCTCTTGTTATTACAGGCTTTTTAAAAGATTTTTTCTGTTCCCCGCAAAAAACAACCCCCTTGTTCGCCAAGATATCACCGTCAAATAATCAAGCGTAATATTTCATTTTGTGCACTTAAGAGCAATATTAACTTGTTATACGCACAATTTACATTAATAATGTAAAAAACCAAGCAAGGGGCAAAAAATGTCAATTTTAGATCAAATACTAATAATTGGTCAGCGAATGAAAGCTGAACAAATTTCATTAAAAGAATCTATTGCTGAAGTAAATACAATTAAAGTTACTGATAAACAAGTAGATGGTCTGGACAGGCTTATATATAACCACTGTTTAAACAAAACAGCTCTGGCTGATTTTTTTGGAAAATCTCGCAATACATTCTCAAAGATAGTGACTGAAATGCAGGCTAAGAAAATCATTGGCGAACCTATTTTTCAAAATAAAAACCATCTTTATACACGATTCGACGTTCAAATGATCATGGAAGAACTGGGAGCCCATCGTTACTCGGATATGTATAAGCCAAGAGTCATCGTCATAGAAAACCATAAAGGTGGAACAGGAAAAAGTACAACTACAGCCACAATTGCAACAGCTGCTGCATTAGATCTAAACCTAAACGCCCGCTGTTGCATCGTAGACTTAGACCCTCAAGGCTCTATCGGAAATAATCTTATCCGAACCACTAATGATGACGATATTTATCTAACAATTACCGATGTTTTGCTGGCTGAATACGAGCCTGATGGTGATTATTCTCAATATATAGCAGCAGGTTATTCTGAGGCAGATATCATCGCTAATATTCCATTCAGTACTCATCTTCCGAATATGGATGTTATTACAGCATTTCCCACAGATGATAGATTCACTGATCTATACTGGCGCTTAAGCAAAGATGAACGAAATAAGCTTCTCACTCGTTTTAGAGATATTGTCGTTCCTGTTCTAAAAGAGCATTATGACCTTATCTTTATAGACACCCCACCACAAGACTCGCCAATCATATGGTCAACAAATGAAGCTGCTGATGCACTACTAGTGCCAATAACACCGCGTGAGTATGACTTTGCTTCCACAACAAATTATATGCTAACGATTGGTGCACGTTTACAGCAGCTACCATCTAGAGGAGAAAATATCAAATGGATGAAGGTACTAGCTGTTAATGTCGATGATAAAAGCCAACATGAAGTTCGAACATTAAACAAGCTTGTACGTACCGTACAAGACAAGTTCATGACAACTAATATAAAACATTCAGAGGCTTTTGTTGCAGCAGCAGAAAGGGGCAGGACAGTCTTAGATATCAAAAAATCAGAGGATTTATGTCCTGCAAAACAGTTCGATATAGCTGAAATGTCAGTAAGTTCGGTATATCAACAATTTATAAATGAAATCAAAAGTTTCTCTGCAAAAAGTGAGTAATCCGCATGACTGATGTAGAAAGAGGCACAAACAAAGATATGTATTTAGGAAATTCGAAGAAAACACGTTTTGAGCAGAGAAATGGACTCCCCTCTTTAAAAGGGGGGAATATCCCCAAAAGAACCTTTACACTGAAAAACGGGCACAAAGTTGATGCTGAACACATCATAGTCTCAGGGGATAAAGTCTCTGAACAAACTGTTGTTCATTATCTTAATCCACGTAACCAGGAAGCATTGGATGAGAACTCCATGGGCGATATTCTGGAACAAATAAAACAACGGGGAGTGGATACTGAAGGTATTGCTATCAGAAAGGATGGTATTTACCACTTAATTGAAGGAAGTCGACGTCGCTATTGCTGCATAAAATTATCTACCGACCTACCATTATGGGTTTTACCAAACGACATATCCAATGAAGATATTTTCTCTATTATTAGTGCTGCGCAAAGTTCTCGAAAACTCTCTTACCGCGAGGTAGGTTTACAGTATCAAAAGCTAATGGAGGATAATAACTTCACAACTAATGAACAATTAGCTCAATATATTGGTATAAGTACTGAGTCAGTTCGTAAACGTATTCAGGCAGCATTAATTGATGTACGTCTAGTTAATTTATTTCCTGACTGCGAAGGAATACCTAATACATTCTATGCCCGTCTTTCTAAACTCCAAAGTAATGCACATAAAGAGGGCATAGATTTAGCAGTACTATGCAAAGAGGTCAGAGATAATCGTAAAGGCCTAGTAATTGAAAATATCCAAGAAACACAAAAAAATATATTAGACGATTTATCAAATATTTTAGAGTTGATGACAGACAAAACTAAGCCCGCCTCAGCATGGAAAACCTCTGATATTGTCGAATTCAATAATAAGGATCAATATGCCCGTATTAGCTACAGTGGAAACGGTAGAAAAGTACGTTTTGAGTTTAATAGGCTTAATCAAACCGTTATTCAAGAGCTTGAACGCTTGATAAAGCTAAAGCTATCTAAAATAGTTCAAGAAAAAAGTAAAGAATAAAAAAACAATGTGACTACGCCTTGCCGTAAATGGCGAGGTGTTCCATTTACTGAGCCAACATACCATAAAATAGCATATCGAAATCAATGGTATTTCGCCAAAACAACTAATAAAATTAAACTAATATAAACAATGCATTATAGTTTTATTTTCATTTTTTTGTAATAAAACAACCCCCTTGTTCGTCAAAAATTACACAGTATTTACTCTATCCAACATACTATTAAACTTTACATTTAGGTAGAGAGTATTCGACATTATAGTCAAACTAGCTAGTGATAAATCACCCTTGCCAGATATAGTCGGGGAGGGGATATATCGACTGATAGCCTAAAGACGACTATTTGATGAGTTTGTAGCTGCTGTTGGAATTGCAAAAAAAGGAATATTGTCAGACAACCGGATATTTTAACCGTAAGTTGCTTTACTATCCCGATACAATAGCATTAAGATATAATTATAATATTCCTACGAGCTTAGTTGTTTGAGATTCGCTTGTGAGCATAAGCAGTTTTAGATAAGCGTAAGGTACTGTCAATAATTGGCTTGATAAGTCCTCTTTTAATAGCAAGAAGTCATCTTGAAGTGTCTTCAACATCGTCAACCAATGTACCTCGGAACTGTTTTTGAGAAAAGAAGAAATTCGAACATTAATTGTCGCCTATATGCTCACCATAAAACCCATTGAGACAATAATCTACTCAAAAAGCAAGGCATTAATTGTTTTTGAAAAATATTGCCACGTGCCTGCTCCCCAACTTAAAGAGCGAGGCTTCCCAAATCTTAGATTGCAAGCGTCGATATGACGGATTCACGCTACACTCGCATGTGTTATGACCATTATTCAGACTCTGCAAAATTAAAGTGAGATTATTGAAATTTGAATATCACAGGCTACTGCATATTTAATAATATTACGGATACTCGCGTTATCAAAATTCGACTCCATACGAGTGATAGTTGAGTGATTAACACCCAATTTTTTAGTTAAACATGCGTTATTGCACCATTCTGTTAGCAGAGCTTGAAATTTTTCTTTCTATAGTTCTTCTTCATAATCGGCCCAATATTGAGATTTTTTTCATCCATTCACTGTACAAATCATTGTGCTTATTTATCATTCAGTATCCCTTGCAATCTTGCTTTTGCGATCTCAAATTCTGTTTTTTGTATTTTTTATGAAAATCAGCAATATATAAATTATTTTTCCTTTATGATATACCCAAAGCCCTCGATCTAAATCATTCCTGATACTTCTGAGTTCAAATAATACATCCCTAAGAGGTTTAGTTTCTGTTTTCTGTAAAATATGGGGATTTCATTCCATTTTCTGCACTATACGATCATATTTAACTTTTATTTTAATGGATAAATCATTGGCTTCTTTTTCTACTTCTTTGTGGTATTTGACTGTATGCATATCCCCCTCTACCAATTTGCAATTAAATGCAATTTATAAAGGATAAAAAAATCTAGTTAAGTAGTTGAGAAATACATTTATCCATGTGGATAATTGATGCAATCAATTGATTATCGATGAACTTAATAGAAAGATTATTTTTTAATCTCATTAACTTCTAACAAAGGGAAAATCTGAAAATTTTGTAGTCCATCGAGGAGAAAAAGCTGCGGCTTCATTTTCCACAAGGCGGATTGCGATCGAATCACCTGAGCTGTAAACCAGATAGCACCTTTTCAACTATTATTCTGATCAATCGTCTGTATAAGTTCATCTATCTTGTGAATCCGAGGGCACTCTCAAATAAATTCAGTTGTACTTGTCCTGAAGGGGAAAATTCACTGAGCGATATACCGCTTTTACTGTATTTTACACTAGTTTTGATAACTTATTTTTCACTATCGCTAAAGGCTGATTAGCTTTTATCTATGTGATACTACTATCTTATTTCAACGTTAAATTAACGCCAAGCGCTTTGATGACAGTCTGAATTTCAGCCTGTGATGATATATATTTAATTGATGCCATTAGTTAAATTCTAATATTTGAGTTATATTGTTTGGCATATCATTTGAGTATAACTATATGAAAGGTATGAGTGTAGATCGAGAAACTTATCATGTTACTTATGTGCATTCAGTAAATGATAAGGTATCTATATACTTGAAACAAAAATAGTTCAATTATGAACTAAATCATAAATACATAAGAAAATTAGATTAGATTTGCTAATTTATAAAACTTCAGATAAATGCTAGCTTTTTCTAAAATATTAAGTGAAACGACTATATATGATGAATATTCATAATTTACAAATTTAAATGTTAACTAATTAACTTACTATATAAACAGTAAATCAAGTTATTCATGATATTTCAAACAACATACTATTTTATCTATTGATAATCTAAAAGGAAATCCTCTGGATATCATTACTGACAAACTGTTTTACTGGCGTGTAGATCGTTCAATTTACCAAATGGATAAGTATGACAGTTTACAAAGCTTGCTCACTGATAAAATATACATTAGTAAAATTGACAAGACAAATAAAATTATCAAAAAAAGAAAGTCACAATTAGATGGTGGATATAGACTATTTTTTATATTAAATAGAATTTAATCTCAAATATAATCAGATTATAATCTATCAATCTTTAACCGTACAAAAGACTATAAAAAGGTGAAATATTTTGAACATATTTAAATCGATCTGGGATTTTTTTGGTATTTATCAAACTAAAAAAATAAGAATTTTACATATGTTAATTCTACTCTTAGTAATATCGCAAATCATTGTTAGCAACTGGATGATGGGGACAAAGTCAGTGGTTCCTCCTTTTTTTGACATGATTTATTTGTTCACTTGGATTCATATTTTTTCGGGTTTTGTACTCCTTTTTTTAACTTTCTTTTTAGTCCTATCGTGTTTTAAACAACGCGGACTTAGATATTTTTATCCCTACCTTTGGGGTGACTTTAAACAAATCAAAGAAGACATACGTTACCTTTTAGCTAAAAAGCTACCAGATAGCGCTCCTAAAGGACTAGCAGCAACAGTTCAAGGGTTAGGGTTAGGAGCTTTATCAATTGTTATATTATCTGGTGTTGCATGGTTCATTTTATGGTTACAGCAGTCAGCATTCACTCTAGAGGCGAGAAGTATTCATAAATCACTTACAATTTTAATTGAGATTTATATTTATGCTCACGGTACATTAGGAATTATTCATTTTGTAATTTGGAAAAAACACAAAGGCAAATAGACTTATTTGATACATTACTATCAATCATAACCACCCGCTATGCAGGTGGTTTGCTCTATCCCTATAAGGCAGTACCTAAATGACGTTGCTTTCTCTTCGTTCAAGCTAAATGTCTTTGCTACTTTTGCCTACCTCTTGAAGGGGTCTATATGCTCTTTCGTACTAAGTCTATCTGAAATTAAATCTGACTTTTCTTACCCTCTGATATACTTCTGAATTGCCTCTTCATTTTACCCTACCGTACTTACACAGTAACCTTCTGACCAAAATTTTCTATTGCCAAATTGATATTTTAAATTCGCATGTCTATCAAAGATCATCAACTAATTTTTTATCCTTCAAAAAGCCCATAAAACTTTAAACACTTAGCTTTGGAGGAATATTGACTGACATGTGAACATGATATGGCATCAGATGGTCTTCGATTATTTCAATATTTTTGTACTTACAAAGGTCTCGTAGAATAGCACCAACACTTGAACGAATATTATAAAAAATCACTTTCCGTCCGAATTTCGGCGAAAATAAGATGTGGTATTTACATAGCAATTTTGAATATGCTGAGCTTTGTACTTTAATGCTCATAAACACCTTTCCTTATTTAGGTTACAAATATTAGTTTGAATATCTATATCGTAACGGAAAGGAATTTTTCTTGGTGTAACCCTTTAACTATACAAGCAAAGTAGATGGTTTTATGTTTAAGGGGCTAACGCAACTTAAACTAGCGAAAAACATAAAGAGCAATAATCGTGATAATTTTACAAAACAAATAATTTCCAACCAAATAATAACTATAGAAACTAAAGTAAGGTCGCTAGTAATTATAATGCATGTTAGTGTTATATATATGTAATAACGAAAATATTACTCAAATTTTAAATCTAGTATCATATACATAACCACAACCCATTGAATGAGTGAGTAAAATCTAACAGCCCAAAAAAACACGTAGAAGGAGTTTTACTGGATACTTATGGCCATATTTGTTACATAATAAGTTTATATATGAATATATATTAATTTCAGTTATATATTCTTTTTTTTTCATAAAATCAAGATTTAAACCTAAATATGGGCATCATTTTTTGAAAACAAAATGCCCTTATAAAAAAATTATTTTTAAACTTATTGTTTTATAAAGATATTTATAGAATGTAAAATATGTAACA